>JANQRX010000004.1 GCA_028284325.1 Bauldia sp. | reverse complement strand
TGGTGATCTCCATCGCCAAGAAATACACCAATCGCGGCCTGCAGTTCCTGGACCTGATCCAGGAGGGCAACATCGGCCTGATGAAGGCGGTCGACAAGTTCGAGTACCGCCGCGGCTACAAGTTCTCCACCTACGCCACCTGGTGGATTCGCCAGGCGATCACCCGCTCCATCGCCGACCAGGCGCGCACCATCCGCATCCCGGTCCACATGATCGAGACGATCAACAAGATCGTGCGGACCTCGCGCCAGATGCTCCACGAGATCGGCCGCGAGCCGACGCCGGAGGAGCTGTCGGAAAAGCTCGCCATGCCGCTGGAAAAGGTGCGCAAGGTGCTCAAGATCGCCAAGGAGCCGATCAGCCTGGAGACGCCGATCGGCGACGAGGAGGATTCCCACCTCGGCGATTTCATCGAGGACAAGAACGCGGTTCTTCCCATCGACGCGGCGATCCAGTCAAACCTGCGCGAGACCACCACGCGCGTGCTCGCCTCGCTCACGCCGCGCGAGGAGCGGGTGCTTCGCATGCGCTTCGGCATCGGCATGAACACCGACCACACGCTGGAGGAGGTCGGCCAGCAGTTCTCGGTCACCCGCGAACGCATTCGCCAGATCGAGGCCAAGGCGCTCCGGAAGCTGAAGCATCCGTCGAGGTCACGGAAGCTCCGGAGCTTCCTGGATAGTTGAGCGCGCGCCTCCGGCCCAGCCGGGGGCAAAGCCCCGGCTTGGCCGGGGGGATGAGGCGTCCGAGCCGAGGCCGGAAGTTGCGGGGGTTCAGGACGCTTAGGGGTGGTGAGTACCTCGGGTCGAGCCGCACGCTAGCCGGTAAGGCAAGTCTTAGGTGGCGAGCGATCGTTGCTACTCAGAACCGGCATCGGCCTGCGCATGCTGCTCCATTTGGAACGACACTCGAAGGAGCTGATCTTTCAGCATCTTCACCGTGTTTGGATCAAGTTTGCCCCTGAGCCGCTGAGCCTGCCACTCGGCAACCGCGTCGTAGACACAGTGCCGGAAATAGTTGATTAGCGCCTGCTCACCCTCGACGTGCGAAACATGCGGATGTTGCATGTTGATGATGACAATCACTTTATCGTCGTCGCCGGGTTCGCTTATTACGTAAGGGTCATGGGGGCCGACATCGCTGCCAACGATGTAGACCCACACTTCCATCTGATCCAGCTTCGCCCTGATATCAGGTTGTCGCTGCGTCTTCACTGGGCGAGCTATACGCTCCAAAGATTCAGTTAGCTCGTCCTCAGGCGGAAGTACCGTGATAGAGATCTTGTCGATCATCTCCGGCGACAGCAGCTCGTCGCGAAGTTCGGCGATTGCCACGTCGACTTCGCCTTCAGATGGACCGCGCGCGTCCTTCTGGTCTTTCCAGGGCGTGCGGGCAACGCTGATCAGATTGCTGATTTGTTGCTGAAGTTCTTTTTCAACTTTTTCTTCGTCGTCACCGTACCACTGAATGTTGTCTTTGGTGTGCGTAACCTCAAACTCGTCGAGGTGGATCTCTCCGAGAAGCCGCTGGTTGAGAAGATCATTGCGATTGTGGCCAAATATTCGCTCCGGTCTCCAAGCGTTGGGCCATCCCTTCACGACTCGGTCAGCATGAAGAATGGAAAAGCCTGTATCGGCCCGCGCGCCTTTATCTAGGATGCCGGCCCATCCGTGCACAGTTTTGTCATCGATCTTGAATGTGAAGTCCTTTCGATAAACTTCGCCCGCACGGTTTGTTCGAAGACGTGAATCAAATTCCTGCCACCTGAGGATTTCGTCATTGTAGAAAAGACTCAGTGTATCGCGGCGAAAATCTTGGCGGTATATCGATTTTAGGTAGTCCTTGATCTTCCCGATCGTTCTTCCCTTGAATTCTCTATGATGATCGAATATCTCAATTCTCGTATAGTGTTTCTCCGGGTCTATACCTTCTATCGTCGAAGTTTTAAGGCTGGGATCACCCGCCTCGATTTTACGAACGTCAACTTCAACCGTATATTCGCGAGTTTCGCCGAGGCGTTTTGTTGTTATTGTCCAACGGTTGCCAATCCAGCATGAAGCGGTCTTCATGCCCATGCCGTAGCGGCATCGACCATTCGGATTGGTGGGTGGACTCGCGACTACCAGCGCGTGTTGGAGCTCGTCGTAGTTCATGCCCATCGCGTTGTCCGCGATACGGAAAACCGGTTCGACGCCTTTGCGCTCGTAGGTAATACGTACCTCCAAGCCTTCGCCGTCCTCTTCGTAAGCGGCGTCGAGTTCCTCACTATCGTTTTCGTAGGATTGGGTAGAATTGTCGACAAACTCGGCTAACGCGTACCAGATTTCGTAGTCGAGACGACGGTAGCTGGCTATGGCGTTGAGACCGATTTCGATATTGATGCTCATTGCGACCCTCTTGTCCCAAGCGGGCGTATCTCGTGTTGTCCACCGTCGAGCAGGACAAGCGCGTACTTGCTGCCCGGACTAATAGGCATACTACCAATGGGTGTAAGGTACACCTCCGTTGCCGTATGGAAACGCTCCCAGTAAGTCATCTGGTCATCAATTAGGATCGGAACCGTCCTGCCCGTCGGAAAGTCCAATGCTGCGGGCGAAGCAACGGAAAGGCAACGTGGCAGCAGACTGAAAGAAAGCTCGCTGAGAAAATTCTGAGCGACTCGTGGCGGTCCACCATCAATCGAAAATATGTGTCGGTTATTCTTCGATCTGAACACTTCGAAGACCATTAGATGTGCACCGTATCGTCTTAATTCTTTGTCCCACTCCTCATCGAATTTATTCACGAGTACGAGTACGTCTGGAGGGTCACCGCGCAACATATCGCCGATCTTTGCCGCGTCGAGAGTAGGCGATTTGGACAACAGGTAGCTTGCAAGATCTTGACCGTATAAGGCATCTCGCAAGGTTCGGACTTGGGGCAAAACATGGCTGTAGAGGCCATGGTGAGACATCTCGACCTCGACGACCACCCAAGTACGGTAGTCTCGTGGTATAATAGCAAGATCTGCTCGGGCGGAATTCGGTCCGGCGTAGACCGTCTTCTTAAACGGCACTATGATTGAATCAGCGCGGATAATGTCCGCATGTTGACGCAACAATGTCTCAAATTCAGCCTCGCTGAACGCTTTCGGAGACAATTGGTCGAACCACTCGTCCCGATGAAAAAGCCTAGGCACCAGTTTTGGCCTCACCTTGCATCCAACGAACATTGGTGATGCTCTGTAGGTTTGATTCCTCGAATTCCAGCCGTTTCCGCTCTTCATTGGTCGCAAACAATGTATATACGACCGCTTCTTCTTTCCCATCAACCTTGCGAAGAATACGCCCAAGCCGCTGGATACGTTGCCGCTGGCTCGCTGTTGAACTCGCGATTACCGCCACGCTTGCTTCGGGCACGTTCAACCCTTCGTCCAGCGCACGGCAGCATACAAGAACATCAAATTGACCCGTGCGAAATAGACGAAGGTTGTCGCGGCGGACATCAGGACCGATTTCGGAATGATAGATTGTGACACGATGTCCGCGGTGTCTCAGAATTCCGACTATTTGATCAGCTGCTTTGATACGCTCGTGAAAGATAACTATCCTTTCGCCGCGGTGCGCCTCGACAAGCCTTACGGCTACCGGAATTCGCATCGTCGCCAACGCGGCGACGCTGGCGCGGCGTTGCAGAAGTCGTTTAGTTCTCTCCTTGACTTCGGCCGTCTGGTTTGAGCGCATTGATTGAGCGATCCGCTGCGAGAGTTTGCGGTACGTAGCTTCCTCGTCTGGGAGCATTGAAACTCTTACGTTGGTGAGCGAGAAGGAACTGATTACATGATCGCGCGCGGCGTCAGCGTAGGTGTAGTCGTAGATGATTGAGCCGAGCTGTGGGCTGATGTGGGCGTCAAAACCTTCATCGTATTCGCGCTCTGGCGTGGCTGAGAGGCCAAGGGTGGCGACAAACTCTCCTTGAAGAGCGAGTGCGTTGATAGGTGATCCAGCACGGTGGCATTCATCCACAATCAAGAACACGCGGCGTCCTCTTGAGAAAGAGGAAGTGAAGCGCCTAGCAGAATTAATCACCGCGATGATAATCGTCTCCTCACCTACCGGCTGTTCCTGGCCGTTGAGCAATCCAATTTGGTTCGACCGAACACCTAGTTCCTCCTGAAGGGCGACGTACCATTGGTCTTGAAGCGAAATAGTTGGAACAATTATCAGTGTTTGACCATTCGTCTCGCTGCGGCAAAACTCCATAATGCACATGAAGGCGAGAACAGTTTTGCCGCCGCCCGTAACTACGCGCACGACGCCCCTGCGCTTACGCTTCCAACGATCTAGAGCATCAGTCTGCCAAACTCGAGGCGTGTACAGAAGCTGCCAGTCAGTCACGTGATCGACCCTTGGCGCGACGGCTCTTGTCGGGATTCACCCGTCTATTCCCAGTTCGAGGGCGTTTTTTCCCGCCATCCTTTGCTAGCTTGTCTGTGGTTCGGCTCTCCCACAGAAGCCCCACACGGGGGAGCTTGAAATAGTCATTGTCCGACGGTTCCCAGTTGGTGTTCTTGCGTTGGGTGGAGCGCTTGGCCCTAGTTTCAAATCTGCCCATCGCGCCCTCTAAATATGCCTCTACCAGTTCGGCACATATCCATCTGCGACGCAGCCGCTCACACACCTCACCTGTCACGCAGCTCCCTGCGAAGGGGTCGAGGACTAGATCGCCTTCGTCGGTTAGCATGCGGACGAAGAACTCTGGAAGTTCAACAGGAAAACGTGCAGGATGAGGCCTAAGCTGCTTGGACCGACAGTACCGCAGATACGGGCTATTGCTCTCCGTGTTCGCGATCGCCAGCAGATTTGGTGGAATAGCTGCGCCGTTGTCGTTCTGAAAGCGATCGCTTATGTCGTGACCTGAAGGTCGAAGATTCGGCTTGTACCCATTTGTCAGCAAATCCTCCATGCTGTCGCTATATGGCTGCAAGACACGACGATTGCTTGCTTTGGGCCATGGAGATTTTGACAGCCACCAGATTTTATTGAGGGCATCTTTGACGCGAATCCTTCTAACAGTTACCCACTCGGCGGGTGTTGGGAGTTTCGCGGGATTCCACCAATAAAAATCCTGAGCTAGATTGAATCCGTATTCGTCACAGAGCATAATAAGTAGCTTGAAATGATAAAGATGTCGTGTCGGCTCGCCCTTATTCCAAACTCCTCCAATATCTATTACTAGGCTTCCACTATGTTTAAGTATTCGTTTGAATTGATGCGCATATGGCTTGAACCAGTTGATGTATTCGTCAGCTGGTACGTTGCCGTATTCCTTTTCGCGGACGAGGCCGAAGGGCGGGCTAGTTACTATTAGGTCGATTGAGTTCGCGCGGAGATTCGAAATGAACTGGTATGAATCTCCGTTGAACATTTTTCCGAGCTTGGTTGTGTGGAACCAATTAAAATCGTCGTGTGAATGTTGAGGCATATTCTGCTTGTCTCTGCCAAAGCCCGGTCGCTTGATCCAACAGTTCTCCGAGGAATCTCCAATTGCACCTCGCCGATTCTGTCGCCAGATTCACCTACCACTTTTATCGCGCCGGCTTAACGGACTGACCCTAAACTGAGATCACCCCATGCCCCTCTCCATCTACCTCTCCGGTGAAATCCATACCGACTGGCGCGACCGCATCGAGGCCGGGGCACGCGAGGCCGGGCTCGACGTGACCTTCTCCGCGCCGGTGACCGACCACGCCGCCTCCGACGACGTCGGCGTCGCGATCCTCGGGGCCGAGGCCGACAAGGTTTGGCACGACCGCAAGGGCGCCGGCATCAACGCCATCCGCACCCGCAACGCCATCGCCCACGCCGATGTCGTGGTGGTGCGCTTCGGCGAGAAGTACAAGCAGTGGAACGCCGCCTTCGATGCCGGCTATGCCGCCGCGCTCGGCAAGCCGCTGATCATCCTCCACCCGCCGGAGCACGCCCATGCGCTGAAGGAGGTGAACGCCGCCGCCAACGCCGTTGCCGAGACGCCGGAGCAGGTGGTGCGCATCCTCGCCTACGTGCTCGACGGCAAGCTCTGAGCCGCGCCGGGGCCGCGGGTGAACGCTGACCGCCTGGCGGATCGTCTCGCCGCCCGCCTCGGCTCTTGGTGTGACGAACGCGCGCCGCCCGCGGTTAGGCAGGATCGGACCGAGACGCGCGACGGCTTTGTTGTCGAGCACCTGATCTTCGATTTCGGCGACGAATCCGCGCCCGCCATCCTGTGCCGGCCGGCGGACGGCACGGGGCCGTACCCGGCGATCCTCTGTCCCCACGCCCACGGCCTTCGCTACGCCATCGGCCACCGCGACCTGATCGAGGCCCGCCCGGCGATGCAGGCGCCGGCCTATGGTCCGGTGCTCGCGGCCCGCGGCTTCGTTGCGCTGAGCCTCGACATGCCGGCTTTCGGCGGCCGCCAGCAGCCGACCGAGGAGGCGCGGGTCAAGGCGCGGCTGTGGCAGGGGGCGACGCTGATCGGTGACATGCTCCGCGAGCTCGCGACCGCGCTCGACTATCTCGCCGCGCGCGACGATGTCGACGCCGCACGCCTGGGCGCGTTCGGCTTCTCCATGGGCGCGACCCACGCCTGCTGGCTGGCGGCGCTGGAGCCGCGCCTCGCCGCGGTCGCCCATCTCTGCTCGTTCGCCGATCTCGCGCCGCTGATCGCCACCGGCGCCCACGATCTCCACAAGGGCTATCTGACCGTGCCCGGCCTGCTGGCGGACGGCGACGCCGGCGACATCGCCGCCTTGATCGCGCCGCGCCCGCAGCTGATCGGCACCGGCGTGGAGGACCCGCTGACGCACGATGGAGCGTACGCGCCGGCAATCGCGCGCGTGGTCGCCGCCTACGACCAGGCCGGCGCGGCCGAGTGCCTGACGGTGATCCGCGAGGCGGCGAGCGGCCATGCCGAAACCCCGCGCATGCGCGCCGAGGTTCTCGCCTTCTTCGACCGCTGGCTGGGGTAGGGGCGGGTTGCCGTAGGTTGTTCCGGCGGACCTCTTGCCTCACCGTCGTGCCGCACGCGGTGCAGCATCTCTGATGATGCGCCGCAGATGCGGGACCCCGAGCCGAACGGACGAGAGATTCCGGGTCTGCGGTGCATCACGAGCGTGCTGCACACCCGCCCGGAATGACGGAGAGGTGGTTGCGTCATCCTTGCACACCCTGCGGTCCGAACCCCGCCCGTCGCTCCGCCCCGCTACGATGTAACACCCCGACGTCGTCCCGCACGCGGTGCGGCATCTTTGATGATGCGCTGCAGATGCGGGATCTCTGCTCGCCTCGTTCTTCAGTCTCGGCGTTCCGCGTCTGCACTGCCAACACCGCACGGGACGGCGATGTCGTGACAGCCCCGGCCTACGGCAGCCAGTACTCGGGCCGGTCCAGGCTGCGCGCCGGGCGCGCAACCGGCGTGCCGGGCGGCAGGGGCCGGTCGCTCAGCCGCTGTGCCATCCACGCATCGTTCCATGTTTCGGGGAGCGGGTAGGGCGCCCGGATGCCGAACCCCCGCGCCGGCACGAAACCGAAGCGGCCGTAATAGGCCGGGTCGCCGAGCACCAGCACCACGTCGCACCGCTCGTCCGCTAGCCGCGCAAGCCCGTCACGGACCAGTGCCGTCCCGACGCCGCTTCGCTGCGCCTCCGGCACCACCGCCAGCGGCGCCAGGATCGACGCACTCGCCAGATTGCCCTCGCCGAGCGAGATGGCAGTGAACAGCACGTGCCCCACCGGCCGGCCGTTACGCTCGGCGATCAGCGAGATGAGCGGGCGGGCGGTTCGGTCGGCGAGCAGATCGTCGACCAGCCGCGCTTCCGTGTCGCTGTCGAAGGCGCGCCGCTCGATATCGAGCACCGCGGCGCGGTCGCCGTCGCCCGCCGGCCGGACCGTCAGTGCGTCGGCCGCCGCCGTCACTGCGGTGCGATCTCCCAGGTTACCGACGCATGGGTCGTCACCTGCCGCTCGCCGGGCATCACCGGCACCGCGGCGTCGGCGGCCATCGTCATGGCGCGCTCGAACACCGGGGCAGGGCGACCGCCCTGGGTAGAGATCGACAGGATGCGCACCAGGCGCACGCCCGCGGCCTCGGCCATGATCTCCGCCTTGCGCCGCGCGTCGCCGATGGCGTCGGCCAGCGCCGCGTCGGCGGCGCCCTGGCGATCGTCGATGTCGAAGGAAAGCCCGTTCACCTGGTTGGCGCCGGCTTGCACCACCTTGTCGAGCAGCTCGCCCGACTCGGCCAGGTCGCGGATGACGACGCGGATCTGGTTGGAGACCGAATAGCCGACGATCTTCGGCGGGCTGTTGTCGTCGGCGTCGCGCCGGCGCTGGTAGACCGGGCTGATGGAGAAGCTGGTGGTGCCCACGTCCCGCTCGGCGACACCGGTGGCGAGCACGGTGGCGATCACGTCGGCGAGATCGACCGAGTTGGCGCGCAGCGCCTCGCCCGCGGTCGGCGCGCGGGAAACCACGCCCAGCGTGACGATGGCGATGTCGGGCACGACGTCGATCGAACCCTCGCCGCTGACGGTGAGGCGCGGGATCGGGTCGGCCTCCTGAGCGGCGAGCGGCGAGGCGACGAGGGCGGCGAACAGCACGAGGCCGGCAATCATGGCGACGGCTGGAATGGCGGGGAGGGGGAGGCGCACGGGCTCAACTCCGGGAATCATGGCAAGTGCCGCGACGCTTGCCAGTCGAATACGACACTTCTGCGGCGTGGTCGCCATTCCGCGCGCGCCGCGGTTGCGCTATATCGAATCGCCCGGTCGGGCCCGTAGCTCAATGGTTAGAGCCGGCCGCTCATAACGGTCTGGTTGCAGGTTCGAGTCCTGCCGGGCCCACCACGCAGTCTCACGGGTTCCGGCGTCTCCCTTCCGGCATCATAGGGCCCAAGTTTTCTGACCCCGTGTCGATGACGCCTGCTAGCCGTGGGCCACGGGTCTGCCGCTTTCGTCGAACAGGTGGAACAGGTCGCCCTTCGGCGAGAAGCTCAGTTCGTCGCCGGGATGGTAGGGCGACTTGCCCTCCTCGCGCAGGATGACGGGCTCCTCGGCGCCGTTGCTCACATAGATGTAGCTTTCCGACCCCAGCACCTCGGAGCGGACGACCTTGCCGTTCCAGGTGCCGGAGCCGTTCGCCGCGACCTGCAGATGCTCCGGGCGCACGCCGACGGTGTGGACCCGGAACGGCTCGGCGTGCCGGCCCTGGAAGATGTTCATCTTGGGGGAGCCGATGAACTGGGCGACGAACAGGGATTGCGGGTTGTCGTACAGCTCCATGGGCGTGCCGAACTGCATGACCACGCCGTCTTGAAGCACGACGATGCGGTCGGCGAGGGTCATGGCCTCCACCTGGTCGTGGGTGACGTAGATCATCGTGGAGTCCGGCAGGCCTTCGTGGAGGGACGCGATCTCCATGCGCATCTGCACGCGCAGCGCCGCGTCGAGGTTCGACAGCGGCTCGTCGAACAGAAAGAGTTTCGGGTCGCGCACGATCGCGCGGCCGATGGCGACGCGCTGGCGCTGGCCGCCGGAGAGTGCCCCCGGCAGACGGTCGAGGTAGTCCGTCAGCTCAAGCTTCTCGGCCGCGGCGCCGACCTTGCGCGCGATCTCCTCGCGCGGCATGCGGAGCAGCTTGAGCGAATAGGCCATATTGTCGAATACGTTCATATGCGGGTAGAGGGCGTAGGACTGGAACACCATCGCGATGCCGCGCTTCGACGGTGCAACGTCGTTGACCACGCGTCCGTCGATCTCCAGTTCGCCCGCCGTGATGGATTCCAGCCCGGCAATGCAGCGCAGCAGCGTGGACTTGCCGCAGCCCGACGGGCCGACGAACACCACGAACTCGCCCGTGTGGACGTGCAGATTGATATCGCGGAGAACCTCGACCGGTCCGTAGGACTTGTGGAGATTGGTGACTTTGGTTTCCGACATCTTTCCTCCAAGGGCTTCGGCCGCGGTGCGACTTGTGGTCTCGCGCGGGTTCGCTAGCCCGTCGGGGCGTCGGGATGGATAAGGCGCTCGGCCTTCAGTTCGGCCCACAAGTCGCCCGGGATCGCATGGGTGAAGTGCTGCAGGTTCTGCGTGACGTGTTCGGGCCGGAAGGCGCCCGGGATCACCGAAGCGACGCTCGGATGGTGCAGCGGGAACTGGAGCGCGGCAGCGGGCAGGGGCACGCCATGCCGGTCGCAGATCGCCTTGATCCTGCCGGCCTTGTCGGACTCGTCCGCGGACGGCGCGCGGTAGTTGTATGTCGCGCCCTCGACCGGGCCGGTGGCGTAGAGGCCTGAGTTGAACACCGCGCCGATGATGACGCCGACCCCTTCGTGCCGGATGCGGGCCATCTCGGTCTCGAGCGTGTCCTGTTCGCCGAGCGTGTAGAGCAGGGCAACCAGGAAGAAGTCGAGCGGGCACACGTCGAGCAGCCGGTCGACCATGCCGGGCTGGTTGATGCCGGCGCCAATGGCGCCGATTTGTCCGCTGGATTTGAGGTCGGACAGGGCGCGCCAGCCGCCGGTGGCGAGCTGCGCCAGGCCGGCCGCGACCGCGGTCTCCGACCCCTGATGCCACCAGTCGAGATCGTGGATGACGAGCACGTCGACGCGGTTCATGCCGAGGCGCTGGAGGCTGTCCTCGTAGGCCCGCATCACGCCGTCATAGCTGTAGTCGAAATGGTGCTCGAAGTGCAGGCCACCGGCCCAGAAGCCGGTGTCGAACGTTTCCGGTCGTGCGGGCGGGCGCAGGACCCGTCCGACCTTGGTGGACAACAGCACCTCGCCCCGCGGCTGCCGATAGAGAAACCGGCCGACGCGATGTTCGCTCTGGCCGCGGCCGTACCACGGCGCGGTGTCGTAGTAGCGAACCCCCGCATCCCAGGCGGTCTGCAGCGTCGCCTCGGCATCGTCTTCCGAGACCCGGCTGAACAGTTCGCCCAGCGGCGCGGCGCCGAATCCGAACTGCGGCAGATGCACGTCGGATGGTCCGAGCCGCCGGGTTTCCGCAGGATTCATGGACTTTCTCCCGATCTCCGATCCGGGCCCGATCCACCGGCCCGGCGTGTCGGTGTGTAATTTGTCAGACAAAAATTTGCTTGACAAGTCTGCACCCGTCATGGAGCGTTGCGGCGAGACAAAGAGGCTTTCCGGCCCTGCCGAAGGCCATCGCCGCGACGTTTCCCGGAGGCAATCGTGCCGGATTTCCCGATCATCGACACGCATCTGCATGTCTGGGATCACGACCGGCTGAGCTACACGCCGTTCAAGAGCCAGGCGCTGACCCGGCGCAACTATCACGTCGAGGATTACCGCGCCGATTGCGGGGCGCTCGATGTCGAGGCGATGGTCTTTCTGGAGTGTTACGCCGACTTCACGCCGGCCGGCGGGCAGTATCTGGAGGAGATCGCGTTCGTCGAGGACGAAGCCCGGCGCGATCCGCGCATCAAGGCGATCGTCCCCATGGCGCCGCTGGAATGGGGCGAACGTGTGCTGCCCATGCTGGAGGAGATGGCGGCGAAGCACCCGACCGTCCGTGGCATCAGGCGCATCATCGAGTTCGATGACGATCCGCGCGGGCTCGCCCTGTCGGAGGCGTTCCTGACCGGGTGCGCACAACTGGCGAAGCTCGGCTGGCACTTCGAGATCAACGTCAACCACACCCAGATGGATATCGTGCGCGCGTTCGTTCCGCGGCTGCCGCAGGTCACGATGATTCTCGACCATTGCGGCAAGCCGGGGATCGCCGAGGGCGCGCTCGACCAGTTCCGGGCCGACATGGCCGATCTCGCCCGCCACCCGAACCTGTGGATCAAGCTGTCCGACCTGCCCATCGAGGCGGACTGGGACACCTGGACCGATGCCGATCTCAGGCCCTTCATCGAAGCGACGCTTGAGCATTTCGGCGTCGACCGGACGATCTACGCCGGCGATTACCCCATCTGCCTCCCGGCCACGTCGCTGGAACGCTGGGTGGCGACGCTGGACCGCGCCTTCTCCGATCTCGGCCTGTCCGAGACCGAGACCCGCAAGATCTATCGCGACAACGCGATCCGGTTCTACCGGCTGCAGCTCTGAACCGGGGAGGCCGCATGGCGCGCAAGACCGACCAATCCACGACGACCATATGGCCGCCCCCGAGCGGGCCGGACCCGCTCGCGGGATTCCTCAAGGGCGAAGTCGGCGCGGAACCGGTTGCGGATTTCGCGGGCGGCGCCATCGAGCGGCTGTCGATCTCGGAACAGGTCACCAACCGCATCATGTCGATGATCAAGTCGGGCAACCTCAAGCCCAAGGACCGGCTGCCGACCGAACAGCAGATGTGCATTGCGTTCGGCATCTCGCGTCCGCCCCTGCGCGAGGCGCTGAAGGCGCTGACGATGATGGGGGTGATCGAGAGCCGGCAGGGTGGGCGCTACACGATCACCGACCTTTCGTCCGAGCGCCTGCTGGCACCCTTCAACATGACGCTGTCGGCGGAGAAGTACGACGCGTCCGGCCATTTCGAGGCGCGTTCGGTGGTCGAAGTCGCGCTGGTGAAACTGGCGGTCGAACGGGCGACGCCGGAGGAACTGCAGCGCATCCACAAGCTCGCGATCGACGGCCGCGCGTTTCACACCCAACCGGCGGCGTTCCGACTGCTGGACGTGGAGTTCCACCAGGCCATCAACAACGCCGCACATTCCGACCTGCTCGCCTCGCTTGGGCGCGGCCTCTACGACGTCGGTCTCGACGAACGCCGGGCGGCCAGCCTTACGTCCAAGGTTCTCAGGAAGAGCGTGCGTCAGCATGTCGAGATCGCCGAAGCGATGCTGAAAGGCGACGTCGACACGGCGACCGAGGCCTATCTGCGCCATATCGAACACGTTCGCGACGTGACGCTCGCCAAGCTGAACGAGGGGCAGGCCTGATCGTGGCGGACGTGCGCGAGGCTCCGGACAGCTCTCTTGCCGTCGGGCGCCGGTCCGGCGCGCCGGGCGCGCTGCTGCGGTTCGTCACCGGCAGACCACGGCTCAACGAGGCGGTGCCGGCCGACTATGCCTACCTGTTGCCTGCCGCGCTGATCGTGTGCCTGTTCGTCTATTACGGCATCTATTTCAACATCGAAGCGAGCCTCTACGACTGGAACGGACTGACGTCCGACCGCTACTTTCTTGGCGCCGGGAACTACGAGGAAATCGTCCGTGACCGCGCTTTCCGCCAGTCGCTGACCAACACGCTGATCTGGTCCGTCGTCTCGGTCGCCGTGCTCACCGTGCTCGGGTTCCTGCTCGCCGTGCTGATGAGTATGGAGATCCGGTTCAAGAGCCTGATCTCGAGCCTCATCATGATCCCGTCCATTACCGCGACGGTGGTGGTGGCGTTTCTCGCCCGCAAGATCATGGGCGGCGAGGGCGGGGAGATTAACCAGCTCCTGCAACTGGTCGGACTCGGCGGGCTGGCGCGCGCGTGGCTGGCCGAACCCGCCACGGCGCTCTATGCCCTGCTGGTCGCGCATATATGGCAGTGGACAGGCTTCTCGTTCCTGCTCTACTTCGCCGCGCTTACGCTGGTGAACAGGGAAGTCGTAGAGGCGGCGGTCCTTGATGGCGCCGGCTTCTGGCGGTCGTCGTGGGACATCCTGTTCCCGATATGCCGATCGACGACCTTCGCGCTCATCATCCTTGGCGTCATCCAGTCGCTCAAGACCTTCGACATCGTCTTCCTGACGACGGGCGGCGGCCCCGGCCGCGCCACCGAGGTGCTGTCGACCTACCTGTTCGACAAGGCCTTGCTCGAAAGCCGTGCCGGTTACGCGGCGGCGATCTCCATCGTGCTGGTCGTGCTCGCCCTGGTCGCGACGGTGGGCTTCCTGTGGTTGCAACAGAGGAAGTCCGTCGATGCCGCGTGACCGGCGACGTTCGTTCGCGTTCCGGGGGAGGGGCTGATGCATCTGCAAGCCTCACCCGCCACGCTGCGCATCAGCCAGGGCACGCTGCTGCTGGCGGGCGCTGTGTTCGCCGCGCCGATGCTGGTTGCGATATCGGTCGCGATGCGCGGTGGGGGCGTCACCAACTTCGTGACGGTGATCACCGATCCCAACATGCCGCGGTTCATGCTGAACAGCCTGATCGTGGCGGGCGGCACCATCGCGGTCGTCCTGACCTCGGCGACGTTGGCCGCCTACGCCTTCGTGGCGCTACCCCTTCGCTGGGCGCAGCCATTGCTTCTCTTGCTCATCGCCCCGCTGATGATCCCGCCGGCGTCCATCTTCCTGCCGATCTTCATCAATGTGCGCGCCCTGGGGCTCCTCAACACGCTTCCCGCCGTCATCGGGCCGATCGCGGCGCTGACGATTCCCGTCATGCTGCTCTTGATCCGTTCGTTCCTGATGGGCGTGCCGCGCTCCATCCTCGACGCCGCCAAGATGGACGGATCGAACAGTTTCCAGACGCTCCGCTTCATCCTGCTTCCGATGATGAAACCGATCCTCGTGGTCAGCACGGTGTGGACGTTCCTGACCGCCTGGAACGAGTACTTCCTGCCGCTCGTCTTTTTGCGAAGGGTCGAGTCCCAGGTCGTCAGCATGGCGCCGAAATATTTCACGATCGATGAGCGCACGCCCAATCTCGGCCTGCAGTTCGCGGCCCTCCTGCTCATCTCGGTGCCGACGCTGCTGCTCTTTCTCTACTTCCGCCGGCACTTGATCCGCCCCGTTACGTCGGGGGCGGTGAAGTGAGCGGATGCAACCAAGCCTGAAGAAACGTCGAAAAGGAGGAAAACCATGTCGAAAATGATCAAGCTGACGGTCCTTGCATCGGTCGTTGCAACTGCGGCGCTGCTTCCGACGGCAGCGCTGGCGGACGAGTCGGTGACCGGTAACGTCCTGTGGTGGTCCTGGAAGGTCCCGCAGGCCGAAGGCGACGCGCTCGTTGCGAGGTTCAACGAGGTCTATCCCAACGTTGAAGTGGAGTATGTCTGGCAGACGCCAAGCGACTACTTCCCGGCCCTGAAGCTGAGTGTTGCGGCCGGCGACGTGCCTGATGTGTGGCACAACCAGGCCGGGGCGATGTTCGCCGAGTACGCGCCGTTCACCGAGGATCTGCGTCCCTATGTCGAGGCCGAGCGTGGCGCCGACTGGAAGGACGACTGGTATGCGGCGCCGCTGGCCTCGGGCATCACCGAGGACGGCAAGGTGGCCGGCCTTCCGTTCGTCAATCTCGGCGCAGGGACGCTCTGGTACAACAAGACGATCTTCGATGAGCTCGGCCTGGTTCCACCGACGACCCTCGCCGAGTGGAAAGCGGTCAGCGCTGCGCTGCGCGACGCGGACGTGATCCCGTATGTGCAGGGCGCGTCGCAGGACTGGATCAACCTCGACATGTTCATTGCCATCGCCAACCAGGTGGCGCCGGGCACGTTCTACGAGGCCGATCACGGCGAGATCGCATGGACCGACCCGAGCCTCGTCGAGTCGATGGAGATCTGGAAGAGCCTGTTCGATGACGGCATCCAGCAGGATGGTGCCCTGAGCATGACCCAGTATCCGGACTCCCATGATCTGTACTCGTCGCAACAGGCGGGCATGATCATGCAGGGGACGTGGAACAACTCGTCGATGACGCAGGCGGGGCAGGACGCCTATCGCAATGCCTACGGCACCGAGGAAGTCTTCGAGTCTGTGCCCTTCCGTTTCCCGGACGTAGACGGCGACGGTGAACTCGGCGGCATGACCATCGATGTCGATGCCTTCCTGATGATGAGCGAGACCAGCGAGAACAAGGAAGCCGCCTGGGCGCTGATCAGTTTCCTGCTGAGCGACGAGATCCAGGCTTCCTACAACGGCGGCAAGCTCGTCATCCCCGGCACGAGCACCGTCGCGCTCGATCCTTCGCTCGCGCTGACCGACAAGCAGCGTGAGGCGTTGGTCTGGGAGGCCGAGCTTCTCGCCGCGACCACGTTCCCGCGCGAGATGCGCACGCCCGAGATTCGTACGGCGCTCGGCGTGGCCCTGCAGGAAGTGGCATCCGACCAACTCTCCGCCGAGGATGCGCTGGCGGAGGTCGATCGGGTCTCGCAGCGCGTACACCGCCGCTGATCGCGCGCTCCGAAACACCGATCCGGGCGGCTCGCCCGCCCGGATCGCCCCATGCATGTTCCTCGCGTTCCGGAGACGACATTGACCCCCCGCTTCAGAATCCTGACACCCGATGCCCAGTATGCCGACGATGCGGTCATCGAGCGCCGGACGGCGGGCGAGGACGTCCACTGGGACATCTTCCGCGAGCGCGACGGCACCCGGAACAACCTCCCCGTCGACATCCTGAACCGGTCGGATGCGATCGTGATCTGGCACGAGATGAAGGTGGACGCCTCTTTCATCGCCGAGCTCAAGCAGTGCAGGATCATCGTGCGCGCCGGCGTCGGGTTCGATCACATCGACCTGCGCGCCGCGGGCGAGGCCGGCATCCCGGTCTGCAACACCCCGGACTACGGGACCAGCGAAGTCGCCGACCACGCGATTGCGATGATGCTGGCGCTGGTCCGCGGGATCATCAGCTTCCAGGACGCGCTGCGTCTGGACACCGCCGGGAACTACGATTCGACCCTGGCGCCGCTTGCCCGGCGCATCCGCGGATGCACGCTGGGCATTGTCGGCATGGGCCGCATCGGCATCGCGACCGCATTGAGGGCGAAATCGTTCGGAATGCGGGTCATCGCCTACGATCCCTACGCGCCGAACGGCATGGAGATCGCCGCCGGCATCGAGCGGCTGAAGACGCTGTCGGACGTGCTCACGCAAAGCGACGTGGTGAGCCTTCACACGCCGCTGACCGACGAGACCCGGCACATGATCGACGCCGCGGCGATCCGGCAGATGAAGAACGATGCCATCCTGGTCAACACCGCGCGCGGCGGCATTGTCGATGTTCCGGCGCTCATCGACGGGCTTGAGGCTGGCGCCATTGCCGGGGCGGGGATCGATGTCCTCCCGGTCGAGCCGCCTGCGCCGAACGATCCCATCCTCTCGGCGCTGGCGCGGCTCAAGGCCGCCGGCCTCGACGGTCGGCTGATCCTCAGCCCGCACGCCGCCTGGTCGAGCCCCGAGAGCCGCGAGGACGCCCGGCGGCTGTCGGTCGAGACCGCCATGCTCTGCCTGCGCGAGGGAACGATCCGCAACCTCGTTAATGCCGAGTTCCTGCGGCCGGCGCGTCAGAGCGCCCTGGCCGGGTAACCTGACCACGGAACGGATCGCCGCGATCCGCGATGGGGATGATCGACGATGCTGTTTGAAGAGCTCCCGGACACCAAAGCCGATGACGGGCTTGTCCCGACCCGGTCATGGGATGAGGGGCGCCACTACCTTTCCGCCTTCCTGCTGCAGCGGGTGATCAACTACTTTGGCGACTGGACACAACATTCGGACGCATCCGGAGATGTCCTTCGTTCGAACACGCAGTTCAACGCGTTCGAGTTCTCGTTCCGCGGTTCACGCGTACGGTGGATCGGGACGAAACGGCCGGAGAACGGCTTCGCGGACATCTACATCGACGGCGATTTCGTCGAAACGGTGGACGGATTCGCCGATCCTCCCCAGATGCGCGCCGTCCGGTTCGAGCGCGGGGGGCTTGCCGGTGACCGCATCCACACGCTGCGCGTGGTCGTCCGCAAGGAGCGTCATCCCGATGCGGTCGACTGCTTCACGGACGTCATAACGATGCTGGCCGAGCAGCCGGTGACCTTCCAGGCGGAGATCGCACGGCAGCGGGCCGAGGAGTACACGGTGATCCGGGCGGGACGGAAGCGGGTCCCGCGGCCGGAAGCGTGGTCGCCGGTGGCGCCGCCGGCACGGCTGCCACAGTCCGGCGTTGTGCTCGGCGACGGCCCGTTTCGTGGCTGTTTCGAACGGCACATCGCTTACCTCAACCACTGCGCGGCCAGCGACACCTATGCCGACGGCGTGGGCTGGACGGAATGGCTTCCCGGCTCCAACGAGGGCCGTATGCTTGCGGGCGCTGCCGGGGTTTTGCGCTGGGAAGAGCGCGCGGACATGCGTGACATCGTCCGCTCGATCCTGGCCGGGATCGCCGCGCGGCAGCGCGAGGACGGCTACACCAACTACTATCCGGAGGCACGCTCCTACGCCCTCAATGACGGCGTCGACAGCGAGCGCAAGAACTACGATCGCGTGATGTGGTCGCGCGGCATGCTGGCGGCCGGCATGATCGGCGAGACCGAGGCGCTGACGTCGCTCCGGCGCATGTACGACTGGTTCAACGCCTCGCCCTACGCCCGGGACGGCCTCCTGGGCAGCAACGCCACCAACGGCCTGCCGGGCGGCGCCCTGGTCTACAACTCGCCGGTCGGCCGGCCGGAAGATCTGCTCACCAACATGCGTTTCTACGACCAGGACTATTGGTTCGAACATCTGGCCAACGCCGAACCGCTGGCGATGTCGTTCTATCCCGGCGAGCGGCCGCATTGCTATGCGCTGCTCGGGTTCGAGGCGATCGTCGACGCCTACCGCGCAACCGGCGACGCCAAGTACCTGAACGCGATCCGGGGAGCATGGAAGCTCTACCGCGAGAACTTCAAGCATTCGGGTGGCGCCACGGCGATCATGGAGCACCACCCGCTGTTTCCGCCGAAGAACTACTTTCTCGAAACAGCCTGGATCGGCGAGACCTGCGGTACCAATTTCTGGATCGAGATCAATTCGAAGCTGGCGCAGCTCTTCCCCGACGACGTCCGCTACGCCGCCGAGATCGAGGAGGGGCTGTTCAACATCGTCCTCGGCATTCAGGACGAGCGCGGCTACATCCGCTACCACAACGCCCTGTCGGGCCATCGGGAGCACGCCAACTGCAAGAACTCCTGCTGTGAGGTCACGACGACGTGGCTGATGGGCAAGCTGCCCGAATACATTTACGCGCTGCGCGAGGATGGCGTCAGCCTGAACCAGTTCATCAGCAGCACGATCGACTTCGAGCACGAGGGGAAGGCGGTCTCGCTGAGAACCGAGGCGGGCCTGCCGTCCGACGGGCAGGTCGCGATGACGGTTTCGCTCGCCGAGCCGACGTCGTTCGTCGTTCGCGTGCGCATGCCGTCGTGGGTGGGGCATGACGTTGCGATCACGGTGAACGACGAGGTGGTCGCTACCGGCACGCCCGACACCTATGTCGCCCTTTCGCGCGTGTGGCACGATGTCGATCGGATTGCGTTCGCGTTCGACCTGCCATTTCGTACGGTCCAGTACGTCGGTCTTGAACAGGCGCCGGGCAATCGTGATCGCTTCGCCCTGTTCAAGGGGCCCACCCTGCTGGCCCTGATCCGCGAAGACGGCGGGGAGGCGGGGCTGCCGGAACTGGCCGTCAGCCCCGAAGAGCTTCCCGACCTGCTGGAAGAGGTGCCCGGCAAGCCGCTCGAGTTCCGCATCGCCGGTCATCCGGAATGGCGCTACCGGCCCTACTGGCGGATCGACAAGGAATCGTTCAATTGCTTTCCGATCGTCGAGCGCTAGCGCACCGCGTGTCGGCATCGTCTTGGATTGGTGTAACGCGAGTTGACGACCTCAGCGAGGAGACAGATGAACAGGATCGATCTTGACGGGCAGGTGGCGGTGGTCACCGGAGGTGTCCAGGGGTTGGGGCTCGCCATTGCCGGGCGGTTGCTCGCGTCGGGCGCGAAGGTCAGCCTCTGGGACGTGAACGACGAGGCGCTGGGCAAGGCCGTCGTCGCGCTCGGCGACGGCGCGTCGGCCAGGAATGTCGACGTGACCGACCTTCCCGGATTGGAGAAGGCCCATGCCGATGTCGAACGGGAGGTCGGGCCGGTGTCGATCCTGGTCAACTCCGCGGGGATCGCCGGAGGCGTTGCACCGCTCGACGAATACGATCCGGAGATGTGGCGGAAGGTCGTCGACGTGAACCTCAACGGGACCTTCTATGTGAACCGCGTCGTGGTGCCGGGCATGAAGGCGCGCAACTACGGGCGTATCGTCAACATCTCCTCCGTCGCGGGCAAGGAAGGCAACCCGAACCTCTCGGCCTACTCGGCCGCCAAGGCGGGCGTCCTCGGGCTGGTCAAGTCGCTGGGCAAGGAACTGGCGGGCTACGACATCGCGGTCAATGCCGTGACCCCGGCGACGGCGAACACCAGTATCCTCGAGACGTTGACCGAAGAGTTCATAGAGTACATGCGGGTGCGCATCCCCAGAGGCCGCTTCCTCGAGGTCGAGGAGTGTGCCGCCATGGTCGCCTGGCTGGTCAGCAAGGAGAACTCCTTCACGACCGCTTCGGTGTTCGATCTGTCCGGAGGCAGAACGACCTACTAGGCGTCGGGAAAGCTTCCTCATCCGACCCACGAACGGTTCAGGCTGCCGCAACTGGACGCGCATATACCGACATGGGCGGTGAGCGCCTTCCATCGGCCGTCGCTATCTCTTCGCGCTGGCCGCGGCTGGCCCGGCCGTTGTGGAGCATGCGCTGACGACCTGCGCCCGAGATCAAGCGCGACGCGCGGCTCATGGGCTGCGAGACGTTCGGCGACCCCTGGCGCCAATCTCGGCTTCACTAGCGCGAACCCGTCGGGTTTTGGCCGCATGTGACAGCCCCCCTCCGCTGTCGTCGAGCAAACCGGGCCGTGGCAGTCGGCCGCCGAATAGACCGTTCTCCTCATCTGACCAGGACCATGCGGTGTTGGGTCGAACCAGCAGCCGCCGGATCCCGCCGCGCTCTCCTCGGGCAACGTCGTCTCTTGAATTGGTATGATATTTCGATTATTGAATAATAAGACAAGTGGAGATTTCATGGAGCGATGGCCCAGCCGCGTCGCATCATCGCCAAGCGCCTTTCGGATCAAGTCGAGACTGCGCTCGTCTCGATGATCCAGTCGGGCGACTATGTTCCAGGCGATCGCCTGCCTTCGGAACGCGACCTCATGGCGATGTTCGATGTCGGGCGTACATCGATCCGCGAGGCGCTGTTCGCGTTGCAGCGCAAGGGCGTCGTGAAGATCAATCGCGGCGACCGCCCACGGGTTATCGAACCCGAGCCGGCGCAACTGATCGCCGACTTTTCCGACGTCGTCGCTGTTGTGCTGAGCCGTCCGAGCGGGATTCTGCATTTCAACCAGGCGCGCTGGTTCTTCGAGGCAAGCGTTGCCCGGCAGGTTGCGGAGATGGCGCAGGCGGACGATCTGGCGGCGCTGGATGAGGCGCTGGACGCCAATCGCGAGGCGATCGGCAACGTCGACGATTTTGCCGCAACCGACATCGCCTTTCACAAGACGATGGCCGTGATCACGGGCAATCCCATCGTGCTCAGTGTGCATGACGCGCTGGTGGAATGGGTCATGCTCAGACGGATCATGCGTGGCGACATCCTCGCCAGCAATCGCGCCAGCTATGCCGGCCATGTGGCGATCACGGGCGCGATCCACGCCGGCGACGGCGAGGCAGCCTATCGATTGATGGCCGACCATATCGCCCGCGCCGACAGCGAATACGAACTGCCGCACTAGACGGCACCTGGTCGGCAATGACCGACCAGATCACCAAAGGAGGAGCTCGATCATGAAACAACTGATGGGAGTCGTCGCCGTGATTGGCGCGATCGCGGTCAGCACCAATGCGTTGGCCGGAGAAACCGTGTCGCTCGAAAACGGCCTGGAAGTCGCTTACGAAAGCCAGGGCAGCGGCGAGCGTACGGTTATCCTGGTCCATGGCTACAGCTTCGCCAAGGAAGTTTGGTCACGCACCATGCCGCACCTGTCCGACGACTGGCGGGTCATCGCCTATGACATTCGAGGCTTCGGCGATTCGACCAAGCCCGACGGCGGCTATGACTATCCAACGATGGCACGGGATCTGGAGCTCTTCATGGATGCGCTCGACATCGATAAGGCTGTCCTGATCGGGCATTCGATGGGAGGCATCCTGATCCAGGACTTCGCGACCACGCATCCGGACCGTGTCAGCGGGCTCGTTCTTGCCAATGTGCACGCGCGTAATCGCCCGCCGCTCGGCATGAACGATGATTTCCAGGCAACGATCGATGCATGGGGTGATGCGGAGACGAACCGCGAGATCTTCACGGGCTTCACGCCGGTCTTCTTTCACCCGGAGAATCTTCAGGACGGCGACCTCGACGAACTGGTGTCGATGAACGTGAAATCGGGAACGGCGGCCCTGAAGCAGGCACTTGAGACGATCTTCACAACCGAGGCCATGTCGCCGGAGACGTGGGAGAGGATCGACATGCCGGTCCTGATCGTGGCGAGCACGAATGACGTGATCCCGTGCGGAACCGAGGGCTGGCTTCTTAACAGCCTGCCGCAAAGCGACATCGTCTATTTCAAGCGTGTCGGACATTCGCCGATGTGGGAGCGCCCGGAGGCCTTTGCGGAGGCCGTCAACGGCTTCGTGGCCACGATCGAATAGACACACCGGCGGGTCCGGCACACGGTCCGGCGGCAAGCATCCGGGCGGCCGCTCTGACCCGTTTTTCAACGGTCAGGGCGGTTGCTCGCAACGGTCTGGCTGAAGGTCTTGCGGGGCCCACGACATCTCCCGCGTCACCGAGCCGTCGGGGGCGCGGCCGCGGCCGGCGGTGAGCCTAACCGTCGTCGCCGAAGGGGATCCCCGATTTCAGAAGGATCTTGGTGGTCTTGCCGAGATGATCCTTCATGTGCCGAACGGCGCTGTTCGCATCGCGTGCCAGGGCCGCGTCGGTGATCCGGGCGTGCTCACCGACGATGTCGCGGCCGGTCTCGTCGGCGGGGCCCGACAATCGTCGATAGCGTTCGGACTGGGTGTAGAGCTGGCGACGTAGGCGCAGCCACCAGAGATTGGGGCAGGCCGACGCCAGCTCGTCGTGGAAGTCCTCATGCAGGCGGTGCCATTGCCGTGCCTGCGGGGTGCCGATGTCTTCATAGGCGTTGCCCAGCGAGCGCAGTTTGTGGTGCGCCGACAGGACGCGACCTTCCCAGTCGAGGTCGCCATTCTCGATCGATCGCGCCAGACACAGCCCCTCCACCTCGGTGCGCGCCTCCGTCAGATCGACAAGATCGCGCCGGGAGATCGGTGCGACCAGGAATCCCCGTTGCGGCTCGGCGATGACGAGGCCCTCCGCCGTCAGGCGCGACAGGGCTTCGCGCACGGCGCTCGAACTGACGCCGAGCTCGCGGCTGACATGATCGATCCGCAGTTTCTCGCCGGGGGCGTAACGGGCCTCGACGATACCGTCGCGTAGCGCGTCGAAGGATTTTGCCGTCCGGCTCTTGTGCGTGGCGTCGTCGTTCACGGGCGTCATTTATGCAGATATGGGTAAAATATACAAATATGCATTTTATCTTGTTTCGTGCAGTTTGTTGACCTAGTGTGGGCGGCGACTGGTCGGGACCGGAGAGAAAACCGATGCGCTTCGTTGCTTTTACGCGGAACGGCAAGAGGGGTTTGGCGATCGAGGACGCCGACGGTGCGCTGCGCGGCCTTACCGAGGACGATGTGGCCTGGCCGGGCGATCTCGACGACATCGTCCGCCGCGACGGGCTCGCCGAGGCCGCCGATGTGCTGAAGTCCGGGGGGGCGATCAACCGCTCCGACATCAACGTCGCGCTGCCGTTCCGCCGCGCCGGCAAGGTCCTGTGCGTCGGCCTCAACTACGCCGACCATGCGGCGGAGAGCAACATGGAGGCGCCGTCCTTCCCGACCGTGTTCGTCCGCTTCAACGCGAACTTCGTGCCCCATGGCGGCAGCCTCGTGAAGCCGGATGTCTCGGACGATTTCGACTACGAGGGTGAGGTCGTCGCCGTGATCGGCAAGGCCGGCCGGGCGATCGCCAGGGAGAACGCGCTCGATCACGTCGCCGGCTACTCGATCTTCAACGACGGCTCGATCAGGGACTTCCAGCTTCGGACCAATCAGTGGACCATCGGCAAGAACTTCGACAACACCGGCGCCCTGGGCCCGTGTTTCGTGACCGCTGACGAACTGCCGGCCGGCGTCGCCGGCTTGCGCCTGACCACCCGCCTTAACGGCGAGGTGATGCAGGATGCCACGACCGACGACCTGATCTTCCCGGTTGCCGATCTGGTGTCCCATCTCAGCGTCGGCATGACGCTGGAGCCCGGCGACCTCATCGCCACCGGTACGCCGTCGGGCGTCGGTGCGGCGCGGGATCCCCAGGTCTTCATGAAGCCCGGCGACGTGTGCGAGATCGAAGTCGAGCAGATCGGTCGCCTCCGCAACCAGGTCGTGGCGGCCTGACGGTCGCGGGAGGCGTCATGATGTCCGCGCCGTTCGACGCTGACGTTCTGATTGTCGGAGCCGGCCCAGTCGGGCTGGGGCTCGCGACCGAACTGACGATGCGCGGCCATCGTGTGCGCATCGTCGAAAAGAACGAGCGCACCGGCATCCAGCCGCGCGCCAAGACAACGAACATCCGCACCATGACCCACATGCGCCGCTGGGGGCTTGCGCAAGAAATGCGCAAGCGCTCGCCGCTGGGCGCAGACTTTCCGCGCGATGTCATCTTCCGGACGGGGCTGTTCGACGCGCCGGTCTACACCTTCCACGACGCGTTCTACGCGACGCCGCGGGCCTATGAGGCGTTTCCCGAGCATGCGGAGTTCATTCCGCAATATGTCGTCGAGGGCATCCTCGCAGATCACGTTGCATCTCAACCACTTGCGTCGCTTTCCTTCAACCGGGAACTCATCGGCTTCGAGGCGGACGACGAGGGCGTGACAGCCTTGGTTCGCAGCACCACGGGCGAGGAGGAGAGCATTCGCGCCCGCTATCTCGTCGGCGCCGACGGCGGGCGCAGCTTCGTGCGCGACAGCCTCGGGATCGAGATGAACGGCGCGCGCGATCTGGTCTCGTTCGTGACGCTCATCCTCCGCGTACCCGGCCTCAACGACGATCCGGACCTCAAGCGCGCGCTCTTTCACTGGATCGTCGATCCGGAGACGGCCTGTCTCGTCGGGCCGATGGACCGCGACGATCTCTGGTACTGGTCGAAGGTCGCCGGGCCGGACGTCGCGACGGACGACCTGCTGGACCAGGCCCGGCAAACCATTGGCCGGGATTACCCGATCGAGTTCGTTACGCGCGACGACTGGACCGTCCACAGCCTCATCGCCGACCACTACCGCGAGGGCCGGGTGTTTCTCGTGGGCGATGCCTGTCACCTGCATTCGCCCTTCGGCGGCCACGGCATGAACCAAGGCGTCGGCGACGCGGTCGACCTTGGCTGGAAGCTTTCCGCCGCCCTTCAGGGGTGGTGCAGTGACGGTCTTCTGGAGAGTTACACGACCGAGCGCCGGCAGGCCCATCAGGCCATCGTCGGCAGCGCGACGGAGAACGTCGGCGCCCTCAGCGAGCGCTTCGCCGATCCCGACCTGCGGCAGGGTGGGGCGGTCGGCGCGGCGGCGCGCGAACGCATCGCCGAGGAGATCGAGCGCCTGAAGGCGCCGGAGTTCCGGTCGATGGGGCTGACGCTGGGCGTTCACTACACCGACTCCCCGGCGATCGCCGTTGAAGCGGGTCCGGACTCGCCGCTGGAGGTGACGCGCTACGTCCCGTCGGCGCGACCGGGGCACCTGGCGCCGCACGCCTGGATCGACGAGTCGACGTCGCTCTACGACTTGTTCTCCGCCGGCTTCACGCTGCTCCGGCTCGGCGATCAGCAAGCCGGCGCCGAAGCCGCGCTCGCGGACGCGGCACGCGAGAAGGAAATCCCGCTGGAGATTGTCGCACCCGGTCTGACGGACCTCGGCCAGCTCTACGAAGCGAACTACGCCCTCATCCGCCCGGACCAGTATGTGGCCTGGCGCGGCCACGCTCTCCCGGCGCCGGGCGCCCTGCTCGCCGTCATGACGGGGCAGGCCAGCGGTGCCGCCGCACGTACCGCCTGATCGAACGACCTAAGGAGGAAACCATGAAACTTAACAAACGCCAGTTCCTGAAGACCATGGGCGTCGGTTCGGCGATGCTCGCCGCGCCCGCGATCGTCCGTGCCGCCCCGATCTCGCTGAAGCTCAGCCACTACCTGCCGCCGGTACATCAGCTCAGCGGCGTCCTCGACACATGGGCCGAGGATCTGCGCAGCCAGTCGGACGGCGAGCTCGATATCCAGGTCTTCCCGGCCGGCCAGATGGGGCCGCCGCCGCGCCAGTATGATCTCGCCCGCACCGGCGTTGCCGACTTCGCCTTCATCTTCACCGCCTTCTATCCCGGCCGGTTCCCGCTGACCGATCTCCTGTCGCTGCCGTTCACGCTGGTCGGGCCCGACGCCAGGCCACGCAAGGCGGCCGACACGTCATGGTTGGCGACCAGCCTGAAATCCGAGTTCGTCGACGAGTACGTCGATTCCGAGATGCTATTCTCGATCAACCTGACGGCCACCGGGTTCTTCATGCGTGACCTGCAGGTCATGACGCCGGATGATCTGAACGGGCTGCGGATTCGGCCGACCAGTGGCGCGGTCGCCGAGCAGTTGAAGGCCATGGGTGCGTCGCCGGCGACCATCCCCCCGACCGAGATCGCCGACGCCATCGCCAAGGGCGTGGTTGACGGCGCCATCTTCAACTTCGAAGGTGGCCGGGCGTTCCAGCTCCAGCAGGCCGTCCGCCACGTGAGCACCCTTGCCATGTCCAGCGCGACCTTCGCCTTCATCGCCAACAAGGCGATGATGGATGGCTTGCCGGCGGAACTCGCCGCCCTGATCCGCGACACCACCGGCCCGGATGCCGCGCGCGACATCGGCGCCCTTTACGACTCATCGGAGGCGAGCGGCCGTGAGTTCATGATCGGCGAGGGGGTCGAGGTCGTCGACCTTGTCGACGACGCGGCCGATCCGTTCCGCGACGCGCTGAAGCCTGTGCGCGAAGCGCAGCTCGCGGCCACGCGCGAGACGCAACCGACGACGGACGCGGTGGTGCAGCGGATCGAGCAGCTTGTCGCCGAGCTGTAGTTTGCCGTGACCTACGCGCTTCTGGCGGGTCTGGCGCGCGCATGCACGATCGCCGGGGCCATTGCCGTGGCCGTCATGATGCTCGGCACCGACTGGGACATCCTGTCCCGTCAACTCGCAGGACGTCCCCTGTCGGGGGTGGTCGAGCTCGTGGAGATCACGGTCCTGGCGAGTGCGATGCTCGGCCTGCCGGAAGCCTTCCTTCGCGACGAGCAGATCCGCATCGATCTGCTCGACGCGGTTCTGCCGGACCGGCTCCTGCAGGGCATCAAGGTGCTGGGGCTGGTGCTGTCGATGCTGTTCCTGGCCCTCCTGTCGCAGAATGTCTGGCAGCCGATCCTCGATGCGCGGATGTTCGGTGACGTCAAATACGATCTCAGCTTCCCGGTGTGGCCGCTCTATGCGCTGATCCTGTTTGCCTTCGTCGCATCGTTTCTGGGCTGCCTGGCGCTGCTGCTGCGTGCGATCGGCGGGAAGTCCGTCGGATGACGCCGATCGCGCTGGCATCGGTCGGGCTCGCGGTGCTGGTCGGTATGATCCTGCTCAGGGTGCCGGTGGCGGTTGCGCTGGGTCTCGTGGGCTATGTCGGCTACGGGATTCTCGAGGGCTGGACCCGCGCCGGCCTGGTCGTCGGCTCGGCGCCCATCGAGCTGGCACAGGCCTACACGTTTTCCGTCGTCCCGCTGTTCACGCTCATGGGCGCGGTGGCGGCCGTGTCGGGTCTGTCCAGCGACCTGTTCCGGGCCGCCAACGCGATCATGCGTGGTGCCCGCGGCTCTCTCGCCGTGGCCGCGATCTTTGCCTCCGGGCTGTTCGGCGCCATCTGCGGCTCGTCGGTCGCAACCGCGCTGACGATGGGGCGGGTCTCCATTCCGGAGCTCTTGCGCGGCGGCTACAGCCCCGCGCTTGCCGCCGGGTCGGTCGCGGCCGGTGGCACGCTCGGCATTCTCATCCCGCCGTCGCTCATCCTGATGATCTACGCAATCATCGCCCAGCTTTCGGTCGCGCAGCTGTTCGCGGCGGCGCTGGTGCCGGGCCTGTTCCTGATGGCGTTCTACGCCCTGATCGCCCTCTTTCTCGGGCGGCGGGGGAGGCCGAACCAACCGGCGCCGGCGAGGCCGCCGCTGCTGCCCTCGCTCGTCGGCATCTGGCACATGGTCCTGCTGTTCGTCGCCTCGATCGGCGGGATCTACGCCGGCATCTTCACGCCCACGGAAGCTGCCGCGGTCGGCGCGTTGGGTGCGGTCGTGATTGCCCTGCTGACGCGGCGGGCCGGGGTCTCGTCGCTGGCGGCGACGGCGCTCGACACCGTGCGCCTGGTCTCCTCCGTGATCTTCATCGTGATGGCGTCCACGATCTTCTCGCGCTTCATCGTCCAGACGGGGCTGTCCAACGCCGTCACCGACACCATGCAAACCATGGGATTCGGCCCCATCGGCATCATCATCGCCCTGTGCGTGATCTACATCGTCCTCGGTTGCTTCCTCGAGGGCATCGCCATGATCCTGATCACGGTGCCGATCGTGCTGCCGCTGGTCATGTCGTTCGGCTACGACCCGATCTGGTTTGGCGTGCTTCTGGTCATTCTCGTCGAGATCGGGCTGATCACGCCGCCGGTGGGCATGAACCTGTTCGTCCTGCGCGCCGTCAGCTCCGAACTGAAGATCTCGGATATCTACCTCGGCGCCATGCCGTTTCTCGTGGCGCCGCTGGTTCTGATCGCCCTGATGGTCACGTGGCCGCAGATCGTGCTGTGGCTACCGGCCCTGATCGATTGAAGGCAGACATGGCGCGACGCACAAAGATCACCACGACTATACTCAACGCAAAGGGCGCAAGCCCCGGCGGCGTCCGCGCACCGGGACCACTGCACCGAGGGAGGATGTGATGACGGCTATCACCGGAAAGATCGGCGTGACCAAGCGACCGGGTGAGCTTGGCATTCACTCGATGGACGCGTTCACGATGATCGTGCCCAATCTCACGGACGCGGAGACCTTTTACACGTCGTTTGGGCTCGACGTGCGGGAGGAGGGCGAGGGGCTTGGTCTCTACACCTTCGGGCACGAACACCGCTGGGCCACCCTGGTCGAGGGTTTGCGCAAGAAGTTCAACACATTGTCGTTCGCCGTCTTCGAGGAAGATTTCGAGCCCATGAAGAGGCGGATCGAGGAGCAGGGGATACGCCTGATGGATCCGCCCAGGGGCTTCGATTCCAACGGCATCTGGTTTCACGATCCGTTCGGCGTCCCGATCGAGGTGAAGGTCGCCAACAAGACGACACCCAACGAGAAGTCGCCTTTCCTGACCCAGTCGGCCCCATCCGGTGTCGCCGCCGCACCGGTGCGCTCCAAGTCCGGACGGGTTCGCCCCACGCGACTGGCGCACGTTCTCCTGTTCACGCCGGATATCTCGAAGTCCATCGAGTTCTATTGCCGGGTGCTGGGCCTTCGGTTGTCGGACCGCGCCGGAGACGGTGTCTGTTTCCTGCACGGCATCCATGGATCGGACCATCACCTCGTCGCCTTCGCCAAATCGAGCGGCCCGGGTCTCCATCACTGTAGCTGGGACATGGGCGGCATCGACGAGATCGGTCGAGGGGCCATGTTCATGGCCGACAAGGGTTACACCAAGGGCTGGGGGCTCGGCCGGCACGTGCTTGGGTCCAACTACTTCCACTATGTCGGTGACCCCTGGGGCAGCTACGCGGAGTATTCGGCCGACATCGACTACATCCCCCTGAGCCAGGACTGGGAGGCGGGCGAACACGATCCCGAAGATGCGTTCTATCTGTGGGGACCGGAGCTGCCGCCGGAGTTCGTGCATAACTTCGAGACGGAACCGAGCGACTGACGTCGGGTCGCGGGTCGAGATCGGAAGGGGAAGCCGTGCGTGACGTGATCGTCTTCTACGCTCCGGAGACGTGCTCGCGCGTGCCGATGATGTCGCTCGAAGAAGCGGGCGTGGAGTACGCGTGCCGCCTGGTCGCCCATCGCGCCGGCGAGCACAAGGCGCCTGACTATCTTCGGTTCAATCCCGCCGGCAAGGTGCCGGCGCTGGTCGTTGAAGGCCGGCCCCTCAGCGAGAATGTCGCGATCGTCAGTTATCTGGCACAGCGCTATCCGGACGCGAACCTGCTCCCGCGGCCCGACGAGCCGCTCGAGGCGGCACGCGTGACCTCGGACCTTGCCTTCTGCGCCTCCGTTCTTCACCCGCTCGTGTCGCGCCTCAGGATACCGGCCAAGTTCTGCAACCTGGACGGCACCGATCGCAACGTCTGGGATCTCGCCGCGGCGGAGATGCGCCTGCATTTCGAGCGCATTGAAAGGCGCCTGTCGACGCAAGGCCCCTGGTGGTACGGCGACGCTTGGTCGTCGATCGACGCCTACATCAACTGGGTCTGGTTTCGATCAACCGACGCAAGATTTCCGGTGGAACCGTACCCGGCCTTCGCCGGCCACGACCGGCGCATGGCGGAGCGCCCTTCCATGCGGCGCGTGCTGGCGCGTGAGGCGGACGGTCAGCGCGAACTCCGGGAGCGCGGTCTGGTACTGGAGTTCAAGCCGGTGAGCGGCCTCGCGGCGACGAGCTAGCCTCGCGTGCCGGCCTCGCAGGTCACGACAGCCAGCGGTTCAGTTCCGGCTCGAGGGTTGTCGCGTCCACGACCTCGTCCGAGGCCCAGCCGACATAGGCGTCGGGCCGTACCAGCATCGTCGTGAGGTTGGCGGTGTCGGCCGTCCGGCGCGAGGCGATCGCCTTGACGACGCTGAGCTTCGGCGAACGCGTCAGGAGGCGGTCGAAGGCGGCCGAGCCCGTCAGGTCGATCAGCAGGAATTGCTGGCGCCGCAGAAGTTCGCCCACGCGCGTCAGCCGGCCGTGGGGCAGGACCAGGTCGAGATCGACCACCGGTCGCCCGGCCAGCGCGTGTTGACCATCGCCGATCGCATAAGGCACGTCGATGCCGTTCAGTTCCAGCCCGAGCCGGCGGTTGAAGGCCGGACCCGGCAGGTGCACGCTTTCCATGGTGCGTTTCAGCGCCACGCCTTCTTCGGTAAAGTTGAACTGCAGGGCGCACTGGCCGCGGACACTGTCGAGCAGGCGCCTGATCACCGGCATGCGCTCCGACTGATAGGTGTCGAGCACGCTGTCCGGTGCCTCGCCGCGCACGACCGCGCCGAGCTTCCAGCCGAGATTGAAGGCGTCCTGCAGGCAGAAATTCATGCCCACGCCACTGGCGGGATAGTGGATGCGCGCTGACTCGCCGACCAGGAAGACACGGTTGTCGCGGAGCTGACCGACGCAGCGCATCGTGTCGTCGTAGCGTGACGACCAGCGCAGGCTGCGCACACCGAAATCCTCGCCGGCGATGTCGTTGAGGTTGCGGCGCACTTCCTCGACGGTGATCGGCTGGTCCTTGGCGATCTTCATGGAGTCGCGGTGGACCATGTTGAAGCGTGTCACGTCCTTGTCGAAGGGGAAGCCACGCAGCCAGCCGTTGACGTTGTCCGTACCGAAATGGCCGGCCGGCCACGGGGCAGCGATTTCGGCGTCGGCGACGATGCCGGTGAACGTGCCGGCGCGTCCGTCGAACGCGAGGTCGAGGGCCTGCCGGACGGCGCTGCGGCCACCATCGGCCCCGACGAGATAGCGCGCGCGCAGGGTGAGGTCGGCGCCCGCGTCGTCCTTGATATGGGCCTCGACGTGGTCGTCATGCTGGGTCAGGCCGGTGAACGCGTGGCCGTGACGCACGTCCACGCCCTTCTCGATCGCCCAGGCGAGCAGTAGGTCTTCGCTGTGGTTCTGCGGCAGCCCGAGGGTGAAGCCGTAGCGTGAGCCGATGTTCTGCCAGTTGACGTATTTCAGTCCCGCGTAGATGTGCGTTGGGCGGAAGGGGAAGGGCCGGATTTCGCTCATGCGGGCGATGAAACGGTCGGCGATCCCGCGCGCATCGAGCAGTTCGAGGACCCGCGGCAGGATCGTGCCGGCGCGTGATTCCACGTTGTCCGTCCGACGCTCGACCGCGATCACGCTGGCGCCGGACAACGCGATCTCGCCGGCGACCATCGCGCCGGACGGTCCCGCGCCGACGACAATGACGTCTGCATCGAGCTTCATGTCATATCCGCCGTTCACGCGCGGGGTTGGGGCTGCCCGACCGTGTTCTCGAGCGTGCCGATCTTTTCGATGGTGAGCTCGATACGGTCGCCTGGCGAAAGGCGCTTGCCGACCTCCAGGCCGCAGCCGGTCCCCACCGTTCCGGAACCGATGACCTCGCCCGGATAGAGCGTCTCGGATTGTGAGATGTGGGCGAGGATGTCGGCGAAGCTGTGGTGCATCTCGGAGCTGTTGCCGCCGCCCCATCTCTCGCCGTTGACCCTGGCCTCCATGTCGAGGCTGACCGGATGCGGTATCTCGTCAGCGGTGACGATCCAGGGGCCGAGGATGTTGCCGGTGTCGAAGTCCTTGCCCTTGGCCGGGCCCAGATTGCCGGCCAGTTCCCTTATCTGGGCGTCACGCGCCGACACGTCGTTGAGGATCGTGTAGCCCCAGATGTAGCCCGGCGCCTCCTCGGTGGAGATGTCCTTGCCCTCCTTGCCGACGATCATCCCGAGTTCCAGCTCCAGATCGAGGAACGCGCAATAGGTCGGCCACGCGATCTCGGTGCCGGGGCCGACGAAGGAGAAGCGGTTGCCCTTGTAGTAGATCGGCTGCTCGTACCACACGGGCGCAATCTCGTTCGGGGGCGATCCGGTTATCTTTGCGGCCTGGGCAAACGCGTTCTTCAGGTGCATTTCGAACACCATGCAGTCGCGGTACTGCTCCGGCATGATCGGGCAGAGGATTCTGGCGTCCGCCAGGCCGATCGTCGCCGCCGGGCTGGCGAGCCGCTGGCGCACGGTCGCCAGCCCCTCGTCGCCGCTCCTGACGATCGCCACCATGTCCGCGAAGTCGGCTGAAAGGTCGACGGCGGTCGTGTCATCCAGCAGCACCACAGGTTTCGATCGACCGGCGTGCTCGATGGTTCCCAGCTTCATGTGACTGTGTCTTTCGGGTTGCGTGAATGGGTCGAGGACGAGCGGGTGTCGGCGACCGTCTGATCGAACCGGCCGTCGAGCAGCACGAACGCGATCAGGCAGGGTTCGGACGACCGGTTGATCCAGGCGTGGTTGGTGCCGCGCTGGATGACGACGTCGCCCTGCGCAAGCTCGACCTCGGACTCGTCCAGCGCCAGGCAAATGCGACCCTGCATGATGATGGCGTAGTCGACCGTCTCGGTGCGGTGCATGGTGGCATGGGGGCTGTCGTCACCGCCGGATGCGGCCTCGGTCGCGCCGATCGACGAAAACAGCTCCCGGGCCTGCGACGCGCCGATCTCGCCGCTTCCCGCCTGTTCAGGCGGATGGCTGACGACGCGAAAGACCGAGCCGTGATGCGGCGGCTTCAGCGTCAGGGGCCGGGCCGTCGGGTCGTCGCCGTTGCCGACGGCGGCCGGCATGTCTTTGGTCGACCACAGTTCCGCGAACTGCAGGCCCGGATGGGGCTCGAAGACATGCGGCGCCGAACGGTCCTCCACGACCACCGCCTTGCCGTTCGCGTCGTGGCCGGTGACCACGCGCCGAATGGCAAATGTTGTGCGCTGTCGACTGTCCATACCCGCCCGGGCGACCTCCATCTCCGCGGCAGGGTAGGGCACCGTCGATCATGTCAGAAATTGATTGTCGCTATAGTTTTAATTCACTGCTGTGATACCGTTCGTCCATGCGCTTTCGAAAACTCGACCTCAACCTGCTCGTCGTCCTCGACACGATGCTCAAGTTCCGCAACACCAGCCGGGCCAGTGAGCACCTGGCCCTGACGCAGCCTGCCGTCAGCAACGCGCTGCGGCGCCTGCGCGACCATTTCGAGGATCCGTTGTTCGTGCCCCTGGGCCGGCAGATGGTGCCGACCGCGCTCGCGGAGTCCCTGGAGGAACCGGTCCGGGACGTGCTGATCCAGCTTCAGGTGGTGGCCGACAAGCGGTCGGTGTTCGATCCGCAGACCTCGGAGCGGACGTTCTCGGTGATCGCCTCGGACTATGTGGCCCAGGTTTTCCTTTCGCCGCTTCTAAGGCATCTGGCCGGTGTGGCGCCTGGGGTGCGGCTTGAACTGCGGGTCATCACCGAGGCAGCCGAAGACAATCTGCGTCGGGGCGACGTGGACTTTCTGGTGTTTCCCGAACACGCGCTGCTTGAGGGATATCCCCACCGGCGCCTCTTCGGCGAGGACTTCACCTGCATCGCGTGGACCGGCAACAACGAGGTCGGCGAGGAACTCCGGCTTGAGGATTTCATGCGGTTGCGCCACGTCGTGACCGCCTACGCCCGGCAGAGCCAGATCGAACTCGCCTTCGCCAAACAGAAGCTTGACGTGGATGTCGCCTGCCGGGTGCCGAGCTTCTCGCAGGTGCCGCTCTTTGTCGTCGACACGCCCTACATCGCGACCATCCACTCGCGTCTGGTGCCGCAGATTCCGGGTGACCTGCCGTTGCGCTATTTCAAGCCGCCGTTCCGGATTCCACTGCTGTACGAAAGCGTGCAGTGGCACCATCACCGCAACAGCGACCCGGACACGTTGTGGATGATCGAACAGATGACCACGGTCGCCGACGGGCTGCCTGCGATCGAGGAGATCGACGGGCAGGCGGCCTAGCGTCACGCGCGCGTGCCGCCGCTGTCAGCCTCGCCACAGCGGGGGCCGGGCGGCGATGCCGCCATCGATCGTCAACCCGGAACCGGTGACGTAGGAGGCTTCGTCGCTGGCCAGAAATGCGACCGCGGCAGCCACGTCCCCCGGGTCGCCATACCGCCCCATGGGAATGATCTCTTCCCAGGCCTGGCGATAGTCGGCCGGCATGTCGGCGACGAGCGGTGTATCGATCATACCGGGCAGCACCATGTTGCAGCGGATGGCGTAGCCCTTGAGGGCGCACCAGGCCGCCACCGACTGCGTGTACTGATGGATGGCGGCCTTGGACGCGCCGTAGGCGGCGAGCGTTGGGGTGGAGCGCAGCGCCACGATCGACGCGATGTTGACGATCGAACCGCCGCCCGACTTCATGGTCGCGATCGCGGCGCGGCAGCCGAGCACCGTCCCCTCGACGTTGACGGCGTTGATCGCCCGCCAGTCGTCGACGGCCAGGTGTTCCGGGTCCTGTGGCCGATCGAACCTGGAAATCCCGGCCGCATTGACCAGCACGTCCCACCGGCCTGCCTCCGCGACAATGCGGGCGACCAGGTCGTCCCATTGCTCCGGCGCGGTGACGTCGAGCGGGTGCGTTCGCGCATCAATCTCGGCTGCCGTAGCGTCGGCCGCGGCGGTGTTGGCATCGCCGATCCACACCTCCGCACCTTCCTCGCGGAAGCGAGCGGCGACGGCGCGGCCGATGCCGGAAGCGCCGCCGGTGACGAGCGCGACCCTGCCCTCCAATCGTTGTGAATGTTCGGTCATCCCGGTCGTTCCTCTTGCCGCATGTCCTCCGTTCCTAGTCGGCCGGCCGGCGATCTGTCGACGTAAATGCGCGAATGCGAACTATTTATGAAGTGAATATCATCTATTCTTGCAATTTTCTTGCCTGATACATTGGCCGCCGATAACCTTCCCGTGGCTGCTGAAGGGACGTGGAGAAACGCCCGCCGCCCAGGCCGGAAAACCGCCCAATGCTGCCGGTCGACCTGCCGTGCCTCGTGGGAGGAGCCATGCTTGAACTCTATCATCACCCGATCTCGACCTGCAGTCAGAAGGTTCGGCTCGCGCTCGCCGAGAAGCAGCTTGATTGGGAGAGCCGGTACGTCGCGCTCGAGCGCGAGGAGCATCTCCAGGACTGGTATCTAAGGATCAACCCGAACGGTGTCGTGCCGGCGCTGGTCCATGACGGCCAGGCGATCGTCGACAGCTCCGTGATCAACGAATACCTCGACGACGTCTTCCCCGACCATCCGGTTCGGCCGGCCGATCCCGTGGACCGGGCGCGCATGCGCGCATGGCGCCAGTACATCGACGAAGTGCCGACGACCGCGATCCGTTACCCGTCGTTCAACCGCTTCTTCGTGCAGAGCTTCCGTGACCTGAGCCCGGACGACTTCGAGAAGCGCGCGGCCAAGCGGCCGCTGCGCAAGGATTTCTATCGCCGGATGGGGCAGGAGGGTTTCAGCGAGGCCGACATCCGGGTCTCGCTCGACCGGCTGCGGGCAACGCTGGAGCGGATGGAGACGTCTCTCGACTCCGGCCCCTGGCTGGTCGGCGACATGTACACGCTGGCCGATGTCAGCATCACGCCGACCGTGGTGCGCATGGAGGATCTGGGCCTCGCCCACATGTGGAGCGACCTGCCGGGCGTGACCGACTGGTACGCGCGCGTCCGACGGCGGCCGTCGTTCGAGACCGCCTACTTGCCCGGCTCTCGGGCCTTCGATGCGTTCGGCGAGGCGAACCGGGCCGCCGACGGTCCGTGGCGGAGCCGACGCAACCCCGAGGCCGGCGCGATGCGATCGACGGGCTGATCCCGCCGCCCTCGGCCCGGAAGGAATCGACCCGCTACCGACCGACGGTCCTGGCGGGATGTGACAAACAGGAGGAAGCGATGCTGAGAAACATGAAACTGGGGCTTGCCGCGGCCATCGCGGTCACCACTGCGGGTGTTGCGGGTGCCGAGACGATCGACGCCACCTACGTCACCGGACACCCACCCGTGTTCCGCTGGGTGCGGCTCGTCAGCGAGGCGTTCATCCCGACCGTCAACAAGGAACTCGAAGGCTCCGGCTACGCGATCAACTGGCAGGAACAGTACGGCGGTTCGCTTGCCAAGGTCGGCGAAGAACTCGAGGCCGTCGAAGAGGGCCTGGCCGAGATGGGCAACATCTCGTCGCTGTTCGATCCCGCCAAGCTGTCGCTGCAGAACGTCAGCTACTACACGCCTTTCGTGTCGAGCGATCCCGGCCTGGTGATCGAGACCATCGACGGTCTTCACGACGATCCCCTGATGCGGAGCACCTGGGAGGAGAACGGTCTGGAATATCTCGGTGGTCCGGTCGCGGTCGACGACTACCTGCTGATGACCAACTTCCCCATCAACTCGATGGACGACCTCAAGGGCAAGAAGATCGGCGCCCCCGGTCCGGCGGTGAACTGGCTGGCCGGCACCGGCGCGGTCGGCGTGTCCGGCAACCTCACCACCTACTACAATGAGGTCAAGACGGGCGTTTATGACGGCATCATCGTCTTCGCTTCCGCCGCCCTTCCGGGCAAGCTCTACGAGGTGGCGCCCTACATCACCAAGGTCGGCTTCGGTGCGCAGTACGCCGGCGGGATCGGCGCCAACAAGGACTGGTTCGACGGTCTGCCCGAGGTGGTGCAGGACGCGCTGAGGACAGGCGGCGACGCCTACAAGGCGGCGTATCTTGAGGATCTCGACCAGGCCGTGACGACAGCGTTTGCGGAAATGGCCAAGCTGGGCGCAACGATCGTGGAAGTGGACGAGGACTTCCGCCAGCAATGGGCGAGCGGCATGGACAATGTCGCGCAGACCTGGGCCGAACAGGTTGACAGCGAGGGCAAGCCCGGTACGGAAATCCTGAAGGCCTACATGGACGCCGTCCGTGCTGCCGGCGGAACGCCCGTGCGCAACTGGGATCAGAACTAGGACTCCAGGGCACTTCATGGTTCTCGACACGACGCCGGAGCCGCCCCAGGGCGGCTCCGGTCCCTTTGCAAGCCTTCGCGCCCTTGCCGACGCCATCTCCACGACGCTCAACGTCATCGGCACCCTGCTGATCATCGGGCTGATGGTGCTGGTCAACGCCGACGTCATCGGTCGCGAACTGTTTCTGTCACCGATCTCCGGTGTCCCCGAAATCGTCTCCATGTCGATCGTGGCGATCGTCTTCCTGCAGGTCTCGCAGGCCTTCCGCATGGGACGCTTCACCCGCACCGACGCCTTTCTCCGTATCCTTGAGCGACGCTTCCCGCGGACACGCCACGCGGTCGAGTTCGTCTATTCCGTCGCCGCCCTGGCGCTCATCGGCTTCGCCTATGCCGCCAGCCAGCCGCTTTTCATCAAGGCCTGGGAGCGCGGCACCTATGTCGGGACCGTCGGCGACTTCACCGCGCCGGAATGGCCGGTGAAACTCGCTATCCTCGTCGGCTGCGCCGTTCTCATGGTGCAGATCGCCATCAGGGCGGTCATCTCGCTGGTGGGTGTCTTCAATCCCGGAAGCCCCGCCGGAGCCGGCCAGTGAGCGCTTTCGAGGTCGGCCTGGTGGCGCTCGGCGCCATGATCGTGCTGGTCTACGCCGGCTTGTGGGTGCCGATCGCGCTGATGCTCTGTTCCTATGTCGGCGTATGGGCGATCAAGGGATCGCCCGTGCTCGCCGGCAAGCTGCTGGCGCTGGCCGCGTCGGAAACCATCTCGTCCTATTTCTTCGGCGTCGTGCCGCTGTTCGTCATGATGGGCTTTCTGGTCTCGGTGACCGGTCTCGGACGTGACGCCTATGACGTCGCCGCGCAGCTCTTCCGGCGTCTGCGCGGCGGGCTGGGTGTGTCGACCGTGGCCGCCAACGCCATCTTTGCCGCCATCACCGGCATCTCGATCGCGTCCGCGGCCGTCTTCACCCGTATCGCCGTGCCCGAGATGACGCGCCACGGCTACACCAAGAAGTTCTCCGTCGGCGTGGTCGCCGGCTCGTCCGTGCTGGGCATGCTCATCCCGCCGAGCCTTCTTCTCATCCTCTACGGCCTGTTGACGGAGCAGTCCGTCGGCGACCTGTTCATCGCCGGCATCATTCCAGGCATCGTGCTCGCCATTGTCTTCGCCGCCGGCGTCATCGCCATGGCCGTGTTCTGGCCGTCCTTCATCGGCGAGAACATCACAGGCGACAGCGAGCACGATCTCTCGGCCGGCGAGATGCTTGCCAAGGGTCTGCCGATCGCCGGGCTTATCCTCCTGGTGCTGGGTGGTATCTATTCCGGCTTCTTCACCCCCATCGAGGCCGGCGCGGTCGGCTGCCTCGGCGCCATCGTCATAGGGCTTTTCCGCCGCGCGCTGACACCGGCCAAGTTCTGGAACGTGCTCACGGACACGGGGCTCGTGACGGCTTCGGTCTGTTTCCTCATCATTGCGGCGCAGATGTACTCCCGCATGCTGGCCATTTCCGGCGTGCCGAACGAGTTCGGGGCGTTCGTCGCCGCCGCCGACATCGGCTTCTGGGGCGTCATCATCGCCTATGTCCTGCTGGTCGTGGCGATGGGCACGATCCTGGATTCGTCCTCGATCATGCTCGTTCTCGTGCCGCTGATGCTGCCGGTCATCGAGCCAATGGGCGTCGACCTGATCTGGTTCGGCATCGTCACGGTGATCGCCGTCGAGATCGGCCTGCTGACGCCGCCGTTCGGCATCTCGGTCTTCGTCATCAAGTCGACGCTGGACGACGCGACCATATCGCTTGGCGAAATCTTCCGGGGCGCGGCGCCCTTTGCGTTGATGATGGTGTTTGTGCTCGTCCTTGTTCTCGCCTTCCCGTGGCTCGCAACCGTGCTGATCGGCCGCTGAGGAGACCCGTATGTCCCGTCGCATCGTCGATATCTCGGTGCCCCTCGAGACGGGCGTCGCCTCCGACCCGCCGATGGCGTTGCCGGAGATCGACTATGTCGACCATCGGGCAACGGTCGACCAGATCCGCTCGTTCTTCCCCGGGCTGACGAAAGACCAGCTCCCAAACGGCGAAGGCTGGGCGCTGGAACAGCTCAGGATCACCACCCACAACGGGACCCATCTCGACGCACCCTGGCATTTCGCCTCGACGATGAATGGCGGCGAGCGCGCCATGACGATCGACGAGATGCCACTCGAATGGTGCTTCAATCCCGGTGTGAAGCTCGACTTCCGCCATTTCGAGGACGGCTACGTGGCCACTGCCGCCGATGTCGAGGCCGAGCTGACGCGCATTGGTCACGCGTTGCAGCCGCTCGACATCGTCGTCGTCAACACCGCCGCTGGTGCCCGCTACGGCCAGCCCGATTATGTCAGCGCCGGCTGCGGCATGGGCCGCGAGGCCACGCTCTATCTGCTGGAACGCGGCGTGCGCATCACCGGCACGGACGGCTGGAGCTGGGACGCGCCCTTTGTCCATACGGCCCGGAGGTTTGCCGAGACCAACGACCCGGCGATCATCTGGGAAGGGCACCGCGCCGGCATGGAGATCGGCTACGGGCACATCGAGAAGCTCGCCAATCTCGACCAGCTCCCGCCGACCGGCTACCGGATCGCCTGCTTCCCCTACAAGATCAGGGGCGCGTCCGCCGGCTTCACCCGCGCCGTCGCTATCTTCGAGGACTGACCGACCGCGATTCGGATTCGAGCTGGTCGCCGCCGGGCGGAGGCTTCGGCGGCAAGGCGCAGTCGGCCAGCGTGTGGGCGTTCAGCGATTCGATGAACTGTGCCCGCGCCTTCGACAACATGACCTTCAGGCGGCATGTCGGCGTGATCACGCAGGCCCCGCCATCGGGCGCGAAACACTCCACCAGCACCGAGTTGCGTTCGAGCACCGCGACGATGTCGCCGAGGCGCAAATCGCCCGGCGGATGCGCCAACACCGCGCCGCCTCCCGTGCCGCGCCGGGTCTCGACGATCCCGGCGGTCGCCAGCGCCGCGATGGTCTTGGTCAGGTGGTGGCGCGAGATGCCGAACTCCTCGGCAATCTCGGCGGTCGAATAGGGGCGCTCGGGGTCGGAGGCCATGCGCATCAGTGCGCGCAGTCCGAAGTCGGAAAACCGGGTCAGTCGCATCGAAAAGTTCGTTTCTGTTGATCGAGGTCAAGACGGGTAGCAGCCTAACCTGCAAATGGTATTTTTGATACCAATTGAGAGCGTCATGGCTGATTTGGCCGATCGCGAATCGAAGCCGGAAGCGGGGGCGCTTGGCAAGCCCCTGACCGGCGTCAGGCACCTGATCCTCGCTTCGGGCGCCCTGCTTGTTTTCGCGATGCTGATCGCGGCGGCTCTGCCGGCGCACGCCCGCAGCACCGACCGCCTGGTCGGCTTCCTCGCCGAGGTGGAGCCCTCTGCGCTCCATCCGGAGGCGACCGCCTACGGATTCCCGAGGGAGGATCCGGCGGTCGTGCCGCTCATCGGCGCGGACGGCGTTGTCGCGTGGGCGTTCCTGACGTCCGACTACGTGTCGACCACCGGCTACTCCGGCAAGCCGATCCACATCGTCGCGGCCGTCGACGCCGACGCGATCGTCACCGGCGTGCGACTCGTGGAGCACGCGGAGCCGATCGTCCTGATCGGGATTCCCGACAGCAAGATCAAGGCGCTGACGGAGCGCTACGCCGGCCTCGATCTCAAGATCGAGGCCGAGGCGGAAGGCGTCGGCCACGATCTCGAAATCATCTCCGGGGCAACGGTCACGATCATCGTCATCGACGATTCGATCGTGCGGGCCGGCCTCAAGGTGGCGCGCAGGCTCGGGCTCGGCGGTCTGGAGCCGCCGGTTACGGCGACGGGGCCGCGCTACGAGATCGATCCCGATGTCACTGGCATTAGCACCTGGCAGGATCTGGCGCGCGACGGCGCGGTCAGTCGGCTCACGCTCGATATCGGCCAGGTCAACCAGGCCTTTGTCGACCGCGGCGACGCGAAGGCGGCGGCGCGGCCGGAGAGCGGCGACCCCACCGACACCTTCATCGATCTCCATGTGGGGCTTGCGAGCGTGCCGGCGATCGGCCTCAGCCTTCTGGGCGAAGCCGAGTACGGCAACCTCGTCGACGAGATGGAGCCCGGTGACCACGCCATTCTGGTGGCCGGCCGCGGGCCGTACTCGTTCAAGGGGTCCGGTTATGTGCGCGGCGGGGTCTTCGACCGCATCCAGGTCATCCAGGGTGACGTCAGCGTGCGGTTCCGCGATCGGCAGCATCGCCGCATCGGCACGCTTGCCGCCGACGGTGCGCCGAGTTTCACCGAACTCGACCTCTTTCGGATACCCGCCGGTACCGGCTTCGACCCGACGGCACCGTGGCGGCTGCAACTGCTGGTCCAGCGCGCCATCGGCGCCATCGACAAGTCGTTCCTGACGTTCGATCTGCCGGCGCAGTTGCCGCAGACCTATCTGCGCGAGGTCGGGGTCGGCGTGATCGCTCCGTCCGCGGCTGCCGACGCGAGCGACGAGGCGGCGGCCAAGCAGGCCCTGTGGCAACGCATATGGCGCGACCGGGCGGTCGATATCGGCATCCTCGGCGCCTCCATGGCGGTGCTGACCGGTCTGTTCTTCTTCCAGGTGCCGCTCACCCGCAACGAAACCGTCGTCTTCTGGTTCCGCATCGGTTTCCTGACCTTCACGCTGTTCTGGATCGGCTGGTACGCCAACGCCCAGCTTTCGGTGGTCAATGTGATGGCCTTCACCAGCGCCGTCACCACCGATTTCAGCTGGGACGCCTTCCTCATCGATCCGCTGATCTTCGTCCTGTGGTTCGGGGTAGCGGCCTCGATCGTCTTCTGGGGGCGGGGCGCCTATTGCGGCTGGCTGTGTCCGTTCGGCGCGCTGCAGGAGCTCACCAACCGGCTGGCGAAGCTGGTGCGTATCCCCCAGTTCGAGGTGCCGTGGGCGCTGCACGAGCGCCTGTGGCCGCTCAAATACGTGATCTTCCTCGCCCTGTTCGGCCTGTCGCTGTACTCGCTGCCGCTCGCCGAACAGTTCGCCGAGGTCGAGCCCTTCAAGACCGCGATCGTGCTCAAGTTCCAGCGCGCGTGGCCGTTCCTCGCCTTCGTCGGCGCGGTGCTGGCGATCGGCCTGTTCGTGGAGCGGTTCTACTGCCGCTATCTGTGCCCGCTCGGCGCGGCGCTGTCGATCCCGTCCAAGATCCGCATCTTCGAATGGCTGCACCGCTACCGCGAATGCGGCGCGCCGTGCGCCCGCTGCGCCAAGGAATGCATGGTCCAGGCCATCGATCCGCGCGGGCAGATCAACGTCAACGAATGTCTCTACTGCATGCACTGCCAGGTCCTCTACCAGCACGATCAGAAGTGCCCGGTGTGCATCAAGAAACGTCAGAGTCGCGAAGCGTTTATCGCGAGAAATCGGGCGACCGGCGAGGCCGCGTAGCGGGCGTCGCCGGTCGTAATGCACTTGGGAGCGAAAGGAGAGAAGTGATGACTGACAAGAGCAAACTTCACGATCAGGAACGCGATGGTCTTGCGATCACGCGCCGCACCATGCTGGGCGGCTCGGCGACCACGGCCCTGGTCGTCGGTGCGTCGGCCGTGGGCGGTACCGCGGCCGTGCTCGGGGGCGGCGCCACGTCGCCGGCCAGGGCCCAGGGTGCCGGGCAGCACTACGCCCTCGCGCCGGGTGAACTCGACGAGTATTACGGGTTCTGGTCGAGCGGCCAGTCCGGCGAGATGCGCATCATCGGTCTGCCGTCGATGCGCGAATTGCTGCGTGTGCCGGTCTTCAACCGGTGCAGTGCCACCGGGTGGGGCCAGACCAACGAAAGCCTGAAGGTCCTGACCGACGGTCTGTTGCCGGAATCGAAGGAGTTCCTCGCCCGGCACGGTCTCAAGACCTATGAGAACGGCGATCTGCACCATCCGCACATGTCGTTCACCGACGGCACGTATGACGGTCGCTACCTGTTCATGAACGACAAGGCGAACACGCGCGTCGCGCGGGTGCGCTGCGACGTCATGAAGTGCGACAAGATCATCGAGATCCCCAACGCCAGCGACATCCACGGCCTGCGCCCGCAGAAGTTCCCGCGGACCGGCTACGTGTTTGCCAATGGCGAGCATCGCATCCCGCTGCCGAACGACGGCCGCATCCTCGATGAGCCGGAGAAGTACGTCGCGATCTTCAGCGCCATCGACGGCGACACGATGGAGGTGGCGTGGCAGGTCATCGTCGACGGCAACCTCGACAACTGCGATGCCGACTACCAGGGCAAGTACGCGGTCTCGACCTGCTACAACTCGGAAGGCGGCGTCACGCTCGCCGAGATGACTGAGAGCGAGACCGACTGGGCGGTCATCTTCAACATCGCACGCATCGAGGAAGGCGTCGCCAATGGCGACTTCGTCGAACACAACGGCGTGCCGGTGCTCGATGGCCGTCACGGCTCGCGCTACACCGCCTATGTGCCGATACCCAACAGCCCGCACGGCTGCAACACGGCACCGGACGGCAAGCACATCGTCATCAACGGCAAGCTGTCGCCGACCGTCACGGTCATGGACTTCGAGAAGATCGATGCCGTGTTCGAGGGTGCCGATCCGCGCTCGTGCGTGGTGGCCGAGCCGGAACTGGGCCTCGGACCGCTGCACACGGCGTTCGACGGTGAGGGCAACTGCTACACCACGTTGTTCCTCGACAGCCAGATGGCCAAGTGGAACATGGACGCGGCACTCCGGCAGTATGCCGGCGAGGACGTGGATCCGATCCTGGCCAAGACCGATGTGCAGTACCAGCCGGGCCATAACCACTCCTCCATGGGCGAGACCAAGGAGGCCGACGGCAAGTGGCTGGTGTCGCTGAACAAGTTCTCCAAGGACCGGTTCCTCAATGTCGGGCCGCTCAAGCCGGAGAACGAGCAGCTCATCGACATCTCGCTCGATCCGCCAAAGGTCGTCCATGACGGTCCGACCTTCGCGGAGCCCCATGACTGCATCATCGTTCACGCGTCCAAGGTGAACCCGCTGCAGATCTGGGAGCGCGACGATCCCATGTGGGAGGACGCCCGCAAGCAGGCGGAAGCCGACGGCGTGGACCTGGAAGATGGGGCCGACGAGCCGATCCGCGACGGCAACAAGGTGCGCGTCTACATGTACTCGGTGGCGCCGACCTTCTCGCTGGAGCAGTTCACGGTGAAGCAGGGTGACGAGGTCACGATCTACATCACCAACATCGACGATGTGGACGACCTCACCCACGGCTTCACCCTGGGCAACCACGGCATTGCGTTCGAGGTCGGTCCGCAGGCGACGGCGTCGGCGACGTTCATCGCCGATCGGCCGGGCGTGCACTGGTACTACTGCCAGTGGTTCTGCCACGCGCTCCACATGGAGATGCGCGGCCGGATGATCGTCGAGCCGCGCGCAAGCTGAGGTATCGACCCGTGTTGCAGCGCTTCGCCCTGACGATCGCGATCCTGACGGCCACACTCGCATGGGGCGAGACCGCCCTTGCGCGTGACCGGCAGGTCGCGGTCGGCGAGGCGCTGCAGGACGCCATCAACACCAGCGAGCCGGGTGACGTCATCCGGCTCGCCCCCGGTCTCCACGACGGCCCGGTTGTCGTCGACCGCGAGCTCACGCTCCTCGGCGAGCCGGGTGCGATCGTCGACGGTCACGGCCAGGGCACCGTCGTGACCATCACCGTGCCCGGCGTGACCGTCAGGGGCCTGCATGTGCGCGGATCGGGCTCATCCCACGAGGATCTGGATTCGGGCATCAAGGCGACGAAGACGGCGACCGGCGCGCAGATCATCGATAACCGTCTGACCGGGAACCTGTTCGGTATCGACATCCACGGCGCCAAGGACGCTCGCGTTGCCGGCAACGAGATCATCGGCCGGCGCGACCACCGCATGAACGCGCGCGGCAACGGCATCTACATCTGGAACGCGCCGGGAACGGTCGTGGAAGACAACGATGTCCGTTACGGCCGCGACGGCATCTTCGTGAACACCAGCAAGCGCAACGTGTTCCGCGACAACCGCTTCACCGATCTGCGCTTCGCTATCCACTACATGTACACGCAGGACAGTGAGATCGCCGGCAACGTGTCGCGTGACAACCATGTCGGCTACGCGCTCATGTATTCGCGCGATCTCGTCGTGCGCGACAACGTGTCCAGCCGCGACCGCGATCACGGCATCATGCTCAACTACGCCAACGACGCGCTGGTCGAGGGCAACACCGTGACCGGCGGCGGCGAGAAGTGCCTGTTCATGTACAACGCCAACAAGAACCGTGTCCTCGACAACCGGTTCGAAGCGTGCCCGATCGGCATCCACTTCACGGCCGGGTCGGAGCGCAACGACATCGTCGGCAACGCCTTCATCGGTAATCGCGTGCAGGTGAAGTATGTCGGCTCGCGCTGGCTCGACTGGAGCGACGAGGGCCGCGGCAATTACTGGAGCGATCACGCGGCCTTCGACATCGACGGCAACGGCATCGCCGACACCGCCTATCGCCCCAACGACATGATGGACCACATCCTGTGGACCCAGCCGGCGGCGCGTCTCCTGCTCGGTAGCCCCGCCGTGCAACTCATCCGCTGGGCGCAGGCCAAGTTCCCCGCACTTCTGCCGGGCGGCATCATCGACAGCCGGCCGCTGATGACGCCGGTCGCGCACTCCGCAGCCATGGGAGGTCAGCCATGAGCGATGTCGTCACCCTTGCCGGCGTCAGCCGCTCCTACGGCGACATCCTGGCGCTGAGCGATATCGACCTCACGGTGTCAGGCGGTCAGAGGCTGGCGCTGCTCGGCCACAACGGCGCGGGCAAGACGACCCTGCTCAAGCTGGTGCTCGGTCTCATCCGGCCCGATCGCGGCCGCCTGACCGTCCTTGGCGGTGCGCCCGACGATGCCGGCGTGCGCCCGCAGGTCGCCTATCTGCCGGAGAACGTCGCGTTCCACAAAGCGCTCTCGGTGCGCGAGCAGCTGGATTTCTTCATCCGTCTCAAGAAGGGGAACCGGGGGGAGGGGCCCGCGATCCTGGAGCGCGTCGGCCTGGCCAACGCCGCGCGCCGGCGTATCGCCACGCTGTCCAAAGGGATGCGCCAGCGGCTCGGCCTCGCCCAGATTCTGATCGGCCAACCGAAGCTGGTGATCCTCGACGAGCCGACCTCCGGGCTCGATCCGGTCTCGCGCGAGCTTTTCTACGAGATCATCGCCGAACTCGCCGGCAACGGCGCCGCCATCATCCAGTCGTCGCACGCGCTGACCGAGGTCGAGGCGCGCTCCGACCGGATCGTCATCCTGCGCGAAGGCCACATCGTTGCCGACGGTCGCATGGCGGAGCTCCGCGCCCGGTCACGGATCCCGATCCGCATCCGGGTCCACGTGCCGCAGGATACGGCCGACGACCTTGCCGCGCGCATGGATGCCAAGCGGATCAACGGTGCGGTCGTGGAGCTGACCTGTGCGGCAGAAGACAAGGTCCGCCGCCTGGCCGATGTCACGGCCCTCGGCGCCGTCGTGGAAGACATCGACGTGGTGCCGCCGAGCCTCGAAGACATCTATCGCTTCTACAGCCGGCCGGACGAAGGGCGGGGTGAGCCATCATGAGCGCGATCGCCAACGTTGCCGGACTGGAATTCCGCATCGCGTTCAGGAACCGGTGGATCGTGACGGCGATCTCCATCATGACCCTGCTCAGCCTCATCCTCGTCTTTGCCGGTTCGGCGGCCTCGGGCACGACCAGCGCCGGCCCGCTGACCGTCGCTGCCTCGAGTCTTGCGACACTCTGCGTCTATCTGGTGCCGCTGCTGGCGCTGCTCCTGTCCTATGACGCCATCGGTGGCGAGGTCGACCGCGGAACGTTGCCGCTGGTCATGACCTGTCCGGTGCGTCGCTGGCAGATCATCGCCGGCAAGTTCGTCGCCCAGGCGATCGTCGTCGTCATCGCGGTCGGCATAGGTATCGGATCGGCGGTGGTCGCGATCGCGGTCGGGGGCGGCGACATCAGCACCGGCCTTGGCGACATCTTCCGGCTGCAATGGACCGCCGTCCTGCTCGGTCTGGTCTTCCTGGCCGTGGGGAACCTCATCAGCGTGACGGCGCGACAGCCGGCCGCGGCCGCGAGCCTTGCCGTCGGCGTGTGGATCGTCGTGGTGGTGATGGTCGACGTGGCGCTGCTTGGCGCCGTGGTCGCCGACGATGGCGGCGTCTTCACCAAGACGGTGTTCCCGTGGCTGCTGGCGTTCAGTCCCACCGACGCCTTTCGGCTGTTCAATCTGCTCGCGATCGAAGCGCAGATGGAGTCGAACCTCGCCGTTGCGCCGCTGACGCTGGGCCTGCCGGCCTTTGCCCCCATCGCCACCCTGATCGGGTGGCTCGTCGTTCTGCTGGCGGCCACGGTCGCCGTGTTCAGGAGGATCGAACCATGAACCGCATCGTCGTCGCCCTGGCCGCGTCGGGCTGGCTCGCCGCGTGTTCGGGTGCAACGGAAACCGACCTGCCCGCCGCGATCGAGCTGACGGCCGAGGCCGCCGGGCATTTCTGCCAGATGAATGTCCTGGAACATCCGGGGCCGAAGGCCCAGGTCCACCTGGCCGGCCTCGATCATCCTCTGTGGTTTTCGCAGGTGCGCGACGCGCTCGCCTTCGATCGCATGCCCGAGGAGTCGGCGGAGATCGCGGTGATCTACGTCAACGACATGGCCAGGGCGGTAAGCTGGGACGAGCCCGGAACCGCGAATTGGATCGAGATATCCACCGCGACCTTCGTCGAGGGAAGCCGCCGGCGGGGCGGTATGGGCGCGCCCGAACTGGTGCCGTTTTCCGATCGGGCGGCGGCCGAGGCCTTCGCCGAAAGCCACGGCGGACGGGTGATCCCGTTTGCCGCGATCGAGGACGCGATGGTGCTGGCGCCGGTCGAGATCGACCACCAGCCGCCGGCCACCCACGGGGAGGGGCCGGCATGACGCCGCTCTCCCGCCGCCGTTTCCTCGCCGTTGCCGGGGCTGCAGCGGCCGGCGGACTAATGGGTTTTCCGGCATCCGGCCGCAGCCGAGATACCTACGTCTGGCGGGGTGTGGCGCTCGGTGCGCCGGCCGAGATTCGCATCGACATCGGTGATCGCGAATCGGCCGCGGCGATCGTCGCGCGGTGTCGCAACGAGATCGTTCGGCTGGAACACCTGTTCAGCCTGTATGTTCGCGACAGCGCCCTCAACCGCCTCAATCGCGACGGGCATCTCGATGCGCCGGATGCGGATCTCGTCGCGCTGCTCACGATCGCGCGGAGCGTCCACCGGGCTACTGGTGGCGCCTTCGACCCAACGATCCAGCCCCACTGGGCGCGGCTCGCCCGTCACCACAGCGGACAGGGGGACGATCGCTGGTCGGCAACCGTGACCGGCTTCGATCATGTAGCCGTCGCAAGCGACCGGATCGCCTTCGCGCGGCCCGGCATGGCGCTGACGCTGAACGGCATTGCGCAGGGCTACATCACCGACCGGGTCGCCGACCTCCTGCGCAGCGAGGGCGTGGATCACACCTTGGTCAATGTGGGCGAGATGCGGGCGCTGGGCGGGCGGTCCGACGGTTCGTCCTGGCCGGTCCGCCTGGCGGGCGGCGGGCTCGTCGCGCTTGAAGATCGCGCGTTGGCGACGTCGGATGCTGCCGGTACGACGTTCGACGCCGAAGGTCGGGTGAGCCACATCCTCGATCCGAAGACGGGGCGGCCCGCCCCGATCGGCCGGCAGGTTTCCGTTGAAGCTCAGACGGCGGCGCTGGCCGATGCTTTGTCGACCGGCCTGGTACTTCTGCCTCCAGAGGCAGCCGCCGACATCGCGGCCTCCTTCGCCGGCGTCCGGGTGGTCGGCTAGCCCGGGCTGAGACCAATGGATGTGGGGCCTGCGTATCGACCCTATCGTCGAAAGCGGAGGCCAATGGTGAACACGTCCGAGGCTGACGACGCCCCCCACATCAGGCCGTAGCCGCTGGAGCGGTGATGGATGCGAAAGACCAACTCGGTTTCAGGCCGGTCCGGAAGCGAGAAGGCGATCTCGGGGCCGGTATAGATCAGGAGGCGCGCCGCATCCGGTATGCCGGGATAGTGTTCGCTTGGCGGGATCTTGGCGACCCAGTTCAATCCTATGGATGCTCCGAGCGTGGTGCGAACGAGGTGGTTCCACGGAAAGCCGTCATACTTCAGGTTGGCTGCGCCCCAGATCTCGGGGCTGAAATGATCGACAGACGGTTCAACGCGCACGCCGCCGCCCAACTCGGCCTCGACCGAGAAGTGGTTGAAGAAGCGAACAACCTCGTGTGAGACAGCGGCGCCCACGAATTTGTCGCGCCCGAAGTCCCCGCCGGTGTTCAACAACCAGGGCGTCGTAAGCAGTTTGAACAGGACCTGGTCGCCAAGGTCGAAACCGCCGAACACCATATAGCTGGTGGGTCCGTCGGCGAGGGACAGCTTCCCAAGCAGTCCGGTCTCCTCGCCCGTGGCGGCACCCGGCAGGAACACACCCATTGCCAAGGCCGCAGCCACGGCGTGGCAGCCTTTCTTCCGCATCCTACGGTCCTCCGACGGCAGGACGATACGAGCCCTCTGGCGCTCGCCAGCCACCGTAGTTCACCAGCGACATCCCGACAATAACAAGGCGTCAAACCGCGCGGGATCCGAGGAACGCGCGAGGTCCCGTTCCGCACATTCCGAGATCGTGGCAGAATGCCCGCGTCGTGCGGGGAGCATCTGTCTTGCGGATTGTCATCATCATCGGTGCCGTGGTCGTCGGCGTGCTGGTCGCGGCCGCCGGTGCGGTCGGCTGGTACTATGCCGGCGAGGTCGAGCGTCAGGCGCTCGCCGTCGATCACGGCCCGCCGACGCTCGATCTGCGGATCGTGCGCATCGGCTCCGGCGACATCACGCTGGAGACGACCGCCGCGACGGACATGACCCATGGCGACTGGCGGCAGCCCGGACGTTTCCGGTTGCAAACCGCCTCGGCCGCCGCCCGTGTCGATGTCGCCGGTATCCTGGACCTCGGCACCGATGTCGTGACCCGCGCCCTGAGCGGCGTGGTTGCCGGCCTGGCAGCCGGCGAGGCGGCCCGCCTCGACGTCATGGCGTTCACCGGTGATCCGATGGAGGCGCACGGACTTCCGTTCACCGAGATCGAATTTCCGTCCGAGATCGGCGGCCTCAAGGCCTGGCTGGTCGACGGACGGGCGACCACGTGGGCAGTGTTTGTCCACGGTCGCGGGGTTGGCCGCGAGGAAGGCCTGCGCGTCCTGCCGGCGCTCGCCGCGCTCGGCCTGCCGACCATGATGATCACGTATCGCAACGATGTCGGCGCGCCGCGATCCACCAGCGGCAGGTTCGACTACGGCCAGTCGGAATGGCGCGACCTCGAGGCGGCCGTTGCCCACGCGCTGGAGGCGGGCGCCGACGACGTCGTCCTGGTCGGCTACAGCATGGGCGGCGCTATCTCTATGAACTTCCTCTACCGCTCGGCACTTGCAGACCGGGTTCGCGCGGTCGTGCTCGACTCGCCCATGCTCGATTTCGGCGACGTGGTCTACTATGGCGCGGAGCGCATGGAGCTGTGGGGCGGGCTGACGGTCCTCGGCAAGGTGGCCGCGTCCGTGCGTTACGGCCTGGCGTGGTCGGACTTCGACTATCTTGGCCGTTCGGCGGAGCTTGCCGTGCCGATCCTGTTGATCCATGGCGATGCCGATCAGACCGTGCATGTGCGTACCAGCGATGCGCTGGCCGCCGCACGGTCCGACTTGGTGTCCTACATCAGGTTGTCCGGTGTCGGGCATGTGCGTGGCTGGAATGCCGACCCGGCCGGCTATGAGCGCGCCGTCGCCGGGTTCCTTGCGCCCCTGCTCGTCGAATAGGCGCCGTATCGCTCTCCGTCTCGCCGCGCGCGCATAGGGTGACCTCTTTGGCTGTGTAACAACTCCTAGCCTTGCCCGATCGGCCGGGGCGCGTACCATGGCGCCATGGCCCGGGCGCTGTCGCACGCTGCGGAACTGACACGGTCGCTGGGGTGGTACTACGCCGCCTTCTGGCTGCCGTTGTTTGCGACCGAACTCGTCCCCCTGCCGGCGACGTGGCGCCTGCGCGTCCGACGCGCCTTCCACCGAATCAGCGCCGACAGCACGGACGAACGCAGGGCCCGCGAGCTGAAGATCTGGTACACCTGCGGCATGCCGCGCTACGTCGGGGAGCGCTCGCTCATCCTGCGGTATCTCGCCGGCGTAGCCGTGAGCACGGCGCTCTTCTTCGCGCCGGCCATCGAGATGGTCCGCGTTGGTCGCGCGATTCGCCGCTACAGCGGCCAGGCAAGCGCGCATGGCGCCGAAAGCTGGGGTGCGCAGTTTGCGCAGATGCTTGCGCTCGATCTCCGCGAGCCCGAGACCTTCGGTCTGCTGAGCGCCTTCCATGAGATGCCGATGTACTACGGCGACTGGATGTTCGTCGCCGAACACCGCCGTAGGTCGCATCTCTACTATTCCGGCTTCCCGGGGGTCGCGCTCGCCGCCAACCTTCTTGCCCTGAAACCGGAGCGCCTCGATCTGCGCGATCCGATGTTCTTCTTCTCCAAGATCTACGTGGAGCAGAAGCTCCGTCGCGCCGCGGTGCCGACCCCGCGTCTGTTGGTGGTGGCGGGACGTGGCGAGGCGACATGCGTGAGCGGCGACGACCTACCGAAATCGGACCTGTTCGAGAAGCCAAATATCGGCAAGGGCGGGCTGGGCGCGGTGCGCTGGACCTATCGCGACAGTGCCTATCATTCGGACCGGGGCGAGCGTCAGACCGGTGCGCAACTCCTGGAGCGCTGGCGGAGGACGAGGTACCGCGTGGTGATCCAGCAGCGCCTCGCGAACCATCCCGAGATCGAGGCGATCGGCGGACCAACCCTCCAGACGCTGCGCATCCACACCGTCCTCGACGAGAATGGTGAGCCGGTGCCGATGCCGGACGCGTTCCTCAAGCTCGCGACGGGCAAGCAGGTCGTCGACAATGTCCATGCCGGCGCTCTCGCCGCGCCCATCGATCCCGGCAACGGGCGGCTGGCTGCGGCCCTGACGCACGATTTCGATCTGACCGACCGGCATCCCGACACCGGCGCGGTGTTTGCGGGCCGGGTGGTGCCCTATTGGCAGGAGGCCGTCGATCTCGCGGTTCGGGCGCACCGGGCGTTCCTGCCGGCCGTCCTCATCGGCTTCGATATCGCCGTTCTCGCCGACGGTCCGATTGTCATCGAAGCCAACAGTTCGCCCGTCACGTCGGATCACCTCACCCGCGTGCCGATGTCGACCATCCGCGAGATGGACCTCCTTCTCCACCACCTGGAGAAGCTGGGCGGGGCCTGATCCGTTCCGCGCTCGGCGGGATCAGGCTTAGAGCGCTCTAGTGGTGGATGTCCTCCGGCTTGCGCGCGGTGATCGCTATGCCTTCGGCGTCGAAGAAATGGGCCTGCCGGGGGTTGAGGCGCAGGCCCACGACCTCGCCTTCGCGAACGCGAGCGATTCCCGGTATCCGAACCGTGACCGGATCGGCGCCGGCAACGTCGGCGTAGATGAACGTGTCACCGCCCAGTTGCTCGACCACGCCGACTTCGCCGCGAAGGTCGCCCTCGGCCGCGTCGACCACACCGATGTGCTCGGGGCGAATGCCGTAGTTCGCGGCTGCCTTGTCGGTGTGGGAGTCGGCTTCGGCCTTGACGATCGAGCCATCGGGCAGCGTCGCCGACAATGCTTCGCCGTTCTGTTTGCACGGCAGGATGTTCATCTTGGGCGAGCCGATGAAGGTCGCGACGAACAGGTTGGAGGGGCTGGCATAGAGATCGAGCGGCGCGCCCTCCTGCTGCACGTGGCCCGCATCGAACACGACGATCCGATCCGCGAGCGTCATCGCTTCGACCTGGTCATGGGTCACGTAGATCATCGTCTTGGACAGGCGCTTGTGCAGCCGCGCGATCTCGATCCGCATCTGCACGCGCAGGGCGGCGTCGAGGTTGGACAGTGGCTCGTCGAACAGGAAGACGGCCGGTGCGCGCACGATTGCGCGGCCGATGGCGACGCGCTGCCGCTGACCGCCGGACAGTTCCTTGGGCTTGCGCGCCATCAGCGGTTCGAGCTGCAGGATCTCGGCCGCCCGATCGACCTCGGCGTCGATCTCCGGCTTCGGCCGTCCTGCGAGCTTGAGGCCGAATCCCATGTTCTCGCGCACCGTCATGTGCGGGTAGAGGGCGTAGGACTGGAACACCATCGCCAGGCCGCGCTCCGAAGCTCCGAGGCCGGTCACGTCGCGATCGTCGATGATGATGCTGCCGGCCGTCGCTTCTTCCAGGCCGGAAATCAGCCGCAGCATGGTCGATTTGCCGCATCCGGAAGGCCCGACGAACACCACGAACTCGCCGTCGTCGATCTCGAGATCGACGCCCTTGATGACGTGGAGATCACCGAAGAACTTGTGGACTTCCTGCAGGTTAACGGTCGCCATGGGTTTGCTCCGTCCTGTTGAATCCGTTGGCGTTCGGCGAGGCCCAGGCCAGCCACACCGCCGCGGTCCAGGAAAACGCGCCGCCGCCGGCGCCGCTGCCGTCAACGGGTGAGTAGTATTCCGAGAATCCGGACTGTTCGATCAGGCTCGCCGTATCGCTGCGGATGCGGTCGGCGAGGTCGCCGTGCCCGCATTCGGCGAACCCGACTCCGATCATGAAGTTGATCATGGCCCACACCGGCCCGCGCCAATACCGCAGATGCTCGAAGCCCGGGCTCGACGGTTCGAAGCTCGGCGTCAGGTAGGTGACCTCCTGCGCCCACTTGCGGGTCATGTCGAGTACGCGCGCGCGCTGCTCGGGCGAGCCGGCGCCGGCGTAGAAGCACAGCAGCGAGGCCGAGGTGGCCGCTTCGGCATGACGCCCCGATCTCAGATCGTAGGAGCAGAATGTCCCCGCGCGCTCGTTCCAGAACCGGTCGAACCCGGCTTCCATGCGTGCGATGCGGGCCTCGATCGCCTCCTTCTCGGTGGTGTCGCCGAGCTCCCGGGCGAGATGGGCGAGATCACGTTCCGCCCGCAGCAGGATCGCGGTGACGCCGACATCGGCGACCCAGAACGGGTTCTCCGCGGCGATGCGCGCGGGATCCCAGTTGCGCTCGCGCCCGAAGCGGACCAGCGCCAGATAACGGTCGTAGTCGACCTTGTGCGGGCGCATGTGCGGGTCGACATGCTCGGTGTCGCGGCGGCGGTAGACGCCAATACCGGCGACGTCGATGGCTTCGCCGGGCACGTCCCAGTCGGGCAGGTTGTCGCGCCCCGACTCCCAGGGATGCGACACCGTCACGATCCCCAGCCCGTCCGGGTCGCGGGCGGCGTGCCACCACCGGTGCCACGCGCAAAGGCCGGTGAAGAGCCCGCGCAGGCGGCGTTCGGCCAGCGCGCGGTCGCTGCTCTGCTCCAGCAGCCAGCGAACCACCGTGGCGGCGACCGGCGGCTGCGAAATGCCGGAACTCGGCCACGGCAGCCCCAGCTCAGTGGTGCCCCACACGCCCGGACCGGGAAAATAATCCCGATCGTCGGTGCGGAAGACGATATGCGGCACCATGCCGTTGGGCCACTGGGCCTCGAACAGGGTTTCGATTTCCCGCCAGGCCCGGTGCTCGTCGAAGGTGGCGAACCCGAGCGCGCAGAACACCGAGTCCCAGTTCCACTGGTACGGATAGAGACCGGCGGTCGGAATGGTGTAGCCACCACGATCGTTCTCGCGCAGCACCTGCTGTGCCGCGTTGTCGAGGGCGTCGACGTCGTTCGCCACCGGGGTCATCCCTTCACCGAGCCGGCGGTCAGGCCGGAAACGAGGAAGCGCTCGAACCAGAGGAAGATGACCAGGATCGGAATGGTGACGATCACCGCGCCGGCCATCAGGTGCTGGCGCGGCACCTCGGAGCTGTTCAGCGACACCACGCCGCGCGACAGGGTGAAGATGTCCGGATTGTCGAGGAACATGAACGCGAACAGGAACTCGTTCCAGGCGATCATGAACACATACAATGCGACCGATGCCAGCGCCGGGACGCTGAGCGGCATGGTGATGCGCCAGATGACGCCGATCCGGGTACAGCCGTCCATCATGCCGGCTTCCTCCAGTTCGGCCGGCAGGCCACGGAAGTAGCCCTGCAGCATGTAGAGCGCCACGGGAATCGTGGTTGCCGGGTAGACGATCATCAGGCCGAGCAGGGTGTCGCGCAGGCCGAGCTGGCTGAAGACGGCGTAGAGCGGTATCACCAGCACGATGGCCGGGACCATGTAGATCATCAGGATCGAGCGCGAGAAGCCGATCCGTCCGGGGAAGCGCAGGCGCGCGATGGCATAGGCGCCGGGGATCGATGCGGCCAGCGTCACGATGACGGTGACCACCGAGACCACCGTCGAGATGACGATCAGCCGCCCGAAATTGAAGTCCTGGAAGAGCTCGATGTACGAGCTGAACAGCTCGTTGAAGCCCTGGGTGATGTTGATGGAGTAATCGAGTGGGTTGGCAAGCAGATCTGCCTGCTTTTTGAAGCTGGTCATCAGCATCGCGTAGAAGGGGAAGGCGACGATGACGGTGAAGAACACGAAGCCGAAGCCCTTGAGGCCGCGCAGGACCACCGTCTCGAACTTGTAGCGCCGCAACTCGCGCCACGGCGCGTCGTCGAAGCAGGCAGCGACCGCAAGCACGGTGACGATACTCATGACCAGAAGCACCAGCACCCCGCCGACCGGCCGTTCGCCGAGCGCGAAGCCGAGCGGGGCGAAGAAGGTCAGGAGGAGCAGCACGATGGCGTAGGCGATCATGGCGATCACAAGTCGCCTTGTGTCGTAGGGTCCCGACCGGCCTGCATTGTCGAGGAGGAGCCAAGCCAGGGCGCCGACGATGCCGGCGGCGGCCGCCGCCCAGCCGGTCAGCGCGGCCGGCACCGCAAAGACCATGGTGATCGATACGCCCAGGACGATGGCCGCGATGTAGCCCCACAGGGCGCCGAAGATGACGGCGAGGACGATTCCGCGCGCCTGCATCACATGCCCTCCTCTTTGGGGCCGAATCGGAAGTAGCCGAAGACGAAGATCGCCAGCACGAAGAAGATGACGACGGCCACCGCCGCGCCGGCGCCGAGGTTCGAAATGGCGAAGGCCTGCTCGTAGACGTTGACGGTGAAGGTGCGGGTGCCCGACGCGCCGCCGGTGAGCAGGAAGATGTCGTCGAACTTGTTGAAGGTCCAGATGAACCGCAGCAGGAACAGGGTCGAGACGATGCCGACGAGCTGCGGCAGCGAGATGAAGAAGAACTTCTGGAACGGCGAGGCGCCGTCCATCTCCGCCGCCTCGAACAGATCCGACGACAGCGACTGCATGCGCGCGAGGATGAACAGGAACGACAGCGGGAAGTAGCGCCAGGCCTCGAAGGCGATCACCGTCGTCAGCGCCAGACCGCGCTGGCCGAGGAAGTTGATGGTCTCGCCGGTCACGCCCGTCGTGGTCAGGATGGCGTTGACCGTCCCGGAAAACGGATCGAGCAGGAAGACCCAGGTGAAGGCGACGGCGATGACCGGCGACACATAGGGAAAGAGGAACAGGCCGCGGAGAATGCCGCGCCCGCGGAAGGACGAGTTGAGAAGCTGGGCGGCAAACAGGCCGAGCAGCAGCGCGCCGGCGGTGCCGCCGATGGTGTAGACGAAGGACACCCACAGCACGGTCCAGAATTCGCGGGCGTCGAACACCTTGCGGAAATTCTCGAGGGTGAACTCGAAGCTGGTGAGGACGTTCTCTGAGCGGCCGGTCGCCTCGACCTCGGTGTCGCGCGGATTGGGCGAGCCGGCGTCGAGATAGGCGGCGGTCGCTTCAAGCTCGAAGATGAGCGTGAACCGCTCGCGCGGCGGGAGCTCGGCCATGCGGCATTCGATCGCCGCGCCGTCGATCGAGCATTCTTCGGGAATCGTGACCGGCACCAGTCCTTCGGTCAGTGTGTCATTGAAGATCACGTCCGTGACCGGACGGTCCTGCGAACTCGAACGGACACGGTATTCGACGCGGATCACGTCGCCGGCCGCGGCGATCTCGCCACGCACGCGCTCGCGCACGATCGGGGCGGGCGGGCGCAACTCGGCCAGCCCGATGGGCTTCACACTGATCCAGAAATTGGCGGCAAGGGGCAGGAGCACGACCGCGGCGACGATCAGCACCGTGGGCGCGAGCATGCTGAAGGCCAGCCACATTTCGCGCCATTCGATCGGACCGGTGCGCTTGCGCGCGGCCTCGAGTTCTTCGGCGCTCAGTCGGGCGGGCGTGTCCATGGCGGGTCCCCCGTTTGGCGGCGGGCAGGTAGAGCCCGCCCGCCACGCGATGGAAAGCCGGCGGGCCGTGGCCCGCCGGATGTGGCGCCTAGTTGATCTGCGCCAGTTCCTCGTTCAGTGCCGCCACCGTCGACGGAGCGTCGCGGTCGCCGTCGATGTACTCGCGGACCAGTCGGTTGATGACCTGACTGTTGATCATCTTCGACGCCAGCGAGAGCTGACCCTCGGTCACGCCCCAACGCTGGGCGGTCTCGAGACCCTCGACGATCGTGGCGATCGTCTCGGCCGGATACAGATCCGTCAGCGGCGCCTTGCGGTCGACGCCGACCGGCAGCATGGACCAGGCCTCGAGGAACTTGTTGGGCTCATCCATGGTGCCGCGGCGGACGGGGAACTTGCCCTCCGGCGCGATCGCCAGCGTCTTGGTGAAGCCCTCGTCGACCGAATACTTGACGAACGCCATGGCGTTGTCGGTATCGGCGTCCTGGGTGATGCCGAAGTAGCGCACGTCGCCCCAGGCCGCGCCGCCCGGATTGGACGGACCGGCGAAGGTGGTGACGACGCTGGTCACCGCCGCCAGCTCCCGTGTCGTGGGGTCGTCGTTGATGGTCGGCGGCGCCGCGTCGCGGAGGCCCGCGAGTTCGTCGAGGATGAACGGCGACCAGATGATCATGGCCGCCTGACCGGCGAAGTAGAGCTCGCGCGACTGCTTCCAGAACAGCTCGCCCGGAGGCGAGGCTTCGGTGATCGCCTTGTAGAACTCCAGCACCTCGGTGGTCGGGCCTTCCTCAAGCGCCTTGAAGCCGTCCGCGCCGACCGGCGTCACGCCGTTGGCGAGGAACACATGCTCCAGAACCTGGCTCATGAAGTTTTCGTCGACCTTGGTCGCGGCGACGAAACCGTACATCTCGGGCGGATTGTGCAGGGCTTCGAGGGCGGCGACGACGTTGGCGTAGGTGGTCGGAGGCTCGAGCCCCTTCTCCGCGAACAGGTCGGCGCGGTAGACGATCATCTGGGTCCAGCCGTCGACCGGCACCGAGGCCGTCTCGCCTTCGTACTGGGCCATGGCGATGGCGCCCGGCGCGAAGGTACCGGCACCCAGCCCCTCGATCACTTCCGTCGCCGCTTCGGTGTCGAGAATACCGGCTTCGGCCCAGGGAAGGGTGTACTGGAGCGTGTGGTAGATCACGTCCGGCAGATCGCCGGCCGCGAACGCCGCGGTCGCCCGCGTACCGAGTTCGCTTTCCTCAACCGGGATCACGGAGACCGAGATGCCGGTCAGGGCCTCGAAGTCGGCGGCCATCTCCTCCTGACGGACAAGACGCGCCGGCTGGTTTTCCGTGGTCCAGAAGCGCAGGTCCTCGGCCTGCACCGCCGCCGGCACCGTCATCGAGCCCGCGGCGAGCGCTCCAACGAGCGCAGTGGATAGAGTCCATCTTATTGACATTCCATCTCCTCCAAACGTGCCCTTGGTCGGGCTAGCTGGGGCCGATCCACTACGGAGGCGGCCCATCCGAAGCGCGCCGCACAAGGCGCGCATGCGAAATCTCCTGGAACTGATGCGGCGGTGCGCCGTCGAGTATTTCGAGCAAAACTTCGGCCGCCCGCCGCCCGGTCCCGATCACGTCCTGGGTCATCGTGGTCAGCGGCGGATCGGTGAAGGCCCCGAGCGGCAGGCCGTCGTAGCCGATCACCGAGAGGTCGAGGCCGACGGCAAGGCCCTCGCTGCGGGCGCCGCGCATCACGCCGATGGCGATCAGGTCGGTGACGCAGATCACGGCGGTGGGGCGTTCCTTCAAGGCGAGGAGTCGTCGCGCGGCGTTCTGGCCGCTCTCCACGCCGAGTTCCGATTCGACGATGTAGTCGTCGCGCCGCGGCAACCCGGCCTCCGCCAGACCCGCGAGATAGCCTTCCAGGCGCAAGCGGCTGAAATTGTAGGCAAGCGGCGCGTGGACCACGGCGATGCGGTCGTGGCCCAGTTCGACGAGGTGCGCGACGGCATCGGCGGCCGCCTTTTCGTTGTCGACGTCGAGCCATGCATAGCCCTGGGGATCGCGCGTCCGGCCGTGGCTGACGAACGGTACGCCGGCGTCGGTGAGGTAGGTGATGCGGGGATCGTCGCTCAGTGTTCTGGCCACGACCAGGCCGCTGACCTTGCCGGAGTTGACCAGGCGCTCGTAGGTCTTCAACTCGTCGTCGGTGCCGCCGAGGGCGGTAACCAGCAAATCCCAGTCGCGCGTGGCGAGGGTCTGGGAAATTCCCTCCAGCATCTCCGACAGAAACGGATCGGTCTGGGTGGCGGCGTGCCGGGGGAGGATGTAGCCGACGGTTTCCACCGTGCCGCGCGCGAGGCGTCGCGCCGAGGTCAGCGGCTGGTAGTTGAGCGCGCTCGCCGCATCCATCACCTTGCGCCGGGTGGCCTCGGAGATGTCCGCGTAACCGTTCAGGGCCCGCGATGCGGTGCCCTCGGTGACGCCGACGGCTTGCGCGATTTCGCTCAGGCTGGCGCCACGGCGCAGCCCCGGTCTTTTCATCTGTGTTTCGCTCCCGCGCCCGGATCGTTGTCTTCTGAAGGATTCCGAAAGCGCTTTCGGAAAGTAACAGAAACCTGCCGGCGACTCAACCCGGAGGCGTTCTTGCGGTGCGGGAGGACCCGGACGCGGGCCGGTGAGGGGCCGGGCCGTGGATCGGCTGACCGCCGGCGCGTGGCCTTAACTGTCTCGCAATGATGGGGGATTCGCGCCGCGGCCGCGCGGTTGGGGCTGTCGTATCAGTGTCATGGTGGCGTCCTATAGGCGCGCGGTGGCTCAAGGGTCGCTGCCCAAGCTCCAGACGGGAACCACCGACATGACCGATCCGCTGAACGAGCTCGTCCTGTGCACCGGAAATTCGGCCGGATCCGCATGATCCACCATCACGACGTTCCCGCCTCGCATGTCGGCCCCTGACCTCGCGCGACGGGTCGTCGCGGAGGGACTGGGGACGGCGTTTCTCGTCGCCGCCGTCGTCGGCTCGGGCATCATGGCCGACCGGCTGACCGACGACACGGCGCTCGCCCTCCTCGGCAACGCGCTGCCGACCGGCGCCATCCTCGTGGTTCTGATCACCACGCTGGGGCCGGTCTCCGGCGCCCATTTCAATCCGGCCGTCACGCTGGCCTTCGCCGTGCGGCGCGCGATCGCGCCGGCCGAGGCGGTGGCGTACGTCGTCGTGCAGATCGCCGCCGGTCTCGCGGGGGCGGTGCTCGCGCACGCGATGTTCGACCTGCCGCTCCTGCAGGTTTCCTCGACCGTGCGATCCGGGCCGGCGCAGTGGCTAGCCGAGATCGTCGCCGCCTTCGGCCTCGTGGCCGCGATCCTCGCCGGCCTGCGCTTCCGGCCTGCCGCCGTGCCGTGGCTGGTCGGCCTCTACATCACCGCGGCCTACTGGTTCACCGCTTCGACCTCGTTCGCCAACCCGGCCGTGGCCATCGCCCGCGGCTTCACCGACACCTTCTCCGGCATCCGCCCGGACGACGTGCCGGCGTTCGTCGTGGCCGAGTGCATCGGCGCGCTCATCGCCGTCGCGGTGATGGGATGGCTGCTGTCGGACACGGCGGCGCGACGCGACACCGTCTGATCCGACCGCTCGGCCGGTTTTTGTTTGCGGTTGCCCGCCCGAGGGGCTAGGAGCGCGTGGCTTCGGGTGCAGGGGAGTTGGCGCCGTGTTTGAGAAGGGTGTCGTCATCATCGGCGGCGGGCATGGCGGTTCGCAGGCCGCGGCGAGCCTCCGCAGTGAAGGCTATGACGGCGCGCTCACCCTCGTCACCGACGAGGATGACATTCCCTATCAGCGCCCGCCGCTCTCCAAGGCGTTCCTGAAGGACCCCAACCACGATCTCCTGCCGCTGAGGCCGGCCTCGTTCTACGAGAAGAACGCCATCGAGGTGCGCCTCGGCCAACGCGTGGAAGCCGTCGATCCCGCCGGTGGCGCCGTGCGCCTCGAGGACGGCGCGGAGATCGCGGCCGACCGGATTATCCTCGCCACCGGCGCGCGCGCGCGTCTGCCGCAGGTGCCGGGTACCGATCTCGACGGCATCTTCACCGTCCGCAATGCCGATGACGCCCGCCGCCTGCGCGATCGCCTGCCCGACGCCGACGATGTCGTTGTTGTCGGTGGCGGCTTCATCGGTCTGGAGGTGGCGGGCACCGCAAGGGCGCTCGGCAAGACCGTCACGGTGCTGGAGGCGGCCGACCGGCTGATGGGCCGCGCCGTCGCGCCGGAGATCTCGGAGCATTTCTTCGCCCTTCACACCGGCTGGGGATCGGATGTCCGGCTCGATACCGCCGTCACCGGTTTCGTCGGCACGGACGGTCGTCTGGAGGCCGTGGAAGCGTCGGACGGCACGCGCATTCCGGCGGAGATCGCCATCGTCGGGATCGGGGCGGTCCCTAACACCGAACTGGCCGATGCCGCGGGGCTCGCCTGCGAGCGCGGCGTCATCGTCAACGACTTCGTCGAGACCAGCACGCCGTCGGTTCTCGCCATCGGCGACGTCGTCCAGTTCGACCACCATGTCTACGGTCCGCGCTTGCGGCTGGAATCGGTCCAGCACGCAACCGACCAGGCGCGGACGGCGGCGCGGGTCATCACCGGCAAGCGCGAACCTTATCGCGACGTGCCCTGGTTCTGGTCCGACCAGGGCGACGTCAAGCTGCAGATGGTCGGTCTCTCCTTCGGCGCGTCGCGCAGTGTCGTGCGTGGCAGGAGAGATTCAGGCAGCTTCTCCGTCTTCCATTATGATGGCGACCGGCTGCTGGCCATCGACTCGGTGAACCGACCGGCGGATCATGTCGTCGGTCGGAAGCTGATGGGCGCGGGCCTGCAGTTGTCGCTGGAGATGGCCGCCGACGAGGGCGTCGATCTGAAGGCGTGGCTCAAGGCGCAGCTTGCGGCGCAGCCGGCCGGTTGAGGAGGACACTCATGAGCGACGAATTTGCGGGGTTCCCCGCCGGAACCTTCAAGTTCCTCAAAGGCCTGTCGGCCAACAACACCAAGGCGTGGTTCGACGACCACCGTGGCGACTACGACGCCTTCTACGTCACCCCGGCGCGCGATTTCGTGGTCGCGGTCGGCCCGCGGCTCCAGAAGATATCGCCGACCGTGCAGTTCGCGCCCAAGATCAACGGGTCGATCTTCCGCATCAACCGCGACATCCGTTTCTCCAAGGACAAGACGCCGTACAAGGATCACCTCGACATGTGGTTCTGGCATGGCGACAGGAAGGGCTGGGGGGCACCGGGCTTTTACATGCGCCTGACGGCCAACCGTCTCATTCTCGGTGTCGGCATGCACCGGTTCGAGAAGCCGCAGGCGGAGGCGTTTCGCAACGCGGTCGTCGATGCCCGCGCCGGCAAGGCTCTGGAGAAGGCGATCGCCGAGGTCACGTCGGCGGGCCCCTATGAGCTCGGCGCCCGGACGCGCAAGACCGTGCCGCGCGGTTTCGACAAGGACCATCCCCGCGCGGGGCTGCTCCTCCATGACGGGCTCACGGTGGGGCTTGACGTCAAGGTGCCCGCGGTCGCGAAGACACCCGCGTTCGTCGACTATGTCGCCGACCACTGCGCGGCCATGACGCCGATCGCCAAATGGCTGCTCAAGCATGTGAGTGAGGCGAGTTGAGGTTGAGTTAGTTAAGGTACATACTACTTCTAGGCTGGTCTATTCAGCGCTGGATGTATTGTGCGATGTCCAAACCCTCCAATCGTAACGGTGCAACGCCTTTTCTGCTAGTCGGGATAGTATTGCTATTCCTTATTGGTATCTTCATTGCGACGGGTATCAAACACTCAAGTGCATTTGGAGATCTGGGGCCCTGGGGTGATTTTTTGGAGGTGTTCTCAACCCACTCTTGTCTTTCTGCGCCTTCATGGGCGTTCTATTCACGATTTATCTACAACGCAAAGAGCTCGGTCTTACAAGGATCGAACTTGATCGATCTGCGTCTGCCCTGGAGGCCCAGAATGAATACTTAAAAAGGCAGAACTTCGAGTCTTCATTCTTCAGAATGCTGGAGCTGCATAACTTGATAACCAATTCTATCGATCTTGTTACAAAGGATGGTAGAATTACAAGGGGAAGGGATTGCTTCGTCGTATTCAAGAATCGCTTTGATTCATTCTATAATCGTAAAACCGATATGAGCGCCGGAGATATTGATAGAATCCGTCACGCTTATGTTTTATTCTGGAATCAACATCGGTCAGAGCTCGGTCACTATTACAGATATCTTTATAATGTTGTGAGATTTTTGAAGGAGAGTGACTATTCTAAAGAGTATTATGTTAAAATACTTAGAGCTCAGTTATCCGATCAAGAGCTGGTCGTTATTTTCTACAACTGCTTGTCGCTACATGGTGCTAAGTTCAAGCGGCTTGCCGAGGAATTCGCTTTGTTCGACAACTTGCCGCTGAATCTACTGCTTGATCCGATCCACAAGGATCTAATGCTACCATCGGCTTTTGGCGAGCCCGAATAAATCTGGCACCGATTGCCCGGGCCGCCTGCTTCGACTAGAAGGGCCGCGGCTCCTTCCACTAGAGACCGCATCGGACGCCGTCCGGCACGGCTCCGCGAGATATGCGCCATGGCACGCCAGTTCATCTACCACATGCAGGGCACGTCGAAGGTCTACACCGGCGGCAAGAAGGTCCTCGACACCATCAACCTGTCCTTCTACCCGGACGCCAAGATCGGCGTGCTGGGCCCCAACGGGTCGGGCAAGTCGACGCTCCTGCGGATCATGGCCGGGATCGATACCGAGTTTCAGGGCGAGGCGTGGCTCGCCGAGGGCGCGACCGTCGGCTACCTGTCGCAGGAGCCGGCGCTCGACGAGGCGCTCGACGTGCGCGCCAACGTCATGCAGGGCGTCGCGGCGAAACAGGCGATCCTCGATCGCTACAACGAACTGATGATGAACTACTCCGATGAGACGGCGGAGGAGGCGTCGGCACTCCAGGACGAGATCGACGCGAAGAACCTCTGGGACCTCGACAGCCAGGTGGAGCAGGCGATGGATGCGCTGCGCTGCCCGCCGCCGGAGGCTGCGGTCGACAAGCTGTCGGGCGGCGAGCGTCGCCGGGTCGCGCTCTGCCAGTTGTTGCTGCGCCAGCCCGACCTTCTCCTCCTCGACGAGCCGACCAACCATCTCGACGCCGAGACGGTGCACTGGCTGGAAAAGCATCTGCGGGAGTATCCCGGTGCGATCCTCATCGTCACCCACGACCGCTACTTCCTCGACAACGTCACCGGCTGGATCCTCGAACTCGATCGCGGCCGCGGCATCCCCTACGAGGGCAACTACTCCGCCTATCTGGAGAAGAAGGCCAAGCGGCTGGAGCAGGAGGGCCGCGAGGAGGCGGCCAGGCAGCGGGCGCTTGCCCGCGAGCGCGAATGGATCGCCGCGAGCCCCCGCGCACGCCAGGCCAAATCCAAAGCCCGCATAACGGCTTACGAGGATTTGCTGAAGCGCAGCGAGGCGCGCGCACCGGGTCAGGCGCAGATCATCGTTCCGGCCGGCGAACGCCTCGGCGACGATGTCATCACCCTCGACGGTGTGTCGAAAGGCTACGGTGACCGGCTCCTGATCGAGGGGCTGTCGTTCCGCCTGCCGCCGGGCGGCATCGTCGGCGTCATCGGGCCGAACGGCGCCGGCAAGACGACGCTCTTTCGCATGATCACCGGCGAGGAGACGCCGGACGCGGGCGAAATCGCGGTTGGCGAGACCGTGGACCTCGGCTATGTGGACCAGAGCCGCGACGCGCTGGGTGACGGCCACACCGTCTGGGAGGAGATCTCCGAGGGTGCCGATGTCATCCGCCTGGGCAAGCGGGAGATGAACTCGCGCGCCTATGTGGGCGCGTTCAACTTCAAGGGCGGCGACCAGCAGCAGAAGGTCGGCTCGCTGTCGGGCGGGCAGCGCAACCGCGTTCACCTCGCCAAGCTCCTGAAGCGCGGCGCCAACGTGCTCCTGCTCGACGAGCCGACCAACGATCTCGACACCGAGACGCTGGCCGCACTTGAAGACGCGCTGGAGGATTTCGCCGGCTGCGCCGTGGTCATCAGCCACGACCGCATGTTTCTCGATCGGCTCGCGACCCACATCCTTGCCTTCGAGGGCGACAGCCATGTGGAATGGTTCGAGGGCAACTTCGCCGACTACGAGGCCGACAAGGTCCGCCGTCTCGGCGCCGATGCCGCCAACCCCCACCGCATCAAGTACAAGCGGTTTACGAGGGGGTAGGGAGGCATGTTCGAGCGGCTCAAGAGTGTCGGCTACGAGGTATTAGCGCTTCACCACGCCGAAGCCATAGTGACCAACGATATGCCTGATGCTGAGGCCGATATTGAAGGCGCGTTACTCGGATTTGAGATTCCCGTCGTTGAGATCGTTGGTGGTGGTGGTGGCGAGGCAGCCAGCACACAACGGCTTCGCAGGTCGCTCTACGAGCTTGGGTGGCACAAGCAGAACATCAACGTGACGAAGACTGTTCGTTGGGCCGACGAGACCGAGGAGAAGGTTGTCGCGTCACTGTCTCATGAGATTGATCATGTGAAGGCATTTGGAACGCGGAGTTCGGTGTTCGCCTTGGAAATCGAATGGAACAACAAAGATCCCTTCTTTGATCGCGATTTGGAGAACTTCAAGCGACTTCACGCCGAGGGTGCCATTTCCGTGGGCGGACTCATCACCCGAGGTGAAGATCTTCACGGAGGAATGCGCGACTTCCTCCGACGGTTCGCCGACGACTGCGAGGCCGATTCTTTCGATCGGCTCGATGAATTTGGTTACACGCCGACCCGTCGCCAGCGCCGTCTGATTGAGGGTCGCGCGGAGAGGTTGGGCGATTTCCGCCAAGCTTGGGTTGAGGTCTTTGTGAGCGACAAGTTCGGTGAGGCGACCACGCACTGGCGGAAGCTTCAAGACCGGGTCCTCAGAGGCGTCGGGAACCCTTGCCCGCTACTCTTGATCGGAATACCTGCAAGTGTTGTGACGTTCGACTATTCCGCCGCGACGGAATTGTAGGCGTAGGTGTCCCACGTCGGCCGGTAATTCTCGTCGGCTTGGTTGCCCCAGATCGTCCAGCCCGGCCGCGTGCCGCGGGCAAAGAGCTCCAGATACGGCCCTGCGGAACAGCTCTCGATGAGGTCGTACTGCTCGTCTGGTTTGCGCGAGTGTTCGCGCTTGCGCGACGAGATGTAGTTCACCTGACTGCGGCCGGGGGGCAGGGTGCGTGCGTTCTTGCCGCGAACGCCAAACAGGATCAGTTCGGTAACGTTGCGGAAGTAGAAGCCGACGCCGCGCCCATCTGATCCGCCGTCCTTTCGCACCTTGTGCCAGACGATGTTGGATTTGTACTGGAAGCCCCAGGCGGCCATGACCTGAAGCCCGTCCGGCAACAGGGCGTTTGGAACCCAAAGATAAAGGTGCGCCGGTTCGCTCGTCAGATCGGCGATCGGGAGTTGGCCGATTTCATGGGGTGTCATCGTCTGATAGCGGGCCAGACGCCGGTGTTCCGGTGCGACCTTGCCGGTGCGGTTGGTGAACCGCCACGGGGGGTCGGCCAGCACTGTGCCAAACTTCTGACCGGCTGTGGCTCGTTCGATCGAGGCGACGGTGTTGTTCACGAACTGGTTCATCCAACAGTCTCCAGGACCCGGCCACTCTAACCTGAGAACAAAAAGAGAACAATGCTTGATCTCTAGTTTGCCCGATTCGGCGCGTCCTGTTCACCTCGGATCAGTGCTGAACCCACAGCGGAGGAGCCACATTCCACTGCAGTTCAGTTCGGCTGGTGAGTTCCACCGATGCAGGGCAACGGCCGCGATGTTGCTGTGATGCAGCTGAAGGCCGCTGTAGAACGCGAGCGCGAACCGCTACGGCGCCGATCCGCGCGCCGTCTGAGGTGCGCCTACCCCAACACCCGGTCGAGATCGTTGAAGGTCGACTGCCAGCCCATGTCGTGGTTGTCGCGCTGCTCGACGCTCTGGAACACGCTCTGTACCAGCTTGAGCCGGGTGCCTTCCGGTACCTCCTCCAGCGTCACCACGATTTCCGTCTCGTGGCCGCGGGTGCCGTCCTCCTGCTGCCAGGCCCAGGTCATGACCAGCCGCGTCGGCGGCGAAACCTCGCGGTAGACGCCGGACACCACCAGCTGCATGCCGTCCTTGCCGGCCATGGTGGTCGTCCACGCGCCGCCGGGGCGCACGTCGAGGTCGCATTCGGGGATCGACAATCCCTCCGGGCCCCACCACTGGACGAGGATTTGCGGATCGGTCCACGCGGCGAACACCTTGTCGGTCGGCGCCTTGAAGACGCGCTCCAGCACCAGTGTGCGATCGTCGGCGGATTCTTCGTGCACCCCGCCGGCGCTGTTCAGGGTGTCGTTCACGGTCGCTCCTAACCTGAAAGTCGATACAGCTTAATGCTCGGATTTCGCCAGCAGCTTGTCGAGGCGCTCGAAGGAATCGGTCCAGAAGGCGCGGTAGCGCTGCATCCAGTCGTCGACGGCGCGGATCGCTTCCGGGCGCACGCGGCAGACGCGCCACTGGCGCACCACCTTGCGTTCGATCAGGCCGGCCTGTTCCAACACCCTGAGGTGTTTGGAGATCGCCGGCTTGCTCATGGCGAACGGCTCGGCGATCTCGCCGGCGGAGCGTTCGCCCTCGGCGAGCAGGCGCTCGACAATGGCCAGCCGGGTGGGGTCGGCAAGCGCGGAAAACACGGTGGGCAGGTCGATTTGGGGCATGTCGTTGGACCCTGATATTTAACATCCCGGTTAATTAGCGGCCGGACGTGAGTCAAGCGCGACATATTGCGCCGCCCGACTACAACGTATAAACATATCTTTATGTCATATCCCAAGATCGACCAGATGGTGCCGTTCGACGAGGCGCTGATCCTGCTCAAGGCCGTGGGCGAGGAGACCCGCCTGCGCGTGCTCGCGCTCCTGTCGGCGAGCGAACTGACCGTCAAGGATCTGACGGCGATCCTCGGCCAGTCGCAGCCGCGGATTTCCCGTCATCTGCGCCTCCTGACCGAGGCCGGGCTGATCGAGCGCTATCCGGAGGGGGCATGGGTCTTCTATCGCCTGTGCGACGACGGTGCGCGGGCGACCCTGGCGCGGCGGGTGCTGTCGGGCATCGATCCCGCCGACCCGGTCTTCCTGCGCGACGCAGACCATCTGGCCCAGGTCAAGGACGCGCAGGCCGCGGCGGCCGCCGCCTATTTCGCCAAGGCCGCCGCCGACTGGGACACCATCCGTTCGCTCCATGTCGACGATGCCGCCGTGGAGGAGGGGATCGTGGCGGCGCTGGGCAATCGACCCGTCAACGCCATGCTCGACCTCGGCACCGGGACCGGGCGCATGCTGGACCTGCTGCAGCCGCTCTACGAGCGGGCGGTGGGCATCGACTCCTCCCACGACATGCTCGCGGTCGCGCGCGCCAATCTTGATCGCGCCGTCCTTCCCCACGCGCAGGTGCGCCTCGGCGACATCCGCAATCTGCCTTTCGGGCGCAACACCTTCGATCTGGTGGTCATCCATCAGGTGCTCCATTTTCTCGACCATCCGCGGCAGGCGGTGCAGGAGGCGGCGCGCGTCCTGCGTCCGGGCGGCCGGCTGCTGATCGTCGATTTCGCGCCGCACGATCTGGAGTTCCTGCGCGAGCAGCACGCCCACCGTCGCCTCGGCGTCGATCCGGAGGCGATGCGCCGCTGGCTCGACGCCGCCGCGCTCGACATGGACGGGATCAAGGACTTCCCCGATTCGAGTGCCGAACTCGACGTGATCATCTGGCTCGCGCGCGACCGGCGCATCGAGGTCGCCGACGGCGTGACCGAACCGCGCGAGGTCGCATGACGACATCCACGCATCAGCCCAGCCGGTATGCACGCACTGCGGACCTCGCGGTGTCCTTCGAGTTTTTCCCGCCGAAGACCGAAGCGATGGCCGAGACCCTGTGGCGGTCGGTCATGCGCCTTGCGCCGCTACGGCCGCGCTACGTGTCAGTGACCTACGGGGCCGGCGGTTCCACGCGCGCCCGCACCCACGCGACCGTGGAACGCATCCTCGCCGAAACCGCGCTGACCACAGCGGCTCATCTGACCTGCGTCGATGCCACCCGCGACGAGGTGGACGACGTGATCCGCGCCTATCGCGATGTCGGTGTCCGCCACATCGTAGCGCTGCGCGGCGATCCGGCGACGGGCGCCGGCACGCCCTATGTGCCGCACCCGGACGGTTATGCCGACTCCGCGGCGCTGGTCGCCGGGATCAAGGCGCTCGGCGACTTCGAGGTCTCGGTGGCCACCTATCCCGAGGGGCATCCCGACAGCGGGTCGCTCGACGCCGACATCGACAACCTCAAGCGCAAGGCGGATGCCGGCGCCGACCAGGCGATCACCCAGTTCTTCTTCGACAACGACCTCTTTGAGCGCTTTGTCGAGCGCGCGCGGGCGGCCGGCATCGACCTGCCGATCGTGCCCGGCATCATCCCGGTGCACAATTTCAAGCAGGTCGCCCGGTTTGCTGAGCGCGCCAGCGCCTCGGTGCCCGACTGGCTGGCGGAGCGCTTCGAAGGCCTCGACGACGATCCGCAGACCCAGCAACTCGTCGCTGCCGCGGTCGCCGCCGAGCAAGTCTTCGATCTGGTCGACCGCGGCGTGACGCGCTTTCACTTCTACACCATGAACCGCGCCGATCTGGTGTACGCCATCTGCCATCTGCTCGGTTTGCGGCCGGTGTCGCCGGTGCCGAGCGAAGCGGCGGCCTGAGGTCGATCCGATGGCTATCGATCCCCGCGACGCGGCGCGCCAACTGTCGGCCCTTGCAGCCGAGCGTATCCTCGTGCTCGACGGCGCGATGGGCACGGCGATCCAGACGCTGCGTCTGAGCGAGGAAGACTTCCGCGGCGAGCGGTTCGCCGACTGGGCGACCGATCTCCGGGGCAACAACGACCTCCTCGTTCTCACCCAGCCTGACGCGATCGAAGCCTTCCACACTGAGTATCTCGACGCCGGCGCCGACATTGTCGAATCCAATACCTTCGCTTCGACCTCGATCGCCCAGGCCGACTACGGCCTCGAAGGGTTCGCCTACGAGCTGAACCACGAGGGCGCCCGGCTCGCGCGCCGGGCGGCCGACAGGGCGACCGCGGCCGACCCGTCGCGGCCCCGCTTCGTCGCCGGTGCGATCGGGCCGACCAACCGCTCGGCGTCGATCTCGCCGGACGTCAACAATCCGGGCTTCCGGTCGGTAACGTTCACCGATCTCGTCGCCACCTACGGCGAGGCAGCGCGCGGCTTGCTCGACGGTGGTGCCGATCTCCTGCTGCTGGAAACGGTGTTCGACACCCTGAACGCCAAGGCGGCGATCTTTGCGTTCGAGGACATCTTTGCCGAGCTGGGCCGGCGCGTGCCGATCATGATTTCCGGCACCATCACCGATCTTTCCGGCCGCACGTTGTCCGGCCAGACGCCCACGGCGTTCTGGCATTCGCTGCGTCACGCGCGGCCGTTCACCTTCGGCCTCAACTGCGCGCTCGGTGCCAAGGAGATGCGCGCCCACATCGAGGAAATCTCGCATGTGGCCGACACGCTGGTCTGCGCCTATCCCAACGCCGGACTGCCGAACGAGTTCGGCGAGTACGACGAGAGCCCGGAGGCGATGTCGGGGCTGCTGGGCGAGTTCGCCCGCGCCGGCTTCGTCAACGTCGTCGGCGGCTGTTGCGGCACGACCGCCGAGCACGTCCGCGCCATTGCCGACACCGTCGCCGATGTCCCGCCGCGCCCTCTGCCCGAACCGTCGCCGCTGCTGCGCCTCTCGGGGCTGGAGCCCTTCACGCTCACGGACGACATCCCGTTCGTGAATGTCGGCGAGCGCACCAACGTCACCGGCTCGGCCCGCTTCCGCAAGCTGATCACCGCGGAAGATTATCCCGCGGCGCTGGAGGTGGCGCGCAACCAGGTGGTCAACGGCGCCCAGGTCATCGACATCAACATGGACGAGGGCCTGCTCGATTCCGAACAGGTGATGACCACGTTCCTCAATCTCGTGGCGGCGGAGCCCGACATCTCGCGCGTGCCGATCATGATCGACTCGTCCAAATGGTCGGTCATCGAGGCGGGCCTGCGCTGCGTGCAGGGCAAGGGGATCGTCAACTCGATCTCGCTGAAGGAAGGCGAGGGGCCGTTTCTCGAGCAGGCCGAGATGGTCCGCCGCTACGGCGCCGCCGTCGTGGTGATGGCGTTCGACGAGGACGGGCAGGCCGACACGGTCGAGCGCAAGGTGGCGATCTGCACCCGCGCCTATCGCCTGCTGACCGAGCAGGTCGGGCTGCCGCCCGAGGACATCATCTTCGACCCCAACATCTTCGCCGTCGCCACCGGCATTGCCGAGCACGACGGCTATGGCGTCGCCTTCATCGAGGCGGCGCGGCGCATTCGCGCCGAACTGCCGCACGCCCACGTCTCGGGCGGCGTCTCCAACCTGTCCTTCTCGTTCCGCGGCAACGAGCGCGTCCGCGAGGCGATGCACTCGGTCTTCCTCTACCATGCCATCACCGCCGGCATGGACATGGGCATCGTCAATCCTGGCAGCCTCGCCATCTACGACGACATCGAGCCCGAGCTGCGCGATCTCGCCGAGGACGTGGTCCTCAATCGGCGCGACGACGCCACCGATCGGCTGCTCGAAGCGGCCGAGCGCTATCGCGGCAAGGCGTCCGAGAAAGAGGCTGCCAATCTCGAATGGCGATCGTGGCCCGTGACGAAGCGTCTCGAGCATGCGCTGGTCGCCGGGATTACCGAGTTCATCGAAGCCGATACCGAGGAGGCGCGGCAGGCGGCGTCGCGTCCGCTGGAGGTCATCGAGGGGCCGCTGATGGCCGGCATGAACGTGGTCGGCGACCTGTTCGGGGCCGGAAAAATGTTCCTGCCCCAGGTGGTGAAGTCGGCCCGCGTGATGAAACAGGCGGTCGCCTATCTCACGCCCTACATCGAGGCGGAGAAACAGGAGGCCGGTTCGTCGGCCGGGCGCATCCTGCTCGCCACCGTCAAGGGCGACGTCCACGACATCGGCAAGAACATCGTCGGGGTCGTCCTCGGCTGCAACAACTTCGAGATCATCGATCTCGGCGTGATGGTGCCGGCCGCGAAGATTCTCGAGGAGGCGCGGCGCCACAAGGTCGACATCATCGGGCTCTCCGGTCTGATCACGCCCTCGCTCGACGAGATGTGCCATGTCGCGGCCGAACTGGAGCGCGAAGGCTTCGACCTGCCGTTGCTGATCGGCGGTGCGACCACCAGCCGGGTCCATACGGCGGTGAAGATCGACCCCAACTACAGTCGCGGGCAGGCGGTCCACGTGCTCGACGCGAGCCGCGCGGTCGGCGTCGCCTCGACCCTGCTCGGCAACGACAACGTGCGCTTCATCGACGACGTGCGGCAGGAGTACCGCGACGTGGCCGCCGCCCATGCGCGCGGTCTCGACGCCAAGCGCCGGATCACGTTGCAACAGGCCCGCGACGATCGCTTCGCCGTCGACTGGACCAGTTATGCCCCGCCGCGGCCGAAGCTCGTCGGCACGCGCGTCATCGACGACGTCACGCCGGCCGATCTGATCCCCTACATCGACTGGTCGCCCTTCTTCGCCACCTGGGAGATCAAGGGGACTTTCCCCAAGCTGCTCGACGACACGCGCGTCGGCGAGGCGGCGCGGGCGCTCTTCGATGACGCCAGGGCTATGCTGGCGCAGATTGTCGACGAGCGCTGGCTGACCACCCGGGGCGTGGTCGGCCTGTGGCCGGCCGGTGCGGACGGCGACGATATCGTCATCTTCGACGACGACGCGCGCGGCGCTGAGCGCGCGCGCCTGTTCACGTTGCGCCAGCAGATCGCGCGCTCGCGTTCCGACCGCGCCCATGTCGCGCTGGCCGATTTTGTCGCCCCGGTCGTGAGTGGCCAAGCGGACTATGTGGGCGGATTTGCCGTCACCGCCGGTCTCGGCGAGGACGCCGTCGTGGAACGCTTCGACAAGGCTCATGACGACTACTCCAAGATCCTGGCGCAGGCGCTGGCCGACCGTCTGGCCGAAGCCTTCGCTGAGTATCTTCACCTGCGCGTGCGCAAGGAGCTCTGGGGCTACGCGGCCGACGAGGATCTGTCCGCCGAGGCGCTGATCCGGGAAGACTATCGCGGCATCCGCCCGGCGCCGGGTTATCCCGCGCAGCCGGACCACACGGAGAAGCGGACGCTGTTCGAGCTCCTCGACGCCGAGGCGGCGACCGGCATCCGCCTCACCGAGAGCTACGCCATGTGGCCCGGATCGTCGGTGTCGGGGCTTTATTTCTCCCACCCGGACGCCCACTATTTCGGTGTCGGGCGCATCGAGCGCGATCAGGTCGTCGACTATGCGCAACGCAAGGGCTGGGACGTGAAGGAGGCGGAACGCTGGCTTGCGCCGATTCTCAACTACCGCCCCGAATCCCTTGAGGCTGCTTGATGAATGAGACACCCCAACCGATCGCCCTGGTCACCGGCGCCAACCGTGGGATCGGCCTCGCCACCGCCGACCGTCTCGCGGAGGAGGGCTACCGCATCCTCGCGGCCTCGCGCGACGTGGCCGACGGCGAGAAGGCCGTGGCCCCGATCCGCGAGCGCGGCCATGCGGTCGACGTGGTGGAGCTTTCCCTGACCGAACCGCAGCAGGTCGCGCGCGTCGCCGCCGATCTCGCCGGGTCCGGCGTCAAGCTCGATCTCCTCGTCAACAATGCCGCGGTTCTGCTCGACGGTTTCGACGCCGACGTGGCGCGCAACACGCTGGCGACGAACTACACCGCCACGGTCGCATTCACCGAGGCGGTCCTGCCGTTGGTGCGCGATGGCGGCGCCATCATCTTCGTCTCCAGCGGCATGGGCGAGCTTACCGGCTACAGCGATGCGCTTCGCGCGCGGTTTCTCGCCGACGATCTCGACCGCGCCGGGCTCGATGCACTCGTCGCCGCGTTCATCGCGTCGGTCGAAAGGGGCATGAGCGATCAGGACGGCTGGCGGCGCTCGGCCTACGGGGTCTCCAAGGCCGCGGTGAACGCCTACGTGAAGATCCTGGCGCGCCAACTCGCGTCGCGCGACATCACCGTCAACGCCGTCTGCCCGGGCTGGGTGCGCACGCGCATGGGCGGTGCGGGCGCGAGCCGCGACGTTGCCCAGGGCGCGGCTTCCGTGGTTGCCCCGGCGCTCGACCCCGCCCGGCCGACGGGCGGGTTCTTCCGCGACGGCAAGGCGATCGCGTGGTGATCGCGGCCGCGTCCACCGGGGACAAGCGAAGCAAACTGCGTTAAACGGGCGGCCTGCCGCGGGCGACCTGCCCGCCGAATCGGTGCCGTCTGGAGGGCAATCGGCCGTGCTGCCGAAAATCTGGCCGACCGTTCTCACCCTTGGCTGGATTCTGGCGGCGATTGCCGTCGCGCAAGCCCTGATGGCGCTGGTCGCCTTGGGCTTCAATGACGGGCTCGCCGGCGATTTCGCGACCGTGGCCACGATCACCGGCGCCGTCGCCGGTGCCTGCGTGCTCACCACCAAGGGGCGCGCCTTCGATCTCAGGTTCCGTGACGCCGCGCTCTTAACCGTGGTGGCGTGGGTGGTGGTGCCGGTGTTCGCAGCGCTGCCGTTCGTCGATGAACGCATCGGCCTCTCGCCGGTCGAGGCCTACTTCGAGGCCGTCTCGGGCCTGACGACCACCGGGGCGACGGTGATGTCGGGGCTCGACGCGCTGCCGCGCTCGATCCTGTTGTGGCGTTCGACCATGCAGTGGATCGGCGGGGTCGGGATCATCGGCCTGGCGATCGTGATCCTGCCCTTCCTGCGCATCGGCGGCCTGGCGCTGTTTCGCCTTGAGTCGTCCGACAGTTCCGACAAGACCATGCCGCGGTTGCGCAGCGTCGCCGTCACCGTGGTCTCGATCTATGTGGCGATGACGGTCGCCTGCTTCATCGCCTACTGGTCGTTCGGGATGACCGTGTTCGACGCGCTCAACCACGCCTTCACCACCGTGTGCACCGGCGGCTACTCCACCCACGACATGTCGTTCGCCGCCTTCGACAGCGCGGCCATCGAGTGGACCGCGATCGTCTTCATGATTGGCGGGGCGTTGCCGTTTCTCGCCTATATCCGTCTCTTCCGCCCGCTGCCGTTGCGCCAGCGGGTCGAGCCGCAGGTCTACACGTTCCTGGCGATCCTGATCGTCCTGAGTTCGGTGCTCGTGGCCTGGGCGATGCTGTCCGGCGGCATGCCCCTGTCGCAGGCGGTGACCAAGGCGGCCTTCACCGTTGTGGCGATCGTCACCACCACCGGCTACGCCTCGTCGGACTATGTCGCGTGGGGATCGTTTGCGGCGATGCTCGTCTTCCTGATGAGTTTCCTCGGCGGCTGCTCCGGCTCCACGACCGGCGGCATCAAGACGTTCCGGTTCCACATCCTGTTCGCCGTCGCGCTCCAGCATGTGCGGCGCATCTTCCATCCCCACGTCATCAGTCCGTTGCGCTACGGCGACCGGGTCGTCGATGACGAGCAGGCGGCATCGGTCGGCACGTTCCTGTTCCTGTTCCTGGCGTCGTTTGCGGCGCTTGCGATCGTCCTCAGCCTGTTGGGACTCGATGTCGACCTGGCGCTATCGGCCGCGATTGCGGCGGTCGGCAACATCGGCCCCGGCGTGGTGCCGGAGATCGGACCATCAGGCACCTATCAGGACCTGCCGGAGAGCGTGAAGATCCTGCTGCCGCTCGCCATGATCATGGGGCGGCTCGAAATCATGAGCCTCCTGATCCTGTTCATGCCGAGCTTCTACCGCTGATCGGTGCGCGCCATGAAAAAGGCCGGACCGCAGGGCTGCGGTCCGGCCTCGAAATTCGCTTCGGCAATTGTTCTGTTTCTTAGAGTGCCCCGATGACGATCGCGCCGACGAAAACAAACGCAGCGAAGACAACGAGGGCCTGGATCGGTCGGACTATGCTCATGTTCATGGTCTCCCGCATCCTTCCTGACAGTGAAGTCTAGTCGGTGAGGGCACGGCCGGGAAACGAATTCGATGCTGCAACGCACGGTTCTTGTTGCGTTGCACACTCATTTCGGCCCGAGTGTTGGAACGACTTGGCGCGTCCTGTGGATAGTTTTGTATCCGGTCGACGCCCGGCGGCCCGCGGACCCGCGTCCATAGTCGTAACGGTTGAGACCGTTCGCCGCAGCGCCTATTGAGGGCGCGCCGCCGTGCCTTTCTCGGCAGCGCCGCCAGCACCGGGGATCCGCATGGCCGAACGCCGCTCCGTCAGCACGGGGACGCTTGCCGTCATCAGCATCGGTGTCGGACTGGCGGTGCTGGCGATGAAGCTCGTCGCCTGGCAGCTCACCGGTTCGGTGGCGCTGTTCTCCGACGCGCTGGAAAGCCTGGTCAACATCGCGACCGCGGTGATCACGCTGGCAGCAATCCGCTACAGCGCCAGGCCCGCCGACGACAGCCATCCGTTCGGCCACCACAAGGTCGAATACTTCTCGGTCGTGATCGAGGGGGTGCTGATCGTGCTCGCGGCGCTGGCGATCTTCTCGGCGGCGTGGGCGAGCTTCAACAATCCGCAACCGCTCGACGATCCCGCGGCCGGCCTGGCGGTCAACATCGCGGCCTCGGTCGTCAATGGCGTCTGGGCGTTCGTCCTCATCCGCCAGGGCAGGGCGCGGCGCTCGCCGGCGCTCGCAGCCGACGGCATGCATCTCTTCACCGACGTTCTGACCTCGGTGGGCGTGGTCGCCGGCCTCGTGCTGGTGCTCCTGACGGGCTGGCTGTTTCTCGATTCGCTGCTCGCCGCCGGAATCGCCCTCCACATCCTGTGGCAGGGGTGGCGCCTGATCCGGCAGTCGGTCGGCGGTCTGATGGACGAGGCAGCGCCGCCGGCCATGGTGGACCGGATTCGCCAGCTGATCTCCGACAACGCCGACGGCGCGATCGAGGCCCACGACGTCCGCACCCGGCAGGCCGGACGGCTCACCTTCATCGAGTTCCACCTCGTGGTTCCCGGCGATATGTCGGTCTCCGACGCCCACGACATCTGCGACAGGATCGAGGAGGCGCTGCGGGACGACATGGACGACGCCCACATCGCCATCCACGTCGAGCCCGAGGGCAAGGCCAAGCATACCGGCGTCGTGGTGGTCTGATTTCAGCCCGCTCTAACCGCCCATTAACCAGCGCGCGCGACAGTAGCGCGCATGATCCGTCGTGTTGCGTATCTGACGGCCGGCGCCGTTGCCGTGGCCCTCGTGCTCGCCGGCTGCGCCACGGCGCTGTTCGGTGAGAAGCGCGCCGCGTGGCGCAATGCCGAGGAACGCGCCTGCGTCGTCCGGCGTCACGTCCGCCCCAACCAGTACATCGAGCGCGTGTCGCGGGTGAGGGATCGCGGCGCCTGCGGCATTTCCCGCCCGCTCAAGGTCTCGGCCATCATCGGCGGGCGCGTGTCCGTCGGGCCGTCGGCGGTGATCAACTGCCCGATGACGGCGGCGCTGGAATCGTGGATGTACCACGCGGTGCAGCCGGCCGCGGTCGCCTGGTTCGGCCAGCCGGTGGTCTCGGTGAACCACATGGGCACCTATGCCTGCCGCCGGCGCAACAACGAGTCGCGCGCGCGCCTCTCGGAGCACGCGTTCGGCAACGCCATCGACATCAGCGGCTTCAAGCTCGCCGACGGCCGCGTGGTGACGATCAAGCGCGACTGGAACGGCGACGTCAACGCGCGCAGCTTCCTTCGCGAGGCCTTTGCGGCGGCCTGCCAGCACTTCAAGACCGTGCTCGGGCCGGGCGTGCGCAACCACAGCGACCATTTCCACGTCGATCTCGCCCACCACAACAAGGCCGGCACCAGCCGTTATTGCCGCCCGACGCCGAGTGCTGCGCCACCGCGCCGCCACCCCATCCGCGGCGTCTTCGCGGCCATGCCTGAGGTCGATCCGACGCCAACGGGCTCCGTCGCCGGTGCCGCCTCGACGCCCGCCTTCGCGCCGGTCCCTGCCTGGCCGCCGCTTCCCGACGAGATCGCGGAGACCCGCTAAGTCCGCTAGGCTCGCGGTATGGACCTCACCTTCCGCGACGTCGATACGACCACCTGGGACGACCTCGACACGCTGTTCTCGTCGCGGGGCGGTCCGAAGTACTGCTGGTGCATGGTCTGGCGGCCGAAGCCGAGCGGCGCCTCGAAGGTGAGCAACGACGTGCGCCGCGGCTGGCTGAAGGCGTTCGTCGATCGCAGCGTGCCGATCGGTATCCTCGGCTACGCCGACGACGAACCGGTGGGGTGGTGCTCCATCGGTCCGCGTCCCGAACATCGGCGGCTGGGTGGACCGGATGACTTCGCCGACCGGCCCAACGCGGTCTGGTCGTTGACCTGCTTCTACGTCAAGCGGGCGCTTCGCGGTGAGGGGCTGTCGCGGCAGCTCCTCGATGCCGCCATCGAACGTGCCCGAAGGGGCGGGGCCGAGGTGGTCGAGGCCTATCCGGTGCTCCCGAGTTCGCCAAGTTACCGGTTCATGGGGGTGACGACGCTGTTCAAGCGGGCCGGCTTCGAGGAGCTGGGCCCGGCCGGCACACGCCGCCACGTGATGCGCCTGGCGCTCGACTAATCGGTCTCGCCCTGGCGACCGAAGCCGCCGCCGGTCGGCGTGGTCACGATCACCTTGTCACCGGCCTCGACCGCGGTCTGGGCGCAGCCCGGTAGCGTCTCAGTGGTGCCGTCGCGCCGTTGCACCTCGGCGCGGCCGAGCTCGCCGGGCACACCGCCCCTGAGCCCGTGTGGAGCCACCCGGCGATGGGAGGCAAGGATGGCGAGATCGGACTTTTCGAGGAAGCGGATGGTGCGCTCGGTGCCGTCGCCGGCGTTCCACCGGCCCCGTCCGCCCGAGCCCTCGCGGATGTGGAAATCCTCCAGCACCACCGGGAACCGGTATTCGAGAATCTCGGGATCGGTCAGCCGCGAATTGGTCATGTGGGTGTGGACGGCGGCGGCGCCGGAGAAGCCGCGACCGTCGTTCAGCGTGCCGGCGGGGGCGCCCGAGCAGATGGTCTCGTAGTACTGGTAGCGGCGGTTGCCGAAGGTGAGGTTGTTCATCGTGCCCTGGGCTGACGCCAGCACGCCGAGCGCGCCGAACAGGCAATCGACCACGTGCTGACTGGTCTCGACGTTGCCGGCGACCACGGCTGCCGGATAACGCGGGGCCAACATGCAGCCCTCGGGCAGGACGATGCGGATCGGCCGCAGGCAGCCGGCGTTCATGGGGATGTTCTGCTCGACCATGACGCGGAAGACGTAGAGCACCGCGGCGCGCGTCACCGGCTCCGGGGCGTTGAAGTTGGTTGCCTGCTCGTCGCTGGTGCCGGTGAAATCGACGACGGCGTCATGGGTGTCGGGGTCGACGGTGATGCGCACCCTGATCGTGGCGTCCTGGTCGGTCTGGACCTCGAACGCGGAGTCGACGATCCGGGAGATCACGTCCCGCACCGCCGCCTCGGCGTTGTCCTGGACGTGGCCCATGTAGGCGGTGACGACCTCAAGGCCGAACTGGTCGAGCATGCGGCGCAGCTCGCGGATGCCCTTTTCGTTGGCTGCGATCTGGGCGCGCAGATCGGCGAGGTTTTGTTCGAGATTGCGCACCGGATAGGGGTGGTCGGTGAGGACGGAACGGATTGCGTCCTCGCGGAAGCGTCCCTGCTCGACGAGCTGAAAGTTGTCGATCAGCACCCCTTCCTGTTCGACGTTGGTGGCGAGCGGGGTCATCGATCCGGGCGCGAGACCGCCGACGTCGGCGTGATGGCCGCGGGCCGCGACCCAGAAGACAATGCGGTTGTCGGGCGCATCGGCGTCGTCGCTCAGGAACACCGGCGTGCACACGGTGATGTCGGGGAGGTGGGTGCCGCCATTGTAGGGCGCATTCAGCGCGAACACGTCGCCGGGTGCGATCGCGCCGGTGTTCTGGCGGATGACGGTATCGACGGAGCGGTCCATGGAGCCCAGATGCACCGGCATGTGCGGCGCGTTGGCGACCAGCCGGCCGTCGGCGTCGAACACGGCGCAGGAGAAGTCGAGCCGCTCCTTGATGTTGACCGAGTGGGCGGTGTTCTGAAGCGTCACGCCCATCTGTTCGGCAATCGACATGAAAAGGTTATTGAAGACCTCCAGCATCACCGGGTCGGCGTCGGTGCCCGCGGCGATGCGGGCCGGGCGGGGCTCGTGGCGCCGCAGGACGACGTGGTTGCGGGCGGTGATCTCCGCCCTCCAGCCGGGCTCGACGACGATCGTCTGGTGATCCTCGATGATCAGCGCCGGGCCGACGATCGACGCGCCGCGCGGGAGCTCCGATCTGAGATGGATGCCGGCGCGATGCCAGGCGCCGTTGGAGTAGAAAGGCGTGGTCGATGCCGGCTCCGCGGTTGTCGGTTCGACGGGCAGGTCGCGCTCGACCACATCGGCGCCGCCGCCCACGGCTTCCACCTCGATCGCCTCGACGACAATCCGCTTGTCGGTGAAGACGAACCCGAACTGCCGACGGTGCTGGCTCTCGAACTGCGCCTGGAGTTGCTGGTCCGGCGGGCGCGTCGCCACGGCGCCGATGCCGGTCGAGACCTCGATGGGCAGGGCCACGTCGGTCCCGTCGTAGCGGAGGTGGGCGCGCACCACGACGCTCGCCTGTTCCGGGTCGATGCCCTGCCGGGCGATCTCTTCCAGCACCTGGTCGCCCAGCACCGCCTCGACGGTGTCGAGAAGGTCGGTCACGCCCGGTTGCAGGGGCGCCAGCACCGCGCGGCTTCGCGAGGCGCGGATGTCGGCGAGGCCCATGCCGTAGGCCGACAGCACCCCGGAGTGCGGATGGATATGGATGCTGTCCATGCCCAGCGCGTCGGCGACCATGCAGGCGTGCTGGCCGCCGGCGCCGCCGAAGCAGGCGAGGGTGTAGGTGGTCACGTCGTAACCCCGCGCGACCGAGATCTTCTTGATGGCGTTGGCCATGTTCTCGACGGCGATCTTCAGGAACCCGTCGGCGATCTCCTCGACCAGGACGTCGCCGCCGATCTCGGCCGCCAGCGTGCGGAAGCGCTCGCGGGTTGCGACCGCGTCGAGGGGCTGGTTGCGGCGCGGCCCGAAGATGGCCGGGAAGTACTCGGGCAGGAGCTTGCCGACGGCGAGATTGGCGTCGGTCACCGCCAGCGGTCCGCCGCGGCGATAGCACGCGGGCCCGGGATCGGCGCCGGCGGATTCAGGCCCGACCTGGAACCGGCCCTGTTCGTATTTCAACAGCGATCCGCCGCCGGCGGCGACGGTGTGGATGCGCATCATCGGCGCGCGAATCCGCACCCCGGCGACCTCGCTTTCGAAGGTGCGTTCGTAGTCGCCTTCGGAATGTGAGACGTCGGTGGAGGTGCCACCCATGTCGAAGCCGATCACGGCGTGGAACCCGGCGAGCCTGGAAGTCTCGATCGCGGCCACCACACCGCCGGCCGGGCCCGACAGGATGGCGTCCTTGCCCTGGAACAGATCGGCTGCCGTGAGTCCGCCGGAGGACTGCATGAACATCAGCCGCGGCATCTTCCCACCGGCGGAGAGCTCTGTCGCCAACTGGTCGACGTAGCGTCTCAGGATCGGCGACAGATAGGCGTCGACCACCGTGGTATCGCCGCGGCCCACGAGTTTGATCAGCGGCGAGACCGCGTGGCTGGCCGACACCTGGTCGAAACCGACCGTCTGCGCGATCTCCGCCACCTGCCGTTCGTGGCGAGGGTGGTTCCAGGCGTGCATGAAGACGATGGCGACCGAGCGGATACCGTCGGCAAGCGCGGCTTCGAGGTCGCGCCGCACCGCGTCCTCGTCCGGTTCCTGCTCTACGGTGCCGTCGAACAACACCCGTTCGTCGACCTCGACGACGCGCTCATAGAGCAGGTCGGGCTTGACGATATCCTTGGCGAAGATGTCCAGCCTGGCCTGATAGCCGATCCTGAGCGCGTCGCGGAAACCGCGCGTGATCAGCAGCAGCGTACGATCGCCGGTCCGCTCCAGAAGCGCATTGGTGGCCACCGTCGTGCCCATCTTGACCGAAGCGATCAGCCCCGGCGGTATCGGTGCATCGGCGGCGAGATCGAGGCAGGCGCGGATACCGGCCACGGCCGCGTCGGAATAGGCGTCGGGATTGGTCGAGAGCAGCTTGCGCGCGGTGATATGGCCGTCCGGGGCCCGCGCCACCACATCGGTGAACGTGCCTCCGCGATCGATCCAGAAATCCCAGCCCGTCGTCGCGCCCGAACGCATTGGTCCCCCAACCGGTCGTCAACCTAACCCAGCGAACCGCCGCCGCAAGTGCTTCCCTTTCGGCCGCCGGGCGGGTTAGGAAGGACGCGCCATCGACGGTTGAAATGCAGTTCTTGGAGTCCCTAGAGCGTTCTGTGATGAGATTGGATCAATTCTGTTTCTCGGCCGGTGAGACGCTCCACCAGGAAGAGCGCGCGGCGCGTAGCGGGGCTACGGGCAAGCGCTTTGACGCCGTGGGCGGCCGCCGGCCGGAAACCCACCCAAACCGGCTTGACCGGTTTGGGCATCTCGGATGCCCGATCGCGGCGAGGCGCGATCGGTGGGCCGGGCCGGTTTGGCCCAAATCCGGCGGTCTTCGCCTCGGCCGTATCCCGATACGACCTTCGCCGAAGCCCTTGACCTTGAACCAAACCTGCTCCGGCAGAATGGTTCAATCCCACCACAGAGCGCTCTAGCGATGCGTGGAGCCGGCCTCAGCGCCGCGGCCATTCTTGTCCTGCTGTCCGCGGGCGCCGCCCAGGCCGTCTGCCCCGGTCTCGACGTCCTTCTGGAAGACGACTTCGAGCAACTGGCGCCGGGCTGGGGCGAAGCCGACGAGGAGCTGACGGTCAACTCGGGCAGTCTCGTCGTCGCGCCGGGATCGGGGACCGACTACTGGCGCGCCCACAACGGCGGCCTCTACGACGATATCGATCTGTGCGTGAACGTGTCGGCGCTCCAGAGCGTCGACCCCACCGAATCCAGGGCAGGGGCGGTCTTCTGGTATGAGGACGCCAACAACTTCTACGTGTTCCAGATCGCGCCCAACCAGATGGCGTCGGTGTGGCGGCGGCAGCGCGGCAAGTGGCTCGAGCAGGTCGGCTGGCGGCGCAGCGATGTCGCCAATGAAGGCGACGGCAGCGTCAACGAGTTGCGGGTGACGACGCGGGGCAAGGACGCGGCGTTCTTCGTCAACGGTGCCGCTTTTGCCGAGATCGAGGGCGCGCCGCCGGAGCGTGGGCAGCAGATCGGCGTCTTCGCCTCGTCACCTGCGGCGGGGCGGGCGATCTTCGCGTTCGATTCGTTGCGCATGACGCGACCGTGAAGGTGAGCGGGCGGAGCGGCGCATCATGACGGTCTGGCACATCCTCGCACAACTCGCCGAACACGGCGCCGGTCAGGTCGGGACCTTTCTCGGCTGGGTCGGCGGCTCGGTCGTGGGCATTCGGGATACACCCGCGCGGCGCGAGGCGGCGTTCTCCATCGCCCTGATCGCGCTCGCGGCCAAGATGGCGCGCGCCGACGGTGTGGTCACCCGCGACGAGGAGGCGGCCTTCCAACGCCTGTTCGACGTGCCGCCCGAACAGCAGCGCAACGTCAAGCGCCTGTTCGACCTCGCCAAGCAGGACGTCTCCGGCTTCGATCGCTACGCCGGTCAGATCGCGCGCCTCTACAGCGATGATTGCGCGGTGCTCGAGGACGTGCTCGACGGTCTGTTCATGATTGCCCGGGCCGACGGAGCGGTCCACGAAGCCGAACTCGCCTATCTGGAAGATGTCGCCGACATCCTCGGGCTGCGCACCACCGCCTTCGAGCGGGTCGCTGCCCGCCACGTGGTGCCGGCGGAGGGCGACCCATACCTGGTGCTGGAATCGGACCGGTCCTGGCCGCTCAGCGAGATCCGCACCCAGTACCGGCGGCTTGTGGCCGACAACCATCCCGACAAGCTGATCGGCCACGGCATGCCGAAGGAGTTCGTGGCCATCGCCAACGACAGGTTGGCGGCAATCAACGCCGCATGGGAGCGGGTGCAGCGGGAGCGCGTCCGCCCGCCGCCGGTGGACTCCGCCGATCCGTGATGGAGTGGTGCGCCTCGCCCAATCATGGCGTGCGCAAGGGCGATGGTGCCATCGACCTCCTCCTTCTCCACTACACCGGCATGCCCGATGCCCTGGGGTCGCTGCGCTGGCTCTGTGATCGCCGCTCGCAGGTCTCCGCCCACTATCTGATCTTCGAGGACGGCCGCGTCGTCCACATGGTCGAGGAGGATCGCCGCGCCTGGCACGCGGGCGTCTCCTACTGGGCGGGCGAAAGCGACATCAACTCCCGCTCGATCGGGATCGAACTCGCCAATCCAGGGTCCGAGTTCGGCTACCGGCCGTTTCCCGATCGTCAGATCGACGCCCTGATCGACCTGGCCAGCGGCATCCTGGCCCGCCATCCCATCCCCGCAACGCGGGTGCTCGCCCATTCCGATGTGGCGCCGGCGCGCAAGCAGGACCCCGGAGCGCTGTTTCCGTGGGACCGTCTCCATGCCGCCGGGATCGGCCATTTCGTGCCGGCTGCGGAAACGCCGACGGCGCCTGCCATGCCGAACGATGAGGAGCTCGCAGATCGATTCCGCGCCTGCGGCTATGGTGTTGGAATCCATGGGCAATATCGCGCAGACCTGAAACAGGTGATCACGGCGTTTCAGCGCCATTTCCGTCCGGCGCTGGTCGACGGGAACGCGGATGCCGAGACCGTCGATGTCCTTAACCGTCTCCTCGCGGCGCGCCCGCCCGCGGCTTGACCTCGCCCGCCGTCGCGCCCACGTTGAGGGCGCCAGTTGGCTGGGCGGCCGCTCCGGTCAGTGCCGAAAGGCGACCGGGGAGGAAAGTCCGGGCTCCATGGAAACACGGTGCCGGGTAACACCCGGCGGGGGCAACCCCAGGGAAAGTGCCACAGAAAGCAAACCGCCAGACCGGCCTCGGCCGGGACGGCAAGGGTGAAAGGGTGGGGTAAGAGCCCACCGCGGGACCGGCAACGGAACCGGCACGGCAAACCCCACCGGGAGCAAGACCGAATAGGGGCGGCGCGGGTTCGCGCCCGGCCGGTTTCCAGGCCAGCCGCCCGGGTTGGTTGCATGAGGCGTCCGGCAACGGGCGCCCCAGATGAATGGCCGTCACGCGGCGTAGCCGCCGTACAGAACCCGGCTTACAGGCCGGCTGGTCCGATCGGGTTGCCGATCGCTTTTGACGCCGTCGTCCCAGGCCGGGGCGACGGCGTCGCCACATCCGGTGTCCGGATTCCATTGCTTCCCTTGAAATCCCATGATATCCCATGGTTTCCCGTTTCGGCTTCAGTGAAGCGGGGAGTCGCCGCGAGCGTGTGGGGCGAGCGCGGTGCGGGCGAGGGCAATGGACGAGTTCGTTTCCACTTTCACCAACCGTCTCGATGCCAAAGGGCGGGTTTCGATCCCGGCGCCGTTTCGTGCGGTCATGGCCGTGGACGGTTTCGACGGGCTCTACTGCTGTCCGACACTGGACCGGCAGGCTGTCGATGCCGGCGGCAACCGGCTGCGGGAACGCATCGGCGCAAGCCTCGCCAATTTCGAACCGTTTTCGGAAGACCATGAATACCTCTCGACGACGCTGATCGGCGAAAGCGAGGTCCTGAGGATCGACGGCGACGGCCGGGTGATCCTGAGCGAGCCGATCAAGGACCACGCGGGAATCGAGGACGCCGTCACCTTCGTCGGGCAGGGCTACAAGTTCCAGATCTGGGAACCCGCACGGTTCACGGCCTATCGCGAGGAGGCGAAGGCGCGGCTACGGGACATCCGCAAGCGGCTGTCATCGGGCGGATCACAGCGCGGGGGCCAATCGGGATGATGGCGGGCGGCGGCACGTCTTCCAACGATGTCGCTGGCGGACCCGTCCGCCACATCCCGGTTCTGCTCGACGCGGTCCTGGCGCACGCGAAGCCGTCGTCCGGCGAGACCTTCATCGACGCAACGTTCGGTGCCGGAGGCTACACCCGCGCGCTCCTGTCGGCCGGCGCCCGCGTCGTCGCCATCGACCGCGACGCCCAGGCCATCGAGGGTGGGCAGGGGCTGGTGCGCGAGGCGGCCGGCGATCTCCATCTGGTCCAAGGGCGCTTCTCCGACCTCGACCGGATCGCGGCCGATCTCGGGCACGAACGGGTCGACGGCGTGGTGCTCGATGCCGGCGTGTCGTCGATGCAGCTCGACGAAGCGGAGCGAGGCTTCTCCTTCGCCCGGGCCGGGCCGCTCGATATGCGCATGGAGCAGGCGGGGCCGAGTGCCGCCGACGTGGTCAACGGCCTCGACCGGGCGACGTTGGCGCGCGTCATCGCCGTTCTCGGCGAGGAGAAGCGGGCGCGCACGGTGGCCGCCGCCATCGAGCGGGCGCGGGCCGAGGGGCCGATCGTCGATACGCTGCGGCTCGCCGACATTGTCGCGCGAGCAGTGGGCGGCGCCGGCCGCACCCGCATTCACCCCGCCACGCGCACGTTCCAGGCGCTGCGCATCTACGTCAACCGCGAGCTCGGCGAACTTGCCGACGCGCTGGGGGCCGCCGAGCGGGTGCTCGCTGAAGACGGCCGGCTGGTGGTCGTGGCGTTCCATTCCCTGGAGGACCGGATCGTCAAACGCTTCCTCGCCGAGCGTTCGGCCGGCGCCCCGGCGGGCTCCCGCCATCGGCCCGAGACGGCCGGGCCCGAACCGACCTTCCTGCGGCTCACGCGTTCCGCCGTCCGCGCGGACGAGGCCGAGATCGCCCGCAATCCCCGCGCCCGCTCCGCCCGTCTGCGCGCAGCGCGGCGCACCGGTGCCGCGGCCCGTCCGGTCGACCCCAAGGCGCTCGGCGTTCCCGATATCGGTTCCAGTTTTCCAGAGAGGCACTAGGCATGCGGCGCTGGTTCAACCTTGCTCTTCTCGCAGCCATGCTGGTGGGCGCGGTGATGACCTACCAGTTGAAGCTCAAGACCGAGGAGGCAGCCGGCGAGGTCGCGAGGCTCCACCAGGAGATCGACCGCGAGCGCGGCGAGATCGCGTTGCTCAGGGCCGAACTCAGCCTGCTGATGCAGCCGGGGCGCATGCAGCGCGTCGTCGAGGAGCATGCCGACCACTTCAACCTCGTGCCGTTCTCGCCCGACCAGATCGGCGCCATCGAGGAGATTCCGCTGCGCACCATCTCCGGTGATGATGACGCCCGCGATGCGCTGGCGCGTTTGGCGGCGGGTGAAATCCTGGTCAGCGAGGGAGAGCGCTGATGGTCGCCCTCGGTCTCGACACCGCACCGTCGGAGCTGGCCCGCCGCGGCCGCGACGCCGCGCGCCTCGACCCGTCACGCGACGAGGTGCGCTCCCGAATCCGGGTCGCGGCGCTGTTCTTCGCGATCGTCTATCTCGTCATCGTCGGCCGTCTGGTCGGCTTCGGTCTCGCCGAACCCGGCGACCGGCGCGCCTATGTCGATCCGAGCGCGGCGATCTCCACCAGCCGCCCCGATCTCGTCGACCGCAACGGCGAGATTCTGGCCGCCGACATCACCATGTCGTCGCTCTATGCCGAGCCGCGCAACATTGTCGATCCCGACGAGGCGGCCGAACTGATCGTCAGCGTGCTGCCCGATCTCAATGCCCGGCGGCTGCGCGACCGGCTCGCCGGCGACGCCGGCTTCGCGTGGCTGAAGCGCGAGATCACCCCGGCGCAGCGCGAGCAGATCCACGGCCTCGGCATTCCCGGCGTCGGCTTCCTCACCGAGAGCCGGCGCTTCTATCCGGGTGGCTCCACCGCCGCCCACCTGGTCGGGCTGGTCGACATCGACAACAAGGGCATCGCCGGATTCGAGAAGGCGGTCGACGACGGCTGGCTGGCCGAACTGCATGCGGCCGGCTTTGCGCGCAACGATCGCCTGGAGCCGGTGGCGATGTCGGTGGACTTGCGTGTCCAGCACATCCTCCATGACGAACTGACCAAGGCGATGGAGCGCTACAGTGCCATCGGCGCGACCGGCGTGGTGCTCAATGTCCACACAGGCGAGGTGATGGCGCTGGCGTCGATTCCGGACTTCGATCCCAACAATCCCGACAACGCCCTCGAACCCGACCGGCTCAACCGCATGGTCGCCGGCGTCTACGAGCTCGGCTCCGTCTTCAAGAGCTTCACCTTCGCCATGGCGCTCGACGCGGGCGTGGTGACCATGGAGGACCGTATCGACGCCCGCCGTCCCATCCGCGTCGGGCGGTTCACCATCGACGACTTCCATGCCAAGCACCGCATCCTCACGGTGCCGGAAGTGTTCATCTATTCCTCCAACATCGGTGCCGCGCGCATGGCGCTGATGGTCGGGCCGGAAGGGCAGCGGGAGTTTCTCGGCAAGCTCGGCATGTTCGACAAGGTCGACACCGATCTTCCCGAAACCGCGCGCCCGATCGTGCCGCGCAAATGGTCGGAACTCACCTCCATGACCGTCGCGTTCGGGCACGGGCTCGCTGTCGCACCGTTGCAGATCGCGGTGGCCGACGCGGCGCTGGTGAACGGCGGCAAGATGATCCCGCCCACCTTCATGCCGCGCACGCGTGCGGAAGCCGACAAGCTCGCCAAGCACGTCATCAAGCCGCAGACCAGCGACCAGATGCGCTACCTCCTGCGTCTCAACGTCCAGAAGGGCTCCGGCCGGCGCGCCAACATTGACGGCTACAATGTCGGCGGCAAGACGGGCACCGCCGAGAAGGTCGAGAACGGACGCTACTCGTCGTCCAAGCGGCTCAACTCTTTCCTGGCCGCGTTCCCGATGGACGATCCGCAATATGTGGTCCTGGTCGTGATCGACGAGCCGAAGCCGCCGAAGGAGGGCGGCGGTGCGACGGCGGGTCTGAACGCCGCACCGACGGCCGGTGCCGTTATCCGCCGTTCGGCCGCGCTGCTCGGTGTCGAGCCGCGGTCCGAAGACGAGATCGCCGCCTTATTGGCGTCGAATTGAAGCCGCGATGTGGGGCGCGTAAGACAGGGGCCATGACGATCCGGGGCCGACATGCTGCTAGGCGCTCTCGCCGCTGACGAACTGACGCTGCCAGCCAACCAGGCGGGCGTCGTCATCTCGGGGCTGTCGTCGGACAGCCGGACCGTCAAGCCGGGCTTCCTGTTCGCGGCGCTTGCCGGCAGCGCCGCCGACGGCGCCGCCTTTGCCCGTGACGCGGTGGAGCGGGGCGCGGTCGCGGTCCTTGCCGGCCTCGACGCCGACCTGGATATTCCGGCCGACATCGTGGTGATCCGCTCCGATGATCCGCGCCGGGCGCTGGCCCGGTTCGCGGCGCGCTTCCACCCGCGGCAGCCGGTGCGCATTGCCGGGGTCACCGGCACCAGCGGCAAGACGTCGGTGGTCCATTTCACGCGCCAGATTCTCGCGGCGGCCGGGCGCAACGCGGCGTCGGTCGGCACCCTCGGCATCCTCACCGCGCAAGGCCTGCGCAAGGGCAGCCTCACGACGCCGGAAACCGTCGCGCTCCACGCTGAACTGGAGCGGCTGGCCCGCGACGGCGTGACCGATCTCGCCATCGAGGCGTCCAGTCACGGTCTCGACCAACGTCGTCTCGACGGGCTGGCGCTGAGCGCTGCGGCGTTCACCAATCTCGGCCGCGACCATCTCGATTATCACGCCGACGAGGCGGCGTATTTTGCCGCCAAGCTGCGCCTGTTCACCGAGCTTTTGCCGGCGGACGGCACGGCGGTCGTCGATATGGATACGCCCTACGGCGCGCGCGTGGCCGAGGCGGTGCGCGATCGTGGCCAGGCCCTGCTCGCGGTCGGCCACAACGGCGCCGAGATCAGGCTCGACAACGTCGACGATATCGCCACCGGGCAGGCCGTCGATGTCCGGATCATGGACCGGCCATATCATATGGTGCTCCCGCTGCCGGGCCGTTTCCAGGTGGCCAACACGCTGGTGGCGATCGGCCTCGCTATGGCGCTGGAGGTCGAGCCCGAGGTCGCGGTCGCCGCGGCCGGCGACCTTGTCGGTGCGCCGGGTCGGCTCGAACTGGTCGGCCGCAAGGCCAACGGTGCGTCCGTCTTCGTCGACTATGCCCACAAGCCCGAGGCGTTGTCCCATGCGCTCACCGCATTGCGGCCGATGACGCACAACCGCCTCGTTGTCGTCTTCGGTGCCGGCGGCGACCGTGATCGCGGCAAGCGGCCGCTGATGGCGGCAGCCGCGGCAGCCCATGCTGACGTGGTGATCGTGACCGACGACAACCCGCGATCCGAGGACCCGGCGCGCATCCGCAAGGAGGTGCTGGCCGGCGCGTCCGGTGCGCTTGAGATCGGCGATCGTGGCGAAGCCGTCGGGTCGGCCGTCGCCATGCTCGAAGCTGGCGACGTGCTCTGCGTGGCCGGCAAGGGCCACGAAACCGGTCAGATCGTCGGCAACGAGGTGCTGCCGTTTTCCGATCACGAGGCGGTGCGCGCAGCCCTTGCCGGAGCGGCCGCATGACCGCGCCGCTCTGGTCAGGGACCGATCTTGCCGCCGCGGTGGGCACCAAGCCCGACGGCGTGGTTCCGCCCGACATCACCGACATCACCGACATCTCGATCGACAGCCGCACGCTGGCGCCCGGCGCGTGCTTCTTCGCCATCAAGGGGGCGAACTTCGACGGGCACGACTTTGTGGACGCGGCCTTCGACGCCGGCGCCGCCGCGGCTGTGGTGTCGCGCGACTGGGCCACCGGTCAGGGCGACGCCGATCGCCCATTGTTTATCGTCAACGACGTGCTCGACGGCCTGAGCCGCGTGGCTATCGCTGCGCGGGCGCGGACCGATGCCCGCATCGTCGCCGTGACCGGCAGCGTCGGCAAGACCGGCACCAAGGAGATGCTGGCCGCGGCGCTCGCGCCCGACGGGCCCGTCCACGCCTCGCCGCGGTCTTTCAACAACCACTGGGGCGTGCCGCTGACACTGGCGCGGATGCCGGCTGCCAGCGCTTATGGCGTGTTCGAGATCGGCATGAACCATGCCGGCGAGATTACGCCGCTGACGCGCCTCGTCCGTCCGCATGTGGCAATCGTGACGACGGTCGAAGCCGTCCATCTGGAAAACTTCGCCGACGAGGACGGGATTGCCCGCGCCAAGGCGGAAATCTTCAAGGGCCTGGAGCCCGACGGCGTGGCGCTGATCAACCGCGACAACCGCCACGTCCAGCGCCTCGAGGCCGAGGCGAAGGCTGCCGGGGTCGGCCGAATCGCCACCTTCGGTGAACACGCCGAGGCCGACATACGGCTCCTGGAGGTGGTGCCCTCCGAACAGGGGACGACGGTCGCCGCCAGCGTCTTCGGCGTCGATGTCGCCTATCGGCTTGCGGTGCCCGGACGGCATCTGGTCCAGAACAGCCTCGCCTCGCTCGGCGCCGTCGCCGCGCTTGGCGGCGATCTCGCCCGCGGGGCGCTGGCGCTCGCCGACCTTGCCGCACCGGAGGGCAGGGGGCGGCCGCATCGCCTGCGCGTCGGCCACGGCGAGGTGCTTCTGATCGACGAAAGCTACAACGCCAATCCGGCGTCCATGCGCGCGGCCATCGCCGTGCTCGGGCTGACCGCGCCGGGACCGTCAGGGCGGCGCATTGTGGTCTTCGGCGACATGCTGGAGCTCGGCGACGACAGCCCCGCCATGCATGCCGGCCTCGTGCCGGATCTCGAACAGGCGGCGGTCGATCGTGTCTATGCCGCCGGTCCTCTCATGGCTGCCCTGTGGAAAGTCCTTCCCAGCCACCTCCGGGGCGGTTATGCGGAAACCGCCGCGGAACTGGAACGCCAGGTGATCGACGATCTGGCGGCCGGCGACGTGGTCATGGTCAAGGGCTCGAACGGCAGCCGTCTCGGTCCCCTCGTCGCTTCGCTCAAGGCGCATTTCGAGCCGCTCGACACCGGCTCGCTCGCGCCCGCACGGGAACACGCCTGATGCTCACCTTCCTCAGCCAGATCGGCGACCCGCTCTCGGTCCTCAACGTCTTCCGCTACATCACCTTCCGCACCGCGGGCGCGACGATGACCGCCCTCCTGTTCGTCTTCCTGTTCGGACCGGCGATCATCGCGGCCCTCAAGGTGCGGCAGGGGGACGGGCAGCCCATCCGCGAGGACGGGCCGCAATCCCATCTGGTGACCAAGAAGGGCACGCCGACCATGGGCGGCCTGATGATCCTCTCAGGCGTCGTGGTTGCCACGCTGCTGTGGGCCGATCCGCGCAACCCCTACGTCTGGATCGTCCTCGGCGTGACCGTATGCTTCGGCCTGATCGGTCTCTACGACGACTATCTCAAGGTTTCGAAACCCGCCCGGAAGGGATTCTCGGGGCGGGCGCGGCTCGGCATCGAGGCGGTCGTGGCGCTCGTCGCCTGCATCATCCTCATCCTCGTCGGCCCCTATCCGCTCGCGACCTCGCTGACGTTCCCGTTCTTCAAGGATCTGGTTTTCAACCTCGGCTGGTTCTTCGCGCCGCTTGCCGCCTTCGTCATCGTCGGGGCCGGCAATGCCGTGAACCTCACCGACGGGCTGGACGGTCTCGCGATCGTGCCGGTGATGATCGCCACGGCGAGCTTCGCCGCCATCGCCTATCTGGCGGGCAACGACTTCTTCGCCAACTATCTGCAGATTCACCCGATCCCGGGGACCGGCGAACTCGCCGTACTGTGCGGTGCGCTGATCGGCGCAGGGCTCGGCTTTCTGTGGTTCAACGCACCGCCCGCGGCCATCTTCATGGGCGACACCGGCTCGCTGGGGCTCGGCGGCATGCTGGGCGCCATCGCGGTCGCCACCAAGCACGAGATCGTGCTCGCCATCATCGGCGGCCTGTTCGTGCTGGAGGCGGTTTCGGTCATCATCCAGGTGACGTCGTTCCGGCTGACCGGCAAGCGGGTCTTCCGCATGGCCCCGATCCATCACCACTTCGAACAGATCGGCTGGACTGAACCCCAGATCGTCATTCGCTTCTGGATCATCGCCGTGCTCCTGGCGCTGATCGGCCTCACCAGCCTCAAGATCAGGTGAACACGTGATCGCGGCCACCAGCTTCCACGGACGCCACGTCGCCGTCTTTGGCCTCGGGGCCAGCGGGCGTTCGGCGGCACGGGCGCTTGTCGAGGGCGGCGCCACCGTGTCCGCCTGGGACGACAGCGAGGCGGTGGTCGCCGCGGCGGAAGCCGAGGGCGTCACGGTCGCCGATCTCCGCACCGCCGACTGGCAGGCCTTCGCGGCCCTGGTGCTCGCGCCCGGCGTGCCGCTCACCCATCCGCGCCCCCACTGGTCGGTGACGGCCGCGCGCGCCGCGGGGATCGAGGTCATCGGCGACATCGAACTGTTCTCGCGCGAGCGCAAGCGCTTCGCCCCGAGGTCCGATCTGATCGCCATCACCGGCACCAACGGCAAGTCGACCACCGCGGCGCTGATCGCCCACCTGCTGCGCGCCGCCGGCCGCGACGTGGCGCTTGGCGGCAACATCGGCACGTCGGTGATGGATCTGCCGCCGCCCCAGGCCGGGCGCATCCACGTGCTGGAGGTGTCCTCCTACCAGATCGACCTGACGCCCGGTCTCGCCCCCTCGATCGGCATGCTCCTTAACGTCAGTCCCGATCATCTCGACCGTCACGGTTCGATGGCCGCCTACGCGCGCATCAAGGAACGTCTGGTCGCCTCCGCCCGCACCGCCGTCGTCGGCGTCGACGACAACTGGTCGCAGGCGATTGCCGACCACATCGGCAACCACGGCGTCGAAGTGGTGCGGGTCTCGGCCCGACGGCCGCTCGCGCGCGGTTACTATGTCGAGGGCGTCAACATCATGGCCGCCGACGATGGCGCGGCGCAGGAGATCGCCCGGATCGGCGGTGTCGCGACCCTGCGCGGCCGGCACAATGCCCAGAACGCCGCCGCTGCGGTGGCGGCGTTGCACCGCCTCGGTCTCGACGAGGCCGCCCTGCGGTCGGGGCTGATCACCTTCCCGGGGCTTGCCCACCGCATGGAGGAGGTGGCGCGCGAGGGCGCCGTCGCCTTCATCAACGACTCCAAGGCCACCAATGCCGACGCAGCGGCGCGGGCGCTCGCCAGCTTCCCGCGCGTCTACTGGATCGCCGGCGGCCGCGCCAAGACAGGGATCGAGGACCTCGCGCCGTTCTTCCCGCGCATCGCCCGCGCCTATCTGATCGGCGAAGCCGCACCCGATTTCGCAACGACTCTTGGTGATGACGTGCCCTACGCGATCGCCGGCGATCTCGCCGCGGCCGTACGTGCTGCCGCCGCCGACGCGGCCATGGACGACGACGAGGAAGCCGTGGTGCTCCTGTCGCCCGCGGCAGCGTCGTTCGACCAGTTCAAGAATTTCGAAGACCGCGGAAACCAGTTCCGCGACCTCGTCCACAAGCTGGCCGAGACAGACGAAAAGGAGCCGGCGTGATGGTCAGTCGCACGGATCGCAGCATGTTTGCCGAGTGGTGGTGGACCGTCGACAAGGTGCTGCTGGGCTGCTTCCTGGCCCTGATGACCGGGGGTGCGGTGCTGTCGCTGGCCGGCAGTCCGGCCGTTGCCGAACGGCTCGGCTATGACAGCTTCCACTTCGTCACCCGGCATCTCATCTTCCTCGCGCCGGCTTTGGCGGTGCTGATCGCGACCTCGCTGCTGACACCGCGCCTCGCGCGCCGGGCGGCGATGATCGTCCTCGCCGCCTCGCTGGTCCTCATGGTGGCGACCCTGTTCGTGGGCGTCGAGGTCAACGGTGCCCGGCGCTGGATCGCCTTCGGCGGGCTGTCGCTGCAGGCGTCGGAGTTCATGAAACCCGCCTTCGTCGTCGTCGTCGCATGGCTGTTCGCCGAACACGCCCGGCGTCCCGACATTCCCGGCAACCTGTTTGCGCTGATCCTGCTGGCGATCGTTGCCGCACTGCTCATCGCCGAGCCCGATTTCGGCCAGACCATGCTGGTCGTGCTGGCATGGGGCGCGGTCTTCTTCATGGCCGGCGTCTCGTGGTTGTGGGTTGCGGCGCTGGGCGCGGCCGCGATCGTCGGCGTGATCTTCGCCTATCTGACCCTGCCGCATGTCGCTGCCCGTATCGATCGCTTCGTCTCGCCGCAGTCAGGCGACACCTTCCAGGTCGACAGGGCCATGGACTCGGTGATCGGCGGCGGCTGGTTCGGCCAGGGCCCGGGCGAGGGCGTGGTCAAGCGGGTGCTGCCGGACGCCCATACCGACTTCATCTTTGCCGTCGCGGCCGAGGAGTTCGGCATCCTCTTGTCGATCCTGCTGGTGCTGGTGTTCGCGCTGGTGGTGTTGCGCGGCCTCTCCGCCAGTGCGCGGCAGCGCGAGCCGTTCGCGCGTCTTGCCGCCGCCGGCCTCGTGGTGCTGTTCGGCGTCCAGTCGGCCATCAACATCGCGGTCAATCTCAACCTCCTGCCGGCCAAGGGCATGACGCTGCCGTTCATCTCCTACGGCGGCTCGTCGATGATCGCGGTTGCGTTCGGCATGGGGCTCCTGCTGTCGTTCACGCGCCGGCGGGCGGAGCCGCGCCAGGTGGTGCGCAAGGTTGACGGTTCGGGACTGGCGATCGCCGGACAGGTCTGAGGATCGCCGCTTGGCCCGGACCGTCCTGATCGCCGCCGGAGGGACCGGCGGGCACCTGTTTCCCGCGCAGGCGCTGGCCGAGGTGCTGAAGGCGCGCGGCTGGGCGGTCCACCTCGCCACCGACCGGCGCGTCGAATCCTATGGGGGCGATTTTCCCGCCGTCGCCGTCCACCGCATCGACTCCGCGACCATGTCGCGAACGCCGATGGGCCTGATCCGCGCGGTGTGGCGGCTTGCGACCGGGTTCGTCCAGTCGTGGCGGCTGGTGCGCCGCCTGCGCCCTGACGCCGCGATCGGGTTCGGCGGTTACCCGACCCTGCCGCCGGTGCTCGCGGCGAGCCGGCTCGGGGTGCCCAGCATCGTCCATGACCAGAACGCGGTCCTCGGTCGCGCCAACCGCTTCCTCGCTCCGCGCGTCGCGTTCATCGCCACCAGCGTGCCCAAGGTTCGCGGCCTCGAAGGACGCACGGAAGGCGTGGTCCTGACCGGCAATCCCATCCGCCCGGCCGTGCTCGCCGCGTCGCAGACGCCGTATCCGGCGCGCACGGCGGAGGAACCGTTTCGCCTGCTCGTGTTCGGCGGCAGCCAGGGCGCCCGTTTTCTGTCGGAGGTCGTGCCGGATGCGATCGCCGAACTCGCCGGCACGGTGCGTTCGGTCATACGCGTGACCCAGCAATGCCGGCCGGAAGATCTGGACGCGGTGCGCGCGCGCTACGAGGCGCTCGGGATCGAGGCCGACCTCCGGCCGTTCTTCGACGACATGCCGGCCCGGATTGCCGCGAGCCACCTTGTCGTCAGCCGCGCCGGCGCCTCGACCTGTGCGGAGCTCACCGCCATCGGCCGGCCGGCGGTGCTCATCCCGTTGCCCGGCGCGCTCGACCAGGACCAGACCGCCAACGCGCGCCTGATCGATGAGGCCGGCGGCGGCTGGATGATCGATCAGGCCGACCTGACCGCTGGCAGGCTTGCCGGGATGATTGCCGACGCGGTCGGCGATCCCGCGGCGCTATCCGCTGTTGCTGCGCGCGCCCACGGGCTGGCGCGCCTTGATGGTGCCGAAAAGCTCGCCGATCTGGTAGAGCAGGCCGCCGGCGCGGGGTCCGGCGGGGAGAGTTCGCCATGAAGATGTCGCACGAGATCGGGCCGGTTCACTTCGTCGGCATCGGCGGCATCGGCATGAGCGGCATTGCCGAGGTGCTGGCCAATCTCGGCTACACCGTCCAGGGCTCCGACCTCAGCGACAACGCCAACGTCGTCCGCTTGCGGGAGATGGGCGTCAGCATCGCCATGGGCCATGACGCCGCCAATCTCGGCACCGCCCAGGTTGTGGTGGTGTCCTCCGCGATCAAACGCGACAATCCGGAACTCGTCGCCGCCCGCGCCAATCTCGTCCCGGTGGTGCGGCGGGCCGAGATGCTGGCCGAGCTCATGCGGCTCAAGCAATCGGTTGCCATCGCCGGTACCCACGGCAAGACCACCACCACGTCGATGGTGGCGACGCTGCTCGATGCCGGCGGTTTCGATCCCACCGTCATCAATGGTGGGATCATCAACGCCTACGGCACCAACGCCCGCCTCGGCGCCAGCGACTGGATGGTGGTGGAAGCCGACGAATCGGACGGGAGTTTCGTCAAGCTGCCGGCCGACGTGGCGCTGGTCACCAACATCGATCCCGAGCATCTCGACCACTACCAGTCCTTCGACAAGGCTCGCGACGCTTTCCAGCAGTTCATTGAGAACATTCCCTTTTATGGCTTTGCGGCGATGTGCGTCGACCATCCGGAAGTCCAGGCGATGATCGGCCGGATCGAGGACCGGCGGATCATCACCTACGGCGCCAATCCGCAGGCCGATGTGCGCTATGTCGACCTCGCCGTCGACGGGCGGCGTTCGCGGTTCTCCGTCCTCTTGCGCGACCGGATGAGCGGCGAGCACCGCCGCATCGACGACCTCACCCTGTCCATGCCCGGCGAGTACAACGTCCAGAACGCCACCGGCGCACTCGCGGTCGCCCATCATCTCGGACTCGACGATGACGCGGTACGACGCGGGCTCGCGCAGTTCGAGGGCGTCAAGCGCCGTTTCAGCCGCACCGGTTCGTGGAACGGGATCGAGTTCGTCGACGACTATGCCCATCATCCGGTCGAGATCCAGGCCGTCCTCGGGGCCGCCCGCTCGGTCACCGACGGCCGGGTGATCGCCGTCGTTCAGCCGCATCGCTACACGCGCCTGCGCGACCTGTTCGGCGAGTTCTGCACCGCCTTCAACGACGCCGATCTGGTTTTTGTTGCGCCGGTCTATGCAGCCGGCGAGGCGCCGATCCCGGGTTGTGACGCGGCGGGACTTGTCGATGGTCTGATCCATCGCGGTCATCGCGGGGCGGCGACCCTCGACGATCCCGACCGGCTCGCCGACACCATTCGCGAGCACGGGCAGCCGGGGGATTGCGTGGTGTTCCTCGGCGCCGGTTCCATCACCCAGTGGGCGCACGCGCTGCCCGGCGAGTTGCGCGGAGAGGCCGCTTGAGCGCGGCGACGCCCGTGCCCGACCGCGTGCGCTTCGAGGGCGTGCGCGGGCGGATCAGCCACGACGCACCGCTGGCGCCGTTCACGTGGTTCCGGGTGGGCGGACCGGCCGACATCCTGTTCCAGCCGGCCGACACCGACGACCTCGCCCAGTTCCTGCGCCAGCTCGACCCGGCCGTGCCGGTCACGGTCATCGGCGTCGGCTCGAACCTCCTGGTGCGCGACGGCGGGATACGCGGCGTCGTGGTGCGCCTCAGCGCGCGCGGCTTTGGCAAGGCGGAGGTCGACGGTGCGCGCATACGGGCCGGTGCGGCCCTGCCGGACAAGCGTCTGGCCGCCGTGGCGGCGGAGCACGGCCTGGGCGGCTTCGCGTTCTTCCACGGCATACCCGGCACCGTCGGCGGTGCCTTGCGCATGAACGCCGGGGCGAGCGGCGCCGAAACCGCGGACATCTTCGTGGCCGCCGAGGGGGTCTCGCGCGCCGGCGACCTCGTCACCCTGGACCGCGACGCCATGGGCTTCTCCTACCGCCACACCACCGCGCCGGCCGATGTCATCTTCACCGCCGGAACCTTCGAGGGCCATCCGGCATCTGCGACCGATATCGAGTCGGCGATGGCGGCGGTCGCCGACCATCGCGAACAGGCGCAGCCGATCCGCGACAAGACCGGCGGGTCGACGTTCACCAATCCGCCGGGCGCACGGGCGTGGGAGCTGATCGATGCCGCCGGCTGCCGGGGCCTGAAGGTCGGCGACGCCATGGTCTCGGAGAAGCACTGCAACTTTCTCATCAACTGCGGTGAGGCGTCCGCGCATGACCTGGAGGCGCTGGGCGAAACGGTGCGGGCGAGGGTGCTCGCGACCAGCGGCGTGAAGCTCACCTGGGAGATCCGCCGCGTCGGCGCGTTCGCCGGCGAGCCGGTGCGGGAGTTCGGCCCGTGACCCATGTGGCGGTGCTCATGGGCGGCTGGTCGGCCGAACGGCCGGTGTCGCTGTCGTCCGGCCGGGCCTGCGCCGAGGCGCTCAGGACCGCCGGCTTCGACGTTACCGAGGTGGACGTGGATCGCAACGTCGCGGCTGAGCTGACGCGGATCGCGCCCGACGTTGCCTTCAACGCCCTCCACGGACCGTTCGGCGAGGACGGCTGCATCCAGGGCGTCCTTGAGACGCTGGGCCTGCCGTACACCCATTCCGGCGTGTTGGCCTCGGCGCTGGCGATGCACAAGCCCCGCGCCAAGGAGATCATGCGGGCCGCCGGGGTGCCGGTCGCCGATTCGGTGCTGGTCGATCGGTTTGCCGCCGCCAAGACGCATCCCCTTGATCCGCCTTACGTTATCAAGCCGCCTAACGAGGGATCGAGCTTCGGTGTCCTGATCGTTCGCGAGGATGCGATTCACCCGCCGCAACAGCTCTACGCCGACGATTGGCCCTATGGCGACGAAGTTATGGTCGAAAGCTTTGTCGAGGGCCGCGAGCTCACTTGCGCGGTTCGTGGTAACGAACCTCTCGATGTCATTGATATCGTGACGGATAATCGATTCTACGATTACGAGGCGAAATACGAGATCGGCGGCTCAAAACACATCCTGCCGGCCGAACTTTCATCCTTTGTTTACCAAAATGTACAAAAGCTTGCTCTCCAGGCTCATCAAGCCCTGGGTTGTCGTGGGGTCAGCCGGACCGACTTCCGGTACGACGACCGGCTCGAGGGGATCAGCGGACTGATCTGCCTCGAAGTCAACACGCAGCCGGGCATGACGGCCACATCGCTGGTTCCGGAAATGGCGGCCCATGCCGGCATGTCGTTCCCGGAGCTGGTCCGGTGGATGGTAGAGGACGCTTCGTGCAACCGCTGACGGATGTCAGAGCGAGCGAGAGGGGACAGGGGAACGATACGCCGGCCGCGGCGGATCGCGTCCTGCCGCGAATCTTGCGTCGCCCGGCCAGGCTGTTTAGCCGGCTGAACGTACGCCTGCCGCGCCGCTTCGGCCTCCTTGCAGCGGCGGCGCTGTTCGCCGCGACCGCGGTGGTCGGCGCCGTTCTCGGCGGGCACGTAACCACGGTGGTAGCCGCGGTCACCTCCTGGGGCGGCCTCGGCATCCACTCGATCGAAATCACCGGTCAGAGCGAGGCCTCGGAAGTCGACATCCTCGACAGCCTCGATATCGGCCCGTTCCCGTCGCTCTTGACGTTCGATCTCGACACCGCGCGCGAGCAGGTCGAGGCCCTGCCGTGGATCGAAACGGCTCGGCTCAGCAAGCTCTTCCCCAACACGCTGCAGGTGACCGTGGTCGAGAAGGAACCGGCGGCCGTGTGGCAGCATGGCGGTGAGGTTCGCCTGGTCGACGCCGACGGCAAGGTGATCGCGCCGCTGCTTGGCGACCGTCATGGCGATCTGCCCTATCTGGTCGGCGCCGATGCGGCCGCGCGGCTTGAGGACTATCTCAACCTCCTGGCCGCTGCGCCGGCGATCGCGCCGCGGGTCAAGGCCGGGGTACTGGTCTCGGGCCGACGGTGGACACTGGTCCTTCGCGACGGCATCGAATTGCTCCTGCCGCACGAACGCCCCGATCGGGCGCTCGCCGAGATCGCCCGCCTCGACGACGAAACGTCGCTGCTGGCGCGCGAGATCGCGGCCGTGGACTTCCGCTTCGGTGACCGCACCATCCTGCGCCTGACCGAGCGGGGTATCGAGGAGCGTGACGAGCTCCTGAAGAAACGCGCACGCGCGCGGGGAGGGGCGTGATGCCACTCCTGCGCGGCCGATTCGATCAGAACGAGCGTGGCGCCCAGCGGCGCTCGTCGCTGGTTTCGGTGCTCGACGTCGGTTCCAGCAAGATCTGCTGCCTGATCGGCCGTCTGCGCCCGCGCGATCATGGCGAGGTCCTGCCGGGCCGTACCCACTCGGTGGAGATCCTCGGCGTCGGACACCAGCGCTCGATGGGCATCAAGTCCGGCGTCGTCACCGATCTCGACGCCGCCGAGCAGGCCATCCGCACGACGGTCGACGCGGCCGAGCGCATGGCCGGGGTCACCGTCGAGTCGTTGATCGTCAACGTCTCATGCGGGCGGCTTGCGAGCGAAACCTACACCGCCTCCGTCACGCTGGACGGCAAGTCGGTCTCGGACATGGATATCGGCCGCGTGCTGGCGGCCGGGCGGGCCCACTCGGTCACCGAGGGCCGACAGGCAGTCCACGCCCTGCCGATCGGCTACGCCCTCGACGGCGATCCGGGCATCGTCGATCCACGCGGCATGGTCGGCGACCGCCTGGGTGTCGACATGCATCTTGTCACCGGCGAGGTGCCGCCGCTCCACAATCTCGAACTGTGCGTCAACCGATGTCATCTGACTGTCGAGCGCATGGTCGCCTCGCCCTATGCCAGCGGACTGTCGGTGCTGGTCGACGACGAGGCCGCGCTCGGATGCGCGGTGGTCGACTGCGGCGGCGGCACGACCACCATCGCCGTCTTCAACCGCGGCCAGTTCGTGCACGTCGATGCCGTCGCGCTCGGCGGACGGCACATCACCAACGATCTCGCCCGCGGCCTGTCGACCCGGGTCGAGGTCGCCGAACGCCTCAAGACCATGTACGGCAGCGCGCTGCCGGGGGCGACCGACGATCGCGACATCCTCTCGGTGCCGCCGATTGGCGACGACGCCGACGATCATCCCAACGAGGTGCCGCGTTCCGCGCTCACCCGCATCATCCGCCCGCGCGTGGAGGAGACGCTGGAACTGGTCCGCGATCGCCTGAACGCGTCGGGCTTCGCCGGCCTCGTCGGGCGCCGCATGGTGCTCACGGGTGGCGCGAGCCAACTGAACGGCCTGGCCGAGGCGGCGCGGCGCGTGCTCGCGCGCAACATCCGCATGGGACGGCCGCTGGGCATCGCCGGGTTGCCGGAGGCGGCCAAGGGGCCGGCCTTCGCGACCGCCGTCGGCCTGATGATCTATCCGCAGATCGCGCTGATGGAGCAGCTCGACGACGGGACCGACCGGCAGCCACGGCTCACCGGAACGGGTGGGTACTTCGCCCGCGTCGGACGCTGGATTCAGGAGAGTTTCTAAGGGCGCGGCGGCGCCAAGGTGCAAGCTGAGTGGCCGAGGTCCGCCGAGCGGCCGATGGATCAGAACGAGGACATCATGACCATCAATTTGGATATGCCGGAAATCCGGGAGCTCAAGCCCAAGATCACCGTCTTCGGCGTCGGCGGCGCCGGCGGCAATGCGGTCAACAACATGATCCGTTCGGGCCTGTTGGGGTGCGACTTCGTGGTCGCCAACACCGATTCACAGGCGCTCACCACCTCGAGCGCGGAGCGCCTCATCCAGATGGGCGTGGCCGTGACCGAGGGGCTCGGCGCCGGGTCGCAGCCGGAGATCGGGCGCGCCGCCGCCGAAGAGGCGATCGACGAGATCAACGACCACCTCGGCGGGTCGCACATGGTCTTCGTGACCGCCGGCATGGGCGGCGGCACCGGCACCGGAGCCGCTCCGGTGATCGCCCGGCACGCCCGCGATCAGGGCATCCTGACCGTCGGCGTGGTCACCAAGCCGTTCCAGTTCGAGGGCCAGCGCCGCATGCGGGTCGCCGAATCCGGTATCGAGGCGCTTCAGGACTGCGTCGACACGCTGATCGTTATCCCGAACCAGAACCTCTTTCGGGTCGCCAACGAAAAGACGACCTTCGCCGACGCCTTCGCCATGGCCGACCAGGTGCTTTACTCGGGCGTTGCCTGCATCACCGACCTGATGGTGAAGGAGGGGCTCATCAACCTCGACTTCGCCGACGTGCGCTCGGTGATGCGCGAGATGGGCAAGGCGATGATGGGTACCGGTGAATCCTCCGGTGACCGTCGCGCCACCCAGGCCGCCGAGGCGGCGATCGCCAATCCGCTGCTCGACGAAACGTCGATGAAGGGCGCGAGAGGCCTCCTGATCTCGATTACGGGCGGCAAGGACCTGACGCTGTTCGAAGTCGACGAAGCCGCGACCCGTATCCGCGAGGAGGTCGATCCCGACGCCAACATCATCCTCGGAGCGACGTTCGAGGAATCGCTCGAAGGCGTGATCCGCGTCTCGGTCGTCGCCACCGGCATCGAAAACGAAGCGCGGTCGATCCAGCCGGGCGAGGAGCAGCGTATCGCCGAGATGGGCGAGCGCCTGCGCCAGGCCGCCGAGCAGCACAAGGCGGCCAGCGAGCCCGCCGCCCAGCCGGCCGCGCCAGCCGCGATCGCGTCGACGCCGGCACCCAAGCCGACACCGGCGCCCGCGCAGCCGACGGAAGCCCCGGCAGCCACGCCGGCTCCGGCGGCCGCGCACACGATTGCCGAACCGCCTCCGGCGCCGCCGGCCTCCGAACCGCGTCCGGCGATGACGGAAGCGCCGCGGCCTGCAGCGGTCGCCGCTGCCGATCCGGCCATCACGATCCAGCCGCTGGCGCGCCAGCCCCTCCAGCACGCGCCCGTGGACGAGCCGCTCGAAACGCCGCGCGCGCAGCCCGAGCCGACGCCCGCCGACAAGGCGTTCGTGCCGCCGGCCGTCGAGGCGCCCGCGCCCCGGGTGCCGCGCGTCGAGGACTTCCCGCCCATGATCCAGCGGCAAATGTCCGCACAGGGTGATGAAGGCCGCGACGGCGAGGATGGTGAACGCGGTCCGCTCGGCCTGCTCAGGCGACTGGCGACGGTCGGGCTGGGCCGTCGCGAGGAGGAGCCGCTTGGCGGCCACGCCCAGCAGCCGGCCCGCCGGCCGGCACCGCGCCCCGCGGCGGAGGCACAGGCCGCGCCGTCGCAACCTGCTCCGCGTCGCCAGCCCCAACGGGTTGAGGAGCGCGGGGCGCTCGACGACCACGGCCGCGCGCCGGCGCGTTCCCAGCGCCCGCTGGATGACGAACTGGAGATCCCGGCCTTCCTGCGTCGTCAGGCCAATTGATGATCGGCCGGGGCTTCGCGCCCCGGCTGTTTCCTCTGTCGAATCAAGATCTTATTCAGGCCGGTTCGCGCTCGCGCGCGTAACATTGGGTTAGAATCCGTGATTTGTTGATTGCCGGCCCGATCAATAGGCTGCCTTGGTGGTCGGGATTCCCCGACGTCAGGGGGCTATGGATGGCCGGGGACCGGCAACCCTACCAGACGACGCTGGCGCAGACGGTGACGCTCGAGGGAATCGGCGTGCACACCGGCGGCAACGCGTCGCTGACGCTCCATCCGGCCGATCCCGATACCGGCATCTGTTTCACGCGCGGCCAAGGCCGTGGCAGTGACCTGGCGGCGGCGTACGACGAGGTCACGGCCACCGAGCGTTGCACGACGCTGGGCCACGGTGATCGGCGCGTGACGACGGTCGAGCATGTCATGGCCGCCCTGCGCGGTCTCGATGTCGACAACGCCATCATCGAGGTCGACGGGGCCGAGGTCCCGATCCTCGACGGTAGTGCCGCTCCGTTCGTCGATGCCGTCGATCGGGCCGGCCGCGTCCGCCAGCGCGCAAGGCGCCGCCACATCAGGGTCCTCGAACCCGTGCGCGTGGAGGACGGCCTGTCCTACGCCGAGCTGCGTCCCTATGACGGCTTCCGGCTCGATGTCACGATCGATTTCGTGTCACCGGTGATCGGCGCGCAGCGCTACACCGCCGACATGGACGAGACGTCTTTCCGTGACGATCTGGCGCGGGCGCGTACGTTCGGGCTCATGAGCGATGTCGAGCAGATGTGGCGTCGGGGCATGGCGCTGGGCGCCTCGCTTGAGAACGCGGTGATGGTCGGCGACGACACGGTGATCAATCCCGAGGGGCTCCGGTTCGCCGACGAGTTCGTGCGCCACAAGGCGCTCGACGCGGTGGGCGACCTCGCTCTGGCCGGCGCACCGATTCTGGGCGCCTACGAATCCCATCGCGGCGGCCACAAGCTCAACGTGATGATGGTCGAGGCGCTCCTCGGCCGCGACCAGGCCTGGACCTTCGCCGAGGCGCCCGTGCGGGCGCCTGTCGGACACGCCGATCTCCCCGCCGGCGTCGGTGTTCCGGCCTACGGCCCCGACGTTTCCTGACGAATCAGACCGCCGGCGCGGCCGCCACCCAAAGCCGCTTGCCATAATATGTGCATGATTGCGCGGTCAGTGGCAGAGGCTGCCGCTTTCGGCTACATACGGGCGGCGCCGCGCGCCCATTCGGATACCGACCGACATGCTCCGCCTTCGTTTCCGCACCGCTCGACCCGCCGCGACCGTCAGGACACTGGCGCTGATCGCGGGCGCCTTCGTGCTCGCCGCCTGCAACACGTCCAAAGACGGCCTGGCCGACCTGGAAATCGACGAGCGTCCGCCCGGTCAGATGTACAATGAGGGCCTCGCCTACCTCAACGAGGGCGATCTCAAGAAGGCGGCCGAGGCGTTCGAGGACGTCGACCGGATCCACCCGTACTCCGACTGGGCGCGCAAGGCGCTGATCATGACCGCCTTCACCAACTACCGTCGCGGCCGCTACGGCGAAACGGTGACGGCTGCCAACCGGTTCCTGTCGCTCTATCCGGGTAGCGAGGACACGGCCTACGCCCACTATCTGGTCGGCTCGTCACACTTCAAGCAGATCCCCGACGTGACCCGCGATCAGCAGGCCACCAACGATGCGATAAAATCGTTGCAGGTGATCATCCGGGAGTTCCCGGATTCCGAATATGCCGCCGACGCGCAGCAGAAGATCATCGTCGCGCGCGACCAGATCGCCGGCAAGGAGATGCAGGTCGGCCGCTACTACCTTGAGCGGCGGGAGTACACGGCGGCCATCAACCGCTTCCAGGGCGTGGTGGTGACCTATCCCAACACGCGCCATGTCGAGGAAGCCCTGCAACGCCTTACCGAGGCCAATCTCGCCCTCGGGCTGGTAGCCGAAGCGCAGAACGCCGCCGCCGTCCTCGGGCACAATTTCCCGGACAGCCCCTGGTATCAGGACGCCTACGCGCTACTGCAAAGCGGCGGGCTCGAGCCACGTGAGAACAGAGGGTCGGTCCTGTCGCGGGTCTTCGGTCGCCGCAACTCCGGCTGATCGCGCGTGCCATGCTGGCCAGCCTGTCCATCCGCGACATCGTGGTCATCGACCGGCTGAGCATCGACTTCACATCGGGACTGACCGTGCTGACCGGCGAAACCGGCGCCGGCAAGTCCATCCTGCTCGACGCCCTGTCCCTGGCGCTGGGCGGCCGTGGCAATGCCGCGCTGGTCCGGTCCGGCGCCAGCCAGGGCGACGTTGCGGCCGAGTTCGACCTTGCCGTCGACCATCCGGTTCGCGCGGTGCTCGCCGACCATGGTCTGCCCGACGACGGCGCGGTGATCCTGCGCCGCGTCCAGGTCGCCGACGGCCGCAGCCGCGCCTTCATCAACGACGAGCCGGTGTCGGTAGCGTTTCAGCGGCGGGTCGGGGCGGCCCTGGTCGAGATCCACGGCCAGCACGACGATCGGGCGCTGCTCGACAGCGACACCTATCGCGACCTGCTGGACGCATTCGGCGACGCCGGGGCTGATGTCACCGCCACTGGCGCCGCCTTCACGGCCTGGAAGGTGGCGGCCGAAGCGTGCGAGACCCTGCGCGCCGAGATCGACCGGGCGACGGCCGAGGCCGACTATCTGCGCGACGCGGTCGAGGAGCTCGACGCGCTCGATCCCCAACCCGACGAGGAGAACCAGCTCGCCGATCTGCGCCAGCAGATGATGCGGCGCGAGCAGGCGGCGGGCGATCTGACCGAAGCGCATGAGGCGGTGGCCGGCCGCGATTCGCCGATGCCGACGCTTGCCAGCCTCGTGCGCCGTTTCGAGCGCAAGGCGGTCGCCGACGATCCCCTGTTCGAGGCGCCGGTGCGCACGCTCGACGCCGCGATCCGGGCTCTCCAGGAGGCGGAGACGGCGCTGGAGTCGGCGCTGCGATCGGTGGAGACCGATCCGCGCGAACTGGAGCGGGCGGAGGAGAGGTTGTTCGCGCTGCGGGCGGCCGGCCGCAAGCACGGGGTGCCGGTTACCGAACTGCCGGCGCTGACCGATCGGCTGCGAGAGCAACTGGCGACCTTCGAGTCCGGCGCGGCGCGGCTTGCCGAGCTGCAACGGCAGCACGACGAGGCCCTGGCTGCCTATGACAAGGCGGCCGCGGCGCTGTCGAAGACGCGGCGGGCGGCCGCGAAATCCCTGGCCCTGGCGGTGAAGGGCGAACTGCCGGCGCTGAAACTCGATCGCGCCGTCTTCGAGGCTGAGGTGACCAGCGACGACCAACGTCGCGCCGAAGCCGGGTACGACGGTGTCGATTTCGTCGTCCGGACCAATCCCGGCGCGCGGCCCGGACCGCTGATGAAGGTCGCCTCGGGTGGCGAGTTGGCGCGGTTCCTGCTCGCTCTCAAGGTTGCGCTGGCCGACAAGGGGTCGGCGCCGACGTTGATCTTCGACGAGATCGATACCGCGGTCGGCGGTGCGGTGGCCGACGCCATCGGCGCCCGGCTCGATCGCCTGGCCGCGGGCGTCCAGGTCATGGCGGTGACCCATGCGCCGCAGGTCGCCGCGCGCGCTGTGTCACATCTGCTTGTTACGAAACGCGCAATCAGGCGTGGTAAGGCGGTCGAGACGGAGGTGATTCGCTTGGACGATCCGGCGCGTCGGGAAGAGATCGCCCGGATGCTGGCCGGCGCCACCGTCACCGACGAAGCCCGCGCGGCGGCCGATCGGCTGATCCTCGGCGCCGCGTAGGCGCAAGAAGGGTTGGGGCATTACCGGTGGTCTCGCAGCGAACGAAACTGATCGTTCTGTTTGCGACGTTGATGATCAACGTCCTCGGGATCGGGATCATCCTGCCCGTCCTGCCGCTGCTGGTGAAGGAGATGACCGGCGGCGAGGCGGGATCCGCCGCCACCATCTACGGACTTCTGGTCGCGCTCTACGCGCTGATGCAGTTCCTGTTCGGGCCGTTCGTTGGGGCACTGTCCGACCGCTACGGGCGACGGCCGATCCTGCTGATCTCGCTGATCGGTCTCAGTTTCGACTATCTGCTGCTGGCGCTGGCGCCGAACCTGTGGATCATCGCGCTCGCCAGGATCATTGGCGGGCTGATGGGCGCGTCGGTCACCACCGCCAGCGCCTACATTGCCGACATCACCCCGCCCGAGCGGCGGGCCGAGTTCTTCGGTTATCTGGGCGCGGCGTTCGGTGTCGGCTTCATCTTCGGGCCGCTTCTGGCCGGCGTGCTGGCCGACTACGGCGCGCGCGTTCCGTTCTACGCGGCGTCGGCCAGCAGCCTGCTGGTCTTCGTCTTCGCCTGGTTTGCGCTGCCGGAGTCGCTGGCAAAACGCCGGCGCCGGCGCCTCAACCTTCGCGAAGCGAACCCTATCGGCGCGTTCGCGGTGGTCGGCCGCTATCCGCTCGTCATTGCGCTGTTCGCGGTGTTTGCCGTCACCCAGCTCGCCGAGCGCATGCTCGAATCGAACTGGGCGCTCTACACCGATTTCAGGTTCGGATGGGGGCCGTCCCAGATTGGCCTGTCGCTCGCGCTGGTGGGTGTCCTGTTCGTCATCGCGCAGGGCGGGCTGGTGCGGGTCGTCGTGCCGCGGCTGGGCGAGCGCCGCACCGTGACGCTGGGCCTTGTCGTCGGGGGGACCTGTCTGCTCGCCATCGGTTTTGCCAACCAGACCTGGATGGTGTTCGCGCTGATCGTGCCCTACGTGCTCGGCTGGGGCATGACCGGCCCGGCGATCCAGTCGATGGTGACGCGGGAGGTCTCGGCGAAGGAGCAGGGCATCTTGCAGGGGTCGATGACCAGCATTGCGACGGCAAGCGGCATCGTCGGGCCGCCCGTCGCCGGCACCCTGTTCGGCTATTTCATCGGCGATGCCGCGCCGGTGTTCCTGCCGGGCGTAGCGTTCATGTTCGGCGCCGGTCTCTTCCTGGTCGGCCTGATGCTCCATCTGCGCAGGACGCCGGAGCCGGCCGCGCGACTTGAGGTGAAGCGCAGCCTTGCTGCGGCGGCTGCGCCACCGGAGCCGCGCGAGCGCGAGCGGGAACCGATGTCGTGAGTGACCCTTCGTCGATGCCGGTCGAGGACCTGAGCGAAGACCAGGCGCGCGGGGAACTTGAGCGGTTGGCGAAAGAGATCGCCGCGCATAACCGCCGCTACTTCCAGGACGACGCGCCGACCATCTCCGACGCCGCGTTCGATGCCCTGCGTCGTCGCAACGAGGCGATCGAAGCGGCGTTCCCGCACCTGAAACGCGCCGACAGCCCGTCGGAGAGCGTCGGCGCGACGCCGGCGGGCGGTTTCGCCAAGGTCGTCCACGCCGTGCCGATGCTGTCGCTGGAGAACGCCTTCAACGACGACGATGTGCGCGCCTTCGTGGCCCAGATGCAACGGTTCCTCGGCCTGCCGGATGACGAGGCGATCGCGCTGACCGCCGAGCCCAAGATCGACGGCCTGTCGATGTCGCTCCGCTACGAGAACCGGCGTCTGGTCGTGGGCGCGACCCGCGGCGACGGCGCCGAGGGCGAGGACGTGACCGAGAATGTGCGCACCATCGGTGACATTCCCGACGAGCTGCCGAACGGCGCACCCGACGTGGTCGAGGTGCGCGGCGAGATCTACCTCGGCAAGCAGGATTTCGCCGAGCTCAACCGCAAACAGGCCGAAGCGGGCGGCCAGCTCTACGTCAATCCCCGCAACACGGCCGCCGGATCGCTGCGCCAGAAGGACCCCGCCGCCACGGCGGGGCGGCCGTTGCGGTTCTTCGCCTACACATGGGGGCAGATGTCGGCGCGGCCGGCCGAGACGCAGATGGGCATGGTCGAGGCCTTCGCCGCCTGGGGCTTCCCGATCAATCCGCTGATGCGGCGATGCGACAGCGCCGGAGATGCGCTGGACGCCTACCGCGCGATCGAAGCCCAGCGCGCCAAGCTCGATTACGATATCGACGGCGTCGTCTACAAGGCGGACTCGCTGGCGCTGCAGGACCGCCTCGGTTTTCGTACGCGCAGCCCTCGCTGGGCCATCGCCCACAAGTTCCCGGCCGAGAAGGCGACGACGGTTCTGGAGGCGATCGACATCCAGGTCGGCCGGACGGGCGCACTCACACCGGTGGCGCGCCTCCGGCCGGTCACCGTCGGTGGTGTCGTGGTCACCAACGCGACCCTGCACAATGAGGACTACATTCGCGGTTACGGCCGCGACGGCCAGATCCTGCGCCCCGACGCAGAGGGTGCGGCGGTCGATATCCGCGTCGGCGACACCGTCACGGTCCAGCGCGCCGGCGACGTGATCCCGCAGGTGCTCGATGTCGACCTGGCGCTGCGGCCGGCGGATGCGGAACCCTACGCGTTTCCGACGACCTGCCCCTGCGACCTCCGTACCGAGATCGTGCGCGAAGAGATCGCCACCGGCGGCGAAGGGATCGTGCGCCGCTGCAGCGGCGAGTTCGCCTGTCCGTTCCAGCGCAAGGAACACCTGATCCATTTCGTGTCGCGCAATGCGTTCGACATCGAGGGCCTCGGCGTGAAACAGATCGAGGCCTTCTTCGACGATCCGGACCTGCCGGTGAGAACACCGGCCGACATCTTCACCCTGGAGCAACGCGACAAGGACGCCGGCGGCGTCCTCAAGGACCGCGAAGGCTACGGCGAGGTCTCGGTCGGCAACCTGTTCGCCGCCATCAACGACCGGCGGAAGATCGCGCTGGAACGCTTCCTCAATGCGCTCGGCATTCGCCACGTTGGCGAGGGGACGGCCAGGGTGCTGGCGCGCGCCTACGGGTCGTGGACCGCCTTCCACGAGGCCGCGGTCAAGGTTGCCGCGGGTGACGAGCCGGCGCGCGAGGAGATGGACGGCATCGACCAGATCGGCGGCACCGTGGTCGAGGCCATCGCCCGTTACTTCGGCGAGGCCGACAACGCCCGGCTGGTCGACGATCTGGTAGCCGCGCTCGAGATTCGCGACGCGGAGCAGACCGCCTCCGATTCACCGGTCGCCGGCAAGACCGTCGTCTTCACAGGCAGCCTCGAACGCATGACCCGCGACGAGGCCAAGGCGATGGCCGAACGGCTGGGCGCCAAGGTCGCCGGCTCGGTGTCGTCGAAGACCGATCTGGTCGTCGCCGGGCCGGGGGCCGGGTCCAAGCTGAAGCAGGCCGAAAAGCATAGCGTCGAGGTCGTCGACGAGGCCGGCTGGTTCGACCTGATCGGCGCGACCTGAGCCATGGGCGCCCGCGGTGTCGCCCGGCTTGAGCATCCGATGATCGTCGCCGAGCGCGAGATGGAGCGGCGCGAACACCTGATCTGGGCCGACCGCCCAAGGCGGGCAGCGCGACGGACGCCGCTGGTGCGGGCTGCATTCGGCATGGTCTATGCGGGGTTCGCAGTGGTCTGGATCGTGCTGGCCGCCGGCTTGCAAGACGGCGTCTTCGAACCACCCGATGATCCGCTGGCCTACATCTTCCCGGCCATCGGCCTGCCGTTCCTCGCCATCGGTCTGTGGATCACCATCTCCGCCTTCCGTGGTGGCGGACCGGGTGGGGCACCGGTGTACGCGCTGTCCGATCGCCGCGCCCTGTTGCTCGCGCCCGGTCGGCCGGTCGTCGGCGTTTATCTCGCCGATATCGAGGACGTGACCATCGTCGAGCAGCCCGACGGCGCCGGCGATATCGTGTTCGCGGGGCGGCGCATTCCAGCCGATTTCGCCTTCCGGGGCGTGGCGCGCGTCAACGCGGTGGCCACCGAGATCGCGACCGCGCGGGGTCTCGCGTCCGCTAGCTAAGCGGCCGGGTCGCGTCGGCGAGCCAAGCGCGTTCGTCGTCGTCGAGGAGATCGTTGAGCGCCGCGGGCAGGGCGGCGTGATACGCGTCGAGCCAGGCGATCTCCGTTGCGTCGAGCAGGGTGGTGTCGATCAGCCGCCGGTCGATAGGGCAGAGCGTGATGGTCTCGAAGCAAAGGAACGGCGCCGCGTCCGACGACACGTCTGCTTCGGTCACGACCACCAGGTTTTCGGTCCGGATGCCGTAGGCGCCCTCGCGATAGAAGCCGGGTTCGTTGGACAGGATCATGCCAGCGACCAGGGGCGCCTTGCCGCGCTTGGAGACGTTGGCCGGCCCTTCATGCACCGACAGGAACGAGCCGACGCCGTGACCGGTGCCGTGGGCGTAGTCGAGCCCCGCCTCCCACAGCGGCCGACGCGCGAAAGCGTCGAGTTGCGCACCGCTGGTGCCGGCCGGGAAGCGCGCCGTGGCGAGCGCGATGTGGCCCTTGAGCACACGTGTGAAGCGGTCGCGCATCTCCGCGCTCGGTTGGCCGATGGCCACGGTGCGCGTGATGTCGGTGGTGCCGTCGCGGTACTGCCCGCCGGAATCGACCAGATAGAGCGAGCCCGGTTCGAGCCGGCGCGTCGTGTCGGGTGTCACCCGATAGTGGACGATCGCACCGTTGGCCCCGGCGCCGGAGATGGTGTCGAAGGCGATGTCGACGAGCTCGCTGCCGTCGCGGCGGGCGGTCTCCGCACGCAGCTCGCGCAGTTTGTCGGCTGCGGCGATCTCGTCGACGCTGCCGTCCTGGGCGTGAGCGTCGATCCAGGCGAGGAAGCGGACCATGGCCGCGCCGTCGCGTCGCTGCGCCCGGCGCGCGCCGTCCAGTTCGGTGGAGTTCTTGATCGCCTTGGGGCGTTCGGCCGGATCGCTTCCTTCGACGATGGTCGCACCCGCGGCCTCGACCGCGGTCGCGATCGCTCGCGGTGTGCTCGCCGGATCGAGGAGAACCCGCTGACCGCCGAGGTCGGCGAGAGCGGCCTTCAGCGACGCTACCTCGTGGATGTCGGCGATCGCGGCAAGGTCGGCGCGCACCGCGTTGGAGAGCTTGCGCCCGTCGATGTAGAGCGCCGGCTTGCCCTCGGCCTTGAGGATGGCGAAGGCCAGGGGCGCCGGATTATGGGCGGTGTCGCTGCCGCGGATGTTGAAGGTCCAGGCGATGGAATCGGCGCGGACCAGCACGGTCGCGTTGGCGCGCTGGGCGATCAGGGTCTCGGCGAGGTCGTACAGCTTGTCGGCCGCCGAACGTCCCGCGAACTCGACGGGGTGGCGGCTGACCGGTGCGGCCGGCGGCTCCGGCCGGTCGCGCCACACGCTGTCGACGGGATTCTCGTCGAGCGCGACAAGGCTGCCGCCCGCCTTTGTGGCGCTGTCGGCCATCCGCTTCACCTCGGCCATGGTCAAGAGCCAGGGGTCGTGGCCGATGCGGCTTTCGGCCTCCAGATTGTCGGCCAGCCAGGTCGACGGCGCGGTCGCCATGATGTCGACGATCTCGAAGACGGACGTGTCGACCTGCCGTTCGGCCTGGATCGTGTAGCGGCCATCGACAAAAAGAAAGGCCTTGTCTTTCAGGATGATGGCGGTGCCGGCTGATCCATCGAATCCGGTCAGCCAGGCCAGCCGTTCGGCCGAGGGCGGCAGGTATTCGCTCAGATGCTCATCGGCATGGGGCACGATCAGCCCGTCGACGCCGAGATCGGCGAGCCGCGCGCGCAGGGCTGTCAGACGGTCGAGGGTCGGATGGGTCATGCGGAAGCCACGGAGTCGGTGCCGGTCCTGCATAGGCGGGCCGCTGCGTGACTTCAATGCTGACGGTGCGGGCGATCGAACGCGAGCGTCAGCCAGCCGTCGACATGCCGGGCGCCGGCGACCCGCAGGCCGGTGTTGCGGTAGGCCGCCGTTACCGACCGCTGCTGGTCGGGGAGCAGGCCGGACAGGATGATGCGCGCACCGGGCGCGGCGATCCGCCGGATGTCGGTGGCGAGGCGCGCCAACGGCCCGGCGAGGATGTTGGCGACGATCAGGTCGAACGGTCCGGTTTCCCGATAGAGCGCGTGTCCGGTCCCGATCGCCGTGGCGGCCTGCACATACGCCGCGACGCCATTGTGACGGGCGTTGGCCCGCGCCGTGGCGGTGGCCACTGGATCGATATCGGTCGCGACCACCGGCACGTGCGCCATGCGCGCGATGGCGATGGCCAGCAGGCCCGTGCCGGTGCCGATGTCGGCGGCGCGGCGGATGGTCCATCGCCGGGCGAGCGCCGCTTCGATCGCCGTCAGGCAGCCCGCGGTCGTGCCGTGATGGCCGGTGCCGAAGGCCTGGGCGGCCTCGATCTCGATGGCGATGTCGTTGGCGCGGCGGACCGACCGGACATGCCGGCCGTGGACGAGGAAGCGGCCGGCGCGCACCGGTGGCAGCCCGGACAGGCCCTCCGCGACCCAGTCACGCTCAGGTAGCGGCGCGACGGTGAAGTTCGCGCTTCGGTTTCCGGCGCGGCGGACGAGACCGTCCAGCTCGCCCAGCCTGGTTCGTCCGGGCCGCGACGGCAGGTACAGGGTGAGCCGGGTCGTCTTGCGTGCCGTCCAGGAATCGAGCGCGAAGGCGGCAAAACGTTCGTCGAGGCTGATGAGATCGGCGAGGACCGCCGCCTGGTCGTGGGCGAGGTCGATGGTCGCCACGTGCTGGCCGCCGGACATGCCGGAGCGTCTGGGGCAAACACGACCCGGGGTCAAGGCGCGGGCGCATTGACAGGTCCCGGCGTCCTGTGCGTTTTGGCGCCTCCGACGCAGGGGCATACGGGATCGTGTTGACGAACAACAGCCAGGTGACGGATGTCGAGCGCGGCCGTAGCCCGCTGCCGACCGCTCGTGAGGTGCTGACCCGAGCGCTGCCAAATCAGCCGATCTGGCGTACGCGGGTGGCCATGCGTTTCATGTCGCTGCTTGGCATTCGCCAGGTGAGGGCCATTTACGGTCTCGAGCACGTGGCCGAAGCCCGCGATCCTTTCATCCTCGCCATCAGCCATCGGATCCGGCGCGAGGCGATCATTGTGCCGGCCCTGATGATGCTCATGCGGGACGGAAAGATGATCCATTTCTTCGCCGACTGGAACTTCCTGATGATCCCGATCGTCGGCTGGGTGATGCGAAGGGGCGAGATCATCGTCGTCGGCCGGAAATCGGCCGGGCCGCTGGATTTCATGCGCCGCTTCTACCAGCCGGCCGTGCCGCCGGCCGATCAGGCGCGCGCCCTCCTGGCGTCGGGTCGTTCGGTGGGCGTTTTTCCGGAGGGCACCGTCAGCCACGACGCCTCGCGCCTGCTGCCGGGCCGTATCGGCGCGGCGCGGCTGTCGCTGGAAAGCGGCGTGGCGATCGTCCCGGCGGGCATCCGTTTCCCCGATGCGCCCCGCGACCAGAAGCTGCGCGAGTCGGAGGTGATGGAGCTCCATATCGGCCCGCGCATGCAGCCGCCGACCATCCAGGGCGACAAGGCGAAGCTGTCGGAAGCGCAGGCCTGGCACGACGAGATCATGACCGCGATCGCGGAGCTCACGCAGTCGGCGTGGTCACCGGGCCCACGTGGTGTCACCAATGGTGACGGGCCTTAGGTCGGTCACCGATCTGTCACCGCCTACGGGCGTTCGACGAACGAATCGAGCACGCGCTTGCGGCCGGCCTTCTCGAAGTCGATGGTCAGCTTGTTGCCGTCGATGAGCGCGATGGCGCCGTAGCCGAACTTCTGGTGAAACACGCGCTCGCCGGCGGTGAAGTCGGACGAGCCGCCGATCACGCTCTTGGCGACGAGATCGCCCTCGATGAGCTTCGGGCCGGAGGAGAGGGGGCCTTCGTGGCGTGAGCGACCGCGCGGTTCGGACCCGCGATTGCGCTTGGCGCGCTGCCAGCCGGGCGTGGCGTAGGGACTTGCGAACGGATCGCTGGTGTCGAACCGGCTGGCGCCGTAGGCGGCGGAACCATAGCCGCCGTAGTTCGATTCCTCCTCGCGGACGGTCACGTGGCTCTCGGGCAACTCGTCGAGGAAGCGCGACGGTACGCTCGACTGCCACAGGCCGTGCATGCGGCGGTTGGCGGCAAAGCGGACGATGGCGCGCCTGCGGGCGCGGGTCAGGCCGACATAGGCGAGCCGCCGCTCTTCCTCGAGGCCGGCGCGGCCGTTCTCGTCGAGGGTGCGCTGCGAGGGAAAGAGGCCTTCCTCCCAGCCGGGCAGGAAGACGGTGTCGAACTCCAGCCCCTTGGCCGAGTGCAGGGTCATGATGTTGACGGCGTCGCCGTCGCCACCACCGTCGGCGTCCATCACCAGCGAGACGTGTTCGAGGAAGCCGGTCATGGAGTCAAATTCGTCCATGGAGCGGATGAGCTCCTTGAGGTTCTCCAGCCGGCCGGGGGCATCGGCGGAGCGGTCGGCCTGCCACATCTCAACGTAGCCGGATTCCTCCAGGATGATCTCGGCGAGCTCGGTGTGGGGCAGGGCGTCGACCTGCTGACGCCAGCGGGCGAAGGACGTCATAAGGTTGGTGAGCGAGATCCTGGCGCGCTTGTTGATCTCGTCGGTCTGCAGGAGATCGGCGGCCGCCTGCATCAGCGGGATGCTCTCGGCGCGGGCGCGATCGTGGAGAAGCTTCACCGAGGCGTCGCCGATGCCGCGCCGCGGCGTGTTGACGATCCGCTCGAAGGCGAGGTCGTCGGCGGGCTGGACGGTGGTGCGGAAATAGGCGAGCGCGTCGCGGATTTCCTGCCGCTCGTAGAAGCGCGGGCCGCCGATGACGCGGTAGTTGAGCCCCAGCGTCACGAACCGGTCCTCAAAGGCGCGCATCTGGAACGAGGCGCGCACCAGGATGGCGATCTCGTTGAGACTGTGGCCGCCGCGCTGAAGCTCCTCGATATCCTCACCGACCGCGCGCGCCTCCTCCTCCGAATCCCAGGACGAGGCAACGGTGACGCGGTCGTCGTCGGGGTCGCTGATCTCGGTGAACAGCGTCTTGCCGAGCCGGCCCTCGTTGTGGGTGATCAGGTGCGAGGCGGCGCCAAGAATGTGGGCGGTGGAGCGGTAGTTGCGCTCCAGCCGGATGACGCGGGCGCCGGGGAAGTCCTTCTCGAAACGCAGGATGTTGTCGACCTCGGCGCCGCGCCAGCCGTAGATCGACTGGTCGTCGTCGCCAACGCAGCAAACATTGCGGTTCCCCTGCGCCAGGAGGCGCAGCCAGAGGTACTGGGCGACATTGGTGTCCTGATACTCGTCGACCAGCATGTAGCGGAAACGCTGGTGGTAGTCGGCGAGCACGTCCTTGTGGGTGCGCAGGATCGTCAGCGGTGTCAGCACCAGGTCGCCGAAATCGACCGCGTTCAGAACCTTGAGCCGTTCCTGATAGGCGGTGTAGAGCGCCCGGCCGCGACCGTCGGCGAAGGCACGGCCGTCGGCTTCGGCAATGTCGTCCGGCCCCAGGCCGCGATTCTTCCAGTGATCGATCAGGCCCGCGAGCTGGCGCGCCGGCCACCGCTTCTCGTCGATGTTGGCGGCCTGGATGATCTGCTTGAGGAGCCGAATCTGGTCGTCGGTGTCGAGGATGGTGAAGTCGGGGTTGAGGCCGGCGAGTTCGGCGTGCCGGCGCAACATGCGTGCGCCGATGGAATGAAACGTGCCGAGCCACTGCATGCCCTCGACCACGCCGCCGATCAGGTCGCCGACGCGGTTCTTCATCTCCCGCGCCGCCTTGTTGGTGAAGGTGACGGCGAGAATCTGCCACGGCCGCGCCCGTCCGGAGGCCAGCAAATGGGCGATGCGGGTGGTGAGAACGCGGGTCTTGCCGGTGCCGGCGCCGGCAAGGACCAGCACCGGCCCCTCGGTCTCCTCCACCGCCAGGCGCTGCTCGGGGTTGAGGGTGTCGAGATAGCCGGCGCCGCGCGCCATTGCCCGGGCGGCGATGCCACCGGGCTTGGGGGACGTGTCGGTCGGTCGGTTGTCGGGCGCGGGGTCGCTCATGCCGGCGAATCTTTGATGGTGGGGCGGAACATTACCGCAACACATGGGTCGCCGTCGCGCCCACGCAACGTCGTCAGCGGTGCTCCTCCTCGCTGGTCGCCACCAGTTCGCGGTTGAACAGGGCGAGCGCGTCGACGCGATGGGCCCAGCCGACGACGCGCTCGTCGCCCGGCGACACCACCGCGATCCGGTCGGCGCCGTGGGTGTCGAACAGGCGGAGCGCCGTTTCCAGGGTGTCGGGGCGTCTCAGGACAGGGTCGTCGGGTGCCGGTGCGCCGCCGTCGGGCTCGGCGCGCATGAAGTCGCCGACGCGCTTGAGACGGAGGAGGTGCTTGTGGGGGCCTTCCTGCAGGACCACGCCGCGGTCCTCGAGCTGGGCGAGGAACCACGACTTGCCGAGCACCGCCAGCGCCAGTCCGTTGGCGATGGAGACGGTCAGGAGCAGCGCCATGGAGAGCGCGAAGCCGCCGGTCAGCTCGAAGACCATGACCACGGTCGAGATCGGTGCGCCGAGGACCGCGGCGGCGACCGCGCCCATACCGAGGATGGCGTAAAGACCCTGGCTGGAGGCTGCTTCGGGAAACACGGAGGCGGCAATGAGGCCGAACGAGCCGCCGGCCATGGCGCCGAGATAGAGGGCCGGCGAGAAGACGCCGCCGCCAAAACGCGAGGCCAGCGTGATGGCCGTCGCCGCGGTCTTGGCCACCAGCAGCGACAGCATGACCACGAGCGGCAGCTGGCGCGTCAGGGCGGCGTCCGTCGCCTGGTAGCCGACGCCCAGCACCTCCGGAAAGGCGAGCGCAATCGCGCCGACCAGCAGGCCGCCGACCACGGGGCGCAGTACCAGCGGCATGTCGACGGAGCGGGCCACGCGATCCGTAATCTTGAGGGACAACTGGAAGATGATCGCGACCGCCGCGGCCACGACACCGAGCAGCGCGAACGCCGGCACCTCCCATAGGGAGGTGATCTGGTAGGTCGGGGCCACGAACGCCGCCACGTCGCCGAACCAGAACCGCGAGATGATGGTCGCCGAGACCGAGGCGAGGACCAGCGGTACGAAGGTGCGGGCGGCGAAATGGGCGAGGATCACCTCCTGCGCGAACAGGACGCCGGCGATCGGGGCGTTGAACGAGGCCGACACGGCGCCGGCGACACCGCAGGCGAGAAGCGTCCGGCGGGCGCTGTCGGGAAGTTGCAGGCGCACGCAGATCGCGGCGGCCACGGTTGCGCCGAGATGAACGACCGGGCCTTCGCGGCCGGCGCTCGCCCCGGCGCCAAGCGAGATCGCCGAGGTCGCGGCGCCGATCAGGCCCTGGCGGAGACCGAGGCCGCGACCCGAGACGGTGCGGGCCTCGATCACGTCGGCGACCGTGCCGGCACGCCGCGCCGCCAGCAGATAGCGCAGGATCAAACCGACGATCAGGCCACCGGCCGCCGGCGCCAGCAGGATGACCCACCAGGGCTGGGCGGCCGCGGCGGTGGCGACGTTCTCACCGACATCGCGCAGCCACGGCCATTGCACCGCCCCGATCGCCAGCCGGAACAGGACGGCGGCGACGCCGGTCAGCAAGCCGATGCCCGAGGCCAGCAGCCAGATCACCGGCTGGCGGGTTTCCACGAACTGCACGAGGTTCGGTTCGATGGACCGCCGGGTCGATTCGATTTGGTGCTGGACCTGCCGGAACATGCGCCCTTGTAGGCGCGCGCTCCGGTCCCCTCAAGCTTCCCGCCTTCAGGTCGGCTTGCGTCGCAACAGCTTCAGCGGCCGGCCGTCGATGGCGGCGAGGCCGAGACCGATGGTCACCATCCCGAGGACGTGGTTGGCCGCAAGGCGCTCACCGAGAAACACCGCGCCGAGCAGGATGGCGCTGACGGGGACCAGGAGGGTCACCAGCATGATGTTGACCGAGCCGGCCGTGGCGAGGATGCGGTAGTAGATCTGATAGGCGACGAAGGTGGCGAGGAAGGCGAGCCCGAGCAGAGACAGCCACACGCCGGGCGAGGGCGCATCAAGGCTCCAGGGCTGATCGATCAGAAGCGCCAGCGGCAAGGCCATAGCGCCGGCGGTGATCATCTGTCCGGTGGCGGCGGTCATGGGCTTGATCTCCAGTCGCGCAAAGCGCCGGCCGAATACGGCGGACAGCCCGTAGCTGGTCGATGCCGCCAGGATCGCCAACTGGGCCGGGAGTTCCCGGCCGGCCTCGGCGAGCGCGTCGATCCCGATCATCACCGCGACACCGCCGAATCCGATCACCAGCCCGGCGACGCGGACCGGCGTCAGGCGTTCGTCGCGCGTGAACATGTGGGCGAAGATTGCCGTGAAGAAGGGTGTCGTCGCGTTCAGGATCGAGGCGAGTCCGGCCGTGACGGCGGTCTGTCCCCACGCGATCAGGGTGAAGGCGACAAGATTGTTGAACAGGCCCATGAACAGGAAGGCGCCCCAGATCGAGGCGTTCGCCGGCAGACGCAAGCCGGCGAGGCGCAGGGCGACGTACAGGAGGAAGGCGCCACCGCACACGCGCGCGGCCACCACGGTCAGCGGCGGGATTTCCTCGACCGCGACCTCGATGAAGAAGAACGAGCCGCCCCAGATCACCGAAAGGGCGATCAGGAGCGCCCATTCGAACGGAGTCATCGCGATGTTGATTTTGCTGGTCATGCTGCCTCAAGCGGGTGTGGCGGCAATCTAGGGGCAAACGGTCGCCGAGGCATTCCGATTCCTGCCGATCTTTGCTTCGGCCGGCGCTTTCTTGCTACGCTTTCGCCGCGCGCACGGAGGAGTTGGAGCGGGCATGACCACGACCAGCGCCGGGGCATCGCCGCGGGCGGACACGGCAGCGCGGGAGCGCGGCCTTGCAGCGCTTCGGCAACGCTTCGGCGACCGCTATGTCGACAGCACGGCGCTGCGCGAGCAGCACGCCAATCAGGTGACGTGGCTTGCCAACCAGCCCCCCGATGCGGTGATCTACCTGGAGACGACCGAGGAGGTCGCGGAAGCGGTGCGGATTTGCGCCGACGGCGGGCTGCCGGTCATTGCCTTCGGCGCCGGCACGTCGCTGGAAGGCCAGGTCAATGCCCCCCATGGCGGTGTTTCGTTCGATTTCGACCGCATGAAGCGCATCGTGGCGGTGCACCAGGAGGACCTCTCCTGCACGGTCGAGGCCGGCGTCACCCATCGCCAGCTCAACACCCATTTGCGCGATCTCGGCCTGTTCTTTGCCGTCGATCCCGGCGCCGATGCGACCGTGGGCGGTATGGCCGCGACGCGCGCTTCGGGCACCAACGCGGTGCGCTACGGCACCATGAAGGACAACGTGCTCAGCCTGACGGCGGTTCTCGCCGACGGGACGGTGATCAGGACGGGCAGCCGGGCCACCAAGTCCGCCGCTGGGTACGACCTCACGCGGCTGATGATCGGTTCCGAGGGGACGCTTGGCGTCATCACCGAACTGGTCCTGAAGCTGCACGGCATCCCCGAGGTAATTGCCGGCGGTGTCGTGCAGTTCGATACGGTGGCGGCGGCGTGCCAAACCACGATGGAGGCGATGCAGACCGGTTTGCCGATGGCCCGCATCGAACTCCTCGATGCACTCATGGTGCGTGGCGTCAACGCCTATTCCAAGCTCGACCTCGAGGAGAAGCCGACGCTCTTCGTCGAGTTCCACGGCAGCAAGGCCGCCGTCGACGAGCAGTCAGCGTTGTTCGGCGAGATCTGTGCGTTCAACGGCGGTGGCGCGTTCGCCTGGTCCGCCTCGACGGAAGAGCGCAACCGCCTGTGGAGGGCGCGCCATGACGCAAACTGGGCCGGGCGGGAGCTGCGTCCGGGTACGGAGGGCGCGAGCACGGATGTGTGCGTTCCGATCTCACGGCTTGCGGATATCGTCACCGCCACACAGGACGATATCCGCGAGACCGGACTGATCGCGCCCATCGTCGGCCATGTGGGCGACGGGAATTTTCACGTCGGGCTCCTGGTGGACATGGACAACCAGCAGGAAGTCGAAGCCGCGCGCGGCTTCGTGTCGCGGCTCAACCGGCGCGCGATCGAGATGGACGGGACATGCACAGGCGAGCACGGCGTCGGCCAGGGCAAGATTGCCTACCTCAGGGCCGAACACGGCGCCGCGCTTGACGTGATGAAGGCGGTCAAAGCGACCCTCGATCCGGCCGGGATCATGAATCCCGGCAAGATCTTCGGTCCCTGAGGCGTACGGCGGGCGATCCGGGAGGCCGGTCTGAGCAGGCTATTCCTCATCCTCGGTACGGTGCTGGTGGTGCTGCTGTTCGCCGCCCTGATCGTTCCGCGCTTCGTCAACTGGAGCAACTACACCGCGGCCTTCGAGGCGCGGGCGACCGAGGCGCTGGGGCATCCGGTGCGGGTGACCGGTGAGGCGCGCGTCTCGATTCTGCCGTCGCCGTCGCTGAGCTTCACCGGGGTCACGGTCGGGGCCGCGGGCGGGACGCCGATGGCGACGGTGGAGCGCTTCGACGCCACGATCGAACTGGTGCCGCTCCTGCAGGGCGAGGTCCGGGTCTTGTCCATGCGCCTGGTGAGGCCGCATGTGACGCTGACGGCCGACGCCGGCGGCGCCATCGACTGGCTGCGCCGCCCGTCCGGCAGCGACGGCTTCGATCCCGACCGCGTCATCCTGGAAAGGGTCGACATCGAGGAGGGCGCGCTGACCTATGTCGACGCCCGGCGCGGCGTGGTGCGCAATCTCACCGACATACGGGCCAATGTCAGCGCCCGTTCGCTCGCCGGCCCATGGAAGGCGGACGGCGCTTCGCTCACGGTCGACGGCGAACAGATCCAGGCCACCCTCGCAACCGGGCGGCTACTTGACGACGGTGCCATCAGGGTCAAGCTCGACCTTCAGCCGCGGCGCCTGCCCGTCGATGTCGGCTTCGACGGCATGCTGCGCGTCGATCCCGCCCGCGGCCCGCTCTATCAGGGCACCTATCAGGGGCGGATCGTCGCCACCGCTGCCGACGGCGCGCCGGATCTCGCCGGATGGCGGAGCGAGGGCGCGTTCCTGGCCGATTTCGCCCAGATCGTGGTCGATCGGGCGGTGCTCTCCCACGGCCCGCCGGAACGGCCGCTGAGCCTCGCCGGTTCGTTGCGGATCGATCTCGGCGATACACCGCGCTTCGCCGCCGTCGTCGAGGCCAACCAGATCGACCTCGACCGTACGCTGGGCGCCGGCCCGTCCGAACCGCTGGACGTGCCCGGGGCGACCGACCGCCTGGTGGCAACGCTGCAGGCGGCGCCGCGACCGCCGATCGCGGGCAATCTGGTGGTCGACGTGCCGGTCGTGGTGGTCGGCGGGGCCATCGTCCAGGGCTTCCGGCTGGACGCCGAGATCGGGCCGTCCGGCGCTACGGTTTCCAGTCTGGTCGCCGAACTTCCCGGTCGCGCCACGGCCCGCCTGTCGGGTCAAGTGCGGGCCGAGACACCGGCCTTCATCGGCGATGTCGGTCTCAGCGTCCTGCAGCCGGCGACCTTTGCCGGCTGGTGGCGCGGGCAAACGGGAAGCCAGGATTTGACCGGCCGGCTGTTGTCGGCGTTCGAACTGACGGGACGGATCGACCTCCGTCCGGGGCAGGTGTCGCTGGACGGCATGCGGACCCGGATCGGCAACGCCGAGATCACCGGCTCGCTCGACTGGCACCAGCGGCCGGACCGACGGCAGCTCGGCAGCGACCTGGTCGCCGATCGCATCGATTTCGTCCAGGTCAAGGCGCTGGCAGAGCTGCTGACCGGCCGCAGTCTCGACGACACCAGCATCCTTGCCGACGACTACAACGTTATCGTCAAGGCCGGCGAATTCCTGGTCGAGGACATCGTGGTCCGCGATCTCGTGGTCAACGTCGCCTACACCGGCGACGTTCTCACGGTGACGCAGCTCGCGCTCGGCGATCTCGGTGGCGCCAGCCTTCGCGTCACCCAGGGGCAGATCAAGGGCCTGACTTCCGCCGATCCGAGCGGGCGGCTCGAAGGTACCTTCGAGGCGGACGATCTCGACGGACTGGTGCGCCTCGTCAGCCGTGTCGCGCCCGACAGCGGTGCGGCCCGGTGGCTTGCGGTCGCGGCTCCGTCTCTGGTGCCGGCGCAGATCCACACGCGGATGAGCGCACCGCCGGCGCCGGGTCTGCGCGGCGTGCGGATCGCACTCGACGATCGTCGCCAGAACAATGCGGTCGGCAGCACTGTCGTCAACGAACTGGTGCTCGACATCGCGGCCGACCCGCAAGACTGGCGATCGAGCGAGATCGCATTCGACGTCGAACTCACGCCGCTCGATCCGGCCGCCTTCCTCAGGCAACTCGGGCTTGCGCGCGTGGGCGGGTTCGCGCCCGATTTTGCGGCCGCCGGCCAGGTGTCGGTGCATGGCGACGGCACGCCTGCCGAGGGGATCGCGACAACCGTCGACGCCGATATCGGCGGGCTGATGGCGCGCTCGTCCGGCAGTCTCCGCCTCGACGACGCCGGCCACTGGTCCTACGTGGGCGACATCCGTGACGCCCGCGGCGACGCCGACCATGTCGCGGCGCTGTTCGGTTTCGCGCCGTCCGATCCCGGCCGCACCATCGAGGATCTGATCGCCGGGGATGCCCTGGCGGCGGGCGAACTCGCGGCCGTGGTCCTGCCTACCGCGACGATCGCGGCCGACAACGAGCGCGTTGCGCTCGCCTGGCCACAGGCCCGGGTCGGCGAACGCAACGTTGCCGGCGATCTCACCTGGTCGACGGTCCCCGACCTCGGCTGGCGCCTCGACGGATCGCTGGCGTTGAGCGCGCTCGACCTCGACTGGCTGACCGCACTCGGTTTCGGCGCGCCGCTGCGGCCGACCGACGATCCGGACATCCCGTGGGCGACGACGCCCTTTGGCGGGACGGCGCTCGGCACCGTCGACGCCAGTCTGGCGATCAGCGCCGAGCGTTTCGCCGTTGGCGATCTGTTCGATGTTGCCGATGCCCGCCTCGACGTGACCCTCGATCCCCAGAGGCTCGATCTGGCGTTGACCGGCGGCACGCTCGCCGGCGGCAAGGCGACGGGCAACCTGACCGTCCAGAATGTCGGCGGCAACGCGCGTCTGGCAGCGGTGATCGGCCTCGAAGATGCCGCGCTGGACGCGTTTGTCTGGCGTCGCGGTGACCGCCCCGTCGCGACGGGCAAGATGGCGGTGACGGCCAATTTCGAGGCGACCGGGCGGTCGCCGGCCGGCATGATGACGAGCCTCACCGGCGGTGGCGTGCTGGAAATCTCCGACGGCGTGATCCGCAACGTCAATCCCAACGCGGCGCGGCCGATCATCCGCGAATCGGACATCGGCCAGGCGTTCACCGAGGAGTCGTTGCGTGAGGCTCTGGAACGCACGCTCGACAGCGGCGCGCTGTCCTTCGGTGACGCGACCGGGTCGTTCGTCGTCGCCGGCGGGACGCTGCGCTCCAACAACCTGACCCTCAAGGCCGATAACATCGAGGCCCGCGGCGAGGCGCTGATCGACTTCAACACCATGCAGACGCGCGCCGACTGGACGCTGACGCTGGAACCCGGCGACGGCGTTGTCGAGGCTGCCATTCCAGAGGTCGGTCTCGTCTTCGACGGGCCGCTGACGGCGCCCGACCGCAGCCTCGATGTCCTGGCCTTCGACGCTTATCTCAACATGCGTCTTGAAGCGCGCATGCTGGAGCGTATCGAGCTTGAAGAGGCCGAACGGGTCGAGGCGGAGCGCTTGCGGCGTGAGGTTCGCCGCCACCAGACCGTAGCGCTGGCGCGCAGGGCGGCGGCCGGACGGGCGACGGCGGCGGCCGATGCTGCCACCAACCGGGCTGAGCGCCTGACGGGCGAGGCGCAGGCGGCGCGTGAGGCCGCGGCCGCGGAACAGTTGGCTCTGGCGGCGGGGCAGCAGACCGTCGATGAGGCTGCCGCGGTCCTGGCGGCGGCGCGCGACGATGTCCGCCGGCTCAGCGCGGCGCGGCAGGCCGCGGCCGACGATCTGACCGCGGCGACCACCGCCCGCGACGAGGCGGCGGTCGTGCTGCAGCAGGCTGTTGCGCAGGCGACGGCGACAGCTTCGGCCGTGGAGGCGAGCACCACGGCCGCCGGCAATGCCACCATCGAACTGGACACGGCGCGCGCGGCGGCCGACGCGGCCGAAACCGCGCGTGCGGACGCCGAGGCGACCGCTTTGGCCGCCAATGCCGCGCTATCCGAGGCGGTCGCCGCGGATGAAGCCGCCCAGGCGGCCCTTGCCGACGCCGAAACGGCTCTCACCGAAGCCGAGCGTCTGCTTGCCGAAGCGGTTGCGGCCACCGCCGAGGCCGAGGCCCGGGCGATTGCCAGTGCCACCGATCTGCAGGCGGCCAACGACGCGCTGGCAGCCACGGAGGCCGCGGCGCTGGAGGCCGCCGCCGCGGCGGAAGCCGACGAGGCCCGGCGCGTCGAGCTCGCAGCGGTTGCCGAGTCCTCGCTGGCCGCACTCGGCAGCGCCGAGGCGGTTGCCGCTGAGGCTGCCCGGCGTCTCGAAGACGCGGTGGCGCTGGGCGAGCAAACCTCGACCCTGACGACGGCAACGGAGGCCGAGCGACAGGCGGTCGAGACCATGGTGGCGGCCTGGCGCCGTAACGCCGAAGACGCTGCGGCAGCGGCCACCGCGGCCGAAACCGCCCATGAGCAGGATCTTGCCGCGCTCGAAGCCGCCAGCGCACAGGCGCTGGCATCGGCCGACGAGCAGGCGCGGCGCGAGCAGGCCAACCGCGACGCCGTGGCGGCGCTCGCCACGGCGCAGGAGATGGCGGTCGCCAACGACAGCGAAACCGAAGCGCACCGCGCGACCACGGCCGAGCGTCAGGCCGCACGCGACACGGCTGCGGCCCGTGTCGATGCGGCCCAAGCCACGGTCGAATCGGCCGGTGTCGTCCTTGCCGCCGCGCAGGCTGCCGCGGAGACGGCGGCTGCCGATCTCGCCACCGCCGAGGACGCGCAAACCGCCGCGACAGCGGCATGGCAGCAGGCGACCGACCAGGCCAACAGCGCGGCGACAAGGGACGCCAACGATCAGGCGCGCAACGCGACCGCGCTTGCGGCGCGGCAGGAGGCCGAGGCGCTGCTTGCCGCTGCGTCGGCCCGTGTCGAGACCGCGACCGAGGCCCAGGCGGCCGCCGAGGTGGCGCTGGCGGACGGGGAGGCGCGGGCCGCCGCTGCCGAGGTGCGACACACGACAGCGATCGGCGAGCGGGACGCGATCGCAACGACGGCGGAGGCTGCGAACGTGGTGGCCGGGACCGCGGGTGAACGCGCGGCGGCCGCCCGCGACCAGGCGGCCACGCTCTCGGCCGATGCCGCCATGGCCCAACGCGCGGCAAGCACGACGCCTGCGGGCGAGATCGACGTGGCCGCCTTCTTCGCCGACGGCACCTTCGCGCCGGTGACGGTCGTCCCGCCGCCAGCCGAAGACCTGCCCGAGGACCCGGCGATTACGCCGGACGACCAAGGGACAGGGGAGCCCGTCATCCCGCCGGCGCCAAAGCTCCGGCCGCCGTCGCAACCGGCGTCGCCCTGATCCCGCGCATTGGATTGGCAGGGTCCCGTGTCTGCACCGAACCGCTTCGCGCTGCGGCGCGCACGGAACAACGTCTACCCGCGCGTTTATCCCCCCGAGCGCCCGCGCTCCCGGTACCAGGCGAGGCAGTGGAGACGGACAGCGGCCGAGAGGTTGACGTCCGGCGGACGCCCGCGATCGATCTCGGCGATCAGCGCCGGCACGCTCAGGCCGTGCACGGCCGCGATCTCGCCGATGGCGTCCCAGAACGGTGCTTCCAGAGAGATGCTGGTGCGGTGGCCGGCCACCGTGACGGACCGCTTGGCCATGGCGGCGCGGCGCGTCAGTCCGACGGGCCGATCATCGCCTCGGGCCGGACGATGCGATCGAACTCCTCGCCGGTCACATAGCCCAGCGCCAGGGCCTCCTCGCGCAGCGTGGTGCCGTTGCGATGGGCGGTCTTGGCGATCTCGGCGGCCTTGTCGTAGCCGATCGCCGGCGCCAGCGCCGTCACCAGCATCAGCGAGCGCTCCATCAGGGCCTTGATGTGCTCCTCGTTGGCCCGGATGCCGACCACGCACCGCTCGGAGAAGCTGGCGCCGGCATCGGCGAGCAGCCGGATCGACTGGAGGAGGTTGTACGACATCACCGGGTTGAAGACGTTCAGCTCGAAATGGCCCTGGCTGCCGGCGAAGGTGATCGCTGCGTTGTTGCCGAACACCTGGACGCAGACCTGGGTCAGCGCCTCGCATTGGGTCGGGTTGACCTTGCCCGGCATGATCGACGAGCCGGGTTCGTTTTCCGGCAGCGACAGTTCGCCCAGGCCGGAGCGGGGGCCGGAGCCGAGGAAGCGGATGTCGTTGGCGATCTTGAACAGGCTGGCGGCCACTGTGTTGAGCGCACCGTGGGTGAAGACCATGGCGTCGTGGGCGGCCAGCGCCTCGAACTTGTTGGGGGCGGTGGTGAAGGCGAGGCCGGTGATGGCGGCGATGCGATCGGCGATCCGCTCCGCGAAGCCCACCGGCGCGTTCAGTCCGGTGCCGACCGCGGTGCCGCCCTGGGCGAGTTGCATCAGGGCCGGCGAGGTCTGGCGCACCCGCTCGATCCCGTTGTCGACCTGCGTCACGTAGCCGGAAAACTCCTGGCCCAGCGTCAGCGGTGTGGCGTCCTGGGTGTGGGTGCGGCCGATCTTGATGAGGTCGCGCCAGGCCTGTGCCTTGTCGTTGAGGGCGTTGCGCAGTTGCTGCAGCGCCGGCAACAGCTGGTGCTCGATCTCCTCGGCGGCCGCTACGTGCATGGCCGTCGGGAAGGTGTCGTTCGACGACTGGCTCATGTTGCAGTGGTCGTTGGGATGAACCGGGGACTTGGAGCCGAGTTCGCCGCCGAGGATCTGGATGGCGCGATTGGCGACCACCTCGTTGGCGTTCATGTTGGACTGGGTGCCGGAGCCGGTCTGCCAGACGACCAGCGGAAAATGATCGTCGAGCTTGCCCTCGATCACCTCTTGCGCCGCCTGCACGATCGCACCGCCGATGTCGCGGTCGAGCCGTCCGAGGTCCATGTTCACCTCGGCCGCCGCCCGCTTGATGATGCCGAGTGCGCGAATGATGGGCGCCGGCTGTCGTTCCCAGCCGATGGGGAAGTTGCCGATGGAACGCTGCGACTGCGCCCCCCAGTAGCGGTCGGCCGGAACGTCGATCGCGCCGAAGGTATCGGTCTCGCTTCTGCTCGCCGATGGTTCGTCTGTCATGGCCGGAGGTCCGTTACTTCTTCCGGAACGCGTCGAGACTGACGACCTCGGCCTGCTGTGGGGCCTCCTCCTCGCCGTCCCCGGTTTCGCCGGAGGTTGACGCGGGTTCGGCCGTCTCGGCCGCTTCGGTCTGTTCGTTCCCCGCCGCGGCCGGTGCCAGCGCCACCGGGGCGTCCTGCGCTTCGGTCTCCTCGGTCTCCACCGCCGACGGCGGTGAGGTGGCGACGGTCTCAAACTGCAGCCCGAACTGCACCGACGGATCGACGAAGCCCCGCAACGCGTTGAAAGGCACCAGCAGCTTCTCCGGCGTGTTGCCGAACGACAGCCCGATCTCGAAGGAGTGCTCGTTGACCTTCAGGTCCCAGAACTGGTGCTGGACCACGATGGTCATCTCTTCCGGATAGTCCTTCAGGAGACGACTGGAGATACGCACGCCCGGGGCAGTGGTCTGGAAGCTCACGTAGAAATGGTGGTCGCCCGGCAGCCCGGTCTTGGCGACCTCGGCCAGCACCTTGCGCACCACGCCGCGCAGCGCGTCCTGGGTCAGGATGTCGTATCGGATCAGGTCTTCGCTCATCGCTCCCCACTTGCCGAAGCCACGGCGGACCCGTCAAGAAAGTGGAGGCTTCTGTTGCCAGGTGCCTCCGGACCCCGCCTTACAGTGCGAACCGTAAGGACTTCAGATGAGGTTGCATCACCGCATTACGCAGCGAGGCGAGCCTCCGCATAGTTGTCGTTGGCAACTATAAGTTTGGCCCGATAACGGCGGTACCATGCCGAGCGAAAGCTCACCCTTTACGCCCTCGTCGATCCTATTTCGCCCCCGTCAGGGCGGCCCATGTGAGCCGTCTTGGTGGAGGCGCCGGGTACTGCCCCCGGGTCCGCAGGGTTTATTGCGATGGCCGTTTATCGCCATAGCCGATTTGCACCGGCACCCCGGAATATAAGGATTCGCGCGCCTCTTGCAAAGTTGCCGATGACCGGGCGCAGGGATACAGTGGACGTCCCGCAAGTTCCTTGCGCCACCTCCAGACGCTGGACTCCATGCCGATCAGCTTCGCTCGTGCGGCGATCGTGCTCGGGCTGCTGGCCCTCGCCGGTCCGATCGCCGTCGACATGTACCTGCCCGTCCTGCCGGCGATGGCGAGCGATCTCGACGCGTCGGTGGCGGCGACGCAGTTGAGCCTGACGGCCCATTTCGTTGCCATCGCGATGTTCCAGTCCGTCTACGGCCCGCTGTCCGACATGGTCGGGCGCCGTGCGCCGCTGATCGTCGGCCTGTTCCTGTACGTGCTCGGCGCCGTCGGTTGTGCGCTGGCCCCGTCGGTGGAGGTGCTGGTCGGCATGCGCTTCATCCAGGGCGTCGGCGCGTGCGCCAGTATGATCATCCCGCGCGCCGTGGTCCGCGACCTGTACACCGGCGTCATGGCAGCGCGCCTGATGGGGCTCATCATGCTGATCTTCGGGATCGGGCCGATGCTGTCGCCGTTCTTCGGGACGCTGATCGCGGAGGCACTGGGCTGGCGGGCGATCTTCCTTGTGATGCTGCTGGTGGCCGGCGCCGGCTTCGTTCTCCTCCTGACGGCCATGCCGGAAACGAACCCGCCGGAGAAACGGCGCACCTCGACGCTCCGGTCGATCATCGCCGACTATCTCGTGCTCGCCCGCGATCCGGCGTTCCTGGCGCTGACGTTCACCGGCAGCTTCGCGCTGGCGTCCTTCTTCGCTTTCCTGGCCGGGTCGCCGTTTGTGTACGTGGAGCACTACGGGCTTTCGCCGATGACCTACGCCATCCTGTTCTCGCTCCACGCCGCCGGCTTCTACGCCATGGCACAGCTGGCGGGCCGACTGGGGGCGCGGTTCGGCCTGCGGCAGACGGTGCTTGGGGCATCGATCCTCAACTTCACCTTCCTGTCGGCGACGTTCGCCTATTTCGCCCTCGGCGGCGGTCATCTGGCCGTCCTGTTCGCCGGGTTGTTCTGCGGCTTCGCCTTCCTCGGCCTGGTGCTCCCGGTCTCGGTGGTCCTGGCGCTTGAGAATTACGGCCCGATGGCCGGCACGGCGTCGTCGATGATCGGCACGCTCCAGTTCAGTTGCGGTGCGTTGGCGATCGCCGTCACGGGCCTTGTCGGCGACGGCGGACCGCTGACGATGACCGCCGTCATCGTCGCTGCCGCGACGGGTACGCTGACGATGGCGATCCTGTCCCGCCGCGACCGGTCGGAGTAGCGGCTCGCTGGCCCGGTGCGGCAGTGCATTGCCGAGGCCGCGCCGAGCGAATAGGGTAATCAACGTTCAGGTTCCTCCGGTCCGCGCCGGACGGCTCCCAGAAAGCCCGGTTCATGCCTATCAGCTTCGTTCGCGCAGCGATCGTGCTCGGCCTCGTGTCCGCCATGGGGCCGGTTGCCATCGACATGTACCTGCCGGCGCTGCCGGCGATTTCCGCTGATCTGGGCGTCTCGTCGTCGGCCACGCAGCTGAGCCTGTTGACGTATTTCGCGGCTGTCGCGCTTTTCCAGCCGGTCTTCGGGCCGTTGTCCGATATGTTCGGTCGGCGACTGCCTCTGACCGTCGGCCTGGTGATGTTCGTCGCTGCGGCGATCGGCAGCGCATTCGCGCCCAACATCGAAACGCTGGTGGCGCTGCGCTTCCTTCAGGGTATTGGGGGCTGCGCGTGCATGGTGATCCCCCGGGCCGTTGTGCGGGATCTCTACACCGGCATCATGGCGGCACGCCTGATGGCGTTGTTGCTCCTGGTCTTCGGCGTCGGCCCGATGCTGGCGCCGTTGGTCGGCAGCGTCATCGGCGAGGTGTTCGGCTGGCGGGCGATCTTCGGTGCCGTCGCCCTGGCGGGGGCGGCCGGTATCGTGCTGCTGGTTACGGCGTTGCCGGAAACGCGACCTGCCGAGAAACGCCTCGCCGCCAACTTCCGCGTTGCCCTGGCGAGCTATGCGGAACTCCTGCGCGATCCGCGTTTCCTCGGCCTCGGCGCCGTCAACGGATGCGGACTGGCCGGATTCTTCACGTTCGTGGCCGCGTCGCCGTTTGTCTACATTGAGCATTTCGGGCTCTCGCCGATGGCCTACAGCCTCGCGTTCTCGTTCAATGCCGCGGGGTTCTTCGCTGTCGCCCAACTCAACGCGCGTATCGGCGCCCGCATCGGGCTCGGCCGCATGGTGCGCTACGCGGCGACCTACTACGCCCTCATGTCGCTGGCGGTTACGGCGTATCTGTTGGCCGGTGGCGATAGCGTTGTGGCGCTGATCGGCGGTCTGTTCCTGACCTTTTCGTCGCTTGGCCTGGTCCTGCCATCTGCAACCGTGCTGGCCCTTGAGGACTATGGCCCGGCCGCCGGTACGGCGTCGTCCATGATCGGGACGATCCAGTTCGCGATCGGTGCGCTGGCGATCGTGGTCGTGAGCTTGGGGACCCGCGGCAATCCACTGGCGATGGTGGCAACGGTCGCGGCTTTCGGTCTGGTTGGATTCGTCGTCGTGACGCTCACCCTGCGCGACCGGGAGCCGCAGCCCGCCGAATAAGCGGCGGCGCTTCTGATAAACTCCCGCGTCGGGAGATTCGGCCATGAAGACATATCTCGACCTGCTCGACGAGGTTCTCCGCTCCGGGGTGCGCAAGGACGACCGCACCGGCACGGGCACGCTGTCGGTCTTCGGCCGCCAGATGCGGTTCGATCTCGCCGACGGCTTCCCGCTGGTGACCACCAAGAAGATTCACCTCAAATCGGTGATCCACGAGCTCCTGTGGTTCATCGCCGGCGACACCAACATCACCTACCTGAACCGCAACGGCGTGCGCATCTGGGACGAATGGGCCGACGAGAACGGCGATCTCGGGCCGGTCTACGGCGCCCAGTGGCGCTCCTGGCCGGCGCCGGACGGGACGGCGATCGACCAGCTTCGTCAAGTGGTTGACGCGATTCGCTCCAATCCCGATTCACGTCGGCTGATCGTCTCGGCGTGGAATCCGGCCGATGTCGACCGCATGGCGCTGCCGCCCTGCCACTGCCTGTTCCAGTTTTACGTGGCCAACGGGCGTCTGAGCTGCCAGCTCTACCAGCGGTCCGCCGATCTTTTTCTCGGCGTGCCGTTCAACATCGCCTCCTATGCGCTGCTGACCATGATGATGGCCCAGGTGAGCGACCTCGAACCCGGCGATTTCGTCCACACGCTGGGCGACGCCCACCTCTATCTGAACCACCTCGACCAGACGCGCCTGCAGATCACGCGCGAGCCGCGGCCGTTGCCGAGGATGCGCCTCAACCCGGAGGTCGGCTCGCTGTTCGACTTCGTCTACGAGGATTTCGTCCTCGAAGGCTACGATCCGCATCCGCACATCAAGGCGGACGTCGCGGTTTGAGCGATGTCCCGGTCGCCCTGATCGCCGCGGTCGCCCGCAACGGTGTGATCGGCGATGGCGGCCGCATCCCCTGGTGGTTGTCCACCGACATGCGGCGGTTCCGCCGGCTGACCATGGGCAAGCCCCTGGTCATGGGGCGCAAGACCTACGAGTCGCTGCCGGGGCTTCTGTCGGGGCGACCGCACATCGTGATCGGCCGCATGCCGCCGGCCGAGGGCGTCGAGGTTTGCGGCGATGTGGAGTCCGCGCTCGCAACGGCCGCAGCGACGGCGGAACGGCTGGGCGCCGACGAGATCATGGTGATCGGCGGCGGCGCCGTCTATGCCGCGACCATCGGTCGGGCCGACCGGCTCTACGTGACCCACGTCGATCTGGCGCCGACCGGCGACGCCCTGTTTCCCGCGATCGATCCCGCGATCTGGCGCGAAACGGGCGTCGAGGAGGTGGCTGCGGGTCCCAAGGACGACGCGGCGACGCGTTTCGTCACCTACGGGCGCGTTTGAGGTCGCGTGGTCGCCGGTTGACACCCTTCGCCGAGCGCACCAAGTGTCCGGGATCGGACCGGGCGCCTGCAAGTCGTGGTCTCCCGCGTTGAAAGGCCACATTTTGCGGCTTATAACCCGCGCCAGCCTGGCCTGCTGCTTGAGCAGTGGCCGCGTGCAACTCTTCTGAAGGAAAGCTCATGCCCTGGATTGATCTCACCGGTCGTGCAACCGGCCGATCCAACGGCGGACCCTGGGGGCAGGGGCCGCGCAGTCCGGGAGGCGGCGGTGGCGGTGGAACGCCGCCCGATCTTGAAGAATTGCTGCGCCGCAGCCAGGACCGCCTCCGGCAGGTCCTGCCCGGCGGTGGCGGCAGCGGTGGCGGCGGTGGCGGCGGCATCAGCCCGGTGGCGCTGGTGGCGATTATCGCCGTGGCGGTGGCGCTCGCCGGCTACTACCTCTTCACCTTCCGGGTGCAGCCGGACGAGCAGGGCGTGGTCCTGCGCTTCGGCGAGTACAGCCGCGACGCGACGCCGGGCCTGAACTTCCGCCTGCCGTATCCGGTCGAGACGGTGTTTACGCCGCGGGTCACCCGCGTCAACCGCGTGACCATCGGCATCTCGTCGGACGAACTCGGCGGGGCCGCGGGGCGGGACATTCCCGAGGAAAGCCTGATGCTGACCGGCGACGAGAACATCGTCGACATCGACTTCTCGGTGTTCTGGCGCATCAACGACGCCTCCGACTACCTGTTCAACATGGTCGGCCCCGAAATCTCGGTGAAGGAAGTCGGCGAGAGCGCGATGCGCGAGGTTGTGGGCCGTTCGGCGATCCAGCCGCTCCTGACCCAGGCCCGCCAGATCACCGAAACCGACGTGCAGACCCTGGTGCAGGAGACCCTCGATTCCTACGGCGCCGGCGTCGAGATCACCCAGGTCCAGCTTCTCAAGGTCGACCCGCCGGCCGAGGTGATCGCGTCCTTCCGGGACGTACAGGCCGCCCGCGCCGACCAGGAGCGCCTTCAGAACGAAGCCCAGACCTATGCCAACCGGGTGATCCCGGAAGCGCGCGGTCAGGCGGCCCAGGTCACCGAGGCGGCGACCGCCTATCGCGACCGGATCATCGCCGAGGCCAAGGGCCAGGCCGACCGGTTCAACTCCATCTACGAGAGCTATCTGGCGGCACCTGAGGTGACCCGTCGGCGCATGTATCTCGAAACCCTCGAAGAGGTCTTCGCCGACATGGACAAGGTGATCATCGACGAAAACGGCGAAGGCCAGGGCGTGCTGCCCTATCTGCCGCTCGAAGCCCTCAGGTCGGGAGGAAGCCAATGAGGCGCGGCATCTTCGGAGGCCTCGGCCTCGTCATCCTCGGTGTCATCGGCTTCCTGCTGTATCTGGCGCTGTTCGTCGTCGACGAGACCCAGCAGGCGCTCGTCCTGCGCTTCGGCAATGTCGTCGACACGCAGATCGAACCGGGGCTCTATGTCAAGCTGCCGCTCATCGACAACGTCGTGTATCTCGAAAAGCGGATCATCGACCTCGACTCGCCGCCGCTGGAAATCATCGCGTCGGACCAGAAGCGGCTGGTGGTGGACGCCTTCGGGCGCTACCGGATCATCGATCCGCTACTGTTCTTCCAGTCGGTGGGGACGATCCAGGTTGCCGACGCGCGGCTTGCCGTCATCCTGAACTCGGCTATCCGGCGCGTGCTCGGCGAGGCGAGCTTCGTCCAACTGGTGCGCGACGATCGGGCCGTCCTGATGAACTCCATCACCGGCCAGGTCAACCGCGAAGGACGCCGGCTGGGAATGGAGGTGATCGACGTCAAGATTCGTCGTGCCGACCTGCCGGAGGCCAACAGCCAGGCGATCTACCAGCGGATGCAGACCGAGCGGCAACGCGAGGCCACGGAGATCCGGGCCGAGGGTGAGGAGGCGGCGCGCCGTATCCGCGCCGAGGCCGACCGCACCGCGACCGTCATCGTCGCCGAGGCCAACGGTGAATCGGAGCGGCTGCGCGGTGACGGCGATGGCGAGCGGAACCGCATCTTTGCCGACGCGTTCGGCCGCGATCCCGAGTTCTTCGGCTTCTACCGGTCGATGATCGCGTTCCGGGCCGGTCTCAACGCCGATGACACGCGCCTGGTGATCTCGCCGGATTCGGAGTTCTTCCAGTACTTCAACGCTCCGGGGATCGCCGACATTCCGCCCGAAGTCGCGGCCGCGGCGCGACAGTCTGCGGCGGAGCCGACGGAGGTTGACGACACCGCGCCATCGCAGTGATCGCGGGCGGCGATTGCCCTGTCGCGGATCGCGGAGGACACTGATGATCGCCGTTTCGCTGAGGCGTGTGGCCGTGGCGGTCGGGTTGGCCGCCATCGTCGGTCAGGCTCTGGCCGCCGGTCCGGCCAATGTCGCCGACGTGGCCGAGCCGCTGCTCGACGCCGTCGTCAACATCTCCACCGCCCAGACCGTGGACGGGTCGGACCGTGGCGTGCCGGTGCCCCGGGTGCCGGAGGGCTCGCCGTTCCAGGAGTTCTTCGACGAGTTCTTCGGCCGTAACGGCAACGGCGGTGTGCGCCCGCGGCGGGTGCAATCGCTCGGCTCGGGCTTCGTCATCGATGCCGAGGGCATCGTCGTCACCAACAACCACGTCATCGAGGGCGCCGACGAGATCAGCGTGATCTTCAACGACGGCACGAAGCTCGTCGCGACGCTGATCGGTGCCGACGACAAGACCGACATCGCTGTCCTGAAGGTCGAGCCCGAGACGCCGCTTGTGGCCGTACCCTTCGGGGATTCGGATCACCTGCGGGTCGGCGACTGGGTGATGGCGATCGGCAACCCCTTCGGCCTCGGCGGAACCGTCACGCTGGGCATTGTCTCGGCCCGCAACCGCAACATCGACGCCGGGCCGTACGACAATTTCATCCAGACCGACGCGTCCATCAATCGCGGCAATTCGGGCGGCCCGCTGTTCAACATGGACGGCGAGGTGGTGGGCATCAACACAGCGATCATCTCGCCGACCGGCGGTTCCATCGGGATCGGCTTCGCGGTGCCGTCGGTGACGGCGATGAACGTCATCGACCAGTTGCAGCGTTTCGGCGAGACGCGGCGCGGATGGCTGGGGGTGCGCATCCAGAACATCACCGAGACCATGGCCGAGGGCCTTGGCCTCGATGCCGCGGCCGGCGCGCTGGTCGCCGGGGTGACCGTCGACGGGCCGGCGGAGGCGGCGGGCCTTGTTGCCGGCGACATCATCCTGACCTTCGACGGACAGGCCATCGACGATGCCGACGCCTTGCCCCGGATCGTCGCCGACAAGCCGATCGGGGCCGCGGTGCAGGTGACGGTGCTGCGCGGCGACGAACGCATGGACTTCGACGTCACGCTGGGGCGGCTTGAAGACGCCGAACGGGTGGCAACGGCGGGCGCGACCGACGAGCCGACCGACGACGGCCTTGCGCAAAGCGAGGGGCCGCTCGGGTTGACGCTCGCCGAGCTCAACGAGTCCTGGCGAAGCGAGCTCGAGATCGTCCACGACCTCGAAGGCGTGGCCGTGGTCGACGTGGCGCCGGGCAGCGCGGCGGAGGAGAAGCGCATCCGGCCCGGCGACATCGTCGTCGAGATCTCGCAGGTGCGCGTGGAGTCGGCGGCCGACGTGCGCGCGCGCGTCGACGAGCTGATTGCCGAGGGCCGGACGACCGCGATGTTCCTGCTCGCCAACCGTCAGGGCGACCTTCGCTTCGTGGCGGTCACCATCGACGGCTAACCCCGGCCGAGCCAATCATCAGATTCCGGGTCTGCGGTGCACACTTCGTGCTGCACACGCGCCCGGAATGACGGCGCCCTCCGCCCGTGTTCCTACTCCGTCATCCTACGGCTTGACCGGAGGATGACATCGGCGCTCCGCAGATGCGGGATCGCTGACGACGTCACCGCATGACCACGCGGTCAGGCCGGGCTGACAAACTCGTTCCTGCGATAGCCCTGGGCGTAGAGCAGTGCAGTGAGGTCGCTGTGGTCGATGCGGGCGTCGGCCGCCGCCGCGACCATGGGCTTCGCCCGCCAGGCGACCCCGAGACCGGCGCGCCCAATCATCGCCAGATCGTTGGCGCCGTCACCCACCGCCAGCGTTTCGTCGGCGTCGAGGTTGCCGCGAATGATGGCGTCCTCGAGCGCTGCGAGCTTGGCGGTCCGGCCAAGGATCGGCTCCGCGACCTCGCCGGTGAAGCGGCCGCGGTCGGTGAGCAGGCGGTTGGCGCGGGCCTCGTTGAACCCGATCTTCGCGGCCAGCGGTTCGGCGAACACGTTGAAGCCACCTGAGACCAGCAGCGTGTGGGCGCCGTTGGCGCGCATGGTCCACACCAGATCGCGGCCGCCGGGCGTGAGGCGGATGCGCTCGGTGAGCACGCGGTCGACCGTGTCGAGCGGCAGGTCACGGAGCAGAGCGACCCGCTCGCGCAGGGCCGGCTCGAACGCGATCTCCCCTTGCATCGCCCGTTCGGTGATGGCCGCGACCCTGGGACCGAGCCCGGCGAAATCGGCGAGCTCGTCGATGCACTCCTGGCCGATCATGGTCGAATCCATGTCGGCGATGAGGAGGCGCTTACGGCGGCCCGCGAGCGGCTGGACGACCACGTCGACGGGCCGGCCGGAGAGGGCCGCGTACAGCCGCCGCCGCAGGACCGGCAGATCCTCGTCGGAGGGGAAGACGATGTCGGCGGCCTCGTCGGGCGCTAGTTCCTCGACATGGGGCGGGGCGACCAGCTCGGTGGCTTCGGCGAGGGCTGCCGCCAGGGCGGGTGCCTGGTCGGGCCGTGTTATGTACGTGGCGACGTAGTCTGGCATGCCGGTCCGGGAGGCGCGTGAGGTGGCGGACGCTTCGGAACATGGCGGCCGGCCGAGCGCGGTCCTGATAGCCGGGCCGACCGCCGGCGGCAAGTCGCGCCTGGCGATCGATGTGGCCCGGCGTCTGGGCGGCTGGATCGTCAACGCCGACTCCATGCAGGTCTACCGCGAGCTGCACATCCTCACCGCGCGCCCCACCGCGGACGCCGAGGCCACCGTCCGGCATCTGCTCTACGGGCACGTCGGGGCGGCGGAGCGCTACTCCGTCGGCCGCTGGCGGACCGATGTGGCCGGCGCGCTCGAAGCCGCGGCCGACGCCGGCGCCATCCCGATCGTCGTTGGCGGTACGGGGCTCTACTTCCGCGCGCTCACCGAGGGGTTGAGCGCCATCCCGCCGATCCCCCGAGCCGTACGCGCGGCGGTGCGGCCGGACGCCGACGTGCCGTCGGAGGTGTTGCATCGCCGTCTTGCCGAAGTCGCGCCCGACGATGCCGCTTCCTTGTCGCCCGGCGACCGGTCGCGGATCGTGCGGGCGCTCGAAGTCCACGCCGCCACCGGCCGTTCGCTCGCCTGGTGGCATCGCAACGCCCCGCCGACGCCCGTCCCGGGCCTCGGCGCGGCAATCGCCCGGGTGGTGCTGGCGCCGCCGCGGGACCTCCTCGTTGAACGCATCGCAGCGCGCGCGCAGCACATGATGGCGGCGGGTGCCGAGGATGAGGTCGCCGCGCTGCTGGCGCTCGATCTCCGGGATTCCCTGCCGGCGATGAAGGCGATCGGCGTTCGCGAGCTGGCGGCGCATCTCCGTAGCGAGATCACACGCGACACGGCGACCGAGGCGATGGTGGTGGCGACGCGGCGCTATGCCAAGCGGCAGATGACGTGGTTCCGCAACCAGATGGCCGAATGGCCCGTCGCCACGACGGTGGCGCAAGCGCTTGACGCGCTGGACCGGCCCGCCTAAAGAAGCGGGCATGATGAGCAAGCTTATCGTAGTCGCGGCGCACACCGGCGGGGAAGCTCCCTAGGCTTCCACGATCGACGGTGTGCGCAAACGGGCCCGAGAGGGCCTTTTTTATTGCCCGATCGCGGTAGATCGGGGTGGGACAGCGTCCGGCAGGGGCCGGCGATGGAGGTGAAGGATGGCACAGGAGATGACCGGCGCCTGTATGGTCGTCCAGGCGCTGATCGACCAGGGGGTCGAGCACGTCTTCGGCTACCCGGGCGGTGCGGTGCTGCCGATCTACGACGAGATCGTCCAGCAGGAGGACATCGCCCACGTCCTCGTGCGCCATGAACAGGGTGCCGGACACGCGGCGGAGGGCTACGCCCGGTCGTCGGGCAAGGTCGGCGTCGTCATCGCCACCTCCGGTCCCGGCGCCACCAACATGGTCACGCCGCTCACCGACGCGATGATGGATTCCGTTCCCCTCGTCTGCATCACCGGCCAGGTCCCCACCCATCTGATCGGCAACGACGCTTTCCAGGAATGCGACACCGTCGGCATTACGCGGCCGTGCACGAAGCACAACTGGCTGGTGCGCGACGTGAACGACCTCGGCCGTGTTCTGCACGAGGCCTTCTACGTGGCCCGCAGCGGCCGGCCCGGTCCGGTCGTGGTCGACATCCCCAAGGATGTCCAGTTTGCCAGCGGCACCTACACGTCGCCCAAGAACGTCACGCATCCGACCTACCGGCCGCCGGTCAAGGGCGATCCCGAGGCCATCCGCGCGGCGGTCGACCTGATCGCGGGCGCCAAGCGCCCGGTGTTTTACACCGGTGGTGGCGTGGTCAATTCGGGGCTGCGGGCGGTCGAACTCCTGCGCACGCTGGTCGGCAAGACCGGCTATCCGATCACCTCGACGCTGATGGGGCTCGGTGCCTATCCGGCTTCCGGCGAGCAGTGGCTGGGCATGCTCGGCATGCACGGCACGTTCGAGGCCAACAACGCCATGTACGACTGCGACGTCATGGTCGCCGTGGGTGCGCGCTTCGACGATCGCATCACCGGGCGGACCGATGCCTTCTCGCCGCGTTCGCGCAAGATCCACATCGATATCGATCCCTCCTCGATCAACAAGAACATCCATGTCGACATTCCGATCCTCGGTGACGTTGCCCATGTCCTGGAGGCGATGCTGGAGGTGTGGGAGGAAAGGCCGCGCACCGTCGACGCGGCGGCGCTGAAATCCTGGTGGCACCAGATCGACATCTGGCGGGCACGCGACAGCCTCGCTTACCGCGACAGCGAGGATGTCATCATGCCCCAGCGGGCCATCCAGCGGCTCTACGCGCTGACCAGGGATCGCGACGCCTACATCACCACCGAGGTCGGCCAGCACCAGATGTGGGCCGCGCAGTTCTACGGTTTCGAAGAGCCCAAACGCTGGATGACTTCGGGCGGCCTGGGCACGATGGGCTACGGCCTGCCGGCGGCGGTCGGTGTGCAGGTGGCCCACCCGGACGCGCTGGTGATCGACATTGCCGGCGACGCGTCGGTGCTGATGACCATGCAGGAGATGTCGACGGCCGCGCAGCACGACCTGCCGATCAAGATCTTCATCCTCAACAACCAGTACATGGGCATGGTCCGCCAATGGCAGGAACTCCTGCACGGCAACCGGTTGTCGCATTCGTACATGGAATCCCTGCCGGACTTCGTGAAGCTGGCGGAAGCCTACGGCGGGCATGGCATCAGGATCGAGAAGCCGTCCGATCTCGATGACGGGATTGCCGAGATGATCGAGGTGAAGAAGCCCGTGATCGTCGACTGCCGGGTGGCGGCGCTCGCCAACTGTTTCCCCATGATCCCCTCCGGCAAGGCCCACAACGAGATGCTCCTGGGCGATGCGGTCAAGCCGGACGACATCGGCGGCGTCATCGGCGAGGAAGGAAAGGTGCTGGTATGAACACGACAAGCGACGCGCCGGAGGACGACCTTGATCCGCTGAAGGTCCGCGCGCCGGTCACCCCGCCGGCCTCCGCCTACTTCATCGAGGAGCGCCACGATCGCCAGGAAACCCGTACCCTCTCGGTGGTCGTCGACAACGAGCCCGGTGTATTGGCGCGTGTCATCGGCCTGTTCTCGGGCCGCGGCTACAACATCGAAAGCCTGACGGTCTCAGAGACCGAGCACGCCCGCCATCTGTCGCGGATCACCATCGTGACCAACGGCACGCCGATGGTGCTCACCCAGATCAAGCATCAGCTCGAACGCCTGGTGCCGGTGCATTCGGTCACCGATCTGACGGCCGACGGTCGCCCGCTCGAACGCGAACTGGCGCTGGTCAAGGTCGTCGGCGCCGGCGACCAGCGGGTGGAGGCGTTGCGGCTGGCCGATGCTTTCCGCGCCACGGTCATCGATGCGACGGTCGAGCATTTCGTGTTCGAGGTGACCGGACGCACCTCCAAGATCGAGCAGTTCGTCAACATCATGACGCCGCTCGGCCTGGTCGAGGTGTGCCGCACCGGGGTGGCGGCCCTCAGCCGCGGTACCGCCGCCATGGCCTCCGACTGAGATGTCCGCCGAGCTCGCCGCGGGGATCGTGGTGTTCGCGACGGTGACCCTTTTCACGCCGGGGCCCAACAATCTCATGCTTATGGCCTCGGCGCTGAACTACGGCTTCGGCCCGACCCAGCCCCACGTCGCCGGCGTGGCGCTGGGCTTCGGGTTCATGAACGTTGTGGTCGGGGCCGGCGTCGGTGCCGTGTTCGCGGCGATCCCGCAGCTCTACGACGTGCTGCGGTTCGTGGGCGCGGCCTATCTCCTGTGGCTTGCATGGCGGATCGCCACCGCCGGGTCGCTCAGGCAGGACGGCGAGGCGCGCGGGCGCCCGATGACCTTCCTGCAGGCGGTCGCCTTCCAGTGGGTCAATCCGAAGGGATGGGTCATGGCCGTCGGGGCGATCACCACCTACGCCGCGGTCGCGGTCTTTCCGGCCAATGTCGCCTTCATCGCCGGTGCCTTCACCCTGCTGGGGTTCCTGTCGGCCTGGACATGGGTGCTGTTCGGCCTCGGTCTCAAGCAGGTCATCGCCGGCGAACGCACCATGCGGGTCGCCAACATCGCCATGGCGCTGCTCCTCGTCGCCACGCTGATCCCGGTGTTTGCCGGCAGCGGGTCGTAGGGGGCTGCGTTGCGCTTCATCATCGCGATCGGTAGAAACGCGCGGGCTTTCCCGCCGGACCGGGCGCGACGGACATCCACCACACGGTAACGAGAGGTTTTCATGCGGGTTTATTACGATCGCGACGCCGATCTCAATCTCATCAAGGGCAAGAAGGTCGTCATTGTCGGCTACGGCAGCCAGGGCCATGCGCACGCGCTGAACCTCAAGGATTCCGGCGTGTCGGACGTGGTGATCGCGTTGCGCGAGGGCTCCTCGTCCATCGCCAAGGCCGAGGCCGCCGGGCTGACGGTCATGACCATCGCCGAGGCCGCGGCCGCCGCCGATCTCATCATGATGTGCGCGCCCGACGAACTGCAGGCCGACATCTGGCGCGACCACATCGCCGGCAACATCCGCGATGGTGCGGCCATCGGCTTCGCCCACGGTCTCAACGTGCACTACAACCTGATCGAGCCGCCCTCGACCATCGACGTTGTCATGATCGCGCCCAAGGGGCCGGGTCACACGGTGCGCGGCGAGTACGAGAAGGGCGGTGGCGTGCCGTGCCTGATGGCGGTCGCCCAGGACGCTTCCGGCAACGCCCACGATCTCTGCCTGTCCTATGCCAGCGCCATCGGCGGCGGCCGCTCGGGCATCATCGAGACCACCTTTAAGGAAGAGTGCGAAACCGACCTGTTCGGCGAGCAGGTGGTGCTGTGCGGCGGTCTGGTCGAGCTGATCCGCGCCGGCTACGAGACGCTGGTGGACGCCGGTTACGCGCCGGAGATGGCGTATTTCGAGTGCCTCCACGAGGTGAAGCTGATCGTCGACCTCATCTACGAGGGCGGCATCGCCAACATGAACTACTCGATCTCCAACACCGCCGAGTTCGGCGAGTACGTGTCGGGACCGCGGATCATCACCGACGAGTCGCGGGCCGAGATGCGCCGCATCCTCAAGGATATCCAGACCGGCGCCTTCACCTCGGAGTGGATCCGTGAGAACAAGGCCGGCCAGCCGAAGTTCAAGGCGATCCGCCGCATGAACGACGCCCATCCGATCGAGGATGTGGGGCGGCAGTTGCGCGGCATGATGCCGTGGATCAGCGCCAACCAGCTCGTCGACAAGGACAGGAACTGACGCCAAGCTCTTGTTGCGGACTCAAAACCCCCGGCTCGCGCCGGGGGTTTTTCGTTGTCGGGCCAGCGCTCAGTAGGGGCTGATACAGACCTGGGTAATGCCCTGGAAGTCGATGAAGGTGTTGTTGGCGTGGTTGTAGCTGGGATAGGTCGCGGCACACCAGTCGGAGTGGGGTGAGTGGGCGGGCGTCCGGGAGAATCCCGTGCCGTAGGACGGGCCCGCGTTGTAGACCGGTGTCACCTGGTCGTAGACCGGGTAGGGCGCCGGCGCGGGAGCGCTGAAAACGGGATAGCGGGGCGGCGGCGGTGGCGGCGGTCGTGTCGCGAGCGCGCCCAGGGCCAGGCCGAAGACCAGGCCGGTGGCGAGCACGGCGCCGTCGCCGTGATGATGGTGGTGGTGATGGTGCCAGGAATGGGCGCTGGCGCCGGCCGTCGAGGCGCCGACCATCGCAACCGCAAGGGCGCCTGCAAGGGCCATTGCTGCCGGTTTCCTCATGGCAATTCCCCTCCTTCACGTCGTGTCGCGCATCATGGCGGGCGAATGGTGAACGGCACCTGAACGGGTTGGCGCGCACGCTTGACGCCCGGCTGGCGCCGGTCCACAAGCCCTGACCGCCGAAGGAGGCCGTTTAATGACCCGCCGCTACGCCGTCCTTGACGTCTTCACCGCCACGCCGCTGCACGGCAATCCGCTGGCCGTGGTGCTGGATGCCGACGGCCTCGACGACACAGCCATGCAGGCGATCGCCCGCGAGTTCAATCTGAGCGAAACGGTCTTCGTCCTGCCGCCGGAGAACCCGGTGCACTCCTTCCGTGCCCGCATCTTCACCCCGGCTGAGGAACTGCCGTTCGCGGGCCATCCGACGGTGGGCGCGGCGGTGCTCCATGCGCTCCTCAGGAACCGGGAAGGTCCGGTTCAGCGGGAGCAGGTCGTCATCCTGGAGGAGGCGATCGGCGCCGTGCGCTGCGGCGTGTTCGTCAACGAGGGTGGCGGCGCCCACGGCATCTTCGACGTGCCGAAGACCCCGTCGCCGGTGGCGCACGACTTCGATCGCGACGCGCTTGCCGGCGCCCTCGGCCTCGCGGGCGCAGAAATCGGCTTCGAGAACCACCAGCCATCGGCCTTCAACGCCGGACTGACCTTCTGCATGGTGCCGGTCCGCGACGTGGAAACCCTCGCCAAGGTCGTCCCCAACCCGGCGCTGTGGGCCGCGGCCTTCGGGCCGGATCGGCTGCCGGCCTACGTCTACACGCGTCAGGTCGCGCGCAACGATTGCGATTTCCGCGCGCGCATGTTCGCGCCGGCTTCGGGCATCGCCGAGGACCCTGCGACGGGCAGCGCGGTGGCCGCCTTCGTCGGCGCCGTAGCGGGCTTTGACGCGCTGCGGCCCGGCGAGCATCGTCTCGTGATCGAGCAGGGGGTCGAGATGGGGCGGCCGAGCCGCATCGTGCTCGAGATCGATATCGAGGGGGGCGCGGTGCATGCGTCCCGGATTGGCGGCGACGCGGTCCTGGTCGCCGAAGGAACGCTCAACCTCTGAGGCGTTTCGTCACAGGGTCGCGACTCTGCTATTGTCATGTCCCGTCAAAGGGATGGGAGCACATCCTGTGAACGAGATTCTGATCATCCTGCACTTTCTCGGGCTTGGCGCGGGCGTTGCCAGCGGTGTCGGTAACGCCGTCGTCGGTGCCCAGATCGCGGGCCAGCCGGACGACAGGGCGGTGCTCGGCCGCCTGCCGCCGATCTTCGCCCGCGTCGGCCATATCGGCCTCGGCCTGTTGTGGGCGACCGGGCTCATCCTGATCTGGACCAAATACGGCGGGCTGTCGTCGCTGCCGTTGACGTTCTGGGCGAAGCTGGCCGGCGTGGTGCTGCTCACCGTCATCATCGGCGTCATGACCATGCGGATGCGCCAGATGCGGGAGGGCAACCTCGCGGCCGGCGCCATCCTGCCGACGCTCGGCCGCGTCAACGGGCTGGTCCTCCTCGGCATCATCGTGCTGGCGGTCTTCGCCTTCAGCGGCGTGGCCGCTTAACGCGATCTTTCCGATTGGTTGCGTTTATGTGCGGTTCTTGGCACTAATACCGCCGTCGGCCGATTGATCCTCGGCCCTGGAGAGACCGATGAACGCACCTTGCGTTACGCACGACAGGCTGATCGCCGGGTTCACGACGCCCGCGCCGGCCGTCGCTTGCCTGCTCGGCCTCCTCCTTATCAGCCCCTGAGCGTCGGCTGTCCCAGCGGACGGGCACTCAGGGGGTGAATGGAGCACAACCTGGCAACGCCCGCACCGAAACAAGCCGCGGGCCAAGGATCGAAGGACCGAAATCCCATGACAGCGAACGACACCGCGAGCGCGGACCGCGTCATCATCTTTGACACCACCTTGCGTGACGGCGAGCAGTCGCCCGGCGCATCCATGACGCTCGAAGAGAAAATCCAGGTCGCCGAGCTTCTCGACGAGATGGGCGTCGATGTGATCGAGGCCGGCTTCCCGATCGCCTCCAACGGCGATTTCGAGGCGGTCAGCGAGATCGCCAAGATCGTCTCGAACTCGGTCGTCTGCGGGCTGGCGCGCGCCGGCCACAAGGACATCGACCGGGCGGCGGAAGCGCTGGTGCACGCCGAGAAGCGCCGCATCCATACCTTCATCTCGACCAGCCCGCTGCACATGAAGCACAAGCTCCAGATGGAGCCGGAGGCGGTGTACGAGGCGGTGATCTCCAGTGTCACCCGGGCCCGCGGGCACACCGACGACGTGGAATGGTCGCCCGAGGACGGCACCCGCACCGAGCACGACTTCCTGTGCCGGTGCGTCGAGGCGGCGATCGACGCCGGCGCGACGACGATCAACATCCCCGACACCGTCGGCTATTCGGTGCCGGAGGAGTTCCACGACCTCATCGCGATGCTGCTCGACCGGGTGCCGAACGCCGACAAGGCGGTGTTCTCGACCCATTGCCATAACGACCTCGGCCTGGCGGTCGCCAACTCGCTGGCGGGCGTGCGGGCCGGGGCGCGGCAGGTGGAGTGTACGATCAACGGTCTCGGCGAACGCGCCGGCAATGCGGCGCTGGAAGAGATCGTGATGGCGCTGAAGACGCGCAACGATACCATGCCTTACACCACCGGCATCAAGACGCCGCTGCTCATGCGCGCGTCCAAGCTGGTCTCGACCGTCTCGGCGTTTCCCGTCCAGTACAACAAGGCGATCGTCGGCAAGAACGCCTTCGCCCACGAGGCCGGCATCCATCAGGACGGCATGCTCAAGAACGCGCAGACCTACGAGATCATGCGGCCCGAGGATGTCGGGGTGCGCGAGACGTCGCTGGTGATGGGCAAGCATTCCGGCCGCCACGCCTTCCGCCAGAAGCTCGGCGAACTGGGCTTCGAACTGGGCGACAACGCGCTGGAGGACGCCTTCCGCCGCTTCAAGGATCTGGCCGACCGCAAGAAGCACGTGTTCGACGAGGACATCGAGGCGCTGGTGGAAGACGAGGTCGCGGCCGCGAGCGAGTCGATCCACGTGATCGCGCTGACGGTCATCGCCGGCACCGGCGGGCCGCAGAAGGCGATCATCACGCTGGACGTCGAAGGCCGGCACGAGACCCGCGAGGCGACCGGCAACGGGCCGGTCGACGCGACCTTCAACGCCATCAGGTCGATCGTGCCCAACGAGGCGCGGTTGCTCCTCTATCAGGTGCACGCGGTGACCGAGGGCACGGACGCCCAGGCCGAGGTTTCGGTGCGGCTTGAGGAGGAGGGCAAGACGGTGACAGGCCGGGGTGCCGATCCCGATACCCTCGTCGCCTCGGCCAAGGCGTACATCTCCGGCGTCAACAAGCTGATGACCCGGCGCCAGAAATCGGCGCCCGAGGTGATGGAGGCGGTCTAGCCTTCCTCGATGCGGATAGCCGGTCGCCGCGACGGCGGCCGGCGGTCCCGCACAAGCGTTGTGTCAGAGCTCTTGCATCTGTGGAGCGTCACTTCGTGACGCATCGCTCACGGGACGACGGCAACTTGCCCCTCCCATGCTCGTAGGAGGTTGGCGGGCAATGCAACCTTGGGTAGGCTCGTCCGCGTTTGCCAAACGGGAGACTACTCAATGCAGAACTCATCACTCTACGTCGCGATCGTAGCGCTGGTGGCAGCGGTGATCGCACTCTACGTCGCTTTCAATCCGCCTCCGCCCACCGGCGACAGCCATGAACATACAAATCTGGCTACCGCCGATCACGCCCATGATGGTCTTTCTTCTGCCGAGCACACGCACGATCCGGATCACACCCACGCGACGGATCTTGCCACGGCGGATCACACTCATGCGCCGAGTCACGTCCACCAATCTGCCGTCGCGAACGCTGACCACCAACACTCGCTGCCGCGCGCGGTTGCGGACGGGGACACCGTTGGCCACGGCAACGCCAGGGACATTGTGGTTAAGTTCGAGGGGCAGCCGTTGCAGGAGGACGAGGGTTACTGCTTCCTGACGCGGGCCGGCGGCGACCTGAAAGGGAATGGGGACACGGTAAGCGTCGAACCGAAAGACGGTGTGTGGACGCTGAGAATGTTTGGCGGCGGTACGAGCGGCCAGGCGACCTGCATCGTGACAAAGTGACCTCAGCCGCCTTCGTCCGGGCGATGGCCGGCGGTCGCGTCGGGTGACACCGGCGCGGTCACCGGCGGTGGCGGGTTGGCGATCTCCGCCCGGTCGTCGGGATCGTCGTGCACGACGTGGACAACGCGCTGCGGGAAGGGGATCTCGACCCCGGCGGTGTCGAACTGGCGCTTGGATTCCTCCAGCAGGTAGCGCTGCGTGCCCCAGTAGTCGGCGGTCTTGATCCACACCCGGTAGCGCAGCGTCACGGCGCTGTCGTCGAGACTGGACACGAACACGATCGGTTCGGGGTAGTTGACGACCCGGTCGTCGCCGTTCGCCAGGTCGAGCATGATCTGCCGCGCCTTCTCGATGTCGGCGCCGTAGGCGATCCCGACTTCCATGTCGGTCATGCGCGCCGGATTGCGCGTGTAGTTGTAGATCGCCTTGCTCCAGATCTGTGAGTTGGGCACGAAGCGGTAGATACCGTCGAAGGTGTCGAGCTCGGTGGCAAAAAGCCCGATCTCGCGCACGGTGCCGGCGTTGCCCTCGGCGTCGATGTAGTCGCCGACGCGGAACGGCCGCAGCCACAGGAGCATGAAGCCGGCGGCGATGTTGGCGAGCGTCCCCTGCAGCGCCAGGCCGATCGCCAGGCCGGCCGCGCCGAGGGCGGCGAGGATCGACGTGGTCGGGACGCCGAGCTGGTTCAGCGAGGCGACGACGACGATGATGAGGATGCCGTAGCGGACGACGGAGCTGATGACGGGGATAACCGTCGCGTCCATCCGTCCGGACCGCTCCAGCACGTTGCGCACCCAGCGTCCCGCCCAGCGGGCGAAGATCCAGCCGACCACCTGAAGGAGGAGGGCGGTGAGGATGCCCGGCAGGTTCTGCCCCAGCCAGACCATGACGACCGTCGTGGTCGCTGACACGATTTCGGTGATGTCCATGCGCGTCGAATCGCCCGGAATGATCGTGACCAGATCGTCAAGCATGGCCTCCGCGCGCGATCAAGGGCCGCGAACCCGCTCGCCTGGGGCCGGACGGTCTGGTAGGGAAGCTGGGGGCGTGACGGGAGGATCGGCGGATGGCATCGGCGGACCTGATGAAGCGCCTTGCGCGCACGGTCCTGTTCAACGGTTTGGAGGAGCGCGACCTCCGGCGCCTGGCCGAGATCGCCCGCCGGGTGGAGCTCGCCGAGGGCGAGGTGCTGTTCCAGCAGGGCGACGAATCCGACGGCCTCTATGTGGTCACCAGCGGCATCGTGCGCATCTTCATCACCGCCGACGACGGGCGCGAGGCCACGGTCAGCCTGTCGGAGGAGGGCGACGTGATCGGCGAGATGGCGCTCCTCGACGGCCTGCCGCGCAGCGCCGGAGCGGCGGCGCTCAACCGCGCGAGCCTGGTGGTGATCCCGCGCGGACCGTTCGTCGATCTCCTCGATGCGTCGGGCCGCCTCGGCCGCCAGATCATCCTGACGCTGTGCGAGCGCCTACGGGCGGCCAACACCAAGGTCGACGAGGCGATGTTCCACGATCTGCGCTACCGCCTGCTCGCGCTTCTCAAGCAGCTCGCGGTCATCCACGGCCAGGTGGAGCACGACATGTCGGTGGTCGATCTCGATCTGACCCAGGGCACGCTCGCGCAGATGCTGGGCGCCAGCCGCGAGGCGGTGAACAAGCAGTTGCGGGCGCTGGTGAAGGAGGGCCGCATCGAGATGGAGGCCCACCGCATCCAGATCAACCGCCATCTGACGTGAGGGGATTGCGCGCCGCGCCGGAGGCGGTCGCGCTCGCTGGACACCCCGACGGGGCTTTGCTAGCAATCGGCGCCTGCGGGACCCATATGTCGCCCGCCGGTGGGTGATTAGCTCAGTTGGTAGAGCAGCTGACTCTTAATCAGCGGGTCACAGGTTCGAGCCCTGTATCACCCACCAATTATTTCAAGGGGTTAGGCTAGAAACCGAAACGGAGGCGTTCGCCCTGCCTGCGTGAGATCCCGCATCTGCGGCGCATCATCGAAGATGCTGCACCGCGCGCGGGATGACGTGTTGTGGTTTCGGAGACGCGCGCGGATTCGTCGAAGTCGCTCCGACGGAACTTCATGTTTCCCGGTCATTCCGTGCGCGCCGCAGCGCGAAGCGGTGCGGTGCAGACCCTGAATCTCGCGTTTCCCGCAGGCCGGCCGGCGTTGATTGCCGTATCGAGATCGTGTTGATCTCCCACACTGGTGTGGCAAGTTTTCCGCTCTAACGGAGAAGCTGTCATGTTCGATCGTCGTCTTGTCGGGATTGTCTTCGTGCTCCTCGGTGGGCCCGCCCTGGGTCTGGCAGACGCTTCGTTTGCCAGCGCCAACGATGTCCGATGCGCCCAGGCCTATCTGGACTTCAAGGGATTCGACCCCGGACCGATCGACGGGTCGTTCGGCCGGCGAACCGCCGCCGCGGCCTCCCACTACATGGAGGCCACCGGGACGGACGTCGGTGAGCTGACAAAGCCGACCGCCGATGTGTGGTGCTCGAGGGCCCGGGACGACAAGGCCTTTGCCGGACTCCTCGATTTCTCCTACGGGACGGCCGGGCTTTGGCGGCGCGGCGCCACCTCGAACCGCGACTACAATCAGGTGCTGGTCGGCGACAGCGTCGGCAAGTTCCAGGCGTCCGATCGCAATATCCGCAACAAGGCGGCCCTCGGCTTTGTTGAGCTCGACGGCGGTGCCGTGGCCGCGCGCATCCTGGTTCGCTACGAAGACGAAGGTCACCGCGACGACTGGTACTGGAACGACAAGCCGGGCGTGCAGCAGCGGTTCGAACTGGCCGAGCGGCGCTCGTTCTCCATGAAGCCGGGGAAGACCTACTGGCTCCGGATGTCCGTGTTCATCCCGAGGAATGTCGTTGTCAGCCGGCTCGATCAGCTTGTCCTGACCGACCTGAAACCCTGGGTCGGCCGGCGCCTCTTCGATCCGGTCCTGAACATCAAGCTCGGTGATCGCTACTTCCAGGTCGATCATCTCATTGGCCGCCAGCACGAATGCGTCCACGGCTTCAGCGAGGGCGGCGCGGAAAACACCGTGTGTGATTCCTCCAAGGAGCAGCTCTTCATCAAGCCGATCGCCGAGGTACAGGACCGATGGGTCAATCTCGTCTACAGGTTCCATTGGGCGAACGACGACACCGGGCGCTTTCATCTGTGGATGGATGATGAACTGATGATGGGGCTTGCGGGCGACAGCCTTCACGGCGCCGATTTCGTCGCCAACAAGTTCGGCATCTACCGCGGCTTCTACGGGTCCCAGGGCGAGCCGCAACCGAAGGCCAACATCTACTTCGCCGGGGTGGGGCGGAGTGAGACCTGCGGAGGGCTCGGCCTCGACACCTGCGACGCGCTCGAAGCCGATGTGGAGCGCATCGAGACCCCCGGCGTGATCGGGCGGAATTACGTGAACGACAACAGCATGAGTGAGTACCTGGCGGCTGGCGGCCGTACGATGCACTAGGAACAGCCGACGATGGGGCGATCCATGTATCACCGGCCAAATTCAATGGGTTAGGCGAAGAATCGAAGCGGTCACTTTCGTCCTCTTCGGCTTGCGATCCCGCATCTGCGGAGCGTCACTTCGTGCCGCACCGCGTGCGATGACAGCGGGTGGATTGGCCGCACGTGTGTGCGGGATGACGGCGGTTTTACTCCGCACAGGGACAGCAGCGGCGTTTGCCTTCCCCGTCATTCCGTGCGCTCCGCAGCGCGGACCGGTGCGGTGCAGACACGGAATCTCTCGACCTCGCTTCGGCTCGGTGGTCGCCGCGCCGGGGGCACCTCAGCCCCACGGCAAGCGGATCCGGTGCCGCACCCGCCCTCAGGTTGACGCACCCGCCTTGCCCGTCGCGCCCTCCTGCCGGCCGATGTCGTCGAGCCGGGTTTGCAGCGCGAGGCGGTCGAGGGACGCCATCGGTAGCGACACGAAGATGCTGATCCGGGTGTTCAGCATGCGGTAGGTCTCGCTGAAGGCGAAGGCGATCTCGGCCACCGTGCCGGTCGCCGCGGCCGGGTCCTCGATCCCCCAATGGGCCGACATGGGCTGGCCCGGAAAGATCGGGCAGGTCTCGGCGGCGTCGTCACAGACGGTGAAGACGAAATCCATCTTCGGCGCGCCGTCGGCCATGAACTCCGTCCACGACTTGGAGCGCAGGTCGCCGGTCGCGTAGTTCAGCTTCTTCAGGAGGTCGAGGGCGTGAGGATGGATCGCGCCCTTGGGCTCGCTGCCTGCGCTGAACGCCTTGAAGCGGCCCATCCCCGCGCGGTTCAGGATCGCTTCGGCAAGGATCGAGCGGGCGGAGTTGCCAGTACACAGGAACAGCACGTTGCGCATGGTCTCGCTCATGCGGTGACTCCATTCATCTCGGGTGGCGACAGGGTATCGACACTTCATTGCAGTCCGATGACGGTTGGGGCGGTGCCGGATGTGCTAAAGAGGCCGGCCGACCACCATGCCTTCCAGCTGTGCCTTCCGAGAGATGACCCCATGACCTACCTTCCCAACGCCGACCGCTATGCGTCGATGGACTATCGCAACAGCGGCCGCAGCGGCCTGAAGCTGTCGGCGATTGCGCTCGGGCTGTGGCACAATTTCGGGCACAACGCCCGGGCCGACAACGCGCGGGAGATGTGCCGAACGGCGTTCGATCTCGGTATCACCCACTTTGATCTCGCCAACAACTACGGGCCACCGCCGGGTGCTGCCGAGGCGTTTCTCGGCGAGGTGCTGCGCACCGACTTTCGCGACCTGCGCGACGAACTGGTGATCTCCACCAAGGCGGGGTACCGCATGTGGCCCGGCCCCTATGGCGAGTGGGGCTGCCGCAAGTACCTCCTGTCGAGCCTCGACCAGAGCCTGCAGCGGATGGGCCTCGACTATGTGGACATCTTCTATTCGCACCGGTTCGACCCGGACACGCCGCTGGAGGAGACCATGGGGGCGCTGGACGCGGCGGTGCGCCAGGGCAAGGCCCTCTATGTCGGCATCTCGTCCTACAGTTCGGCGAAGACCGCCGAGGCAGCGGCCATCCTGCGCGATCTCGGCACGCCGGCGATCATCCACCAGCCCAGCTACTCGATCTTCAATCGCTGGATCGAGGACGACCGCCTGCTCGATACGCTGGAGAAGGAGGGCATGGGCTGCATCGTGTTCTCGCCGCTGGCGCAGGGCCTGCTCACCAACCGGTATCTCTCCGGTATTCCCGACGACAGCCGTGCCGGCCTGGGCTCGGAGGCCTGGCGCGACGGATTCCTGTCGGACGAGAACCTCCAGGCGGTGCGTCAGCTCAACGACATGGCGGCCGCGCGTGGACAGACGCTCGCCCAGATGGCGGTCGCCTGGGCGCTGCGCGATCCGCGGATGACCAGCGCCCTGATCGGCGCCAGCCGGCCGAGCCAGATCGTCGATATCGCCGGGGCCGTCGCCAAGTTCACGTTCACCGACGAGGAACTCAGGCAGATCGACGGCCATGCCGGCGCCAGCGGCATCAACCTCTGGGCCGAGTCCAGCCGCCGTTAGAACCCAGCTAGACGGTGGGCTCGGGGCCGAGTTCCTTCTGGACGCGCTTGGTCAGCTTCCGGCGCACGGTGAGGTACGCCACGGTCAGCCGTTCGCGGACCTCGTCGGCCTCCATGCGATCCCAGCGTACCAGCACCCAGCCGCCGCGGGGCAAATAGGGTGCGCGCTCGGCGCGGCCGGTGTCGATCAGCATCGCCGCGGTGGCGTCGTCGGCGCATTTCAGTGACACGCCCGCGCCCACCGATCCGATCAGCGCGAACATCTTGTCGCCGACCTTCCAGCAGTCGTGCCCTCCGCCCCACGGATCGGTCTGCTCCGCGCCGGGCAGGGTGGCGCAGTGGTCGTTCACGGTCTGGCGGTCGAAGGCGGCCACGATGTCACTCCCCGGATGATCCGGGTGACAGTCTGCCCCAGGGCAGCGGCTGCGTTCAACGTCCGGACGAGGCGCGACGCCTGATGCGAACGGCGACGGCCGCCAGCTCGCGCACGATGACCGGGACGATGCTGAGGGCGATGATCGCGATCCACGCATCGCCCGGCAACGGCGTGATCCGGAGCGCGCCGCTCACCGTCGGCTCCAGTGTGGCAACGACGAGGATGACGAGGCAGAGAACGATGGCCAGCCACACATAGCGGTTGCGGGTCAACGGGTTGACCAGCAGCCGTTCACGCCAGTTGCGCATGTTGAAGACGTGGAAAAGCTGGGCCAGCGCCAGGGTGTAGAAGCACATGGTGGTGATCTCGTCGCCGCGCAGTCCCGACTGGTAGCCGATGGCGAGCGCTGTCAGGGTCACTGCCGCGATGGTCATGCCGTGGAGGACGATGCCGCGCCACTGGCGGGTCGCCAGGATCGGCTCCACCGGATCGCGGGGCGCCCGGGCGAGCACGTCGCGGCCGGCCTCGATGGTGCCGAGCGCCAGGGCCGGGAAGACGTCGGTCACCAGGTTGAGGAACAGGATCTGCAACGGCAGCAGCGGCAGCGGCGCCCCGGCGGCCACGGCCAGTCCGACGACCAGAATCTCGCTCAGATTGCAGGACAGGAGATAGGTCGAGAACCGCCGGATGTTGGTGTAGATGATCCGCCCTTCGCGGATCGCCTCGACGATGGTGGCAAAGGCGTCGTTGCGCAGCACCATGTCGGCGGCCTCGCGCGCCACCTCGGTGCCGCGCCGGCCCATGGCGATGCCGATCTCGGCCTTCTTGAGCGCCGGCGCGTCGTTGACGCCGTCGCCGGTCATGGCGACGATCTCGCCGGCCTCCTGGTGGAGCGCGACGAGATCGAGCTTCTGCTCGGGCGCGACGCGGGAGAACAGGCGAATACCACGCACGTCGTCGCGCTCGCCGGTGGCGAGATCGTCGAGCGGCTTCAGGTCGGTTCCGTTCATCACGGTCGCGTCGTCGCCGACAAGGCCGATGGATCGGGCGATGCTGCGGGCGGTGCTGGCGTGGTCGCCGGTGACCATGACGACCTTGACGCCGGCGCCCCGGGTGGCCGCCAGCGCATCGGGCACATCGGCGCGCGGCGGATCGTTGAGGGCGACGATGCCGTGGAGGGTCAGGTCCTCGTAGGGCGGTGCATCGGCGTCCGACACGGTCTTGCCGGCGACGGCAAGGAGGCGCAGCCCCTGCGCGGCCAGGAGGTCGCAGGTCCCGGCCCATTGTCGTTTGATATCCGGACCGAACGCGGTGTCACCATCGCGCGCTGCAACGGTGCTCACCGTCTCCAGCACCGCCTCCGGCGCCCCCTTGACCGCGACGCGGTAGCCGTCGCCGTCGCGATGGACGGTGGCCATCATCTTGATCGTCTCGTCGAAGGCGTGCTCCCGGACCTCGGGGTAGGTGTCGTCGAGCGCGTCGCCCTGCCGGCCGCCGGCCGCCGCGGCCTCCAGCAGCGCGATCTCCATGGGGTCGCCGCTGCCGCCGGCGACGCTGTCGTCGAGCGAGGCGTTGTTGCAGAGCGCGATCGTGGTGAGCAGCGCGGCGAGGTCGGGATCGTTGTCGACCGCCATAGCCTTGCCGCCGAGGGTGAAGGTGCCGTCGTTTCGGTGGAACGCGATCTCACCGGCCGGGGTGACGATCCGGTCCACATGCATCCGGTTCTCGGTCAGCGTCCCGGTCTTGTCGGTCATGACGACCGTGGTCGCGCCCAGCGTCTCGACCGCCGACAACCGGCTGATCAGGGCGTCGTGGCGGGCCATGCGCAGCATGCCGCGGGCGAGCGCCAGGGTGGCGACGATCGGCAGGCCTTCCGGGATGGCGGCGACGGCGAGCGCGACCGCGGTCTCCAGCATCAGGGCCAGTTCGCCGCCGGCCAGGATGCCGGCGCCGGCCACGACCGCGGCGACGACGAGGGTGATCCAGATGAGGTCGCGGCTCAGCCGTTGCAACTGGTGTTCCAGCGGCGAGCGCTCGGGCTCGCTCTCCGCGACCAGTTTGGTGATCCGGCCGAGTTCGGTTCCCATGCCGGCGGCGACGACCAGCGCCTCGCCGGTGCCGCGGGTGACGGCGCAGCCCTTGTGCAGCATGGAGGTGCGCTCGGCGAGCGAGGTGTCCGCGGCCACGGCGTCGGCCGACTTCGCGACCGGCAGCGATTCACCGGTCAAGGCGGATTCGTCCGAGGCCAGGTTGGCGGCGGCGAGGACCCGCATGTCGGCGGCGACAACGTCACCGGCTTCCAGGATCACCACGTCGCCCGGCACCAGATCGTCGGCCGGAATGACCGCGACACGATCGCTCCGGCGGACGCGGACCGAACGTGCGGTCAGGCGCTGCAAGGCCTCCATGGAGCGGACGGCGCGATACTCCGTCACGAATCCGATCGCGGTGTTGAGGAGGAGCACCGCGATGATGGCGGCGGCGTCGACGAACTCGCCGACCACCAGCGCCAGCGCCGTTGCCGCCAGCAACAGGAGTACGATCGGACTGCGAAGCTGGTTGAGGACGATCTCGCCGACACTGGTGCGGCGCTGCCGCTTCAGCGTGTTGGGGCCGAACCGCACCCGCCGCCCGGCGATCTCGCTATCGCTGAGGCCGATGTCGGGGTCGACGGCCAGCAGACGGGCGGCCTCGCCGGCCGACAGGCCGTGCGGAGCGTCCGGAAGGGTGTTGGGGCCAGGGTTCCTGTCCATGGCGTGCGGGGTGGCCGAGGCTCCGTCGAGGTCGAGTCATGCCGCCGGTTGCGGTGCAACGGGGCTAGCGCGGCCGTTTCGCAGGTGCACTGCGCCTTGTCAAAGCCCGGCGGCTGCGGCGTGATCAAAAAACGGTGTCACGCGCCGTTTATGGTTCATGGCAAGGCTCCGACGCGGCATAGTAGGCGCGACCGTCCGGCGTCGGACACGCCTGTGCCGGACATGGGCTGCATGGGGGAGACAAGATGCGACCTGGCCTAGCGGTACTCTCGATCGTGACGCTCGCTCTCGCTTCGCAGGCGGCGGCGCTTGAACTCGCCGACATGGGGCAGGAGGAGATCCGGCAACTCCAGCTCCGCCTCCAGGACGCCGGCTGCTACAGCGGCGCCATTGACGGGATCGGCGGCCCCGGCACCCAGAAGGCGATCGACGACTGTCCAGTGATGGAGCCGCGGCTCAGGATCGAAACCGGCATGCACACCGCCTCGATCGGGCGCGTGGGCGCGAGCCTCGACGGTCAGCTTGTGGTCACCGGCAGCGACGACAAGACCGCGCGCGTCTGGTCGATGCCGGAGGGCGAACTGGTCACCACGCTGCGCGTGCCCATCAGCGACGGCAACGAGGGCAAGATCTACGCCGCCGCCATCAGCCCCGACGGCGGTATCGTGGCCACCGGCGGATGGGACGCCAAGTCCAAGACCAAGCGTTCCCACTACGTCTACCTCCTCGATACGGCAACGGGCAAAACCGTCCGGCGGCTCGGCCCGCTGCCCAACGTCGCGCTCGATCTCGCCTTTTCGCTCGATGGCGCGCGCGTCGCCGCCGGGCTCGGGCGCAAGAACGGGGTGCGCGTGTGGAACGCGGCGTCGGGCGAGCTGGTGCTGGAGGACAAGGACTACGGCAACCAGGTCTACGGTGTCACCTTCGACGGGTTCGGCCGCATGGCCACCACCTCCTATGACGGCCATGTGCGCCTCTACAGCGCCGACGGTGCGTTGCTCAAGAAGACACCTGTGGAAGCCGGCGAGCGACCGTTCGCGGCGGCCTTCCTGCCGGACGGCTCACGGCTTGCCGTCGGGTTCGTCGATAAACCGGTCGTCGAGGTCTATGACGGCGACTCGCTGGTCAAGCTGTACAGCCCCGATACCAGCGATACCAATTCCAACCTGACCGCCGTCGCCTGGTCGGCCGACGGCAGCTATCTGTATGCGGGCGGCAAGCACGACGTCTCCGGCGAGAACCAGATTCTGCGCTGGGCGCGGGGCGGGGAGGGCGCCCGCCTGGCGCTGCCCGGTCCCCGGAACACGATCATGGACCTGGTGCCGGACGTGAATGGCGGCGTGGTGTGGACCTCGGCCGATCCCGCGTTCGGACTCATCGGTATCACCGGCGATGCAGCCCTGACCAGGAAGAGCAAGACCGGCGATCTCCGCGCCAAGCGCGGCGATGATTTCACCATCTCGCGTGACGGGCGCATCGTCCGGTTCGGACTGGGATTCGGCGGCGACGACCCGCTGGTCTTCGACGTTGGCGAACTCACGCTTGCCGAGGCCCCCGATCCGATCCCGAATCTGGCCGAGCCCGACATCGACAGCCTTGATGTGTCCGGATGGAAGAACGGCCTGACGCCGACGCTCGGCGACAGGGAACTCGAACTGGAACAGTACGAGCGCTCGCGCGCGCTGGCGATTATGCCGGCGGGCACCGCCACGCGCGGCTTCTTCCTGGGTACGGACTGGCGGATACGCCGGTTCGACACCGCCGGCGACCTGGTGTGGGACAAGCAGGTTCCCGGTACCACCGGCGGCGTCATCGTCAGCGGCGACGGCCGTCTCCTGGTGGCGGCCTACGGCGACGGCACCGTCCGGTGGCACCGCGTCTCGGACGGGCAGGAGCTCCTGGCGCTGTTCGTGCACCGCGACCGGCGCTGGGTGGCGTGGACGCCGTCGGGGTACTACGCCTCGTCGCCGGGCGGCGAGGAGCTGATCGGCTGGCACATGAATCGCGGCTGGGACCAGAAGCCGGACTTCTTCCCGACCAGCCGCTTTCGCGACCAGTTCTATCGCCCGGACGTGGTGAGCCTGGTCACCGAAATCCTCAACGAGACCGGTGCGCTGGCCGAGGCCGACCGGATCGCCGGCCGCCGTCACGCCGAGGCCAACATCCTGCAGGCGCTGCCGCCCGTGGTCGAAATCATCAGTCCGGCAAGCGGAGTCAACGTGACCAGTCAGGAGGTCACGGTCACCTATCTGATCCGCTCGCCGTCAGGCGCCGCGGTCACCGATGTCGACGTCCTCATCAACGGCCGGCCGACCCGGGGCCTGACGCGACTCGACACCGAGGTCAGCGAGCTCATGACCGCGACGGTCACGATCCCGCCCGCCGATGCGCGCATCGGGCTCGTGGCCCGTACGGCCGATTCCGTCAGCGAGGTGACCGAGGTCGCGGTCAAATGGACCGGTAGCCGACAGACCGACTTCGCGAAGCCCGCCCTCTACGCCCTCCTGATCGGCGTCAGCGACTACGACGACGAGAACCTGCGGCTCGGCTTTGCCGCCAAGGATGCGAGCGATATGGAGCTTGCCCTGAAAGCCCAGGAAGGCGGCCTCTACCGTGACGTTTCGGCGCGTGTCCTGACCGATCCGTCCAAGGACGACGTGCTGGAGGGGTTCGACTGGCTCGCCCGCGAGGTGACCTCCAAGGACATGGCCGTGATCTTCATCGCCGGCCACGGCATCACCAATCCGCAGCAGCGGTTCTACTTCCTGCCGCGCGAAGGCAATCCGGAGAGCCTGCGGCGGACCGCCATTCCGGAGGACGAGATCACCGATCTCGTCTCGTCGCTGCCCGGCAAGGTGCTCCTGTTCCTCGACGCCTGCCATTCCGGCGAGACGCTGGCGACCACCAGCCGGCGGCGCGGCCCGGCGGATATCACGCGGGTCGTCAACGAGTTGTCGAGCGCGGAGAACGGCGCGGTGATGTTCGCGTCGTCGACCGGTCGCGAGGTCTCGGTCGAGGATGCGCGCTGGCAGAACGGCGCCTTTACCGAGGCGATCCTCGAAGGGCTTGCCGGCGGCGCCGACTACACCGGCGACCGCGCTATCACGGTCAAGGAGCTCGATACCTTCATCGCCAACAAGGTGAAGGAGCTGACCGGCGGCCTCCAGCATCCGGTGACGCAGATGCCGAACACGATCCCGGATTTTCCGATCGCCGCGGTGCTCTGACCTCGCGGTTCACGAAGGCGTGACGCCCGCGTGACCCGAGTTGGCGTGCGGGGGGACCGACACTATGTCATCCCCTCCCGCAGCCGCTCACGACCGGGGCACGCCATGACAACGCCGCTCCCTGCTTCGCCGACCGTCGCCCGCCCCATGGAGCTCTTTGAGCAGGTGCGGGCCAGGACCCGGTCGCTCACCGCCGGCCTCCTGCCGGAAGACATGATGCTCCAGTCGATGGAGGATGCGAGCCCGGCCAAGTGGCATCTCGCCCACACGAGCTGGTTCTTCGAGCAGTTCATCCTGCGGCCGTTCGCCGAGAACTACGTGTCGCCCAACGACCAGTTCGCCTTCCTGTTCAACTCCTACTATGTCCAGGCCGGCCCGCGGCACACGCGCTCCCGCCGGGGGCTGATCTCGCGTCCCGGCGTCGCCGAGGTGATGGCGTACCGCGCGCATATCGACGATGCGCTGCGCGATCTTGCGCAACGCGACGGACCGGATGCCGGCAGGATCGCCGAGCTGATCGAGCTCGGCTGTCACCACGAGATGCAGCATCAGGAGCTGCTGGTCACCGACCTGCTCCACGGCCTGTCGTTTAACCCGCTGTTGCCCGCCTATCAGGCCTCGCAGCCGGTGCCGGTCAACCAAGAGCGGCCCCTTTCCTGGACCGACCACGACGGTGGCGTGGTCGACATCGGCCACGATGGCGACGGCTTCGCCTTCGACTGCGAAGGCCCCCGGCACGAAGTGCTTCTCATACCCTACCGGCTCGCGGCCCGGCCGGTGACCAACCGCGACTGGATCGCCTTCATGGAGGATGGCGGCTACGCCACGGCCACGCTGTGGCTGTCGGACGGCTGGGCGACGCGCGAGCGCGAGCAATGGGAGACGCCGCTCTACTGGTGGCGGCAGGACGACGCGTGGTGGACCTTCACCCTGTCGGGCGCCCAGCCGGTCAACCTCGATGCGCCGGTGGTCCATGTCAGCTACTACGAAGCCGACGCCTTCGCCCGCTGGGCCGGCAAGCGGCTGCCAAGCGAAGCGGAGTGGGAGAGCGCGTCCCGCGCCACGCCGATCGCCGGCAATTTCATGGAGTCCGGCGCGCTGCGTCCGCTGCCCGGCGACGGCGGGATGTGGGGCGATGTCTGGGAGTGGACGCAGAGCCCCTACACGCCTTATCCGCGCTTCAAGCCCGCGGAAGGTGCGGTCGGCGAATACAATGGCAAGTTCATGGCCAACCAGTATGTCCTGCGCGGCGGGTCATGCGCGACCCCGCTGGCGCAGATGCGCACCAGCTACCGGAACTTCTTCTACCCCCATCAGCGCTGGCAGATGATGGGACTGCGCCTGGCAGACGACGCGTGAACATCGCGGTCGGGGGTGCGGCGGACGCCGATCCGGCGTTTCGCGACTCGGTTCTCGCCGGCCTCGCGGCCGAGCAGAAGTGCATTGCCAGCAAATGGCTGTACGACGAGGTCGGCTCACGGCTGTTCGACGTCATCACCGTGCTGCCGGAGTACTATCCGACCCGCATCGAGGCCGGCATCCTGCGCGAGCGGGTCGGCGACCTGGCGGCCGTGGTCCCCGAAGGGGCGGCGCTGATCGAACTCGGCAGCGGCAGCAGCGCCAAGACCCGGATCCTGCTGGACGCCGTGCCGCAGGTCACGTCCTACGTTCCGGTGGACATCTCCGCCGCCTATCTCCACGCGGCCGCGCAGCAACTGGCGAGCGACTACCCCGGCGTCGATGTCCATCCCGTGGTCGCTGACTTCACGCGATCATTCACGGTTCCGCCGCATCTTGCCGGCGCGCCGAAGCTTCTGTTCTTCCCGGGCTCGACGATCGGCAATTTCGCGATCGGCGAGGCCGAAGCGCTCTTGCGCCGGATGGCGGCGATGCCGGGCGTCGCCGCGTTCGTCGTCGGCGTCGACCTCAAGAAGGATCCCGGCACGCTGGTGCGCGCCTATGACGACGCGGCCGGTGTCACGGCCGCCTTCAACCTCAATCTTCTCGGCCGCCTCAACCGGGAGCTCGGCGCCGATTTCGACCTTGCCGCGTTCGGTCACGAGGCGCGGTGGAACGTGCCGTTCGGCCGTATCGAGATGCATCTGGTCAGCCGGCGCGAACAGCGGGTGACGGTGGCCGGCGAGGCGATCAGGTTTCGTCCCGGCGAGACGATCCACACCGAGAACTCGCACAAATACGACCCGGAAGATTTCGGCCGGCTGGCGCTCACAGCCGGCTGGCGGGTCGCCGATATGTGGGTCGACGACACCCGCTGCTTCAGCGTCCAGGTCCTGCGTCCGGCCTTGCCCTCGTAATCCTCAGACGGTGCAGCCTGCCGTTGCACGCCCCGGTCGCGCGGGTTGCAAGGTGACTGGCGATTCACTAGCGTGATCGGACAGGTTCAACCTGCAACAAACATAATGAGGTATAGGGTCATGGATCGCCGTAAGTTTCTGAAATCCGCCGGACTGGCCGCTGGTGCTGCTGCAGCCACCACGCTTGCTACGCCGGCGATCTCGCAGGGCCGGGCCAAGCTGACCATGGTGACCTCCTGGCCGCGGGGTGCGGCCGGCGTGTGGGACGTGGTCGAGCATATCTCGGAAACCGTCAACCAGATGAGTGACGGCACGCTTGAAGTCGACGCCAAGGCGGCCGGCGAACTGGTCGGTGCGTTTGAATCGTTCGACGCCGCTTCGTCGGGTCAGGCCGACGCCTACCACGCGGCCGACTACTACTTCATCAGCCAGTCCCCCGCATGGGCGCTGTTCACCGCCATCCCGTTCGGCATGACCGCGCCAGAGATGATGGTCTGGTACTACCACCGCGGCGGACGCGAGCTGCATCACGAACTCGGCGAGATCTTCAACCTGCGGTCGTTCATCGCCGGTAACACCGGTGCGCAGGGGGGCGGTTGGTACCGCTCGCCGATCAACTCGGCGGAGGACTTCAACGGCCTCAAGTTCCGCATGCCCGGCCTCGGCGGACAGACGGTGTCGAAGCTCGGCGCCTCGGTTCAGAACGTTCCGGGCGGCGAGATCTATCAGGCCCTGGCATCGGGGGCGCTGGACGCCACCGAGTGGATCGGCCCGTGGTCCGATGAAGCGCTGGGCCTGCATGAGGTTGCCAAGAACTACTACCCGGCCGGTTTCCATGAACCGGGCGCGGCGCTGTCGTTCGCCGTCAACCTCGAGGTCTTCAACAGCCTTTCGCCGGCCCACCAGAAGATTATCGAGCAGGCATCGGCGGAATCTCACCAGTGGCTGTACTCGCTGTACATCTCCAACAACGGTTCGGCCCTTGGCCGGCTCGTGGCCGGCGGCGTGACGACCCATACCTTCAGCGACGAGGTGTGGGACGCGTTCGGTGCCGGAGCCGCCGAGGTGATCGAGGAAGCGCGCGGCGACGACATGTTCGCCAAGATCCACGATTCAGCCTTCGCTGCCATGCGTGACGCCTCGGCCTGGATCTCGGGATCCGATGGTGTCTACACGACGCAACGGGCACGGGTTCTGGGCCTCCTGTAAGCTGATGGCCGGCGCCGACTGATCCTTCGGCGCCGGCTTTTCAGGCCGGAGCCGTGCTGGCGGAAGCGTATCGGGGACGCACCGGCGTCTTTGGCGCCCGGTTTGGCGCGCCGTCTTGCGGGGCGGTGTGATGGAGCCGATCGCCCGCCTGATCTACTACGGCGCGTCCCCCGAACTGCTCATCGTCATCACCGTCGTGGCCGTCGGTCTGCTGGTCTACGGGCTCAGGCGGCGCGACACGCTGTGGGCGGTGGTCCGCGGTGTCGAGGCCGTCAGCAACGCGCTCGGCCGAATTGCCGCCTGGGGCCTGCTGATCATGGTGATCCAGCAGGCGGTCATCGTCCTCATCCAGCGTGTCTTTCGCTCCGCCGATATCACGTTCGGACCGCTGGGCTACGCCTTCGCCCGCGACATCAGCTGGTATGCGGAGGAACTGCGCCTCTACAACGCTGCCGCCATTGCGCTGTGCGCCGCCTACACCTTCGTCCAGGGCGGACATGTCCGGGTCGATCTGTTCTATGCGCGGGCGAGCTTTCGCGGCCGGCGCATCATCGACATGTTCGGCTCGCTGTTCTTCGTCCTGCCGTTCATGGCGTTCGTGTGGTGGTTCGGCTGGTACTTCATGTGGCGCCATCTCGTGACGCCGAAGGTTGCCGTCAACGACACGCTCGAATCGCTCCTGCGCAAATCCCAGCTCATGAAATGGAACGTGGAGACGATCGGCTTCTCACCGTCCGGCTTCGACGGGTTCTTCCTCTTCAAGATCCTGATCGTTCTGTTCGCCGGCACCATGTTCATCCAGGGGCTCGCGTTCTTCTATCGCAATCTCCTGGAATTCCTCGAAGGCCCTGAATCGGAAGGGAAATTCACCGACCGCGAAGGGACGACGGAGGAGGAAGCCGCCGAGCACATCGCCGAAACGTTCGGATCGGTCGAGGGCCGCTGAGCCATGCTTCTCGGTCTCGACGGCGTCGAAATCGGGCTGATCATCGTCTTCCTGTGCCTGTTCGCCGGCATCATGACCGGCTACCCGGTGGCCTTCGCCATCGGCGGGGCGGCGATCATCGCCTTCGCGATCCTCGCGATCCTCGGCGAGACCGGCCTGCTCCTGCGCGAGGTCGTCGACGTTCGGGCGCCCGAGTACCGCGAACTTGTCGTCGCCGGGATCAACCCGGACGCCATCTCGCGCTTCAGCTATCCCGATCTGCCGCGCGAGATCGTACCGTTGTTCGAGCGCGGCGCCGACGGCGCCCTGTTCCGGACGCTGAGCTTCATCGTCAACCGCATGAACGAGCGGGTGTTCGCCGGACAGTCGATCGAGATTCTGCTGGCCGTGGCGATGTTCGTGCTGATGGGGATCGCGCTGGAGCGCTCGCGCATCGCCGAAGACCTGCTGACGACCATGGCCCGGGTCTTCGGGCAGCTTCCGGGCGGTCTCGCCGTGTCGGTGATCGTGGTCGGCGCCTTCCTCGCGGCGTCGACCGGCATCGTCGGCGCCACGGTGGTGACGATGGGGCTCCTGTCGCTGCCGACCATGCTGCGGCGCGGCTACTCGCCCCAGCTCGCGTCGGGGGTGATCACCGCCTCGGGAACGCTCGGCCAGATTATTCCGCCGTCGATCGTCATCATCCTGCTCGGGTCGCTCGCCGGCGATCTTTACGCCGTCGGCCAGGATCAGCGCGCCCAGCTTGCCGGCTGCGTCGATGCGCTGACCTATCTCGGCGAACCGGCCGTGGTGTCCGTCGGCACGCTGTTCCAGGCCGCCTTCCTGCCCGGCATCATGCTGGCGACGCTCTACGGCATCTACGCCTTCGGCTACGCCCTGTTGCGTCCCGACAAGGCGCCGCCGATCCAGGAGGGCGAACGCAGCCAGTCGACGACCGCGGAGAAGCAGTCCAAGCTGCTCTTCGTTCTCGGCGTTCCGGCGCTGCTGATCCTGCTCACCGCCGGCGCCGGCATGGTGGGGCTGGCGGGCTCGCAGTCGACGACCGCCTCGACCGCAGGGCCGGCGGCGGACTTCACCGAACTCCGCACCAACGTGTCCGACACCTGCAAGGCGTCGATGATCGAGTTGCACGGGCAGGAGCGCTGGGATCGCTCAATCGCGCTCCAGGCCGAGCGCGCGGCGGCCGCGGAAGCCGGGGGCGAGGCGGCCGAAGCGACTGAGACCGTCGTCGGCATCGGACCGCGGGCGCCGATCTCCGACGCGCTGCTGCTCGGCATGCTGGTCGTCTCCCTGCTCCTGACGACGGCCCGCGGCATGACACCCAACCTGTCGCATCGGCCGCTGGTGATTGGTGCCGGCGGTGTCGTGCTGGCCCTGCTGGTGGATGCGTTCATCATCCAGCCGACCTTCACACCGGGCCTGGCGACGCTGTGCCTGCTGATCCCGTTCGCGATCGCCGGCTACGGGGTGCGCGATGCGCTCATCCGGCTGTCGTCGATCGAACTGATCCGGGTCGTCTTTCCGCCGGCCGTCCTGGTGGTGGCGGTGCTGGGCTCGATCCTCGGCGGCATCACCAACCCGACCCCGGCCGCAGCCCTCGGCGCTTCGGGCGCGCTGATGCTTGCCGCCTATCGCAAGCTGTCGGAACGCAAGGAGGCGACGGCGTCGAGGCGCTTCATCATCTGGTCGGCCTTCGCCGTCGTCCTGCTCATCCTGGTGGGCGTCAATTTCGATCTCCGCGCCAACCTCGAGAACGTCGCGTTCGAGAACTGGGTGGCGATCTTCGTCGCGCTGGCCGCCTACCATCTCGGCGTCGCCGGCCTGCTCTACAGTTGCTACATCCTGTTCCGCGAGAAGATCCTGACGCCGGTCGTGCATGAGACCGCCAAGGTCACCAGCATGGTCTTCACCATCCTGATCGGCTCGCAGATGCTCAACCTCGTCGTCATATCCTTCGGCGGCGAGGACTACATCCAGTCGTTCCTGCGCTCGTTCGACAACGAACTCTCCGTGTTCATCCTGGTGATGCTGGTGCTGTTCGTCCTCGGCTTCGTGCTCGATTTCCTGGAAATCATCTACATCGTGATCCCGATCGTCGGTCCGGTGATCTACGGCGGCTCGCTCGACCCGAAATGGGTCACGATCATGATTGCGATCAACCTGCAGACATCGTTCCTGACACCGCCGTTCGGGTTCGCGCTGTTCTATCTACGCGGGGTGGCGCCGCCCTCGGTGACCACCGGCCATATCTATCGCGGCGTGATACCCTTCGTGATCATTCAGATCGTCGGGCTTGTCCTTCTGTGGTTCTTCCCCTCGGTGGTGACGATCCTTCCGGACCTTCTGCCCGGCGGTTGAGGCGCGGAAACGTCGGAGGTTGCCATGTGCCGTAACATTCGCCCGCTGTTCAACTTCGATCCTCCGGCCACGGAGGAGGAGGTCCGCGCCGCGGCGCTGCAATTCGTCCGCAAGGTCTCGGGCTTCCAGAAACCGTCGGCGGCCAACGAGGCGGCCTTTGCGCGCGCCGTGGACGAGGTTTCCATTTCCGTAACCGCGCTCGTCAATACTCTTGAGACCAGCGCGCCGGCCAAGAACCGCGAGGTCGAGGCCGAGAAGGCGCGCGCCCGCGCGGCCAAACGGTACCGCGCCGCAGCGGCCTGACCGGGCCGTGAAGGACGCCGGGGCGGCTGGCGCCCCGTCCGGAGGCAGGGAAGGTGCAGCGTCCAGGCTACGACATCGCGGTGATCGGCGGCGGCCTCATGGGTTGTGCCGTCGCGCGCGACGCGGCCGGCCGCGGCCTGTCGGTGTTCCTGTGCGAGCAGAACGACCTCGCCAGCGGGGCGACGGCCTCGACGCTGCCGCTGGTGCACGGTGACCTGCGCCAACTGATCGCCGGCCGCACCGGCACCTTACGGCGGCGCCAGCGCGAGCGGCGGGACCTGCGCAGGTCGGCACCGCATGTGGTGCGCCCGCTGGAGATGATCCTGCCGCATCATGGTCGCATGTGGCCGGCCTGGGCCATTGGCGGCGGTCTGACCCTCTACGACTCCTTCGCGGGGCGCGATCTGCCGGCCTGGCGCTTTCCCGATCTTCGCGAGGAACCGGTCGGAGCGTGGCTGCAGGCCGAGCTGGACACCGCCTTCAGTTTCCACGATTGCACCGCCGATCCCATCCGGCTTGCCGTTCTGAACGCGCTCGATGCCCGCGCCCACGGCGCCGACATCCGTCCGCGCGTCCGTTGCGTGGTGGCCGAGCGCGAAGGTCCGCGCTGGTGTCTGTCGCTGGAAAGCGTGGAGGGTGAGCGCTTCTCCGTCACCGCCAAGGCGCTGGTCAACGCGACCGGCGCCGAGGCGGTCGAGATCGCCGATCATGTGATCCACACGTCGCACGATCTCCGCGCCCGGTTCCTGCGCGACCGGATGATGGTCGTTGCCGCCGCCGGTCCGGTCGATCGAGGCTTCGTGCTCGCCGCCGCCGACGGGCGGCTGGTGTGGGTCCTGCCGTATGCCGAGGGGCAGGTGCTGATCGGCGTACAGGGCGAGGTGTTCGGCGGTTCCGCGGACCAGGCGCGCTTCGGGCGCCGCGACGCGATCGAGCTGTGCGACGTCGTCAACCAGTATGCGCGCATCCCGGTCCACCCCGACGATGCCGTCGCCGGTGCAAGCGCGCTATGGGCCATGCCGGACGGCAGCGACCTGGACAGGGACGACTACGCCATTGACGTCGACGCGCCACCGCATCTGGCGCCGCTCGCCACCGTCTTCGGCGGCTCGCTGACCACCCACCGACTGGCTGCCGAACGGGTTCTCGAGCGTCTCGGCCGGGTGTTTCCCGCCATCGCGCCATGGACCGCCGGTCGGCCGTTGCCCGGGGGCGGCTTTCCCGTCGACGGGGCCGACCAGCTTCTCCAGGCGCTCACCGTGTCCTATCCCTTCCTCGGCTCCATCCACGCGCGGCGCCTTGTCGACGTCTACGGCACGCGCGCGGCAAGCCTGATGGCCGGGGCCACCGGCGCGGACGATTTCGGGGCCTGGTACGGGGCCTACCTCACCGAGCGCGAGATCGCCTTCCTGTGCCGCGAGGAGTGGGCCCTGACGGCCGAGGACATCGTGTGGCGACGTTCGGGTCTACGCCACGGGTTCGATCCCGACCGCCTGCCGGCGCTCAGACAGGCGGTGGCCAGATACAGGACACCGATGCAGCACCGCGACGCCGCGTGAGGCGCGCCTTTTCGCCGCCGGATTTCTGTGGTACCGCGCCGGCCGCAACAAGGACAATCAAGATCGTGCTTTCGACTGCCATGGCTTCGGCCATCTCCGCCCGTCTGGCGGGCGCGACCCTGCTCGCGCTCGGGTGCCTGGCGGTTGTCGGCCCGGCGCAGGCCGAGCGGATCAACAACCCCGTGGCCGAGTTTGCCGGCCTCGACAAGATCACCGGCCGCATCACCTCGTTTGACGTCTATATCGACGAGACCGTGCAGTTCGGCGCACTGCAAGTGACGCCGCGCGTGTGCTACAGCCGCACGCCGACCGAGCCGCCGCGCACCGACGCCTTCGTCGAGGTGGACGAGGTCACGCTGTCGCGGACCGTACGGCGCATCTTTGCGGGCTGGATGTTCGCCGACAGTCCCGGCCTCAACGCCGTGGACCACGCCGTCTACGATGTGTGGCTGACCAACTGCAAGACCGAGACCGACGTGGTGCCGCCCGGCAGCCGGTAGAAGTCCGCCTCCCGCCCGAGCGCCTCTTCCAGAAGCACCTGATAGCGGTCGCGGGGGACCTCGATCGCGCCGAACCGCATCAGATGCGGCGTCACGAACTGGGTGTCGAGGAGGCCGAAGCCACCCGCCCGGAGGCGCGCCACCAGGTGCACGAGGGCGACCTTCGAGGCGTCGCGCACGCGGCTGAACATGCTCTCGCCGAAGAAGGCGCCGCCGATCCTGACGCCGTAGAGACCGCCGACCAGCTCGCCGTCCTGCCAGGCCTCGACCGAATGGCAATGGCCGCGCCGGGCGAGCTCGGTGTAGAGCTGGCGGATGCGGTCGTTGATCCAGGTCTTGGGGCGTTCGTCGGTCGACGCGGCGCAGCCGTCCAGCACCCCCTCGAAGTCATGGTCGACGGTGATCGCGAACCGGTCGGCGGCGACCGTCTTGGCGAGGCGGCGCGGCAGGTGGAACGTGTCGAGCGGTATGATCCCGCGCGCCTCCGGATCGATCCAGTAGAGGCCCGGATCGTCGGCCGATTCGGCCATCGGGAAGATGCCGACCTTGTAGGCCTTGAGCAGCACGTCCGGTGTGATCGCGCCCAGCGCCTCGGCGTGCTCGGCCATCAGTCCGGGTCCGCGAGGAATTTCTCCAGCCAGTGGATGTCGTAGTTGCCGGCCACGATGTCGGGCTCGGCGATCAGGCGGCCGAAGAGGGGGATCGTCGTCTGGATACCGTCGATGACGTATTCGTCGAGCGCGCGGTTGAGCCGCATCAGGCATTCCTGCCGGTCGCGGCCCTGGACGATCAGCTTGCCGATCAGGCTGTCGTAGTAGGGCGGGATGCGGTAGCCCTGATAGGCGGCGGAATCGACGCGCACGCCCAGGCCGCCCGGCGCGTGGTAGTTGACGATGCGCCCGGGCGAGGGGGCGAACGTCTGCGGGTTCTCGGCGTTGATGCGACACTCGATGGCGTGGCCCTTGAAGCGCACGTCCTCCTGCCCGAACGACAGCCCCTGTCCGCACGCCACCCGGATCTGTTCGTTGACGAGATCGATGTCGGTCAGCGCCTCGGTGACCGGATGCTCTACCTGCAGGCGGGTGTTCATCTCGATGAAATAGAACTCGCCGTCCTCGAACAGGAACTCCACCGTGCCGGCGCCGGCATAGCCGAGGTCGGCGACGGCCTTGGCGACGACTCCGCCCATCCGCTGGCGCGTTTCTTCGTCGATCACCGTCGACGGCGATTCCTCCAGCACCTTCTGGTGCCGGCGCTGCAGCGAACAGTCCCGCTCGCCGAGATGGACGCCGCCACCCTTGCCGTCGCCCAGCACCTGAAACTCGATGTGCCGCGGCTTGCCGAGGTATTTCTCGATGTAGACCGCGTCGTCGCCGAAGGCGGCGCGGGCCTCCGCGCGCGCCGTCGCGAGGGCTTCGGAGAGATCGTCGGCCGTCCGGGCGACCTTCATGCCGCGGCCGCCGCCGCCGGAAGCCGCCTTGATCAGGACCGGAAAGCCGATGTCGGAGGCGATCCGGCGTGCGGCGCGGTCATTGGTGACGTCGCCGTCGGACCCGGGAACGACCGGGATGCCGAGGCGGACGGCGGTGCGCTTGGCCTCGATCTTGTCGCCCATGACGCGGATGTGCTCGGCGCTGGGGCCGATGAAGGCGATCCCGTGGGCGTCGAGGATCTCGGCGAAGCGCGCGTTCTCTGACAGCAGGCCGTAGCCGGGATGGACGGCATCGGCGCCGGTGATTTCGCAGGCGGCCAGGAGTTGCGGGATGTTGAGATACGAGTCACGCGCCGGCGGCGGTCCGATGCACACGCTTTCGTCGGCGAGGCGGACGTGCATGGCGTCTTCGTCCGCGGTGGAGTGAACGGCGACGGTGGCGATGCCCAGTTCCTTGCAGGCACGCAGGACCCGCAGCGCGATCTCGCCGCGGTTGGCAATCAGGATCTTGCCAAACGGTTGGTTCGCCGGGGTCATTCGACGATGAGCAGCGGCTCGTCGTACTCGACCGGCTGACCGTCCTCGACCAGCACGCTGATCACCTTGCCGGCGCGCGGGCAGGTGATCTGGTTCATGGTCTTCATCGCCTCGACGATCATCAGGGTCTGCCCCTCGCGCACCTGGTCGCCGACCTGGACGAACGGCGCCGCGTTCGGATCGGGCGACCGGTAGGCGGTGCCGACCATCGGCGAGCGCACCGCGCCCGGATGGTCGGCCGGATCGGCTTCTGCCTCGACCTCGGGGGCGGCCGCCGGCTCCGGCGCTATCGGCGCCGTTGCAGCGGGCTGGGGCGCCGCCTGATGCGGGTTCGAGGAGGACGCGGCGGCGGCGTGCCGGACCACGCGGACCCGAAGATCATCGCTGGCGATTTCGATTTCGTTCAGGCCGGTCTCCTCAAGCAGACCGGCGAGTTCGCGGATCGCCTCCTTGTCGACGATCTTCTTGTCCGTCATCGCGGGATGACCTCCGAACCTAGGTGCCCGCGGCGGATGCCATGGGCTGTATGGCCTCAAGGGCGAGCGTATAGCCTTGAGCACCCAGACCGCAAATTATCCCGGTCGCCGAAGGGGATACATAGGAATGGTGACGAAATGATTCACGCGCGAAGATGTTCGACAGATGCAACTCGATCACCGGCACCGACAGGGCGCGAATGGCGTCATGGAGCGCGATGGATGTGTGGGTGTAGGCGCCCGGATTGATCACCACGCCGCTTGCCACCCGTCCGGCCTCGTGGAGCCAGTCGATGAGTTCGCCTTCGTGGTTGGTCTGCCGGAAGTCGACGGACAGATCGAGGCGCTTGGCGGCCTCGGCACATTGGGCCTCGATGTCGGCCAGGGTCACGTCACCGTAGATCGCGGTTTCGCGCTGGCCGAGGAGGTTCAGATTGGGCCCGTTCAGGATGAAGACCGTGACCGCCATGGCCTGACCGTTGTACGTGACGCGAGTCGCCGGGGTCGGGCCGCGGCGAAGTGGCGGGGGTTATAGGCTGTCGCAGCGGCGAGGAAAACCCCCGCGCGCGCCGTCCCGCGCGGGCAGGATCAGTTGGACCTGATCTGTGCGATCCTGGTTTGCAGCGCTTCGAGACCCACGGCGCCGACCACCACCTCGTCGCGGGTGACGAAGGTGGGCGTACCGGTGAGGTTGAGATTGCCGGCGATCTCGTAGACCTCGTTGATCGCCTCGCGTACCTCGTCGGTGTCGACGAGCGCGTTCACGGCGGTGGTGTCGATGCCCATCTCCTCGGCAACGGCCAGCGCGCGGTTGCGGTCGACGGTGCCGTGTTCGGCCAGGAGCGCGAAGTGGAACTCGCGGAACTTGTCGGGATCGGTCTTGCTGACGGCCACGCTGACCTGGGCGGCCTCCACCGAAGCTTCGCCCAGCACCGGGAACTCCTTGAGAACCACGCGCAAGTCGGGATCGCTGTCGATCATCGCCTGGATGTCGTCCAGGGCCCGCCGGCAGAAGTGGCAGTTGTAGTCGAAGAACTCGACCAGCGTGACGTCGCCTTCCGGATTGCCGATGACGACATGGCGGTCGGAGGTGAAGATCACGTCGGCATGCGCGGCGATCGCCTCGACCTGGGCGAGCTGTTCCTGGCGCTCCTGTCGGGCCTGCAACTCGTTGATCGCGTCGGTGATGATCTCGGGATTGGCGAGGAGGTGGCTGCGGATCAGCCCCTCGACCTCGCCGACCTGGCCCTCGCTCAACCGGTCGGCGCCGCCACCACCGCCCGGGGGCGCTGCGGCCAGGACGAGTTCGCCGACGAGCTTCTCGACCTCGAACCGCTGATCGTCGCTCAGCGCCGTGGCGGACGAGGCGGCGCCGTCTGCTGTCGACGCGCGTCCATCAAGCAGGGCCTCGACCTGCGTCACCTGTGCGGAGGTCAGTTCGGAGCCGCCATTGCCGGTTCCGATCACGTAGCCCAGTCCACCGGCCACCGCGATGAGGGCGATGGTAGCCACGACGGCAATGCGATTCATAAGCGATCTCCGGGCGATCTGCGGCTGGTCAGCGCGCTAGCGCCGCTTCGGCGGGTTATAGGACAGGATGTCGTCGGCGCGAAGCCAAGCCGGAGTTCCCTGCTTCAACTTTGCTTGAGCGCGAGTTGCGAACTCTTTCGCCTCCCTTAACGCGCCCTGGATCATGAGGCCTTCGGCGGTCGTCAGTTCGGCCAACGCGACGTTGCCCTGGAGGGCGTAGGCGCGGGCGAGCGCCCGGTAACCCGACGCGGTTCGGGGAGCGTCGCGCAATCCGAGCCGGAGCACCTGAACCGCCTCGTCGGCGCTGGCGCTGTCGCCGATTGCCACGAGCGCCTGGCCGAGGAGGATGTTGATGAGACCATCGCCGGAGATCGACACCGCCTTGCGCAGCGGTGCAATGGAGGCCCGCACGTCGCCGCCCTCGAACAGCGCTTGTCCCTTGAGTTCGTGGAAATAGGGGTAGTCCGGGGCGGCCGCGATCAGGCCATCGATCAGGCGTAGCGCTTCCTGCCGCCTCCCGGCCCGATACTCGGCGATGGCGCGGGCGTAGCGACCCGCCAGGCTTTGGTCGGCGGGCGGATAGGTGCGGTAGACCTCGCCCTGGGGGCGGGTGAAACCGACAAGCTTGGCGCGCACGAGGCTGTGCCGGGCGATCATCACGGGGGTATCGGTCTTGCCGTAATGCGGGCTCTGCCGCGCCAGGTTCTCCACCGTGATCGCCCGGTCGCGGGGGAAGGGGTGGCTCTGCAGGTACGGATTGGCCCGCTGGGTTGCGAACAGGCTCTCACTGGACAGGCGCGCCAGCGTCGTGATCATGCCCGCGCCCGACTGGCCGGTGGCGTCGAGATAACGGATCGCGGCTCGGTCGGCCGCCGCTTCCTGTTCCCGCTTGTAGCGCAGGATCGCCCGCAAGCCGGCGGTGTTGACCCCGGAAATCACCCCGGCGCCGGCCGAAGCCGCATCCGAACTGCCGGCCGCGGCGCCGGCGGCCGCGGCACCGACGCCGAGCAGACTTGCCAGCAGCATGACGCTGCTTGCCTCCTGGATCACCTGCTGGATCTGCGCGGTGTCGTTGGCGGCGATGTGCGCGATCTCATGGGCAAGGACGCCGATCAGCTCGTTGGGGGTCTCGGAGTCGATGATCGTCCCGGTGTTGATGAACATCCGGTTGCCGGGCGTGACGAAGGCGTTGAAATCGCGGGCGTTGACGAGATGGATATTGGGCTTGGCGATGCCGGCGGCGCGGATCAGGGGCGCGGTGTATTCGGCCAGCAGCCGCTCGGTTTCGGCATCTCTGGCGGTCGGGATGGCGGTCTGGGCCGTCGCCGTGGCGGCGAACAGGGCTGTCGAAAGCCCGGCCAGGCGCGCCAGATGGCGCAACGTGCGTGTGGGGGCTGCTTCGGTCATGGTCCGCTCCGTTGCCGTCGGCTTGCCGAAACCTTCGCGCGCGCCGTAGAAGGTGAGGGGGCCGCCGCGCCCGAGGTTCCGCGCATCGCCTGTAAATGGGGCAACAGCAAGACGTTTCTCAAGGCCCGGATGAGCACATTTTCGCCAACGCCGTCACGCCGCAGCGCGATCGAACCGTTCATCGTCATGGATGTGATGCGCGCGGCGGCCGATCGCGAGCAGGCCGGCCACAGGGTCATCCACATGGAAGTAGGGCAGCCGGGCGAGGCCGCGCCGCCCGTGGTGCTGGACGCCGCCCGCACCGCGCTCGCCGACGGCGCTATCGGCTACACCGAGGCGCTCGGCCTGCGCTCGCTGAGGGCGCGGATCCAGGACCACTATCGCCGCGCCTACGGTGTCGACGTCGCCTATGAGCGGATCGCGGTGACGACGGGATCGTCGGGCGGTTTCAATCTCGCCTTCCTGGCGGCGTTCGATCCCGGTGCGCGGATCGCGCTCACCGCCCCGGGGTATCCGGCGTATCGCAACCTGTTGCACACGCTCGGGCTCGAGGCGATCGAGATTCCGCTCGGTGGCAGCGCCGGGCCGATCCTGACGCCGGAGCTTCTCGCCGCCGCCCACGCCGAGGCGCCGCTCGACGGCGTGCTGGTGGCGAGCCCCGCCAACCCGACCGGTACGCTCATGTCGCCCGACGCGCTGCGCGACCTCGTCGCGGCGGCGGAGGATCTGGGGCTGCAGTTCATCTCCGATGAGATCTACCACCGGCTCGTCTATGAGGGCGAGGCCGCCACGGCCTGTGCGTTCTCCGACAACGCGATCATCGTCAACTCGTTCTCGAAGTACTACTGCATGACCGGCTGGCGCGTCGGCTGGATGATCCTGCCCGAGGCGTTGGTGCGTGCGGTGGAGCGGATCGGCCAGAACCTCTACATCTCGCCGCCGGCGATCTCCCAGCGGGCGGCCGTCGCCGCGTTCGATGTCAGCGCCGATCTCGATCGGATCAAGGATGTCTACGCGGCCAATCGTCGTCTCTTGCTGGAGAAGCTGCCGGCGCTGGGCTTCGAGGACTTCGCCCCCTGCGACGGGGCGTTCTACGCCTACGCGTCGATCCGACGTCTGGCCAACGATTCCGTCGCCTTCAGCCGGCGGATGCTGGAGGAGGCCGGTGTGGCGATCACGCCCGGTCTCGACTTCGACCGCGAACGCGGCGCGCATACCGTGCGTTTCTCGTTTGCCGGAACCCATGCCGATATGACCGAGGCGATGGACCGGATCGCCGCCTGGCTGGGCTGAGAAGAGGAGAGGACGGTGACCGAGTCCGTCGACACGATTTTCGCCGCGCTTGCGGCGTACCGCGACGAGGTGCTGGCGACGCCGCTGCGTCAGCGCTTCGCCGACGATCCCGGTCGTGCGTCGCGGTTTTCGACCGAAGGCGCGGGCCTGTTCGTCGACGTCTCGAAGAACCTCATCGACGTGCCGACCTTCGTTCATCTGCTCGACCTGGCGGAGGCGGCCGGCGTCGCCACGCGCCGCGCGGCGATGTTCGCCGGCGAGAAGATCAATGCGACGGAAGGACGGTCCGTCCTCCACGTGGCGCTGCGCGCCGCCCGCGACGAGCGCTACGACGTCGATGGACACAACGTCGTTCCCGATGTCCATGACGTCCTCGACCGGATGTCCGGTTTTTGCGACGGTGTACGTGACGGCACCATTGTCGGGACCGGCGGTCGCTTCACCGACGTGGTCAACATCGGGATCGGCGGCTCCGATCTCGGCCCGGCGATGGTGGTGCGGGCGCTCAAGCCGTTCCACGACGGTCCGCGGGTGCATTTCGTCTCCAATGTCGACGGCGCGCATATCCGCGATACGCTGGCGATGCTCGACCCCGCGACGACGCTGATCCTGATCGCGTCGAAGACCTTCACCACGATCGAGACCATGACCAATGCGGCGTCGGCGCGGGCGTGGCTGGTGGACGCGCTCGGCGAAGCGGCCGTGGCGCAGCATTTCGCCGCCATCTCGACGGCGGGCGAGCGCATCGCCGCCTTCGGCATCGACGCGAACCGCGCCTTTGCCTTCTGGGACTGGGTCGGCGGGCGCTACTCCGTGTGGTCGGCGATCGGCCTGCCGGTCATGCTGGCGATCGGGCCGGAGAACTTCGGCAGGTTCCTGGCCGGCGGTCGCGCCATGGATCACCACTTTCGCGATGCTCCGGCGGGCCGCAATCTGCCGATGATCCTGGCGCTGATCGGCGTCTGGTACCGCAACGTGCTCGGCTATCCGGTGCATGCGGTGCTGCCCTACGACCAGCGGCTCGACCGGCTGCCGGCCTACCTGCAACAGCTCGATATGGAGTCCAACGGCAAGGGCGTGCGCCTCGATGGCGGCAAGGTCGAGCGCGCGACCGGACCGATCGTCTTCGGCGAGCCGGGCACCAACGGCCAGCACGCCTTCTACCAGTTGCTGCACCAGGGTACCGATCCGGTGCCGTGCGACTTCCTGATCGCCGCGAAGTCGGATACCGACCACGGCGAGCACCACGACTTGCTGATTGCCAACTGCCTGGCCCAGGGCGAGGCGCTGATGCGCGGGCGCACGCTTGCCGAGGCGCGTGCCGAGCTCGCGGCACAAGGCCTCGAAGGCGAGGCGCTGGAGCGGCTTGCGCCCCACAAGGTCTTCACCGGCAACCGGCCATCCACCACCATCGTCTATCGGGCTCTCGATCCGGTGACGCTGGGCAGCCTGATCGCTCTCTACGAGCACAAGGTGTTCGTGCAGGGCACGATCTGGGGCATCAACTCGTTCGACCAGTGGGGCGTGGAACTGGGCAAGGTGCTCGCCGGCGAGTTGCTGCCGATGGTGCGCGGCGAGCGGGCGGTCACGAATCGGGACGCATCGACGGCCCATCTCGTGGAGGTGCTGGCGCGCCTGGCGAGCGGGTAGCGGCCGTTACGGCCATGCCGCGGAGGGGCCGCCGCCATTCCGCCGGCGGCCAGCTTGCCGCCAGTGGTGGTTTGTGGTGCTTTGCACCTCTCCATGGAAAGTCCCCCACAGAGTCGACAACTCACCGGAATCGCGCTCAAGGTCGCCTCGACGCTCGCCTTCGCGGCGATGGCGACGCTGGTGAAGCTCTTGAGCGACCGCTACCCGATCGGCGAGATCGCCTTCTTCCGCGCCTTCTTCGCGCTGGTGCCGGTGCTCCTGTGGGTTGCGGTGCTAGGCACCATCGGCACGGTGTTCCGCACCAACTACCTGCCGCAGCACCTGCTGCGCGGGGCGTTCGGTACCGGGGCGATGCTGTGCGGCTTCACGGCGCTGTCGCTGCTGCCCTTTGCCGACGCAACCGCCATCGGCTACGCCGCGCCGCTGATGACGGTCGTCCTCGCCGTCGTGTTTCTGGGCGAGCGCGTCTTCATCTACCGCTGGTCGGCGGTGGTGGTCGGCCTGATCGGCGTGCTCGTGATCCTGTCGGATTATGTCGGGCCGTCGGCGGCGGCGGCAGGGAACGGTCCCGGTGCGCTGATCGCGCTCGCCGGCGCCATGTTCGCCGCCCTTGCCATGACGATGGCGCGGGCGCTGGTGCGCACCGACTCGGCGCCGACCATCGTCGCCTACTTCTCGTGCTTCGTCGCCGTCGCGGCGCTGTTCACGCTGCCGTTCGGCTGGGTGATGCCGACCGCGGCCGACTTCGCGCTGCTGGCGCTGATCGGCCTTTTCGGCGGGATCGGCCAGGTGCTGGTCACGTCGAGCTTCCGCTTCGGCGACGCCTCAACCATCGCACCGTTCGACTATCTATCGATGATCTGGGCGTTCCTGGTGAGCTTCTTCATCTTCGGCACATGGCCCACCACGACGGTTCTGGCCGGCGCGGCCATTGTCGTCGCGGCCGGCCTGTTCGTCATCTACCGCGAGCACCGGCTGGGGATCGCCCGCCAGGCCAAGGCGGAGGCGCAGGCGCCTCCGCCTCCGCTCGGCTGATCCGCCCGCACTATTTGGCGGCGACGATCCGCTGGTTCTGTTCGCCGAGCCCCTCGATGCCGAGCCGGACGGTGTTGCCCGCCTTCAGGAAACGCGGCGGCTTCATGCCCATGCCGACGCCGGGCGGCGTGCCGGTGGTGATCACGTCGCCGGGAGCGAGATACATGAACTGGCTGAGATAGCTGACCAGGTGAGGCACCGTGAAGATCATGGTGTTGGTATTGCCGGTCTGCATGCGCTTGCCGTTGACGTCGAGGAACATGTCGAGGTTGCCGACGTCCTTGATCTCGTCGCGGGTAACCAGCCACGGCCCCAGCGGCCCGAAGGTCGGACACCCCTTGCCCTTGGTCCACTGGCCGCCGCGCTCGAGCTGATAGGCGCGCTCGGAAACGTCGTGGCAAACGGCATAGCCGGCGACGTGCGAGAGGGCCTTCTTCTCGTCGATGTACGAGCCGCCACGTCCGATCACTACGGCGAGTTCGACCTCCCAGTCGGTCTTCTTGGACTTGCGGGGCAGCATGACGTCGTCGTTGGGGCCGACGATGCAGCTCGGCGCCTTGTTGAAGATGATCGGTTCCTTGGGGATCGGCGAGTTGGTTTCCTTGGCGTGGTCTATGTAGTTGAGACCGATCGCAATGAAGTTGCCGACGCCGGCGACGCAGGGTCCGAGCCGGGCGCGTTTGGAGACCTTGGGGAGTTTGTCGACCTTGGCCTTGCGAATGGCCGCCAGCGCGCCCTTGGCCAGCGTCGCGGCGCTGATGTCGGGAACAACGGAACTCAAGTCCCGAATGTTGCCGTCGCGGTCAACAATTCCCGGTTTTTCACGGCCCTTGGGGCCGAAGCGCACAAGCTTCATGTCGCATCTCCTGAGGTGGTTCGTTGGGTGGAATGGATAAACGAGCGGAAATCAGAACGCGCGGTCGAGCAGGCCGCCGTCGATGAGGATGTTCTGTCCGGTGATATAGCCCGCGTGACGGGAGCAAAGAAAGGCACAGACCTGACCGAACTCCTCCGGCGTGCCGAGCCGATGGGCGGGGATGATGTCGATATCGTCGGTGCGATGGTCCTCAGGCGCGCGGCCGGATCGCTCGGCCGCCCACGCGTAGCCGCTGGCCATGCGGTCGGTGTCCATGCGTCCGGGCAGGATGTTGTTGACGGTGACCCCACGGCCGGCGACTTCGCGGCCGACGCCGGCGAGGTAGGCGGTGAGCCCGGCGCGGGCGCCCGACGACAGGTCGAGGCCCTCGATGGGGGCGAGAACCGAGGACGAGGTGATGTTGACGATGCGGCCGAAACCGCGTTCGGCCATGCCGTCGATGACGGCGCGGATCAGTTCCAGCGGCGCCACCATGTTCTGGCGGACGCCGTCGACAATGGCGTCGGCATCGATGTCGCGAAAGCTGCGGCGGGGAGGGCCGCCGTTGTTGTTGACCAGGATGTCCGGCTCCGGGCAGGCCTCAAGCAGCGCCGTCCGACCCTCGGCCGTGCCGACGTCGGCGGCGACCGGCGTGACGGCGACCCCGAACCGCGCGCCGAGGTCGTTGGCCGTGGATGCGAGCACCGCCTGGTCGCGGCCATTGATCACCAGCGAGCAGCCGGCCTCGGCCAGCGCCTCCGCACAGCCGCGTCCCAATCCGCGGCTCGACGCGCATACGACGGCCTTGCGGCCGGCGATCCCCAGATCCATGTTTGCCACCCCTCCGGCGCGGACCTTACCCGACCGTCGTCAGGGCTCAAGGGCTTCGGTTGAGGGGAGTCGAAAAGTGGTGTATCGCAAGGTCCGGTGCGGGATGGGATGTTGGACAATTGAGCAAATTGCCAACCCGTAAGCTGTTTGCCAGACGGGGATCCCGTTCGCGACGCTACCGGGTGGAGAAGCCGCCGCCCGCGTCCGATGCGCCGGTCGAACGGCGCAAATACCGCACGATCTTCATGTCGGACCTGCACCTGGGTACGCGCGGGTGCCAGTCGCAGCTCATTCTCGATTTTCTGCGCCATCACGATGCCGACACGTTCTATCTGGTCGGCGACATCGTCGACGGCTGGCAGCTCCGGCGTAACTGGTACTGGCCGGCGTCCCACACGGACGTGATCCGCGCGTTCCTCAGGAAGGGCCGGAACGGCGCGCGGATCGTCTATCTGCCCGGCAACCACGACGAGGCGTTGCGGGATTTCCCCGGCATCCACTTCGGCGGTGTCGAGGTGATCGACCAGGCCGTCCACGAACTGGCCGACGGCCGCAAGCTCCTGGTCCTGCACGGCGATCAGTTCGACATCGTGGTGCGCTACGCGCCGTGGCTCGCGGTCCTGGGCAGCGGCGCCTACGTGGCCGCGCTGTCCATCAACACGATCGTCAACCGCGTGCGTCGCCGCCTCGGCCGCGACTACTGGTCGCTGTCGGCCTGGGCCAAGTCCAAGGTGAAGAACGCCGTCAAGCACATCGGCCAGTTCGAGGAGGCGCTGGTCGCCGAGGCGCGGCGGCGCAATGTCGACGGCGTTGCGTGCGGGCACATCCATTTCGCGCGCATCGACGATCAGGACGGCTTCGTCTACGTCAATTCGGGCGACTGGGTGGAAAGCTGCACCGCGATCGCCGAACGCGAGGACGGTCAGCTTGAACTCATCCGCTGGACGGTGATGGGCGGGTCGCGCGAAACCGGCGAGTCGGCGCCGACCGAAAGGCCGGCCGCCGGGGACGACATGATCCCCGACGCCGCCGAGTAGCGCAGCCGCGCCTTCTAGCCGAAGCGGCCGCTGGCGTGGGCCAGCAGCGTGTAGACCTTGCCGTTGTCCGACGTCAGGTAGTCGGTGCCGGCCTGCTCGTTGCCGCCGCTCGTCATCTGCTCCAGGAGCCGCTCGAAATCCCCGATGTAGCGGTCGATGGCCGCGCGGAAGTCGCCGTCGTTGCGGTAGGTCTCGCGCACCAGGTCGAACGTCTTCTGACCGTCCATGGTGTAGAGGCTGCGGTTGAACAGGTTGCGTTCGCCGCGACGATGCGCCTGCCACAGGGCGACGACGGCCTGGTGGTCGATCGCCTTGGCGATGTCGGCGGTCAGGTTGCCGAGGTTGGGTGTCTCCGGTGCGTCCTGGGCGTCCCAGCCGCCGGCCTGCGTGGAGGCAGGGGCTGATCCACTGGCACGGCGCAGGAGCCCCGACATCCAGCCGCCGCTGTTGCCATCGTTGCCGCTGTTGTCCTGGGTCCGCGGTGCGGGTTCCGCAGGCGTCGGTGCCGGCGCGGTCGCTGCCGCGGCCACACGACTGCCGCCGGAGGCTGCGCGCGCAGGCTGCTCGGGCACGGCTTCGGCCTTGGCGGCGATCGGCGGCGGTTCGACACCACGCTGGTTCTTCGGCTCACCGAGGGCCGGGGTCGAGATGTCCAACGTCTTGCCGTGCCGGGAAATGATGTCGGACAGCTCCGACAGGGCCTTGATCTGATCGGCCACGACCCTGCGCATGGAATCGGCGCTCTGGCGGGCCTCCTCCGGCATCTCGAGAACACCGCGCTTGAGTTCGTCGCGGGTGGTCCCGAGGTCGCGCTGGAGCTCCTGGGCCGCCTGCCGCATTTCGCGGGCGGCATCGGAGAAACGGCTGGTCGCCTCGGAGATCGCGTCGCCGACCTCGGCCACCAGGGCCTTGTTGGCGTCGCGCACCGCCTCGGCCGCCCTGCGTCCCTCGGTGCCGGCGGTGCGGTTCATGTTCTCGAAGTTCTCGATGATCCCCTGCGTGGCGCCGGCCGAGGTCTCGGCCAGCATCTTGCTGACCGACGTTGCCCGCTCCTCGGCGGTCTTCAGGGTTTCGCCGATGATGCGCGTGAACGACTTCATCAACTCGTCGAGCTGCTCGCTGCGCTGCTGCAGGCCGGTCGTCAGCTCAAGCAGTTGCGGGCTGCCCTCGGTCATCGTCCGGCTGATGCGCTCGTTCACTTCGTTGAGGCCCGAGGAGGCATCGGCGAGCGCGGCGCTGTGTTCGGCGAAACGACCGATCACACCGTTCACGCCTTCCAGGACCTCGCGCGACACGTCGCGCAGGACCGAGACCTGGTCGCCGAGTTCGCTCGACGACTGCGTCGTCGACTCGACCGCGGCGCTGATGGCCTTTGAGAAGTCCTGCGACCGCTCGGTCAGCGCACCTTCGATCTGGGCGTACTTCGCATTCGCTTCGCCGAGCAGGTGTTCGAGCGTCGCCGTGGCGTCGGCGGTCCGCTTGGTCATCTCCGAGATCTCGGCGTCGAGCGTCCGATTGGTCTCGGCGAAGCTGCCGCTCACCGTTTCGCCGGCGGCGAGCAGCGTCCGCGTCGCTTCCTCCACGCGCTGCTCGACCATCTCGGCGACATCGCGGCCGTTGCGGTCGATGGACTGCACCAGCGTGTTGCCGCGCTCGTTGAGAAGCTCGGCCATTTCGGTCGTCCGGCCGGCCAGCACGTCGCTGAGCGCACGGGTGCGCTCGTCGACCGTCTCGGCGATTTCGCGGCTGTTGCGATCCATGGACTGCACCAGGGCGTTGCCACGTTCGTTGAGAAGCTCGGCCATCTCGGTCGTCCGGCCGGTCATCACCTCGTTGAACTCACGTGTGCGCTGCTCGAGCGCCTCGGTCACGGCGGTCGCGCGCGGTCCGAACACCGCTTCCATATTCTCCACCGCCGTCGAGACGACGCCGGTGACCTCGGTGGTCGTGTCGCGCAGCTTCACTGTCGCCTCGCCGGTCTCGGCCACCAGGCGACGTGTGACTTCGCTGACGGCGTTGGCCACCGTTTCGGCCACACGCTCGCCGTTGTCGCCGATGGAGTTGGTCAGCGTATGGACGCGTTCCGTGAGCTGATCGGCGACGGCTTCGGTGCGCTCGCCCAGGGTGCTGCTCACCTCCTGCAGGCGCTCGGCGACGGCCTCGGTGCGCTGGCCAAGGGTGCCGCTCACCTCCATCAGTCGCTCGTCGATCAGCGAGGCGAAGTCCGACTGGCCCGACGAGAACGTCTCGGCGATCTCGCGCGTCCGCTCGATCAGCGTCTGGTTGATCTGCCGCGAGCGGTGATCCAGCGCCTCGGCGATGCGGTGGGCGTTGTTCTCCAGCGCCTCGGACACGGCGTCGATGCGGCCGCGCATGCCGTCGCCGAACCCGCTGAGGCGGTCGGTCAGCGTGCGCTCCATGTCCTCGACCTGGTCGCCGAGCGAGGTGATCAGGGCAGGGCCCTGCTCGTTCATCAGCTCGGAGATCTTGGCAAGCCTGGTCTCGACCGTGTCGCTGATCTCGATGCTGCGATCGGCGATCGAGGATTCGAACCGGGTTCCGGCCTCGACCATCTTCTGGTGCACGACGTCGCCGCGATTCTCGATGGCGTCGGCCACCTCCGTGCCGGAGGCGATGATCTTCTCGTGGATGGTCACGCCGCGGCTCTCGATCGCGTTGGCGACGTCGCGGCCGGAGGCGAGGATCTTCTGGTGGATCGAAACGCCGCGCGATTCGATCGCGTCGCCCACATGCTGCGTCGCTTCGACGATCGAGTCGTAAACCGCGTTGCCGCGGTTCTCGATGCCCTCGGTGATCTCGCGGGCGGAGGTCACGATGCGCTCGTGGATGGACGCGCCGCGGCTTTCGACTTCACCGGCGATCTGGCTGCCGGATTCGACGATCCGCTCGTGGATGGAGTTGCCCTGATCGAGGATGCGGTCGGCGATGCGGGTGCCGGAGTCGACGATCCGCTCGTGGATGTCGCCGGCGCGGCTGGCGATGGTCTCGGAAATCTCGTTGCCCGACTCGATGATCGTCTCGTTGATCTTCATGCCACGCACCGCGATCGCCTTGGCGACGTCGCCGCCGACGGCCGCAAGGCGTTGCGTCAGTTCGGTGCCGCGCTCCTCGAAGGAGTCGTTGATGCTGCCGGCTGCCGAGTCGATGGTTTCGCGCAACGCCGTGGTGCGGGCGTTGATCACCTCGGCCATCGATTCGCCGGTCGCCGTCAGCCGCTCGTTGAGCTCGCCGCCGTTGACGGAAATGGCTTCGAAAATGCGATCTCCGGTCTGGGACAGCCGATCGGCAAGCTCGCCGCCGCGGGTCGTGATCGTCTCGGCGATACGGGTGCCGGTCTCATCGAGCTTGTCGGAGAGTTCCTGGCCCCGCAGCGACAGGTCGACGAGCAGCGATTCGGAGTTGCTCTTCAGCGCCTCGTTCACGTCCTGAACGTGGCTGGAGATGGTCTCCGCCGCGCGCTGGCCGGAGTCGGAGATCGAACGGGTGATTTCCTCCGTCCGCCCCTCGAAGCCGGAAATGAGTTCTGAGGCGACGGTGGACAGCGTGTCGTTCACCTCCTGGCCGCGCTCGGCGATGGTGTCGGCCATCGCCCGCCCGGTGGAGGACAGCGTGTCGTTGATCTCGGCGCTGCGCGCGAGCAGGGTATCGGTGACTTCCGAACCGGTCTGCGCCAGCGATACGGCGACCTCGCTGACCGTGTCGGCCAGCCGCGAGACGAGATCGTCGCCGCGCGAGGCAAGCTGCTCGACCATGGTCTCGCCGGCCGAACCCAGCGCGATGGTGATCTGCTCGCCGCGATCGGTGAGGGTGGTGGTGATGCGGTTGCCGGATTCGGTCACCCGTTCGGCAATCGATTCGCTGGCGATGCGCAGATCCTTCGACAGCGATTCCTGGGCGCTGACAATTGACGAGCGAACCCGCTCCGAGTTGATGACGATCGCCTCGCGCTGACCGGCGAGGTCGTCGATCAGCGAGCGCATGCGCGTCTCGTTCTCCGTGTAGGAGCGTTCCAGCGAGGCGACTTCGTTGTGGACCAGGAGTTCCAGTTCGCCGGCCCGCGCCAGCGCCCGTTCGATACCGTCGCCGACGGCGGCGACCTCGCGGCGCACGGCCTGGCTGACGTTGACGATGGCGTCGGTGGCGATGTTTTCCGGCTCGGTCAGGCGGTTGGCCATCTCGGTGAGGGAGCCGGCGAGGATGCTCATCTGCTGGCTGCGCCACATCATGGCGGCGATGCCCCAGATCATGGCGATCGGGAAGACCAGGGCGACCGCGACGTTGGCAAAGCGGGCCGAGGACAGGAGGCTCTCGCCGTCGGTCAGGCCGCCGCTGGTGCCGGCGTAGAACAGGACGACGATCGCCCACACGGCCGACAGGACGGCGGCGGTCGGGTAGATGAGGCGCGACGGACGGCGCTGATAGCCGAGCGGCACGGCCGCCCGCCGGTCGTCATTGGCGGCAAAGCGGCGGCGACCGCGCGGTTCGGCCGGGCGTGCGGCCGGACGCTCCGCCGGTGCTTCCTGGTAATCGCGAACGCGGGGGGTTTCCGGCTGAGGCTCGGGGCGGCGCGCCTGCGGCTGCGACCGGGGTGGCGCGGGACGACGGTCGTCGCGGGCTTCGGCCTGGGGTTCGGCGCGGCGCGCCTGCGGCCGGGGCGGTGCCGGACGGCGGCGCTCGTCGTCGTCGCGTGCCTCAGCCTGCGGTTCGGGGGCCTGGCGGCGCGGGGGCGCGGGCTGGCGGCGTGGCGGCGCGGGCGTCCGGGGCGCCTCGGGACGGCGCTGAAGGTCGCCGCGGCGCACGGCTTCGGCCTCGGATCGCTGGGCCGCGCGGCGCGGCCGCTGGCGCGGTTGCCGCTCGGGCTCGGGCGGCGCGTTGTAGTCGTCGTCGAGATCGGTGCGCAGCGCCTCCTCGACGGCGTCAACCGCCGACTCGCCACGCGCTCTCGTCTTGGGATTCGTAGCCATGTCCGCCTCGCGTCCGTACTCTCAACACATGTCGGCCGCTGTCACCGCGCCGTTGCCGGCAAGAGCGCGTTAACGCGAGGGAAGCGATTCGATGATAGGGATCGAACGAGCCGCGCCCCGGCGTGCAAGCCGCGCTCCGACCGGAAAACCACCGGTCGGGAGGGCCTCCATATCCTTGCCGCTAGGGCATCCTAATGGCACATTGATGGCATCGGAACAAGAAAACGCGCCGCAAGCGTCCGGGCTCAGGAACAGGGTGAGAACTCATGGTCAAACGCGTGCCCGCAGTTGCCGAAGCGGCGGTCGTTCCGACGCGCCGCGCGCCGGCCCGACGTCCGGCGTTGCGCCCCACCGTGGCCCAGCGCCGCTACCTGTCGCTGGGGCTTGAACAGCCGGGTGGGAAGCTGCCGCTGTTCGACCCGACGGGCCGCGAAATCGACCGGAAAACGGTCGAATCCTGCATCGACAAGGGCTGGGCCACGCCGTGGTTCGCCAATCCGCTGAAGCCGGACTGGCGGGTCTGCAAGCTGACGCCGGCCGGCTACGCCGTGCTCGGCGCGGCGTCGACCGGGGCGTCGTGAGCCGGATCGGGACTGCTCCCGACCGGGCCGTTAACCATTTTTTAAGAAAGCCGGCGCGGTCGCAGCGCCAGGCGGCGGCGGGGCCGGACAAACCATGAACAAAAGCGCTGAATCGGCCACCGGGACGATGGCCGTCGACCTTGCGCGTCTGGACGAGATGACCGGCGGTGACCGGGAGCTTGCCCGCACGCTGATGACGATGGCGCGCGACCAGATGCCCGACGACCTCGCGCGGATTCGCTCGGAGCCGGACAAAGGGGCGCTCGACGCGCTCCATCGTCTGGTCGGCACGGCACGCGCCGTGGGGGCGGTGGAGCTGGCCGAACTCGGCGCGCGGGTCCACGCCACGGGGCGGATCGGGACGCACGATCTCGACCGTCTCGGCCAGGCATGCGACCGCGTGCGGGCGTTCGTTGCCGATCATCTCGCCGATTGAGAAACGGTTTGCGCGAGCCGCCGCCACGGGGCGACATGCGCACTGGCAGGTCACCGCCAATTCGCCTATAGAGGCGCGCCACAATTCGCCACGCCCACGGATCCTCCTTTATGGCCAAGATCACCTATGTCGACGCCAGCGGCCAGCGTTACGACGTCGATGCCGAGAACGGCACCACGGTCATGGAGAATGCCATCCGCGAGGGGGTGCCGGGCATCGAAGCCGAGTGTGGCGGGGCCTGTGCCTGCGCCACCTGCCACGTGTATGTCGACGAGGCGTTCATGCCGGTGGTCGGCGAGCCCGAGCCGATGGAAGAGGACATGCTGGACTTCGCCTTCGACGTGCGGCCGACGTCGCGGCTGTCGTGCCAGATCCGGGTGAGCGACGATCTCGACGGCCTGACCGTGACGGTGCCCGAACGGCAGGGATAGGCCCCGCATCGGTATCATTTGCTCCGCGCGGCGCGGGGTGCGGCACAATGTTGCTTCAACTGGCGACCTTGACCCGATACAGGTGCGCCACCTCCGCAGGACGGTGACAGACCGATGACCGAGACCTCCTCGAACGGCGGCGCCACCGGCGCCGTGACCGAAACCGATGCCGTGATCATCGGCGCCGGCCCGTGTGGCCTCTTCGCCGTGTTCGAACTCGGCCTGCTCGACATCAGCTGCGCGGTGATCGATATCCTCGACCGGCCGGGCGGCCAGTGCGCCGAGCTCTATCCCGAGAAGCCGATCTACGACATTCCCGGCTATCCGGAGATTTCGGGGCAGGGGCTCGTCGACCGGCTGATGGAGCAGATCGCGCCGTTCCATCCGACCTTCCATCTGTCGCAGATGGTCCAGTCGCTGGAGCGCCTGCCCGGCGGTACCTTCCGTCTCACCACCGACATGGACGAGACGTTTGTGGCCAAGGTCGTGGTGATCGCGGCCGGCGGCGGCTCGTTCCAGCCCAAGCGCCCGCCGGTGCCCGGCATCGAAGCCTACGAGGACACCTCGGTCTTCTACGCGGTGCGCAAGATGGAGGCGTTCCGCGACCACGATCTCCTGATCGTCGGCGGCGGCGACTCCGCACTCGACTGGACCCTCAACCTGCAGCCGATCGCGCGCAGCCTGACGCTGGTGCATCGCCGCGAGGAGTTCCGCGCCGCGCCCGACAGCGTCAACAAGATGCGCGCGCTGCTCGACGCCGGCGATATCGATTTCAGGCTGGGCCAGGTGTCGGAACTCAGGGGCGACAACGGTCAGCTCACTGGCGCCGTCATCAAGGGCAAGGACGGTTCGCAGACCGAGGTCGCCTGCACACGCATGCTGCCCTTCTTCGGCCTCACCATGAAGCTCGGCCCGGTCGCCGACTGGGGGCTCAACCTCGACCACAATCTCATCCCGGTCGACACCGAGAAGTTCGAGACCTCGGAGCGGGGTATCTACGCCATCGGCGACATCAACACCTATCCCGGCAAGATCAAGCTGATCCTGTGCGGCTTCCACGAAGCCGCGCTGATGTCGCAGGACGCGGTCAAGATCGTCTATCCCGACAAGAAGGTCGTGTTCCAGTACACGACCTCGTCGTCGAGCCTGCAGAAGAAGCTGGGCGTCATCTAGCCGGACTACTTTCGCCGCGTCGGCTTCGGCTTGAGCGTGCGCGCGTGATCGACGGCGCGGCCGTAGAGTTCGGCGAGCGCCTTCTCGTCAGCCGCCAGGGCGTCCGGCACGGCCACGTAGCCGCGCATCACCCGACCGTATTGCAGGACCGGTTCGCCGTCGTGTTCGGCGTTGAACGCCTCCCGGTCGGCGTCGGAGAGGCGCACGCACAACGCCCCGTCGGCGGTGACGAACGCGAACATGTTGCCGTTCATCGCCGTGTACGGCGTCGCCTTGCCCTTGCGGGTGATGTCGTCGTGGCCGGCGACGACGCGGTCGAAAGCCTCAAGCGTGGCGGCGAAGCGATCCGACACCGGCGCTCGCCTAGCGCGACCTGAACAGGATGTCGGTTTCGCCGTAGCCCTCGCCGCCGCCGGTCTCGCGGCGCGACGTCAGCCGGTAGCCGCCGTCGGAGGTCGGGGCGAGGGTGGTGATAGCCACCGCGGATTCACCGGTGCGGGCGTCGGTGAATTCGGAGCGCAGTACCAGCGATGATCCCCGCGCGCGGCCACTGAGTGTCGTCGGGCCTTGCGAGGCCAGGCTCTGCAGCGTGCCGTCGTAGCGGCCGCCGCCGCGTGCCGTGATCTTGCCGTCGACGGATCCGGTGCTCGTCGCGAGGCCGCAGCGACCGGTCTGCTGGAGCGCGGTGCCGTCGTCGACCAGGCGACTGGTGATCCGGCAGAACACCCGCTCGGGTTCGGCGGTGACCGACGTGCGGACGGTGCCGTTGCCGACCCAGTCGCCGGCCAGGCGGGCGAGCAGGGGATCGTCGGCGGCGAAGGCGGGCGTGAGGGCGAGCGCGGCGATCAGGGCGGCGAGGCGGAGGATCACGATGGCGTATCCGTTGTTGGCAGGGAGGCCGGTTCGGCGAAGATGCGCCGGCCGAATGTCAACATCAGGGCCGGCAGGAACAACAGGTCGCCGATCAGGGCGACGGCCAGCGCGCCGGCGGCGATCTGGCCGAAGAGCGCGATGGTCGGCAAGCCGCTGGTCAAGGTCGAGGCCATGCCGGTGATGATGACGAGCGTGGTGGCGAACAGCGCCGGCCCCACATGGCGGGCGGCGGCGACAAGCCGCTGCGCCGCGTCGCCGTCCTCCTTGGGGATGAGGCGATAGCGGTTCAGGAAGTGGACCGTGTCGTCGACGGCGATCCCGAAGGCGACGGTCAGCGCGATCACCCCGGTGAACTGCATGCCGCGGCCGGCGATGAACAGCACGGCGCCCACGGCCATGATCGGGATGATATTGGGCAGGAACGACAGGACGCCGATGCGCCAGTCGCGGAAGGCGAAGGCGATCACGAAAAGATTGGCGATGACCGACAGCGTCAGGCTGAGATTGAGCCCGTCGATGGTGCGCGCGCTTTCGAGCACGGTGATCACGGTCATGCCGGTCACCGTCGCGTCGTCGTCGACGGCTGCGCGTGCCGCCATGTTCACAGCGTCGACGATCGGGCGCGTCTCGGCCGTGGAGGTCTCGATGGTGTTGCCGGTGATAATGGCGTCGCCGTCGGTGTTGATGAAGCGCTGGCGCGCCGGCTGTGGAAGCTGTTCGACCAGCAGGCGGACGCGTTCGGCCGTGGCTTCGTCCGCCGCGCCGCCGAACCAGCGGACAATGCTCCAGAGCGAAATCGGTGCGGTCACCCGGTCGACGCCTTCGACCGCTTCGTGAAGGGCGCCGACCCGCGCCAGCCCCTCCGGCGACAGCGCGTCCTGACCGTCGTTGCGCAGCACAACCTGGATCGGAAAGATGCCGTCGAAGGCACGGTCGATGCGCCCCAGCGCGGCGTTGGCCGGATCGCGCGGGGGCAGGTGCTCGCGCACCGAATGCTGCGGCGGCACACTGTAGTGCATCACGCTGGCGGTAACCGCGACCAGGACGGCCGCCAGCGCCACGGGTCGCGCGTAGCGCACCGAGAACTCACCCAACGCCCCGCTCGGAAGGCGGAGCCAGTTCAGGAAGTTGCGGGCCGTCCACGGCGACGAGCTCCAGAACCGGCCGATCAGGAGCGCGAGCAGGGCGTGGAGCACCAGGACGGCGATGGCGCCCAGGGTCGTGGCCACCGCGCCGGTCAGGCCGAAGCTGCTCACAAGACTGACATCGGAGATGGCCAGGGCGGCGAAGGCGATCGACGTCGTCACCGCCGCCAGCACGCACGCGCCCCCGACCTGGCGTTGCGCCGACATCTCCGCGTCGTGGACCGATGCGCCCTCGTCGCGCGCCTTGCGGAAGGCGAAGGAGAGATGCATGCCGTCGGCGTAGCCGAGGATCATCACCACCGCCGGGACGATGTTGGTCATCACCGTAATCGGGAGGCCCAGGAACCCCATGATGCCGATGACGCTGAACCCGGCGAAGATCGCCGGCATCGACGTCAGGAAGGCTGCGGTCACCGAACGGAAGACCAGCAGGCTCATGAGGAAGCCGAGCGTGGCGCCGGCGGCGTTGAGGACGATCTGGTCGCGGCGCAGGATGTCGAGAATGGTCGTACGGATCACCGGAAAGCCGGTAGTTGTGATCGTCAGCGGGGCGTCGGCGAGAGCGCTCGTGGCCGCACCCTCGATCGCCTCCTTCAGCGTGCGGATATCGCGGATCGGCAGGAGCGGCCGGTCCGGCGTCACGACCATCATCAGGGTCTCGCCGTGGGCGTCGACGAGCTTGGCGCCGAGCAGCGGATGGTCGCGCACGGCCTGCAGCAGGTCCGGCGTCAGGCCGGCGTCGGTGCTGTTGACGACCGGCGGGGCGTCGCCGTCGGCGTTGGGCGCTTCCCGCAGCGAGAAGAGCGAGAAGACCGAGCCGACGCCTTCGGTCAGTTGCAGCTCGAAGTGCAGATCCTGCAGCCGCCGGAACGTCGCCGGTTCCGCGATCGCCTCGCCTTCGACGAGAAGCAGCAGTTCGTTCTCGGGATCGACGAAGCGTCGGGTGGCGTCGACGTAGGCGGTGTAGACCTCCGACTCGCTCGCGAACACGTTGCGCATGCCTTCGTCGAAGCGCAGTTGCGTTGCGCCGAAGAGCGCCAGGCCGAGAAGCAGAAGCGTCAGCGCGCCGGCGATGACGGGACGGCGCAGCGCCAGCCAGGCAATACGTTCGAGGCCAAATCCGAGTGACGGCATAGGCGCGCGGTTCTCTCCGATGCCCCGGAGCGATGGGGCCGGACGGCGTGTCGCGGCAGGAGCCCGGCAGCGCCTCAAAAAGCGGCCGCTACATTGGCCGCCTCCGGCCGCGAGTCAACCGTTGTCCGGAACGGTCTTGCCCGCGGCGGTCCCGGCGCTGTCATTGGCGGCCGCCGGTTCCGGGCTGCGGCCGAGCGGCCGCAGAACCGTCATCACGTCGGCCAGGCGCGGCGGCTTGCCCTCGCGGTAGCTGAGCGGCCGGCAGACCTCGGCGGCGGCGATGCCGATGCGCGCGGTCAGAAGGCCGTTGACCACGCCTTCGCCGAGGCGGGCCGACAGCCGGGCCGCAAGGCCGTGGCCGAGAACCTGCTGGACGATCGAATCGCCGGCCGCCAGGCTGCCGGTGACGGCGAGATGGGCGAGGGTCGCGCGGGCGAGACGCAGGAAGCCCAGCGTGCCGGGACGACCGCCGTAGAGCGTCGCCATGGCGCCGATCAGGCGCATGATCTCGACGGCCACGAAGGCGAGATCGATGAGGGCACGGGGCGAGACCGCGGTGACCACGGCGACCCGCCGGGCGGCGTTGACCACCAGCGCTCGGGCAGCGGCATCGAGCGGTGCGAGCAGAGAGGTTTCGGCCAGGCCGATGAGATCGCTGCCGTCGATGATCTCGCGCCGGTGGCGCTCGAGTTCGCCGCGACCGCGTGCGGTGTCGGGACGTCCGCGGTAGAGCGACATCAGGTCGGCGGTCACGGCCCGCGCGGCTTCGGCGTCGTCGGCCGCTGCCGCGTCGTCGGCGCGTGCCCGCAGGCGGTCGATACGGCGCAGACGCATGAGGCTGCGCAGCTCGTTGACGGCGATCGCCACGACGGCAAGCCCGGCGAGCCCGGCCAGCACCAGGGCGACCCAACCGAGCCATTCGTAGCGCGCGAGCAGGGTGCGCACGAGGTTGTCGACGGCAAGTCCGATGGCGAGCGACACCAGGAGGCCGAGGGCGGCCAGCAGCACCGCAAGCCACGGGCGGCGGCGCTGACGCTGCATCACGGGTGCCGGCTCCGGCGCCTCGTCCGGATAGAGCTCCTCCGGCTCGTAGCGGACGCGGTCGAGGTCGAAGGCGGTGGGGGATCGCTGGGTCATGGAAGCCGTGTCATGCAAGTTTGTCCCCGAGCAGGAACTCCATCGCGCGGTCGAGGCGGATGTGGGGAAGCGAAAGGGTGGCGCCTTCCGCCGTGGTCAGCAGCGGCGGCGGCCGAAACTGTGCAAAGCGCACATCGACCGGCGCCGCGTCCGGTTCAAAGACCGATTCCGGATCGCGCGGCAAGTCACCGGGGAACAAGGCGAATTCCGTCTCGCCGTCGAAGCTCTTTCCGTTGAGCGTTTCGCCGGGCAGGGGCGTGCCGATGATCGTCGGCAGGGTTTCGCCGGCCTGCGTGACCGAGGCCTCGCGGGTGGCGCGGACCGAGGCGATCGCCAGCGCGTCGACGGTCGCGCCCGCGAACTGGGCGCGTTCGCGGGCCCGGCTCACCAGCCGTGCCAGAATCGCCTCGAGACGATCGTGGTCGCGATGGTGCAGATGGTCGGCCTTGGTCGCGGCGAAGAGCAGCCGGTCGACCCGACGGGTCACCAGCCCGGTCAGCCAGTTGGTGCGTCCGACCCGGAAGGAGGTCAGGATCTCCGTCATTGACCGCTCCAGGTCGGCCAAGGCCGCCGCGCCGGCATTGAGCGCCGCCAGCACGTCGACGAGCACGATCTGGCGATCGAGCCGGGCGAAGTGGTCGCGAAAGAAGGGACGCACGACCGCTTTCTTGTAGGCGTCGAAGCGGCGCGCCATCATAGCTGCCAGCGACCCCGGCCGCACGCGGTCGTCCGTCAGGATGAGCGGGGCGAAGGTGAGGGCAGGCGAGCCCTCCAGATCGCCGGGCATCAGGAACCGGCCGGGTGGCTGTGTCGACAGCGCCCGTTCGTCGGCACGGCAGACCGCGAGGTAAGCCGTGAACAACGCCGACAATTCGCGGGCGATGGTTTCGTCTTCAGGTGCGTCGGGATCGACGGCTTCCGCGCGCTCGAGCCACGCCTGGGCGTGGCCGGCATGCAGCGGATCACGGGCGCGGGCGATGGCCTCGCGCGACCAGGCCGCATAGTCGAGATTCATCAGCGGCAGGTCGAGCAGCCACTCGCCCGGGTAATCGACGATATCCAGATGAAGTCTGCCGCTGCCGATGGTGCGGGCGAGATAGGATTCGGATTCGAAGTGCAGGGTCAGGCGAAGTTCGCTGATCTGCCGCGTCGAGTCGGGCCATACCCGGCGTTCGGCGAGGTCGCTGACGTGGCGCTCGTAGTCGAAGCGCGGCACCGCGTCGTCGGGTTGCGGGGCGAGTTCCGCTCCGGTCAGGCGCCCGCCCGCATAGGCGCGCAGCAGCGGCAGGCGCCCGCCGTGAATGAGATTGTGGACGAGGGCGGCGATGAACACCGTCTTGCCGGCGCGCGCCAGACCGGTGACGCCGAGCCGCACGGTCGGCGTGACGATGCCGGTCGCGCGATCGGCGATGTTGGCGACCGCGAGACGCGTTTCGTCGCCAAGGGTGGTCAATTGCACCGGCGGGGCCTTTCGCGTCGATCCGAAGCCCCATGTAAGCCCGGGAGGGCCGCGCCGAAAGGGTCTTGCAACCGCGCCGATCGGTCAGGTGGCTTCGAGGATGGCCTTGATCGCCGCGAGATCCCTGGTGTTGGCGCGCCGCATGGCGCCGGCCATCAGGGGCGCGAACACCTTCGAGAAGCCCGCGGGCGCGCCGCGGTTGCGCAGCCGCATGCGGGTCGATCCGTCGCTTGCGTCGGCGAACGTGTAGGTCGTCTCCATCGGGAACGGTCCCTCGGCCGTCCGCATCACCAGCTTCGCGTCGGGGACCAGTTCGACGATCTCGTAGGTGTAGGCGAGCCGGCGGCCAAGGAACTGGGCAACGAACGCGATGCGCGATCCGAAGCGTGCCGGAGGATCGGTCTCCCACGCCACCGATTTGATGTTCACGTACCAGAGCGGCGCGTTGTCGGGGTCCATCGCATAGGCGGCGACTTCCTGCCGCGGCCGTGCGATCACGGTCTCGGTCTGCACATCCACCGGCATGACGCGTCGCTTTCTCGATTATTAAACCTATCGGTTAAATAACTGAGCTGGCTGGACGGCGCAAGAAATCCGGCGGGCGATTGTGATTGTTGCCTACGCTCAGCCGGCGCGGCGGCCGACGATGTCGCTCGGCGTGACGAACGCGGAGAGCGATCCGCTTGCCGGTGCGATATGGCCCCAGTCGCCGCCGCGAAACTCAAGAAAGGCGAGCGCCCCGGTCGGATATTTGGCCCCCATGCGGGCACGCCCGTCGTCGGCGCCGTCGCCGGCAAGGTTCATCGCCGTCATGTGCACCAGCGGATTGTGGCCGATGATGAGGACGACGTTGGCCCCGCCGGCGAAAGACTGCAGGACCTCGAGATAGGAGCCGGCATCCTCGTAGAGATTGTCGGTCACCGTCACGTCGAAATTGGCGTCGAGCACCGGCAGGAGGGCCGCGAGCGTCTCACGCGTGCGCCGCGCCGAGGAGCACAGGATCCTGTCCGGCAGCGGCGGGTGGTCGAGAAAGACCTGCCCCATGGCCTTGGCGTCCTTGACGCCGCGTGCGGCCAGCGGCCGGTCGCGGTCCGGCTGGCCGGCCTCGCCCACCATGGCCTTGGCGTGGCGCATCAGAATCAGGCGTTTCATGGCACCTCCGGCCATCACCTTAGCCGGGCGCGCGTAAAAAAACGACGCGTCCGTGTGTCCACGCACGCGTCGTTTGTGCTCCGGCGTCACGCCGGCCGGCCGATCAGAGGTTACAGTAGGCCTTGCAGCCGTTGTACTTGGTGAACAGCCAGCTGTCCCACTCGAACGAACGGTACTTGTTGTCGCAAGCGAGCTTCCAGTCGTAGGAGCCGACGACGCGACCGCGGTCGACGCCGGACGGGGGATGCAGGGCCGGGCACACGGCCGGCGCCGGCGACGAGACCACCGAGACGTTCATGCAGTCGGCGTAGGCGTAGTTGTAGTGCCGCCGCCACTCGGCTTCGTTGATGACGGTGCTGCCGACCGCGCCGATACCGGCACCGGCGAGCACGCCGGTCGCCACGTCACCGCCGCCGATGGCGCTCGCGAGGCCGCCGAGGAAACCGCCGGCGACCGCACCGCCGGCCGCAGCGGCCGCCGGAGATGCGTTGGCGTGGGCGTAGTGCCGCGCTTGGGCGTCGCATTGGGCTTCCAGCGCCGAAGCGTTGGCCTGTCCTGAGAAGGCCACCACGCTTGCAAGGGCGGCTGCGGCGAGAAACACGGATTTCATTGTTGTCGCTCCTTTCGGGTCGCGGGCCTCACGGCGGCGCGACGTTAGCCTGTGCCGGCTTCCCAGGAGCAGGGGGCGTCGGGGACAGCTCCTGTCCGGCGTGTATGACCCGGTTGATGCCAGCACCAGCCTGAACGTGCAGTGAACGGAGACACACGAAAGCGGCGGAACCGCGACTACGGTAAACAAACCGTGGCCGGTCGCGGGGCGCGGCGCGAACCGCCGGTCAGTCGTCGCGGTAGATACGCTCGCGACGCTCGTGCCGCTCCTGCGCCTCGATGGAGAGCGTCGCAATCGGGCGGGCATCCAGCCGCTTGAGGCTGATCGGCTCGCCGGTTTCCTCGCAATAGCCGTAGGTGCCGTCCTCCAGCCGCTGCAGCGCGGCGTCGATCTTGGCGATCAGCTTGCGCTGGCGGTCGCGGGCGCGCAGGACCACCGCACGGTCGGCCTCGGACGATGCCCGGTCGGCGAGGTCGGGATGGTTCTGGTTCTCGTCCTGCAAGGTCTGCAGGGTGTCCCGCGATTCGCGCAGGATCTCGTTCCGCCAACCGAGCAGCTTGTCGCGGAAATAGGTGCGCTGCCGTTCGTTCATGAACGGCTCCTTGTCGCTCGGTCGGTAATCGGCGAGATCCGCTTGTGCCATGGATGACCTCTTCTTGCGGTTCGGCGGGGCCGGGGCGGCGGGAATATAGCTATGAGGTCTGAAGCCGGCAATGACCGGCGGCGTGACATTTGTGTGACGCGGAGACGGCCTGTTCGACGGCGTCCGCCGGCGTGAAGAAAAGCCGCTTAGTCGTTACGGGCGGGCGGGTTTTCCCCAAGCAGACGCGCCATCTCGCGCTGCAGGTCGTCGACCCGCGCCGCGTCCTCCGGGCTCACCTGCGGTTGCGGAGGCGGTTCCCCGGTCGCCGGTTCGGGCCCCGAGACGGCCGTTTCCGGTTCCGGCGGCGCGGCCGGCGATTCGTCCGGAGCGGCCGCGGCGACCTCCGGTTCGGGATGCTCGACGGCCGGCGCCGGCGCAGCTTCGTTCGCCACCGGTTCGGGCAAGGTCGCCGGTTCGGGGGGCGGTGGCGGCGCCGGTTCGGGTTCGGGCGGAAGCTCGGGCTCGGGTTCGGGCTCGGGAGGCGGTGCCGTCTCGGGCGGCATCGGCGTCCCGACATCCGTCCGATGGATCACCGGCGCGGGATCGACCTGGAAGGGCGGCTCCTCCGGCATCAGCGGCGGCGGCGGTGGTGCGCGCAAGCCGCGCGCGGCGGCGGGTTCGGCCGCCGCACCCGTTTCGCTTTCGGCCGCCGGTCGCGCTTGTGTCGACGAAGCGCGTCGCAATTGCGGCCGCTGGATGCCGGTCTCGATCACGGTATCGGTGGGCCCGCCGATCAGCACCAGGTGCTCGACACCGTCGCGGCGGACCAGAACCAGGCGCCGCCGATTGTCGATCGCCATGGCGTCGACCAGGGCCAGGCGCGGGACGCGACCGTGGCTGATCCGTCCGAGATTGACGCCGGTGAAACGGCGGAACGCCCAGACCGCGACCAGGAGCACAATGAGGACGATGAGCGTCCAGACGACGAAGACGGCCACCATCGCCCAGGTCTCGCCGAGCAGAGGTTCGAACAGGGCACGCATCCCGACCTCCTGATCCCCCTCATGATCCCGCCTGCCGATCGCCGCACCCGACCGTTCGCCCCCAAAACGGCCGCGATTCGGTCCGGCGAGTCGCGTGGCCGCAGTTTGCGGGGTGGGGCGCGGTGATGGCAAGGCCGGGACCGGCGATCCCGGACGGCAGGCACGTTGAATTTGCCGCGGTTCGTGAGCATCCTGCCCTTAAGATGTGGCACTGTGATTCTCATGCCTGCGGCACCCCCTGAGCGCGACCGGAACGGTTCGCCCCGGCGACGCGATGGTTGAGCGCGCCGATCGTTCACCGTCGGCGGAGAAATCGTCGGGCGTTGGCCGCCTGCTGATCGCGGCGCTGGTCATCGCCGGCCTGTCGATTGGTCTGGCGGTAATCGAGCCGGCGCAGGCCCAGCCCTTCCTGATCGGCATCTTCGCGGTGCTGGCGGTCGTGGGCCTGGTGGCGATCCTGGCCGCCGCGATCGGGTTCCTGCGGGTCGGCGCAACGGCGCCCGCGCCCGGCATCGGCAGCGAACTCGTCGACGTCATCGACGAGGGCCTGCTGGTGACCGACCAGGAGGGCCGCATCGTCTATACCAACCGCGCCTATGCCGATCTCCTGGGCGCGGAGCAGGCGGGGCCGCGGTCGATCGAGCGCGCCTTCGCCGGCAACGCCGATGCCGCGGAAGCGATCTTCCGGGTGGCGCGCAAGGTGCGCAGCGGCGCCAAGGGCAGCGAGGAGGTGCGCTCGCCGCGGCCGCTCAATCCGGACGTCGAGGGCGGGCCGCGGTGGTATCGCATCTCGGCCCGGCCCACCGGCGAGGGTGAGGATCGGATCGCCTGGCGCATCGCCGACATTTCCGACGAGCGCGCGCGTCAGGAGCAGGTCTTCCAGGAACTGCAGCACGCGATCGACTACCTCGACCACGCGCCGGCCGGCTTCCTCTCGGCCGAGCCCGACGGCACGATCGTGCACATGAACGCCACGCTGGCCGAATGGCTGGGGCTCGACCTGTCGGGTTTCGATCCCGGGGCGCTGCGGCTTCAGGAGATCGTGCAGGGTGACGGCATCGCCCTCCTGGCGACGCCGCCCGACGCGACGCAACGCAACCGCACGTCGATCATCGACCTCGATCTGGTGAAGCGAAACGGCCAGAACCTGCCCGTGCGCCTCCTGCACAAGGTGCCGATGACGGCCGACGGGGCGCCGGGCGCGACACGCACCATCGTCCTCAACCGCAGCCCCGGCGAGGACGTTTCGGAGGCGCTGCGCCAGGCCGAGGTCCGCTTCACACGCTTCTTCAACAACACGCCGATCGCGATCGCGGCGGTGCATCGCGACGGCCGCATCGGCCGCAACAACGCCCCCTTCGCCCGCATGTTCGAGCCGGCCGCACCCTATGCGCGCCTCGTCGACCTCGTGGTCGAGACCGATCGGCCGAAGCTCGAAGCGGGCCTCGACGCGGCCGCCGAGGGCGCCGGCTCGATTCCCCCGATCGACGCCAAGCTCGCGGGCGAGACCGACGCCAGCGCGCGCTTCTTCGTCAATCCGGTGGCGCAGACCGACAACGAGGAAATCGTGGTCGTCAACGCGCTCGACATCACCGACCAGCGCAAGCTGGAGCAGCAGTTCGCGCAGAGCCAGAAGATGCAGGCCGTCGGTCAGCTCGCTGGCGGGATTGCCCACGACTTCAACAACGTGCTCACGGCAATCATCGGCTTTTCCGACCTGCTCCTCGCCAACCACCGGCCGGCCGACCCGTCCTTCCAGGACATCATGAACATCAAGCAGAACGCCAACCGGGCCGCCGGCCTGGTGCGGCAGTTGCTGGCGTTTTCGCGGCGGCAGACGCTGATGCCGCAGGTGCTCAGCCTCGGCGATGTGCTCTCCGACCTGGCGATCCTGCTGACGCGGCTCCTGGGCGAGAATGTGAAGCTTGACATGAACCACGGCCGCGACCTGTGGCCGGTCAAGGTCGATATCAACCAGTTCGAGCAGGTGATCATCAACCTCGCCGTCAACGGCCGCGACGCCATGCCCGATGGTGGGACGATGACCATCTCGACCCGCAATCTCGAGGCTGCCGAGGTGGCGGCCTTCAACTACCGCCCGCTGCCGGAGGTCGACTACGTGCTGACCGAGGTCGCCGATACCGGCACCGGTATCCCGGCCGACGTGCAGGAGAAGATCTTCGAGCCGTTCTTCTCCACCAAGGATGTGGGCAAGGGGACGGGGCTCGGCCTGTCGACGGTCTACGGCATCATCAAGCAGACCGGCGGGCACATCTTCTTCACCACCGAACCCGACAAGGGCACCGCCTTCCATCTCTTCCTGCCGCGCTACGAGCCGCAGGAGGGCGACAAGGTCGCGACCACGACGGAGAGCCAGTCGGGCATCGAGGACCTGACCGGCACCGCCAACATCCTGCTGGTGGAGGACGAGGAGGCGGTGCGCGCGTTCGCGGCGCGGGCGCTCACCTCGCGGGGCTACAACGTCTACGAGGCGCCGACAGGCGTGGAAGCGCTTGACGTGATGGAGGAGGCCGGCGGCGAGATCGACCTCGTCGTCTCGGATGTGGTGATGCCGGAGCTCGACGGGCCGTCGCTCCTGCGCGAGTTGCGCAAGACACGGCCGGACCTGAAGATCATCTTCATCTCCGGCTACGCCGAGGACGCGTTCAGGAAGAACCTGCCCCAAGGCGAGGAGTTCCAGTTCCTGCCCAAGCCCTTCTCGCTCAAGCAGCTCGCGACAGCGGTCAAGGAAACGCTGGGGACGTAGGGCGGGGTGCGCTGCCGATACGGCGTTCGTCGACAGCGTTGCCCGTGTCCCACCGTCATCCTCCGGCTCGACCGGAGGATCGTTGGCAGCGTTTTTCGAGGTCCCAGAAGACCCGTCACATGAGGTGCGTCATGCGTGACCTCGTCCAGCGACAGCTCTCGTCACCCGATCCTCCGGTCGAGCCGGAGGATGACGGAGAGAGGGTGGACGTCCGCTGCCCTGAGTACCCGGCGCCTGACTACTCACCAACAATCGCGGCCGCGATCTCGGCGGCGAGGCGGGCGTTGTTCTTCACCAGCGCGATGTTGGTCGCAAGGCTGCGGCCTTCGGTGCGGTGGAAGATGGCGTCGAGCAGGAACGGGGTCACCGCCTTGCCGGTGACACCTTGGGTAGTCGCGTCGGCGATCGCGGCCTCGATGTGGGGGAGCATGGCCGCGCGCGGGATCTCGTCGGCCTCGGGCACCGGATTGGCGACCAGCATGCCGCTCGTCTGACCGAGGTCGGCGCGCGCGCGCCGGAACGCGGCGACGGCCTCGGCGGAGTCGATCCGCAACGGTGTCGCGAGGCCGCTCGACCGCGACCAGAAGGCCGGAAACTCGTCGCTGCGGTAGCTCATCACCGGCACCCCCAGCGTCTCCAGCCTCTCCAGCGTCTTGGGGATATCGAGGAGGGCCTTGGCGCCGGCCGCGACCACCACGACCGGCGTGCGGGCGAGCTCGGTCAGGTCGGCCGAGATATCGAAGCTCACCTCGGCGCCACGATGGACGCCGCCGATGCCGCCCGTGGCGAAGGTGGCGATCCCGGCGCGGTGGGCGGCGACCATGGTGGCCGCGACAGTGGTGCCGCCGGTGCCGCCGGTGGTGATGGCGTGGGCGAGATCGGCGCTCGACAGCTTGGCCACATTCTCGGCCTTCGACAGGCGTTCGAGCTCGGCCGCGCCGAGGCCGACAACGAGCCGACCCGCGATCACCGCGATCGCGGCCGGCAGTGCGCCCGCGCCCCGCACCTCGGCTTCCACGGCCAGCGCGGTCTCGTAGTTCTGCGGCCACGGCATGCCGTGGCTGACGATGGTGGTCTCCAGCGCCACCACCGGCCGGCCGGCGGCCAGCGCCTCGGCGACGGGGTCGGCGATCTGCACGGTCGGGCTCACGCGTCGGTTCCCTCGATCATGTCGGTCATGGACGCCAGGCGGTCGGGGCTGAACATCGCCTCGTCGATGCCGCCATGCTCCAGCGTCATCGCGGCCGCCGCAAGCCCGCTGGGCACGGCGTCCGCCAAACTCTGACCGACGGCGAGCCGGTGGAGGATGCCCGCGGCGAGCGAATCGCCGGCGCCGTTGACCCGCACCACCGGAGTCGCCGGCGGCTGCCATTCCAGCGGCACCGCGAGGTCGGCCCCGGCGATGGCGACGGCCCCGGCGCCGTCGGTCACCACGGCGTTCGCGGCGCCCAGCGCCACCAGCCGTTCGGCGAGGTCGGCGGCCGGCGTGGCCGTGGGGGCCGCGGTCAGTGACGTCGCCTCCTTGCGGTTGGCGATCACCCAGGTCAGGTCGGGCAGGATCCCGGCGATGCGGAAGCACTTGGCCGGCGAGACGGTGAGCGCGGCGAGGGGATGGCCGTTGTCCCGGCCATGGGCGGCGATTTCTTCGAGCGTGGCCGGCGACAGATTGGCGTCGACGACGAAGATCTCGCCGTCGAGCGCGGCGCCTTCCAGGCCGGCGCCACGAGGCAGGGCCTCCACGACACCCATGTCGGCGATGCCGGCGTAGAGTTCGCCGTCGGCGTCGAACAGCGCGGTGTAGGTGCCGGTGGCGTAGCCGGCGGGATACGCCACGCCGGTGGTGTCGACCCCGGCCGCGTCGGCGACGGCCTGCACCCGACGCCCGTCGTCGTCGCGACCGGCAGCCGTGACCAGCCGCACGCGATGTCCGAGCCGCGCGAGGATGATGGCGACGCTGAAGCCGACGCCGCCCGGTCGCTGGATCAGGCGGCCCGGGTTGGAGGCGCCACCGGTCATCGGTTGCGCGGCGGTGGCCAGGCGGTCAACGGTGGCGCCGCCGAAGACGGCGATGGGTCGGGTCTCGGGCATCGTGTGCCGAACCTGCCCAATCGCGGGCGGCGAGTCGATTCTTCGTAGACGCCAACTGCACACCGGGGCCGGCGGTGTTCACCAGGCGCATCCACCGCAGTCGCCGAGCGGCCGGGACAAACTGCGAACATGTGCCGGATTCGGTTGCATTGACAATTTGTTAGCAATCGCCTTGTCAAATAGAACAAAACATGTACAGTGATCGTCGACAACCGGCGATAATTCCGTACTCGTTTCGCCTCGCGGCCTGTGAAATAAGGAGCTACATCATGCCTGCCAGTCCTCTGCGCGTCGTCGAAGGGTACGCTATGGACAAGTCGAAAGCGCTGGACGCGGCCCTCAGCCAGATTGAGCGGGCGTTCGGCAAGGGCTCGATCATGCGTCTCGGCGACAACGAGACGGCGGTCGAGGTCGCCACCGTGCCCACCGGCTCGCTCGGTCTCGACATCGCGCTCGGGATCGGTGGCCTGCCGCGCGGGCGGATCGTGGAGATCTACGGACCGGAATCCTCGGGCAAGACGACGCTGGCGCTCCACGCCATCGCCGAGGCGCAACGCAAGGGCGGCATCTGCGCCTTCGTCGATGCCGAACACGCCGTCGATCCGGTCTATGCGCGCAAGCTCAACGTCAATCTCGACGATCTCCTGATCTCGCAGCCCGACACCGGCGAGCAGGCGCTGGAGATCACCGATACGCTGGTGCGCTCCGGAGCGGTCGACGTGCTGGTCGTTGATTCGGTCGCGGCGCTGACGCCGCGCGCCGAGATCGAAGGCGAGATGGGCGACCAGTTGCCGGGCCTGCAGGCGCGGCTGATGAGCCAGGCGCTCCGCAAGCTCACCGGCTCGATCTCGCGCTCGTCGACCACGGTCATCTTCATCAACCAGATTCGCATGAAGATCGGCGTGATGTTCGGCAGCCCCGAGACCACTACCGGCGGCAACGCCCTGAAGTTCTACTCCTCGGTCCGACTCGATATCCGGCGCATCGGCGCGATCAAGGACCGTGACGAGGTCGTCGGCAACCAGACCCGCGTCAAGGTGGTCAAGAACAAGCTGGCGCCGCCGTTCAAGCAGGTCGAGTTCGACATCATGTACGGGGAGGGTATCTCCAAGACCGGCGAGCTGATCGATCTCGGCGTCAAGGCCGGAATCGTCGAGAAGTCCGGCGCCTGGTTCTCCTATGACAGCCAGCGCCTCGGTCAGGGGCGCGAGAACGCCAAGGGCTTCCTGCGCGACAATCCAGAGATTGCGAACGAGATCGAACGGTCCATCCGGGCGAGCGCGGGGCTGATCGCCGAGCAGTTCCTCGAGGAGGTGCGGGAGGATGACGACGGCGGTGACGAGGCGGCTGCCGGCGAGACCTGACGGGCGATCTCAGCACATAACCCGGACCATTTCCCGGCGGCGGCGATGCGACGAAAAGGCAACGCCGCCGCCGCTTGCTTTCTGACCGTCCGATCATGATGATGGCGCACCATTTTGGCGGCAGGACGGATAATCCAATGGGATGGTTTGAGGATCGCTTCTACGACGTGGCGCGCAAGATCGTCTGGGGCGTCGATTCCATGTATGCGCGCTCGTCCGTCCACGGCGATCACGCCTTCTTCGACAACAAGGACTTTCCCTGGGTGCCGGAGATCGAGGCCGGTTTTTCGGGCGTGCGTGAGGAACTCGACGCCCTGATGCCCTATGCGGCCGACATGCCGAACTTCCAGGACATTTCCACCCGCCAGCGGGAACTCAGCCAGGACGACGGCTGGAAGACGTTCTTTTTCTACGCCTACGGCATGCGCGCCGACAAGAACTGCGATCGCTGTCCCAAGACCGACGCGCTGCTCAACAAGATTCCCGGCATGAAGACCGCCTTCTTTTCGATCCTGGCGCCGGGCAAGCACCTGCCGCCCCACCGCGGGCCGTACAAGGGGGTGCTGCGCCTGCATCTGGCGCTGATCGTGCCGGAGCCGGCCGAGAAGTGCGGCATCCGCGTCGCCGACGAGACCCGGCACTGGACCGAGGGCAAGGTGATGCTGTTCGACGACGCCTTCGACCACGAGGCGTGGAACGACACCGAGGGCACGCGGGTGGTGCTGTTCGTCGATCTGGTGCGGCCGATGCGCTTTCCGGCAAGCGCCGTCAATCGCGTGTTCATCTGGCTGATCGCCAGGTCGCCCTTCGTGGCGGGCTCCAAGGGCAACTACTTCGCCTGGGAGAAGAAGTTCGAGCGGGCGGTCGAACAGGGTCGGGCGCAGGCCGGCTAAGCGCGCCGACGCTGCCGCGCCGGTTCTGGACACGCACCGGGGCGGCCGTTACCTAGAGCGCTCCAAAGTCCGCCTGTCAGCGTTTCCGGTGCACTCCATGAGCGTCAGCGTCAACGACATCCGCGCGCACTTCGTCCAGTATTTCACGGACAACGACCACACCGAGGTGGCGTCGGGACCGCTCGTGCCGCGCAACGACCCGACGCTGATGTTCACCAATGCCGGCATGGTCCAGTTCAAGGACTATTTCACAGGCCGCACCAAGTCGCCGTATCCGCGCGCCGTCACCTCGCAGAAATGCGTCCGCGCCGGCGGCAAGCACAACGATCTCGACAATGTCGGCTACACCGCGCGGCATCACACCTTCTTCGAGATGCTGGGCAATTTCTCGTTCGGCGACTACTTCAAGGAACGTGCGATCGAGCTCGCCTGGAACCTCCTCACCAGGGAGTTCGCGCTCCCGGCCGAGCGCCTGATCGCCACCGTCTACGCCGAGGACGACCACGCCTACGATTTGTGGAAGAAGATCGCCGGCCTGCCGGAAGGCCGCATCCTCCGCATCGCCACCCACGACAATTTCTGGGCCATGGGCGACACGGGCCCCTGCGGGCCGTGCTCGGAGATCTTCTACGACCACGGGGAGGGCATTCCCGGCGGCCCGCCGGGGAGCGCCGACGAGGACGGCGACCGCTTCGTCGAGATCTGGAACCTCGTCTTCATGCAGTTCGAGCAGACGACGCCGGACGAGCGCATCGACCTGCCGCGGCCGTCGATCGATACCGGCATGGGGCTGGAGCGCATCGCCGCCGTGCTCCAGGGGGTGCACGACAACTACGACATCGATCTGTTTCGCACCCTGATCGGCGCCTCGGAAGAGGCGACCGGAGTACCCGCTGAGGGCGGGCAGCAGGCGAGCCACCGGGTGATCGCCGACCATCTGCGCGCATCGAGCTTCCTGATCGCCGACGGCGTGCTGCCGTCCAACGAAGGGCGCGGCTACGTGCTCCGACGGATCATGCGGCGGGCCATGCGCCACGCGCATCTGCTCGGCGCCGCGGACCCGCTGATGCATCGCCTCGTGCCGACGCTCGTCGCCGAGATGGGGCACGCCTTCCCGGAGCTCGCGCGCGCCGAGGCCCTGATCCGCGAAACGCTGCATCTGGAGGAGACGCGGTTCCGGCGTACGCTCGACCGCGGCCTGACGCTTCTCGACGAGGCTGCGCAGGGGATGGAGAGCGGCGACACGCTCGCCGGCGACGTCGCCTTCCGCCTCTACGACACCTACGGCTTCCCGCTCGACCTGACGGAAGACGCCCTGAAGGCGCGCGGGATTGCGGTCGACACCGACGGTTTCAACACCGCCATGGAGAAGCAGCGCGCCGAGGCGCGGGCGAGCTGGGCCGGCTCGGGCGAGGCGGAGACGGAAAGCGTGTGGCTCAAGCTGCGCGACGGTCTGGGCGCGACCGAGTTCCTGGGTTACGCAGCCGAAAGCGCTGAAGGCGAGATCATCGCCCTCGTCAGGAACGGCGGCAGCGTCGAGACGATCAGTGCCGGCGACACGGCCGAGCTCCTGGTCAACCAGACGCCGTTCTACGCCGAGAGCGGCGGCCAGATCGGCGACACCGGCACAATCGAAACCGAGGACGGCCGGGCGCGCGTCACCGACGTGCAGAAGCGCGCCGACGGGCTGTCCGTCCACATGGTTGAGGTCGAGGAGGGCGCGTTCAAGGTGGGTGACGCCGTGCGCCTCGAGGTCACCCACGATCGCCGCACCGCCATCCGCGCCAACCACTCAGCGACCCATCTACTGCATGCGGCGCTCCGCACCGTGCTCGGCTCCCACGTCACCCAGAAGGGCTCGCTGGTCGCCCCCGACCGGCTGCGGTTCGACTTCTCCCATCCGCGCCCGATCGACCCGCACGACATCGAGGCCATCGAAGACCTCAGCAACCAGGTGATCCTGCAGGACGATCCGGTGGAAACGCGGCTGATGGACCGCGACGAAGCCGTCGAATCGGGCGCCATGGCGCTGTTCGGCGAGAAATACGGCGACGTGGTGCGGGTGGTGACCATGGGCCGCGCGCCGGAAGGCAACGACCGGCCCTACTCGGTGGAGCTATGCGGCGGCACCCATGTGGTCCGGACCGGCGAGATCGGTCTGGTCACCGTGGTCTCGGAATCGGCGGTCGCGGCCGGTGTGCGCCGCGTCGAGGCGCTGACCGGCCATGCCGCCCGGCGCCATCTGGCCGATCAGGAGAAGCGCCTCAAGGCCGTGGCCCTGGCGCTGAAGACCCGGCCCGAGGATGCGGCGGAACGGGTGGGGGCGCTGGTCGACGAACGCCGGAAGCTTGAGCGCGATCTCGCCGAGGCGCGCCGATCGCTGGCGATGGGCGGCGGCAACGGCGACGATCAGACCCGCACGGTCGGCGACACCAAGTTCCTCGGCCGTTCGGTGACGGGAATCGCGCCGCGCGATCTCAAGGGGCTGGTCGACGACGGCAAGCGCACCGTGGGGTCGGGCGTGGTCGCGATCATCGGTCTGTCCGACGACGGCAAGGCGGGGCTGGTGGTCGGTGTCACCGACGATCTGACGGAACGCTTCAACGCCGTCGATCTGGTGCGCAAGGGCGCGGCGGCGCTCGGCGGCAAGGGCGGCGGTGGCCGCCCTGACATGGCCCAGGCCGGCGGGCCGGACGGCACCCGCGCGCCCGAGGCGCTGGCCGCGATCGAAGATGCCATCGCCGCGGCCGGGTAGTCTCGGCGGTTGACGGACAGAGTCATCTCCGGCGTCCATCTCCTTGATACCGTTGGTCTTATCCGGCGTCCTGGCTCCGAGGTGCGCGCGTCGTCGGACCGGACGTGAGATTGTGCGACGACAAGGCATGCTTGTACGCTTCCTGCTATTGCATGCCTGTGGCGTGTGACGCGTGATCGGCGGCGCGAGGGACGAGCGGCATGTTTGAGGCGGCCTGGATCGAGGACCTGATGCTGGTGCTGGCCATCACCGGTCTGGTCATCCCGCTGTTCGGCCGCCTGCGGCTGGGGATCGTTCCCGGCTTCCTGCTTGCCGGGCTCATCCTCGGGCCCGGCGGCCTCGGGCGCCTGGTACCTGAGGTGCCGTGGCTGGCGCTGGTCACCTTCTCCGACCAGGAGGTGGTGCAGCCCTTTGCCGAGCTTGGCGTGATCTTCCTCCTGTTCGTGATCGGGCTGGAGTTCTCCTTCGACCGCCTGTGGTCCATGCGCCGGCTGGTGTTCGGCGTCGGCTCCATCCAGATCGCGCTGTCGGTGGCCGCTCTCCTGTTCGCCGCACTGTGGCTCACCTCGGCGTTGCCGGTGGCGCTGGTCCTGGCGCTCGGTCTCGCCCTGTCGTCGACGGCCATCGTCACCCAGTTCCTGATCGAGCATCACCGCTTCGCCCTGCCGGTGGGGCGCGCGGCGATCGGCGTCCTCCTGTTCCAGGACATCATGGTCGTACCGTTCGTGGTGATCGTCGGTTTCCTCGGCGGGGAGGAGACCGTGGTCGCCGACGCGGTCTTCCGCGCGGTACCGCTGGGGCTCGCCACCATCGCCGCGATCATGCTCGCCGGGCGGTTCCTGCTGCGGCCGCTGATCCGCCTGGCGGCGCAGTCGGAAAGCCGCGAGCTCCTGATCGCGACCTCGCTGTTCCTGGCGATCGGGACCTCGATCCTGACGGCCGCGGCCGGGCTGTCGCCGGCGCTCGGCGCCTTCCTGGCCGGTATCCTGCTCGGCAGCAGCGAGTATCGTCATCAGATCGAAGTCGATATCGAGCCGTTCAAGGGGCTGCTCCTCGGCCTGTTCTTCATGACGGTCGGCATGTCGCTGGACGTGGCGGTGCTGACCAGCTTTCCGCTCCTGATCGTCGCGGCGGTGGTGGCGCTGCTGGCGGTCAAGGCGGTGCTCGCCTTCGTGGCCGCGATCATCTTCCGGGTCGCGCTGCCGGTGGCGCTGGAGGCCGCGCTCCTGCTCGCCGGGGCCGGCGAGTTCGCCTTCGTCCTCTTCACGGTCGCGCGCGAGCAGGGCGTGATGCCCGACGAGGTCCATCAGATCGCGGTCAGCGTGGCGGCGCTGTCGATGTTCCTGATACCGATCATTGGCGCGCTGGCGCGGCGCGTATCCGATCTGGTGGCGCAGGCGACGGCCCATCGCCGCCATGGCGCCGCGCGCCTCGACGAACAGCTCGCCGACCACGTGGTCATCGGCGGTTTCGGCCGGGTGGGGCGGGCGGTTGCGCGCGTTCTCGAAGCCGAGCGCGTGCCGTACGTCGCGCTCGATCTCGACGCCGACGTGGTCGCCAACCAGAGGCGGGCCGGCCGCAACGTCTACTATGGTGACGCCAGCCGCCGCGAGATCCTCGATCGCGTCGGCGGGGCGAAAGCGCGGGTCTTTGTCGTGACACCCAACCGGGCGGCGGCGGCGCAGCATATGGTCGAGGCGATCTGCCGGACCTGGCCTGAGGCCATCATCCACGCCCGCGCCGCCGATCTGGCCCATGCAAAGTCGCTGGCGTCGGCCGGCGCGTCGGAGGTCGTGCCCGAGGCTCTGGAGAGCAGCCTGATCCTCGCCGGCCATGTGCTCACCGGGCTCGACCTGCCGGCCGAGGCCGTGGACGCACGCCTGGCGGCGCAGCGAGAGTTCGAGATCAGCCGGCTCGCCGACGCGAAGCCGCCGGAGGGCTGAGGCGAGACGGTACTCGTCGTAGACCGAGGTGCAGGATCCCGGGTCTGCGACGCATCACAGCGTGCTGCATCGCGCACGGGATGACATCGGAGGGTTACGCCACCTCAACCGTCGTCCCGCACGCGGTGCGGCATCTCTGATGATGCTCCGCAGATGCGGGACCTGGAGGAGAGCCAGTTCAGGCCATCGCCTTCTGGAGGTTCTCGTCGACCTTGTCGAGGAAACCGGTGGTGGAGAGCCACGGCTGGTCCGGGCCGACCAGCAGGGCGAGATCCTTGGTCATGGAGCCCGACTCGACGGTGCTGACGCACACCGTCTCGAGCGTCTCGGCGAAACGGGCAAGCTCGGCGTTGTCGTCGAGCTTGGCCCGGTGCGCGAGCCCGCGGGTCCAGGCAAAGATCGAGGCGATCGAGTTGGTCGAGGTCTCGTTGCCTTTCTGGTGCTCGCGGTAGTGGCGCGTCACGGTGCCGTGGGCGGCTTCCGACTCGGCGATGCCGCCGTCGGGGGTGAGCAGCACCGAGGTCATCAGACCCAGCGAGCCGAACCCCTGGGCCACCGTGTCGGACTGCACGTCGCCATCGTAGTTCTTGCACGCCCAGACGTAGCCGCCCGACCATTTCAGTGACGCGGCGACCATGTCGTCGATGAGCCGGTGCTCGTAGGTGATGCCCAGCGCGTCGAAGCGGTCCTTGAACTCGCTGTCGAAGACCTCCTGGAACAGATCCTTGAAGCGCCCGTCATAGGCTTTCATGATCGTGTTCTTGGTCGAGAGGTAGACCGGCAGCTTGCGGGCGAGGCCGTAGTTCATCGATGCCCGGGCGAAGTCGCGGATCGAGGCGTCGAGATTGTACATGGCCATGGAGACCCCGGAGCCGGGCGCCTGGAACACCTCGTGCTCGATCACCTCGCCGTCCTCGCCCTCGAAGCGCACCGTCAGCCGGCCGGCGCCGGGAAAGCGGAAATCGGTGGCGCGGTACTGATCGCCGAAGGCGTGGCGGCCGATGATGATCGGCCGGGTCCAGCCCGGAACCAGGCGCGGCACGTTGCGGCAGATGATCGGCTCACGGAAGATCACGCCGCCCAGGATGTTGCGGATGGTGCCGTTGGGCGACCGCCACATCTTTTTCAGGCCGAACTCCTCGACGCGGGCCTCGTCGGGCGTGATGGTGGCGCACTTCACGCCGACGCCGTGTTCGCGGATGGCGTGGGCGGCATCGACGGTGATCTGGTCGTCGGTGGCGTCGCGACTCTGGACCGAGAGATCGAAGTAGCGCAGGTCGACGTCGAGATACGGCTCGATCAGCTTGTCCTTGATGAGTTGCCAGATGATCCGGGTCATCTCGTCGCCGTCGAGTTCGACGACCGGATTCGCGACTTTGATCTTCGCCATTATCGGGAGCCTTGCCTGCTTTGTTCTGATAGCCGTGGACATGCGCCCGGAGGCTGCGGCGCGGCTATAGCATTGGCTTCCGGTGATGCAAAGTTGGCGGCGCGCCGGTCTGCCGCGTGACAATCGATCGTGTACCTTTGGAACGCCTCTTGGGCGCGGGCAACCTCAGCGGCTCGTTCGCTGGTGAACTCGGCCTCACATCGTGTTGCCGGCGGCGATCCGCAAACCCGTTCAAGTTGATCCCATCCGACACACCGCCCGCTTGGGGCGCGATAGCCGGGGCCGCCCTTGCAGCCGCAACCTCGGCACGCCGAGGCCGAGGGATCGCCATAGTCGATCGATTGCAGGGTTTTGTAAACGTCGTGGACGTTCTCCGGCGTGCAGGCGTCGCCAGAACCGCAAACCGCCTCGACATCGCACCAGCTGACACAATGGCCATCCGGCGCCCTGAGGCCCGGATCATCCGCGTCGCCACATGCAGCGAATGCCTGACCGACCGTCAGGAGGATGACGTTGGCCAGAGCGAGCGCGAACCGGATCATACTCGCGATAGTTGCCGAACGCACTCAAGCGATCAAGGCGGCGCGGTAGCCTTGCATGCTCGCTGTGGCCGTGGTGGATGGCCACTATGGATCAGTCCGGACCGGCCATCGTTCTGGTGGCGCCGCAGTTGGCCGAGAACATCGGCACAAGCGCGCGGGCGATGGCCAATTTCGGCCTCGCCGACCTGCGCCTGGTGACGCCGCGCGACGGCTGGCCGAGCGACAAGGCGCGTGCGGCGGCAAGCCGCGCCGACCATGTGATCGACCGGGCCCGGGTCTTCGCCTCGCCCGAGGCAGCGGTCGCGGACCTCAACCTGGTGATTGCCACCACCGCGCGCGGCCGCGACATCGGCAAGCGGGTGGTCGGTCCGCGCGAAGCAGCCACCATGATCCGGGCGGCCGAGGAGGGCGGGCAGCGCGCGGGGATCCTGTTCGGGCGCGAGAAGTCGGGGCTCACCAACGACGAGGTGGCGCTTGCCGACATCATCCTGACGTTCCCTGTCGATCCGGCCTTTTCGTCGCTCAACATCGCGCAGGCGGTGCTGCTCGTTGCCTACGAGTACCGGCGCGCCGCCTTCGACAACGAGCGCGCAGGGCTCGCCTTCGATGATCCCGTGGGCCCGCAGGCCTCCAAGCACGATCTGGTCGGGCTGTTCGGGCACCTGGAAGGGGCGCTGGACCGCACCGGTTTCTTCCGCCCGGCGGAGCGGCGGCCGTCCATGGTGCTGTCGCTGCGGGCGATGCTCCAGCGCGGCCGGTTCACCGAGCAGGAGGTGCGCACGCTGCGCGGCGTGATCGCCGCCTTCGAGCGGCATCTGCCGCCGCCACGCGATCCGTCCGGGAGCGCCGACGACGATTGACAGCCAACCGGCGGGGCAGTATCACCCGCTCGCGCGCGGCGAGGGGTCTTGCCGCGCGTTTTATCGACCCGTGGCAGCCAGGGGCGCACCCTCGGCTTCCTGTCGGCCGGACCGCAAGGGGCGGCAGAGGAGGGCGTCTAGACCCTGTTTGCGAAAGGGATAAACGTGAGCAAGCGCAAGTCCGCCAAATACAAGATCGATCGCCGGCTCGGCCAGAACATCTGGGGTCGGCCCAAGAGCCCGGTGAACCGCCGCGAGTACGGTCCCGGCGAGCATGGCCAGCGTCGCCGCAGCAAGCTGTCGGATTTCGGCACCCAGCTTCGCGCGAAGCAGAAGCTCAAGGGCTATTACGGCGACATCTCGGAAAAGCAGTTCAAGAACACCTATTTCGAGGCGACGCGCCGGCCCGGTGACACCTCGGAGCATCTGGTCGGCCTGCTCGAAAGCCGGCTCGACGCCATCGTCTACCGCGCCAAGTTCGTGCCCACCGTGTTCGCCGCGCGGCAGGTGGTGAACCACGGCCACGTCCAGGTGAACGGCAAGAAGGTCAACATTCCGAGCTACCGCTGCCGCCCGGGCGACGTGATTTCGATCAAGGAGTCGTCGCGGCAGATGCCGCTCGTCCTGGAGGCGACCCAGCTACCGGAGCGCGACGTGCCGGAGTATCTCCAGGCCGACCACAACAGGATGACCGCGACCTTCGTGCGGGTGCCGGAGTTCGCCGAGATTCCCTATCCGGTCCACATGGAACCGAACCTCGTCGTCGAGTTCTACTCGCGCTAGCGGGATCCGCGACCGACGAAACGACAAGGGCCGCACCGCGCGGCCCTTTTTGCATGCGAAGTGTGCGGACGGTGTCAGGCGGCCGGTGGTGCCGCGCCAGCCTCGATGCCGTTCTTGGTCATCAGGGACTGTAACTCGCCATCCTGGAACATCTCGCGGATGATGTCGCAGCCGCCGACGAACTCGCCTTTCACGTAGAGCTGGGGGATGGTCGGCCAGTTCGAGTAGGTCTTGATCCCCTCGCGGACCTCCATGTTCTCCAGAACGTTGACGCCTTTGTAGTCGATGCCGAGATAGTCGAGAATCTGGACCACCTGGCCCGAGAAGCCGCACTGCGGAAAGGCCGGCGTCCCCTTCATGAAAAGAAGAACGTCGTTGGATTTCACTTCGTGGTCGATCCACGCGCTGACGTCGCTCATACGGTGCTCCGTTCGACTTTCCGTCGGTTACGATTAGTGCAGAGAATAGGCACCGCTGCTGTCGCGTTCAATGACCGCGGTCACATCTCGTGCCACCGGAACCTCCGTCAGAACCAGCGCCGCACCCTGGATTCGTAGCGCGCGTAGATGTCGCCGAAGCGCTCGCGCAGCAGGTCCTCTTCGCGTCGGACCACCAGAAGGTCGAGCGCGATGGCCGCTGGCAGCGCCGCAACAAAGGCCCATAGACTGTTGAAAAACAAGCCGAAACCGAAGCACGACACGATCATGGCGACGTAGCCGGGGTTACGCGAAAAGGCGAACGGGCCGTCGGTGACCAGCCCGGTCGGCGCCTTGCGGTAATCGTAATCGCGACCGGCGCGGCGGAAGTCGAGAAACAGCCAGACGACGAACGCCACCGTTGCCAGGATCACCAGACCGCCCAGCGGCCGGCCGACCGCCGTCGGGAGCCCGATCGATGTCGGTGCGAAGCTTTCCAGACCCCAGGCCGCCACAAGGGCGGCCAGCACGATCAGCGGTGGCGGCAGCAGGATGCCGGTCTCGTTCGGGCCGCTGAGCACGCGCGGGGCCGGTCAGTCCGGGGCGCTGGTCTGCAGGGCCAGTGCGTGGAGCGCGCCGCCCATCTTTCCCTGCAACGCCTCGTAGACGATCTTGTGCTGCTCGACGCGGGTCTTACCGCGGAAGGTCTCCGACACCACCTCGGCGGCGTAGTGATCGCCGTCGCCGGCCAGATCGCGGATCACGATGCGCGCGTCGGGCAGGGCCGCCTTGATGAGCGCCTCGATATCGCCCGCTGTCATGACCATCAGATTGCCTCCTCGGATCGCCTCAGCCGCCGGCCATATAGGCCGGAAACCAGTTTGCGTGCGCTTCGGCGAGTTTGGCAACTGAAATAGGTCCCGACCGGCCCAAGGTCAAAGCGCTGCCGCCGGTCGTGCCGATGGTCACAAGGTCGATACCGTCCTTTTCGGCGAGGTCCCTCAGCGCCCCGATATCGTCGGCACGGGCGGTGGCGAGATAGCGCCCCTGATCCTCGCCGAACAGGCTTGCCGTTGGTGCATCGCCCGGCGGTTGGTCGAGTGTGGCGCCGATCCCGGATGCGATGGCCATCTCGGCGATCGCCACCGCGAGACCGCCGTCGGAGAGATCGTGAACCGCGGTGACCAGACCTTCCCGGATCGCCTGCCGCACGGTGTCGCCGACCCGGCGCTCATGGTCGAGGTCGACCGGGGGCGGTGCGCCATCGGCACGGTCGGCGATATCGCGCAGCCAGATGGACTGTCCGAGGCAGGTGCCCCACGCCGGTGGCGCGCCGAACAGGAGGATGGTCTCGCCCTCGGCCTTGAACGCCAGGCTGGCGCTCCGGCCGATATCCTCCACCAGACCGACGCCGCCGATGGCGGGCGTCGGCGGGATCGCCTCGCCGTTGGTCTCGTTGTAGAGCGACACATTGCCCGACACGACCGGGAAATCGAGGGCGGTGCAGGCGGCCTTGATGCCCTCGATGGCGCCGACGAGCTGCCCCATGATCTCCGGGCGCTCGGGATTGCCGAAGTTGAGGTTGTCGGTGACGGCGAGCGGTTGCGCTCCGACCGCCGTCAGGTTGCGCCAGCACTCCGCCACCGCCTGCTTGCCGCCCTCGAAAGGATCGGCGGTGCAGTAGCGCGGCGTGACGTCGACCGAGAAAGCGAGCCCCTTCTGCCCGCGGACGCGCACCACCGCGGCATCACCCCCGGGGGTCTGGACGGTGTTGCCCTGGATCAGATGGTCGTACTGCTCGTACACCCAGCGGCGCGAGGCGAGATCCGGCGAGCCGACCAGCGCCAAGAGATCGGCGGCCGGATCGTCGGAGGCCGGGACGGCGTCGGCGGCGAGCGGTTCCGGCGGCTGGGTCAGGAGGAAGGGGCGGCTGTACTCCGGCGCGTCGTCGCCCAGTTCGTGGATCGGAAGGTCGGCCTCGACCCGCCCGCGGTGACGGACACGGAACCGCAGATCGTCGGTGGTGCGGCCGACCACGGCGAAATCGAGCCCCCATTTGGCGAACACCGCCTCGGCCTCGGCCTGCTTGTCGGGGTGCAGCACCATGAGCATCCGCTCCTGGCTCTCCGACAGCATCATCTCGTAGGCGCTCATGCCGTCCTCGCGACACGGCACCGCGTCGAGGTCGAGCTCGATGCCGAGCCCGCCCTTGGCCCCCATCTCCACCGCCGAACAGGTGAGGCCGGCCGCACCCATGTCCTGGATGGCGATAACGGCGCCGGTGGCCATAAGTTCGAGGCAGGCCTCCAGCAGGAGCTTCTCGGCGAACGGATCGCCGACCTGCACGGTCGGGCGCTTCTCGTGGGAGGCGTCGTCGAATTCGGCCGAGGCCATCGAGGCGCCGTGGATGCCGTCGCGGCCGGTCTTGGAGCCGAGATAGACGACCGGCATGCCGACGCCGGCGGCGGCGGAGTAGAACACCGCGTCGGCCGACGCGATCCCCGCGGCGAAGGCGTTGACCAGGTTGTTGCCGTTGTAGCCGGGGTCGAAGTTCACCTCGCCACCGATGGTGGGCACGCCGAAGGCGTTGCCGTAGCCGCCGATGCCGGCCACAACGCCGGCCACCAAGTGGCGGGTCTTGGGGTGGTCCGGCGCGCCGAAGCGGAGCGCGTTCAGCGCCGCGATCGGCCGCGCGCCCATGGTGAAGACGTCGCGGAGGATGCCGCCGACCCCGGTCGCAGCACCCTGATAGGGCTCGATGAAGGACGGGTGGTTGTGGCTCTCCATCTTGAAGATCACCACCTGGCCGTCGCCGATGTCGACGACGCCGGCATTCTCGCCCGGTCCCTGGATCACCCGGGGGCCGGTGGTGGGCAGGGTGCGGAGCCATTTCTTCGACGACTTGTACGAACAGTGCTCGTTCCACATCGCCGAGAAGATGCCGAGCTCCGTCAGTGTCGGCGTACGGCCGGTGAGTTCGACGGCGTGCTGGTACTCGCCCGCCGTCAGCCCGTGGCCGGCGACGAGGTCGGGGGTGATCGGCGTGGCGGCGTTCACGTGCCGCAGCCGGTGCCGCCGCTGCGCCAACGGGCGATGTCGGCGGAGATGCGCGGTCCCAGCGTCGACTGGGCCAGCGGTCCGTAGATGTCGACGCTGTGGCGGTTGCGCGGTTCGACGACCAGCGCCGGCCGGCCACCGGGATCGTCCTTCGACACCACCAGGATGCGCGGCTTACCGCCGACATGCTCGGGCGTGTAGACGTAGCCGGCGAACGCCGTTTCGGTCTCGGCGAACCAGCAGCGGCCCATGGCGTCGGACAGGCCGGCGGCCAGTACGCGCGCCTCGCCGGCGTCGAACGGAGCGTTACCGCCGCCGATCGACTGACATCCCGCCAGCGCGACGGTCGCGAGGACGAGTGCGGCCCGGACCGTCATGCGGTGACCTCCAGCGCGGCGTCGACCAGGCTCTCGAACACACCGCGGCCGCTGAGGCCGCCATGGATCGGCTCCACCAGGTTCTCCGGGTGCGGCATCATGCCGAGGACGTTGCGTCGGTCGTTCAGGATGCCGGCAATCCGGTCGACCGAGCCGTTGAGGTCATCGACATAACGGAACGCGATCCGGTCCTCGCCGACGAGCTCGCGCAGGGTCGCCTCGCCGCAGCGGTAATTGCCCTCGCCATGCGCCACCGGGCAGTCGATGACGTCGCCCGCGGCAAAGGCGTTGGTGAAGACGCTGTCGGCGGTCTCGACCTTCAGCCGGACGGGCTTGCAGATGAAATGCAGGTCGGCGTTGCGCATCAGGATGCCCGGCAGCAGCCCGGCCTCGCAGAGAATCTGGAAGCCGTTGCAGACGCCCAGCACCGGGACGCCGGCGGCGGCGCGCTCGGCCACCGCCGTCATGATCGGCGCACGTGCGGCGATGGCGCCGGCGCGCAGATAGTCGCCATAGGTGAAGCCACCGGGAAGCGTGACCAGATCGACCGGCGGGAGATCGGTGTCGCCGTGCCAGACGGCGACCGGCGCATGGCCGGTGACGATCTCGATCGCGCGCATCATGTCGCGGTCGCGGTTGGAACCGGGGAAGACGACCACGGCGGCCTTCATGCGCGTGCGCCTTCCGCCAACGCCCTAGCCAAGGTCAATCCGGTAATCCTCGACGACCGTGTTGGCGAGCAGCGCCTCGCACATGGCTTCCAGCCGGGCGCGGGCCGTGGCTTCGTCGGTCTCGGCAAGGTCGATGTCGAAGACCTTGCCTTGGCGGATGTCGGTCACGCCGTCATGGCCGAGGCCGGCCAGCGCGCCCGCGATGGCCTTGCCCTGGGGGTCGAGGACGCCGTTCTTGAGCGTGACGGTGACGCGCGCTTTCAAGGTGATCGCCTCCGGCGGATTGCCGTCGCGGCCATAGCCGATTCGGCCGCTATTTGACGAGGACCGGTCCGGTACCGCGGGGCCGCTCCTGATCGACCAGGATGCCGAGGCGCCGCGCCACCTCCTGATAGGCTTCCAGCAGGCCGCCCATGTCCTGGCGGAAACGGTCCTTGTCCATCTTGTCCTTGCTGGTGCTGTCCCACAGCCGGCAACTGTCGGGCGAGATCTCGTCGGCGACGACGATGCGCATCAGATCGCCTTCCCACAGCCGGCCGCATTCGATCTTGAAGTCGACGAGCTGGATGCCGACGCCCATGAACAGGCCGGACAGGAAGTCGTTGACTCGGATCGCGAGCGCCATGATGTCGTCGATCTCCTGGGGATTGGCCCAGCCGAAGGCCGTGACGTGCTCCTCGGAGACCAGCGGATCGTCGAGTTCGTCCTTCTTGTAGTGGAACTCGATGATCGAGCGGGGCAGGACGGTGCCTTCCTCGATGCCCAGCCGCTTGCTCAGCGAGCCGGCCGCAATGTTGCGGACGACGACCTCCAGCGGAATGATCTCGACCTCGCGAACAAGCTGCTCGCGCATGTTGAGGCGGCGGATGAAATGCGTGGGGATGCCCATGCGGTTGAGGTTCAGGAAGATGTGCTCGGAAATCCTGTTGTTCAGGACCCCCTTGCCGTCGATCACGTCCTGCTTGCGCTTGTTGAAGGCGGTGGCGTCGTCCTTGAAGAACTGGACCAGCGTGCCCGGTTCCGGTCCCTCGAACAGAATCTTCGCCTTGCCTTCGTAAACGCGCCGCCGCCGCTTCATGGGGTCATCCTGACGATTAGGCTAACGATCTGGCCTGGGGCGGACCATCGCCCGGGACGGCCCTTTTTCGCGCGTCGCGCGCTCCATGAAACCCTGACCGGGCGGGGCGACGCGCGGCGGACAATAGGCGATCACCGGCCACAGTACAATGAGCCGCAGGCCGCCCGCTGAATGGTCATTGAATTCGGTCCGGCCAGCGGATATTCAGGCCGAAAGCACCCTATCTCGCCAGAAGGATTGCGGCCTGCGATGACCACGTTCGACAAGCGGAAAGACGCATTCGAGTCCAAATTCGCGCACGACGAGGAGTTGCGCTTCAAGGCCGAGGCACGGCGCAACCGGCTCCTCGGCGAATGGGCAGCGGGGCTCCTCGGCAAGACCGGCGACGAGGTCGAGGCCTATGCCAAGACGGTCGTCGCCGCCGACTTCGAGGAGGTCGGCGAAGAGGACGTGTTCCGCAAGGTTCGCGCCGATTTCGACGCCGCGAGCGTCGATCAGTCGGACCACCAGATCCGCCGCACCATGGACGAGTTGATGGCTAAGGCGGTCGAGCAGATCGAAAACGAGCGCTAGTCGCCGTGTCGGGTGCGTCGCTCGCGGCCCGGTTGCGCGCAGGCGACTCGCTGCTGGTCGGCTGGGTCGGGCTCCCTGAGCCGCTGGTCGCGGAACTCGTCGCCCGGGCAGGGTTCGATTGCGTCTGCCTGGAAGGGCAGCACGCGCTCGTCACCCCCGACGCCGTCATGCGCGGCATCACGGCCGTCGCCTTTGCCGGCAAGCCGGCCATCGTTCGCGTTCCGGTCGAGGACTTCGCCTTCGCCAGCCACGCCCTCGACATGGGCGCGGAGGCCATCATCGCCCCCATGATCAACACGCCCGAGGACGCGCGACGGCTGGTGGCGGCCACCAAATATCCGCCGCTTGGCCAGCGGAGTTGGGGGCCGCTGCGCGCCATGACGCTCAACGGCAACGATCCGGCGGCCCAACTGGCCAACGCCAACGATGACACGTTGGCGCTCGCGATGATCGAAACCGCGGAGGCGATCGCCAATCTCGACGCCATCCTCGAGGTCGACGGGATCGACGGCGTCTTCGCCGGCCCGTCCGACCTGTCGGTCTCGCTGTCCGACGGGCGGACCATCAACCCGGTCGATCCGGCGCTCGACCCGGTGTTCGAGGACATCTGCGCGCGGGCGACCAGGGCCGGGAAACTGGCGTCCGGTTTTGCGATGACCCCGCAGCGGGCCGCGGACATGCGAGCGATGGGTTTTCGCCTGGTCGCGCTCGGGAACGATCAGCTCTATCTGGCCAGCGGCATCAAAGCGATGATTGGCGAGGTCGGCTGATCAGCCGTCGAAGACCCGTGCGAAGATCGTGTCGACATGCCGTAAATGGTGGTCGAGGTCGAACAGTTCGGCGAGCGCCCCGCGGTCGAGAACCTCGGTCACCTCGTAATCGTTGCCGAGCAGGGACTTGAAGTTCTTGTTCTCCTCCCAGGCGCGCATGGCGTGGCGCTGGACGAGGGCGTAGGCGGCTTCACGTTCCATGCCGGCCTGGGTCAGCGCCAAGAGCACCTGCTGCGAGTGGATGAGACCGCCGAGGCGGTCGAGATTGGCGCGCATCGCGTCCGGGTAGACGATCAGCTTGTCGATCACACCGGTCAGCCGGGCGAGTGCGAAGTCGAGCGTGACCGTGGCATCCGGGGCGATCATCCGCTCGACCGAGGAGTGGGAGATGTCGCGTTCGTGCCACAGCGCGACGTTCTCCATGGCCGGCGCGACGGTGGACCGCACGATGCGGGCGAGCCCGGTGAGGTTCTCCGACAGCACCGGATTGCGCTTGTGCGGCATCGCCGACGAGCCCTTCTGGCCCGGCGAGAAGTACTCCTCGACCTCGCGCACCTCGGTCCGCTGTAGGTGACGGATCTCGGTGGCGACACGCTCGACCGACGAGGCGATGACCCCCAGCGTCGCGAAGAACATGGCGTGGCGGTCGCGCGGGATCACCTGGGTGGAGACCGGTTCCGGGGCGAGGCCGAGTTTCTCGGCGACGTGGCGCTCCACCGCGGGTTCGACATTCGCGAAGGTGCCGACGGCGCCGGAGAGGGCCGCGGTCGCGATCTCGGCACGGGCCGCTTGCAGGCGTTGGCGGGCACGGTCGAACTCGGCATGGGCCGAGGCGAGCCTCAGGCCGAACGTCGTCGGTTCGGCGTGGATGCCGTGGCTGCGGCCGACGCATACCGTGTCTTTGTGCTCGTAGGCGCGGCGCTTCAGCGCCGCCAGGAGATCGGTGAGATCGGCGAGCAGGAGGTCGCTGGCGCGGACCAGTTGGACCGCGAGGCAGGTATCGAGGATGTCCGACGAGGTTAGGCCCTGATGCACGAACCGCGCTTCGGGACCGGCGATTTCGGCGAGATGGGTCAGGAAAGCGATGACGTCGTGGCGGGTCTCGCGTTCGATCTCGTCGATCCGGTCGATGTCGAAGGTGGCGGCGTCGCCGGCGCGGCGGACCTTGTCGGCCGCCTCGCGCGGGACCACGCCGAGATCGGCCATGGCGTCGAGGGCGTGGGCCTCGATCTCGAACCAGATGCGGAACCTGGTCTCCGGCGACCAGATCGCCGTCATCTCGGGACGCGCGTAGCGCGGGATCATGCGGGTCGGGGCCTCATCTGTGTGGTGGCGTTGATCGCGCCCTAGAGCCGGGTGGCGACGGCGAGGAAGCGCCGATCGGGGCCTTCGAAGCCGACGGAGAAGATGCTGATCAGGACGATCGCAACCGGATCGCCGGCCGGCGGCCGGTAGGTGACGACGTCGGAAATCCCGTAGCCCAGCGGGCAGCGGCGGGAACCGGGGATGCGCGTGTCGTGGTTGAGCACCGCGACGCCGCCGGGACTGGCTGCCAGCGTCAGGCGGAAGCCCATGAAGGGGACGCCCATGTCCGGGCAGTCGGCGGCGGGCAGCGGCAGTTCCTCAAGCGCCAGGCTGTAGACCGGGCTGGCCGACGGCGCCTCGCCATAGAGGACGAAATCCACCGCCAGCGGGTTGGCCGAGGTTTCGGTCGGCGGATTGGACGCGAGCACACGCCCGGCGGTGCCGATCGCCAGCGACGACAGGAGCGGCGCGGCCTGTGTTGCCGCCTGCGCCCGGGCGGCCGCGACGGTCGCCGCATCGTTCTCGAAGCGTACCCGGATCGGACTGCCGGCGACCCAGCTATCGGTCGCGGTCTCGATGACGAAGATGTTGGCGTACGGGAAGCCTGAGCCGTCCTGGATGCCGAACTCCTCGAAGGCGAAGTAGGCACCGTTAGGGGAGAAGCCGAGGATCGCGCGCTCCGCGAAATCGCCGGCGAACGCCGTCGTCGCGCCCAGCCAGCCAAGCACAAGCGTCAGTGCCGTCATCATCCGCATGAGAACCGCTCCGTCCGCGTTCGCCGGCTCGCGGGTACCATGCCGCCGATACGGGTGCAAACGGGCGCGTAAGGCTGAACCGCTCTAGGGTTGCACGATCGTGCCGCCGCTCCAGCGATGGATGGCATAGCCGTCGATGTCGGCGTCGCCGCGCTGGTCGAAGCGGACGCGGCCGAGCACCGTCGCGAAGGTGCCGCCGGCCAGGGTGCCGGCGACGGCGTCGTGGTCGGTGGTGCCTGCGGTCGTCACCGCCTGGGCCCAGGCCTGAACGGCCGCGTAGGTGGGCAGGACGTAGCCTTCCGGTTCGACGCCAGCGTCGCGGAACCGCTGGACCAGGTCGGCCGCCGCCGCGTGCGCAGTCGGGTCCGGCGGGTAGGTGAGATAGACGCCGTCGCCGGCGCCTTCGGCGATGGAGCGAAAGCGGTCGCTCGCCAGGCTGTCGCTGCCGACAAGATCGGCCGCAAGGCCGGCCTCGCGCATGGCGTTGATCAGGAGGCCGGCGTCGACATCGCGCCCGCCGAAATAGACGACGCCGATCGCCGTCCGCTGCAGCATGTCGACAAGTGCTGCGAAATCGCGCTCGCCTTCGACGAAGGTTTCCGAGAGGGTTTCGAACTTGCCCGCGGCCTGCATGGCCGCCTGCGTGGCATTGGCGAGCTGCCGGCCGTGGGTGGTGCCGTCGTGGAGAATGGCGACGTTGCGGTCGGGATAGGCGTCGGCGAGAAACCGCCCGGAGACCACGCCCTGGAGGTCTTCGCGCGGCGCAAGGCGGAACGTGCCCGGGCCGGGGCGATGATCGGTGAAGCGGGGCAGGGTGGCCCCCGGCGAGATCTGGACGATGCCCTGTTCGGCGTAGACGCGCGCGGCGGCAATCGACGGCAGCGAGCATAGATGCCCGGCCATGAACACGATGCCGCGGCCGGCCATCTGGTTGGCCAGCGCGTCGGCCTTGCGCTCGTCGCAGCCGTCGTCGCCGGATTCCAAGACCACGGTCTCGCCGAGAACGCCACCGGCGGCGTTGAGGTCGCGCACCGCGGCCTCGGCGCCCAGCAGCATCTGCCGTCCCAGCGGCTCCAGCGATCCCGACATCGGCCCGGCGACGCCGACCGCGATATCGGCGCCGGCCCCTGTCGCGGCCAGCGAGACCGCGCCGGCCAGCGCAATTCCCGCCCATGCCGGGGCGGAGCGGCGCGAACCGTGATGGACGGACAGGGGCATAACGGGGCGGCTCGGCTCACGTTCTGGTGACGGGCGGTTCGGCTCAGGTGTCATCCTTGCCGGCGCGCGGGTCAAGCGCAACACTCTCCGGGGTCACGCTCTTTGGTACGGGCAGCGAGCGGAACGCGCTGCGCATGGCCGGCACCGACCGCTGGGTGATCCGGTAGGCGGCATAGGCGGCCACAAGGCCATGTGCGGCCGCAGTGAAGGCGAACAGCGCATCCGGTCGCCAGGTGTCCATGATGGCTGCGGCGGCGATCGGCCCGATGGCGGTGCCGATGCCGTAGAGGAGCAGGAGGCCGCCGGCGATGCCGACGAAGCTTTCCGGCTCGGCGAAGTCGTTGGCGTGGGCGACGGCGATCGCCCACATCGGATAGATCAGCATGCCGAAGATCGCGATCAGCGGGAGCACCACGCCGATCGGACGCGGCTGGAGCAGCGCGATCGTGACGCCCACGAGCGTGGCGCCAAGCGCAATACCGGCCAGCACACGCCGCCGATCCGTGCGGTCGGAGAGCCAGCCGAGGGGGAACTGGATCAGCGATCCGGCAAGCAGCGCCGCGGCCATCAGCGTCGCGATGTCGCGGACGGGCAGGCCGATCTGGATTCCGTAGACCGGGCCGAGGGTGCCGAAGGCGCCGTTCGCCATGCCGATCAGCCCGCTGGCCGCGAACGAGACCGGCGAGTTGCGGTAGAGGGCGACCACCTCGAGGCGCGTGGTGCTCAGCGGCGCCGGGCTGCGCGCCGTCGACAGGGCGGTGGGCAGGATCGCCAGGCAGTAAAAGATGCCGGCCAGCGCGAAGAAAAAGAAATCGTCGGGCGGCCGCAGCACCAGCAGGAACTGGCCGCCGGTCGAGGCGGCGAAGTGCACCATCTGGTAGATGGAGAAAACGCGGCCGCGGTTCTCGGCGGTCGACTGCTCGTTCAGCCAGCTTTCCACGATCATCGCCGCGCCGGCGAAACAGAAGCCGCTGAGAACCCGCAGCACGATCCACGACACCGGCGTCACGATCATGCCGCACAGGAGCATGGCGACGGCGGCCAGCGAGGCGAGCGCGCCGTAGCCGCGTACGTGGCCGACGCGTCGCACCACATAGGGCACGACGAGAGTAGCGCCGATGAAGCCGATCGCCCAGCCCGTGCCCAGGAGGCCGATCTGGGTCGTATCGAAGCCCTCCAGCGACCCGCGCACCGGCAGGAGCACGCCGTTCAGGCCGTTGCCGAGAAGCAGGAAGGCGGTGCCGAGCAGGAGGGAGGATATTGCGACCCGTGGACCGGCCATCGGAGCCTCGCGGAAACTGGTATGCGCGGCGGCCTTACGCCTTTGGCGGCGGCCTGTCGAGCGCTTCTTTCACGGTCAGCATGTCGCGCCACGCCAGGCGTTTCTGGGCCGGCTGGCGCAGGAGATAGGCCGGATGCAGGGTTGCCATGGCCCGGGTCTCGAAGGTCGGCGTCGCGAAGGTCCGCCATTGTCCGCGCAGGCGCAGAATGCCTTCCGATGTCGCCAGCATCTCCTTGGCGGCGGCGCCGCCGAGGCACACCACCACCTCGGGCGCGACCAGCTCGATCTGCCGGTCGAGGAAGGGGCGGCAGGCTGCGGTCTCCTGCGGTGTCGGGGTGCGATTGCCCGGTGGTCGCCACGGCACGACGTTGGCGATGTAGGTCGCGCTGCGCTCGAGGCCGATCGTCGCCAGCATGCGCTCGAGGAGCTGGCCGGAGCGGCCGACGAAGGGAAGGCCCTGCCGGTCTTCCTCGCGACCGGGGGCCTCGCCGACGAACATGACGCGGGCGTCGGGGTCACCGTCGCCAAAGACGAGTTGCGTGGCGGTGCGCTTCAGGGCACAGCCCTCGAAAGCGTCCAGCGAGGCGCGCAGCGCCTCCAGCGTGGCCGCCGCGGCCGCCGTGTCGCGCGCCGCATCGGCCGAGTCGGCCGTCGTGGCTGCCGTGGTCACCTGGGCGGGCGCCGGTGCGGGCGCGGGTGCCGCCGGCCGGGCCGGTTCGGGTGCAGGCTCCGGCGCCGGAGCGGCGAAGCGGTCGTGCGGCGTCTCGTCGATCGCACAATCGACGCCCACATCGGCGTACCAGCGAAGAAGATCGCGATCGACCATATCGTCCATGACGAAAAGGGGCCTGCGTTGCGGGCCTCGACCTTGCCCGACTATGGCTACATGTATCATCGGGTGGCGACGATGCGAAAGCAGGGGAGACTCTCGATGCGGGTGAAGCACGCGGTGACGCTGGGAATGGCCGGGCTGCTCGTGGCGGCAAGTGGAGCGGCGGTCGCCGAGGACCGCGTCCTGACGGGCGAGGCGGCTTTCGGAAGCTGGCGGTGGGACGAGCCCGGCGTCCGTCGCCTGATCACCCCCGCCGATCTGCCGCCGCCTTTCGCCTCGCGCTCGGTCGGGAATGCTGCCTCCCTGTTCCGGCGGCCGCCGGACACGATCCCGCAGGTCCCTGATGGTTTCAGCGTCGATCTCCTGGCTGACGGATTGATCGGACCGCGGACCATCCGCCCGGCGCCCAACGGCGACCTGTTCGTTGCCGAAAGCGCCGGTGGTCGCCTGTCGGTCCTGCGCATGAACCGGGCCGGGGCACCGACCCGCTCGACCTTCGCGGAAGACCTCGATGCACCTTACGGGATCGCCTTCCATCCGCCCGGCGACGATCCCGCGTGGGTCTATGTCGCCGAGACCGGCGGGGTGGTGCGGTATCCCTACGAGAACGGGGCGCTGGAGCCGACCGGCCCGGCCGAGCGAATCATCGACGACCTGCCCACCGGCGGGCACTGGACCCGCGACCTTGCCTTTTCCCCGGACGGGGAGCGCCTGTTCGTCGCGGTCGGCTCGCTCTCCAACGTCGCGCGGGGCATGGCCCGGATCACGCCGGCGCAGCGCGAGGCCCACGAGGCGCGCTTCGGCCGTGGCGCGACCTGGGGGCAGGAGGAAAACCGCGCCGTGGTGCTCACCTATTCGCCCGAGGGCGAGGGGCCGCAGACCTTCGCGACGGGGCTGCGCAACTGCTCCGGCCTCAATGTTCAGCCCGCCACGGGCGACCTGTGGTGCGTGGTCAACGAGCGCGACGGCTTGGGCGATGACCTGCCCCCCGATTACGCGACCACGGTGCGCGAAGGCGGCTTCTACGGCTGGCCGTGGTTCTACATCGGCGCCAACGAGGATCCCCGCCTCGCCGGCGCCCGGCCCGATCTCGCCGGGGAGGTGACGGTGCCGGAGGTGCTGTTCCAGCCGCACTCGGCGCCGCTGGGAATCGCCTTCTACGAGGCCGACGCCTTCCCGGCCGACTATCGCGGCGACGCCTTCGTGACCCTGCGCGGCTCGTGGAACCGCTCGGAGCGGACCGGCTACAAGGTCGTGCGCCTCATCATGGAAAACGGAGTCCCGACAGGCGCCTACGAAGACTTCATGATCGGCTTTGTCATCTCCGACGAGCGGGTGTGGGGACGGCCCGTGGGCGTGGCGGTCGACAGCGAAGGGGCGCTGATCGTCAGCGAAGACGGCAACGGCACGCTGTGGCGAGTCACCGCCGACCGGTGAACGGCGGCCCTGCTAGCAGACTCTCCGGCGTGCTGCCAATCTGTTGTTTTCCATGGGTTTTTCCGCGCACACGGCGTTGAAATGGTGGGCGGTTTGCGCAAGCCTTGACCTCCGACCGTCAGAACGGAGCGCCTGCCCATGCCTGCCACCGACCTTGACCTGCAACTCCGCGGTTATGGCCTGACAACGGCGGAAATCCTCTACGGGATGCCGGACCACCCGTCGATGCTGCAAGCCTATGTCTGGCAGGACTACGATCTGGCGCCGTCCTACCCGGTCCTGACGAAGTTCCTCGATTTCTGGCGGCGCGAGCTGGAAGGCCCGCTGCATTCGGTCAAGGTCGCGCATTGTCGCCTCGTCAAGCCCGGCGAGGTCCGGCTGGTGCGTCAGCAGCTCAACCTCCATTGACCGCACTGTCGTCATGACTGACCTGCGCATCATCTTCGACGAAGTGACCCTTCATGTTCGAACGCTGCCGACGCCGACCGCGGCGGCGATCATCGATGCGCTTCCCCTGTCGGGAAGCGTGATGACCTGGGGCGAGGAGGTCTACTTCACCGTGCCGGTCACCGCGGCGCGGGAGGACGACGCCAGGGACGTCGTCGAACGTGGCGAGATTGCCTACTGGCCCGATGGCGAGGCGATCGCCATCGGTTTCGGCCGCACGCCGATCAGCCGCGGCGACGAAATCCGGCTGGCGAGCCCCTGCAACATCTGGGCGCTGAGCGATGACGACGTGACGGCTCTGGCGCGCGTTGACGCCGGCAGCCGGGTGCGAATCGAGGCAGCCTAACCGCGGCCGACATAGGGCATGCGGTTGGCCATGACCGTCATCGTCAGCACGTTGGTGTCCAGTGGCAGGTTGGCCATGTAGACCACCGCGTCGGCGACGTGACGCGCGTCCATGCGCGCCTCCGTCGCCTTGGTGCCGTCGGACTGGGTGGCGCCGCTGTCCAGCCGCGCGGTCATGTCGGTGGCGGCGTTGCCGATGTCGATCTGCCCGCAAGCGATATCGAAGGCCCTGCCGTCGAGCGCACCCTGCCGGGTCAGGCCGGTCACGCCGTGCTTCGTGGCGGTGTACGACACGGCGAGCGGCCGCGGAACATAGGCCGAAATCGATCCGTTGTTGATGATCCGGCCGCCGCGCGGGTGCTGTGCCTTCATGATCCGGAAGGCCTCCTGCATGCACAGGAACACCCCCGTCAGGTTGATGGCCAGCGCCCGCTGCCAGTCCGCGAACGGCAGATCCTCGAAGTCGGTCTCGGGCAGGAAGACGCCGGCATTGTTGAACAGGACGTCCAGGCGGCCGAAGCGCTGGCGAATCTCGGTGAACAGGGCGGCGACCGAGGCCTTGTCGGCAACGTCGGCGGTGATGGCGACGGCCTTGCCGCTCTCGGCCGCGATGGCGGCGGCGGCCGCGTCCAGCGGATCGCGGCGGCGTCCCGCCAGCACAACGGTGAAGCCATCGGCGGCCAGCGCCGCCGCCGTTTCCTTGCCGATGCCGGTGCCGCCCCCGGTCACCAGCGCGATACGATCGCTCATGTCTGCTCCCCGACGTTCTCATAAGGTGGTGGCGGGATCGCCGCATGGGCCTTGCCCAACGCTTTCGACCAGCGCTCGCGCAGGTCGTGGAAATAGGCGTCGTCCGCCCCGATCCGGTGGCTGAGGCCGATTTCGCAGGCGTCGCGCGGGATTGTCGCCAGATCGATCGGCAGGCCGACGCTCAGATTCGACCGCATGGTCGAATCCATCGAGATCAGGCCAAGCTTCAGGGCGTCGCGCAGTCTCGTATGCTGCTCGACCGAGCGGTCGAGGATCGGCTTGCCGTATTTATGCTCGCCGATCTGGAGATAGGGCGTGTCGGTGGTGGCCTCGATGAAGTTGCCGGCGGAGTAGACGAGAAACAGACGCAGGCGGCCGCCGCGCACCTGGCCGCCGAGCAGGAGCGAGATCTCGAAGCCGCCGGGCTGGGCTTGCTCGGGCACGCGGCCCTCCATGCGATGCACGGCGCGGACGGCACGGCCGATGAACTGGGCGGCGGCGAACATGCTCGGCATCTCGAGCAGCGTCTCGGTCTCGCCGGTCTCGGCATTCTCCAGACCTTCGTTAGCGAGCGCCAGCACGGCCTGGCTCACGGCCAGATTGCCGGCCGAGGCGAGCGCCATGACCTTCTCGCCGGGCCGGGCGAAGATGTGCAGCTTGCGATACGTGGCGATGTTGTCGACGCCGGCATTGGTGCGCGTGTCGGCGAGCATCACCAGACCTTCCGAGACGAGAATCCCGACGCAATAGGTCATGACCGGCCGACCTCGTTGACGTGGATGCGGACCGACAGCGTTTCGCCTTCGCCGCCGTAGCGCATGCCGCGTACCGGCGCGGCGCCGAGATAGTCGAGCCCCACGGCGGCGCGGACATAGGCCTCGGTCGGCGAGACGCCGTTGGCGGGGTCGAATCCGATCCAGCCGAGGTCGTCCACATAGGCCTCGGCCCAGGCGTGCCCCGCAGCCTGCTCGTCCGCGCCGTCGTCGCGCAGGAGGTAGCCGCCCACATAGCGCGCGGGAATGTCCAGATGCCGGGTCATCGCCAGGAAGACGTGGACGAAATCCTGGCAGACGCCGTGACCGAGCTTCATAGCCTCGCCGGCGCTGGTGCCGGTGTCGGTCTGGTCGATCTCGAAGCGCATGTTGGCGCGGATCGTCTCCATGACCTGATGCAGGAGGGTGATGCGGTCTGAAGCACCGTCCGCCGTCGCCTCGGCCATGCGCCGCAATCTGCCGTTTGCCTCGGTCAGGCTGGTGTCGCGCAGATAGAGTGCGGGCGGGAAGCGCTCGACCGCGCCCTTCAGGACGCCGCTCGATTCGCCGGTCTCGACCACGCCCTCGGCAACGATGGCGAAACTCTCGATCGGGCCCTCGAGGGTAAAGTTGTGGGTGCTGTTGCCGAACGGATCGGTGGTCGCGCGCAGGATGCAGTCGCGGTCGACGCCGACCCGCCACTTCACGACGAACTGGGATTCGTGACCGCCCGGCGTGAGCCGCAGGGTTTCGACCGCCCGGCGGGCCGGGGCGGTATAGGCGTAGCTGGTTTCGTGGCGGATGTGGAGGCGCATTCCTGGACCGTCAGGCGAGATACTGATCGCGGATGGCCGTTCCCAGCCGACCGTTGTCCTTGATGAAGTCGGTCAGGAATTCATGCAAGCCGTGTTTCTGGAAGATCTCGGAAATCTCCGTGTTGCGCAGCCGGCTGAACACGGAGCGGGCGACGCGCTGCGCCGGCCCCTGGGTCCCGTAGGCCTGCGACAGATCGTCCAGCGTGTCGGCGAGATTGTCGTAACAGTTGGCGAGCGATCGCGGCATCTTTTCGTTGAGGATCAGGAGATCGGCGATGTGCCAGGGCCTGAGGCTGTCGTGATAGACCCAGCGATAGGCCGTCACCGACGAGACCGAGCGCAGGATCGACGCCCACTGGTAATAGTCGAGGCCGCCGCCCACGCGCGCGCCTTCCGGCAACAGGAGATGGTACTTCACGTCAAGGATGCGGGCGGTGCTGTCGGCGCGTTCCAGATAGACGCCGAGCTTGAGGAAGAAGAAATTGTCGCTGCGCAGCATGGTGCGGTAGGCCGAACCGTCGAAGCGCAGGCAGGCTTCCTTCACCGCGTCGAGGAAGCGGTTCAGCGTCTGGCGATCCATGCGCGCGCCGTCGAAGCGGCGCAGATCGAGCCAGCCGGTGTTGATCGCCTGCCACATGTCGGTGGTCAGCGCCGCCCGCTCGGCCCGGGCGTTGTGGCGCGCCGTCTGCAGGCAGCTCTTGATGCTCGACGGGTTGTCGGCCGAGAAGGCCAGGAAATCGATGGCGGTGTCGCGGTCCGGCTGCCGCCCGGTCGCGACGAAAGCGCCGAGGGCACCGGCGGCGGCAAGCGCCGATTCCCACTCGTTGGAGCCGCCGGCGTAGGAATCGGGCGTCGCCGCGAGGCGGCTTGCGGCATCGACGATCCGCGCCGTGTTGTCGGCGCGCTCCAGATAGCGGGCCAGCCAGAAGAGGCTGTCGGCGGTGCGGCTCAGCATGGTCCGACCCGATCAGGCATCGAGCACCCAGGTGTCCTTGGTGCCGCCGCCCTGGCTTGAGTTGACCACCAGCGAACCTTCGCGCAGGGCGACGCGCGTCAGCCCTCCGGGCACGATCCGCACCCCGTCGGCGCCGACCAGGACGAAGGGGCGGAGATCGACGTGGCGCAGGCCAATGCCGGACTCGGCGAAGGTCGGCGAGGCAGACAGCGCCAGCGTGGGCTGGGCGATGAAGTCCTCCGGGTCGGCCTTGAGCCTGGCCGCGAACGCCTCGCGCTCGGCCGCGGTTGCGGCAGGCCCGACCAGCATGCCGTAGCCGCCCGACCCGGCGACCTCCTTCACGACCAGCTCGTCGAGGTGGTCGAGTACATGGGCCAGCGCGTCCGGCTCGCGACAGCGCCAGGTCGGTACGTTCTTCAGGAGCGGTTCCTCGCCGAGATAGAAGCGGATGATGTCGGGCACGTAGGTGTAGACGGCCTTGTCGTCGGCGACGCCGGTGCCGACGGAGTTGGCGAGCGTGACGTTGCCGGCGCGGTAGGCGGCCATCAGGCCGGGCACGCCCAAGAGCGAATCCGGCCGGAACACCAGCGGGTCGAGGAAGTCGTCGTCGATGCGGCGATAGATGACGTCGACCCGCCGCGGGCCCTCGGTCGTCCGCATGAACACGACATCGTCGCGCACGAACAGGTCGCGGCCCTCGACCAGTTCGATGCCGACCTTGTCGGCGAGGAAGGAGTGCTCGTAGTAGGCGCTGTTGAAGGGGCCGGGGGTGAGGAGGGCGACGGTGGGTTCGCGGGCCGCCCGACCGGGCGCGGCCGACACCAGCGCGGCCAGCAACTCGTCCGGGTAGGTCTCCACCGGCGCGATGCGGTTGACGGCGAAGTGGTCCGGGAACAGGCGCATCATCACTTCGCGGTTCTCGAGCATGTAGGACACACCCGAGGGGGTCCGCACATTGTCTTCCAGGACGTAAAACTCGTCCGGCCCGGTGCGCACGATGTCGATGCCGGCGACGTGGACGTGCACGTCGTGGGGGAGCGCCAGGCCGACCATCTCCGGCCGGAAATGCGGGTTGCAGTAGATCAGCTCGGCCGGGACCACGCCGGCCTTCAGGATCTCGGCCGGGCCGTAGATGTCCGCCAGGAAGCGGTTGAGGGCGGTGACGCGCTGTTCGAGCCCCGCGGAGAGCTGCCGCCATTCCGCCTGATTGAAGATGCGCGGGATGATGTCGAAGGGGATCAGCCGTTCCTCGCCGTCGTCGGCCGAGTAAACCGCGAAGGTGATGCCGATGCGGCGAAACAGCAGTTCGGCCTCGGCGCGGCGGCGCTCCAGCGTTTCGGCGCCGGCCGATTTCAGCCAGTCGGCGAGGAAGGCGTATTCGGGCCGCGGCTGGCCGTCCGGCCGATACATTTCGTCGAACGGGGAAGGCATAGGTCGGCGGGCACCGCTCGCGTCGTCACAGGTGCCATCATCCTAGCCCGAAGGCGGCCGGATGCGCCAACGGCGGCTTCAGGCTAGCGCGAGGTGCCCCGCAGGAGCTCGGCGCTGCGGCGGCGCCAGCGGCGGTACGAGGTGCGGGCCTTGCCGCGCAGTTCGATCACCGAATGGCGCAACTGCTCGCGTCCCTTCCACGGCGACGGCAGCGCGGGTGCGGTCGCCGACGAATTGGTGACGTCCATGGCGTTGCCGCGCCACTCGAAGCGGTTGCTCGACCAGCCATAGACCCACAGGACCGGCAGGAGCAGGTCGCGCAGGATCAGGATGAGGGGTGTGCGCCACGACAGGTGCCAGCCGGCGAGGCGGCTGAGGACGATCTCGATGCCGTACCAGGCGACCGCGAGTGCGGCGACGGCCGCGAACGGGATGAGGTCCATCGCCGCGAGGATGGACGCGGAGGCCAAGGGCACGACCGCGCCGGTCAACACCTCGGGCGCGTAGAGGAACGGGAAGCTGGTACGCCGGAGGCGGGCCCAGCGCACCTGGCGGCCCCAGATTTCCTTGAACGAGCGCTCGCCGAGCGGCTGGAGGAACGGCCCCGGCATCAGGCGCACCTTGCGGCCGGCCTGGCGCACGACCTTGGTGGAGGCCGCGTCCTCGGCCGGCTCGGAGGCCAATGCCGCAATGCCGCCGGCATCGTTGAGGATGTCCTTGCGCCAAAGCATCGTCTTGCCCTGGGCGAAGCCGCGGCCAAGCTGGTCGGCGGTGATCTGCCAGCGGGCCTCATGCTCGTTGAGGAAGGCGCATTCGACCTCGGCCCACACATTGCGCGGCGCGCCGCCCACGGCCGGCGAGCAGACCAGGCCGGTCTCGTCGTCCCAGTAGGATTGCAGGTACTGGATGTAGTCCGGCGGCAGCAGCACGTTGCTGTCGGTCATCACCACCCAGTCGTGGCGGGCGTCGGCCCAGCCTTTGACGAGGTTGTTGAGCTTGGGATTGATGCTGATGCGGTCGTCGCCGATGCGCAGGCGCGACGGGATGTGGTCGTACTCTGCCATGAGCGCCTGGATCACGGGAATGACCGGATCCTTCTCGTCGGCGACGCAGAAGACCACCTCGTAATCGGGATAATCGAGCTGGAAAGAGGATTCCAGCGTGGCGGCGACGTTGTTCTCGATGCCGCAGGCCGGCCGGAGCAGGGTCACCGGCGGGGCGTTCGCCGGCGCGGGGACGGGCCGGCGCCGCGAGCGCGCGGCGCGCGCGGTGACGACGACGCTGCCGATCTGGGCGAGGATGCCCGCGGCGAGGAGCAGGGCGGAGATAACGGCAATCGCGATCATGCGGGCCCCTATGGCGGTCGACAATGACGCTTCTGTGGCACGACGGAAACCGGTTCCCGGCCGATTCCGCCGCCATGAATCGCGGCACTGCCTAGCATTTTGAACGACATATGTCTCGACCCCTTTATGGGGAGTGAACGGCGCCGATTCCAGTGGCTTGATGTCGTTTTCCTGATCGGATTTTCATGTTCAGATCAGGTCGAGGCCGCGGAAGCTGGCGTGGCCGTCCTTGCCGATCACCAGGTGATCGTGCAGTCGGACGCCGAGCGGCGCCGCGACCTCGGCAATCGTCTTGGTCATCTCGATATCGGCGCGCGACGGAGTCGGGTCGCCGGAGGGGTGATTGTGGACCAGGATGATGGCGGTGGCGGAGAGCTCCAGCGCCCGTTTCACCACCTCGCGCGGATAGACCGGGGTGTGGTCGACGGTGCCCGTCGCCTGGACCTCGTCGGCGATCAGACCGTTCTTGCGATCGAGAAACAGGACCCGGAACTGCTCGACCTGTTCGTAGGCCATGACCGCGCGGCAGTAGTCGACGACCGCGGCCCAGGAATCGAGAACCGGACGCTGCCGGACCGGATCGCGGGCAAAGCGCTGGGCGGCGGCGCGCATCAGCTTGAGATGGTGGACGACCGCGGGCCCCACGTCGTCGACCTCAAGCAGCAGCTTGTCCGGCGCGGCGAGGACTTCGGAGAACGACCCGAAGCGCTCCAGCAGCGCCTTGGCGATCGGCTTGGTGTCGCGCCGCGGGATCACCTGGAACAACAGCAGTTCGAGGAGTTCGTAGTCGGCGAGGCTGTCGGCGCCGGCGTCGCGGAGCCGGGCCTTCAGCCGGTCGCGGTGGCCGAGGAAATGCGGTTTGGGGCCGGCCGTCGGCGCGCCAGCCACTGAATCAGCGCTCGGCGCGCGGCAGGGTGAAGATCTCGTGGCCGTCCTCGGTCACGCCGACGGAGTGCTCGAACTGCGCCGACAGCGACCGGTCGCGCGTCACGGCCGTCCAGCCGTCTGCGAGCACCTTCACGCCCGGCCGGCCGAGATTGATCATCGGCTCGACGGTGAAGATCATCCCCGGCTTCAGCTCCACGCCTTCGCCGGGATTGCCGTAGTGGAGGATGTTGGGGACGTCGTGGAAGAGCCGGCCCAGGCCGTGGCCACAGAAATCGCGCACCACCGAGCAGCGCTGGGACTCGGCATAGGACTGGATCGCATGGCCGAGGTCGCCGGTGGTCGCGCCGGGCCGGATCACGGCGATGCCGCGCATCAGCGATTCGTGGGTCACCTCCATCAATCGCTCAGCGGCGCGCTTGACGTTGCCGACGCCATACATACGGCTGGAATCGCCGTGCCAGCCGTCGACGATGAGGGTGACGTCGATGTTGACGATGTCGCCGTCCTTGAGCGGCTTCTCCGACGGGATGCCGTGGCAGACCACATGGTTGATCGAGACGCACGACGATTTGGCGTAGCCCTTGTAGCCCAGGGTCGCGGGCATCGCGCCGTGGTCACGCGCGAACTCGTAGACGAAGCGGTCGACCGCCTCGGTCGCCACGCCGGGCCGCACCACGTCGCCGACCGCGTCGAGGCAATCGGCCACCAGCGCGCCGGCCTTGTGCATGCCGGCAAAGGCCTCCGGGCCGTGCAGCTTGATCCGGCCGTCGTTCTTCTGGGGTGCGGCCGCGGCCTCGATGTAGTCGGTGATCATGGCCCCAGCATATGGCTGTTTCGGCCGGGTGAAGCAAGCCGTGCCGTCCGGCGCTCCGCCTCAGGTTTCGGCGATCGGGACGGCGGCGCGGACGGTGATGGCGTCGGTGGTGATCGCGCAATCGTAGGCCAGCATCTCGACCCCGGCACGCCGCGCGAGATCGAAGGCGTCGCCGTAGGCGGGATCGATGTCGCGGGCCAGCGCAAAGGTGTCGGCGTCGGTGCGCTGGATCAGATAGACCATGGCCGCCCGGCCGTCGTTTCGCACCACGTTCGCCAGTTCGTTCAGGTGTTTGGCGCCTCGTTTCGTCACCGAATCGGGGAACTCGGCGAGGCCCGAGCGCCGCATCAGATGGGCGTTCTTGACCTCGACATAGCAGGCGGCTCGTCCGTTGCCTTCCAGCACGAGGTCGACCCGCGAGTTCTCGCCGTAGCGAACTTCGCGGCGGATATCGGCGTAGCCGGCGAGCGGCGCGATCGCGCCGTCGGCCACGGCTTCCGCGACCAGCCGGTTGGGGTGGGCGGTGTTGATACCCACCAGGCCGGTGCCGGTCTCGACCAGCTCCCACGACCACGGGAGTTTGCGCTTCGGGTTGGCCGAGCGCGACAGGAACACGCGCATACCCGGTTCCGCCAGCCCGGTCATGGCCCCGGGATTGGCGCAGTGGACCGTCGTCGTCTCGCCGCCCGCGAATTCCACGTCGGCGAGAAACCGCTTGTAGCGGCGCAGCAGGACCGCGGGCACGAGGGGAGCTTCAAACCGCATCGCGGGCGGTTATGGGTCCGCCTTGAGCAGGCGGCAACCCCGTTGTACACGGACCGCCCATAGGGAAGGCCCATGACCACCGACAGTCCCGAGGAGATCGTCACAGCCGCGCTGATCGTCATCGGCGACGAGGTGCTGTCCGGTCGGACCAAGGACAAGAACATTGGTTACGTGGCCGACCGGATGACCGAGGTCGGCGTCGATCTCCGCGAGGTCCGGATCGTGGCCGACGACGAGGACGACATCGTGGCCGCTGTCAACGCGCTCAGGACCCGCTACGACCACGTCTTCACCACCGGCGGCATCGGCCCGACCCACGACGACATCACCGCCGACGCGGTCGCCAGGGCCTTGGGCCGCGCGATCGACGTGGACGAGCGCGCCCTCGACAAGCTCCTGGAGATCATCCCGCGCGACGAGATGAACGAGGCGCGCCTACGCATGGCCCGCATGCCGGACGGCGCGGTCCTGATCGACAACACGGTCTCGCGGGCGCCCGGTTTCTCGGTCGACAACGTCCACGTGATGGCCGGCGTGCCGTCGATCATGCAGTCGATGCTCGACGATCTCCTGCCCCGGCTGAAGACCGGGACGGTGATGCAGTCGCGCTCGCTGCCGACCAATCACCGGGAAGGCGACATTGCCGGGCCGCTGGGCGAGCTTCAGAAGGCCTTCCCCGACGTGTCCATGGGCAGCTATCCCCACTACGACCGCGAGACCGGTTTCACCACAACGGTCGTGCTGCGCGCCCGCGAGGCGGCGCGGCTCGACGAGGCCGAGGCGCGCGTGCGCGCGATGCTGGCGGCGACAGCGGAGGCACGACGATGAGCGATCCCCATGGCGACAAGGCGTTTCCGGTCTCGTGGGACCAGTTCCATCGCGATTCGCGGGCGCTGGCCTGGCGATTGGCGGGGCAGGGCAAGTGGGAGGCGATGATCTGCGTCACCCGGGGCGGGCTGGTGCCGGCGGCGATCATCGCGCGCGAACTCGGCATCCGCCTGATCGAGACCGTGTGCGTCGCCTCGTATCACGAGTACCAGGACCAGGGGGACCTGGCGGTGCTCAAGGAGATCGCCCGGAACGTGGTCGACCTCGGCGACGGTAACGGCAGCGCGCTCCTGGTGATCGACGACCTTGTCGATACCGGCAGGACGGCGCGGCGGGTGCGCGAGATGGTGCCCGAATGCCACTACGCCACCATGTACGCCAAACCGGCGGGACGCCCGCTGGTGGACACGTTCATCACCGAGGTGAGCCAGGACACGTGGATCTACTTCCCGTGGGACATGGGCTACTCGTTCCAGCCGCCGATCTCCGGCGGCGACCACGGCTAGAAAGAGGGCACGGACATGGAGCTTCATCCGGCGATTGCGGCGGAACGCACGGCGGTCATCACGGGGGCGGCCAGCGGTATCGGGCTGGCGGCTGCCAAGCGCTTTGCCGGCTATGGTATGCGGCTGGTACTCGCCGACATCGACGCCGACCGGCTGCAGCAGGCGGCCACCGACATCGGCGGTGAGGTGATCACCGTCGTCACGGACGTTAGCCGGCGTAGCGATGTCGAGGCCCTGCGCGACAAGGCGCTTGCGGCCTTCGGCGACGTGGCGGTGCTGATGAACAATGCCGGCACCGGCGGTGGCGGCGGCACGTTCGAGAACTACGACGGCTGGGAGCGGGTGCTCGGCACCAATCTGTGGGGCGTCATCAACGGCGTGCAGGCGTTCGCGCAGGTGATGATCGACCAGGGCAAGCCGGCGGCGATCGTCAATACCGGCTCCAAGCAGGGGATCACCTGTCCGCCGGGCGACGCCGCCTACAATGCGTCGAAGGCCGGCGTGAAGGTGGTGACCGAGGGGTTGCAGCACGAACTCCGCAACATCGATGGCTGCCAGGTGAGCGCCCACCTTCTGGTGCCGGGCTGGACCTTCACCGGGCTGGTGGCGGCCAGCGGAACCGAGAAGCCGGCCGGCGCGTGGTGGCCGGATCAGGTCGTCGACGCGATGCTGGCGGCGACCGGGCAGGGCGAGTTCTACATCATCTGCCCCGACAACGAGGTCTCCAGCGAGCTCGATGCGCTCCGTATCCGGTGGGCCGCCGACGACATCACCGAGAACCGCCCACCTCTGTCGCGCTGGCATCCGGACTACGCGGACGCCTTCGCCGCGTTCGTGGAGAAGGGCTGACGGGCGGCGTCCCCGCGTCGTCCGTCGATGGTGGCTATTCAGCGAGCTGGGGGGATCATGATGTCCACTGAAGATGTCGAGAAGGGAATGCCTTACCAACTGCCATTTCCACCGGACGCGCAGGATGAGATCGTGATCGCCGACGCGCTGGCCGGCGACGAACGTATCTGGGTGCCGCAGGCAGAGAATGTCTGGTTCCGGCCACTGTGTCTCAACCGGTCCCAAGGGTACTGGATGAATATGCTGCGGGTCCGCAAGGCGGGTATTCTCTCCCGCCATCGCCACCCGCAGCCTGTGCATGGATTCGTTCTGAAGGGCCGGTGGCGCTATCTGGAACATGAGTGGGAAGCTCGCGAGGGAAGCTATGTTTTTGAGCCTCCGGGCGAGACGCACACTCTTGTCGTCCCCGACGATGTTGACGAGATGATCACCTATTTTCAGGTCAACGGCGTCATGCTTTATGTCGATCCGTACGGCAAAACGCTGGGTTATGAGGATGTGTTCACCAAGATCGATATGTGCCGAAAACACTACGCGGCGGTCGGGTTCGGCGACGACTATGTTGATCAGTTCATCCGATGAGATTCCAAGTGGACGTAACGTCTGAACTCTCTTGAGATGGCGCCATTCGCCGCATTCAACGCCGGGCGGATTGACCTGAGCCTGTGAACCTCTTGGTGACGTGTGGCGATTTCGCTCCTGCGGAATCCGTTGCCTCAGTGTGGCGCTGGATCCCGCATCTGCGGAGCGTCATCGAAGATGCCGCACCGCGTGCGGAATGACGGCGAGGGGTTTGGCGGCGATCAGCCAGTTGGTTGCCTTGATCGCTCCGGCGGAGCCTCCAACTTCTCCGTCATTCCGGGCGCGCCGCAGCGCGAAGCGGTGCTGCGCAGACCCGGAATCGCTTGCCCATGCGGCGGATCTAGCCGTCCTTCTTGCCCAGCGCCTCGTCGGCGGCGCGGTTGAGGATGTCGGTCAGGCGGACCTGCTCCTCCTCGTCGCCTTCGACGGCGTCGACGATCAGCGCCCGCAGGCGCCGTCGCGCCTTGTTGAGCGCCTGGAGGGCGGGCGTGTCGGGCGCGCCCTCGGCCCAGTCGGACCAGGCGCGGGCGCGGGCCATCTTTTTGCCTACCCGTTCGATCTCGGACAGGATCGCCTCGGCCACCTCGCGGTGCTCCTCCAGATGGGCCTCGCCGGATTCGGAGATGGTGTAGACCTTCTTGGTGCCCTCGGCGGCGGAGGTGGCGTAGCCGGCTTCCTCCAGGAAGGTCAGTGTCGGATAGACGACGCCGGGCGAGGGGCTGTAGATGCCGCTCGATTTCTCCTCCAGCGCCTTGATGACGTCGTAGCCGTGGCGCGGGCCCTCAGCGAGCAGGGCGAGCACGATCAGCTTGAGATCGCCGTCGCCGAGCATCTTGCCGATGCGGAAGCCGCCGCCGCCCGGTCCGCCACGCCGGCGTCGCTTGCGCCAGCGGCGGTACGGCGACTCGTCGTGGCCGGCCGCGTGCCAATGGTGGGGATCGTGGTGGGGGTCGTCATGGCCGGCGGCGTGCCAGTGATGGTGGCCGTCGTGGTCATGGTGGGGATGACAGGCGTGATGGCCGTCGTGGGGGTGATGGCGGTGCATGTTCATTCCTTATGATGTATCTTACGATACACAGATAAGCGGCACGGACGCTCTGTCAAGAGATATATCTTACGATATCTTCTGCGGTGCCCGACAGCGCGGGGAATGACGTTGCCGGGACCGGCCGCGCTTGCGTTCGCCAGCCGCCGGGCTTACCCCGGTCGGCGTGCGGGCGTGGCGGAATTGGTAGACGCAAGGGACTTAAAATCCCTCGGGGGGCAACCCCCTTGCCGGTTCGATCCCGGCCGCCCGCACCAGCGCGATCCGTTCGAGGCCGTGGAGCCCTCAGCGTGTCGGATGCAGCGTCCGCTCGGCCTTCTCCCCTTGCTCCACGAGCGATAGAACACCTGACGGCGAACCGGATCACAATACCGAGGCAACCGAGTGGCCCACAACCGGAGTCATCGAGAGGCCGTAGAGTTGCTGCTGCAAGCGATTACCGAATCGAGCGGTGACGATGGCCAATTGGCTTCGTTTTCTTTCGGCGAGCCGGGCGCGCCGCTTTGGGAGCGACGGTTCGGGGTGTGTATTTTTTACAGTCGAAAGAGGCTTGTCCGAGCATCGCTGTTCGTTCGCAGGATCGGCCCCCCATACCTCCGGTATCTGGCCGTCGACACCATTAGGTCGATGCTGCAGGATTTTATTTCGGAGAACTTCGGATACTTGGCGCACGATGTGTTCCTGAGGACGATCGAGGGGACATACGACCGGCACGTATCTGAGAATGCTAAGAATGCGCTAGCGGATGCACTCGCAGCATCGTCCATCTTCAAGCCGCAGGACAAGCTGACCCTATTTCCGCTTGCAACCGTCAAGATCAGTTCAGAGTTTCACTCAGAGGCGTTCTTCCTGACGACCCCGGACTCACTCTGTCGGTCGCACTTGTTGGGGCCTGTTGACGTGGACCAGTTGACGCCGACGCAGTTTCCGCCGCTTAGGGATTGGAAGGGTGAGATTTGGTCACCCTCTGCTTGGTTGGGAGTTCGCTCGCCCGTTGTCCGTGCTGCCGAGCGGATGCGTGCCGCTGTTTTGGGCGGTGTCGCATTGACCCCTCGCCATCGATATAGACACCAGTTCAACATTCGAAAGTTGGAGGGCGGCCAAGCAACGCTTGGTGACAACGGTATAACCATATCGTTCGGGGAGCCTCATACACCGCCTTTGATGAACCACATCACGATTACTGAGAGTGATCACCCTTGGCTCGCCCGACTTTCTGCGAAGATCATCAAGGGCGACCGAGCGAGCCGTCGTCAGCTTCACGCCCTTGAGTACTTCTACCGTGCTTGGTTCTTGGAGCTATCCGAGCGCTTCCCCGTTCTTTGCATGACTTTGGACGCTGCCCTCGGCAAGGACAGGACAGAGACTGTCATTGACGGAGTTCGCTCGACGATTGGCAGTCACGTCTCGCATGCGCGCTTGAGCCTATTGATGGATTTGCGGGCGGCCGTGATCCACGGCGGTGCCCCCGATGTATATGACTCCCGAAAATACGCTCGCTACTACGATAGCTACGGGGAGGATCCTATTCACGACATGGATCTCCTTGTGGCTCAGATACTGAGAGCTTCCGTTTTTGGTGAAGCTATTAAGGAGCATCCGGATCCGAACGCTGCGATCATCGCAGAAGCCCAGGCGACAGGTCGCCTCCCGAGAAACCTGACTGGTAGGACTATTCTGGATGCCGACGGCGAGCGGTGACAAGAAATTGTATAATATCAAATAGATAAGTGCACCGTTCACGATCGTAAATCCCTCGGGCAACCCCCTTGCAGGTTCGATCCCGGCCGCCCGCACCAGAACAAGGTGTTCTTCAGGAGCGGCGTTTCGACACTAGTCTAGGCATCGTCGCACCGCTTAGGTGCTTCGTTCCGGTTCATCGATCAGGCTTGGGAGGCGGATCGCGAAGTCGTGTAGTTCGTCGCTGCGGATTGATGCTTCTGCGAAGCTTGGCCGCCCTGTTGAGATACCCACTCGGGAAACTATTAGGCCAAGCGGCGAGCTCACTAGGAGGGTAACGATTTGTACGTCTTCGCCATGCTCGCGCGTCGCTGTTGTGATCGATAGGTTTTTGTGTACCTGCCCTGCAAGCCTTGCTATCGTATTCTAGCGGATCTCCATGGCGTGTTTATTTGCCTGATGTTCTGATACAGATCGATGAGAATCGTTGATTTATAACTGCTGTGTCGACTTGTTCATTCTTCATTTCTCTGAATTTTTGATTGTCGATTGATCCAAGAATCACATGTATTGATCCTCGAGTGAATTTCTGTATGAAGTTAAATCTAAACATAGTTGCTATAATCATCGCCATATTTACGATGGCTAGCATATCATTGTTTATATTTGTTCAGTTTTGGTATTTCTACCAGGAGACTGAGCAAACAAGCGCTCAGGTTAATCAGTTAAGCCAGAGCTATGATGCACGCATTCGGAGCTTGGCGAATCAGCCGGATACATTGGAAACGAGTGCTCGCGACGAGATAGTGAAGCTCAGTTTTTTAAAGGAGTTCAAGAATCAAATGACTCGGGAGCAGTCTCACGAGCGAGTGAACCGACGCTATTCTACGTTCACTGCTATGGTTGAGTGGTTCATCCTTCTGTTCGTACTGTTCCTCGCCGTCCTCAATGAGCGTGCGACCGCACCTGAGCAAAGCGGTGGCCATGCATTGAAGCGCAGCACAAGCCTGTTGCTTGTCTTCTTCGCCGCGTTATCGATCGCCGTGCCCGCCGCAACGCAGAAGCTCGGGTTCGACGCGCGTCAGCGACTCCATGATTTTCGTGCACAACAACTCGGCATCCTGATCGTCGAACTGGAAAGCGGAGCTATCGATTCAAGGCAAGCTTGGCAGCGATACCGAGGTTTCTTTCGTCTGAGCCCGAGCGCCTATGCGGAAACACAGCATCCGGGCTGACGATAGGATCTCGTCGATCCGCGTGTTCGGCGGCGCCGGCATCCGGCTGTGCGTGGACCCGGGTTACGGCGGCTTCTGCCGGGTCATCACGACCGACACGCCGGGTTTCGGGGCGCTGATGAACAACCGGGCCTCGTCCTACCAGACCTGGTAAGGCCGGCTCCGGTCTGACGGCCAAGGGCGGCGTCGCGCAAGGCGCGTGACGCCGTTCGCCGGAAACGGTCTCTCACGCGGCTACGGGCTGCCTGATCCTCGTTCGGCTATGGGACCGCACGTCACCGGCGCCGGCCAACCGACCGGGCCCGTCCTAGAAGACCGAACGAAGGTGGGCCGAGAGCCACGCGCTCGTGGTGCCGCCGCCCGCGGTGCCGTTGGCCATGAGGCTGAACACTGCGCGCTCGGTGACGTTCGTTTCGAAACCGACGCCGCCGCGCACCCAGGCGTTCCGGTTGCCGGCGCCCGGGACCGAGAACGTCTGGAGCCCGACAAGCTGGCCCGATCCGGGGGCGGTGCTGCCGCCTACGTTAAGAACACCTTCGAGCGTGCCGATGAGGCGCAGGCGGTCGCTGACCGGCACCGTCGCATCGGCGCCATAGCGCAGCAGCGCCTTCGACTGGCAGCGCCGGTTGAAGGCGGCGGGGAAGGGACCTCCGGTTTCGGTGTAGCTGCCCAGGCAGGCCTCCGACCACGACAGTTCGCCGTAGGGCGAGACATGGGGCACGGCGTTCTCCCACTGCAGGCGCGCCCGTACGCCGTAGCCTGCAAGGTCCGTTTCGCCGGAGGAGGTCACGACGGCGCCGGCATTGGCGAGGTAGTTGCGGCTGATGTCCGCACGGCCGAAAACGCCCGTTCCGGTCACCACGCCCCAGAGGCCGCCGTCCCGTGTCGGCACCAGCCGCGATGCGGCCTCGATCTTGGCCGATACCGTACCGATGCGGGTGTTGCCGCCGAGCGTCGTATTGGTGCCGCTGCGACCAAGGCCGAACGAGGCGTTGATCTGGACCGGCCCCGTGTTGTGTCCGAAGCCGATTTCGGCGAGGCCAAGACCGCCGTCCCACAACCCGGCGTCGAACAGGCCCAGATCACCGGTCATCCACATCGTTGAACGTCCCGGGTCGACTCGCCGGTCGAGCGGACGGCTGCCGGCGCCGTTGAGCAGCGTGTCCAGGTTCGACAGCGCCGAGCCGACGGCAGCGCTCGTGCCCGTGAGCGACTCGGCGACATCCTCGAGGGTGACGATGCCGTTGCCCTGATTGCCGCCACCGCCCTGATCGCCACCGCCCTCGTTGCCACCACCACCCGAGTCGTTGCCGCCACCCGTCGCGGCCGGCCCCCGCGCGATGAACATCCGGTTGTCATAGGCTTCGCCGACGATCACCGAGCCGTCCTCGCTGACGCCGTGCGCCATCTGGGTGATGTTGCTGGGGATGGTGACGCCGTTGCGGCGCAGCCAGTCCTCCACCGTTTCCATCCCGTCGGCATCGGTGTGGCGCATCGCCCGAAGCGCGAACCCGGAGAGCTCGTTGGCGGCTCCGACGATCACCAGGCCGTTGCCGGAGACCGCGTGCGCCTGCGAACTGCCGCCGGTGAACAGCCCGCCCAGAGATTCGATCGCACCGCCGTTCACCCAGCGCACCGCGCGCAGCGACTGAAGGGCGGCGCCGTCGGCCGCCTGGCCGACAATGACACTGCCGTCGTCGGAGACGCCGCGCGCTTCCGACACGGTGCCGTTGTTCAGGCGGCCGAGGCTGACAAGCCCGCTCTGCTCTGTCCACGAGAACGCCGTCTGGCCGGGGCTGCTGCTGTTGGAGCTGCCGACGATCGTTTTGCCGTCGGCGGACACCGCATAGGCGAACGACGAGTTGCCGCCGTTGAACACGCCCAGACTCTTGACGCCCTGGGGCGTCCAGTAGATCGCGCGCCCCTCCACCGTCGTCCAGTCGAATCCCCGGCCGACGATCACCGAACCGTCGCCCGAGACATCGTAGGCGATCGACTCCTCGAGTATGCCAGAGCCGTCGGCCCAGGTGTTGTCGAGAAGCTCGAACCCGCCCGCCTGGGTCGAGCGGAAGGCGCGATCGTCGCCGTTCGGCATGATCTCGAAGCCGACGATCGTGGTGCCGTCGGCCGAGATGCCGTGGGCTTCCTGTCCGTCGATCTGGACGGGTCCGGTCGCCTCCGTCCAGCGCATCGCCTGGCTGTCCCATTTGCCGACCACGACGGAGCCGTCGCCGGAGACGTCGTGTCCGGCGATGTTGGTGCCGTTGTCGTAGGTCAGGAGGTCCTGGGCGTTCGCCGCCGATCCAAGGCCCAGAAGCGCCAGGGTGGCACAGATGCATCTTGCGTTGCCGGTGTACACGACTGTCTCCGTTCCCGCCTGCCTGTGCGGTCGTCCGGAAAAACTCACTCCACCGGCCTCCGGATGCTGGCGACAGGCACAGGTGTCCGGAGACGCGGCGTCTTCCCTCGGGACGAAAAACATGAACAGTGGTGGCAGGGTCTACCCCTCGAACAGGGGGTAACGGCCTTGATCGGACTGCGATTTTCTTGATCAACCCGGTCGCGGTGCCACACGGGCAGCGGCGCACAGCAAGGTATAAGCAGCAAGGTACAAAAGGCTTGAAGCGAATCCTGATCCTCGAAGACGTTGCGGAGACGCGGCGATGGCTTGGCACCATCGCCAGCGATGCGTTTCCGGGGGCGGAGATCGTCGAGGCCCGGGACCTGAGCGCCGGCTTCGCCGCCATGGAACCCGCGCCCGATCTGGCGCTGATCGATCTCAGATTGCCGGACGGCTCGGGTCTCGATCTGCTGAAGCGGCTGCGGCAAGCGCACCCGGCAACGGTCTGCGTCATCACCACCGTGATGGGCGACGACGCGGATGTGGTCGCGGCGCTGTCCCAGGGCGCGGAGGGCTACCTGCTCAAGGACCAGGACGCCGCGGTGCTGGCCCACCAGTTGCGCCAGATCAGCCACGGCATTCCGGCGCTGTCGCCGGTGATCGCGCGCCGCATCATGAGCCATTTCCGCAAGACCGGGCCGGTGAGCGCCGAAACGCAGCTCACCCCGCGCGAAACGGATGTGCTGGCCCTGATCGCCCGCGGGCTGCGCAATGCCGAAGTCGCGGGGCAACTCGGTCTGACCGAGAACACCGTCGCCGGCTACATCAAGGACATCTACCGCAAGCTCGGCATCTCATCGCGCGCCGAGGCGTCCTGGCACGCCACGCGCATGGGCCTGAACGTGTCGATGGACGACGGCGGGTGAGGCATCTCAGCCGGTTGTCGCCTCGACCGCCCGTCGACCGGTATAGGGCAAGCGCGCTTGGATGTCCGTGCCGCTGGCGCCGGACGAGAGTTCGAAGTCGCCGCCAAGCGCCTCCGCGCGGGCCTGCATGTTGTTGAGCCCCGTGCCGTCCGTCACGGCGTCCGGATCGAAACCGCCGCCGTCGTCGCTCAGCTTGAGGCGGATGTCGCCATCCGAGCAGTCGATCGAAACATCAGCTCTGGAGGCTTCGGCGTGGCGGATGATGTTGCTCGTGGCTTCGCGCACCAGCGAGCGGAGCGCGTGGGCGGCATCGGGCGAAAGGGCCGCGTCGTCGTCGCAGGCTGCACTCCACCTGAGCACGATGTCGGTCGGCTCCAGCCGCTCGGCCGTCTCGGCGCGAAGGTCGGCGAGCGCCTCCTCCAGGGGAAGGCCCGGCCGGGTGGCGTTGCGGATGATGTCGCGGAGATCGCTGAGCGTCTGGCCGATCATCAGGTTCTTGCGCTCGAGCGCCGGGCTGTGCAGGGCGCTCAGGAGTTGCGAGCCGATGTTGTCGTGCATGTCGCGGGCGATCCGCGCACGCTCCTCGGCAACGCCCAGATCATACGCATGCCGGCCGGCCTCGGCCCGCTGCATGACATCGACCAGACGCCGCGCCGTGCGCAGGTGCCGGGGACCGAACAGGCTCCGGCCACGCCAGGGATACCGAAGCACCATGGCCGGCATGTGCGCGGTTGCCGGCACAAAGAGCCCGGTGCCGTCGTCGCGCACCGCCGCTTCGCCGCCGTCACCACCGGCGGATATCTCCAGCGGATCGAAGAGCTTCCCGAACAGGGCCCGCCAGCGATCATGGCGCGCACCCTCGGCCGGTTCGAACGCTACATCGATGACCGACTGGATCAGTTCGTGCTCGTCGAGCCGGCGGATCTGCAGGAAGCGCCGCCACAGCCAGTCGCGCGCCGGCAGGTAGGCGAGTGCGACGAGCAGCAGTGCTGCGCCGAACGCCACACGCGCGTCGACCGATATAAAGACCACGAGCACGAGGTCGATCGCCAGCAGGATGAGCGCGCCGACAACATAGAACAGGACGTAGAACGCCCATTCGCCGAGTTCGAAGAGGCGGTACCGGGTGAGGCCGACGGCCAGGCCGATATAGATCAGCAGGAACGACGAGAAGGCGTAGCGCTCGTCGACAAACGGCGGATAGCCGAACGCCGCCGGCGCGGCGATCAGGGCGATGAAGATGCCCGAACCAACCAGCACCGAGACGCCGAGCCAGACGGCGATGGCATGGTCGGTGGGCCGCGAGCGTGTCGCGAAGAACTGGGCGATCACGGCCGCGCAGATGCAGAGCATCTCAAGGAACGTGATCATGTAGCCCCAGACGAGCCGCTCCAGCGGCCCGATCACGGCGACGAATGACCAGATCCCGAAGACGCCGACGACGGCCAGCGTCAGGACGCGATAGCCGGGCAGGCGCGCCGGATAGCGCATCAGGAGCACCGGCATGACGATGCCGAACGCGACCGCGCCAATGAAGTTCAGCCTGAAGAGCAAGTCGAGCAGGCCGGGCGGCAGCGATACGTCGACCGCGCCCGGTGCGATGTAGGCGAACGTGAACGTCAGGGTCGCCAGCCCGGACAGGGCAAACAGACCGACATCGGGGTCGCGCGGTTTCAGCGCCCAGACCCAGGCGGCGATCACGAACGCGCCGAGCCCGGTGACGATCTGGACCCAGAACCGCAGATCCTGCGCGGCGATGGCCCCGGCGAGACTACCAGACTGGCCGTCGGGCGGCTGATGATAGGCGCCGACCACACCGAAGACGGCGGCAAGCGCCACGAGGCCGACAAGCGCGAGAAGACCGAGACGTGCGGCCGGCGGGGAGAGGATGCCGGTCATGGCGTCAGCGATCGCTGCGCGAGCGCCGGTTCGGTGGAGGAGGGGCGGCTGGCCGGAATCGGGGCTCTATAGCTTGGCGACATGGGAGGGAGCTTCAGAACGGGTGCGGGCGCGTCAACCCCCGATTTCGGGGGTAGTGCCCCCCGCGATCATGTTCGCGGATGGGGCCGTGCGGAGATCAGGTGATCTATTCTCCGCACGATCTGCGGAGAATATGGTTGCGTTTGCGGTGAACAGGGGTCATAATCTCCGCAAGGAGTGCGGAGATTGGATTATATCCACGAGCGGGAGGACTGGCCCCGTTTCCGGTGGGACCAGACCGCGCTGAGCAGGAAGCTCGCGTCCGTGCGCCATCGGCAAGGGCGGCTGCTCGGGCGCATGGAAGCGCTCGGCTTTCGCCTGCGCGACGAGGCTGTGCTCCAGACCCTCACGCAAGACGTGGTCAAGACCAGCGAGATCGAGGGCGAAATCCTCGATACCAACCAGGTGCGCTCGTCGATCGCGCGACGGCTCGGGATCGACATCGGCGCCTTGACGCCCGCCGACCGCGACGTTGAGGGCGTCGTCGAGATGATGCTCGACGCCACCGGTAGCTACGTCACACCGCTGACCGACGAACGGCTGTTCGGGTGGCAGGCGGCCCTGTTTCCCACCGGCTACAGCGGCATCAGCAGAATCACGGTCGGCGCCTGGCGCAACGATGCCAAAGGTCCGATGCAGGTTGTCTCAGGCGCGATTGGTCGCGAGCGCGTCCATTATCAGGCGCCCGATGCCGCAAGGCTCGCTGAAGAGATGGCTGCCTTCCTGGATTGGTTCAACGGCGAAGCCGACGCCGATCAGGTGCTCAAGGCCGGAATCGCACATCTGTGGTTCGTCACCATCCACCCGTTCGATGACGGCAATGGACGGATTGCGCGTGCGATCGCCGATATGGTGCTGGCCCGCTCCGAGGGCAGCCCGCAGCGCTTCTACAGCATGTCCACGCAAATCCGGCAGGAACGCAAAGCCTACTACGCGATACTGGAGAGGACGCAGAAGGGCGATCTCGACGTCACGCCGTGGCTGGACTGGTTCCTCGGCTGTCTCGATCGGGCCATCGATCGCGCGGAGGACGCTCTCGCGCATGTCTTCAGGAAGGCGCGCTTCTGGGACGAGCACAAAGACGCCGCGTTCAACGCCCGCCAGCGCGACATGCTCAATCGTCTGCTGAACGGATTCCGGGGAAAGCTGACCTCGTCCAAGTACGCGAAGATCGAAAAGTGCTCGCCGGATACCGCGCTGCGCGACATCAACGATCTGATCGCGCGCGGTATCCTGGAGAAGGAGCCGGGCGGTGGCCGCAGCACCAGCTACGCTTTGGTTTCGGGTGAGGCGCCTTCACGACAACCTCCGACGCTGGCGGATCCCTCATGCGCGCGCTGATCCTCTCCCGTTACGGCACCACCGACGATCTCGGTTTTGACGAGGTGGCGACGCCCGAGCCCGCCGCCGGCGAGGTGCGGGTGCGGGTCCACGCCGCCGGTGTCAACGACTGGGACTGGGGCATGGTGCGCGGCAGCCCGCTCTACATCCGCCTGCTCTGCGGCCTGTGGCGGCCGAGGATCAGGATCCCCGGTGTCGATGTGGCCGGCGTCGTCGATGCTGTCGGTACGGACGTGACCGGCCTTGCCGTCGGTGACCGGGTCTATGGCGATGTGTCGGAAGCCGGCTTCGGTGCGTTTGCGGAGGCCGTGTGCGCGCCGGTGGCGGCCGTGACGAAGATGCCAGCAAGCATGGATTTCACGACCGCGGCCGCGCTTCCCCATGCTGCCACCCTGGCGCTCCAGAGCCTGCGTCTTGCCGGCAACGTGCCGGCCGGTGCCCGCATCCTCGTCAATGGAGCCGGCGGTGGCATGGGGACACTGGCGGCGCAGATGCTGCGGGCACGGGGCTGCGACGATCTCACCGGTGTCGACCATGGCGACAAGGCCGACCTCATGCGGGCCTCTGGCTACAGGCAGGTGATCGACTACACAAAGGAGGATTTCACCACCCGCGGCGAGCGCTACGACCTGATCCTCGACACCAAGACCAACCGCCCGGCGCGGCACTATCGGCGGGCGCTCACGCCGACCGGCGTCTACGTCACCGTCGGCGGCGACATCGCGCGTATCCTCGCCATCGCGCTGCGGCAGCGGAGTCAGCGAAGCGATAGCGGCCAGCGTCTCCACGTCCTCGGCCTGAAGCCCAATGACGGCATGGACGAGATCAACGGCATGTTCGAAACCGGCCACCTCAAGCCGGCGATCGACGGACCCCACGACTTCAATGATCTGCCGGCGGCGATCCAGCGGTTCGGCGAGGGCGGCCATCTCGGCAAGGTCGTCGTGACGGTCGTTTAGGCCGGCAGCGAGCCGTCCTCACGCGGACGTGATCCACCGGGATGATCCGCTCGGGGAGCGGCGGCGTAATCGCGGCATCAACTCGACCAGAGTTGACGAAGCTCACCCCATCCTCCGAAGGAGACCCTGATGAACTTTCGTCGTTCCCTGTTTGCCGCCGCGATCGCAGCTCCGTTCGCGTTAGGCGCCGCGTCGGCGCAGGCCGCCGACATCGTCGACACCGCTGTCGAGGCCGGCCAGTTCGAAACCCTGGTGGCCGCCGTGCAGGCCGCCGGTCTTGTCGAGACGCTGAAGGGCGAGGGCCCGTTCACGGTGTTCGCGCCGACCGACGACGCCTTCGCCAAACTGCCCGAGGGCACGGTCGACAACCTGCTCAAGCCCGAGAACAAGGACCAGCTGGTCGCGATTCTCACCTACCATGTCGTGCCGGGCAAGATCATGTCGTCCGACATCGCCGGCGCCAAGCAGATGGTCGCCACCGTCGAGGGCAGCGAACTCGATATCGATGCGACCGACGGCGTGATGGTCGACGGAGCCATGGTCGTGGCCGCCGATATCGAGACCGACAACGGCGTCATCCACGTCATCGACACCGTCGTTCTGCCGAACTGACGCGATTCGAACGTGCGACGCGAAGGGGCCGGTTTCGCCGGCCCCTTTTGTCATGCGGCCGCTGGGTCGTCCTGCATGGCCTGGATGTCGACATGGACGATCCGTCTCATCTCCTGCCTCCTTGTTGGGGGCAAGCGGACCGATCAGTGCAGCGGGATGCTCGCGCGTCCGCTCAAGGCCCAGGCGCTGAACGTGGCCGCACCGAGGCCGTCATAGCTCCCTTCCAGACGCAGCGATGCGCCGCGTGCATTGGCGACGTTCACCGCGGTGGTGATCCGCGCGCGCAACGTGCTCGACGCAGCCGTCACGCCGTCAAGCGTGAGCGCGCCGACGGACGCGAAGTCCCACAGGCCGGTGACGCCGATCTGCGGCTCCAGCGTCACGTCGCCGGCCACCACGCGATACCCCAGCGTCGGCCCGAAATGGGCCCGGCCCAGGCTGAGGCGTTGGGCGGCCACGCTGGTGCCGCCGGTGGTGGTGTAGGCGGCCTGCGCTTCCTCGACGTAGATCACGCCCGCCTGCGGCGACAGCCGCCAGGGGCCCGCATCCAGGGAGCCGGTTGCGTTGAGGCGCGCCAGCCAGCGCGTGGTCGTGAAGGTTCCGGGATCGCCGGCCACGGTGATGTCGTTCTTCGACTGGCCCCAGGCGGCCCGCCCGTCGATGTGGAGGTTGGGCGCCAGGCGGGCGACGAAATAGGGCCCGGCCATCCAGCCGAGACCGCTGATGTCGCTGGTCAGCGACGCGGAGGTCTCGCGCGCCGCGTCGATTGAGACCATGGCGCCGACGAGCGCGCCCGCGCCCAGTCGGTGATCGATGCCGGCATGCACCATGCCGAACGTGCCGTTCCGGTCGCCGGTGGCGACGTTGTCGGCGTAGCGGGTGATGTGGCCCTGGAGCCAGACATCGGTAGTCGGCGCGGCGCCGTCGTCGCGCGATCCGAAGGCTGCCCTGATCCGGTTCAGGCTGGTGGACAGCTCCCCGGAATTGAGATCGGGCGCGAAGGCGAAGGAGATCGCGTCCCCGGTGCCGTTGCCGTCGGTGCCCTCCAGCCGGTTGATCAGGTCGGTCGAATCAGGGCCGCCCGCGGCGAGCTGATCGAGCCGGCGGGCGAGGAAGGCGCGCGCGGCGTTGTCGTGGAACTGTCCCGAGGTCGAGAGGCCGGCGGAAAACGTGAGGCTGCTGCCTGAGCGGGTGAGCGTGCCGCGGATGCTGACGGTGATGCCGTTGGCGGTGGCACCGGCGCTCAGCGTGCAGACGTCGCCGTCGGCAATGGTCACGCCGACCGAGCCGAGGCCCGCGCCGGGCGCGTTGGTCTGCAGTTGCGGCGTACAGGTGGCGCTGGCCGGGACGACCACGCTCTGGGGCACGAAGGACGAACCGGCGCCGCCGGCAATGCTCGTCGATCCAACGACGCGTGCGCACGGCGTGTTCGGTGTCGGATTGGTTCCAACACACGAGCCCTGGTAGCTGCCATCGCTGAAGATCTGCACGAACAGCGAGACGTTGTCGGTCGGCGTCGACAGCGTGTTGTCGCAGGTGCCCGCCGGCTCGTTCGCGACGGTGGCCTGGCCGTGGGTTGAAGCGGATGGGCAGATCGCGGCGTCCGCCGGCGCGATGCCGAACAGCGCGACCGCGACAAACATCGCGGCCGCCCAAACGGCGCCCCAGCGCATTTTGAACAGCCGCCGTCGAATGATCAGACCGTTTGCCACGTCCACGTCGTCATCCGCCCCCGAAGCCCCCGCATCACAGCAGCATGCGCATCACAGCAGCATGCGCAAACAGTACACGTGCGCGTCGCTCGCGCCATATGGATCGCGGAATTCCGGAACATCCGTTGCATTAATGCAACGGCACGTGCAGGCGGATGATCGCGCGCGGCAGACGCGCTACCCTGCACCGGATCGAACGGCCCGACGGGAGGGGTAGCATGGAACCGATCACGGCAGGCTTTTACGGCATCATCTGCGGCGCACTGGCGGCACTGGCGCCGCATCTGGGCCGCGTGTGGGTGCGGCTCATATCCGGCGCGATCGTCGGCGTTGCGGCGTCGTGGGCGTTACCGATGGTGCGCAGCTCGCTCGGGATGTACTGATCGATTCGACGCCGCTTCGGCCAACACCCGTGTCGTCGCTGACCCGCGGCCAGATCTTCCGTCGTGCCTGGCCGCTGGTGTTCGCCAACGGCGCGGTCCCGCTCGCCGGTGTCGTCGATACCTTCGTGCTGGGTCTCACCGGCGCGACCGAAGACTTGGGCGGCGTGGCGCTGGGCGTCGCGCTCTTCAACGTGTTCTTCATGAGCGTCTACTTCCTGCGCATGGGCACCACGGGGCTTGTGTCCCAGGCGGTGGGTGCGGAGGACAGGACCGAAACCCAGCTTGTGCTGCTGCGCGCCGCGGCGCTCGGCGCCTTGCTCGGGCTCGTGGTGCTCCTGGCCCGCGGACCGATTGCGGACCTCGGCCTGCGCATCCTGCAGGGCGAGCCGGCGGTCAACGCCAAGGCCGATCTCTACCTCACCATCCGCGCTCTCGGCGCACCGGCGACGTTCACCGCGCTCGCGATCAGCGGCTGGCTGATCGGGACCGGGCGCATGGTCGCGACGCTCTGGGTGATGTTCACCTTCAGCGGCGTCAACATCGTTCTCGACCTCGTCTTCGTGCTGGTGCTCGGCATGGGGCCGGAGGGCGTGGCGGCGGCCACTGCGATTGCCGACTGGGCGGCGCTCGGGGTCGGCGCGCTGCTGGTGTTGCGGGCGGTGCGGGCCGGTGGCGGCTGGGAGGCGGCTTCGCTGACGGTGCGGGCGCTCGCCGACGCGGGCGCGCTGCGGCGTCTGTTCGACGTCAACGTCAACCTGATGCTGCGCACCTGGATGCTGCTTGCCGGGTTCACGTGGTTCGTCAACGCCGGGGCGCGCCAGGGCGCCGCGCCGCTCGCCGGCAACCATGTGCTCTTGCAGATCATCACTTTGTGGGCGTTCGTGCTCGACGCGTTCGCCTTCGTGGCGGAAGGCGAGGCGGGCCGCGCCTTCGGCCGGAAGTCGGTCGCTGATCTCAGGCGGGCGTTTCGGCTGACCATGGAACAGGCGCTGGCGGCGGGCGCCGTCTTTGCCGTCGCGACATGGCTGTTCGGGCCGCAGGTGCTGACCGCGCTGATCGCCGATCCGGCGGCGCGCGACGCCGCGATCGCCTTCCTGCCGTATTGCGCCGTGGTGCCGCTGCTGGGGGCGCCCGCGTGGATCCTCGACGGGGTGTTCATCGGTGCGACGCGGGGCGCCATGCTCCGCAATGCGGCGGTGTTCGCGCTGGTGGTGTATCTCGCCGCCGATCTCGCGCTTTCACCACCCCTCGGCAATCACGGCGTGTGGCTGGCCTTCCTGATCTACTACGTCGGCCGCGCTGCCGGACTGGCGTTCTACTACCCGCGAATCGAGGCACGGGTGGCCGAGGGCTAGGACGCTGCGCATTGACTCCCACCACGAAACGTCGTTTCTCGGCACTATTGCGCCGTTTATTGAGGGATGGCGCTGCAAGAAAAGACATGGAGATCCTTCTATGAGGAAGCTGCTTCTGGCCGCTGCCGCGACTGCCCTGGTCTCTCCGGCCATGGCGGAGGACGTGAAGCTCGGCCTGCTGCTCGCATACACCGGGCCTCTCGAGGCGCTCACGCCACCGATCGGTGAGGGTGCCCAACTGGCCGCCGCGCAAGTCAACGAACAGGGTGGCATCATCGGCGGACAGCTTGAGTTCGTCGTCGGCGACAGCACCTGTGCCGATGCGACGGCTGCGTCGAACGCCGCCGACCGCCTGGTCAACACCGATGGCGTGACCGCGATCGTCGGCGCCATGTGCTCCGGCGCCACCATCGCCGTCGCCAACACCGTTGGTGTCCCCGCCGGCACGGTGATGATTTCGCCGTCGGCCACGTCGCCGGCCGTGACCGCGGTCGACGATAACGACCTCTTGTTCCGCACCGCGCCGTCCGACGCCTATCAGGGCGAAGTGCTGGCCCGTCTGCTGATGGCGAAGGGCATCGAGGACATCGCCATCACCTATGTGAACAACGACTACGGCAAGGGCTTCGCCGACGCGCTGGCCGCCGCGTTCGCGGCTTCCGGCGGCGACGTCACCGCTAATGTCGCGCATGAGGACGGCAAGTCCGACTACCGGGCCGAGCTCGGAACGCTGGCCTCCAGCGGCTCGCTCAACCTCGTCGTTCTCGCCTACGCCCAGGGTTCGGGTCAGACCGTCCTGCGGCAGGCCACCGAGAGCGGTGACTTCGAGATGTATGTCGGCGGCGACGGCATGATTTCCGACGAGCTGTTCACCGGTATCGACACGTCGATGGTCGAGGGCATGATCGGCACCAAGCCGGGCACGCCTGAGGTTCCGGGCGCAGCGATGTACACCGATCTCGCCTCGGCGGCCGGCCTCGATCCCACGGCGATCTTTGCGCCGCAGGCCTATGACGCGGCCTTCATCCTGGCGCTTGCGATCGAGGAGAAGGGCAACGCCGACCGCGAAGGCATGTCGGAAGCGGTGCGCGCCGTCTCGTCGGCGCCCGGCGAGGTGATCCTGCCGGGTGAGTGGGCCAAGGCCAAGGCGCTGCTCGCCGACGGCCAGGACATCAACTACGAGGGCGCCAGCGGCTCCCACGAGTTCGACGCGGCCGGCGACGTGCCGGGATCGATCGTCGAGATGATGGCCTCGGCCGGTGCCTTCTCGGAGGTCGGCCCCGCCGACTAACCGCCGACCATAGCGACAACGAGAAAGGCCCGGGTTTTCCCGGGCCTTTCTTATGTGGACGACGGTCAGAATGCTGATCTTGCGGACAACCTGCCAGTTCTCAGATGTCCGGTCTGAGTCGACTTCCTACATTGAAGGAACACAGATCAGATCGAGGCGGGGTGATGGAAGGATCGAAGGATGGTCGTGTGTCAATGCAACTGCGGTTCGGTGTCCTTCGAAATCAGGGCACCGCTTTCGGAGATCTACGTTTGCCATTGCAGTATCTGCCGCCGCTTCTCGGGCGGCTACGGAATGCCGGTCGTCATTCTGAAGAATGAAGACTTCAAATGGTTGAACGGTCACGAGAATATCAAGGTTTGGAGAAAACCGGATGCCGAGTGGGAAGCGAATTTTTGCGCTGTGTGTGGCTCTGCGCTCCCCGGTGTAAATGACCCTGACACGATGTTCGTTCCGGCGGGCATCCTTCCACCGGACCTTGAGGGTCTGGAGGTCAAGCATCACATATTTGTCGGGTCAAAGGCATGCTGGGATGAAATCGGCGACGCCGGCAAACAGCATGAAGGCCCATTCACCGGCTAGATGAAGCGGACCTTGCCGAACCGGCCTCGAAGTCAGGAACGCGCGTCCTGCGGCTCCAAGACTTCTATTCGTCCTCGTGGCGGCGGATGCGCTCCGGGATCAGGCCGCGCGGGGCGTAGCGCAGCGCGATCGTGATCACCACGCCGAGCAGGAAGACGCGCATCTGCAGGGCGCGGGCATCCACATCGGGAATGCCCGCCCAGCCGATCGCCTGCACCAGTGTGTCGAGTTGCTGGAACAGGAGCCGCGAAACCGGTTCCGACATGTTCCAGGCGACGATGATCAGCACGCCGCCGAACAATGCCCCAACGTTGCTGCCGGCGCCCCCGACGATCACCATCACCCAGACGATGAAGGTGTGGTTGATCGGCTGGTAGCCGCCGGGATCGAAGAGTTGCACGTAGGTTGACAGCATGGCGCCGCCGATCCCCATCAGGAAGGCGCCGAGGACGAAGATCTCCAACTGGCGGGCCTTCACGTCCTTGCCCATGGCTTCGGCGGCGATGTGGTTGTCGCGGATCGCCCGCATCATCCGCCCCCAGGGCGCGGCGTAGGCCCGCTGGAGCAGGACGAAGATCACCGCGATCAGCACCACGAGCAGGCTCAGGAACCCGGCGCGCGCGGTGATCAGCGAGAGCGTGGCGTCGTCGATGCCGGTCTCCAGCGCCGTCGGCACCGGCCACGGCAGCGGCGAGACGGTGAGGGTGCCGCGGGTCAGCCAGTCCATGTTCTTGAGCAGGGCGCGGATGATCTCGGCAATGCCGATGGTGGCGATCGCCAGGTAGTCGGTGCGCAGGCCGAGGCAGGCCTTGCCGACCAGATAGGCGACGATCCCCGCCAGTATGCCGCCGACAAGCCAGCCCAGAATCGGATGCAGGCCGAAGCCGCCGACGAAGCCGGCCTCGGATTCGATCAGCACCGTCGCCGGGTCGATCTGCGAGCGGTAGCCGAGATAGGCGAGCGCGTAGGCGACGACGACCACGAACACCTTGGCGCGGCCCCTGATGCCGATCCGGTCGACGCGATGGGCGGCCAGCACCAGCGCCAGCCCGAGAAGGGCCGCGACGATGGCGCGACCCAGGAGGTTCGGGCCGTCAGAGGACCAGAAGGCTTCGTTGACGGGGAACGAGGTCAGCACCACGGCGTAGCCGCCGAGCATCAGGAAGCCCATGACGCCGAAGTTGAACTGGCCGGCGTAGCCCCATTGAACGTTCAGGCCGAGGGCGATCAGCGCGTAGCTGACGGCGCTCACCATCAACTGGATGGTCGATGCGGAGCCCAGCCACAGCCAGACGCCGACGATGATGACGCCGAGGCCCGCGATGAGCAGGGCGTCGCGGCGGTTGTCGCCGGTGCTCATGTCGATGCCCCCTTGAAGATGCCGGTCGGCCGGAACAGGAGCACGATCACCAGGATCACGAAGGCGACGGTCAGCTTGTAGTCGGTCGGGACCAGCGACAGGTTCGACGGCAGCGTCCACCCGTCCGGCAGCACATCCTTGAACGGCCGCAGGACCGACGACCAGTTGAAGACGGCCAGGGTTTCGGCGAATCCGACCAGGAAACCGCCCGCGATCGCCCCGTAGGGGTGCCCGAGGCCGCCGACGATGGCGGCGGCGAAGATCGGCAGGACGATGTTGAAGGCAAGGTCCGGCTTCAGGCTGACGTCGAGCGCCAGCATGGTGCCGGCGAGGCAGGCGAGCGATCCGGCGATGATCCAGGTCGCGCGGACGACCTCGCCGGTGTTGATGCCGCTCACGCGGGCGAGGTCGGCATTGTCGGCCATGGCCCGCATGCCCTTGCCGAGCCGCGAGCGGGTGAGGAACAGATGCAGCGCGGTGACAGCCACCACGGTGGTGATGATGAGCAGGACCTGCGGCTCGGAGAACGAGATGGAGCGCTTGGCGCCGATGACGGCGATGCGGAAGATCTCCTTCGCTTCGTTCTCGAAGAAGCTGCGATTGCTGACGCCGAAGAACAGGCGGATGAGCCCCTGGATCATGAGCGTGACGCCGATCGAGGCGATCAGCAGCGTCACCGGCCGCACCCCCCGATCGCGCAGCGGTTTGTAGAACCCGCGGTCGATGGACAGCGCCAGGGCGGCGGCGATCGGCAGGGCGAACGGCAGGACGATGAAGCCGGTCGGCAGCGGCGTCTGGATGCCGATGGCGGCAAAGGCGGCCGCCAGCAGGAACGACACGAACGCGCCCATGGTCATCATGTCGCCGTGGGCGAAATGCGCGAAGCGCAGGATGCCGAAAATGAGGGTGACGCCGACGGCGCCGAGCGCGTAGACGCTCCCCAGCACGCTGCCGGAAACCAGGACCTTGTTGATGAAGAACACGAGCTCGTTCATGCGCGGCGCTCAGCCCCCGAGGAAACTCTTGGCGACGTCGGGATCGTTGATGAGATCCTGTCCGGTGCCGGTGAAACGGTTGCGGCCATTGGCGATCACAAGGCCCTTGCTGGCGATGGCAAGCGCCCGCCGTGCGTTCTGCTCGACCATCAGCACGCAGACGCCGGCGCGGTTGACGCGCTGCACGTGCTCGAACACCTGCTCCATGTAGATCGGGCTGAGGCCGGCGGACGGCTCGTCCATCAACAGCAGTTTCGGCTTGCTCATCAGGGCACGGCCCATGGCCACCATCTGCCGCTGACCGCCGGAAAGCTCGCCGGCCTTCTGCCGCCGCTTGCTCAGCAGGTCCGGGAACATGTCGTAGACCGAGGCCATGGTCTCGCTGAAGTCGTCGCGCCGGATGTACGCCCCCATCTCCAGGTTCTCCTCCACCGTCATGGAGGTGAAGATGTTGAACTCCTGCGGGACGAAGCTCATGCCCATCGGCACCAGGGTGTCGGGCGCGGCGTTGGTGATGTCGTCGCCGTCGAAGACCACGTTGCCTTCCGCGACGGCGACCAGGCCGAAGATCGCCTTCAGCACCGTCGATTTACCGGCCCCGTTGGGGCCGACGATCACGGCGATATCATCGGGTTCCACTTCGAGATCGACGCCGTTCAGGATCGGCGCGCCGCCATAGCCCGCCACCAGACCGCTGGCCGCGATCAGCGTCACGCCGCCGTCTCCACCGGCGATCCGAAATAGGCGTCGATGATGGCCTGGTTGGAGCGGATGTCGTCCATCGGACCCTCGGCGATCACCGCGCCTTCGGCCAGCACGATGACCGGATCGCACAGGAGGGCGATCAGATCCATGTCGTGCTCGATGATCAGGAAGGTCACGCCGAGCTCGCGGTTCATCCTCTGGATGTTGTCGGTCAGTTCCTTCAGGAGGGTCCGGTTCACCCCCGCGGCCACCTCGTCGAGCAGCACGGCGCGCGCGTCGGCCATCATCGTGCGCCCGAGTTCCAGCAGCTTCTTCTGGCCGCCGGACAGGTTGCCCGCGAGTTCGTTGCGGATCGCCCGCAGGCCGAGAAAATCGATCACCTCGAGGGCCTTGGTGCGCACCTCGGCCTCGGTCCTGCGGACGTAGCCGGGGCGCAGCCAGGTGTCGAACAGGCGCTCTCCGGGCTGCGGGGAGGGAACCATCATGAGGTTCTCTAGCGCCGTCATGTTGGAGAATTCGTGCGCGATCTGGAAGGTCCGCAGCAGGCCGCGGGAGAACAGGTCGTGGGGACGCAAGGGGGTGACGTCCTGGCCATCGAACCTCACCGTGCCGTGGTCGGGGCTGATCTCACCGGCGATGATGTTGAACAGGGTCGACTTGCCGGCGCCGTTGGGGCCGATCAATCCGGTGATCGAACCGCGGCCGGCGCCGATGGAGCACTCCGAAACGGCGGTGATGCCGCCGAACCCCTTGGTGACCAGATGTGTCTCGATCAGGTGGTCCGCAGACATGTACGCGTCCTTACTCAACCTTCGTCATGCGGCCCGACCTCGGGTACCGAAACGGGTTGCAGCCCGAACGTCGTCCATGCATGTGGGCGCCCCGTTTCGCTCCGATCGCGCTCAACGCGCGGTCGACCCGCCAATTTGGTAGCAAAATGCCCGTTTGTTCACAACGCGTCGGCCATCGTCGATGCCGACATCAGTTCGGCCGGGCTTCCGGCGGGCGCCAGCGGTAGATCCAGTCGTGCCGGCCCAGCACCAACGCCGTGCCGCCGACGGTGAGGGCGAGGTCACGGGCGGCGGCGAGGCCGCCGGCGAGTTCGTAGATCGTACCGGTCCGGCGTGTCGCCGCGATCAGACGGGCCACACGGGCGCGCCGCTCCTCGGCATAGGCGGCGAGCGCCGCCGGGATCCGCGCGTCTCCGCTGACATGGTGCGCGATCGTGGCCGCGTCCTCGATCGCCATGGCCGCGCCCTGTGCCAGGAAGGGGAGGGTGGCGTGGGCGGCGTCGCCGATGAGCGCGATCCGGCCGTTGGTCCATGGCTTGGCGTGGTCGACGGCGTAGACGGAAAACTTGCGCCACGAATAGGCGGCGTCGATGAGGCCGAAGGCCGGGCCCGGCCAATCGGCAAAGCGGGAACGCAGGCCGTTGCCGTCGCCGGGCGTGCTCCACCCCTCGAACTGCCAGCCCTCCTTGATGAGCGCGACGACGTTGACGGCCGTGCCCTGCGCAACCGGGTAGTGGACCAGATGGGCACGCGGACCGAGCCACAGGGTGACCCGCTCGGCGTTGACATGGTCGGCGGCGACATCGTGCGGCACCATCGCGCGCCAGGCCGTATGTCCGCTGGGCACGGCTTCATTGCCCGGTGCGACGCGTTGCCGAATCTCCGACCATACGCCGTCGGCGCCAATGAGGACGGTTGCCGCTTCGACCGCGGAGCCGTCCTTTGTCGCGACGCGCACCAGCAGGTGATCGTCACGCTCCAGGATTTCCGTGACCGTCGCGCCCGTCCTCAGATCGATGGCGTCGTTGCGGCCGGCTGCCAGCAGAAGGACGCTCTGCAGGTCGGCCCGGTGGATCACCCGGTAACGTCTGCGGTAGCGGCGCTCAAAGGCGCCAGTGTCGACAGAGACGTTGAGCCGGCCCATGACGCCGCCGCGAATATCGAGATGTGCGGGCGTGGACGCCGCCCGGGCGAGGGCGTCGCCGAGGCCGAGATCCTCCAGCACGCCGACGGCGTTGGGCGCGAGCTGGATGCCGGCGCCGATCTCGCTCAGCCGATCCGCCTTCTCGACGAGGGTGACGCGCCAACCGCGCTGGGCGAGCGCCAGCGAACATGTGAGGCCGGCAATGCCGGCGCCGACGATCAGGGCATGGCGGTTGTCGCCCACAAAGCCGCCGGCCTCAGGCAGCGTCGGTCAGCAGGTGACCGTCCGGTTCCGTTTCGGTGCGGCCGAGGGCGGCGCGGTAGCGAAAAAGCGTCGAGCAGTAGGGGCAGACAATCTCGTCGTCGCCGCCCATATCCAGGAAGACATGGGGGTGGTCGAAGGGCGGCAGGGCGCCGACGCACATGAATTCACGCACGCCGATGTCGATCGCTGCGGCCCCGCTGGAGTTGTGAAAATGCGGTGTCTCGTTTGTGGCCATACAGCGACAACATCCGTTCGTGTTGGGGTTGTACCGACAATAGCGGTCGGTGGATCGATTGGATAGTGTGCCCGCTCCGACCTGGAGGCGATATCCGTGAACCTGCTTGAAGGCCCTCCCGTCGCGATCGCCTATCGCGATGACGGGGAGGGACCGCCCGTCCTTCTCATCCACGGATTCGCTTCGAGCGTCGCCGTCAACTGGGAGGGCACGGGCTGGCTGGCGGCGCTGGGCGAGGCGGGTCGGCGGACCATCGCCTTCGACGTTCGCGGCCATGGCGACAGCGGCAAGCTCTACGAGGACGAGGATTACCTGCCGGAAGCGATGGCGTCCGACGCCCTGCGGTTGCTGGATCACCTGGCCGTCGAGCGCGTCCACGTCATGGGTTACTCCATGGGCGCGCGGATCGCGGCGTCGCTGGCGCTGGCGATCGGCGAGCGCGTGGCGGGGCTGGTGTTCGGCGGCATGGCGGACGGCATGGTGAAGGGGATCGGCGGCGAGGAGGAGATCGTGGACGCGCTCCTCGCCCCGTCGCTGGCGGAGGTGACGTCGGAGCGCGGCCGGGCTTATCGCAGCTTCGCCGAGCGCAATGGCGGCGATCTGCGCGCGCTCGCAGCCTGCATGCGCGGTCAGCGCCAGCCGCTGGCCCCTGACGAGGCTCGCCGGCTCGCCCAGCCGACCATGATCGTCGTCGGCAGCCGCGACACGGTGGCGGGTTCGCCCGAGCGCCTGGCGGACATGCTCCCGGCGGCGGAGGTTGTCACGGTGCCGGGAAGGGACCATTTGACGGCCACGGGCGATCGCGTCTTCAAGGACGCGGTGGTCCCGTTCCTGGAGCGAACCGCCTGAGCGGAAGTGGATCGCCGCAACGGGCCTGTGATATAGCTCCGCCGCCCACGGGGCAGGAGACCCGGCATGACAACGGACATATCCGGACGCGCGTCCGATCAACTGCGCCAGGTTGACCCCGTGTGGTTCGCCATTCGGCGCGATGCGGAGGATATCGTCGGCGCCGAACCTGCGGTCGCCAGCTTCGTCTACGCCACCGTTCTCAACCACGAATACCTCGAAGACGCGATCGCCGACCGGATCGCCGACAGACTCGGCGGTGATGCGGTGGGGGCGGAGGTCATCCGCCGCGGGTTCCACGAAGCGCTGACCGATCGGCCGGAGCTCGGCCAGGTGATGCGCAACGACATCACCGCCGTTCTCGACCGCGACCCGGCGTGCGAGCGCCTGATCGAGCCGCTGCTCTACTTCAAGGGATTCCACGCCATCCAGACCCACCGCCTGGCGCACTGGGCCTATACGCGCGGCCGCAGGGATTTTGCCCTCTACCTTCAAAGCCGCTCGTCTTCGGTGTTCCAGGCCGACATCCATCCGGCGGTGCCCATGGGGCGCGGCATCTTCCTCGATCATGCGACCGGTCTGGTGATCGGCGGGACGGCCGTCGTCGAGGACAACGTATCGATGCTCCAGGGGGTCACGCTTGGCGGCACGGGCAAGTCGACCGGCGACCGCCACCCCAAGATCCGCCGTGGCGTGCTGATCGGCGCGGGCGCCAAGGTGCTCGGCAACATCGAGGTTGGCGAATGCTCCAAGATCGCGGCCGGATCCGTGGTCCTGAAGGATGTCGAGGCGCACACCACCGTGGCCGGCGTCCCGGCGCGGCCGGTGGGATCGACCGGCAAGCGTGAGCCGTCGCTTGATATGGACCAGATGATCGAGGCGCCGACCGGCGACGAGCCGGGCGCTTCGAAAGGAGAATCGCGTGAAGCCTGAAGAGTTGCAGAAACTGCAGTCGTTTTTTCGCCGCCGCTTCAACATGACGACGATCGAGGTGCGCGGACGGCCGCAGAAGGACGATTCGGCCGAGGTCTACATAGGCGACGAGTTCATCGGCGTGCTCTTCCGCGACGACGAGGACGGTGACCTCTCCTACAACTTCACGATGGCGATCCTGGATATCGACCTGGAGTAGCCGCACCGGGCGTCCGGTAACGGAACATTAACCGCTCCCGGCGCGCCGGTTCCGGAGCGTTCAGGCGCAGGATTCAGCGGCTTCCACCATCCTCACCGGACCGGCATGGCGCTTGCGACGATGGTCGTGCGGGCGGCACGTGTCCCCGCATGGGACATGTCGACCTGCGGTGCGCGATGCTCAGCGAGTTTCTCATCTTGTGTTTCTGCGGACTGGTGGGGTTCTCGGCCGCCGCCGCATCGGCAAACCTCTATCATCTGCTCACGGCGCGGGAGGCGGCCTTCTCGCTCGAAGGCCGATCGTTCCTGTCGGCGTTCTCGTCACTGCTGCTCTTCGCCGTCACCGGGCCGGCCATCCTCGCGCGCCTGGTGTGGCAGCGGCGCGGTGACGGACCGGCGCTCCTGACGGTGTGGGGAATCGCCATCGCGCTCCTGTGGAGCGTGTGTTCGGGTCTGGTGGTGCTTCAGTTCGCCGTATCGATCGGCAACGGTCTCGCCTAGAGAGCCGTTGCCCAAAAAAAGGGGGAGCCGGCCCCTGGGGCGAGGGGCCGGCTCGGGGACCTGACCTGGAAGACGGGTCGGTTCGGTCAGGTCCGGGGGCGTCGTCGAGCCAGGATGGTCGCGCCCGGCGGCTGCCGGAGGCCTAGCGGCTGGAAGTCCCGACGGCGGTAATCGTCCGATCGTCGTTGATCGCCGTCCAGCGCCCGGTGTGGAACTCGGACTGGCGTTTCACGAAATGCAGCTCGGTGTCGGTCCACACCAGAACCCGGGTCTCCAGATTGTCGAGCACCAGATCGCCGCGATCGGTCAGCACAGTCAGCACCGCGTGTCCGGCGCCGTCCGGCTGGCGCACGACGGTGATGAGCAGCGCACCCACCGGCCAGCCCCGCTCCATCAGCAGGCGGCGCTTCTGCAGGGCGAGATCCTCGCAGTCGCCCGCGCCGTGCGGGTAGGTCCACACTTCGGGACGGCCAAACAGCGCGATGTCGGTGGTCTGACGGTTGCGGCTGTTGACCAGCGCATTGATGTCGACGAGCTCGTTCCAGGCCGCCGGCGTCAGCCTGACACGTTTGTGGCTGGCGGAGCGGATTTCGCATTCCGCCCGGTGCCGGCGGCAGAAGTCGTAGTGGCCGATCGGCTGGGTCGTGGTGCCGGCCGTCGGCATGAACGCTGGTGCGGCCTGTGCGGATGTCGCCCCGTGACTCCCCGCCATGAGAAAAACGGCCGCCAGCACCGCACGAATACTTGCGTTGTTGTTTGGCATAGTGCCCCCCTGTTGGAAGGCACTGTGGCATTTTCAGTTTTATTTCAGAGAAAGGTACATACTAGAAATATAGTCTAGTTTTATTCAACTGCGACAGGTTGGATAAAGAAGGGATTCACCGTAAGGACCGGCCGACATGATGCCGGCACCGGGCCGGTTGAACCGGACCCACGCGTTGCGCCAATCGGGAGTGGCCCCTAGGGGGGCCGTCAGGAAAGGTTGTCGCGGAGGGATTCGCGGGTCTGAAGCGCGGCGAACTCGACCGCGATACCGCCCTCGAAATGCCGGACCACCGAGGCCCGCAGCTTGCCGACGATCAGAACCGAGCCGAGCGGCGGGTGGACGTCGAGCGCAAGGGCGGCGCCGGACAGCGAGATATCGATGACCCGGGCGCGGAACTCCCGCCCGTCGGGCAGACCGACGGACACGGCGTTGACGATCGAGGTGACGCGGTCGTGGCGGCGGTCCTCGGGCAGGGACAGTTCGTGCCGGTTGGCCAGCCAGGTGAGCTGGGCCGCGAGCTTGTCCTTCTTGCGGGCGGTGGCGGTGATGCTCATGGCGAAACCGCCGCTGAACACCCGGACGACCTTACCCTCGATGCGACCGATGTGGTCGATATAGGCGACCACGCGTTCGTCCATCCGGGCCTCGACCGGCGTGATGAGCGCGGCGCTACCGGGCGAGATGTCCTTGGTCTGGCACGGGAATTCCTTCCGGTCCTCCAGCATGAAGCGACCGAGGAGGTTCAGGTTGACGCGGTGATGCCGCCGCTTGTCGCGCGTTTGAACGGCATCTTGCTGGGCAGGCTCGGTCACCGCCGCCATGACTCTCTCACCTGGATGACAACCTGACGTAGGCGCCGATTATTTGCCACGTGGGTTAACACCAAGTTGCCGGGAGGCCGGCGCGGGGCTGGGCGGTTTACTCTTTTCCGCCGTCGAGGACGTAGAGGTGGCCGCGCTGGCGGCCGGTCTTCTGCGGCGTCGTGCGCTGGGCCGCGGCCGCACGCAGTCCGCTCGGCAGGTCGGTCTTGCGCCGACCGAAGCCGCGGGCGCGATCGGGCCAGATCAGCCGCAAGCCGGAGATGCGCTGCGACACGATCCGCTCCGTCCCGAGCCAGGTCGGCCGATCGAGTGCGCACAGGCTGCCGAGAATGCGGTCAAACCCGCGCGGACCGTGGCGCAGGGGCAGGAGCAGGAGTTCGCACGAGACGTCGCTGCCGAGGTCGGTCCGCGCCTCGATCGTAACCACCGCGCCGGCGGCGTCCTCGGTGACCGCGTTGGCCAGTGTCGCGATCGCCGAGCGGTCCTCTTCCTGCGACCACATGTCGATGAGGTCGGTGCCCTTGATCTCGCGGTCGTAGAGGCTGCAAATCCGCGTGCCGGCCAGCCGGAAGCTGAAACTGCGCGGTCCGACCACCTCGGCGATGAAGGTGTCGGCCAGGATCTTGCGGATTTCACTGGGCTCGATGGCGCTGCGCAGCGGTGCCGGCTCGGCGCCCCGCAGCAGATTCCAGTATTCGTACAATGCCTGCGAGGTTGAATGCTTCATCACAGAACGGCCCCGCGCCCAGGATTCCAGTCATTTTAGGCCGTAGTGTGCCGCTTCGGGACACCCTCGATCCTGTCGGCAAAAGCGTTGCAGAGTCCGTGCCAGCGGCGGTTGCCTGACCGGGGCCACCCGTGGCATCGTCCGCGCCCTGGTCGGCGGGTCGCCCCGCACGGCCGTCGCGCGGGCCCGGAATGCTGAACGTTTCTCCCGGTTTTGATCCCAAATCGACCCGACAGCCGGTGTTCAACCTGCCGGTCTCGGTGAGCGCGTTGGTGCTGCTGCTGGCGGGAATCCACGTCCTGCGCATGTTTGCGCTCGGTGACGACGCCAACGTGCAGGTCATCCTGCGGCTCGCCTTCATTCCGATCCGCATCACCGACCCGGGCACCGTCCAGGAGTTTCTGCCGATCGGTGCCGAGCGCATCTGGACGTTCGCGACCTACGGGCTGCTCCACGCCGACTGGAGCCACCTGATCTTCAACTGCCTGTGGCTGGCCGCCTTCGGTTCGCCGCTGGCGTGGCGGTTCGGCACGGTCCGCTTTCTGGTCTTCGCCACCGCGGGCGCGGCGGCGGGTGCGGCGATCCACCTTCTGGTGCATCCGGCCAGTCCGGCGCCGTTGGTCGGCGCGTCGGCCGCGATATCGGCATGCATGGCCGCGGCCGCGCGTTTCGTGTTCGCCTCCGGCGGGCCGGTTTGGCGCCGGGCCGATCCCGCCGCCTATCGCCAGCCGGCCCAGCCCCTCGGCCAGGTGATCGGCAACCGCCAGGTGCTGACGTTTCTGGGCATCTGGTTCGGCATCAATCTCCTGATCGGCCTGACCGCCGGCAATGGCGGCTTCGCCTCCGGTGCCATCGCCTGGGAGGCGCATATCGGCGGTTTCCTTCTTGGTTTGTTCCTTTTTCCCGTCTTTGATCCGGTGCGGCCAGCGGCAACCTGAAGTAGCCAGATGCTGCGGCGCGTCTTGTCAACGGTGCCGCCGTTTCGCATCATTTGCCGTCAATCACGTGCGAAGGAGGGCGATATGACGGTTGCCCAAATCCTGGCCGACAAGGGTCGTGACGTTGCGACGGTCGCGCCGAAGTCGACGATCTCGGACGCGGTCAATGCTCTGGCCAAGCGCAAGATCGGCGCTCTGGTGGTTGTCAATGACGAGGGACGGATTGCCGGTATCGTGTCGGAACGCGACATCGTCCGCGTCCTCAACGAACATGGGTCGGAGGTTCTGGCGCGCGAGGTGGAAACCGTGATGACCCGCGACGTCATCAGTTGTGCCGAAGGCGAGACAATCAACGACGTCATGACCCGCATGACCCGGGGGCGTTTCCGCCACCTGCCGGTGGTCGACGACGAGGGCCGCCTCGACGGGATCGTGTCGATCGGCGACGTGGTGCGGGTCCGCATCGAGCAGGTCGAGCGCGAGGCCGAGGAGATGCGCTCCTACATCGCGACCGCATAGGCGCAGGCGCGTCTCAGCGGCGCGGCATGTGCGGGTCCTGCCGCAGGCGTGACTTCGGGCTCACGGGTTCGCCGAGTGTCGCCGAGCGGTAGAAGCACGAACGAAAGCCCTGATGGCAGACGACGCCGCTGCCGGCCACTTCGGCCCGGACCAGAACGGCGTCCTGATCGCAATCGAGGCGCAGATCCGTGACCTTCAGCGTGTTGCCGCTGGTCGCGCCCTTGCGCCAGTGCTCCCGGCGCGACCGGCTCCAAAACCATGCCTCGCCGGTCTCGATGGTCCGGGCGAGCGCAATCCGGTCCATGTAGGCCATCATCAGCACCTCGCCGGTGCCGGCATCGGCGACGACGGCCGGGATCAGGCCGTCCCGGTCGAATTTCGGGGCGAGGCCGAGGCCGGTCTCGATCTCCTCGGTCGAACCGCGCGGCGCGAACTGCGGCCCGTCGCCGGTCACGACGGATCGGCTCCGACCAGGGTAACGAAACGGTTCTGTTCGCCGTCCTCGTTCGCGAAGACGCCGGAATAGCGGGTGGTTGTCGTGCGGGCCCCGTGCGCCCGGATACCGCGCATGGTCATGCAGGTGTGCTCGGCCTCGATCATCACGGCGCTGCCGCGTGGCTTCAGGATCGCGTCCATCGCGTCGAGAACCTCCGACGTCAGCCGTTCCTGGCTTTGGAGGCGACGCGCGAAGGTGTCGACCAGACGTGCGAGCTTCGACAGTCCGGTGACGCTGTCGCCGGGGTAGTAGGCGAGGTGGGCCTGCCCGACGATGGGCATCATGTGGTGTTCGCAGTGGGAGTAGACGGGGATGTCGCGCACGAGGACCAGGTCGTCATAGGTCTCCAGGTCCTCGAACGTGCGGGCCAGCGCGTCCTCCGCCGTACGATCGTAGCCGGCGTACAATTCCTTCCAGGCATCGACGACTCGGGCCGGCGTGTCGATGAGGCCGCTGCGTCGCGGATCATCGCCCGCCCAGGCGATCAGCGTGCGTACCGCAGCCTCGGCCTCCTCACGGCCGGGGCGTTTCACGTCTTTCGATGTGGCGCTTTCAGTGAGCTTGGTGATGGTCGTGTTCATGGCGCGGTTCCGGATGTCGGCCGCCGTCGGCCTCAAAGGTGGCGCCTTATAGCCTCCGGGACGACGGTTGCGAAGTCCGGGGGACATGCGCCCCGACGTTCGCGATTCGCGGGGGGATCGCCTATATGTCGGGTCGATGATTTCCGATGTCTACAGCCAGAGCATCCTCGAACTTGCCGGCGGTATCCCGCGGATCGGCCGCCTCGAGGCGCCGGACGCCACCGCCACCGCCCATTCGCGGCTATGCGGATCGACGGTCACGGTCGACCTGAAGCTCGACGGCGACGTGGTCAGCGATTTCGCCCACGAGGTCAGCGCCTGCGCGCTCGGCCAGGCATCGTCGTCGGTGATGGCGGCCAACATCGTCGGCGCGTCGGCGGACGAGCTGCGCCGCCTGCGCGCGACCATGTACGCGATGCTGAAGGAGGGCGGCCCGCCGCCGGAAGGCCGCTTCTCGGACATGCGCTATCTCGAGCCGGTCCGCGACTACCGGGCACGGCACGCCTCGACGCTGCTGACCGTCGACGCCGTCGTCGACGCGCTCGATCAGATCGACACCGCGCGTGCCGCGGCTACCGAACCCGCGACGGCGGATGGCTGAGCGCGGTGGCCACCAGCCACGCCAACCGGAGCGAATCTGCAATCGAGTGACCGGCGCGGCGATAACGCAGGAAACGCTTGGCGAAGTCGGGCATCGGGGCCTCCTCGTCGCATGTCCGTTCGACCGTCCGGTCGAGCCTCGGTCCTCAGGTGTCAACAAAACGTTAACGGCCACATCGCCGTGAAGCGCTAGGTTTGATGTCGATGAAAGCCATCGCCCGCTTGCCGCGTTTGATCGGGATCGGTCTGATCCTGGTCTACCGGGTCACGCTGTCGCCGTTTCTCGGACGTCAGTGTCGCCATCTGCCGACCTGCTCGCACTACACCGAGGACGCGATTCGCCGTTTCGGCCTGTGGGCCGGCGGTTGGATGGGGGTGGCCCGCATCGTCCGCTGCGGCCCCTTCGGGACGTCCGGCCATGACCCGGTGCCCGACGCCATCCCGCCGGAGGCACGATGGTACCTGCCGTGGCGCTACGGCCGCTGGAACGGCGACCACATCGACCCGAGCACCCGGCTGGATCTCAACGCCTGACCCTCACGCGTTGCCGATGATGATCCCGGCGGCGAACACCAGCAGCCCGCCGACGACGATCTGGAAGGCGGCGCGCAGGAACGGCGTGTCCATGTACCGGGCGCGGATGTAGGCGATCGCCCACAGTTCCACCGCCACGACGACGATCGCCAGCGTGGTTGCGATCGTGAAGTTCGGGATCAGGTAGGGGATGGTGTGCCCGATGCCGCCGATCGCGGTCATCATGCCGCTGACGAGGCCGCGCAACCACGGATGGCCGCGGCCGGTGAGCGCCCCGTCGTCCGACAGGGCTTCGGCGAAGCCCATGGAGATACCGGCGCCGACGGAGGCGGCGAGGCCGACGAGAAACGTGGCGTGGCTGTCCTGGGTGGCGAAGGCCGCCGCGAACAAGGGCGCGAGCGTCGAGACAGACCCATCCATCAGGCCGATGAGGCCGGGCTGGACGATCTGCAGGACAAAGCGCCGACGGGCCGTTTCGCGCTCCTCGTCGCGCTCATCCTTGTCGATATCGGCCTCGAGTTTGTGGGCCAGGTCTTCGTGGCCGGCCTCGATGTCGGCAAGGTCGCCGAGAAGCTTGCGCACGTCGGGGTCGGTCGAACGCGCCGCGGCGCGGCGGTAGAAGTTGGCGGCCTCGGCCTCCATCGATGCGGCGCGCTCGCGCATGGCGTCGATGTCGAAGGACCGGCTCATCCACACCGGTTTGCGTCGGATGAAGCCGCGCACGTCCTCGCGCCGGATCAACGGAATGTGGTCGCCGAAGCGGCTCTTGAAGGTCTCGAGGAGCAAGCGGCGATGCTCGCTCTCCTCTTCGGCCATGGCGTCGAACACGCCGGCCGAGGCCGGATAGTCATCCCGAAGTGCTGCGGCGAAATCGCGGTAGATACGGCCGTCCTCTTCCTCGTTCTGGATGGCCAGGGCGAGCACCTCGCGGTCGCCGAGCTCGGCAAAGGGCTTCTGGTTGGAAAAGGCGAAAAGCGGCATGGCGGGATCGATCCGGCGGCAATGACATCAGGGTTACGTGGGCGCCAACAGACCGGATCGCGGGCCGGGTGGCAAGCGTCGGTGTCCGACGTCCGCCGTTTCGTCGCCTTGACATGCCGGGCCGGCTGCGCCACCTCAGGGCCGCCGCGCCACCCGGCACGGCGAACTCTTGCTTACCCGCGCTCGTACGCGGGAGTGAGCCGAGGACAGAGCCGATGATCCAACTGACATTCCCCGACGATTCCGTACGCGCCTTCGAGGCCGGGACCACCGGTCGCGAGATCGCGGAGAACATCTCCAAATCGCTCGCCAAGAAGGCGGTGGCGATGACGCTCGACGGCGATCTCGCCGACCTTGCCGACGCCATCGAGCGCGACGCGCGGATCGAGATCGTGACGCGCGACGACCCCCGTGCGCTCGAGCTGATCCGCCACGACGCCGCTCACGTCATGGCCGAAGCGGTGCAGACGCTGTGGCCGGGCACCCAGGTGACCATCGGGCCCGTGATCGAAAACGGCTTCTACTACGACTTCTTCCGCAACGAGCCGTTCACCACCGACGACCTGCCGGCGATCGAAGCCAAGATGCGCGAGATCGTGCAACGCGATGCGGCGTTCACGAAGGAGATCTGGTCGCGGGAGCGCGCGCGCGAGGTCTTTGGCGACATGGGCGAGGCGTTCAAGGTGGAACTCGTCGACGCTATTCCCGAGGACCAGGAGCTCAGGATCTACCGGCAGGGCGACTGGTTCGATCTCTGCCGCGGTCCGCACATGCCGTCGACCGGCAAGATCGGCAGCGCCTTCAAGCTGATGAAGGTCGCCGGCGCCTACTGGCGCGGCGATGCCGCCAATCCGATGCTGACGCGCATCTACGGCACCGCCTGGCACAACGACAAGGAGCTCAAGGCCTATCTCCACATGCTGGAGGAGGCGGAGAAGCGCGATCACCGTCGCCTCGGGCGGGAGATGAACCTGTTCCACTTCCAGGAGGAGGGGCCGGGCACGGTCTTCTGGCATCCCCCCGGCTGGACCATGTTCCAGTCGCTGATCGACTACATGCGGCGGCGTTTGCGGGGCACCTATGACGAAGTTAACGCCCCGCAGCTTCTCGATTCCTCGCTGTGGGAGACGTCGGGCCACTGGCAGTGGTTCCGCGAGAACATGTTCGCGGCCCAGTCTGCCGGTGACGAGGCGGATGATCGCCGGACCTATGCGATCAAGCCGATGAACTGTCCGGGGCACATCCAGATCTTCAAGCACGGTCTCAAGTCGTACCGCGACCTGCCGCTGCGACTTGCGGAATTCGGCACGGTCCATCGCTACGAGCCGTCAGGCGCGCTCCACGGTCTATTGCGGGTGCGGGCGTTCACGCAGGACGACGCCCATGTCTTCTGCACCGAGGATCAACTCGCCGCCGAGTGCCTGCGCATCAACGATCTGATCCTGTCCACCTATGCGGATTTCGGCTTCGACGAGATCGTGGTGAAGCTGTCCACCCGTCCCGACAAGCGGGTGGGATCGGACGCCGCCTGGGATCACGCGGAAGACGTGATGCATGGCGTGCTGGAAGCCATCAAGGAGCAGTCGGGCGACCGCATCCAGACCGGCATCAATCCGGGCGAGGGGGCCTTCTACGGGCCGAAATTCGAGTACGTCCTGCGCGATGCCATCGGGCGTGACTGGCAGTGCGGTACGACCCAGGTCGACTTCAACCTGCCGGAGCGGTTCGGCGCCTACTATGTGGACGCCGATGGCGAGAAGAAGCCGCCGGTGATGATCCACCGCGCGATCTGCGGCTCCATGGAGCGCTTTCTCGGCATCCTGATCGAGAACTATGCCGGCCACCTGCCGTTATGGTTCGCGCCGCTTCAGGTGGTCGTCGCCACGATCACGTCCGATGCCGATTCCTATGCCGAGACGGTTCACCGGAGGCTGGAGGATGCTGGCCTGCGCGCCGAACTCGATCTGCGCAACGAGAAGATCAACTACAAGGTGCGGGAGCACTCGCTGGCCAAGGTCCCGGTCATTGCCGTGTGCGGCAAGCGCGAGGCGGAGGAGGGGACGGTCAATCTCCGCCGGCTCGGGGTGAAGCAGCAGCAGCTTCTGACCCTCGACGAGGCGGTGGCCGCGCTCGGCGACGAGGCGACGCCCCCGGACGTCAAGCGGCGCGCCTGATCCTTCGGCTACTGGACGAGAACCTCGAGGTCGCGGTGGGCGCCGGCCTCGACCTCGAAGCTCGATTCGTAGATGCGACCGGCGTTGCGGGCGATGGCGATGTATTCGCCTTCCGACAGCACCACCTCAGGGAACGCGCCGACGCTTTCGATCACGGTTTCGCCGGCGGGCGTGACGATCGACCATTCGGTGTTGGCAATCGCTTCGCCGCCGCGCTGGGAGACCAGCTTAAGCGTCAGGCGGGCGGCGCGCTGGAAGAGCGTCGCTTCGGTCAACTGACCAGGATCGACCCGGATGTCGGCGCGGACGATGGCGTTGGCGCGTCCGTAATAGCTGACGACGTTGTAGGTGCCGGCGTTAAGGCTGACGGTGGTGCCGGGCGGTACGTTGGACGCGACCAGAAAACGCTCGTCGGAGCCGCCTTCGTCCGGCGCGAAGATATCGAAGCGCACGTCGCCGGATCCCAGCGGCTCGTCACGGCCGTTGACGCCGAGCAGCCTGATCCCGCCGGCTTCGAGCACGATCACGAGTGCCCCGGTGGGGTCGGCGACGTCCAGCTCCCGTAGCGCACCGGCGCGTCCGTAGGCGGCATGCACCAGATAGGCGCCGGGTTCGAGGCGGACATGGATGATGCCTCCCTCGGCCTCGCCGAGGAGCACCATGCGCCCGTCGGGTCCGGGATCGGCGTCGTAGATGCGCCACCGCACCCCGTCGCCAAGTGAGGGGCCGCCGGCCCAGAGCCGCGCCTCCATGGTGAAGGCGCCGGGGCGCATGGCTGGTGGTGCCACGCCCGCCGAAGATTGTTGTGGTGCTGACAGGGCTGCAGTTTCCGGCGGCGGGGCGACGGTGGCGGCCGGCGCGGCGGCTTCGCCGAGCGGCCGGGTGGCCGCTTCGGGTGCCGCGACGCCGGCGTCGGCAAAGGGCGAATTGGCGCCCTGCAGCAATTGCCGCTGCTGCCCGGTCGGCGCTTCGGGTTCGGCGGCCGGCGCGGGCGCGACCGTGGCCTGGCGCGGCGACAGCCGGGGCACGGGCACGTCGTTCGTCTGCGCCTCGGCGGGCGTGCCGCCCGGAACCGCGAGCATCGCAATTGCCAGCACCGACAGGATTGCGACGGCGTGTCGCGGTGCGCTTCGGGATTTCGAGAGCAGATTGGAAACGCCCATGGACCCGCTGTGCCGGCCGATCTTGGCCGATTCGTGACGCCAACTTGCGGCCAGGCCGGCGACCCGCTACTCGCGTCGTCGGACGACCGCTACCAGAGTGCCTCCTATGCCCGACACCCTGACCTTGCTCAAGACTCGCCGTTCGATCCCCGCTGCCTTTCTCAGCGATCCCGGTCCCGATGGCGAGGCGTTGCGCGACCTCCTGACCATCGGCACCCGCGTCCCCGATCACGGAAAACTCGCTCCGTGGCGCTTCGTCCTCGTGACGGGGGAGAACCGGGGCGCCTTTGCGGACGCCATCGGCGCGTTGCACCTGAAGAAACGGCCCGACGACGAAGCCAAGCGCGAGGAGATCGTGACGCGCTACCGCACCTGTCCGCTGTCGATCGCGGTCATCAGCCGGACGGCGGCGCATCCCAAGATTCCGGAGTGGGAGCAGTTCATCTCGGCGGGCGCCGTGGCGATGAACCTGGTGGTGGCGGCGCACGCGCTGGGCTACGCGGCCCAGTGGCTCACCGGTTGGGTGGCCGAGGATGCCGACGCGGCCCGACTGCTCGGCGCGCGCGACGGCGAGAAGATCGTGGCGCTGATCCACGTCGGTACGCCGAGGATGCCGCCGAGCGAACGCGCGCGGCCCGACATCGACGCGCTGACCACCAACTGGAGCCCTGAAAACCCAGGCTGACGGCCGGTTCTCATGGTGAACCAATCGTTAAGCACTTTGCGGTCATCATCGTCGCGTGCGTGGCATGCGTGGGTGGTCGATGATCGTTCGGCAGTTTTTCGATTGGGTCGGAACGGCCCCTCCGGCCCGCCGGGCTGAGGCGGCCGGCGCCCTTGCGCGCGCCTATCTCTATTCGGAGTTGGACGCGGAGACGCGCAACGGCATGGAAGCCGCCATGACGCTGCTGCTCGACGACCCCGTGCCCGACGTGCGACTTGCCCTGTGCGATGCGCTTGCCGCTAGCCCCCAGGCCCCGCGCCACATCATCCTGACGCTGGTCGGCGACCAGGCGCCGATTGCCCGGATCGCGCTCGCGCGCTCGCCCGTGTTGGTCGATGCCGAGCTTGTCGACATCGTCGCCATGGCCGACGCCGATTTCCAACTCGCCATCGCCGCGCGCCCGGCGGTGTCCGGCCTCGTCGCTGCCGCGCTCGCCGAGGTCGGTTCGCGGGCGGCCTGCCATCGCCTGCTGCACAACCCGACGGCCGCCCAGACCGCCGGTGCGCTCGCGCGGATCGGCGATCGCTTCGGCGACGACCCTGCGATCCGCGACGCGCTACTGGCGCGCGCCGACCTTCCGGCCAGCGTCCATCAGATGCTGGTCCGCAAATTGGCCGATACGCTCGGCGGTGTTCTGGTCCAGAAGGGCTTTGTGCCCGCCGATCGCGCCAAACGCATCGTGCGCGAAGCCAGCGATCGCGCCACCGTCGCCATCGCGGCCGGTGCGCGCCCGAACGCCGTGCCGATGCTGGTCGAGCACATGCGCACCAGCGGGCAGCTGACCACCGAGTTGCTGCTGCGCGCCGTCTGCTCGGGCGAGGTCAGATTCTTCGAACACGCTCTCGCCGTCCTGTCCAGGACGCCGCTTCAACGCGTGTCCGGGCTGGTGCGATCCGGGCGGCAGGGGCCGTTCCGCGCCGTCTACCTCAAGGCCGGCCTGCCGGAATCGGCGTTCGAGGCCTTCGCGCTGGCAATCGATGCCTGGGCCGGCGCCAAGGGACGCGGCGAGGCCGTTGATCGTTACAGCACCACCATGCAGATCATCGACGCCGTCATGCAGCGCTACGCCGGCAAGTCCGGCGGCGAGATGTCGGACATGGCCGCCGTGCTCCGCCGCTTTGCCGCCGATCAGGCGCGGGACGCGGCGCGCGACTTCGCCCTGTCGACGCCGCCGCCGCGGCCGTCGCGGCACCAGGCCCTGCCGGGCAGGGTCGGCCTTGCGGGAGCACGGGCACCCCGGCGGGCTGCCGCCGCGTAATCAGTAGCGGAACTGTTCGGTCAGGATCCGTTCGTCCCACGAATGGTCGGGGTCGAACAGGATCAGGCTCTCCGCATTCCGCTGCTGGGCAACGGTGACGGATTCCACCGACTTGAACTCGACGTTGTCGGCCACCGCATTGACCGGGCGCTTGTCGGCTTCCAGCACGTCGATCTGCACGCTCACCTGATCCGGCAACAGCGCCCCGCGCCACGTGCGCGGCCGGAAGGCGCTGATCGGCGTCAGCGCAAGGAGCGGCGCGTAGATCGGCAGGATCGGCCCGTGGGCGGAGAGGTTGTAGGCGGTGCTGCCGGCCGGCGTCGCTACCAGCAGGCCGTCGCAGATCAGCTCGTCGAGGCGGACGCGGCCGTCGATGCTGATCCGCAGTTTCGCGGCCTGGTAGGACTGGCGCAGCAGGGACACCTCGTTGATGGCGAAACTTTCGCGGCGTTCGCCGGCGGTGTCGCGCGCGGTCATGGCCAGTGGATGGATCGCGGTTTGAACGCCTTCGGCGATCCGTTCCCGCAACCCGTCGAGACGGTACTCGTTCAGGAGGAACCCCACCGACCCACGGTTCATGCCGTAGATCGGCTTGTTCGTGTTCATGAAGGCGTGGAGCGTCTGCAGCATGAAGCCGTCGCCGCCGAGGGCCACGATGACCGAGGCGGCCTCGGGCTCGACATTGCCGTACCGTGCCGTCAGGTCGCGCAACGCGTCCCGGGCTTCGTCAACCTCGCTGGCAATGAAGGCGATGGGCGCGCCGGTGTCCCGGTCGGGCATGTCGTCCGTCCCCCCGTCTCTCGCGACCGGCCCTAACACGGCGCTCGGCGGTGGCCAACGCGTTTCTCCGAAGCAGATCGCGGTTTCACGTTGCGGCGGCCGCCGATTGCGCTAGTAACGGTCGCGCCCGGTTCCGGGTCACGATGCCGCGACGAGGCGACATGACGGAAGCGCCCAAGACCACGTTCCCGCAGGCTCCCGACGGTGACTACCTTCTGCCGTCGGCGTTCACCGACGATGCCGGGAGGCCGCGGTTCGTCATACCGTTTCCCAAGGCGCTCCACGACACGGACATGGGCCTGCAGGCGCTGGTCACCGGCGAGGCGTTTGACGGCGGTTTCGAGGCCCAGACGCGGCGGTTCTTCGACGCGCACGTCGCGCCCGGCGACCTGTTCGTTGATGTCGGCGCCCACTGGGGTTCGTTTGCGCTCACGGTCGCGAGCCGATTTGCCGGTCAACGTCGGGTCATCGCTGTTGAGGCCGATCCGTTCAATGTCCTCCGCCTGGTGAAGTCGGTTCAGATCAACGGCCTTGGCGACGCCGTTGAGGTGGTGGCCGCGGCTGTGAGCGACCAGCCCGGGACGATACCGCTGATCGGTGGACGAGGGACGATGGGGAATGTGGTCAAAGACGCCGTCCTGCCCGATCTGCCGCCGGACGGTATGCTGCCGGTGTCCGGGTATTCGGTCGCGACCACAACCGTCGATCTGCTGCTTGCCGAGCGCGAGGAACAGAAAAGCGCCCGTGTCTTTCTGAAGGTCGACGTCGAGGGCAATGAACTTGCCGTGTTGGCCGGCGCCAAGGACCTCATATCCAGCGGACGGCTGGCGGCTGCGATGATCGAAAAGAGCGGCGGCTACAGCCGCGAACCCCATCGCGCGGCCTTCGCCGGGATGCTGGACGGCATGAAGGCCCGGGGATTCAGTCTCCATCGCTTCGCGGACCGGACCAAGCCGGGCCGGCTCGACGACTACACGTTCGACGACGAGGAGACGGACGTTCTGTGCCTCGCGCCCGACCTCCAGCCGCTGCCCTGGTACGGGTGAGGGGCGCCTACTTCTTGATCTTGTAGCCGGTCGAGAAGATCCACCACGCCGTCCCGATGCATAGCGCCAGGAACACGGTGATCATGCCGAGGCTGACGCCGACGCCGACATCGGCGATCTCGTAGAAGCTCCACCTGAATCCGCTGACCAGGTAGACCACCGGATTGAAGAGCGTCACCGTCTGCCACACCGGCGGCAGCATGCTGATCGAGTAGAAACTGCCGCCCAGGAACACCAGCGGGGTGATGATCAGAAGGGGGATGATCTGAAGCCGCTCGAAACTGTCGGCCCAGATGCCGATCAGGAAGCCGAACAGGGCGAAGGTCGTCGCCGTCAGGACCAGGAACACAAGCATCCACACCGGATGCGCCACCTGCAGTGGCACAAACAACGTCGCGGTGGCGAGGATGATCAGGCCGAGGATGATCGATTTGGTGGCGGCCGCGCCGACATAGCCGATGACGATTTCGAGCGGCGACACGGGCGCGGAGAGAAGCTCGTAAATCGTACCGACGAACTTGGGGAAATAGATGCCGAAGGAAGCGTTGGAGATGCTCTGGGTCAGGAGCGACAGCATGATCAGGCCCGGCACGATGAACGCGCCGTAGGCGACGCCCTCGACCTCGGTGATCCGCGAGCCGATCGCGGCGCCGAAGACGACGAAATAGAGCGATGTCGAGATCACCGGCGAGACGATGCTCTGCATCAGGGTGCGCACGGTGCGGGCCATCTCGAAGCGGTAGATGGCCCAGACGGCGTGGATGTTCATGAGGCCCCCCGCACGAGGTTGACGAAGATCTCCTCCAGCGAACTCTGGGTCGTGCTGAGGTCGCGAAACCGGATATCGGCATCGTTGAGCGCGGCGAGCAGGCCGGTGATGCCGGTCCGCTCCCCGCGGGTGTCGTAGGTGTAGACGATCTGGCTGCCGCCGTTGGCGAGTTCCAGGTCGTAGGAAGCGAGCGCCGGCGGGACCTCCTGCAGCGGCTGCTGCAGGTCGAGCGTCAAGCGCTTGCTGCCCATCTTGCGCATCAGCTCGGTCTTGTCCTCCACCAGGATCAGTTCACCGTTGTTGATCACGCCCACCCGGTCGGCCATCTCCTCGGCTTCCTGGATGTAGTGGGTGGTCAGGATGACGGTGACGCCGGTGTCGCGAAGGCGGCGAATCAGCGCCCACATGTCCTTGCGAAGCTCGACATCGACGCCGGCGGTCGGCTCGTCGAGAAAGAGAATGGTGGGTTCGTGCGACAACGCCTTGGCGATCATCACGCGCCGCTTCATGCCGCCCGAAAGCGCCATGATCTGGTTGTCCTTCTTGTCCCAGAGGCTGAGATCCTTGAGGAGAGACTCGATCAAGGTCGGTTTCGGCCCCTTGCCGAACAGGCCGCGGCTGAAAGACACCGTGGCCCAGACCGATTCGAAGGCGTCGGTCGCCAGTTCCTGCGGCACCAGACCGATCATCGATCGCGTCTGGCGATAGTCGGCGATGATGTCGTAGCCGCCCACCGTGACCGATCCCTCCGTCGGGTTGACGAGGCCGCAGATGATGCTGATGAGCGTCGTCTTTCCCGCCCCGTTGGGGCCAAGCAACGCAAGGATTTCGCCGTTGCGAACGCCGAGGTTGATGTTCTTCAGCGCCTCGAAGCCGTCATCATAGGTCTTCGAAAGATTGGCGACGCTAATCAGCGGTTCGTCGGCCATAACTGGTAGCTCGTTGGTTGGGGCGCCCGATGTAGCATGAAAGCTGGAATGCCGGAGACGGAACACGTAGTGTCTCATCCTTCATCCCGCCACCCTCCTGCCAATCATCGACCTCCTGCCTCAAGCGACGACAGGTGGCGTCCTGCCGACGGAGAACAACGTGCAACATCGCGAATTGGGGCGAACCGGAGTCATGGTCTCCGAGATCTGCCTTGGCACCATGACCTGGGGCGTCCAGAACAGCGAGGCCGAAGGCCACGAGCAGCTCGACTATGCGCTGGCCCAAGGCGTCAATTTCATCGACACCGCCGAACTCTACGCGATCCCGCCCGGGGCCGAGACCTACGGGAAGACCGAGGAGATCATCGGCACGTGGTTGGCGAAAACGGGCCGCCGTGGTGACGTGGTCCTGGCGACGAAGGTCGCCGGCGGCGGCAATCGCTGGATCCGCGGCGGCCGCCCGCCGAGCGGCGAGAGCGTGCGCGAAGCGCTGGAGGGAAGTCTGCGGCGGCTCAGGACGGACTATGTCGATCTCTATCAGATCCACTGGCCGGCCCGTGGCAGCTACCATTTCGAGAACCACTGGAGCTACGACCCGTCAAGACAGGATCGCGATGCGGTCGTTCCGCAGTTGGAGGAGGTCCTGCAGGCGATCGGCGACCTCGAGCGCGAAGGCAAGATCCGGCACCTCGGGCTGTCGAACGAATCCGCATGGGGCACGATGCAGTATCTGCGCCTGTCGCAGGAGCGCGGCTGGCCGCGGGTCGCCACGATCCAGAACGAGTACAATCTGCTCCGCCGCTATTACGACACCGATCTGGCCGAGCTCGCGCATCATGAGGGCGTGGGCTTGCTGGCTTACTCGCCGCTAGCGGGCGGGGCGTTGTCGGGCAAGTACCTCGACGGCGCACTACCTGAGGGCACACGTGGCGCCTTGCTCGGTGGCAGCAATCGCAACACCGAGTTCACCGAGCCTGCGATCCGCGCCTACATGAAGCTCGCCGCCGATCACGGGCTCGACGTCTGCCAGATGGCGGTGGCCTATTGCCTGACCAAGCCCTTCATGACCAGCGCCATCATCGGTGCCACCGGCATGGATCAGCTACGGTCCGACATTTCGGCGGCAAAGCTTCGCCTCGGCGATGACGTTCTGGACGGTATCGAGGACATCCACCGTCGCTACCCGCGCACGCTATGATGGAACAGGGGCGAAGCCCAACAACAACGGAGAAAGTTTGATGTCGGTTCTCAAGATCATCGAAATCATGGGCGAGTCCCCGAAATCGTGGGAAGCCGCGACCGAGGCCGCGGTGAGCGAAGCCGCCAAGACGGTCAAGGGCATCCGCTCGGTCTGGGTTCAGGACCAGAGCGCCACGGTCGAAGACGGTGAGATCAAAGCGTACCGCGTGACCTGCAAGATCACGTTCGAGGTCCGTTCCAAGGATTAGCGCACCTCGCAAGGGGTTGCCCCGCCGCTTCGATCGCGGCGAGCAGCCGGAGCTGGCGAACTTCGTCGGCGGCTTCCCGCGCGGCACCGCGAAGTCTGAGATCGGTTAGAAACAGGGCCTGACGCTCGAGAAGATCGGCCAGGGTGAGGGCGGCGTGGGGGACCGTAAGCATGCTGATTTCTCCCTTTTCAAGGGTCTACGGCGCGTCGTGCGCCGCGGATCAGCGCGACCGGCCGCGTTCACGAAACCGTGCGCCCGATGCCGCTTGAGGCGTCTCCGCCAACCGTGGTTGCCTCCCGGCCCTTGAACGAGTCCAAAAGGAGACCGCCGTGAACACGTGGCTGTGGATTGCGCAGATCCTCCTCGCCGTCGCTTTCGGGATGGCCGGCGTGATGAAGACCTTCATGCCCATGGAGCGGATCGGCGAGATGATGAAGGGCATGGACGATCTGCCGGGTCGCACGCGCCTGATCGGCTGGCTCGAGATCGCCGGCGCCCTCGGCATGATCCTGCCGATGCTGACCGGGATCCTGCCGTGGCTGACGCCACTGGCGGCGTTGGGCTTCGCCGCCATTCAGGTCCTGGCGATCGGCTACCACATTCGCCGCAACGAACTGGCCCGGACGCTTCCGGTCAATCTGGTCCTGCTGGCGCTGTCGCTGTTCGTACTGTGGGGCCGCCTCGATACCTTCGGCGGTGGTGCGGTGGCCTAGGACGAGGTTCTGAACAGCATCCACAACATACTCTGTCGCCACCTGATGTGACCGCTTGAGCGGCTCGTCGCGAGCCTTTCTTGCGAACGACTGGCTGGCTGCCTATGAGGCCGTGGGCTTGTAGTGCGGCGGTCGGCGACGTTGCTTGGTGTTTCGCCCGCGTCTAGTGTCCCGCCGACACACCGGAGCCGGGCGTGGGCAAACCGAAAACAAAAGAACCAAGCGGACGCGACAAGCGACGGCGGATCAATGCCGCAGGCTTCGACCAAGTCTACAAGATCGGTCTGTGGGGGCGCGACGCGGTCGCAAATGACGGCTTCTTTTCGGGTCCGGGATCGGTTGGCGCCGCGGCCGCGGCGTACGTACAGGCACTGGTCGCGGAATTCAGTGATCAGCCGGGCCTTGCCGCGGTCGATCTCGGATGTGGCGACTTCAGGGTCGGTTCGCGGATTCGCAGCCTTTTCGACGGCTACATTGCGTGCGACGTGGCGCCTTCACTGATTGAGCGCAACAACGGCAAGTACGCCGATCTCGACGTGGATTTCAGGGCGCTGGACATCACCTCCGACCCTCTGCCGGCGGCAAATGTCGCTCTGTGTCGCCAGGTCCTTCAACATCTGTCCAACGCCGACATCCGGTTCTTTCTTCGCAATCTGCGCAAGACCTCGTATCGATGGCTCGTTCTCACCGAGGAGCACCCGGCGGGCGACTTCGTTCCCAACCAGGACAGCACAACCGGCCCCAACACCCGCCTCCACCTTGAACCGCCGAGCGGTGTGGTGCTCACCGAGCCGCCTTTCGATCTGAGGCCGGTGGATTCGAAGGTTCTGCTAGAGCATCCGGTGCCCGGCGTGGGGATCATCAGGACGACGCTTCATCGACTGACGTCCGAGTGACCACGCGAATGACAACCCCGGATCGGGCTCCAGGCAGTCTGGTGCCGGCAGAGAGACTCGAACTCCCGACCCCCTGATTACAAATCAGGTGCTCTACCAACTGAGCTATACCGGCTTCCGGACGCAAGACTTGTCAACGTCGCAAGGTCAGCGGGCGATCTAGCCGATCTGGCCGGCACCGGCAATTTTCTTCTTTTGAGTCGCGCTCGGTTTGATCGCTCTCATCCAGATCTTGTACTGCTCGATCATGTTGTTGTGGATGAGAGCGTCGTCCAGGGCCTGCTTTTCCTTGGCCCGCGTCGTGATCCTTGATCGCCACGGCTCGGCCCACATGACCTCAACCTTGTCCACGTTGAAGTCGACGTCGAGATAGATGCCGAGCGGGGTATTGGGAACGTGTTCATCCCGAAGGTTTTGCTCCTGCGAGAACATCATCAGGCCCTCCGGCGTGATCGGGCGTACATGGGTCGGGTCGGTCATGAAGTTGTCGTGCCGGGGGTGGGGGACGGCGATCGTAATCTGCGCGCCATCCCGGCACACGCGGTACATTTCCCTGATAATCCCCAGGTAAACCGACGTTTCTGCGCCGAGGTGCTCCAAAACGTGGTTCATGAGGATCTCGTCGACCGAGTTCGATTCCCACGGCCACGGGGTTTTCTCCAGGTCCCAGATCTGATCCGGATTGCAGTCCGGCTGACTGTCGACGTTGACCCAGCCTTCCTTCTGACTGAATCCGCATCCGAGATTGAGTTTCATCGGCGGGAGTCCGGGCGATTGTTGGCGAGAATGGCGGCGAACCTAGTCCCACTGGCCTCATGGTGGCAACTCGTTCTGTACGACGCCTTTCTGGCGCTTGGGTCGTCGGTCGCGGGCCGGCGGCGGCGTCCGGCTTGGTTGTCGGGAGGTCGGCCCTTTCAAGGGGTGCAGAGTCAGGACCGTTGCCGAATCATCACAGCTTCTCTCTGCGGCGCGCCGGCGCCCACGCAAGCCGGCAAGGGTCCGGATTCAGGCGATTCTCGACGTTGCGGGCAATCCAATCCGCTCAAATCGTGCCAAAATTACAACATCAACCTGAAAAGCCGCGTCCGACAGCCTCGCTGCGGGCTTTTCCGGTTGCGGCGGCAACGGCCTCGGATATGGTGCGAGTCGCGGTTTGCGGGATGTCCTGTAGCCGTGTTGGCCAGCCGGTCACCCTGGGGTGGGTATCAAGTCCGGTCAGGCCCTCTCGCGGGGAATTGGGACAGACATAGCTTCTACCCGCCCCTGGAACATCGTTTGGAGGTCAGGATATGACATTTAAGAGCATCCTCCTGGGTTCGGCCGCCGTTATGGCAGTGACCGGCGCCCAGGCTGCGGATCTTTCGATCGCCGAGCCGGTCGATTACGTCCGCGTCTGTGAAGCCTTTGGTACCGGCTACTGGTACATCCCGGGCACCGATACCTGCATCAAGATCGGCGGTCGTGCCCGCTTCGACGTCAACTTCTTCACCAGCCAGTCGGTTTCGTCGACGCATTCGGCTGCGTGGGAGTTCGTCACCAATGGCATGATCAACGTCACCGCCAGCTCGATGACCGAGTGGGGCGTCCTCACCGGCTTCGTCGAAGTTGCCGGTTCGTGGAACAACGTTGCCGGCACGCAAGCTGTCGCACCGTCGGTTAGCCCGGACGGCAATGTTGCTCTCGGCGACGTGTACCTGCAGCTCGGCATGATCACTGCCGGTGCGGTCAGCTCGGTCTACGAGTATGGTGGCTACCTGAACAACGTCATCGGTACCGCGATTGCTGATCCGGGTCGTGCCGACCAGATCAACATCCACTGGACCATGAGCGGCTTCGGTCTCGCCGTCGGCATCGAAGATCCCTTCGATCACGTCAGCACGACCACCGGCAACTACTCGTTCCCGGCCGTTGCTGGTGCGATCTCGTTCAGCCAGGCGCTGTTCGACGCCCAGATTTCGGGTGGCTACCTCAATGGTACGGCTGGTGACTTCTGGGGTATCCTCGGTGGCATCACCTTCAACCTCGACTCGGTCATGTCCGGCGCCAAGCTGCGCTTGAAGGCTGCTTATGGTGGCACCACCACGGCCGCTGTCGCCGGTACGGTCAACCCGTATATCGGCGGTACGGCTATCGGCGCTGTCGGTCAGGAAGCGGCGTTCGAAGGCTCGGTCAACCTGCCGGTCGGCGGCAACCTGGCCGTTGGCCTCGGTGCTTCCTACTGGACCAACGGTGTTGCGGCCGATACGTGGTCGGCGGCTGCCGATATCGTGTGGACACCCCACACGGGCTTCGCCCTCAAGGGCAGCATCGGCACCACGAGCGCAAGCGTGACGACCGCCACGATCCGCGGCGAGCGCACCTTCTGAGGCGTTCAAGCCAACCAGAATTGGGACCCGGCGGAGCGATCCGCCGGGTTCTTTTTTTTGCCGGTCGGTGCCTCGGCGTCGTCGCGGATCGCACCGCCTGATTTTCAGATTTCGTTTCGGTCGAGGCTACGACGGGTCGCATAAAGAGCGACCGCGGTCGCGTTCGACACATTGAGGCTCGCTTGCGCGTCGAAGGTCGGAAGGCGCGCCAGGCTGTCGCACGTCGTGCGGGTCAACTGCCGCAGACCCTTGCCCTCCGCACCCAGCACCAGAGCGATCCGGGAGCCGGTGAGGGCGGTCTCCAGGCCCACGTCCTCGCCGCTGTCGAGCCCGATGCGGAGATAGCCCATGCGCCCGATCTCGCCCAGCGCCCGTGCGAGATTGGTGACCGTGATCAGGGGTATGCGGTCCAGCGCGCCCGAAGCCGCCTTGGCCAGCACGCCGGTCTCCCGCGGTGCGTGCCGGGCCGTGGTGACGACCGCGCGGGCGCCGAAGGCGAGCGCGGACCGCAGGATCGCGCCGACATTGTGCGGGTCGGTGACCTGATCCAGCACCACGATGAGGTTGCCACCGGCGAGTTCGTTGAGGGTCAGGGTCGCGAGTGGCTCGACCTCGGCGGCAACGCCCTGATGGACGGCGTCGGCGCCGAGGAGGCGGGAGAGGGCGCGCGGCGTCGTCTCCTCGATCGCGAGAGCGTCGGGCAGGGTGCCGAGGCGCGCCCGTGCATTGCGGGTCGCGATCAGCCGACGAACGCTGCGACGCGGATTGTCCAGTGCCGCGCGCACGGTGTGGATGCCGTAGAGCATGATGACGTCATCCGGCCCGGGCCCACGCCCTGGCCTCGCACGCGCGGACCGTCCATGACGTGCATGCTTGGCGCGGTCAGATCTGGTCTCCGATCCGGACATTGTTCGCTTATATGTGAGGTGACCGGGGCAAACCACGTTGGAGCGAGTCGGCGGCGTTGACACCGCCGGGCGCCGTCGCCATAAGACGCGCTCGGGAACCGCCCGGTTCGGGCGTTTTCAGGTGGCTATCCGGCGGCAGGTTCAATAGGGGCCAGACGATCCGGGGGAGTGTCCCGAGCGGCAAAGGGGGCGGACTGTAAATCCGCTGGCGTACGCCTTCGTAGGTTCGAGTCCTACCTCCCCCACCACCCTGCTTCGCGCTGCCGGCCGATATGCGGGTGTAGCTCAATGGTAGAGCAACAGCCTTCCAAGCTGATGACGAGGGTTCGATTCCCTTCACCCGCTCCAGCCCGCCGCCGCTTTGCCTTGACATCAGATTCGCCTAGTCTCGCTCAGGTTGTATTTCACGCCGGGGAGTCGCGGGAGAATGGGCGGAACGGATGAAGGCATTGATTGGCAAGAGCGAAAGCTGATTGCCGAGGTCGGTCAAATCGAGTTGCGCACTGCGGCTGAGAAGGAGCGTTTGCAGTCCGAGCGCGACAAGGCGGCCAAGGAATCCGACAAGCTGGATGCGGAGATTCGCGAGTTGAACCGCCCGGTGTGGCGGCGAGGTGGATTCTGGGCGGCCTTCTTCCCGGTGATCGGCGTCATAGTCAGTGCCGTATACGCGGTAAGCACCGATTTTTTCGGCAACCTCAACAATCTTGTAGAGGCCCAAAACGAACGCCTGAAGGCCGAAGCCAAGGAACTTGAGGCCGAGACCACGCTCCTTCAGTTCCAGAAGGAAGTTTTCGAGCAACAGAAGGCGTCGATCGTAGCTGAATCGGAGCGTGCGAGGGCAGAACTGGAATCGCTGGAGATCGAACTTGCCGAGGCCAGGGTCACCGGTTTGGTAGAGACCATGGTGTCACTCAGCGACAGTGAGGTCGCGTCGTGGAACCCTGGCATACATGGACGATTGGTGGAGCGGATAAAGGAGACACCCGACCAGGTTGAGCAGATTGTCTCGGCCTTGGAGGAGGAGGACAATCTACTGGCGAAGGCGCAGATCGAGAAGGTTCTGTACATCGCCTTGGAAGACGATGTGTGGTGGGATCGAGTGAAAGAAACTACGTCAACTGCAATATCCGAGGGAGAAATTGATCACTTCTGGTATTTGATAAGATTTCATGAGGAGTATCCACCACCAGATCCCGATGTTGTAGCAGACGGATGCGACTACCTCTCACGTAGTTTCATTGAGTATCGAGAGGTCGAGGTGAGACGTGACATATCATATCCGTTGTCCGTTTGCCTTGACGACTCTGATGGGGACGGAGTCAAACGTAAACCGGATAGCGCGCTCTTGGCCGCAGCGCGGGACGTGCTTGTCGAAGACGAGCTCACAGCCTTCTCGACGGTCAACATGGCTGAAATCATCGGTTTTCAGAACCCCTATGCGGGACTGCTTCTGCTTACCGATGAATGGCGCGAAACTGACTACGTAACGGAGTGGTGGGCCGACGAAGTTGACGAGTTTGTCTACCTCTTTCAGTCAGATCTCTCAATCGAGGCGCAGCCCGCAGAAGGGGCTGACATAGCGGAGTGGCAGGCTTTCCTTAATGGCGCTTCGGCCGACCTGAAGACAATCAGGCAATCGCCGCCGTCGGAGTGGCCGACGGCGCCCTCCAACTAACCGTTGCGGACACTTCAAAGAGGCCGTAGGAATGCCGCCGCGCCTAGGGGTATAGCTCAGTTGGTAGAGCGACGGTCTCCAAAACCGTAGGTCGCGGGTTCAAGTCCTGCTGCCCCTGCCATCTCTCACAAAATCAGCGTCACGCATACGCGTCGTGCAGCCGCCACCACCGGTACGGGGCGGTCTGGGGCGTGCCCTGCGGTGCGTCTTCCCAGGTTTCCTGCCGGCCGAAAGGCGTCACGTCCAGGAACGTCCACGTGGTGCCAAGCGCCTCCACGCCGCGGCCGGTGGTGAAGTAGGTGCGGTAGATGTCGTCCTGTTCGCGGAGAAACACGTTGAGGCCGAAGCCGCCCTCGACGCTGTGATCGGCGTTGAAGTCGTCCGTGGTCTCGTACCACGGCACCTGCCACCCCATCCTGTTGCGGAACACGGTGATCTCGGCGACCGGGGCCTTCGACACGAAGACCAGTGAGGTGTCCCGTTGATGGAGGTGGGCGAGGTGGGGGATCTGGTCGCCGACCATCCCGCAGCCGGCGCAAGGGGCAGGATCGGCTGGCTTCAGCATGTGGTGATAGACGATCAGCTGCCGGCGCCCGTCGAACAGATCGGCCAGACCGGCCTCGCCGGACGGTCCCCGGAAGACGTAGTCGCCGGTGACCTTCTGCCACGGCAGCCGACGACGCGCGGCGGCCAGCGCGTCAAGCGATCTGGTCGCCTCCTTCTCGCGGCTCCTGAACGCGTCATGGGCCGCAGCCCAGGCATCCCGATCAACGATCTCATGGTCCGTCATGACGGCTTCCTCCGGTTCGTCCGACTCGTCCTTGAATCTCGACATATCTCGTCCATTATTTAACTCTACGGTTAAATACGAGCAAGGGCTGTTTGCCAAGGGTGAGTGGTCGGGATCGGGGTTTTCAGATTCTCTGCCCGGGAGGGTTGAGAATCGGCGCGCAAGGGCTTATCTAGCCTCCCATCAGCGCACGGCGCGCGGACCGGCAGGTCTGCGCGCCGCTTAGTCGTGAGTGCTATGGCCGAAAGAACCAGTCCTTTACAGTTCCTCCAGCAGGTGCGGGCGGAGGCGATGAAGATCGTCTGGCCGAGCCGGCGCGAGACGGGTATCTCCACCGTGATGGTGCTGGCGCTGGCCTTTGCGGCCGCACTGTTCTTCCTGCTCGCCGATCAGGTCATCTCGCGGGTGATCGCCTTCCTGCTCGGCGTGGGGTCATGATGACGACCGCGACACTCGACAAGAGGTGGTACATCGTCCACGCGTACTCGAATTTCGAGCGCAAGGTGGCCGATTCCATCCGCGAACAGGCGGTGAGCACGGGGCTCAACGATCTGTTCGAGGAGATCCTGGTGCCGACCGAGAAGGTCGTGGAGGTGCGCCGCGGCCGCAAGGTCGACGCCGAGCGCAAGTTCTTCCCCGGCTATGTGCTGGTCAAGATGGCCATGACCGACGAGGCCTACCACCTGATCAAGAACACGCCGAAGGTGACGGGCTTCCTTGGCGCGGACAACAAACCGGTCGCGATTTCGGAATCGGAGGCGAACCGCATCCTGCAGCAGGTGCAGGAGGGCGTGGAGCGCCCCAAGCCGTCGATCAGCTTCGAGATCGGCGAGCAGGTCCGGGTTTCGGACGGTCCGTTCGCCTCCTTCAACGGCCTCGTGGAAGAGGTCGACGAGGAGCGGGCGCGGCTCAAGGTCGCCGTCTCGATCTTCGGGCGGGCGACGCCGGTGGAACTGGAATACGGGCAGGTTGAAAAACTCTGACCCGAGCCGCCGGTCCGGCGCGAGCCGGCCGCGGCGCATCGTACCGTGGGAGGCGACGGCGTCCGGCCAGACGTCGCTCGGCCGCACCACGGTTTCCTTGAACGGGCGCAGGGCCGTCGGCCGGGCGCCTACTGTGAGGACGTGACATGGCCAAGAAGATCGCAGGATCGCTGAAACTGCAGGTGCCGGCGGGGGCGGCCAATCCGTCGCCGCCAATCGGGCCGGCGCTCGGTCAGCGCGGCATCAACATCATGGAGTTCTGCAAGGCGTTCAACGCCCAGACGCAGGAGATGGAGCGGAACGCCCCGATCCCGGTGGAGATCGTCTACTACCAGGACAAGTCGTTCACCTTCAAAATGAAGACGCCGCCGGTGAGCTTCTTCCTGAAGAAGGCGGCGAAGCTCCAGAAGGGCGGACAGACGCCGGGGCGCGGTATCGCCGGTACCGTTACGCGCGCCCAGGTCCGTGAAATTGCGGAACAGAAGATGGTCGACCTCAACGCCGTCGATGTCGAGGCGGCGATGAAGATGATCGAGGGGTCGGCGCGCTCCATGGGCCTGCAGGTGGAGGGCTGAGCGATGGCGAACGCTGGAAAACGCATGAAGAAGATCCGCGAATCGCTTGATGTGGAATCGCTTTATCCGCTTGAGGAAGCTGTTTCGATGGTCAAGGAGCGCGCCCTTGCCAAGTTCGACGAGACCATCGAGGTGGCGCTGAATCTCGGTGTCGATCCGCGTCATGCCGACCAGATGGTGCGCGGCGTGTGCCAACTGCCCAACGGTTCGGGACGCTCCGTCCGCGTGGCCGTGTTCGCCAAGGGCGACAAGGCCGACGAGGCCAAGGCCGCCGGCGCCGACGTGGTTGGCGCCGAGGAGCTGGTCGAGCAGGTGCAGAAGGGCGATATCGACTTCGATCGCTGCATCGCGACGCCGGACATGATGCCGCTGGTCGGCCGCCTCGGTAAGATTCTCGGACCGCGGGGCCTGATGCCGAACCCCAAGGTGGGTACGGTGACCAACGATCTCGGGGACGCCATCAAGGGCGCCAAGGGCGGCTCGGTGGAGTTCCGCGTCGAGAAGGCGGGCATCGTCCATGCCGGCGTCGGCAAGGCGAGCTTCGAGGCGCCGCTGCTGGTTGAGAACATCCGGGCGCTGGCCGACGCCGTTCAGAAGGCCAAGCCGTCCGGCGCAAAAGGTACGTATCTTCAAAAGGTTGCCATCTCGTCGACCATGGGCCCCGGGGTCAAGGTCGATCCGGCAACACTCGCCGGCTAGGCCGGCATCAAGGCTTCCGTCCCGGGATCCGGGGCGGTTGCGGGCGTGGCCGCATGCGGGCGCGTCCGATCCTGTCCGAGACTGTGGGCGCCGGGTGGCCGGCTTAATCCAATCGCCTGCATGAGACGGGAGGGAACCGGGACAACCGGTTCGAACCTCTTGGCCCGAACGGCGCTTTGGCGCCGCAAGGGGGACAGGTCTGGTGAACGTCGTCGTCCCCGGACGGCGGCAACTGCAACCAGCGGTCCTTCGGGCCGCACAACGGAGTGAGGCAGTGGAGAGAGCGGAAAAACGCGAACTCGTCACGACGCTGCGTGGGGTGTTTGAAGACAACACCACCATCGTCGTTGCCCACTATTCCGGACTGTCCGTCGCCGACATGACGGCCTTCAGGGCCCAAATGCGCGAGGCGGGCGCCGGAGTACGTGTCGCGAAGAACCGTCTCGCCAAGCTCGCTCTGGAAGGCACGGACGTGGCGCACATGTCGGACCTGTTCACCGGTCCGACCCTGATCGCTTATTCGAGCGATCCCGTCGCCGCGCCCAAGGTGGCCATCGATTTCGCCAAGTCCCACGAGAAGCTCGTGGTGCTCGGCGGGGCGATGGGACCCACCACCCTGAAGCCCGACGACGTCAAGGCGCTTGCCACGATGCCGTCACTGGACGAACTGCGCGCGAAGCTGGTCGGCATGATCTCGACGCCGGCGACGCGGATGGCGCAGGTCTTGTCCGCACCGGCCGGGCAGGTTGCCCGCGTGCTGGGGGCGCGTGCCGAACAGAGCGAAGCGGCGTGAGGCCGTTCATAGACGTGAACAGAGGTTTGAACCAAGGGAACACTAGACATGGCTGATCTGTCGAAAATCGTGGACGAACTGTCCAGCCTGACCGTCCTGGAAGCAGCGGAACTGTCGAAGCTGCTCGAGGAGAAATGGGGTGTCTCTGCCGCGGCGCCGGTCGCGGTGGCCGCGGTCGCAGGCGGTGCGGGTGACGCGCCGGCGGCCGAAGAGAAGGACGAGTTCGACGTCGTCCTCGCTTCCATCGGTGACAAGAAGATCAACGTCATCAAGGAGGTGCGCGCCATCACCGGCCTCGGCCTCAAGGAGGCGAAGGATCTCGTCGAAGCCGCGCCCAAGGCCGTCAAGGAAGGCGTGGCCAAGGACGAGGCCGAGAAGATCAAGGAGCAGCTTGAGGGCGCCGGCGCGACCATCGAGCTCAAGTAAGAGCGTTTTGCCGTTTTGCCGGGCGTGGACGAAACCCCACGCCCGGTGACGCCCGTTCCCCGGGCAGCGGTCAACCGAAGCGCCGTTCGTCGCGGCGCTCCGACTGACCGTTTCGAGATAACTGACAAGGAGTGAACATGAACCAGGCGTTCACCGGTCGCAGACGAGTCCGCAAATTCTTCGGCTCCATCCAGGAAGTCGCGGAGATGCCCAACCTCATCGAGGTCCAGAAGGCGTCCTACGACCAGTTCCTGCTCGTGAAGGAGCCGGATGGCGGGCGGCCGGATGAGGGCCTGCAGGCCGTGTTCAAGTCTGTCTTCCCGATCTCGGACTTCTCGGAGACCGCAACGCTTGAGTTCGTGCGCTACGACTTCGAGCCGCCGAAATACGACGTCGACGAGTGTCGCCAGCGCGGCATGACCTATTCGGCGCCGCTCAAGGTGACCCTGCGCCTCATTGTTTTCGACATCGACGAGGAAACGCAGGCCAAGTCGGTCAAGGACATCAAGGAGCAGGAAGTCTACATGGGCGAGATGCCGCTCATGACGATGAACGGCACCTTCATCGTCAACGGCACCGAGCGCGTGATCGTCTCCCAGATGCACCGCAGCCCGGGCGTTTTCTTCGACCACGACAAGGGCAAGACGCACTCCTCCGGCAAGCTCCTGTTTGCCGCCCGCATCATTCCCTATCGCGGGTCGTGGCTCGACATCGAGTTCGACGCCAAGGACATCGTCCATGCCCGCATCGACCGCCGGCGGAAGATCCCTGTCACGTCGATGATGTTCGCGCTCGGCATGGGTTCGGAGGAAATCCTCGACACCTTCTTCAACAAGATCGTCTACAAGCGCACCAAGGACGGCTGGCGCCTGCCGTTCGACGCCAAGCGCATGCGCGGCTTCAAGGGCACCAATGACCTGATCGACGCCGACTCGGGCGAGGTGGTGCTGGAGGCCGGCCGCAAGATGACGGCGCGCGCCGCCCGCCTTGCCGCCGAGAAGGGCGTCAAGGCGCTGGCCGTCGCCGACGAAGACCTGCACGGCCTCTACGTCGACGCCGACATCGTCAATCTGGAGACGGGCGAAATCCTGGCCGAGGCCGGCGCCGAGATCGACCAGGCGCTGCTCGATGCGCTGGCCGAGCGCGGCGAGAAGCAGATCACCGTCCTCGACATCGACCACGTCAACACCGGCGGCTACATCCGCGCCACGCTGGCGGCCGACAAGAACGAGTCGCGCGAGGACGCGCTGTTCGACATCTACCGTGTCATGCGCCCGGGCGAGCCGCCGACGATCGAGACGGCGGAGGCGATGTTCCAGTCGCTGTTCTTCGATCCCGAGCGCTACGACCTCTCCGCGGTCGGCCGCGTCAAGATGAACATGCGCCTCGACCTTGACGCCGAGGACACGGTGCGGGTGCTCCGCAAGGACGACATCCTGGCGGTCATCAGGACGCTGGTGGAACTGCGCGACGGGCGCGGCGACATCGACGACATCGACAATCTCGGCAACCGCCGGGTGCGCTCGGTCGGCGAATTGATGGAGAACCAGTACCGCATCGGTCTCCTGCGCATGGAGCGCGCGATCAAGGAACGCATGTCGTCGGTCGAGATCGGCAACGTCATGCCGCAGGACCTGATCAACGCCAAGCCGGCGGCAGCCGCGGTGCGCGAGTTCTTCGGCTCCTCGCAGCTCTCGCAGTTCATGGACCAGACCAATCCGCTGTCGGAGATCACCCACAAGCGGCGCCTGTCGGCGCTCGGACCGGGCGGTCTGACGCGCGAGCGGGCCGGCTTCGAGGTGCGCGACGTGCACCCGACCCACTACGGCCGCATCTGCCCGATCGAGACGCCGGAAGGGCCGAACATCGGCCTCATCAATTCGCTCGCCACGTTCGCGCGGGTCAACAAGTACGGATTCATCGAGAGCCCGTACAGCCGGGTCAAGAACGGCAAGGTGACCGACCAGATCGACTATCTGTCGGCGATGGAGGAGGCGAAGTACACGGTCGCCCAAGCCAACGCCACGGTCGACAAGAACGGCCGCTTCGTCAACGAAACAGTCACCGCGCGCCATGCCGGCGACGTCCTGCCGGTGCCGGCCGAGAACATTGACTTCATGGACGTGTCGCCCAAGCAGCTCGTCTCGGTGGCCGCGGCGCTGATCCCGTTCCTGGAGAACGACGACGCCAACCGGGCGCTGATGGGCTCCAACATGCAGCG
>JANQRX010000012.1 GCA_028284325.1 Bauldia sp. | reverse complement strand
TACATCAGCTTCGGGCTTGGTTCCCCAAACATCTTGCCAGACATAGCTCCAGGACGCGTGCTCCGGCTGAGCCTCCAACCAGTCGAGCGCGATCTTGCGCAGGACTTCGTCGCCCTGCGCGTTCGCCCATAGAGCTTGCCACACCCTGTCATAATTTGATTTTCCCGGATCGCGATCGGCCAACCACTCTCGGCCTAGGGTATCCACCTCGCGTGCCTGGTCCGATGCTTCGGTCGGCAGCTTCTCCCACAGATGTGACCACGACCGGTGCAAGGGGAACACTGTCAAGAACCTGATTGCGACTTCGCGGATCCAGTTGTCGCAGCCCCAGCGTTCGATGACGTTCGAAAGCACTCCGGCCTGATACTGGAGATAGGGGGCATCCGGCTGAAACCAGTTCCGCAGGATCGCCTGTCCGTCACTGTCTTCCCCAGGCACGGCCCCCCAGACAATCGCGAGGACTAGCACGCGGGCGCGGCTCGGATCGTCGCGCGCTAAGGCCTTCAATTGGGGCAGTAAAGCGTCCAAGCCATAGCGTTTGACGTAGCTCAGCATGACTTCGGGCCATTCGTGCCAGTCGCCATAGTCCAGCAGGATCTTATGCACGGTGTCACGGGTCGCGCTCCGTTCGCCAGCGACCCCGATCAGGATGTGGCATGTCAGGCGCAATCCAGGGGAATCTGCTGGCGCGTACTCCGCGGCGACGATAAGTTTTTCTACCGGGGAAGGCGCCAGGCCAAGCTCGAAATACGTGTCAAGTCCGGCCCAGACCGGCAGCGCAACCAGCGGCTCGGTTGTAGCGCTGAAATGGGTTGCGAATATCTCTGGCAGCACTTGTTTGAGGTCTTCACGGATCAACTCGATGCGAAGGGAGTCCGGATTGTCGCTTGCACGGGGTGAGGCCAGCCGGGAGATCGCCCAGAGTGGCGCAAACCTCTGCGAAGGACCGTTCCCATACTCTAGTGCCGCCTTGAACGCCTCGCGCAGATGCGCCTTGCGATATCCGGCGTCGCGCGGCTTGTCGAACCACGTTCGGTAGATTGCGTCGGCTAGGTGCGGGTGGGTCAATCGGTACCCGCCCATTCCGGTGTCTAGGCTGAAATGTCCATCCGCCAGGGCCACTTGCCTGAACCCCGCTTCGATTTCCGGCGATTGCGCCAATTCGGCGTCTATCGCGGCGGCGGGGTACAACGCGTAGAGGCGGTTCACGGCAAGAATCTTTGCGACGATTTCAAGCAGGCCTGGTTTGACATCCGGGGCAAAGTCCCTCAGGCGTTCTTCAAGCCGCCTAGAGAAACTTCCAAGCTTCTCACCGGTTGCCCATTCAAAGAAAAGCTGGACGATCAGGACGTCTTTGGTCTCTTTTAAGGGCAGACTGGTTGCTCCGGTCCGCCGCAGGTACCACACGCGAAGATCCTCGATGTCTTCGCGTGTTTCATGCGGGAAGGGAAAGGGCAGCGTCTCGACGTAGTCGGACAATTCGTATGTGAAGGCTTCTGCTTGCTCGGTCGGACCGCACAGAATCAGTACCGGCTGCGGCGTATCAGTATCGAGTTCACCAAGTGCCTCGATTTCCGCCCTTGCGAGTTCCAGTGCGGCCACAACCTCAGCCTGTTTGGCCGACGTGAACGGATCGTCGGCGGCGATGATCACTTGGTGACCTTCGCGCAAGAAGGGACGACACCATCGAACGGCCTCACCGATCCGGCGCGAATTGTCGCCCAGCCAGACGATTACCCGGTCGGGGACGGCCTTATGGAGCGCTGAAAGAAGATGGAGCAAGGCCACGCTCTTGCCTGATCCGGATCGACCCGCAATCCAGAAAGCTGATATCTGTTCGCGGGGAGCGTCCGCGCAGGAACCGAGCCACTCTTCCGCCTTCCCGGCGATTTCCGAATACACCCGGCGCGGCGCAAAGCGACCTTCGCGTAGGTCGTTCCGGCCCGGTGCCTGACCGGTCAGAACCCATTTCTTCCGGTCGGTTTCCCGCAGCGCGTCTTCCGGCGGACGGTCACTCGCCGACCACAGCCTGAACCTCGCATCGACTTCGCGTTTGTGCGCCGCAAGCGCCTCGAGGTCGGCAGCGATCGCATTGGCCTGCGTTGTGAGCTGGGCATGCGAATCGACACCCAGCAACATTCCGATCCATTTGTCGATTCGTGCAAACGGGTCCGCGATGGCGAACAGATTGACCAAGCTCGTTGCGAGGTTGAGCCGCGGATCTGAGTTGATCCCGGCAGATAGTTTGTCGCGGAACTCGTCAAGCTGTTCTTGGTCGAACGTGCCCGACGGTTTCCATGTCTTGAGTCGTTTCTCGACAGATCTCATGCTTGATTTCGTTGCGGTCTTATTGCCAAGTAGCCTGTAGCTCAGCCTAGGAACCAGTTCCGGCGTGCGGATCGATGCTTTTTGATGTACGCGCCATAAATCCTCGATTCCCTTGCCTGTGGCCGATGAAGAGAGGGTGAGCTTTAACTGCGTTACTTCTATGTGCTCGCCTCGGCTAACGGTTAGGTCAGAAAGGGATTCCAGAAAAAGCCGCACCCTGTCCGCCTCTTCGGCGTTCGCAACCATCTCCTCAAGCGAAACAAGAAACTGGAACGCAAAGCCACTTATCGCGCTAACACCGCCCTGGCCTTCCGGGGTTTCCGAAACGGCCTCGCGCAAAGTCCTGAAAGACGACCAAAACTGCCTGTCGGAATCATCGGTATCTTCCATTGCTTCTGCCCAAATTCCCTCCAAGAGAAACAATTCCGCTAGCCGCACATTGCTTTACTAGAATGTAAATCGCCAATCAAAATGGAGAAATCAGCGCCATTGCCGCTCGGTAATTGTGGTCTAGTGGTAGCTTTGCCCGCTCGGTGGTCGTCGGCCGCAGGCTGGATGTTGCATTTCCAGCGAATGTCGGGTTTTGTCGGCCGCACCGCAGCGACGCTGGCCGTCGTTCAACGGCAGGATTGGACCGTCTTTGATTCCGGCAATGTCAGCTTTTGGGGCTTCGCGTGGCGGTGTGTTCGGTGCAGCATGTGGAAGGTATGAGCTCAAAGCAGTCGTGCGCAGTAGGCATCGGGACGGCTTACGAACTCAGTATGCGCCCGAGTGGTGAGCTTGCGTACTGTTTCGCAGAACCGATCACTACAGCGCATCGGGCAGTCACGCTATCGTAGTGCGATGGCGAAAGAATAGTTCGTACTTCCATCGCGCGTCGCCCGCCATAACTTATTGATATTCAAAGAGTGTCGATGCCGTCAGCTTGCCATCGACGCTTGACGATATGCGCATTTATTGGCGCATACTCAGTTGACAGCGCTGGCGATCAGGCGTATTTATATGCGTATGACCGGGGCGAGGAGCTTGGAAACGAACAGCCGCAAGCTCATCAAGCGCCTTGAGGCTGATGGTTTCGTCCGGGTGAAGGTCGCCGGCTCGCATCACAAGCTTAGGAAAGGCGACACGATCGTAATTGTGCCGCACCCGAAAAAAGATCTGCCAACCGGCACGGTCCGCAGCATCTACAAGCAGGCCGGCTGGCTGTAGAAACGGAGGTCCACGCATGCGCTTCTATATCGGCGTCGTCCATCAGGAAGGCGACAGCGCCTTCGGTATCCACTTTCCCGACGTTCCCGGCTGCTTCTCGGCCGCCGACACGCTGGACGATCTGCTCCCCCATGCCGGTGAAGCCCTTGCTCTTCGTCTTGAAGATGAGGCGGAGCTTCCGCACGCGCGGAGTCTTGAGGACGTCCGGAACGACGAGGATGTTGCCAGCGAACTTGAGGCCGGGGCGTTTCTGCTCGCAGTGCCGTTCTTCCGGCTGAGCGGCCGGACCGCCAAAGCGAACATCACCATGGATGCCGGACTGCTTGCGGCGATCGATGAGACCGCGAAGGGACGTGGCCTGACCCGTTCTTCATTTCTGGCCGACCTCGCGCGCCGCGAGATCACCGGCGATGCCGTTGAGTGACCCAACGGCCATTGGCGCCCGCGTTCGGCGCGTCCCCAGCTACCGGGCAGGCGTCCAGGAGGCCGCTTCCGTCTCCGACGTTTGCGCCGGGTCGTGGTGTGCGAAACGAAGGCAAGACAGATCGGTTGTCTGTTTATCGTGTCTTCCGGGCGATGACAGGCGAAACGACATCGAACGCAGTCGAGAGGGTCACACTACAGCCGTATTAGCCGCTACACGTTCCAGTCATGAAACCGGCACTTCACCCGCCGCCAATCCCCCATCCAATTCAGTCGATTTGCACGCTTGTCACGGCCACGTTGCTCATTGGTTCCGCGTCGGCGTCCGACAGGAATGTAGCGGCAACTGACATTGCGGCCGAAACAACACGACCTGATGGGACCGAAATCCACTGGGTGTTGTCGAATGCTACGCCGGACCAGGCCAACCGCATCGTCCTGGTTGCCCAGGGATCAGGCTGCGCACCGGCACGATCGAGCGCCTCCGTTCAAATGCTGGCCGAGATACTCTCCGACCATGCGGTTCTGACGATCGACAAATATGATGTGACGCCGGACGACGCACCGGAGGACCCTGTTGATGGCTGTTCGGACGCCTTTGTGACCAACCACACCGTCAGCCAGCGTGTGGCCGATGCGCTGGCCGTTTTTGACGATCTCAAGGCGAAGGGCTGGTTCGACGGCGAGTTGGTTCTTTTCGGCGGTTCTGAAGGCGGCGCCGTCGTCTCGATTCTTGCCCACCAGGCCGAAGACGCCGATGCGGTGATTATCCTCTCTACCGGCACAGGACTCACCATGGCGGAATTCTTCCCGATGGTTGCTCCGCCGACGGCCGTCAAGGCCATGCAGACTGTGTTCGACCGCATCAGCGCTGATCCAACTGTCGAGGGGGTGGTCGGGGGTGTGTCCTATGCCTGGTGGCGGGACATTCTCGACCGTCGGCTTTCCGACGACTTGCTGATGACCACCATCCCTGTGCTTCTGGTCCATGGGGTCAACGATCGATCGGCACCGGTTGAGGCGGCACGCGCAACACGAGATGCGTTCGCCGCTGCAGGGCAAGCGGATCGATTGACCTACTGGGAACTCCCCGATCGGGATCATGCCATGGCCGACCCTCAAGGAGTTTCCCACATGGAAGACGTCCTGCGGCAAATCGGCGGCTGGATCGAAGAGCACATGCCGTAAGCTGGCCGCTCGCGCGTGTTCCCGTTGTAGAGCCATTACACGCTGCGAGCTTCCGAGGTGCCTGTTGGCCCATGGAGCGGCCGGGATTGGACCCAGACATCGAGGACTCGGCCACGTCCTCCCTACGCCGTCAGATCGATCGCCCGGTTGATCTCAATCCCCCTGTTCACGGCGAGATAGGTCGGGAATGGCGCCCGCCTCGATGTGTCGATGTCGCGCTGAAGCCACGCTCGCGCCTCCAACCGGTGCAGCGACGTCGACAGGGCGCGATCCGTGATGGTGGCCAAGCCCAGCTTGATGCTGGAGAAGCGCTGGGGCGTATCCGTCAGCGCGAGTATGGGCACCGTCCAGCTTCGCCGCAGCAGGGCAAACTCCCCGTCATCGGGGACGGCGTTCACGATCCTGCCGGCGGTTTCGGCGGCTTTGATGCCGTTGGGGGTCAAACGGAACTCCGGTCGCAAAGGATGGCCATGGCCCGGATTCCTCTCAAGAAGCCGGAGCTGGACGAGGTGTTCAAGGCTGGAAGCGAATGACGTCCGGCTCGCGCTCGTGGCCGCCAGCAAAGGGGCCTGCCGGCCGGGCACCCCGGCGTGCAGCAGCGCCAGCACCTGCAGGGACCAGGCTCGGGACGTGAGCTTGACAAGCATCCGAATGTCCATAAAGTATAGTTACTTCATTTTACGGCCAGAGGAAACCTCGATGCCCCTCGTCTCGTTGGAAAACACCATCACGCTCGCGATATCGGTTCGCGACCGCCACGCCAGCGCGGACTGGTACCGCGACAAGCTCGGATTTGAGCTGATCCAGCACGTGGATGAGGCCGGCTGGAGCGAGATGAAGACCAAAACGGAAGGCGTGACCCTGGGGCTCGGCGAACAGTCGGAGCCCTCCCCTGGCAACACCGTGCCGGTCTTTGGCGTCGCCGATATCGGGACGGCGCGCCGGTCGTTGGAGGCCGCAGGCGTGAAGTTCGACGGCGAAACCGACACCGTCGAGGGCATGGTCAGCACCGCCACGTTCTACGATCCCGACGGCAACGCCTTGATGTTGGCTGAAGATCTGACGGGGCAATAACGCCCCGCAACCGGCTCACGTTTCCGTGGCGCGGGTCTCCAGGAGCTGCTCCAGCTTGTCCGGTGCCATCGGGCGATGGAGGAAGAACCCTTGCACCTCGTCGCAGCTCTGGGTGTTGAGGAAGGCGAGCTGATCCCGCCTTTCGACACCCTCGGCCACGACCTTCATATGCAGCTTCTGTCCGAGCGCAATGACGGTGGAGGCGATTTCGGCGTCGTTCTGGCTGGCGGGCAGATGCTCCACAAGCGAACGATCCATCTTGAGGCGCGACAGCGGTAGCTGCCGCAGGGCGCTGAGATTGGAGTAGCCCGTCCCGAAGTCGTCGATCGCGAAGGCGATGCCGGTCGCCTGCAGGTCGCTCACCACCGCGATCGCCCGCTCGACATCGCGCATCAGCGTCCGTTCCGTGAGTTCCAGTTCGAGGTACCTGGGCGCCAGACCGGTGTCCCTGAGCGCGTTGCGGATGCGATCGCTCCACTCCGGGTCCTCGAATTGCCGGGGCGACACGTTCACCGCCACCCTCACCCGCGGCAGGCCGGCGTCATGCCACGCCTTGCACTGTCTGCAGGCTTCCCGCAGCACCCAGTCGCCCAGTTCGAAGATGAAGCCGCTCTCCTCCGCCAACGGGATGAAACGCTCCGGGCTGACTTCGCCGAAGTCGGGGTGATTCCAGCGCGCGAGCGCCTCGACGGCGACGATCTCGCCGGTCTCGAGGTTGCATTCCGGCTGATACTCGAGGCGCAACTGATTGGATCTGACGGCGGACCGCAACGCCGCCAGCATCATCAGACGGTTGCGGATCTTGGAGTCCATCTCACGGGTGAAGAAGCAGAAGTCGTCCCGCCCCAACTGCTTGGCCTGATACATCGCAGCGTCGGCGTTCTTGATGAGTTCGTCGCCGTCATCGCCGTCATGGGGGTAGATGGCGACGCCGACGCTGCTGGTGACCTCGACCAGCTCGCCGTCCAGTTCGATCGGCTGGCGGATCGAGGCACGCACGCGATTGATCAGGCCCGTCAGCACCGAGATGTCGCGCGACTGATCCGGGAGCAGGATGACGAACTCGTCGCCGCCGAGGCGGACAACGGTATCGGTGTCGCGCACCGCCTCGACCATGCGATCGGCGACGATCCTGAGGAGCTGGTCACCGGCATTGTGGCCGAGTCCGTCATTGATCATCTTGAAGCCGTCGAGATCCAGGAAAGCGACGGCGACACGACCGTTGTCACGTTTGGCCCGGCGAATAGCCTGATCGGCACGGTCGAGGAGGACTTCGCGATTGGGCAGGCGGGTCAGCGCATCGTGATGCGCGAGGAAACGCACCTCCTCCTGCGCCTGTCTGCGAAGGGTGACGTCGCGGCACACGCCAATGAGGCCGATGATCTCGCCGTCGGGATCACGAAGCGGGACCTTCGTGGTCAGAAAGTGCTTCTGATGACCGCCCCGATCGATGATGTACTCCTCGATGTCGATCATCGGTTCGCCGTTGCGGACGATACGCCGTTCGTCGGCACGGAACTTCTCCGCCCGTTCCGACGGATGCAGGTCATGGTCGGACTTGCCGATCAGCTCATCCGGCTCGCGACCGAGATCGGCGGCGACCGCCCGGTTGGCGACGACGAAGCGGCCCTCCATGTCCTTCACGAACAGGTAGTCCGGCACCTGGTCGATCATGGCGCGGAACCGGTTTCGCTCGGCGCGCAGTTCCTCCCGCGCCAGGCGTTGGGGCGTCACGTCGCGGGACACGCCGACCAGGCCGATAATGCGGCCGTCCTTGTCGCGCAGAGGCGCCTTCGACGTCGAACTGTATCGTCGGTTGCCGGAGGCATCGACGACGCGCGTTTCGATATCGCGGGTGGGTGTGCCGGACTTCATCACGGCCCGGTCGTCCGCGGCGTATTGTTCGGCCATCTCGGCCGAGATCAGATCGTAGTCGGTCTTGCCGATCAGATCGTCCGGCGCCATGCCGAGGGTCTCGGCAAAAACCTTGTTGGCGACAACGAAACGGCCGTCCAGATCCTTGAGAAACAGGTAATCCGGTGCCTGATCGATCAGCGCACGGTACCGGGCACGTTCGGCCAGCAGCTCCTGTTGGGCATCCAGAAGGCGGATGACCTCGTCCTGAAGTTGCTCGTTGGTTGCGATGAGCTGGTCGACGTAACCGTCGCCGGCATTATCGCCACGCTTAACCGTGCTGCCGCGCCTCAAATAGGCCCCCAACAACTACCGCGAGTTGTTCAACCTGACGGCCAGTCGCTAACTATCGGTAAACTCACGCGTATCGCGCGCGCCGGACAACCCGCCGAAGCTACGATTTCAGCGGTTTTGGGGGGTTTTGCAGGCGTACGGCGATTCCGAGGCGCCGCCGTGGTGGCCCGCTTAGTTGCCGTGTCCGCCGTGACCGGCATGCGGCTCGCTGGCGCCAAGAGGGGCCGCCGTCATCTCCAACACAACGGTTCCGGCCTTCTCGAACGTGAGTTCGACAGCAAACGTCTCGCCGACGCCAATCGGTTCGGCCAATCCCATGAACATGAGGTGGAAGCCGCCCGGAGCGAGTTGGACGGTCTCGCCCGCGGGCAGTTCAAGCCCGTCCTCCAGTTTGCGCATCTTCATCACGCCGTCGACCACATCCATGGAGTGGATTTCGGTGACCTTGACCCGGTCGGTGGACGCGGCAACCAGGCGATCGTCCTCGCTGCCGGTGTTGGTGATGGTCAGGTAGCCGCCGCCGGCGGGTGCGCCACCCGGCGTCGCCCGGGTCCAGGGCTGTTCCAGCCTGAGGTCGCCCACCATCGTGTGGGCCATGTCGGCAACGGCGGATGTGACAGGCAGCATGAGAGTGGCGGCCAGGGCGATCACGGCGGCGGATTTCATTCTCAGGTGCTCCTCGAAACGGGGGGACGGGATCGGTCCTTGCGTGGACGGATTTGTGACCTCCGGGGCGCATAACGGCAAGGGCGCGCGCGGCGGTAGTTTGTCGCGGCATCGAACACGTTTCCCCATTCGCCCTGATGGCCTACGTATTCGAATGTGGGTAGCAAAGCTGAAACGGGACACGGTTCCCCGCGCCGACAGAGCGCCGGTTTGATCGTCGTCATGGTCGTGGCCATTGGCGTCGCGGCGGCTCTTCTGGCGGCCAATCGCGGGATGCTGGAACGCTGGATCGGCAACGACGTGGCCGGGATCGGTGGTCCGTTCGCGTTGACCAGCCACACGGGCGCGCCGTTCTCGCGCGATGACCTGATCGGCCGGCCGCACATCCTCTACTTCGGTTTCACGTTCTGCCCCGACCTCTGCCCGACGATGCTGTTCCAGCTCGGGGCGATCGCGGAGGAACTGGAGATCGGCGCCGATGACTTGCGGGTCGTGTTCGTCTCCCTCGACCCGGACCGGGACACCGTGCCGGTGCTCCGCGAGTATATCGGCGCGTTCCACGGCGACTTCGTCGCTCTCACCGGGTCGGCGGAAGCGATCGACAAGGCGGCGAAGGCGTATCGCATCTTCTACCGGTTCGAGCCGCAGGGCGACTCCTACACGGTGGACCACACCGTCAACGCGCTGCTGTTTCACGCCGACGGCGGCTATGCGGGATCCATCGACCACCAGGCATCGGTCGACGAGGCCCGGGCAAAGGTCGTGGCGCTGCTCGAGGCAGCGGACGGTCAGGACCGGTGAAGGTTACTTCAGATCCTTCGCGACGCCCGTGAAGTCGGCGGCAAGTTCCTTGCCGATCGCCAATCCGCCGGCAATGATCGCGATGCTGATCAATCCGCCAATCACGGCGTATTCGACCGCCACCGTCGCTCGATCGTCGGAAACGAAACGGGCCATGATGTCCGTCATGTCGGGACCTCCGATGTCGTGCCAAGACTAGGCGGCGAAACCTGAAGGCAGGTTTAATCCGATTGCAGACTCGCAAGTCCGTGGCGGGATGCTTGCAGGTTCGCGCGGTGCGGCTACACTCGCCGCAGCACCCCGACAAAGAACAGATCAACGGGTCGGGACAACCACACTCCAGGAGGTGATCACCATGGATTTTCGTTCAGGATTCCTGCGTGCAGGCGTCACCCTGTTCGCTTCGACGCTTCTCGCGTCGCAGGCCTTTGCGGCCACGTTGCATATGCAAAACGGCGGCGACCCCACCTCGCTTGACCCGCACAAGGTCGCGGGCGACTGGGAGAACCGGATCGTCGGCGACATCTTCGAGGGGCTCGTCTACGAGGACGCCTTCGCCGAGCCGATCCCCGCGATGGCGGAGAGCTGGACCATCTCGGACGACGGCCTGACCTACACGTTCAACCTGCGCCAGGATGCGGTGTGGTCGGACGGCGTGCCGGTCACGGCCGATGATTTTGTCTTTTCCTTCCAGCGCATCATGAACCCGGAGACGGCGGCCAACTACGCTTACCTCCAGTACACGATCAAGAACGCCGAGGCGATCAACGGCGGCGACATCACCGATTTCGGCGAACTCGGTGTCCGTGCGATCGACGACAAGACGCTGGAAATCACGCTGGAGAACCCGGCGCCGTTCTTCCTGGCCGGGCTGATGCACTACACCGCCTACCCCGTGCCGAAGCACGTCGTCGAGGAGCATGGCGACGACTGGGTGCGGATCGAGAACATCGTCGTCAACGGGCCGTACCGTCCGGTCGAGTGGGTGCCGGGCAGCCACGTCCGCACCGTCGTCAACGAGACCTGGTACGACCCCGACTCGCTGCAGATCCAGGAGGTCTTCTTCTACAAGCTGGAAGACCAGTCGGCCGCTCTCAAGCGCTACCGCGCCGGTGAGTTCGACATCATGACCGACCTTCCGAAGGACCAGATCGACTGGATCGAGGAGAACCTTCCCGGCCAGGCGCGGGTCGCGCCGTTCTCGGGCCTCTACTACTACGCGATCAACACGAACAAGGCGCCGTTCGACAACGTCAATGTGCGCCAGGCGCTCTCGATGGCGCTCAACCGCGAAGTGATCGGCCCGCAGATTCTCGGTACCGGCGAGATTCCGGCCTATTCATGGGTGCCGCCCGGCATGGCCAACTACGGCGAGCCCGCCTACGTTTCGTGGAAGGACCTGTCCTACGAGGAGAAGGTCGCGGAAGCCAAGGCGCTGCTCGCCGAGGCGGGCTACGGACCGGACAATCCGCTTGAACTGCAGCTTCGCTACAACACCAACGACAACCATCGGCGGATCGCCGTGGCGGTCGCGGCGATGTGGAAGCAGCTTGGCGTGGAGGTCGAGCTCTACAACACCGAGACCAAGGTCCACTACGCCGAACTGCAGGAGAACCAGCTCGACGTCGCGCGCGCCGGCTGGCTGGCCGACTACAACGACGCGGTCAACTTCCTCGAGCTCCTGAAATCGGGCGTGGCCTACAATTACGGCCGCTACGACAACGCGGAGTTCAACGGTCTGCTCGATCAGGCCGCGACCGAGACCGATCTGGAGGCCCGCGCCGGGCTCCTGCGCCAGGCGGAGCAGCTCGCGCTCGACGAGTCGGCCGCGATCCCGATCTACTACTACCTCTCGGAGAACCTGGTCTCGCCGGCGATCCAGGGCTTTGAGGACAACGTCCGGGATATCCACCGGACGAGGTGGCTGACCAAGTCCGAATAGGCCATCGACACCGGGCGCCCCGCCCCAATCTAGCGGGCGGGGCGCCCGTGCGGCGCGCACCCCGGCATGTTCGGCTACGCAATCCGGCGATTGCTGTCCACGGTTCCCGTCCTGTGGATCGCGCTGACGGCGGCGTTCTTCCTCTTACGCCTGGCGCCGGGCGGCCCGTTCGACGGCGAGCGGCCGCTGCCCACCAAGATCCTGGAAAACCTGCGGGCCCACTACCAGCTCGACAAGCCGCTCATCGAGCAATACGTCCGCTACATCGCCGGCGTGGTCCGCGGCGATCTCGGACCGTCCTTCGTCACGGATGATTTCACAGTCGCCGAGCTGATCCTGCTCGGGATGCCGTTCACCTTCATCCTCGGCGGGATCGCGTTCGCCATCGCCATCGTCTTCGGCGTCATCACCGGCGTGATCGCCGCGCTCAACCAGAACAAGTCGCCCGACTACATCCTGGTTATCGTGGTGATGACGGGCCTGATCATCCCGAACTTCCTGATGGCGCCGATCCTGCAGCTCATCTTCGGCGTCACGCTCAACTGGTTTCCCGTCGGCGGCTGGGGCGACGGCGGCTTCAGCAACCTCTTCCTGCCGGTGGTCGTGCTGGCGTTGCCGCACATCGCCCGCATCTCCCGCCTCATGCGCGGCTCGATGATCGAGACCATGAACGCCAACTTCGTCCGCACGGCGGAAGCCAAGGGGATCGGGGCGACGCTGGTGGTGCTGCGCCACGCCATCAAGCCGGCGCTGATCCCGGTCGTGTCCTACCTCGGCCCGGCGGCCGGCTTCCTGCTTACCGGATCGCTGGTGGTGGAGAACATCTTCGGCCTGCCCGGCATCGGCCAGCACTTCATCCAGGCCGCGCTCAACCGCGACTACGGCATGGTGCTCGGCACGGTGATCTTCTACATGGTGCTGATCGTCGTCCTGAACCTCATCGTCGACCTGATCTACGCTTGGCTCGACCCGCGCGTGAGGTACGGCTGATGTTCCGGATCACCAGCCGCGATTCCATGGCGGACGATTTCGCCACCGCCGGCGACGGTCCGGAGGGGCGGAGCCTCACCCGCGACGCCATGATCCGCCTGTCGCAGAACAAGGCGGCTGTCGTCTCCATCGGTGTCGTCGTCCTGCTGGTGCTGGTGGCGTTCCTCGGGCCGCACGTGCTGCCGTACAACTACGAAGATCCGGACTGGAACGCGTTCCGCTCGCCGCCGAACATCGAGACCGGCCACTATTTCGGCACCGACCAGAACGGCCGTGACCTGCTCGCCCGCACGCTCTACGGCACCCAGGTCTCGCTCGCCGTCGCGGTCGTGGCGACGCTGGTCTCGATCGTGATCGGCGTGGCGTACGGGTCGGTCGCCGGCTACCTCGGCGGCCGGGTCGACGCAGTCATGATGCGCTTCGTCGATATCATGTTCGCGCTTCCGTACATCCTGTTCGTCATCCTGCTGATGGTGGTGTTCGGCCGCAACGTCATCCTGCTGTTCGTGGGCATCGGCGCGGTCGAATGGCTGACGATGGCGCGGATCGTGCGCGGCCAGACGCTGTCGATCCGCAATCGCGAGTTCATCGAGGCGGCGCGCGCCGCCGGGCAGCCGCCGCTCCGCATCATCGTGCGCCACGTCGTGCCGAACCTGGTCGGTCCGGTGATCATCTACGCAACACTGACGGTGCCCGAGATCATCGTGACGGAGAGTTTCCTGTCCTATCTCGGCTTCGGGGTGCAGGAGCCGCTGACCTCGCTCGGCACGCTGATCTCGGAGGGCACCGACGTCATCGAGGTGCTGCCGTGGCTCCTGTTCTTCCCGGCCGGCTTTCTGGTGGCGCTGCTGATGTCGCTGAGCTTCATCGGCGACGGCCTGCGCGACGCCTTCGACCCGAAGGACCGGTGACCATGGCCCCCGTTCTCGCCCTTCGCGACCTCACGGTCCGCTTCACGACCCAGGACGGAACGTTCGACGCCGTGCGCGGCGTCGATCTGGAGGTCGGTGCGGGCGAGACGCTGGCGGTCGTCGGCGAATCCGGCTCCGGCAAGTCGCAGACCTTCCTCGCGGCCCTCGGCCTGCTCGCACGCAACGGCCGGGCCGAGGGCGCGGCGACGCTGAACGGCCGCGACATGATCGGCCTGTCGCGGCAGGCGCTCGACCAGATCCGCGGGCACGAGATTGCGTTCATTTTCCAGGACCCGATGACGGCGCTGAACCCGTCGCTGACGATCGCGCGGCAGCTCACCGAGGTGCTGGAACGCCACCACAAGCTCGACCACAGAGAAGCCCGCGCCCGCTCGATCGCGCTCCTGAAGGAGGTCGGCCTGCCCGATGCCGAGGAACGCATCGACAACTATCCCCACCAGCTTTCCGGCGGCATGCGCCAGCGGGTGATGATCGCCATGGCGCTTCTGTGCGAGCCCAAGGTGCTGATCGCGGACGAGCCGACCACGGCGCTCGACGTGACCCTTCAGGCCCAGATTCTGCGGCTCTTCGGCGAGTTGCGGCAGAGTTCGGGGGCGGCGATCGTCCTCATCACCCACGATCTCGGGGTGGTCGCGACGCTCGCCGACCAGGTGGCAGTCATGTATGCGGGCCGGGTGGTGGAGAAGCAGGGCGTCATCGATCTGTTCGAGACCCCGCGCCATCCCTATACGCGCGCGCTGCTCGACTCGACGCCGCGCCCCGACGCGGCCGGCGAGGAGCTCCGGCCGATCGGCGGTTCGCCGCCCAATCTGCAACGCATGCCGCGGGGCTGCGCCTTCCACCCAAGATGCCCCGTGGCGGTCGACCTCTGCCGTCGCGAGGTGCCGTCGTTCGAGACCGAGGGTGCCGTGGGCAGCGCCTGCTTCCGCGACGGGCATCCGTCGCGACCGCCCGTGGAGGAAGCCGCGTGAGCACGCCCCTTCTCAGCGTTGACGATCTTTCGACCGAGTTCGACGTCGGCGGCGGCTGGTTCGGGCGCAACCGGCGTGTGGTCCGAGCCGTCTCCCATGTCACCTTCGACCTCGCCGAGGGCGAAACCCTGGGCGTGGTCGGCGAATCCGGCTGCGGCAAGTCCACCCTCGGGCGGTCGATCCTCAGGCTGATCGAGCCCACGGCCGGCAGCGTGCGGCTCGGCGGCGACGAACTGACGGACCTCGACGCGGAAGCGATGCGGAAGCGCCGGCGCGACCTGCAGATCATCTTCCAGGATCCCCTCGCCTCGCTCGATCCGCGGATGACGGTGGGCGACATCATTGCCGAACCGCTGACCGTGCACGAGCCGCATCTTTCGAAGGCGGCGCGGGCCGAGCGGGTCGGGTCCATGATGGAGCGCGTCGGCCTCGCCCCCGAGATGATCAATCGCTACCCGCACGAATTCTCGGGCGGGCAGGCCCAGCGGATCGGTATTGCCCGCGCCATCGTCCAGCGTCCGAAGATCGTCATCTGCGACGAACCGGTTTCGGCGCTCGACGTGTCGATCCAGGCCCAGATCATCAACCTGCTAATCGAACTCAAGGCCAGCCTCGGGCTGACGCTGATCTTCATCAGCCACGACCTGTCGGTCGTCCGGCACATCTCCGATCGGGTGCTGGTGCTCTATCTCGGCGGCATGGTCGAGCTCGGCGACATCGCCTCGACCTTCGTCCATCCGCGCCATCCCTACACCCAGGCGCTGCTCACCTCGGCCCTGGTGCCCGATCCGCGGATCGCCCGGGGCCGCGACACGGCCCCGCTCAGCGGCGAGGTGCCCTCACCCATCGACCCGCCCTCGGGCTGCGCGTTCCGGACCCGATGCCCGCACGCCGTCCCGCGCTGCGCGGCGGAACGGCCGGCCCTGCGGGCGTTCGAAAACGGCTTCGTCGCGTGTCATTTCGCCGAAGACCTGCGCGCCCGCACGTGACGGCGGGGATGTCGCAGACTTCTCACGGGATGGCCGACGCAGTGTAACGACCGACGGCCAAGCATGGATACCCGGGCATGGCAGATGTCGTATTCTTCAAGACCCAGGACGAGTTCAGCGACTGGCTCGACGAACACACCGACGCTCATGAACTGTGGGTGGGCTATTTCAAGAAACGTACAGGGCGCGCAAGCCTTACCTGGTCTGAATCTGTCGACGTCGCACTCTGCTACGGGTGGATCGACGGCATACGAGAAACCATCGACGAACAGAGCTACAAGATTCGCTTCACACCGCGCAAACCACGTAGCGTATGGAGCGCTGTGAACGTCAAGAAAGTGAAAGAACTAACACGCCTCGGCAAGATGAAACCGGCGGGATTGCGTGCCTTCAAAAAACGAACCGATGCACAAGGCTATACCTCGGAAGATCGAAATGTAGCGCTTTCCGAAGACTACGAAGAGAAAATCAGGGCGAACGAACAGGCCTGGCTGTTCTTCAGCGATCTAGCGCCATCCTACAAAAGAGAGTCCATCTGGTGGGTCATGAGCGCCAAGAAAGAAGAAACACGACTGAAAAGGCTCGACATCCTGATTGCTTCATCTGAAGCAGGGTTGAAAATACCGAATCTGCAAAGGAAGCCATGACGCGGCGGCGGGGCCGCGCGTTCCGCCGGCGATCGCTCCGAGTTGTCGCCGTGCCGGTCGTCAGGTGCCGCGGAAATCCACGTCGCCACCGCTGGAGGTGTCGATCCTGATGTCTTCGGGGCTGCCCCAGACGTCGATCTGCCCACCGCTTGAGGCGTCGGCGTCAATCGACGTCATGGCCGAGACCGTCGCCTGCCCGCCGCTGGACGCTTCGACGCGGACATCCTGACAGGTGAGATTGGCAAGCCGCGCGTCGGCGCCGCTGGAGGCCTCGACATCGGATCGCTCGCAGGTCCCGGACACCTCGGCCGATCCGCCGCTTGAGACGGCCACCGAGACGAAACGGGCATCGACGCCGCGGGCGTCAAGCTGTGCGCCGCTGCTGGCGCTGAGCCCGAGATTCGCGCCGCTCATACCGTCAACGGTGACGTCGGAGCCTGAGCGCGCTTCTACGTCGCGGAGCTCGGGCGCGGTGACGAAGACCATCACCGCCGGCCCGCCCTCGATCCATTCGCGCAGGCCACCGTCGAACAGGAAATCCATCAGGTTGCGACTGATCTCGATACGAAGCCGTCCGTTTCGGACCGTCACGTCGAGCTTGTCGATGATGTCTCGATCGCCTTCGGCGCGTACCGATCGTTCGTCGCCCGGAACGATCTGCGCATCGATACCGCTGGTGATGGTCACGGCATCGAACGGGTCGACCTCGAACTGGCGCTCGGCAGCATCGGCCGCCGAGATCAGGGCGACGAGCCCCAGGGACGCTATGAGGACACGCATGTCGTTCACCCCGCTGGCTGGCTGAGAACCGCGACCGGCATGGCCGCCTGGCCCGAATGCTTCATCGCGTGCATCACGGCTTCGTGCAAGCGGTCGCCGAGAACCGGCTTGTCGACGGTCTGCACGTCCGTCCACGCGGCCATCCGCCGCGTCTCGGCCGACGCGGGATCGGATGCCAGGAGGACGACGGGGCAGTCGATGCCGCGTTCACGCCAATGGGCCAGCATCATATCCGCATTGATCCCGGGCGGTGCGTGATCAAGGATCACGCACGACGCTTCGGCCATTTCGATGTCGCCGATTCCCTCGGGCGCTACGGTCTTCACGTCGTAGCCGTCGACTTCCAGGCGGAATTGCAGCGAATGGCGGACCGCCGGATCGGTGGCCAGCACAACGACGCTCGCAACCGGGTTGGGCCTTACATGCACGGTCATGATGATGGCCTAGCCGATCGTGGCGATCGGGTGTTGATGCGGGTCAATCCCCGTTCGCGAGCAGGGCCATGCGCACGAGTTCCGACAGGCTGGCGGCCTGCATCTTGCCCATCACATTGGCGCGATAGACCTCCACGGTCCGCGGGCTGATCCCCAGATCGCGGGCGATTTCCTTGTTCTGCAGGCCGTCGACAAGGCGCTGGAGCACTTCCGTCTCGCGCCGGCTCAACGTCCGGATGCGCGCGCCGATCGCCGTGCGCTCCTTCTCGACGTCGCGGACACGGTCGTGGCGTGCGCGGGCGGCCTGGACCGCCGCCAGCAGGCTTTTCTCGTCGTAGGGCTTCTCCAGGAACTCGACGGCGCCGAGCTTCATGGCCTCGACAGCGAGCGGCACGTCGCCATGGCCAGTGACCACGATGGCGGTGATCAGCTTGCCGGAGGCCTTCACCAACCGGAGGAGATCGAGGCCGGACATGCCGGGCATGCGGACGTCGGTAATCAGGCATCCGGTCTCGATGTCGTCCATCGCCGCGGCGAAATCCTCGCCGGACTCGTAGGCGGCGACCGCGAACCCTGCCGCGGTCAGCATGAAGGTCAGCGACTCGCGGACCGCCTGGTCGTCGTCGACGACGTGGACCACGCGGTCGATCATGGTTCCGCCTCCTCGTGCCGGGCGGCCGGCAGCGTCATGCAGAAGCGGACGCCGCCATCCTCGTTGTCCTGCGCCCAGATCCTGCCGCCGTGGGCCTCGACGATGGCGCGCGAGATGGACAGGCCGACGCCGATGCCGGCGTCCTTGCTTGTCACGAAGGGTTGGAAAAGCTGCTCCCGGATCGCCGGATCGAGGCCATCGCCGGTATCGCTGACTTCGACGCGAATCCTGCCGTCGGTGTGGACGGCGTTGGCGATCCGCAATTCGCGGCGTTCGCTTTCGGCCATGGCTTCGACGGCGTTGCGCACGAGATTGATCAGCACCTGCTGCACCTGCACCCGATCCACATAGACCGTGTCGATGGTGGGATCGAAATGGAACTGGACGCCGATGTCGAGGTCCTTGGTGCCGACCATGGCCAGTGCAACCGATTCCTCCGCCAGCTTGGCGAAGCTCTCGTTGCGTTGCTCGGCCTCCCCACGCCGAACCAGGCTGCGGACCTTGCGCAGGATCTCGCCGGCGCGAATGGCCTGATCGGTCGCCTTGTCGAGGGCATCCTCGGCCGTGCGGAGATCGTCATGCCCGGCGCGCTCAAGGAGGCGCTGGGTTCCCTTGAGATAGTTGGCGATGGCCGAAAGCGGCTGGTTGAGCTCATGGGCCAGCGAGGACGCCATCTCGCCCATCGCCGTCACGCGTGAAATGTAGACAAGCTCCGCCTGCAGTTCCTGGAGCCGCGCCTCGGTCCGCTGGCGCTCCGTCACGTCGCGGACAAAGCCGGTGAACACCCGCCGGCCTCCCGCGGTGGCTTCGCCTACGGCCAGTTCCATCGGAAACGTCGTCCCGTCCTTGCGCAGGCCGACGACCAGACGTCCGATCCCGATGATGCGCCGCTCGCCGGTATCCAGGTAGCGGCGGATGTAACCGTCATGGGCGCCGCGATAGGGTTCGGGCATCAGGATGCGGACGTTCCTGCCAACCGCCTCGGTCGCGGTTAGGCCGAACAGGCGCTCCGCCTCGGCGCTGAAGGAGCGGATGACGCCGCCCTCATCGATGATGATCATCGCTTCGGGCACGGTTTCGAGGATCGACCGGAGACGCCGGCGCTCCTCTTCGAGGCCGGTGAGCCGCGCCGCCATCGCCCGCTGGCCGGCCGCGATCCGCAGGATCCACCACGCGAGCGCGCCGCCGGCCAGTGCCACGGCGACCGCCCACGGCCACGCGCCCGTTGCCGCCAGCGCGGCCGAGGCCAGGACGACCGCCGCGATGACGAGCGTCGGCCCGTATCGCGTCGCTCCGGACAACCCGGTGGTCATCGCCTCAGTGCCGGCCTCATCGCCGGTGCCGGGCGGTTCATGGGTCACTGGTTCCGACACCTAAGGGAAACCCCGTAAGGGGTCGTGCCAAATTTTCAAGCGCCGCGGCGCGGATTATCTGATGTGTATCAAAACACGCGGGGATGGAGGGTCCAATGGATGCGGTCCGTCAAATCAACATCGACAAGCGTTCAGCAACTCTGCAGGGGGTCGGCGGGGCGGCCGGCGGCAGGCCTTACGACTTCCTGACCGATGTCCTGCGCATGCTGGGCACGACGCTGACCTATCGCCGGAATGAAGAGGTTTTCGGCGAGGGCGAGCCATCCGACTATGTGTATCTGGTCGTCACCGGCTCGATCCGCACCTACAAGCTGCTCGCCGACGGACGTCGGCAGATCGCGGCGTTCTGCCTGCCGGGCGACATCTTCGGGCTGGACGCGGGCGAGACCCACGCTTTCACGGCGGAGGCCGTCGAGCGTAGCCGGCTGGTCGTCACCAAACGGAGCACGGTCCTGGCGCTTGCCCGTCGGGACGGGGCATTCGCCGGCGAACTGTGGCAGATCGCGGCGGCCGAACTGGAGCGGGCCCAGGCCCAGCTTCTGCTGCTTGGCCGCAAGAACGCGCAGGAACGGGTTGCGACCTTCCTGCTCGAAATGGCCGAGCGCACGGCGTCAAGCGACATGATTCGGCTGCCGATGTCGCGGCAGGATATTGCCGACTATCTCGGCCTGACGATCGAGACGGTGTCGCGCACCATCAGCCACCTTGAGCACGACGCCACCATCGCCCTGCCGAAGAGCCGGCAGATCGAACTGCGGGACAAGCGGGCGCTCGCTCAACTCAACGCGTAGCGAGGCCGATCACGCCTCCTCCCGCGGCACCACTCGCACCCCATCGGCCACCCGGTCGTTGGGGTGCAGGATCACCACATCATCCGGCGCCAGGCCGTCCAGCACCTCGGCATAGGTGTTGTTGCGGTGGTCGATGTCGACCAGCACCGACTGCGCCGCGCCCTCCACCACCTTGAAGACGTGCCATTCGTCGCCGCGGCGGAACAGGGCGCCCATGGGCACGCGCACGGCGTCGTCGGCGTGCCACAGGTTGATGTGCACCATGACCCGGAACTCGTGGCCCAGGCCCGCCCAGTCGTTCGCGTCGCCGTCGAGATCGAGGACGGCGTCGACCCGCTGTTCCTCGATACCGAGCGCCGAGACCTTGGTGTAGGCGGCCGGATCGATCTTGCTGACCACGGCCGCGAGGTCCCGCTCGCCGCCCCAGTCGGTGAGCGTCGCCGAGGCGCCGGGCGCGATCTGCACCGCGTCGGAGGACAGGAGATGGACGATGATCTCCATTTCGTCCGGATCGCCGATCTCCAGAAGCGGCGTTCCCGCCGCGACGACCTGTTCGCTCTCGGCGTTGACGCCGAGGACGAGACCGTCGACGGGGGCGCGGACGGTCAGGCAGCAGGCATCGCGCGACGGTGTGACGACCTGCTGATCCGGCTCGATCAGCCGCGCCTCGGCGCTGACGAGTTCGCTCTTGCGAAGCTCAAGCGTCGCCTGCGCCTGCCCCACCTGGGCCCGGGCGGTGTCGAGTTCGGTCACGGCCGATTCCATCGCCCGGGTCGAGATCGTGCCGGCTTCGGAAAGACGTTCCGCGCGTTCCCAGTCGGCTAGCCGCATGCGCTCGGCCGCTTCGGCGCCGCGCAACTGGGCTTCGGCCAGACCGACGGCGGCCCGCGCGGCCAGAATGGCGGCTTCCAGCTCGCGGCGGCTGCGCACGTCGAGGAAGGGCGGATCGAGCGGCACGATGCTGGCAACGGCGGTGGTGTTGCGGAAGACGCGGTCCCCGACCCTCACCGGTGACCGCTCCAGCTTGCCGGCGATCGGCGCGGAGACCTGGAAGACGTCCTTGATCCTGGCCATCCCCTCCTCGCTGACCGTCACGGTGACGGGCCCGCGTCCAACGGTGGCGATGTCGACCTGGAGCGGGGCCGGGCGAAGGGCGAGAACGACAACGACGATCAGGGCGACCACGACCAGGAGGCCAAGACCACGGCGTATCCAAGTGGCATTCATGGCGGATTATTCTCTCGTCTTGAGGACCTGAATGAGATCGAGCCGGTTCACGCGCCGGCGGACGATCAGGGCCGAAACCACGGCGGCGGCGATCACGACCAGGCTCGATATGGCGTAGGTATCGGCGTTGACGACAAACGGAATCCGGAACAGATCGGTGGCGAGGCTGCTGGTGATCAAGACGCCGAATCCGGTTCCGATCACCCATCCGATGGGCTGGGCGACCAGGACGATGGTGCCGGTCTCCACGAACAGGACACGGGACACCTCGCCGCGACGGAAGCCCAGCACGCGCAGGGTCGCCAGCTCGCGCGAGCGCTCGGAAAGCTGGATCCGGGCGCTGTTGTAGACAACACCGAAGGCGATCACCACGGCCAGGCCGATATAGACGCCGAGCATGATGGCGATGTTCTCCCGCATCGTCTCGCGAAAGAGCTGCAGCGCCACGGATTGCAGCGTGACCGAACCAAGCACAGGGGTCGACTTGATCGTGCGATAGAGCTCGTCGATCTCGGTCGCGTCGACATCGATATAGGCGCCGGACATGCGCGTGCCGGTCCCGGTCATCTGCGCCAGCGCGTTGATCTCCATGAAGACGTTGAGGCCGAGGTAGTGACGCACGACCTGGGTCACCGGTGCGTCGACCACCCGCCGTTCGCCGGTCAGCATTTCGACCCGCACCACGTCGCCGACCTGGACGTCGAGGATCATGGCCATGCGGTCGCCGATCGACAGACCCGTCTCGGGCAACAGGACCGGCTCGAGATTGACATCGAGGACGCGGCTGAGATCGGTCTTGGCGGGCTTGCCGACGATACCGATCTGCCGCGAGCGATGGCCGTTGCGCAGCCGCGCCGGGACCGACAGGAAGGCTTCGGCGCGGATGATCCCGGGAAGGTTCTGGACATCCTCCACGGCGTCGATCCCCCGCTCGGCCATGAAGGTGATGGTCGCGTCCTGGCGATCGGCCTGGAAGTAGACGGTGTCGATCATGTCCTCGATGGAATCGAGCGTGCCCATACCGACGCCCGGCAGGGCGACCGAGACCGCGATCCCGAACGCGGTCATGGCCGAGCGTACCGGATGCCGCGTGAGATGGCGGAGCCCCATCACCGTCAACTGCGAGAACAGGCGAACCCGCCCGAGCAGGTCGCCGAACAGCGCTCGGTAGACCGCCGGCGCCGGCGGGCGCATGGCGACGGCAGCCGGCAGGGCAAACGCCTCCAGAATCGACCGCAGGGCGCCGAGGATGGCGGCAGCGACGCTGATACCGGCAGCGAGCAGATACAGGTCCGGCGAGGACTGGAAGATCAGGAAGGGGAAGCTGAAGAACTCCGAATACTGGATCGTGAGGCCGCGGCCCGCCCAGGTGCCGAGCGCCGCACCGATGGCGACCCCCAGCGCGGTGATCACCAGAACGAGCTTGAGGTAATGCCAGGCGACCGCCAGCCGCCCGTAGCCCAGCGCCTTCATCAGGCCGATCTGCTCCCGCTCCAGCGAGATCAGCCGCGACAGGATCATGTTGATCAGGAACGCCGACACCAGCAGGAAGATGGGCGGCATGATCCGTGCCATGCCGTCGAGCTGGGTCAGCTCGCCGTCGAGGAAGGCGTGGGACATCTGATCCTTGCGCGCGTAGGCCCCGGTGCCGCCGTAAGGCTCCAGGGCGTCATCGAGCGCGCGGATGATCTCGGTCTCGTTGCCGTCGCGGAGCATCCTCAGGCTGACGGCGTTGAAGGCGCCATCGAGGTCGAACAGGGCCGCCAGCGTCGGCTCGGGCATCCAGATGACGCCGTAGCGCCTGGCGTCGGGCATCATCTCGCCGGGACCCAGCGCGTAGATGTACTGCGGCGAGCGCACGATACCGACGATGTCGAGGCGGGTCCTGGCGCCGTTGATCAGCGCGTGGAAGGAGGAGCCGAGACCGAGCTTGTGGCCTTCGGCGAACTTGGCGTTCACGACCGCCTCGTTGGACCGGCCGGGCTCCGGCAGCCGCCCCTCTTCGAGAAACAACGCGTTGACCGCCACGTCGCGTTCCATGGGCAGCGAGATCATCAGCCCGCTGGCGGGTTCGCGCATGTTCTCGACATCGACCAGCACCTGCTGCTGCAGGCGGGGTTCGACCGCGGCGACGCCGTCGATCGCGGCGATGGTGTTGGCGAGCGACATCGGCGCGCGCACGGCTGTGGCGAAGACATCGCCGAAACGGTAGCGCTCGTAGTAGGCGGTTCGGGTTTCGTCGAGGGAGCGGAAGGCACCGACCGACAGGATCAGGGTGGCCACGCCGCACGCCATGACCAGCGCGATCGCCAGCGACTGGGCCCACATCCGTATCAGGTCGCGGATGAGTTTGCGGTCAAGGACGCTCATCGTTCACCATTCAATGTCGCCCGGCGTGAGCCGCGTCTCATTGGTATCGACGCGGGTGATGAGGCCGTCTGCGAAATGGATGACCCGGTTGGCGATCCCGCCGATGGCCACATTGTGGGTGATCACCGCCGTGGTCGTACCGAGCTCCTGATTAGTCTGGACCAGCGCTTCCAGCACAAGCGCGCCGGTCTTGGAATCGAGCGCGCCGGTTGGTTCGTCGCACAGCATGATCTCGGGGCGCTTGGCGACCGCGCGGGCGATCGCCACCCGCTGCTGCTCGCCGCCCGAAAGCTGCGCGGGAAAATGGGTCATGCGGTCGCCGAGGCCAACCATCGCCAGCGCGTCGGCCGGATCCATGGGATTGGGCGCGATCTCGGTCGCCAGCGCGACGTTCTCGCGGGCCGTGAGGCTCGGAATGAGATTGTAGAACTGGAACACGAACCCGACATGCTCGCGCCGGAACAGGGTGAGTTGGCGGTCGGTGAACGCCGTCAGTTCCCGATCCTTGAAGCGGACCGATCCGGCCGTGGCGACGTCGAGGCCGCCGAGAATATTGAGGAGCGTCGACTTGCCGCTGCCCGACGGCCCGAGGAGAACCGCCAGTTCACCCTCGTTCAGCGTGGCGTCGATGCCGCGCAGCGCCTGCACCTCGACCTCGCCGGTCCCGTAGACCTTGGTGAGGTCCCTGATGTCGAAAACCGTCTTCATGACGAAGCAAAACCCCGGCGGGCGCGGCCGTCCGCCCCGCGGCGATCGATCCTGAATCTAGGTCGATCTCCCACGCGATACCAGTGATCGCGTTGAGGTGCATCAACACGATGTCGGGGACCCAGATTCCGCGTCGGCGGCCGCGTGCGGAATGACGGCAGGCTAGCCGTCGCGGAAGCGTGCCACCGGCGAACCGGTCACCGGGCTGTCGGCGCCGATGGTGATGCCGGTGAGCGGAAACCGTTCCAGGACCTCCGGCGGCCGCCCGCGCCTCAGGCTCGTGACGAAGATGCGGGTAAGGTCGGGGCCGCCGAAGCACGGCATGGTCGGCGCTGCAACGGGCAGAGCGTGGCTTTCCAGCAAGGTGCCGTTGGGCGCGAACTTGTTGAGGTTGCCGGCCGAAACGCCCGCGCACCAGTAGTTGCCGTCGGCGTCGGTGGCCGCTCCGTCCGGCCGGCCGATGTCATCGCCGGGGGTGGCAATCCTGCGGCGATTGGCGATGTCGCCGGTCGCGGGATCGAAGTCCCAGAGGTCGATCCACGGCCCGCCGGTATCGGCATGGAACATCCGACGGCCGTCGGGCGAGAACGCCAGCCCGTTGGAGACCCTGAGATCACCGACCTTGCGGTCCACCCGTCCCGTCGCGTCGACGCGGTAGAGCGCGCCGATGGGTTCGCGCGGGCTCCGCCCGCTGTCGTCCATGGTGCCGACCCAGAAGGCGCCGTCGGGCCCGACCTTGCCGTCGTTCAGCCTGGTCTCGGGATTGTCGTCCTCGATGGACGCCAGGCGGGTGAACCCGCCGTCCGCCGGATCGAAGATGCCGACAACGTCGCGCAGCGCGACCACCAGCCGGCCCGATTCGCACAGGCCGATCGACCCGACCTCGCTGTCGAAATCCCATTGCTGATGATCACCCCCGTCGAGCGGCTGCTTGTGCAGCCGCCGTTCGATAATGTCGCAATACCAGAGAGCGTTGCGGTCGGCGTCGTAGACCGGACCTTCGCCGAGCGTGCAGCGAACGTCGTTGAGCGGCTGGAAGTCGAGCGTCATGGAGCGTTTCCGTCAGTTCCGGAGCAGATCAGCGAGCGCGAGCGCCACGATCTCGGTCGCGGCGCGCAGATCGGCAAGCTGGATGTGTTCGTCGGCGGCATGGGCATTGGCCTCGACGATGCTGCGCGGGCCGGCCCCGTACAACACGGTCGGGATGCCGGCCGCCGCGTAGTGCCGGGCGTCGGTGTAGAGCGGGACCGCGGTTTCGCCGACCTCGACGCCGAGAACGTCCCTGGCCCGGGCGCTGATGGCGGCGGCGATCCTGTCGACGCCCTCCAGCGGGCGCAGGGGTTCGGCCATCATGATCCGCCGGCAGCTCACCGTCGTGCCCCTGCCCTGCGGCAACGATTCCTCGATGCGATGGATCAGTTCTTCCTCCACTGCCGTACCGTGCTCGTCGGGGATGACGCGGCGATCGATCCGGAAGGTGACCTCATCGGGCACCACATTGGTGTTGATGCCACCGCGAATGAGCCCGACGGTGATCTGGGGCCGGCCGATGCCGGGCCATGCGCTTTCGATCTCCGCGAGACGGCGGCGTTCCTCATAGAGCATTTCGAGGATGGGCACCGCCGATTCCAGCGCGTCGGCGCCATTGCCGGGCATTGCCGCATGCGCCTGACGGCCGCGCACCGTCACTTCGAGATGCAGGCAGCCATTGTGGGCCGTCGTGATGGCGTAGGAGAAACCGGCCGAGATGGCGTGGGTGGCATGAGTTAGCCGGTTATCGATCAGCCACTTCGGGCCGATTTCGCCGCCGGCCTCCTCGTCATAGGTGAAGTGCAGCTCGATGCCGCCGTCGAGCCCGGCGGCGTTGGCATCCAGCGCCAGCAGCGCAAATGCATAGATGGCAAAGTCCGACTTCGACACCGCCGCGCCGCGACCGTAGACCGCGCCGTCGCGCTCCTCACCGCCATAGGGATCGGTGGTCCAGCCATGGCCCGGCGGCACGACGTCGCCGTGGGCGTTGAGGGCGATGATAGGGCCGCGACCCGACCCGAACGAGCGCCGGACGACCAGATTGGTCGCGCTCTGCATGCCGTTGGCGCGCACCAGGTCCTCGGGAACGGGGTGGCGTTCGACCGTGAACCCCAGAGCTTCGAGCTCGCGGGCCGCGGCTTCGGCATGCGGCGCGCAATCGCCGGGCGGATTGTCGCTGGCGACGGCCACCATCGCCTTCAGGAAGGCGACCTCGCGGGCCCAGTTGGCGTCGACGGTTTCTCCGATCATCGCGATATCCTGTCTTCCAGCCTGAAACCGACGATGCGGATCACCTGCTCGATCGCGGCCTCGAACTCGTCATCCGGGTCGCGGTCGATCCGTCGCTCGTAGGCCTGGAGAATCTGGGTCTTGGTGGCGCCCCGGACCGCAAAGATGAACGGTATACCGAAGCGGGCGCGGTAGCGCTCGTTCAAATCGGCGAAGCGCGCATATTCGTCCGGCGTCAGGCGGTCGAGACCGACCCCGGCCTGCTCGACCGCCGACTCCGCGGTCAGGTCGCCGGCAATCGCGGCGCGACCGGCGAGATCGGGGTGGGCGATCAGCAGCGACCGGCACTCCTCATCCGAGGCGTCGCGGATGGTCGCGGCGAACGCCGCGATCATGGCCTCGCGGCTCGCGAAGGGGCGCAGGCGGCTTGCGCGCTCGGCCACCCACCGGCTGTGCTCGGCCACGTCGCCGAAGGCGGCCACGAACGCGTCGGTTCGCAGTGCGTTCGCCTCGGCAAGCGACATGACGCCTGCGGTCATGGCGGTGCACCCAGCAGGAATGCGCCCAGTTTCTGCCGTTCCTCGACGGTCATCCCGGTTTCGTTGCCGAGCGGCATCACGTCGGCGTTGACGGACTGGGCGACGATCTGCTCGGCGTGCCGGCGCAGATCGTCGATCGAGGTCAGCACCACACCCTTCGGCGCGGCGTCAAACGACTCGTGGACCGGCCGGGCCGCATGACAGTTGGCGCAGTGGCGGGCGGCGATCGTGAGCGCCTCGCCATCCGAGACGACGAGGCCGGCGAGTGCCGGGTTGCTGCGCGGCGCGGTGATCCAGACGGCGGCCGCAAGCGCAACGATCGCGACGGGAATCGCCCAGGCAAACCGGGCGAACGGATCGCCCGCCTCGTGGCGGTTGATCACATGCCGGACGCCGGCCCCGCCGACCACGATCAGGCCGACGATCCACCACGGCTCGGGGTGGCCGGTCAGCATCGGGTAATGGTTGCTCACCATCAGGACGAGCACCGGCAGGGTGAGGTAGTTGTTGTGGACCGAGCGCTGCTTGCCGATTTCGCCGAGGCGCGGATCGGGCGCCCGTCCGGCGAGCAGCGCCGCCGTGATCTTGCGCTGATTGGGTATGATGACCGCGAAGACGTTGAACGCCATGATCGTGCCGATGAAGGCGCCGACATGGATCAGCGCGCCACGGCCGGACAACAGCGAGCCGTAGCCATAGGCGGACAGCATAATGAGGGCGAAGACCAGCGCGGCCAGAAGCGGCGTATTGTCGCCAAGCGACGATCGGCAGAGGGCGTCATACACCACCCAGCCAAGCACGAGGCCGAGCAGCGAGATCACCACAGCCTGGGCCGGCAGCAGCGGCATCACCGACGTGCTCACCAGGTAGGCGTCGGCGTTGAGATAGTACTGCAGGATCAACAGGATGAAGCCCGTGACCCAGGTCAGGTAGGCCTCCCAGCGGAACCAGATCAGGTCGGCCGGCAGCTCCTTCGGGGCGACCAGGAATTTCTCGACGTGATAGAAGCCGCCGCCGTGGACCTGCCAGGCGGTGCCGGCCACGCCCTCGCGCATGACCTCACGCTTTCGCAGGCTGAGGTCGAGCGCGATGAAGTAGAACGACGTCCCGATCCAGCCGATCCCGACGATCATGTGGGCCCAGCGGACCAGCAGGTTCAGCCATTCGAAGACAAACGAGGCCATGGACGTGGGCCGGGGTGCGACGGGCCGCCGCCGACAACGACGGCCCGCCGGATGTGAGACCCGCTACTGCGGGATGGCGTCGTCGATGCCCTGGACGTACCAGTTCATCCCGAGCAAGGCGCCGTCGTCCAGCACCTCGCCTTCGGCAGCGACCATCTCACCGGCCTGGTTGTAGATCGGGCCAGTGAACGGGTGGAACTCGCCCGAGACGATCGAGGCTTCGGTTGCCTCGGCCATGGCCACCACCTCGTCGGGCAGGTTGGTGTAGTCGGCCATCGCCATGATGCCGTCGACAATGCCGTCGAACGTCGCCTGCGATTCCCACGTGCCGTCGAGCACTGCGTTCACGCGCTTGACGTAGTACTCGCCCCAGGTGTCGACGATCGCCGTGTACTGGGCCTTGGGCGCGAACTCGTACATGTCGTGCGCCTGCCCGAAGCCGTGGAGGCCGCGCTCCTGCGCGATCTGCAGCGGCGCCGGCGAGTCGGTGTGCTGGGTGATGATGTCGACGCCCTGGTCGAACAACGCCTTGGCGGCGTCACCTTCCTTGCCGGGATCGAACCAGGTGTTAACCCACACGATCTTCAGCTTGAAGTCGGGGTTGACCGACTGGGCGCCAAGCATGAACGAGTTGATGCCCATGATGACTTCGGGAATCGGGAACGACACGATGTAACCGGCGACACCGGCGTCGGACATCCGCCCGGCGATCTGGCCGATAATGTAGCGGCCTTCATAGAAACGGGCGTTATACGAGGTGACGTTCGGCGCGGTCTTGTAGCCGGTGGCGTGCTCGAACTTCACGTCCGGGAAGTCCTCGGCGACCTTGAGGGTCGGATCCATGAAACCGAACGAGGTGGTGAAGATGATGCCGCAGCCCGAGCGCGCCTGACGCTCGATCGCGCGTTCGGCGTCGGGGCCCTCCGGCACGTTCTCGATGTAGGAGGTCTCGACCAGGTCGCCGAGCATCTCGTCCACGAGCTTGCGGCCCGTATCGTGGCCTTCCGACCAGCCGCCGTCATTGTGCGGTCCGACATACACGAAGCAGGCCTTCAAAGGATCGTCGGCCTGGGCCGCGCCTGCCGCCAAAGCGAGGGCCATCGCCGTGCCGACGGTGGCTACGATCTTGCGCATAGAGGTTCTCCTTCTTGTGCGGCGCCGCGCGCCGTTTGCTGATCTATCCTGCCGCATCCCTGATGGCGCCTGCCGTCCTTTCTGGTCCAGCCGCGGGCACCGCGCAAGCCCTCACCGGTCCGGGACGAAGGGCTGGGCCAGACAAGCCGGCGTGTTGGCGCGCAGGAGGGTGCTGCTGCGCGAAATGAGGACGAGGACGAGAATGGTGGTGACGTAAGGCAACATCGACAGGAACTGGGAGGGTACGCCGACGCCGAACGCCTGGGCATGAAGCTGGAGGATGCTCACCGCGCCGAACAGCAGCGCACCCGCGGCGACCCGCCACGGCAGCCAGGTCGCGAAGACCACCAGCGCCAGCGCGATCCAGCCGCGCCCCGCGGTCATGTTCTGTGTCCACTGCGGGGTGTAGACCAGCGACAGGTAGCCGCCGGCGAGCCCGGCGCAGGCGCCACCGAACAGGACGGCCATGAAGCGGACCCGGATCACCGGATAACCCAGCGCGTGGGCGGAGGCGTGGTTGTCACCGACCGAGCGCAGGATCAGACCGGCGCGGGTCCTGAACAGGAACCACCAGACGCCGAAGGTGAGCAGGATACCGACATAGACCAGCGCGTCCTGCCCGAAGACGATCCGGCCGATGGCCGGCAGCTCGGACAGGATCGGGATGTTGATCTCGGGCAGCCCCTGCCCGGGCAGCGAGACGAAGGCGTCGCCGATCAGGGCCGCGAGGCCGAGCCCGAACAGCGTCAGCGCAAGGCCCGAGGCGACCTGGTTGGCGACCAGCACCAGGGTGAGAAACCCGAACAGGGCCGCTGTCGCGGTGCCGGCCAGGATGGATGCGAACACGCCGAGCGCCGGCTCGCCGGTGAGGTGGGCGGTCGCGAACCCGACGACGGCGCCCATCGCCATCATGCCTTCGACGCCGAGATTGAGGACGCCGGATCGCTCCGACACCAGTTCGCCGAGGGCCGCGATCAGAAGCGGGGTCGCGGCGGTGATGATGGTCAGGATGGCGCCTTCCAGGTTCACGTCTCGGCTCCGGGGGCTGGCGTGCGGGGCGTCGGACCGGATGCGGTGCCGGTCCGCACGATGCGCGGCGTGTAGAAGATCAGGGTGTCGCAGGCGAGCACGTAGAACAGCAGCATGCCCTGGAAGACCTGGGTGGTCTGGTCGGAAAGGCCGAGGGCGAACTGCGCCCCCTCGCCGCCAAGGAACGTCAGCGCCAGAAGCAGCCCGGCCAAAAGCATGCCCACCGGCTGGAGACGGCCGAGGAAAGCGACGATGATCGCCGTGAAGCCGTAGCCCGGCGAGACCGTGGTGCGCAGCATCTCGGTCGGTCCGGCCACCTCGGAAATGCCGGCAAGCCCGGCCATGCCGCCGGCAATCAGGAAGGCGACCACGATCATGCGGTTGCGGCTGAAGCCCGCGAACGCGCCCGCCCGTGGTGCCTGGCCGAGGACGGCGATCTGGAAGCCGGTGATCGTGCGGCCGAGGACGAACCAGGCGACGACCACGGCGATCAGCACGAAGACGATGTGCAGGCGAATGTCGTCGCCGAAGATCACCGGCAGGAGCTGGCCGTCGCTGAACGGGCGGCTGTCGGGAAAGTTGAGGCCTTCCGGGTTACGCCAGGGGCCGCGGGCCAGCCAGTCCACGAAAAGTTGCGCGCTGTAGACCAGCATCAGGCTGGTGAGGATCTCGTTGGTGCCGAACCGCACCTTGAGAAGCGCGGGAATGGCCGCATAGGCCATGCCGCCGGCGATCCCCATGAGCAGCATGAGGGGCAGGACCAGCGGCCCGTTCCAGTCCGGCAGCAGGATCGGGATGGCGGAACCGGCGATCGCCCCGGCGACCAACTGGCCTTCGGCGCCGATGTTCCAGGTGTTTGAGCGGTAGCAGAAGGCGAGGCCGATAGCGATCAGGATGATCGGCGCGGCCTTGGTGAGCAGTTCCTCGACTGACCACCAGGCCGTCAGCGGCTCGATGAAATAGACGTAGAGCGCCGCACCCGGATTGACGCCGGAGAGCGCGAACATGATCGCGCCCGTGATCAGCGTCAGCGCAATCGCCAGCAGAGGCGACGCGATGGCCATCGTGGTCGACTGATGGGGCCTGCGGATCAGTTCAATGCGCATCGCCGCCCCCGTCATGCGCACCGCCCATCAGCAGGCCGATCTCCTCGCGGGTGATGCCGGACGCCACCCGCGCTTCCGACAGGCGGCCTTGTGAAATGACGGCGATCCGGTCCGAGATTTCGAGGATCTCGTCGAGGTCCTGGCTGATCACCAGCACCGCCGAGCCGGCGCGGGCAAGATCGATCAGCGCCTGGCGGATCGCGGTCGCGGCCCCGGCATCGACCCCCCAGGTCGGCTGCGAGACCACGAGCACGCCGGGACGGCGGTCATATTCGCGCCCGACGACGAACTTCTGGAGATTGCCGCCGGACAATGATCCGGCCTCGGGATCGGGCGCGGCCTTGCGGACGTCGAAGCGCTCGGTGACCGTGTGGACGACCCCGCGGGCGGCGACAAAGTCGAGCACGCCGCTACGGACCAGCCCCTCCCCCGTGCCGTGACGGGTCAGCACCACGTTCTGCGACAGCTTGAAGCGCGGCACCGCGCCGTGGCCCAGCCGTTCCTCCGGCACGAACCCGGCGTCGAGACGACGGCGGGCGGTGATCCCGTTCGCGCCGCAGGGCTTGTCGTTGATCGTGATGGCGTTGGCATCGCCCGCAGTCCGCTCGCCGGACAGGGCATCGAATAGCTCGTCCTGGCCATTGCCGGCGACCCCGGCAATGGAGACGATCTCGCCACCGCGAACCTCAAGCGAGATATCGTCGAGGGCCGTCGCGAAAGCGTGCGGTTTGGACAGCGACAGGCCGGCGATGCGAAGCCGCACGGGGTGATCGCCGGACGGGGCTGCGCGACGCTCCAGCGCCTCGACATCGGCACCGACCATCATGCTCGCCAGCCGGCCGGCGGTTTCCTCAGCCGGATCGCACTCCGCCACCACCTTGCCATGGCGCAGGATCGTGGCGTGATGGCACAGCTCCTTCACCTCCTCCAGCCGATGGCTGATGTAGAGGACGGAGCAGCCCTCCCCCGCCAGCCGATTGAGCGTCTTGAACAGATCGGAGGCTTCCTGCGGTGTCAGCACCGATGTGGGCTCATCCATGATGATGAGCTCCGGCTCCTGCAGGAGACAGCGGACGATCTCGACCCGCTGCCGCTCGCCCACCGACAGGTCGGCGACGGTGGAGGACGGGCGAAGCGGCAGGCCGTAATCCTCCGATACCGTTTCGATCTTGCGGGCGAGATCGTCGAGGCGGTGCTTGTCTTCCAAAGCCAGTGAGATGTTCTCCGTGACCGTCAGGGCGTCGAACAGGGAGAAATGCTGGAACACCATGCCGATGCCGAGCCGGCGGGCGGCGGCGGGGTTGGCGACCACGACCGGCTGTCCCTTCCAGCGCACCTCGCCCGATGTCGGCTGGAGCGAGCCGTAGAGGATTTTCACCAGCGTCGACTTACCGGCGCCGTTCTCGCCGAGCAGGGCGTGGATCTCGCCGGGCTGGATGGCGAAATCGACCAGATCGTTGGCCCTGAGCGGCCCGAAATCCTTGACGATCTGGCTTGCTTCCAGCGTCGGCGTGCCGTCGCCGGCCCGACGTTCGAGTTTCGCTGACGGGGCCGTGTCCACGGCCTACCCGACGGCCCAGACCGGCGCCTGACCGGCCGCCAGTGCTTCGTCACGGGTGAGCAGTTCCGCCACGGTGGCGGCGGCGATGGCGGCGGGATGCTTGGACCTGATCCCCGCGATACCGATCGGACACACCAGTTCGTCGATCCGGGCGGCGGCAAGGCCGGCCTCCGTCAACTGGCGCACGAAACGGGCGCGTTTGGTGGCCGAGCCGATCAGGCCGACATAGGCGAAGCGGGAATCGGACAGCAGCGCGCGCACGATCTCCAGGTCCAGTTGGTGGCTATGGGTCATCACCAGACCGAAACTGTTCCACGGCGCCGCGGCGACGGCAACCTCGGGATTGTCGAGATGCACAGCCTCTGTCCGCGGCGGCAGGTGGGCGGGGAACGCATCGGGCCGTGAATCCAGCCAGGTCACGTCGAACGGCAGGGGCGCCAGCGCCAGCACCAGGGCGCGGCCGACATGACCGGCGCCGAAGAGATAGAGCGCCCGGCGCTGATCGCCGAAGGTCTCGGTCAGGTGGTCGCCCCGGAGAACGGCCGTTGCGCCTACGTCAGCGGACGACGATTCGGCCACGACGTGCCGCTCGACCCCCGCCGGCGTGATCCGCCCTTCGGTCCGGAAGATGCCCGACCGTTCGCGTTCTGCGAGCGGCGCGATGTCCGGGATCGCCTCACGGTCGAACGTCTCGAACAGGAGGTCCACGCGTCCCCCGCAACACTGGCCGAGCTCCGGGCCGAGAGCCTGGGAACGGAGCAGCGTGCCCGGCCTGTCCATGCCGGCAAGACGTGCTGCGGCCTCGTCGATGGCAGCCAGTTCCAGCGCACCGCCGCCGATGGAGCCGGAAAACCGGCGATCGGGGCCAACCACCATGCGCGCACCGGCTTCGCGTGGCGTCGAGCCCTGGATGGCGACGATGGTGACGAGCGCGGCCCGGTCGTCGCGTTCAAGGGCGGACAGGAGCGTCGGCCAGATCTGCACCTAACGCCCTCCGGTGGCGCGGATCGCCCGCATGATCGCCTCGGGCGTCGCCGGGGCGTCGAGGCGGGGCATGACCGCCGGCTTGAGGCTGACGATGGCGTTGACGATCGCCGAGAACACCGACAGGGCGAGCATCAGCGGCGGCTCGCCCACAGCCTTGGAGCGATAGATGGAATCGGCCCGGTTGCCGCCGGATTCGAACAGCTCGATGCGGAAATCGGCCGGCACGTCGGAGGCGGTCGGGATCTTGTAGGTCGACGGTGCGTGGGTCATCAGCCGGCCGGCCGAATCCCACACCAGCTCCTCCGCGGTCAGCCAGCCCATGCCCTGCACGAATCCGCCCTCGATCTGACCGATATCGATCGCCGGATTGATGGATCTGCCCACGTCGTGGAGGATGTCGACCCGGGTGACGCGCATCTCGCCGGTCATGGTGTCGACGATCACCTCGGAACAGGCCGCGCCGTAGGCGAAATAGAAGAACGGCTGGCCGGCGACCTTCTCGCGGTCCCAGGTGATGTCGGGGGTCTTGTAGAAGCCGGTCGCGGTCAGGGAGACCCGGTCGACATAGGCGGCCGTCGCCAGTTCGCCCAGCGACATCGTCTGGTTGCCGACCAGCACCTGGTTGTCACGAAACACTACCTGCTCGCGGTCGACCTGCCAGCGCTCCTTGATGAAGGCGTAGAGCCGATCCTTGATGGCGCGACAGGCGATCAGCGCGGCCTGCGCGTTGAGATCGGTGCCGGCCGAAGCGGCGGTCGGCGAGGTGTTGGGCACCTTGTCGGTGGATGTCGCTGTGATCCGCACCTGGTCGAGATCGGCGCCGAACTCCTCGGCCACCACCTGCGCCACCTTGACGAACAGGCCCTGCCCCATCTCGGTGCCGCCGTGGTTGAGGCGGATCGAGCCGTCCCGGTAGAGATGGACCAGCGCGCCGGCCTGGTTGAGGTGGATGAGGGTGAAGGAGATGCCGAACTTCACCGGCGTCAGCGCCAGCCCCTTCTTGAGGATCGGGCTGGAGGCGTTGAAGGCGTCGATCTCGGCGCGCCGCGCCCGGTAGTCCGACGTGGTCTCGAGCTGCTCGACCAGTTCGGGGAGGATGTTGTCGTCGACCCGCATGCCGTAGGGCGTGCGGTCGCGGCCGACATCGCCGTAGAGGTTCTGCTTGCGGATATCGAGCGGATCCTGCCCGGTCTCGAAGGCGATGTGATCCATGATGCGCTCGGGCAGCATCATGCCCTGCGGCCCACCGAAACCGCGGAAGGCGGTGTTCGACACGGTGTTGGTGCGCAGACGCTGCGACGTGATCTTCACCACGGGGTAGTAGTAGGCGTTGTCGGCGTGGAACATGGCGCGGTCGACGACGCCCAGCGACAGGTCCTCCGAGTGGCCGCAGCGGGCGGCCAGGCTGGCTTGCACCGTGCGCAGGACGCCGGTGCGCGAACAGCCGATCTCGTAGTCGATCCGGAAGTCGTGGCGCTTGCCGGTCATGATCATGTCGTCGTCGCGGTCGAGCCGGACCTTGCAGGGCCGGCCGGTTCTGGTTGCCGCCAGGGCCGCCAGAGCTGCCCACTGGGTGGCCTGGCTCTCCTTGCCGCCAAAGCCGCCGCCCATCCGCCGGGTCTCGACCACGACGTCCTTGGCCTGCAGACCGAGCACCCGGGCGACCACCTCCTGCACCTCGCTGGGATGCTGGGTCGACGAGTAGACCAGCATCTCGCCCTGCTCGCCGGGCACCGCCAGCGCAACCTGGCCTTCGAGATAGAAATGCTCCTGGCCGCCGACCCGGACCTCGCCCTTCAGGTGCCGCGGCACGCGTTTCATCTCGGAGTCGAGCTCGCCGCGCTCGAACACATAATCGGGCAGGACCTTGGCGTCGCCGGCAAGCGCATCGTCGACGTCGATCACCGGCATCGACGGCGCGTGGCCGATCCGCGCCTTGCGGACCGCCCGCAGCGCCTCGTCGCGGGTCTCGGCGACGACCGCGAACACCACCTGTCCGTGGAAGGTGACCTGCTCGGCGGCCAGCAACGGCTCGTCGCCCGCCTCCTTGGGGCTGACATCGTTGACGGCGACCACATCGTCCGCCGTCAGGACCCGCACCACGCCGGGCGCGCGGAGGACGCCCGCGAGATCGAGGGTCGTGATGCGACCGGCGGCGATGTTGGCGTAACCGGGCGCGACATGGAGGGTGCCGGCGGGTTCGCGGATGTCGTCGACATAAGCGGCGGTGCCGGTGACGTGCTTCACCGCGCTGTCGTGGGCGACGGCCTTGGAGACCACGGCCAGACCGCTGCCGGTGTCGCGTTTGCCCGTGTCGCTGGCGGTGGTGTCGGTGGTGTCGCTCATGTCAGAGCCGCTCCCGGGCGTCGGTGGGCGGGCGCTGACCGACGACGCGGGTCCGCTGGCTGTCGGCGCCGGCGAGCTCGATCAGGGCCTTGCCGAGCAGGGCGTGGGCGGTCTCGATGCGATAGCGGGCGCTGGCGCGATGATCGCTGATGGGCTCGAAATCCTCGCGCAGCGCGTTGAACGCCTCCGTCCAGCGGGTCGAGTCCTGAAGCTGCGCGCCAGTGAGCGCCGCCTCGGCTGCCTTCGCCCGTCGCGGCGTTGCCGCCATGCCGCCATAGGCCAGCCGCGCCTCGTCGACCGTGCCCTGATCGGAGACCGTGAAGCGGAACGCGCCCATCACCGACGAAATGTCCTGGTCGAAGCGTTTGGAGACCTTGAAGCAACGGAAGCGATGCGCGGTACCGAGCTTCGGCACCGATACCGCCGTGACGATCTCGCCGGCCTCGCGGTCCTGCTTGCCATAGTCGATGAAGAAGTCGTCGATGGGCACGCTCCTTTCGGCGCTGCCCTTGCGCAGATGCACGGTGGCGCCGAGGGCAATCAGCGCCGGCGGCAGATCGCCGATCGGCGAGCCGTTGGCGACGTTACCACCGATCGTGCCCGAGGCGCGGACCTGGCGCGAGCCGAAGCGGCGCAGCAGTTCCCGCAGATCGGGATCGACGGCGCCCAGCGTCGCCTCTACGTCAGCGAGTCGCGCACCGGCCCCGAGCGACCATTCGAGGCCTGAATCCTCGATGGCATCGAAGCCCGCGGCCCGACCGACATGGATGATCTTGTCGAAGGTTCGCCGCTGCTTGTTGACCCACAGCGCGACATCGGTGCCGCCGGCCAGAATGACGGCGTCGGGATGCTCCTCGACCAGCGCGGCGAGCCCGTCGATGGTCGCCGGCGCGGCAAAGAAGCGGCGCTGGTCGCCGACCATGAGGTCCTCGCCGTCGTTCAGGAAAGCGAGCATCTCCGCGGTTTCGCGGGCGTTCTCGCCGAAGCGATCGGCGCGCGGGTTCGCCAAAGCGGTCATGGCGGCGTCGACGATCGGTCGGTAACCGGTGCAGCGGCACAGATTGCCGGCGATCTGATCGTTGATCCGCTCGCGCGCCACCGGCGGGGCGCTGGTGTGATAGAGCGCAAACAGCGCCATCACGAATCCCGGGGTGCAGAAGCCGCACTGCGAGGCATGGTGGTCGACAAAGGCGCGCTGGATCGGGTGCAGGTCGCCGTCGTCGTCGGCCAGGTCGTCGACGGTGATCAGGTCGGCGCCGTCGATCTGGCCGAGCATCGTGATGCAGGCGTTGATCGGCTCGTAGACCAGGCGATCCTGCCGGCGTCGGCGGACGACCACCGTGCAGGCCCCGCAATCGCCTTCCCGGCAGGATTCCTTCGTCCCCTTGGCGCCTTCGCGCTCGCGGAGATAGTCGAGCACCATGTCGGTCGGCGCGATGTCGCCCACCTCGGTCATGGCGCCGCGACGGATGAAGCGAACGACGTCGCGCATCAACTGCCCCGATAGGTGCTGTAGCCGTGCGGCGCCAGCAGCAGCGGGATGTGATAGTGCGCATCGGCGTCGGCGACGGTGAAGCGCACCGGAACGATGTCGTAGAACGGTGTGCGGGTTGCGCCCTGCGCGCGCCGGTAGTCGCCGGCCGCGAAGCGGAGTTCGTAGGTACCCGCCGTCAGGTCCGCGCCTTCGAGCAGCGGTGCGTCGGCGCGGCCGTCGTCGTTGGTCGTCGTGGCGGCCATCCGCTGTTCGTCCCCATCGAGGCGATAGACCTCGATACGGACCCCGGCGGCCGGCCGGCCGGACGCCAGGTCGAGAACATGCGTGGTGAGACGTCCCATGCAGCTACTCCCCGCAGGGGCACAGTCCGTGCCAACAAAACACTGCGCCGCACAGAATGTCCGAACGGGCAGGTGCGATCAAACCGTTTTTCGTGCTCTCGGGCCCATCGTTGCCGTTCCGACACGGTTGCGGCAAGATGGCGGGCAGCTACCATAAGGATTTGTTACCTATGGAAAATTTCACACCCCTCACCGCCACGATCGGGGGGATCCTGATCGGATTGGCGGCCACCATGCTGTGGGTGTTCAACGGCCGTACTGCGGGGATTTCGAACATCGCGGGCACAGTGGTGCCGCTGCGCCAGGGATCGGTGCTGTGGCGGGTGTTGTTCCTGGCCGGCCTGCCGGTCGGCGCGGTGATCGGGTCGTCGGTCGGCCCGGCGATCTTCGCCGAAATCCCGACGACGTTGCCCGAGCTCGGCCTGACGCCGATCGGTCTCGTGATCGCCGGCGTCCTGGTCGGCGTCGGCACGCGCCTCGGCAATGGCTGCACGTCCGGCCACGGCGTCTGCGGCCTGGCGCGGCTGTCGCCGCGCTCGTTCACCGCCGTCGGCGTGTTCATGGCGACCGCGGTGGTGACCGTCTTCATCGTGAGGCACGTGGTGACATGAAGAACGGTGTCCTCTTTCACGTGACCGCGGCCGTCAGTGGCGTCATCTTCGGCATCGGCCTTGCGATCGCGCGCATGACCGATCCGCAGAAGGTCCGCGACTTTCTCGACCTCGCCGCGATCCCCGATGGCGGCTGGGACCCGAGCCTGGCGTTCGTGATGGGCGGCGGCGTTCTGGTCGGGCTGGTGGGCCTGCGCCTCGACCGCCTCCTCCGCAAGCCGGTGGCCGCCGTCAGCTTCGTGCGGAGCGATCGCAGCGGCATCGACGGCCGCCTGCTGCTCGGATCGGCGATCTTCGGCGTCGGCTGGGGATTGTCCGGCTTCTGCCCCGGCCCCGCGGTCGCCGATCTCGGGCTGATTCCGCAATCGGTCTTCATCTTCGTCGTGGCCATGTTCGCCGCGTCCTGGGCGACCGGCATCTATCTCCACCGTCGCGACCACGATGAGGAAACCGCGGCGCACGCGGCGCCCGGCTAGCCGACCATGGACGAATCGAACGCGATCGCGGTCGTCGGCGGCGGACCGGCGGGTCTCGCCGCCGCGCTGACCCTGGCGCAAAGGGGACGCGAGGTCCGCCTGATCGCACCGACGCCGCCGGGCGTCGACCGGCGCACCTCGGCTCTGTTCGGGCCGTCGATCGAGCTGCTCGAAGCGCTGGGCGTGTGGGGCACGCTCAGGGACCATTGCGCGCCGCTTCGCGTGCTCCGCATCCTTGACGGTACGCGCCGCCTGATCCGCGCGCCGGAGACGACGTTCCGGGCCTCGGAGATCGGCCGCGAGGCCTTCGGCTACAACGTTCCCAACGCCCTCCTGACAGCAGCGCTGCGAGAGCGCCTGGACGATGCGTCCGTTGCCGTCACCGAGGCACTGGTCGAGGACGTGCGCTTCGCCGACGACCATGTGACGCTGACCGACAGCGACGGCGGGGTGCATCGCGCGCCGCTGGTGGTGGCGGCGGACGGCCGCCGCTCGTCGCTGCGCGAGGCGGCGGGCATCCGGACGAGGACGTGGCGCTACGACCAGGCGGCGCTGGTCTGCGACCTGCACCACGCTCACGGGCATCAGGACACGTCGAACGAGTTCCACACGGAACACGGTCCGTTTACCCTGGTGCCGCTGCCGGGCAAACGCTCGTCGCTGGTCTGGATCGATCGGCCGGCGGCCACCCGGCGGCGCGCGGAGCTTGCGCCGAATGAGCTTGCTACGGAGATCGAGACACGATCGGCCCACATCTACGGGGCCATGACCGTCGACGGTCCTGTCCAGACGTTTCAGATGGGCGGCCTCGAGGTGAGCCAAATCGCGGCGCGGCGGATCGCGCTCGTCGGCGAAGCGGCCCACGTCTTCCCGCCGATCGGCGCCCAGGGGCTCAATCTCGGCTATCGCGACGTGGCCGATCTCGCCGCGACGATTGGCGATTCCGCCGATCCCGGTTCGGCCGACGTGCTAACCCGCTACAACCGCGCTCGGCTTGGCGACATGCGGTCGCGAACGTTGGCGGTCGATGTACTCAACCGAACGCTCCTGTCGGACCTCCTGCCCGCTCAGGCGTTGCGCGGCGTGGGGCTGTTCGCGCTGGGTCGCATCCCGGCCCTGCGCCAGGCGGCCATGCGGGCCGGGGTCGCGAGCGCGACGCCGGGCTAGGTCGCGAGGCCGGGGAAGGTGTTGAACAGCACGATCAGCACCAGCGTCAGCGACGAAATCGAGACGATCATGCCCAGGGCGAGCGCGCCCGAGGCCCGGTGGGCGTAGACGCCGTAGTGTTTCGCCAGCGTGTGGACCTGGGCCGCCGGGGGCAGCGCTGCGATGATGACCGCGGTCGCGATCCACACCGGATCGAATCCGCCGACCCAGGTGAGCAGCAGAAACACCACGATCGGGTGCACCACCAGCTTGATGGCGACGAGAATCGGCATCTCCAGCGGGATGCGCTCCAGTTCGCGCGCCGACAGCCCGACGCCGAGCAGGAACAGCGCGCAAGGCACCGCGGCGAACCGTAGCCCGGTCAACAGCCCGTCCACCGAACCGGGCAAGCGGATGCCGAGGGCGCTGAACAGGAACCCGGCGATGGTCGCCAGGATCAGCGGATGCAGGAAAATCTGCCGGCCGATGTCCTCCGCCAGCGCCGTGGCATCGGCGCGCCCGGCACCGCCCATGGCCATCATCAGCGGCACGACGATCAGGATCAGGACGGTGTCGAAGGTCAGAACGAGGGCGGCCGGCATGGCCGCGGCCGTCCCGAAGGCGGCGATGGCGACGGCGGCACCCATATAGCTCGCATTCGAATAGGAGCCGACCAGGCCTTCGACGGTCGCCTCGGAGACATTGCCGCCGTTCAGGAGCGCGCCGACCGAGAAGGCGATCGCAAACACGCAATAGGTCGCGAAGGTGGTGGTGAGGATGAAACCGAAGCCCTGGAAGGCATCGAGCGGCGTGGCCGCCACCAACTGGAAGAACAGCGCCGGCATCGCCAGGTAGAAGACGAAGAAGTTCATGGCCGAGAGGCCGTCGGGACGGACGAAACGCAGCCGGCCGGCCCCCCAGCCGAGCAGAATCACGCCAAAGAAGGGAACGATGATCCCGGCGATTTCGTCCATGCTCGCTCGCCGACCCGCAGAAAACGCGGCCCCGCGGCCGCCCGGCTGGCCGCACGATGCGCCAGCGCCCCGGCCCGGTCCCTAACGCCAAGGCTGCGTCGGGTCAATCGAACCGCGGTCGCGTTGACATCCCGGCTTTCGCGTGCGCTTAACGGGGCGTTCGGGCTGCCAACGGAGCGTTCAGGTGAGGAAGGCGCGGACCGCCAAGTACCAGATCGGCCAGATCGTGCGCCACCGCGTCTATCCGTTTCGCGGCGTGGTGTTCGACGTCGACCCGATCTTCGACAACACCGAGGAATGGTGGCTGGCTATCCCGGAGGATGTGCGGCCCGCCAAGGACCAGCCCTTCTACCACCTGCTCGCGGAGAACGCCGACAGCGAATACGTCGCCTATGTGTCGGAGCAAAACCTCCTGCCCGACGACACCGACGAGCCGCTGCGCCATCCGCAGATCGGCGAACTGTTCGGCGAACGCGAGGGCGACCGCTACCGCGCCCGCCACCTCGACATCAACTGAGCCGCGCTAGTTGTTCGACTGCTGCTGCCGCAGACGTTCGGCCGCCTCGGCCGCCCGCTCTTGCAGGGCCTTGCGGAGCTCGTTCTGAACCTCGGCGCCGCCGGCCGGATCCAGTCCCTCGCCGTCGTAGACCTTGGTGAAGCCGATCAGCGATAGGGGCACGGCAATCACTTGCTGGCCCTGGTTCAACGCACTGATGGTGAGCTGGCCGCCCGCCTTCATCGCATTGATGAACTCGGCGTTGACGGCGAGATCACCGAAGCAGAGGTTCGGAAAGCAAATGTCATAGGTGACTTCGTATTGCTGGCCGCCATCGATCTGGGCGCGCATGCCGGGCTCCAGCAACATGCCCGGCGGCGTCGCCACGACCAGGCTGATCGCGGGCTCGCCGGTGATCTGCCGCAAGGACGCCGAGGCGATGAACTGGCCGGTCGGGGCCACGATGTCCTTGTTGACCATGCACAGTTCTTTGTTGGTGTTGGTGTCGGTCTGGCAGACCTTGATCCACGGCGGCTCCTGCTGGTCCGCCTGTGCCACCGCCTCGGTCTGAGGCGCCACCATCGCCAGCGCGACGCCGAGCCCGGCGACGGTCGCTGCTTTCACATCCCACTTTGCCATCGAACTTCCCTGCAAGGCTGGCGGTGGCGCTGCCACCGCGATCCGGAGACGGATGAACGTCAAATACGGCCAGAGCTTGACCTGCGCGGGCCTTTCCATACCCGCGATTCCCTGCGATGGCCAGACGCAAACCGGCTTCGGCGATTGTGCTAGACTTGGCGCATTCCCTCGACGATTCATGGAACCCAGACCGTGATCCAGGCTCTTTTCCGCCCCCGCCGCCGAATTCTCGCTTCCGCCGGCGCCGCCGCTCTCGTCGCCGTCCTCGCCCTGCCCGCCGCCGCCGAACCGATGCACGGCATCGCCATGCACGGCGACCCGGCGCTGCCGGCCGACTACGCCCACCTGCCCTACGCCAACCCCGATGCGCCGAAGGGCGGCCGGATCTCGTTCGGCGCACAGGGCACGTTCGACAGCCTCAACCCCTTCATCCGTAAGGGCGCCGTGCCGGACGGCCTGTGGGGTCGCAACGCGTTCTGGCCCAACAATGTCTGGGACAGCCTGATGGTGCGGAGCTGGGACGAGCCGTTCACGCTCTACGGCCACATTGCCGAATTCGTGGAGGTGCCCGACGACCGCTCGTGGGTGGAGTTCACGCTCAATCCGGCGGCGCGCTTCTCCGATGGCGCGCCGGTCACCACCGCCGATGTAGTGTTCACCTTCGAACTCCTGAAGGAGAAGGGCCTGCCGCGCTCCTGGTACAAGCGCGTCGACCGCGTCGAGGAAACGGCGGGCGGCAAGGTCCGGTTCGTGTTCGGGCCGGAATGGGACCGCGAGATGCCTTTGCTGGTCGGTCTTCTGCCGGTGTTTCCCGCTCACGCCACCGACCGTGAGGCCTTCGGGGAATCGGGCCTCAATCCGCCGATCGGCAGCGGCCCGTACATGATCGCCGACGTCAACGCCGGCAGCACCGTGACACTCAAGCGCAATCCCGACTACTGGGCCAAGGACCTGCCGCAGAAGCGCGGCTTCGACAATTTCGACGAAATCCGCGTCGAGTACATCCGTGACGCAACGGCCCTGTTCGAGGCGTTCAAGACCGGCATCTTCGACGTGACCAAGGAGGCCGACCCGGGCCGGTGGGCCAGCGGCTACGATTTTCCGGCGGTGCGTGACGGCAGGATCACCCAGGTGGAGATCGACACCGGCGTTCCGGACGGGATGAACGGGTTCGTGTTCAACACCCGCCGGTCGGGCTTCGACGACATCCGGGTGCGCGAAGCGCTGACCTACTTCCTCGATTTCGAGTGGGTAAACCGCAACCTCTACTCCGGCGCCTATGCGCGCACCGGCAGCTTCTTCCAGGGATCGGCGTTGTCGGCGCTGGGGCGGCCGGCCAGCGATGCCGAGCAGGCGCTGCTGGCGCCCTTCCCCGATGCCGTGCGCGCCGACGTCATGGACGGCACCTACCGGCCACCGGCGAGCGACGGATCGGGCCGCGACCGGGCCAACTTCAAGGCCGGTCTCGATCTCCTGACCGCGGCTGGCTACGAGAGCCGCGACGGCGAGCTGGTCGACGCCGAGAACCGTCTGCTGTCGTTCGAGTTCCTGGCCATCGACAAGGAGGAGGAGCGCCTGGCCCTGTCGTTGCAGCGCGCGCTCCGGCTCGTCGGCATCGACATGTCGGTGCGCTCGGTCGATTCCGCGCAGTACTGGGAGCGGGTGCTCAGTTCGCGCGATTACGACATGATGCACTGGATCTACGGCACGTCGCTGTCGCCGGGCAACGAACAGGTGGGGCGCTGGTCCAAGATCGACGCTGAAACCTACGGTCGGCTCAACTTCGCCGGGGTCTCCGATCCCGCCGTTGACGCGATGATCGAGGCGATGCTCGCGGCGCGCTCGCAGGAGGACTTCGTGACGGCCGTGCGCGCCCTCGACCGGGTGCTGATCTCCGGCTTCTACGCCATTCCGCTGTTCCACGCGCCGGCGCAGTGGATCGCCTACTGGGACCGGCTGGCCTTCCCCGAGGCGCATTCGCTCTACGGCGCGGTGCCGGCGACGTGGTGGGCCGCCGAGGCGAACTGAGGCGGCCCTATATGGCGGCCATGTCCGAGAGCCTGACCATCGACGTCATCTCCGATGTCGTCTGTCCGTGGTGCTTCGTCGGCAAACGCCGTCTCGGCCGCGCGCTCGCCATGCTGCCGGAGGTGAACGCTGTGGTGCGCTGGCTGCCGTTCCGGCTCGATCCGACGATCCCGCCGGGCGGCATCGCGCGCGCCGACTACCTGTCGAAGAAGTTCGGCAGCGTCGAGGCGGCCGCGCCGATGTACGAACAACTCACCGAGCTCGCCCCGGCGGAAGGCATCAGCTTCCACTTCGATCGCATCACCCGCTCGCCGAACACGGTCGACGCACATCGCCTGATCCGCTGGGCTCAGCAGGACGGCGACGCGGACGACATGGTCGAGCGCCTGTTCGTGGCGTATTTCAGCGAAGGCGAAGATGTCGGCGACGCGGCCGTCCTGACCCGCATCGCCGGCGAGGCCGGCATGGACGCCGCGACGGTCGGGGCGCGGCTTATCGGCGACGAGGACCGCGAGGCAACCGTCGCCGAGGTCGAGAACGCCTATCGCATCGGGATCACCGGGGTGCCGAGCCTCATCCTGCAGAATCGCCTGGTCGTGGTCGGCGCGCAGGCGCCGGAGATCATCGTGGAGGCGATCGGCCAGGCGCTGGAAGGTGAGCCGGGCGCGGGCTGACCGGCGGCCTTGTTTCCCCCGGGGGCGATGAGAGGTCCCGTGTCTGCACCGCACCGCTACGCGCTGCGGCGCGCACGGGACGACGGTGAGGTTGTTGGGCGGTCTTCTCTCTCGTCGTCGCACATCTTGTATCGGCGCATCTATATCCTCGATGTCGTCCCGCACGCGGTGCGGCATCTTCGATGATGCGCCGCAGATGCGGGACCTGAATCTGCCAACGGTGGGCAGAGATCCCGGGTCTGCGGTGCACCACTCACGTGCTGCACACGCGCCCGGGATGACAGGATGTGCTGAATGGTTCGAGCGTCAGGCCGCGCGGGCGTCGGCCTTCTCCGCCAGGACCACAAGTTCGCCGATCAGCGCCGTCACGCCCTTGAGGCGTCCGCCGAGATCGGCCCAGTCGCGGATGACGACGATGCTCTCGTCCGGCCGAATCTTCGCGAGTGATCCTTGCGAGGCCACCCACTGGATCAGTGCCGCCGGGTCGGCAAAGCGCCGCTCGCGCAGGCCGATCACCGCGCCCTTCGGCCCGACATCGATCTTCTCCACATTGGCGCGGCGGCAAAGCGCCTTGATGGCGACGATCTTGAGGAGATGCTCGGCTTCCTCCGGCAGCGGTCCGAAGCGGTCGATCATCTCGGCGGCGAAGGCGTCGATCGCCGCCTGATCCTCCAGCTCGGCCAGCCGGCGGTAGAGGCCCATGCGCAGTTGCAGGTCGCCGACGTAGGATTCAGGGATCATCACCGACATGCCGATGGTGATCTGCGGCGACCATCGGCCGTCCGCGGGCTCCTCCCCTTCGTGACGGAGCGAGGCGATCGCCTCCTCCAGCATCTGCTGGTACAGCTCGTAGCCGACCTCGCGGATATGGCCGGACTGTTCCTCGCCCAGCAGGTTGCCGGCGCCGCGGATATCCATGTCGTGGCTGGCAAGCTGGAAGCCGGCACCCAGCGTGTCGAGGGATTGCAGGACCTTGAGCCGTTGCTCCGACGCCGGGGTGAGCGTGCGGTCGGCGGGCACGGTGAACAGGGCGTAGGCGCGCTGCTTGGACCGGCCGACGCGGCCGCGAAGTTGGTAGAGCTGGGCCAGGCCGAACATCTCGGCGCGGTGGACGATCAGCGTGTTGGCCGTCGGGATATCGAGGCCGGACTCGACGATAGAGGTCGACAAGAGCACGTCGTAGGCGCCGTCGTAGAAGGCGGTCATCACCTCCTCGAGCTGGCCGGCGGCCATCTGGCCGTGGGCGACGCCCACCTTCAGTTCCGGGACGCTTTCGGCCAGGAACTCGGCGCGCTCGGCAAGGTCGCCGATCCGCGGACAGACGTAGAAGCTCTGGCCGCCGCGATAGCGCTCGCGCAGGAGGGTTTCGCGCACCACCAGCGGATCGAGGGGCGAGATGAAGGTGCGGACCGCAAGACGATCGACGGGCGGCGTGGTGATCAGCGACAGTTCGCGCACGCCGGTGAGCGCCAGTTGCAGCGTGCGCGGTATCGGCGTGGCCGAGAGGGTGAGCACATGGACGTCGGCCCGCATCTCCTTGAGCCGCTCCTTATGGCGGACGCCGAAATGCTGCTCCTCGTCGATCACCAGCAGGCCGAGATCGGCAAAGCTCACCGACTTGCCGAGCAAGGCGTGGGTACCGATGACGATGTCGACGCTGCCATCGGCAAGCCCCGCCTTCACGGCCGTGAGTTCCCTCGCCGGCACCAGCCGCGAGGCCTGGGCCACCTGCAATGGAAAGCCGGCAAAGCGTTCCGTAAACGTGCGGTAATGCTGGCGCGCGAGGAGCGTGGTCGGCACGACGACCGCGACCTGCCTCCCGGTCATGGCGGTCATGAACGCGGCGCGGAGCGCGACCTCGGTCTTGCCGAAGCCGACATCGCCGCAGATCAGCCGATCCATGGGCCGGCCAGCGGCGAGATCGTCGACCACGGCTTCGATGGCACCGAGCTGGTCGTCGGTCTCCTCGAAGGGGAAGCGCGCGGCGAACTCGTCACCGAGGCCGTCGGGCGAGGTAATCACCGGGGCCTTGCGCATGGCGCGGGCGGCGGCGACCTTGATCAGCGCATCGGCCATGTCTCGGATGCGCTTCTTGAGCTGCGCCTTGCGCGCCTGCCAGGCGACGCCGCCGAGCTTGTCGAGCACGACCTCCGCCTCCCCCGAACCGTAGCGCGAGAGGAGCTCGATGTTCTCCACCGGCAGGTAGACGCGATCGCCGCCGGCATAGTGGATTTCCAGGCAGTCGTGTGGTGCCCCGGCCGCTTCGATGGTCTTCAGCCCGGCGAACCGCCCGATGCCATGATCGATATGGACCACCGCGTCGCCGGCGGTGAGGCTCGTGGCGTCGGCGAGGAAATCGGCGGCCCGGCGCCTGGCCCGCGGTCGGGCGAGGCGATCGCCGAGAATGTCCTGTTCGCCGATGACGGCCACCGTCTCGGCCTCGAATCCGCTCTCCAGACCGATGACGGCGAGCGCGACGGCCTTCGGGTCCAGGCCCTGCGCCTCCGGCCATGCCTCGACGCGCACCGTGGGGCTCAGGCCGTGGTCGGCCAGCACGTGCTCCATGCGGTCGCGCGATCCTTCGCTCCAGCACGACAGGACCACCCGACGCCCCTGGCTCGACAGGCCGCGGATGTGGGCGACCACGGCGTCGAAGACGTTGGTGTCGGTGGAGGACCGCTCGGCCGCGAAGCCGCGGCCGTCACGGGCGCTAAGATCGATGACGGTCTCGCTGGCAGGCTGGGCGAAGGGATTGAGGTCCACGCGCGCCCGTTCGCCGAGGCGGGCCGACCAGTCGTCGCTCGTGAGGTAGAGGCGCGACGGCGGCAGCGGCCGGTAGGGCGCCCCGCCGGCTGAGCTTTCGTCAAGCGCCGTCCGGCGCGCCTGATAGTGGTCGTCGATCTCGTCGAGACGCTCCTTCAGTGCCTCGTCAACCAGATGATCGATGATCACCGGCGCCTCGCCGACGTGATCGAAGATCGTCTCCAGACCTTCGGCGAACAGCGGCAGCCAGTGCTCCATGCCCGCATGGCGCTGGCCGGCGCTGATCGCCTGGTAGAGCCGGTCCTCGCGCTCGGCCGCGCCAAACTCGGTGACATAGCCTGACCGGAAGCGGGCGACCGTGTCGGGCGCGAGGGTCATCTCGTTCGCCGGCACAAGATCGATGTGCTGGCGCGACCCGGTGGTCCGCTGCGTCTCGACGTCGAAGACGCGGATCGACTCCAGCGTGTCGCCGAAGAAATCGAACCGCAGGGGTTCGGCAAGGCCGGCGGCATACAGATCGACGATGCCGCCGCGGACGGCGAACTCCCCCGGTTCGCGGACCGTCGTGGCGCGCAGGAAGCCGTTGCCGTCAAGCCAGGCGATCAGGTCGTCCATGCGGATCTGCCGCCCGGCCGCGGCGGAGAGCGAGCCTTCGGCAACGAAATCGCGGGTCGGCGCGCGCTGCAGGGCAGCGTTCACGGTGGTCAGCACAACCTGTCCGGATTCCGCCGGCCGGGCCAGGCGCGCGAGCGCCGCCATGCGGCCGGCGACGACCGCCGCGTGAGGCGAGACGCGGTCGTAGGGCATGCAGTCCCAGGCGGGGAACTCGATGATCTCGACCGTGGGGGCGAAGAAGCGCAGCCCGCGCGCCACTTCCGCGAGACGGCGGCCGTCGCGGGTGACGAACAGGGCGCGCCCACCGCCCAGCGCCGCCACGAGGTCGCCAAGCACCAGACCGGTCATGCCGGCCGGGACGGAGGCAAGGCTCAAGGGGCGATGGGCGCCGAGCCGCTCGGCGAGGTCCGTCAACACGGGGGAACTCACCGGCGCTCGCCTCCGCCATTGTGGAAGGCGACGAGGCGCCGGAACAGCGGCGAGTTGCTCGCCTCCGGTACCGGTTCCTCGCCGACGATCCATGCCAGGAGGAGGCGATCCGGCACGTCGAGCAGCGCCTCGAAGGCGCGGAAGTCGGCCTCGGTCATCGAGTCGTGGGCGGCGTCGGCATAGCGTCCGAGCAGCAGGTCGAGCTCGCGCAGACCCCGGTGCCAGGCGCGAAAGCGCAGTTTTCGTACCCTGAGCTCACGGCTCTCAGCGGGCGTCTGCGGCTGGTCCACGGTCGATGCTCCACGGCAAAACGCCCGCGGCCGGAATCGGTCGCGGGTGTTCGGGCTGTTGATATAGACCGGACCGGACCGGATTGCAGCCGCCGAAAGCCCCGATGTGAGCCTTGCCGTGCTAGGACCAATCGATGCGGCCGGACATCCTCAATCCGCTGTTTTCACCGGTCTCGCGGCTCGCCGGCGTCGGCCCGCGCGTTGGCCAGATGCTGTCCAAGCTCTTGACCCGGATCGATCCGGACGCCGAACCGCGGGTGCTCGATCTCCTGTTCCACCTGCCCTTCGCGGTGATCGACCGCAGCCTCCAGCCCGCTATCGAGGCGGCGCCCACCGGGTCGGTGGTCACGCTGGAAGTCACCGTCGACCGGCACCAGCCACCCCCGCGGGGGAACCGCCGGGTGCCCTACCGGGTGACCTGCCACGACGACACCGGCACGATCACGCTCACCTTCTTCCACGCCAAGGGCGACTGGCTGCAACGCAGTCTGCCGGTGGGATCGAAGCGTTTCGTCAGCGGCAAGGTCGAGTGGTTCAACGGCCGCGCCTCGATGGTGCATCCCGATCACATCGTCGACGCGGCCGACTTCGGATCGATGCCGCTGATCGAACCGGTCTATCCCATGACCGCCGGGCTCGCGCGCAAGACGCTTCTCAAGGCCATCGGGGAAGCCCTGACGCTGGTGCCCGAGCTGGAGGAATGGCTGTCCGAGCCGACGATCGCCGACCGGGCGTTTCCGACCTTCAATGCGGCGCTGCGCGCCATGCATCACCCGGCGTCCGCCGAGGATCTGCGCCCCCACGCATCGCCGCGGGCGCGGCTCGCCTATGACGAGCTCTTGGCGAGCCAACTGGCGATCGCGCTGGTCCGCGACCACCAGAAGCGCGCGGGCGGCGAGGTCCGCCGCGCGGAGGGGGTTCTTCGCCAGCGCATTCTCGACGCCCTGCCCTTCACGCTGACCGAATCCCAGGTCGCGGCGCTCGCCGATATTGAGGCCGACATGGCCCGGCCCGAACGGATGCTGCGCCTCCTGCAAGGTGACGTGGGGGCCGGCAAGACGGTGGTGGCGCTGCTCGCGGCGGCAACGGTGATCGAATCGGGCGCGCAGACGGCCCTGATGGCGCCCACCGAACTCCTCGCCCGGCAGCATGCGCAATCGGTCTCGGAGGCCGCGGCCGCCGCCAGGATCACCGTCGCGGTGCTGACCGGCCGCGAGAAGGGGGCGGAACGCGAAACGTTGCTCGCCGATCTGGAGCACGGCGCCATCGACCTTCTCATCGGTACCCACGCCCTGTTCCAGTCCGCAGTGACCTTCAAGAATCTCGGCCTGGTGGTGGTCGACGAGCAGCACCGCTTCGGCGTCCATCAGCGCCTGGCGCTGACGACCAAGGGGCGGGCGACCGACGTGCTGGTGATGACGGCGACGCCGATCCCGCGCACGCTGGTGCTGACCTATTACGGCGACATGGACGTCTCACGCCTGACCGAGAAGCCGGCCGGACGCCTGCCGATCGAGACCCGCGCGATGCCCCTCGACCGGCTGGGGGACGTGGTGGACCGGGTCCGCGCCGCCGTGGAGACCGGCGCGAAGGCCTACTGGATCTGCCCGCTGGTCGAGGACAGCGACGAGAGCGACCTGGTCTCGGCCGAGGCGCGGCATGCGGCGCTGACCAAGACTCTGGGGCCGGTGGTCGGGCTGATCCACGGGCGCATGCGGGCCGACGAACGCGACCGCATCATGCGCGCGTTCCGCGACGGCGACCTGTCGGTGCTGGTCTCGACCACGGTGGTCGAGGTGGGCGTCGACGTGCGCGACGCGACGATCATGATCGTCGAGCACGCCGAGCGGTTCGGCCTCGCCCAGCTCCACCAGCTTCGCGGCCGCGTGGGGCGCGGCGAGAAACGCTCCACCTGCCTGCTGCTCTACAAGGCGCCGCTCGGCGAGGTCGCCCGCGAGCGGCTGTCGATCCTGCGCGATTCGGAGGACGGCTTCCGGATCGCCGAGAACGACCTGCGCCTGCGCGGCGGCGGCGAGGTGCTGGGGACACGGCAATCCGGCCTGCCCGGCTTCGTCGTGGCACTGCCGGAGGCTCACGCCGACCTGATGGAAGCCGCGCACCGCGAAGCGCTCGCCATCGTCACCGACGATCCCGGACTGTCGAGCCCGCGCGGGCAGGCGCTCCGCGCCCTCCTCTACCTCTTCGGCCGCGACGCGGCGATCAGGCTGCTGAGGGCGGGTTGAAGCGGTCGTCGTCGATGGTGACCGGAACGGGCTCGCCGACCGCCGGCTTGTCCTCGTCGTCGCCGTCGAACTCCGGCGCAACGAGGCCGGCGGAGATCACCAGTTTGGCCGCATCCTCCACCGACATGTCGAGGATGATCAGGTCGCTGCGCTTGACGTAGATGAGATAGCCGGAGGTCGGGTTGGGGGTGGTCGGCATGAACACGCCGATGGCCTCGTCCTCGTCGTCGCTCAGATGGTGGTTGATTTCGCCCCGCGACACGCTGGCGACGAAGGCGATCGACCACAGGCCGCGGCGCGGATACTCGACCAGCGCCACCTTCTGGAACGCCTTGGCGCGATCGCTGAGCACGGTCTCGAAGATCTGCTTCAGGCCGCGATAGAGATTGCGCACCAGCGGCATGCGGTCGAGGATCGACTCGCCGAAATGGACCAGCCGCCGGCCGATCAGGCTGGCGGTGAGGAAACCGATCAGCGTGATGATCGCGATCGCGGCGATCAGCCCGAAACCGGGGACCACGAAGCCGATGTAGGAATCGGGCCGGGTGACCGGCGGCAGCAGCGGCTGCACCAGCCCATCGATCCACTGGATGAAGTTCCAGGTGATGAAAATCGTGATGAACAGCGGGGCCGCGATGATCAGCCCGGTCAGGAAGTAGTTGCGCAGTCGATGCATCATGGATGGTACCAAATGGCTTGCCGCGTCCGGCCGTCAGCGCCCGGACACCGCCGCGATCTCCGCGAACATCACTCGACGGTAACCGATTTAGCGAGATTACGCGGCTGATCAACATCCGTACCAAGTGCGACGGCGGTGTGATAGGCCAGAAGCTGCACCGGAACGGCATAAACCAGCGGCGTGATCGTCGCCGGCATTTCGGGCAGAATGAGGGTGTGGACGGCGTCGATGGCGGCCGCGTCGGCGCCTTTCTGGTCGGTGAGAAGGACGATCCTGCCGCCTCGCGCGGCGACTTCCTGCATGTTCGAGACGGTCTTGTCGTAAATGCGGTCGTAGGGCGCGATCACGACGACCGGAATGTCCTCGTCGATCAGCGCGATGGGGCCGTGTTTGAGCTCGCCGCCCGCATAGCCCTCGGCGTGAATGTAGGAGATTTCCTTGAGTTTCAGGGCGCCTTCCATCGCCAGCGGAAAACTCGTCCCCCGGCCGAGGTACAGGACATCGCGGGCGTGCGCGATCTCCCTGGCGAGCGCTTCAACCCGTGGTTCGAGGCGCAAGGCCTCGCTCATGAAACGCGGCGTTTCGCCGAGCGCATGCACGAGACGCTCCTCGTCCTGCGCGTCGAGGTGGCCGCGCTGGCGGCCGGCGGCGACGGCGAGCGAAGCCAGGACCGCAAGCTGGGCGGTGAACGCCTTGGTCGAGGCGACGCCGATCTCCGGTCCGGCGAGCGTGGGCAGGACGAAATCGGCCTCGCGGGCGATGGTCGATTCGACGACGTTGACGATCGCGGCGGTCTTCTGGCCGGTGCCGGCGGCGTAGCGCAGCGAGGCGAGCGTGTCGGCGGTCTCGCCCGACTGCGACACGACAATCGACAGGCCGTCGTCGGTGAGCGGCTGCTCGCGGTAGCGGAACTCGGAGGCGATATCGACGTCGGTGGGCAGGCGCGCGAAGCGCTCGAACCAGTATTTGCCCACCAGTGACGCATACGAGGCCGTGCCGCAGGCGGTGATCGACAGGCGGTCGAGATCGCGAAAATCGACCGTGAAATCTTCGGGCAGACGACAGCGGCTGGCGCCCAGATCGACATAGTTGGCCAGCGTGTGGGCCACGACCTCCGGCTGTTCGTGGATTTCCTTGGCCATGAAATGGCGATGGTTGCCGCGCTCGACCAGCAGGCTGGAGGCCGAGGTGACCATGACCGGTTTGTCGATCGCGGCCCCTTTCTCGTCGCGATAGGTGGCGCCGGCGCGGGTGACGGCGACCCAATCGCCGTCGTCGAGATAGGCGATCCGGTTGGTGAAAGGCGCCAGCGCCACGGCATCGGAGCCGAGATACATTTCGCCGTCACCGTACCCGACGGCGAGCGGCGGGCCGTGCCGGGCGCCGATCATGAGGTCATCATCGGCCGCGAACAGGATCGCCAGGGCGAATGCGCCCTCAAGCCGCGCCAGCGTCCGCTCGACGGCTTCCTCCGGCGTGGACCCGTCCCGCAACTGCTCGCCGATGAGGTGGACCACCACTTCGGTGTCGGTGTCGGTGGTGAAGTCGATGCCGGAGGCGGTCAGCGCCTCGCGCAGTTCGTGGAAGTTCTCGATGATGCCGTTATGGACGACGGCGACGCCGTCGGTCAGATGGGGATGGGCGTTGCCTTCGGTGGGCGCACCGTGGGTCGCCCAGCGCGTATGTCCGATCCCGGAGACGCCCTGTGGCGGGTCGGCGTCGAGCTTGGCTTCCAGGTTCCGGAGTTTGCCGGCGGCGCGGACGCGGGCGATGCGGCCATCCTCCAGCGTGGCGATACCGGCGGAATCATAGCCCCGGTATTCCAGCCGCTTCAGCGCCTCGACCAGCCCCGGCGCGACCGGCGCCCTGCCCAGGATCCCGACGATTCCGCACATCTACGCATTCCCTGTGTACGCTCGGCAAACCGTATTGCTGCCGAATGCGGCGGCGTGAAGATGCCGTTCCAAGCGGACAATGGCCGGAAGCTAGCGCTTCTTTGTTGCTTTTCTGTTGCCGGCGTGGCGGCGGCGAAACCCGGCAGCCCAGCCCGGCCGGTCGATCTGGCGGGCGCGGCCGACGGCCAGTGCGTCATCCTCAACGTTGCGGCTGATCACCGAGCCCGAGCCGATATAGGCGCCGTCGCCGACCGTGACCGGGGCGATGAGCGACGAATTGGAGCCGATGAACGCGCCGTCACCGATCTCGGTGCGATGCTTGGTGAAGCCGTCATAGTTGCAGGTAATGGTGCCGGCGCCGATGTTCGCCGCAGCTCCGATGCTGGCGTCGCCGATATAGGTAAGGTGGTTAACTTTCGCCCCCTTACCCAGCTCAGCATTCTTGACCTCGACGAAATTTCCGACGCGGGCGCCCTCGCCGATCCGCGCGCCCGGCCGCAGCCGGGCGAAGGGACCGATGCGCGCATTCTCGGCAATAGTAGCGCCGACGATATGGCTGTTGGCGAGGATGGTGGCACCGGCACCAACCGTGACACCGGGACCAAAGAACACGTTGGGTTCGATCACCACGTCGCGACCGAGTTTGGTGTCGTGGGTGAGCCAGACGGTCTCCGGCGCGATCATGGTCACGCCCGCCGCCATGGCCTCCCGTCGCGCGCGCGCCTGAAAAGCGGCCTCGGCGGCGGCCAGTTCGACGCGCGCGTTGATGCCCAGCACTTCGGCCGCCGCGACCTCCATGGCGACGACACGCCCGCCCGCCCTGTTCACCACCTCGACCATGTCGGTGAGGTAGAACTCACCCTTGGCGTTGCCGTTGCCGATCCTCTTGAGACGCCTGACCAGTCCGGCGCCGGCGAAGCCCATGATGCCGGCATTGCACAGGTCGACGTCGAGTTCGTCCGCCGAGGCGTCGGCCTGTTCGCGGATCGCCAGCAGCCGGCCCTTCTCCACCAGCAGCCGACCGTAACCGGTGGGATCGTCGGACCGGAATCCGAGCACGACCACGTCCGCGCCGCGGGCGAGGCGCTGGCGCACACGGCGCAGGGTGGCCGGGGTCACGAACGGCGTGTCGCCATAGAGGACCAGCACGTGGTCGGGTTCGTCGGCGAGCGCGCGGCGGGCGGCAAGAACGGCATGGGCGGTGCCATGCTGCCCCTTCTGCCGGTAGACGGCGACTTCGGGGGCCGAGTCGCGCAGATAGTCGGCGACCGTGTCCCCGCCCACACCGACGACCACCGCCGCCCGGTCGATGCGTGCCGCGGCAACCGACGACAGGACGTGGCCCAGCATGGGCCGGCCGCCGATCTCGTGGAGCACCTTGGCGCGGTCGGAGCGCATGCGCTTGCCCTCGCCGGCGGCCAGAATGACGGCCAGGGATGTGTGTTTCGCCATCGCGCACCTCGAACGGTCAAAGCCCGCCGCGGGATGTACCACGGCGGGCGCGATTCTGTCCGGTCCCGGTGCGCCCGCGGCAGCGGCGACCTACATCCGTCACGGCTGCCTTGCGCGTTTGGTCGCGATCAGGCGTAATATCACGTACAGCCTTCAACTCCCCTTGGAGAGGACATGAACCCGACTGTCATCGTGGTCAAAGCCGCATTCGACGACGATTCCGGCGTATGGTTTGTCGAACACAGCGAGGTCCCGGGCCTCAATGTCGAAGCCGAGACCTTCGACGAGCTCGTCCGGCAGGTCCCCCTCGCCATCGCAGATCTGATCCGGGAGGGAGCGGCCCCGGGCCACCTTGAAGATGTTCCGATCGAGCTGATCGCACACGCCAGCGCCAGAGCACGTGTGCGCGACGTGGCTTGAGCGACTACGGGCCAGACGTGCGGCGCATCCTCCGCAAGAATGGATGCGAGTTGATCCGTCAAGGCAGGGGCAGCCATGAAGTCTGGCGTAGCCCACTGACCAAGATACCCTTAACGGTGCCGAATAAGATCAAGTCGCGCCACACTGCCAACGGCGTGCTCAAGGACGCTGGCCTGCCGAAGCAGTTCTAGAGTTCCGCGCGCTTGCCGCGGTGTTCGCGGCTCTAACCCAGCGTCCCGAGGGCCGGGAACAGATCGATCACCCAGAACGAGAAGGTGGTGATGTAGCCGGTCATGAACAGGACGCCGGTCACCACCAAGACGGCACCCATGCCTTTCTCGACCTTGTCCATGTGCCCGCGAAACCGGGCCATGAAGCGCATGAACGAACCGGCGAAGAAGCTGGCCACCAGGAACGGTAGGCCGAGGCCGAGCGAATAGGCAGCCAGGAGCGTCGCGCCGCGCGACACCGTGTCCTCGACGCCGGCGACCAGGAGGATCGTCCCCAGCACCGGGCCGATGCACGGCGTCCAGCCGAAGGCGAAGGCCAGGCCCATGAGGTAGGAGCCGGCCGGTCCGGCGCGGGTGCCGCGCACCTGCAGGCGCGCCTCCTGCGAGAGGAAGGCTATGCGGAAAACGCCGAGGAAATGCAGGCCCATGACGATGATGATGGCGCCGCCGATCAGGCTGAGTTCGAAGGTGTACTGGCGGATCAGCCCGCCGACGGCCGATGCCGTGGCCCCGAGCGCGACGAAGACCGTGCTGAATCCGGCGACGAACGCCGCCGACGAGATCACCACCCAGCGCCGGGCGACGGTCTGGTCGTCCTGACCGGTAAGCTGGTCGAGGCTGACGCCGGCCATGTAGCAAAGGTAGGGCGGCACCAGCGGCAGGACGCACGGCGACAGGAACGAAATCAGGCCGGCCAGAACCGCACCCCATAACGTTACATCGATGGCCATGTCGCAATCTCCCGACGCACGTTTCGCGGTGTCGCACCGGGTTTATAGGGTGCGCCCGATCACTGCCCCATTCACCTTTGTGCGATCCGTGCGTGCGTGTTCGTCAACCGCCGGTCACGCTCATATGGCGTTCGACGGCCGGCATCGGCGCGGTGCGGTCGATCACGAAGTCGTGGCCCTTGGGCTTGCGGCCGATCGCCTCGTCGATCGCCGCGAGCAGCGGCTCGTCCGACTCGGACGCCCGGAGCGGCGTGCGAAGGTCGGCCGCGTCGTCCTGGCCGAGGCACATGTACAGCGTGCCGGTGCACGTCACCCGTACCCGATTGCAGCTTTCGCAGAAATTGTGGGTGAGCGGCGTAATGAATCCGATACGCCGCCCGGTCTCGGCAACCTCGACGTAGCGCGCCGGACCGCCGGTGCGATGCGGCGACTCGATCAGGGTCCACCGGCGCTCAAGATCACGGCGTACCTCGTCGAGCGGCAGGTACTGGTCCGCGCGCTCGACCCCGATCTCGCCGAGCGGCATCGTCTCGATCAGCGTCAGGTCCATGTCGCGGCCGTGCGCCCAGCGAATCATGTCGTCCAGCGCCTCATCGTTGACGCCGCGGAGCGCCACGGTGTTGATCTTCACCTTGAGACCGGCATCCTGCGCCGCATCGAGCCCGCGCAGGACCTGATCGAGTTGACCCCACCGGGTGATCTCGTGGAACCGCTCGGGATCCAGGGTATCGAGGGACACATTGATGCGGCGAACACCCGCTTCGACCAGCTCGGCCGCGAATTTGGGCAACTGCGAGCCGTTGGTGGTGAGCGTGATCTCGTCGAGGGCATCGGTCTCCAGATGACGCGACAGCGACCGGACCAGGGACATCAGGTTGCGGCGGACCAGCGGCTCACCGCCGGTGAGACGCAGCTTGCGGACACCACGGCGAACGAACGCCGAGCACAGCCTGTCGAGTTCCTCCAGCGTCAGCAGGTCGCGACGTGGCAGAAACGTCATGTGTTCCGACATGCAATACACGCAGCGGAAATCGCACCGGTCGGTGACCGAGACACGCAGATAGGTTACGGCACGGCCAAAAGGATCGATCAGTTCGCTCATGTCGTTCCCGGTAACGCCCTATCGACCAGCGTCCGCTCCGCGCCGCCGGCTATCCCGCCCCTATTTAGCTCCGGCCGCGGCGCTGTCAAAGCATCGACGGTCAGCCACGAGGCCTGACCGGTGATCGTCGTCCGGCTGAAGGCCCGCCTCGGCAACCAGCTTTTCCAGTACGCGACCGGCCGCGCGCTGGCGCTGCGTCTCGGCGTCCCGCTCGCCTTCGACCGGCGCAGTTTCCCGCGACCCGACCATCAGCCGCAGATCGACGTGTTCGACCTGCCAGTCGTTCCGGCGAACGATCAAGACCTGCCCCTGGAGCGGCACTCGGTGATGGCGCGTGTGTTCCAACGGCCGCATGCGGCACTGAAGGGAACCCGACTGCACCGGGAGCGGCGCGATCTGAAATTCGACCCCAACGTGCTCTCGCTGCCGGACAACAGCTATCTCGACGGCTATTTCCAGAGCGAAGGCTACTTCGCGGACCGGGCCGACCAGATTCGATCCGACCTGGAGCCGCCACCGCCTTCCGAGGCCGACCGATCGGTTCTCGCGGCCATGGACGCCACGACACCGGTCTCCGTCCATGTGCGCCGCGGCGATTACGTCGAGAGCGAGAAGCTCGGCCGGCTCTTCGGGACCTGCGAACCTCCGTACTATCGGGAAGCCGCAGCGCTGATCGCGGGTCGCGTCGGCGGGCCCGTCACGTTCTTCGTGTTTTCCGACGATCCGGACTGGGCGGCCGCGAATCTCGACCTCGGATTCCCGACCGTCGTTGTTGATCACAACGGACCGGAGGCAGGCCATCACGACATGCGACTAATGGCCGCCTGTCGTCACCATGTGATCGCCAACAGCAGCTTCAGCTGGTGGGGGGCGTGGCTCAACGACCGCCCGGACAAGATCGTGGTGGCGCCGCGAACATGGTTCAAAAGCGGCCGTTGGGATGACTCCGCACTCGTTCCGGACGCCTGGATACGGCTCTAGAACACGGTGGTCTCCGGGCCACGGCCGGACCGAAGACGCGGTACCCTTGATCCCCCGAATCGTGTTCTTGACGAAGATCAAAGCCGGGCACCGACCTCCCAACTAACAGGCTACCAGATCGGGCTCGGCGGGTCCGGCAGACGGAGGGCGACAACAGTGGCAGATGCACCCCTACCCGTGAAACGCATGACTTTCGGCGAGGCCGGCGTTGCCGCCGCCCTCGCGATTCTCGCGGTCGCGGCCCTGATCATTACCGGCAGGTCGACGGACGCCGGTTACACCTTCCACGCGTTTCTGTTCACCATCGCCAGCGCCCTCGCCGTCCTGCTGATCGTCAACAGGTATATGAGCCGGCCGGCCGAACTGCCGCCGCGCGAGATCGACGGGCGTCCCAACTACAACATGGGACCGGTCAAGTTCGCGACGATCGCCTCGCTCTTCTGGGGTGTCGCCGGCTTCCTCGTCGGCCTTGTGATCGCCCTCCAACTGGCCTTCCCGGTGCTCAACTTCGACCTGCCGTGGTTCAGCTTCGGTCGCATGCGCCCGCTGCATACCTCGGCGGTGATCTTCGCCTTCGGCGGCAACGCGCTCCTGGCGACGTCGCTCTACGTGGTGCAGCGCACCTCGCGGGCGCGCCTGGTCGGTGATCTGGCGCCCTGGTTCGTGGTGCTCGGCTACAACTTCTTCATCGTCATCGCGGGCACCGGCTACCTTCTCGGCATCACGCAATCCAAGGAATACGCCGAACCGGAATGGTACGCCGACCTGTGGCTGACCGTCGTGTGGGTGGTCTACTTCCTGGTCTTCCTCGGCACGATCATGAAACGCCGGGAGCCACACATCTATGTGGCGAACTGGTTCTTCATCGCGTTCATCCTGACCGTCGCCGTCCTGCACCTCGGTAACGGCGCCGCGGTGCCGGTGTCGATCTTCTCGCCGAAGTCCTACATCATCTGGGCCGGCGTCCAGGACGCCATGATCCAGTGGTGGTACGGCCACAACGCGGTCGGATTCTTCCTGACGGCCGGCTTCCTGGGGATCATGTACTACTTCATCCCCAAGCGCGCCGAACGGCCGGTCTATTCATACCGGCTGTCGGTGGTCCATTTCTGGGCGCTGATCTTCCTCTACATCTGGGCCGGCCCGCACCACCTGCACTACACCGCCCTGCCCGACTGGGCGCAGACGCTCGGCATGACGTTCTCAGTCATGCTGTGGATGCCGTCCTGGGGCGGCATGATCAACGGCCTAATGACGCTCTCGGGCGCCTGGGACAAGCTCCGCACCGATCCGGTGCTGCGGATGATGGTGGTTTCGGTCGCCTTCTACGGCATGTCGACCTTCGAGGGGCCGTTGATGTCGGTGAAAGTGGTGAATTCGCTCAGCCACTACACCGACTGGACCATCGGCCACGTCCATTCGGGCGCGCTCGGCTGGGTCGGCTACATCTCCTTCGGCGCGATCTACTGCCTGGTGCCCTGGCTTTGGAACAAGAAGGGGCTGTACTCGCTCAAGCTCGTCAACTGGCACTTCTGGCTCTCGAGCCTCGGCATCGTCCTCTACATCTCGTCGATGTGGGTGGCCGGCATCCTGCAGGGCCTGATGTGGCGGGCCTACACCTCGCTCGGCTTCCTCGAGTTCTCCTTCGTCGAGACCGTCGAAGCCATGAACCCCTTCTATCTGATCCGCGCCCTTGGCGGTCTCCTGTTCATCGCCGGCGTCGCGCTGATGGTGATCAATATCTGGCTGACCATCACCACGGATCGATACGAAGAACTGCCTGAAGCGCGGCCCGCCGCCGCCCCGGCCGGCTAAGGGAGACCGAGACGATGTCGAACCTCTGGGCCCGTCACAAGATCCTCGAGACCAATCCGATCCTGCTGGTGATCGCCTCCCTGATCGTCGTGGCGATCGGTGGTCTCGTGGAGATTGTTCCGCTCTTCTATCTCAAGAGCACGATCGAGGAGGTGGACGGCGTCCGCCCGTACACGCCGCTCGAACTCGCCGGCCGCAACATTTACGTCCGGGAGGGCTGCTACAACTGCCACTCGCAGATGATCCGGCCCCTGCGTGACGAGGTCGAACGCTACGGCCACTACTCGCTGGCCGCCGAGTCGATGTACGACCGGCCGTTCCAGTGGGGGTCGAAGCGTACCGGCCCCGACCTCGCCCGGGTCGGCGGCAAATACTCGGACGAGTGGCACCTCGACCATTTCAACGCGCCGCGCGCGGTCGTGCCGACGTCGATCATGCCGGGTTATCCGTGGCTGGCACGCACGCCGCTCAGGATCGACGACCTCGACGACCATCTGCGCATCCAGCAGGCGCTGGGCGTGCCCTACACCGACGAGATGATCGAGAACGCCGCCGCCGACGCGGTCACCCAGGGGCAGGACTTCCCGGACGACGAAGACGGCTTCCTGGAACGCTACCCCAATGCCAACGTCCGTTCGTTCACGGCCGGCGCCGAAACGACGGGCAAGCTCACCGAAGCCGACGCGCTGATCGCCTACATGCAGTATCTGGGCACCGCGATCGACTTCGACCTCTACGACGATCGCACGAACATCCGTTAGGAGCGGCGGCATCATGTCGGACACCTACAACGCCCTTGCGCATTTCGCGCAGTCCTGGGGGCTGATCTACTTCTTCGTGGTCTTCGTCGCGGTCGTGGTCTTCGTCATGTGGCCATCGCGGCGGCGTCGCTACGAGGAAGCGAGCAAAATCCCGCTGCAAGAGGACTAGGCCATGGCCGAGCAAAGCAAACCGCATGTCGACGAATATACGGGCGTCGATACGACCGGCCACGTCTGGGACGGCATCCGCGAACTCAACAAGCCGCTGCCGCGGTGGTGGCTGTGGATCTTCTATGCCACCATCGTGTGGTCCATCGGCTACTGGGTGGTCTACCCGTCCTGGCCCCTGATCACCGGCCATTTGAACGGCGTCCTCGGCTGGAACTCCCGCACCGCCGTGCTTGAAGACCTCAAGGGCCTGCAGGACCTGCGCGCGCCGATGGTCAACCGGCTGGCAGACGCCGAGATCGCCGGCGTCGCGGACGACGCGGAACTGCTCGACTTCACGATGGCCTTCGGCCGCGCCGCCTTTGGCGACAACTGCGCGCCCTGCCACGGCGCCGGCGGCGGTGGCGCCGTCGGCTACCCGAACCTGATCGACGACGACTGGATCTGGGGTGGGCAGATCGACGAAATCCGCCACACCATTGCCTACGGCGTCGGCAACGATCACCCCGACAGCCGGCTCGGGATCATGCAGGCCTTCGGGCGCGACGAAATCCTCGACGGCGAGCAGATCGCCGACGTGGCGAGCTATGTGCGCACGCTGTCCGGTCTCGAGCCAGCGCCCGACACCGACGTGGAGGCCGGCGCGGTGGTGTTCGCGGAGAACTGCGTGGACTGCCATGGGGAGGAGGGTCTGGGCGACCACGAACTGGGCGCCCCGAATCTCGCCGACGCCATCTGGCTCTTCGGGTCCGATCATGCCACGATCACCGAAACGATCCAGAACGGCCGTCAAGGCAACATGCCAGCTTGGGAGGAACGGCTGGGCGCAACGACTGTCACGGCATTGGCGGTCTACGTCCATTCTCTCGGCGGAGGCGAGTAGCGTATGACCACAGCCGAGCCGACCAAGCTCGCCGAGGATTTCGAAGAACCCTTCTATAAGCCGCACGAAAAGGTCTACCCGCAGAAGGTCTCGGGCACGTACCGGCGCATCAAGTGGATCGTGCTGTTCGTCACGCTCGGCATTTACTACCTGACGCCGTTCATCCGCTGGGACCGCGGGCCGGAAGCGCCCGGGCAGGCCGTTCTCCTCGACCTGCCAAATCGCCGCTTCTACTTCTTCTGGATCGAGATCTGGCCCCAGGAAATCTACTATGTCGCCGGGCTCCTGATCCTGGCGGCCATGATCCTGTTCCTGATGAATGCGGTCGCCGGTCGCGTGTGGTGCGGCTATCTGTGCCCGCAGACCGTATGGACCGATCTCTTCCTCGCCATCGAGCGGTTCACCGAGGGCGATCGCCGGGAACGCATCCGCAACGACGACGGGCCCATGACGCCGGAGCTCCTGGCGCGCAAGGGGGTCAAGCACGTCCTCTGGCTGATGATCGCGTGGTGGACGGGCGGCGCCTGGGTACTCTACTTCGCCGACGCGCCGACGCTGGTCGTTGATCTCGCCACCTTCCAGGCGCCCATCGCCGCCTATGTGTGGATCGGCATCCTGACATTCACCACCTACTCGCTCGCCGGCCACATGCGCGAGCAGGTCTGCGTCTACATGTGCCCGTGGCCGCGTATCCAGGCCGCGCTCACCGACGAAGACGCGATGAACGTCACCTACCGGTACGATCGCGGCGAGCCGCGGATGTCGGCCAAGAAGAGCGTCGCGGCCCACAAGAAGGGTCTTCCGGCCGGTGACTGCGTCGATTGCCACCAATGCGTCGCGGTCTGTCCGACCGGCATCGATATCCGCGAAGGCCCCGATCTCGGCTGTATCCAGTGCGGGCTGTGCATCGACGCCTGCGACACCATCATGGAGAAGCTCGGCCGTCCGAAGCGCCTGATCGCCTACGATACCGACCTCAACATCCGCCGGCGCATGGAGGGCACGCCGGAGAAGATGCGGATCTTCCGGCCGCGCACCCTCCTGTACATGGCGCTGATCGCCGGCATCGGCCTCCTGATGCTCTACGGCCTGGCGACCCGCTCGCTCCTCGACGTGAACACGATCCACGACCGCAATCCGGCGTTCGTCGTGCTTTCCGACGGTTCGATCCGCAACGGCTATACGGTCCGCATCCTCAACAAGCGCAACGAAACCCGTCGGTTCGAGATCGCCGTCGACGGCCTGCCCGCCTCGACGCTGGAAGTCTTCAACGCCGAGATGATCGACGGCCGGCAGGTCGTGGAGGTGGGGGCCGACCAGACGCGCGCCTTCCGGGCCACGGTGTCGGTCGACAGTCTCGACGGTGAAGGGTCTCACGCCATCGCGTTCGTCATCCGCGACGTGGAAGCTGATACAATCGCCACGGCGAACGAGATGTTCCGCGGCCCCGGGAGCAACGAGTGATGCAGGCGGCGCCGGTCAACGACGACAAACCGGGACTGTTCGGCCGGATCACCGGCTGGCACGTCCTGATCGCGCTGCTGGCTTTCTTCGGCGCGGTCACGGCCGTCAACATCGTCATGATCCGCTACGCGGTCTCGACCTTCGGCGGTGTGGAGACGCCGAGTTCCTACCGGGCCGGGCTCGACTTCACCGCCGAACAGGAGCGCTCCGCCCGTCAGGATGCGCTCGGCTGGACGGTGGACGCGACGCTGGGTGACCCGGTTGCGGTCTCCGCCGAACGGTCGCTGACGATCGAAGTCCGCGACCAGACGGCCGAGCCGATCTCCGGTCTTGCCGCGGTTGCGGTGTTCGCTCATCCGGTCGATGCCCGCCGCGACATGACGGTCGAACTCGACGAGACCGACATCGGCGACTATGCCGGCCGCGTCGCGCTGTCGCCCGGCGTCTGGAGTCTGCGTCTGGAGCTGTCGCGCAGCGGCGAACCGGAACCGGTCTTCCGCTCCCGCAACCGGGTGACGGTGCGGTGACCGCCGCGTGCTGCCCGACGTCGCCGGAACCGCCGGTGGGGGCCTCGGCTTCGACGGTCGAATCTCCCGGCGGTCCGCTGCAACGGGCGGTATTCGCGGTCGAGGGGATGCACTGCGCCGGCTGCATGCGCCGGGTCGAGGAGGCGCTTGAAGCGGTGCCGGGCATCGCCAGCGCGCGCGTCAACTACACGCTGGGCCGGGTGGCAATCCAGGGCGACAAGGCCGCGGTCGAGCCGCGTCGTGTCGCGGACACCCTCAAGGCGGCAGGCTACGACGCCACCCCGTTCGAAGCCGGGACCGCCGACGCAGCCGCCGAACGCGACCTGAAACGCCTGCTTCTCGCCCTCGCCGTCGCCGGTTTTGCGGCGATGAACATCATGCTGCTGTCGGTCTCGGTCTGGGCCGGCAACGCCAGCGACATCGCGCCGGAAACGCGCGACCTCTTCCACTGGATTTCCGCGTTGATCGCGCTGCCGGCCGCGGCCTATGCCGGGCGCCCGTTCTACGAGAGCGCCATCAAAGCGCTGTCGGCGCGGCGCCTCAACATGGACGTGCCGATCACCATCGGCGTCATGCTGGCGTTGGCGCTGTCGGTCTACCAGACCGCTATCTCGGCCCATCACGCCTATTTCGAGAGCGCGGTCATGCTCTTGTTCTTCCTGCTCGGAGGGCGTGTCCTGGAGCAGATGATGCGCCGCAAGACGCGCACGCTGGCGGGCAATCTCGCGGCCTTTCGCACCGGCACGGCGGAGCGGGTGAACGGCAACGGTTCCACCGAAGCCGTGCCGCCGGAACTGCTCCAGCCCGGCGATCTGATCCGGCTCAAGGCCGGCGATCGCCTGCCCGTCGACGGCACCATCGCCAAGGGCGGCGCGGAGTTCGACGCCAGCATGATCACCGGCGAAAGCCGCCCGGTGACCCTTGGCGCCGGCGACGACCTCCACGCCGGCTCGGTGATCCTGAACGGTACCGTCGACGTCACGGTCCGCGCCACGGTCGGCGGATCGCTGATCGATGACGTGCAACGCCTGCTGGAGAAGGCCACCGAATCCCGGTCCCGGCGTCTGGCACTGGCCGACCGCGCCTCGCAGCTCTACGCGCCCGTGGTGCATGCCACGGCGCTCCTCGCCGCGGTCGGGTGGCTCATCGCCGGCGCGGGGCTCCACCACGCCGTCGTCGTCGCCACCACCGTCCTGATTATCACCTGTCCCTGCGCCCTGGCGCTGGCCGTGCCGGCGGTTCAGGTGGCGGCTGCCGGGGCGATGTTCCGGCTGGGGCTGTTTCTCAACACCGGCACCGCGATCGAGCGACTCGCCGAGGCGGACACGGTGGTGTTCGACAAGACCGGCACGCTGACCGATCCGTCGTTTTCGGTACGCCTGCTCGGCGACGTGCCAGCGGATCTGGCGCGGCTCGCCGCCCGTCTGGCGCAGTCGAGCCGCCATCCGCTGGCCACGGTGCTCGCTGAACAGGCGGTCGAGCCACCGTTTGCCGATATCACCGAGGAGCCGGGCCGCGGCGTGCGCGCGGAGGTCGGTGGCCAGGATGTGCGTCTCGGCAGCCCGGACTTCTGCGGCCTCGACGAGGCGCAAATTCAGGACGCCGGCGGGGCGTCGCTGATCGCCGTCCGGCACGGCGATCGCACGGCCGTGTTCGTCGTCGAGCAGGCACTTCGCCCGGATGCCCGGGCAACGGTTCAACGGCTGCGTGACCTCGGCCTGCAGCCCGCCATCCTGTCGGGGGACCGGGAGGCGGCCGTGGCGCCCGTCGCCGCCGCGCTCGGCATCGCCGATTTTGCGGCCGGCCTTGACCCGAGAGAGAAGATCGAACGGATCGAGCAGCGGGCCGCCGCGGGTCAGAGGGTGCTCATGGTCGGCGACGGCCTCAACGACGCGCCTGCGCTGGCGGCGGCGCATGTGTCGATCTCGCCCGCGACCGCCGTCGATCTGACCCAGGCCCAGGCCGATGCGGTGTTTCTTGGCGGGAGCCTCGGGCCCGTCGCCAGCGCCATCGTCGCGGCGCGGCGCGCACGCCGGCTGATGACCCAGAACCTGGCCTTCGCCGCCGCCTACAACGCGCTTGCGATCCCGATCGCCGTCCTCGGCTACGTCACACCGCTGATCGCGGCGGTCGCCATGTCGGCCTCATCACTGATCGTCACCGCGAACGCCCTGCGCGCCCTGCCCCGCCGGCATCGCGTGCCGTCGTCCGCCCCGCTGGCGACCGGGAAGCGAGAGGCGGTCCCGGCGTGACGGTCCTCCTGTGGCTGGTCCCGCTCGCCCTGCTGCTCGGCCTGATCGGCCTCGGCGCCTTTGTGTGGTCGGTCAAGAGCGGCCAGTACGAGGACATGGAGGGCGCGGCACGGCGCGCCCTCGACGACAGCGACCTCGATCCCAAGGCCTGAGCCGGCGGTGTCAGCCTGGCGCGGCGGTCTCCGACCGACCCCGGAACCGCGCCGCCAATCCCAATCGGGTGTAGTAGGCCAGCCGCATGACCTCATTGTGCACCCGGTAGGCGAGAACCGAGCCGCGCCGCCACCACGGAAACTTCGGCCCTGGCGTCTGGCCCTCGACACCGGTGACCAGCGTCGAGCCGTACCCCCGTTGGCGTATGGGTGTCGGATGGACGCCGAACATGCGGATGCCGAGCTGCCAGGCGCGATCGAAGGCGTGATCGTAGGGGACACGCATCGGCAGCAGGCCGCCGATCATCGCCGCGGCCGCCGACCGGTTGACCAGATAGGCGTCCGCCGCCGACGAGCGGGTGATCAGGCTCACCAGTTGATGGTTCGGTCCGATTGATCGCACCGGAATCCTGAGCGGCCTGTGGAACCAGGACAGTTTCACGACATCCCAGTCCGGAGCCTCGGCGAGGAGTGCTGCGAGCACGGGCATGGTGTCCGGCCCGAGCACGGCGTCATCCTCGAGAATCAGGCCAAACCTCGATTCTGCTTCAAGAAATGCTTTCAGCGCTTTAATATGACTTAGATAACATCCGATTTCGTTGAGGCTGTGCTGGCGTCCGGCACGCCATCGGTAGCCTTCGGCGTCAAACACGTCGGGCGGCGGAAGCCGCAGCGATACGCCGTCGACGGCCGCGACCCGCTGCCAGGACAGGGGCAGATCCCGGAGCTGATCGCGCATGGAGTCGAGCCGGTCGGGTGCGCGGTCGAGGTTGATGACGAACGCGCGAAGAAGGTCTGAATCCATGTCTGCCTGCGGCCCGTTTCTCAGGATGCCCTGTCTAGTGACGCCCCCCGGCGATGGCAACACGGGCCTGTGATCTCAGTCCACGTCAGCCGAAGACGCCGCTCTCGATCACGCCGTCGAACAGGAACTGGACCGCCAGGGCCGCCAGCAGGATGCCGAAGACCCGCGTCATGACGTGGACACCGGTGACGCCGAGGAGCCGCTGCACCTGGCTGGCCGCGAGCATCAGTGCCAGCGTGATCGCGAGCACGGTGGCGAGCGCCGCCGCCACGGCGCCGATCTTGGCGGGATCACCTTCAGCGTTGGCGATCAGGAGGATGACCGCGCCGATCGCCCCCGGACCAGCGATAAGGGGCGTCGCCAGCGGGAAGACCGAGACGTCTTCGGCAACCTCCGCCTCGGACTTCTCGTCCGATGTGGTCGACGTGCCGCCGGAGGAGCGCGCAAACACCAGATCGATGGCAATCAGCAGCAACAGGATACCGCCGGCGGTCCTGAGCGCAGCCAGCGATATGCCGAGATAGGTGAGCAGAGGCCGTCCGATGGCGGCGAACATCGCCAGGACGGCCGCGGCCACCAGGGTCGCCTTCACTGCCTGCCGCCACCGCCGGCCCGGCGGCATCCGGCCCGTCAGGGCCGCAAAGACCAGCGCCACATCCGGCGGACCGATGGTCGCGAAGAAGGTCGTGAAGGCGACGAGCGCGAGCTCCAGTTCCACCATGGCCGGACGTTAGTCGACCGCCTCGCGTCGCGCAAAGATCGCGGCGGGCGTCAGGACGCGCCGGAGGCCGGAGACGCGGGTGGAGCCAGCCACCACACTGCCAGCGGGCGCATGTTGAGGATGGCGCGGCAGGTCTCGCCGCTGCGATCGTAGGCGGCGGGCGTCTGGAACACGAGGTTGCGGCGCACGTGCAGCTCGTGGTGGAGCGCGCGGCGGAGGCGGTCGGCCTCGGCGTCGAGCCCCCAGGATTCGAGCTGCGCGGCGAAGGAGAAATTGAACCCGGGCTGGATTTCGCTGGTCTGGAAGGTGCGGTCCGCCGCGTGCGGCAGGTGCTCCCGCGCCGTCTCGGGGATGCCCGACAACGAGACCGCGCCCTCGCCGCCACCGGCCTCCACGAAGTTGCGCTCAAAGACGGTCCGCAGCGCGGCGCGGGCCATCTCGGGCGGCACCAGGTCGCCGAGGCCGAGCCGCCGGGCGAGAAACGGTCCGAACAGTTGCTCGATGAAGCAGGCCTCGGACAACGGACCGTCGGTATCGACGCGGAAGTGGCTGCCGTTGAACAGTTTTGTTGTGTAGGCCTCGCCCGCCGCCGCGGCCTGTTCGCGCCAGCGGGCCGCAAGCGCGTCCTCGCCGGCTTCTTCCGCCAAAGCCACACCGGCGGTCAGCGCCGCCAGCCACAGTCCGCCGCAGTAGCTCGACGGTCCCTTCATGGGGATGTTGTCGAAGGTCTGGTCGGGCGTGCCGTCGTTCTCGATCAGGCCGTCGCCGTCACGGTCGAACTGCTGGAGGTGGTCGATGGCCGTCCTGACCGCCGGAAAGAGCCGCCGACGCCAGTCGGCGCCCATGGCCCGTCCCTCGCGATAGACGCACAGGACGAGGTCGCAGTTGAGGTCCTTCCACTCATTGCCGTCGCGGTAGGTGTAGGAGTTCGGCACCACGAAAGGGTCTTCCGTTGGTCCGCCGACATCGTGGGGGCAAGTGCCGGCGGAATTGACCGCGAACAGGTGGTGGTGCCAGCGATGGCGACGCCAGCGCGCGTCGGTCGCCAGCGTCTGGTCGGCGTAATCCTCGGCCACCATGGCGGCAAGCTCGGGGAAGTGGCGGCCCACCGCCTCCGCCGCATAAACCCACAGGTCGAGCGTGTTGTAGAGCGCGTAGTCGTGGCACTCGATCAGGCCGAAATGCGGCCGGCCGTCAGGCGAGCCCCTGGCCGAGGTCAGCACCGAAAGGCCGTCGACCAGGAAATAGAGCTCGTTAATGGCCATGCCGGCCTGGTGCGGCGCGTCGCCGACTTCACGCGCGACATCGCGGTGCCAGGCGTCGATATCGGCGTCCCACGAGGCGTCGTGGCTGAGCGCGTGGCGGCAGAGCTCAGCAGCGCTGCGCCCCTCCACGCCCCAGTCGTCCGTGTAACCGCGATACCAGCGGCGGCCCTGCCCGAAGCTGATCACCGGCAGATCCCAGACGAGGCAGAAGGTCAGCTCACGGCTTTCGCCTGGCTTGAGCGCCACACGCCCCGCGACGGCACCGGTGGGCAGGCCGGGCAGGTTCTCGCGAAACCCGCCCTCCACGATCCAGCTCTCCGCCAGGGCGGGCGCGTCGCCGTCAGCGATGAAGGGGGCCCAGAATTCCGCGCCGTCGCCATAGCCGTCGAAGCACACGCTGGCGCTGGTCTCAACGCCGTCGTCGCGGCGGCAGGCGATCGCCCATTCGCCGGTGGATTCGCCAAGGCTGTCGCCGGCACGGGCGCGATCGAGCACCACCCCCTCGAACGCGTCGTCGGCGACGGCGCGGTTGAACGTGCCGGTCGCCGGTCGCTCCGGGCGGTCTTCGCCAAAATCGGTGAACCAGCCGTTGAGGTTCGGGAAGGTGAAGGCAAGGCTTGCATCGAGTGGCGTGTCGCCCCGGTTGGTGAGCCGCCATTTGAACAGCGCCAGGGGCAGCCGGGCGGCGTCGAGCTGGCCGGGGATCACCGGCGAGAACGACAGGCACCCGACTTCGACGCCATCGAGGGCGTCATGGCGATGCCAGGCCTTGGGAAACAGGCCGTGCCAGTGGTCGGCCGGCCCCGCGTAGGTGAACGCCGACATCTCGTCGCTGTCAGGGGCCGGCTGGAGGGCGAAACCTCTCGGCGCCCTGCCCTCACGCGCGACGCGCAGGACGAAGCCGGCAGACGGCAGCGTGAACTGCTTCACGCCTCCGGCCTTGATGGTCCAGCGGCTGAACGCCCCGGTGGAGGCGCGCATGATGCCGCCGGTGCCGATGCCGCCGAGGGGGACGCCGGTGTCTTGCGTCGGCGCGAACAGCACGTCCCACTTGGTGCGCGACCGGGGCACGGGGTCGTCGCCGCGCCGCGACAGGGCAAACGACGGCGCTGCAAAGGGATCGTTGGTGAGCATCCGGATGGGGTCGATCAGTCGACCGACAGGCCGCTCGGCACCGACTCCGGACGGCCAAGCCGGCCGGCCAGGGCCTTGTCATCGCTGAGCGACGTCAGGAACGCCACCAGCGCGTCGACCTCTGCGTCGGTGAGCTCGACCGGGGTGATGTCCACCGCGCGCCTGAAACGGGCCATCTCGAACCGGTCCTCCCACACGGCGAAGTCGGTCGCGGCGAACGAGGCGTTGCGGGGCAGGACCAGTTGCCGGCGGTCCCAGCGATCGAGCGCGGCCAGCGGATCGAGGTGATGGCGGACCATGCCGTCGAGCGTGCCGTAGGCGCCGTTGTGGCCCCACGGCCCGGTTTCGGCGACGTTGCGGAGCGACGGCGTGCGGAACCGATAGGCGTCCTCGATGCGATCGGATTCCGACATGCGGCCGACATCGCGGACCCTGGGATCGAACGCGCGGACCCTGCCCGGTCCGAAGGGCGGCAGGGCCAGGGCATGGAAATCCTGGTCGGTCAGCAGAGGACCGGCGTGACACCCGGCGCAGCCGGCCTTGCCGTAGAACAGCCGCAGGCCCTTCTCCGCCTGCGGATCGAGCGCCGTCGCATCGCCCGCCAGATAGGCGTCGAAGGGGCTCGTGAACGATCGCCACTCGCTGTTGATGAAGTCGTCGATCGCGTTGCCGACATGGACGATCGAGATGTCCTCGGCGCTGGCGATGTCAGGCCAGGCGGCGCGGAAGCGATCGACGTAGTCGGGTATGGCGGTGAGCCGCGCGACCAGGACCGGCCAGACCCGGTCGATGCGCTTGTTGCGGACGGCGCCGATGTCGTTTTCTTCGGGCGTGCCGGCCATCTCGACCGGCGAGGTCACGGGAAACAGCGCCTGCGCCGCCAGCACGCTCTGCAGCCCCGGCGGCAGCCATTCCTCCGCCGGGGTGTTGAAGCCGGTGCCGTAGACGTCGTCGTCCGAGACACGGCCGTCGTGGAACAGCACCCGGACATCGCGATGGCCGAGATTGAACAGGGCGTTGGCGTTGCGCGGCACGCGCTTGTTCGGTTGGTCGACGCCGGTCGGGATGACACGCTCGGGCCCGAGGCCGACCCCGCCTTCACCGACCCCGAGCGACAGGCCGTCGGAGCCGGCGAGGTCGTGATGGTGGCAGGTGCCGCAGGAAATGTTGCGGTTGCCGGACAGGATCTTGTCGTAGAACAGCAGCCGGCCGAGCGCGGCGCGGCGTTCGTCGAAGGGTCGGAAGTCGCTGTCGCTCATCGGCGGCGGCAGTTCGGCCGCGGCGACCAAGGCCGGCGCGCCGACGGCCGCGACCAGCCAGGCAACCACACCGGCTGCGACGACAATTCGACTTGACCTTCCCGCACGTGGCATCGTCAGATTCCGCCCGATTGTGTTGCCGCCAGAACAGGACCATGAGACGCCGAATGCATCATCAAATCAAGGTTTTGGCTGTTGTTCTCACCGTCATTGCAGGGAGCGCCGGCCCGGCGTGGGCGAACTCCGAACTGGAGCGCGCCCGCGACCTGATGGACGCGAACGACTTCGCCGCAGCCCTCGAGGCGCTGCACCCGCTGGCCCGCTCCGGCAACGCCGATGCCGAGGAGCTGATCGGGGTCATGTATGCGCAGGGGCTCGGCGTCGAACGGGACGACCGGCGTGCCTTCGAGTGGTACCTGCGGTCGTCCCTGAAGGGACACCCCGGCGCCCAGTCGGGGATCGGCTGGTATTACGAGATCGGCCGCGGCATGCCGGCGCCCGATCTGGTGCGCGCCTACATGTGGTACACGCTGTCGGCGATCGGCGGCGATCCCGACGCCGCCATCAGCCTCGAGGAAGTCATCAAGAAGATGACGCCGGAGGAGATCGAGGCCGCGCATACGCTGGTGGCCGACTACCGCCCCTGGCTCTATCCGTTCCGCTAGAGCGATCCCGGCCAAGGTCAGGCCGCCGTCTCGACGCGGGCACGACCCAGCGGCTTGGCGAAACGCTTCAGGCCGCCCGTCTTCGGATCGCGGATGGGCTCGACCGAATACTGGCAGATGTAGGCGCGACGGCGCCTGTCCGTCGTGTTGGCACCGGAGCGATGCAGCGTGACGCTTGAGAACGCCACGATCGACCCGGCCGGACACACGGCCGGGATGCCGGATTCGGAACCTTCATAGCCGTTCAGTTCACGGGTGTCGTCGAGCCACGTGTGAGGGTCGAGGTCCGGCCTGGCGTCGAGGTTGCGCGGCAGGACGTAGACACAGCCGTTCTCCTCCGTCGTGTCGTCGAGCGCCATCCAGACGGTGAGGTACGGCGCGTGGTCGTAGCCCACATAGGCCCCGTCCTGATGCCAGGCGAAGCTCGCACCGCTGTCGGCGCCCTTGACCACGAACTGTTCGTTGAAGAGGAGAGCGTCCTGCCCGAGCAGTTCGGAGGTCAGTGCCGCCATCCGCTCGCCAAGGATCAAGGATTCCAGCTCGGGAAACTCCTCGTGGCGATGGGCCATAAAGCGGCGGTCCTCGCCGAGGCCGATCTTGTGCCGGCCGCTGCCGCCGTCGTCGACGGGCTCGTCCAGCAGGGTGTCGCACACGCGCCGCAGGGTCGCCAGTTCGTCGGCGTCGAGCGCCCCCGGCAGGGTGACATAGCCCTGTCTGCGGAACTGGGCGTGGCGTTCGGTCATCGGTTCCTCCCTCTTTGATATTGCATTTTATCGACGTTATGGGGCATATCTATGCTGATTTCGCCGATTTCATTACGTTTATGGTTGTCGACCCCACACCTCCGCCCATCCTCATCGACGTGCCGGCGGCGTGCTGGCGGCGTTCGTCGCGGCGGCGTTTCGAGCGCCATCCGCAGCGTCACCTCGAACTGGTGGTGCTCCACGGTCTGTCGGGCCGCATGCGGTATCTGATCGACGGTCGGATCGTGATCCTGCGCGCCGGCTCCGTCCTGTGGGCCTTCGCCGGTCAGGAACACGTGCTCCTGTCCGAGACGGCCGATTTCGACATGTGGGTGTTTCTGATCGCGCCACGCCTGTTGGCGGAGGGCTCGCCAGCGATGCCGCCGCTACGTGTCGGGGAGGTCGCCGGGCCGACCGGGCCGCGTACGCTGGGCGCGCGCGAGTCCGCCGAACTGGAGGCCATCGCGGCCGGCATCCACGCCACGGATGACGAGGACGCGCGGGCGGAGGGCTATCGCTGGTGGCTGGCCCGCGCCTGGTACCTGTGGACCCGGGCACCGGCGCAGCAGGTGACCGCCGTCCACCCGGCCGTGGGGCGAGCCGCCAACGCGCTGCAGGCCGATCCCGACCAGTCGCTCGATCAGCTTGGCCGCATGAGCGGGCTCAGCGCCAATCGGCTGGGGCGGTTGTTCAAGCAGCAGACGGGCAAGAGCATCGTGCGCTATCGCGGCGAGCAGAAGCTTGACCGTGTGGATCGCGCCCTGCAAGACACGCCGAAAGCCAACCTGCTCACGGTGGCCCTCGACGCCGGCTTCGCCGGCTATCCGCAGTTCTACCGAACGTTTCGCAAGCTGCGCGGCGTTTCGCCCTACGACTACTATCGCCGCAGCGACCTGGAAGGGCCATGAACGACCGCGCTACCACTGATCCCTATGCCGGACTCGACCGCGACACCGTGGCCGCTCTTGCCCTGTCGCCGGACGAAGTCGTCGCCCAATCGCCGGTGCCGCTGACCGTGCACGACGACAACGACGCGCTGATCGCAACGTTCGCGCAGACCATCCTGACGGACTACGACGAACTGGTGGCGGCCGGCCAGCGGCGGGTGCTGATGATCGGCCCGGTCGGGCCGGTGGGCCAGTACGACCTGCTGGCCAAAGCCTGCAACGACGGCGACCTGTCGCTGGACCGGCTGACGCTTGTCCTGATGGACGAATATCTGACGCTGGCAGGCGACTGGATTCCGGACGACGATCCGCTGAGCTTCCGCCGGCATGCGCGCGAACACCTGCTCGACCTGTTGCCGGCGGCCAAGCGCCCGACCGTCGTCACCCCCGATCCGGCCGACCTCGGCCGCATGGCGGCGCTGACCGCGGACCATGGCGGGGTCGATGTCTGTTACGCCGGGGTCGGGATCACCGGCCACCTCGCCTTCAACGATCCGGTGCCCGGCCGTGACGACCCGGATTGGTTCGCGACGCTGGGCACGCGGATCGTGGCGCTGACGCCGGAAACCCGCCTCATCAATGCGGTGACGGCGGCGCGCGGCAATGCCAGCCGCATTCCGCACCTGGCGGTGACGGTGGGCATGAAGGATATTCTCGGCGCGTCGCGTCTGCGCATCGTCATGAACCGTGCCTGGCAATGCGCGGCCATCCGCCGGCTACTGTTCGGGCCGGTGACCGCCGCCTTCCCGGCCTCGCTGGCGCAGCGCCACGCGAACCTGTCGCTCGACGTGACGCGCGAGGTGCTCGACCTGCCGGAACCGGGGCTGCGCTGATGGCGACGCAACAGATCCTCGCCCATCTCGACGATGTCGGCGTCAGTCGTGGTTCGGTGGTCGCGTGGAAGGCGCTCAGGGCAGCAGGCGTGGTGACCTCCGCGTCGGTGATGGTGCCCTGCCCCTGGTATCGGGACGCGGTCGAGGACTGGCACAGCGCGCCGGACCAGGACCTCGGCATCCACATCACGCTGACCTCGGAATGGTCGGCGTATCGCTGGCGGCCGCTGATCGGCCCGGTGGCGGGCCTCACCGACGAGGAAGGCTGTTTCCACCGTCAGCCCGATGCGGTCGCCCGCCACGCGGACCCGGCCGCCGTTACCGACGAGATCGCGGCGCAGATCGAGCGGGCGCTCGCCGACGGCATCCGTCCGACCCATCTCGACGCCCATATGGGCACCGCCTTCCTGGAGCCGTTCGCGGGCGCGCTGGTCGAGGCCGCGTCGCGTTACGGGATTCCGGTCCTGGTGTGCCGGGACCTCGCGCCGCTGGCGTCGCTCTTACCGCTGCCCGGCACCGATGCCGGCTACATCAAGGAGATCGCGCAGGAGCTGGAAGCGCGCGGTAACCCGGTGTTCGACAAGTTCCTGATCGAGTTCTGCCCGGACGACCGCGATATCGGCGACCACATCGGCGCCATGCTCGACGACGCCGGTCCCGGCTTCCACTGGCTGGCGCTGCATGCCAACGCGCCCGACGATACGGAAGGCTTCGCACCGCACATGGTGGCGCCGCGGCGCAAGGAGTTCGAGCTGTTCAGTGATCCGGCGAGCGGCGAGATCTTTGCCGCACGCGACAGCGTGACGCGCGACTGGCGCGACCTGGCCGGTTAGGCGTCGACCTTCGCCACAAGAAAGAGCCGCCCCGAAGGGCGGCTCCCTGTTCGTTCAGCCTGGCGTCGAGCCTACTGAACCGCGAGTGCGTTCAACCGATCGATCTCGGCCTCGGCTTCGCCGACGGCGGCGACCAGTGCGTCGAACACTTCCGGGCCGCCCCGGACGTTGTCCTTGAACCAGTCGTAGACCGGCGACGCAGCCTCGCGGAACATCGCCTTCTCCTCCGGCGTGGGCACGTAGAGCGAGCCGCCGATGTCGACGAAGTCCTGATAGGCCTGGATCGACTTCCGCTTCGGCGAAGCGAAGGTGGCCTGCTGAAGCTCCGTGAAGCCGTTGACCATCACGACCTTGAGATCGTCCGGAAGGTCGAGGAAGCGCTGGTTGTTGATCCACCACAGGGCGCCCATGTAGGCGTGGCCATCGAGCGTGACGAACTTCAGGCCGGCATCGGGGAACTTCATGCCCATGATGTCGGTGATGCCGTTCTTGGAGCCTTCGACCACGCCCGTCTGGAACGAGGTGAACAGCTCCGGCCACGGGATCGGCGTCGGGCTGGCGCCGAGCGCCTTGACCAGTTCCTGCGGCAGGTCGGCGACGATGGTGCGGATCTTCAGGCCTTCCATATCCGACGGGGTGCGGACCACACGCTGGGTGTTGGCGAAGTTCCGCCAGCCGCCGGTGTTGCCGATGGTCATCAGCCGGATCGTGCCGCCTGAATCCTCAAGCGCCTTGTCGCGGATGACGTAGGGGAATTCGCCGGTCAGGACCGCCTCGGCGACGCGGTCGTCGCGCAGCAGGTACGGAAGATCGAAGACCTGCACGTAGGGGAAGATGCCGGCGGCGCCGCCCGAGGTGGAGATGTAGACGTCGAGCGTGCCGTCGGAGATGCCCTGCAGGCATTCCGCACCGTTCGCGCACAGGGTCGTGCCCGCGAAGATCTCGATCTCGATCCGGCCGTTAGACCGCGACTCGACATAGTCCTTGAAGACGATGATGCCGTCGTAGTCCTCGTCGTTCAGGTCGGGACCGACGATTGCACGGAAATTGAAATCGGCTGCCTGGGTTGGTGTGGCCAGGACGCCACCGGCCGCAAGGGCCGCGCCGACTGCCACCGTCGAAAGTGCTGCCGTCATTCTGCCTAGCATGTCTTACTCCTCTGGTCTGTTTCGTCCTTGCTTTGCTTCTTCCACCGGTTCAGCGCGCCATCAGCGGATGAACCCGAAGAACTCAGGCACGGCCAGCGAGATCGGCGGGAAGTAGGTGATCAGGAAGATCACCAGAATCTCGACCGCCAGGAACGGCAGGATCGTGCGCGCAATCGTTTCCACCCGTTCGCCCGAGACGCTCGATGCGACGAACAGCACGAGTCCCATGGGTGGAGTCGCCAGGCCGACCGTAAGGTTGACGCTCATGATGATGGCGAAGTGGACCGGGTGGACGCCGAGATCGACAAAGATCGGCGCCAGGATCGGCCCAAGAATGATGATCGCCGGCCCCGCGTCGAGGAACATGCCGACGATGAAGAGCAGGATGTTGATCAGGAACAGCAGGATCAGCGGGTTGTCGGTGAGGCCGATGACCCACGCGGCCAGCAGTTCCGGCAAATGGCTGAGCCCCACCACCGCCTTGAAGGCCATCGCCGCGCCGACCAGGAGCAGCACGACCGATGACGTGATCGCCGCCTTGGTGAACACCTTCGGCAGATCCGCGAACGTCATCGTGCGCAGCACGAACAGCGAGATGAACATTGCGTAGCCGGCGGCCACGGCCGCGGCTTCGGTTGGGGTGAACACGCCGCCGAGGATGCCGCCGAGGATGATCACCGGCGTCATGAGCGGGAAGAATGCGCGGAGCGCGGCCTTTCCGCGCTCGCGCCACGTGGCGCGCTCCGCGGCGACCGGGAAGCCTTCGCGCTTGGCGAGCGCGGCCACCACGGCCATCAGACCGAGGCCGACCAGGATCCCGGGGATGACACCGCCCAGGAACAGCGCCGCCACCGACTCGCCCATGACGTAGGCGTAGATGATCATGATGCCGGACGGCGGAATGATCGGCCCGATGACCGACGAGGCCGCGGTCACCGCGGCGGCAAACCTGCGCTTGTAGCCGTTCTTCTCCATCGCCGGGATCAGCATCGAACCCAGCGCCGAGGTGTCGGCGACGGCGGAACCGGAGAGGCCCGCGAACAGCATCGACGACAGGATGTTGACGTGGGCCAGACCGCCCTTGAGATGCCCCATCAGCGACTGCGAAAAGTCGACAAGTCGGAGGGTGATGCCACCGCGGTTCATCAACTCGCCCGCCAGCATGAAGAACGGGATCGCCATCAGCGGGAACGAGTCGATGCCGTTGTAGATGTTGCGGTAGAGCAGCGCCCAGTCGCGCGTCGAATCGGTGAGCCACAGCATGATCCCCGGCGCCGCCAGCATGCCGAAGAACACCGGCATGCTCAGCATCAGGAAGATCAGGAACAGTGGGAGGAAGAGAACAATCACCGCGCCCTACTCCGCCGACATGACGATCTGGTCCGGCACGTTGCCGTAGTCGGCTTCGTGATCGAACAGCATGTGAATGTTCTTCAGGAGCATTTCGACGTTGACGACCGTCATGAGCACGAAGCCGACGGGCAGCGACATGTACATGTAGGCGAGCTTCAGGCGTATCGATTCACCGCCGATCAGGTCGAGCGGCAGGCGCAACGAGGCGGAGTTGAAGAGCCAGCCGCTGCGGATGTGGTCGCCGGCCAGCCTGAGCGCGATCACCAGGACCGTCAGCGACACCAGGAGAATGACGATGTTGAGGATGATGCCGCCGAAACGACCGAGCATCTCCTTGAACATGTCGATCGAGACGAACCCGCCCCAGCGGTAGGCCGACGGCGCGATCAGTCCGGTCATCCACAACATGAAGAAACGCGCGGCCTCGTCGGGCCAGGGCAGCGCATTGTTGAGGATGTAGCGGAAGAAGACCTGGACGAGGATGACGACGACCATCAGCGCGACGCATATCCACGCCACGAAGCGCCCTGCGCGCAGAACGTACGTGTTGATGGTTTCCAGGCCGCGGATGATCGCAGCTAACCCGTCCACGACGGCGCTCCTCCCCAGGTGCTTAGTGCTTCTCGCGAAACACCCGTCACGAGTCTTATAACTTTTACATGTCTTGGTGTCACCACTCCCTGTCGATAACTTGCACGGCGGCCGCGGGGGCCGGCATGTGGAGGTGCGCAAGAGCGCCCGATACGGTGGAGTTACGGGATGGCGGGCGCCGGACTCTGCTGTCTCGGCGAAGCTACCACCCGCGTCGAACGGACGAGAGATTCCGGTTCTGCGGTGCACCACTTCGTGCTGCACACGCGCCCGGAACGACATACGGGTGGCGAACGGCTGACCTAGTCGGTCTGTCCGTCGCCGTCGTCGCGATCGCGGACAATCTCGACGTTCACCTTGGTCACCAGCGCTGCCAGCGCGCCGATCACGGCCAGCACCGGCGCTGCGATGACGACCGCGCCGCCGGCGATGGCGCCGACCGTCAGCGGGATGTCGAGGGCGATGTTACCGTCCGGATCCTTGACGATGATGCGCCGGACCTGCCCCTCGGCGGCCAGTTCCTTGACGCGTTGAACCAACTGTTCGCCGGCAACCTCGACCTCCTCGGTCCAGGACGGCTTGTCGTCGCCAGGCCTGCGGTCGTTGCCATTCGTGTCGCTCATGGGAGCCTCCTTCGTGTCGGTCCACACGTAGGTATGGACCGTGACGATGCAATGAGGCGCACCGCCAGATTGCGGAGGTATCGACGATGAAACCGGCCGCCGTCGCCGCCGGGCCGTTTCCGGACTGATGCGGATCGCAAGACGCAGCGACCGTCACCATATCTGTCAGGACAGAATTCGGGCGGGCTCGCATCCGTCATACGGGAGCGTGATGCTCGACAGAACAAGGAGACTTCGATGGACGATGTTGAAAAACTCCTCAAGGGAACCGTTGAGGAACTGGACAAACTGCTGAACGCCCGCAACGTGCTCGGCGATCCCATCGAGCGCGACGGCGCGACCGTGATTCCGATCGTCAGCTATGGCTTCGGCTTCGGGGCCGGCGGCGGCAAGGGCGCCAACGCCGAGAACGGCGGCGGCACCGGCGGCGGCGGCGGCATCCGCCCGATGGGCGCCATCATCTTCGACAAGGACGGCGCCCGCGTCGAGGCCGTGAAAGGCGCGGTGACGAGCCTGGCCGAGGTGATCGGCGAGACCGCGTCGCGGATGGCCGGCCAGCGGACGCAGGCGAAGTCATCCGACGACGGCTAGGACTGATCCGCCATGACGACGGTTCTCATGGCGGTCCTGGCGGCGATCGTGATCATCGTGGTCGCCGCCCTCGCCCTGCCGGTTCGTCTCAGCCTGCTGGCGCAATCCGATCCCCATGGACGGGTTCGGATCTGGGCGCGGCCGTTCGGCGGCCTGTCGCCGCACTTTCCGGTCGTCGACACGGACCGTCGCGACGAGAAGCGCGCGGAGAAGAAGCGAAAGAAGACGGCCGGGAAGCGGCGCAAGAAGGGCGACAAGCAGGCCGGCGTCCGGCTGGCCAAGAACCTGCCGCGCCTGATCAAGGATCTGCTGAGGCGAGTCCGTGTCGTTCGGCTGGACGTCGATGGCGTCGTGGGGCTGGGTGATCCGGCCGACACCGGCGCCCTCTACGGCAGGCTGATGCCGCTGATCTACGGGGTCCCCTGGCCTGATGACGTGCACATCAACGTCCGACCGGAGTTCGGGGACGCGACGCTGTCCGGCGCGGTGGACGCCGCCGCGGATGTTACGCCGGCCGCGCTTGTCCCGCCCGCCGTGAGCTTCGCCTGGTCCACATTCGGACCGGGATCATCGGGACCGAAACCATCATGAAGACGATCGATCTGGACCCCATCGTTGAAAGGGCCGGCTACCGTGTCGCGGCGGTCGTCCAGAGGCGGACGAGCCGGCGCGTCGACAGACGCTCCGCATCCGTGTCGGTCGCCAAGCTGCCGCTGGCGGTTGTGGTCGACGACCACGAAGGCTTGCGCGCCTTCGACGTGAGCGGCGCACCGCTTTCGCTGGAGGCGCTCGAGCGTCTCTGCCCGGACGCGGTCGCGGCGTTCGGGCGGTAGCCGGGTAACCGGTTCAGTACTTCTGCGGGACGTAGAGCTCCTTGGCGAGGACCTTGCGCTCGTACTCGGGATTGAAGACCCGCTCAGGCAGCGCGACGTCCTCGTGCGCGATGTCATTGTAGGGAATCTGCTTCAGGAAGTGGTCGATGCAGTTCAGGCGGGCGCTGCGCTTGTCGTTGCCCTCGACGATGAACCACGGCGCCTCGGGGATGTTGGTACGGGCCAGCATCTCCTCCTTGGCGCGGGTGTAGTCCTCCCAGCGGATCCGCGACTCAAGGTCCATCGGGCTCAGCTTCCACTGCTTGAGCGGATCGTGGATGCGCATGAGGAAGCGTATCTGCTGCTCCTCGTCGGTGATCGAGAACCAGTACTTGATGAGGATGATGCCGGAGCGCACCAGCATGCGCTCGAACTCGGGCACGTCCTGGAAGAACTGCTCCACCTGGTCGGGGCTCGCAAAGCCCATCACCCGCTCGACACCTGCGCGGTTGTACCAGGAGCGGTCGAACAGCACGATCTCGCCGCCGGCGGGCAGATGCGGCACGTAGCGCTGGAAGTACCACTGGGTCTTCTCGCGGTCGCTCGGCGCCGGCAGGGCCACGACACGGCAGATGCGCGGATTGAGGCGCTGGGTGATGCGCTTGATGACCCCGCCCTTGCCGGCCGAATCGCGCCCCTCGAACAGGACCACGACCTTGGCGCCGGCATGGGCGACCCAGTCATGAAGCTTGATGAGCTCGGCCTGAAGGGTCAGGAGCTGGCGAAAGTACTCGCGGCTTTCGATGCCCGGCGGGCGCGTGCGGCGGTAGATACGGCGGATCTCCTCCGACAACGCCGGTTCGGAGAGCTCAAGCTCGAAATCCTCGTCCAGCGTTTCGGCGAGTTCCGCCTCGAGCCAGTCGCGTTGGTTGGTGTCCGTGTCGCCCGCCATGTTCCTTCACCTGTTAACGTCCGTGCCGCGAATCGTGGCCGATCTTGTACCGCAAACAACGTCGATTGCGTGACGGCGGCCGAATTGCGCGGCTCGGGGGCACGTCAGTCAAAGATCAGGGCAACGTAGGCGGCAAACAACGCCAGATGGACGACACCGAGCATGGTGTGCGTGCTGGCGCTCGTGAAAGTGATCACGCTGACGATGAGGGTGACGGCCAGGATAACCATCTCGGTCGCGTCGACCCCCAGGACGACCGCTTCGCCGGTGACCCACCCGATCACCAGCACCGTCGGAATCGTCAAACCCATGGTCGAAAGCGCCGAACCCAGGCAGATGTTGACGGAGCGCTGCACGTTGTTGGCCTGCGCCGAGCGCACCGCGCTGATGGCTTCCGGGGTCAGGATCAGGGCCGCGATCAGAAAGCCGCCGATCGCCAGCGGGGCGCCGATCCCGGAGATCGCGAAATCGACGTAGGTGGCAAGCGACTTCGACAGGAGGACGATCGGCAGGAGGGCGGCGACCAGCCCGATCGCGTGGTAGCGCACGCTGCGCACACCGGACGTGCCGTGTGGCGCTTCGCCGGCACCGCCCCCCACGTGGCGGAAGATGTCGCTGTGGGTGACGGTCTGGAAGACCAGGAACCCGCCGTAGAGAACAACCGAACCGGCGATCAGGAACCCGGCCATCAATCCCGATAACTCGCCGGCCGGCGCCGATGGGGTGAAGCGCGGCAGCACCAGGCCCAGCAGCGCAAACGGCATCACCAACGCGAGATAAGCGGACGCACCGGTGAGGTTGTGGGTCTGCAGCCGGTGCCGCAGGCCGCCGGCGATGAGGCTCAGCCCCACCAGGCCGTTGAGCACGATCATCAGGATCGAGAGCATGGTATCGCGGGCGAGCGTCGGCTTGTCCGCGCCGGTGATCATGAGCGCCGCGATCAGGGCCACCTCGATGCCGATGACTGACAGGGTGAGGATCAGGGTCCCGTAAGGCTCGCCCAGCAGCGTCGCCAGGCTCTCGGCGTGGTGGACGACGTTGAACGCGGCCCACAGCATGACCGCGAACAGGAGCGCCAGCAGCGCGAACGAGACGGCAGCGTCGACGCGGGCCGGACTGACCGCGTCCCCGACGAGGATGAACGCGCCAAACAGCAGGAACGCGGCGATGGAGGAGAGTTCCGCCCGCGCGATCCTGATCACCGACAGGCCGGTGGCGTTGGTTTCGTTCATGACCGCACAGCGTCCGTCAGACGGATGGCGCTGTCTAGGCCGTGTACTCATTTTTACCACTCTCGCGGAGGCCAAAACGCTGGCCGCGGAAGCAATCGTTATTGGCGCCATTCGATAGCGGAATGGCGTGATCTGCTATTGCCCAGGAGGCGGCAAAGAACGAATTGAAGCTCAACGAACACATTGCGAGGACTTCGGACATGACCGACAAAAAAACGATCCTGATCACCGGCGCAGCGCACGGCATTGGGCGTGCGAGCGCCCTTCAACTCATGAAGGATGGCCACATCGTCTACGGCGGCGACGTTGACTTCGAAGGAATGGCCGACCTCGAAACCGAGGGTATGAACCGCCTGGCGATGGACGTAACCGACGCGCAGGCCGTTACCGCTGGCGTCGAAAAGATGGTTGCCGAACAGGGCTCAATAGATGGGCTGTTCGCAAACGCCGGCTATACCTGCATGGGAATGATCGAGTGCGCGCCGATCGAGGAAGCGCAGCGGAATTTCGACGTCAATGTGTTCGGTGTCGCCCGGGTAGTCCGGGCCGTGCTGCCTCACATGCGTGCGGCAGGCAAGGGGCACATCGTGATCACGTCATCGGTCGTGGGACTCGTGCCCGCACCCGGCATGGCCTGGTATCCGGCGACGAAGCATGCGTTGGAAGCTTTCTCGGCGGCGTTACGCATGGAGGTCAAGCGCTTTGGAATCAAGGTGGCGATCATCAACCCGGGCTTCATCAGAACCGGTCTGCTTAATGCCAGCCTGCATACGCTCGATATCGCCGAGCGGTCCGAGCACGCCAGTGTGTATGCGGAGGACATGCGCAACTTCAGAACCAATTTCACGAACGGCTTCAACGGCGGAGCCGCACCGGAAACCATCAGCGAAGCTGTCTCACGGGCCTTCTCGTCAGACAATCCGAGAAAGCACTACAGGCCGAACCTGGACTCGGTTGCTGGCATGTTGACCGCCAAGCTGGCACCGGCCTCGGTGGAAGACGCGTTCCTCACCAAGAATTTCATTGGCACGCCTTCGTCCTAGGCACCTCAGGCGTCAAGCTCACCGACTGCGATCTGGCGCACGACAACCGGCTCCGCTCGACGCGGTGCGGTCGTCGTGATCCCATTCCCGATCTAGTCCTCGAACGGCAGGCCTACATACTCGTGGGCAAGCGCCTGCTGCGCCGACTCGGAGGTCAGCAGAAGATCGTAGTCGCTCTCGCGGATGCGCTGATCGAACGGGTCTTCGTCCGGGAAGACGTGCAGCATCTTGGTGAGACGCCAGGACAGGTTCTCCGCCGCCCAGATGCGGCGAAGGGCCTGGTCGGAGTAGCGCTCGATGTCGTGACTGGCGCCCTTCTCATAGTAGGTGCGAAGCGCCCGCGACAGGTAGTGGACATCGGAAAAGGCCAGGTTCAGCCCCTTGGCGCCGGTCGGCGGCACGATGTGGGCGGCATCGCCGGCGAGCAGCAGACGGCCGTAGCGTAGCGGCTCCGATACGAAACTCCTGAGCGGCGCCATCGACTTCTCGATCGACGGCCCGCTCTCGATGCGTCCGGCGATCTCGGTGGGAAACCGGCTCAGCAGCGTGTCCCAGAACCGCTCGTCCGGCCAGTCCTCGATCCTGTCGGTGACCGGCGCCTGGACGTAGTAGCGGCTCAGCATCGGATTGCGTTGCGAGGCCATGGCCATGCCGTCGCTGTGATAGGCGTAGATCAGGTCCTTCAGCGGCGGCTTCTCGACCATGATGCCGAGCCAGCCGAACGGATAGACGCGCTCGAACTCCCGGCGCATGTGATCAGGGATCGCCTGGCGCGAGACGCCGTGGAAGCCGTCGCAACCGGCGACGAAATCGCACGCGATCCGATGCGACACGCCGTCCCGTGTGTAGCTGACCGACGGGTTGCCGCTCTCGACGTCGTGGAGCGCGACGTCCCCGGCTTCGTCGACGATCGCGCCGCCGTCGCGCTCGCGGGCGGCGTAGAGATCCTCGGTGATGTAGGTCTGGCCCCAGGCCATCATCTGCCTGCCGGTCCAGCGGCGGACATCGATGAAGAAGTCGGGTCGCCCCTGCCAGACGATCCGCGTGCCGTCCTTGGGCTTGCCCTCACGATCCATGCGCTCGGCGAGGTCGTAGTCGCGCAGGAGATCGACCGTTCCCGCCTCAAGCACGCCGGCACGGATGCGGCCGAGAACATGTGCCTTCGTCCGGCGCTCAAGGACGATCGAGTCGATGCCGTGGCGGTGGAGCACGTGCGACAGAAACATGCCCGCCGGCCCGCCGCCGATGATGGCAACCTGGGTGCGTTCGCTCGTCACTGGCCCTCCTGCCCTGTGAAACGAAGCTCGCGGTCGCATGCTGCGACGGATCGCAGCGGCAGGCAACTCGACGCCGGCACTTCGCCAACGCACGGCTTTCCATTCGAACGGCCCAAGGTAGACTTGGCGCGCTAACCACCGAACGGGACTCACCCATGTCCGACGCGACGATCACGCGACTGGAAACGGAGCGCCTCATCCTGCGGCCCAACCGGCCCGATGATTTCGAGGCGTGGGAAGCCTTCTTCACCACGGAGCGTTCGGCCTACGTCGGCGGCCCGTCGACGCGGGGGAAGGCATGGCGCAGCCTCGCGGCCGAAGTCGGCCACTGGGCGCTCAAAGGCTTCGGGCCGTTCGCGATCGAACGGCGCGAGGATGGCGCCTATGTGGGGCAACTCCTCGTCTGGTCGCCGATCGACTGGCCGGAAAACGAGATCGGCTGGTACCTGTGGGAAGCGTATGAAGGCCACGGCTACGCCCATGAAGCCGCCCTGCGCGCCCGCACCCATGCCTATGAGGATCTCGGCTGGTCGACCGCCGTCAGCTACATCGACCCCAACAATCACCGCTCGCGTCGCCTGGCGGAGCGCCTGGGTGCCGTCGAGGATCCCGCGGCGCAACCACCGGACGGCCACAATTGCCTCGTCTACCGGCATCCGGCGCCGGCGGCACTCTAGCCGGCGGTTTCGCACCCTGACGTGACGCGATGATGCCGATTTTTCGGCGTATTCGGCACGCCGGATCGATGCAGATTTGCTGCACTGCACTATATAAGATTCAGGCGACGCGTATCGACCGATGCGCGCGCTATAGCGACGGCGTTGAACCATGCGCACGCGCTTCAGATACGCACCATTTCGGACTATCCGGCTCGGGGTCGCCGGCCCCACCTTCAAACGCATGTTTGTCGGCCTGGTCGTCGGCGCCTGTGTTGCGCTGCTGGCCCCCACCGCTCTCCAGGCGGCCGAAGGCCCGGATACCGGTTGCCTCACCTGTCACACGGACGCCGGATTCCTCATGGGAACGGTGCGTCCGGCCGAGGCGCCGCCGGAGGACGGCTGCGCGGCCGCACCGACGCGGCCGCCTTTCGTCGGCGCGTTCGTCAATCCCGCGTTTCCGGACACCCTGCACGGGCGGATCGGATGCACCAACTGCCACGGCGGCAACGACGCGGCCACCGACATGGCTGGGGCCCATGCCGGCCTCCGCCCGGGAATTGAGAGCTGCACGGCCTGCCACGCCGACATCGTCGAGCGCCACGAGACGAGCCTCCATCACACCCTCAGGGGCATGGAACTGGCGCTTCTCAACCGGGCCGGCGAAGCCAACTATCACGACCATCTGCAGCCGGTGTGGGACGCCGACTGCAACACCTGCCACACCGAGTGCTCCGACTGCCATGTGAGCCTGCCGGAGGCGGTCGGCGGCGGGCTGATCAGGGGCCACGAGTTCTTCCGCCGCGCGCCGATGGAGGACACCTGCGCGCTCTGCCACGGCTCACGGGCCGGCGGCGAATATCTCGGTTCGTTTGAAGGCATCCCGCCCGACGCGCACTTCGAAGCGGGCATGCACTGCCTTGACTGCCACCGCAACGATCTCCACGGCGACGGCACCAGCTACGACGATCGCTGGGAGGTCGCCGGGCGGGCGCAGTGCAGCGACTGCCACGCCACGCTGCCGAACACCAAGTCGGTCATGCACACCGCCGACCACGAGGCGGTCGCGTGCCAGGTTTGCCACGGGCAGCCCTACCAGAACTGCTTCGACTGCCACGCGGGCGAGGAGGACGGCGCCTACTTCCGGCACGCCGGCTCGAAGTCGCTCCAGTTCAAGATCGGACGCAACACGGTCGAGGGTTACCCCCACGACATCGTCACGCTGCGCAGCAACCCCGTTGCGCGGCACAGCTTCAACTTCTTCGGCAACGACCTGTTGCCGGATTTCGACGGGACGCCGACCTGGAAGACGGCGGCGCCCCACAACATCCGTCGCTCGACGCCGCAGAACCAGACCTGCGCGACCTGCCACGACGATCCTTCGCTGTTCCTCGCGGAAGGCGAACTCGATCCCGATGGTGCGGCCGCCAACGTCGAGGTTCTGCTTGGCACGGGCGAGGAGACCGCCCGCCAGGGCGACAGACAAGGAGACCGACCATGATGAAGCACCTCACGACACTTGCCCCGGTTGCGGCCGTTGCGGTCCTCATCGCGTTCGCGACGCCCGCACAGGCGGGCGGCTCGGCGCTCAGCGGTGAAGACCTGACCCGCTGGGGCGATGCCTATGTCGAGCTCGCCGGCATGAGCCCGAAGTGGGGCGTCCAGGGCGTCGAGGCCTTCAAGGCCAGCACCGACGCGGGCGTGCCGATCTTCTATCTCGACGTCCGCACCCCGGCCGAATGGGAAGGGGGCGTCGTCGACGGCGCGACCACGGTGAGCCTCATCGACCTTCCAAGCGCGGAAGGCCTGGCGCAACTGCCTGAGGACAAGGGCGCGATCATCGGCGTGTACTGCAAGTCCGGTCATCGTTCGACCCTCGCCCTGACCCTGCTCCACCACCTCGGATACGGGAACGCCATCAGCATGGCTGGAGGCTTCCAGGCATGGAGCGGCGCCGGCTATCCGGTCGTGGACTGGACGCCGGTCACGCAGTAACGCGACTAACCGCCGTCGCCCGCCCAACGGGCGGCGGCGTGACCACCGACAGTGGGGCGCGGCCGTGATCCCAACCTGGCGCAGATTTGCCGCTACGGTGATGGCGGGTTTGATCCTCGCCATCGGCGCATTGGGATTCGGCTCGCCATCGGTCCCGGCGCAGGAGCAGGCCGACCGCCCGACGATCGTGATGTTCTGGGGCGACGGGTGCCCGCACTGCGCTGCCGCCGAGGTCCTCCTGGACGACCTGACCGCCCGCTATCCGGGTGTCGTCGTCCACGCCTATGAGGTCTGGTACGACCGCGACAACGCCTTGCTGTTCGGGGAAATGGCGCGGGCGCGGGGGTTCGAGCCGACCGCCGTCCCGACGATCCTCGCTGGCGACCGCCACTGGGTCGGCTACAGCGATGCCGTCGGCGCGCAGATCGAAGCGACGATCGCCACGCTCGCGGGCGTCGCCGGCTCCGGCGATCCGCCCACGACCGACGGCGCGCGGGACGCGATCGACCTGCCGCTGATCGGTACCGTCGACCTCGCCGCCCAGTCGTTGCTGATCGCCACGCTCATCATCGCCTTCATCGACGGTTTCAATCCGTGCTCGCTGTGGGTGCTCGGGATCCTCGTGGCGCTGGCGCTGCACGCCGGATCACGGGCCAAGGTCCTGATCATCGGCAGCGTCTTCATCACCGTGACGGCCGCGATCTACGCCCTGTTCATCGCCGGCTTGTTCACCGTCCTCACGGTCGCCAGCTTCGCCGGGTGGGTGCAGATCGTGGTTGCGCTGGTGGCCGCGTTCTTTGGCGCCGTCAACGTCAAGGACTACTTCTTCTTCCGCGAAGGCCTGTCGCTGACCATCGACGACCGGCACAAGCCGGGCATCATCCGGCGCGCCCGCCAGGCGATCCTGGTCGAGCGGTCGACCTGGAGCCTCGTCCTCGCAACGGTCGTGCTCGCGGCCGGGGTGTCGCTGGTGGAGTTTTCGTGCACGGCCGGATTTCCTGTGCTGTGGACCAACTTCCTGACCGACCAGCAGGTCTCGATCGCCGTCTTCCTCGGCCTGCTGCTGGTCTATCTGGTGATCTACCAGCTGGACGAGTTCGCCATCTTCCTCACGGCGGTCGTCACACTTCGCGCCGGTCGCATCGACGAGCGCCACGGGCGTCTCCTCAAGCTGGTCGGCGGTGTCCTGATGCTGACGCTGGCGATCGTCATGATCGTCGATTCGTCACTTCTTGGTCGCATCGGGTCGTCGCTGGCGGTTTTCGGCGCGGCCTTCGCGGCGACCGGGCTGATCCTGCTGGTGCATCGCCTGATCCTGCCGCGTTTCGGCATCCGGATCGGCAGCGAGCCGCCGCCACGCGCCCGGGGCTGAGGCCGTCAGCCGAGTTCGCGTGCGAGCCCCTTCAGGGCGAGGCGCGCACTTCGTCGAAGCTGCTCACCCGTGGCGCCGTCGCGCGCCGCCGCCGACAGGCCCGTCATGATGAACAGGACATAGTTCGCCAGCGCGCCGGCCTGTCGCGGCCGCTCGCGCGCGATCACCGCGCGCAGACCGTCGGCGGTCGCCTGCCGTGCGCGATCCGTCAACCGCCGGGCCGCCGCGTCACGGGAATTCCGCGCGCCGTCGAGGATCAGACATCCGGCGTGCTCGGCATCGCCGGCGTAGATGTCCGCCGCGCGCTCCAGCATCAGTCCGAGAACGTCGAGGACCGGTCCATCCTCCCCGAGCACCTCGTGCAGGGAGATCCCGACGGTCGCCTGGTAGTGTTCGAGCGCCTCCGCGAACAGGCCGGCCTTGCAGCCGAACGCGTTGTAGAGGCTGGGCGGATTGAGCCCCATGGCGTGGCTCAATTCGGCGACGCCGACGCCATCGTAACCGTGGCGCCAGAACAGCCGCATGGCCGTCGTCACCGCTTCGGTGCGGTCGAACTGGCACGGCCGCCCGCGTCGCGAAGCTTTTTCTGTAGCGACCACTAGAATAATCCCTGTCGCTAGGGTAGCGTATTTTTATCGACCGCTAAAGAATTCAGCGCGAGCGTGTCGCGGCGACGCTCATATTCCATAGGGGAAGGACGATCATGACGACCGGTTCGATCATTGCGGCCAACATGCCCATCAAGGTGTCGCTGGAAGAAGGCAAGCAGTACTTCTGGTGCCGTTGCGGCCGTTCGTCCAACCAGCCCTTCTGCGACGGCTCGCATCAGGAAACGGACATCACGCCCCTGCCCTTCACCGCCGAGAAGACCGGCGACGCTGTTCTCTGCCGGTGCAAGGCGAGCGGCAACGCCCCCTATTGCGACGGCAGCCACATGAAACTCGGCGACGCCGCCGTCGGCGACCCGACGCCAAGCGTCGAGCGGTAAGACCACCGACATTTCGTACCCGCGCGGACCTTCGTCCGCGTTGTCTGCCAAAGGCGCTACGCCTTGCGCATAGCGCCCGCATGCGCGCGTTCGAGTGACTGGCCGAGCACAAGGTGTGCGCATATTGCACAGCCGGCTCCGGGCCGCCGTTTACCTTCCCGACAAGTCCCTGCTCATTCCCCTGTTTTCCGGTGGTAAACAGTCTCTTAACCGACTTCCGGCCGTCCGGTTTGTTGTGAGTTGATTGAGGCAGGGAGACACACAGATGCTGAAACGCCTTGGTATTGCCGTCGTCGCCGGCATGTGGGCCCTTTCGGTGGGCGTCAACACCGCCCAGGCAAGTGTATTCGTACCGCCGGTCGTGGGCAGCGGCGGCGTCGGCAGTTCCGGGATCGGCCCGTGGCCGCTGATCCCGATCGCCTGTTCGATCGTCCTGCCGCTCCTCCGATCAGTCGCCCTGCAGCGCGAACTGCAGGGCAACGAAGCCCTTGCGACCACACTGATCTGCTTCTCGGGCCCGTTCGGCTACGCCATCTCAACCGCCAATGGCTGGATCGGTCCTGACTTCTTCGGAAGTCCGGACTCCTGATCCAGCCGTCCAGCTATCTTCAACGCGTGTAATTCAGGGAGACATCGATGTTGAAACGTCTTGGTATTGCCGCCGTCGCCGGCATCTGGGCCCTTTCCGTCGCGGCCAGCGCCGCGCAGGCGGCCAATGTTCGCCCGCCGGCGAGCGGCGCCACCGGTATCGGCCCGTGGCCGCTGATCCCGATCGCCTGCTCCATCGTCCTGCCGCTGCTCAGTTCGGCCGCCATGCAACGCGAACTGGAGGGCAACGAAGCCCTCGCGACCACGCTGATCTGCTTCACGGGCCCGCTCGGCTACGCTATCTCGACCGCCAATGGCTGGATCGGACCGGACTTCTTCACCAGCCCGGATTCCTGATACCCGCGAAACACCGAGGTCGTCGGCCGGATGCGGCGCCGGGACTTTCTGAAAACGGGTGCCGCCGCGACCGGGTTTGTGGCGGCACCCTTCCTTTCGCGCGCCGCCGCGCGATCCGGCGACGGGCCGCCGGCGCTGGGTGGTGACCACGTCACCTATGTGCGCGCGGACGAAACGGCCGCATCGGCCCTGTCGGAAGGCTACGCCGGGCGCCACGTTGTCGTTCCCCGCCTTCGCGCGTTGTGCCGCTCACCGCGGGCCGTCGGCGAGGTCGTGCACTGGGCGCGGGATACCGGCCGGCGTTTTGCGGTGCGGTCCGGCGGCCACTGTTTCGAGGATTTCTCGCAAAGCCCCGATCTGGTCATCGATCTCCGCGATCTCAATCGCGTCCATGTCGACCCCGACGGGCGCGTTGTCGCCGGCGCGGGCGCACAGGTCGCGGATATTCTCCAGGCGCTCGCCGGATCGGGCCGCGTGCTGCCGACCGGAACCTGCCAATCGGTCGCCCTGGCCGGGCTGGTGCTTGGCGGCGGCATCGGCTTCCTGTCACGTGCACACGGTTTGGCCTGCGATGCCCTGACCGACGTGGAGATCGTCGACGCCGAGGGGCATACGCTCACCGCCGACCATGCCTCCCATGCGGACCTTTTCTGGGCGTGTCGCGGCGGCGGTGGCGGCGGTTTCGGTATTGCGACGTCGTTCAGCTTCAGGGCCGTGCCCATCGACGGTACGATCTACTTCGACCTCGCATGGGTTCTGGCACCGCCGGACGCCGCCAGGATCCTGACCCACTGGCAGGCATGGACGTTTGCCGGTGACCACCGCTTCGGCACGATGATGGTCTGCCTGCCCCACTTCACGGGCGGCGTCTTCCTGCGGCTCCAGGGTCTGTCGACCGCCGGTCTCGACCGCACCGAGAGGCACGTCGCACGGCTCGTCGACGGCGCTCGTCTATGGTCGCCGGCGCGCGTCGAACAGATGCCGTTCGTTGACGCTTCCGACCTGTTGTGGACCGACGACGCCCGTGGGCAAATGACCTCCCACCGGACGCGCTCGCTCGTCACGGCCGGACCGCTGACGCTCGAAGCCGCAACCGACATGCTGGCCCGGCTCGTTCAATCCGGCGCCGATCCGGTCTCCATCCTGATCGAGCCGCTCGGCAGCGCGGTCTCGGAGACAGCGGCCGACGCCACGGCCTTTCCGCATCGCGGCGAAACCCAGTCGACGGTGCAGATCGCCGGGCCGCCCGGCAGCACCGTCGCGGCCGGCATCTACGATGCGCTGCTCCCACAGACGGCGGGCGCCTACGCCAATTACCCCGACCGCGATATCGCCGGCTGGCCGAGCGCCTACTGGGGCACGAATCTTCCGCGGCTTCAGGCGATCAAGCGCCGCTATGATCCCGACGACGTCTTCCGGCATCGGCAGAGCGTTCCCCTCGCCTGACGGTTTTCACGCGGCCTCATATGGTCGATCCCAGCGCTGCGAACCGGCCAGACCTTGTCTGGTCGAGCCGGTCTCCAGAGACCAAATCCGGCGCTCCACGGGCCCTTCGGCGCCGGTTTCGGGGCCTGACACGCATCGCCCGACGGGGCCGTTGCCCATCGGACGCGCAGGGCCTGCCCGCCGTTTTTGCGTGACGGTCGGCCTCAATCGTGTACCCTCATATCCCGTATGAGTGCCGCCAGTGTGAACACGACGCCGACGAGCGCGCCCGTGGAACCGGGCGAACCGGCGCGGGCGGCGTATCTCAGATTCACCGACGTGAAGAAGAGCTACGACCAGCAGGTCCTGGTGGTCAAAGGCTTCTCGCTGGATGTCGCCAAGGGCGAATTCATCACCCTGCTCGGCCCGTCCGGTTCGGGCAAGACGACGATGCTGATGATGCTTGCCGGTTTCGAGAGCGTCACCAGTGGCGAAATCCTGGTCGACAGCGTGCCGCTGACGCGGACGGCGCCCTACCACCGCAACATCGGCATGGTCTTCCAGAACTACGCGCTCTTCCCCCACATGACGGTCGCGGAGAACCTGGGTTACCCCCTGAAGATCCGCAATCTCGCGCGCGCCGAGGTCGAACGGCGGGTCGGCGAGTACCTCGATCTCGTCAAGCTCGGCGACTTCGGCGAACGTTATCCGGCTCAGCTTTCCGGCGGCCAGCGCCAGCGCGTGGCGCTCGCCCGTGCGCTGGTCTTCGATCCGTCAATCGTTCTGATGGACGAGCCGCTCGGCGCGCTGGACAAGAAGCTGCGCGAACAGATGCAGGTCGAGATCACCCATCTCCACCGCGATCTCGGCTTCACGGTCATCTACGTCACCCACGATCAGTCCGAGGCGCTGACGATGTCGGACCGGGTGGCGGTGTTCAACGACGGTGTCGTCCAGCAATGCGCCGCGCCCAACGATCTCTATGAGAGCCCGAGCAACGCGTTCGTCGCCGACTTCATCGGTGAGAACAACATGATCGAAGGCGAAGTCGCGTCGCTGGGGGACGGAACCGCCGAGGTCCGACTGAAGGCCGGCGCGGTGGTGACCGCGCGGATCGGCGACGTGACCGAGGCCGGGGAGCCCTGCATCATCTCGATACGCCCGGAGAAACTGTTCATCCGCGAGGACGCGCCCGGCTACGAGAACGAGATCGAGGCGCGCTTCAGCGTCCGCCACTACGTCGGCGACTTCATCCGCTACTACTACCACCTCGCCGACGGTACCGAGATCACCGTGAAGGCGCTGAACGACGCCGCCGCACCGAAGGTGACGGTCGGCCAGGACAGCCATTTGGTGTGGCACACCAGCGACTGCTTCGCCTTCAAACCGCTTTAGGAGAACCTTGTCCCAGCCAAAAGGAGTGACTGGACCATGCGACTGACTTCCATCCTTGTTGGCGCGGCGCTGGCCGCGACCTTCGCGACCACCACGGTCGCCGACGATCTGACTGCCGTATCCTTCGGCGGCGCCTATGGGGCGGCGCAGAAGAAACACATGATCGACCCGTACATCGCCGCAACGGGCAACAACGTGCTGTTCGAGGACTATTCGGGCGGCATCGCCGAGATCAAGGCGCAGGTCGAGGCCGGCAACATCCAGTGGGATGTGGTCGACATCGAAGTGATCGACCTCGAGCGGGCCTGTTCGGAAGGGCTGGTTGAAGTCATCGACTTCGACCTGCCGCCCGGCGACGACGGCATGGCCGCGGCCGACGACTTCTTCCCCGAAGCGCTCGCCAACGAATGCGGCGTCGGCGTGATCTTCTGGGCGATCATCTTCGCCTACAACAACGAGACCATCGGCGACACCGTACCGACGACCATCGCCGATTTCTTCGACACTAACAAAATCCCCGGCAAACGCGCTCTCAGGAAGCGGCCGCAGGTCAACCTCGAATGGGCGCTGATCGCCGACGGCGTCGCCAAGGAAGACGTGTACGAGGTTCTGGCGACCGAGGACGGACAGGCGCGTGCCTTCGCCAAGCTCGACACCATCCGCGACGACCTCGTCTGGTACGATTCCTGGTCGCAGGCGCCGCAGCTCCTCAACGACGGAGGCGCGGTGATGGTGCAGTCGGCCAACGGCCGCATCTTCGGCGCCATCCAGGACGACGGCGCACCGTTCGCGATGGTCTGGGACAAGATGGTCTTCGATCTCGACGTGTGGGCCATCGTCAAGGGCACGCCGAACAAGGATCTGGCGATCGACTTCATCAAGTTCGCCACCAACACCAAGCCGCTCTCCGGCATGCAGGACGTGGCCTACGGTCCGACCCGCAAGTCGGCGGCGGCACTGGTCGATCCGTCGGTCGCGAACGATCTGCCGACGGCTCATATCGACAAGGGCCTCAAGGCGGACGGTATCTTCTGGGCCGATTTCGGCGAGACGCTCGGCGAGAAGTTCAACGAGTGGCTGCTCCAGTAAGCTGACCGGGGGCGGCGCGGTCCCGACCGCGCCGCCTCGTTTTCGATGATGACCGCCGTCTCCGATCAGCTCCACGGCGCTTCGTCGCCCGACGCGCTGACGCGCGAGGAAATCCTCGCCTCCCGGCGCCAGCTCCGTCGCCGCCGTCTCGTGGCGCTCGGCCTGGTCGCCCCGCTGCTCGCCTTCATCATCTTCGCGTTCTTCGCGCCGATCGCGACGATGCTCTATCGCAGCGTCTACAACCCGACCGTCGTCGAGCTGATCCCGGACACGCTGGCGGCGCTCGGAACCTGGGACGGCACCGGCACGCCCGACGAGCCGGTGCTGACGGCGCTGGCGATCGACCTGAAGCGCCTCGCCAACGAGCGGACCGCCGGCCGGCTCGGCGAGGAATTCAATCGCGCCCTGCCCGGCACGTCGAGCCTGGTGAAATCGACGGCGCGCAAGCTGCGGCGTGCCGACGACGCGGAGTTGGCCGCCAGCGGCGCGACCATGCTTGGCGACATCGACGAGCGGTGGACCTCCACCGACCTGTGGAACGCGGTGCGCGAGACCGGCCGCAGCTTCCGCGAGACCTACTTCCTCACCGCGCTCGATCTGGAGCGCACGCCCGAGGGCGGCATCCAGTTGCGCGAGTCGGCGCGGATCTACATCCCGCTCTACATCAAGACGCTCCGCATCGCGCTGGTCATCACCGTCCTGACGTTCCTGCTCGGCTATCCGCTGGCCTACTATCTCGCCCACGCGCCGCCGATGCGCGCCAATCTTCTGATGGTGCTGGTGCTCCTGCCGTTCTGGACGTCGCTGCTGGTGCGCACGACGGCCTGGATCGCGCTCCTGCAGACCAACGGCGTGGTGAACTCGCTGCTGATGGGGGTCGGCCTCACCAGTGAACCGCTGGAGATGATGTTCACCGAGTTCGCCACCATCGTGGCGATGACGCACATCCTCCTGCCGTTCATGGTGCTGCCGCTTTACAGCGTCATGCGCGGTATCGATCCGAGCTACATGCGCGCGGCGATGTCGCTTGGCTCCAAGCCGATCCCGGCGTTCTGGCGCATCTATTTTCCGATGACCCTGCCCGGCGTGTCGGCCGGCGGCCTGCTCGTGTTCATCATCTCGGTCGGCTACTACATCACCCCGGCGCTGGTCGGCGGCACCGACGGCCAGATGATCTCCAACATCATCGCCTTCCACATGCAGCAGTCGAACAACTGGGAGCTCGCGGCCGCCCTCGGCGCACTGCTCCTGGTGCTGATCATGGTGCTGTACTGGGTCTACGACCGGCTGGTGGGCGCCGACAACATCAAGCTGGCCTGAGGCGATGGCGCGCTTTCCCGAATACTACACGCTCTGGGATCGCACCGGCATCTATGCGCTGCGGGCGGTGGCCGGGCTGGTGCTGTTCTTCCTGATGGCGCCGATCCTGGTGATCATTCCGCTGTCGTTCAACGCCGAGCCGTTCTTCACCTTCACCGAGGGCATGCTCGCCTTCGATTCCGAGGCCTATTCGCTGCGCTGGTACGGATCGATCCTGGAGAATCCCAACTGGCTGCTGGCGATCCGCAACTCCTTCATCGTCGGTATCGCCGCCACGATCCTAGCCACCACGCTGGGGACGCTCGCGGCGGTCGGCCTCGCCAACAGCGCCATGCCCTACCGGCGGCTGATCACCGCGCTGCTCCTGTCGCCGATGATTGTGCCGCTGATCATCATCGCCGCGGGCATGTTCTTCTTCTACACGCGGTTCAACCTGGTCGGCACCCATCTCGGCCTGATTATCGCGCACGCGGCGCTGGGCGTGCCCTTCGTCATCGTGACGGTGACCGCAACCCTCGCAGGGTTCGACCGGTCGCTCTACAACGCCGGCATCGGCCTCGGCGCCAGCCCGATGCGCGCCTTCCGCGACATCGTGCTGCCGATCATCCGGCCGGGCGTGATCTCCGGCGGGCTGTTCGCCTTCGTCACCTCGTTCGACGAGGTGGTGCTGGTGCTCTTCCTCGCCGGGCCCGACCAGCGGACGATCCCGCGCCAGATGTTCTCGGGGCTGCGCGAGCAGATCAACCCGACCATCCTGGCCGTCGCGACCCTGCTGGTGCTCGTGTCCGGCCTGCTGCTGGTGACGCGCGAGCTCCTGCGCCGGCGTTCCGACCGCCTGCGCGGCGTCTGAGAGCATGCCCCGCCTTCGCGACTTCACGACGCTGACCTTCGACGTCTACGGCACCCTGATCGACTGGGAGAGCGGTATGCTCGCCGCGCTCCACGGCCTGGCCGCCCGTGCCGACCGCCCGCTCGGCGACGACGACATCCTGGAGGCCCACGCGCTGCAGGAATCCTTCGCGCAGGAGCACACGCCGGCGAAGCCCTATCCGGAGATTCTGGCCGTCGTCTACAAGCGGCTCGCGGAAGGCTGGGGCGTTACCGCGACCCGGGACGAGTGCCGCGCCTACGGCCAATCGGTCCGCGACTGGCCGGCCTTCGACGACAGCGCCGCCGCACTCGCCTATCTGAAGGATCACTACCGGCTGGTCGTCCTCTCCAACGTCGACAACGCCAGCTTCGCCCACTCCGCCGTCAGGCTGGGGGTCGACTTCGACGCCGTCTACACCGCCGAAGACATCGGTTCGTACAAGCCGTCGCCGCGCAATCTCAGCTACATGCTCGACCAGTTGAACCGGCGCGGGATCGCCAGCGGCGACATCCTCCACACAGCCGAAAGCCTGTTCCACGACCACGCACCGGCCAGCGCGGCGGGCCTGCACACATGCTGGATCCACCGGCGCCACGGCCGGCAGGGCTTCGGGGCCACGCGGCCGCCGGAGGCGACGCCATACACCGATTTCACGTTCCCGAGCCTCGCCGCCATGGTGGAGGCGCACCGCGCGGAAAGCTGACGCGCCCGGGCGACGGGCCGCCTTATTCGACGATGAACTGGTCGAGCACCTTGAAGCCCCGGTCGCGGGCCGGCACCAGCGCCTTGTAGGCATCGCTTGCCCAGACCGCCTTGATGGCCTCGGCATTCGGGAACTCGGCCACGAACACCGTGTCGATCGGCCGGTCGCCGACAAGGCGATGGGCGAACTTCCAGCCGCCGACGATCTTCGCGCCCGCGGCCATCAGCAACGGGCCGGCACCGGTCTGGTAGGCCTTCAGGTCGTCGGCGGCGTCGGGATTGACCACGCCGAGGGAAACGAGCATCGCTTTGCCGTCGCTCATGTCTTGGGGCTCCATGTGTAGGGGAATCGGCGGCCGACCGGTCGCCCGCCGCCGTGCCCCGGGGACTTAGGCGAGGCCGGTGCCGGCTTCAAGCGGCAGTGCCCTGCGAGCCTTTCCCGCGAGAGATTCCGCGTCTGCGCAGCACCACTTCGTGCTGCATCGCGCACGGAATGACGGCGAGGGTGGTTGGCTCCGTCGGAGCGACCCCGGACGACCATTGGCACATCGTCACCGAACTCACTACGTCATACCGCATGCGGGCAGGAGTCCGCCGGCCGACCTGTATCCCCGCCGTCGTCCCGTACGCGGTGCGGCATCCTGATGACGCGCCGCAGATGCGGGACCTCTGGCGACGTAAGCCTTTTCTGCGCGCGATTCCGGGTCTGCGAAGCACCACTTCGTGCTGCATCGCGCACGGAATGACGGCTGGTGGCGCCCGTACGATATTGTCTGACCGGCGATCGGCGGGTACAGCCGGGAGTGCCGGAGGAAACGCCCATGGAGTTCGCGGTTCACACCTTCGCCGATGACGGCGACATCCCCAACCATCCCCGCTATCCGCTGATCGCCTACACGGGCGTGCTCGACGGGGAAACGGGCGATCGCGCCACCGCGTTCGAGCAACTCTTCCACGGCCACGGATGGCGGTGGACCTGGCGGAACGGCATCTTCGCCTTCCATCACTACCACTCGAACGCCCACGAGATCCTCGGCATCGCCGAGGGCACGGCGCGCGTCCGGCTGGGTGGCGAAGGCGGGCTGACCCTCGACGTGGCGGCCGGCGACGCCCTCGCGATTCCGGCCGGCGTCGGGCACAAGCGCCTGACGTCGGGCGCCGACCTGCTGGTCATCGGCGGCTATCCGGCGCCGACCAGCGTCGACCTGATGCGCGAGGGCGAGGCGGATCGCGACGGCATCCGCCGCCGGATCGCGGCCGTCCCGAAGCCGGCGCAGGACCCCGTCGGTGGTGTCGACGGACCGATGGCGGGGGTATGGCTGGACTGAGCACCGCCTCGCCGCTCCAGGCCGGGGCGCGGTTGGGATAAGATCGCCGCCATGCCCGAGCAGCCCGCCGTCCGCTTTGCCCTGCCCGCGCCGGCGCTCAGGCCGTTCGTCGCCTGCTACTGGCATCTCGACGCCTCGGGGCATGGTGGCACGGAGCGCTTTCTGCCCGGCCTGCCCTTCGCGTGGATCATGTCCATCGCCGACCCCGGCGAGATCGTCATCGACGGCGCGAAGGCGGCTCAGCCGGCGGCCTTCGTCAAGGGCCTGATGCGCTCGACCAGCGAGGTGATCAACGCCGCGGGCGCGTGCAACTACGGCGTCGCGTTCAACGCGGGCTGCGCGTCGGCCTTCCACCGGCCGCCGCTCGACCACCTCGCCAACCGCCTCACCGACATGGCCGCCATGGGCGACGCGGCGCTGTCGTCGCTGGCCCGGTCAGCCGCGACGGCGAGCTTCGCCGAAGCCACGACGCTGTTCGATCGCTTCCTGCTGGCACGTCTCGGCGAGGCCCGCGACCCCGGCCTCGGCCGGGTGCTGCTCACGCGCCTGCCGCTCATGGAGGCGGCCGGAGCCGAGCGGCTGGCGGACGCCTGCGGCGTCTCGGTGCGCCATCTGCGCCGGCTCTACCGGGCCGAGTTCGGCACCGGGCCGAAGCAGGTCCAGCGCATCCTGCGGCTGCGGCGGGCCACGGACCTCCTGCGACGCGGCGGCGGCGCCGTCGCCGACATCGCGGCGCGCTGCGGCTACGCCGACCAGGCCCATCTGGCGGCCGACTTCCGCGCGATGGTTGGCGTGCCGGCGAGCGGCCTCGGGCGGGCCAGCTACCGACTCGCCGATCTGTTCGATTTGTCCGAGACAGCGCCCGTCTAACTATTATAATTAGCCGGCAATCTTCTTGTTGAACGCCAGTGTGTAGCCGAAACCGTCATCGACGGCGAAGGACCGGTCGCCCCAGAAGCGGTCGCCGATTTCCTCGCGCACCGTGAAGCCAGCCTCACGCACGGCTGCGTAGAACTGGTCGATGTCGACGTCATCGGCCCGGAGCCACAGCCAGATGCCGCCGCCGCCGCGATCGGCGTCCTTCGGATTCCGGTTGAACATGATCTGGCAGTTGCCGCGGCGCACCTGTGCGTTGGCGGTCACGCCGTCCTCACCGGGGAACCTGAAGTCCTCGGTGAACCCGAGGCGCTTCACGTAGCTGTCGACGATCGCGTCGACATCGGCGACCGGCAGGACCGGCAGCGTTCCTTGCGTCATGGCTTTCCCTTCCCGTGATCTGGCTGTCTGGTCCGCGAGAGGTGCCACGCCGGCGATGCAGCCGGCTTGAAGAAAACGGTCATGGGGGGTGGGGATGCTTGGTGAGCGCGCTCGGAACGAGGTTCTCCGCAACTGATGCGAAGGTCCCAGAATCCTTAGCCGCCGAGAATGAACCGCAAGGCGTCGACATGCATTTGCCGTGCAACCCCGGTCAGGTCTGGGAAGAGCCGCGCAAAGTCGATATTCATCAATCGTAAGTCGCCAAGCGCCTTCGCGCACTCCGCCCCCGGAATGATGAACTTAGTCAGTCTGTTAGCTTGGTCGATGTCGGCGAGGTAGTCGACCAGATCAACGTGGCGCTCGTGCTTCAGTCTCGTGAAAAGGCCGTCCTGAGCTAACAACCAATAGTTCTGTCGGGAACGAGCTTTTACGATGTTGAGCGCGGTACCCCATGTTTTTTCGGACACTCCAAGTCGCCACACCGCCACAGGTGGCGGTGTTAGGAATGTCGGCCTTGCGCCCGCGTCAGTGGTGAGCAGCGCGCCTTCGTTCAGCTCGTCCAGAGCGTCGCTAAACGCAAAGAACGCGGCCACGTACGGACTGATGCTCCAGTCCAGCAAGTTCGTCACCAATCCGTTGTGCCGACCCAACGCTAGGAGCTCGTCATCGCTCAGCGCCGTAACATCGACTCCCGGCAATCCCGTAGCGAGGTGCCTGAGACGGGCCGGATTGTCCTGGATTCGTTGGAGCACATCTTCGCGGCCGCGCATCCCCTCCGGGAGCCGACGCGCTAGAGCCCTTAGTTCAAGAATGGGTCTCGCCTTTGGCGACACCAAACCCCAGCTGATATCCCTTTGGCCGCGAAAGATCGGATCCAGTGGCGCACCATCTCGTTGACGGATTCTCTGCTGGAACTCGGCCCAGCTTTCGCAGTTGACCACCGTAATCTCAGTTGCGTTGTTCATTCGCAGCGCCCTTCGGACACGGCACGGACAACAAGATCCGACACCAAGCCAAGTCGCAGGTGCCAAAACCTTAACCGTGGGATCGTCATCTCTTTCTGGTGAGCGCGCTCGGGCTCGAACCGAGGACCTATTGATTAAAAGTCAGTTGCTCTACCAACTGAGCTACGCGCTCGCACGACTCAGGCCTAGGGCCGTCCGTCGCGGCGGAACGTAAGCACGGCCCCGGCGGCGGTCAATGATGGGGCGGTGCCGAAGCTCCCGGTTGGCAACCACTTCGCGCCGGTGCATGAAGCCCAAGCATCACGCTGGCCGGCGGCAACGCCCCGTTGACGAACCGCCCCGCATGCGGACAAGGTGCGCGCCGCCTGCACGAACCCACCGACCTGACCCACACCGACAAGCCCTCACCGCCCGCCTTTCACCAAGTGGCGTTTGCCGCGACCGAGATCGACTTCGTTGACGTCAAGATGCCGGCGCCAGGCGTGGCCGTGCCGGTCGGCGAAGAAGAACAGATGTTTGACCTTGACGTTCTGGCACCGCACCAGCACGCGCTGCAGAGGCTTTGGCCTCAGGTTGGACAGGCTCTCGAAGAACTTATCGACATACCGGGCCCGCTCGGGACCACCGAATTCATGTCATTGTTGTGTATTCTCGTAGTTGAGCTAGATTTGGGTGTGCCGCGGCACGACCTGCCAAGACCCGCATGAAAGCCTCAACATGCCGCCAACCGACCCCCTCGCCCGCTTGAGCAAGGTCTACAGCGATCTCACGGCGTCGGAGCGTCGTGTGGCCGATTTCGTCCTGGCCGATCCGGAGCCCATTCCCTACCACAACCTTGGTGAGATCGCCGAGGCGGCAGGAGTCAGCGAGCCGACCGTACTCCGCTTCTGCAGGTCGCTCGACCTGGACGGCTTCTCCCATTTCAAGGTCGCGCTCGCCAGTTCGCTGGCCGCAGGCGGGGTCGCCTATGTCCACCGCGACGTGACGTTCGACGATGACCTGGACGCCTTGCGCTCCAAACTGTTTCAGTCGTCGATCAGCATGCTGACCAAGCTGGAGGACAGCCTGGACATGGACGCGATCGAGACCGTCGTCGACCGGATCTGCGCAGCACGCCGGGTCCAGCTCTACGCCGTCGGCGTCGCCAGCATCCTGACACAGGACACGGCCCAGAAACTGATGCGTCTGGATGTTGCCTGTGAGCCCCACCCCGATGCCCACATCCAGATGACCGGCGCGGCGACGCTCGGACCGAAGGATGTCGCGATTGCCTTCTGCTACAACGGACGCGTCAAGGATGTCGTCCATGCCTCGCGGACGGCGCGCGAAGGCGGGGCCCATACCGTGGCCATCACCCGGCCGAGGTCGCCGCTGGCTTCGGCGGTCGACACCCTGATCGCGGTTGAGCCCCGTGAGGACACGTTCCTTTACGCGCCGATGTCCTCGCGCATCGCCCACCTCATGGTCATCGACGTGATGACAACCATGGTTGCGCTGAAGCGCGGCCCGGCCATTGTCCCGCAGCTTGAACGCATCAAGGAATCGCTTGCCACGCAATGGGAAAGGGAGCGACCCCGTCGCCGCTCTTCGAGAACCTAGCCGTTCATCGCGCGAATGGCCTGCATCTGGCGACCATCGGCACGCATCTCCATGATCTCGACGGGATTGCCATCGGGATCGGCAATCCAGATTTGGCGGTTACCGGTACGCCCGGTCATGATGTCGGATATCGGTTCCACCTCTGCCGCCCATAGCGCCCTCACCGTCTCGTCGAGATCGTTCACCGTCAGGCACACATGGTGCCAGCCGGATGCCGCGGACCCGCCCGCCGCCTCATCGCGCGACGTGTAGATTTCGAGAAACTGCTCACCGGCAATCCTCAGCGTGATCAGCCAGAGACAGCCGTCTGCGTCGTCCATCCTGAACATCTCGGCAAGCCCGAGCCGCTCGCTGTAGAACCGCGCGACACCGTCGGGGTCCGGCGAACGGATGGCGACATGGCCGAGGCTTTGGAATGTGATCATCAAGGTCCCTCCTGGTACTCGCGGGCCAGGTGCGTGTCCGCCGACGACAAGGCGCGAACCGGAACGCTCGCCAGTCCCAACCCTGAACCGCGAGCGCTCCGGTCCCGCCGTCGCCCCCGTCCCGGGGTTAGATATCGGACCAGTCGAACATGACCGTCAGCTTGCCGTGCCGTATGTGAAGAACATCCTGGTAGATCGACTGCGCGTCGCGCGGCGATCCCATCTCGTAGAGACCTTCGAAGTTCAACCGGCCGTCGGCGATCCATTGCAGCACCCCGGCCATGTTCTCGAACATGCTGCCACTGCGGAACGGCGTCGGGTGTGCGGCGACCTGCTGCTCCTTGCCGCTTCGCAACCGGGCGACGGAGCGAAAGACCTTGTTGAGGATTTCCTGCGCGTAGATATCGGCTTTGCGGATCATGGGAACGCCGGCGACGACCACCTCGCCACCTTGCGCCACCACGTCCAGGCCGGCGCTGATCGCGGTTTCATGGCCGCTGAAATCAAGCACCAGCGGCACCTTGCCGACCGCCGACGGATCGATCTCCGATACCACCTCCGTCAGGCCGCGTTCCCGGGCCAGTTCCCGTCGCGCCTCGACGGGATCGACGGCAATCACCCGGTAGCCGGACAGGTCGAAGAGCATCGCACCGGCCAGGCCGACGAGCCCCAGGCCCATGGACACCACCGTCGCCGGGGGCCGTGCTTCCGCCGTGGTCAGGCAGCTCATGCCGATATTGGCGAGCCGCGCGAAGGGGCCCATCACCGGGTCGAGGCCCGCGGGAAGCGGCAACACATTCCGGCGTGGCAGGCGCTGGCGTGACATGTGCTTGCCCATGCAGAACACCACGTCACCGACCGCGATATCGTCCACATCGGACCCGACAGCTTCCACCTGAAACACGGCGGCGTAGCCGGGGACGAACGGCAGTCGCCCCCAGGCCAGCCCCTGCTTCTGGTACTCACCGAGGTAGATGTTGAGCTCGGTCCCGGCGCTCAGGAGCGAATACAGGGTCTCGCCGGCAACTTCGTCGGGCGCGAGCGGAACCGTTTCGTCGTCGCGGGCAACAAAGGCGGCTGTCTCGACGTCCTGAAATAGAATCTCGGCAACGGCAGTCATGCGTGCACCTCGATCGGTGCGCCAAGCTCTTCGAGATACGTGTTCATCTTCTCCACATATTGCGGGAAGCCGACGGTCGGCTCGGGAAGATAGTCCTGCCACGCTTTCTCCCACTCGAGGGTGAGATAGCCGTCATAGCCGCCGTCGATCAGGAGCTTCAGCGCGTCCCGGTTGGGAATGTCGCCCTCGCCCATCAGGCAGTATTCGTAGCCCTGCTTGCGCTCCGGATTGATGAACGAGTCCTTGAAGTGGGTGTCGACGACGCGCTCGCCGATGTTGGCCCAACCGGTCGCCGGCGCCTCACCATGTTTCCGGAAGGGATGATGGATGTCCCACTGAACCATGAGGAACGGGTGACCGACGAGGTTGAGCATGTCGCGCACGATGTGCGTGTCGGAGAAGTCGTCGTGAGCTTCGATGGTCGGATTCACACCGACCGATTGGCCGTGCTCGCACACCTCGCGCAGGCTGTCGGCGATCCAGGCGTGGGCTTCGTCGCGGGTGACCCCGTCGGGAATCACGCCGCCAAACACCCTGATCTTGTCGATGTTCATCGCCGCGGCGAGGTCGAGATTGGCTTTCGCATCGTCGATGTTGGCGCGGCGTACCGCCGGATCATCGGACGAGAAGCGGCAGCCGGTCATGAGCATCATCATCTCAAGACCGTGGTCGGCGGTCTTGCGCAGCGTCTCTGCCTGTGCCGCCGGCTGGAACTCCGGGATCTTCAGGAGATCCATCTCGCCCTGGATGCCGCGGACTTCAAATCCGCTGAATCCGTAGGCCTTGGCTCGCGACAGTATCTCGTCGAATGACCAGGCCGGACAGCCCAGTGTCGAAAACCCGTACTTCATCAATCTGCCCCTTTATGTGTCTGTGTCGAATCTGATTGGCTTGTGGTCGCCGTTGCCTGCGCTGCGCCCGCATCCTGGTGCAGCCAGCACCGGACACCGTGCCCGCCACCGAGATCGAACTCCGGCGGATCCTGTTGACGACAGATGTTCATGGCTTCGCTGCAGCGCGCGGCGAAGGCGCATCCCTTGGGGATACGGCTCATGCTGGGAACGACCCCGGCAATCGGTGTCAGCCGTTTGCGCACGCCAATCTTGGGCGTGGAACGCAGGAGGCCTTGCGCATAGGGATGCTTCGGCTCGTAGAAGAGCTTGACCGTGCTGGCGCGCTCGACGATCTGGCCGGCATACATCACGACAACCTCGTCGGCCACTTCGCCAATCACCCCCAGATCATGGGTGATGATCAGCACCGACATGCCGAACTCGTCCTGGAGATCGCGGATCAGGGTGAGAATCTGGGCCGCGATGGTCACGTCCAGCGCGGTGGTCGGTTCGTCGGAGATCAGGATGCGGGGATTGCAGGACAGCGCCATGGCGATCATCGCGCGCTGGCGCATGCCGCCTGAAAACTGGTGCGGGTACTCCTTGATGCGCTGTGAGGGGTTGGGGATCCCGACCTTGTCGAGCATGGCAGCCGCGCGCTCGCGGGCTTCGCGCTTTCCCACATCGTGATGCAGGCGGATCGCCTCGACGATCTGCGCGCCGACGGTGAAGACCGGATTCAGCGACGTCATCGGTTCCTGAAAGATCATGGCGATGTCGTTGCCGCGGATCGCCCTGATCTCGGCGCCTGCCGGGTCGAGCTCGGTGAGGTCGACGGGACCGTTCGGGCTGACATAGCGAACCCGCCCCTCGACAATGCGCGCCTTGGGTCGGGGCAGGAGCCGGGTGATGGAAAGCGCCGCAACCGACTTGCCCGATCCGGACTCGCCGACCACGCCCAATGTCCTACCTTTGTCGAGGCTGAAGCTGACACCACGCACCGCCTGCACAAGGCCGTCGTCGGTATCGAAATGGGTGACCAGGTTCTCGACCTGGAGCAGCGTTGACGTATCGGTCATGACGCCCCCGCCTCCTGGTTTGGGTCTCTACGGGCCTGGTGAATCCGCTCGTATCCGACCAGATCGAGGTCGGCCGCGCGGTGGCACGCCACCATGTGGCCATCGCCAACGTCGGTGAGTTCCGGAACCTCGGCGGCGCATTGCGGCTCGGCGTAGGGGCACCTCGGATGGAAGTGACAACCGTTGGGCGGAGCGGACGGGTCCGGGACACCGCCTTGCAACGGTGGTTTCCGTGACCGCGCCAGCGGATCGGCCGATGGCGTCGAAAGCAGCAGCGCCTCGGTGTAGGGATGCTGCGGGCCCTGGTAGAGGTCGTCGGCGTCGGCCAGTTCCACCACCCGACCGAGATACATGACCGCGACCCGATTGGAGATATGCTCGACCACGCTCAGGTCGTGCGAGATGAAAAGGTAGGTCAGCCCGAACTCGGACTGGAGGTCGGCCAGCAGATTGACGATCTGCGCCTGGATCGAGACATCCAGGGCCGACACAGCCTCATCGCAGATCACCAGACGCGGATCGAGGATCAGCGAGCGGGCAATGCCGATGCGCTGACGTTGTCCGCCGGAGAATTCATGCGGGAAACGGTTGAACATCTCCGGCGCAAGGCCGACGCGCTTCATGGCTTCGATCACGCGATCGGTCTGCTCGCTGCGATTGCCGATACGGTTGACCTTGAGCGGATCGGCAATGATGTCGCGTACCGTCAAGCGCGGGTTGAGCGACGACATCGGATCCTGAAAGATGATCTGGACCTGCCGCCTGATCTGGGCGAGCGATGTCTTGTCGGCCTCCACGATGTCCGCGGCCACGTCTTCGGGCCGGAACAGCATCTCACCCGATGTCGGTTCGATGAGACGCGGTATACAGCGACCGACCGTGGTCTTGCCGCAACCGGATTCGCCCACCAGCCCAAGCGTTTCGCCCCGCTTGATGTTGATATCGACCCCGTCGACAGCACGCACATGCCCGACGACGTGCCGGAACACGCCGCGCAGAATCGGAAAGTGCTTCTTCAACCCTCTGACGGTCAGAAGCTCGGCCCCGTCCGCTGTGGCCGACACCTCACCGGCGCTGGCGCTCCGAGACTCGCTCATTTGTACGGGTCCGCCGCGTCGCGCAGGCCATCGCCCACGAAGTTGAAGGCGAGCACCACAACCACGACGACCAGGCCGGGCGACAAGAGCCACGGGAACAGCTGGACGTTCTGGAAGCTCTGCGCCTTCTGAAGCAGAACGCCGAGGCTCACCACCGGTGGCCGCAGTCCGACGCCCAGGAAGCTCAGCGAGGTTTCGGCGAGGATCATGGCAGGGATCGCCAGCGTCAGGCTGACGATGATGTAGCTCATGAAGTTCGGCACCAGATGCCGGCCGATCAGCGTCATCGTGGGCGCGTTGTAGCCGCGCGCGGCTGTCACGTAGTCCTCTTCCCTGAGCGAGATGAACTTGGAACGCACCACCCGCGCCAGGCCGGTCCAGGCCATCAGCGAGAGAATCACCGTGATGGCGAAGTAGACCTCGACCGCGCTCCACGAACGGGGCACGGCAGCCGCCAGCGCCAGCCAGAGCGGCAGTTGCGGAATCGCCTGGAGAGCCTCGATGATACGCTGGATGATGTCATCGACCACCCCGCCGATCAGTCCCGAAAGCCCACCGAGCAACAGCCCTAGGATCAGGCTGATGAAGACACCGACAAAGCCGATGGTCAGCGACACACGGCAGGCATGGATCGTGCGGCTCAAAAGGTCGCGGCCGAGCGCATCGGTGCCGATCATGTTGTACTTGCCCGGCGCGTCGACGCCGAAGAGATGGAGGTCTGACTTGAAGAGCCCCCACAGCACATACTCGCCGCCGCGATGGAACAGCTTGATCGGATACCGGACGCTGGTGTCAGGCGTGTAGGTGAATTGCCAGGTTTCCGGATCCCTTTCCTTGATCCAGTCGTAGACAAAGGGGGCCCGCAGATTGCCTTCCGCGTCGATGATCCTCACCTCATGCGGCGGCAGGTAGGTATCGTCAAATTCGGTCCAGGCACCGTAGGGTGCAAAGAACTCCGGCGCCGCGACCCCGACGATGTACATGACGACCAGCGTCCAGAAACTGATGACGGCCAGGCGATGGCGCCGGAACCGGCGGATGATGAGTCGCCATTGCGTCTCGGCGGCACGGTGCGCGCCCTGATCGTCTGCAGCCAGCGCGTCCGTGTCGGCGGCTGCCGCCACCGGCTCCTTGACGGGCGCGATTTCGAGTGGCTTTTCGCGTCCGGGATCAGTCATAGCGAATCCTCGGATCGATCACCGCCAGCAGGATGTCGGAGACAAGCGTTCCGATAACGGTGAGCATCGAAAGGATCAGCACGAAGCTGCCGGCCAGATACATGTCCTGATCGCGCAACGCGTTGAACATGGCCGACCCGGTTGTCGGGAGATTGAGAACGATCGACGCGATGATCTCGCCGGACACCAGCTGCGGTAGCAGCCAGCCCACGGTCGAGACGATCGGCAGGAAGGAGATGCGGAAGACGTGCTTCCAGATCACCACGCGCTCGGCCAGGCCCTTGGCGCGTGCGGTCTGGACGTAAAGCTTGCCCAGCTCGTCGAGCACCATGCCGCGCAGCACGCGCACCATGAAGGCGGTCCCCGATGCACCGATCACGATGACCGGCAGCAACAGGTGTTTGGCGAGATCGACGACCTTGCCCCACGACCAGGGAGCAAACTGATACTCCGGGGAGTAGAGCCCGCCGAGGCTCCACCCGAAGAAGGAATAGGCCATGTACATCAGCACTAGGGCCAGCATGAACTCGGGAATCGAGCGCCCCAGGAACGCTGCGAAGGTGAACGAGTAATCGAACATGGAATACTGCTTCACCGCCGAATAGACGCCGAGCGGGATCGCGACGATCCAGGTGAAGGCCAGGGTCAGAAAGGTGATGCCGATCGTCAGTGGAATGCGCTCGATCAGGATTTCGCGGACCGGGCGTTCCTGCGCCAGGCTCGGACCGAAGTCACCCTCAGTGATGATGTTCCAGATCCAGCGGAAATACTGCTCCCACATGGGCTGATCGAGCCCGTACTGGTGCCGCAGAAATTCTAGCTCTTCCAGCGAGAGCGGTCCGAGCGTCTCTTGCAGCTCCGCCATGTAGACGGTGAGAAAATCACCGGGCGGCGCCTGGATAATCAGAAAGGAGATGACACTGATGACGAAGACGGTCGGGATCATGTAGATCAACCGCCGGATGATGTAGGCAGTCATAGCTGGTCCGTGGCTGGTTCCCGCGGCGCAACAGCGCGCCGCGGGAGGTTTCTCAGTTCGGAACCGCTATTCCTCGATGTAGAACTGGTGAGACAGCATCTGGCCCATGTAGGTCATACGCCAGTCCCACAGCCCCTTGTTGGGCACATTCCTGAGACGGTTCGACACGAGAACCGGGTGCGGCGCCATCGACACCGTACCAATGTACCAAAGGTTCTCCGCCTGCGTTTGCAAGAGGTTCGTGGCCGCCTCGGCACGCGCCGACCCATCCGGTGAGGTCGCAAGCGTATCGCGCCAGGCAATCGTGTCCTGGAGGATGGCCGGCGGTTCCATGCCCCGCTCACCGTTGGTGATGTACCAGGTGCGGTAAGCAGGCCACGGCGTGTCCTTGCCCTCGTCCTCACCGGCCGGCGAGAAGTCCTTGTCGGCGACACCGAACGACGTATCGGTGAGCTGGTCCATCAGAAGGGCGTGCATGTCGCCCTCATTGGCCGGCCACATGGTGTCGTGGAGTTCGCGACTGATCGCCTTGATCTCGATCTCGAGCCCGATGTCGTCGAACATCGGCTTCCACAGCTCTACCACCGGTGCCGGATCGATACCGATCGGAGCGTGGACCAGTTCGGGATTGAACGGTTCGCCGTTCGGCATCTCCCGCCAGCCGTCGCCATCGGTGTCGACCATGCCGATTTCGTCCAGCAGCGCGTTGGCCTTGGCGGGATCGTACGCCACGAAGGCTTCCGCGTATTCCGGCTTGAAGAACTGGCTGGTCGGCGGAATGGTTGCCTGCATGACGTTGGCTTCGCCGTAGTACACCTTGTTGTTGATCTCGTCGCGATCAAGGGCGTGGGAAAGCGCCTGCCGGAACTTCGGATTCCAGAAGAGCTCTCTCATGTCATCGTCAGGATGGGACAGGTTGAGCTGCAGCGATACGTCGGAACCGTAGACGCGATGATAGAGATGGGTGGTGTAGCCACCGCGCTCTTCATTGGCCTTGTAGCTCGGGATATCGACGGTCTGCGTGAAGCGCGACGAGATGTCGGCTTCGCCGGTCACCATCTTCGCGACCGCAATCTGCGGGCTGCCCGCGAGGCTGATGCGGATCTCGTCGATGTAGGGAAGCTGATTGCCTTCCGTGTCCACGAAGGGCCAGTAAGGATTGCGCTTCCACAACATGCCCTGGGCGGTTCGCTCGACGTAGAGGAACGGACGCACGGTCGGAGTCTGGAAAGGCAGGTCGGGACGATCGGCCAGGCCCCCGCGGTTGCGGCTTGCGAGCGCGATGTAGAACTTGCCCCAGTTTTCGTATCCGGCTTCCTCGGCCAGGCGATTCGCTTCTTCCTCGCCAATGAAGTCAGGATGGTACTGCTTCATGAAGTGGGCCGGGTTGAAGGGCCGCGCCGGCCACAGACGAACGTAGAACTGTTCGTGGGCTCGTGGATTCGGCGCCAGCCAGGTGATCTTGACGGTATAGTCGTCCAGCTTCTCGACATTGGCGACGCCAACCGGGCGCAACTTGTCCGGCGTGACGGGCGAGAGTTCACGCTTGGTGGCGACGTGTTCCCACCAGAACATGAAGTCATCGGCCGTCACCTCGACGCCGTCCGACCATTTCAGGCCCTCACGGAAGTTGATCGTCATCTCGGTTGCGTCGTCGTTGTAGGACCAGCCGGCCAATCCGTACGGGACCACTTGCTGACCATCCGGAGTCGGTCGCCCGGCCGGAAAGTCTCCGCCCGATTCGGGCCAGTTGAAGGTCATCGTGTCGCCGCGGTAGTCGCGTTCCTGCGCCCAGATCAGGGCCGTGCCGCCGTAGTTCCCGACCGCACCATACGGTTCCACCACCGGCGGATCGGCCGGCAACCGTTCGGCAACCGGCGGCAAGTCGCCGGCGTCGACCATCGCTTTCAGGCTGGGCGCTTCCTTGAAGTCCGTGATGCCCAGGTCAGACGCGGTCTGAAACCCCCCAAACCAGCTCTCCGGAATCCCGGTATCGACAAAGACCTTTGTGCCACCGTCCTCGGCGTGCGCCAAACCGGACAAGGCGACCGGCGCAACGGCGAGCGACGCCGCGCAAACCACTTGCATGAGCGTTTTCATCAGTCCTCCCCACTGTTGGATCGACGGACCTGAACGGCCCGTCGGACGAGCATGATTGTCGAACGTCCCCTTCTCCGTCAAGGTAGTTCAACTACATTTTTTTCTACGATACATGTGTAGCGCGTCTATGGACTACGTAGCTTGGCCGAACCTATGGCGTCTGAGAACCAGATAATTCCATAGATAAGTCAGCAGGTTATAGAGAGTGGACGTGCGTTCTCGCGACCTGTCCGGCCGCCGACCGACATGGGTACACACCACACGTCAACGGCGCGCACCGACGGTCGCTGCAGACCACAAGTCAAAGAAATGCATCACCGCTTTGCTGACGTTGCTCGGCGGACGAGCGTCAAGCGCAGGCGTTCGCCCATCCATGGAATCGGTCGGCGATGCCTGTGACAATGCGATGTGCGAGAGCTTCTTCGCGACCCTGGAATGCGAGCTCCTCGATCGCCGCGAGTTCCAGACCAAGGCCGAGGCCCGCATGGCCGTCTTCCAGTTCATCGAGGATGGTACAATCCCGGCCGGCGCCACTCGGCCCGCGGCTACCAGTCCCCCGTCAACTACGAAAGGAGCGCCCGTGAACGGGGCATCCTTTCGTACGCGATTGGAACGCTGCAGCGGACTTCATTCAGCGTGAGCGATGGAAATGCGATAGCGGCGATTGCAGTTATCACGCTCCGCTGTTTGCGAACTACGAAAGGATTGCTCTCCGATGGAGCAATCAAGCCACTCAGCTAGACGAAACCACGTCCGGCCCACCGGGAACGCCAGAAGGCGTCGGAGATGAGGCCTTCTCCGCCAAGGTCCAATAATATCCACCTTACAAACTCTATCGAGTCTCAGGCTATTGGTGAGCGCGCTCGGGCTCGAACCGAGGACCTACTGATTAAAAGTCAGTTGCTCTACCAACTGAGCTACGCGCTCGCACGACTCAGGCTCTAAGGCCCGCCGTCGCCGCGGAACGTAAGCACGGCCCCCGCGGCGGTCAATGATGGTCGGTGCCAACGCCCTCCATCGGCAGCCGGCGTCGCGCCGGTGCATGTCGGCCCGCGCATTACGTGATCGCTGGTGACAGCCCCGTTGACGAACCGCCCCGCATGCGGACAAGGTGCGCGCCGACCCGCCGACCTGCCCACCGACCCGCCTTCCTGCCTTCCCCGCCCGATGAAACCGTTTCTCATCCTGCAGCTTCGCCCGGAGACCGTCGCTTCCGACAACGAGTACGCGGCGATCCTGGCCAAGAGCGGGCTGGAGGCGGCCGAGACGCGCCGGGTGCGCCTCGACCAGACGGCGCTCGAGGCCCATCTCGACCTCGACGACTACGCCGGCGTCATCGTCGGCGGCGGGCCGGGCTGCGTGAGCGACCCCGACGACAGGAAGGCGCCGATCGAAAAGCGGATCGAGGACGCGGTGCTCGGCCTCATGCCCGAGATCACCGCGCGCGACGTGCCCTTCATGGGGTGCTGCTACGGCATCGGCATCCTCGCCCATCACCTCGGGGCGCCGGTGAGCAAGGAGCGCTACGGCGAAGACGTGGGCGCGTCGTTGTGCGAGGTCACCGAGGCGGGACGCGACGATCCGCTGCTCGACGGTGTTCCAGCCCGCTTCAAGGCGTTCGTCGGCCACAAGGAGGCGGTGCAGGCCCTGCCGCCGGGCTGCGTCCACCTGCTGTCGTCGGCCGCCTGTCCGTTCCAGATGATCCGCCACGGGCGCAACGTCTACGCGACGCAGTTTCACCCCGAGGCCGACCCCGAGGTGTTCGAGCTGCGCATTCGCACCTATCGCGACTACGGCTACTTTCCGCCGGAGGACGCCGACCGGCTGATCGCCATGTGTCGCCGCGAGCAGGTGGAGGTGCCGGAGCGCATCCTGCGCCGTTTCGTGGCCACCTATCGCTGACGCCCGCGACCGGGCTTGCCGCGACAGGTTCCGGAGCTATCTCCTTCACGACGGAGAAGGAGACGGGGCCCATGCCGAAACCGTTGCGTCCGCTCGCCATCGCCATAGTCGCCGGCGCTGCCATACTCGCCACGAGTGCGCTCGCCGAGCCACCGGGCGAGGCGGACCGGGCGTCGATCCAGATGATGATCCGCGACCAGATCGCTGCGTTCCTGCAGGACGACGGCGAGGCCGCGTTCGCCTTCGCCTCGCCCACGATCCGGTCGCTGTTCCAGACCTCCGAGCGCTTCATGGTGATGGTCGAGCGCGGCTACCCGGCCGTCTATCGCGCCCAACAGGTGGCCTTCGGCGAGATCGTCGAGATCGGCGGGTCGCTCCTGCAGCAGGTCTTCCTCGTCGGCCCCAAGGGCAATAGCTGGGTCGCGGCCTACGCGGTCCAGCAGCAGCCGGACGGCACCTGGCGGATCAATGGCGTCCAGATCACCCGGGATCCGGGCACGGCGATCTGAACGCGGGCGTCTTCCCGGGCGCTCATTCGGCTTGAGGTTCCGGGTCTGCGGTGCACCACTTCGTGCTGCACACGCGCACGGAACGACGGTGGGGTGGTTGGCGCTCCTTCTCTGTCGTCGTCGCGTGCTCGCACCGGTGCCTGCACCCCATCGTCATTCCGCACGCGGTGCGGCATCTCCGATGACGCTCCGCAGATGCGGAATCCAGATTCACGACGGCGAAAGGTTCCGGGTCTGCGAAGCATCACTTCGTGCTGCATCGCGCACGGAACGACGGAAAAGTATCGCTGCGCCCGGCGCCAGCCTAGCCGGTCCACACCGGCAAGTCGCCGTCCGCCCAGCCCTGTTCGCAGGCCGCGCTCAAATCGGCGAGGCAGCCGCCGGCGATCGCGTCGCGGATACCGGCCATCAGGTGCTGGTAGTAGGCAAGGTTGTTCCAGGACAGGAACATGCCGGCGAGCGGTTCGCCGGCCTTCACGAGGTGGTGCAGGTAAGCGCGGCTGTAATCCCGCGCCGGCGCCCAGTCGGCCGTCGCGTCGAGGGGGCGCGGGTCGTCGGCGTGGCGCGCGTTCTTGAGGTTGAGCTTGCCGAACCGTGTGTAGGCGACGCCGTGGCGGCCGGCTCGCGTCGGCAGCACGCAGTCGAACATGTCGATGCCGCGCGCGACCGCCTTCAGGATGTCGTCCGGCTCGCCGACGCCCATGAGGTAGTGCGGTGCGTCGTCGGGGAGCGCCGGCACGGTGACCGCCAGCATGTCGAGCATCACCGCCTGCGGCTCGCCGACCGCAAGGCCGCCGACCGCATAGCCGTCGAAGCCGATGCCCGCCAGCGCTTCGGCGGAGGCGACCCTGAGATCCGGCTGGTCGCCGCCCTGGACGATCCCGAACAGGGCCCGGCCGGCCGGCGCGCCGAACGCCGCCTTCGACCGCTCGGCCCAGGCGAGCGAGCGGCGCATAGCGGTCTCGATGGTGCCGCGGTCGGCGGGCAGCGCCACGCACTCGTCGAGCTGCATGCGGATGTCGGAATCGAGCGCCGCCTGGATGGCGAGCGAGTCTTCCGGCGACATGCGGTGCTCGGTGCCGTCGATATGGGAGCGGAAGGTCACGCCGGAATCGTCGACGGTCCGCAACGTGGCGAGCGACATCACCTGAAAGCCGCCGGAATCGGTCAGGATCGGGCCGTTCCAGCCGGAAAAGGCGTGCAGGCCGCCGAGGCGCGCGATCCGCTCCGCGCCGGGCCGCAGCATCAGGTGATAGGTGTTGCCGAGGATCACGTCGGCGCCGAGCGCCCGGACCTGATCCATGTACATGGCCTTGACCGTCCCGGCCGTGCCGACCGGCATGAAGGCCGGCGTGCGGATCGTGCCGCGGGGCAGCGTCAGGCTTCCCGTCCGGGCCGCGCCGTCCCGGGCGGCGATGGTGAAGGCGATCTCGCGGCTCATGTGCCCTCTTGCGGAAACAACAGGCAGGCGTCGCCGTAGGAATAGAAACGATAGCCGGCCTCGACAGCATGGCGATAGGCGCGCTGCATGGTCGCGATGCCGCAATACGCGCAGACAAGCATGAACAGCGTCGAGCGCGGCAGGTGGAAGTTGGTGATCAGCGCGTCGGTGGCGCGAAACACCGATCCGGGCGTCAAGAAGATCGATGTTTCGCCGGCAAAGGGATGGAGCTTTCCCGTCTCATCGACGGCACTTTCCAGAAGCCGGAGACTTGTGGTGCCGGTGGCGACGATACGTCCGCCGGCGACGCGCGTTTTGTTCAGTGCCGCTGCCGTGGCCGTGTCGACCTCGCCCCACTCGGCATGCATGACATGATCGTCGGTGTCGTCGGCCTTGACCGGCAGGAAGGTGCCGGCGCCAACGTGGAGGGTCAGCGTGTACTGCGCCACGCCGGCCGCGCGCAGATCGGCGAGGACGCGATCGGTGAAATGCAGGCCCGCCGTCGGTGCCGCGACCGCGCCGTCTTTGGCCGCGAACAGGGTCTGGTAGTCGTCGGCATCGGTATCGGCTTCGCCCCGGCGCCCCGAAATGTAAGGCGGCAGCGGGATATGACCGACCGCGGCCACCGCCGCGTCGAGGTCCGCCCCCTCGCGATCGAAGCGCAGGCTTACGAAGCCGCCCTCCCCAACCGATGTGACCGTCGCGGTCAGTTCCGCGGCCACGTCGCCACCGATGAACTGCAGGCGGTCGCCGGGCGCGATCCGCTTGGCCGGCCGGATCAGGGCCTGCCACGTGTCCGGACCGTCGCGATGGGCGAGTGTCGCCCGGACGCGGGCCACGGCCTCGCCGCGCCGCCTTTCGCCATGCAGTTCGGCGCGGATGACCCTTGTATCGTTGGAGACCAGCGCATCCCCGGCGCTGAGCAGGGACGGCAGATCGCGGAAACTCCGGTCGTCCAGACGCCCGTCGCCATGGACCACCAGCAGGCGCGCGGCGTCGCGCGGGCGCGCCGGATGGAGGGCGATCCGGTCCTCCGGCAGGTCGAAATCAAACAGGTCGACGCGCATCAGTCGCTCCGGCGGACCGTCCAGCAGCCATTCATCGGCGGACATCGCATTTGCGCGTGGTCAACGCCAGCCACGCCGTGGCGGGCGCACTATGGGCGCCCCCGAATACGGGAGAAACAAGATGAACTGGATACGTGTCCTCATCTACGGTGTCGCGCTGTGGCTCATCCCGTTCGTTGTCGCATTCCTGCTGTTCGAAGTCCGAACGGTGGACAGGGCCCTGTTCGAAAGCCTGATCACCGTGACGGCCGTCGTCTCGGCGGTGGTGCTGACCCTCGCCTTCTTCCGCGGCGAGACCCGGACGGGCCTGACGTTCGGCCTGGCGCTCGGCTTCGCCTGGGCGGTGATATCGATCGTGCTCGACCTGCCGATCTTCCTGCTGGTCTTCCAGATGTCGCTCGCCGAGTACGTCGTCGATATCGCGCTGACCTACGTCTCGATACCGGCGATCACCACCGGCATCGCGGTCGCGCGCAGGCGGAGCGGAAGCTGACCGTCCCGCCGTGAACGGCGGGCTCAGGCGTCGGCGGCGATCTTTGCGCTGACGATCTTGTCAGGATCGGCCACCGGTTCGCCGCGCTTGATCCGGTCGACATGCTCCATGCCGTCGATCACCTCGCCCCAGACGGTGTACTGGCCGTCGAGCCACGAGGAGTCGGCGAAGCAGATGAAGAACTGACTGTCGGCGGAGTCGGGATTGGCGGCGCGGGCCATGGAGCAGGTGCCGCGCTTGTGCGGCGTGGGTGTGAACTCCGCCGCCAGGTTCTGGCCCGAGCCGCCGGTGCCGGTGCCGGTCGGATCGCCGGTCTGGGCCATGAAACCGTCGATGACGCGGTGGAAGACCACGCCGTCGTAAAAGCCCTCTCGGGTGAGTTCCTTGATGCGGGCGACATGCTTGGGCGCGAGGTCGGCGCGCAGCGCGATCGCAACATCGCCCTTGGTGGTGGCCAGAAGCAGGGTGTTTTCCGGGTCGTCATAGGTGGCCATGTCGGCTCTCCTCGGTTTTTCAGGACTGGTCGGCGGCAACGCGCATCGAGATGATGCGGTCGGGATCGTTCACCGGTTCGCCGCGCTTGATCCGGTCGACATGCTCCATGCCGTCCACCACCTCGCCCCACACGGTATAGGCGCCGTCGAGATGGCGCGCCGCGCCGAACATGATGAAGAACTGCGAGTTGGCCGAATTGGGATCGGGGGTCCGCGCGGCGCCGATCACCCCGCGGACGAAGGGTGTGTTGGTGAATTCGGCGCTGAGATCCGGCAGGTCCGAGCCGCCCGCGCCCGTGCCCGTCGGGTCGCCGCCCTGGGCCATGAAACCGTCGATGACGCGGTGGAAGGGCGTGCCGTCGTAGAACCCGGCGCGCACCAGCTCCTTGACGCGGGCCACGTGATTGGGCGCCAGATCCGGGCGCAACTTGATCACCACGCGCCCCGAGGCGAGGTCCATGTAGACCGTGTTCTCGGGATCGACCTCGGCCGCACCCGCCCAACCGGCGACGGTGACGACGGCGAAGAACGCGGCGACCAGCGCCACGGCAAGTTTGGGCATGGGGGACGTCTCCTCGAAGGTGGGTCAGCCGGTGTTTCGCCCGGCGACCTTGTGATCGATCCGATAGCGGACAAAATCGGGCACGAACTCGCTCACGTCGCGGCCCGCCGCCGCGACCTGACGCACAAGCGTGGCGGTGATGTGACGACGGCCCGGCGACGACGGCAGGAAGACCGTGGCCAGCTCCGGCGCCATGGTCTGGTTCATGCCCGCCATCTGCATTTCGTCATCGAAGTCGCCGATATCGCGCAGTCCGCGCACGAAGATCGACGCGCCGGCCTCACGCGCGGCGTCGATCGCCAGGCCGTCAAAGGTGATCACCTCGACGCGGCCGGCAGTTTCGCTTTCCAACGCGGAGGCGAACTCCTGCAGCATCGCGAACCGGTCGTCGAGGGAGAAGAGCGGCGTCTTGCCGGGATGAACGCCAATGGCCAGCACCAACCGGTCGGCGAGTTGCAGGGCCTTCATGACGATGTCGATGTGACCGTTCGTCAGCGGATCGAAGGTTCCGGGATAGAAGGCGACGCGCGTCACCAACGGCGTGCTCCTCGCGACTTGGACGCCCGCGCGTATACAGGCTGGTCACCGTGCCGGCAACCACAGCGCGGCCCACCCGGCGGCACCAGTCGTTTCGCCGTCTGCCGGTTGTGGGCGCATTTTTACCTTTCCGATCAACACTTTGGCAACCACGACAACGTGTGGTTGCCGATCCTGTGACGGCGTTCACTGCCGGTTTAGAACCGCGTCGCCATATACGGCTCAGAACAAGGCGCGCACAAGCGCCCGAACCAGGGAGGGTCGTCAGATGAAGCTTCGCAGTCTTGCCCTCGCGCTTGCGGTCTCGGCCACGGTCGGCGCGACCATCGCCAGCGCCAGCCTGGGTGGCCAGACACGGAACCCCGGCATCAACGAGGCGTGCGCCCATACGGCCTGGCCGAACATCCCGGCGTCGTGCCTGACCGGCAACGTCAACGACGCCGTGCGCGTCATCCCGATCGAATCCGACGCCCAGGTCGCGTTGCGCCATCGCTTCGACGTTGCCTTCGGCGAAGATTTCCAGGGCTGAACGCACGATGAACGCGACACTCCGCTTCGGTTCAGACGTGGTGCGCTTGACTGGCGATCATCGGATCACAGGCAGGAAGAAGCCCATGAACGTCCGCTTTCATGTCGCCATCGTCGCCACCACGGTTGCCGCCGTGGTTGCCCTCGGCCTTGCGACCGCGTCGTCGGCCACCGATATCAAGGCCGAGAGCGTTGCCAAAGGCGATCGCCTGCCCATCGTCGCGGTCGAAACGGCCGAACTGACGGTCGAAACCCGCGGCGACGGCGTGTCCTATCTGACGCGGATGCCGGTGACGCACGCCGAGTGACGCTCGACAAGGTTTGCCGGAACAATCCACCCCAGTTGTTCTGGCCTCCAAGGAAGCCGCTGGCGCCCCCACCGCCGGCGGCTTTCGCGTTTGATACCGACTGTCGTCGGCTACTCGGTGGCGGGTTCCTCGCCGTCGACCGGTGCCTCGGTGTCGCCCTCCTCGCTCAGGTGTTCGACCGAGACCACCTTCTCGTCGTCGGCGGTGTCGAACACCGTCACGCCCTGGGCGGCGCGGCTGGTGATGCGGATGCCGTCGACCGGAACGCGGATGATCTGGCCGCCGTCGGAGACCATCAGGATTTCGTCGCTGTCCTCGACCGGGAACGAGGCAACCAGCGGCCCGTTGCGCTTGTTCACGGTCATGGCGACGATCCCCTTCCCCCCGCGCCCGGTCACCCGGTACTCGTGGGACGAGGACAGCTTGCCGTAGCCGTTCTGCGAGACGGTGAGGATAAACTGTTCGGCGGCGCTCATCTCGGCGTAGCGCTCCTGGCTGAGTTCGCCGCCGCCGGCCGCGGTTTCGCCGTTGCCATTGCCATTGCCGTCGCCGCTGCCGTCATCCTCCTCGCCGCGGACCGCGCGGCTCATCTTGAGGTAGGCGTTCCGTTCGTCGGCCTCGGCGGCGAAATGATGCAGGATCGCCATCGAGATCACCCGGCCGCCCTTCTCCAGCGCGATGCCGCGCACGCCGCGTGAATCGCGTCCCTTGAAGACGCGCACGTCACCGACGCGGAAGCGAATGCACTGGCCGCCGGCCGACGTCAGGAGGACGTCGTCGGCCTCGGAGCAGAGCTGGACGCCGACGATGGCCTCGCTCTCGTCGTCGAACTTCATGGCGATCTTGCCGTTGCGGTTGACCTGCACGAAGTCGGACAGCTTGTTGCGCCGGACGTTGCCGCCGACGGTGGCGAACATGACGTCGTAGTTGCCCCAGTTTTCCTCGTCCTCGGGCAGCGGCAGAATCGAGGTGATGCGCTCACCGGGCGACAGCGGCAGCAGGTTGACCAGCGCCTTGCCGCGACCCTGGGGCGTCGATTGCGGCAACCGCCAGACCTTGAGCTTGTAGACGATGCCCCGCGAGGAGAAGAACAGGATGGGCGTGTGGGTGTTGGCGACAAAGAGGCGGGTGACGAAATCCTCCTCCTTGGTCGCCATGCCGCTGCGGCCCTTGCCGCCTCGGCGCTGGGCCCGGTAGGTGTCGAGCGGCACGCGCTTGATCCAGCCGGCATGGGTGACCGTGACGGCCATGTCCTCGCGCTGGATCAGGTCCTCGTCTTCCAGATCGGCGCCACCCTCGACGATTTCGGTACGTCGCGGCGTGGCGAATTCGTCGCGGACGACGGTCAGCTCATCCTTGATGATGGCGCGCACGCGATGGCGCGACTGGAGGATGTCGAGATAATCCTCGATGTCCTTGGCGATCTTCTCCAGTTCGTCGGCGATTTCCTCGCGCCCCAGGGCGGTCAGGCGTTGCAGCCGCAGGTCCAGGATCGCCCGCGCCTGGGTCTCTGACAGGCGATAGGTGCCGTCGTCGGACAGGCGATGGCGCGGATCGTCGATGAGCGCAATCAGCGACGCGACATCGCGGGCCGGCCAGTCCCGCGCCATCAACTGGTCGCGTGCTGTCTGCGGGTCCTTGGCGCCGCGGATGATGCGGATGACCTCGTCGATATGGGCGACCGCGATGGCCAGCCCGACCAACACGTGGGCGCGATCGCGGGCCTTGCCGAGCAGATGCTTGGTGCGCCGGCTCACCACCTCCTCGCGGAAGGCGACGAACGCCGTCAGCATGTCGCGCAGCGTCAGCGTCTCGGGCCGGCCGCCGTTGAGCGCCACCAGGTTGGCGCCGAAGCTCGTCTGCAGCGCCGTGAAGCGATAGAGTTGGTTGAGCACCACGTCGGCCATGGCGTCGCGGCGGAGCTCGATGACCACGCGGATGCCGCTGCGATCGGATTCGTCGCGGATGTCGGAAATGCCCTCGATCCGCTTCTCGCGTACATACTCCGCGATTTTCTCGATCATCGCGGCCTTGTTGACCTGATACGGAATCTCGGTGACCACCAGCGCCTCGCGGTCGCGCCGGGTTGTCTCGACGACCACGCGGCCCCGCATGACGACCGACCCGCGGCCCTTCTCGTAGGCCTGCCGGATGCCGGCGCGGCCGAGGATGATGGCGCCGGTGGGGAAATCGGGACCCGGCACGATGTCGAGCAGCGCATCGGTGCCGATCTCGGGATCGTCGATCATGGCGATGACGGCGTCGATCACCTCGCCGAGATTGTGCGGCGGGATGTTGGTCGCCATGCCAACCGCGATGCCGCCGCCGCCGTTGACCAGGAGGTTCGGCACGCGGGCCGGCAGCACCGTGGGCTCACGTTCCGAGCCGTCGTAGTTCTCCTGGAAATCGACCGTGTCGAGGTCGATGTCCTCAAGCATGCTGTGCGCCACCTTGGCGAGGCGCACCTCGGTGTAGCGCATGGCCGCCGGGGGATCGCCGTCAACCGAGCCGAAATTGCCCTGCCCGTCGATCATGGGCACGCGCATGGAGAAATCCTGCGCCATGCGCACCAGCGCGTCATAGACGGCCTGGTCGCCGTGCGGGTGATACTTACCGATGACCTCGCCGACCACGCGGGCGGATTTCCGGTACGGCTTGTTCCAGTCGTAGCCGCTTTCGTGCATCGCGTGGAGGATACGGCGATGCACCGGCTTGAGCCCGTCGCGCACGTCCGGCAGCGCGCGCGAGACGATTACGCTCATCGCGTAGTCGAGATAGCTCCGCCGCATCTCCTCGGTGATGGAGATGGCGCCGAAATCTCGCGAATCGTCGTGGCCCGGGCCGTCGGCGCCGGGCGGAATCGGATCGGACAAACCGCTACCGGAGAATCAGTGGATACACGCCGCCCAATCTAGTCATTCGCGCGCGCCGATACAATGGTGGCGGGTCGAAAGTCGGCGGCTATTTCGTCAATTCTCTCAATAGCTTATGCGATGACCTCAGACCGGCGCCACCGTCCGGCCGTAGACCTCGTTGAGGAGCTGCCCGAGCCCGACGTAAACGGCGATCGCACCGCAGGCGATGCCCTCATATCCGGCGATCCGCAGAAGGACCTGATTGTCGAGGCCGTCGGCCAGGGCAAGCAGGACAAAGAGCAGGGTCAAGGTGGCGAACACCACCTGGAGACCGCGGCTGAGGCGGAGCGTCCCGACGAACAGGATCGCCGTGAAGGCGCCCCACATGGCGAGATAGGTCGCCATCGCGAAGGGTCCCGGCCGCTCGCCGAGACCGAGCGCGGGCAGCATGAGGATGCCCGCCAGGCTCAGCCAGAACAGGCCGTAGGAGGTGAAGGCTGTGGTGCCGAAACTGTTGCCCTTCCGCCATTCCATGATCCCGGCCAGAACCTGCGCCAAACCGCCGTAGAAGATGCCCATCGCCAGAATCATGGCGTCGAGGGGGTAGAAGCCGGCGTTGTGGAAGTTGAGGAGGATGGTGGTCAGGCCGAAGGCGCTGAGACCCAGGGGCGCCGGATTGGCCGTGGTGTCGCGAACCGTCATCGCCGAGACCTGGTTCGAATCGTTCATGGGACTCCCTCCGCCGTTTTCTGCCGATGTGGTACCAGCGTCCGGGGCACGAACCTTGCGCTGCGTCAGCACCGGGCCGGTTTTTCGGCCTCAGGGTCGCTCCAGGGTCACGCGCACGACCGCTCCGCCAAATCCATGGACGGAGTCCCGGGCCCGCACGTCGACTTGCCGCGTTTCCGGCGGTATCGCCACGCCCGCAAGGCTGCGGGTGAAGGGCTGCTCATTATCGTGGGGATGGGCCAGCACCCGCGTGCCCAGGACCGAGCCGTCGGGCGCCACCACCTCCCAGGCGTCGGCGTAGTGATCCCACCCGGCGTCGTCGTGCGCCACGGTGACGTCGAAACGCCACACGCCGGGCGCGGTTTCCACCGCTTCGACGGCGAGCACGTCGGCTTCACCCGCGTTGACCGCGACGCCCGCCAACAGCCAGCCCGCAACGGCCACGGCGGCAACCGCGCCCGTGCGGCCGCGCCTCTTGCCCGGATCGGCATTTCCCATCGGATCATTGTCTGGCAAAAGCGTGCACGTGACCAGCATGGAGGCGTCGTCATGGCGGCAAAGGGTACGCACGTCGTATATGCGGCGCTGATCGGCAACTCGCTGATCGCGGTGACCAAGTTCGTCGCCGCCAGCCTGACCGGATCGTCGGCGATGCTGTCGGAAGGCGTTCACTCGCTGGTCGACACCGGCAACCAGGTGCTCCTCCTCTACGGCATCCGCCGTGCCGGACGGCCGGCCGACGCCCGTCATCCCTTCGGCTACGGCGCGGAGCTCTATTTCTGGGCGTTCGTGGTCGCGATCGTGATCTTCGCGGTCGGCGCCGGCGTGTCGATCTACGAGGGCATCAACAAGCTTCAGCATCCGCATCCTATCGAGAACCCGATCATCAACTACGTGGTGCTGATCCTGGCGATGGCCTTCGAGGCGGTGGCGTGGTGGATCGCCTTCCGCGCCTTTCAGGAGTCTCGAGGCAAGCTCGGCTGGATCGACGCCGTGCGCCTCTCCAAGGACCCGGTCATCTTCACTGTCCTGTTCGAGGATACCGCGGCGATGTTGGGCCTGATCGTGGCCTTTGTCGGCATCTGGGGGGCGGTCACCTTCGAGATCGAATGGATGGACGGCGCCGCTTCCATCGTCATCGGCGGGATCCTGGCCACCGCCGCCGTCCTCCTCGCCATCGAGACCAAGGGCTTGCTCATCGGCGAGGCGGCGACGCCCGAAGTCGAGGCCGACATCGCGGCCATCGTGCGGGCAACGCCGTCCATCATCGGCCTCAACGAGATCCGCACCCTGCACCGCGGCCCCGAGGACGTTCTCCTGGCGATCTCGGTCGATTTCGAGGACACGCTCAGCGCCGGCGAGGTCGAGGCGGCGATCCAGAAGCTCGACGGCAGCATCCGCGAACGTTACCCGATCGTGCGGCGCCTGTTCATCGAGGTGCAATCGGCCGCCGGGCACCGCCAGTCCATGGCGGCCGCGGGCGCGCCCTCGGAGGATGCGGGCGGCTCGGCCCACTAGGCCACCGCATCACCCCGATACCGGCGATCCTGCTCCGGCGGCTCCATCTTTGATGGTGACGACCTACCTCTTCAACCTCTACTTCTCGATGTGTTCGCCGCAGTGCTCGAAGTACTTGCCCGCATCGAACTCGATCTCCGTAGGGGTGAGGTTCTCTAACTGCTTCACCTCGTGCGCATTCGGCAGGTAGAGCGACAGCGCTGCGATGCCAATTACCGAAACCGCCAGGGAGACGTAGCCGGTTTTGAGCTTGATACTGGCGCCCTCGATCTCGATCTGCTTGTGATCCGTTTTGTCCCCTTCGTAGGCGTTTGCCATCTGGAAGATGGCAAACACTATGCCCACGAAGGTGACGAACATGATCATTAGAAACAGTGCGTTCGTATGCGCCAGGTTGGCGAAGAAAGTCTCCATCCTATGGGCATTTTCTGCGAAGCCCTTCTGGAGTGTGTAGGACTCCAACAAGATAATCAGCTTGCACTCTATGGCACCCGTCGACTCGCCTGAGATCTTGCTGTGGATTTCCGCCATCGAGCTGGCGACGCTGGCTCCTTGCTCAATGAACAGTCGAGGTGAGCCGTGAAAACTCGTCATCTGCCAAGAGAGCCGGTAGATCCCGGCCATGGCGGCGATGGATACCAGGAAAGTTAACGACACCCTGACCCAAATATTACTGAAGAACGCCATCAAATTACCGCCATACATCTACGATCAATCCCTGTCGAAGCACAGGGCGATCTTATCATCGTCATCGTTATTGTCGACTATCACGATGTCTTTTCCGCCTCTTTCGTACCTGTGATCATCAAGTAATTCCTCACAGCTTTCCTCGATATTATTTGCAATATAGTAATCGTCCGAATTAATAACATAAGCATTCTTTCCGCTGGATGACGAATTTCCATACTTCACTCGAACAGTGCTGCCACTACTCGTTGTCGCGCATGCGGGGCACACGCCTTTTATTATCGCTATGATGAAAAGCTCGATATCGTCTTGATTTCCATACTCGATGCCCTCAAGCTCTATATCCTGGTAGGACGACGAACTGTTCGGTACGAATTCTCCCTGTTCAATCGCCATCCTCAAAAAGTCCTTCTCGTAACTAGTCATTCTATCGATTTCACTGAATGAGAAATCCTGAGCAGAGGCAATATCGCCTATCGCTAGGGCGGAAATTAGCACCGCGAACCGCACAATTATTTTCATGACGATCACCATTACTTCAACAAGTTCGTAGTCAATGCGTATCATTGAATTAGGCATTGTTGGGTGGGAAGAGTCAACTTAGATCCGCTCTCCGGCCCCACTGGCTACAAAGTCGAAACCCACCCCACGGCGCGATCTAGGTAATAGCCGTCAAATTTGACGATTAATACTCAATTTGTTTAGAATTTCCTCCAAACAGTAATTTGCTCGCAATAATTCGGCAGATAAGTATTCGCGTGTTGCGATCAGGTTCCGAGTGCGGCAGATGGTTCAGGTATCTAAGTAGATGTTGAAACGAGGACCTAGTCCCGCGACTGCGAATTGGTGGCACTCGATACTTCGCTTCGTAAGAGCTAGTGCAATTCCACAGGAGCGACCGTTCACGTGATCTGATCGGCAGGGGGATGTGACCGTCCATGCTTCACGACCACCGAATCAATGCTCTTGCCGCGATGACGGCCAGCAGGTCGATCAGCTTGTCCTGCGGCTGGGCACAAGACGCCGCGCCAGAGGTCGTCAGGATCGGCCGGCAGGTTGCCCCAGGTCTCGCATTCGGCTTCAAGGGCGGGTGTCACCCTCGCGATGAGCATTGAGGACGACCGGCCAGGTCCCGAAGCTGGAAAGCACGGCCGGGAAAGCCTACATAACGGCGATGCTGGAGGAGCAAACAAGCCGACGCCTTGCCGCGATCCTCGCGGCCGACGTGGTCGGCTACTCCAAAATGATGGCGTCGGACGAGGCCGGGACGCTGACCGCGTTACGGACCCATCGCGAGGATCTGTTCAATCCCGCGGTCGAACGCCATCGCGGGCGGGTCGTCAAGCTGATGGGCGACGGCACGCTGGTCGAGTTCTCCTCGGTCGTCGACGCGGTGAAATGCGCCCTCGATATTCAGCTCCGCGCGGCCGAACACTCGGGCGTCGACAACGCCATCCGCCTCAGGATCGGGGTCAATCTCGGCGACGTCATCATCGACGGCGACGACATCTACGGCGACGGCGTCAACGTCGCGGCGCGGCTTGAGCCGCTGGCGGACCCCGGCGGCATCTGTGTCGCCTCGATCGTGCACGAGAGCGTCGGCAGCCGCATCGACGTGCGGTTCGAGGACGGTGGCGAGGTGCAGGTCAAGAACATCGGCCGGCCGATCCGCATCTGGAAGTGGGACCCGGGTGCCCGCGACGTTCCCGAAGCTACCGTGGAAGCGGTCGAATCCGCGGACGACACGGCGGGGGCCTCCGTCGCCGTTCTCCCCTTCGACAACATGTCCGGTGACCCCGAGCAGGAGTATTTCTCCGACGGGATGACCGAGGATCTGATCACCGACCTCTCCAAGGTCGCCGGACTGATGGTCATCGCCCGGAATTCGAGCTTCGCCTACAAGGGCCAGAGCCCGGATATTCGCGCCGTCGGCCGGGAGCTCGGCGTGTCGTCGGTGCTCGAAGGGTCAATCCGCAAGGCCGGCAACCGGGTCCGGATCACCGCCCAGCTCATCGACGCGAAGACCGGCGGACATATCTGGGCCGACCGTTTCGACCGTGACCTGACCGACATCTTCGAGGTGCAGGACGAAGTCACCCGTGAGATCGTCGATGCGCTCCGGGTGAGCCTCACCTCGAGCGAGGAGGAACTCCTGAAGGACGGCGGCACCAGGAGCGTCGAGGCGCACGACCTGACCCTGAAGGGCCGTGAGATGCTCAAGGGTGATACCAAGAACCGGCAGATCTTCGAGGAGGCCGTGGCGCTTTTCGATCAGGCGATCGCGGCCGACCCCGACTTCGCCGCCGCTTACGCCGGCATGGCCGTCGCTCACCTGCAGGACTACATCTTCCGCTGGTCGGACGACCCGGACGGGTCGTTGGTGACAGCCAACGAATTCGCGGCCAAATCCATCGAGGTGGACCCGAACGACGCCGACACCCATTCCGTGATGGCGTGGGCGGCCGGCACCGCGGGGGACGCACCGCGGGCCCTGGCGGCCGCCGAGAAGGCGCTGGAGCTCAGCCCGAATTCAGCCTTCGCCCACACCACAAGGGGCACCTACGAGGTCTACGCCGGCGACCCGGCCGCTGCCATTCCGTCCCTCGAACACGCCATGCGGCTGGACCCGGCCAACGTCCAGCAGAACATCCACTTCCTCGGCATGGCCCACCTGCTGCTGGAGCACTACGAGACGGCCGCGGCGCTCTTCAGGCAGCGCATTGCCCTGAAGCCGGACACCGACATTTCGCGATCGATGCTGGCCTCGGCACTGGCTCATCTGGGTGAGATCGAGGAGGCCAAGGTGGCCTGGGCCGAGCTGATGGAGGTCAATCCCGACTATGTGTTCGCCGACCACATGGACCGGACGCCGTTCGTGGACCCGAAGACCTACGCGCCGATCGCAGAAGGGCTACGCAAGGCCGGCCTGATCGACTGAGCGGGGCTTCCGTCCGGCGCCCTCGTACGTTCCCTCAGGATCCCGGGTCTGCGAAGCACCACTTCGTGCTGCATCGCGCCCGGGATGACATCCAGTGTTGGGGTGTGCGGATCAATCCGGGTATCGGGCGAACCGGTCGGACATGCGCCCGCGCACAGCGACAACCCCTACCCGTCATTCCGCACGCAGTGCGGCATCCTTGATGACGCTCCGCAGATGCCGAATCTGAGGTCCGACGTTCGTCTCGGGATCCCGGGTCTGCGAAGCATCACTCCGTGCTGCATCGCGCCCGGGATGACGGAGAGAGAGTGGAGGTCTGCCGACCTGATCCAGGCGCCGGCCGCTAAAACGGGATTTCGTCGTCCAGCACTTCGCTCATGGGGGCGGCAGCGGCGGCGCGGTTGTCGTCGACCGGCTGCATGGGGCTCGACCGGCCGAAACTCGTGTCGCCACCGCCGACATTGTCGCCGGCGCGATCGAGCAGGGTCAGCTCGCCGCGGAAGCGCTGCAGCACCACCTCGGTCGTGTAGCGGTCGTTGCCCGACTGGTCCTGCCATTTGCGCGTCTGCAACTGGCCCTCGAGATAGACCTTGGAGCCCTTGCGCAGATATTGCTCGGCGATCCGGCCGAGGTTCTCGTTGAAGATCGCCACGGAATGCCATTCGGTGCGCTCCTGGCGCTCGCCGGTGGATTTGTCGCGCCAGGATTCCGACGTCGCCACCCGCAGATTGACCACCTTGGAGCCGCTCGGCAGTGTCCGGGCTTCGGGGTCGCGGCCGAGATTGCCCACGAGAATGACCTTGTTGACGCTGCCCGCCATGGTGCTGTTGCCTTTCGCTTGGTTTTCCGCGCCACACTAGCGCCCCTGCCGCGGACCGTCCCACGACAGGGACGATTTCCACAGCGGAAACCATGTTCATGGTATGTTCTCACGCCTATGTGAGCTTTGCAAGAGTGCAGCAGCGGCGCCGTCGGAACAGCGAACCTCCGATCCATGGCGGTTCACCACACCATAGAGTAGTATGCTCTCAAGTCGTTCGTTGAGCACGGGTACTTAAGGGGGCGGCCATGAAGGTCCTTGGAGTCATCGTCAACATATTCTTTCCTGGTATTGGGACGATGATCGTCGGCAAGATCGGGACCGGCATCGTTCAACTGATCCTGTCAGTGATTGCTTGGGTGTTGATGTTCACAGTCGTCGGATTTGTGATCGGTGCACCGCTTGCTTTCATTATCTGGGTTTGGGCGATCGTCTCGGCGGCGACTTCGGAACCGGAGCCCGTTCGCGTCGAAGTTGTCCATCGAGACGCGCGCGAACCAGACGAACTGCCCCGACCCTAACGCTCAATACCTGTGAACCTGAACGCTTCTGAGCCTACCCGCCCCTCAGTACGTCGAGCGGCAGGATCTGGTCGACGTCGGCATAGCCGTCCCACGGGTTGCGGCGGTCGAGCTTCTTCAGTTGCGCCGCGACGCCCGCCACCGTGTTGAGATCGGCGCCCTTCAGGCGCGAGAGCGCCGACCAAGCCACCGGCCACGACACCGGCGCGCCGGCCCGGGCGCGGGTCGAGAACGGGGCGATCGCCGTCGCGCCGCGGCCGTTGCGCAGATAGTCGATGAAGATGCGGCCCTTGCGCCGCGCCTTGGAGGCCTCGGCCAGGTAGCGGTCGGGCTCCTCCGCCGCCATCACCCGCGCCATCGCCTCGGTGAAGGCCTTGATGTCCTGCCAGCCGTGTTTCGGCGTCAGCGGCACCACGACGTGGAGCCCCTTGCCGCCGGTGACCATCACGTAGGACACGAGCCCCAGCGCCTTCAGCCGGTCGCGCATGGCGAGCGCCGCCTTGCGTACGTCGGCAAAGTCCACCGCCTCGTCGGGATCGAAGTCGAACACGATGCGATCCGGCTCCTCCAGCGTGTCGATGTGGGTGCCCCAGATGTGGAGTTCCAGCACGCCCATCTGCACCGCCGCGACCAGGCCGCGCTCGTCCTCGATGTAAAGGTAGGCCTCGGTGGAGCGCTTCTCGCGGATGCGGATCGGCTTGAACGCCGTGGGGAAGCCGGGCGAGGCGTGCTTCTGGAAGAAGCAGTCGCCGTCCGCCCCCGACGGACAGCGCACGAGGCTGAGCGGACGCCCGGCGACATGGGGCAGGATGTGGTCGGCCACCGCGAGGTAGTACGCGACGAGATCGCGTTTGGTGAGCTTCTGGGCGGGAAAAACCACCCGATCGGGATGGGTGAGGCGCACACCGCCGATGGTCTCGGTGCCGGCGTCGCGGTCGGTATCGATGGTCACAACTGCCGGCGCCTTCGGCGGTGAAGCTTTCTCCTTCGCCGGCTTCGGCGGTCGATCGAGGCCGACATCGGCCGGCTTCTTGTCCTCACGCAGCCCTTTGAACACGCCGTGGCGCACGAGGCCGTCGCCCGACCAGCCGGCGAAGCCGACCTCGGCGACCAGCGCCGGCTTCACGAACGTCGCCTCGCGCCGCACCTCCTCCGGCACCTCTAGAGGCGGTTTCTTCACCGCGAGTTTGGCGAGGCGCTTGCCGATGGCCTCCAGGTCGTTGTCGCCGAAGCCGGAGCCGACGCGGCCGCGGTAGACCAAGCCCCCCTCGCCCGCCGTCGCCAGCAGCAGCGACGAGAACGGCCGCGCCTTCACGGTCGACGGCCGCCAGCCGACGATCACGAACTCCTGGCCCATCTCGCACTTGGCCTTGACCCAGGACTTGGTGCGGCCGGAACGGTAGGTGGCGTCGGCGCGTTTCGACACGATGCCTTCAAGATGAAGTTGCGCCGCGTTCTCGAACGCCGCCGCGCCATGGCCGACGACGTGGTCGGCGTAGAGCAGCGGCCCGGCCTGGGGCTGGTCGACGAGCAGCTTCCCGAGCGTCGCCTTGCGTTTCACGAGCGGCTGGCGGCGCAGGTCCTTGCCATCGAGCGACAGGAGGTCGAAGGCGCGATAGACGATCCCCCGCCCGCCGGCGGACAGCGCTTCCCGCAAGGCGGCGAAGCTGGTGCGACCGTCGCCGTCGACCACCACCGCCTCGCCGTCGACCAGCGCCGTGGTGCACGGCAGATCGGCGAGCGGCTGGCGCAGCGTGGGGAACTGATCGGTCCAGTCGAGGCCGGTGCGGGTGTGGATGCGCGCCCGGCCACTGCCGACCGCCGCGATCAGGCGGTAGCCGTCGTACTTGATCTCGTGGACCCAGGCGTCGCCCGCCGGTGGGGCTTCGACCGAGGAGGCCAGTTGTGGGGCGATGAACTTCGGCGGCGAAGGACGTTCGCCGGCCTTCTTCCGTCGCGCCTTCTTTGCCGGCTTCTTTTTCTCCGGTTCCTGCTCGCGAAACCGGTAGCCGGCCTCGAACCATTCCACATTGCCGGCGGCGATCTCGTCCATGGTGCGGCCGGAGCGCACGCTGGTCAGCGCCCGCTCGATCAGCGGATGTTTTTCGACGACGGCGTGGGCGTCGCGCTCCTTGATGAGCAGCCAGTTCTCGTGCCGCGAGCGCTCGCCGCGCTTGGGCTTCATGCGCACCAGCACCCACTTGCCGCGCAGCCGGCCGCCGTTCAGCGTGAACTTGAAGTCGCCCTTGGCGTAGCCGGCGTCGGGATCGCCGGCCGGCTCCCAGCTCCCCTCGTCCCACAGCATCACCGTGCCACCGCCATACTCGCCCTTGGGGATGGTGCCCTCGAAGTCGCCGTACTCGATCGGGTGGTCCTCGGTGTGGACGGCGAGACGCTTCTCGGCCGGATCGAGGCTGGGCCCGTTGGGCACCGCCCAGGAGAGGAGCACGCCGTCGCGTTCCAGACGGAAATCGAAATGCATCCGCGTGGCGTCGTGCTTCTGGATCAGGTAGCGGCGGCCGGTCGCCGCGGCGTCGGGCGCGCCGGACGGTTCGGCGGTCTTCCGGAAGTCGCGCTTGGCGCGGTAGGTGCGGAGATTTGAGCGGCGAGCCATCGGGCGACGATACCGGGCGCGCGCGGCGATGACGAGGCGGAGCGCGTCTCCGGATGCCGCGGGCTGAGGCGCCGAAGTTGATCCTCAGGCCCCGCATCTGCGGCGCATCATCAAAGATGCTGCACCGCGTGCGGGGCGACCTGGATGGGATGATCGGCGCGAATTGGCAACACCCCCACCGTCGTCCCGCACGCGGTGCGGCACGTCAGTGACGCTCCGCAGATGCGGGACCCAAATTCCCAGTGCACTGATGGGTTGACACGTCGAGCGGCAGCGAAACCCGCGGGGTCGGAAACCTGGTTGGCGACTACGCCGCGCGGCGGCCCTTGGCGCCGGCCTTGCCGTTCTTCGACGCGGTCTTGGTCTTGCCCTTGGCGGCCGCGGTCTTCTTGGGCGTCGAGGCCTTGGCGGCGGCGGACTTGGCGCGCCCGCGCCCGCCGGACTTGGTCTTCACGCTCGCCTTCAGCGCCTCCATCAGGTCGATGACCTTGCCACCCAGTTCCGGCTCCTCGATCTCGTGGGGCCGGCGGTTCTCCAGCTTGGCGGCTATGAGCTCGCGCAATGCCAGGTCGTACTGGTTCTTGAACGCCTTCGGGTCGAACGGCTTGGCCTTGCCCTCGATCAGTTGTGTAGCGAGCGACAGCAGTTCCTCCTCCGGCTCCACGTCCGGCACCTCGGCAAAGAAGCCGTCGGGCTTCTGCAACTCGTCGGCATAGCGCAGGGTCTCGATCACCAGCCCCTTGCCTGAGGCGCGCAGCGCCACGATGCTCGCCTGGCCGCGCGCCACGATCGAGCCGAGGCCGACCTTGCCGGAGGATTTCAGCGCGTCGCGGAGCACCACATAGGCCTCGCCGGCGACCTCGTCCTCGTCCGGCGTCACGTAATACGGCTTGTCGACGTAGAAGGAGTCGATCTCGTCCTCGTCGACGAACTGGACCAGATCGATGGTGCGCTTGGCCTCGAGCTTGACGTCGGCGATCTCCTCGTCCTCGAGCAGCACGTACTTGCCCTTCTCGACCTCGTAGCCTTTGACGATGTCGTCGGGATCGACGGCGCCGATGCCGGGCACGGTCTTCTCGTAGCGGATGCGCTTGCCGCTGGCCTTGTGGATCTGGTTGAAGCGGACCCGCGCCGCCGACTTGGTGGCGGAGAACACCTGCACCGGGATCGACACCAGCGCCAGCCTGATCTGTCCCTGCCAATACGCACGCGCGGGCATGGCCGCCTCCTGAAAGTACGCTACGCGAAGGTCGTTGCTGAGGGCCGCCCGCACACCTCACGGACTGCCCAAACCCGTACAGTAGGGGCGCGGAGGTTAAGGTACAAATACCTGGCGGAGATTTGAAACTACGTTCCGGCTTTGTTCGTTGAGCCGGCTGGTTAAATTGTATCCGGTGGTTCAAACCACACTCTTCGACAGCGTGTTGAGGACGACGACGCCCGCGACGATCAGGCCGATCCCGGTCACCGCGGCCGCGTCGAGGCGCTGGCCGAACAGAAAAACGCCGAGGATGGCGACGGCGGCCACGCCGACCCCGGCCCAGATCGCGTAGGCAATGCCGACGGGAATCGACTTCAGCACCAGCGCCAGCATGTAGAAGGCGATGCCGTAGCCGGTCATCGACAGGGCAACGAACGGCAGGCGGGTGAAGCCGGCCGAGGCCTTGAGCGACAGGGTCGCCACGATTTCGGCACTGATGGCGACGGCGAGATAGATCCAGGCCATGGGGTTCCTCGTACCGGGTGGTGTCAGCGCCTTGTAGATTTGGCAGGAGGTGGCGGCAACAGCGCATATGTTCGTTCTTTGTTCCTTGCCGCCGATCATGATAAGAGCGACAGACTCGCGCGTGACCGGCGCGGATGCTGCCAACGGGCAAGTCCCCGGGGACAAGCCCGCGCCAGCGCTTGCGCCGGGCCGCCAACAGCCTAAGTTTGACGGGTCGGCTCCGGCCGCCCTCACGGACATGACCGCATGACGAAGCCCAAAGCCGCCCCCGGCAAGTTCATTTCCGTGCGCGGGGCGCGGGAGCACAATCTCAAGAACGTTGATCTCGACCTGCCGCGGGACCGGCTGATCGTGCTCACGGGGCTCTCCGGCTCCGGCAAGTCGTCGCTCGCCTTCGATACCATCTACGCCGAGGGCCAGCGCCGCTACGTGGAGAGCCTGTCGGCCTACGCGCGGCAGTTCCTGCAGATGATGCAGAAGCCGGACGTCGACCAGATCGACGGGCTGTCGCCGGCGATCTCGATCGAGCAGAAGACCACCTCGCGCAATCCGCGTTCCACGGTCGGCACGGTGACCGAGATCTACGACTACATGCGGCTCCTGTTCGCCCGCGTCGGCGTGCCCTACTCGCCGGCCACCGGCCTGCCGATCGAGAGCCAGACGGTGAGCCAGATGGTCGACCGGGTGCTGGAGTTGCCCGAAGGCACGCGGCTCCACCTGCTGGCGCCGATCGTGCGCGGCCGCAAGGGCGAGTACCGCAAAGAGCTGGCCGAGCTGATGAAGCGCGGCTTCCAGCGGGTGAAGATCGACGGCGCCTATCACGAGATCGCCGACGCGCCGGCACTCGACAAGAAATACAAACACGACATCGAGGTGGTGGTGGACCGGATCGTGGTGCGCGGCGACATCGCCACCCGGCTCGCCGACTCCTTCCAGACGGCGCTGGAACTGGCCGACGGTATCGCGATCGCCGAGATGGCGGATGCGCCGAAATCCTCAGGCAATGCGGGCGGGAAGAAGCACCAACCCGAGCGCATCACCTTCTCGGAAAAGTTCGCCTGTCCGGTGTCGGGCTTCACCATCCCCGAGATCGAGCCGCGGCTCTTTTCGTTCAACAACCCCTACGGCGCCTGCCCGACCTGTGACGGGCTGGGCACCGAGCGCACCGTCGACGCCGACCTGGTGGTGCCCGACCACGGCCGCACGCTGCGCGACAACGCCATCGCGCCGTGGGGCAAGTCGTCCTCGCCCTACTACATCCAGACGCTGGAATCGCTCGCCAGGGCCTATCGCTTCTCGCTCGACAAGCCGTGGGGGAAGCTGTCGAAGAAGGCGCGCGACGTGATCCTCTACGGCACCGGCAAGGACCGGGTGACCTTCTCCTACAATGACGGCCTGCGCGCCTACGACACCAAGAAGACGTTCGAGGGGGTGATCCCCAACCTCGAACGCCGCTGGCGCGAGACCGACTCGGCGTGGATGCGCGAGGAGATCGAGCGCTACCATTCGTCGAAGCCGTGCGACACCTGCCACGGGCTGCGGCTGAAGCCGGAGGCGCTGGCGGTCAAGCTGGACACGCTCAACATCTCCGAGGTCGCGGATTTCTCGATCCGCACGGCTATGGGCTGGTTCGAGCGCCTGCCGGCGACGCTGAACCGCCAGCAGAGCGAAATCGCCGAGCGCATCCTCAAGGAAATCCGCGACCGGCTGCGCTTCCTCGTCGATGTGGGGCTCGACTATCTGACGCTCTCGCGCGGCTCCGGTTCGCTGTCGGGCGGCGAGAGCCAGCGCATCCGCCTCGCCTCGCAGATCGGCTCCGGCCTCACCGGCGTGCTCTACGTGCTCGACGAGCCGTCGATCGGCCTCCACCAGCGCGACAATGCGCGGCTTCTGGAAACGCTGAAGCATCTGCGCGACCTCGGCAATACCGTGATCATGGTGGAGCACGACGAGGACGCCATCCGCCAGGCCGACCACGTGGTCGACATCGGCCCGGCCGCGGGCATCCATGGCGGCGAGATCGTGGCCGAGGGCACGCCGGCCGACGTCATGGCCGCACCGACGCTGACCGGGCAGTATCTCTCCGGCACGCGGGCGATCCCCATGCCGGAGATGCGCCGCCCGCCGCAGGCCAAGCGCATGCTGCGCGTGGTCGGCGCCGAGGCCAACAACCTCAAGGACGTGACGGCCGAGATCCCGCTCGGGCTGTTCACCTGCGTCACCGGGGTCTCCGGCGGCGGCAAATCCACGCTGCTCATCGAAACGCTCTACAAGGCGGTGGCGCGGCGCTTAAACAACGCCCGCGACGTGCCGGCCAAGCACGATCGCGTCGAGGGGCTGGAGTTCCTCGACAAGGTCATCGACATCGACCAGAGCCCGATCGGCCGCACGCCGCGCTCCAACCCGGCCACCTACACCGGCGCCTTCACGCCGATCCGCGAGTGGTTCGCCGGCCTGCCGGAGGCCCGCGCCCGCGGCTACAAGCCGGGCCGCTTCTCCTTCAACGTCAAGGGCGGGCGGTGCGAGGCCTGCCAGGGTGACGGCGTGATCAAGATCGAGATGCACTTCCTGCCGGACGTCTACGTCACCTGCGATGTCTGCAAGGGCAAGCGCTACAACCGCGAGACGCTGGAGGTGACGTTCAAGGGCAAGTCGATCGCCGACGTGCTCGACATGACGGTGGAGGAAGCGCGGGGCTTCTTCGACGCCGTGCCGGCGATCCGCGACAAGATGGAGACGCTGGAGCGGGTCGGCCTCTCCTACATCCACGTCGGCCAGCAGGCGACGACGCTGTCGGGCGGCGAGGCGCAGCGGGTGAAGCTCTCCAAGGAGCTCTCACGGCGCGCCACGGGCCGCACCCTCTATATCCTCGACGAGCCGACCACGGGCCTGCACTTCCACGACGTGGCGAAGCTGCTCGAAGTGCTCCACGAACTGGTGGACCAGGGCAACACAGTGGTGGTGATCGAGCACAACCTCGAGGTCATCAAGACCGCCGACTGGATCATCGACCTCGGGCCCGAAGGCGGCGACGGCGGTGGCGAGATCGTGGCCGCGGGCACACCGGAACAGGTCGCCGCCGTCAAACGCAGCCACACAGGCGCGTTCCTCAAGCCGGTTCTGGCGCGGGGGGATGCGGGGGCCGACGCCGGCTCAGGGGCCGTGGCGGCGGAGTAGGTTCATATCGGTGCAAAAACAACGTTCTCCGCTGGCGGCGGAGGGGCTGGCTCCCTAGTCTTGAGGGAAGTCATCGTGATGCAGCGATAGCGTGGTGCGGGGCAGCCCATGTATGCCGATTGAGAGAGCCATATCTTTGGAGTTTTTCTAGGACTCGGTTCGGGAGTTCCTCGCCGCGCTGCATGAAGCGGGCGTCTCCATGCCGGCACAGCCGGACGTGGATCACGTAGTCGACTTATTCCGCCGTTGACACCATAGGCGGGCCACCGAAGGGACTAGCAATACCTGCAAGCATTCCCCACGTTCATGACGTACAACGTCATGGAGTCAGTTGGGATGACTGTAGATGAGTTCATAGCACAAGTCAGGCAAAGTCCGACTTTCAAGTGGTTCTATCATTTCACGGACGCATCTAATTTGGTTTCAATCAAGAAGCATGGCCTTCTGTCTTGGAAGGAATTGAATAGACGTGAGCTTGAAGTCAATGCTCCGGGGGGCAACGAATTGAGCCATCGGGAGGATGCGAGGACCGGCGTGGACGCGTATGTTCACCTGTGTCTCAAGCCTGATCATCCGATGGAGATATACTGCTTGGAGGATGGGCGAATTGAAGAATTAGTTCATATACGCGTGGACCCATCAGTGATCAAACTCGAAGGAGTCGTCGGCACGCTTGACGTGTCAAACAAGGGCGGCATCGACCCGGTTCCGCTGCCCGAATTCATAGGGTCTCTTGATCATGAAGTGCTTTATACACGCACGGAATGGCGCGATCCTGATATCAATCGACGGCTCAAGCAGGCCGAGAGGTGCGAGTTGCTTATCCCAAGAGAAGTCGCGACAGACTATCTGCGATTTCATCGAAATGGCTGAGCGATCTGTCTTCGTCCCAAGGCGCGGTGGCACCAAGTTGGTCGACGAAGTGCCATTCGAGTTCGATTGGAGCAGCGGATTTGCGCCTTCCCAGAAGCGGAAAAATGTCCGGTCGCTGCACGCGGCATCAGTTCGTGCCGGACTGGCGCCACTTCTCGAAGTTTCAAGTAAGTCTGAGTGCGAACTGGGTCTTGAATTGAGCGCGTTCGCGCTGCCGTTCTCGGTCGATGGCATCGCCACAAATGTCGAGAGTGTTTACCAAGGTAGCAAGGCTTTCGAGCGTGGCGGCCCATACACTGACCTTTACTTGGTTCCTCCGAGAGCAGCTCGCAAGGATAAGCGTCTGCGGACCTCGGGGCGTCTGATCGCATTTCAGTTTGAACACAAAGATTATCCCTTAACTCCAACGACCGCGTTCTACGACTGGATCTACATGAACGCGCTCTACAGGCTTCCACGACTAAGAACCGATCTCCAACGCTTCGCCGGCTTCACAGACATTGAGTTCAATCCCAAGCGTTCGCTGAATTGCCAAGCGCGGTCTTGTGCAACTTTTGTCAGCCTCATCTGGCGGGGCGAAGTCGACGACGCGGTAGAATCGTTCGAGCACTTCACAGAGTTGTTAACGGCGCAAGTTTAAGCGCCGTCGTGTGAGCGTCAGACAGGTCGCAACGCCCCCAATAGCGGCCGAGGCGCACGGCGGTGTCGGCGCTGATCGCGCGGCGGCTGTCGAGAATGTCGGTGATGCGCCCGGACGGCACGCCAAGATCGAGCGCGAGACGGTTGGCGTTTAGACTGCGGGCGGCGAGTTCCCGCAGGCGTCACGCGATCCTCCGGTCAAGCCGGAGGATGGCGAGGGGGTGGAGGATGGCGAGGGGTGGAGGATGACGTGGGCGGACGATAGGCGCAGGGTGGGACGCGGTTTCGGAGGATTGCCCAGTCCGGGACAACAGTAGCGAAGCGTCGGGATGCGCTGGAAGATTGCGCCGCCACAAAAAAGCGGCGCCGGAGCGCCGCCCTTCCCGTTCCGTCCTGAAATTCGCCTGATCTACGTCGCGGCTGCGGTGTCCCGGCCGAGCGGCAGGTCGCCGCGGTGGGCCCAGGCGATCACTGCCACCATCGCCAGCAGCACCAGCGCCGGGACCGGGCTACCGCCGATCACGAACAGATGCGTGATGACCGCCCCGACCATCGTCGCGGTCAGCAGCAGCGCGCCATAGACCTGCGCGCGGGGCACGAACAGAAGCGCGGCCCCGCCCACCTCGATCGCGCCGGTGACGTAGCGGAACCACTGGCCGAGGCCCAGCTGGCCGAACATCTCCACCATCATCTCCTGGCCGATCAGCTTGGGGACGCCGGCGGCGATGAACGCCAGTCCGGCCAGGATTTTCAAAGCCCAGAGGCCGTAATTCATGAGTTTCGATCGTTCCATGGGACACGCCCCTCGTTGTGTGATGTCGGGCCCATATCTGTCCGATCTTTGTTGCACACAAGGCGAAGATATGCACAGTCATTGTGCATGAATGCACAGGACAGCAATTGGGACGATTTCCGCGTCGCCTGGATGGTGGCGCGCCACGGTTCGCTCAGCGCCGCCGCGGAGGTGCTTGGCATCCATCACGCGACGGTGCTGCGCCGGGTCGCAGCGCTTGAGGAGCGGCTCGGCACCCGCCTGTTCCAGCGCCATGCCCGCGGTGCCACCCCCACAGATGCCGGCCGCATGCTGATGCAGGTGGTCACGGCCACCGCGGAGCAGTTCGACGTGCTCTGCGACAGGGTGGCGGACCCCGGCACCAGCATCTCCGGCCGGCTGATCGTCACCACCCTGGCGGAGCTCGCCGACGGGCTGGTCGACGTGCTCGCCCGCTTCCGGGCCGACCATCCGGAAACGCAGATCGAGCTGCTCGCCGACTCGCGCCGCCTGCGGCTGGAATATGGCGAGGCGCATGTCGCCATCCGCCCGGGCGCCGCACCGCGCGAGCCGGACAACATCGCCCGGCCGCTCGGCCATCTCGGCGTGACCCTGTTCGCGCATCGCGACTACATCGCCCGCTTCGGCCGGCCGGCCGCGCGCGGCGACATCGCCGGGCATCGCTACGTGTCGCTGATCGACGTGGACCGCCGCGCCCGGCCGCTGGCATGGATCGAGGCCAATGTGCCGGCCGAGCAGATCGTGTTCCGCGGCGGTGCGACGACGACGCTGCGCCGGGCCGTGGAGGCCGGCATGGGGCTTGCGCCCATGGTCCGCTGGGAGCGCGGCGACGGTGGCGACGACGATCTGGTGCCGCTGTTTCCACCGCCCGACGACTGGATCGTGCCGCTCTGGCTCGTCACTCATCGCGACAACCACCGCAGCCCCAAGGTCCAGGCCATCCACCGCCACCTTATGGCTGAACTCCCGGCCATGACCATGGAGGCCGGCGCGGCGGGCTAGGTCGGGATCATCTCGCCTCCCCCGCCACCCGCACCGCCACGTTGCCGGTCTTGGCGCCGGATTCCACATAGCGGTGGGCATCCGCCAGGTCCTTCAGGTCGAACGTCCGGTCGATGAGCGGGCGGAGCGCCCCGGCCTCGGCGAGGCGGGCGAGTTCGGCGAAATCATCCGCGGTTTCCGACGCGAACGCGAAGCGCACCTGGCGCCCACTGGTGCGGGTCGTCCAGATCGCGCGCATCATACGCCAGAAGCGCGGATTGCCGAGGAGATAGCGGCCGTTCGGCGTCAGCGACCGGAGCGCGCCGGTGAAGGAGCCGTGAGCGACCAAATCAAAGATCACGTCATAAACCTCGCCGCGTTGTGTGTAGTCCGCCTTGCGGTAGTCGATCACGTGGGCCGCGCCGATCTCGGTCAGTTTTGCCAGCTTCTCGGTCGCGTCGACCGCCGTCACCTCGGCGCCGAGATGGACGGCCAGTTGCACCGCGGCCGAGCCGATGCTGCCGCCGGCGCCGTTGATCAGCACCCGTTCGCCCGCCTGCACCTTGGCCTGCCCGACCAGGAAATGCAGCGCGTTGGAGCCGCCGATGGACAACGCCGCGGCCTCCTCATAGCTCAGCGCGTCGGGCTTGACCGCGACCGGCCCGTTGGCGGCCAGCGTCGCGTGTTCGGCATAAGCGCCGAGGCCGAAGCCGGTGCTGCCGAAGACCGCGTCGCCGACCTTGAAGCGGGTCACCCCTTCGCCCACCGCCACCACGTCGCCGGCGAGCTCCTGCCCGAGGATGCCGTTGCGCGGGCGCGTGATGCCGAACATCAGGCGCACCGGCAGCCAGATGAACGCAGGCAGGGTGAACGAACGCAGTTCGCAGTCGCCCATGATCACCGAGGCGGCGCGCACGCACACCAGGATCTCGCCCGCCTTCGGTTCGGGGCGCGGCACCTCGCGTAGCGCCAGCACCTCCGGCGGGCCGTAGCGGTCGGCGACCATCGCTTGCATTGTCGGCATGGCCGATCCTCGTTTCGTTTGCCGTCGTTCCGCGCGCGGTGCGGCATCTTGATGACGCGCCGCAGATGCGGAACCTCGACACCGGTTCAGACGCTTCCCCGGCGCGAGGTCCCGTGTCTGCGCCACACCGCTATCGCGCTGCGTCGCGCACGGGACGACGGGGTTGGCTGTTCCGCGGTGACTCCACCCTCACCCCGCCGTAACCGCCGGCTCGTCCGTCTTCCGGGCGACGATGAATACGGCCTTGTTCTTCGCCGGGCGCCAGGCGTGCTCGATCGCGAAGCCGCCGGCCTCGATATCCGCCTTCAGGCGCTCCTCGGTGAGCATCGCCACATAGGGTAGGACGCCGAGCGCGTGGCCGACCGGCAGCACCAACCGCTTAAGCCGCGCGGAGTCGCTCAAACAGATGGTGCTTGAGACGAACACGCCGCCGGGCTTCAGGAGTTCGCGCACGCGCGCGATGGCGCCGGTCCGGTCCTCCAGCAGGTGAAGGATGCTCATGCCCATCACCACGTCGAACGGCCCGTCGCTCGGACCAAGATCGTCGAGCGTGGCGCGACGGAAGGTGACGTTGTCGACGCTGGTCGGCGCCAGGTTCTCACGGCAGATGGTGATCATCTCGGCGGAGACGTCGGTCGCCAGGATGCGTTTGACGAACGGCGCGTGGTTGATGGCCGTGCCGCCGGTGCCGCAGCCGAACTCCAGCACCTCGGTTTCTGGCGTGAAATAGGTGCGGGTGACGCGAAGCTTCTCCTGATAGGCGGCTTCGTCGGCGATCGGGCTCTTGGCATAGCGGCGGGCCATCCGATCCCAGAACCGGGCGGCTCGAGGTGTCGCGGTTTCGGGGCTCGTCAACTGGACCTCCGCCTGGTTCCGGACTTCTGCGAGTCCTGTCATGAGTTTCTCGTCCTTTCTTCAGATTCTGAATCACGTTTTTCGCGCCGGCGGCCCAGTTCTGCTCAACGGGCCGTCCTGCCGGCACACGTCGTGATGTAAAAAATATTTGACTTAGTGTCAATGATATTTATCTTTGCGTCATGATTTTCCGATATGGTGTCGGTTCTAGATAACGTCAGGACAAAAATTCATGACTCCACAGGAACAGCGTTTGGTGACGTCGATGGCCACGCAGATCACGATTTTCGCGGTCTATGCGATCGTAGTGCTCGGGCATCTGGGTTCGGGGCGGCTCGCCGAACCCGACGGGTTCGTGTTCATCGGCCGCTCGGTGGTGGCGCTGATGGCCGCCACTATCGTCGTGACGATCATCATCCAGATCGTGCTGGCCATCGTGATGGCGGTCAGGACCGGCGCGGACGACCACGACTTCATCGAGGACGAACGCGACAAGCTGATCCAGCTCAAGGGCATGCGGGTCAGCCACCTCACCTTCTCGATCGCGTTCGTGCTCACCATGATCGCGCTGGCGCTCGGCCTCATCGCCCCGACGATCGTGCTCCTGACCATCGTGACGACGATGTTCTTCTCTTCGGTGCTGAGCGAAGTGGTGCGGCTCGTTTACTACCGGCGAGAAGCCTGACCGATGGCCGGCAAGAACCGGCCCAAAGGCCGCATCACCAACACCATCCGCCGCCTGCGGTTCGACCACGACGAGATGACGCAGAAGGACCTGGCCGAGAAGGTCGGGGTCACGCGGCAGACCATCGTGGCGATCGAGAAGGCAAAATACTCGCCCTCGCTGGAGCTGGCGTTCCTGATCGCTCACGTCTTCGGCAAGCCGCTGCAGGACGTCTTCGCGTTCGAGCTGGAGGGCGACGACGCGCCGCCGGCGAATTGAGGTTCGGCGACCTGCCCGATTGGCCGCCTACTGGAACGTGATCTCCCCGTCGGCGACCTTCCGGAGCCAGACGTCCAGCCCCCTGCGCTTGACCTGCGCGATGTGGCCGCCCTCGAACATGCCCCGGGCGAAGCCCTGCATGTCGGTCAGCAGGTAATCGACAGCGAAGAGGACCTCCGGATCCGACACGGCTTCGCGAATGCAGTCGGCCGACTCCGCCTTGTAAGCACCCCCGCGCCGCGTGAAACCGATCCGCAACCGGTGTTTGTCGTCGCCATAGGTGACCGTCATCCTCATGGACCCGCAGTCCGCCAAAGCCGCGGCGGTCGCGTCGTCGAGGGGCCTGGTGACGACGATGTCGAACGCGTTGAACCGGCCGACAGCGGAGAAGTTGCCACGCGTGGCGAACGTGAAGGCCCGGGTCTCGGTCGAACCGTCGGCGCGCACGTCGAGCACCGAAACCTCGTAATGGGTGTCGAGCCAGCCGAAGTTCATGTCGGTCGGCTGGTAGTGGGTGACCTTGACCTGCGCCAGCATGGTGCCGCCGCCCGCAGCCGCAAGCTGGCCCACCGTCGGACCCGTCGCCTCCGGCAGCGGTAGCCAGTCGCGGCTGATGACGATGTCGCCCATGGCCACGGCCTCCAGCCAGATCGCAAGCGGCTTGCTCTTCATCCGTTTCACCTGCCCGGTCTCGACCAGGGCCCCGGCGATCCTGTCGAGCGCCACGGTCAGCATCCGCAGCTGATAGCCGACCACTGGCGGCATCTCCCCGGCAACGCAGTCGCCGGCGACGAACGCATAGCCGTCACCGTCGCGCTCGAGCCTGAAGACCGGGAAGTACTGGCCCCCCTCCCCCTGGCCTTCATTGCGCGACAGCGCGTTGGCGCAGACGGAGACGCTGGCCGGCCACGTGCTGCCAAGGGGTCGTGCGAACTTCACGGAAAGCGCGGTGATCGCATCGTCGGCGATATTGGCGATCAGGCTGAACCTCGCCATGCCGCGCCAGGCGGACACGCCGTCGAGGCGGCTTGCGACCAGCGCGACGACGGTCCCGCCCTCGTCGAAGATGTCCTCGGCCACCAATCGGGCGACGAACGGGCGGCCTTCGGCGAGCGCCGCCGGGTCGAGCGCCGCCAGCTCCGCCTGCGCGGCCTCGACGACCCGGAGAAGATCGGGCGACGCGACCCCGCTATCGGTCGGCAGCGGGACGATGCTCAAGCCAAGGGCGGACGACGACGCCTCGTCGAACTCGCCGGTCGCCGCCAGCCCCTTCGCCTCCTGAAACGCCTGCAGCGCCCGGCGCGTGCCCGGCCCGGCCTTGCCGTCGACACCGCTGGGATCGAACCCGGCATCGAGCAGCGCCTGCTGTGCGCGCTCCACATAGGCGCTCGTCGGATCATCGGTCCGGTTGGCGTAGACCTCGCGCAATTGCAGCGTCTGACCCGCGTCGTCGACGATCGGCAACAGGCCGTAGGTGTTGACCTCGGCCGTGAGACCGAAATGCATGACGAGCGGCTGGTTGATCCAGCCACGCCGTGACTGGATGTCGCCTTCGCAATGGAGTGCGGGGATACAGAACGGCGTGACGGCCGTGTCGGTCAGCGCCTCGTAGATGACCTCGTCGTTGCAGGACACCCTGAGGAAGCCGCGGCGGCCCCATTTGACCGTCATCCTGAAGTCGACCCAGGTGCCGAAGGTCTCCGGGCCGGCGCACACGCGGTCGAGAAACGTCGAGCCGAGCGCCGCGTCGAGCTTGAGGTGGTAGATGTGGTTCTTGGGCCGGTTCTTCTTCCACTCGGCGATGTTCATGCGCGACAGCAGCATGAAACGCTGGTCGGGCGACGCCGAACCCATCTCCCAGTTGAGTTCCGTCGGTATGTAATCGAAGTCTTCGGGGACCCGGAACTGGAAGCCGTATTCCCACGATTCCCCCTGGCGGGCACCTGTGCCCGAGTGGCGCTGCGAGCGCCGGTTGCCGCCCTCGCAGTCGCTTTCGGTCATCTCCGGATAGGGGGTCGGGTCGCAGGCGCCGCGCGTCACATGCGCCGTGTAGATCCCGTCCTCGAACGTCATCGGCAGGCCGTTGCGACTCGCCTCGCGGAACGTCTGCGCGGACGCCGTCGCGGCGCCAAAACCCACCGACACGGCCATGGTGGCGACGACCAAGCCTCGAAGAACCATCACTGCCTCCCGAGCTATCCGTCCTGGCGGGTCAGCGTTGCGCAATCGGGGGCCGGTTGCAATGGCGGCCCGAGGCTCACGCCCCGATCAGGTTCAGCGCGATCTCGCGGCGATGCGGGCGCGCCCGATGTTCGAAGACGTAGATGCCCTGCCAGGTGCCGAGCGCCAGACGGCCCTCGGCGACGGGAACCGACAGGCTGACGTCGGTGAGCGCGGACCGGATATGCGCCGGCATGTCGTCCGGCCCCTCGAGGCCGTGCATGTAGGCGCCCGGGTTCTCCGGCGCGAGCCGCTCGAAATAGGCCTCCAGATCATCCCGAACCGTCGGGTCGGCATTCTCCTGGATCGTCAGCGACGCCGAGGTATGGCGGCAGAACAGTGTCAGCAGGCCGGTCGTCAGCCCCGTTTGCTCCACCCAGCGGGCCGTCTGCCGGGTGATCTCGACCAGGCCCTTGCCGTGCGTTTCAACAAGGATCTGGCCGGTTTCGACCCTCATGGATCTGCCTTGCGGCCCCGATAGTTACCGCAATGCAACACATATGACAGAATTGTGTTGCACTGCAATAAATGCAGTTCAGTTATGCGAAAATTCGACTGCACAGCCCGAACTGACTCACCTATCTTGCATGGCGACGGCGGGACGAACGAAACGTACCGCGCGCCGACGACCAACAGCAAGACTTCAAAGGCAGACCACCATGGCCAACCGACTCGTTGAAAATTACCGGACCTGGCGTCAGTACCGTCAGACCGTCAATGAACTCAGCCGGCTCTCGAATCGCGAACTCGATGATCTCGGCATCAGCCGCTACGACATCGACAACATCGCCCGTCGTTCGGCCGGAATGTAAGGCTTCGTCGGGGGCGTTCTCCTCCCTCGCCCCTGACGGAACGGGTGCCTGACGTTCCTCCTCCCTCGCCAGGCACCCAGACCTAGAGCGCCCGCCGGTCCTCCCCCGGCGGGCGCTTTCGATTCATGGCCGCCGATTCACATCCGCTGGCCTGCCGACCGGAACCGCTCTAGGTTTCCGCGCCATGACCGCCCTCCCCGAAACCGTTCATGTCATCGGCGGCGGCCTCGCCGGCAGCGAAGCGGCGTGGCAGCTTGCGCAACGCGGTGTACCCGTCGTCCTGCGCGAGATGCGGCCCCACAAGCGCTCGCCGGCCCATGTGAGCGACGATCTGGCCGAGCTGGTTTGCTCCAACTCGTTCCGCTCCGACGACCACGAACACAACGCCGTCGGCCTGCTCCACGAGGAGCTGCGTCGCGCCGGCTCGCTGATCATGGCGACCGCCGACGGCCACAAGGTCCCGGCCGGCGGCGCGCTGGCGGTCGATCGGACGGGTTTCTCCGCCGCCGTCACCGAGGCGATCCGGGCGCACCCCCTGATCACGATCGACTACGGCGAGATCACCGAGCTCCCGCCCACCGACTGGACCAGCGTCATCATCGCCACCGGTCCGCTCACCTCGGACGCCTTCGCGGCCGCGATCGCCACGGCCACCGGCGAGGATGCGCTCGCCTTCTTCGACGCCATCGCGCCGATCGTGCATTTCGAGTCCATCGACATGGACGTGGCCTGGTTCCAGTCCCGCTACGACCGGGTCGGACCGGGCGGCACGGAGGCGGACTACATCAATTGTCCGCTCGACCGCGCGACGTACGAGGCGTTCGTCGACGCGTTGCTCGCCGGCGAACGGCACCAGTTCCATAGCTGGGAAAAGATCCCCTATTTCGACGGCTGCCTGCCGATCGAGGTGATGGCCGAGCGCGGTCGGGAAACCCTGCGGTTCGGCCCCATGAAGCCGGTCGGGCTGACCAATCCGCACGCCCCCGACGCCAAGCCCCATGCGGTGGTGCAGCTGCGCCAGGACAACGCGCTCGGCTCGCTCTACAACATGGTCGGCTTCCAGACGAAGCTCCGTTACGGCATTCAGGCCGACATCTTCCGCATGATCCCGGGGTTGCAGAACGCCCAGTTCGCGCGCCTGGGCGGCATGCACCGCAACACCTTCCTCAACGCCCCGGCCCTGCTCGACGCGACGCTCCGTCTCAGGCGCCAGCCCCGGCTACGCTTCGCCGGCCAGATCACCGGCTGCGAGGGCTATGTGGAATCGGCGGCCATGGGGCTGCTCGCCGGACGTTTCGCCGCTGCCGAGCGCCTTGGGCACGTGCCCGACCTGCCGCCGGCGACGACCGCGCTTGGCGCCGTGCTCGGCCACATCACCGGCGGCCACCTTGCCGGGCAGGCCGCGGCCGGCGGCACCTATCAGCCCATGAACGTCAATTTCGGCCTCTTTCCGCCGGTTGAGATCGCCCCGGTCGACGGCAAACCGCCGAAGGGCAAGGCGCGGGGCGCCGCCAAAAAGCGGGCAATCACGGCGCGCGCGCTGGCCGATCTCGACCGTTGGCTCGCCGGAACGGCGCCCGAGACGAGCCCGCCCGACCTGACAGCGCCGGCCATCACGCCTGCGTGAGGCGCGCCCCAGGCGGCTCCCCGGACGGCCGAACGGCCCCATATAAGCCCGGTCATCAACACCCACCCAGGAGATCCCCGATGGCACAGCAATGCCTCGACCGGGACATCAAGATCACCCCGACCGGCGAGACCATCTCCGTCCGGTTCGCCGGACGCACCGTCGCCCGGTCCGACGACGCCCTCGATCTGGCCGAGGGCGACTATCCGGTCCGTATCTACATTCCGCGCAAGGACGTCGAGGCGGAGGTGCTGACCGCGTCTGAGACGCAAACGACCTGCCCGTTCAAGGGTGTGGCGTCCTACCATCACCTGACCGACGGCGCCGAAACCGCCCAGGACGCTGTCTGGTACTACGCCGATCCGTGTCCGCAGGTGGCGGCGATCAAGGATCACGTCGCTTTCTGGGGCGACCAGATCGAAGTCGTCCGCGGATAGAGCGTTCTGTGGTGGGATTGGATCAATTCTGTTCCCGGCCGGGGCGGCGATCCACCAGGAAAAAGTGCGCAGCGCGTAGCGGGGCTACGGGCAAGCGCTTTGACGCCGTGGGCGGCCGCCGGCCGGGAACCCACCCAAACCGGTTTGACCGGTTTGGGCATCTCGGATGCCCGATCGCGGCAGGCCGCGATCGGTGGGCCGGGCCGGTTTGGCCCAAATCCTGCGGTCTTCGGCTCGGCCGTATCCCGATACGACCTTCGCCGAAGCCCTTGACCTTGAACCAAACCTGCTCCGGCAGAATGGTTCAATCTCACCACAGAACGCTCTGCGCATTTCAGCGCCGCGCCGCCCTCCAGATACGCCACTGGCGCCCCAACGGGCTGAGGTCGCCGACGTCGCGGAGCGGCGTGGCCGCCCGGCGGTCCAGCCGGGCGAGCCGCGGCCCGACCAGCGCCAACGGCAGCAGCGCCGGCCGCAGATCCTTCGGCAGATCGGCGATCACCTTGTCGGCGGCGGCAAGATGCTCGCGTGCACGGTCGCGCAGCACCGCCAGGGCCGGCACCAGCCCCGGCGGCGTCTGTCCGTTCATCAGCGCACCACGATTGACGTCGTGGCCGGCGATCAGGTCGACCGGCAGGAACGCCTGCGCCCGCGCCGGTTCGCGGGCGAGCCGGCGCAGCATGGTCACGATCGTCATCGCCACGCCCCCATGGCCGGAGGCATCGACCGCGAGCGACGCCCGGATCGGATCGAGCGCCAGCGCCGAGAGCTGCAGGATGGCGCCGGCGGTCTCGCCGGCGTAGCCCTCCAGGGTCGTCATGTCGGGTATGGGATCGTCATAGAGATCGGCAACCCGCGCGCTCAGATAGGCGTCGATGGTGCGTTCCGGCAGGTGGCGATCGCGGATGCTGGCGCGCAGCGCCGTCGCCACCGGATGACCGCCGGGATCGGTGGCAAGCGCGTCGCGCCACCACTGGATGCGAATCTCACCGAGGGTCGGATCGGACACCGCGTCGCGGATGCGGGCAATCTCGATGTCGAAGGCGTGGAGCGCGAACAGATGACGACGGTCGTGGGCCGGCGCGAACAGGTCGCACAGATACCGGTCACGGTCGTGGGTGCGCACCAGATCGGCGCAGTGGGCATCGACATCCATGTCGGCGGCAAGTCTGGCCCGGCGGCGGCGGCTAGTCCACGGGAAGAAGCGCCGCGGCGACCCGACGCCCGTCGGCCAGAAGGACGTTGAAGGTGCGGACCGCCGCGCCGGTCGACATCGGTTCGGCTACGATATCGGCCTCAAGGCACCGCTCCCGCACCTCGGCGGCGAGCGGCACGAGGCCGTCACCCGAGCCGACCAGGAGCACCTCGATGTCGTCCGCTTCCGTGAACACCCGCTGCAGCATGGCGACCGTGATCGGCAACGCGACGTCGCGCCAGGCATAGATGCCGCTCGGGACGCACAGGAGCGCGCCGCGATGGGACATGCCGGCGAAGCGAAAGCCGCCATTGCCGTAAGCGTCGACGGGGGCCCGCCCCGGAAAATGGGATTCGCGCAGTCCGCTGCTGCCGTCGCCGACGGCCGTCATCCGCCGCGTCAGGCTTCCTGCGGCGCTTTGTCGGCGTCGTCCTCACGGGTCAACTGGCCGGGACGCAGCTTGAAGAAGATCAGGATCGGCGCGGCGATGAACACCGACGAGTAGGTGCCGATGACGACACCGAAGATCATGGCGGCGATGAAGGAGCGGAGAACCGTGCCGCCGAAGATGTAGAGCGCGAACAGCGCCAGGAGCGTCGTCAGCGAGGTCATGGCGGTGCGCGCGAGCATCTCGTTGATCGATTTGTCGAGCAGCTCCGGGATAGCCATCTTCTTGTATTTGCGCAGGTTTTCGCGAATCCGGTCGTAGACCACGACGGTGTCGTTGAGCGAGTAGCCGACGATGGTCAGCACCGCGGCGATGCTGGCGAGGTTGAATTCCAGCCGCGCGACCACGAAGAAGCCGAGCGTGAACAGAACGTCGTGGACCGTCGCTATGATGGCGCCGATCGCGAACTGCCACTCGAAGCGGAGCCAGATATAGGCGAGCACCGCCGTGAGGGTGACGAGAAGCGCGATGATCCCCTTCGACGCCAGTTCGCTCGACACCCGCGGGCCTACGGTCTCGACACGGCGGAACTCCACGGCGTCGCCGAACGCCGTTCGCACCGCAGAGACGGCCGCCTGCTGCGCCTCCTCGCCGCCATCCTGGAGCTCGATCCGCACCAGGATGTTGAGGGTCTCATCGACCAGATCGGACACCTGCTGAACCTGCACGTCGCCCAGCCCCAGCGGGCCGATCGTGGAGCGGACGAAGGCCACGTCGACGCGATCCTCGTTGGGCTGCATCTCGATCAGCGTGCCGCCGCGGAAGTCGATGCCGTAATCGGGGCCGACGGCGACGAAACCGACGATGGAGGCGAGAACGAGGACGATGGAGACCGGGAACGTGAACTGCCGCAGCCACATGAACTGCAGCTTGGTGTCATCGGGAACGACGCGGATTCGAAACATGGTTGTCGTCCCCTAGGCTAGATGGCGATGGCGGTGGGCCGACGCCAGGCGACCCAACCGGCGATCAGCAACTGGGTGAAGGTGAAGGCCGTGAACACCGTGGTCACAATGCCGATGGCGTTGGTGACCGCGAACCCCTTGATCGGGCCGGTGCCGAGGGCAAACAGGGTGACGGCGGCAATCATGGTGGTGATGTTGGCGTCGAGGATCGTGCCCAGGGCCCGCTTGAAGCCGATGTCGATCGCCATGATCGCGGTTCGTCCCTGCCTGAACTCCTCGCGTATTCGCTCATAGATCAGCACGTTGGAGTCGACCGCCATGCCGACGGTGAGCACGATGCCGGCGATGCCGGGCAGCGTCAGCGTCGCACCGAGCAGGGTGATCACGGAGAACACGAGAATGATGTTCACCAGGAGCGCCAGATTGGCGATGATCCCGAGGAATCCGTAGGTCGCGATCATGTAAACGGCCACGGCGATCGTGCCGATGATCGCCGCCATGCGCCCGGCCGCAATCGAGTCGGCGCCGAGCCCCGGCCCTACGGTGCGCTCCTCGGCGACCGTCAGCTTGGCCGGCAGCGCACCGGCGCGGAGCAGGATCGCAAGGTCGTTGGCGGTCTCGACCGTGAACGAGCCGCTGATCTGCCCCGACCCGCCGAGAATCGGCTCGCGGATGACCGGCGCCGAGATCGACTCGTTGTCGAGGACAATGGCGAACAGCCGGCCGACATTGGCCTGGGTCACGTCGCCGAATTTGCGGGCGCCGCTGGTGGTCAGGCGAAAGTTCACCACCGGCTGGTTGCCGTGCTGGTCGAAGGCCGGGTTGGCGTCGGACAGATCCTCACCCGTCATGAGCGGCACGTCCTCGACCTCGAGGATGACACCCGGCTCGTCGGCCGATGGCACCCGGATGGTGCCCGGCGTGATAGCGGTCTGCGAAGACTCGGCGACGGTGAGCTGGCGCTCGACGAGATGGAAGGTCAGTTTCGCGGTCTGGCCGACAAGGGCCTTGAGACGCTCCGGATCGCCGAGACCGGGGGCCTCGACCAGGATACGGTCATCGCCCTGGCGCTGGATCGAGGGCTCGGTCGTGCCAAGTTCGTTGATGCGCCGCTCGATCACCTCGATCGACTGCTGGACGATGCCGCGGAGCCGGTCGGCCAGCCCTTCCTGGGAGAAGGTGAAGCGCACCAGCCCGTCGTCCTGAACGCTGAGGTCGAACTCGAAGGTGTTGCTCTGGTTGAAGACGCTCGCATCGATGGGGTTGCGGAGCTCTTCGAGGCGGGTGCGCACCTCATCCAGGCGGTCGAGATCACGAACCCGGAGCTGGACCGCGTCGCCGACGACGCCGAGCCCGGTGTAGCCGATGCGATCGGTGCCGAGCATGGTGCGGCGGGTATCGCTGACGAGCGTACGCAGGCGCTGTTCCTTGAAGTCCTCCTGGTCGACCTCGTAGAGCAGGTAGGCGCCGCCCTGGAGGTCGAGGCCCAGCACGATCTGGTTGTGCGGCAGCCAGCTCGGCCAGTTGCTGACGGCGGAGGCGGGGAAGAAGTTGGGCACCGTGGCGAAGATGCCGACGACCACGGTCACGACGATCAGTGCGACCCTCCAGGGGGCAATGCGCAACATCCGGGCTATCCGACCTCGTCCGTGGCGATCACGTCTTTTCCGGATCCTTGGCGGGCTCGCCCTTGGCGCGCACCTGCGTCAGCATGCTCCGCACGACCTTGATCCTCACCCCTTCGGCGATCTCGAGCTGAAGCTCGTTTTCCTCCACCTTCGAGACCTTGGCGATCAATCCGCCGTTCGTGACCACGGTATCGCCGCGGCGCAGATTGGCGATCATCTCCTGGTGCTGCTTGGCCCTCTGACGCTGGGGACGCAGGATGAGGAAATACATGATCACGAAAATCAGTATGATCGGGAGGAACTGCAGCAAAATGCCCGATCCCCCAGCAGCGCCGCCGGTCTGGGCGTAAGCCTCGGTAATCAGCATACGTGGTGCTCCAATGGTGCCCGCGCGCGGCGGCAGAAATCGGCGCGGACTATAACGACGCCCCGAAGCATTGCAACGCATATAGGGCCGCACCGTGGCGCCCGGAAGCGCCGTCGTGGCGCTCCCCGGCCGCCCATGCTACCCCCGAAAGGGATCAGGCGCCGGGAGACGGAATCCGACGTGACGAACAACGACTTCTCGGCCGTTGCCGAGCAGCTGCGAAAGCTGGTCGACCTCGTGGGGCGGCTCGCGCCGGCCGCCGCCAAGCCGCCCGATTTCGACGCCGCCGATGCCTTCGTCTGGATGCCCGATCAGCTCGCGTTCAAGCCCGTCGAGCACGTCAACCGGGTCGAGATCGATCTCCTCAAGGGGATCGACCGGCTGCGCGACATCCTGCTCGAGAACACCCGCCGCTTTGCCGAAGGTTTGCCGGCAAATAACGTGCTCCTCTGGGGTGCCCGCGGGATGGGCAAGAGCTCGCTGGTCAAGGCCGTCCACCACGCCGCCAACCAGCAGGCGGCCGCCGCGATCAAGCTGGTGGAGATCCACCGCGAGGACATCGAAACCCTGCCCCAGCTCATGGAGCGGGTCGCGGGCGAGCCGTCACGCTTCATCCTGTTCTGCGACGACCTGTCCTTCGACGGCGACGACACCTCCTACAAGTCACTCAAGGCCGCATTGGAAGGCGGCATCGAGGGCCGGCCGGCCAATGTCGTCTTCTACGCCACGTCCAACCGCCGCCATCTCCTGCCACGCGACATGATGGAGAACGAGCGCTCAACGGCCATCAATCCCGCCGAGGCGGTCGAGGAGAAGGTGTCGCTGTCCGACCGTTTCGGCCTGTGGCTTGGTTTCCACAACTGCAGCCAGGACGACTACCTCGCCATGGTGCACGGCTATGCGCGCCATTTCCGGCTGGAGGTCGCCGACGACGTTCTGCGGGCCGAAGCTCTGGAGTGGTCGGTGACGCGCGGTGCGCGTTCGGGCCGGGTGGCCTGGCAGTTTATTCAGGATCTGGCGGGGCGGCTTGGGGTCGTCCTGGATGCGGAAAGCCACCCCGCCAGACCTGCTTGATCAGATACCGTTGAAGAGGTCAGGATCTGATCAATCCGGTTGTCTCGTTTACGCGCCGGTCAGGTGATCCAGCGGATTCACCGGCTTGGCGCCGCGCCGGAGCTCGAAGTGCACCTGCGGCGTGGTCACCGATCCGGTGCGACCGGCAAGGGCGACAGTCTGTCCGCGGCGGACCTTGTCGCCTCGGTTGACCTTGATCTCCTTGTTGTGGGCGTAGGCGGAGACCCACCCATCGGCGTGCCGGATCAGGATGAGTTCACCGTAACCCTCGAGCTCGTTGCCGGCGTAGATGACGGTGCCCGCTTCGGTGGCCTTCACGGAGGTGCCCTCGGGAACGGCGAGATTGATGCCGTCATTGCGTTCGCCGCCGGCCTTGGCGCCGAAGCCCGAGATGATGCGGCCGCGCACCGGCCAGCGGAACGACGTGCCGTCGACGGAGGCCGGATCGGCGGCCGAGTCGATGGCGGCGACGGTTGTCGTCTGGGGCGCGGTTTCGACGGGAATGGCGGGTGCTGCCGGCAGCTTGGCCGGCGCGGCCACGACCGGGGCGGTCTTCACCGGCTGCGGCGCCGGCGTCGGCCCCGTCGAGGCCTTGTGGAGGGTCGCCGGCACCGGCTTCGCGGTGGCAAAGGCGGACGTCGCAGCGCTCGGCGCGGCGGAACCGTCGACGCGCAGGCGCTGCCCGATCCGGATGTGGGCCGCGGATTCAAGATTGTTGAGCGCGGCGAGTTGCGTGACGTTGGCGCCATGACGGCGGGCAATGCTGTAGAGCGTATCGCCGGCCTTCACCACGTAGATGCCGTCGCTGCCGGCCACGGCGGGCGCGGCCTGCTGCGGCGCCGGCTGCTGGGGCCGAGGCTGGGGCGCGGCAACCGCGGCGGTCTGAATCGGCTTCGCCGCGGCCGGCGCGGGTGCCGGCGTGGTGTCGCGGCGCACGGTCTCGGGCGTGATGGCGACGCGGCGCGGAATGACGATCACGCGGCCGGTCGTCACCTGCGCCGGTGACGAGAGTTGGTTGGCGCTCAGAATCTGCGCGGCGGGAACACCGTACTTCACCGAGAGATCGTTGACGCTCTCCCCTGCGGCGACGGTGATCACACGTCCGCCGACGGCGGTCCAGGCAAACGGGCCGGTGACCGGGGCGGCCGACGACTGATTGCTGGCAAGCTGCGTCGGCGCCGGCAAGGGCGCGCGCTCCACCGGAGCGGCCGAGGCGGCGATCGGCGGCGGCATGGGCTGGAACCCGGCCTCGCCCTGCTGCTCGATGATGGCTTTCTGGTTCGGCGTCGAGCCGGTGAAAAGCGGCTGCTTCAACCTCAGGGAATCGCTGCACGCGGCGCTGAGACCGGCGAGAACGACGACGAAACCAAGGGGACCGAAGCGGCCGAGGCGCGACCGGCGTGTTTGCAAACGCATGACTCTACCCACGCAGAACTCTTACGAACTGCGGGGATTAAACGCCGGTAACGTTGATAAACGCTTAAGGCATGAAGCCGTCAGAGATGCTCGGCAACGCCGCGGATGAGCGGCACGAACCGAACGTCGGCCAGAAACGTCTCGTCCATCCCTTCCTCCGTCCGCTCAAGCCGCACCAGTCGCTGGACACCACCGACCGGGCCGACCGGTGCGACGATCACGCCGCCGACGCGCACCTGCTCGCTCAGGGCCTCCGGGATCGCCTCGTCGGCGGCAGTGATGATGATCCGGTCGAACGGCGCCTGCGCAGGCCAACCCTCCGCGCCGTCCGCCACCATGGTCGTGATGTTGGTCAGGCGCAGGGTCTCGAAGCGCGCCTCCGCCGTCTTCACGAGCGTGCGGAAACGGTCGATCGTGTAGACGCGGCGGGCGAGCTTGGCGAGGATCGCCGTCTGGTAGCCGGAGCCGGTGCCGATCTCCAGGACCTTGTCGCGATCGGACACGTCGAGCGCGGCCGTCATCATGCCGACCACCACCGGCGCGCTGATCGTCTGGCCGCAATCGATCGGCAGGGCACGTTCCGCGTAGGCGGTGTCCTGGTGTTCGGCCCTCACGAACAGGTCGCGCGGCACGGCCTCGATCGCCGATACGACGCGCCGGTCGGTGACACCGACCTGACGGAGCCGCAGGAGGAGGTCCGCAATCCGGACGCGGCGCCGGTCGTCCTCGTCAGCCATCGGACGCCGCCCGGCGGAAATGGTCGGCGAGCCCGTCGGTGAGATCGCGGGCGGTCAGGTCGAGGCGAAGCGGCGTCACCGAGATCATCCGGTCGACGATCAGCGCCTCGACGTCGGTGCCGGGATTGGTCAGCGCTTCGGCGTGCTGGTAGGCGATCCAGTAATAGGGTGCGCCGCGACCGTCCCGTCGCTCGTCGATGTGGAGCCGGTGGGTTTGCGCGCCCTGCGTGGTGACCCGCGTTCCGGCGACATCCTCCGGCGGCGCGTGGGGGAAGTTGACGTTGTAGAGCACGCCGCGCGGGAAGCCGTGGCCGACCAGCGAGCGGACGATGGCCGGCGCGAATTTCTCTGCTGTCTCCCAGTGGAAACGCGCGCCCTCGTCGTAGCGATACGCCTGGCTCAGCGCGACGGACGGGATGCCGAGCAGCGTACCCTCGATCGCGCCGGCGACGGTTCCGGAATAGGTGATATCGTCGGCGAAATTGCCACCGGCATTGACCCCGGACAGCACCAGATCGGCAGGACGATCCAGGAGCTTGCGCATCGCCATGATGACGCAATCGGTGGGCGTGCCGCTGACGGCGAAACTCTGATCCGAGATCTGGCGCAGGCGCAACGGATTGCTGAGCGACAGCGAGTGCGCGAGGCCGCTCTGGTCGGTCTCGGGCGCCACCACCCAGACATCGTCGCTGAGTTCGGCGGCGATCCGTTCCAGAACCTCCAGGCCGGGCCCGTGAATGCCATCGTCATTGGTGACCAGAATACGCATCAGCGACCCACGACCTCCACGCCGCCCATGTAGGGGCGCAGCACCTCCGGCACCGCAATCGACCCGTCGGCGTTCTGGTAGTTCTCGATGACGGCGATCAGCGCCCGCCCCACGGCGACGCCGGAGCCGTTGAGGGTGTGGAGGTATGCGGTCCCCTTCCCGCCCTCGGGCCGGAAGCGCGCGTTCATGCGCCGGGCCTGGAAGTCGTCGCAAACCGAGCACGACGAGATTTCGCGGTAGGTGTCCTGCCCCGGCAGCCACACCTCGATGTCGTAGGTCTTGCGGGCGGAGAACCCCATGTCGCCGCTGGAGAGCACCATCACCCGGTAGTGCAGTCCGAGGCGCTTCATCACCTCCTCGGCGCAGCCCAGCATTCGCTCGTGCTCGGCGGCTGACTGATCGGGCGTGGTGATCGAGACCAGCTCGACCTTGTCGAACTGGTGGTGCCGCAACATGCCGCGGGTGTCGCGACCGGCAGCGCCGGCCTCCGAGCGGAAGCAGGGGGTCAACGCGGTGAACCGCAGCGGCAGTTTCTCACGCTCGACGATATCCTCGCGGACAAGATTGGTGAGCGGCACTTCGGCCGTCGGGATCAGCCACCGGTCGTCGCCGGCGGCGAACATGTCCTCGGCCGCCTTGGGCAACTGGCCGGTGCCGTAGGCCGTGTGGTCCCGCACGATGAGCGGCGGCTGGACCTCGAGGTAGCCGTGCTCGCGGGTATGCAGATCGAGCATGAACTGGCCGAGCGCACGCTCCATACGCGCCAGTTCGCCGCTCAGCACCACGAAACGCGAACCCGCAATCTTCGCGGCGGTTTCGAAATCCATGCCGCCCAGCGCCTCGCCGATGTCGAAGTGCTCCTTCGGCGCGTCGATCTTCGGCTTGTCGCCCCAGTCGTGCCTGAAGACGTTGGCGTCCTCGTCCGGCCCGATCGGCACGTCGTCCAGGGGCCGGTTTGGCAGGATTTCCAGCGCTCCGCGCAACTCGTCCTCGAGCTTCCGGCCGGTCTCCTCGGCCTCCTGACGGGCGGCCTTGAGCTCGGACACCTCAGCGAGAAGCTCCCGGGCGCGCACCTCGTCGCGGTTCGCCTTGGCCTGACCGATCAGCTTGGCCGACGCATTGCTTTGCGCCTGGATTTCCTCGGTGCTCTTGATGTTCGCCCGGCGGCGTTCGTCGATGTCGATCAGCTTCGCCGCGCACGGGCCCACGCCACGGGCCTGCATGGCCGTGTCGAAGGCATCGGCGTTGTCGCGAATCCACTTGATGTCGTGCATGCGCCCCGGCCTCGAAAACGGAAACGGAGGCGATTGGTCAGGCGGTCTCGCCCGCTTCCGCCGCCATCTCGCGCTCGGCGCGCTTCCGTTCCACGTATCTGACGGAAAGGATCGACGCTTCGTAGAGGAGGATGGTCGGCAGGGCAAGACCGAACTGGCTGATGATATCGGGGGGCGTCAGGATGGCCGCGGCAACGAAGGCGAGCACGATCGCGTAGCGGCGCTGGCGGCGCAGAAAGTCCGACGTGATGACCCCGATGCGGCCCAGCAGGGTGAGCACGACGGGAAGCTGGAACACGACGCCGAAGGCGAGAATCAGCGCCATGATGAGGCTCAGATACTCGTTCACCTTGGGCAGGAGTTCGATGGTCGCCAGCCCCTCGGCGCTCGATTGCTCGAACGACAGGAAGAAGCGCAAGGCGAGCGGCGCCAGCCCGAAATAGACCACCAGGGCGCCGAGAATGAACAGGAGCGGCGTGGCGATCAGATAGGGCAGAAAGGCGTGGCGCTCGTGGGAATAGAGGCCGGGCGCGACGAACTTGTAGATCTGGATCGCGATGACCGGGAAGGCGACGAACAGCGCGCCGAAGAAGGCGAGCTTGATCTGGGTGATGAAGAACTCCTGCGGCGCCGTGAAGATCAGGCGCACGCTTTCCGGATCACCGGACGCCCAAGTCAGCGGGACGATGAGGATGTTGTAGATGTTGCTCGCGAAGTAGAAGCACACCACGAACGCGATGGCGATGGCGATGAAGGCGCGCAGAAGCCGCGTCCGCAACTCGATCAGGTGTTCGATGATCGGGGCGCGGGACTTCTCGACCTCGTCCTGCGGCTCGTTGTCGGGCGCCTCCTCGGCCGGCGCCTCGTCCTTGCTCTCGTCCTTGACGTCGAGATCGCTCATGCCGTCTTCGAGCCGTCTTCAACGGCGGGCACCGCCTCGGCGGCCGCCTCCCCCGACGATTCCACCGCGGCGCTCGTCGCCATCCCGCTGCCGGTGACCTTGGTCGCGTCCTTCAGGGCCTTGCCGGTGCTGTCCATTTCCTTGCGCAGATCGGTGTCGAGATCGGTCAGGCTCTTCCGGGCCGACCCCAGGGGATCGATGCTCTTGATGTCCTCAACACCCTTGCGGACCTCATCGAGCTCGGTCTCGCGAATGGCGTCATCGAGCTGGCGCCGGAATCCGGTCGCCATCCGCCGCATCTGGCCGACCCAGTTGCCGACCGTGCGCATGGCGCGCGGCAGATCCTTGGGGCTGATCACCAGCACGGCGACGCCCGCAATGAGCATGATTTCGGTCCAGCCGATGTCCAACATGATACGCCGACCTCAGCGGCCGCGACGCTCCGCAGCCGCTAGAAAGCTACTAGCTGGGCTCTTTTTCGGCCGTCTTGGTCTCGATCGGCTTGGCGGCAGTCTTCTCGTCTTCGTCGTCGGCCAGCCCCCGCTTGAAGCTGTTGATTCCCTTGGCGACATCGCCCATGAGATCGGAAATCTTGCCGCGGCCGAACAGAAGCACGACCACAAGAATAACGACGAGCCAGTGCCAGATACTCAGCGAACCCATTGATCATCTCCACCTGAGGTCGGTCGACACCGTAGATCGACCCTATGTCCCTGAAGATGTAGGCCCTAATGGGGCCGTTGGCAAACCGCGTTTTCAGGCCTTGTCCTGCGGCTCATCCACGGTCTCTAGGCCGGGTTGAAGATCGACGGCCCCGGAGTCGTCGCCTGAGTCGCCATCCTCGAGCGGATCCTCGTCGTCGCGCAGGTCGGCACCGTCGGAGGGGACCGGGACGCCGAAGTCGGTGGGGACGCGACTGTCGAGCAGGCCGGCCGCCTTGAGTTCCTCCTGCCCCGGCAGGTCGCCGACCGACGCGAGCCCGAAATGGCTCAGGAACTCGTCGGTGGTGCCGTAGGTCACAGGACGCCCCGGCGACCGGCGACGCCCGCGCATCCTGATCCAGCCGGCCTCCATGAGAACGTCGAGCGTTCCCTTGCTGGTCGCCACGCCGCGGATTTCCTCGATGTCCGCGCGGGTGACGGGCTGGTGGTAGGCGATGATCGCCAGGGTTTCGAGCGCCGCCCGCGACAGGCGCCGCTGGGTGACCGCGTCGCGGCTCAGGAGGAACGACAGGTCGGCGGCGGTGCGGAACATGTAGCCGCCGGCCACCAGAACCAGGTTGACGCCGCGGGGCGCGTAGTCGCGCGTCAGCGTCTCAAGCAGGGCCTCGATGTCGGCGCCCTCCGGCAGGCGCGCCGCGATCTCCTCCGGCGTCAGCGGTTCGGCGGCCGCGAACAGCATCGCCTCGACCATGCGCAGGTTCTGCGCCACCTGGTGATCCGGCGAGTCGTTGTCGACGGCGATCGTGACCGCAGCTTGCGACTTAGCCATGGGAAACCTCCGGTTTCGTTGTGTCGGGGACACGGCCGCGCATGTAGAGCGCCTCCAGCGGCGCGGTCTGGCGCAACTCGACACTCCCCTGCCGCGCGAGTTCAAGGCTCGCCCCGAACGCGCTTGCCCGTACGCTGCGGCGCATGTCCCCGTCCGTCAGATAGGGCGCCAGGATGTCTTCCATCGGCGCCCAGTCGGCGAGCTTCGGCACGAGACGGATCAGCGCCTCACGCGCGTCCTCCAGCGACCAGACGTTGCGGGCGCGCACATGGACCGTCGACACCGCGGCGCGCTGCCGTTGTTCGGCGTAGGCCGACAACAGGTCGTACAGCTTGGCGTCGTAGACGTTCTGCCGGCGCACCACGATCGGCTCCGGCGCACCGCGCGCGAACACGTCGCGACCGAGGCGGTCGCGGTTGGCAAGTTGCGCCGCCGCCTCACGCATGGCTTCCAGCCGGCGCAGGCGAAACGCCAGTTCGGCGGCAAGCTCCTCGCCGGTCGGTTCATCGGCCTCGCTGGAATCCGGCAGGAGAAGGCGGGACTTCAGGTAGGCGAGCCAGGCGGCCATCACCAGCCAGTCGGCGGCAAGTTCCAGCCGACGGTTACGGACGTTTTCGACGAAGTCGAGATACTGTTCCGCCAGCGCCAGGATCGAGATGCGGGTCAGATCGACCTTCTGGTCGCGCGCGAGCGCCAGCAGGAGGTCGAGCGGCCCCTCGAAGCCATCGACGTCCACGACCAGCGACTCGGGATCGCGTTGCGGCGCGCCGTGGGCGACCCACATCTCGGACTGGTCGGATGGTTTGATGTCGCTCATGAAGGTTCCGGGGGCGGCCACCCGGCACGCGACAACAGGTCCTCGTACTCGGCGCGCGCCATGTTCGTATCGAACTCCGACGGCGCGCGTCGTTCCGCAAGCGCAACCGCCGCCCGTTCTGCCGGGAGGCCAGACAAAACGGGGGCCGCGTCGGCGATTGCGTGCATCTCCTCGGTCCGGCCATTGCAATGAAGCACGAGATCGCAACCCGCGTCATAAGCCCGTCGGGCTCTTTGCCCGTAATCCCCAGAAAGTGCCGACATGGAGATGTCGTCGCTCAACAGAAGCCCCTGAAATCCGATTCGCTCCCGGATCATACCGTCAATTACGGCCCGCGAAGCGGTGGCCGGCACGAATCGGTCGACGGCCTCGTAGACGATATGGGCGGTCATGGCCGCGGCGTACGACAGCTCGGCGAAGGGGGCGAAGTCCGTTTCCAGTTCGTCGAGCCCCGCCCGGACCACCGGCAGGTCGACGTGGCTGTCCACCGTTGCCCGGCCGTGACCGGGGATGTGCTTGGCGACCGGCAGGACGCCGCCGGCGCGCAGGCCTTCCATGACGGCGCCGCCCAGGTCGGCGACCGTCTCCGCCTCGGTCCCGAAGGCGCGATCGCCGATGGCGTCGGTCGTGGCCGTGGTGGCGATATCGAGGACCGGCGCACAATCGACGTCGATGCCGACCTGTCGGAGGTCGGTGGCGATCAGCCGTCCATGGAGCCAGGCAGCACGGCGGCCAGCCGCGGCGTCCGTGCGGGCCAGGTCACCCAGCACAGCGGCCGACGCGTAGGCGGGCCAGTGCGGCGGGCGCAGTCGGCGCACACGCCCGCCTTCCTGGTCGATGAGCACGGGCGCCCCGTCGTCGCCGACCGCCTCGCGAAACGCCGCGCACAGCGCCCGGACCTGATCGGGGTCCTCGCAGTTGCGGGCGAACAGGATGAGGCCGAACGGCCGGGCGTCGGCGAAGAACGATCGCTCGTCGGGGGTCAGGACGGTTCCGCTGCAGCCGGTGATGAAGGCCCGCACATCGGCCAAGGCGGTGCGTCAGCTCCGCGACAGCAGGCAGTCGCCGCCGGCCGCCTTCAGGTCGTCGCAAAGGCGCTGGGCGTCAGCCGGCGAGAACGGCCCGACGCGCACGCGGAAGAAGATGCCGCGTTCGCCGAGATTGGCGCGCTGGATATCGATGTCGTAGGGCCCAAGGATGCGCGGATAGCGCGCCTGCAACTCGCGGAACGTCGTGCGCGCGGCGTCTTCGGAACGCTGCGACGAGACCTGAACCAGCATGCCGCCTGACGCGGTCGGCGCCTGGGGCGCGGCAGCGGCCGGCGGCGGCGCCACCACGGTGGTGGTCGTCGTGGTCGTCTGCGGCGTCAGGTTCAACGGCGCGTTGGGATCCTGGACGGCAACGTTCTGTTGCGGCGGCGTCACCTGCGCCGGCGGCGGCTGTGCGACCGGCTGCTGGACGACGGGTTCGGGCTGCAGCGTCGTTTGCTGCTGCGGCTGCACCTGGATCGTCGGGGTGTCCTCGGGGAGCGGCGTGATGGCGAGCTCGGTCCCCTCACCCAGGACGTCGCGGCCGGCGATCGCGAGGGTGTCGTCGGCGGTCGGCGAAACCGTCACCGACGGCGCCGGCCCGGCGATGTCGTCGGCCTGGTTGGAGACGATGGTGCCGTCCGGGCGGACCACCACGGTGCGGACCCGGCGCGGTCCGAGCGGATCGACAATGTCGCCCGTGCCCGTCCCGAGGTCGCTCGCGCCGGCCGTATCCGGCGGGACGATGCTGCCGTCGGTCGGATCCGGCAGGATGACGCGGGCGATCGCGCCGTCGGTTCCGGTTGCCGGCGGCGTGACCTGTTCCGCGCCCGGCTGCAGGACAATAGCGCCCTCGCCGGTCCCGTCCGGATCGACGCGGTCATAGATCAGCTTGTTCTGGTCGTCGGTGGCCGCCGCAGCGACCGGGGGATCGACGCGCGTCGGCGTCGTATCGGCCGCGATCACCGGCGGTTCGCCTCCGCCGCGCGCGAGAAGAAACACCGTCAGGCCGCCACCCAGCACCACCAGGGCGAGCACGACCGCGACGGCGATCAGCCCGAGGCCGGGACGGCGACGGCCGAGAAGGCCGTCGAGGTTGTCGCCACCGAAGTCGGCAAGCATGTCCTCCTGATCGAGCCCGAAATCGTCGGGCACCACCGCGGCGGCGACTTCTTCGGAGAAGCCGTCATGCATGCGCGCGGCACCACCGATGGCGGGCCCGGCGCGCTGGGTGTCCGATGGCGGACGCTCGTGAGGCGGCGCACCATAGGCCCCGGGCTCGGCCGGCGGCGGCGGTGCGGCCGTGGGTTCCTGCGCGGACGGCGGAGGCGCAAAGCGACTGGGCGCCTGCGTCGCGTCCGCAGCCCCCTCCCAGCGCGGATGTTCGTCGCGCGGCGGCGTCGGTTCGGTGGTGCGGCGAAGCGGCAGACTGGAGATATCGACGCGCTTGCCGAGAAACGCCGGACGTGACCGCTGACCGGTTTCCGACAGTGCCTCGCCGGTCGGCGATGGCGTGGCCGGGGTTTCCGGCGTGGCAGTCTCGGGCGCGGCGGCTTCGGGCCGGGACGGTGCCGCGGGCGGGGCCGGCTGCTGTGCCGATCCGGAGGCCGGCGCCGCCGATGGCTGGCCGGTCGGTGTGGCGCCCGGCTGATCCGCGCGCGGTGTTGCCGGCGCGGCGGTGCCCGGCAGCGGTTCGCGCGCCCAATCCGCGGCGACATCCTCCATCCGCGGCGGCCACCGACGGTCGGCCGGGGCCTCCGTGGTCGGCTCCGCCGGCGGTGACGACGACTCGGGCGCGGTATCTTCGGCCGCCGGCGGTGTCACAAGGTCTTCAAACGCTTGTGCAAAGGGATCCGGGCGCGTTGCCTTCGGGGCGGCGGCTTCCGGGGCCGGTTCGGTGCGCGCGGCGAAGGGGTCGGCCGGTCGTGGCGGCGCACCGGTGGCGCCCGGTGCCGACGGGGTCGGCGGCGTCTGTTCGCGCGGTTGCTGTGTCGGGGCGACGCCCGCGGGCCGAAACGGGTCGGCGGGCGAAGCCGGCGTTGGCGCTCCCTCGTCCGGCGTCGCCGGCGGCGGTTCGGCGGGCGCCGGCTGATCGGGCGTGGGCGACGGCGTCGCGGTCGTACCGGCGCCGGTGTTCTTGGCATCGACCGCCGTGAACGATGCCTGGAGGTTGCTCAGAAGCTCGGCCTCGAGGTCGCCGAGGATATCCGATGCCGGCTTGGGCGGCGTCGGCTCGGGTTCGGCCCGGGGCGTTGGACGCGTCGGTTGTGGCGCCGCGTCGCCGAAGGGCTTGCCGCTGACGATCCTTGCCAGCTCCGCGAGCGGGTCATCTGTGGCAGGCGTGTCGGCCGCCGGACGCGGTTCGTCGTCCGCGCCACCAGGCCGTGGATCGTTCTTGTCAGCCATTCGGCTTCGATTCCCGCTCAGACCGCATCCGCGCTCAGCGCATTTCGTCCGGCGCGCTGACGCCAAGAATAGCCAATCCCGACGCCAACACCAATTTCACGCCCCTTACCAGGGCCAGGCGGGCCAGCGTCGTGGCCGGATCGTCGGGATTGGTAAAACGCAATTGCGGCAACTCCTTGCCCCGATTCCAATGCGCGTGGAAGGCGGCCGCGAGGTCGTGCAGGTAGAAGGCAAGCCGGTGGGGTTCGCGGGCCGCCGCCGCTGCCGCCACCGTCCTCGGATAGACCGCCAACGCCCGGATTAGAGCCATTTCGCCTTCATCGGTCAGGCGCTCCAGCGGCGCGGCGCGCAAAGCAGCGTCGTCGACGGGCGTCTCGTCGGACAAGGCGTCGGCCGCCAGATTCAGGACCGAGTGCGCGCGCGCATGGGCGTACTGAACGTAGAAAACCGGATTGTCTTTCGACTGTTCCGTGACCTTCTCGAAATCGAAGTCGAGCGGCGCCTCACTCTTGCGAAATACCATCATGAAGCGAATCGGGTCAGATCCGACCTCCTCGACGACCTCGCGCAACGTGACGAATTCTCCAGCCCGTTTGGACATCTTCACCGGCACGCCGCCGCGCAGAAGCCGCACGAGCTGACACAGCCGGATGTCGAGTTCCGCCTCGCCGCCGCTCAGCGCGCGGACCGCGGCCTGCATCCGTTTGACGTAGCCGCCATGATCGGCACCGAAGACGTTGACCATCCGCAGGAAGCCGCGACGGACCTTGTCGAAGTGGTAGGCGATGTCGGACGCGAAGTAGGTGTAGCTGCCGTCCGATTTGCGAATGGCGCGATCGACGTCGTCACCGAAGTCGGTCGACCGGAACAGGGTCTGCTCGCGATCCTCCCAGTCGTCCGGACGTTGCCCCTTGGGGGGCGGCAGACGACCCTCGTAGATCAGGCCGCGGGACTCCAGAACACCGAGGACGGCCGCCACGCGGTCCTCGCCGGCAAGCAGCGACGACTCCGAGACGAACACATCGTGGTGGATGCCGAGCAGATCGAGGTCGTCGCGGATCGCGGCGAGCATCATCTCGACCGCGAGTTCGCGGACCACCGGTAGCCATTCGGTTTCGTCCTGGTTTCGCAACGCGTCGCCATGGCGGCGGACAAGCTCCTCGCCGACGGCCTTCAGATAGTCGCCCGGATAGCCGCCCTCCGGCACGGGGCCGGCATCCTCGCCGAGCGCCTCGTGGTAGCGATGGAAGACCGACAGGGCGAGCTGCCGGATCTGCACGCCGGCATCGTTGACGTAGAACTCGCGTGTTACCGCATGACCGGTCGCTACCAGCAGGCTCGCGATCGCGTCGCCGACGACGGCGCCCCGGCAGTGACCGATATGCATCGGTCCGGTCGGATTGGCCGACACGTACTCGACGTTGACCTTCTTGCCGGCCCCGGCATCGGATCGGCCGTAGCCTGCCCCCTCCTGCAGGATCGAGCGCAGGGCCGCGTGCCAGTAGCCGGCCGCGAGACGCAGGTTGATGAAACCCGGGCCGGCGACCTCGGCCGCCTCCACGTCGTCATCCTCGATCAGCGTGGCGGCGATGCGCTCGGCAAGATCGCGCGGCCGCGCCTTGAGCGGCTTGGCCAGCACCAGGGCCGCGTTGGTCGCCAGATCGCCATGGGCGGCCTCGCGCGGCGGTTCCACGACGACCGCGCCGACGTTGACCTTCTCTTCGCTCGCCGCTTCCTCCACCAGCGCGGTGGTCACGGTCGCGATCCGCGTGGCGAAATCGTCAAAGACATTCATGGACTGGCAGTTCCCGGGGAATCGGGCCGCCCCGTAGACGAATTGCCCGGCAGCGTCAATTGAAGCCGTGCAGTCCGACCGAACCCAGACGCGGATCACCGACCAGTCGCCGGTACGCAGCGATGGCATGGCGATCGCTCATGCTGGCCACAAAATCGGCCACCCGGCGCACGCGGACGTCCTGCTCCTCGGCCGCGACGCCATGCCACTCCGGCGGCATCGCGGAGGGATCGGACATCACGTGGCGGAACAGGGCGGCAAGGAGTTCCTGGGCGGCGTCCATGACGTCCACGACCTTGTGGTGGCGATAGACCCGCTCCAGCAGCATGGCCTTGATGGCCTGTTCGGCACCGGCGATCTCAGGGCTGAAGCCCACCATGGGCTCGCCGGCCAACCGGATATCGGCCGCGCTTTCGGGGGCCAGGATTCCGAGGCGACGCCCGGTCTCGGCCACCACGTCGCCGATCATGACCGAGATCAGCCGCCGGATGAGCTCGGCACGGGTGCGCTCGGGTGCGAGGCGCGGGTAGCGCGCCGCGATGTCGTTCAGGAGGTCGCCGACCAAGGGAACGCCACGCAGATCGTCGAGTTCGACCAGGCCGGCCCGCAGACCGTCGTCGATGTCGTGGGCGTTGTAAGCGATGTCGTCGGAAAAGGCCGCGACCTGCGCCTCGGGCCCGGGGTAAGTGTGCAGTTCCAGATCGACGGCGTCCTTGAACGCGGCCACGGCGAATGGAAGCGAGCGGCCCGCTTCCGCTTCGACCGGGCCGTTGTGCTTGACCAGCCCCTCAAGGCTCTCCCAGGTCAGGTTGAGACCGTCGAAGTCCGGGTAGCGGCGCTCCAGCTCGGTCACCACCCGCAGGCTCTGCGCGTTATGGTCGAATCCGCCGAAGTCCGCCATCTCCGCGTCGAGGGCGCGTTCGCCGGCATGGCCGAAGGGCGGGTGACCGAGATCGTGGGCCAGGGCCAGCGCCTCGGCGAGGTCCTCGTCGAGCGCTAACGAGCGGGCGATGGAGCGCGCGATCTGGGCAACTTCGAGGGTGTGGGTCAGGCGCGTCCGGTAATGGTCGCCCTCGTCGTAGAGGAAGACCTGGGTCTTGTCCTTGAGGCGGCGGAAGGCGTTGGCGTGCACCACCCTGTCGCGATCGCGCTGAAACACCGTCCGCGAGGGATTTTCCTGCTCGGGGAAGAGCCGGCCGCGGGATCGGGCCGGATCGGTGGCATAAGGGGCGAAGAAACGACCGGAACGCCGGGTGTCAGCCACGGCGGCGTCCCTTCGTCCGGACCGGATCCGGCCTTGCCTCGGGTCGCCCAAGACGCGTGCGGAAAGAAGACATATTATTGATCGATATCATGCCATTATCCGCGTTACATCATAAGATGATCGAAGATGATACGTCCCGGCGACCACCCGCTCGCCGGCCGTCTGCGGCATTGACACCGCCGGGTCGGCTCCATAACTATTTGTGCACCGCAAAGCTTTGAAGAACAACGGTTTAGACCGATGACAGCCGCCCAGACGACGCAACCCGAGGTCACATTGTCGGCCAACGCGGCCCAGCGGATCGCCACCTTGCTTGCGCGCGAGGCCGGCGGTACGGCGCTCAGGATCCGTGTCGACGGCGGCGGCTGTTCCGGCTTCCAGTACAATTTCGACCTTGATGATCGCCGCGGCGACGACGACTTCGTGATCGAACGCGACGGTGCGGTCGTGCTGATCGATGCCACCTCGCTCCCCTTCATGTCGGGATCGGAGATCGACTTCGTCAACGATCTCATGGGGCAGTCGTTCCAGGTGAACAATCCCAACGCCACCGCGTCCTGCGGTTGCGGCACGAGCTTCTCGATCTGAGTCGCGCGTATGGCCGCCAAACCCCGGTCCCGCCCGAAGAAGGCTGCCGCCAAGAAGAGCGCGGCCAAGACGGCGCGCGCGACATCGCGGGCGCCGGCTCGCAAACCGGCGCGCAAGGCGGCTGCAAAGAAAAGCGCCCGGCCGGCCCGTACGTCATCGAGATCGTCCGGCGCCACTAAGGCCAGCGCCAAGACAGCGGCGCGGCCGCGCGCAAGCGCGTCCAAGGCCGCACCCGCCGTCGCGGTCGGCAAGCTCAGCCAGATCGCCCTCACCGCCACCGATCTCGATGCGGCAACCGCCTTCTACGCCGACGTGCTTGGCCTGAAGCTCGCCGCGCGCTTTGACGAGCAGGGCTTCGCCTTCTTCAGCCTCGGCGGCGGCGCCCGGCTCATGCTGTCGGCGTCGGCGTCCCAGGCATCGCTGTACTTTTCAGTCGACGACCTCAACGCGGCGGTGCGCACGCTCAAGCGCCGCGGCGTGACCTTCCTGCAGAAGCCGATGATGGTCCACCGCGACGATGCCGGCGACTTCGGCAAGCGGGGCGGCGAGGAATGGATGGCGTTCTTCAACGACCCCAGCGGCAACCTGCTGGCGCTGGTCGAGAAGCGCTGATCGCCTACTGAAACGCGGTCTCCGCGAAGCTTCTCAATTTCCGCGAATGCAGCCGCTCCGGCGCCATCGCGCCGAGTTTCTCCATCGCGCGCAGGCCGATCTCCAGATGCCGGCTGACCTGACCGCGATAGAAATCGCTCGCCATGCCCGGCAGCTTGAGTTCGCCGTGCAACGGCTTGTCGGAGACGCACAGGAGCGTTCCGTAGGGGACGCGGAAGCGGAACCCGTTGGCGGCCACCGTTGCCGACTCCATATCGAGCGCGATCGCCCGCGACAGCGAGAACCGCTGCACCAGGTCGCGATGGTCGCGCAGCTCCCAGTTGCGGTTGTCGATGGTCGCGACGGTGCCGGTGCGCATCACCTTCTTCAGTTCGAAGCCCGACAGGCCGGTGACTTCCGCGACCGCTTCCTCCAGCGCCACCTGCACTTCGGCGAGCGGGGGGATGGGCGTCCACACCGGCAGGTCGGCGTCGAGCACGTGGTCCTCGCGCACATAGCCGTGGGCGAGCACGTAGTCCCCCAGGGCCTGGGTGTTACGGAGGCCGGCGCAGTGGCCGAGCATCAGCCAGGCATGCGGTCTGAGCACGGCGATATGATCGGTGATCGTCTTGGCGTTGGACGGACCGACGCCGATGTTGACCATGGTGATCCCGGTATGGCCGCGCCGCTTCAGGTGATAGGCCGGCATCTGCGGCAGCCGCGCCGGCGGGGCGCCCGACGCCGGCCCGTCGCCGCCCGGCAGGTAGGTGACGTTGCCGGGCTCGATGAAGGCCTGGTAGTCGGTCGCCGCATCGGCCAGCAGGTGACGCGCGCGGGCGCAGAATTCGTCGATGTAGAACTGGTAGTTGGTGAAGATCACGAAATTCTGGAAGTGATCCGGACCGGTCGCCGTGTAGTGGGGCAGCCGGTGCAGCGAGTAGTCGACGCGTTCGGCCGAGAACAGCGCCAGCGGCTCGGCAGCGCCCGGCGCGGGCACATAGGAGCCGTTGACCACCGCGTCATCGGTCACCGCGAGGTCGGGCACGTCGAACAGGTCGCGCAGCGGCCGATCGAGATTGCTGCCGAGTTCGCCTTCCACGTGGATCGCCTCGTCGAAGGCGAAATGCAGCGGGATCGGGGATTGCGAGGCCCCGATCGTCACCGGCACGCCGTGATTGCGGATGAGGAGAGCGATCTGGTCCTCAAGGTAGGTCCGGAAGAGGTCGGGCCGGGTCACCGTCGCGGCATAGGTCCCCGGCCCCGCCACATGGCCGTAGGACAGGCGCGAATCGATCTGAGCGAAGGTCGAGCTTTCGATCCTGATCTCGGGGTAGTAGCCGCGCACCCGCGCCGGCAGCGATTTGGTCTCGGCGAGCTTCATGAACCGCGCACGGATGTGGGCCGTCTGGACGTCGTAGATCTCGGACAGCCGATCGACCGCCTCGGCGGCATCGGTGAACGTCTCGGGCGGGGTTGCCGGCGGCTCGTCGACGGTCGTCGCTGGTGCCTTGGCCGGGAGCTCGGTCATGGTTGTCGCCCGCAAGCTTGTGGCCTTGTCATGGGGCGGCGATAAAGCATAACCATCCCGCTCCGCAAGCCCGCCGCCGGAATCGAGTCGCGACCATGAGAATCGCCACCTGGAACATCAACGGCGTCCGCGCGCGGATCGACGGCGCAACGGCCTGGGCGCGCGAGGTCTCGCCCGACATCCTGCTCCTGCAAGAAATCAAGTCCGAGGATGCGGTGTTTCCAGCCGAAGCGTTCGAGGATCTCGGCTACAACGTGGCGGTTCACGGGCAAAAGGGCTTCAACGGCGTCACCGTCCTCTCCAAGCTGCCGATCGACGAGGCCCGTCCCGGCCTGCCCGGCGACGACGGTGACGACCAAGCCCGTTTTCTCGACATCACGGTGTCGGTCGCGGGCACCGCGCTTCATGTGGCGTCCCTCTACCTGCCGAACGGCAACCCCACCGGATCGGACAAGTTCACCTACAAGCTCGCCTGGATGGAGCGGCTGCGGGCCTTTGTCGAGGCGCGGCTCGCGGCGGAGGACATGTTCGTGCTCGGCGGCGATTTCAACGTCATTCTGGAGCCGCGCGACGCCCGCTTTCCGGAGCGCTGGGCCGACGACGCTCTGAATCAACCGGAGAGCCGTGCGGCCTTCCGGCGGCTCCAGCACCTCGGACTGACGGATACGTTCCGGGCCTGCGACGATAGCGACGGCCAATACACGTTCTGGGACTACCAGGCGGGCGCGTGGCAGAAGGACAACGGCATCCGCATCGACTACCTGCTTGCCTCACCGCTCGCGGCCGACCGGCTGACCGGGTGCGCGATCGACAAGCGGACGCGCGCCTGGGAGAAACCGTCGGACCACGTGCCGGTGATGGCCGAATTCGCGCTCTGAGGGCCTACTGGGTCAGCGGGACAAGTTCGGCAGTCGCGCGCGACGTGTTGGCGTCGAGCCATTCGTCGGCATTCTGGCGCGCCTGGTTCCATTCCGCATCGGTGGCAAGCGCCATGGCCTGCTCGTGCAACAGCAGGACCCAGCCGTCGTCGGGGCCGGCCATGTGCAGCGCGATGGTCAGGAAGGTCAGCCCGCGGGTGGGCTGACGGGTGACGCCCTCGCCCTGGAACAACAGATGGCCGAGGAGCGCCCGGGCGTCGTTGTTGCCCTTTTCCATGGACAGTTTGGCCCAGCGGGCCGCCTGCAATGGGCTGCGCTCGCCGCCGTCGCCGCGGTAGTACATCTCCGCCAGCCGGAACTGGGCATCGGCATTGCCGAACAGAGCGGCGCGCTCGTAGTAGGTGCGGGCGCGCGAGAGGTCGGCCTTGACGTCGGTATCGGGGATGCCGCGCGAGAAGAAGGCGCCGATCCGAACCAGCGCGTCGAGGATGTAGGGGGTGGAGCGCTGGCGCTGCAGGTCTTCGCCGCCAACCCCGGTGTGGGCGACCTCGCTCAGGAGTTCGTAGGCGCGCAGTTCGTTGCGCTCGACGCCGTCACCCTCGGCATACATCCGGCCGAGCTTCCACTGCGCGCCGGTGTTGCCGTTCTCGGCCGCGAAGCTCAGCGCCTCGACCGCCGACTGTGCATCGCCGGCGCGGTAGGAGGTGATGCCGAGGCGAAACGCGTCGGTCGGCGCCGTCTCGGCGTTGAGGCTGGTGGGATCGAAGGCGAGCGCACTGCCTCCGGCGACGCCCATAAGCGTCGCGGCCAGCACCAGCGGGAGGGCGTCAGACGTCCGCATAGCTGGACACCTCCGCTGCACCGCCAGGATGGGTCACCGCGCCCTTGCGGGCCGGCCCCACGCTTTGCGCGAATTTCCAGATCGCGCCGCTGGTATATTCGGTCGGCCGCGGCGCCCAGCGGGCCTTGCGCTCCGCCAGCGTCGCCTCGTCGAGGCGCACCGCGAGCGTGCCGGCATCCGCATCGATATCGATGATGTCGCCGTCCTCGATCAGCCCGATCGGACCACCGACGGCGGCTTCCGGGCCCACATGGCCGATGCAGAAGCCACGCGTGCCGCCGGAAAACCGTCCGTCGGTGATCAGCGCCACCTTGTCGCCCGCACCCTGGCCGTAAAGCGCGGCCGTCGTCGACAACATCTCGCGCATGCCGGGTCCGCCGCGCGGGCCCTCGTAGCGGATCACGAGGACGTCGCCCTCCTCGTACTTCCGGGCCGAGACGGCGGCGAAGCATTCCTCCTCGGAATCGAAGCACCGCGCCGGGCCGGAGAATTTGAGCGACTTCAGGCCGACAACCTTCACGATCGCACCGTCCGGCGCGAGATTGCCGGACAGGCCGACCACACCGCCCGTCGGGCTGATCGGCGTCTCGGCCTTGTGGATGACGTCCTGATCGTCGTTCCACTTCACGTTTTCGAGGTTCTCGGCGATCGTCCGGCCGGTGACCGTGATGCAATCGCCGTGGAGATGGCCGTTATCCAGGAGGGTCTTCATCAGGAGCGGCACACCGCCGGCCTCGAACATGTCCTTGGCCACGTAACGGCCGCCCGGCTTCATGTCGGCGACGTAGGGCGTACGGCGGAAGATCTCGGCAACGGCAAAGAGATCGAAATCGATGCCGCATTCGTGGGCGATGGCCGGCAGGTGCAAGGCGGCGTTGGTCGAGCCGCCGGAGGCTGCCACCACGGTCGCCGCGTTCTCCAGCGCCTTGCGGGTGACGATGTCCCGCGGCCGGATGTTGCGGGCGACCAGATCCATGACCATCTCGCCGGCGGCGAAGCCGAAGCGGTCGCGGATTTCGTAGGGCGCCGGCGCGCCGGCCGAATAGGGCAAGGCCAGGCCGATCGCTTCCGACACGCAAGCCATGGTGTTGGCGGTGAACTGGCCGCCGCAGGCGCCCGCCGACGGACAGGCGATCTGCTCGAGTTCCTCAAGGTCCTCGACCGACATCTGGCCGACCGAGTGCAAGCCCACGGCCTCGAAGACGTCGACGATGGTGACGTCCTTGCCGCGGAACTGACCGGGAAGGATGCTGCCGCCGTAGAGAAAGATCGACGGCACATTGAGCCGCACCATCGACATCATCATGCCCGGCAGGGATTTGTCGCATCCGGCCAGCCCGACCAGGGCGTCGTAGCAATGGCCGCGCATGGTGAGTTCGACGGAATCGGCGATCACCTCGCGCGAGGCCAGCGACGCCTTCATCCCCTGATGGCCCATGGCGATGCCGTCGGTCACGGTGATGGTGCAGAACTCGCGCGGCGTGCCGGCGGCGGAGGCAACGCCCTTCTTCACCGCCTGGGCCTGTCGCATCAGCGCAATGTTGCAGGGCGCGGCCTCGTTCCAGCACGTCGCCACGCCGACAAACGGCTGGTGAATCTGCTGCGGGGAGAGACCCATCGCATAGTAGTAGGAACGGTGCGGCGCGCGCTCCGGCCCTTCGGTCACGTGCCGGCTCGGCAGCCGCTGCTTGTCGAAAACGCGTGCGTCCATGTCCTACCCAGTCAGGTCCCGGCTCGCGCCGGTACGCCCCGCCCCGCGCCCTTCGAGCGCGGAAAACCCCACAATCACCAGGACCATGCCCCCCTCGGCAGGCAACCTGATCGCTGACATACGTCGTTTGAGTTTATGGCTTAAAGGCGGCGGGCCGGTTGGTTATGACCGCTCTAAGTTAACTTCCCGCCACACTGTGACACGTTCGCAACAACTGCCGGCCCGCCGGACCCTTTAACGCTGGCCGAACAGGACCTTCTTGGCGTCCTGATCGCTCACAAGATCGAGGGATTCCGGGGCCTTGATCGCCAGCGCCCGGTCGACCGCCGGCCGCGCGACCATGCGGTCATGCCAGGCCTTTACGTGGGGATAGTCCTCGATCTCGACGCCGCGGTTCGCCCAGTTCCGCACCCAGCCGATCAGCGCCATGTCGGCGATCGAGTAGTCGCCGGCCACGAAATCGCGCGTTTCCAGCCGCTCGTTCAGGACGCGGTAGAGGCGGTTGGTCTCGTTGACGAAGCGATCGATCGCATAAGGGATCTTCTCGTCCGCATAGCGGAAGAAGTGGTGGGTCTGGCCGAAAATCGGGCCGACACCGCCGATTTGCCAGCACAGCCATTCATGGACGATCGTGCGCGCCCGCGTTTCGGACGGATAGAAGCGGCCGAATTTGTCGCCGAGATACATCAGGATCGCGCCGGACTCGAACATGGAGATGGGCTTGCCGTCGGGGCCGTCGGGATCGGTGATCGCCGGGATGCGGTTGTTCGGCGAGATCGCCAGGAACTCGGGCTTGAACTGATCGCCCTTGCCGATGTTGATGAAGCGAAGCTCGTACGGGACGCCGAGTTCCTCCAGCATGATCGAGATCTTCTGGCCGTTCGGCGTCGGCCAGTAGAAAAGTTCGATGGGTGCAGTCTCCGTCACGGACGCGCTCCTCGTGCCTTGCGGTGTCGTTCTCAGTCCTGTTTCCACTTGATGGAGCATCCGACCGCCGGGAATTGCGCCTCCGGCGCCTGCCCGCTCTCGGCCACGGCGCGCATCGCATCCACGAGCTCGCGTGCGGTCTCCGGCAATCGGGGCTGGTTGCGGGCCTCGTCCAGCCGACCGCGATAGACCAGGACGCCGTTGCGATCGACGCCGAAGAACTCGGGCGTACACACCGCACCGTAGGCGCGCGCGACCTCCTGGCTCTCGTCGTAGAGATAGGGGAACGTGAAGCCGTGGCGTTCGGCGAACAGCTTCATGTTGTCGAACGAATCCTCGGGATGCGACGCGACATCGTTGGCCGAAATCGCCACGAAGCCCACGCCGGCGTCGGCGAGCTCCTTCGCGTCGTCGACCATGCGCTCGGCCACGGCCATCACGTAGGGGCAATGGTTGCAGATGAAGGCGACCACCGTCCCGTTGACGCCGCGCACGTTGTCGAGCGACTGAACCGTTCCGTCGGTGGCCGGCAGCTCGAAACCCGGCGCCTGGCTGCCCTTGTCATCCCAAACCGTGTCTGCCTGCATATCCCCTCACCTCGTTCGATCCTCGCCGTCGTCCCTTTCATACACGCTTCGCAACGGCTTGGCAGCGAGGCCGAGCCCCGCGGGATTCCTTACCCTGACCTCTTCGTGCCACACTCCGCGCCCACGAATCGCAGTCTGGACGCCATGACCAAGAAGCCCCGAAAAGCCAAGGGCGACGACCTGTTCGCCGATCTCGACAGCCAGGCCGCGCGCTTGAAGAAGGTCGCGGCCCGCGGGCGCGGGTCGCTAAAACGGGCCGTCGGCGACGACATCGACTATTCGGCCGCCGACATCGAGGTTCTGGAAGGTCTGGAACCTGTCCGGCGGCGTCCGGGTATGTATATCGGCGGCGCCGACGAAAAAGGGCTCCACCACCTCTTCGCCGAGGTGATCGATAACGCGATGGACGAGGCGGTCGCCGGCCACGCCACGCGCATCGACGTGGAGCTGGCCGACGACGGTTTCGTCACGGTGACCGACAACGGACGCGGGATCCCGATCGATCCTCATCCGAAGTTTCCATCCAAGTCGGCGCTCGAGGTCATCATGACGACGCTGCATGCCGGCGGGAAGTTCGGCTCGGCGGTCTATGACACCTCGGGCGGCCTGCACGGCGTCGGCGTGTCGGTGGTCAACGCCCTCGCCTCGTCGCTGGAGGTGGAGGTCGCGCGCGAGCGCAAGCTCTATCGCCAGACGTTCGCGCGCGGCGAGCCGCTGGAACCGCTGACGGCCGTCGGCGAGGTCCACAATCGCCGCGGAACGCGCATCAGGTTCCGCCCCGACGAGAAGATCTTCGGCAAGACCGCAGGCTTCAAGCCGGCGCGCCTGTTCGCGATGACACGCTCGAAGGCCTATCTGTTCGCCGGCGTCGAGATCCGCTGGCGATGCGACAGCGCGTTGGTCGCCGGCAGCGACGTGCCGGACAAGGCGTCGTTCCACTTTCCCGGCGGGCTTGCGGATTACCTGAAGGCGGAGCTCGGCAGCGAGAAGACCGTGGTGCCGGTGTTTGCCGGCCGGACCGACAAGGCGGCCGGGCATGGCGCGGCGGAGTGGGCGGTCGCCTGGTTCGCCGGCGATCCGTTCCTGCGCTCCTACTGCAACACCATTCCCACGGCCGAGGGCGGGACCCATGTGTCGGGTCTGCGCGCCGCGCTGACCAAGAGCCTCAAGACCTACGCCGAACTCTCCGGCAACAAGAAGGCCAACGTCATCACCGCCGAGGACGTGATGATCTCGGCGGCGGCGATGCTGTCGGTGTTCGTACGCGAGCCGGAGTTCGTGGGCCAGACCAAGGATCGCCTGTCGACGGCCGAAGCGGCGCGCATGGTCGAGGCCGCGGTGCGCGACCCCTTCGATCACTGGCTGGCGGCCTCGCCGGCCGACGCCGCCCGGCTTCTCGACTGGGTGATCGACCGCGCCGAGGAGCGGCTGCGGCGGCGGCGCGAGAAGGAGGTCAGCCGCAAGGCGGCGACCCGCAAGTTGCGGCTGCCCGGCAAGCTTGCCGATTGCACCCGCGACAGCGCCGAGGGCACGGAGATCTTCATCGTCGAGGGCGATTCCGCCGGCGGCTCGGCCAAGCAGGCCCGCAACCGCGCGACCCAGGCGGTGCTGCCGCTGCGCGGCAAGATCCTGAACGTCGCCAGCGCCGGGCGCGACAAGCTCAGCCAGAACCAGCAGCTCGCCGACCTGATCCAGGCGCTGGGTGTCGGCACCCGCAGCGCTTATCGCGACACCGATCTGCGCTATGAGCGGGTCATCATCATGACCGACGCCGATGTCGACGGCGCCCACATCGCCTCCCTGCTGATCACCTTCTTCTTCCGCGAGATGCCGGAGCTCATCAGCGAAGGGCATCTCTATCTCGCCGTGCCGCCGCTCTACCGGATGTCCCAGGGCGCGACGACCCTCTACGCCCGCGACGACGCCCATCGCGAGGAGCTCCTGAAGACCGCCTTCGACAAACGCGGCAAGATCGACATCAGCCGCTTCAAGGGGCTGGGCGAGATGATGCCTGCCCAGTTGAAGGAAACCACGATGGACCCGGCGCGCCGGACGCTGCTCCGCGTCGACGTCACCGGGGAGCGCGACACCGAAGACGCGGTGCGGGACCTGATGGGGACGAAGCCCGAATCGCGCTTCCGCTTCATTCAGGAGCGCGCCGAGTTCGCCGAGCCCGCCGCGCTCTGAACCCCGGCATCCCGGGCGCAATATTTGGCCGCGGTCCGCCGTTCGGCTATCTTGCGGCGGGGGTTGGCATGCTGAGAGTCCTGACCGTGGTGTTGGCGCTCGCCATGTCCGCGCCGGCCGCGATGGCCGATGCGGTGAGCGACGGCGTGGCCCTCCTGCCCGGCGCCGTGGAGGATGTGCGGATTGCCGGCACATGGTCCCGCGACGGCCAGAGCGGGGTCTATCGGCTCCTGATCGCCCGCTCCGGCGGCAACGAACTGACGGCGCGTCTGTTCGTCCAGTGGGTGGCGTTTGCCACCGACGGATCGGCGACGCTCGTCAACTCGATCGAGATCGTCGAGGTGGCGGAACTCGGCATCGACATCGTCGACTACTTCTCCGATTCCGACAATGACGGCCTGTCGGTCTTCATCCAGGCCGACAACCCGGCCGGCGGCGACGACGGTTTCGAGCTCTTCGTCTTCTCGCCGACCGACTATCTGTTCGACGTGGCGACAAACTAGAGCCGACTCATACCGACGCCCAATCAACCCCCGATTGAAGACCACCCGTTCGTCGCTTCGCGTGGTAAGGAGCGCTGCGTTTACCGCAACTCTCGTCAGCGCCCGACGACGATTGACATCACCGCACCAATACGTGATGGTCCGCCCCGTCAGGAAGGGCGGACGACCGAACAAGGGACCGTCGACCCCGCAGCACGATGGCGCGGGGGCAACCATCATCAGATGACGTTTGAAGATCTCGGACTGAGCCGGAAGGTTCTCGATGCCGTGCAGGCGTGCGGCTACAGCGAACCGACTCCCATCCAGGAAAAAGCCATCCCGGAGGTGCTCGCGCGCCGCGATCTGATCGGGATCGCTCAGACGGGCACCGGTAAGACGGCTTCGTTTGTTCTGCCGATGCTCACCGCGCTGGAGTCCGGGCGGGCGCGGGCACGCATGCCGCGAACCCTGATCCTGGAGCCGACACGGGAGCTGGCCGCCCAGGTCGAGGACAACTTCGAGCGCTACGGCGCCAATCACAAGCTCACCGTCGCGCTGCTGATCGGCGGCGTCTCGTTCGACGATCAGTTCCGCAAGCTCGACCGCGGCGCCGACGTGCTGATCGCCACCCCGGGCCGCCTGCTCGACCATTTCGAGCGCGGCAAGCTCCTGCTCAGCGCCGTCGACATCCTCGTCATCGACGAGGCCGACCGGATGCTCGACATGGGCTTCATCCCGGACATCGAGCGCATCTGCAAGCTCCTGCCCTTCACCCGCCAGACGCTGTTCTTCTCGGCGACGATGCCCGGCGAGATTCGCAAGCTGACCGAACGGTTCCTGTCGAATCCGGTTCAGGTCGAGGCGGCGCCGCCGTCGACGACCGCGGCGAACGTCGCCCAGCAGATCGTGAAATCGCGCCGCGAACCTTTCGAGAAGCGCGCCGCGCTCCGCAGCCTGATCAAGCAGGCCGAGAACCTCACCAACGCCATCATCTTCTGCAACCGCAAACGCGACGTGGCGGTGTTGCAGCGGTCGATGGAGCGGCACGGTTTCAACGTCGGCGCGCTCCACGGCGACATGGACCAGCGCGCGCGCATGCAGACGCTTGACGACTTCCGCGGCAACCGCATCACCTTCCTGGTCGCCAGCGACGTGGCGGCGCGCGGCCTCGATATCCCGGCGGTCAGCCACATCTTCAACTTCGACGTTCCTACCCACGCCGAGGACTATGTCCATCGCATCGGCCGCACCGGGCGGGCCGGACGCAGCGGCACGGCCGTGACCATCGCGACCGATCTCGACAAGAAGTACGTGACGGCGATCGAAAAGCTGATCGGCAAATCGATCGAGCCGATCAGCGTCGATGCCGACGAGGAGCGTTCGCGCGCGGCCCGCGGCCGCGGCAAGGCTGCCAAAGGCGGAGACGAGGCCAGAACGAACGCGAAATCTGAACCGGCGTCGAGCAAGTCCCGCGGACGGCGGTCCCGCCGCAAAGAGCCTCAGACGAACGATCGCGGCGACTCCAAGCCGGTCGTCGGTCTTGGCGACCACGTTCCGCAGTTCCTTCTGCGGTCGGTCAGGATCAAGGAACCGGCCGACTAAGTCACGGCTGCGCGTATGTCGGCGCCCGGACGACGCGGAGCTCACCCATGAGCCAGGCATCGCACACCATCCGGGAACTCGCACCCGGCGACACGGCCGACTTCAGGGCGCTCCTGGCCATGTTCGGCAAGGCGTTCGACGAGCCGGCCATGTACATGGACGCGCAGCCCGGTGACGCCTATCTCGACGACCTGCTTCGCGGCCCGCATTTCATAGCGCTGATCGCGGCCAGGGATGACGAGGTCGTCGGTGGTCTTGCGGCCTATGTGCTGCCGAAATTCGAGCGCGAGCGCGCCGAGATCTACATCTACGACCTTGCCGTCGCGGCCGAGCATCGCCGGCAAGGCATCGCCACCGATCTCATCGAGCACCTGAAGGGCATCGCGGCCGACTACGGCGCGTGGGTGATCTTCGTCCAGGCCGAGGCGGACGATCCGCCGGCCGTGGCGCTCTACACCAAGCTGGGCGAGCGCGAGGACGCGGCGCATTTCGACATCAAGGTGCCGGGCAAGACGCCGGGCTAGGGTGCGCGCCGCAGCGCCCTGAAGCGGTCCTGCCAGGGCGCAGAACCTTGTCGCCGATGCGGCTTGAGATTCCGCGTCTGCGGAGCGTCATCAAGATGCCGCACCGCGCGCGAAATGACGGCGGGTGGATGTGGGCTTGCTGGTACGGGATGACGTCGAGGTCGGATTCGGCTCAGGTCTTCGAGGTCGTCTTCCGGCGCTTCGCCTTCGCCGGCTTCCTGTTGCGCACCGCGACGGCAAATGCGGTCTCCGCCCAGCCTCGGAAAGCGTCGGGCTCGTCGTAGAGCCGTTCGGGCACCTGCCAGTACCCCATGGTCGTAGACCTGCCGCGGGCGTTGTAGACGAATGGCCCGCAGCCCTCGGCCTCGAAAGCTGCCTGGTTGGTGTCGTCGACCTTCAGATAGAGGAGGTCGTCGGCCACCAGGGCGAACATCAGGTCGTCCTTGAAGATACCGACGCCGCCGAACATCTTCTTCTGGCGGACACCGCCAAGAGGCTCGAACAGCTCGTCCAGCAGCGCGGTGAAGGATTCGTCCGCCATGGGACCGCCGTGATCAGGCCTGTTCGGCCTCGGCGGGCTTCAGCATGACCGACTCGCCACAGCCGCAGGCGGAGACCTCGTTGGGATTCTGGAACACGAAGCCCGACCGGAGTTTCGTCACCTCGTAGTCCATCACACTGCCCAGGAGGAACAGGACTGCCTTCGGATCGATGTAGACGGTGACGCCGTCGGTCTCCACGACATCATCGGCCGGATCGACCTCTTCGACCGCATCGAGCGTGTAGGCCATGCCTGCGCAACCGCCGTTCTTGACACCGACGCGGACGCCGACCATCGCCTGGTCGGCCCCTTCGACGATCTCGCGCACGCGCGCAACCGCCTTGTCGGTCAGGGTGACGACGGACAGCTTGGCGCGTTTTGGTGCAGCGCTGGTCTGGTCCACGGTCTGTTCCACGTTCGGTCTCCGCGCCGGGCTCACCCGGCAAACCTCAAGATGGTCCCCCTGCCGGCTCCCGGCAAGGGCGATGAGTCAATACCAGTCGAGCGCGACCTTCGCGACATCGGACATGCGGTCTGGCGTCCACGGCGGATCGAACACCATGTCGACCACCACATCGCCGACGCCCGGCACGAGGCTGACCGCGTTCTCGACCCAGCCCGGCATTTCGCCGGCGACCGGACAACCGGGTGCGGTCAGCGTCATCTCGACCTGCACGTTGCGCTCGTCGTCGATATCGACGCGGTAGATCAGGCCGAGCTCGTAGATGTCGGCCGGAATCTCCGGGTCGTAGACGGATTTCAGGGCGCCGACGATATCCTCGGTCAGACGCTCCAGCTCGTCGGCCGGAATGGCGCTGCCGGTCGCCTGCGGCTGCACGCCGGCCGGCACCGCTTCGGCGACTTCTTCCGGTGTCTGCTTGGCGACGTCGTCCATCTGATCCATCACGCGAAAAAGTCGACGGCCTTTTGAAGCGCCGCGACCAGCCGATCCACCTCGTCACGGGTATTATACAGGCCGAACGAGGCGCGGCACGTCGCCGTGACGCCGAGGCGCGTCAGCAGCGGTTGGGCGCAATGGGTGCCGGCGCGCACAGCGACGCCGGCGCGATCGACGATGGTGGAGACGTCGTGGGCGTGGGCGCCTTCGACGTTGAAGGAGAAGATCGCCCCCTTGCCGGGCGCATCGCCGTAGACGGTGAGGCTGTTGACGCGGGCCAGGCGCTCGCGCGCATAATCGCGCAGGTCCGCTTCATGGGCGGCGATGCGGTCGCGGCCGATCGCGTCCATGTATCGCAGCGCCGCACCCAGGCCGATCGCCTGGACGATCGGCGGCGTGCCGGCCTCGAAGCGGTGCGGCGGCGCGGCATAGGTGACGCGCTCCTCGCTGACCTCGCCGATCATCTCGCCTCCGCCGAGGAAGGGCGGCATCGTCTCCAGGTGCTCACGCTTGCCGTAGAGGACGCCGATACCGGACGGCCCGTAGAGCTTGTGGCCGGTCATGACGTAGAAATCGCAATCGATGTCCTGCACGTCGACCGGCAGGTGAACCGCGGCCTGGCTGCCGTCGACCAGCACCGGAATGCCCCGCTCGTGGGCGATGCGGCAGACCTCCTTGACCGGAACGACGGTGCCCAGTGCGTTCGACATGTGGGTGATGGCGACCATGCGCGTGCGCGGCGTCAAAGCGGCCTCGAACGCCTCCAGCGAAAAGGCGCCGTCGGGCTCCACCGGCACCCAGACCAGCTTCGCGCCGCGCCGCTCGCGGTGATAGTTCCACGGCACGATGTTGGAGTGGTGCTCCATGATCGACAGGACGATCTCGTCACCCTCGCCGACGACCGAACCGCCGAACGACGCGGCCACGAGATTGATCGCCGCCGTCGCGTTGGAGGTGAAGATGATCTCGGCGTCCGATGACGCGTTGAGGAAGGTCCGAACCGTCCCGCGCGCATCCTCGTAGGCGTCGGTCGCGGCGTTGGAGAGGAAGTGCAGGCCGCGGTGCACGTTGGCATAGCGCGTCGTGTAGGCTTCCGAGATCGTGTCGATCACGACCTGCGGCTTCTGGGCCGAGGCGGCATTGTCGAGATAGACCAGCGGCTTGCCGTAGACCTCGCGACCAAGGATCGGGAAATCGGCGCGGATGGCCTCGACGTCATAGGGCGCCGTTTCGACGGCCGCGAGGGTCATGACGAAGCCCCGTTCCGTCGTGTGGCCAGCCAGTCGCCGATCGCGTCACGCAGGACGACCGCCACCGCGCTGTCCTCCAGCGGGTCGAGGATCTCGTCGAGGAACGCCTCGATGAGCAGTTGCGACGCTTCATCGCGCGGGATGCCGCGCGCCATCAGATAGAACAGCTGGGTTTCGTCCAGTTGCCCGGTGGTCGACCCGTGACCGCACTGAACATCGTCGGCGAAGATTTCCAGTTCCGGCTTGGAGGCGAACTGCGCCTCGTCGGACAGGAGCAGCGCCTGGGCCATCATGCGCGCGTCGGTCTTCTGGGCGTCGCGGGCGACCTCGATCAGACCCTGGAAGGCGCCCTCAGCCTTGTCGGCGAGTACAGTCTTGAAAGCCTCGCGGCTCGATCCGTGGGGCTTGGCGTGGGTCAGCGTGAGCTTGATGTCGCCGTGCTCATTGCCGGCCAGCATCGTGGCGCCGGAGAAGTCGGCCCGGGCGCCCTCGCCGGCCACCGTCACCCAGCCCTGCCAGCGCCAGAGCGCACCGCCGCGGTTGACGGCGAGATGGTCGAGGGTGGCGTCGCGCGCAAGATGCGCCACGAAACTGGCGAGATGGATCGCGGACACGCTCTCACTCTGGAGCCGGCGCCAGCGGACATGCGCGCCCTCGCCGACATCGAGGGTCACCACGCCGTTGGCCTGGTAAGCGGTGTCCGTGCCCACATGGCTCTCAAGGATTTCCACCGACGACCGCGCGCCGACCTCGACCACCACCAGCGGGCTGATCAGGGCCGGATCGTCGACGACGGCGGCATGGGCGATTTCCAGCGGACGATCGAAAGCGGTGTCGGCGGCGATCGCAATCCTGACGCCGCCGTCCTGGAAGGCCGCGTTCAGCGCCGTCAGCGGATCATCGCGCAAGTGCGTCGGCATGTCGCCGGAGGCAGCCTCCACCGTGACCCCGGCGGGCAGGTCCGGCGACGACAGATCGGCGCGGAACCGCCCGTTGACGATGACGATCCGGGTTCGTTCGATGGCCGGGAAGACATCGAGGGCGCTTAAATCCGGGGCTTCGGGCGCAACGGCCGCCGCCGGTGCGACATCGCGCCAGAGGCTGCGCAGATCGGTGTACTTCCAGTCTTCCACCCGCCGGTGCGGCAGACCGGCGTCGGCGAAGCGCTGGAAGGCCGCCGTGCGTGCGGCGCGTTCCGGCGAGTCGGCCGCCAGCTCCGCGACAAGGTCGGCAAACTGCGCGGCGAGCGCCCGTTCCGCCGGATTGCGAAGATCGACGCGTTCGTTCATCGCCTCAGGCGGCCTCGCCGGCGAACTCGGCGTAGCCCTTCTCCTCGAGCTCGAGCGCCAGCTCCTTGCCGCCGGAGCGGACGACGCGTCCGTTCGACAACACGTGGACCTGGTCGGGCACGATGTAGTTCAGCAGGCGCTGGTAGTGGGTGATGACGACGATGGCGCGATCCGGCGAACGGAGGAGGTTCACGCCATCGGCCACGACCCGCAGCGCGTCGATGTCGAGGCCGGAATCGGTCTCGTCCATGACGCACAGCGACGGCTCAAGCAGCGCCATCTGCAGGATCTCGTTGCGCTTCTTCTCGCCGCCGGAGAAGCCGACATTGAGCGGCCGGCGCAGCATCTCCTGGGTCACGTCGAGCCGGTCGGCGACCTCCCTCACCTTGCGCATGAAGTCCGGCGTCGACATCTCGTCGAGACCCTGCTGCTTGCGCTGGGCGTTCAGCGCGGCCTTCAGGAAAGTCATTGTGGCCACGCCGGGGATTTCGATCGGGTATTGGAAGGCGAGAAACACGCCCTCGGCGGCGCGCTCGTCCGGCTCCTTCTCCAGTAGGTCCTCGCCCTTGTAGGTGACCGAGCCTTCGGTCACCTCGTAACCGTCGCGCCCGGCGAGGATGTAGGAGAGCGTCGACTTGCCGGAGCCGTTCGGCCCCATGATGGCGTGGACTTCGCCGGCGCCGACCGTGAGGTCGATGCCGCGGAGGATTTCCCGGCCTTCTTCCTCGATCTGGACGTGGAGGTTCTTGATCTCAAGCATGGTCTTCTGTCCCTGGCGCGCGGTCTAGTCGCCGTCCTCACCGTCCCAATAGTCGAGGCCGGTGTCGGTGCGGCCGACATAGCGAATGCCGCCGCCGGCCGGATTCGACCAGTCGAAGCGCGACATGACGGCGAACTTGTTGGAGTCGGGGTATTCGACGACTTCGGTCCCGGGCCTGGTCGACAGGCCGAGGTATTTCAGCGTCTCCGACCCGGTGTTGACGATCTGGTGGGCGACCTCGGGGCCGCCGGCCGGCGCGGCCAGCACATCGCCGGCGCGGATCGGGTAGGTCTCCTCGCCGAAGCGGTATTCGCCGGTCCCTTCGAGGATGACGAACATCTCCTCGGTGACGTGATGCACGTGGAAGGGAAACGCCCGCTTGCCCGGTTCGACGACGATCAGCATCGCGCCCATGGCCTTGGCGCCGATGCGATCGCCGATCCGCCCGAGCTTGGCGGCAAAGGCGTCGCCGTGGCCGAAATCGTTGAGGTCGAGTTCGTCGATGTTGACGATCGGCTTTGTCTTGTCGGGCATCTGCGCACCTATTGGACCGCTTGGACTGCAACGTCAGGCGAAAGTCGCTCCAAAGCCTCGTCCAACCGCGCGCTGGCTCTGTCGAACTCTCGCGCCACTCGATCAAACTTTCGGCTGAGTGGATCAGTCTCCATCAGGTTCACCACTCGGCACGCGAGTACCTCTCTTAGGCGCCGACAATGGTTGAAGTAAATTAGTCGTTCATCGAAACTCATACTCCAGGCTCCCACTACCCCACGCTCCCCTCGAGGCTGACGCCGATCAGCTTCTGCGCCTCGACCGCGAACTCCATCGGCAGTTGCTGGATCACGTCGCGGACAAAGCCGTTGACGATCAGGGCGACCGCCTCCTCCTCGTCGAGGCCGCGGCTGCGGGCGTAGAACATCTGGTCGTCCGAGATCTTCGAGGTCGTCGCCTCGTGCTCGAAGGTGACCTGGCTGTTCTTGGCCTCGACGTAGGGGATGGTGTGTGCGCCGCACTTGTCGCCAATCAACAGCGAGTCGCAGACGGTGTAGTTGCGCGCGCCGACCGCCCGGCGGTGGCTCGACACCAGGCCGCGATAGGTGTTGTCCGAGACGCCGGCGGCGATCCCCTTGGAGATGATGCGGCTGCGGGTGTTGCGGCCGAGGTGGATCATCTTGGTGCCGGAATCAACCTGCTGGTGACCGTTCGACACAGCGATGGAATAGAACTCGCCAACCGAATCGTCGCCACGCAGGATGCAGCTCGGATACTTCCAGGTGATGGCCGAGCCGGTCTCCACCTGGGTCCACGAAATCTTCGACCGCGGCCCGCGGCAATCGCCGCGCTTGGTGACGAAGTTGTAGATGCCGCCCTTGCCCTCGGCGTCGCCGGGATACCAGTTCTGGACGGTCGAGTACTTGATCTCCGCGTCGTCCAACGCGACCAGTTCCACGACCGCGGCGTGGAGCTGGTTCTCGTCGCGCATCGGCGCCGTGCAGCCTTCGAGATAGGAGACGTACGCCCCCTTCTCGGCGATGATCAGGGTGCGCTCGAACTGGCCGGTGTTGCGCTCGTTGATGCGGAAATAGGTCGAGAGCTCCATCGGGCAGCGCACGCCCTCGGGCACGTAGACGAACGAGCCGTCGGAAAAGACCGCCGAATTGAGCGTGGCGTAGAAATTGTCGGTGGTCGGCACCACCGAGCCGAGATACTTGCGGACGATCTCGGGATAGTCGCGGATCGCCTCGGAGATCGAGCAGAAGATCACGCCGGCCTTCTTCAACTCGTCCTTGAACGTGGTCACCACCGAGACGGAATCGAACACGGCGTCGACCGCGACCTTGGCGCCCTCCACGCCGGCAAGGACCTCGCGTTCGCGCAGCGGAATGCCGAGCTTCTCGTAGGTCGCCAGCAGTTCCGGGTCGACCTCGTCGAGGCTCTTGGGCCCCGGCGTGCTCTTCGGCGCCGCGTAGTAGTAGATGTCGTCGAAGTCGATCTTCGGGTAGTGCACCCGTGCCCAGGTGGGCTCGTCGAGCGTCAGCCAGCGCCGGTAGGCACCAAGCCGCCATTCGAGCATCCATTCGGGCTCGTTCTTCTTGGCGGAAATGAAACGGACGATGTCTTCCGACAGGCCCTTCGGGGCCATATCCGACTCAATATCGGTGGAAAAACCGTACTTGTACTGGTCGACGTCGATGCCACGTACGGCGTCGACCGTCTCGCGAACGGCAGGCATAGATCACTCCATCCACAGCGGTTTCAAGGACCACGGGTCGAGCGCGGCGGCGCGATACCGCCGACAAAGTCAATGATGTGCGAGGCTTAACACGTTTCGCCATGCACACGCGAACAAATCTATGTCGTTTTGATCGGATTCCCAGCCCAGACTGATCCGAATGGCCGACCGCGCCGCGTCGGCCGGCACGCGCATGGCGGCCAGCACGTGGCTCGGTTCCACCTTGCCTGACGAACACGCCGCCCCGGAGGACACGGCGATGCCCTCCAGGTCGAGGCCGATCACAAGTGTTTCGGCCGTCCGGCCCGGCAGGCCAAAACACAAGGTCTGGGGCAGCTTCGGTACGTCTTCACCGAACACCACCGCCTCCGGCCCCACGGTATCGCGCAGGCCGGCCATCATGGACTGCCACCGCGCCACCAGCGCCGCATCCGGACGAGCGACGGCGGCCGCGGCCCCGAATCCGGCGATCGCGGCGACATTCTCGGTGCCGGCGCGGCGACGGAACTCCTGGCCGCCGCCGGTTACCAGCGGCGCGAAGTCGGGCGCCGCAGGCGCACGGACGATGGCGCCGACCCCGCGCGGGCCGCCGAGCTTGTGCGCGGACAGGGTGATGACGTCGGCGCCGATCGCGGCGAGGTCCACATCGATCTTGCCGGCAGCCTGGATTGCGTCGACGTGCAGGATACCGTCGTGGTCGTGGACGATGCCGGCCACGTCGGCGACCGGCTGACGGACGCCGGTCTCGTTGTTGGCCATCATGACCGACACCAGGACCGGCGACGGCAGCGCCCGCAGGCGCGCCTCCAGCGCTTCAACGTCGATCACGCCGTTTTCGTCTACCGGAGCGATCCCGGTCCGCGCGCCCCCGAAACGTCCGCCGGCCAGAACCGAGGGGTGTTCGACGGCGCTCACCACAAGGGCGGCGACCGTCAGCGGCGCGCCTTCCCGGCTCCAGTCCGGCGTCAGGACCGTCGTATTCGCCTCGGAACCGCCGCCGGTGAAGGTGACGTCGGCGGCCTCGGCACCGACCAGGTCGGCGACGCTGCGGCGGGCGCCTTCCACCAGCGCCCGCGCCGCCCGCCCCTCGGCGTGGACCGACGACGGATTGCCGACGCACGCCAGCGCCTCCACCATCGCGGTCCGCGCCTCCGGGCGCAGCGGGGCGGTGGCGTTGTAGTCAAGATAGGCGCGGGTCATGGCTCGTGTCATGGCACTTTCGTGGCGATCGACCATCCTCACACGCGCGCCGGGAGCAGGGAATCCCGCTCCGCCGCACCGCTTGAATATGGTGCCCGCGAGTGTGATATGAATGCCGCCCACCGCGGGACGGCGCCCCGGTCAACGCAGCTTTCTGCGTCCATGTTCAACATCTTGCCGCGCACGTCGCAATTGCGGGCGGACTGACAAGGCATCTCATATGCCCGAAGTGATTCTGACCGGACCGGCCGGTCGCCTCGAAGGCCGTTTCCAGCCTTCCAAGCGCAAGAATGCGCCGATTGCCATCGTTCTTCATCCTCACCCGCAGTTCGGCGGGACCATGAACAACCAGATTGTCTATCAGTTGTTCTATATGTTCACGAAGCGCGGCTTCGCGGCCCTGCGCTTCAACTTCCGCGGCGTCGGCCGCAGCCAGGGCACCTTCGATCACGGCGGCGGCGAACTTTCCGATGCCGCGGCCGCGCTCGATTGGGCCCAGACGATCCACCCCGACGCGCGGGGCTGCTGGGTGGCCGGTTTCTCGTTCGGCGCCTGGATCGGCATGCAGCTTCTGATGCGGCGTCCGGAAATCGAGGGCTTCATCTCGATCGCGCCGCCGGCCAACCTCCACGACTTCTCGTTCCTGGCACCCTGCCCGTCGTCAGGGCTGATCATCCATGGCGACCAGGACAAGGTCGTGCCGCGCAAGGACGTCCAGGCCCTCGTCGACAAGCTGCAATCGCAGAAGGGCATCGTCATCGACCACGAGATCGTGCCGGGCGCCAACCATTTCTTCGAGAACCATGTCGACAACCTGATCGACAACTGCTCGGCCTATCTCGACCGTCGCCTGGCCGCGATCGAGGCCGGCTAGATCAGGCCGCGCGAGCGGCCAGCACCGCGTTCAGCCCACCGAAGGCGAACGAGTTGGACACCGCAACGTCGATCGGCATGGGGCGCGGCCCCTCCGTCACGTAATCGAGATCGCACGCCGGGTCCGGCCCGAGATAGTTGGCCGTCGGCGGCGCAACGTTGTTGCGGACCGCCAGCACCGCGGCGGCGAATTCCAGCGCGCCCGCCGCGCCCAGCGCGTGGCCGACCATCGACTTGGTGGACGACGCGGGGATCGATCCGATCGCGTCGCCGAACGCAGATTTGAGCGCCGCGGTTTCGGCCTTGTCGTTGGCGGCGGTGCCGGTGCCGTGGGCGTTGATGTAATCCACGTCGCCCGGCTCGAGACCGGCATCGTCGAGGCATGCGCGCATCGCGCGCGCCATACCGCCGACATCAGGATTGGTCAGATCGGCGGCGTCGGCGCTCATCCCGAACCCGATCACCTCGCCGAGAACCTCGGCGCCGCGCGCCTCCGCCGCCGCCATCGTCTCCAGAACGAAAAGGGACGCGCCTTCGCCCAGCACCAACCCGCGGCGTCCCTTGGAGAACGGCCGGCAGGTATCGTTGGCCATCACCCGCATCGCTTCCCAGCCCTTCAGGGTGCCGAGATTGATGCAGGATTCGGCGCCGCCGGTGATCGCCGCGTCGGTGAGCCCGGCACGGATCATGTGGAAAGCCGTGCCGATGGCGTGGGTGGCCGAGGAGCAGGCGCTGACGATGCCGAAGCTCGGTCCGCGCACGCCCAGATGCATGGACACCTGGCTCGCGGGCGCGTTCGGCATGAGCTTCGGAACGGTCAGCGGATAGACCCGCTTGGCGCCGGTGCCGTACAGACGATGGTAGGAGTCGTCGATCGTGTCGGAGCCGCCGATCCCGGTCCCGATGATGGCCGCCGTCCGCTCGCCAAGGTCGCCACTGAAATCGATACCGGCCTGATCGACCGCCTGCCGCGCCGCTACCACGGCAATCTGCGAGACACGGTCGAGCGGTGCGAGTTCGCGATCGGTGAAATGAGCGGACGGATCGAAATCCTTGACCTCGGCGACCATTTCGCCGGCCAGGATGTCCGGGTCGACTCGGGTCGGCGGCGCAATGCCCACCCGGCCGTTGGCCAGGCTGTCCCAGTAGCTGGCGAGATCGTTGCCGATCGGCGACAGGACGCCGATACCGGTGACGACGACGCGGCGTCCGGTTGTCATCCCTTCTTGTCCACCAGTTCCTGGATGGCGTTGACGACATCCTGAACCGTCTTGAAGTCTTCGGCCGCGGTGTTGGCGTTGTAGTCGATCTGAACGTCGAATTTCTCCTCGACGTCAAAAACCATCTCGAGAAAATCCACCGACTCCAGCCCGAGTTCCTCGAGGCTGTCGCCGACCGCGATACTCTTGTCCTCCTTGGGGATCTTCTTCTGGATGATGGCCAGGACATCGGCCGTCACATCTGTCATGCGTCACCTCCATGCGAGTCTGCCCCATCCCGGGGGCCTTGTCCTCGAACCTGCTTCTCAAGCGCGTCGACGCGATCGCCGATCGCCCTGACGGTTCGCTGGGTTCGACCGAGCCGGGCAATGTTCACGTATCGACCGGCGTGAACGGCAAAGCTCACGGCCGGTGCGCCGGCAACCTTCTCGCCGGCGGCGACCCGCGTCACCACACCGGCGCCGGCCGTTACTTCGGCGTCGTCGCCCACGGTGATGTAATCGGCCACGCCCGAACCGGCTGAAAGAAGGACGCGATCGCCGATCACCGCGCTTCCGGCGATACCGACCTGACCGCAGATCAGACATGCCTCGCCGATGACGACGTTGTGGGCGATCTGCACCTGGTTGTCGATCTTGGTGCCGCGGCCGATCCGGGTCGCACGCAGGGTCGCGCGGTCGATGGTCGTCGCGGCGCCGATCTCGACATCATCGCCGACGATGACCGTGCCGAGCGCGTGGATGCGGCGCGGCATGGCATCGCCGCTGCCGCCCTCCTCGGCCGGTCCGGGCGGCAGGAAGGAGAACCCGTCACCGCCGAGGACGGCATTGGGCTGGATGATGACGCGGTCGCCGATCTCGACGCGGTCGCCGATCACCACGCCCGGATGAAGAACACAGTTCGCCCCGATCTTCGCCCGCGCGCCGATCGTGACGTTTGCAAGGACGCGGGTGGCTGCGCCGACCTCGGTACCCGCGCCGACGACGCTACCTGCAGCAACGTCGACGCCTTCGCCAAGCCGCGCGTCGGCAGCGACGACGGCGGCGGGGTGGACCCCGCCTTCCACAGCCGGTCCGGTGTCGAAGAGTTCCGTCAGAACGCCGATCGCGGCCCGCTGCGGTCCGCCGTAGATCACGGCCGGCCGACCGTTGGCGATACCGGCCTCGGCGACAAGCACGGCGCCGGTCCGCATGAGGGCGAGCGCGGCGACCGCCTCCTCGCTCAATGCAACGGCCAGATCGGCGTCGAATTCAGCGTCGGCGGGATGGACAACCCTGGTGATCGGCAGGCCGCCATCTCCGATCAGTTCACCAGACAAGGCGGCGGCAATGTCGGCCAGTTTCATGCAGTTTCAGGGGGTCAATCGATCTCCAAGCGCAAGAAACGGCTCATACCGCAATCCGGGACGACCCGCCAGCCGCACCCGACCGCGCTATCCGCCCCCCCGACAGCGGGCGCGCGACTCCGGTGGTCCCCGGGAACGTCAGAGGCAGGTTCCGAAGCGACCGAACGGCGAGATAGGCGAAGGCCTGGGCCTCGATGGCGTCGGGATCCCAACCAAGGTCTGCTGACGTTTCGACTTGTTTTCCAAGGGATTGCGACAGATTCCTGAGAATCACAGGGTTGTGGGCGCCGCCACCGACGACGACGATCCGGTCGGCGCCGCCCGCCATCACGATCCCTTTCAGGATCGCGCCAGAAGTGAATCCGGCCAGGGTCGCGGCGCCATCCTCGACCGACAGGTCGCCGACGTCGACATGTGCGAACGCTTCCCGGTCGAGCGACTTCGGCAAGGGGCGCGAAAACCACGGGTCGGCCAGCCAGGCGGCGATCCTGTCGCCGTCAGCGGTTCCCGCGGCGGCCGCGGCACCGTCCACGTCCATCGCATGTCCGGTGCGCCGGAGCATGAGATCATCGATGAGGGCGTTGCCTGGGCCGGTATCGGCAGCCGCCATGGCGCCATCGGCGCCGATTCGCGTGACATTGGCGACACCGCCGATGTTGACCACCGCGACGTTGCCGGACAGATGCGCGCGGCGGACCAGGGCGCGGTGATACACCGGCGCCAGCGGCGCGCCCTCGCCACCGGCTTCGACGTCGGCCCGACGCATATCGTAGACGACGGGGATGCCCAACCGGTCGGCCAGCGCCTGTCCATCACCGATCTGGACGGTCAGACGCCGCTCGGGGGCGTGAAAGATCGTGTGGCCGTGGAACCCGACCACATCCACGGTGTGGCCCGGCAGGGCGTCGAGAAGCGCCTCGGCGATGTCGCCATGGGCCGCCGTGACCATGTCTTCCGCAGCCGCCACGGGCTCCGGACGATCGTCGGCGCGCTCCAGTGTCGATCCGGCATCGAGGGCGGAACGGAGCAGGCGTCGCTGATCGGCAGCGTAGGCGCGGCTCAGGAACGGCCCGAAGCTCGACACCCCCTCGCCGTCGGTGACGATGACGCCGGCGTCGATGCCGTCCATCGACGTCCCGCTCATCAGGCCGAGCGCGGTCACGGCCCCGTCTCTCGCGATTGTCGCCATAAGGGTTGCCACGTCCCCGTGTAATCCTCGTCGCGACCTGCTAAACAGCCGCGCCGACTCCCGAAGGGTAGACTAGCATGGGCGCGTTCAAGTCCGATTTCCTGCACGCCGCGTCGGAGCGCGGCTTCATCCAGCAGAGCTCCGATCCGGACGGCATCGACGCGGCCGCCGCGGACGGGCCGATCGTGGCCTATACCGGCTACGACTGCACGGCCCCGTCGTTGCACGTGGGCAGTCTGGTGCAGATCATGATCCAGCGCTGGCTGCAGAAGACCGGCCATCGTCCGATCGTGCTCATGGGGACCGGCACGACCCGTGTCGGCGACCCCTCGTTCCGCGACGAGACGCGGCCGATCCTCGACGAGGCGTCGATCGAGGCCAACAAGCAGGGCATCCAGCAGGTGTTCGCGAAGTTCATCGACTTTGACGGTCCGAATGGTGCACTGCTGGCGGACAACGCCGACTGGCTGCTCGACCTCAGCTACCTGCCGTTCCTGCGCGACGTCGGTCGCCACTTCTCCGTCAACCGGATGCTGTCGTTCGAGTCGGTCAAGGGGCGTCTCGATCGCGAGAGCGAGCTGTCGTTCCTGGAGTTCAATTACATGATCCTCCAGGCTTACGACTTCGTGGAACTGTCGCGCCGCTATGGCTGCACGCTGCAGATCGGCGGTTCGGACCAGTGGGGCAACATCGTCAACGGCATCGATCTCGGCCGCCGCATGGGAACGCCTCAACTCTACGGCCTGACCACGCCGCTGATCACCACCGCATCCGGGGCCAAGATGGGCAAGACCGCCAAAGGCGCGGTCTGGCTCAACGCCGACATGGTGTCGCCGTACGACTACTGGCAGTTCTGGCGCAACACCGAAGACGCAGACGTGGGGCGGTTCCTGCGGCTGTTCACCGAGCTTCCGATCGACGAGATTTCCCGGCTGGAGGCGCTGAAAGGTGTCGAGTTGAACGAGGCGAAGAAGGTGCTCGCCAGCGAGGCGACGGCGATGCTGCACGGGCGCGCGGCAGCCGACGAGGCGGCCGAGGCGGCGCGGCTCACGTTCGAGGAAGGGACCCTGTCCCACGACCTGCCGACGATCACCATGCCGGCGGCCGATCTGTCCGATGGCGTGGCGGTGCTTGGCCTGTTCGTGCAGGCCGGGCTGGTCCGGTCCAATGGCGAGGCGCGGCGTCAGATCCGCGGCGGCGGCCTGCGGCTGAACGACCGGCCCATCGTCGAGGAAACGGCCAAGGTGACGCCCGCCGACGTCGTGGACGGCGTGATCAAGCTGTCGCTCGGCCGCAGAAAGCACGTGCTTGTCCGGCCGGAGTGACGCCGGCTACTGGAACTCGAAGATCTTGCGGAAGATGCCCGGCGCGACCGCCGACAGCGGATTGACGTAGAGCGTCGGCTGGGCGATCGGCCCCTCGACCTTGAAGGTGACGCCGAAGAGGCCCTCGCGGCCGCCGCCTCCAAGCGCCAGGCCAAGTAACGGGATCTGCCCGAAGAGGTTGTTGACGCCGTAGGCCGGCAGATAGGTACCGGTGACGACGATGTTGGCCGAGGCGATGTCGTAGCGGGCGTTGAACGTCGCGCCGACGTCGGGGCCTCGCAGAAGACCGTCGCGCATGGTGATGGCACGCTCGTCGCGCGAGAAGGCGGCGAGGACCGTGTCGAAGCTCACCCGTTGCGGGTTGAAGCCGTTCTCAAGGGCAGCGTTCTGCTCGGCGACCACGCGCTGCATCGCCGGTTCGTCGACCACATCAAAGTCGGAGATCTGGAAGATTCCACTCACCGGCTGACCGGGCGCGCCCTGTCCCTCAAGCCGCGCCGTGCCGCCGGCCATTTTGCGATACAGATCCATGAAGCGCATCAGGCGGCCGGCCGCGGTGGTGCCACCGATGATGCTCGTTCCGTCACCACCGGTCCCGTATTCGAGGGTCAGCGGCGCATCGCCCAGATTACCGGTGAAGGTGAGCTTTTGCGTTTCGCCCGCCAGCGACACCATCCGGAGTTCGGCATCGGTGATGACTTCCTGGTTGAAACCGATGAGCCGATCGATCTTGGCGTCGAGCGCAAGGTCAGGGAAGTTGCCCGACTGTTCGTAGCGATCGCGGACCTGGCGCATCAGGCCCTGCAAGTTCACCGACTCGCCCCGTGCGTTGACGGCGAAGCCGCTGGCACTTCGCGCGACCTTGACGCGGACGGAATCGCCTTCGCGAAGCGCGAAATTGACGATGTCCGCGGACGCGAGCCCGAACGACTCGTCCAGCGTGGCGCTGCCGTGGAACCCGAACCCGTCTCCCTGGAAGACAAGGTTGGAGACCGCATGGCCGCCCTCGAACGGCGTTATGTCGAGGCTCATGCGCGCCGGGACGCCGACTCCCTTGGTCCAGCCGATGCCGGGGATGGTCAGCCGCGCCCGTTCGAGATCCAGTTCGTAGTGCTGCCCGCCGGCCTCGTTGTCGCTGACGAGCGCGGTGATCGATCCGGACAGCATGTCCTCCAGACCGACGCCAAGCTTTCGCCGGGCCTCGTCGTCGAGGATCAGGCGAACGAGTTGCGCACCGGGCGTGGCGGTCGTCGACGTCGAGGGAAACGCCATGCTGACATCGGCCTCGACACCGTCGATCAGCGCGCGGCCGTAAACGGTCACCTCGCCGGGAGTGATGCCGAGGGCTATGTCGGCGTCGGTCACCGTGCGGCCCTCGAAGGGGACGCGGCTGGCGAGGCCACGCGTCTCGACACGCACCTTCCACTCCACGTCGTCCTCGGTGACGTCGGGGTTCAGCGGCACGCGCACCGAGATGTGGGCGGTCGCCTGGCCGCTCAGATCGGCCGGCGACATGTCGCGGCGGGACAGGGCGCGCAGCGGCTCGCCGTCGGCGATCTCGGCCAACGCGGCGGCGGAACCGGAGACTTGCAACTCGACAACGCCGTTGCCGGGACGCAGCGACGTATCGGGGATGGCAAAGGCGCCGCCGTCGACATTGACGGTTCCCGCCGCGGTCTCGACGTAACCGGCATCGAGATCGATGCCGAACGTCGCGCCGGACAGCACCACGTTTCCTGCCGCACCCGAAATCGGCGGCAGGTCGCCGAGCGTGCGGATGACGGCATCCTCGAACCGGGCTTCAAGGGCGATCTCGCCGACCTCCAGCTTCGGCGGAGCAATCTTGAACAGTTTGCCGGGCGGCACGGCCGCCTCCAGCGTCGCCGACACGATGTTGCCGCCGTTGAGGTTCTCCAGGGCCCATCGGCGGGCGCTGGGTTCGATCAGCGGAATCCAGATGCGCTTCAGCGTGTCGGCGGACATCGGCGACAGGGATGCCGCCAGCGCCAGCGACGGGGTGGAGTTGCCCTGGAAGCCGAGGCTGCCGACGGCCGCCACGGTCCCTTCCTCGGTGATGATGCTGGCGTCGTCGATGCCCAGCTCCCGGGTCCGCGGATTGTAGACGCCGGCGACCTTGATCTGACGCGCCAGGAGAGGCGGCAAGCCGGCCTCGCGCAGCGACAGAACCGCACCGGGCGAGACAAGGCTGTAGCTGTAGGTGCGGTTTGCGGCGTCGCCCAGGGCCTGGACGCGGCCCGTCAGCGATCCGCGCGTTTCGCCGAAATAGAAGTTGGAGTTGTCGATGATGACGGCGTTGTTGGGCAGGTCCCAGCGCAGCCGCACCGTCGCCTCGTCGAGGAGGAATTTCTCCCGCCCGCTGTAGTATCGGACTTCGCCGGCCCCGAGATCGATACGCGCGCTCGCCGTCTCGACCTGGCCGTTGTCGCCGAAGTTGATGGTCGCCCGCCCGTAGATGGGGATGTCGGCGGCGATCGGCCCGCCGCCGGCCAGCGTCGGAAACAGGTCGGCGATCGTGAGCTGCGAGAACACGGCCGTCATGGAGTGCCCGCCGGCAGCGCCGCCCAGCGTGCGTTCCAGCGAGGCGGTCCAGCGCCCGCCGAATCCGGTCGTGCCGAAATTCGCCGTCAGCTTCGACGTGGCCGGATCGACCGCGACATCGAGTGTGCTGCTGGCGAACCGACGCTGCCGTCCGGTGGCCGCGTCGTGCACCACAATGGTCGTATCGACCAGCCCGAGCCGCGCAAATCCGGCCCGTACAGCGGCGTAGACCGGCGGTTCGAGGCCGCGGTCAAGGATCTGCAGTGGCGCGATGAGGTCGGGGAATCCGCCGGGCGTTCCGAACAACGACACCGGCGCCGGCGCAATCGCGGCCGCCGTTCCGGTTCCCAGCTCGACGTTGCCGTCCGCCTGACGGACGAAATGTACGACCGCGCCGGATACTTCGACGGACCTCACCTCAAGCCTGAGTGTCAGCAGCTTGGCCAGGTTGACCGCGAACGTGGTGGTCGGAACATTGGCCACGGCCTCGCCCGCGTCGGTCTTCACCACAATGTCGCTGACGCGCATGACCACGCCGCCGACGAGTGGATCGTAGTCAATGACCGAACCGCCGGCTTCGACCGTGTAGCCTTCGCCGAGACCGTCGCGCAGCGTCTCGACGACCTGGTTGCGGATGAGGCCAATCTCGGCCGGGCCGGCCAGCAGGATGGCGAATCCGGCGGCGGCGATCACGACAATCATGACCAGGGAGACGGCAACGATGCGCACGGCCCAACCGAACGCCCCTCGCCGCCCCGTGCTCCGCTGAAGGCCGGGATGTTGTCGGGGCGCCGCTGCACGCATGACTTCGGAAGCGCCCCCAGGAGGTTGGCGTCGGTTGAAGATGCTCCACATTGGCGATTCTTACCGGTTTGACAACCGAAGCATCCAATGCGGCTTGCGGGAACACGAGACTTGCTGGCGGCCTGCCCCCAGTCCATACCCGCCCGGATCATGCAAGCCACGAAACTTCGTCCAAAGGAAGGCAGAAAATGACCGTGGAGGAGGGCGTTGCGGCGCCGGATATCGACCTGAAAGACCAGGACGGCGAGGATTTCACGCTGTCTTCGCAGCGTGGCCGCGCACTCGTTCTGTTCTTCTACCCACGCGACAACACACCCGGCTGCACAACCGAGGCCCAGGGGTTCAGCGCGGCCATCGATGATTTCGAGGCTGTCGGCTGCGGTGTCGTTGGTATCTCGGCCGATTCGGAGGCCTCGCATCGCCGCTTTATCGACAAGCAGGGGCTCAAGGTCCGGCTGCTTGCCGATCCCGACCACGCGGCGCTCGAAGCCTATGGGGTATGGAAACAGAAGAAGCTCTACGGCCGCTCGTTCCTCGGCATCGAACGGAGCACGTTTCTCGTCGACCGGAACGGCAAGATCGCCCGGATGTGGCGAAAGGTGCGCGTCAAGAACCATGTCGACGAGGTGCTGGAAGCGGCGCGCGCCCTCGCTTCAGCCTGACCGATTCCTCATTCGCGCCAACGGTTTGTTAACCATGGGGATTCAAGATCGACGCCGTTGGACATCGACTGATGCGGTGCGTTTGAATGGCGTCGTCCAGACTTGGACGCAGATTCTCCGGGCAGCGGGCTCACCCCCGGCTGATTCTCGTTCGCGGCGAGACGATCACCTCGTTCACGCTGCGGCCGGGCCTTGCCGTCGCCCTCGCGGGCATCGCGATCGTCTTCACAACCCTCTACCTCGGTGCCACCGGCTATCTGGTCCTGCGCGACGACATGCTGTCGTCGTCGCTGGCGCAACAGATCGAGCTCCGACGCACCTACGAGCACCGCATCTCCGACCTGCGCGCCGACATCGATCGCCTGACCAGCCGCAACCTGCTGGCGCAGGAGGCCATGCGCACGGAACTCGCGCGGCTGCGGGACCGCCAGGCCGCGCTCGACGCCCGCCAGGATGTGATTGCCGGACTGGCGCAGGCCGCCCGCAGCGCCGGCATCGGCAAGGAGACAAAGGCCGACGCGGATGAACCGCAGCGCGACGCGGCGCTCGACCTGCCGCATCGGCGCTCGATCTTCCCCGGCGAAGCCGACGGCGAAACCGGCGGTGTCGCCAGCCTGCTCGACGCAGGCGCCGCGGAGCTTCGGCAGCGTCAGGACGACTATCTGCGCGCCGTCGGGCAACGGGCGGCGGCGAGCGCCGAGACCATCGCGACCACGCTGGCGCAACTGGGCGTCAAGCCCGACGCCACGGATCGCGGCCTGACCGGCGCCGTCGGCGGGCCGTTCGTCGCCATCGACGATCTTCCCGCCAACGAGGAATTCCGCCTGATGGCCGAGACCGTCGCCGAAGATATCGCCTGGCTCGAGCACGTCAGCGCCCTGGCCATGACGGTGCCGCTGGCCGCGCCCGTGGCCCGGCCGGTTATCTCCAGCGGCTACGGCAAGCGCATCGATCCCTTCCTTCGCAAGCCGGCCATGCATCACGGCCTCGATTTCCGCGCGCGCCCCGGCACCGCCGTCCTTGCGACCGCCCCGGGGGTCGTCACGGCCGCGGGTCGCAGCGGCGGATATGGCAAGCTGGTGGAGATCGACCACGGTAACGGGCTCAAGACGCGGTTCGCCCATCTCAGCCGTATCTCTGTACGCAAGGGGCAGAACGTCACCGTCGGCGATCGTATCGGCGCTGTCGGCAGCACCGGTCGTTCGACCGGTCCGCATCTGCACTATGAAATCCGCCTCAACGATCGCCCCGTCGATCCGCACCCGTTCGTGAAGGCCGGACGCGAGCTCGCCGGCCTGCTCTAGGGCACTCCGGTTGGGACGGCCGTTATGAAGCGGTCAACCCGGTCGAAATCCACAAGCATCCGCGCCGGTTTCTCATCGCGAGGACTGACATTGGCGGCGCGGCCTGACCGGCAACAACGACCATCGGGCGCCGGGCGGCAGGGATAGTGGCCCTCCCATGACAGCTTTGGGCGGTTGTATCCGCCAGTCCGAGTAATCAAACTTCGACGATCTTCGAGACTGTCGCGATACCCCCAAGTTCGACGCCAACATATCTGACAGGTCTGTTCAAATCAGTACAACCTAGCGAGGGAGTCGCACAGTTCTGAGGTTGCCGATCTTCCCTGTAGATCTGAGCGACGTTGATCCGGTGTATTGAGTAAATTCCGCAGCACTTGGTTCCGGACCAACTGGCGATGCACTGAGCTGTGGACAGGCAGACCTAAACATGATCCGATGTCACAAGTCGGTCAGTCGAAAGCAAAAAAATGTCCGTGATTGATCTCAAGGTGATTGCACCGAGCAAACCACAAAGTACCTTCTCAAAGTGGTATGCCGTTGAGAAAAAATCCAAAGAGAAATTTCTGATTGGTCAGACCGTTTCATACACGGATGGCGACGGGAAGCATCGCGGGCTCTACAACAGTCGCGTTCTCAATGACATTCCCGACCTAACCTACGACCGGCACGCCGCGGAGAAATCACTCAATCTCTGGGCTCACTTCATCTGGCCGTCGGTCACCGCCGAGAGCGGCAACGGCCATCATCTGGTGATCAATACCTATGATCGGGCGAGGTTCACCTTCGGTTTCTATCAGCTTGCGGCTCACACCCCCGATGCCAATCTGATCTTGCTGTTCAGGGCGCTGGTTAAGCTGCCGGGGGCACAACGTTATTTTCCGGACCTTTTCCTGAAAGGGGGCCGGGTCCACCGCATGGACAAGGGAAAGACGTATTCGCTCGAAACGGTCACCAAGGTGCACCGGCCGAACGGGAAGAAGGAGAACCAGATTGTCGCCTTCATGACCTACCTCAACCCAGACACGAAGAAGGCCAACGCACGCGAGGCCTACAATGCGGGCAAGCTCATGCACTGGCTGGTGCACGACGAACAGGCCTTGCGGACCTCGGAGCAGGTGGCCTTCCGCATCATGCACAGCAAATTGCGGCGCCAGGCGAAGGCCTACGGTCTCAAGGGCAAGGACCCCAGGCTGGCCATCTGGGTCTCGGACATCCGCCATCAGGGGCGCGGCGGGAGAAAGAAAATCCGGGCCGCGCTGGCCGCTGGCGGCCTGGCGAAACAGCTCAAGGCTTTGTCACAGGTGGACATCTATTCAAAGAAACATCCGAAGGGAGAGTTTCTGTCGCGCCGAAAGGCCGTCAAGAAATCGATCAACATACTGGTCAAGGAAAAGAGGTTCGACGGTGTTGTTCTGGGAGACAAAAAGTTGCCGCTCAGCGACAGCTCCTTCTGATCCGCCCAGCAGGTTGAACTCCGGGTGATGTTGTTTCCACGGCCCAATCTCGGGGTTGAGCGAAAGGGAGACGGAGCATGTCCTTCGTTCAGACACTTCTGGATGTCATCGATCGGGAATGGACGTGGTTCGGTGAGGATTCCGGCCGGAAGGACCACTACATCGGACCGGACGGCAAGACGACCCATTCTGCCAAGACGGGCGGCAAGAAGAATCCGAGAAAGGAGACGGTCGAGCCCTACTCGTCCCGTGTGGGGGAATACTGGCTGGCCATTCCCACCAAGCAATACAAGAAACTTGTCAAAGACTATGCGAAGGACAAGGGTAAGCTCGACGGCACGGTCGGTCTGGCCTGGTCGGCAGCCTTCATATCATTCTGTTTCAAGATGGCGGGGGCCGATACTTCCTTCCCCTATGCGTCCGGGCACTTCACCTGGATTGTCAGGGCGATCAGGAACAGAAAGCAGGGCAAGCTGAAGGCGGCGCTTGTCGGCTACCGGCCGGGGGAACAGGAACTGAGGCCCGGCGACTTGATCGGGCGGCCGAGACAGAAGGGGATCACCTACGACAACGCGCTCAAGAAAGGCTGGTTCAAGTCCCATTCCGACATTGTCGTGGACGTGAACAAAAAGAAGAGGCGCGCCTACGTGATCGGCGGAAACGTTGGCCAGTCGGTGAGCCGGGTGTCCGTTTCCATCACCGCAGACGGAAAGCTGAACGACAAGGGCGGCTGGATCGTTCACATCCGCAACAACATCAAACATCCCAAGGTCGCCAAACTGGAAAGTACCAAACGGGCGCAAGTCGGGTGACCCGGCGGCGGCGGAGGTCCGTGCTTAGGACGGTACACCGGCCGCGGCCCGACCTGGCGCGGTTCTAGGACGCCTGGGTCTCGCCTCCGCTCACCCGCGCCGCCAGCGCCGCCTCCATGAAGGCGTCGAGATCGCCGTCGAGCACGATCTGGGGGCTGGTGTTCTCGACGCCGGTCCGCAGGTCCTTGACCAACTGGTAGGGCTGCAGCACGTAGGACCGGATCTGGTGGCCCCAGCCGATCTCGGTCTTGCCGGCGGCCTCGGCGTTCGCCTCGGCCTCCCGCTTCTCCAGCTCGACCTCGTAGAGCCGCGCGCGCAGCATGGCCCACGCCGTCGCGCGGTTCTTGTGCTGGGAGCGTTCGCTCTGGCACTGCACGACGATGTTGGTGGGCAGATGCGTAATCCGCACAGCCGAGTCGGTGGTGTTGACGTGCTGGCCGCCGGCGCCGGAGGCGCGGTAGGTGTCGACGCGCACGTCGGACTCCGACACGTCGATCTCGATCGAATCGTCGACTACGGGATAGGCCCAGACGCTGGCGAAGGAGGTGTGGCGGCGTGACTGGCTGTCGAACGGCGAGATGCGCACCAGCCGGTGGACACCCGACTCGGTCTTCAGCCAGCCATAGGCGTCGGCGCCCTTGACGAGCAGGGTCGCGGACTTGATGCCCGCCTCCTCGCCGTCGTGCACTTCAAGGGTCTCGACCTTGTAGCCGGCCTTGTCGGCCCAGCGGCCATACATGCGCAGGAGCATGCTGGCCCAGTCCTGGCTCTCCGTCCCCCCGGCGCCGGCATGGATCTCGAGATAGGTGTCGTTGCCGTCGGCCTCGCCGGACAGGAGCGTCTCGATCTGCCGGCGCGCGGCGATCGCCTGCAGTTTGCGGAGGGTCGCCTCGGCCTCGGCCGCAACGGCCTCGTCGCCCTCGGCCTCGGCCAGTTCGATCAGCTCGACCTGGTCGTTGAGTTCGCCCTCAAGGCCCTCGACCGCGGCAATCCGGGATTCAAGCTGCTGGCGCTGGCGCATCACGCGCTGCGCGGCCGCCGGGTCGTTCCACAGGTCCGGCGCCTCCGCGGCGGCGTTCAGTTCCGACAGGCGATCCTTGGCCGTGTCCCAGTCAAAGATGCCTCCTCAGCAAGCCGACCGCCTGCTGGATATCGCTGACAATGCCCTGGATTTCCACCTTCATCGGATCACACCCGGTTCGACGGGGCGCGAGACTTACCGCGCACCGCCGGCCGACGCAATTGGCGCCTGCTAGTAGAGGCCGCCGGTGCCGGAGATGACCGCCCTATCGGCTTCCGGGGCGACGGTGAGCGGCCGGCCCATGGTGTCGGTGTAGCCGATGATCGAATACGTGTCGGGCGGCCGGGTGCCCGGCTTGAAGGCCTCCAGCAGCGCCCCATTGGCGTCGTCGGAGGCGCGCAATCCGGTGCGGCGGTCGATAGGATAGAAATCCATCCCCTGCGGCACGCGGAACGGTATCGGCGCTTCCTCGGCCAGCGCCAGCTTCATGAAGCTGGTGAAGATCGGCGCCGCCAACTGTCCGCCGGTCGACTGGCGACCCAGCGACCGCGGCTGATCGAAGCCGATATAGACGCCGACCACCAGATCCGGCGAATACCCGACGAACCAGGCGTCGTGGTAGTCGTTGGTCGTGCCGGTCTTGCCGGCGATCGGCTTGCCGACCTCGCGCGCAACGGTCGCCGTGCCGCGCTGGATGACGCCCTGAAGCATCGACGTCATCTGGAAGGCGGTCATGGGATCGAGAATCTGTTCGCGATTGTCGACGACCACGGGTTCCGGCTGGCCGCGCCAACCATCGGCGACGCAGCCCTGACAGGTGCGATCCTCGTGGCGGAAGATGGTGCGGCCGTAGCGGTCCTGGATGCGGTCGATCAGGGTCGGGCGCACCTCGCGGCCGCCATTGGCAAACACGCCGTAGGCCGCCGCCATGCGCAGGACCGAGGTCTCGCCCGATCCCAGCGCCATCGACAGGACGGGCAGCATGTTGTCGTAGATGCCGAAACGCCGGGCATACTCGGCCACCAGCGCCATGCCCATGTCCTGCGCCAGCCGCACGGTCATCACGTTGCGCGAGCGTTCGATGCCGGTGCGCAGCGTCGACGGTCCGTAGAACTCGCCGCTGTAGTTCTCCGGCCGCCAGATGCCGAGATCGCCGCCCTGGTCGATCTCGATCGGCGCATCCATGATCACCGACGACGGCGTGTAGCCGTTGTCGAGCGCGGCGGAGTAGACAAACGGCTTGAACGAGGAGCCCGGCTGGCGCAGCGCCTGGGTGGCGCGGTTGAACTGGCTGCCGGAGAAGGAGAAGCCGCCGACCATCGCCTGCACGCGGCCGGTATGCGGGTCCATGACGACGATCGCGCCTTCGACCTCGGGCACCTGACGCAAGGCGTACTGGCCCGGCTCGGCGGCGGGCTCGACATAGACCACGTCGCCGACGCTCAGGACATCACCAGCGCGAACGACATCGCGTCCTTGGCGCTCACCACTGGCCCACTTGGCCCAGGCGAGTTCGGCGAGCGGCATCGTGCCCCGGTCGCGCGCCTGCCCGGCGCCACCTCCGGGGGCCGCCTCCGGGCGCAGGCCGATTTCGGCGGCGCCGTCCGCCACGGCCAGAACCACGGCCAACCGCCACTCCACCACATCGGACAGCGGCTCGACCTCGGCGAGCGCCTTGCCCCAGTCGCCGCCGAAGTCGGCGATGCGGGTGACGGGCCCACGCCAGCCCTGCTCGACGTCGAACCTGATCAGACCGTCGATCAGGGCCTGCCGCGCCATGATCTGGAGTCCGGGATCGAGCGAGGTGCGCACGGACAGGCCGCCGCCGTAGAGCGTCTGCTCGCCGAACATCTCGTCAAGCTGGCGACGCACCTCCTCGGCGAAATAGTCGGCGGCAAAGATCGACGGCCCGGTGGTACGGCGCCTGACGCCAAGGCCGGCCTGCTTGGCCGCCGCGCCGTCGCCTTCGGTGATGAAGCCGTTCTCGATCATGCGATCGACGACCCAGTTCCGTCGCTCGATGGCGCGTTCGGGCCGGCGGAACGGGTGATAGTTGTTCGGTCCCTTGGGCAGGGCGGCGAGATAGGCCGCCTCGGGCAGGGTCAGTTCGTGGACCGACTTGTCGAAATAGGCGAGCGAGGCGGCAGCGATGCCGTAGGAGCCGAGGCCGAAGAAGATCTCGTTGAGATACAGTTCAAGGATGCGGTCCTTGCTGTAGGCCTGCTCGATCCTGAGGGCGAGGACCGCCTCGCGGGCCTTGCGGTCGACGGTCTGTTCGCTGCTCAGGAGGAAGTTCTTGGCGACCTGCTGGGTGATCGTCGACGCGCCGATCAGGCGCTGTCCCTTGCCCAGCGCCTGCGCGTTCTGCACCAGCGCGCGGGCGATGCCGTAATAGTCGAGCCCGGAGTGCTGATAGAAGTTCTTGTCCTCGGCCGAGATGAACGCCGCCTTGACACGGTCCGGCACGGCCTCGATCGGGAGGTAGAGCCGGCGCTCCCGCGCATACTCGGCGACCAACTGCCCGTTCGACGCGTGGACACGCGTCATCACCGGCGGTTCGTACTGGGCCAGGACATCGTAGTCAGGGAGATCGCGGGTGAGGTCCGAGACATACCACGCGACCGCGGCGGCAATGGCCAGAAACAGCACGGCACCGATCCCGAATAGATAGCCGAAGATTCGAAGCAGCATAATGCGTCCGTCGCTCGCCTGCGGTCAAAAGCCGACAGGCCGGGGCGGGTTCACCGCCCGCTGTGCGGTGGTGAGTGCGCATTGTGGAGAAACTAGGGCGTCGCGGTCCTTGTTTCCGCACCCGGCGCGAGTTTTGCGCACCGCTTCCCTCACCTGATCCCCAGGCCGGCTTTGCGTGCGGCGAAGAACGACTCGATCGCATCGGCAATCGAAGCCGCCGCCTTCTCCTGCCATTCCGGCGAGGTCAGCAGTTTCTCGTCGGTGGCGTTGGTGAGGTAGCCCAGTTCGATCAGCGCCGAGGGCACATCGGGCGCTTCGAGGACCTTGAAGCCGGCCTGCTGGTGCGGGATCTTGAACATCTCCACCGACTGGCCCATGCGCTCGACCAGGGTCCGGGCCAGGACCACGCCGTAGTTGCGGGTCTCGCGACGCGTGAGATCGAGGAGGATGTCGGTGACCTCGTCCCGCTCCTCCGGCTCGACGTCGACACCGGCGAGGATATCGGAGCGGTTCTCGGACGCTGCGAGTTCCTCCGCCATGGCGCCGGAGGCCTCCTCGGAGGCCGTGTAGATGATCGCGCCCCGGACGTTCCTGCCGCGGAACGAATTGGCGTGGATCGAGACCATGAGATCGGCGCCGGCCTCCCGCGCGATGTCCACGCGCTCGCGCAGGCCGATGAACTCGTCGCGATCACGGGTACGGAGCACCCGATAGCGGCCGCGTTTGTCGATTTCCCGGGCAAGAATCTCGGAAAAGGAAAGCACCACGTCCTTCTCGACCGCGCCGTTGACGCCGCGGGCGCCGGCATCGATGCCGCCGTGACCGGGGTCGAGAACGACCAGGGGCTTGTCGCCATTGCCCTGGCGATTGAACTCGCGCTCCGCGCTGGACGCGGCCGCCGCCTTCTGCTGGCGCCGATACGCCTCCGTGGCGGCATCGAAGGCGGCACGCGTCGTCGGCACCGCATCGATCACCAGCCGGAAGGGCTGGGCGTCGTTGGCCTCCGTGACGAAAGCCTTGTCGATGGCGATCGGCTGCGACACGTCGATCACGATGCGCGACTTGCCGGACGAGATGAGGCCGAACCGGAACGCCGAGACGAATCCGCGCCCGACCATCCCGGCCCCGTCGGGCAGCGCAAAGTCCACCTCCGGCAGGTCGACGACGATGCGGTAGGGGTCGGCGAGCGTGAAGACGGTAGGGGCCACGGCAGCCGACATGTCGGCGATAAAGCGGATGCGGTTGTCGTCGCCGACGACGCGGGCATCGAAGACAATGGGCTCGGCGGCGTGCGCCTGGCCGACCGCCGCGAACGCCAGCAGCGCCAGCAGCCGCCACGCGGCCGTCACTCCTCGTCTCGCGATCAACTTAACGTGCATCGGTCGGCGGCGGCGTATCTCGAATCCACGAAGTGGCCCGATACCTAGCGGAAACGCGCTCTGCCGTTAACCTCCGATCGCAAGACAGCCTCGTGACCGACCCGGCCGTCCCCGCCCCCGCTTGCCAAGACTCGCCGCGACGCTTACAACGCCGATTCACGGAATTCATCCTCCGTACGCACGAAGTTTCAGGACGACCAGAGCCGGGCTGGCCCCGCTTCAAGGTAGGACCTGCGGTGCCGGGAGTGATGGCTCGGGCTGCTCAGCGGCGCATGCAATCGCGACACAACTGGCAGCCTGCCGTCGGACGTCGATCGGAGCCCAAGGCCCGGTCTCTTTCACATCGCAGCTTGTTTATGGCTGCGGTCATTACAACATTGAGGCATGACTGCGCCGATGCAACCTCAATCACCCGCCCTCACATGGCCCTCGGAGTTGGCTCCCACAGCCTCCGAAACCGTGACCCGGCGGGGCATCGGCGAATGGTCTCAAACAACCCAAAAGAACGTCCGTGACGCGGCCGTCGGAGCCGGCGCCAATGCGCCAGGCCAGACATTTGCCGTGTCCGGACGCGGAGAATTCGCCATATGGCTAACAAAATGCTCGTCGACGCCAGCCACCCGGAAGAGACCCGGGTCGTTGTCGTCCGTGGCAGCAAGGTCGAGGAGTTCGACTTCGAGTCTGCCAACCGCAAACAGCTTCGCGGGAACATCTATCTCGCCAAGGTAACCAGGGTCGAGCCGTCGCTTCAGGCGGCCTTTGTCGACTACGGCGGCAATCGCCACGGTTTCCTGGCCTTTTCCGAAATCCATCCGGATTATTACCAGATCCCGGTGGCCGACCGGCAGGCGCTGATCGAGGCGGAGGAGCGTGAAAACGCCGAGGCCGACGACAATGGCGACAACGGCGACGGCGAAACGGCCGACGCCGCGGCCGCCGAAGCCAGTACCGCCGAGACGACCGAGGAAGCGCCGGACGCCGCGGCGGCCGGTGACGGCGAGTCGCCCGACCCCGCGGCCGGGGACGAACCGACCGGGGACGGCGCTGACACCGGCGACGAGGAACTGGACGGGCCGGAAGCGTCCGAATCGGTCGAATCCGTCGGCGCCGAGGATGCGCTGGAAGAGGTGCCCGAGCGCCGCCGGTCGCGCCCGCGGCGCTACAAGATCCAGGAGGTCATCAAGCGCCGGCAGATCATGCTGGTGCAAGTGGTCAAGGAAGAACGGGGCAACAAAGGCGCGGCGCTGACCACCTATCTGTCGCTCGCCGGCCGCTATGCGGTGCTGATGCCCAATACCGCCCGCGGCGGCGGCATCTCGCGCAAGATCACCAACGTCACCGACCGCAAACGCCTCAAGCAGGTCGTATCCGATCTCGACATGCCGGAAGGCATGGGCGTGATCCTGCGGACCGCCGGCGCGGCCCGGACCAAGGCCGAGGTCAAGCGCGACTTCGAGTACCTCCTGCGCCTGTGGGAGAGCGTCCGCGAACTGACGCTGACCTCGAGCGCGCCGACGATGGTCTACGAGGAAGGCAGCCTCATCAAGCGGTCCATCCGCGACCTCTACAACAAGGACATCGACGAGGTGATGGTGGCCGGTGAGGCCGCCTACCGCGAGGCCAAGGACTTCATGCGCATGCTCATGCCGAGCCATGCGAAGAACGTGAAGCTCTACAAGGACAACCAGCCGCTGCTCGCCGGCAGCGGGGTCGAGGCACAACTCGACGCGATGTTCTCGCCGCAGGTGACCCTGAAATCCGGCGGTTACATCGTCATCAACCAGACGGAGGCGCTGGTCTCGATCGACGTGAACTCCGGGCGTTCGACCCGCGAGCACAATATCGAAGACACCGCGCTGCAGACCAATCTGGAGGCCGCCGACGAGGTGGCCCGGCAATTGCGCCTGCGCGACCTCGCCGGTCTGGTCGTGATCGACTTCATCGACATGGACGAGAAGCGCAACAACCGCGCGGTCGAGCGGCGGTTGAAGGACGCGCTGAAGCGGGACCGCGCCCGCATCCAGGTGGGCCGGATTTCGGCCTTCGGGCTCCTGGAAATGTCGCGGCAGCGGCTGAGGACAGGGGTCCTGGAATCGACCACCACGGTGTGCGAGACCTGCCAGGGCACCGGTTACGTGCGCGCGCCGTCGTCTGTCGCCCTGCACCTCTTGCGCTCGCTGGAGGACCACCTCCTGAAGGATCGCGGCCACCATCTGATGGTGCGCACGCGCTCGGCCGTCGCCCTCTACGTCCTCAACCAGAAGCGCGCCCACCTCAGCGAGCTCGAAAGCCGCTTCGGCCTGGCGATCACTGTCGACGCCGACGAAGCGATCGCCGACGGTTCGCACTTCTCGATCGAGCGCGGCGGCGCGGTCGTCGACCAGGCGGCCACAACCGCCTCGGTGCAGCCCGATTCGGTGGCGCCCGAGGTCGACGCCGAGGAAGCCGACGAGGAGCGCAGCGACGGCGGACGCCGCCGTCGCCGCCGTCGCCGGCGGCGCGGTTCGGACGGCGCACAGGCTACCGAAGCCGGAACGGAAACGGCCGAGGCGAGCGAGGCCGGCGACGCACCGCCGGACGGCGACTCGCCGGAGCCCGAAGCTGTGGTGAGCGCCGAATCCGACCCGGCCGAGGCCAAGGAAGACGGCGAGGAGTCCGAAACCGCCCCTCGCCGGCGCCGGCGCGGACGCCGCGGCGGGCGGCGGTCACGTCGTGGCGGCAGCCAGCGTGACGGCGCCGAAACCGCCGAAACCGAGGCGGCAGCGCAGCCTTCCGAAACCGAAGCGGCCGCGACAACGGATGGCGACGAGGCATTCAACGGTCACCCCGCGGCGGATGAGTCTCCCGCGGACGTGCCGGACCTGACCACGCCGGTCGCCGACCTGGTGGCCGAGCCGGACGATGCCCCCGAACCCGTGCTGTCCGACGGTGCCGGGCAACCGGAGGCCGAGGTTTCGGAGCCGGAGCCCTCGCCTTCCCTGGAGCCCGAATCGGAGCCGCAGGACGAGGTCGAGCCGGACGAAACGGCGGCGGGCGCGGAGCCGAAACAGCGCCGCAGCGGCTGGTGGCAACGGCGGTCCTTCTTCTAGAGTTGGCTTCCGGGCTTGATTTTTTCGCCCATTGCGGATTGGTGAGCGCCGCGGAGGTTCGGGCATGAAATTCGTCCTGCAGATGCTCTTCACCTGGTGGAACGGCGCCACGCCCGGAACCCGGTTCTGGACCTGGCGGAAAGGCGAATTCGTCGGCAAGGACGAGCGCGGCAACGCCTACTACCGCGAGCGCGGCGGCGATCGCCGCTGGGTGATCTATGCCGGCGAGGCCGAGGCCTCCGAGATCCCGCCGGGCTGGCACGCCTGGATGCACCACCGTGCCGACGAGCCGCCGGAGACCTATGAGCCCCACCCATGGGAGCAGCCGCACCAGCCGAATCTGACCGGCAGCGCGGAGGCCTACCGTCCCCCCGGATCGATCCTCCATGCTGCTCCGAAGACGCCCGGTGGGCCGGACTACGAGCCCTGGCGGCCGGAGTAGAGGGCGAACCGGCCGTACTTTTTTCGCGGTTTCCTCTGGCTTTCCCACAGTTTGTCACCGCTGCGACGGCTCTGTCCGGCCGTCGGTTGACGGTCTGTCGCGACTCACTTTAGCTTGACGTTCTTCGTTCGGACGGCCCGCTTCGGGTCGCCCGCAAGTGTCTCAGTTGAAGGATTGGCGCAGGTGCGCTTTGGTGGCCGTTTTCGGTTGCCGAAGGAGGGTTTTTTGCGCCCTAACGGGTCGTTTCGTCGCCTTTTGGTTGTGTGAAAAATTGATGACAAGAGCGGCCGGTAATACTATATTTAGTAGTTCCTGCGAGTTTCACCACAAGAACTGGGAATCACCCCCAGCTGGATGTGGAGGCGCATCCGGACAGGAGACGCAGGTCTGAACCACGCCTCGCGGCCGGGCTGAGGTCGCGAAGCAGCACAGATTGGGGCAACAAAAAAAATGCGAATCGAGCGGCGCTACACCAAGGACGGCGAGTCGGCCTACGCGGGCATCGAGTTCAGGACGACGCGGAGCGAAATCCGCAATCCCGACGGCTCCGTCGTCTTCAAGCTCGACGATATCGAGGTGCCGGCAAACTGGAGCCAGGTCGCCGCCGACATCCTGGCCCAGAAGTACTTCCGCAAGGCCGGCGTGCCCGTTCGCCTCAAGAAGGTCGAGGAAAACGACGTGCCGTCGTGGCTGTGGCGCTCGGTCCCCGACGAGGCCGCGCTGACCGACCTGCCGGAGGACGAACGCACCGGTTCGGAAACCGATTCGCGCCAGGTCTTCGACCGGCTGGCCGGGACCTGGACCTATTGGGGCTGGAAGGGCGGTTATTTCGACGGCGAGGCCGACGCGCGGGCCTTCTTCGACGAAATGCGCTTCATGCTGGCCGCGCAGATGGCCGCGCCCAACTCGCCGCAATGGTTCAACACCGGCCTGCACTGGGCCTACGGCATCGACGGCCCCGGCCAGGGGCATTTCTACGTCGATTTCCGCACCGGCAAGCTCAAGGCTTCGAAGACCGCCTACGAGCACCCCCAGCCGCATGCCTGCTTCATCCAGTCCGTCGGTGACGACCTGGTGAACGACGGTGGCATCATGGACCTGTGGGTCCGTGAAGCGCGCCTGTTCAAGTACGGCTCAGGCACAGGATCGAACTTCTCGCTGCTGCGCGGCGCGGGCGAGCGGCTGTCGGGCGGCGGCAAGTCGTCCGGCCTGATGAGCTTCCTCAAGATCGGCGACCGCGCCGCAGGCGCCATCAAGTCCGGCGGGACGACGCGGCGTGCCGCCAAGATGGTGGTGGTCGACATCGACCACCCGGACATCGAGGAGTACATCAACTGGAAGGTGCGCGAGGAGCAGAAGGTGGCGGCGCTGGTCACCGGCTCCAAGACGGTCTCGAAGCACCTCAAGGCGATCATCAAAGCCTGCGTCAACTGCGAGGGCTCGGACGACGACTGCTTCGACCCGGCCAAGAACCCGGCGCTGAAGCGCGAGATCAGGGCGGCGAAGAAGGCGCTGGTGCCGGACAACTACATCCAGCGCGTCATCCAGTTCGCGCGGCAGGGCTACACCGACATCGATTTCCCGGTCTACGACACCGACTGGGATTCGGAGGCCTACCTCACGGTCTCCGGCCAGAACTCCAACAACACCGTGCGGGTGACCGACGCGTTTCTGGACGCGGTGGAGCAGGACGGGCCGTGGCAGCTCACCGGGCGGATCAGCGGCCAGGTGACCAAGGAGCTGTCGGCCCGTGACCTGTGGAACCAGATCGGCGACGCCGCCTGGCAGTCGGCCGATCCGGGCATCCAGTTCCACACCACCATCAACGACTGGCACACCTGCCCCGAATCGGGATCGATCCGGGCGTCCAATCCGTGCTCGGAGTACATGTTCCTCGACGACACGGCGTGCAACCTCGCCTCGCTGAACCTGATGCAGTTCCGCGACGGCGACCGGTTCGACGTCGACGGCTTCGAGCATGCGGTCCGGCTGTGGACGGTGACGCTGGAAATCTCGGTGCTGATGGCGCAGTTCCCCTCGCGCCGGATCGCGCAGCTTTCCTACGAGTACCGGACGCTGGGGCTGGGCTTCGCCAACATCGGCGGGCTGCTGATGTCGTCCGGCATTCCCTACGATTCGGAGGAAGGCCGCGCCATCGCCGGCGGCGTCAGCGCGCTGATGACCGGCATCTGTTATGCGACCTCGGCCGAAATGGCCGGTGAACTCGGCTCCTTCCCCGGCTTCGACACCAACCGAGACGCCATGCTGCGCGTGATGCGCAACCATCGTCGGGCTGCCCACGGCGACGCCGACGGCTACGAAGCGCTGCGGACTGCCCCCGTACCGCTCGATGCCGCGACGTCGCCGGACTTGCGGCTCAACGAGCGGGCGCGGACCGCGTGGGACCGTGCCGTCTCTCTCGGCGAGGCCAACGGCTATCGCAACGCCCAGACGACGGTGATCGCGCCGACCGGCACGATCGGCCTGGTGATGGATTGCGACACCACCGGGATCGAGCCTGATTTCGCGCTGGTGAAGTTCAAGAAGCTTGCCGGCGGCGGCTACTTCAAGATCATCAACCGGGCGGTGCCGGAGGCCCTTCGCGTTCTCGGCTACGACCAGGACGCCGTCGACGGCATTATCGACTATGCGGTGGGGCGCGGCACGCTCAAAGGCTCGCCGGCCATCGGCCACGACGCGCTCGCCGACAAGGGCTTCACCGAAGACAAGATCGAGGCCGTGGAAGGGGCGCTGGCGACGGCCTTCGACATCTCGTTCGCGTTCAACAAGTGGACGCTGGGCGAGGACTTCATCAAGGACACCTTCGGCGTCACCGACGAGCAACTTGCCGATCCGTCCTTCGATCTCCTGAAGGCCATCGGCTTCACGCGCGAGGACGTGGAGGCCGCCAACCTCTATTGCTGCGGGGCGATGACGCTGGAAGGCGCGCCGGGGCTCGCGGACGAGCACCTGCCGGTGTTCGACTGCGCCAATCCGTGCGGCCGGCTCGGCAAGCGCTTCCTGTCGGTGGAGAGCCACATCCGCATGATGGCGGCGTCGCAGCCGTTCATCTCCGGCGCGATCTCCAAGACCATCAACATGCCCAACGACGCGACCGTCGAGGACTGCAAGAACGCCTATATGCTGTCGTGGAAGCTGGCGCTGAAGGCCAACGCCCTCTACCGCGACGGCTCCAAGCTCTCCCAGCCGCTCAACGCGCAGCTCATCGCCGACGACGAGGAGGACGCGGACGAGGTGGCGGCCGACCTGGCGGCGAGCCGCCCGGCGGCGCAACGCGCCGAGGCGATCGCGGAACGCGTCGTGGAACGGATCGTCGAACGGACGGTGCGCGAGCAGGAGAAGCTGCCCAACCGGCGCAAGGGCTACACCCAGAAGGCCAAGATCGGCGGCCACACGATCTTTCTGCGCACCGGTGAATACGACGACGGCCGGATCGGCGAAATCTTCCTCGACATGAACAAGGAAGGCTCGTCGCTCCGTGCGCTGATCAACAATTTCGCGATCTCGGTCTCGCTCGGCCTGCAATACGGCGTGCCGCTCGAGGAGTACGTGGACACCTTCATCTTCACCAAGTTCGAGCCGGCGGGTTTCGTGCAGGGCAACGACGCCATCAAGAACGCCACGTCGATCCTCGACTATGTGTTCCGCGAGCTGGCGATCTCCTATCTCGGTCGCCACGACCTTGCCCACATCGGCGACGAGGATGCCGGCGCGTCGGCAACCGGGCTTGTTGGCAGCGAGAACCCGGATCCGGCGCCGGAGGCGGCCGTCTCCCACGGGCTGGTGCGCGGGCGTCGCTTGGCGGTGGTCTCAACCGAGGCAACCGCCGCGCAGGCCGTCAAACCGCTGCCGGACGGCGGTGGCGGCCCGATCGCGTCCCTCGGCGGCACCCAGGCGGCAGCGCTGCGGCGCGATCTCGCCGAAGCCGCACCGCATGTCGAGGTCGGCCGTGCGGAGCCGGCGACGGACATCGCCGCGGCGGTGGACACGGCGGCCTCACCGGCGGCCGCGGCCGGCCCTAGCCGCGAGGAACAGTCCCGCGCGGCGCGGCTCGCCGGCTATGAGGGCGACTCCTGCCCCGAATGCGGCAACTTCACGCTGGTGCGGAACGGCACCTGCCTGAAATGCGACACCTGCGGCGGCACCACCGGCTGTAGCTGAGCGGCGCACCGGCGCCGGCGTGGCCTCCTGCCGCGTCGGCCGTTAACCTCGCCGAAACCACGTTGGCCGACACTCGGGCGTACTCAATCGCGTTCGGGAGTCGATCATGCGCCTGGCCCTGTTGTCCGCCGCCGCGGGCCTTTGTCTCAGCCTGACCGGCGGCGCGCTCGCCGCCGACATGCATGTGCCGGCCCCCAACGCCTACGGCGCCTGCCCGCCGCCGGCGGTCAAGGCCAAGCCGCGCGCGTCGGTGAAGAGCATCGCGCGGCTGCTGTTCCTGCAGCGCGGCGCCTATGTGGAAGCGCCGCGGGTCGCCACCGTCGAGCCGTTCACCGGCACGACGCCGGGGCCGTACAAGTACATCGCGCCGCAGACCGCCTTCCTGGCCTCGTCGCCGTGCCCGCCCTCGCTCGGACATTCGGCCGGCGGGAGCTGGTACGACGGCAAGCTGTTCTACTATGAGGGCACCACGCCGCACCGCCCGGACGCCTTCATGGTCGTCGTCGAGCCGTCGGTCGTCCACCTGCCGGGACGCTAGAGCCGCGCGATCCGCTCCGTCAGCAGTTTGAAATAGCCCTCGGCGTCGACATCGCCGAGGACGGTGGCGTTCGCCGGCCGGTCGGTGACCCGCCACCAGTCGACCACCGTCGCACCCCTGGTCAGCTCCGATCCCGTCTCGATCTCCACGTTGACGGTCCGGCCGGTGAAGAGGTCCGGCTGGAGCAGCTGCGCGATGACGCAAGGGTCGTGGAGCGGCGCCCCGTCGGTGCCGTACTTGGCCTCGTCGAAGCGCTCGAAGAAGCCGATCAGGTCCGCGACGGCATCGCCGACCGGCGTTCCGATGGCCCGAAACGCCTCGACGCGGGCGCGGGTGGTCAGCGCCTTGTGGGTGCAGTCGAGCGGGATGATGGTCAGGTCGATCCCGGCCGCGCACACCGTGGCGGCAGCCTCGGGATCGACGTAGATATTGAACTCGGCCGCCGGGGTGATGTTGCCGCCCTCGAAATAGCCGCCGCCCATCAGCACGATCTCGGCCACCCGCGGCGCGAACTCCGGTTCCCGCCGGATGGCCGTGGCGAGGTTGGTGAGCGGTCCGAGCGCGCACAGGGTGATGGTGCCGGGCGCGTGGTCCATCACTTGCTCGATCAGGAAATCCACCCCGTGCTGCGTCCGGAGCGGCATGGTCGGCTCCGGCAGATCGGGGCCGTCGATCCCGGTCTTGCCGTGGACGTGCTCGGCGGTGACCAGCGCGCGCTCCAGCGGCCGATCAGCGCCGGCATAGACGCCGATGTCCGTTCGCCCCGCCAGTTCGCACGTCTTGCGCACATTCACCTCGGTGAGCGGCAGGGGCACGTTGCCGGCAACGGCGGTGATGCCGAGCACCTCAAGCTCCCGGCTCGCGAGGGCCAGCAGGATGGCGACCGCGTCGTCCTGACCCGGATCCGTATCGATGATGATCTTGCGCATCTAGAACACGGGCGGCACGAACAGCGTCGGGACCGCCGGCAGCGTGTCGCGTGAGAGCGTGATGGTCGAGCCTAACATTCCTTTGACGTCGTAATGTTCGGACAACGTCGTTATGAACCGGCTAAGTGTCGATTGGCCGAAGAAGTGCATCGGGATCACCACCGATGCCTGGATGTCGCGTAACACCTTGATCATACTGGTGATCGAGAGGGTCCGCGAACCGTCGACGGGCGCCATCACCACGTCGACCCGGCCGAGCGCGTCGAGGTGATCGTCGGTCAGGGTGTGGTGCAGGTGGCCGAGATGGGCGATGCACAGGCCGGCGACCTCGAACACGAACATCGAGTTCATGTCGCGCTGCACATTGAACTCGTCGAAACCGCCGCGGATGTTGGTGGTGACGTTGCGCAGCCAGACATCGCGATAGGTGAGCTCGTGCGCGGCCGGGACACCCTCCTCGCCCCACCCGCGCAGCAGATGCCGGATACCGGGCTGCGGGCGCAGGCTGTAGTGGCTGATATGGGCTCGGTTCATGGTCGCGATATCCGGCGCCTCCGCCGGACGCACGGAATCGTTGTAGTCGGTCGCGATCCGGACGCCGGCCGGGCTTTCGATCAGAAACGTGGAGTGGCCGAGATAGGTGATGGCGACCATGCCCACCTCGCCCTCGGCAACGGTGACCGCCGACGCGACCTCGATCCGGGCCACGCCGGCGAACAGCCGCGGACAGCGTTCCGGCTCGGGGTAGCTCTGGACCGCGACCGGCGCGCCCGGCTCCGGGGCCGCCGCCAAGGCAGGGGCGGAAGCGAAGAGGAGCGCGGCCGCAGCCGCCGCGCGCAGAGCTGCCGTCATCGTTGTCATGATCACCGTGATGATCCCTTCAAACCGCGCGCCCGTCCGCCCCGTCGACAGAGACTGCCATGATCGCGGCCATGGTCAACAGCCGGTAAGCCTCGCTTTACCGATCGGAAGCTATGAAGGCACGATGAGCTGGCTTGACGACTGGGGAACGCGGCGAAACCGCCGAATTCTGGCGGCGGCCGGCACCGCCCTGGCCGTGGTCCCCCTCGCCGCCTCGCTGTACGCTGTCGATGCGCACACGAGAACCCAGGCCCGGGCCCAGGTCCGCGAGATCGCCGAGGACACGCTGGCCTTTGCCGAAAACGCGGTGAGCAACGGCCTCATGACGCTGACGGCGCTCGGCATGGCGGGAATCGAGCGTTGCGACGATCGCGCCGTCGGCCTGATGCTGGACGCCATCTACGAGCAGTTCGCCGTCAAGGAAATCGGCATCACCGAGCCCGACGGCCGCATCACCTGCAGCCACATCGGCAAGCAGATCGACGTGACCGTCATCTCGCGCATGGAGCATGACATCTACACCGGCGCGACCCTGATGCTGGTGGAAATGGGCGCTGCCGATCGTCTCGGACTGATGCTGTACCGCGAGCCGCCCGCGTCCGGTGAGCCGGGCCTCAGCGTCACCGTCCCCAGCGATGCGCTGACGACGGCATCGGCCCCACGCGCGGTCCGGGAAACGGCACGCGGCGTGCTGAAGACGCGCGACGGCAAGGTCGCCGGCCACCTGGCCTCGTTCGGGATTCCCTTCGACGCACCGGCCGCGGAGGACGCCGCGGCCGTCACCATCGCCTCGACCCGCTATCCGATCGTGATCGATCTCAGCGTTCCGATGCAGACGTTCCGCGAGAGGAATGCCGACCTTTACGGCTACGCGGTCCTTGGCGGCGTCGTTGGCGGCGTGGTGATCCTGGGCGTTACCATCCTCATCCTGCGGCGACCACGTTCGCTGGCGGCGCGGCTCCGCGACGCTGCCGCGTCCGACGCGTTTATCCCCCACTACCAGCCGGTGCTCGACATCCGCAGCGGCCGCCTGATCGGCTGCGAGGCCCTCATGCGCTGGCAAAAGCCAGACGGCAGCATCGTCCCGCCGGCCGATTTCATCGACGTTGCCGAGCGGAGCGGCCTTGCCAGCGAGATGACCCGCTCGCTCATGCGCCACATCCGTTCCGATCTCGACGGCGTCTTCGGGGTCCGTCCGCACCTGAAGATCGGGATCAATCTGTTCGACGCCCATTTCGACGACCCCGCGACGGTCAGCGACATCCGGCATCTGTTCGGGGGGAGCGCGATCGGCTTCGGGCAATTGATGTTCGAGCTGACGGAGCGACGGCCGTTGCGCGATACGGAACGGGCCCGGGCGATCATCGGGGACCTGCGCGCGCTCGGTTGCAGTGTCGCCCTCGACGACGCCGGCACCGGGTACAGCGGTCTGGCGCATCTCCAGGAGCTGGGCATCGACACCGTCAAGATCGACAAGATGTTCGTCGACGTCCTCAACGTGAATCCGGAATCGGCGCCGATCGTCGATTCACTGATCAATCTCGGCCACGATCTCGGCATGCAGGTCATCGCCGAAGGCGTCGAAACGCAGGAGCAGCTCGACTACCTGCACCGCCGCGGCGCCGATGCGGCGCAAGGCTTCCTGTTCTCGCCACCCCTGCCGCGCGCGGCCTTCCTGTCGCTGGTGGAAGCGGTGTCGCCGCTACCGCAGCCGACCGTCGTCGGGCGTCTGGAATTGCGACAGGCCGGCTAACCCGCCGACAGACAAACCGTCACGGGACGGTTATGTCTCCGCCTTGTTGTCAACACAGATTCGCGGCACATGCGGGTCTGGACTCCGGAGGCCCGCATGGCGGTTCGCCCTGCCCTGTCGTTCATGTTGCCGCTGTTGGTCGCGTCCGCGGCGCTGAGCCCACCGGCGGCGGCGGTGGAGGCGGACGCGGTCGCCGAAACGCTGCGGACGGCGATGGCCGCACGGGGCGATGCCGAGGTCACCTACGACACGGTGTCGAGCGACGGCGCCGACATCGTCATCTCCGGCTTCAAATCCGTCGAAATCGGCCACAACGACCGCGTGCTTTCGCTGCCGGTCATCCGCATCAGCGGCGTGACGGCGCGCGTGGGCGGCGGCTTCATCGCCGATCGGATCACCTTCGACGGCGGCTCGATCAGTGATGCCGGCCGCAAGATCACCTGGTCCTCGGCCGCGATGCGCGATGTCACCATCCCGACACCGGCCGAGGTGGGCGACGCCGCCGATCTTCGCCCCTTCGGCAGTCTGGCGATGCGGGAGGTCGAGCTGATCCGCACCGGCGGCAAGCTGGTCTCCAGTGTCGAGACCCTGGCCGTGACCGTGGGCGCGATCGCCGGCGGGCAGCCGAGCGAGGTCAACGTCAACGCCGGCGGCATCTGGATTTCCGCCGACATGATGCGCGGCGCCCGCCGCCGGGCGATGCTGGCGGCGCTGGGCTACACCGAGTTCCGTCTCGACGTGTCGCTGGAGAGCACGTTCGATTTCGCGACCGACACCTGGAACATGCGATCGCTGGTGGCGCGCGTCGACGAGATCGGCGACTTCAGCCTCGACGCCGAATTGAGCGGTATCGCGCTCGGCGAACTGGCGGTTTCGGCCCGCCGTGGCGCGGCGCGCGAGGCGGCGAGCCTCGACCGGCTGCGCATGCGTTTCGACAATCGCGGCCTGGTGGAGCGCGCGCTCGACACCCAGGCGTCGATGATGGGCGTGGAACGCAGTGCGTTCGTGGAACAGTTCATCGGTGCGGTGCCGTTCATGCTGAACTTCATCGGCAATCCGCCGTTCCAGGCCAAGCTTGCCGTCGTCATCGCCGACTTCTTGCGCCAGCCCCTGTCGCTGACCGTCGAAACCGATCCCGAGCTCCCGGTCGCCTTCCAGGACATCCTGTCGACGCTGGCCACTAACCGCTCCGCCCTCCCCGACCTTCTGTCGGTCAGCGTCTCCGCCAATGACTGACGGGCGGTCCGCGCGTCGCTTGGGCGTGGCCGGCGCCATGGCGGCGCTGGTCTTCGCGATCGTGCCGGCGGCGGCGACAGCGTCGGACGGCGAGACCGCACTCAGGTCCTGGCTCGGCGACCTCGACGCCGCGCACCAATGGTCGGCGCGCTTCTCGCTGATCGAGAGCGAGCGTGGCGGGCGGAAGATCACCCTCCGCAACCTGACGATCGCCAGCTTTCCCGCCGGTTTGACCATCTCCGCACCTGAGGTGGTGCTGGAAGGCGGCGTGCGGCTCGACGATGGCGCATTGCGGGCTGGCTCGGTGCGGGTCGACCAACTGACCCTGACGACCGACGGTCTCGAGGTCGAGATCGAGGGGCTTGTGGCCGACGGTGGCCGGCTTCCGGCGCTCACCGGCTATGTCTGGAACCCGGACAAGCCGTTCACGACCATCGGCCGCACCTACGGCCTTCTCGCCGGCATGGCGGCGGACAGCCTGCGGATCGCGCGGGTCGGCCTGACCGAATCCGCGGACGGGATCGAGAGCCTGATCGGCTACGGGGACATCGCCGTCGAACGCTGGCACCAAGGCGAAATCGCGTCGATGTCGGTCGGGCCGACGCGGATGGAAACGCCCAACCCGGGCGGCCTGATCCGCTTCTCGGTCGGCGGCCTGGAGGTCTTCGACATCGATCTCGACGCCTTCGCGCACAGCCTCGATCCGGCGCGCTACGAGGGCGGGCGCGGCGACGGCGTCTGGCGGCGCGCGGTCGGCCGGACCCGCTATGACGGCGTCGCCATCGATGCGCCCGACATCGCCGTGACCGTCGCCGACGTGACGGTGGAAGCGATGCGGCTCCGCCAGTCGGACCGGAGCTTCGCGGCGTTCCTCGACGCCGCGGCGGCGCGGCCGGAGCTTCTCGACGACGAGCCCGAGGTGATCGGACGGACCTATGACGGCCTGTCGACGGTTGCGATCGGCCGGCTGGTCGTCGAGGACATCGACGTCGAGGCCCGGGGGATCGACGGTCTACGCCTCGCCCGTTTCGCGCTCGCTGACGCATCGTCGGAGCGGCTTGGCGAGATGGTCTTCGAGGACTTCGCGGCCGCGGTCCCCGGCGAAGGTTTCTTTGAGGTCGACCGTTTCGCGCTCGGCCGGCTGGTGCTGCCCTCGGGCGACGAGGTTCGCCGGGCCATCGCCACCGAAGCGCTCAACGGCCTGACCGGGCAACTGGGGTTCCTGGAGATCGCCGGTCTCGACTTCCAGTCCTACAACCAACCGCGCACGAAGCTGGACCGGTTCCGGCTCGATATGCGGGACTATGTCGGCCGCATACCGTCCTTCGTCAACCTCGAGATGGAGGGGTTGCAACTCGGCGCCAATCTCGTCGCCGACCGCCAGGTGCGCGCCTATCTCGACGAACTCGGCTACGACCGTATCGACGCCGATCTCGCCATGCGGGTGACCTGGGACGCAGAACAACGCACGGTCGCCGTCGACGGTTTCCGCTTCGCCATGCGCGATTTCGGCGACATCCGCGGCGAGGCGCGGTTCGAGGGTCTGGCGCCGGATTCGCTCGACGATCTGTCGACCATCATGCGCCAGAAGGACGCGGTGAAGTTCGCCGGCGGCCGCATGGAGTTTCGCGACGATTCCATCGTCGCCCGCGGGCTCGCCATGCAGGCCCGCCGGATGCAGGTCGAAACCGAGGTGTTTCGCGAGCAGATCGCCTCGGCCCTGCCCTTCATGATCTCGTTCCTCGGCACGCCCGAGTTCCAGCGCGAGATCGTGCCGGTGCTGCAGGCGTTCATCCGCACCCCCGGCGCGCTGACCATCGCCTCGGAGCCGGCGGAACCGGTATCGCTGTCCGATCTGGAGGGCGCGATCTTCCTGGCGCCGTCGAGCCTGCCCGACATGCTGGCGGTGACGGTAACCGGCGACAACGGCAACGATACCGGCGGCGGCGATCTGCGTCCGGCCATCACCCCGGACGAGTAGCGCCGCCTGCCCGCCTATTCCGGCGGATTGAGACGGATGTGCAGGTCGCGCAACTGCGCAGCACTCACCTCCGACGGCGCTCCCATCATCAGGTCTTCGGCCTGCTGATTCATGGGGAACATCGTCACCTCGCGAAGGTTGTCCTCGCCGCAGAGCAGCATCACCATGCGGTCGATCCCCGGTGCGATCCCGCCATGGGGCGGGGCGCCGTATTGGAGCGCCCGCAGCATGCCGCCGAACTCCGTTTCCAGGACGTCGGCGTCGTAGCCGGCGATGGCGAAGGCTTTCTCCATGATCGCCGGGATGTGGTTCCGGATCGCCCCTGACGACAGCTCCACGCCATTACAAACAATGTCGTACTGGTAGGCCAGCACCTCCAGCGGCTCCCGGGTGTCGAGCGCGTCGAGGCCGCCCTGGGGCAGGGAAAACGGGTTGTGCGAGAAGTCGACCTTCTTGTTGTCCTCGTCCCATTCGAACATCGGAAAGTCGACGATCCAGCAGAACGCGAAGCGATCCTCGTCGATGAGGTGCAGGTCGGCGGCGATCTTCTGCCGCGCCGCGCCGGCGAAGGCGGTGAAGCCGCGCGGCACCCCGCACAGGAAGAACACCGCGTCGCCGTCGCCGAGACCGAGCTGGTTGCGGATCGCGTCGGTGCGCGTCTCGCCGATGTTCTTGGCGATCGGGCCGGCCCCGGCACCGTCGTCGCGGAAAAAGATGTAGCCGAGGCCCGGCTGGCCCTCGGCCTGCGCCCAGGAGTTCATGCGGTCGCAAAAGGCGCGGCTGCCGCCGGTCGGCGCGGGGATCGCCCACACCTGGACGTTGGGATCGGCCTCGAGCTGGCCCGCGAAGATCTTGAATCCCGACCCGGCGAAATGCTCCGAGACGTTCTGCATCTCGATCGGATTGCGCAGGTCCGGCTTGTCGGAACCGTATTTGCGCATCGCCTCGGCGTAGGGAATGCGCGGAAACTCGGCGGTCACCGGCTTGCCGTCGGCAAACTCCTCGAACAGGCCGCGCAGCACCGGCTCGACCGCCTGGAAGACGTCCTCCTGCTCGACGAAGCTCATTTCGATGTCGAGCTGGTAGAACTCGCCCGGCGAACGGTCGGCGCGCGCATCCTCGTCGCGGAAGCAGGGCGCGATCTGGAAGTAACGGTCGAAGCCGGCGATCATGATGAGCTGCTTGAACTGCTGCGGCGCCTGCGGCAGGGCATAGAACTTGCCGGGATGCAGGCGCGACGGCACGAGGAAGTCGCGCGCGCCCTCCGGCGACGACGCCGTCAGGATCGGGGTCTGGAACTCGAAGAAACCGGCCTCGGTCATCCGCCGCCGCAGCGACGACACGATCGCCGCCCGCTTCATGACGTTGGCGTGGATGCGCTGGCGGCGCAGATCGAGGAACCGGTAGCGGAGCCTCGTGTCCTCCGGATAATCCTGATCGCCGAAGACCGGTAGCGGCAGTTCGGCGGCCTCCGACAGAACCTCGACGGAGCGGATGAAGATCTCGATCTCGCCGGTGGCAAGGTCCTGATTGACGGTGTCGTCGCTCCGCGGCCGGACCTCGCCGTCGATGCGCACTACCCATTCCGACCGCAGCGTCTCGACCACCGCGAAGGCGTCCGAATCGGGATCGACGACGCACTGGGTGATCCCGAAATGGTCCCGCAGATCGACGAACAGCAGGCCGCCATGGTCCCGCACGCGGTGCACCCAGCCGCTGAGACGGGCTTGCGCCCCAACGTCCGCGGCCCGCAGAGCGCCGCAGGTGTGGCTCCGGTAACGATGCATGGAAACGATCCGTGGCTGTCGCGTTCGGCGGCGGCGCAACGCGCCGCGCGGCCGGCGGAAAAGCGCACGGAGCAGCGGTTTTGTCAAGGCGTGGCACCAAGCTGCGGGCCGGCGCCATACCACTCCGGATCGGCCGATTTTGGGCGGCGACAAGCGGCCCGTGAGCCGCTATAGGGAGCTATGACCATCCTCACCGAAACGAACGAGCTGGCGGCGGCGTGCCGGCGCATGGCGAAGCACGATTTCGTCACCGTCGACACCGAATTCATGCGCGAAACCACCTTCTGGCCCAGGCTTTGCCTGATCCAGATCGCGAGCCCCGACGAGGCGGTGATCGTCGATCCCCTCGCCGACGGCCTGTCGCTCGACCCGTTCTTCCGGCTGATGAAAAACGAGAACGTTATCAAGGTCTTCCATGCCGCGCGGCAGGACATCGAGATCATGCACCACCTCGGCGGGCTGGTGCCGCATCCGGTGTTCGACACCCAGGTCGCGGCCATGGTCTCCGGCTTCGGCGAGGCGATCAGCTACGACCAGCTTGTGCACCGCATTACCGGCCATCGGATCGACAAGACCTCCCGCTTCACCGACTGGAGCAAGCGCCCGCTGTCGAAGCGGCAGATTGACTATGCCGAGGCCGACGTTACCCATCTGCGCGAGGTCTACGCCTCGCTCGCCGAGACGCTGGACGCCAAGGGGCGCAGCGAGTGGGTGCGCGAGGAGATGGACATCCTGACCTCACCGGACACCTACCGCCAGCATCCCGAGGACGCCTGGAAGCGGCTGAAGATGCGGGTGCGCAAGCCCCGCGAACTGGCTGTGATGCGCGAGGTCGCGGCGTGGCGCGAAACCGAGGCGCAGGCGCGCGACGTGCCGCGCAACCGCATCCTCAAGGACGACGCGATCTACGAGATCGCCGCGCAGCAGCCGAAAGATCGTGGGGGCCTAGGGGGCCTGAGGGCAATCCCCAAGGGATTCGAGCGCTCCAAGGCGTCGGAGGAGATCCTGGCCGCCGTCGGGCGGGGGATGGCGATCGCCGACGACGACCTGCCCCGCCTGCCGCGCACCCGGCACAAGGCCAACGGCACCGGCGCCACGGTCGACCTCCTCAAGGTGCTCCTGAAGATGACCGGCGAGGCCCACGGCGTCGCGCCCAAGGTGATCGCGACGGTCGATGAGCTTGAGGCGATTGCGGTCGACGACAACGCCGACGTGCCGGCGCTGCACGGCTGGCGGCGCGAACTGTTCGGGGACAAGGCCATCCGGCTGAAGCACGGCCAACTGGCGCTGGCGATCGCCCGCAACAACGTGGTCGCGATCAAGCGGCCGGGCGGCAAACGGGACTGAAGCGGCTTTTAGTCGACGACGACCGCCGGTTCGCGGCCGGCCATCTTGGCCAGCTGCGACAGCCGGCGCACGACGCGCTCGCCGCCAAGCTCGGCGATGTCGGACGGGATCACCAGGGCGATGAAGTTGCCGCGCCGCTCCACGCGCGTGCGGTTGATGATGCCCGGCATCGCGGCCGACAGGACATGGGCGACGCGCAGGGCGGCGCCGAGCGCGCGGGCGCGCTCCATCAGCCGGGTCGAGACCAGTTCGCGAATGTGCGGCGAGGACGCCTCGGCGATCAGGCCTTCGTGCCGGTAGTAGGTCGCCAGCGCGAGATAGGCCCGGCCGGGGTGATCGACGCCGACAAACGCAGAATTGGCGACCGCATCCATACTCTGCAGGCCGCGATATTCCGGATGCGCCCGCCAGCCGATATCCGACAGCAGACACGCGGCGTGCCGCAGGCGCGCCTCCTCGGGGGTTTCGTCGAGGCCGATCGCCTCGAGCACCATGCCCGTCCACGGCACCAGTTCGTCCACGTGTTCGGGCGAACGGGAGCGGAGGTAGGCCAGTTCCTCGCAGGCGGCAATCAGCGGATCACGGGCTTGTTCGGCGTCGCTCAGGAGGTCGTAGAGCAGCCCCTCGCGCATACCCAGCGCCGACATGACGATCCGATCCGGTTGCATGACCTCCACGAGTTCGCGGAGGACGACCGCGCCGAACGGCAGGAACGGCCTGCGCACGCGCGATATGGCATCGATGGAATCGACCGATTCGATAGCGCGGCGAGTCAGCATGGCGCAGAAATCGACCACCTCGTCGGGCGCCATCTCGTAGTGATGCATGATGTGGAGTGGGTAACCCTTCTGGCGCATGTGCAGCCGCGCCAGCGAGCGCCAGGTGCCGCCGATTGCGTAGAAGGTCCGGCCGCTGGAGGCCGCCAGTACCTTGGAGCCGGACAGCACTTCGGACGCGACCCGGGACGCCTTCTTGGTCGATCCCCCGGCCTTCTCCTGCAGGCGGATCACCCCGAGGGCGGTCGTCTCGCCGGACCCGATCGAGCGGTTGGCGACACCGATGACCTCCAGGCTGCCGCCGCCAAGATCGCCGGCCACGCCATCGGGATGCTGAAAACCGGAAATGACGCCGAGCGCGCTGAGGCGCGCCTCGTCGCGACCGCTGAGCACCGTCGCCGGGCTCTCGACGATACGCTCGACGGCCGCGATGAAGGCGGCGCCGTTGCTGGCTTCACGGACCGCCGCCGTCGCGAGCACATGGAGGGAATCGACCTTCAGCGCCTCTGCGATCGCCGCAAACCGTCGGAGCGCCATCAGGGTTTCTTCGACCGCGGCCTCGTGGAGTTCGCCGCTCTCGCCCAGCCCCCGCGCCAGACCGCAGAGCTCCTTTTCGTTGAACAGCGGCGTCGCCGTGCGCGCCAGGTGCTCATAGACCACCAGCCGCACCGAGTTGGAGCCGATATCGACAATCGCCACCGGCCCGGTGCCGTTGAGGCGGCCCGGCGCCGCCATGAGGCTCAGCGGGTGGTCGGCCTCAGGACCGCCGCTTGCGTCGCCGCCGGGTCCGCTGCGGCGGATCGGTTTCAATTGAAGTGCCACGTCCAGACAGGCTCGGATTGGTCATGAAATACTGATGGGCGTTGTTCCGCCGCTTGCCCTTGGCACGCACGATACGCTCGCTCGTGCCATCGGCCAAGACGCGCCAGGCCTGTTCGTTGTCGGCCAGGTTGACCACCATGATCTGACTCAGGATCTGCTCGTGCACGGTCGGGTTGGTGATCGGTGCGATCGCCTCGACGCGGCGGTCGAGATTCCGCGGCATGAGATCGGCGGAGCCGATGTAGACGATGGCCTCGCTCGACGGCAGGCCATGGCCGTGGCCGAAGCAGTAGATGCGGGAATGCTCCAGAAAACGACCGACGATCGAGGTCACCCGGATGCGTTCCGACAGGCCTGGGATGCCCGGTCGGAGGCAGCAAATGCCGCGGACCACGAGGTCGATCTCGACCCCGGCCTGGCTGGCATCGTAGAGGGCATCGATGACCGCCGCGTCGACCAGCGAGTTCATCTTCATCCAGATCGCGCCCGGCCGGCCGGCGCGGACATGGGCAGCCTCGGAACGGATCAGGTCGACGATCCGCTTGCGCATGACGTGGGGCGAGATGGCGAGGCGCTCCAACGCCGTCGGCTCGGAGTAGCCGGTGATGTAGTTGAAGATATGGGCCACGTCGCGGGCGATCGCCGGATCGGCGGTGAACAGCGACAGGTCGGTATAGATGCGCGCCGTCACCGGGTGATAGTTGCCGGTGCCGATATGGGCGTAGCTCACCAGCCGGCCGGCCTCGCGGCGCACCACCAACGAGAGTTTGGCGTGGGTCTTCAGTTCGATAAAGCCGTAGACCACCTGGACGCCGGCACGCTCCAGGTCGCGGGCCCACTTGATGTTCGCTTCCTCGTCGAAGCGGGCCTTGAGCTCGACCAGGGCCGTTATGGACTTGCCGGCCTCAGCGGCCTCGATCAGGGCGCGCACGATCGGTGAATCGTTGGAGGTGCGGTAGAGCGTCTGCTTGATCGCCACGACGTCGGGATCGGCGGCGGCCTGCGACAGGTACTGCACCACCACGTCGAACGATTCATACGGGTGGTGGACCAGGATGTCCTTCTCGTGGATGGCGGCCAGGCAATCGCCGTTGTGTTCGCGGATACGTTCGGGAAAGCGCGGACTGAACGGCTCGAACTTGAGCGCCGGCCGGTCGAGGTTCACCAGTTCGTCGAGCTGATGCATAGCCAGCAAACCATCGACGCGGACCACGTCGCGGTCCGACACGTTGAGCGCCTCGCCGACAATGGTCTGGAGCGCCGGCGGCATCGACGCCCCGACCTCGAGGCGGATCACCGACCCCCGGCGCCGGCGCTTCAGGGCGCTCTCATACAGGCGAACCAGGTCCTCGGCCTCTTCCTCGACCTCGATGTCGGAATCGCGGATCACCCTGAAAAGGCCGATGCCGAGGACGTCATAGCCGGGAAACAGCCGCAGCACGGACTGCGCCACCGCCTGTTCGAGGCGAACGAAGCGATCCTCGTCGTCGCGGGACGACGGCAGACGGATGAACCGCTTGAGGCTCTCGGGCATGCGGATCAGAGCCGTCATGGGCTGGCCGGTGCTCCGTCGCGACAGTTGCAGCGCGATCGTCTTGCCGAGATTGGGGATGAAGGGGAAAGGATGGGCCGGATCGATGGCCAGCGGCGTCAGCGCCGGAAACACCGACTCCAGGAAGTACCGGTCGAGCCAGCCGAGCTCGTCCTCGTCAAGATCGCCGACATCGACAAGGTCGATGCGCGCCCTCGCCAGATTGCCGCGGAGGCTGCGCCAGCACGCCTGCTGGTCCCGCACCAGCTCGTCCACCGCGGTCTCGATCAGGGCGATCTGCCGCCGGGGGGTCAGGCCGTCGTCGCTGACATTGGTGATGCCGGCGGCCCGCTGGCCCTGAAGGCCGGCGACGCGCACCATGAAGAACTCATCGAGGTTCGCAGCCGAGATCGACAGGAAGCGCAGGCGTTCAAGCAGCGGGTGGGCGCCGTTGCTCGCCTCCTCGAGAACGCGGCGGTTGAACTGCAGCCACGAGAGTTCGCGGTTGATGAAGCGTTCGGGGAGATGGCGCAGTTCTGCGCCGTAAGCGGCTGCGTCCTCGTCTTCGATCCGCCTGGTCACCTCAGCGGGAGGCGTCGCTCTGTTCATCAGCGATGATCTTGTTATGCGACTAAATGATGCGCACCCAGTATAGCGCGTCCCGCCGCGAAGTTGTTGTCGAACATGACGCGCGCCGGCTGGCTACAGCGTCGCGAGGCCGGTGTCGGCGAGGATTTCCGCCGCCAGCGGGCGGGTCACGGCCCTGCCCTGCGACAATGCGCGCCGGTCGAGCGCGTCGACGACCCGACCGACGGTCTCAAGCGAGCGCTCGATCCGGCGTACCAGATAATCGACCACGGGCGGCTGCACGGCGAGTTGCCGGTCGGCGAACAGCTTCACCAGCACCGCGCGAAGGAGTTCGTCGTCGGGGGCGCCGATGGCGACCGGACGCGCCGCGCGCAGGCGCGATACCAGATCCGGCAGCGACACGAACGCCTCGGGCGCGGCCTCGCGGCTGGTGAGCAGGAGAAAGGCGCCGGCCTCACGCACGCGATTGATGACGTGGAACAGTGCCTCGGCGCTCGCGGCGCGATCGATGTCCTCGATCACGACCGCCGACACGTCCGGCGGCGGGGATGAACCGGCCAGGGCGGGCGCGCTGAAGCACACCCCGTGGGCCTTCTCGCGCCAGATTTCGGCCAGATGGCTCTTGCCGCAGCCGGCGGGTCCGGCCAGCAGCACGCTGGGCGACGGCCAGTCGGGCCAGGCGTCGACGACCGCCAGCGCCTCGCGGTTGGCCGCCCCCACCAAGAAATCGGCGCGCGCAAAGGACGGCCGATGCGGCAGGTGGAGAGGCAGTTGCGATCCGGCCGACGAATCGGCGCCGGTCATGGCTCGTGGCCGCGATACATGGCGCTGTCGCGGTAGCGCTCGACGGCGAAGTTGAACAGGACCCCGACGGCGGCCGCGGCGGGAATCGCGATCAGCAGGCCGACGAAGCCGAACAGGAGGCCGAACGCGAACAGCGAGAAGAACAGCCACACCGGGTGGAGGCCGACGCTCGCCCCGAGGAGGCGCGGATAGAGCACGTAGCTCTCCAGCAGCTGGCCGACCATGAACAGGCCGAGCGCGGCCAGCGGCATGACCCAGTCGGGCCAGAACTGAACCACCGCCACGACCATCGACAGCCCGAATCCGACGGCAAAGCCGAGATAGGGAACGAAGCTGACCAGACCGGCGATCAGCCCGATCAGGAGGCCGTAGTTGACGCCGATGATCAGCAGACCGACGGCGTAGAAGACGCCGAGGATGAAACCGACCAGCAGTTGCCCGCGGACGAACCGCGCCGTGTTCTCATCGATTTCGCGGGCCAGCCGCCGGATGTCGTCGGCGTAGTCCTTCGGCAGCAGATCGTCGACCCAGGTCACGACGCGGTGCCAGTCGCGCAGGAGGTAGAAGGCGACGAACGGGGTGATGATCAGGATCGACAGCACGTTGCCGACGAACCGGCCACCGCTCAGCAGCGACTGCAGGAAGGTTGACAGCACCTGGCCGCCGCTGCCCAGCATGCTGCGCACGGAGTCGCGAATACTGTCCGCATCGAGCCCGAGGAACGCGGCCACCTCGGTGTTGATGGCGAGGCCGAGGAGGTCCTGAAGCTGTTCGATGTAGGCCGGCGCCCGGTCGACGAGGTCGATGAGCTGGCCGACCAGAACCGGTCCGAGCGCCAGGAGGACGAGGAGAACGACGACGATGAACACCAGCAGGATCATGATCGCCGCCCACAGCCGCGAGATCCGGTGGGCTTCCAGCCAGTCGGCGACGGGATTGAGGGCATAAGCCAGCGCCATGCCGGCCACGAACGGCAGGAGGATGCTGCGCAGGACGAACAGCACCACGAGAAAGGCGAGAAGGGCGCCCCCCCAGAACAGGGCCGTGCGGGTGCGCGGGTTCATGCCGAATGCTCGTCGCGCTGGCGATCGACGGTTCCGGCGGCGCCCATATGCCCGACCCAGCCGACGACATAGACGGCGGTCGACAGGACCGTCGACACGCCGACCAGAACGATCAGGATCGTCCGCAGGCCGCCGAGATCGAAGGCGGCAAAGGCGAGGTCGGCAAGCACCACCGCCGCGAGCATGATCTGCGCCGCGGTGTTGATCTTGCTGATCGCGGCCGGGTCCATCTGCAGCGGGCGGCCCATCATCCAGGCGATCACCACTCCGCCGACAATGAGCACGTCGCGGCTGACCACCAGGACTGCGACCCACAGGGGAATCTCGTTCATCACCGCCAGCACGACGTAGATCGAGACCAGCAGCGCCTTGTCGGCCACGGGATCGAGGTAGGCGCCGAGCTCTGTTCGCATGTCGAACTGGCGAGCCAGGAATCCGTCGACGCCGTCGCTGATGCCGGCGGCGAGAAAGGCGATGAACGCCAGGCCGTGCTGCTCGGTCAGCGTCAGCCACACGATCAGCGGCACCAGCAACAGACGGCCGATGGTGATCAGATTGGGGATACTCATGCCCGTGTACCCTCGTCACGCCAGCCCGCAATTGGCGGCCCACAGCGGTTGGGCTACACATGGCATTGTCCGTCGCGCCTGCCAAGAGAAGCGGCCGGCGGCTTGACCCTCACGCCCGCGGCAGGCGCACACCATGACCAGCAAAACGGCGGAAAAAGGCGCGACCTACGCCGACGCCGGTGTCGATATCGCGGCGGGCAACCGGCTGGTGAACATGATCGGTCCGGCCGTCGATTCGACACGCCGCAGCGGCGTTGTCGGCGCGCTGGGGGGCTTCGGCGGCCTCTTCGACCCCAAGGCGGCCGGCCATAGCGACTCCCTGCTGGTGGCAGCTACCGACGGCGTCGGCACCAAGCTGCGGGTGGCGATCGACTGCGGCGTGGTCGACACCGTGGGGATCGATCTGGTCGCCATGTGCGTCAACGACCTGGTGGTCCAGGGGGCCGAACCGCTGTTCTTCCTCGACTACTACGCCACCGGCCGCCTGGACGCCGATGCCGCCGCGGCGATCGTCGCCGGCATCGCCGAAGGGTGCCGGCAGGCCGGCGCGGCGCTGATCGGCGGCGAGACCGCGGAGATGCCGGGCATGTACGCGGCCGGCGATTTCGATCTCGCCGGATTCGCCGTCGGGGCGGTCGCCCGCGACGCCCTGTTGCCGAGGCCGGATGTCGCCGAGGGCGACCTGGTGCTCGGGCTCGCCGCGTCCGGGCTCCATTCCAACGGCTTCTCGCTGGTCCGCAAGCTGATCGCCGACGCGGGCCTCGATCTCAACGCACCACCACCCTTTGCCAGTGAGGCGGCGACGCTGGGGGAAGCGCTGCTGACGCCGACGCGGATCTACGTGCGCCCGCTCCTGAAGGCGCTGGCCGCCGGCCCCGGCATCAAGGCACTGGCCCACATCACCGGCGGCGGGCTGATCGACAACCTGCCGCGGGTCCTGCCCGACGATCTGGCAGTCGAACTCGACCTCGGGGCGCTCGTGGAACCGCCGGTGCTCGCCTGGGTCCGCGCGCTCGGCACGATGGCGACGCCGGAGTATCTGCGCACCTTCAACGCCGGCATCGGCATGGCCGCGGTGGTCGCCGCCGATGCCGCCGATCGGGTCCGCCGCGACCTCGAAGGCGCCGGCGAGACGGTGCGCGATCTCGGCCGGATCGTGCCGCGCAGTGGCGAGGCGGTGGTCACAACCGGCGAGCTCGGCGGCCCGTGACGGCACGCACGCGGGTCGCCGTCCTCATCTCCGGGCGCGGGTCCAATCTCGCGTCCCTCCTGGAGGCGGCGCGGGACCCCGGCTATCCGGCCGACATCGTGCTGACGGTGGCAAGCCGCGCCGACGCGCCGGGCCTTGATCACGCGGAGCGCGCCGGCATCGCAACAGGAGTGGTTGCTTTCGGCCGCGGACGCGCGCGCGCCGAGGCCGAGGCTGACCTGGAAGCCACGCTCAGAAGCCATGACGTGGCCTTCATCTGCCTCGCCGGCTTCATGCACGTGCTCTCGGAAGACTTCGTGCGGCGCTGGGAGGGGCGCATGCTCAACATCCACCCCTCGCTCCTGCCGTCGTTCAAGGGGCTCGACACCCACCGCCGGGCGCTTGCCGCCGGTGCGGCGATCCACGGCTGCACGGTCCACTTCGTCAACGCCGAGGTCGATGCCGGGGCGATCGTCGCCCAGGCCGCCGTGCCGATCCTCGCCGACGATACGGAGGACACGCTCGCCGCGCGGGTGCTGGCGCAGGAGCACCGGCTGTACCCCATCGCCCTTGCCGCGGTCCTCCGGGATGAGACGCAAGAGACTGCGGGGGCCGATGACGCGCTGGTGCAGGTGCGTCGGCCCGGTCCTGCTTGACCCCCGGTTCGACTTCACGCCATTGTCACGCGGTTCGATCAGGATGCCGCCCATGTTGCGCAGTCTCGCCCTCGCCGCCGCCCTCGCGTTCAGCCTTCCGGCCGTCGCCGCCGACTACAGCTATGCGCCCTATCCGGCCGGCCACGCCCACACCGACCACTATCTTCCCGGCTGCGACGCGCCCCACATCCTTGCGCGGATCGCCGAACGCTTCGCCTATGCCGACGCGCGCATTCTCCACACCGGGCTCCGCGTCGATCTGATCGACGGCACCCACCAGCACGGTCTCCAGACCGGCCACGGCTTCATCGACCGTCGCTATTGCGGCGGCGACGCCCATCTCTCCGACGGCCGGCGTTCGGAAGTCGTCTACGTGATCGAGTCGCGACAGGGCTTCGCGGGCTACTGGTGGAGCGTGGAATCGTGCCTGCCGGCGTTCGATCCCCATCGCGTCTACGGCAAACGGTGCCGCACCATTCGCCCGTGAGGGCACTCGTCTTCCTCGCGGCGGCGCTAACGGCCACAAGTGCGGCGGCGCAGTCGTCCGGGGCCGACTTCGATTTCTATCTTCTGTCGCTGTCGTGGTCGCCGACCTACTGCACCACGGAACCCAATCCGGATGCCGACCAGTGCGGGGTCGACCGCGGCTTCGTCGTCCACGGCCTGTGGCCGCAGCATGAGCGCGGCTATCCCGAATTCTGCGAGTCGCGCCACCCGCGCTGGCTGGCGCAGGACGTCATCGACGACAATTTCGACATGTTCCCGAGCGGCGGGCTGGCGATCCACCAGTGGCGCAAGCACGGCCGGTGTTCGGGGCTGGGTCAGCGCGACTACTTCGACCTGACGCGCGAAGCGGCGAACCGGGTCCGCCTCCCGGCCGCCCTGTCGGCGGAGGCGCCGGCGCAACGGCTCGATCCGGATGCGATCGAAGCGATGTTCGTGGAGGCCAATCCCGGCCTCGGCCGGGACGGCATGTCGGTGCAGTGCCGCTCGGGCACGTTCACCGAAGTGCGTATCTGCCTGACGAAGGACTTGAAGTTCCGGCGCTGCGACGAGGTCGATACCGACACCTGTCGCCGCGCCGAAATCAGGGTGCCCGCCGTCGAGTGACGGCGGATGACGTGCGTCAGAAGCGCATGCCGAGGCCGACCATCAGGTCCGTCGAGGAGTAGCTGATGCTGCCACCGGTCAGCGCGGCGGTCCCGAGATTGGTGTGCCGAAGCTCGACACGGCCCGTCAGGTTCTCCATGAGCATGGTTTCCGCGCCGATGCCGGCCGTCCAGCCGACCCTCGTCGAGCCACCGCTGATCGTGCCGCTGGCGTTCACCCGACCTGTCGCGACACCGACGGTGCCGTAGAGCATCGAGCGGCCCACCGCGTAGCCGACCCGGCCGCGCAACGTGGCGTTCCACGGATTGGTGACGGTCGTGCCGGCGCTGGTGCCGGTCTTGCCGGTCGCCGTCACGTCGCCCTCGACGCCGAGCACCATCGACTCGTTGACCTGGAAGTTGTAGCCCGCGTAGCCGCCGCCGAGGATGCCCCGGTTGGTCACGGTGCTACCGCCCCAGCCATAGCCGCCGATCAGGCCGGCGTAAGGGCCGGTCCAGTTGGCCGCACGGGTCGGGCTGTAGACCGGCGTCGCGCTGGGAGTAGGTTCGTAGGTGATGATATCGGCCGCCCCGGCGGTCGCAACGGACCCCAGAAGGGCCAGGGCAGTGGCGCCAGCCTTGGTCAAACGCAACATGGCTCGTCCTCGCTTTTTCGTGCCGCGGCGGCGGACCGGTCGTAGCCTCACGCCGGGCGCCGCACCGAAGTCTATGATCGGGTAATAAGGCGTAAGCGTTAACAAAGTGCGGTGGCGTGGCGGCGCAAACGGGGTGATTCTGTGGCGCGCCGCAACCTCGCGATTCGGCGGAAAACAGCTGTCGTTGGCCCTCGCCGGGCGAAACACCGGTCAGGTCTTCCCTGTTCCGCAACGGGACGGCCATTAAGTATGGTTAGCCGATGGTAAACGCTGACGATTCCCCTCTCGCCCTGGTTACCGGCGGCGCCCAGCGCGTCGGCGGCGCGATCTCGCGAGACCTTTCAGCCCATGGCTGGCGGGTCGCCATCCACTATCGCAGCGGCCGGGAGGCGGCGGAGCAACTGGCCGGTGAGATCGTTGCGGACGGCGGTCAGGCGGCAACCTTTGCCGCCGATCTCGGCGATCCGGCCGCGGTCGACGCCCTGATCCCGGCGGTCGCGGCGGCGCTCGGCCCGCCGACGCTGCTCGTCAACAATGCCGCCATGTTCGCGCGCGACGAGATCGGCGACCTCGACCGCGCCACCTTCGACCGGCAGCTTGCCGTCAACCTGACCGCGCCCGTCTTCCTGGCCGAGGCACTGGCGCGGCATCTGCCGGACGATCTGGAGGGCAATGTCGTCAACATCCTCGATCAGCGCGTCCTGAAGCCGCTGCCGGTCTACGTGTCTTACCAGCTCGGCAAGTCCGCCCTCCATACCGCGACGACGACGCTCGCCCAGGCCCTGGCGCCGCGCGTCAGGGTCAACGGCCTCGCACCGGGGCCGACGCTTTCTCATGCCGCGCAACCGTCCGCTCATTTCGAGGCGGAGGTCGCCAACGTGCCGCTGCAGCGCGGCGCCGACCTTGCCGAATTCGGGCGGGCGATCCGCTTCCTGGTGGACAACCGCTCGATCACCGGCCAGACCATCGCCCTCGACGGTGGCCAGCATCTGGCATGGCGCACGCCCGATCACCACGCTATCGACTGAGACCATGCCGCCCCGCACGCCCGAAACGATTCCCGACGAACCGACACCGACCGCGAGCGGGCTGTCGGTGATCGCCGATGTCGTGAAGCGGCTGCCCAACAAGCCCGGCGTCTATCGCATGATCGACGCCAAGGGCGAGGCGCTCTACGTCGGCAAGGCGCGGAGCCTCAAGAAGCGGGTGCAGAGCTACGCCCGGCCGCGTGGCCTGCCGACGCGGATCCTGAAGGCCATCAACGCGACCGCCTCGATGGAGTTCGTGACCACGCGGACCGAGACCGAGGCGCTGCTGCTCGAGGCCAACCTCATCAAGCGGCTGCGGCCGCGCTTCAACGTGCTGCTGCGGGACGACAAGTCGTTTCCCTACATCCTGCTCACCGGCGATCATGAAGCACCCCTGATCGCCAAGCATCGCGGCGCGCGTTCGCGGAAGGGGCGATATTTCGGGCCGTTCGCGTCGGCCGGCGCGGTCGGGCGGACGATCAACGCGCTGGAACGCGCCTTTCTGCTCCGCACCTGCTCCGACGCCGTCTATGAAAGCCGGACGCGACCCTGTCTGCTCTTCCAGATCAAGCGCTGCTCAGGCCCGTGCACCGGCGAAATCTCGCTCGAAGCCTATGGCGATCTCGTGGACGAGGCCGCCGATTTCCTCACCGGCCGCGGGCAGGCGGTGCGGTCGACCATGCAGGAGGCGATGGAGGCAGCGGCCGAGCGGCTCGATTTCGAGACCGCGGCCCGTTACCGCGACAGGCTCGCGGCGCTCGCCCATGTGCTGGCGCATCAGGGCATCAACCCTGGCGGCTTGCAGGAGGCGGACGTGTTCGCCTGTCACCAGGAGGGCGGACGCACCTGCGTCGAGGTGTTCTTCTTCCGCACCGGACAGAACTGGGGTAACCGCGCCTACTATCCACGCGCCGACGCGGCGCTGGAGCCGGGCGAGGTTCTGAACACTTTTCTCCCGCAGTTCTACGAGGACAAGCCGCCGCCGCGCCTGCTTCTGCTGTCGCACGAGATCGCGGAACGCGAGCTCCTTGCAGAGGCGCTGAGCGAGCGCGCCGATCGCAAGGTCGACATCAGCGTTCCCCGGCGCGGTGAGAAGAAGGCGCTGGTGGAGCACGCCCTCAACAACGCCCGCGAGGCGCTAGGACGGACGCTCGCCGAAACCTCTTCGCAGGCGCGTCTTCTCGCCGGTTTCGCCGAGAGGTTCGGTCTCGGCGACCTGCCCTGCCGGATCGAGGTCTTCGACAACAGCCACATCATGGGCACCAACGCCGTCGGCGCCATGATCGTATCCGGGCCGGAGGGGCTGTCGAAGGCCCACTACCGCAAGTTCAACATCAAGTCGCAGGACCTCACTCCTGGCGACGACTACGGCATGATGCGCGAGGTGCTGCGCCGGCGGTTCTCACGCCTGATGCGCGAGGCGGGCCCGCGCGAGGCCGTGGCCGACCGCGACGACGACGCGACGGCCGAGGCCGGGCTGCCGCGCGAGATCGGCACCTGGCCCGACGCGGTGATCATCGACGGCGGCCGCGGCCAGCTCTCCGCGGCGGAGGAGGTGTTTGCCGAACTGGGAATCGCCGATCTGCCGCTGATCGCCATCTCCAAGGGCCCGGACCGCGACGCCGGGCGCGAGACCTTCCACATGCGCGGGCGGCAGGCGTTCATGATCCCCGAGCGCGATCCGGTGCTCTATTTCGTCCAGCGCCTGCGTGACGAGGCGCACCGTTTCGCCATCGGCTCCCATCGCGCCCGCCGCAAATCCGATATCGCGCGCAGTCCGCTCGACGACATCGAGGGGATCGGTCCGGCGCGCAAGCGCGCGCTCCTCAAGCATTTCGGCACCGCAAAGGCGGTCAGCCGGGCCGCGATCGACGATCTGCGGCAGGTTGCCGGGATATCTGACGAGACGGCGCGGACGATCTATAACTACTTCCACGAAACCTCATCCGGTGGATGAGACGCGCCGCCAGCCCGGCGCCGCAGGAATTCAAGTCGCGTCGAAGCGAGATAACGTGGACGAAGAGTCGATCCCCTCCAACGATCTCCCGGTCCCGGATGCGGCGTCCCAGCACCTGTTCGGGGTGCCGAACCTCCTGACCTATTTCCGCATCCTGCTGGTGCCAGCGCTGATCGTCGTCTTCTTCATCGACACGGGCGCGAGCCGCTGGGTCAGCCTGGCGATCTTCGCCGCCGCCAGCCTCACCGACTTTTTCGACGGCTACCTGGCGCGGGCCCTCGACCTGCGCTCGGACATCGGCAAGCTGCTGGACCCCATCGCCGACAAGCTGATCGTCGGCACGGCGCTGGTGCTGCTGGTGGCGGACCGGACCATCGCCGACTGGTCGGTGATCGCCGCGATCGTGATCCTCGGCCGCGAGATTTCCGTGTCCGGTCTGCGGGAGTTCCTGGCCGGCGCGCAGGTCTCGGTACCGGTCACGCGGCTCGCCAAGTGGAAGACCAGCGTCCAGATGGTGGCGATCGGCGCCCTGCTGCTGGGACCGGCCGGCGACGCCGCGCTCCGCGTCGCTTTCGGCGACATCGGCCTCGTGACCTATATTGGTCTCCTGTTGCTGTGGATTGCGGCCCTGCTCACCCTGTTCACCGGCTACGACTATTTCCGCGCCGGCATCCGGCATCTCCTCGGAGGCGACACATGAAGATCGTCTATTTCTCGTGGGTCCGCGAACGGATCGGGCGCGAGGAGGAGCAGGTCGACGTCCCCGCCGAGGTGACCACGGCCGGCGAGCTGATTGCCTGGCTCGCGACCCGCGGCCCGGAGTACCGGCACGCGCTGGAGCACGCGACCTCCGTCCGCGTCGCCCTCGACCATACCCACGTGCGCCCCGACGCGCCGCTCAAGGGTGCCAGCGAGGCGGCGTTGTTTCCACCCATGACCGGCGGGTAACGCAATGGCGTCGGTTTCGGTGGATGTGCGCACGACCGACATCGATCTCGGCGCGGAGGCGGAGGCCTTGCGCGCGGCGACGCCGGGCGCGGGTGCGCTGGTCACCTTCACCGGCATCTGCCGCGACGAGGACGGGCGGCTGGCGGCGCTGGAGCTGGAGCACTACGCCGGCATGGCCGAGGCCGAACTGACACGGATCGCCACCCGGGCAGCCGACCGATGGGGCCTCGCCGGCGTGCGGATCGTGCACCGTTATGGCGTCCTGCGACCGGGCGACACCATCGTGCTCGCGGCGACCGCCTCGCGTCATCGGCAGGCGGCGCTGGAGGCGGCCTCCTTCATGATGGACTACCTGAAGACACAGGCGCCCTTCTGGAAAAAGGAGCACCCCGCCGACGGCCGCGAAGGCGACTGGGTGGCGGCGCGAGAAAGCGACGACGAAGCCGCCGCCAAGTGGTAAGTGATCCCCGACTCCCCATGTGAGGCAAAGCGCCGGACGTGGCCCGGGCGCCGATTTTGACCTGGGCGAATGTCCGACCACGACACGCGCGCTAGATACCGCGCCAAAGACGATCAGGAGGCACGACAGAGATGGACGAGAAGACCGACAGCGGGGCCAAGTGCCCCGTGGCCCACACCACCTTCGAGGCGCAGTCCAACCGCGACTGGTGGCCGAACCAGCTGAACCTGAAGATCCTGCACCAGAACTCGTCCCTGTCCGATCCGATGGGCGAGGATTTCGACTACGCGGCGGCCTTCAAGACGCTCGATCTCGCCGCGGTCAAACAGGACCTCTACGACCTGATAACCGACTCGCAGGACTGGTGGCCGGCCGATTACGGCCATTACGGGCCGCTGTTCATCCGCATGGCGTGGCATGCCGCCGGGACCTACCGGGTCGGCGACGGCCGCGGCGGCGCCGGCACCGGCCAGCAACGCTTCGCGCCGCTCAATTCATGGCCGGACAACGCCAACCTCGACAAGGCGCGCCGGCTCCTGTGGCCGATCAAGCAGAAGTACGGCAACAGCCTGTCCTGGGCCGATCTGCTGGTGCTGGCCGGCAATTGCGCGCTGGAATCCATGGGCTTCAAGACCTTCGGCTTCGCGGGTGGCCGCGCCGACGTGTGGGAGCCGGAGGAAGACGTCTATTGGGGCCTTGAGGACACCTGGCTCGACGACAAGCGCTACACCGGCGAGCGCGACCTGGAGAACCCGCTGGCCGCCGTCCAGATGGGGCTGATCTACGTGAACCCGGAGGGTCCGAACGGCAATCCCGACCCGGTCGCGGCGGCGGTGGACATTCGCGAGACCTTCGCGCGCATGGCCATGAACGACGAGGAGACCGTCGCCCTCATCGCCGGTGGGCATACCTTCGGCAAGACCCACGGCGCCGGCGACGCCACGCTGGTGGGCCCGGAGCCGGAAGCGGCGGCGCTCGCCGAGATGGGCCTTGGCTGGAAGGGCGGTCACGGCAGCGGCAAGGCCGGCGACACCATCACCTCCGGCCTCGAGGTCATCTGGACCACGACGCCGACCAAGTGGAGCAGCAACTTCTTCTGGAACCTGTTCGGATACGACTGGGAGCTGACCAAGAGCCCCGCCGGCGCCCATCAGTGGACGCCGAAAGGCGGCGCCGGTGCCGAGACCGTGCCGGACGCCCATGATCCGTCGAAGCGGCACGCACCGTCGATGCTGACCACCGACCTGTCGCTGCGCTTCGATCCGGCCTACGAGAAGATCTCGCGACGCTTCTACGAGAACCCGGACGAATTCGCCGATGCGTTCGCCCGCGCATGGTTCAAGCTGACCCATCGCGACATGGGCCCGAAATCGCGCTACCTCGGCCCCGAGGTCCCGGACGAAGACCTGATCTGGCAGGATCCGATTCCGGCCGTCGACCACAAGTTGATCGACGGGTCGGACATCGCGACCCTCAAGGACAAGATCCTCGCGTCCGGGCTCTCGATTGCCGACCTGGTGGGCACGGCCTGGGCCTCGGCCTCGACCTTCCGCGGCTCCGACAAGCGCGGCGGCGCCAATGGCGCGCGCATTCGCCTCGCGCCTCAGAAGGACTGGGAGGTCAACCAGCCGGACCAGCTCGCCAAGGTGCTGCAGACGCTGGACGGCATCCGGCAGGACTTCAACGACGCCCAGTCCGACGCCAAGAAAGTGTCGCTGGCCGACCTGATCGTCCTCGGCGGCGGCGCGGCGATCGAGAAGGCCGCGAAGGACGCCGGGCACGACGTCGAGGTGCCCTTCACGCCGGGCCGCACGGACGCCTCGCAGGAGCAGACGGACGTCGAGTCCGTGGGCATGCTCGAACCGAAGGCCGACGGCTTCCGCAACTATGACGGCGGCCGCCATGCGGCCAAGGCCGAGCACATGCTGGTCGACAAGGCGCAACTCCTGACGCTCACCGCGCCGGAGATGACGGTTCTCGTTGGCGGCATGCGGGCGCTCGGCGCCAACCATGGCGGCGCGCAACACGGCGTCTTCACCGACCGTGTCGGGACGCTGACGAACGACTTCTTCGTCAACCTGCTCGACATGGGCACGGCGTGGACACCGGTCTCGGACGCCGAGGAGGTGTTCGAAGGCCGCGACCGGGCGACCGGCGACGTCAAGTGGACCGCCACCCGCGTCGATCTCGTCTTCGGCTCGAACTCGCAGCTCCGGGCGCTGGCCGAGGTCTACGGCCAGGCGGACGCGCAGGCGAAATTCGTCGGCGACTTCGTCGCGGCGTGGACCAAGGTGATGAACGCCGACCGGTTCGACATCGCCTGATCGCGGAAGTCAGACACGGAGCCGCGGGCAGCGGCTCGCTTCGGGCCTTCACTTGCGCGAGATTCCGTGTCTGCGGTGCAGCATTGATGATGATGCGCCGCAGATGCGGGATCTGAAGCTCGCACGTTCGTGTTAGGTCCCGGGTCTGCGACGCATCACTTCGTGCTGCGCCGCGCACGGAATGACGGAGAAGGTTGGAGGCCCCTAAAGGTTCCGCCTATCAGCCGACGATCTCGACCTCGGCGAACCAGTAGGCGATTTCGACGGCGGCCGTTTCCGGCGCGTCGGAGCCGTGGACCGAGTTCTCGCCGATCGACTGCGCGTGCTCCTTGCGGATCGTGCCCGGCGCGGCGTCGGCCGGGTTGGTCGCACCCATGATCTCGCGGTTGCGCGCGATCGCGTTCTCGCCTTCCAGTACCTGGACGACGGTCGGACCCGACGACATGAAGTCGCACAGCTCGTCGAAGAAGGGCCGCTCGCGATGGACGGCGTAGAAGCCCTCGGCCTGCTTGCGGCTCATCCAGATGCGCTTCTGCGCGACGATGCGCAGACCGGCCTCCTCGAACTTGGCATTGATGACGCCGGTCAGATTGCGCGCGGTGGCGTCCGGCTTGATCATGGAAAAGGTGCGCTCGACGGCCATGTGGTCAGGTCCCGGTCTGGAGGAGAAATCGGGCGGTGTCATAGCGGCCGGACAGAGGGCGGGCAAGGCGGCATTGCACCTCGCACGGCGTAACGCGCCCGCCGACGACGTGGCGCCGCGATTCTGACACGTCCCGGCAGCGAGCCGTCCACGCCCCCTTGCCCCGATCGGGCCTTCACGGCACAACGCCGCGGCCATGCTGCACATCAACGACATCGTCTTCAGGATCGGCGACCGGCTTCTGTTCGACGGCGCGACCGTGTCGCTCCCGGCGAAGGCGCGCGCCGGGCTCGTGGGGCGCAACGGTGCCGGCAAGACCACGCTGTTCCGGCTGATCGCCGGTGAACTGGGCACCGAACGCGGCGCCATCTCGCTGCCGCGGCGGGCCCGGGTCGGGCAGGTGGCGCAGGAAGCGCCGGACGATGCGCGGCCGCTGATCGAGGTGGTCATGGCGGCCGACACCGAGCGGGTCGCCTTGCTGGCCGAGGCGGAGACCGCGACCGACGGCCACCGGATCGCCGAGATCCAGACCCGGCTGATCGATATAGACGCCCACAGCGCCGAGGCGCGGGCCGCCACGATCCTGGCCGGGCTGGGATTCGATACCGTGACGCAGGGGCAGCCCTGCGCGGAACTCTCCGGCGGCTGGCGCATGCGCGTCGCGCTGGCCGCGACACTGTTCGCGCAGCCCGATCTCCTGCTCCTCGACGAGCCGACCAACTACCTCGACCTTGAAGGAACGTTGTGGCTCGACGCCTATCTGGCCCGCTACCCGTACGGCTTCATCGTCATCAGCCACGACCGCGATCTCCTGAACAGCGCCGTCGACACCATCGTCCACCTCGACGGCTGCAAGCTCACCCCCTATCGCGGCGGTTACGATTCCTTCGACCGGCAGCGTCGTGAGCGGCAGGCCCTGCAACTGCGATTGAAGAAGAAGCAGGACGACCAGCGCCGGCACATGGAGGCCTTCGTCGAACGCTTCCGCTACAAGGCGTCCAAGGCCAAGCAGGCGCAGTCGCGGTTGAAGGCGCTGCAGAAGCTCCAACCGATCGCGGCGCTGGCCGACGACAGCCTTGCCGCCTTCACCTTCCCGGCGCCGCAGAAGCCGGCCAAGCCGCCGCTTGTCGACATGAGCGATGCCGCGGCCGCTTATGGCGACGGGCCGCCGGTGCTACGCGACCTCAACCTCAGGATCGACGACGACGACCGCATCGGGCTGCTCGGCGCCAACGGCAACGGCAAGTCGACGCTCGCCAAACTGATCGCCGGGCGCCTCACCGCCACGGCCGGGCGGGTGAAGCGCCACCACCGTCTCGAAGTGGCCTATTTCGCGCAGCACCAGCTCGACGAGCTCGATCCCGCCGCCTCGCCCTACCAGCAGGTGCGCGCACGGCTGCCGGAGGCGACGGAAGCCCAGGTGCGGGCACGCGCCGGCGGGCTCGGCTTCGGCGCCGGCAAGATGGACACGCCGGCGGAGAAGCTCTCCGGCGGCGAGAAGGCGCGGCTGCTGCTCGGCCTGGCAACGTTCGACGGACCGCATGTGATGATCCTCGACGAGCCGACCAACCACCTCGACGTGGACAACCGGGAGGCGCTGGTCCGGGCGCTGGCCGACTATCCCGGCGCGGTGATCCTCATTAGCCACGACCGTCATCTGCTGGAGGCCACCGCCGACCGGCTGTGGCTCGTCGCCGACGGGACCGTCGTGCCCTATGAAGGCGATCTCGACGACTATCGCCGCGACATCCTGGCAAGCCGCGGCGCCGCATCCGGGCGACGCGATCGATCGTCGCCGGCACGCTCACCGGGTGCGGAGCGCCGGCGGGCAGCGGCCAAGGCGCGCGAAAAGACAGCGTCGCTCAGGAAAAAGATCAGCGAAACCGAACACCTGATCGAATCGCTTCACAAAGAGATTCAGACGCTGGACGCCGCCCTTGCCGACGCCAGCACCAACGCCGCGGCCGACCGGATCGTACAGCTCTCCCGAAAGCGCGCAGAGGCGGCCGACCGGTTGTCGGCGGCCGAAGACGCCTGGCTGTCGCTCAGCCAGCAACTTGCGGGATAAAGCGGCTCAGGCCTTCTTTTCCCACGCGCCCGCAGCATTCTGCTGCCAGTAGGTGGCCTCGTGATCGGCCGACAGCGCCTTCCAGGCACCGCGCGCCCGCTCCAGCGCCTCCGGATCGTTGCCGTCGAAGATCACCACCACGCGGTCGTAACCCTGCGCGTCGCCCGGCACCGTACCGTCGGCAAAGAATCGCACCGCGGCATCGTTGGGATTGTCGTCGCCGTCGGTGATCCAGATCGGCTGCAACTCACCCCGGCCGTCGGTGATCGTGCCGTGGGGGAGAAAGGCCTCGTCGCGGTAGGTCCACAGATATGCGTCGAGAGCGTCACGACGCTCCTGCGATCCCACCTGCACGACCGTGCGCCACGACCGTTCGAGGCACTTCTCCAGCAGCGGCGGCAGCGCCTGTTCCAGCGACCGGTCGCGCAGATGGTAGAACAGGACCTCAGCCACGCTTCCGTTTCTCGTGGCCGTCGGCGACGAGGCGATCGAGCAGCATGACCCCGTACCCGGACGCCCAGGAGCGGTTGGTGTCGGTCTGCGGCGAGCCGAACCCCGTGCCGGCGATGTCCAGATGCGCCCACGGGGTATCGCCGACAAAGCGCTGCAGGAACTGCGCCGCGGTGATCGCGCCGGCGTCGCGGCCGCCGGCGTTCTTCACGTTCGCGAACTTGGAATCGATCTGCTTGTCGTAGGCCTTGTCGAGGGGCAGGCGCCAGACCCGCTCGCCGGTCGCCTCACCTGCCGCGGTCAATGCTCGGGCCAGCTTGTCGTCGTTGGCGAACAGGCCCGCATAGTGATGGCCGAGCGCCATGATGACGGACCCGGTCAACGTCGCCAGGTCGACGATGAGCCGCGGCTTGAACCGCTCCTCGGTGTAGGCGATGGCATCGGCCAGAACCAGCCGACCCTCGGCATCCGTGTTGATGATCTCGATGGTCCGCCCGGTCATGGCGGTGACGATGTCGCCTGGCCGCTGGGCCAGTCCGTCGGGCATGTTCTCGACCAGACCGATGACGCCGACAACGTTGGCCTTGGCCTTGCGGCCGGCGAGCGCCTTCATGACGCCGAGGACGGCCGCGGCGCCGGCCATATCGCCCTTCATGTCCTGCATGCCGCCGCCGGGTTTCAGGGAGATACCACCGGAATCGAACACGACGCCCTTGCCGACGAAGGCGACAGGCGCCTGTTTGGCGGCCGCCCCCTGCCAGCGCATCACCGCCAGCCGCGGCGGGCGCGCCGAGCCCTGCGCGACGCCGAGAAGCGCGCGCATGCCGAGCTTCTTCAGTTGCGGCTCGGTCATGATCTCGACCTTGACGCCAAGCTTCTCGAGCTTCCGGGCCTCGGCCGCGAACTCGACGGGACCGAGGACGTTGGCCGGCAGGTTGACGACGTCGCGGGCAAGCTGCACGCCATCACCCACCGCGGCGGCGGCGCCCCAGGCCTTCCGCACCTTGGCAACGTCGGCGACATCGATGTGGACGGCGGTTGGCTTGCCGCGCTTGTCCTCTTCGCCGGGACCGGTCTTGAAATCGTCGAAACGATAGCTGCGGAGCCGCATGCCAAGCGCGAAATCGGCCGCGGCTTCGGCGGCGAGCTTGCGCCCGTCGGGGCGTTCGAGGTGAACGATGGCCGACGGCGCCTTGTCGAGCGCGGCCGCGACGATACCGCCGAGGTTCAGCCAGTCACGGCGCTCGAGATCCGCCGCCTTGCCGACGCCCACGACCAGCAGGCGATCGAGCTCGGTCCCGGCGGGCGCGATCAGATTGAGGGTCGAGCGCGGTTCACCCTTGAAGCCGGCGGCCGTGGCGGCCCGCTGCACGGTCGCGCCGACGTCGAGCGCCCGCGCCTGGCGCCCCATCTGGAGATCGGGCCCGCAGAAGATGACGGCGACCCCGGGCGCCTTACGCGCCGGACGGCCGATGGTGATGGTGACGAATTCGGTCATGCGTATCCGTTCTGGTTGGACGGCGGGTACCGGCTGGAACGACGGCGTTGGCCACCGACCTAGCGTCGACATCTCCGGTGGTCAAATTCAACCCGGCTTTGCATACTCGATCCCTGTACGGAATCGCGATGAAACAGATCGAACGTTACATCCTCGTGCGCACGGCGGCGTCGACCCTCATGGTCTTCGTCGCGCTCGGCGCCATGGTGTGGCTTTCCCAGTCGCTTCGGCAATTCAACCTGGTCTCGGCCAACGGGCAGAGCATCTGGACCTTCCTGACGGTCTCCAGCCTGCTCCTGCCAGCGATGCTGTCGTTCGTGCTCCCCATCGCCCTGCTGATCGCGACCATCTACACCTTCACGTCGCTGAACACGGATTCCGAACTGGTGGTGATCAACGCCAGCGGCGCATCGCAGGCGGTGCTGTTGCGCCCGGCCCTTGTGCTCGGAACGGTCACGGCACTGATCGTCGCGGCGATGAGCCTCCACTTCACACCGATGTCGTTGCGGGCCTGGCAGGACATGCTCTCGCAGGTGCGCAGCGACATCCTGACCAATGTGATGCGTGAGGGCGAGTTCATGCAGCTTGGCGACGGGCTCACCTTCCACATGAGCGACCGGCTGGCCGACGGCACCATGGCCGGCATCTTCCTCGCCGACGACCGCGGCGAGAAGACCAGCGTGACCTATCTCGCCGAGCGCGGCGGGATGATCGAGAATCCGCTGGGGACGTTTCTCGTCATGGGCAACGGGACGATCCAGCAGCGGTCCAAGCTGGACGGCTCGATCTCGATGATCGAATTCAGTTCGTATGCATTCGATCTCACCTCGTTCTCCAGCACACCCGAGCAGGAGCAGCGCGCGCTCACCGCCGGCGAACGCACCCTCGGGTATCTGTTCGCGCCCGACCCCGACGACCGCTATCTGCGCGAGCAGCCGGAAAAGTTCAGGATCGAGATCCACAAGCGCGTCACGACCCCGCTCTACGCACTGGTGTTCGCCCTCCTGCCGCTGGCTTATCTTGCCCAGGCTCAATCCTCGCGACAGAGCCGGGCGGTGAGCATCGCCGGTGCGGTCGCCGCCGCCGCGATCATCCAGGTCGCCGGCATCGTTCTGCCCGGGCTCGCCGAACAGAGTTTTGTCGCTTTCGTGGCCATGTATGCGTTGCCGCTCGCCATCGCGGCCGGCGCGATCGTGCTGGTGCTGACGGGCATGCAGATCCGTCCGCCCGAGCGTGTCGTGGCGATGGCCGAGCGAATCGTCGAACGCGCCAGCACGGTGGCCGGCGGACGGTCACAAAGGACAGGTTGAATCGTGTTCGGCCGAACCCTGACGCTCTATTTCGGGCTGCACTTCGCGAAGCTGGTCCTGGCGATCTTCATCGCGTCGCTGCTTCTGATCGCGGCGATCACCTATGTGGAGTTCGCCAATCGCGCCTTCATCGGCGACGCCCGCTTCAACGCCCAGCTCACAGCGATGGTGCTCCTGCGAGTGCCGTCGGTCGTCGAGGACGCCCTGCCCTTCATCGTCCTCTACGGTTCGATCGCCGCTTTCGTGGTCGCCAATCGCCGCCTCGAGACCGTGGTGGCGAGGGCGGCCGGCGTCTCGGCGTTGCAGTTCCTGCTGCCGGCGTGCGTCGTCGGCCTGCTGGTCGGCGTGATCGGGACCACGGTCTACAATCCGATCGTTGCGCGCTCGCAGGCCCTTTCCAACAGCCTCGCCGCCCAGGTCTTCTACGAGGCCGGCAACAAGCCGGTGGCCGAAACCTCGCCCGGTGCGATCTGGCTGCGCCAGACTCACCAGGGCCTCCAGTCGATCATCGGCTCAACCGATTCGTTCGACGGCGGGCTCGGGCTGACCGGCGTCACGATCTACATCTTCGACGACGCCGGCCGGTTCGTGGAGCGCGTCGATTCGCCCCGAGGGCACTACACGCCGGGCGAGTGGCGCTTCGAAAAGGCCACCATCACGGCCTCGAACCGGCCACCGCGGGCCGCCGAGACCTATCTCCTGCCCACCGACATGCTCGAGGACGAGGTCAAGAGGGCCTTCCTACGCGTTGATTCCGTTTCGTTTTGGACCCTCGGCGAACTTGCCGCCAAGGCGCGGCGGGCGGGCCTGCCGTCCCGGCGCTTCGAACTGGAGTACAACCAGCTTCTCTCGCGGCCGATTCTGCTCCTCGCGATGGTCCTCATCGCGGCCACGGTATCCCTGCGTTTCTCCCGTTCCAACAGCGTTGGCGGCATGATTATCGCTGGCGTCTCCGTAGGCTTCATGCTTTATGTGCTGTTGAAAATTGCGTGGGATTTGGGGAGCGGTGGCATCGTACCGCCACCGTTTGCTGCCTGGCTGCCGGCGGTCATTGCGACGCTGGTTGGCCTGACGGTGCTGTTGCACCTGGAGGATGGATGAGCGGGGCGCACTCGGCTCGGGACCGTCGCGTATGCGCTGGCCTTCTCGCCGGCCGCTGGCTCGTGTCCGCCATCCTCGTCGCGATGCTGTCGGTTGCGCTGCCGGCCGGTGGTCATGCTGCCGACTATGCCCTCCAGACCACCACACCAACCACACCAGGTCTCGCGCCACCCGCGGTCGATCCCGACCAGCGCATGCTCGTCGAGGCGGACGAGCTGATCTACGACTACGACAACAACCGGGTCGCCGCCGTCGGCAATGTCATCATCTACTACGGCGGCTACACCCTCGAAGCTCAGGAGGTTTCCTACGATCAGAACACCGGACGCCTGATCGCGATCGGGGCGGTCAGGATGGTCGATCCGACCGGACAGACCTACCGGTCCGAGTACCTCGATATCACCGACGATTTCGCGGACGGCTTCGTCCGCTCCCTACGTGTCGACACGGCGCAGCGAACCCACTTCCACGCAACCGCCGCCGAACGGTCTCTCGACAAGACCGTGTTCTACGAAGGCGACTACTCCGCTTGCCCCTCCTGTGTCGACAACCCCGACAAGCCGCCGTTCTGGAAGATCAAGGCCAAGAAGATCATCCTCGACCACGAGGAGAACGTCGTCCGGTTCGAGGACGCCACGTTCGAGTTCTTCGGCACGCCGGTCGCGTGGGTCCCGTACTTCACCGTCGCGGACCCGCTGGCGAAGCGAAAGTCGGGCTTCCTGACGCCCAGCATCGACGTCGCGGCAAAACTGGGCGTCGGGGTCACGGTCCCCTACTTCATGGCGCTGGCGCCCCACTACGACCTCACCGTGTCGCCCGCCTATTTCAGCCGCCAGGGCCTGCTCGCCAACGCAGAATGGCGACACCGCCTGGCCAGGGGGCACTACACGATCAAGGCGGCCGGCATCTACCAGAGAGACAAGGCCGCCTTCGACCCCGCGTCCGCGGGCTTCCGCGACTGGCGCGGCGCGATCCGTACGACCGGCCGGTTCAACATCGCCCCCGACTGGACCCTCGGCTGGGACGGAACCTTGTCGACCGACAAGACCTTCACCCGCGATTATGCGGTCGTCTCGCCCGACTCCGCCGTCACGACATCGACCGTCCATGTCACCGGCCTGCGCGACCGGAACTATTTCCAGGCGCGGGCATCGCACTACCGCATCCTGACGGATCCCATCCCCGCCGTCGCATCCTACCGCCAGGGCCGGCAGGCGGTCGTGGTCCCCGTCGTCGATTCACTCAAGGTGTTCGACGAATCGGTTCTCGGTGGCGAGGTGACGTATCGGTCGAACGTATCGTCGCTACTGCGATCCGAGGACGATCCCATCGCGCTGCTGCCGGCGTTCTATCACGGCACCGCGGGCACCACCGTGCGGGCCTCCAAGGAGATCGCGTGGCAGGATCGGATCATCGGGCCCAACGGCGAGGTTCTGCGACCCTTCGCCTACCTGCGTGGTGATGCGTTTGCGCTCAACTCGACCAGCGCGGCGCCTCAGCTGACTACCGACAACTACGCCTTCCGCGCCATGCCGGCGGTCGGCTTCGACGCCAGCTTGCCGCTTCATGTGGTCGGGCCGGCTTCGTCGCACGTCATTGAGCCGCGCGCGCAGTTGATTGTCCGCCCGAACGAGATGCGCGCCGGTGTCCTGCCCAACAACGACGCGCAGAGCCTGGTCTTCGACGACACGACCCTGTTCAAGCACGACAAGTTCTCCGGGTGGGACAGGACCGAAGGCGGCACGCGGCTGAACCTCGGCGTGCACTACAACGGCCGCTTTGCCGGCGGCGCCGCGATTTCGGGAACCTTCGGCCAATCCTACCACCTGCTCGGCACCAATCCCTACGCGACCTCCGATATCGCCAATGTCGGACCGGGCTCGGGGCTCGACACGAACGTCTCGGATTTCGTGGGCGGCGCGACCATCGATACCGGCCTCGGGCCGCGGTTTTCGATTCGCGGACGGTTCGGCGCCGGCGATTTCAGCCTGAAGCGCGCCGAGATCGGCACGACCAACGCCCTTGGTCCGGTGACGACCTCGACATCGTTCGTCTTCCTCAAGGGCAATCCCAACACCGGCGTCGCCACCGACTCCTCGGTCGTGCGGGCGTCGGCGTCGATCAACCTCTACAACAACTGGCGGGCGTTCGGCACGTTGACCTACGACGTCTCGAACGCGGCGATCGCCTCCGACAGCTTCGGCATCGCCTATGACGACGAAAGCGCGACCGTGTCGATCTCCTACAGCGAGACCCGGCCCAATTACACCGACCTGACGTCCAATCGCTGGTTCAACCTTCGCATTGCCCTGCGGACTCTCGGCGCTTTCGGCTACACCGGGAATGTCAGTCGCGCAACGGACTGACACCGCTCATCATTTTGCCGCACTTGGCCCGTTGATTGCCGCGCGCGGCAAGGGTTGATTTGCGCACAGATTTGCGTATTGGCTGCCCCGCACGAACTCGGATCTGGATACGGAACTGGCATGCCACGGCCCTTGTCGGGCACATCCGCGATCAACCTGACGGTCCTCGCAATCGGCGCGCTCATGCTGTCGGCATGTGCGAGCGTCGGCAGCCTGTTCGATCGCACACCGGAGACCAGCATCCCCCGGCCGCCGCCGCGCGCGGAGGGCACGCCGCTGGTCGACACCCGGACGGTCGCCAACAGCGACATCCCGGTGCTCGTCAACGATCAGCCGATCACCAACTACGATATCGACCAGCGCGTCCGCATCATCCGTGTTTCGGGCATCAAGGGCGGGCGCAAGGCGGCGATCGACGAACTCATCAACGAGAAGGTCCAGTCCATCGAGGCGGCCCGCCGAGGGGTGACCGCGTCGGACGGGCAGGTCGATGCTGCGTATGGTTCGATCGCCCAGGGTCTGCAGCTGACACCACGTCAACTGGACCAGGGGCTCCGCAACGAGGGCATCAATCCCAAGTCGCTCAAGGACCGGCTTCGCGTCCAGATTCTCTGGGGCCAACTCGTCAACCGACGCTCGCAGACGGAAGCTCGCCTCACTTCGGAGGAGCTCACGGCCCGGCTGTTGGAGCGCGACGAGGATGCGCTGACCGTCACCGAGGTGTTTCTCCAGCAGATCGTGTTCGTGGTGCCCAGCGGCTCGCCCACGGCGCGCTACACCCAGCGGCGGCGCGAGGCCAACGCCTTTCGCCAGCGCTACCAAGGTTGCGAGACGGCGCTGCAGTTGACGCGGCAATTGTCGGGTGTCGTCGTCAACGACATCGGCCGTCGTCGCTCCGATCAGCTTCCCGGCCCAAAGGGCGAGGAGATCAACAAGACGGCGGTCGACAAGCTGACATCGCCAGAACAGATCGACCAGGGGATCGAGATGATCGGTGTCTGCTCGCGGCGCGACGTTCGCTCCACGGCCGCGGCGCGCGCCGACATCCAGAACAAGTACGCCCTGTCGCAGGCGGAGGATCTGGGCAAGGAATACCTGAAGGAGCTCCGCGAGGCCGCCATCATCGAGTACCGGTGAATGGCGGCGAGCCGGCCACCCCTGGTCGTGACGCTCGGCGAACCGGCCGGGATCGGTCTGGACGTGACCCTTGCCGTCTGGCGGGACCGTGCGCGGCTGAACCCGCCGGTCTTCTACCTCCGCGGTGATGCCGACGCCCTGCGGCGCCGTGCCGACCGTCTCGGCCTGTCGATTCCGCTGGTGTCGGTCGAGCCCGAAGCCGCCCGCAAGGCCTTTCCAGAAGCCCTGCCGGTGGCACCGCTTGGCGCCGTCGTCAGCGAGGCCTGCGGCGCCCCGGACCCGCGCGACGCCGACGCGGTTCTGGACTCGATCCGCGCCAGCGTCGACGACGTCACCGCCAACCGGGCCGCGGCGATCGTCACCAATCCGATCAACAAGAAGACGCTCTACGACGCCGGCTTCCCCCATCCCGGACATACGGAGTTTCTGGCGGCGCTTGCCGCCGAACGCGGGGCCGAGTCGGCCGAACCGGTGATGATGCTCGCGGGGCCGGACCTCCGCGTCGTGCCCGTCACGATCCACATGCCCCTGCGCGACGTACCGCAGGCGCTGACCACGGAGATGATCGTCCGCAAGGCCGAGATCGTCGCGCGCGACCTGGCGCGGCGTTTCGGCCTGCGCCAGCCGCGCTTCGCCGTCGCGGGGCTCAATCCGCACGCCGGTGAAGGCGGGGCACTCGGCCGCGAGGACGGCGAGATCATCACCCAGGCCGTCGCCACCCTGGTCGCCCGCGGCCACGATGTGCGCGGGCCGCTGCCGGCCGACACGATGTTTCACGCGGCCGCCCGCGCCACCTACGATGTGGCGTTGTGCATGTATCACGACCAGGCGCTGATCCCGGCCAAGACGCTCGACTTCGCCGAGACGGTGAACGTGACGCTCGGCCTGCCTTTCGTGCGCACCTCGCCCGATCACGGCACGGCGCTGGCGCTGGCCGGCACCGGCAAGGCCGATCCGGCCGGGCTCCTGGCTGCGCTCAAGATGGCCGATCGGCTTGCGGCCACGGACCACGCTTGATGGTCCGCGCGTGACCGACGGGCTGCCGCCGCTCAGAGAGGTGATCCGGCGCCACGGCCTGCGGGCGCGGAAATCGCTGGGGCAGAACTTCCTCCACGATCTCAACCTGACGGATCGGATCGCCCGGGCCGCCGGCGACCTCGCCGACGCGACCGTGGTCGAGATCGGGCCGGGTCCGGGCGCGCTGACGCGGAGCTTGCTTGCGGCCGGCGCCCGGCGTGTGGTCGCGGTGGAGAAGGACCCGCGTTGCCTTGAGGCGCTCGCCGAGATCGCCGTCGTCTATCCGGACCGGCTCACAATCGTGCACGGCGACGCCCTCGACACGGACGTGGCCGCGGCGGTCGAGGGGCGCGCCAGGATCGTCGCCAACCTGCCCTACAACGTCGCCACGCCACTCCTGACCGGCTGGCTGACGGTCGAGCCGTGGCCGCCCTGGTTCGAGGACCTGACGCTCATGTTCCAGAAGGAGGTCGCGCAGCGCATCGTGGCGGCGCCGGGTGCTTCCAACTATGGACGCCTGTCGGTCCTGTCCGGATGGCGGACGGAAGCCCACATCGCCTTCGACATTGCGCCCCAGGCCTTCGTACCGCCACCGAAGGTCACATCGTCGCTGGTGCGGCTGGTGCCACGGCCGGCGCCGCTCGCCTGTGCCACGAAGGATCTGGAAACGGTCACAGCGGCCGCCTTCGGCCAGCGGCGAAAAATGCTGCGGCAGAGCTTGAAGACGCTGGGGGACGCCGAGGCCCTGCTCGCATGCGCGCAGCTCGACGGCACACGCCGGGCCCAGGACATCGATGTCGCCGGCTTCGTTCGCCTGGCGCGCTGCCTGGCGTCCCGCCGCGACGCCGCCTAACCGGCCAGCAACGCCTCAACGAAATCGCCGAGGGCGGGATTGCGGACGCGTTTCAGGCGTTCGGCGGTCAGGATGGACTGCACGCGTTTGAGCGAACGCTGAACGTCGTCGTTGACAATGACGTAGTCGTAGTCGCGCCAGCGGGTCATCTCCTCGCGGGCGTTGGTCAGCCGCCGCGCGATGACCTCGTCGGCGTCCTCGGCCCGGCGCCGCAGGCGCTCTTCGAGCTCGGCCATGGAGGGCGGCAGAACGAACACCCGCACCACCTCCTCGGGCATGGCCGCCGCCAGTTGCTCCGTCCCCTGCCAGTCAATGTCGAAGAGGACATCCCGCCCCGACGCCAGGTGCGCCTCCACAGGCTTGCGCGGCGTGCCGTAGTAATTGCCGTGGACAGCGGCCGACTCCAGCAGGTCGCCCTGCTCGCGCATGCGGGCGAAATCGTCCTCGGTGATGAAGTGGTAATCGACACCGTCCACCTCGCTGCCGCGGCGCGCTCGAGTCGTGACCGAGACCGACAGCTCGATCGCGTCGTCGGTGTCGAGGAGCCGCCGGGCGATGGTCGACTTGCCGGCCCCCGAGGGCGACGAGAGCACGAGCATCAGGCCCCGGCGGCCGGCGGGGAAGCGGTCGGCCATCGCGTCACTCCACGTTCTGGATTTGCTCGCGAAACTGGTCGACGACAGCCTTCATCGCCAGCCCCGTTTCGGTGAGCGCCAGATCGGTGGACTTGGCGCACAAGGTGTTCACTTCGCGATTGATCTCTTGCGACAGGAAATCCAGGCGACGCCCGGTGGGCTCGCTGGCGTCGAGGAGAGCCCGGGCGGCGTCGATGTGCGCGGCCAGGCGATCGAGTTCCTCGCGGATATCGGCCTTCGTGGCCAGCAGCACAGCCTCCTGATGGAGGCGCGCGGGGTCGAGGTCCGAAGCTGCGCCGATGAGATCGGCAAGGTTGCGCTCAAGCCGCTCGCGGATCGCTTCCGGGTTGCGGGCCGGCGATGCCTCGGCCGTCGCCACAAGGTCCTCCAGTTCCTCAAGCCGCTGCGCCAGGAGGCCGGCCATGGCGTCGCCCTCGCGCCGGCGCTCGGCCACGAGCGCCTCGAGGGCACTGTCCAGGCCGGTCAGAAGTGCTTCGGCCGTGGCTTCGCGCTGCTCGAACGGCAAGCCGCCGGCCGGTGTCTGAAGGACGCCGCGCAGCGCCAGCAGATCGCCCGCCGTCGGCGGTGTCAGGTGGAAACGCTGATTCAGGATGTCCACCGCTGTCTTGAGGTGATCAAGCGCCTGCTCGTTCACCTCCAGGCGCTGGTCCATGACATCCCCCTGAACGGCGAGGCTCGCCTGAACATTGCCGCGCCCGAGGCGGGCGCCGATCCGGCCGCGCGCCGGAATCTCGACGAATTCGAAACCTGCCGGCGTCCGGACCCGGACATCGAGGCCGCGTCCGTTGACCGACCGTATTTCCCACACCCAGGCGAAGCCGTCGCCGGCGCCGTCGGCGCGGGCAAATCCGGTCATGCTGTGCAGGGGCATGGTGCACCTCCGCGCGCGTCCGATTCGCGCCGGACATGATACCAGCGGCGGCGCTGCGCCGGGTTGCGCCCGGCGGGCCGTCAATTGGCCGAACCGCCGTCCCTGATCTGACGCCAGCGCACGACGTTGCGCAAGTGATCGTCGTAGGTCTCGGCAAAAGCGTGCCCGCCGGTGCCGTCGGCCACGAAATAGAGGTCGCCGGTGCGCGAGGGGTTGGCCACGGCCTCCAGCGAGGCGCGTCCCGGATTGGCGATGGCCCCCGGCGGCAAGCCGTCGATCACGTAGGTATTGTAGGCCGTCTGGCTCTCCAGATCGGCGCGGCTCAGCGCGAAACCTTCGGGCTTTCCCTCGCCGCCGAACAGACCGTAGATGACGGTGGGGTCGGTCTGCAGGCGCATGTTGAGCCGCATGCGATTGATGAACACCGCCGCCACCCGGCTGCGTTCGTCGGCCAGCGCGGTCTCCTTCTCCACGATCGAGGCGAGGATGAGGAGTTCCTCCGGCGAGGTCAGCGGCAGGCCCGACGCGCGGCGCGACCAGACATCGGCGACCGCCCGCTCCATGTCGCGTGCCATGCGATCGAGCACGCTCTGCCGCGTGTCGCCACGGCTGAATTTGTAGGTTTCCGGCAGGAGGCTGCCCTCAGGCGGGACCGCTGAAACCGAACCGGTCAGGCGATCGTCGGCGAGAACCCGGTCGATGATCTGCTTGCTGGTCAGCCCCTCGGGAAACGAGATCGCATAGAGGATGCCGCGCCCGGCGACGAAGGTGTCCATCATGTCGCGCATGCTGGCGTTGGCGCGGATCAGATACTCGCCGGCCTTGAGGTTGCCCTGCTGGCCATTGATGTAGACGCCGGCGAAAAAGGCCCAGCTGCTCGAAATCAGACCCTGCTCCTCCAGATCGCGCGCGATCGCCAACGGGCCGGTGCCGGACGGAATGGTGACCGTACGCGCCTGCTCCAGCGTGCCTTCGCCTTCGAACTGGCCGCGTATCATCAGGAAGCCGACACCGGCGACCACGATCGCCAGCACCGCGGCGGTGATGAGGAGATTGAGGAAGATGACGGCGGGGTGCCGGGCGGCGCGGGAGCGCGGAGGCGGCGGCGGTACGGTTTCGGGCTGCAGTGCTTCCACCGGGCTGCGCGGCGCAACGGGTCCCTCCCGACCCGGACGGCCGCGGCGGTCGCTGAAGTCGTGGTCGTAGTGGTCGTCGTCGCGGCTCATGGCGTCAGTTCGTGTGTGATATGGCGCGCCCGACCCCGAAGTCACACACGAATACGGCGCGGACCGGGCGGGCGATCATTCGTGGCTGCGGAAGATCAGCGATGCGTTGGTGCCGCCGAACCCGAAGGAATTGGACAGTGCAACGTCGATCTGGCGCTCGCGTGCCTCAAGCGGGACCAGGTCCAGCGCCGTCGTGACCGACGGATCGGTCAGGTTCAGCGTCGGCGGTGCGATGTTGTGGGTGATCGCCAGCAGCGAGAAGATCGCTTCGGCAGCACCGGCCGCGCCAAGAAGGTGGCCGGTCGCCGACTTGGTCGACGACATGGAAATCTCGCCGGCGGCGTTGCCGACGACGCGCTCGACGGCCGCAAGCTCGATTTCGTCGCCGAGCGGCGTCGAGGTGCCGTGAGCGTTGATGTAGTCGATGTCGGCGGCATCGATGTCGGCCCGCTTCAGGGCCATGCGCATGCAGCGTTCGGCGCCGTCGCCGGATTCGGCCGGCGCGGTGATGTGGAAAGCGTCGCCCGACAGGCCGTAGCCGATGACCTCGGCGTAAATCCTGGCCCCCCGCGCAAGCGCGTGCTCGCGCTCCTCAAGCACCACAGCCGCGGCCCCCTCGCCCATCACGAATCCGTCCCGGCCCTTGTCGTAGGGGCGCGAGGCTTCGGTGGGACGGTCGTTGTAGCCCGTCGACAGCGCCTTGCAGGCGATGAACCCGGCGAGCCCGAGCCGGCAGAGCGGGGATTCCGTCCCGCCGGCCACCATCACGTCGGCGTCGCCCAGCGCGATCAGGCGGCTGGCGTCGCCGATCGCGTGCGCACCCGTTGAGCACGCGGTGACCACGGCGTGGTTCGGCCCGCGCAGACCGTGGCGGATGGAGACGTGGCCGGAGGCGAGGTTGATGAGGCGGCCGGGGATGAAGAACGGGCTGATGCGCCGCGGACCGCGTTCCTTCAGGACCAGCGAGGCTTCCTCGATGCCCTTCAGCCCGCCGATGCCCGAACCGATCAGCACGCCGGTGGCGGTCTGGTCGTCCTCGGCCTTCGGATGCCAGTCGGCGTCGTCGAGCGCCTGATCGGCTGCGGCGATCGCGAAGACGATGAAATCGTCGACCTTTCGCGCTTCCTTGGGAAGGACCCATTCGTCGGAATCGAATCCGCCTTCCGCGCGCGGTCCGCGCGGCACCATGGCGGCGATCTGGCAGGCCAGATCATCGACATCGAACGCCTCGATTCGCGAGACGCCGCTCTGGCCACGAATCAAAGCCGACCATGTCGGCTCGATACCGCAGCCGAGCGGGGAAACAATTCCGAGGCCGGTAACGACTACGCGTCTCATGACACCGCCGCGTCCGACGCTGGCTTCAGCCGGCGTTCTTCTCGAGGAAACTGACGGCGTCGCCGACGGTCAGGATGGTCTCGGCCGCGTCGTCCGGGATTTCGACGCCGAACTCTTCTTCAAATGCCATGACGAGTTCGACGGTGTCGAGGCTATCGGCCCCGAGGTCATCGATGAAGCTGGCCTTGTCGGTGACCTTGTCGTTCTCGACGCCGAGATGCTCGACCACGATCTTCTTTACCCGCGCTGCGATGTCGCTCATGTGCACATTCCCGTTTCTTGGTCATTTCTGTGTCAGTCACCCGTCGCGGCGCTGACACCGGCAACTGGGCAGTCGGATTCGGCCTCTGTACGAAACGGATGTGAGCAACACAACGAATTCGTGACAGCGTTGCCGCCAGCGCTGGCCAGGCGCCCACCACCGCGGGTCCGATTTTGGCCAGTTTCGGCGCGGGTTCGTATCACACTTTGTCGGGCTTTTCCAGCCGACCGGAAGCTGTGAGGACGACCACCGTCCGTTTCGCCGAACAGAGAATTCTCCTTCTAAATCATAGCCATACCGCCGTTCACGTGAATCGTCTGGCCGGTCACGTAGGCGGCCTCGTCGGAGGCCAGATAGACGGCCGCGGCCGCCACGTCCTCCGGCGTGCCGAGGCGGCGGGCCGGCACCCGATCGAGGATCATGGTGCGCTGCTTTTCGTTGAGCGCGTCGGTCATCGCGGAGGTAATGAAGCCGGGCGCGATGCAATTGACGGTGACGTTGCGGGCGGCGATCTCGGCGGCAAGCGACTTGGACATGCCGATCATGCCGGCCTTGGAGGCGGCGTAGTTGCCCTGCCCGGCGTTACCCGTCACACCGACCACCGAGGTGATGGAGATGATCCGCCCGGAGCGGCGGCGCATCATGTTGCGCAGCACCGCCCGCGACAGGCGGAACGCGGATGTCAGGTTGACGTCCATGACCGTCTGCCAGTCGTCGTCGCTAAGCCGCGCCATCAGCATATCGCGGGTGACGCCGGCATTGTTGACGAGGATATCCAGCTCGCCGCCGAGCGCTTCCTCCGTGTCGGGAACCAGGCGCTCGACCTGCTCCGCGTCGGACAGATCACAGGGCACCACTGCCGTGCGCTCGCCCAGCTCGTCGGCCAGCGCCTGGAGCGCCTCGCGGCGGGTGCCGGAGAGCGCCACCGCCGCGCCGCATTGATGGAGGGCGCGTGCGATCGCGCCGCCGATCGCGCCGCTGGCGCCGGTCACGAGGGCGCGCTTGTCGGTCAGGTCAAACATGTCAGCCAGCCTCCGTCATCATCAGGTCCCGGAACGGCTCAACGTCCTCGGGCTTGCCGACCGCGGCGGTCTTCGGCTCGGAGGCGATGCGCCGCGCGAGGCCGGACAAAACCCTGCCGGCGCCGACCTCCGCGTACAGCCGCACGCCCTCGCCGTCCAGCCATTCGATGGTCTCGCGCCATCGCACCATGCCGGTGACCTGCTCGACAAGCTGGCGGCGGATGGTTTCCGGATCGTCGGTCGGCCGCGCCGTGACGTTGGCCACCAGCGGCACGCGTGGCGCCTTGAGGTCGACCGCGGCCAGGGCGTCGGCCATGACGTCGGCCGCCGGCTGCATGAGGGCGCTGTGAAACGGCGCGCTGACCGGCAACGGCAGCGCCCGGCGCGCGCCGCGCTCCGGCGCCAGCGCCACCGCGCGCGCCACCGCCGCGGCGCGGCCGGAGATCACCACCTGCCCGCCGCCATTGTCGTTGGCCGGCTGGCAGACCTCGCCCTCGGCCGCTTCCGCGGTGAGCGCGGCGACCGCATCGAAATCGAGGCCGATGATGGCCGCCATAGCGCCCTCGCCGACCGGAACCGCCGCCTGCATGGCCTCGCCGCGGGTGCGCAGCAGGCGGGCGGCATCGGCGATGGTCAGGCTGCCGGCCGCGGCCAGCGCCGAGTACTCGCCGAGCGAGTGCCCGGCGACGTAGGCGATCCGGTCCAGCGGCTCGAAGCCCCCGTCGCGCAGGACCGCCATCGCCGCAAGGCTGACGGCCATCAGGGCCGGCTGGGCGTTGCGCGTCAGGGTCAGGTCGTCGCCGGGTCCGTCGAAGATCAGCCCGGACAGCTTCTCGCCCAGGGCCGCGTCGACCTCGTCGAACACCTCCCTAGCCGCGGGATAGGTCTCGGCGAGCGCCGCCCCCATGCCGACGGCCTGGCTGCCCTGGCCCGGAAACGTCAACGCTGTCGTCATAGGCTTGTGCCGGCCCCAGTTCGGAACCCGCCTTTGAGCGGGCCGGGCCGGACGTGTCAAGCCTCACCTCTCTTGCGTTGGGAGCCTCGCTTGCATTCGGGCGCTGTTGGCGTATAACCCCGCGCGGTCCCGCGGGGACCACCGGCCGAAGGCTGAAAGGAAGGCGGCGCAACGGCGTCGTGGATCCGGGAGACGGATCGCTTCCCTTGTCTTCGCTCTCGAAGGACCGCCAGAGGCCTTTCCCGAAAGGCTTCGAGCAGGCTTTGCGCCGGGTGAACCGAAGGAAAGGCAAGCCATGCCTCTTTATGAGCATGTGTTCCTGGTGCGCCAGGACGTGTCGAGCCAGCAGGTCGAAGCGCTGGTCGATCAATTCAAGTCGATTATCGAGGAAAGCGGCGGCAGCGTCGGCAAGGTCGAGAACTGGGGCCTGAAGACCCTGACCTACCGTATCCGCAAGAACCGCAAGGCCCATTTCACACTGATGAACATCGAAGCCGGTCATGAGGCGTTGGCCGAGGTGGAGCGGCAGCAGCGTCTCAGCGAGGATGTCCTGCGGTCGCTGACGCTCAAGGTCGACCAGCACGAGGACGGCCCGTCGGCGATGTTGCAGAAGCGGGAGGACCGCGACCGCCGTGGCCGGCCGGGCGATCGGCCCCGCCGCGAACCGCGTCGCAGCGATGGCGAAGGCAGCGCGCCGAAGACCGAGGCGGCGGCCGAGGCCAAGTCTGAGGCCAAACCCGAGGCCAAGTCTGAGGCCAAATCCGAGGACAAATCCGACGCCAAACCCGCAACGACGGAGGCGACCTGATGGTCGACATCAACCAACTGCCGACCCGGCGTCCGTTCTTCCGGCGGCGCAAGACCTGCCCGTTCTCCGGCGCCAACGCGCCCAAGATCGACTACAAGGACGCTCGGCTCCTGCAGCGGTACGTGTCGGAGCGCGGCAAGATCGTGCCATCGCGAATCACCGCGGTCTCAACGCGCAAGCAGCGGGACCTGGCCCGGGCCATCAAGCGTGCGCGCTATCTCGGCCTGCTGCCGTACGTGATCAAGTAAGGGGCGCGCCGCGGTCTGCGGCACGTCAAGTTGGGGTGGCGCTTCGGTGATCCATCTCTAACCGCCCGCAGGGCGGGACAGCGCGGACGATGTTCTTCGCCTGATGCTGTCGCTCAAACCGACCGGCACCGATGCGCCGGTCCACGATAAGCACCACGGGCCGCGGCCCAACGGAGACGAACATGGAAGTCATACTGCTGGAGCGAATCGCCAGGCTGGGCCAGATGGGCGACATCGTCAGGGTCCGCGACGGCTACGCACGGAACTACCTGCTGCCGCAAGGCAAGGCGCTGCGGGCCAACGAAGCAAACCGCCAGCGCTTCGAAAATGAAAAGACCCAGATCGAGGCGCGCAACCTCGAACGGCGCAATGAGGCGGAAAACGTCGGCGAGAGGGTCGCCGGCCAATCCTTCGTGGTGGTGCGCCAGGCGGGCGAGACCGGCCAGCTCTACGGTTCGGTCACCGCGCGTGATCTGGCCGAGATCATGGACGGCGAAGGCTTCACGGTGTCGCGGAGCCAGATCGCGCTGCAGCAGCCGATCAAGACCATCGGGCTCCACGAAGTGCCCATCGAACTCCACGCCGAAGTCGCCGTATCCGTGATGGTCAACGTCGCGCGCAGCGAGGACGAGGCCACGCGCCAGGCTGCCGGCGAGGACCTGACGCGGCCCGGCGAGGAGCCCGACGACGAGGACGAAACCGCCGGGGACGAGGCCGGGGATGAGCCTGAAGCCGCCGAGGGCGAAGCCGAAGCCACCGACGGTGAAGGCGAGGCCGAAGCGACCGAATCTGGTGAGGACGAGCCCGCCGCCGGCAGCGCCTGAGAGCCGCCCATCCTTGATGCAGGACCGGCAGGTGCATTAAATTATCTGTTGCTCCGCTGGCGGGCGCGTTGAGGGGGCAACATGTTGAACGGGATTATTCGCGGATTCCTTGAGCGGGCCATCAAACAAGGTTCGCTCGAAGTCGTGGGCCACGGCGGCGACGAACACAGTTTCGGAGATGGCCAGGGCACGCCCATCAGGGCGCGATTCACCTCGGCACGCGCCGAGTGGATGGTGGCGCTGCGTCCCGATCCTTATCTCGGCGAGCAGTTCATGGAGGGCGGGGTCGTGCTCGAGAAGGGCACGGTGTTCGACCTCCTCATGCTCCTGCAGGTCAATGCCAACGAGGCCGGGCCACCGTGGTGGTACACCGCCGCCGAGAAGACCAACTACGCGCTCCGCCGGATCCGCCAGTACAACTCGCCGCTCCGCTCACGACGCAACGTCAAGAGCCACTACGACCTGACCGGCGAGCTCTACCGCCTTTTTCTCGACGCTGACCGCCAGTACTCCTGCGCCTATTTCGAGACGCCGGATGCGACCCTCGACGAAGCCCAGCTCGCCAAAAAGCGCCATATCGCCGCCAAGCTGAACCTGAAGCCCGGCCTGCGCGTCCTCGACATCGGTTCCGGCTGGGGCGGACTTGGCCTCTATCTCGCGGAGCAGTTCGACGTCGAGGTCGTGGGTGTCACCCTGTCGGACGAGCAGCTCGCCGTCGCCAACGAACGGGCCAAGGAGCGCGGCCTCGCCGGCCAGGTCGAGTTCCGGCTGGAGGACTATCGCAAGATCACCGGCCCGTTCGATCGCATCGTCTCGGTCGGCATGTTCGAGCATGTCGGCGTCGGCCACTACGACGTCTTCTTCAGGGCCTGTCACGACCTCCTGACCGACGACGGCGTGATGCTGCTCCATTCGATCGGCCGCTTCCTGGGGCCGGGCGAGACCAGCACCTTCATCCGCCGCCACATCTTCCCCGGCGGCTACATCCCGGCCTTGTCGGAGGTGATGCCGGCGATCGAGCGCACCGGCCTCCTGACCAGCGACATCGAAATCCTGCGGCTCCACTACGCCGACACCCTGCGGCACTGGCGCAGCCGCTTCATGGCCGAGCGCGAGCGCGTCAAGCAGCTCTACGACGAGCGCTTCTGCCGGATGTGGGAGTTTTACCTCGCGGCCTCTGAGATGTCGTTCCGGGCCGGCGGCATGATGAACTTCCAGATCCAGCTCGTGCGCGATCTCGAAGCCCTGCCCCGCACCCGTGGCTACATGGGCAACGTCGAGGACGATCTGCGCGGCCGCGATGCCGGCGGGCCGGAAGTCCGTCTCGCCGGCGAATAGTCCGGGGTCCGCCACGACCGATTCCCACGTTCGGCGCAAGGCCCGCAGCAGGGTTTTTGTCCACCGGTCTGTGAACTACGGGCGGAACGGGGCCGGCGCTTTATCATTCCGTTCACCATGACTATGACCGGGGTCGTCTGCAGCCCACCTGATTCGCTTCGAGGAGCCCCGAAGGAATGGCGTTTGCCGCGCATGCCGTCGTCGAAGCCGGCGAAACCTTCCGTTCCGCGCCGCAGAACGTCGAAGCCGAACAAGCGCTGCTCGGCGCCATTCTGGTCAACAACGAAGCCTTCTACCGGGTCTCGGACTTCCTCGAGCCAAGCCATTTCTTCGAGCCCATCCACCGGATGATCTTCGAAGTCGCCGGCCAGATCATCCGCAACAACAAGGTCGCGACGCCGGTCACCATCAAGACCTTCCTGCCGGCCGACATGGAGATCGGCGAGATCAACCTCGCCGAGTACCTCGCCCGCCTGGCGGCCTCGGCGACGACGGTCATCAACGCCGAGGACTACGGCCGCTCCGTCTACGATCTCGCGCTCAGGCGCGCGCTGATCGGGATCGGCGAGGACATGGTCAACGTCGCCTACGATTCCACCGTCGAGGAGTCGCCGGGGACGCAGATCGAGGAAGCCGAGCGGCGCCTGTTCGAACTGGCCGAGAAGGGCCACTACGATTCCGGTTTCCACGGCTTCGAGACGGCGCTGGTCAACGCCATCGACATGGCGAGCGCCGCCTACAAGCGCGACGGCCATCTGTCGGGCCTGGCCACCGGCCTCGCCGACCTCGACCGGCTGGTCGGCGGCCTCCAGGCCTCGGACCTGGTGATTCTCGCCGGCCGCCCCGGCATGGGCAAGACGTCGCTCGCCACCAACGTTGCGTTCAACGTGGCCCGCGCCTGGCGCGGCGAGGTTCAGGCCGACGGCTCGACCAAGACGGTCGACGGCGGCATCGTCGGCTTCTTCTCGCTGGAAATGTCGTCGGAGCAGTTGGCCACGCGCATCATCGCCGAACAGGCTGGCGTGCCCTCCTCCAACATCCGACGCGGCCGTATCGACGAGCAGCAGTTCGCGCGCATCGTCGAGACCTCACGGGCCATGCAGAAGATGCCGCTCTACATCGACCAGACCGGCGGTCTCGCCATCGCCCAGCTTGCGGCGCGCGCGCGACGTCTCAAGCGACAGCGCGGCCTCGATCTCCTGATCGTCGACTACATCCAGCTCATGCAGGCCTCGAGCCGCCGCGGCGCCGACAACCGCGTGCAGGAGATGACCGAAATCACGAATCAACTCAAAGCTCTGGCCAAGGAGCTTCACATTCCGATTCTGGCCCTGTCGCAACTGTCGCGGCAGGTGGAGAACCGCGACGACAAGCGCCCGCAGCTTTCCGACCTGCGCGAATCGGGCTCGATCGAGCAGGACGCCGACGTTGTGATGTTCGTGTTCCGCGAGGAGTACTACCTGAAGAACAAGGAACCAAAACCGGGTACAATGGAACACGAAACGTGGCAGGACGAGATGTCGAACGTCCACGGAACCGCCGAGGTGATCATCGGCAAGCAGCGTCACGGACCGACAGGTACGGTACGGCTGCATTTCGAGGACGCCGTGACGCGCTTCTCGACCCTGGCGCAGGAAGATCGCGTCCCGGCGCCCTTCGAGGGCTGAGGCCCATAGGAGGTACCCCATGTGGAAGTCCCTGTTCGGCGGCAAGAAACAGGCGGCCGGCCCGGAGGTCGGCGGCACCAAGGAACTGCTGACGGTCGCGACCAACGTGCCGGTAACGCCGGACGAAGCCTTCGCCGCCTTCGTCGACAGGATGAGCGACTGGTGGCCGCGTGACTATACGTGGAGCGGCGACGATCTCGACGTGATCGGCATTGAGGCGCGCGCCAATGGCCGTTGTTTCGAACGCGCCAAGGACGGCAGCGAGAAGGTGTGGGGCACCGTGCTCTCCCTCTCCCGTCCCGATCACATCGTGTTCGCGTGGCAGATCTCGCCCAAGCGCGCTGCCATCGACAACGAGGCCGCGGCAAGCCGGGTCGACGTCCGGTTGTCGGCGACCGACGCCGGCGGCACGGCGGTCCTCGTAGTCCATCGCGACTTCCCCCGCCACGGTGAAGGCTGGGAGGGGTACAAGGACCAGATGGCTGGCGCCAAGGGCTGGCCGCTCCTGATCGAGGCCTTCCGCGCCCACGTGTCCGCCGACTGACGGGTGCGCAGCCCCGCGTCCGACGCCCATGGCCCCATCCCTCGTCACCGCTACCGCCACCATGCGCCTGCGCATCGACTGGGCGGCGCTGGCGGCCAACTGGCAGACGCTGCGCGACCTTTGTGGCGCTGAGGTCACCACGGCCGCCGTGGTCAAGGCGGACGGGTACGGGCTCGGCCTGGAGCGGGCGGGCCGTGAGCTGGCCGCCGCTGGTTGCCGGGTGTTCTTCGTGGCAACGACTGATGAGGGCGTCACGCTGCGTGGGGTGTTGCCGGAGGCCGAAATCTACATCCTCGACGGATTCGTGCCCGGCGCCGGCGCGGCGCTCGCCGCCAACGACCTCAAGCCGGTCCTGGGTTCGTTGCCCGAGATCGACGCCTGGAAGACGCTCGACCGGCGCAGTTCCGGTGCGGCGCTGCATGTGGACACGGGCATGAACCGGCTTGGGCTTGCCCCCGGCGAAGCCTCCTCGTTCGCCGACGACGGCGACGCGCGCACCGGCCTCGGCATCGACCTTCTCATGAGCCATCTTGCCTGCGCCGACACCCCCAACCATCCGGCCAACCGCGACCAGCTCGTCCTGTTCCGGGCGCTCAGGGCGCGCTTTCCCGCACTCCGTGCCTCGCTCGCCAACTCCGCCGGCATCTTCCTTGGCGAGGATTACCGGTTCGATCTGGTCCGCCCCGGCATCGCCCTCTACGGCGCCGCTTACGGCACCGGCGACGACGCGCGCCTCGCCACGGTCGTCACGGCCGAGGCGCGGATCCTGCAAATCCGGTCGGTGCCGGCGGGCGGCCCCGTCGGCTACGGCGCGACCGAGATCGTCAAGCGGCCGAGCCGGATCGCCATCCTCGGGGCCGGCTACGCTGACGGCTACCACCGTCGCGCCGGCTCCACCGACGACCGGCCGGGCGCGGCGGTGTTCCTCCACGGCGTGCGCGCGCCGCTGGTCGGCCGCGTGTCGATGGACCTGACGGCCGTCGACGTGACCGACATCGCCGACGCCGCGCCCGGCGACTGGGTGGAGCTGTTCGGGCCGAACATCCCCATCGACGAGGTGGCCGGCCACGCCGAGACCATCGGCTACGAACTCCTGACCGGGCTCGGCCGCCGCGCCTTGCGGCTGGACGTAACGGGCGACTGAATGGCGCGGACCAAACAGCAATTCGTCTGCCAGTCCTGCGGCTCTGTCAGCCCCAGGTGGCAGGGCCGCTGCGATTCCTGCGGCGCGTGGAACACGCTGATCGAGGAAACCGTCCGGCCCGCCAAGACCGGGGGGCCGCCGCCGGTGCGCGGCGGTCGGGTCATCGAACTCGTTGGGCTGGCCGGGGCGACCGACGAGGCGCCGCGCATGCTGACCGGCCTCGGCGAACTCGACCGCGTGACCGGCGGCGGGCTGGTGCCGGCGGCCACGCTGCTGGTCGGCGGCGATCCGGGGATCGGCAAGTCGACGCTTCTGCTGCAGGCGGCCGGCGCCATGGCGCGCCGCGGCGACCCGGTGGTCTACGTCTCCGGCGAGGAGGCGATTGCCCAGATCAGGCTGCGGGCGCAGCGCCTGCAGGTCATGGACGCGCCGGTGCAACTCGCCGCCGAGACCAATGTCGAGAACATCCTGACCACGCTCGCCGCCGGCCCGCCGCCCGGCCTTGCGATCATCGATTCCATCCAGACGCTGTGGAGTGGCGAGGTCGAATCGGCGCCGGGGACGGTCACGCAGGTGCGCGCCGCCGCGCAGGCCATGATCCGCTGGGCCAAGAGCACCGGCACCGCGGTGGTGTTCGTCGGCCACGTCACCAAGGACGGCCAGATCGCCGGCCCGCGGGTGGTCGAGCACATGGTCGACGCCGTGCTCTACTTCGAGGGCGACGGCGGCCACCGGTTCCGCATCCTGCGCGCCGTCAAGAACCGGTTCGGGCCAACCGACGAGATCGGCGTCTTCGAGATGACCGGGGCGGGCTTGCAGGAGGTCGCCAACCCGTCGGAGCTCTTTCTCGGCGAGCGCAATGCGGCGACGCCGGGAACGGCGGTGTTCGCCGGCATGGAGGGCAGCCGCCCGCTGCTGGTGGAAATCCAGGCGCTGGTGGCGCCGACGACCCTGGGGACGGCCCGGCGAACGGTCGTTGGATGGGATTCGGGCCGGCTCGCCATGGTGCTCGCGGTGCTGGAGGCCCATTGCGGGGTGCGGATGGGCGATTGCGACGTCTATCTCAACGTCGCCGGCGGGCTGAGAATCGTGGAGCCGGCCGCCGATCTCGCGGTCGCCGCGGCGCTGGTGTCCTCGCGCCTCGGCAAGCCATTGCCGGCCGACACAGTCTATTTCGGCGAGATCAGCCTCTCAGGCTCGTTGCGCCCGGTCGCCCAGTCGGCCGCGCGCCTGCGCGAAGCGACCAAGCTCGGTTTCGACCGCGCCGCGACGCCGGCCGGCCGCGACGACGAGGCGGGCGCCAACCGACGCACGTTCGACCGGCTCACCGATCTGGTCGCGGCGATCGGCGCCCTGCCCGCCTGACATGTCCACACCGTCGTCCACACCGGTCGCACGGCACCGAAATGCGTTGATCCGCCCGGGGCTTGCGCCTAGTTTGCAGCCGCTCGGCGCGAGCCTTCCGGCGAATCGCCGGCCGGCCGACACCAGACGCCAACAGGATCGCCCATGCTCCTGACGATTCTCGACGTCATCTTCATCGTCGTGGTGCTGATGTCGGCGGTTCTCGCGATGGTGCGCGGCTTTGTCCGCGAGGTGCTGTCGATCGCGTCCTGGGTGGTGGCCGCTCTTGCCTCCTACACCCTCTACGAGACCTTCCTGCCCCTGTTCCGGCCCTATTTCGAGAGTCAGACGGTGGCGACCGTCGTGTCGGCGGCGGCCGTGTTCTTCGTCGCCCTCATCCTCACGAGCTACGTGACGATGCGCATCTCCGACTACGTGATCGACAGCCGCGTCGGCGCCATCGACCGGGCCTTCGGCTTCCTGTTCGGCGCCGCCCGCGGAACGCTGCTCCTGGTGATCGCCCTCCTGTTCTTCAACTGGCTGGTGCCGTCGCCGCCCGGCTGGATCACCGAGGCGCAAACGCGGCCGTTCCTGGAAGATCTCGGCGATCAGCTGATCGCCGCCCTGCCCGAAGACGTGGAGGCGTCGATCGTCCAGCGGTTCCGCAGCGGCGACGGTGCGGCCGACAGCGCGCCGCCGGGCACGGAAACCAATCCGCCGGCCTATGACGGCTCCGAGCGCCAGGGGCTCGACCAACTGATCGAGAGCAGTGACCGCTGATGCCACACGCTTGCCCCGACTCCCACCCGTGTCCATGAGAGCAACCCTGCCGCCGACCGACGATAAGTTCCGCGAAGAATGCGGGGTGTTCGGCGTCTTCGGCCACGACGACGCCGCGGCCCTGACCGTGCTCGGGCTCCATGCCCTGCAGCACCGTGGCCAGGAGGCGGCCGGCATCGTCACCTTCGACGGCGAGCGGTTTCACGCCGCCCGTCATCAGGGCCTGGTGGGCGACCATTTCACGCGCCCCTCCGTGGTGGACGGGCTGAAGGGCGACCGCGCCATCGGCCATGTCCGCTACTCGACCCACGGCACGCCGGCCCAGCACAACATTCAGCCGATGTTCGCCGAGTTCTCGGGCGGCGGGTTCGCCGTCGCCCACAACGGCAACCTCACCAACGCCCTGACGTTGAAGGGCGAGTTGCAGCGGCGCGGATCGATCTTCCAGTCGACCACCGACACCGAACTGATCCTCCACCTGATCGCCACCAGCATCCGCGGCACGCTGGTGGAGCGCACCGTGGAGGCCCTGCACAAGATCGCCGGCGCCTACTCGCTGGTGTGCCTCTCCAACAAGAAGCTGATCGGCTGTCGCGATCCGCTCGGCGTGCGGCCGCTGGTGCTGGGCGATCTCGACGGCGGGGTCATCCTGTCGTCGGAGACCTGCGCGCTCGACATCATCGGCGCGAGGTTCGTGCGCGACATCGAGCCCGGCGAAATGGTCGTAATCACCGAGGACGGCATCGAAACGCTGCGCCCGTTCGCGCCGGCCGCGCCGCGCTTCTGCATCTTCGAGAATGTCTACTTCGCCCGGCCGGATTCCACCGTCGAGGGCCGCAGCGTCTACGACATCCGCAAGCGGATCGGCGCCGAACTCGCCCGCGAGCAGCCGGCCGACGCCGATCTGGTGGTGCCGGTGCCCGATTCCGGCACGCCGGCGGCGATGGGCTATGCGGAGGCCTCCGGGCTGCCGTTCGAGCTCGGCGTGATCCGCAACCACTATGTCGGGCGCACCTTCATCGAGCCGAGCGACGCCATCCGCCACATGGGCGTGCGGCTGAAGCACAACGCCAACCGAGACGTGCTCGCCGGCAAGCGCGTGGTCCTTGTCGACGATTCGATCGTCCGCGGCACGACCTCGCTCAAGATCGTGCAGATGATCCGCGAAGCGGGCGCGTCGGAGGTGCATATGCGCATCGCCAGCCCGCCGACGCGCCATGCCTGTTTCTACGGCGTCGACACGCCGGAATCGGACAAGCTGATCGCCTCGCGCATGCCGCTCGCCGACATCGCCGACGCCATCAAGGCGGACAGCCTCGGCTACCTCTCCATCGAGGGGCTCTATCGGGCCCACGGCGAGACCGGACGTGACGACGTCCAGCCTCAGTACTGCGACGCCTGCTTCACCGGCGACTATCCGACCCGGCTGGAAGACCAGGACAATCGCGACAACGTCCGCATGCTGCCACTGCTGGCCGAGGCCGGCGGCCGATGACCGACCGGCGTATCGCGGTCGTGACCGGTGCCTCGCGCGGGATCGGCTACGCCGCCGCGCTGGCGTTGGCGCGCGCCGGCGCCCATGTGGTCGCCGTGGCGCGCACGACCGGCGGTCTGGAGGAGCTCGACGACGACATCCGGGAGGCCGGCGGCGAAGCGACGCTGGTCCCGCTCGATCTCACGGATTCGGAGGGCATCGACCGCCTCGGCGGCGCGCTCTACGAACGCTGGGGGCGTGTTGACGCCCTGTTCGGCAACGCCGCGCTGCTCGGCGCGATCACGCCGCTCGCCCACCTCGAACCGAAGGTCTGGGACGCCACGCTCGCGGTCAACGTGACCGCCAACTGGCGGCTCATCCGGTCGCTCGATCCGCTCCTGCGCCAATCGCCGGCCGGGCGCGCCCTGTTTGTGACCTCCGGCTCACCGCGGACCTGTCGGCCGTTCTGGGGCGTCTACGCGGCCACCAAGGCGGCGCTGGAAGCCATGGTGCGGGTCTACGCCAAGGAGCTTGGGCCGTCGCAGGCGGTCGCCAACCTGATCAATCCCGGGGCGCTGCGGACCGCCATGCGGGCGCAGGCGGTGCCGGGCGAAGATCCGGACACGCTTGACCCGCCGGACGCCATCGCCCCCGACATCGTGCGCATGCTCGCCGCCGACTACACCGACAACGGCGTGATGTACGACGTTCCTTCAGGCGAAACGATCCCGCTCGACTGAGGCCCGCGCTCGTGCTCGTCGACGCCTGGATCGAATGATTCCGGGCACTGTGGCATATCGACCATGCCCTCCGAAAAAGCTGACCGCCTGCTTCTCGCCGGCCCGCTCTTGGCGTAGTTTGACGGCCAACAACCATAAGAATTGATCCAGGGGCGTTTCCATTCCAGCAAAGAAGGTCTTGCTCGCGTCGACGGCGCTTGTGTCGATGCTCGTCGTTAGCGGCGGTGCCGTTGCGGACGGCATCTTCGAACCGAAGCTGAGCGCATTGCCCGCGGTTTCCGGGGTCAACCACAAGCTTTCGGGCGCTGTCGGCGAACTGAACGGCGCGGCGGTCGGGATCGGACGGTTCTCGTCGTCGGTGCCCCTCGGCCACGCCTACGGATTCCAGCTCGACGGCATGGCGGCCGCGGCGGGCGGGGGCGTCACGGCCGGCGGGGTGGCAGGCCACCTCTTCTGGCGCGCGCCGGACGCCGGCCTGCTCGGCGTCTACGGCAGCTTCGCCCAGGTCAATGCACTCTCGACGACCAACATCGGCCGGCTGACGGCAGAGGCAGAGCTCTACAACGGTCAATGGACCTTTGGCGGCCACGCGGGCGTCGATTTCGGCACCAACGGCACCAACCTCGCCGCCATCCTCAGCGCTTCGTTCTATCCCACGGACAACATCCGCTTGCGGGCGTCCGCCGGTCGATGGAACGGGCGCCTGCTGGGGCACCTCAGCGTCGAGGCCGTTCCGAACCTCGGCAACCGTTCGAACCTGACCTTCTTCGTGGACGCGATTGTCGACGACGCATCGCAGCATGCCGTCTTCGGTGGCCTTCGCTGGTACATCGGTCCGGACAAGTCGCTCATCCGCCGGCATCGCGAAGACGACCCGGATGGTGTTCAGACCTATGACCTTCTGACCAAGGGCACCGCACCTGTCAGCAGTGGCGGGGGTGGCGGCGGCGGTGGAGGTACCGGCGGCACCGGCGGCACGACCTAGCCGACCGGTATCCTACATCCCCAGGACGACTTCGGTCCGGTCCAGGATCAGCGGCACGATGAGGTCTTCCTCGTCGGCGAGGTGCTGCCGCAGGCCGGCCGCAAGATGGGCCTGCGCCGCGGTCAGGTCGTCGACGCTTCGCGCGATATCGCCCGTATCCGACGTGAGCGACACCGGCATCACCCTCGACAGCGCGACCAGACGATCGATGCGCGCGTGGAGGGCGTCGTGATCCCGTTCGAGGACCTCGAAGCCGCGGATCAGCCGCGCCTCCGCCTCCATGAGGACGGGGAAGACGTGGGAATCCTCGACGCGGTGATGGTAGCCGAGGCCGGCCAGCAGCCGGCGCATGCGCGGCGCGGCGCCGGCCCAGTATTGCTCAGGCACCGTGCGGCCTTCGCGGACGTCGTCGGCGCGCCGTTCCAGATCGACGGCCGCCGCGCGGAAGCTCTCATGGATCTCGAGCCAGAATTGGGTGAGGTCGCCGAGGTTCGGGTGGTCCGGCCAGCCGCCCCGCGGGAAACGTTCGAGCAGGTATCTCAATTCGGGCGGCCACCCGGTCCGCACGCCAAGGTCGAGGGGGTTGGGGTCCGATGACATCGTCATCCCGGGTTCGCTCATCGGTGCCGCGCTACGGCAGGATCACGGTCGAGCCGGTGGTTGCGCGCGCTTCGATCGCACGGTGCGCATCGGCGATGTCCTTCAGCGCGAAGGTCTGGCCGATGGTCGGTGTCACGGCGCCCGATTGAAGGACGGCAAACAGGGCGGCGGCCTGTTCGAGCCGCTCCGTGCGGTTGGTGACGTACGACCCGCCGGTCGGGCGGCAGACATAGTACGAGCCGCGCGCGAGGATACCGAGATTGGGGATCGAGACCGTACCGGTGGCGTTACCGTACGACACCATCATGCCGCGCGGCCTGAGGCAGGCCAGCGACGACTCGAACGTGTCCTTGCCGACGCCGTCGTAGACCACGTCGACGCCCTGTCCGCCGGTGATCTCGCGGACCGCGTCCTGATAGTCCTGCGACCGGTAGTCGATCACGTGCGCGTAGCCGTTCCGGCGCGCAAGCTCGCACTTGTCCGGTCCGCCGGCGCAACCGATGGCAGTCGCCCCAAGCGCCTTGATCCACTGACCGAGAATGAGACCCATGCCGCCGGCCGCCGCCAGGACCAGCACCCGGTCGCCCGGGTTCACCGCATATGTGAGGTGAAGGAGGTAGTAGGCCGTCAGACCCTTCAGCGTCGTTGCCGCCGCGGTTCGATCATCGATGGCGTCGGGCAGCGGGATGGCGTGGTCGGCCGGGAGATTGCGGACCTCGCTGTACGAGCCCATGGGGCCGGAATAGGTGACCCTGTCGCCCACCGACAGGTCCTCGACGCCCTCGCCGACCGCCACTACGGCGCCTGCGCCCTCCATCCCGATCGTTGCCGGGAGGTCAAAGGGATAGAGGCCGGAGCGGTGATAGGTGTCGATGAAGTTGAGCCCGATCGCCGTATGGCGCACCTGCACTTCACCGCGACCGGGAGCGCCGATCTCCACCTCCTCGGCCGCCAGGACCTCCGGTCCCCCATGCTGATGGACGACAATGCTCAGGCTCATGGCAGTCGGTTCCTTTCACACCAGGCAGGTTGGCCCCATTCGGACGGGTCGTTCCAGCTAGCGGCCACGCTTCTTCTTCTCGTAGGGATTGTCGCCCTTTCGCAAGAGAAGACGGATCGGCACGCCGGGGAGATCGAAATCGTCCCGTAGTCCATGGACAAGATAGCGCGTGTAGGCGGCCGGTAGCACGTCCGGCCGTGAGCAGAACGCGACGAATGTCGGCGGGCGGGCCTTGGCCTGGGTCATGTAGCGCAATCGGATGCGCCGGCCGGACACTGCCGGCGGCGGGTGGCGTTCGAGCATGCCCTTCAGCCACGCATTCAGGCGCGCGGTGGGGATACGCCGGTTCCAGACCTCGTGGGTGGCGATCACCGCTTCGAGCAGGCGATCGAGACCCTTGCCCGTGCGCGCGGTAACCGTGACCAGGTGGACGCCGGCCAGCTGGGGCAGGAGCCGCGACGCCTGTTCGCGCAGATCGGCGAGCATCGCCTGACGGTCCTCAACCAAGTCCCATTTGTTGACCGCGAGGACGATGGCCCGGCCCTCCCGCTCGACCAGATCGGCGATGTGGAGGTCCTGGCGATCGAAAGGCCGCTCGGCGTCGACGAGGAGCACCACGACCTCGGCGAAGCGGATGGCACGAAGCGCGTCGCCGACCGCGAGCTTCTCGAGCTTGGCGTCGACCCTCGACCGCCGACGCAGACCGGCGGTATCGAACAGGCGGAGGTGGTGGCCGCGCCAGTCGAGATCGACGGCGATGGCGTCGCGGGTGGTGCCGGCTTCGTCGCTGGTCAGCAACCGGTCTTCGCCGAGAAGGCGATTAATCAGGGTCGACTTGCCGGCGTTGGGCCGGCCGACCACTGCGATCCGCAGCCCCGGCCCTTCGTCAGCGGCGGCTGCTTCACGGTCGACGGCTGCGTCGGCCGCGCGCAGCGCATCGAGAAGGTCGGCCATGCCCTCGCCGTGCTCGGCCGAGATCGCCACCGGATCGCCGAACCCGAGCTCGTAGGCCTCGAGCAGGCCGGGATCGGCCGCGTGGCTCTCGGCCTTGTTGGCGACCAGCACCGTCGGCTTGTCGAAACCACGTAGCAGCCGGGCGAAATGGGTGTCGGCTGGTGTCACGCCGGCCCGGGCGTCGATCATGAAGAGGGCAAGATCGGCCGCGGCGATTGCTGTTTGTGATTGCGCCTGCATGCGGCCGGTCAGCGTCTCGTCCGGCGCTTCCTCCAGGCCTGCGGTATCGACGACGGTGAAATGAAGATCGCCGAGGCGAGCCTCGCCTTCCCGCCAGTCGCGGGTGACGCCCGGCTCGTCGTCGACCAGCGCTATCTTCTGCGCGACCAGCCGGTTGAACAGGGTCGACTTGCCGACATTGGGCCGGCCCACGATGGCGACCCGGAGGGGCCGGAGGGTGTCGGACATGGCATCGCTCCGCGCCCGGCGCGGCAGCCGGCGTCAGCCGCTCGCGGCGGCGCCGATCTTCGCGTCGATCAGTTCGAGCATAATCTGGCTGCGTTGGCGCAGATCGTTGGGCGCTTCCTGATCAACGTTGATGTCGTTGAAATAGCCCCGCGCCGCCTCGTAGTCACCGTCGCGCCACGCCGCCATGCCGATCAGCTCACGGGCGGTGTGCCGCCACGGATTGCCGGTCGCGGCCAGATCGCCGACGCGATCCTCGACCTCCGCCACGGACGAGGTGTCGACCAGAAGCAGCGCGGCGCGCAGGCGCGCCATGTTGCGCATCTCGCTGGCCACCCCGCCGTCGGCGGCAATGGCGTCGTATTCGGAGACGGCGCCGGTGGTATCGCCCCCTTGCGCCTTCTCGGCCGCGAGCCGGAAACGCGCCAGCACCGGATAGGCACCGCTGCCGTCCGCGGCCAGGCTTTCCAGTTGTGCGATGGCGTCCTCGCGATTGCCCGCGTCGGAGGCTTCGATCGCCGCGATGAAGCGGTCGCCGGACAGTTCGGCCTGGCGCGTCTGCCACCATTCCAGACCACGGTAGCCGGCGGTCGCCAGCACGATCAGCACGGCGCCGCCGATCACGAACGGGCCGATGCGGTCCCAGAGCTTCTTCAGTTGGTCGCGGCGAATGTCGTCGTCGACTTCGCGAAAGATGTCCGACATGCTTCCTCAATACACTTGGGGCACGGCCCCGGCGCGCGGGCGGCAACATATCGCCGCGCCTGCCGGGGTGCAACGCGGCGCCGAGACGCTGGGCCCAAGGTCTCACGCAAAGTTGTCCCGTCTCGCGTTGTGGCTGTTAAGGAAGCTCCCCTAGACTGGTGGTTTGAGGGGTCGCCACGCCGGAAAACGGGAGAAAACCGGGGAAAAGGCTTATGCGAAAACTGTTCTGGCTGGTCCTTGCGGCGCCACTTCTTGCTGCGGCGCCGGCATCGGCGGCAGCGGTCGTGGCGAAAATCGACATCTCCGAACAGAAAATGCGGGTCTTCGTTAACGGCTTCCCGCGCTACACGTGGGACGTCTCGACCGCCCGGCGCGGCTACGTCACCCCCATCGGCACCTACCGGCCACAGCGGCTGGAGAAAATGTGGCACTCGCGCAAGTACAACATGTCGCCGATGCCGCATTCGATCTTCTACCATCGCGGCTACGCCATCCACGGCACCGACGCGATCAAGAATCTCGGCAACCCGGCCTCGCACGGCTGCGTACGCCTGCATCCCACCAACGCCGAGCGGCTGTTCTCGCTCGCGAAGCGCTACGGCATGCGCAACATGCGCATTGAGGTGGTACGCTGAGATGAAGACCGCAGTCTTCCTCCGGGTCGCGTCGTTTGCGGCGGCCGGGCTCATCGTGGCGATGGGTGCGACCCCATCGCTTGCCAGCCAGCAGGCACCCGATGAGCAGACGGTGGCACTGGCGCCCATCGAACTGCCCGAGCGCGAGGTGGACGAGGATCGCCAGACCGTGCGCGCGGTCGTCGATCTCTCCGATCAGACCATGCGCATCTTCATCAACGAGAGCGAGGCGCACAACTTCACGGTCTCGACCGGGCGCGGCCGCTACCGCACGCCCACCGGCGAATGGCAGGCCGGCTGGCTGGCTGCGAAATGGCGCTCGCGTAAGTACAACAACGCGCCGATGCCGTGGTCGGTGTTCTTCTACCGGGGCTATGCCGTTCACGGGACGACCGACATCAAACGGCTCGGCCGGCCCGCCTCGCATGGCTGCATCCGGCTTCATCCCGACAACGCCAAGACCTTCTACCGGCTGGTGGAATCGGTCGGCAAGTCGAACACCACGATCACGATCGTCAACTGATCGCGGCGTCACGCGTGCTTCAACGATCGCTGACGCGATCGTGTGACGCCGGTCACTGCATGTGAGCGGTCAAGCGCCTACATCTGAGGCCAAGCGAGCCGGGAGAGCTTCCCCACCTCTTTGAGGCGCCGATCCCCCCAACGTAGCGGCGCGCTGACCGGCTTCGATCAACCGCCGTCCGGTTTCCCCCCTCCGGACGGCGGTTTTCTTTAACGGCGCACCATCATCGCGCCTCGTAGCGCCGCTCGATCCACTTGAGGAAGCTGGCGCAGGCGAGCGTGATCACCACGTAGACGATGGCCGCGGTGTTGAACGGCGCAAACGGCAGGAAGCTCGCCGCCTGGAACTCGCGCATGCGCTGCGTGATGTCGCGCACCGACAGGATCGACAGGAGCGAGGTGTCCTTGATCATGGCGATGAACTCGTTGCCGAGCGGCGGGATGACGATGCGCAGCGCCTGCGGCAGGACGATCAGGCGCGCGATCTGCCAGTTCCTCATCCCCAGACTCGACGCGGCCTCGATCTGACCGCGCGGGACGGCCTCGATTCCGGCGCGGAAGATCTCCGCCATGTAGGCGGAGTAGCCGATGCCGATGGCCACCACGCCCCGCACCATGTTGGGCATGTCGATGCCGCCGCCCGACACATCCTTGATGGCGCCGGAGAGCGGCAGGCCGATGTAGAGAATGATCACCAGCATCGGAATGCCGCGGATGGTATCGACGAAGAACTCCGAGGCCACCGCCAGCGGGTGCATGCGGTGCTGGTGGCCGCCGAAGGTGAAGACGGCCAGGAGCAGGCCGAGCGCCGAAAACGCCAGCGCCGGCAATTGAAAACGGGACGGCAGGAAGGTGACCTCCCATAGCCGCGGCAGCGTGCCGGGATCGGCTTCGACGGGCAGAAAGATGGCCGAGACCTGGGGATTGTCGCGAACCTGCGCCAGGCCGTCGTCGACCGTGGCGACGCTGCGGATGCGGCTGTCGGTGCCGTCCGCGCCGGGGTACTCGCCGAAGCGGATGGTGTCCGCCAGGTTCTGCGGCGTGCCCTTGATGATGGCGATCCTGGCCTCGGTCGTGCCGACAAGCGCGTAGGTGTCGCGCGGCTGGGCATAGAAGAAGCCGGCCACGGCGAGGAGCGCGGCGCTGACGATGGCGTAGACCAGCAGCGTGCGCGGCTTCAGCTTGAGAAGGGCGAGGCCGGTCCAGCACAGGCCAAGGATCGCCGCCAGGATGTAAGCGAAGATCGCGGCGCGAAAGGTGATGGCCACGCCGGTGGCGAAACCCCAATGGGCGCCGAAGGCGAGATAGGCGATCACGAGACCGCCGACGGCCGCCATCACCTGACGTGCACGGCGGGCAATGGTCTCCGGCGCCATGATGGCCGCGGCGATCAGGCCCGCCAGCACGACGGCGTAGACCACGAAGCCGGCGCGTAGCCAGCCCAGGAGAATCCCGGCGACCTCGGGCGTCAACTGCCGCGGCCGTACCGTCGGCACGATCCATGTCGAGGTGAACGGGTCGACCGAGTTGGCGACGACCGCGCCGGCGAAGCCCGCCACCAGCGACGGATTGACCGCGAGGACCAGCGCCAGCGCGAACTGGACGGCGTGGCTCGCCGGAACCACCAGGCGCGGTCCGGGCAATCCCTTGCCGTAGCGGTCCTGGTACCACGGCACGCAAGCAAGCGCGGCAAGGACAAGGACGACGAGGAAGCCGACGAGTTGCGGGCCGGCGTTCGGCTCGATGCCCAGGATTGCCACCAGCGAGCGGGTGTATTTGCTGGACGAGGCGAACAGATAGACGATGAACGGGGCGGCGGCGAGCAGGACGAGGTTGCTCGGGCGAACGGATTTCAGGAGCTGCATGGCGGGTGGCCCTTCCAGCGGCCGGTTGGAATGCGACGTACGAAAAGGGCCGGCGCGCTGTGGCGGCCGGCCCTCTCACTCACAGGTCGGACGTGACGTCGCGTCTCAGGAGTCGCTACCCCAGTACTTGGCAACCAGCTCGTCGTGGGTGCCGTCGGCGCGGATGGCCGCGAGGCCCTCGTTGAACGCGTCGACGATCTCGTCGCCTTCCTGGAACACCAGCCCCAGGGGATCGGCCTGCAGGCCCTCGATCCCGATGGTCAGCTCGCCGGCGAACTGCTGCTCGTAGGCGGCCGCCGACGTGCCGTCGATGATGACGCCGTCGATGTCGCCGTTCTGGAGGGCGAGGATCGCCGCGCCGAAGGTGTCGTAGAGCGCCATGTTGTCGCGACCCACGAGTTCCTCGGCGAGCTGCGCGTTGGTCGTGGCCGTCTGGGCGCCCAGGACCCTGCCCTGCCGGTAGTCGTCGATGGTCAGGCCGACATCATCGACGCGCATCATGATCGCCTGGCTGACGATCAGGTACGGATCGGTGAAATCCATGGTCTTGTCGCGTTCGTCGGTGATGGACACGCCGGAGGCGACCATGTCGAACTCACCCTGCGCGAGGGCGGCGAAGATTCCGTCCCAGGCCGTGGTGATGAACTCGGCCTTGCAGTTGATCCGCTCACAGATGGCGTTGACGAGGTCGACGTCGAAACCGACGATCTCGCCGGTGGCCTCGTCAACCGTTTCAAGTGGCGGATAGGTGGTGTCCGAGCCCACTTTCAGGACCTTGCCGCCCAGATCCGCGGCCAGCGCAGGGGCGGCCATAAGAGCCAGCGACGCCGCCAGGAGTGTGAGTCTTTTCAAGATCATACCGTTACCTCTTGCTGTCTTGCGCGAGTTGTCGTCTTGCGCGAGCGACCGTCCGGCACCTGATCCGTGCAGCGGGCGGTCAGACCCTTCAAGTAAAGCCCCAGCCGGCACGATTAGCAATGCAAGCACAGGTGGGCAAATGGCCGGGGGACCTCATCACGGCAGGGTCCTGATGTGGATCAACTGGGTATTGAAATCATGTTCCATGGGAATCTAGTTTGCTGATCAGGTTATCGGGGCCCGTGTTCCCATGCGCACGGTCAACATGCGTGAAGCCAAGACCCAGCTTTCGCGCCTTGTCGCCAAGGCCGCGGACGGCGAACCGTTTATCATCGCCCGCGCCGGCAAGCCGCTGGTGAAAGTGGTGCCGCTTGACGCACCGACGACGGTCCGCCGTCTCGGCTTCATGGAAGGCGCGTTCAACGTGCCCGGCGATTTCGACACCAAGGGTCAACGGAACACTGAGCGCCTGTTCGGAACCCAAGATTGACCCTGCTCACCTCCGACCGCACCGTTGCCCGCTATCGCGGGCCGGTCCGCAAGGTGTAGGTCGGCGCAGAGTCAGGCCAGAAACAGCTCGTCATAGCGCTCTGGCTTGAAACCGATCTCGATCGTGTCGCCGGTCTCCAGCACCGGCCGTTTGATCATCGACGGTTTCTCCAGCATCAGGGCGATCGCCTTCGCCTCATCGAGATCGACCTTCGCCGTATCCGGCAGCCGGCGGAACGTCAGCCCCGACCGGTTCAGCACCCTCTCCCACCCGGCGGCGTCGCACCAGCGCCTGAGCGCCGCCTCCGACGCCCCGGCCTTCTTGTAATCGTGGAAGTCGTAGGCGATGCCATGCCCGTCGAGCCAGGCGAACGCCTTCTTCATGGTGGTGCAGTTCCTGATGCCGTAGATCGTCGCGCCCACGTCGTTCACTCCCCCTCTTCTCGGGCTGATCGCCACGGCTTCTTCCCACCTTTGCAGTGTGAAGCAAACCCGTCATAGTCGCCGGCATGACGGCAAGCCCGTTGCACCGGACTCGGCTGAACAGTCCATTCCTCTATCTGGCGCTGATCGTCCTGGTCGCGCTGGCCGTTGCGCTGGCCGCCCTGCCGCGGCTGGAGCGCGCCTTTCTCGTGCGGGACGGCGAACGCAGCGAGGCGACGCTTCGGCTGGCGGTCGAGGGCCTTGAGGGCGCGCTGCGCCGGTACGAGCCCCTGCCCGCGCTCATCGCCGAACGTCCGATACTGCGCACACTTCTCGACGACCCGGACAACCAGGCACTGACCGACGAGATCAACCGTGAGCTTCGCCAGACCGCGGACGACGTCAGCGCCTCGGACGTTTATCTGATGGACGCGACCGGGCTGACGCTGGTGTCGAGCAACTACCACAAGGAGCGCTCCTTCATCGGACGCCGGTTTTCTTTCCGCCCCTACTTCACGCAGGCGCTTGCCGGCGAGCTTGGCCGATACTTTGCGCTCGGAACCACATCGGGCGAACGCGGGTATTTCTTCGCCGCACCGGTGACGCAGGATGGTCGCGTGCGCGGCGTCGTCGCTGTCAAGTTTACGGTCGACACCTTCGAGGAGGCCTGGCGCGCCGGCGACAGCGAGATCATCGTCACCGACGGCAACGACGTGATCTTCATGTCGAACCGGCCCGCATGGCATTTCCGCGCGTTGTCGCCGCTTTCGAAAGATGCGCTGGCGGGAATCGAGGCCGACCGCCAATACCCTCTGGAACGGGTGATTGCGCTGGAGAACAGGCGGACACCGCTCGACGACCGGTTCGACCTGATCGAGATCACCGATGAGGACGCGACCGGGAACTTCATCGCCCGGACGATGCCGATCGCCGAAGCCGGCTGGAACGTGACGATCATGTCGCCAACCGGCCCCGCGCGTGCCGAGGCAGTCGCGGTGCTGGCGCTTCTGGCCATGGTGATCCTGTCGGCGGCGATGATCGCGGCGGTCGCCCTGCAGCGGCGTGCGCGATTGGCGGAAAGACTGCAGGCGCAACGCGCCACGCAGGAGCTACTGGAGAAGCGGGTGGCGGAGCGCACCCTCGATCTCAACACCGTCAATCGCCAGCTCTCCGACGAGATCGAGGAACGCAAGACGACCGAGGAGCGGCTGCGCAAGACCCAGGCCGATCTGGTGCAGGCCGGCAAGCTCGCCGCGCTGGGTCAGATGTCGGCCGCGCTCAGCCACGAGTTCAACCAGCCGCTGGCGGCGGTGAAGGCCTATGCCGACAATGCGGCCCGGTTCCTCGATCGCGACCGGACCGACGAAGCCCGCGACAATGTGCGGCTCATCTCCAGGATGACCGACCGCATGGCGTCGATCTCCAACCATCTGCGCAACTTCGCCCGCCGGCCGCAGCAGAAGGTGGGGCCAATCCCGCTCCTGGCGGCTATCGATGATGCGATCGACCTGATGGAGGCGCGGCTGAAGGCCAGCGGCGCTTCGATCGCCTTCGCGCGACCCGACAGCGAGATCTGGGTGGTGGGCGGTCATGTGCGCCTGCAACAGGTGGTGGTGAACCTGCTGAGCAACGCGCTCGACGCCATGGAGGACCATACCGAGCCGGTCATCGAGATCAGCATCACGGATGCGGGCGACCGCTGCCGCATCGAGGTGAGCGACCATGGCGGCGGCCTGCCCGACGCCGGGCAGGCGCAGATCTTCGATCCGTTCGTCACCACCAAGAGCCCGGGCAAGGGCCTGGGTCTCGGTCTTTCGATCTCCTACAACATCATCAAGGATTTCGGCGGCAACCTGTCGGCCCGCAACCATACCGATGGCGGCGCCATCTTTGTGATCGACCTGAAGCGCGCCGAGGCCCCGTCAAGTGCGGCACCGATGGTCGAGGGTGTCGCCGCCGAATGAGCGACGAAACCATCCTGTTCGTCGACGACGAGGAACATCTGCGCCTCGCGGCCGCGCAGACCTTTCAACTCGAAGAGTTGAACGTGACCTGCCTTGCGCAGGCGGAGAAGGCGCTTGAGCACATCGGCCGCAACTTCCCCGGCATTCTGGTCACGGATCTGCGCATGCCCGGCATGGACGGGATCGAGCTCATGCGCCGCGTCCTGGAGATCGATTCCGAGTTCCCGGTCATCCTGGTGACCGGGCACGGCGACATCGAACTGGCCGTCCAGTGCATGCGTGAAGGCGCTTACGATTTTCTGGAGAAGCCCTATGCGCCCGAGCGGTTGGTCGACACGTCACGTCGCGCGCTCGACAAGCGCCGCCTGACGCTCGAGAACCGCATGCTGCGCTCGCAGGTCGGTGGTCGCGATGCCATCGAAGCGCGTCTCGGCGGACGCAGTGCGACCATGGTCGCACTGCGCCACCAGATCCGCGCCATCGCGGAGACCGAAGCCGATGTGCTGATCGTCGGCGCCACCGGAACCGGCAAGGAGGTCGCCGCCCGCGCGCTGCACCGGGCGAGCGAGCGCGGCGACAAGCCGTTCGTGCACATCAACTGCGCCGCCCTGCCCGACGCGCTGATCGAAAGCGAGCTGTTCGGCCACGAGGCCGGCGCCTTTCCCGGTGCGACGCGTGAACGCTTCGGCAAGTTCGAGCACGCGCGCGGCGGTACGGTGTTTCTCGACGAGATCGAGAGCATGGCGCCACAGGTGCAGGCGAAGCTCCTGCACGCCATCCAGAACCGCTCGATCACGCGGCTCGGCTCGAACGAGCCGATCGCGCTTGACGTGCGCTTCGTTGCCGCCAGCAAGACCGACCTCGAGGCCGAAGCGGCCGCCGGCCGGTTTCGCAGCGACCTCCTCTACCGGCTCAACGTGGTCACGTTGCGCGTGCCTGACCTCGATGAACGGCGCGAGGACATTCCGCGCCTGTTCGTGCAACTCGTCAACGAGGCGGCCGCCCGCTACAAGCGCGCCGCGCCCGACATCCCTGGCGCCGTGCTGAATACGGTTTCGGCCCGCGCCTGGCCGGGCAATGTGCGCGAACTGCGCAATGCCGCCGACCGTTTCGCCCTCGGCCTCGACCTGGCGCTCGGCGGGGACGACCCGGCGTCGGAAACACCAGACGCGCCGGCGAGCCTGTCCGACCAGGTCGCGCATTACGAACGGGCGCTGATCGCGGCCAGCCTGACCGCCCATGGCGGCAGCCTGAAGGACACCTATGAGGCGCTGGGTCTGTCGCGCAAGGCGCTGTACGACAAGATGCAGAAATACGGCCTTTCACGCGATGCGTTCGCCGAACCGGACGACGTGACCGACTGACGGGACGCATGAACGGCGGTGCATGTGTCGATTCCGAAACACGATTCCGCGTCATCTGTCACCGATCATACCCAGCGGACCAACGCGTCGACGAAATACGCGGAGAAGCATCCGTCCGCCCCTTGCATCCCACGCACAAGCCGGCCGACACCAGCATGGACACGCCACATCGGCAGTGCTTCTTGGGGAGGTGCACGGGCGCCGCGCCCCGCGGTAACAGGAGGACTTGATGAAACTTTCGATCTTGATGACAGCGGCCGCGGCCGTCGCGCTGACAACGTCGCTCGCGACAGCAGAGGACAGGGATGGGTGGCCGGAGAGCTTCACGGTCGGCACCGCCTCCCAGGGCGGCACCTATTTCGCCTATGGCTCCGGGTGGGCCAATCTGGTCGCCGACGAACTCGGCCTTTCCGGCGGCGGCGAGGTGACTGGCGGTCCGATGCAGAACATGGCGCTCGTGCACACTGGCGAGGCTGCGTTCGGCATGACCACCATGGGCCCGGCGGCCGAATCGATCCAGGGTACCAACCCGATCGCGCCCGGCCTGCAGATGGACAACGCCTGCGCGATGTTCCCCATGTATCAGACGCCGTTCTCGGTGACCGCGCTGGCGTCGTCCGGCATCGCATCGGTGGCCGACATTCCGGCCGGCGCCAAGATCGGCTTCGGCCCCGCCGGCTCCACTTCCGACACCTACTTTCCGCGTATGATGGAGACCCTGGGCGTCGACTTCGAACGCCGCAACGGAGGGTGGACCGACCTCGGCGGCCAGCTCCAGGACGGGCTGCTGGATGTGATCGCGTTTGCGGCCGGCATTCCGGTGCCGGCGGTGAGCCAGCTTGAGGTGCAGACCGACGTGAACATCATCGAGTTCACCGCCGACGAGCAGGAGCAGATCATGGCCGCCTTCCCGGTGTCGGCCTTCACGATCGCCGCCGACACCTACACCACGCTTGAAGGCGACGCCCGCTCGGTGTCGATGTGGAACTTCGCCATCGCCAATTGCGATCTGCCGGAGAGCTTCGTCAACGCGGCGGTCGAGGTCGTCATGTCCGACAACGAGCGGATGGTGAACATCCACCGCGCCGCCCGCTCGACAGTGCCGGAGAACTGGGACAAGAACCAGGTGATGAAGTGGCACCCGGGTGCGGCCAAGTGGTTCATCGAGAATGCCGGCGCGGAGATTCCCGCCGACATGATCCACGGCGGCTGACCGCCGCGACCGAACGCCAATGTGCGTCGCGCCCGGTCTGACCGGGTGCGACACACCATCGGGACGGTCCGCGCACCGCCGGCGCGGCGCCTGGGAGGAGATGACGGGGAGGAGACCATGAGCGAACAGACCGCCGACAAGGACGGTGTCGTAGTCGCCGAGGGCGTCGACGAGGAGCCGGTCGAGAGCAATCGCCGCCTGTTCGAAGGGCGGTCTTTTCTGATGATCAGCCTGTTTGCGACCTTCTACGCGGCCTTCCACATGGCCGCGCTGAACGGCCTGTCGATCTCCGAACTGACCGGCGGCGCGATCGTCATCCCGTTCCTGCCCACCTTCCCGATGGAAACCTGGAACTTCCGCATCGTCCACATTGCCGGTGCGCTGGCGCTCGGCTTCATGTTGTTCAGCGGCACCCGATTCGCCAGAGACGAAAGCGAAGACAAGCGCCTTCTGAGCCTGATCGGCTTCGCGCTGATGGCCCCGGCGCTGTTCTCGCTCGGCGTGGCGTTCTCCTTCACCGCCGAGATCGCCGGCGGCGTGATGTGGAACGGCATCGACGAGCGCATCAAGTTCAACGAGACGTGGCTGTTCGGCGCGCCGCTGATGCTGGCGACATGCGGCAGCATCGCGCTCTCCTGGTTCCACAAGCGCCAGCGCGGCGCGATCAACGTGCTGGACCTGGTTCTCGCCGTCTGCGGGATCGCGGTCGCAACCTATCTGATCACCATCTACGGCACGCTGATGCGCAACTCGACCGGCACGCCGTTTGCGCCGATCGGCATCTCCATCGCCGCTGTCGCCGGCACGCTGCTGATCATGGAGCTGACACGCCGTGTCGCCGGGCTGGCGCTGGTGATCATCTCCGTTCTCTTTCTGATCTACGTCTTCACCGGCCAGCACCTGCCCGGCTTCCTGAACTCGCCGGCCATCTCCTGGCAGCGTTTCTTCAGCCAGGTCTATACGGACGCCGGCATCCTCGGGCCGACGACGGCGGTCTCGTCGACCTACATCATCCTGTTCATTATCTTTGCCGCGTTCCTGCAGGCCTCGAAGGTGGGCGACTACTTCGTCAACTTCGCCTTTGCCGTTGCCGGGCGTGCGCGCGGCGGACCGGCCAAGGTGGCCATCTTCGCCTCCGGCCTGATGGGCATGATCAACGGCACGTCGGCCGGCAATGTCGTGGCCACCGGTTCCCTGACGATCCCGCTGATGAAGAAGGTCGGCTATCACAAGAAGACCGCCGGCGCGATCGAGGCGGCCGCCTCCACCGGCGGCCAGATCATGCCGCCGATCATGGGCGCCGGCGCCTTCATCATGGCCGAGATCACCGGCATTCCCTACACCGAGATCGCGGTCGCCGCCCTGATCCCGGCCGTTCTCTACTTCGTCTCGATCTACTTCATGGTCGACTTCGAGGCCGGCAAACTGGGCATGCGCGGCATGCGCGACGACGAGCTGCCCAAGTTCCGCGAGATGGCGCGCCGGATCTTCCTGTTCATCCCGATCATCATCCTGATCTACGCGCTGTTCCAGGGCTATTCGGTCATTCGCGCCGGCACGCTGGCGACGGCCGCCGCCGCCGTGGTGAGCTGGTTCACGCCCTACCGCATGGGCCTGCGCTCGATCGTCAAGGCGTTCAACATCGCCGGCGTGATGTCGATCCAGATCATCGCCGTGTGCGCCTGCGCCGGCATCATCGTCGGCGTGATCTCGCTGACCGGCGTCGGCGCGCGTTTCTCGAACCTCTTGCTCGGTCTCGCCGCCGCATCGCAGCTTCTGGCCCTCGTCTTCGCCATGTGCATCGCCATCCTGCTCGGCATGGGCATGCCGACCACAGCCGCCTACGCCGTCGCGGCGTCTGTGGTGGCGCCGGGCCTGATCGAGCTTGGCATCGAACCGCTGGTGGCGCACTTCTTCGTGTTCTACTTCGCGGTCGTTTCGGCGATCACGCCACCGGTGGCGCTGGCTTCTTACGCGGCGGCCGGGGTCTCCGGCGCCAACCCGATGGAAACCTCGGTGGCGTCGTTCAAGATAGGCATCGCGGCCTTCGTCGTGCCGTTCATGTTCTTCTACAATTCGGCGTTGCTGATGGAATCGCATGCGTTCGAGATCATCCGCGCGTTCCTGACGGCGATGCTCGGCGTGTTCCTGCTGTCGGCCGGCGTCCAGGGCTGGTTCTTCGGCAAGAAGACGGTCCTGCTCCTGCGCGCGGCCCTGATTGTCACCGCACTCCTGATGATCGAAGGCAGTGTGCTCACCGACATCATCGGCATCACCTCGGCGGTGGTCATCTACTTCATCCAGCGGGTGATCAACCCCAGGGAGGGCTTCAGCGTCCGCGTGCGCGGCGCCGACTGAGGCTCCGTCGTCAGTGGGCAGTGGCGACGGGCCGATAGAAGACGGCGCGCCCCGAAGGGACCAGCTGCAGGAGCGGATCGAAGTCGGCGGTGTTGGCGGTCAGAACGACGAAGCCGAGCTTCCTCGCCTGCAGGAAGATCGTCGCGTCGTGCAGCGCGCGCATCCTGTGGCTCTTGCCGTAGCCCTGAAGCCGACAGAGTACACCCGACAACAGGCCCGCCCGCCCCAGAACGTCGGCGTCCGGCGTAAACGTCCGGTGGGACGGCATGGCTTTCACCAATCGCCCGATTTGGGTCACGACGCTGCGCGTTCGCCGGTCGCTCGGATTCAGGGCGCCGACGGCGTGCATCAGTTCCTGGATCGCGATGACGGAGTGGTTGACGGTCCGATGTTCGATCAGGTCGTCGAGCAGTTCGGGCGCCCTGCCCTGCATCTGGTCAATGTAGACGCAGGTATCGAGTATCAATCCGCGCCCGCTGAGATTGTCCGGATCGACGAACGGCAGCTGATCGTCCGCTCTCCGGGCCAACGTCGATCGCCGGTCGAAACGCGCCCAGCGTCGCGCCGCGTCGACATCGAAGTCGGCCACGTCAGTAGCCAAGCTTCAGTTTCGGATCGACCTTGCCACGGGATTCCCTGAACGTCTCGGCGAAGCGATCTTCAAGCGCGATCGACGCCAGCGCGAACTCGATCAGATCGGAATCGGTCTCGATCCCGGTCCGGCGCTTGGCCTGCTCGACCAGCGCCGGACTGACCCGGCTTGCGATTCGGCCGTCCTTCTCGCGCAGCAGCCCGGACCGGGCCGCCGCCTGCATGACGGCCTCGACCACGACCGCGTCGATCGCCGACTGGGAGGCCGGTCTCCTGGTACGCGGTGCGCCCCGCTTCGCCGTCGCCGCATCTGCCATCGCCAATCACCTGTCTATGTTCAACATATTCCATATTTCGTTGAACATAGGCCGATCCGGAAACCGGTTCAACCCTTCACTCCCACTCGATGGTGCCCGGCGGCTTCGACGTCACGTCGTAGACCACCCGGTTGATGCCCCGCACCTCGTTGATGATGCGGGTTGCAGCCGCGCCCAGGAAGGCCATGTCGAAGGGGTAGAAGTCCGCCGTCATGCCGTCGTTGGAGGTGACCGCGCGGAGCGCGCACACATAGTCGTAGGTGCGGCTGTCGCCCATGACGCCGACGGTGCGCACCGGCAGGAGCACCGCGAAGGCCTGCCAGATGGCGTCGTAGAGCCCCGCCTTGCGGATCTCGTCGAGATAGATGGCGTCGGCCTGGCGCAGGATCGCGAGCTTGTCGGGCGTGACGGCGCCGGGCACACGGATGGCGAGCCCTGGCCCCGGAAACGGGTGACGGCCGACGAAGCGCTCCGGCAGGCCGAGCTCGCGGCCGAGCGCGCGCACCTCGTCCTTGAACAGTTCGCGCAGGGGCTCGACCAGATCGAGCTTCATCCGCTCCGGCAGGCCGCCGACATTGTGATGCGACTTGATGGTGACCGACGGCCCGCCGAGCGCCGACACGCTCTCGATCACGTCGGGGTAAAGCGTGCCCTGCGCCAGGAACGCGGCGTCGCCGATCTCCTCCGCCGCGGCCTCGAAGGTCTCGACGAACAGGCGACCGATGATCTTGCGCTTCGCCTCCGGGTCGTCGACGCCATCGAGCGCCGCGAGGAACACGTCCGCCTTGTCGGCGTGAAGCAGCGGGATGTTGTAGTGGCCTCGGAACAGCGACACGACCTCTTCCGCCTCGCCGGCCCGCAGGAGCCCGTGATCGACGAACACGCAGGTAAGCTGGTCGCCGATGGCCTCGTGGAGAAGCAGCGCCGCCACTGAGGAGTCGACACCGCCCGACAGACCGCAAATCACCCGCCCCTCGCCGACCTGCGCCCGGATGCGCTCGATCGCCTGATCGCGAAAAGCTGCCATCGTCCAGTCGCCGGCAAGACCGGCGACGCGATGCACGAAATTCGCGAGCAGGCGGGCGCCGTCCGGCGTGTGGACCACCTCGGGGTGGAACTGGAGGCCGTAGAGCCGCCTTTCCTCGTCGGCGATGATTGCAAGCGGCGCGCCGTCCGACACGCCGACGGCGCGGAAGCCCGGCGGCGGCGCCACCACGCGGTCGCCATGGCTCATCCACACCTGGTGGCGCTCGCCTGGCCGCCAGACGCCCTCGAACAGCGGCGACGGGTCGGTGATCTCGACGAAGGCGCGCCCGAACTCGCGATGACCGTCGCCGGCAACCTCGCCGCCGAGCTGGCGGGTCATGATCTGCTGCCCGTAGCAGATGCCGAGCACCGGCAGGCCGCGCTCGAACACGGCCGGCGGCAGCGCGGGCGCATCCTCGTTCAGGACGCTGTCGGGTCCGCCGGACAGGATCAGGGCGGCGGGCTCAAGCCGTTCGATCGCCGTCTCGGCGTGGTGGTAGGGGGCGATCTCGGAGTAGACGCCGGCCTCGCGCACGCGCCGGGCGATCAACTGCGTAACCTGGCTGCCGAAGTCGATGATCAGGACGGTCTCGGTCACGGGCTCTCCTTCGGGCGGGGCGACGAAAGCGGAATCGCGTTCCGGGCCAGCGCGTCGGTCAACCGACCGACCGCGGCCGCCAGACGTTCGTCGATGACGTGCAGGTAGGCGGTCCAGTCGCCAAGCTCCTCGACGGGACCGCGGCCATCGCTGATACCACGCAGGCCCACGACCGGCACGTCGAACATCTGCGCGGCACGGACGACGGCGTAGGTCTCCATGTCGACCATATCGGCGTCGATGGCGTCGTAGGCGCTCCCGGTCACGATGCCGGCGCCGGTGGATAGGCGCGCGGATGGGACGCTCGGAATCGCGATCGGCAAGTCGATCGCCACCGGGATATCGGAGAACGGCACCTTGCCCTTGTCGAAGCCGAGCGGCGAGGCGTCCATGTCGCGATAGGACACGGAGCCTACCTGGTAGACGGCGGCGTGATCGAGGCTTGGCGATCCGGCCGAGCCGAGGCTCACCACCAGATCCGACAGATGGTCGCCGGCGGCCAGCATCGCCAACGCCGATGCGGTGCCGGCGGCCGCTTCCACCGGCCCGACGCCGACCATCAGCGGCTCGAACAGGGCCCGCAGGTGCGGCCCGTACTCCTGTTCGGTGGCCATCACGAACAGGAACTCGCGGCCGTGGAAGGTGGTGAGCGGCACCCTCATGACGGTCGGCGCTCCAGAACCGCGACATAGAACGCGTCGGTGCCGGTGCGGGCCGGCGTGAGCTGGACACCGTGCGCGCCGAGCATGGCGTGATTTTCGTCGAGGCCGACCGACGCCGCCACCTCCCCGCCCTGCCGGGCGAGGAACGCCGGATGCCGATCGAGAAAGGCGCTTACGCGCTCGTCGTTCTCCTCCGGCAACAGGGAGCAGGTGACGTAGACCAGCCGCCCGGTGGGGCCGACCAGTGCCGCGGCGTCGTCGAGAAGCGCGTCCTGCGTCGCCGTTCGTGCGGCGATGGCCTCGGGCCGCAGGCGCCATTTGGTGTCCGGCCGCCGCCGCCACGTGCCGGTGCCGGTACATGGCGCGTCCACGAGGACGGCGTCGAACCGTCCCGCAACGTCCTCCAGCGCCGCGCCCGCCTCGCGCACCTGGACGTTGCGGGTGCCGGCACGGCGGAGACGCTCGAAGATGGGGGCGAGGCGATGTCGGTCGGCGTCGGTGGCGAACACCTGACCGGTATTGTCTATCGCGGCGGCAAGCGCCAGCGTCTTGCCGCCGGCGCCGGCGCAGAGATCGAGGATCTGGTCGCCGCGCGCGGCCCCGACCATGGCGGCAGCGAGCTGGCTGCCCTCGTCCTGAACCTCGAACCAGCCCTTCCGGTAGGCCGGCTCGACGGTGACGTTGGGGTGCCGCCCCTCGCCGATCGTCGGTGCGATGCGAAGCCCGGTCGCGGCGAAGGGCGTGGGGACGGCGCCGTGGCGCGCCAGCGCCTTCTCGACCTTCGCCCGGTCGGCCTTGAGGGTGTTGACGCGCAGATCGAGCGGCGGCCGCAGCGCCGAGGCCTCGCCCTCGGCGACCCAGCCCGCGCCGAAACCCGTCTCGAGCGCGCCGGCGATCCAGTCCGGTACGTCGGCGCGCACGTGGTCCGGCGCCGTTGCGGGATCGCGGGTCGCGAGCGCCTGCGTCTCCTCCGGGGTCAGCGGATCGGGCGCATGGGGATCGCTCGCAAAGGCTTCGGCAAGTGCGTCGGCGACCACACCCCAGCGGCGATGGACGACGGCGTGGACGATCGCCGCCGGCCGGTCGCTGTCGGCGCACCACGCGGACGAGAGCCGCCAGCGCAGCGCGTCGTAGACGAGGTTGCCGATGGCGGCCCGGTCGCCGGAGCCGGCGAAGCGATGGCCCTTGCCCCAGTCCTTCAAGGCCTCGGCCGCCGGGCGCCGCCGGTCCTCTACCTCGGTCAGGACCTCCATCGCAGCGCGCATACGCCCGCCGAACCGCATGCCTCAGACCGCGCTCGGGTAGTTGGGGCTTTCGCGGGTGATGGCAACGTCGTGGGCGTGGCTCTCGCGGGTGGCGGCGTCGGACACGCGGATGAAGCGCGCCTTGGCCCGCAACTTAGCGAGATCGGACGCCCCCACATAGCCCATCGCCGCCCGCAACCCGCCGACGAGCTGATGGAGGACGCCGGCGACCGGCCCCTTGTACGGAACCTGGCCCTCGATCCCCTCGGGCACGAGCTTCAGTGTATCGCGCACCTCGGCCTGGAAGTAGCGGTCGGCCGAGCCGCGCGCCATGGCGCCGACCGAGCCCATGCCGCGATAGCTCTTGTAGGAGCGGCCCTGGTGCAAATAGACATCGCCGGGGCTTTCGTCGGTGCCGGCGAGCAGCGAGCCGATCATGGCGCAGGACGCGCCGGCGGCGAGCGCCTTGGCGAGATCGCCGGAATAGCGGATGCCGCCATCGGCGATCACCGGAATGTCCGCGTCCTCGCCGACGCGGGCGACGTCGAGGACGGCGGTCAGTTGCGGCACACCGACGCCGGCCACGATCCGCGTGGTGCAGATCGAGCCCGGCCCGATGCCGACCTTGATCGCGTCGGCGCCGGCATCGATCAGCGCCTTGGCCCCGTCGACGGTGGCCACGTTGCCGGCCACAACCTGGGTGCGGTTGGACTGCTTCTTGATGCGGTTGACGGCCTCCAGCACGTGCTGGGAATGGCCATGGGCCGTGTCGATCACGATCAGATCGGACTCGGCGTCGATCAGCTGGGCGCTGCGCTCGTGACCGGCGTCGCCGACGGTGGAGGCGGCCGCGACCCGGAGCCGACCGTCGGCATCCTTGTTGGAGTCGGGATGGAGCGTGCTCTTCTCGATGTCCTTCACCGTCACCAGGCCGACGCAGCGATAGGCCTCGTCGACCACCAGAAGTTTCTCGATGCGATTGGTGTGGAGAAGCCGCTTGGCCTCCTCCTGTTCCACCGATTCCGTCACCGTCACCAGCTCGTCCCGGGTCATCAGTTCGGCGACCTTCTGGGACGGATCGGAGGCGAAGCGGACGTCGCGGTTGGTGAGAATGCCCACCAGCCGCCCCGGTCGTTCGTCCCCCTCGACCACCGGGATACCGGAGATACGATGGTGCTTCATCAGCGCCAGCGCCTCGTCGAGCGTGGCATCGGGGCCGATGGTGACCGGATTGACCACCATGCCGGACTCGAACTTCTTCACCTGGCGGACCGCTTCCGCCTGTTCCTCGGCCGTCATGTTGCGGTGGATGACCCCGATCCCGCCGGCCTGGGCCATCGCGATGGCGAGCCTGGAATCGGTGACGGTGTCCATGGCCGCCGACAGGATCGGCAGGTTGAGCCCGATCGTGCGGGTCAGCCGCGAGGTCACCGTCGCCTGGCCGGGCAGCACCGTCGAATAGCCGGGCGCCAACAGTACGTCGTCGAAGGCAAGGGCATGCTCGCCGGCCGATGTTTCGCTGAAAACCACCATCGTCGGCGCCCCCTGTTAAAACGACCCCGCGCCCGGGGCCGCCTTCGCGGGACCGGCAGCCTGGCGGCGGTGCGGAAAGTGGGCGATCCCGTAACAGATCGCCACGATTCGCGATAGCCGCGCATGTGCCGCACCCGCGGTTTTGCACGGCTCCCGCGACAGGCTAAAATGGGATTCCTCCCCGCTCGGCCTTCCCGCCGCCTGCCCGCCAAGGATCGCCCCCGCGATGCCGGATCGCATCCTGGTGCCGCTCATTGTCGCGACGGCACTGTTCATGGAAAACCTCGATGCGACCGTGATTTCCACGGCGCTGCCGGCGATTGCGGCCGATTTCGGCACCAGCCCGATCGATCTCAAGCTCGCGCTGACCTCCTATCTGTTGGCGATCGCGGTGTTCATTCCGGCGTCGGGCTGGATCGCCGACCGATTCGGCGCGCGCCTGATCTTTCGCGCCGCCATCGTCGTCTTCGTGGTCGGATCGATCCTGTGCGGCCTCTCCGGCTCGCTGGTGGAACTGGCGCTGGCGCGTGTGGTGCAGGGCGTGGGCGGGGCGATGATGGTGCCTGTCGGACGGCTGGTGCTCCTACGCTCGGTCTCCAAGCGTGAACTGGTCGCGTCGCTGGCGTGGCTCACAGTGCCGGCCCTCGTCGGGCCGCTCATGGGGCCGCCCGTCGGCGGCTTCCTCACCACCTTCGTCGGCTGGCGTTGGATCTTCTGGATCAACATTCCGGTCGGGGTGCTCGGCTTCGTACTCGCCACGATCTACATCCCCGACATTCGCGCCGAGAAGGTGTCGCGGTTCGATCTCAGCGGCTTCGTGCTGGCGGGCGTCGGGCTCGCCGCCTTCATGACCGGCGCCACGGCGCTCGGGCTCGGCCTGTTCACCACCGCCGAGGTGGCGATGCTGCTCGCGGGCGGTGCGGTCCTGCTCGTCGCCTTCGTGGTTACGCATGGTCGGCGGCAGGACGCGATCATGGACCTGTCGCTGATCCGCATCCCCACCTTCGGCCTCAGCCTTATCGGCTCGGTCCTGTTCCGCGCCGGTGTCGGGGCGACGCCGCTCCTCCTGCCCCTGCTCCTGCAACTGGGCTTCGGCATGACGCCCTTCGCCTCCGGCATGACCACCTTCTCGGCCGCGATCGGGGCGGTGGCCATGAAGTTCATGGCGATGCCGATCCTCAAACGCTACGGCTTCAGGAACGTCCTCCTGGTCAACACCGTCATCGCCTCCATCTTCGTCGCTCTGCCAGCCTTCTTCACCGCCCAGACGCCGGTGGTGGTGATCTCCGGACTGCTGTTGATCGGCGGCTTCTTCCGTTCGCTGCAATTCACCTCCATCAACGCGCTGGCGTTCGCCGACATCCCGCCGGAGCGCCTGAGCAGCGCCACAACGCTCACCAGCGTCGCGCAGCAATTGTCGCTGACCATCGGCATCACGGTGGGCGCCCTGGTGCTCGAGCTGACGGCCCAGGCGGGTGGCGGCGAGATCGGCGCCGACGATTTCCTGTTCGCCTTCGCCGCGATCGGCGTTCTGTCGCTGGCGTCGCTGTTCGTGTTCCTGCCGCTCGCCCCCGATGCCGGCGACGAGATGTCGGGCCGCAGTCCCGCCCCCGATCCGGTCACCTCGATGCGCGACCGCGGCTAGGTCGTGTACCCATAAAGGGGATTCCGGTTTTGGGTGAGACGTGATTCAACCTCTTTGAGGAGGATGGATCATGGCTCGTTTCGATCTGAGTGATG
>JANQRX010000001.1 GCA_028284325.1 Bauldia sp. | reverse complement strand
GCTCCTCACCATCCTCAACGCCATAATCAGAGACCGAAGACCATGGCAAAACGCTTGACCGACAAGACAGTCGCTCCGGTCAAGCCGGAGGATGACGGAGAGAAAATCGGCGGAGGGCGACATCGTCCCGTGCGCACCGCAGCACGAAGTGGTGCACCGCAGACCCGGGACCCAGGACGAACGCACCAGCAGGTCCCGTATCTGCAGCGCATCATCAAAGATACTGCGCGGCGTACGGGACGACGGTGGGGTACCCCGGCCTACTCCGCCGGTTCGGGGACCCGCATCGGATTGTTGGGGTGCTGCTTCCAGTTGCGGTAGCCGGTGGCCGGCGCGCCGGTGTGAGGATCAACGCCCTCCGTGATCCGCTCCATGGTGATGCAATCCTCCACCGGGCAGACGTTGACGCAGAGATTGCAGCCGACGCATTCGGCGTCGATCACCTCGTAGTAGCGCTGGCCGTCCTTCATCGCCGTGATCGCCTGGTGCGAGGTGTCCTCGCAGACGATGTGGCAGCGGCCGCACTTGATGCACAGATCCTGGTCGATCCTGGCCTTGGTGACGTAGTTGAGGTTGAGCTCGGCCCAGTCGGTGACGTTGGGCACTGCGCGACCGACGAGATCGTCGACACTGTCCATGCCCTGCTCGTCGAGATAGGCCTCAAGCCCGGTCACCATCTCCTCGACGATCCGGAAACCGTAGGTCATGGCCGCGGTGCAGACCTGCACATTGCCCGCGCCGAGGGCGATGAATTCGGCCGCGTCACGCCAGGTGGTGATCCCGCCGATGCCGGAGATCGGGATGCCGGCCGTCTCGGGATCGCGGGCGATCTCCGAGACCATCGACAGCGCGATTGGCTTCACCGCCGGGCCGCAATAGCCGCCGTGGCTGCCCTTGCCGTCGATGGTCGGCACGGGTGCGAAGCTCTCCAGATCGACGTTGGTGATCGAGTTGATGGTGTTGATCAGCGACACGGCGTCGGCGCCGCCCTTGTGGGCGGCACGGGCCGGGTAGCGGATGTCGGTGATGTTGGGGGTCAGCTTGACGATCACCGGCATGCGGGTCGCCGCCTTGCACCAGCGGGCGACCATCTCGATGTATTCCGGCACCTGGCCGACGGCCGAGCCCATGCCGCGCTCGCTCATGCCGTGGGGACAGCCGAAGTTCAGTTCGACGCCGTCGGCGCCGGTCTCCTCGACGGCCTTCAGGATCGCCGTCCAGTTGGCCTCCTCGCACGGCACCATCAGCGACACTACGAGTGCGCGGTCCGGCCAGTCGCGCTTCACCTGCTTGATTTCCCGGAGGTTCACGTCCAGCGGGCGGTCGGTGATGAGCTCGATGTTGTTGAGCCCGTAGAGCCGCCGGTCGCCGGCGTGAATCGCGCCATAGCGCGGCCCGGCGACGTTCACCACGGCGGGGTCCTCGCCCAGCGTCTTCCACACCACCCCGCCCCAGCCGGCGCGGAACGCGCGCTCGACGTTGTAGGCCTTGTCGGTCGGCGGCGCCGAGGCGAGCCAGAACGGATTGGGCGACTTGATCCCGATGAATTCGCTGCGAAGGTCTGCCATCTTGCCTCCCTGCGGCCTAGCTACCGCTCAGCGTGCGGTGGATGGATTCCGCCGCGATCTTACCGTCCTCCACGGCGACCACGGTCAGGTCTTCGCCACCTGCCGCGCAATCGCCACCGGCCCAGATTCCGGCGGCGCTCGTCGACCGGTCATCATCGACGCGGATGCGGTTGCCGTCGAGCGCGAGGCTCTCGACCCCGTCGGCGACAAACGTCTGGCCGATAGCCTTGAAGACGCTGTCGGCGGCGAGATGGAAGGTCTCGCCGGTCTCCTTGAGCCCGCCCTCGCCGGCCTCGACATACGCGAAGGTCGCGCCGGTCAACGCGCCGTCGGCCGTTTCGAGCTGCTTCAGGATAGCATCAAACTTGATCTTCACCCCGTCCGTCTGGGCGAGTTCGCGCTCGTACTGACTGGCGCCCATGCGGTCCGGACCGCGGCGATAGACGATGGTGACGTTCTCGGCCCCGAGGCGGCGGGACTGGCTGGCGATGTCGATCGCCGTCATGCCGCCGCCGATGACGACCACATTGCGCCCGACGGGAAGCGCCGCGAGGTCGTCGGCCTGGCGGAGATCGGCGATATAGGCGACCGCGTCATCGACGCCCTCCGTCGTCTCGCCGTCGAGGCCGAGCGCGTTCACGCCGCCGAGGCCGATGCCCAGAAACACGGCGTCATGGTCGCGCCGCAGATCGTCGAGCGTGATGTCGCGGCCGAGCCGGCAATCGTTACGGACCTCGATGCCGCCGATCGAGAGGATGTAGGCGACCTCGCGGGCGGCGAAATCGTCGACGACCTTGTAGGCGGCGATCCCGTATTCGTTGAGCCCGCCGGCCTTGGGACGGGCGTCGAAGATCGTCACGTCGTGGCCGTGGACGGCCAAGCGGTGGGCGCAGGAGAGGCCGGCAGGACCGGCGCCGACCACGGCAATCCGCTTGCCGGTCGATGGCGCCCGTTCGAACGGCTGCCGGCCCTGGTCCATCAGCACGTCGGTCGCGTAGCGCTGCAGCTCGCCGATCTTCACCGGCTTGCCTTCGGCGATCTCGCGCACGCAGGCTTCCTCGCACAGCGTCTCCGTCGGACAGACGCGGGCGCACATGCCGCCGAGGATGTTCTCACGGAAGATCGTGGTCGCCGCGCCCTCGGGGTTGTCGGCGGCGATCTGGCGGATGAACATCGGGATATCGATCCCGGTCGGGCACGCCGTCACGCAAGGCGCGTCGTGACAGAAATAGCAGCGATCGGCCTCGACGAACGCCTGGTGCCGGTCGAGCGGCGGGTGCAGATCCGTGAAGTTTTCGTCGTAGTCGCGCGCCGGCAGCCGGTGGGTCGCAACATCGCGCGGGCGTGAGCCATCCATGGATCGACTCCATTTTTTATCATCTGGACAAAGTTTTTGACCGCCGTCAAGGCGAACCGCGCTAACGCCCGAAATCGTCCTCGAGGCGCTCGATGTCGTCCTCGCCCAGATAACTGCCGTTCTGGACCTCGATCACCGTCAGCGGGACCGCGCCGCGATTGGCGAGGCGATGCACCGCGCCCCGGGGAATGTAGGCGGACTCGTCGGGCCCGAGATCGAGGATCTGATCGTCGATGGTCACCTCGGCGCGGCCCTCCACCACCGTCCAGTGTTCGGCGCGGTGGCGGTGCCGCTGCAGCGACAGCCGCTTGCCGGGATTCACCACCAGGCGCTTGACCTGATAGGTCGCGCCGAGATCGAGCGCCTGGTAGTTGCCCCAGGGGCGGTAGTGGCGGGCGAAATCGCCGATCACCTTCTCCGGGGCGGCTTGAATCGCTTTCGAGAGGTCCTTGACGCGTTCGGCGCCCGCGCGGTCGGTCACCAGCACGGCATCGTCGGAGGCCACCACCACGACGCCCCGGACGCCGAGCACCCCGACCCTGGGCCGGGTGGAAACGACCAGCGATCCGGCGACGTCGACCGCCGTCACGTCGCCCTGCAGGACATTGCCGGCAGCGTCGGCCTCGCCCGCGTCGAGCACGGTGGGCCAGGTGCCGAGATCCGACCAGTCGAACGCGGCCTCGACCACCGCGGCGCGATCGGTCTTCTCCATGACCGCGTAGTCCAGCGAGATGTCGGGGCACCTGGCGAAAGCACCCTCGTCCAGCAGCACCTCGTCGCCGGGTGTCTCGGGAAGTGCCGCGGCCGCGTGACGCGCAACCTCGGCGGCGTGGGCGGCGAGCTCCGCCGTCATCACGTCGGCGCGCACGAGGAACATGCCGCTGTTCCACAGATAACCGTCCGCGATCATGGTCGCGGTGGTCGCGGCATCCGGCTTTTCGGTGAAACGGCCGACCTTGCGGCCGACGCCCTCGGCGAGGGCAGCGCCCGGCGCGATGTAGCCGTAGCCGGTCGCCGGACCCGTGGGCGCGATCCCGAAGACCACGATGTGGCCGGCCTCGGCAACGGGCGCGGCGGCCTTCACCGTGGCGCGGAAACCCTCGACATCGCGGATCAGATGGTCGGCGGCCAGGACCATCATCAGGTCGTCACCGCCAAGGAGCGCCGCTGCGGCGGCGACCGCGGGCGCGGTGTTGCGGCCCATGGGCTCCAGCACGAACCGCGCCGGCTTGCCCCAGACGTCGACGACGGCGCCGACCGGACCACGATGCGCCGCGCCGGTCACGATGACCGGCGGCGCGAACAGGTCGGACTGGTCGACGCGCTCCAGCGTCATGGCCAGCGTGGAGCGGCCCTCGACCAGAGGCAGAACCGGCTTCGGTGCGTCCGGGCGGGACAGCGGCCACAGCCGGGCGCCGGCTCCACCGCACAGGATGACGGGTACAATCATGGAAATCGGCGCACCAACGAGGTTCGGCCCTTGTCGAACGGGTCCGCTCCTATAGCGCGCGGGACGGGGAGACGCTATCCGGCGTGTCGCGGGGCGCCCACGTGCATCGCCGGTGACCGCGGTCACGCCAAGTGTGCTAGGCGGGGATCATGACACCGTCGGTCCACCACATCTCCTTCGCGACCGACCGCTACCGCCAGGCCGCACGCCTGCTGGCGCGCTCGGCGGAACGGTTCGGGGTGCCGAAGCCGCGAGTCTACACGCCGCACGACACCGTCATCACTGGGCTTGCGGACCGCTACCCCGACGTCATGGACGCCAAGCGGGGCGCCGGATATTGGCTGTGGAAGCCGTTCATCCTCCGCGACGCCCTCGACCGCGCCAGCGACGGTACGATCGTCCTCTACACCGACGCGGCGGTGATCTACGTCGCCGACCCCGGACCGCTGTTCGACCTCACGACCCGCCATCCGATCGTCCTCTTCGAGATGATGCCGAAGCAGGCCATGCGCGCATGGACCAAACGCGACTGCTTCGTGGCGCTTGACGCCGACACGCCGGCGTTCTGGGATCTGTCCCAGGTGCTGGGCGGCTTCCAGATCTATCGCGCGGGCCCGGAGGCGCGGGCCTTCGTCGAGGCACTCTGCGAGGCAAGCGCCCTACCCGGCCTCATCAGCGACGCGCCCAACACCCGCGGGTTGCCGAACCTGCCCGAGTTCGTCGCCCATCGGCACGACCAGTCGATCCTGACCATCGTGGCGCGCCAGCACGACGCGCCGGTGTTTCCCGATCCGTCCCAATGGGGTCCCGGCGCGCCGCGCAAGGACGAGGGCCGCGGCGCGGACGGCTTCCGGCGGCCGGCGGCGCCTTACGGGCAGATCTTCGACGTCCATCGCAAGAAGAACTGGGCCGTCGGCCTGTGGTCCGCGCGGCGGGCCTTGCGCCGGATGGTGGCGAAGGACACCGCCTGACCAGCGCCCCTGTTTGCCTTTCAGTCCGACACCGACAGCCCCGCCCAATCCACGCTTGTGTGCCCCATAGACCGATGCTAGCTGAGGCCGACTTTCGAGAGGCGGGACAACGTATGAGCGACGAGACTTCGAACGGCGACGATGCCGCCCATCCCGATACGGTCATCGTTCCGCTGGAACCGGCCTTCAAGGACGAACGCGGCGAAATCCAGCCGCTGGTCGACGTGGCGGTGAAGAGCTGCGTGCTGATCAAGTCGGCGCCGGGAACGGTGCGCGCCAACCACTATCACAAGACGGACTGGCACTACTGCTACGTCCTCGACGGCCGCATCGAGTACTACCACCGACCGCATGGCAGCGAGGCCGCGCCCGACAAGGTGGTTGTGGAGGCCGGGCAGTTGTTCTTCACGCCCGAGATGGTGGACCACGTCATGGTGTTTCCGGTCGAGACCACGTTCCTCGCTTTCGGCAGGAACTCGCGGGCGCAGGAGGTCTACGAAGCCGACGTGGTCAGAATCCCTCCCCTCCAGCCGACCTCCGACGCGTGAACGACGCATATGTGAGGCGGGAGACCTGCCGCCTGTGCGGCGGCGCGGCGCTGGCGACGGTGATGGAGCTGACACCGACGCCGCCGGCCAATGCGTTCGTGACCGCAGAAGCCACGACATCGCCGCAGGCGACCTATCCGCTCGATCTGAACCTCTGCGAAGGATGCGGGCACGTTCAGCTCGGGGTGGTGGTCGACCCGGCCGTCCTGTTCCGCGACTACGTCTACGTGTCCGGAACGTCGCCGACCTTCGTCCGCCACTTCGAGCGCTACGCGGCGGCCCTCGCCGATCGCGCCGGCGGACTGTCGGAGAAGCTGGCGATCGATATCGGCTCCAACGACGGAACGCTGCTCGGCTTCTTCCAGGAACAGGGCGCCCGCGCGCTGGGGATCGATCCGGCGGTGGAGATCGCGAAAGCCGCCAACGCCGCCGGCCGCGAGACCCTGGCCGGCTTCTTCACGCCCGACCTCGCCCGGTCCATCGCGGCCGAGCGCGGACGCGCGGCCGTCATCACCGCCAACAACGTCTATGCCCATGCCGACGACCTGTCCGCGTTCACCCACGGCGTGCGCGACCTGCTCGCCGATGACGGCATGTTCGTCTTCGAAGTGTCGTATCTGGCCGACGTGATCGAGAAGAGCCTGTTCGACACGATCTACCATGAGCATCTGTCCTATCACGCCGTCGCGCCGCTCACGCGGTTCTTCGGCGCGCACGGCCTGACGCTGTTTCACGTGGAGCGGATCGACACCCATGGCGGCAGCCTGCGCTGCTTCGTGCAGCATGCCGACGGACCGTATTCGACCGACCCTTCGGTCGCCGCGGCCGTCGCGCGCGAGGACGCTGCCGGCCTGCAGCGGGCGGCGACGTTCCTGGCCTTCGCCGCGCGGGTGGGAGGGATCAAGGCCGACCTCACCCGCACCCTGCGGTCGCTGAAATCGTCCGGGGCGCGGATCGCCGGCTACGGTGCGCCCGCCAAGGCGACGACGCTGATGTACCATTTCGGTTTCGGCACCGACGTCCTGGACTTCATTGTCGACGACAGCCCGCTGAAACAGGGGCTGTTCTCCCCCGGCCTGCATGTGCCGGTGTTGCCGTCCGACCAGATCGCCGCCCGCGGCATCGACACGGTCGTCATCCTGGCCTGGAACTTCGCAGACGCCATCAAGGAACGCCTGGCGGCTTTCCGCGAGGCGGGCGGAACGGTCCTGGTGCCGCTTCCCGAAGTCACTCTGAGTTGAGGTCGAGCGCGCGATCGCTCCGCAAGATCATGTCCGATCCATCGTCCAACCGCCAAGCCGCGACCCTGTTTCCCGACACGCCCGAGATCGAGGAGCGAATACACGGCCTGCACGATCTGATCGCGGGACGGACGATCCTGATCACCGGTGCCGCCGGATTCGTCGGGCGCTACCTGATCGACGCCCTCGTCCGCACCAACGCCGCCCTGAACGAGCCGGCGCGGCTCGTGGCCTACGACAATATGATCACGGCGGGCAAAGCCGGCGCGGCCGTCGCCGACCTTCCCGGGATCGAGTTCGTCAACGCCGACGTCACGCAGCCGATCGCGTGGGACGGACCACTCGACGTGGTGATCCATGCGGCGGGGATCGCGAGCCCTCAGCACTACCGGGCCCATCCGCTGGCGACGCTCGACTCTGCGATCCGGGGCAGCCGGCGGATGCTGGAACTCGCAGGCGAGCACGGCGCCCGGCTGGCCTTCTTCAGTTCCAGCGAGATCTACGGCGATCCCGACCCTGCGCACGTGCCGACCCGGGAGACGTATCGCGGCAATGTCGCCTGCCTGGGGCCGCGCGCCTGTTACGATGAATCGAAGCGGGTCGGCGAGACGCTCTGCTACATCTTCCACCATACCCATGGCGTCCACACCAACATCATCAGGCCGTTCAACGTCTACGGCCCGGGGATGCAGGAAGCCGACTACCGGGTGCTGCCCAACTTCGCGAGCCGCGCCAAGGCCGGACGGCCGGTCAGCATCTATGGCGGCGGCATACACACACGGACCTACTGCTACGTGTCCGACGCCATCGTCGGCTTTCTGCTGGTGGCGCTGAAGGGCGTCGCGGGCGAGCCGTACAACATCGGCAATCCGACGCCGGAGGTGAGCACGCTCGAGCTCCGCGAGCGCTGCGAGCGGGCGCTGGGACGGCCGCTGCCCTACGAGCTCGTGGCCTATCCCGACAGCTATCCCGCCGACGAACCGACGCGACGCTGTCCCGACATCGGCAAGGCCCGCGAGCAGCTCGGCTATGAGCCTGTCGTGTCGTTCGATGACGGACTACGGCGCTTCTTCACCTGGACCGAAGCCCACTATGCCGGCGAATCCTAAGGCCGATTCTCAAGCTTCGGTCCGCATCGGTCTTGTCGGCGCCGGCCGCTGGGGGCGCAACTACATCAAGACGGCGCGAAGCCTCGACACGGTGGACCTGGTCGGCGTCGCCAGCGGCAATCCGCAGACCCGGTCGCTCGTCGGTCCGACCTGCCGCGTCGTCGGGAACTGGGCCCGACTGCTCGAGGACGACGGCATCGAGGGGCTCATCATCGCGACGCCACCGGCAGCGCAGGTGGAGATCGCGCTTGCGGCTCTGGGGCGCGGCGTGCCGGTGCTTCTGGAAAAGCCCATGGCGCTCTCCACCGCCGATGCCCGACGCATCGTCGATCGCAGTCGCGCGACAGGGACGGCGGGGATGGTCGACCACGTCTACCTGTTCAATCCCGCCTTCCAGGCGTTGCTGTCGGCCGTCGGCGCGGTGGACGATGTCGTCGGCGTCCGCGCCGAAGGCGGCGCGCACGGACCGTTTCGCGACGACTTTCCGACGTTGTGGGACTGGGCGCCGCACGATGTCGCCATGTGCCTCGCGCTGTTCGGTGACGCGCCGCAAGATGTGACGTGCCGGGAGCGAGAGGGCGTGTCGCCAGGGGAACTGTTCGACATCGACCTGTCGTTCGCGGGCGGACGGACGGCGAACCTCACGCTCGGCAACGGCTTTGCCGCCAAGGTACGCCGCTTCACCGTGACGCTGCGCTCCGGCGCGGAGCTGGTGTTCGACGACGTCGCCGACGATCGTTTCGTTCGCGTCGTGGATGGCCAGGCGCAGGTGGTCGAGGTTGACGCCGAAGCGCCCCTGACGCGCGCCGTGCGGATGTTCGGTGAGGGGGTGCGCGCGGGCGGGTTTGACATCTCCGACCTCGCCTTCGGCCTGAAGGTCGTGGACGTCATCGCCCGGCGGACCGGCTGAGAAGAGCCTCGACCCCTATTGGTCGGACGTTGTCGTTGAACCTGTCTGACGGTAAGCCGCCAACTGCCGTTGTCGTTCGCGCCGGCGCTTCGACGGCCAATAGCGCCGCATGAGCGACTTCAGGCTCACACGATCGTCCAAGCCGTAGACATGCTTGTCCATGTAGCGGTCGGCGTCCACCGATCGCACCACGAAATCCGGGTGGGTCAGCGGCAGGTCGAGGTCCTCCGCCGGCAGGTTGCTGTACCAGGCTTCACCTGTGGTGTGGGTGGCGGTCGGCGAGAAGCCGATGTTGGAGACGAGATTGCGGTTCGCCACACAGGTGAGCATGCTCTGCGACCAGAGGGAGTAAACCCAGCTCCAGTCCCAAGTGTCGACCCTATCAAGGCCGATCTCGTCGAAGAAGCTGCTCCAGTGCTCCTCGAAGGCTTGGCTGCCGTCGGACCACGCCGACAGATCGCCGGTCGCCGCAAACGTCGGCCAACGCTGCATGGTGCGATCGTTGACTTTCCAGGCGCGGCGCCAGCCCGCCCACCCCCACAGGTGCGGGTAGCGGGAGAAGTAATAGCTGCCGTCGCCGATCCAGCGGCCGCGCTGGAAGTTGCTGCCGGAGATCAGGCCGATGCGCTGATCGTGGCGGTAGCGCTCAAGGAGCTCGGCGCAGTAAGGAAAGAACGACTCGGAGGGAACACAATCGTCCTCAAGGACGATCCCCTCTTCCTCGTGCTCGAAGAACCAGTCGAGGGCCGCGTTGACGCCATGCCGGCAACCGAGGTTCCGCTCGCGAAACAGCGTGATGACCTGCGCGGGAATCTTCTGGCTGACGACCGCCTCCCTGACCTCGTCGGTGCGCTCGCGGTCGCCCGGCTTATCGCGCGGGCCGTCGGCGGCAACATAAAGCCGCTCCACCGGCGCCCGGCTCAGCCGCTCCAGCACCTTCCGAGTTTCGTCCGGCCGGTTGTAGACGAGAAGAAGGATCGGCGGGGTGTCAGGCACAGTAGTCGCTCACCTTCGGAGACGGACGGCAAGCAGGTCCCCACCGCGTTCCTCTATCTTTACGGGCTGCCAACAATCAACTAGCAGATTGTAGCGATGGGGGTGAGCGAATGTCACTTCTTGGGAGTATGCGCAGACGACTTGAACCCCCTCAGTTCGAGGAGGGCTACGATGACTTCGACGCGGCCGCCTCGGCGTCGCTCGGTGGGTGGGCCGCTCATCCATTCAACTCTCGTGAAGGCGATTTTTCTCCTGGCTTGATCGATTTCGAGATATGCACCGCCTTAGCGCATATCGGTGCCCGGTCGGTTCTCGATTTCGGAGGTGGTGCCGGCGATCATTACCTCGCCGCCGCCAACGTGCTTCCGCGACCGCCCGCGTGGACGATCGTGGAGGTGCCGGAACGCCACGCCGTTATAGATGGTGTCACGTATGTTGAGGACATCCCTACGAAAACTCAGTTTGACGCCGTAATCACTTCTGGCGCGTTACAGTATGTCCGGGATCCGATGGATACTTTAGCTGCCATTTGTTCGGTTGCGCGTTGCGGAGTTCTGATTACGCGTTTGCCCTTGTGCGAGCACAGCGACGACGATTTCGTCACCGTACAGAACGCTTACCCAGGTGTCCGAATTCCTGCCTGGTTCTTTTCGGCAGCTAAGTGGCGGAAGGAGTTTTTGTCATCACCTTGGAGGATCGCGTGGGAGTGGGAAGGTCGCACAGATTCCGCGAAGGTACGCGGTAAGCGGTTTTATTACTCGGGGATGTTGTTGCTTCCTCGGTAACTCCTGCGAAAGAACAAACCAGCGCCCGTCAACGCCGTACTGACCCGCTAGGTGGTCGCAGGAATTGGCATTGTCGTCTCAAGATTGCTTCATTTCACGGAAGGCCAAGTGCGCCGTATCCGCTCGAACGTGCGCAAATTGTCCCGCATCAGGGCGACGTAGGTGTCGATCCCGCGGTCGGCGACGAGGGCCAGGCCGCGCTCGACAAGCGACCGGCGCAGCTCCTCCGACCGGTACACCTCGACGATCCGGTCGGCGATCGCCTCCGGGGAGGTGGGGTCGAAGAGCAGCGCGGCGTCGCCGAGCTGTTCGGCATGGCCGGGAATGTCAGAGGCGATGACGGGGCAACGGTGGGCGAAAGCCTCAAGCGGCGGGAGATTGTCAGGCCCGAAGAATGACGGGAACAGGAGCGCGAGCGCGCCGGCATAAAGATCGGACAGCTCCTCGTTCGAAACGAAGCCGTGGACGTGAACGGCGCCTTCGAGACCCAGATTGGCGGTGACCCGAATAACGTGCGCGAGATTGCCCTGGTCGGCGCCGGTGAGCCGAAGTTCCAGGTCGATCCCGTCGCGCTCGCGCACCAGCTTCAGCGCATGGAGAGCGTTGACGTGGTTCTTGTGCGCCCAGAATTGCGCCGGATAGATCAGGTACGGCGGTTGAGCGGGCTCCACCGGCTGCTCACGAGGCGACCGTACGGGCGTGGCGGGAAGCGGGATGATCGCTACCCGCGACGGCGCGACGCCGTAATGGGTACAGACCTGATCGCGCCCCTCCGACGTGCCGACGACGACGATGGCCGCCCGCGGCAGCATGTGAGCGTAAACGCTCTCGCGCTGGGTCCAGTCACCGGCGGCCACCTCGGGGAAGAATGGAACCTGACGGTGCGCCAGATCCCAGACCGTGACCGCGTAGGGCACCGACAGCTCCTCGAAGTAGGCCGGCGACGCCAGCCACAGGAAGTCGATACCGCTGTCGGCAAGGATGCGGTTCAGATAGTGGCCGCGTGCCTGACCGAAGCCCCGGGCCAACAGGTGCCGCGCCTTGCGAAGCCGGTTCTCCGGGCTGCGCGTCGCCACGATCCGGTCCGGGTCCGAGCTGCGCGCCGACCGTGTGAAGATGGTGTATGGGACGCCGAGATCATGATCGCGCAGGCCGCGGGCGAGGCGATCGCTGAAGCTGAAGCCGCCGCCGATCGTCGGTTCTTGATCGCCCAGGTAGATGCCGACTTTCATCGCGTGTTGCTCGTGGGAGGCGTCGCTCAGACCGCCTGAGCGACGGTGAAGGCGTACCAGCTATCGGCGTCCGGCCGGTTCGTCGTCATCCATTCGAGGTGCGCCGCCGGCCGAAAACCTGCCGCCTGCAGAAAACCATCGATCTCGGGGGTGAAGAAGTAGCGCATGCTGTGCGTCTCGTTCGCCTCCTCCACCGTGGCGGTCTCGCGGTCCTCAAGCGTCAACCGATAGTCGATCCGCACCGTGTTCTCCTCCGGCAGGAGCGTCGGCGCCGAGACCCGCTCGATCCGCAGTGTGTCGCCGTTCACGCGTCGTGCGCGCCGCGACGGCTTATCCCGCAACACCGCCGGCCCGTACCAGTAATCGAACGCCAATACGCCGCCGGCCGGCAGGTGGGCGCGCGCGGTCTCAAGCCCGCGCCATACGTCGTCGTCCGTCGGAAGATAGCTGAACACGTGGAACAACGACACGACGGCGTCGTACTGCCGGTCCGCGCGATAGTCGCGGAGATCACCGTGCGCGAACGACACCCGGTCCGGCGCGCCCGCCGTCGACAGGGCGAGCATGTCGGCGCTCCGCTCGACGCCGTGGACGGTGTGGCCGAGTTCTGCGAAGCAGACCGCATGCCGGCCTGTGCCCGAGCCGAGATCGAGGATGGAGCGGGCTTCGGGCGCGACCCTGCGGATTTCAGCATCCACATAGGCGGCCTCGGCGGCGTAATCCTTCTCGCGGTACAGGAGATCGTAGGCGCGGGCGTAGAGCGTACCGAAGCTCACCGGCTGACCTCGCTGACGATGTCGGCTACGGCCCGCGCGACGGTCTCGATCTCGTCTTCGGTGATCGTCAGCCCCGACGGGAGATAAAGCCCGCGGCGCGCGAGTCGCTCCGCCACCGGATAACGTTCGCCCGCGAACAGGCCGCGCTTCAGCAGAGCGGGCTGTTCGTGCATGCCGAGAAACAGCGGACGCGTGTCGACACCGCGGGCGCGCAGCCGCGCCGCCAGGTCGTCGCCGTCCAGCGGAAGACCGTCATCGAGCACGATCCCGTACATCCAGTAGACGCTGCGTGCCCAACTTTTCTCAATCGGAAGGGTCAGGCCCGGCACGTCGCCGAGAAGCCTGTTGTAGGCCGCTGTAATCCGGCGCTTGCGCGTGATGTTCGCTTCGATGTGCGGCAGTTGGGCGACGCCCAGCGCCGCCTGCAGATTGGTGATCCGATAGTTGTTGCCAAGCCGCTCATGACGGAAGCGCTGCTCGGCGCCGAAACAAAGGTTGCGCAGGCTTCGCATGCGGTCCGCGAACCTCGCGTCGTCGGTGACGACCATGCCGCCCTCACCCGTCGTCACAATCTTGTTGGCGTAGAAGCTGAAGCAACCGAGGTCACCGAGACCGCCCACGCGCTCGCCGTTCACTTCGGCGCCGTGGGCCTCGGCGGCATCTTCGACGATGACCAGGTCGTGACGGTCGGTGATCCCGCGCAGGCGGCGCAGGTCGACCGGATGACCGAAGGCGTGTACCGGCATGACGGCACGGGTGCGGGGCGACAACTTCGCCTCGACCTCGTCGAGATCCATGCACCAGGTCGCGGGATCGCTGTCGACCAGCACGGGGACGGCGCCGGCGGCAAGAATGGCCGTGGCGCACGAGATGATCGTGAAGGAAGGCATGACGACCTCGTCGCCCGGCGCCAGGTCCAGCGCTTCCATGGCAACGTGCAGGGCCGCGGTGCCGCTGCTGACCGCGACGCCGTGTTCTGCCCCGCAATAGGCGGCCCACTCCGTCTCGAACCGATCGACGAACGTGCCGGCCGAGGATATCCAGCCGGACCGTACGCATTCGCTAACGAGCGCTTCGCTCTCAGGCGGGACGAAAGGCTCGCTGACCCTGATCACGCGGTCGGGCTTCCGATCCTGGTTTTCTCGAACGCGACGGCCGGGAAACAGCGCTTGTCGTCGTCGCCGAGATACGGACCCTGTTTTACTTCGATCATGTCGACGTCTTCGAGAACCCTGAAACCGTGTCCGCCGTCGATCAGCAGGATGACGTCGCCGGCGTTCAGAACCCGGCTCTCGCGGTAGACGTCGTCCTCCGGATAGAAATCGACCTGCAGCTTGCCACGCTTGATGAACAACACTTCCTGGGTGAAATGGACCTCACGGGAGACGCGATTGTGGACATGCGGTTCGATCGTCTTGCCGGCCCGGTGGGACATCTGCGCCAATTGCTGCGACAGGTCGCCGTCGGTGAAGAAGTGCACGCCCGAAACGCTGTGGCGGTCGCGCACAATGATCGCGAGCAGCCGATCGCGGAAACGCACGTGCTCAACTGAATCGCTTCGGTCGCTCATTGCCTGCGCGCAATCCGGTTACTGATCGCCATTAGACAGCGTATGGGTTACCTCTACCGTATGCCTGTCCTGATGTCTCGCGTTGCCCGCCGGTGCACCGGATTCGTCGCATCAGGCGCGATGGACGACGGGACGAGCGCCGGCAGTACCCACCCGCAAGCCAGGGACATTCCATGACGGCCCATATCGGCCCGGCGATGCGGACGTTCGGGATCACCCCGCGCGGCGCGATCCAGATCGGCGCCCACATCGGCGGCGAGGTCAGGGACCTGCTGGCGGCCGGATGTTCGGAACTCCACCTCATCGAAGCGCAGCCCGCCGTCTTTCAGAAGCTCCGCGACCACGTCGCCGGACGCGACAGCGTCACCATGGCCAACGTCGCCATCGGCGACGAGGACGGCGAAGCCGACTTGTGGCTGACCAGCGCCGACATGTCGGCATCGCTCCTGCCGCTCAAGCACCACCGCGACCTCTATTCCGAGATCACACAGGAACCCACGATCGCCGTGACGACGCGCAGGCTCGACACCCATCTCGCCGAGGCGAATCTCGACCCGGCTGCGTACAATGTGCTGATCCTCGACATCCAGGGCGCCGAATTGCGGGCGCTGTCGGGTGCGCGTGACTATCTGCGCCACTGCGACGTCATCCAATGCGAGATCAGCTTCGCGGAACTCTACGACGGACAGCCGGACATCGAGGATATCGACGCTTTCCTGTTCGATGCGGGATTCGTCCGCGTGCACGTCGACATGGCGTTCTCGCGCTACTGGGGCGACGCGGTCTATGTGCGCAGCCATTTCGTCACCGATCCCTATGACCTGCTCGGGCCGGAGGCGGTGCGCCGCGGCATCGTCGAGATTCCGGACTTCGGCGCCAATGGCCGGTTCGCCAACCAGCTCTTTCAGCTCGCGTTTCTCTATTTCTACTGCCTGCGAACGGGCGCGCGTCCTGCCCTGCCCGAATGGACGCGCGAGTTCGACGGCCTTGACCTGCCGTCATGGAGCAGGCCGCGCGGCTATCCCGTGGTGGTGTTTGACGACGGCAGCCTCGATCCTCTCAATCTCTGGCAGGTAAGGCGGGCACCCGTCGACCTAGGTTTCGCTGCCGGGTTCTATCAGGAGCTGCCGAAAACGCTGCTCCGGCACCGTGATCTCTTTCGTCGCCTGTTCCGGCCGCAGGCGCCGGTCATGGAGGCTTTCAGGGCGTGGCTCGACGACGTGACCGAGGGCGGCCGGCAAAGGCTGGTGGCGGCCCATGTGCGACGGGGCGACTACTTTCCGCTGGGCGACGGCGAACCGTTCGGAATCCTGTCACAGGCGCCGAGCGCCTGGTACACCGATGAACTGGTCAAGATCCTGCGGCCCGGCGACGCCGTTCACATCGCCACCAACGAGCCTGCGGCCGGGGCCGCGCTGCTTGAGGCCGTCGGCCGGTCGGCCGGGCCGGCCCCGCCCGCGCAGGTGCCGCCGCACCTCCTGGACTTCCTGGCGCTGATGCACGCCGACGTCGCGCTCTACTGCAACTCCAGCTATTCGCTCATGGCCGCGCTGCTGGCCGACGACGGCCAGGATGCGCGTATCGTCCGGCCGGCCACGCGCGACTTCGAGGATTTCGCACCGTGGGCGCTGGATGGCTTCTGGCGTCGCTTCGGAGGGGCGCCGGTGCCCACCATCGACGATGGCGCGGCCGAAGACAGCGTCCAGGCGATGGTCAACGGGGCCGACCGGGCCTGGATGCGCAAGCACCGCCTTCGGCTTCGACGCGAGGTCGACGTCGCATTCGCGCTCTATCGCGCCGCCAGGCGCTGGCGGAAGTACCTGCCACGCAAGTACCGCCACGACTTCCCGAGCGCTGAAACCTACGGCAAACTCGAAGCCGCCATCGACAGCTACTGGTCCGCCCTGCGCAGCGAGGGAAAGGCGCCGGCTCTGCCGCGTTGGCGGTTTTTCCGGTCCTTCACCCAGCGGCACGAGAGGATCCGCGAACGGTAGACGGGCAAGGATGGGACATTGGTCGCGAAAACTCCTGCACAAGCTCCTGACGCGCCCGCAGCGTGTCGCCCGGAGACGAGCGTGGCTGCGTCTTTACGGGCGCTTCCTTGGCGCGTCGGACCTGGCCTTTGACGTCGGCACCAACCAGGGCAGCCGATCGAAAAACGATGCTCAAGCTCGGCGCCCGGGTAATCGCGGTGGAACCGCAGCCGTGGCTGGCGGACGGACTGCGCGCGTGGGCGACCGGCAAGGATGCCGTCATCGTCGAGAAAGGGGTGTCCTCGGAGCCGGGCACGATGGACATGCATGTCGCCGAGCACGATATTCTCTCGACGTTCTCGCCGCATTGGCTCTCGTCAAGACTGGAGGGGGTAAGCGTCCAAAACGCTGAGCTGCCCGGTCACAACGCTGGATCAGCTCATCGAAGACTACGGCCTGCCGCGCTTCTGCAAGATCGACGTCGAGGGACACGAGCGCGAGGTGCTGGCCGGGCTCACGCAACGTGTCGCTTTCCTGTCGTTCGAGTTCACCCGCGAGTTCGTCGACCATGCGCAGGCTTGCCTCGAACGCCTGGCGGAGCTCGGCTACCGCGGGTTCAACCTGTCGTTGGGCGAGTCGGCGGAGCTTCTGTTCGACGACTGGACCGACGGCGACGCGGTGATCTCGGCCATTGGCGATCTCGGGCCGGACGGTTGGGGCGATGTCTACACCCAAGGTTGATGACCTTTGACGACGTCGGCACCGTCCGGCGTCCATTCGACGCGGCACGGAAGGGGTCGCCCGATCGCCGGCGTTAATCTCCGATCCGTTCGCTGGAGTACTGGCGTCGGTCCTGTGGATTTGCGACAAGCGGATCCATGCGCGTAGTCACCGGCATCGAAGCGACATACCCGTGGGATCCGGCGCGATTCTTCGATTTCGGCCGGTTCAGCGACCGTTGCGCCGACTATCTGCTTGTCGCGGGACACTCCGATATCGCCGCCCTGCGGCAGCGCAAGGGCACGGATCGGGTGGTCTACCTCGAGTTGGAGGAACCGAATCGCTTCGTCGTGAAGGACAACGGCCTCAACAGGTACGAAGACGGCGACCTGTTCGACGTCATCCTGTCCATATGCCCCTACACGACCGAATGGCGCGAGGCGCCGGGCAACGAGCGCGCCATTCGTCGGGCGGTCTTCTTCCCCTTCAACGAGCGCCACGTCCCGGCGGAAACGGCCAAGACCCATGATGTCGTCTATACCGGGCACGTCCATTCCGCCGAGCTTGTCGACGCGGTCAGAACGCTCTCGCGTTACAGATACGCGTTCGTGTCGGGCAGCAAACACGAGATGGTGACCCATCACGATGTCGGCTACCAGGAGAAGCTCCAAATTATCGCCGGCGCCAAGGTGACGCTGGTCCACAACGTCTTGTTCCTCAACAGATACCATGCCCGATACGTCCGCCGGCTGCCGCGCTACCGCGAGAACGCCGCCTTCGACGACATGGCCGAGGGCCTGTTCCTGCGCAAGGAGAAGGTCTATCTCGCGCCGCAGCTCAAATCCCGAACGTTCGAGGCTGCCTTCTGCCGGAGCCTGATCCTGTGCCGCAAGGATCGCTGGAACGTCATCGAGCGATACTTCCAGCCGCAGAAGGAGTTCATCTACTACGAGCCTGACCGCCTCGAAGAGACCCTGGCGGAGGTGCTCGGCAATTACGACGCCTACCGGGACGTGGTCGACCGGGCGTTCGACAGGGCCATGCGCAGCTACACCACCGAGGCCTTCGCGAACAGGTACCTCATCGATCCGTTCCGCTGAACGGCATCGCGGCCGGTCTTACGCAGCGCGCGCCACGCGCTCGTAGTCATCACAGAACGCCAGCCCTGCCCGCACCGTCCGCTCGGGCATGAACGTCAGTTTCGCGACCGCCTCGTAGACCTGCCGCAAGCGATCCAGGACATCGGTCGACGCAAAGACGAGGCCCTCGAGGCAATCGATGAAGGCGTCTGTCGACTGCATGCCCAGCATCTCGTCGCCGAGGTTCTTCCAAAGGTTCTGCACATTGCGCTGCTGCCACACCAGCGGCTTGCCGAAATGGACCACGTAGCCGAGGTCGCGCATGATGCGCTCGGCGACGTAGGAGGCCCATATGTCGTCGTAGCGGCCGACATCGACCCACACGTGCAGCAGCGCCGCGAGCTCGGCTCTGATGGCAGTGTTCTGCGTGTTGTAGGGCCCGTAGTTGTCCGGCGACACGACGAGCCCGCCATCGATGGACCGCGACCATGTCCGCACCTGGGTGGGCAGGGCAATCCGCGTCATGGCGTCGATGTCGGGATCACCGGCCCACAGTCCGGCCGCCACACCCACGCGCTGATCCGTCACGCCCTTCAGCGTCACCTCGGCGTCGGCAGTCGACCGCTGCGAATAGGGAAAACCGCGATGGTACGTCGGCGGCTCCAGGAACGCGGCCGCATTGAACCAGCCCGACGGCTGGTCCGCGCAAAGACCCGCAAAGTCGCTCGCGAAGATGTCGGCGAAATCACTGAAATAGGCACGGTCGACCGGGATGTTGTCGTCGTCGATCGTAATGATGATATCGGGATTCCGTTTGGCGGCTTCGAGGATGCCGATGTTCCGCCGCATGATCGTGTTCCAGCCGATCGCTTCCGAACAGGCGTAATCCAGACCGATCTGGTCTTCGACGCCCAGAAACGTGGCGTTGCCAAGCTCGGCGAGAAAACTGCGGACCTCGTCTTCGGGCGTCTTCCGGTCACCGATGACGATGAAGGGCACATCCGGTCCCAGGCGACGATAGAGGCGCAGGACCGACGGTACATAGATCGTGGTCGTGATCAGGACTGCATTCACGGAAGCGCCGCCTCCGGCGCCTTGAGATCGAGGGCGGCGACCTGCCCTTCGATCCAGCGGTAGGTCTCGGTCAGCCCCGCGCGCAAGCTCGCCTGCGGCCTCCAGCCAAGCTTCTCGGCGATCAACCTGTTGTCGGAGGTGCGGCCGCGCACGCCGGTCGGTCCTGAAACGTGGGTCTTGACGATGACCTTGCCCGCGATATCGGCAACCAGATCGGCCAGGCCGTTGATGCTGATCATCTCGTCGGAGCCGATGTTGACGGGTCCTTCAAAGTCCGACCGCGTCAGGCGCAGCGTGCCTTCGAGGCACTCTTCGATGAAGAGAAACGATCGTGTCTGCGATCCGTCGCCCCAAATCTCCACCGTCCCGCCGTCCGCCGCCATGGCCACCTTGCGGCAGATCGCGGCCGGCGCCTTCTCCTTGCCGTCGTTCCAGCTTCCCTCGGGGCCGAAGATGTTGTGGTAGCGCGCAATCCGGACCGTCAGGCCGTGGTTGCGGGCGTAGGCCAGATAGAGGCGCTCGCTGAAGAGCTTCTCCCAACCGTATTCGCTGTCGGGCGCGGCGGGATAGGCGCTGTCTTCCCAGCATTTCGGATCATCGGGATCGAGCTGGTTGTATTCGGGATAGATGCAGGCCGACGAGGAGTAGAAGACGCGGCCGGGCGGGACGCGAACACAGGCGTCGAGGATGTTGAGGTTGATCGTCGCGGAGTTGTGCATCACGTCCGCGTCGTTCTCCCCGGTGAAGATGTATCCCGCGCCGCCCATGTCGGCGGCAAGCTGGTAGATCTCGTCATAGGACCCGTCGAACAGGCGTCCGACCATGAGCGGATCACGAAGGTCGCCGACGACGAAGTCGTTGGCCCGGGTGGCGGAGAACCGCGGCCGCTTGAGGTCCACGCCGCGGACCCAGAAACCCTCGTCGCGAAGCCGGTTCACGATGTGATGCCCGATAAAACCCCCGGCCCCACAAACAAGTGCGCGTTTCTGCTCCAAGACATGCCTCTCCCTGATCGGACGGACGCTATATACCCGGTGTCACCGCCTGACGACAGAGTTCACACCCGCCGCAGCAATCGCGCCCATGCGCGCCGCATCGTCCTGAGCCGATCCTCGACGCGCTTGCCGAAGGCCCGTGACGGCTGCACCCATTCGCGCCGCTCCCACGGTCGCGGACCGGCACTGCCCAGCGCCTCGCTGATGCGATCGACGAAGTAGTCCGGCCGGAAGCGCTCCGGGATCACGTTGTCACGAAACGGCGGCGCCGTGGCCAGCGCCTCGTAGCGCTCCGGTGCGTCGGCGATCTCAAGCACATGCCTTACCAGCGCATCGACCGTGTCGAAGGCGGTCGCGTCGATGAAGGCGTCGGGGTTGAAGTCACGCGCCGCGTCCGCCGTGCCCCAGTAGATAGGGATCGAGCCCGCGAGCAGCGGTTCCAGCAGCTTCTCGGTCACATAGCCCTCGGCGATCTGGTTCTCGAACGCGATGGTGAAGAGCGACTGCTCGAGAATCTCCAGCTTGCTTCGACGGCCCCGCGGCGGGCTGTCGGTTGTGTTGTTGAGAAGCCGGCCGAGACTGTCGACGCCGCGCGCGGCGTCGAGTTGCATGAAGAACTCCGCTCGCAACGTCGCGGGCGCCGAGTAGATGAAATTGCAGAAGCGCGACCGCTCGCCGGGCTGCCGCGGCGCGAGCAGATGCCCGACATGGTAAGGCGACGTCTCGTCCCACCAGTCGAGATACGTGATCCACAACGGGTAGCGGTGCCACGCACCGCCGAGGAGCGGCATGGCGTGCCGGAACCCGAAATAGAGGTCGAAGCTCTGGTGTTGCGGGTCGCGGGCTTCGCCCGTCCACCACACGCGCAACGGCCGGCCGGCCGGCACGACCGGGAGAAGCTCGCGGCCGAACACGCTCGAGATCTGCACGTCGCGCCCGGCGCTCACGATGTCGAGGTCATAGACCTGGGACAAGGCGCTGGCGAAAAACGACTTCCGCGGCCGGAACGCGTCGTGAAAGTTGTGGAAGCTGATCGACAGCGGCGCCTTGCCGTTGGTCATTGGTGCGTTCCGGCAAACGGGATGCGACGGGCAGTGTAGCCCGAGCGCCATCCATGGGCGGTCCTGGCGATTCTCTCCGCGACGTGACGGCCTTCGTCGCGCAGGCGCGTGAGCGGGGTCTTCCGCCGCCGGCGGTGGGCCTTGCGCGACGCGTGGATGTCGCTGGCGAGCGCCGGGTCGTGCCCGGCGCCGGCGACCTGATCGTTCTGAATACAAAGCGCGGGATCGAGCTGGTAGATTCGATGCGCCGCCGGCGTCCCGGTCCCGTCCTCGAACAGAACCGCGTCCACCGGGCGGTCCGGCGTGGCGGCGGCATCGACCAACCGGGCGGCGACCACCGATGCCAGAATGTAACCGGCGCCGCCGGAGTGGGTGGAGCGCAGCCGCGCAAGGCGGTAGCCGGCCGGCGCCTGCGCGCCGTTCCGGTCCATGTAGACGGTGTTCAGCATCGTATCGATCTTGACGATTTCGGCATCGTCCGGAATCCAGTCGGGCGCGGCAAGAAAGGTCGCGAGCGACGCGGCGACATGAATGTCGTCCTCGAACACGGCGCCGAAGGACGCACCCGACGCAGCGATCCGGCCCCAGGCGCTGCGATGGCTGAGGTAACAGCCGACCTCGCCGGCTGTCATAAGCGGTCCGGCGGCCGCCAGCTCCGCCGGCGCGAGACCCTGGCCATCAACGGCGGGCACACGCTCGTAGGCGATCCCGAGCCTGTCGAAGGCACTCATCATGTGCGCCAGCCGCGCCGTGCTGCGGTCGAGATTGATGAGAAACGCCGGGATGGGGGTTGGCATGGCTCAAGGTAGCTCAGGCCGCCGCCGCCGCGGTCCAGCGACGCAGGAGCGCAATCGAGTCCAGCCGGCCCGCGAGCTCGTCGTCGGACGCCAGCACGACGCAACCGCGCTTGCCGCCGTCCTCGTCCCGCCCCGGCAACGCCGGAAAGAACGCCGGCCATGCATGGACGGTCGTCCCGGCCAGATAGTCGAGGTCGAGCCGCTTGCCCGGACCATAATCGTCGAAGGCGTAGCCGTCGTCGTGGGGGACACGAAAATCGTCGATGACGACCACGGCGCGCGGAAAGGCGCGATGGAGGGTGGTGAGTTCGGCCGCGAGCGGCAACATCTCGCCCCAGTGGGCGTCGAGGTAGAACAGGGTCGTGCGCGCCGTGATCGCGGGATCGGCCGCAATCTCCTCCATGAACGTCGCGGAGTCGGATTCCGCGGTGCGCACCAGCGGATTGTCCCCGAAGCGCAGCCGCGCAAGGATCGCGAAACGATGGTTGAGCTCCACGGTGTGCACCGGCAGGCCGTACCCGGCGAACCAGGCGGTCGTGGCGCCACGAAACGTTCCGGTCTCGACGAACTGTTCGATACCGCATCGGTCGACGATCGCGGACATGATCGCCTTGCGGCCCGACTGACCGTTGAGCGGCGGCTTGGTGTGGGCGCGGTACCGGTAGTCCAGCCGGGCGAACAAGCCCGGAAACATCTGGTCGCGGACAAAATCGTCGAGGGCACGCAGCCTGGTTCGACGCTGCACCTTCACCCGCATCCTGCTCCTCCGGCCCCGGTCCGGCTTCCGTCTTTCCGACAGGTGGTCTACGGGAGGTTGCCGCCCAAGGCTACCGGGAAATCGGGGGAACGGCCGTGCCTACGACCTTTGACCTGTCCACGCTGCCCAGGACCAGCGTGCCTTCGGTCGATCGCGCGGCCATGGTCGAGGTCGACCGGATCATGGAGGAGGATCTGGGGATCGGGCTGATCCAGATGATGGAAAACGCCGGCCGCAGCCTCGCCCGTCTGGCCGCGATCGGCGCGACGCCGACGACCCGGTTTCTGGCGCTGGCCGGCCGCGGCGGCAACGGCGGCGGCGCGCTGACCGCCGCCCGGCGCCTCGCCGGCTGGGGCTACCCGGTCAGCGTCTACGTGAGCGCGCCGCCGGCCGCCTTCTCCGGCGTCCCCGCCCGCCAGCTGGCGACAATCGAGGCGCTGTCGGTGCCCGTCCTCGACCAGCTCCCGGCCGACCCCGACGCCTTCGATGTCCTGCTCGACGGCCTGGTCGGTTACGCGCTCAACGGCGCGCTGCGGGGCGTTGCTGCCGAGGCCGTGGGCTTCATCAACCGGCGCCGGACCGCCCGCTGCATTTCGCTCGACGTCCCGAGCGGCTTCTACGCGGCGCGCGGATCGGTCGCCGAGGTCTCGGTGCGGCCGGACGCCATCCTGACCATCGCCGCCCTCAAGCGGGGCCTGCCGGAAGCCTATGCGGACATGCCGCTCTATCTCGCCGACATCTCGGTGCCGGCCAGCGTGTTCGCGCGCGTGGGAGCGGCGCCGTTCGCCCCGCCGGCCGACCTGACCCGACTGGTTTAGAACGCCCCCGCACGCAGGATGCGGAACGCCGGGCCGGGCCCGCTCCGTCCCGCGGCGCCATGATCCGGGCGTTCGTGCAGGCTCACGGTCAGCGGCTGGCCCGCGGCCTGATCGGGCAGCGCCAACAGAAAGGCCCGACGGCAGACGCCACCGCGGAAGTCCGCCGGCAAGCGGATCTGCAGCCCGGCCACCAGTTCGTCGCCGTGCATGACGTCGAAGCGCACCTGACGGACCGGGCCCGGCAGGCGGACCTCGATCTCGGCGGCAAGGTCACGACCGCCGGTCTCCTCCCAAGTCAGCGCATGGCGGCACCCCCAAGCCGGATCGACCCGTGCTGGCAGCTTGCGGACGGCACGGGCGGCGCGGAAGCCCGGCCGTGCGATCGTCAGATGCGTGCGGTCGGACGCCGCCAGCCGGTAACCGCGCCGGCGCAACACGTTGTCGGCAACCTGACCGACGGGCTGCTCCAGGAACCAGCGACGGCGATCCTGCCGTCCGTGGGACCAGTGGCTCGCCCGCTCCGCGAAGCTGACCGGCGCGGCTGCGAGCGCCGTCAGCACCGATCCCGGAACGTCGATCCCGAGGTCCTGGCGGAGGTAGGCGAGACCGGCACAAGCCGGCGCCGCCAACCGCCAGCGCACCGCGAGATCGAGAAAGGCGTCCCAGTCGGGCGGCCGCTCGCCAAGGCGCGCGGCAAGATCAAGCACCCAGTCGCCGCTGCTGCTGTGCGCACCGTGGGCGAGAGACACGAGGGTCGCGACCTCATCCGCCGGCACGCTGATCCGGTGTCCGCTGAGCACGACCCGGCGTGCCGTCGCCCACACGGCCGCGTCGGCGTCGCGATCGGGAAAGCTGCGGTGGAAGAGGCTGCGGTGGAGATCGACGTCGCCGAAGGGGTGGCGGGCGAGGTTGATGCTGATGCGTGCGCTCGCTACCGCCCGCACGAACGCCCGGGATTCGCCGCGGGCGCCCTTCCACCCGTCGGCGAACAGGGCGTCGATCGCCGCAGCCAGGTCGGTTTCGCGCACCAGCACGTCGATATCGAACAGGACGCGCCGGCGCGCCAGCCCCTCGGCGTAGTGGGCGGCGCCCTTGAAGACGATGAACGGCACCCCGGCCCGCTCGAGGCTGTCGACGGCGTCGAGCGATCGCGTAAGGGTCACCTGGCTGCGGGTCCAGTCGGCGCGCGCGACGCCGCTGATCCGGGGCCGGAGCGGCGAGTCCGGATCGATGTCGCCGAGCCGGGCCGACAGGACGGCCAGCAGGCGGACCTCGTCGGCGGTGACGGCATCGAAATCGCGCAGCGCGACCCAGGCCCGCCACGCGTTGCGGGCCTCATCGAGCGGAAGAAGCACCGCCTTCAGGAGCAGGTCGATGCTCGGCCGCGGCCGGGCCGGTCGTATCATTGGCCGATCGATTGCCGCCGTCGGTCAAGCGCGGCCTTGGCCGCCACCAGGTAGCCGCGATCCTTCGAGCTCTTGCCGAAGGTCAGGCTTTGCGTGTGCAGGCGACGGATCGCGAACACCTCGCCCAGCATCTCGAACCGCAGGCCGAGGTCGCGAGCGCGCGCGATCCAGTCCACCATATCGCCGTGGCCGCCCTCGGGGTCGACGATCGCGCCGACCTCCCGGACCCGCGCCGTCCGTACCATCAGGGTGGAGCGGCCCCATATGGGGCGCACGATTTCCCGGTCCGACGGCAGATCGGCATCCGGGACCAGGCGGCCGTGCGCAAAGACGCCGTCCAGACCTGCGTTCCTCCCAAGCCTGTCCAACTGCGCCGCCGCCTTGCCGGGAAGCCACGTGTCGTCGGCGTCAAGGAAGGCCACGATCTCCGTGGTCACCTCCTCGAGACCGCGGCTGGTGGCCGGTCCGCAACCCTGATTGTCCTGTCGGATGACGCGAATGCGCGCATCGATACCGGCCGCGAGCGCGGCCGTGGAATCGGTCGAGCCGTCATCGACGACGATGATCGACGATGGCGGACATGATTGCGTCAGGACCGAGTCCAGCGCTTCGCGCAGCCAGCGTTCCGCGTTGAACGCCGGCATGACCACCGTGTAGGCCGACGTCATCGGGCCTCCTCGCCCACGCGCACGATTTTCGGCACGTCGCTGACGGCGCCGGCGGCCCGGCGGCGCTTGAGCGACGCGTGCACCATCTGCACCATCGCCCGTTTTGCCGTCCCGGTATCGTTGGTCATGTTGTCGGGGTGGCGGCGGTAATAGAGGGCGACCTCACCGTCGTTCACCAGCTTCACGCCGGCTTCGCGCATGCGCAGGATGAGATCGCCGTCTTCCGCCTGCTCGAAGCTCTCGTCGAACAGACCGACGCGCTCGAAAGCGGCGCGGCGAAAGACATGCGCCGGCAGATTCACGGTCTGGAGACGAATGTACGGCGTCCCCCCGGCCGGTTTCCCGTCGGCACCGAGCTCGCTGAAGTAGACGATGTCGCCGAGGATCACGTCCACCGTCGGATCCGACGCGAAGAGCTTCAGGTTCCGCGCCAGACGCCCCTCGGGCATGACGTCGTCGCAGTCGATGAAGGCGATCAGGTCACCCCGCGCGGCCCGCAGCCCCCTGTTGCGGGCGGCCGCGACGCCGGAACGTGCGCCCCTTAGAAGGCGAATGCGCCCGTCAACGGCAGCCAGCGCCTCGACGTACGCGGCCGAGCCGTCGGTGGACCCGTCGTCGACCACGATGATCTCCAGATCGGCAACCTCCTGGCGCTGGACCGACTCAAGGGCTTCGGCAACGAAGCGCTCGCCGTTGTAGATCGGCATGATCACGCTGATCAGGCTCAAGGATGGTCTCCACGAACGAGGCTGGTGAGGAGGTCCGCATTGGCGGTGAGATCGGTGCCGAGGTCAAGCCGGAAACAGGGCACGCGGGTCAAGCGGGAAAAGAACGCCAGCCCGTCGTCCGGCTCGGCGTGGTGCTGGTAGAGGTTGGTCCGCATCGCCGCCCGCAGCGCCACGGCCGGCGAGATCGGTACGGCGTCGGGCCTTCGTCGCGCCGGCTCGATGCGGGGCACGGCGACGGCATCGATCGACATCTCCTCGATCAGGCAGTCGGCGCGCAGGTCACACGGGTCGAGTTCGATCTTGCCCTGCCAGTTGACCCGCCCCCGTTCGGCGGCCGTTGCGGCGCGATCGCCCAGCCGCCGGAGAAACGCCGGCGCCTGCTTGATGACGCGATAGAGCGGCCGGGCGACGAACGGCTCACCCGCCCTGACGGCGATGTAATCATCGCCCACCGTCGACAGGCCGGCGCAGATACCGGTGAGCGTGGTGGCGGACTTGCCGGCGCCGCCGTCGCCGAAGATGACGATCCCCCGCCCCCTGTCGGCCACGGTCGCGGCGTGGCAGACGCGCAGGTCGCGCTCGCCGAGCGCATAGCGGATCAGGTGCAGGAGCGGCGAGCCGGCATCCCAGGGCGGCAGGTCGGCCGTGTCGCCGAGAAGCTGGAGACCGAAACGGGCGTCCGGGTCGAACAGCCGCCAGACGCGCAGATCATGCGGGACCGGGCCGCGGAGCCCGGCACGGCGCATCTCCGCCTGAAACCAGCCGGTATCCTTGCCGGTGGTGCTGAGTACCGGCGGTGCGAGGCCGAGGTCCGCCGCCCGCAAGGCGAGAAGCCGGACATCCGGCTCGTTGCGGCCGTCATCAATCGGGCCGCGCCCGAGCCGATCGCGATAGAGGGTGGCAAGGCCGGCATCGCTGACACCGACACGGACGTGCATGCCGGCGACGTCGACGGAGAACCCGGTCAGCCTCTCGGAAGAAACGCGCCTCGCGCGCGCCATCGCGTCCTGCGCGAAGGCGACAAGGTCATCGGCGTTGACGGATAACGTGCCGGCCGTGGCCGCGGTCACGCCTTGTCGCTGTTTTCCGGGCCGCTGATTTCGGAGCCGCCGCTCTCGGGACGCGGCGCCGGCCAGCCCGTCTTTTCGTCGACCTCGTGAATGGGGTCGGCCAGGAGGAGGTCGGCCATATCGTCGTACATTTCGAGCTCGCCGAGCTCGTCGCCGGCCTGCAGCGACGCCACCACCGCCAAGTCGTCGCCGTCGACAACGCACGGTGGTCGCGGTTCGATCAGCCCCTCGGTCGCCAGTTTGGCGATGTAGGCTTCCACGTCGCCTTCGGAGGGCGAACCGCTGTTGGAGCCCGCGAAGGCCCCAAGGATGCGGCTCGGAGGATGGCCGGCGCCAAGGTCCAGCCAGATGGCGCGACCGAGACCGCGGAGGCTGAAGTACCTGCCCGAGGTCATGTTGACCGCGACGATCTCGTCGCCGAACTCCTCGGCGAGGACACCCTCCGCGTCGGTACGATAAACGCTCTCGACCTGTAATTCGCCCCCGGCCGGTACGAGGTGGTCCGGCATCGCTCCCCCTGCGACTTTTTCTTGATTGCCGACCGGTTGGTTATAAGCACCGGGGCTTGGCAAGCAAGGTATTCGTGCCTGCCGGTTAGAAGACTCGTGGACGCCCGCCCTGCACTTCGGGATCGGAGAGGCCGATTTGCGCGGCGGCCGCGTCGACAAGCGCCAGAACCGCACCGCCGGCCGCCTCGATCGCCCGCGAATTGTCGACACGGACAACATCATCGCCGGCATCGACCGGCGCCGCGCCGCGTTCCAGTCGGGCTGCGATGCGCTCCGGGGCTTCGCGGCCACGCCCGGCAAGACGGCGGGCGAGGATGTCGGCGGCGACCTCCAGATGAACGACCACCAGATTGCCGAAGGCGCGACGAAGCACCGGCAGGGCCTGACGCGAACCGTTCGCGATCGCGATGCGGCCGGCATCGAGGTCGTCGCACAACGACGCCGGCAAACCGTAGCGGAGGCCGTGGGCGTCCCAGGCCACGGCGAACGCACCTTGCGATTCCGCCTCGGCAAAGGCGGCCGGCGGCAACGAGTGGTGGTCTTCGGACGCCCTGTCGGCGGCGCGCGTTACGGTGCGGCGCACGAACACCAGGCGACGGTCGCCGGTGTTGTCCCGAACCCAGCGGATCAGCGTATCCTTGCCGGAACCGCTGGGTCCCACGACGAGGACGAGAGCGCCGAGGCCGGGCGTCAGGCGCGCGACCGCCCGCGCGACCCCGGTCGCAGGTGCGGCGGGCTCACCCGACGCGCTCACCCTGCCGCCATACCGCACGAACGATGGGGAGCGCGTGGTCGACACGGACCCGCACCAGATCGGCGCGCTGCCCCGGCGCGATGTCGCCGCGGTCGTCGAGGCCGACGGAGCGCGCGGGATTGCGCGCGACCATGGCGATGGCCTCCGGAAGCGAAACGTCGGCTTCGCTTTCGCCGAGATGGAACGCCGACTGGATCAGGCTGAAGGGAATGTAGTCCGACGACAGGATGTCGAGGTGATGGCGATCGACCAGATCGCGGGCGGAGACGTTGCCGGAGTGCGAACCGCCACGCACCAGATTGGGCGCGCCCATCATCACGGCAAGCCCCGCCTCATGGGCGGCGCGGGCGGCCTCGAGCGTGGTCGGGAATTCGGCCACGCGCGCGCCCTGTTCGATCGATTCGTCGACGTGGGCGATGGTCGCGTCGTCGTGGCTGGCGAGGATGATCCCCTGGTCGCGGCAGATGCCGGCAATCGCGGTGCGGTTCGGCGCGGCATAGGTCTCCGAGGCGGTCAGGCGTTCCTCGCAGAACCGGGCGAAGGCCTCGTCGCTCATCTTGAGCTTGCCCTGATAGTAGGCCGCGTAAGCCTCGATCTTCGCGAACTGCCGTTGCCCCGGCGCGTGGTCCATCAGCGAAGCCAGTCTCAGCCGGTGGTGGGAGCGAAATTTCTCAAACGATTCCAGGCAATTGGCCGCGGAGACCTCGCAGCGGACGTGGAGCAGATGATCGGCGCGGACACGGTCGTTGGCGACGCTGTCGTCGATCGCATCGGCCAGCGTCTGCATGTCCGCTTCGGTCATGTCGCCGTCATCGTCGTCGGTGCCGACCCGAAGCGCGTCAAACACGGTGGTGATGCCCGACGCGGTGATCTGGGCGTCGTGGGCCAGCACCGCGGCGATGGGGTTCCAGCGCACGCCCGGGCGCGGCGCGTAGTGGCCTTCCAGATGATCGGTGTGCAGTTCGACCAGGCCGGGGATGACATAGTCCCCGTCGAGGTCTTCACCGCGCGCGGACGGACCGGGATCGACGGCGGCGATGCGACCGTCCACCACGGACAGCGAGCCGTGGACCACCTCACGGTCGAGGACGATGCGGGCGTTGGAAAGGACGATATCGGCGGTCATGCTGCGTTACGCCATCTGGAGGGTCTGGCGGGCGTCGATGGGGTGCCACGCACGGACGACAAACGGCCCCTCCGGCTCCTGCTGCCTGAACACCGCCAGCGCGGCGCACGCGTCGGCGATGATGTCGGGCGGGAAGCAGGCATCGAGCGCCCGGCGCACGGCCTCCGCCTCGCCCTCGTGAACGCGGCGCGTCAACGTCATGTGATAGCGGAACTGGTCCTTCACGTAAGGATACCCCCAATCCCACAGATTACGACGCTCGGCGTCGCTGAGCGAGGGAACGTTGCGTCGCTCGATCTCGGCATGGGACGGCGGCCGGCGGAACCGGTCGAAGTGCTCGACGACCGTGTCAGCGAGGGCGTTCAGTTCGGGAACCGGGCCGGTCGGGAGCAGGGCCAGGAACTCCGACATCGAGCCGAGCGCCAGCGGTGGAAACGCGAGGCGGGGTGCAGTGGCGCAGAACGCCTCGAACGCGGCCACGAAATCGTCTTCACTGACCCCCTCGGCGAGATGGAACGGCGCCTTCAGCGTGCCATGGAAGCCGTAGAGCCGCGCCGTGTGGGTGAGCGCGGCGATCTCGGCGGGCTCCAGACCGAGATCGGCCGCCGGTGGGACGGCAGCGCCGGAAAAGGCGTCGCGACCGAGCCACGACGCAGCCGCCCTGGTCAGGCGGTCGCCGGGAAGCGAGGTCAGAAAGACAGCGTAGCGCGGCATGGTTCACTCTGGCCAAGCGCAGGGTTCTAGGCGATTCGCATAACAAAGTTGCGAAAACGAGGCGCGCCGGAACGTTACGAAGCGCGGCGCGAACGTGACGGCGTTCAGTCGTCGGTCTCTTCCGGCGACAGCGCACGGCGATAGAGATGCCACGAAGCGTGCCCGAGGACGGGAAGGATCACGAACAGGCCGACCAGACCCGACAGCAGCGACAGCGTGATCAGCGCGGCGATGGTCACGCACCACAGGATCATGGTGACCGGGTTGGCGATCACGACCTTGACGCTCGTGACCATGGCAGTGACGAAATCGACATCGCGGTCGAACAGCATCGGGAACGAGGTGACGGAGAACGAGAAGACGGCGAGCGCGATGAAGGCGCCGATGATGTGGCCGACGGCGAGAAACAGAAGCCCCGTCGGCGTGGTGAAGATGACGCCGATCAGCGCTTGCGGATTGAGCACGCTGGTGCCGAGGAACGTCAGGAACAGGATTCCGGCGATATCGACCCAGATGAACAGGCAGAAGCCGGTCACCAGCGCCATCCAGCCGAGATCCGACGTCGCCGCGCGCCGCACCGAGGCGAGGATGCCGGGCCAGGTCAGGGTCTCGCCGCGTTCCAGGATGCGGCTCACGGCGTAAAACGACGCCGCAACGAAGGGCGCGATCAGCGCAAAGCCGGCGGCCAGCGGATACACCAGGAACGGAAGGTCGAGCCAGACCAGCAGGACAATCAGGACCCATCCGCCGACGGCATAGATGCCGCCGAGCACCAGGTCGTAGAGCGCGGCAACGCGAAAATCACGGAGGGCCGCGCCGAGGAGGTCGAGGAGTTCCAGCGGCGTCACGGTGAGGACGGTCACCGGGCTCGCGGGCCGCTTGTTCGCGCCCATGGTGTTGTCGGTCTCGCTCACGTCTCCTCCCAAGAGCGGTCAGCGTCGTGCCAGCATAGCCCAAAACACAGGACACGCGCCGTGAGGAAGATCATAGGCCCGATACCGCGGGCGGAGGAAATGTGCGACAACCACCCCGGTCGACATCTGATGAAGGACGGTCGGGACCATGCCCGCCAGCGTGGGACAGGAAGCGACGGCGGGCGCGGAATCCGCGCGCCCCGCGGCGGCGGAGCCGACATCGACCTGTTGTGCGCCATCGCGGCCGACCGGCGTCGCGGCCACCGAAGCGCCGGTGGTGCATTCCGGCAGCCGGGCCGTCGACGACACGGCCGACATCCCCGGCGGGATGGCGCGGGTCGGGACCGACCGGCCGATCCTCGATCTCGACGACGAAAGCCCGGTCCGCAAGGTCCGGGTGAAACCGTTCCGCATGGACCGGACAACGGTGACCAATGCGCGCTTCAAGGCGTTCGTGGACGACACCGGCTACGTCACCGAGGCCGAGCGGATCGGCGACTCGTTCGTGTTCGCCGGGAACCTGCCCGACGACGCCCCGCCAAGCCGCGCGGTGGCGGCGGCACCGTGGTGGCGCGAGATCAAGGGCGCGAACTGGCGGTTGATCAACGGCCCCGGTTCGGAAGCCGCGTGGCGGCCGGACCATCCGGTCGTCCACGTCTCCTGGAACGACGCCAACGCCTTCGCGACCTGGGCCTCGGGGCGCCTGCCCACCGAGGCTGAATGGGAGCACGCGGCGCGCGGCGGGCTTGGCGACGCGCGCTTTCCCTGGGGCGACAGCGAGCCCAACGACACGGATCATTTTCCCTGCAACATCTGGCAGGGCGACTTCCCGCGCGCCAACCGCGGACTGGACGGCTACATCGCCACGGCGCCGGCGCGATCCTTCGCGCCCAACGGCTACGGCCTGTTCAATCTGGTCGGCAACGTCTGGGAGTGGACCTCGCAGGCCTTCAAGGTGCGTGCATCCAACAAGGCGGCGCGGTCGGAACACGCCGGCAAGGCGGGCTACAAGCTGCTGAAGGGCGGCTCGTTCCTGTGTCACGCGAGCTACTGCTATCGCTATCGGATCGCGGCCCGCACCGGCAACTCGCCCGACAGCACCACGACGCATCAGGGATTCAGGCTGGTCTACGATCCCGCGTAAGGGTCGCAGCGATGTCCAGAACGGGGAGCCCGATTTGCATATTTACGATGGGCAGATCGCACGGCACTACGCAGCTTATCGCCCGCCCTTGCACAAGCTGATACTGGACGAAGCTCTGGACGGCCGGCAATTCGGGACCGGATTGGATGTCGGTTGCGGCACCGGCTACTCGGCGATCGCCCTGGCAGAACGATGCGAACGCGTTATCGCGGTCGACCACAGTCAGGCGATGCTGGACCGGGCAACCGAGCACCCCAGGATCACCTATCTACTCGGCAGCGGCGATGAACTGCCCGTTCATGATGCCTCGATCGATCTGGTCACATTTGCCGGCGTTCTCTCCTATCTGAACGCCGGGGACGTGGCTGTGGAGCTCCGGCGTGTTTGCCGCAATGGCGCGCTCGTCCTCGCGTATGACTTTGACGTCATCCTTGGAGATCTGGTGGAACTTTTCTCGCTGGAGGACGTCTCGCCGGACGATCCCTACGACCATGCAGCCAATCTCTCCGGTCAGGACGAGGTATCAACGCTGACGACAACGTCACGTCCGGTCGAGCTCAGTGTCACCCAACAACAGGCTGCCCACATTCTGCTTTCGGACAAGGCACGTTACGACCCGCTGGCGGCACGGCTCCAATCCGCCGATCCATTTGCATGGGTTGTCGAAACACTTGACCGAGAGCAATGGCCCGGCGCGTTGAAGGCCAAGATCTACTACTCTCTGCATAGGGTCGGACGCTAGCTACTGAGTTTTTGACGCGCGGTGTGCCGACAGCCGCCCCGTGCCGGTCGCCTACCGAAGACCCTCCACGGCGTACTTCGTGATAGCCCTTGAAAGGCTCGCTGAAGTAAATTTCACTACAGGCGAGCCATGAGCACCGAGACAAAGATCATCCGAGGGAGCGGCAACGTCTTCGCAGACCTCGGCCTGCCCAATGCCGAGGACCATCTGCTCAAGGCGCAGGTCGTTGCCGCGATCGCCGACACCATCCATCAGCGCGGGCTCACGCAAACCGCCACGGCCAAGCTCATCGGTCTGAAACAACCGGACGTATCGAAACTGCTCCGTGGGCGCTTCGAAGGCTTCTCCCTGGAACGGCTTCTGGGCTTCCTTACCAAGCTCGGTCACAACGTGACCATCGACGTGGGGCCCGCAAACGAGAGCGAAACCGGCCAACTGACATTCGCCCACGTCTGACCAAGGAGTCGCCGAACTGTTCGCGGAGTTCCACGAACTCCCCAAGGCCGGCGAGTGAACAGCGCGTCCGAACGCCGATCAGCTAAGTCCTTGAAAATACTGGCGCGCTCGAGAGGATTCGAACCCCTGACCCCCAGATTCGTAGTCTGGTGCTCTATCCAGCTGAGCTACGAGCGCTTGGGCAACGGCGTCCAACGCCGCCGCAGCCCGGCATAGCTAAAGTCTCCCCGGCGACTTGGCAAGGGCCGCAGGCCGCCGCGTCACGCGCTGTCGCCGTTGCCGCCGACGGCATGCCGGTCGGGGATGACGATCTCGAAGGCCGCGCCCGGCTCGCCGTCATCCAATAGGCGGATCGCGCCGCCATGGGCGTCGACGAGCTCGGCCGCGATAGCGAGACCCAGGCCCGTCCCGCCCGGCGTCACCGAGCCGTGGAACGCCTGGAACAGATTGTCCCTGGCGCGGGCCGGCACGCCCGGACCCGTGTCGCGCACGACGATGGTGACGCGGCCATCGGTCCGCTCGGCCGAGATCGCCAGACGGCGGATCACCGCGGGGCCGGGATCGCGCTCCAGCGCCTGGACGGCGTTGCGGCCGAGATTGACGAGAACGCGGAACAACTGGTCGGGATCGGCGTCGATCTCGAGATCATCGGGGATGTGCTTCTCGAAGGTGATGTCGGCGTGGCCCGGCAGCCCCAACACCTCGGCCGCGTCGTCGACCAGGCGGCCGAGGCGGATCAGGCGCCGGGTCGGCTGCTCCTCGCCGGCGCGGCCATAGGCCAGCGTCGTCTGGCAGTAGGCGATCGCCCGGTCGAGCGCGCCGATGAGCTTCGGGGCGAAGCGCTGGACGGCCGGGTCGGGAACGCTGCCGATGCGATCGGAAAAGAGCTGCGCCGAGGCCAGCATGTTGCGCAGGTCGTGGTTGATCTTGGAGACGGCAAGCCCGAGGTCGGCGAGGTGGCGGCGCTCGCGCAGCGTTTCCTGCAGGTCCCCCTGCATGCGCGCCAGATGACGCTCGGCAACGCCGATCTCGTCGCGTCGTCCTGAGGGCGTAATGACGCGGTCGCGGGCGTCCGGCGCATCGGAGAAGGCGATCATGTTCTGCGTCAGCCGGCGCATGGGGCGCACCAGCAGCACGTTGATGGTGAAGTAGAGAAGTACGGCGGTGATCACCGACAGAAACGCCGACAGCCACAGCACGTTGATGGAGTATTCCAGCATCGCCGCCCGCAGCGCCCGATCGTCGAGGAGGATCTCGATCAGGGCGCCGGTGCGCGTGCGGCCGATCACGCGCATGGTGCGCGCCTCCCCCGCCGTTAGGGTGGCGAAGGCGTCGACGATCTCGGCGATCGGGTCCATGCTGCGCAGATCGGCGACCACGTCGACATCGGGCGGCCGCTCCACGGTCGCGATCAGGCGGCTGACGGCGCCGCCGCGAACGGCGATGGCCGTCGCCCCGACGGCGCTCAGAAGCTCATCCTGGATGTCACGGTCGATCTCGGTTTCGCCGGTCCGCAAGAGGACGGCACTCGCGGCATCGGCCATGGTCACCCGGTCGGCGAGCCAGCTCACGCGGAAATTGGCGACCGAGGGCACGTAGAGGAGGACTTCGGCCACCGTCACGAACAGGATCGTGAAGGCCAGAAGGCGCACCGAGAGCCCGGGCGCGCGGCCCCGCTTCGGCGGGGGCGAGGGCGCATCCTCCTGAGATTGCTCGCGGTTTCGCGTCTGGTCGAGCATCGATCAGCCGAAGATTCGAAGCGCGCGAATCATGCGCTGCTGCCAGGCGGGCGTCAAATCGAGGCTCATCGCCTCCGCCGCCGCCATCACCGACGCTTCGGCCAACGACGGGTGGCCCACCGACATCGTCGCCACCGCCTCGACCGGCAGGCGGCGTGCGACCGCCAGCGACCACGGCGCCAGCATCTCGTCCGCGCCGGTGGCGACGATGCTCGCGCCGATCACCCGACCGCGGGGCGAGACCACCGCCTTGACGGCGCCGTGGGGGGTGCGCTCGATATGGGCGCGGACCACGGCGTTGACCGGGTAGCGCACCACGCGCACCCCCTCGTGGCGTGCCCGGGCGTCGTCCTCGGTCGCGCCGACGGCGGCGATCCCCGGATCGGTGTGGACGATCCGCGCGGCCTCGGTCGCGCCGCGCGACGGCAGCCGATGGACGATGGAGTACAGCACCCGCGCGGCCTCGGCCCGCGCCCGGGCGACGCTGCGCGGCCCCGGCACGGCGTCGCCGATGGCATAGACGCGGCGGTTGGCGGTGCGGAGCGAGCGATCGACCACCACGCCGTCCGCGGTGCGCTCGACGCCGGCGGCGGCGAGATCGAGGCGATCGAGATCGGGCGCGCGCCGTCCGGCCACGACCAGACCGCTGCCCTCGACCGTCGTCCCGCCCGTTGCCTCACGGTGGGCCTCGCCGAGCGTCACGCGGAAACCGCCCCGTCGTTTCGCGGCGGAGGCGATGGTCATGCCGAACCGCAGCCGGATGCCTTCCTCGCGCAGGTGTTCGGTGACGATCTCCACCTGCTCGCGGTCGTGGTCCGGCAGCGGATGCGCCGTCCCCACCAGCGTCGCGTCGATCCCCAGGCGCGCATAGGCCTGGACGAGCGGAAAGCCGTAGGGCTCGTCGCTCAAGACAATGACGTGGCTGGGCTTGCGGCCAAGATCGAGCGCGGTCTCGGGCGTCAGGTGGTCGATGCCGTCGAGGCCGTCGATGGTCCACGGCTCGGCCCGCGTGCCCACGGCGACGACAAAGCGTCGCGCCCTCACCCTCCGATCGCCGGCCTCGACGGTGCGGGCATCGAGAAACCGCGCGTCACCTTCGACGACGTTCACGTCGAGCGCCCGCAGGCGGTCCATCGACATGGTCGCCGCCACCTCGCTCTCGACCGTGGCCGTGAAATCGCGGACCTTCGACAGGTTGACCTGGAGGGGGGCGCCGGTGACCCCGGTCGCGGGGGCGCGCCGCAAGCGGTCGCGGGTCATGGCGGCGGATTGCAGCGCCAGATTGGCCACGCCGCCGGCATTCAGAAGGGCGCCGCCGAGCCTGCCCTTCTCGATCAGGACCGTGGGGACCCCGAGACGGGCCGCACCGGTGGCCACCGCCAGTCCGGCCGGACCGCCGCCGATGACGCACAGATCCGGGGTCAGGTCCTCAGCCATGGCGTCTCCTGCCCATCGGCCGCGACGAGCTTCGGTGACGCAACCGTTACATTGACTTGTTTTGGCTCCTTACTTTATATGCCGCTCGCGAAAAAGACGCGCGGAGAACTCAACGTGAAACGGACTTTCCAGCCCAGCAAGCTGGTGCGCAAGCGGCGGCATGGTTTTCGCGCGCGGATGGCGACCGCCTCCGGCCGGAAAGTGCTGGCGGCGCGGCGCGCGCGGGGCCGCAAGCGCCTGAGCGCCTGACGCGGGGCCGGTTCGGCTCCGCGGGCATGGAGACCCTCAAGCGTCGTTTCGAGTTTCGTGCGGTCGCCAAGGGACGTCGCGTCACGCGCCGCGGATTCGTCCTGCAAGCCGCCCACATACCGGGATCGCCGGCTCCGCGATTCGGGTTCACGGTCACGAAGAAAACGGGCATAGCCGTCGTGCGCAACCGCATTCGCCGTCGTCTCAAGGAAGCGGTTCGTACGGTCGAGGATAGCGCCGAGCCATCTCTGAACTATGTTGTGGTCGGGCGTCGTGCTGCCCTGACCCTTTCATTCGGACGACTCGTCGACGATCTAAGGAGCGGGTTGGAGGAGATTTCGCGCGGCCGGACCGCCGGGAACAGGGCTCGCTGACATGCCGGACAATCGCAATTTCATACTCGCTATCGCGCTGTCGCTGGCCGTCCTGTTCGCCTGGACGTTCTTTGTGTCCGGCCCTGAACTGGAGCGCCAGCAACAGATCGCGGAGCAGCAGCAGGAGCAGGCGGCGACATCCGGGGATCCCGCGGAAGACGGCATCGCGCTCCCCAGCGCCGGGCCGGTGAGCGGCGATCGGGCGGCTCTGCCGACGGAGACCGCGGGCGGCGCCGACAGCCGCGAGGCCTCGCTGACCGCGAGCCAGCGTATCCCCATCGTGTCGGACCGCGTGACGGGCTCGATCAATCTGAGCGGCGCCCGCCTCGACGATCTCAGCCTCAACTCGTACCGCGAGACCGTCGATCCCGAGAGCCCCAACATCATCTTCCTGTCGCCGAGCGGCGGTGAGACCAGCGCCTTCGTGGAGTTCGGATGGCAGGCGGTGGAAGGCGCGGTCGGCCCGGTGCCCGACGGCAAGACCACGTGGACGGCCGCCACCGGCGCCACACTGACGCCGACCACGCCGGTGACCCTGTCGTTCGACAACGGCGAAGGGCTCACGTTCACCCGTACGATCGCGCTCGACGACGCCTACCTGTTCACCGTGACCGACACGGTGACCAACAGCGGCGCGGCGCCGGTCGCGATTGCGCCCTACGGCCGGTTCACCCGTGTCGGCGAGCCGGTCGTCCACGGCTTCTGGATCCTGCACGAAGGCCTGATCGGCGTGTTCGGCGAGGACGGGCTGAAGGAGGAGGACTACAGCACCATCCAGGAGGACGGCCCCAAGACGTGGACCAATGTCTCCGACGGATGGCTCGGCATCACCGACAAATACTGGGCCGCCGCCCTGATCCCGGAGAAGGGGCGAACCTTCGACGGCCGCTTCATCCATTCCGGCACCGAATCGACGCCGATCTACCAGGCCGACTACCTCGAGGCCGCGATCGCGATCGCGCCCGGCGAGACCACCGAAGTCACCACCCGCGCCTTCGCCGGCGCCAAGGTGGTGGCCATCGTCGACGGCTATCGCGACCAGTTCGAGATCAAGCTGTTCGACCGGCTGATCGACTGGGGCTGGTTCTGGTTCATCACCAAGCCCTTGTTCTCGGTCATCGATTTCTTCTTCCGCCTGTTCGGTAACTTCGGCGTCGCCATCCTCGCCGTCACCGTCGTGATCAAGGCGGCGTTCTTCCCGCTGGCCTCCAAGTCGTACCGCTCGATGAGCGCAATGCGGAAATTGCAGCCGAAGATGACGGAGATCCGCGACCAGTACAAAGACGACAAGGAGAAGCAGCAGAAGGCGCTGATGCAGCTCTACAAGGAGGAGAAGATCAATCCTCTGGCCGGCTGCTGGCCGATCCTGATCCAGATCCCGGTCTTCTTCGCCCTCTACAAGGTGCTGTTCGTCACCATCGAGATGCGGCACGCGCCGTTCTTCGGCTGGGTCCAGGATCTTGCCGCCCCGGACCCGACGTCGCTGTTCAACCTGTTCGGGCTCATTCCGTGGGACCCGCCGAGCCTGCTCATGGTCGGTGTGTGGCCGCTGATCATGGGCCTGACGATGTTCATCCAGATGAAGCTCAATCCGACGCCGCCCGATCCGACCCAGGCGATGATCTTCACGTGGATGCCGGTGATCTTCACCTTCATGCTGGCCTCGTTCCCGGCCGGTCTGGTGATCTACTGGGCCTGGAACAACGCGCTGTCGGTGCTGCAGCAGTATGTGATCATGCGCCGGGAGGGCGTGGTGGTCGACCTGTTCGGCAACATCATGTCGACCTTCCGACGAACGCCCGCCGCCGCGGCCGCGGGCACCGGCGGAACGACGGCCAGCGTCACCGCCGAGACCAGTGATGGCGCAGCCGATCCCGAACCGGCCGAGCCCGCCAGCCCCGCCACCCCGGCCAATGACGCCAAGCCGGTGGACCCGGAGCGCAAGGTGCGCCCCAAGAAAGCCGGCGCGCGACGGGGACGGGGCAAATCCAAGGGTGCGGCCAAGGGCTGACCGCGCGGGCCGGCGATCCGCCCTCACGCGGAACCTGACATGGACAGCGACGACACCGATCCGCAGGCGGCCTGGCTGGAGGCCGGCCGGCTTTGCTTCGCCCGACCCTGGCGGTTCGAGACGGGTGCTGCCGCGCTGACCGGCCTGCCGCCGGCCGAGGGTGTCGAGGTCGCCTTCGCCGGGCGGTCCAACGTGGGCAAGTCGTCGCTGATCAATGCGCTCACGGGGCGCTCGGCGCTCGCCCGCACCTCCAATACGCCAGGGCGCACCCAGCAGCTCAACAGCTTCGTCAACGATGCCGGCCTGCGGATCGTCGACATGCCCGGCTACGGCTACGCTCAGGCGCCCAAGGCGCAGGTCGCCGCCTGGACGGCGCTGATCTTCGACTATCTGCGCGGCCGGCCCAATCTCCGCCGGGTCTATATGCTCATCGACGCGCGCCACGGCCTGAAGCCGATCGACCTGGAGACCTTCGACCTCCTCGACCGGGCGGCGGTGTCGTACCAGGTGGTGCTCACCAAGGGCGACAAACCGCCCAGGGCCGCGCTCGACGAGGTGGTGACGGCGACCGCGGCGGCGCTGAAGCGGCGGCCGGCCGCCCATCCGGACGTGATCGTAACGTCGGCGGAGGACGGCCGCGGCATCGACACGCTGCGGGCGGAAATCGCGGCGCTTGCCGCGTGACGGGGGCTAGGCGCCATGTACCGTGAACGACCCGCCTCGCGCCTCCTGCTCGTCGACCCGTTGAACGCGGTCCTTCTGTTTCACTTTGCTTTCGAAGACGGGCGCACGTTCTGGGCGACGCCCGGCGGCGCGGTGGAAGGCGGTGAATCCTACCGCGAGGCAGCCCAGCGCGAATTGCTTGGAGGAGACCGGCCTCGCCATGGATGTGGGACATGAGGTTGCGAAGCGCGAGGTGGTGTTTCCCCTGCCCGACGGCACGAAAGTCCGCGCCGACGAGCGTTACTTCCTTGTCAGGGTGCGCGATCGCCGCATCGACGTGACCGGGCTGGAGGCACCCGAGGCCCGCCACATTACCCGATATCGGTGGTGGTCGGTGGACCAACTCGCGGCAACCATGGAGACCGTCTACCCGGAGGAGATCGTTAAGCTTGTGCGCGAGCTGCTGTAGGCGCCGTCGTTTGTCGCGCTGCAACAAAGCCGCTATAGACCGCCAGCGGTCCGCGGGGACGACGGCATGAGCGACGACCAGCACCACGACGACCAACATCGCGACGATCGGGAAACCGAGGCGATCCAGCGGGCGCGGCTGATTTCGGCCGCGCTGCCCTACATGCTCGCCTACGACCACAAGGTGGTGGTGGTGAAGTATGGCGGCCACGCCATGGGCGACGACGAGCTCTCTGCCGCCTTCGCCCGCGACATCACCCTGCTGGAGACCTCCGGCGTGCGGCCCGTGGTCGTCCACGGCGGCGGCCCCCAGATCGGCGGCATGCTCGACAAGCTCGGCATCAAGTCGGAGTTCAAGGCCGGCATGCGGGTGACCGACCGGCGCACCGTCGAAGTGGTCGAGATGGTGCTCGCCGGGGCCATCAACAAGGAAATCGTGATGGCCATCAACGCCGCCGGCGGCAAGGCGGTCGGCCTGTCGGGCAAAGACGGCAACATGGTGTTCGCGACCAGGGCGACGCGCACCGTCCGCGATCCCGATTCGCGGATCGAAGAGGTCGTCGACCTCGGCTATGTGGGCGAGCCGGCGGAGGTCAATCCGGCGGTGATCGACATGGTCCAGAGCGCCGAACTGATCCCGGTCATCGCCCCGGTCGCGCCCGGCCGCGACGGCGAGACCTACAACGTCAATGCCGACCTCTTCGCCGGCGCGATCGCGGGATCGCTGGGCGCGACGCGCCTCCTGTTCCTGACCGACGTGCCCGGCGTGCTCGACAAGTCCGGCAAGCTGATCAAGGAGCTGTCGGCGGCGCAAGCGCAGGCGCTGATCGACGATGGCACGGTGCTCGGCGGCATGATCCCGAAGGTCGAGACCTGCCTCAAGGCGATCCGGCAAGGGGTGGAGGGCGTGGTCATCCTCAACGGCCGGACGCCGCACGCGGTGCTCCTGGAGCTCTTCACCGAACACGGCGCCGGCACGCTGATCACCCCATGAACGCCGTCTTCGGCGGTGACGAGATCGCACGCTTTCGCGCGATCTCCACCTGGATCTTCGACCTCGACAACACCCTCTATCCGCGGCACACGAACCTGTTCGCGCAGGTCGACAAGCGGATCAGCGCGTATGTGGCGCGGCTCCTCGATGTCGACCACGCGGCGGCCCGCAGCCTGCAGAAGGACTACTACCGCCGCTACGGCACGACACTCTACGGGCTGATGCAGGAACACAACATCCGGCCCGACGACTTCCTGGAATACGTCCACGACATCGACCACTCGCCGGTGGAGGCCAACCCGGTGCTGTCACGGAGCATCCGGGCGCTGCCGGGGCGCAAGTTCATCCTCACCAACGGGTCGCGCGCCCACGCCGAGAAGGTGGCCGAACGCCTCGGGGTGACCGACCATTTCGAGGATATCTTCGACATCGTGCGCGCCGACCTCCTGCCGAAGCCGGCCCGCGCCACTTATGACCGGTTCGTCGCCGAGACCGGCATCGACGCCGGCCGGGCGATCATGTTCGAGGACCTCGCCCGTAACCTCGTCGCCCCACGGGCGCTCGGCATGACGACGGTCCTGGTCACGCCGTCGGGGACCCGCGAACTGTTCGTCGAGGGCTGGGAGCTGGAGGGTCACGACGAGACCCATATCGACTTCGTGACCGACGATCTCACCGCGTTTCTGGTGCGGGTGCTGGCCGCCGTCGGCGACGTTTGACACCTGCCCCGCGGCGGGTATGGTCCGGCGCTGTCCCACCGGCGAGACCACTGACATGACGGACCACCACAGCGCCCTGCGCGCCACCATCGACGCGGCCTTCGACGATCGCGACAGCGTGTCTCCGGCCACCACCGGAGCGGTGCGCGACGCGGTGGACGAAGCCCTCGACCTGCTCGACACCGGCGAGGCCCGGGTGGCGGAGAAGATCGACGGCGAATGGATCACCCATCAATGGCTGAAGAAGGCGGTGCTCCTGTTCTTCCGCCTGAACGACATGGAAGCCATCAGCGGCGGGCCGGGCGGGGCCTCCTGGTGGGACAAGGTGCCGTCGAAGTTCGCCGGCTGGTCGGCGGACGACTTCAACAAAGCCGGCTTTCGTGCGGTACCCAACTGTACCGTGCGCCGCTCGGCCTATGTGGCGCCCGGCGCGGTGCTGATGCCGTGCTTCGTCAATCTCGGCGCCCATGTGAGCTGGGGCACCATGGTCGACACCTGGGCGACCGTCGGCTCGTGCGCGCAGGTCGGCGCCAACTGCCACATCTCCGGCGGCGCCGGCATCGGCGGGGTGCTGGAGCCGCTGCAGGCGGGGCCCGTGGTGATCGAGGACAACTGCTTCATCGGCGCCCGCGCCGAAGTCGCCGAGGGCGTGATCGTGGGCGAGGGATCGGTGCTGTCGATGGGCGTCTTCATCGGCGCATCGACCAAGATCGTTGATCGCGCCACCGGCACTGTCCATATGGGCAAGGTGCCGCCCTACTCCGTGGTGGTGCCGGGGTCGCTGCCGGGCAAGACGCTGCCCGACGGATCGCCGGGACCATCGCTCTACTGTGCGGTGATCGTGAAGCAGGTCGACGAGAGAACGCGCGCCAAGACGTCGATCAACGAGTTGTTGCGCGACTGATGCAAGGACCCCCATGCCGGCGGCCGATCTGAACCAGCTGATCGCGTTTTTCTTCAACGTCAGTGGCAGGGCCACGCGACAGGAATATCTGCTCGGTCTCGGTTTCATCTTCTCGCTCAACGCCGCGATCCTCAACATCGCGATCGGGCAGGCGACCGGCGAGGTGCCGTTCGGGACGCTCCTGCTGCTGACGCTGCCGTTCATGCCGAGCCAGCTGGTGATCGCGGCGCGCCGGTGTCACGACCTCGGCCTGCCCGGCGGCTTCGTGCTCCTGTTCATCGTGCCGTTCGTCGGCCTGTTCTGGATGATCGCGCTGGCCCTGATCCCCGGATCGGCCGCGGCCAACCCGTACGGTCCGCCCGTGCGCTACCGCTCAGAATGATGGCCGGCGAGACCACCGTCGTGGAGAGCCCCGCCCTCGACCATCTGCGCAAGCTGGTCACCTGCCGCTCGGTGACGCCGGACGACGACGGCGCGCTCGGCCACGTTGCCGACTGCCTGTCGCGCCTGGGCTTCGCGGTGACGCGTAAGACCTTCTCCGACCGCGACACGCCGGACGTCGACAACCTGTTCGCGACCATCGGCAGCGGCGCGCCGCATCTGGTGTTCGCCGGCCACACCGACGTGGTGCCGCCCGGCGCGACCGAAGCCTGGAGCCGGCCGCCCTTCGCCGCCGAGATCGTCGACGGCGAACTGATCGGGCGCGGCGCGGTGGACATGAAGGGCGGGATCGCCTGCTTCCTGGCCGCGGCCGAGCGTTTTCTGAAGGCGGGCCCGCCGGCCGGCACGCTGTCGGTGCTGATCACCGGCGACGAGGAGGGCCCGGCCATCAACGGCACCAGCAAGATGCTGCTCTGGGCCATCGACACGGGCCATCGTTTCGGCGCCGCCCTGATCGGCGAACCGACCTCGGAGAGCCGGCTGGGCGACGCCATCAAGATCGGACGTCGCGGTAGCATCTCCGCGGTGATCGAGGCGCGCGGGACGCAAGGGCATGCCGCCTATCCGCACTTGGCCGACAATCCGCTGCCGCGCCTCATCAAGGCGCTGGCCGCCCTCGACGCGCTGGAACTCGACGCGGGGACCGATGCCTTCCAGCCGTCGAACCTCGAGATCACCAGCGTCGACACCGGCAACACGGCCGTCAACGTCATTCCCGCGTCCGCCCGCGCCAACATCAACATCCGCTTCAACGACCGCTGGGACGTGCCGGCGCTGAAGGCGCGGATCGAGGCGGTCGTTGCGGCGGCCGGCGCGGCCGGCGAGGCGATGACGGTGTCCTGGATCGAACCGGCGAGCCAGGTGTTCCACACCAGCGACGAGGGGCTGCTCGGCCCCCTCGCCGACGCCATCGAGGCGCGCACGGGAGCCGTGCCGGCGCGCACCACCGCGGGCGGCACGTCCGACGGGCGCTTCTTCAAGGACTATTGTCCGGTGGCGGAGTTCGGCCTGGTCGGGGCCACCATGCACCGGATCGACGAGCGCGTACCGGTGGCCGACCTCGACGCCCTGACCGACATCTACGCGGACTTCCTCGCCCGCTATTTCGGGGGCCGGCCATGATCACCCGCGACGAAATCTGGCGGTCGGTCTACGGCGCCTGGCAGCTCTTCCTCGATCGCCCGGACGCGCGCAGCTATTTCGACACCAGCCTCGACGGCTTCTGGCGCTCCTTCCAGGCGATCATCCTGATCGCGCCGCTCTACGCCATCATCGAGTTCGTGACCTTCTCGAATTTCGGTCTCCTGGATGTGGGCGCCGGAATCGGGGGCGAAGCGTATTTCTGGGCCCGCACGCTGTCGCTGGTGGTCGACTGGATCGGTCTGCCGATCGTGCTCGCGGCGCTCTCCGGTCCGCTCGGCATCGGCCGCACCTACGCCTCCTTCATCGTCGTGCGGAACTGGGCCGCGGTGCTGATGGTCCTGCCCCAGGCGGCGCTGGCCGCCGTGCAGGCGGCGCTCGGCCTGTCGTTGGCATTCACGGCGCTGATCTCGCTGTTCATCCTCGCGGCCATCCTCCGCCTCGCCTACCTCAACGCCCGCCGCATCATGGAAGCCGCGATCGGCCTCGCCATCGGCGTGGTCGCGCTCGATTTCTTCCTGAGCCTGTTCATCCGCTCGGCGGTGAACCTGCTGTTCGGCCTGCCGGCGGAAGCCTAGTACACCACCTCGACGAGGTAGAGGCCGTGGGCCGGGGCGACCGGCCCGCAGCGCGTGCGGTCGGCGGCGGCGAGCGCGGCGGCCACGTCGTCCGTCGTCCACTTGCCATCGCCCACCAGCTTGAGCGAACCGGCAAAGGAGCGCACCTGGTTGTGCAGGAACGACCGCGCCGCGACCTCGATGGTCACCTCGTCGCGCTCGCGGGTCACGCTCAGCCGGTCGACGGTCTTGACCGGCGACTTCGCCTGGCAGCCGGCGGCGCGGAAGGTGGTGAAATCGTGGTGGCCGACCAGCGCCTGCCCGGCTTCGTGCATGGCGTCGGCATCGAGCGGCACCGACACCCACCACAGACGATCGCGGTCGAGCGCCAGTGGCGGCCGGCGATCGCAGATGCGGTAGCGGTAGACGCGCGCGGTGGCCGAGAAACGGGCGTCGAAATCGTCGCCGACGGCTTCGGCCGCGAGCACCACGATCGGCTCGGATTTCAGGAAGGCGTTGAGGGCGTCGCGGACGGTGTCGGCCGGCCAGTCGCGCGTGAGGTCGATATGGGCCACCTGCCCCAGGGCGTGGACGCCGGCATCGGTGCGGCCGGCGCCGAACACGGTCACGCTTTCAAGCGCGAACTTCGTGGCGGCGTCTTCCAGCGCTTCCTGCACGGAGCGGCCGTTCTCCTGCCGCTGCCAGCCCACATAGGGGCCGCCGTCATACTCGATCGTGAGCTTGACCCGCACGGCCGCGCTCAGGCGACGGCGGCGGGGCGGGCCTGCACCCCGCGCAGGAATTCATCGGCGTCGGCCGCCTGCTTGCCGGCGCGCTGGACCCTGGTCAGCCGCACCGCCCCCTCGCCGCAGGCGATGGTCAGCCCCTCGCCTACCAGCGCACCGGGCGCGCCGGAACTTTCCGCCAGTGTGGCCCGCAGCGCCTTCACCCGTTCCGAGCCGTTGCCGAGATCGGCTTCGAACCAGGCGCCGGGCCATGGCGACAGGCCGCGGATGTGGTTGTGGACATCCCGACCCGGCCGCGACCAGTCGATCCGCGCCTCGGCCTTGTCGATCTTGCGGGCGTAGGTGACGCCCTCCTCCGGCTGCGGTGTGAGATCGAGGGCGGCGCGCCCAGCGGCGGAGAGCGCCCGGACCATGAGATCGGCACCGAGGCGGGCGAGCCGGTCGGCGAGTTCGCCGGCGGTCTCGTCCGCGCCGATCGCCACCCGCTCGCTCATGGCCACGGGGCCGGTGTCGAGCCCCGCCTCCATCTGCATGACCATGACGCCGGTCTCGGCGTCGCCGGCCATGACGGCGCGGGCGACCGGGGCGGCCCCCCGCCAGCGCGGCAGCAGGGAGGCGTGGAGGTTGAGGCAACCGAGCGGCGGCGCGCGCAGGATCGGCTCGGGCAGGATCAGCCCGTAGGCGACCGCCACGCCGATGTCGGGCTCGAGCCCGGCGAAATGCTCCGCCTCGCGGTCGGATTTCAGCGTGACCGGCGTGAAGACCGGCAGGCCGAAGCCGTCGGCAACCTCATGGACCGGCGACTTGCGCTCGGCCATGCCGCGGCCGGCGGCGCGCGGCGGTTGCGAGTAGACCGCGACGACCTCGTGCCCCTGGCCGACGATTTCCGTCAGGGTCGGCACGGCGAAATCGGGCGTACCGAAGAACGCGACCCGCATGCCGCCTCCCCTTAGGCTCCTAGAGCGCCTTGGTCCGCGCCTGCTTGGTGAACTTCTTGACCACCATGTCGCGTTTCAGCCGCGACAGATGATCGATGAACAGGGTGCCGTCGAGATGGTCGATCTCGTGCTGCAGCACCACCGCGAGCACGCCGTCGGCCTCGATTTCCCGGGCCTCGCCGTCGCGGTCGAGATAAGCGACGCGCACGGCCGCCGGGCGCTCCACGTCGGCGAAGTATTCCGGGATCGACAGGCAGCCTTCCTCGTAGGTCTTGACCTCGTCGGAGCGCCACAGGATTTCCGGATTGATGAGGAACATAGGGTCCGGCTCCGGCGGGGGCGGCGGCTCCTCGCCCTCCTCCGGCTCATCGCCCTCGCGGGGCGCGATGTCGACGGTGATCAGGCGGCGCGGCACGCCGACCTGCACGGCGGCGAGCCCGATGCCGGGCGCCTCGTACATGGTCTCCAGCATGTCGTCGAGGAGCGCCCGCACCTCGTCGTCGATGCGTTCCACCGGCAGGCTCGCCTCCTTGAGGAGCTTGTCGGGGATGGTGATGATGTCGCGTATCCTGGCCACGGGCCTCAGATATGGGAGCGCCCCGGTCCGGTCAACGGCCGGATGAGGGGCGGAGCGACGGGCGCGCGGAGAACGACGGAGCCATGACACGCAAGGGGAAGCGACCGACCGCCAAACCGCGCCGCGCGCCGGCGCCGCGCAATCCGCTCGCCCGCGCGCTCGCCGACAAGCGCCACGGCCAGCGGGTGGTCAAGACGGCGACGGCCTACAAGCGCCGCCCGAAGCATCGGGGGAAGGACGAGGGGGATGGATGATGGGACGTAACCCGAAGGCGCTCGTTGAGTCGCTTGGCGAAGCGCGGCGCCGCCTGCCTGAGTCGCGCCTGTCAACCTATATGGCTTCTTTTTTGCCCGTCGAGGTGTGCAAAGTGGGCGAAACGGCTGCACACGCTAGTCTCATCGGACATTGACGTTAGAGTCCCGCCGTTGATCGGCGTCCCGATTCGTTTCCAAGGAGCCCCGCACGGCTCCCCCGAAAGAATTGGTCAACTGGCGCACCGCAGTTGCGGGTGCCCGGATCGGTGAAACGCCCACCGCCCGGATTAGCAGCGAGGGATCCAATCCTCGCTGGACTAGCGGTGACCTCGTGGCCTTTCCACAGGGCCGGGTCCACACCGGCCCTGTCCGCGTCGTCACCGTCTACTTCCCAGGGTCGTCGGCCTACGGCTGGCGACCCTTTTCTGCCCTTTTTGGACAGTCTTACGCTCCGTGAAGATGCGGAGTGTAAGCCATACTTACGTGCTTCGGCGGCAGTACGCCATACGAAACTTCCCAAAATGGGGATACTCATTCCGCCGTGGCAAACGGTCCGGCGCGGCCACTGCGGTACAGTCTCTCGCTGGTATCGATGTGATTTGCTCGACCCGATGTTCCCCGTTTGATCCCGCGCCACCCAGCGAATCAGCTACAAGCGGCGGATGAACGGCGTCATCACCATCGGCGGTACGACCATCGCCGGAGAGACGGCCCTTGTCGCGCTCGCCGCGCTGGCGCTGGCTGTGCTGCTCGCAGGTGTGTTTCTCGCCTGGCGGCGCGCCTCGCGGCAGGCCGAGGAGGCGGCGATCCGCGCCGACCGCGCCGCGCTCAGGGCCGAGGAGGCGGAGAAGGCGCGCGCGGCGGAGATGCAGCAGCGGCTCGCCGAGCTCACCCGGGTCCAGAGCGAGATCACCGGCCAGGTCAAGAACATGTCGGAACGGCTCGACGGGCTCGGCCGCAATGTCGGCCAGACCGTGGCCGAGACCGCGAACCGCACCCAGGAGAACCTCAAGCGCCTCGGCGAGCGGCTCGCCGTCATCGACAAGGCGCAGCAGAACATCACCTCGCTGTCGAGCCAGGTGGTGGAGCTGCAGCACATCCTCGCCAACAAGCAGACCCGCGGCGCCTTCGGCCAGGGGCGGATGGAGGCGATCATCCGCGACGGGCTGCCGGCCTCCGGCTACATCTTCCAACCCACTTTGAAGAACAACACGCGGCCGGACTGCCTGATCCTGTTTCCCAACGGCCTGCCGGCGCTGGTGGTCGACGCCAAATTTCCGCTGGAGGCGTGGAACCTGATCCGCGAGGCGGCGACGCCGGAGGCGATGAAGACGGCGGAGGCGCAGTTCCGCCGCGACACCGTCAAGCACATCACCGACATCCAGGCGCGCTACTTCGTGCCCGGCGAGACCCAGGACACGGCCTTCATGTTCGTGCCGTCGGAATCGATCTTCGCCGACATCCACGAGCGCTTCGAGGACATCATCCAGAAGGCGCACCGGGCGCGGGTGGTGATCGTCTCGCCGTCGCTGCTGATGCTCTCCATCCAAGTGGTCATGTCGCTCCTACGCGACGCGCGCATGCGCGAGCAGGCGCATGTGATCCAGGAGGAGGTGATGAAGCTGATGGACGACGTCGCCCGCCTCGACGACCGGGTGCGCAAGCTGCAGGGACACTTCGCCCAGACCGGCAAGGACGTCGACCAGATCCTGATCTCCACCCGCAAGGTGACCAGCCGGGCGGAGAAGATCGGCGCGGTGGAGATCGACGACGGCGAGGCCCCGGACACACCGGCCGTAACCCCGCCCAAACCCGCCAAGCCGCGCCAGAACCTTCCCGAACTCCCCTTCTCGCAGGTGGAGGAGGTTTAGGTATATTGACATTTGTTCTCTTTTTGTTCTATTCTCGCATAAGTTCGGGCTACTGCGACCGCAACTTGCCGGAGACATGGGATGTCACTTCCGACGTCATACCTGACGAGTACGAAAAATCTCGAGTCCATACTTGAGGCGCTAAAGACTGCTCAGGCACCGCAACGGTTCACTAATCGATTCTTATTTTCTCTGGACTTTAAATCGAACAGTGACCGCCTTGTCATCGGCGTCCTCAAAGGCCTTGGATTCTTAGCTGACGATGGGCGACCGACGGATACTTACTTCCGATTCCTAGATCAAACTCAATCTGCCGCCGTACTAGCGGAAGCAATTCGACGTTCTTACTCCGATCTATTCCAAGTTAATATCAATGCGCACGAGATGCAGAAGTCAGACGTTGTCGGCAAATTTAAGACACTGTCACAGGGGCAGTATAGTGATTCAGTGGTTGACAAAATGGCGTCGACATTCGTGGCCCTGGTGAAGCTAGCCGACTTCAAATCAAAACCTGCTCAGATTCCAACGCCGGCCAGTGACGGTGGCGAGCCGAGCGTAGAAAAGGAATCGGGAGCAGATGAACGCGACAGCCCCGAACTCAACACACTGTCGATGGGCGGCCTGCATTATAACATCCAAATAATACTACCTGAATCTCGCGACCCTGAAGTGTATGATGCGCTGTTTCGAAGCTTACGGGAACATTTACGGTGAAAGAAGACGATGGAAGTCGGCTTTACGACTTCGTATACCGTGGTCAGTTGACGGAGGAGGCACTTGACCGCGCCGGTCGATTACGTGATGAACCGACGCCGTCAGAATATGATGAGTTCTTCTCGCTCCTGTCGATAGACATTCTGGATGCGCAGCTTGTTTTTTCTGCTCGCGATATGTCGATAGTATATACTGCGGTAGCTGCGTTCGAGAATTCCGTAAGGGAGTTGATTAAAGATACGTTGATTGAGGCGATTGGCGACAACTGGTGGGAGCAATGTGTTTCGGATCGGATGAAGAAGCAAGCTGAGGCGCTTAAGAAGAAGGATGAAGAAGCAAGGTGGCATTCAGCGCGAGGGGAGCATCCGTTGAATTACACTATGTTACCCAATCTAATGAACATCATTAAGAACAACTATGAACACTTTGAGCCTTTTATTCACAGTATTGAATGGGCGTCAGGCGTGTTCGAGATAGTTCATCGCTCTCGAAACGTCATTATGCATAGCGGCACCTTGACAAAGCGAGATGTCGCACGGCTTGGAACTTTCATTCGCGACTGGACCGTTCAGGTTTCGACCTAGCCAGGAGACCCTTGAGGTGTGACGAGCGTCACACCCGTGGGGCCCGATTATTCTGGACATATCAGTCCAGAATGGCTATGTAGCGTCTATGGCAAGACCCAAGGAATTCGACCGGCAGACGGCCCTCGGCGCGGCGATGGAGGTGTTCTGGGCGCGTGGCTACGAGGCCACGACCATGACCGCGCTCAGGCGCGCCATGGGGATCGGCCGCCAGAGCCTCTACGACACCTTCGGCGACAAGAAGCAGATCTTTGCCGAGGCGCTGGACCGCTACGTGCGGCGCAATCGTGAGGATGTCGCTGCGCACCTCAATGCCGAGGTCGGCCTCGACGGCATCCGCGCCTTCTTCGAGGGGCGCGTGCGGATGCTGTCGTCCGGCGCGCGCCACGGCTGCCTGATGATCAACACGGCCGTGGAGCTCGGCCCGCACGACGCCAAGGCTGCGGCCAAGGTGGAGAGCGGCCTCGACGACATGCGGGCGGGATTCGCGGCGGCACTGCAGAGCGCGATCGACGACGGCGATGTGCCGGCGGCAACCAACGTTGCCGACCTGGCCGCGTTCCTGACCAGCCAGATCGCCGGCATGGTGGTGATGGCCAAGAACGGCGCCTCGGAGGACGATCTCCGGGCGATCGCCCATCAGGCCCTGCGGGCCTTGACGTGAACCGAGGGATGTCACTCGGCGGCTCTCTTTTTTTGACCGTTTTGGACAATCAAGTCCAAAACAAGAACAAGGAACTGGAACGATGAACGCAATCAAATCCGTTCTCATCACCGGCGCCAATGCCGGCCTCGGCTTCGAGACCGCGCGCCAGATGGCGCTGCGGCCGGAGGTCGAGAAGGTGGTCCTCGCCGCCCGCAACGAAGCCAGGCTGCGTGCCGCCAGGGCGAAGCTGGAACAACAGACCGGCCGGCAGGTCTTCGAGATCCTGGTGATCGACGTCGCCGATCTCGATTCCGTGCGCGCCGCCGCCAACCGGCTGGACACGCCGGTCGACGCCGTGGTGCTGAATGCCGGCGGCGTCGGCGGCGCTAATCCCGGCGCACGCACCCTCGACGGCGTGACCAACATCTTCGCCGTCAACGTGCTCGGCCACGCGGCCTTCGTCGACCGGCTGCTGGAGCGGAACCTGATCAACGCGGTGGTGCTCTACGCCGGCTCGGAAGCCGCGCGCGGCGTCAAGCCGATGGGGATCGCGCGCCCGGTGCTCAAATCCGGCTCGGTCGATGAGTTCGTGTCCATCGCCGACGGCACCTACGGCGCCGAGGTCGACGATCTGGTGCACTACGGCGCCGTCAAGCTGACCGCCGCCCTGTGGATGGCGTCGCTGGCGCGGCAGCGTCCGGACATCCGCTTCGTCACCATGAGTCCCGGCGGCACGTCGGGCACCAACGGCATGGACGACCTGCCGTTCCTGAAGAAGGTGATGTTCAAATATGTCGGCAGCACGCTGATGCCGCTGTTCGGCCTGATGCACAGCCTCGACAAGGGCGCGAAGCGGTTCGTCGACGGGCTGACCGATGCGACGTTCAAGACCGGCCGCTTCTACGCCAGCGGTCTCGGCGGACCGATCGGCCCGATCATCGACCAGGCCACCCTCTACGTCGACCTGACCAGCGACCATGCGCAGCAGGACAATGCCAACGTGGCCATCCACCGGTTCATCGGCGAGCCCGAAGCCCGGCGCGCACCGCCGATCGCCGAGGTGGCATGATGGACACCGTCGTTCAGATCCTCGTCGGCCTGGCCGCGCTCCTGCTGCTCGGCCTCGGCGGCATGTCGATGTTCGTCCCGCAACGCATGGCGAGCAATTTCTCGATCGAGCCGGCCGGCAGCCCCGGCCTCAACACCATCCGCGGCGTCATCGGCGGCACGTTCCTGGCATCCGTCGCGATGCTGGTGGTCGGCCTCACCACCGGCGAGGCGCTGTGGCTGCTGCCCGTGGCGATGATCTTCGGTGCGGCGATCATCGGCCGGGTGGTCGGCATCGTCGCCGACGGCTTCGACGGCAAGATCATCCCGCCGCTGGTGGTCGAGGTGGTGATGGTCGCGGTCCTGGTCTGGGCCTACGTCCAGACGGCCCCGGCCGCCTGAGCCAACAGGCTGACGTCATCAACAGATGGCCCGGCGCCTGCCGGGCCGTTGCCGTTCGTACGGCGGGGCGCCGGAGGGCCCGCACAATGCCCGCACAGGTTGCACGACGGCGATAGGTGTGCCACCACTTTCCGACGGTCAGCGTCGGAGGCGGAGGACGCACCATGCCGGCACGCGCACAGTGGTGGGACGATGTCGTCAAGTCGGACATCGCGCCGTTCTATTCCAGCGCCGCGAAGGCGAAGCGCGACGACGGCAGCGGCAGCGCCCGCTCCGGGCGCCGGGGCAGCTACATCTGGGGCGATCGCGTCCGCCGGCTGAAAGTCGACGGCGACGCCGTGCGGGTCAGCGGCCGTGGCGTCGAATACTGGGTGCACCGCCGCCATCTCGGCGGCGAGCCGCTCCTGGAAGTCTACGTGATCGACGTCGGCCAGGGCGACGGGCTGATGATCGTCACGCCGGAAGGCCACAACCTGATGGTCGACGGCGGCAACATCCGGCTGCGCCAGAATGGCGGCAAGAACGCCGCCGACTTCGTCGACTGGAAGTTCTTCAAGGACTACGTCTCGTGGGCCGATCGCGACGATCCGGACAAGACCCGGATCATGCTCGACGCCATGATCGCCACCCACAACGACATCGACCATTTCGGCGGCCTGTGGGATCTCATCGACCAGGACGAGAAGAACCGCGCCGAGCTCGACGCTTCGGACGTGACGGTGGAGACGGTCTACCACGCCGGCCTGTCGTGGTGGTGGAACGGGCTCGACAGCGACGGCCGGGCGAAGCGGAGCCTCGGGCCCACCCGCAACGGCCACTATGTGAAGCTGCTCACCAACCGCAGCTCGGCGCTGGCGGCCACCGACCATCTCGACCAACCCGACTTCGATACGCTGAGCGGTTCGTGGGGCAAGTTCGTCAAGGCCGCGACCGCGACCAAACGCGCCTCGGGCGCGCCGTCCGGGATCGCCCGGCTCTCGACCGCCACCGACGCCTATCTCCCGGGCTTCGGACCCAACGGCGAGAGCGCCTGCACGATGCGCGTGCTCGGCCCGATCGAGACCGCCGTCAACGGCGATCCCGGACTCAAGAAGTTCCCCGACGACGATTCCAAGAACACCAACGGCCACAGCGTCGTCCTGCGTCTCGACTATCGCGACCGCTGCATCCTGCTCACCGGCGACCTCAACACCCATTCGCAGCACCACATCATGGCGCACTTCGGCACCTCGTTCGTCACCGAGTTCAAGAGCGATGTGGCCAAGGGCTGCCATCACGGCAGCCACGACGTGTCCTACCGGTTCCTGGAAGGGCTCAGGCCGCTGGCGACAGTGATCTCGTCGGGCGACGTGGAGACCCACGACCACCCGCGGCCGAACATCGTCGCCGCCAGCGCCATCACCGGCCGGCGGCTGGTCGACGCGGAGAAGGATTCGCTGGTCGCGCCGCTGATCTACATGACCGAGATCGCGCGCAGCGTGTCGATCGCCGACTTCGACAAGATGAAGGAGTACGACGACCCGCAGCCGGCCTATGAACGCAAGCCGGTGCCGCGGGCCAAGGTCATCCACGACCGGCCGGCCGAGAAGCAGCGCTTCCGCCTGTTCATGGGCGACAAGGCGATCGAGAAGCCGCGCCTCGACAACGCGCGCGGCGTCCGCGGGCTACGCTACGGGCTCATCAACGTGCGGACCGACGGGCGGCGGCTGTTCTTCGCGCAGAAGGAGGAAGCCGGTACCGACTGGGCTTACGAGGTGCTGAGCGCGCAACAGATCGACGAGGCGCGGTAGCGTCCGACCGGTCTGATCCTGCTCGCATCGGGGATGTCGGGATGGACTGCGGCAGAGATCCCGCATCTGCGGCGCATCATCGAAGATGCTGCGCGGCGTGCGGGACGACGGCGGGGATGCGGGGTGCGGCGGTGGATTTCTGGCCGCGTGTGGGATGACAACGCGCTTCAGTTGAACTCGCGATGGCAAGCGCCCGGTAATCGGTGGGCCAGTGCCGCACTCTCCCCGTCATTCCGTGCGCGACGCAGCACGAAGTGATGCTTCGCAGACCCGGAATCCCTTATCTTCGCTGGCATGGAGCGCACCTTCTGGGTTTACATCCTCGCCAACCGGAAGAACGGCGCCCTCTACGTCGGCGTGACCAACGACCTGGCGCGCCGTGTCGCCATGCATCGATCCGGTAACGGCAGTACATACGTCGCGCGGTATCGCATCTTCCGGCTTGTGCTGGCCGAGCCGCATCCGCGGGCCGAGGAAGCGATCGCGCGCGAGAAGCAGCTCAAGACATGGCATCGCGCCTGGAAGATCGATCTGATCGAAGCGGCGAACCCGGACTGGTCGGACCTCTACGACACGATCGTATGAGTAGCGGTGACATGGCTCCGTGCCAGAGATCCCGCATCTGCGGAGCGTCATCAAAGATGCCGCACCGCGTGCGGGATGACGTCGTGGGTTTCCGCAACGAAGCGCCGGCCGGTTGCCGGAGGCGCTCCGGCGGAGCCTCCACCCTCACCGTCATTCCGGGCGCGTGTGCAGCACGTTAGTGGTGCACCGCAGACTCGGGATCTCTCGGCCGTCTCGCAGAAGGTCCCGCATCTGCAGCGCATCATCGAAGATGCTGCGCGGCGTGCGGGACGACGACGGGGATGCGGGGCGCGGCGGTGGACAATATCGCCCCGACCTACGCGGCGTCGGCGTCGGCCTTGACCTTCGACACCGTGTCGCCCACCGCGATGTGGCCGTCCTCGATCACGCGGGCGTAGATGCCGCGCAGCCGGTTGGCGCGACCCTGCTCGTCGTTGACGAAGGTCTCGGCGTCGTCGCCGAAGCGATCGGCGAACTTGTAGCAGCCGAGATGGGGCTTGGGCGTCACCTCGAGCAGCGCCGAGCCGATGGTGAACCGCGTGCCGGGCGGCATGTTGTCAGGCCGCAGATCCATATCGATGAACAGGTTGTCGCCGGCGGCCGCCCAGTTGTCGCGCTCCTGCGCGATCAGCGCGATGGCGCGGGCGCTCATGATGCAGATCTGGGCATCCGGGTCCGGCGGATTGCCGCGCTTGCCCTCGCGCCAGCGGTCGCCGACCGTACCGGCGGCGGCAGTGAGTTCAGCGTCACCAGGTTCGCGGCGCTCGTCGACGGCCGGACGAAGGACGATCCCCTCCAGCCGGCCGTTGTCTTTCGGGGCATCGAGGATGTGCGGCAGGCCTGCCTGCAATTCGTCGTAAGAGAGATGGCGGGGCACGGCTTTCCTCGTCTCGCTGGTGGACGTGGCGGTTCGGCCTTCCTACCACGCCCGCCGGCCGCGCGTTAAGCATCAACGGGACGAACACAACCGATCGTCGGCCGGGGGTCGACGAAACGCACAGAAACGCGAATAATAGGCGTCTATGGATTTTGTTTCTGCGACTGAGAACATCATGCTCAAGATCGGGCCGACCCGGATCACCGGTGCGGTGATTCCTGACGGACGGCCCGATTTCGACAGGCTTTGCCACCAGGTGGCGGCGCTCGCAGCGCGAACGCCGCGCCTGCAATCAACCTTCGCGCCCTTCCTGTTGTGGCACGTGCGCAACCAGGCGCCGTTCGAGATCGAGCGCCATGTGGCCAGTCTCGAAGACCCGACCGTCACCAGTATGGAAGACGTCGAAGGTCTGCTGGAGCGCGTGCGCCGGCTCGATCTGCCCATGGACCGGTCGCCGTGGCTGATGATCGCCGTCAACGCCACCCGCGACAACGTCACCCCGACGGGCATGCCGGCGATCCTGTTCCATTTCGACCACTCCATCGCCGACGGCATCCGGGCGCTGGAGCTGGTGACCCGGTATCCAGCCGATCCGAAGATCGCCGCGGCGGTGGACGAGCTTCGCGACCAGGGCGTGGAACCGCCGCGCTCGCCGACGCTTTTCAACGACCTGCCCGTCGACGACCGGATCCTGCCGCTGCCGCTCGCCTGTGTGTCGGTGGGCCTCGACCGGCTGAAGGCCGTCCGCGCGACGGGGCACGACCTCTCCGACCAGCTCATCGGCGCTCTGGACGAGGTCCTGGGCGACGACGAGATCTTCGAGCAGAGCGAACCGCGCACCGGCAAGGTCGCGCTCGTCCGCCTCACCAAGAGGCGGCTCGCGGTCGGCGAACTCGGCAACCACGTCGCCGTGGTGGACCGGCAGGCATCGGCCAATGACGCGCAGGCCTCGACCCGGCGCGGCATGCTGCCGTCGCTCAACCAGGAGAAGACCACCGAGGCGCGCCAGTACTGGATGTCGCCGTTCCCGGGCTCGATCACCAAGACCCTGGCGCGGCAATGGTATGCCCAGTTCGACGCGCTGCTGACGATCATCCCGGGCGGGCGCAACCACAAGACCTTCGCCGATACCTCGGTGAACGAGGTCTACGGCGTGGCACCGTTCCTGGCCGATATCCGTCTCAACGTCGCGGTGATCGTCTACGGCGACCGGGTCACCCTGTCGCTGCTGCCGAAGAGCCACTTCCGCGGCGACAAGGACCTCCTGCGGACGCGCACGCACGACGCGCTGGTTGCCGGCCGCGGACAGGACCGCAGCGCGGCGTAGTCGCCGGGACCCAGACATCTTTGCTTGCATGAGATTCCGCATCTGCGGAGCGTCATAGAAGATGCCGCACCGCGTGCGGAATGACGGTTGGGGGTGCAGGCCCGCCGGTGCGTGGCACGCGACGACGACAGAGATGACCGCCCAACAGCCTCCCCGTCGTCCCGTGCGCGCCGCAGCGCGTAGCGGTGCTGCGCTGACACGGGACCCCTCTTAACGAGAGGTCCCGCATCTGCGGCGCGTCATCAGGATGCCGCACCGCGTGCGGGACGACGGAGGGAGGTTACCCGAGTGCCGGCATCTCGCGGGCGGCGCAGTGCACGCCGCCGCCGACAAGGCCGAGGATGTCGGCGTTGACGGTGACGATCTCGCGCCCCGGGTACAGAGACCGCATGGTCGCGACCGCCTCGGCGTCGGCCAGCGCGTCGCCGAACGCGGCCATGATCACCGCCCCGTTGCACACATAGTAGTTCGGATAGGCGGCAACGAAGTCGGGATCGTTCTCGCGAATCTCGATGGGCTCCGGCAGGTGCACGAGCTCGAAGTTGCGGCCGCGGGCGTCGGTGGCACCGGCGAGGATGTCGTAGGTCGCGAACGCGGCCTTCGACCACGGATCGCGTGGATCGATCGCCTCCGGCATCTGGATGGCGATGACGCCGGGCCGCACGAACCTCGCCAGTGAATCGATGTGGTAATCGGTGATGTCGGCGTCGCGGACACCGGGCGCCCAGACGATCCGCTCCGCGCCCAGCGCCGCCGTCAAACGGGCCCCAATCACCTCGCGGCTTTCGGCGTTGCGGTTGGGGTGCACCCACGAGCTTTCGTGGGCGATCAGCGTCCCGTCGCCATCGGCCTCGACGCCGCCGCCCTCGCCCGCCAGTCCGGACTCCAGCAGCGGCACGCCGAGCCGGCGGGCGACGCGCTCGGCGATGCGACCGTCGTGCTCATGCACCTGCCGGCCGCCCCAGCCGTTGAAGTTCAACTGGCAGACGGCAAGCCAGCCCTCTCCGTCGACGACGAATTGCGGTCCGGAATCGCGGCACCACAAGTCCTCCGTCGGGATGTCCCAGATCTCGATTCTGTCGCCGAGCAGGCGCCGGGCGGCGGCCTCGTGGTCCGGCGCCATCAGCATCGTCACTGGCTCAAAATCGGCGATGGTGTTGGCGAGATCGGCGATGGTCTGCTGGGCGGCCTCCAGGAACCAGCGCTCGCGGTAGACCGCGCGGCTCACCGGCCACTGCATGAAGGTGCGCTCGTGGGGCGCGGATTCCTCGGGCAGGTAGAAACCGTCGCCCACGGGCTTAGCCGCCGCCATGGCGGGCACCGCCGATGCGCCGACTATCGCCGCCGCCGAGCTCAGGAATCGTCGCCGCGTGAGGCCGTGCCGGGTCATCGGTTCGTGCCGGGCCGGGCGTCAGTAGCCACGCCCCTTCTCCGCCAGATGCTTCGCCTCGGCTTCGGTCGAGTCCCGCCCCAGAGCCGCGTTGCGATGGGGGAAGCGGCCGAACTTGCGGATCAGGTCGCGGTGCCAGAACGCGTAGTCGAGATTGGAGCGCGCGCGCTCGACCGCGTCGCCCTTGCCGGTGAGGGCCTCGTGGGCGAACAGGGCGACGCAATGGTCCTGATCGCGGATGTCCTCCGAATGCATCAGGGGCATGAAGAGGAACGAACGCTCGACCGGATAGAAGCGATCCGTCCCGCCGTCGATCAGCGCCTGTGCGACCGCGCGGGCCCGTTCGTCATAGGCGAAGGCGCGGCCGGAATCGCGGAACAGATTGCGGGGGAACTGGTCGAGATAGATCGCCAGCCCGATCTGCTCCTCGCGCGCCAGCGCCGCGAGGTTCCAGTCGGCGACGTGGGCCTCGTCGAGATCGGCGGCGAAGCGGTCGCGGATCGCCTGATCGGTGGCTTCCGTGACCTTGAACCATGTGTCCGACTTGTCGTGCGGATAGTCGTCGGGGCCGGTCAGGTCGCCGAACCAGAAACGATGGGCTTCGCGAAGAATGGCAGCGTCCATGTCGGCCCCTATCCCTCGAACGGCGCGCGACGCTTCAGGGCGGCGGCCAGCGTGCCCTCGTCGAGATAGTCGAGTTCGCCGCCGACGGGCACGCCGTGGGCGAGCCGCGTGACCTTCGCCGGCAGATCGCCCAGCCGGTCCATGATGAAATGGGCGGTGGTCTGGCCCTCGACGGTGGCGTTGACGGCCAGGATCACCTCCTCGACGCCACCGCCGGCGACACGGTCCACCAGCACGTCGATGCCGAGATCGTCGGGGCCGATGCCGTCGAGCGGCGACAGCGCGCCGCCCAGCACGTGGTAGCGCCCCTTCGAGGCGTCGGCGCGCTCCAGCGCCCAGAGATCGGACACGTCCTCCACGACGATGATGGTGGCCGGATCGCGCCGCGGATCGGTGCAGATGGAACAGGGGTCGACGGTATCGATGTTGCCGCAGACGGAGCACTCGACCACCGCGTCGCGCGCGGTGGCGATGGCCGCGGCCAGCGGGGTGAGCAGATCGTCGCGCTTCTTGACCAGATGCAGGGCGGCGCGGCGCGCCGAGCGCGGACCCAGCCCCGGCAGCTTCGCCAGAAGCTGGATCAAACGTTCGATTTCCGGACCGGCGACCGCCTGGGGCATGGCGACAAGCGTCAGATCGGCAGGTTGAAACCGGGCGGAAGGCCGAGACCGCCGGCCATCTCCTGCATCTTCTCCTGCAGCGCGGCCTCGGCGCGGGCGCGCGCGTCGTTGGAGGCGGCAACGATCAGGTCTTCGAGGATCTCGGTCTCGTCCGGCTTGATGAGCGAAGGATCGATGGCGAGCGACTTCATGTTGCCCTTGCCGTCCATCACCACCTTCACGAGTCCGGCGCCGGCGACGCCCTCGATCTCCATGGCGGCGACCTCCTGCTGCACCTCCTGCATCTTCTCCTGCAGTTCGCGGGCCTTGTTCATCATGCCCATGAGATCACCCATCGCCATCGTCAGTCGTCTCCATCGGTGTCGTCGTCGGGGTCGTCCACGTCCGGCAGGCCGGGATCGTCGGGGCGCACGCGCACGTCGACGATTTCGGCGCCGGGAAACATCGCCATCACCTCGGCCACCGCCGGATCGGCGCGCGCGTCGTCGAGCTGTTGGGTACGCTCGGCGTCCCGTGCCTCGGCCAGCGTCGGCGTCGTGATGTCGCGATTGACGGCGATCATCCATCGGCGTCCGGTCCATTCCTCGAGCTTGCGGCCGAGCGCACCGGCGAAGTCGGCCGGGGCGTGCTCGGTGAGGCCGATCTCGATGCGTCCGACCTCGAAGGTGCCGGGCCGGACCACTGTCTCCAGCAGGTTCTTGAGCTTCAGCTCGCGTTCCGCGCCGGCCGCAGCGACGAGATCGTCAAACGAACGGAGGTCGTATTGCGGTTCGGGCGCGGCGGCGCGCGGGGCCTCCTGCGGCACCGGGGCCGGCGGCGGGCCATCGTCGCCGACCGCACGAAGACGACCGTGATCGGCGCCTGACGGTGCCGTGGATGGTGCCTCGGGTGGCGTCGATGCCGGGGCCTTGTCGGCCGCGGGCTGCGGCGCGGGCGCGCCGCGCAATGCCTCGTCGGGGGTGGGCAGGTTGGCAGCATGGGCGATGCGCACAATCACCATGTCGGCGGCCGCGAGCGGCCGGGCGGAGGTGCGCGCCTCCTCGATCCCCTTCAGGAGCATCTGCCAGGCACGCGCCAGCGTGCGGAGCGAGAGTTTTTCGGCGAAGGCGGCCCCGCGTTGCCGCTCCTCCTCGGTCAGCGCCTCGTCGTCGACGACCGATTGGGCCACCTTCAGCCGCGTCACGTTGTGGGTGAAGACCGCCAGATCCTCCAGCACCACGGCCGGATCGGCGCCAACGTCATGGAGGTCCTTGAGGCGGGTGAGCGCGGCCTTGGTATCGCCGCCCATGACCTCCTCGAAGAGGTCGATCACCAGCGCCCGGTCCGCGAGACCGAGCATGGCGGCGATCTCGGAAGCGGTGACCTCGCCGTCGGCATGGGCGATCGCCTGGTCGAGCAACGACAGGCCGTCGCGGGCCGAGCCTTCGGCGGCGCGCGCCAGCATGGTCAGCGCTTCGTCCTCGATCCCGACCCTCTCCCGGTCGGTGATGTCGCGCATCAGGCCGACCAGGCGGGCCGATTCGATGCGGCGCAGGTCGAAGCGCTGGCAGCGCGACAGGACCGTGACCGGCACCTTGCGGATTTCGGTGGTGGCGAAGATGAACTTCACATGCGGCGGCGGCTCCTCAAGCGTCTTCAACAGGCCGTTGAACGCCGCCTTCGACAGCATGTGCACTTCGTCGATGATGTAGACCTTGTAGCGGGCGACCGCCGGCTTGTAGCGCACCGCCTCGATGATCTCGCGGATGTCGTCGATGCCGGTATGGGAGGCGGCGTCCATCTCGATCACGTCGACATGGCGGCCTTCCATAATGGCGGCGCAATGCTCGCCGTAGGCCGGCATGTCGATGGTGGGGGCATCGACCTCGCCGGGCACCTCGTAGTTCAGCGCGCGTGCGAGAATCCGGGCCGTGGTCGTCTTGCCGACGCCGCGCACACCGGTGAGCATGTAGGCCTGCGCGATCCGGCCGGTACGGAAGGCGTTGGTGAGCGTCTGCACCATCGCTTCCTGCCCCACCAGGCCGGCGAACGAATCGGGCCGGTAGCGGCGGGCGAGGACGCGGTACGGGGCGGTGTCGGCGTCGGATCCGTCCATGAAACTGGTTGGTGGCCCTGTCCGGGGCCGTCCGGATCCTCTGGTCGCTGCGTCAGGGTGGGAGGCTGGCACGCGACCCGTGCCATAACTCGTTAGGGCTGCTTCCTTCCGGACCTGACCCGGTTGGCGAGCGGCGCGCCCGCCGCCAGCTTCCCAAGGCACCATATCATGCCGGACACCGGGCCGCGCAAGGCTTGCGCCGGGCAAATATTGCCCGTGGGTAGCGGGCGGGAATTGCGCTAGATTCGCGCGCCCTCCCCTCTCGGATGCCCCTCACGCCATGACCGATCCCTTTGCCGGCCTGCCCGCACCCGACGCCGCGACGGCGATCGGCTATGTCGGCGGGCGGCTCGAGCGGCTGTCGGAGCAGCGTGGGCCCGGCGTCGTCGGAGAAGCGGCGGCCGACCCGGCCGCGCGCTGGTATCTCATCACCGGCGGGCGGGCGGTGTTCAACGGCGACACGGCCCTCCACGATCGCACCGCCGTCGAGGCGGCAGGTTTCGAAGTCGCAACCTCGATCCTGCTCGGCTGGCAGGGCGGTGCGCCACGGCTGGCGGTGGCCGGCCCGGCGGACGAGCACGACGAGCCGCCCGACCATCATGTCGATCTCCGGACGCTCGCCGTCGAGGGGCGCGTGGACGGCGCCACACTCGGCGACCTGGCGCTGGCGCGCAGCCTGACGCACTGGCACCAGCGGCATCGCTTCTGCGCCAATTGCGGCGCGACGACCCGGATCGCCGCCGGCGGCTACCGCCGCGAGTGCCCGGCCTGCGGCGCCTTCCACTTTCCGCGCACCGACCCGGTGGTCATCATGCTGATCATCGACACCGTGCGCGACGAGGTGCTTCTCGGGCGCTCGCCGCGGTTCGCGCCGGGTGTCGTCTCCTGCCTCGCCGGCTTCATGGAGCCGGGAGAGACCATCGAGGATGCGGTGCGGCGCGAGACCCTGGAGGAATCGGGCATCCGCGTCGGCCGGGTGCGCTATGTCGCCAGCCAGCCCTGGCCCTTCCCGTCCTCGCTGATGATCGGCTGCCTCGCCGAGGGGCTGTCGCGCGACATCCACATCGACGACGACGAACTGGAGGATTGCCGCTGGTTCGGCCGCGCCGACGTGACGGCGATGCTGGCGGGCGAGCATGCCTTCCGGCTGCCGCCGCCGATGGCCATCGCCCACCATCTGATCCACGGGTGGGTGGACGGCTGACGACGGTTGGCGCTGCCCGGCGGAGTTGGGGCAGGATTCCGGGTCTGCGCAGCACCGCTTCGCGCTGCGGCGCGCACGGGACGACGGTGAGGTTAGAGGTTCCGCCGAAGCGGCGCCGGTGACCAACTGGCACCATCGCTAAGACCACAACCACGTCGTCCCGCACGCGGTGCGGCATCTTGATGACGCCCCGCAGATGCGGGACCTCATGCTCGGACGGTGAAAGGTTCGCCGACGCCTAGCGGAAGTCGCTGGCCGGGTAGACGCCGAGGATGCGCACCTCGGCGGAGAAGAACGCCAGTTCCTCAAGCGCCAGCGCGAGCGGGCGGTCGTCGGGGTGACCCTCGACATCGGCGTAGAACTGGGTGGCGAAGAACTTGCCGTCGAGCTGGTAGGACTCGAGCTTGGTCATGTTGACGCCGTTGGTGGCGAACCCGCCCATGGCCTTGTAGAGCGCGGCCGGCACGTTGCGGACGCGGAAGACGAAGGTGGTGATCACCTTGCCCTTGCCGCGCCGGGCCGGCTTGGCCGTCTTCGACAGGATGATAAAGCGGGTGGTGTTGTGCTCCTCGTCGTCGACGTCCTCGGCGAGGATGTCGAGACCGTAGATGTCGGCGGCAAGCCGCGGCGCCAGGGCGCCGAAGGTCGGGTCGCCCGCCTCCGCCACGGCGCGCGCCGCACCCGCCGTGTCGCCCTCGACGATGGCCTTCCAGCGATGGCGGCGAATGACGCGGCGGCACTGGCCGAGGGCATGGATATGGCTGGCCACGGTCTTCAGGCCCTTGATCGTCGCCCCCTTGGGCGCCATCAGCTGGAACCGGATCGGCAGGAAGTATTCGCCGATGATGTGCAGGCCGGAGGTGGGCAACAGGTGGTGGATGTCCGCCACGCGCCCGGCCAGCGAGTTCTCGATGGGGATCATGGCGAGATCGGCCTCGCCCTTCTCGACCGCGATGAAGCAGTCCTCGAAGGTGGGGCACGGCACCGCCTCGGCCCGGGGATAGACCTGCTTGCACGCCAGATGGGAATTGGCGCCCGGTTCGCCCTGGTAGACGATCTTCTTCCTGCGCGCCATCAACGCAACTCCATCACTCAACGCAACTCAACTCTCGATTCACGCAACGCTTCAACCGGCCATGAGCGCCCGCGCCCGCTCAAGGTCGGCTGGAGTATCGACACCCAGCGGAACCTCGTCAACGAGCGCCACGTCGATGCGCATGCCGGCTTCGAGGGCGCGCAACTGCTCCAGCTTCTCGCGCTGCTCGAGCGGCGACGGCGGCAGGCCGACGAACCGCTCCAGCGCCGCGCGGCGGTAAGCGTAGAGGCCGATGTGGTGGTAGAGCGCCCCCTCGCCCCACGGCGCGGTGGCACGGGTGAAGTAGAGCGCCCGCAGACACCCCTCGCCCGACGCCGTGCCGACCACCTTGACCACATGGGGATCGTCGCGCTCGGCCGGATCGGTGATCTCGGCGGCCACCGTGCCGATGTCGACAGCGGGATCGTCGAGGGGCCGCAGCGCAGCCTGCGCCGTTGCGGGCGAGACGGTCGGAAGGTCGCCCTGCAGGTTGAGGACGATCTCCGGCGCGGGATCGAAGGTCGGCACCACTTCGTGGATGCGCTGGGTGCCGTTGACGTGATCCGCCGCGGTCATCACCGCCTCGCCGCCGGCGGCGCGGACCGCGGCCGCGATCGCCTCGTCGTCGGTGGCGACCGTCACCGGCCCGAGACCGGCCTCCACCGCCCGGCGCCACACATGCACGATCATCGGCGCCCCGTGGATGTCGACGAGCGCCTTGCCCGGCAGCCGCGAGGCCGCCATGCGGGACGGGATCAGGACACGGATCTTGCTCATGCGGGGCCCTCCCGGGACCGTCCTGCCGGTCGTGGCAATAAGTCCCAAGCGCTGGCGGCTTATACGTGTTGCGTCGGATACGGCAAAGCCTGTAGTTTCCGCGCGAAACGCGCCGGATCGTGATGATTCCGGCGCGGTGGTGTTGTGCGCCGAGAACGGGCCAGGGACGGACGGACATGGACGGGTTCGAATTCAACAAGATCGCAGGCGCCGTGCTGGGCACGGTGCTGGCGGTGATGGGGCTCGGGATCATCGCCGAGTTCATCTACGAACCCATCGAGGCCGAGGAACCGGCCTATGTGATCGCCGTGGCGACGCCCGGCGACGAGGGCGAAGGCGAGGAGGCCGCCGGCCCCGAGCCGATCGCCGTCAGGCTGCAGGTGGCGGATGCCGGCCGCGGCCAGTCGGTCGGTAAGAAATGTCTCGCCTGCCATACCTACGAGCAGGGTGCGCCGGCCAAGGTCGGCCCCAATCTTTGGGGCGTCGTTGGCCGCGCGATCGCCGCCGTGGAGGGTTTCGGCTATTCGGAATCGTTCCGGACGCTCGCCGAGGCCGGCGAGTTCACTTGGACCTACGAGGAGCTCGACGCCTTCCTGGAGGCGCCGAAATCCGCCATCAGCGGTACGTCGATGGCCTTTGTCGGCCTCAAGAAGGAAAACCAGCGGGCCGACATGATCGCCTATCTGCGCAGCCTGTCGGATTCGCCGCTGCCGCTGCCGGTGCTCGCCGAAGTCGAGGAGATGGGCGAGGAAGAGGAAATGGCGGAAGAACCCGCGGGCGAGGCGCCGATGACCGAGGAGACGGAGGTCGAGGAGACCATGGGCGAAACCCCGGCCGAAGGCGAGATGGAAGCGACCCCGGCCGAATCCACGCCCGAGGAAGCGCCCGCCGAGGAGCCGGCGGCCGAATAGCGCCGGCGACTGCCCCGCGCCACCCCGGGTTGCGCGCCGCCGGCGGTTCATCCTGACATTAAAAAACGGTCACAATCGGTTGCGGGCGGTGTCGCCGTCCCGCCCGCGCCCTTAATATGGCCGTATGCGATAGACTTCGCGCCTGTCAGGAGGGAGACGCAGCGCTCATGAGGACGAGACCAGCCATCGGTGCGTTTGGCGCAGCCATCATCGCCGCGACCGCGGCTTCGGCGGACTCCGGCGAATGGATGCACGCCACCAGCCTGCTCGACGATCCGCCGAAATACGCCGAAGGCTTCGCGCATTTCGACTACGTGAACCCCGACGCGCCCAGGGGCGGCATCCTGCGCCTCTCCGACACCGGCACGTTCGATTCCCTCAACTTCGTGCCGCCGCGCGGCGCCACCCCCCTCGGCCTCGGCCTCATCTACGACACCCTCATGACCTCGTCGATGGACGAGATCTCCACCGACTACGGCCTGGTGGCCGAAGCCATGAAGCACCCGGCGGACTACTCGTCGGTCACCTATCGCCTCCGCGAAGGGGCCTACTGGCACGACGGCATGCCGATGACCGCCGAAGACGTGGTGTTCTCGTTCAACGCCCTGACCGAGCACAATCCGAGCCAGGCCTTCTACTACCGCCACGTCGCCAACGCCGAGATCACCGGCGAGCGCGAGGTGACCTTCACATTCGACCAGACGGGCAACCGCGAACTGCCGCACATCGTCGGCCAGTTGCTGGTGCTGCCGAAGCACTACTGGGAGGGCACCGACGCCGACGGCGAGCCGCGCGACATCAGCCGCGGAACGCTGGAAGTGCCGCTCGGCTCCGGCCCCTACCGGATCAAGTCCGTTACCCCCGCGCGGACGATCGTCTACGAGCGGGTCGACGACTACTGGGCCCGCGACCTCAACGTCAATGTGGGCTCCAACAACCTCGACGAGATCCGTTACGAGTACTTCCGTGACGAGACCGTGGAGCTTGAGGCCTTCAAGGCCGACCAGATCGACTGGCGGTCGGAATCGACCGCGCGCGTGTGGGCGACGAGCTACGATTTCGACGCCGTCAACGACGGCCGGGTGATCCTCGAACTGTTCGAGGAGCCCTATCGCTCCGCCGGGCTCATGACCGGCTTCATCTTCAACCTCGCCCGCCAGCCGTTCGACGACGTGCGGGTGCGCCGGGCGTTCAACCTCGCGTTCCCGTTCGAGGAGATCAACGAGACGATCTTCTTCTCCCAGTACACGCGGCTCAAGAGCTACTTCGACGGCATCCCGCTAGCCTCCTCGGGCCTGCCCGAGGGCCGCGAGCTTGAAATCCTGGAAGGCATCCGCGACCTGGTGCCGGCGGCGGCCTTCACCGAGACCTTCACCAATCCGGTGACGACCACGGCGACCGAGCGCGGCAATCTGCGCGAGGCGATCGGGCTCCTGCGCGAGGCCGGCTTCACGCTCGACGGCAACCGGCTGGTCGACGCCAGCGGCAAGCAGCTCGAGGTCGAGTATCTCATGAACGGGCCGCTGTTCGAGAAGATCGCACTGCGCTACCAGGCGCAACTCGCCAAGATCGGCATCAAGCTGACGCTGCGGCCGGCCGACACGTCGCAATACCAGAACCGCGTGCGCAGCCGCGACTTCGACATGATCTACTCCGGCTGGGCGCAATCCATGTCGCCGGGCAACGAGCAGATCGACTTCTTCGGGTCCGACTCGGCGACCCGCGAGGGCTCGCGTAATTACGGCGGCGTCGCCGACGCCGGCGTGGACACGCTGATCCAGAAGATCCTCCAGGCGCCCGACCGCGACGAGCTGATCGCCACCACCAAGGCGCTCGACCGCGTCCTGCTCGCCAACCACTATCTGGTGCCGGGCTGGACCCTGCGCGCGGCCCGTGTCGCCCGCTGGGACCGCTACGCCCGCCCCGAGACCCTGCCCGAGTTTGCCGTCGGCTTCCCGACCATCTGGTGGTGGGACGACGACAAGGCCCAGGCGGTGGAGGACAAGTCATGAGGCGCCGCGGGCGGGCCGGCATGCTCACCCGCCGCGGGCTTCTCATCGGCGCCGGGACGGGCGCGGCGCTTGCCTTCGCGCCTCCGTTCGCCTGGGCCGCCGGCAAGACCGGTCTCCACGGACTGTCGATCTTCGGCGACCTTAAATACGACCCGGACTTCACCCACCTCGACTACATCAACCCGAACGCGCCGAAGGGCGGGCGAATGAACTTCTCGCCCCCCAACTGGTTCTTCAATCAATCGACGCAGACCTTCAACACGCTCAACACGTTCGTGCTGCGCGGCGACGCGCCGCCGCGCATGGAGCTTGCCTTCGAGGCCCTGATGACGCGGGCGACCGACGAGCCCGATGCGGTCTACGGCCTTGTGGCCGAAACCGTGGACGTGTCGGAGGACCGCAACGTCTTCACCTTCCACCTGCGACCCGAAGCCCGGTTCCATGACGGTTCGCCGATCACGGCGGAGGACGTGGCGTTTTCGCTGGCGCTCCTGAGGGAGGAAGGCCACCCGACGATTTCGCAGCTCATGGGCGACCTCGCAAGCGCCGAGGCGCGCGACCCGCACACGCTGGTGGTCACCCTGTCCGGTGAGCAGGACCGCGGAGCGATCCTCACCATCGCCGGCCTGCCGATCCTGTCGAAGGCCTACTACACGGCCAACGAATTCAACGCTTCGACCCTCGAGCCGCCGCTCAGTTCCGGCCCGTACCGGGTCGGCAATTTCGACGCGGGGCGTTTCATCGAATACGAACGCGTGCCCGACTACTGGGCCGCCGATCTGCCGGTGAACAAGGGGCACTACAATTTCGATGTCATCCGCATCGACTTCTTCGTCGAGCGGCAGGCCGGATTCGAGGCCTTCAAGAAAGGCGATATCACCTACCGGCAGGAATTCACCTCGCTCACCTGGGCAACCGGCTACGACTTTCCGGCCGCCAACGACGGCAGGGTCCTGCGCACCGAGGACTTCCTGTCGGAGGCTCGGCCCCTCATGCAAGGCTGGTACATCAACAGCCGGCGCAAGAAGCTTGCCGATCCACGTACGCGCGAGGCGCTGGGGCTGGCGTTCGATTTCGAGTGGACCAACCGCAACCTGTTCTTCGACGCCTATGCCCGGCAGTCGTCGTTCTTCCAGAAAGCCGACTTCGCCGCCGACGGCCCGCCGACCGAAGCCGAACTGGCGCTGCTCGAACCGTTCCGCGACACGCTGCCGCCGGAGGTGTTCGAGGCTGCCTATGTGCCGCCGGTAAGCGACGGCTCCGGCCGCGATCGCACCCTGCTCAAGCAAGCGCAGGAGCTGCTGACCGAAGCCGGCTGGCAACAGGAGGACGGCGTCCTTGTCGATGCCGCCGGCGAACAGCTCACCGTCGAGTTCATGATCCGCAGTCCCGTGTTCGAGCGCATCCTGTCGCCGTTCATCGAGAACCTCCGTCTGATCGGTATCGAAGCCACGATCCGGCAGGTCGACCCGGCGCAGTTCACCGCGCGGATGGACGACTTCGATTTCGACATCGTCGGCTCGGCGCTCCGCTTCACGGCGACGCCCATCACCGGGCTTCAGGTCGCTTTCGGTACCGAATCGGCCAATCGCGGTGGCTCACACAACCTCGCCGGCATCGCGCATCCGGCCATCGACGCGCTGCTCGACCAGCTTGCCGACGTCGAAAGCCGCGCCGAACTCGTGGCCATCGGGCGGGCCGTCGACCGCATCGCACGGGCGCAGCACTATTGGATTCCGAACTGGTTTGCGTCCAGCCACCGCGTCGCGCATTGGGACATCTTCGGCTGGCCCGACATCAAACCGGACTACGCCTTCCAGCCCGAGATCACCTGGTGGTTCGACGCCCGCAAGGCGGCCACGATCGGCTACGACGGTTAGGACCCCGCCCATGGGCGCCTATATCCTGCGGAGGCTGTTGCTGATCATCCCGACCATGTTCGGGATCATGGCCATCAGCTTCCTCGTGGTGCAGTTCGCTCCGGGCGGGCCGGTGGAGCGGGTGATCGCCCAGCTTCAGGGCACCGATGTTTCCGCCACCGCGCGGATCACCGGCGGCGGTGGCGACTTCGCGGGCGTCGAGGGCAATCAGGAAGCCGCAGGCGGGAGCGACGACAGCGTCACCTCCCGCTATCGCGGCGCCCAGGGACTCGATCCGGAGTTCATCCTCGAGCTGGAGCAGCAGTTCGGCTTCGACAAGCCGCCGCTGACGCGCTTCGGCCTGATGCTGTGGAACTACATGCGGTTCGACTTCGGCGAGAGCTATTTCCGCGATATCGGCGTGCTCGAACTGGTGGCCGAGAAACTGCCGGTCTCGATCTCGCTCGGCCTGTGGATGACGCTGCTCTCCTACGCAGTGTCGATCCCGCTGGGGATACGCAAGGCGATCTCCGACGGCAGCCGCTTCGACATCTGGACGAGCGCGGTGATCATCGTCGGCTACGCCATCCCCGGGTTCCTGTTCGCGATCCTGCTGATCATCCTGTTCGCCGGCGGTTCGTTCCTCGACTTGTTCCCGTTGCGCGGGCTGGTGTCGGAGAACTGGGACGACCTGCCGTGGTACGGCAAGATCCTCGACTATTTCTGGCACCTGACCCTGCCGCTGATCGCCATGGCGCTGTCGGCCTTCGCGACCACGACCTTGCTGACGAAGAACTCCTTCCTCGACGAAATCCGCAAGCAGTACGTGATGACGGCGCGGGCCAAGGGCCTGAACGAGCGCCAGGTGCTCTATCGCCACGTCTTCCGCAACGCGATGCTGATCATCATCGCCGGTTTTCCGGGCGCCTTCATCGGTGCGTTCTTCGCGGGCGCGCTCCTGATCGAGACGATCTTCTCGCTCGACGGGCTCGGCCTGCTCGGCTTCGAATCGATCCTCAACCGCGACTACCCGGTGGTCTTCGCCACCCTCTACATCTTCTCGCTGCTGGGCCTGGTGGTGAGCCTGATCTCCGATCTCACCTACACCTGGATCGACCCCCGCATCGACTTCGAGACGCGCGAGGTCTAGGTGGAGCACGCCCTCGACACCTCGACCGAAGCCGACGCAGCCGCAACCGCGGTCGACGAAGCACCGGCCCGTCGGCGCCGGCTGACCCTGTCGCCGCTCAACCGCCGGCGGCTCGAAAACTTCCGGAAGAACCGGCGCGGCTACTGGTCATTCGTCATCTTCATGGTGCTGTTCGTCCTGTCGCTGTTTGCGGAGTTCATCGCCAACGACCGGCCGCTGCTGGTGGTCTACAAGGGCGAAGTCCTCATGCCGGTGTTCGTGAACTATCCGGAGGAACGCTTCGGCGGCTTCCTGGCGACCACCGACTACCGCGATCCCTTCATCCAGGAGGAGATCAGCGCCAACGGCTGGTTGATCTGGGCGCCGATCCGCTACTCGTTCCGCACCGTCAACAACGAAATCCCGACGCCCGCGCCGTCGCAACCGTGGTGGCTGATGTCCATCGAGGAGCGCTGCCAGCAATACCCCCTCGGCGTCGACGATCCCAACTGCACCGTCGGCAACTGGCACTGGCTCGGCACCGACGACCAGGCGCGCGACGTGGTGGCGCGCGTGATCTACGGCTTCCGCATCTCGGTCCTGTTCGGACTGACGCTCGCCATCATCTCGTCGGTGATCGGCGTCGTCGCCGGCGCCGTGCAGGGCTATTTCGGCGGCTGGGTCGATCTCCTGTTCCAGCGTTTCATCGAGATCTGGACGTCGATCCCGGCGCTCTACCTCCTGCTCATCATCTCGTCGGTGATCGCCCCCAGCTTCTTCGTGCTCCTCGGCATCCTGTTGCTGTTCTCATGGGTGGCGCTGGTGGGCGTGGTGCGGGCGGAGTTCCTGCGCGGACGCAATTTCGAGTACATCAACGCTGCGCGGGCGTTGGGCGTCGGCAACGTGACCATCATGTTCCGCCATCTCCTGCCCAACGCCATGGTGGCGACCCTCACCTTCCTGCCGTTCATCCTCAACGGCTCGATCACCACGCTGACCTCACTCGACTTTTTGGGTTTCGGCCTGCCGCCGGGCTCACCCTCGCTCGGCGAACTGCTCGCCCAGGGCAAGGACAACGTCCACGCGCCGTGGCTCGGCCTGTCGGGCTTCTTCGTCATCTCGATCATGCTGTCGTTGCTGATCTTCGTCGGCGAAGGGGTCCGCGACGCGTTCGATCCGCGAAAGACCTTCGAATGAGCGTCAGGATCGTTGCCGTCGCCGCTGCAACCGCGCTTTGCGCCGCGCTTACACCTGTGGCTGCCGACGAGCGCGAGTCGGTCGTCGGCGCCAACGGTGCCTGGGGCCTGGACCCGGCGATCTCGTCGGCGCAACTGGCGCGCGACGGCTGGCAGTTCATGGCGATGTCGACCCTGTCATGGCCCGATGGGCGACAGGCGATCGTCACGCTGTGGCAGTCGCGGCTCGGCGACTACGCTCGGTGCTTCGACTATTTCGATGCGGCGCTGATCCCTGCCGGCGGCAAGTGCGAACGCTCGGGAACGGGTCTCTGACAATGAGCGAGCCGCTCCTCACCGTCGACGATCTCGGGGTCGAGTTCCGCCAGGGCGGCGCGGCTACCATGGCGGTCGAGGGCGCGAGCTTCGAGATCGGCAAGGGCGAGACAGTGGCGCTGGTCGGCGAATCCGGGTCCGGCAAGTCGGTCACGGCCCTTTCGGTCCTGCGGCTCCTGCCGTCTTCAGCGCACCACCCGGCCGGGTCGGTCCAGTTCAAGGGACAGGAGCTGCTGCGGGCGCCCGACGCCGCCCTGCGCGGGGTTCGCGGCAACGAAATATCGATCATCTTCCAGGAGCCCATGACGTCGCTCAATCCGCTCCACACCATCGAGCGGCAGGTGGGCGAGATCCTGATCACGCACCGCGGCATGAGCGACACGCAGGCGCGCGAACGGGTGCTGGAACTCCTCGACCAGGTCGGGATCGGCGACCCGCAGAGCCGGCTCCAGTCCTATCCGCACCAGTTGTCGGGCGGTCAGCGGCAGCGCGTGATGATCGCGATGGCGCTCGCCAACGAACCCGATCTCCTGATCGCCGACGAGCCGACCACGGCGCTCGACGTGACGGTGCAGGCGCAGATCCTGAAGCTCCTGCGCGAACTCCAGGCCAAGACCGGCATGGCCATGCTGTTCATCACCCATGATCTCGGGATCGTCCGCAAGATGGCCAAGCGTGTGTGCGTGATGACCGGCGGCCAGATCGTCGAGCAGGGCCCGACCGAGGACATCTTCGTGCGGCCGCAACACGCCTACACCAGGCATCTGCTCGCCGCCGAGCCGAAGGGCGATCCGCCCGCCCCCGACGCCGATGCGCCGGTGGTGATGGAGGCCGACGACCTCAAGGTCTGGTTCCCGATCCGCCGCGGGCTCCTGCGGCGCACGGTCGGGCACATCAAGGCGGTCGACGGCATCGACGTGGCGGTCCGCGAAGGTCAGACGCTGGGCGTGGTTGGCGAGTCCGGCTCGGGCAAGACGACGCTGGGTCTGGCCCTGATGCGGCTGATCTCGTCGGAGGGCCGCATCGTGTTCATGAACAACGAGGTTCAGCGGCACAACTTCAAGGCCATGCGGTCGCTGCGCTCCGACATGCAGATCGTCTTCCAGGACCCTTATGGATCGCTGTCGCCGCGGATGTCGATCGGCGAGATCGTGGCGGAGGGCCTGCGCATCCATCGGCCGGGATTCACATTGGCCGAACGCGACCGGCGCTCGGCGGAAGCGCTGGAGGAGGTCGGCATCGACCCCACGACCCGCAACCGCTATCCGCACGAGTTCTCCGGCGGGCAGCGCCAGCGCATCGCGGTCGCGCGCGCGATGGTGCTGGAACCCCGGTTCGTGATGCTCGACGAGCCGACCTCGGCGCTCGACATGAGCGTGCAGGCGCAGGTGGTCGACCTCCTCCGCGACCTGCAGAAGCGGCACAACCTCGCCTATCTGTTCATCAGCCACGACCTCAAGGTCGTGCGGGCGCTCGCCAACGACATCATCGTCATGCGCGCCGGCAAGGTGGTCGAGAAAGGCCACGCGGCCGAGGTGTTCGACGCGCCGGTCACCGACTACACCCGCGCGCTGATGGCGGCCGCGTTCGACATCGATGCCGCGCCGGAGGGCGTGGTCGCGCAGTGAGTGCGGGCACGGCGAAGCCATCGATCCTGATCGCCTCGGGACCGTGGGCGGCCGCGCCCTGGGCCGAGACCATCCGCGCCCGCGACCCCGATCGCCCAGTCCATTGCTGGCCGGACGTGTCTGCGGATTTTCGGCCACGCTATCTGCTTGCCTGGAAACCGCCGGCCGAGGCCGTCGCCGCGGCGCGTGACGTTGCGGTGGTCTTTTCGCTCGGCGCCGGTGTCGACCACCTCGTGCACCTCGATCTCCCCGAGGTGCCGATCGTGCGTATCATCGATGACGACCTGACCGGACGCATGACCGAATGGGTGACGTTGCAGGTCCTCCTGCACCATCGCCAGCAGCGCGCCTATGACCGCCTGCAGGCCAAGGCCGAATGGCGCGAGCTTCGCCAGGCGCCGGCCGGCGAGGTCAGGGTCGGGATCATGGGGCTCGGTGTTCTCGGGCGGGCGGCGGCGGACGCACTGAAACACCTCGGCTTCGCCGTCGCCGGATGGAGCCGCACGCCGCGCCCCGACGCCGGGATCGCAACATTCCACGGCACCGACGGGCTCGACGCCTTTCTCGCCCGCACCGACATCCTCGTCTGCCTCTTACCGTTGACACCGGCGACCGAAGGGCTGCTCGACGACGCCCTGTTCAGGAAGCTGGCGCGCGACGGGCCGCTGGGCGGTCCGGTGCTCATCAATGCCGGGCGCGGCGGCGTGCAGAACGAGGACGACATCGCCCGGGCGTTGACCGACGGAACCCTGATCGGCGCGAGCCTCGACGTCTTCTGCGAGGAGCCTCTGGACCCGGCCAGCCCGTTGTGGCGCCTGGACAATCTCGTGATCACGCCGCATGTCTCCGCGCCCAGCGCGCCCGCGACCCTGGCGGCGGCCATCCACGCACAGATCGTCGATTACGAAGCCGGCAAGCCGCTGCGCGGCGTCATCGATCGGACGGCCTGGTACTGACCTGCCCCTCACAAGCGCCGACGGCTGGTAGGCGGGCCGGCCGATTGCCCGATGCGGTCGGTGGCTTCGGCCAGGGGTTCGATCACCACGGCCATGTGGTGGCCGCTGGCATGGATCATGTACTCGCCGTCGATCATGATCCCCACATGTCCCGGCCAGAACACGAAATCGCCGGGGTGGGCGGCGGCACCGGCATGGTCGACCGGATGGCCGATCGCCCGCTCCTGCAAGTCGCTGTCGCGAGGCGCCTCGATGCCGGCGGCCATCAGCGACAACTGCACCAGGGAGGAGCAATCGACGCCCCGGCAGGTTCGCCCGCCCCACAGATAGGGCACGTTCAGAAACCGCTCCGCGACGACAACGTGGTCGGCATCCGGCGGGGCGTCGACGGCGGCCACATGGGCAGCGACGACGGCGCCCCCGCCGTCCACCAGGCGATAGGTCTGGCCGCGCACCTCGACCTCATCGCCGAGGCTGAGACGGCTGCCGAGCGACAAGGCGGCCCGGGGCGGCAGTTTGAGATCCGGCTCGGGATACAGAAACGTGCCGAGCGCGGTGACGCGGTGGGTCGGAATGCCGACCGAGTCGCCCAGGGCGGCCGAGGGCACGTAGCCGACATAACCGTCGGTGGCGAGCTGCCCCCACGACCAGCCTTCGCGATCCTCGAACACGCGGAAGGTTTCGCCGAACAGGACCTCGGTGCAGATCGGTGCCTCAGGCGACGGCGACGCCCGGAGCGCCGCCGAACCCTGGACCACCGGCCGGTCGACGGCGGCGACAAAGGTCTCGCTCTCGACGCGGCCGCGCAGGCCCTCGTCGGCAAGATCGGGCCTGAAGGCGTGCAGTCGGGGGTCCAGCGCTTCGCTCATGGCGAAAACCTACCACCGTGCCGAGGGGGCCGATACGACATCCGTCAAAGCGGCAGGTCGCGATGGCGGCCAACGACGAGATCGCCCAGACGCTCCACCTCCAGCGCGCCGTCGACCGTGCGGTGGACGAGCACGTTGCGGCGGTCCTTCTGGTCGCGGCGGCGCTCCAGCAGCCCCTGGCGCCCCATGGTATCGAGCGCGCGGGTGATGACCGGCTTGGTGACGCCGAGCTTGGCGGCGAGTCCGCGCACGGTGTGCGGCGGCGGCTCGAGATAGACCGTCAGCAGCACCGCCAGTTGCCGGGCTGTCAGGTCGGTCTTGCCATCGCGCACGACATCCATCGTGACGTCGTGCCAAAGCTGCAGGGCCTGGCTCGGCCGTAATCCCGTGGGCATGACACCTTACGATCCCACGTTCGTTTCGGAACCGAACTATTTAAGCCCGCCAGACGTGCGGCATCAAGCTCTGGATACGGTCCTTGAGAAGGGCGAACAGCGCCCGGATGGCCTGGGCCTCGCCGCCCACCGGCCGTCCCGGCAGCGCCGCCGGCGTCCAGCCGAAGATATCGCCGTGGAGCCAGGTCGTGCCGGACGGGACAAACCGCGAGAGAAACAGCGCGGCGGTGATCGAACCGGCGAACGCGCTCGCGCCGGCGTTGTTGATGTCGGCGACCTTGGACTCCAGCAGGCGCGCATAAGGCTGCCACAGCGGCAGCCGCCACATCGGGTCGGCGACGGCGGCGCCCTGCGCGATCACCGCGGCCGCCAGCTTGTCGTCATGGGTGTAGAAGGGAACGATGTCGGGGCCGACCGCCACCCGTGCGGCGCCCGTGAGGGTGGCCAGGTCGATCAGGAGGTCGGGCTTCTCCTCAACCGCCAGGGCCATCGCGTCGGCAAGCACGAGGCGGCCCTCGGCATCGGTGTTGCCGATTTCGACCGTCAGCCCGCTGCGGGCACGGAAGACGTCGCCGGGGCGAAACGCCTTGCCGGCGACGGCGTTCTCGACCGCCGGGATCAGCACCCGCAGGCGGACGGGAAGCTCCGCCGCCATGATCATCGCGGCGAGCCCCAGCACCGCCGCGGCGCCACCCATGTCCTTCTTCATCAGCGACATGCCGGCCGCCGGCTTGAGGTCGAGGCCGCCGGTGTCGAAGCAGACGCCCTTGCCGACCAGCGTGACCTTGGGCGCGCCCGCCTCACCCCAGGTGAGGTCGATCAGGCGCGGGCCGCGCGTCTTGGCGGCGGCGGCGCCGACCGCAGCGATCAGCGGAAAGTCGTCGAGCGCGCGGCCGGCGATCTCCTCGAAACCAGCGTCGTGACGGGCGGCAAGGTCGCGCGCCGCGGCCGCGAGTTCGGCCGGGCCGAGATCGTTGGCCGGCGTGTTGATGAGATCGCGGGCGAGGTAGACACCGCCGGCCACCGTCTCGATCTCGACGCCGCGATTGCCGTTGGGCCGCACCAGGCGCGCCTTCGGCCGATCGGCGTCGCGGTAGCGATCGAACCGGTAGCCGCCGAGCGCCCAGGCGACCGCCGCGAGCGTGCCGTCGCCGAAACCGCTGCCGAGCTGATAAACGCCCTCCGGCACGGCCGTCGGCAGGCGCCCAGCCTCAAGGTCGGGGCCTTCCGCATCGCTGCCGAGGCCGAACAGAACACGGGCGAGCTCGCCGTCTGCGGCCGGCAGCAGGGCGACCTCCCCCTTCTTGGCCTTGAAACCGACGGTCTCCAGCCACCGGCGGTCGGTCGCCGACAGGTCGGCCAGCGCCTCCAGGGCTTCCGGCGACACGGCGTCGATGGGGGTGGCGTCCACGGTCGTCGCGGGCGCGAAACAATCCAGCATGCGTTGTCCCGATGGTTGAGGCGGCGGCGGGCGCCGGTGGGTCGAGAGGGGTCCGTTTTAACCAACCATTAGGGTTAACGGAATATTGCTCGACGTGACGAGGAGCGAATGGCCATGGCCCGCCGCATCTGCCGATTCACGCTGGATCTCGCGCCGCGAACGAGCGCGAGCGCCGCCGCGTTGATGCTGGCGGCCGTGCTCGCCGGGTGCAGTACCGCGCCCAAGCTCGACACCGACGTCACGGGATCGATCGCCGCGCCGGTGACCGGCGCCGACTTCGAGACGGCCGCCGACGCGTGGGGCGCGCGCTACGCCAAGAATCCGACCGACCGGGCCACCGCCCTCGGCTACGCCAAGGCGCTGCAGCAGAGCGGGCGGACGGTCCAGGCGGTATCGGTGCTGCAGAAAGCGGCGATCCGCCATCCCAACGATCGCGAGGTTCTGGCCGCCTACGGCAAGGCGCTCGCCGCCGGCGGCGATCTCAACCGAGCCCTCGACGCGGTCCAGCGCGCGCAGACACCGGACCAGCCCGACTGGCGGCTCCTGTCGGCCGAAGGGGCGATCCTCGACCAGTCCGGCCGCCATGGCGACGCCCGCGCCCGCTATGCCCAGGCGCTCGACATCGCCCCCGACGAGCCGTCGGTGCTGTCCAATCTCGGCATGTCCTATCTCCTCACCCGCGAGCTCGACAAAGCCGAGGAAACTCTGCGGCGGGCCGCGGCGATGGACGGGGCCGACAGCCGCATCCGCCAGAACCTGGCGCTGGCGATCGGGCTCTCCGGCCGCTTCGACGAAGCCGAAGCGATCGCGACCGCCGAACTGCCGCCGGCGGAGGCGGAGGCCAACATCGCCTATCTGCGCAGCATGATGAGCGAGCGCGACGACTGGAAGAAACTCGCCGGCGACGGCTGAGGACGCCCCCCGCGGGGCCAGCTTTATTCCAGCTTATTGCTGCGCCATCAGTTCGATCGCGGCCGGGCCGAGGATCACCACGAACAGCACGGGCAGGAAGAACAGGATCATCGGCACGGTGAGCTTGGGCGGCAGGGCGGCCGCCTTCTGCTCCGCCGCCATCATGCGCTCGTCGCGATTCTCCTGCGCCAGCACCCGCAGCGACTGGCCGAGCGGCGTGCCGTAGCGGTCGGCCTGGATGAGGCTGGTCATCGCCGAGCGCACGCCCTCCAGCCCGGTCCGGCTGGCAAGGTTCTCGTAAGCCTGGCGGCGGCTCTCGAGATAGGAAAGCTCGGCGGTCGTGAGGATCAGTTCCTCGGCGAGCTCGGCCGACTGGGTGCCGATTTCTTCCGCGACCTTGCGGAAGGCGGCTTCGATCGACATGCCGGACTCTACGCAGATCAGCATGAGATCCAGCGAATCCGGCCACGCGCGCCGGATCGACGTCTGACGCTTGCTGGCGACGTTCGAAACGTAGAGCACCGGCGCGTAGAAGCCGGCATAAGCCGCCCCGATCGCCGCCGACAGCTTGATGATCAGGGTCTGCTCCCACTCGATGACCACGAAGATGTAGAAGAGCGCGGCGGCGAAGAAGAGCAGCGGCAGGGTGACGCGGGCGAACAGGAAGGCGACCAGGGCCGCCTGACCGCGGTAGCCGGCAATCCTGAGGCGCTCCACGGTCTTGGAATCCGACAGTGCGTTGCGCAGGTCGAAACGGTCGACCACCGTGCGCATGTACTCCTTGGGCTCCTGCCGAAGCCCGGCGCGCTTCGATTCCTCGGCAAGGCGGGCGCGTTCGCGCGCCCTGATCTGCTCGCGCTCCAGTGCCGCCGTCTTCATCCGCGCGGCCAGCTTGTCGCGCTCGAAGAAGGGCTGGGCCAGCGTGAAGGCGGTCGCCCCGACCGCGAGCGCCGAGAACGCGGCGATCAGGAACTGGACGCTGGTGACGAGCAGGAACAACTCTTCGAACATGCCGAACGCCTAGAAATCGAAGTTGATCATCTTCCGCATCACCAGCACGCCCATCGTCATCCAGAAGGCGCCGAAGCCGAGGAGCAGATGTCCCATGCGGGTGGTGAACAGAAGCATGATGTAGTCAGGGCTGGTCAGATAGACGAGGCCCATGACGGTGAACGGAAGCGCGGCGATGATGACCGCGGACGCCTTGGCCTCCATGCTCATCGCCTTGATCTTGCCCTTCATGCGCTTGCGGTCGCGCAGGACGTTGGACAGGTTGTTGAGGGCTTCGGAGAGATTGCCGCCTGAACGCTGCTGGATGCCGATCACGATCGCGAAGAAATTGACCTCGGCGATCGGCACGTTCTCGGGCATGCGCTCCACTCCGTCGGCGATCGACACGCCCATCTTCTGCGCTTCGACCACCCGCTGGAACTCCTCGCGGACCGGGGAGGCCGTTTCCACCGCCGCGATCTGGATACAGTCGTTCAGCGGCAGGCCGGCCTTGACGCCGCGGACGAGGACATCGACGGCGTTGGCGAACTCGTCCTGAAACCTGATCAGCCGGCGCTTGCGGATGCGGTTGACGATCCACCGCGGCAGACCGAGCCCGCCGCCGATGCCGATGGCGATAGCGGCATAGAGCGGAAGCTGCACGATCACCGCCCCGAGGACACCGATCAGACCGATAACGGCGCTGAACAGGTAGAAGGAGCGCACCGTCAGCGGCAAACCCGACTGGGCGAGCCGGCGGGCGAGGCTGATCTTCCGGTTCTTCTCGTGCTTGCTTTCCAGTTCGCGCAGGGTCTCCTGAAGCGTGGCCCGACGCTTGGCCGCGTCGACGCCGGCGCGGCGCTGGACCGCGCTCAGGGCCTTGCGTTGCTTGACCTGCTTGAAGCGCTGGGTGGTCGCCTTCTCGCGCTCGATGCGGCCGAAAAGAAACGCGTAGGCCACGCCACCGGCGCTGAGCGAGGCCAGGACGATCAGCGCGATGAGGGTGGTGCCCTGATCCAACATCAGATTCTAGGCCCTGCTTGCGGCTTCGTTCTCGAGGACGTTGGCCTTGTCGAGGGCCTCGGCCAGCCGGTCTTCCTCGCCGAAATACCGCGCCCGATCCCAGAACTTGGGCTTGCCGATGCCGGTCGAGCGATGCCGCCCGGCGATGCGGCCGTCGCCGTCTTCGCCCATAACGTCGTAGACGAAGATGTCCTGGGTGGTGATGATGTCGCCCTCGGTGCCGACGACCTCGGTGATGTGGGTGATGCGCCGCGAGCCGTCGCGCAGGCGGGCGGCCTGGACCACCACGTCGATGGAGGCGGAAATCATGTCGCGGATGGTCTTGGACGGCAGTTGAAAGCCGCCCATGGTGATCATCGATTCCAGCCGCGACAGGGCCTCGCGCGGGCTGTTGGCGTGCAGCGTGCCCATGGAGCCGTCGTGGCCGGTGTTCATGGCCTGCAACAGGTCGAACGCCTCGGGGCCGCGGACCTCGCCGACGATGATGCGTTCGGGCCGCATGCGCAGGCAGTTCTTGACGAGATCGCGCATGGTGATCTCGCCCTCGCCCTCGATGTTCGGCGGGCGGGTCTCAAGACGCACGACATGGGGCTGCTGCAGTTGCAGTTCGGCCGCGTCCTCGCAGGTGATGACGCGCTCGTCGGTCTCGATGTAGCGGGTGAGGCAGTTGAGAAGCGTCGTCTTGCCGGAACCGGTGCCGCCGGAGATCAGCACGTTGCAGCGGGAGCGCCCGACGATCTGCAGGATCGTCGCGCCTTCGGGGGTGATGGTGCCGAAGTTCACGAGCTGATCGAGGGTCAGCTTGTCCTTCTTGAACTTGCGGATGGTCAGCGATGGTCCGTCGATCGACAGCGGCGGCGCGATCACGTTGACGCGGCTGCCGTCGGGCAGGCGGGCGTCGCAGATCGGGCTCGCTTCGTCGACGCGCCGGCCGACCTGGCTGACGATGCGCTGGCAGACGTTCATGAGCTGGGCGTTGTCGCGGAAGCGCACCGACGACGACCGCACCTTGCCGTCGACTTCGATGTACGTCTTGAACGCGCCGTTGACCATGATGTCGGCGATGTCGTCGCGGGCGAGCAGCGGTTCCAGTGGACCGAGGCCGAGAACGTCGTTGCAGATGTCCTCCAGCAGGTCCTCCTGCTCGGCGATCGACATGACGATGTTTTTGATCGCGACGATGTCGTTGACGATGTCGCGGATTTCCTCGCGCGCCGACTCCTGATCGAGGCCGGACAGCTGCGACAGGTCGATGGTGTCGATCAGCGCCGAGAAGACGGTCGACTTGATGTCGTAGAAGTTTTCCGAGCGCTTGATGCCGGCATCGTCGGGCGGGTCGCGCTGGGGCACGGCCGCTTCGGGTGGCGGTGGGGGCGGTGGGTCAGTCGGTTCGCGCGCGGGTGGCGGCGGGCGCTTGGCGCCCGACGGCGGCGGCGCCGGTGCGCTTCCGTCTGATCCGCGTCGACCGAACATGGACATGGCGGCCTGCTATCCGGCTTTCTTCCCGCGCAACTGCTCCAGCAGCGGCGCCAGGAGGCTGCGACGCGCACCCTTGGCCTCGGCGCGTCCGAGGACCGAGGCGGCCATGCGATCAAAGGTATCGGCGTTCGGATTCTTCGGTTCCAGCTCCGCGATCATCTGGCCGTTGTTGGACGCCGTTCCGAACAGTTGACCGTCGAAGGGGAAGGTCGCGATGGGCTCGAGCCCGAGCGCCTGCGAGAGATCGTTGACACCGATCTCCGGCCGCTTGGCGAGACCGACCTTGTTGACGACCAGGCGCGGCGGCGCATCGTTGCGGCGCTCCTGCCGCATCAGGTCGACGAGGTTCTTCGCGTTGCGCAGATTGGCGAGATCCGGCTCGGCCGTGACCACGACCTCGTCGGCGCCGAACAGGGTCTTGCGCACCCAGCTTGTCCACATGTGCGGCACGTCGAGGATGACCGTCGGCACCCCGGTCTGGGCAATCTCGATGACCGGCTCGAAGGCGAACTCGCCGAAATCGTAGGCGTTGTCGAGCGTCGCCGGCGCGGCCAGCAGGCTGAGATTGTCGGTGCAGCGGGCCAGCAGACGGTCGAAGAAGTTGTCGTCCAGACGCTCGGGCGCGTTGACGGCCTCGGCGATACCCTGGGTCGGATCCTTGTTGTAATCGAGCCCGGCGGTCCCGAAGGCGAGATCGAGATCGACGACGACCACCTCGCTCTCGAACCCGCGCGCGATCGACCAGGCGACGTTGTGGGCGATCGTCGACGAGCCGACGCCGCCCTTGGCACCGACGAAGGCGATGGTCCGGCCGATCGGCGCATCCTGCTGCTCGACGAACAGGCCGGAAATAGTGCGGATGATGCCGGCGACATCGACCGGGGCGACGAGATACTCGCTGACGCCGCGCTGGATCAGGCCGCGGTAGAGCTCCACGTCGTTGATGGAGCCGATGACCACGACGCGGGTGCCCGGATCGGTGACGTCGGCGAGACGGTCAAGCTCCGCCTCGAGCTGGGGCATGGCGAGCTTGGCTTCGACGACGATGAGGTTCGGCGTCGCCGCCTCGCGATAGAACTCTGCCGCCGCGGCGACACCGCCGCCATGGACCTTGACCTGCGCCCGCGCCATCCGCCGGTCGGCCGCGGCCGCGTCGATCACGTCGACAAGCTCCGGGCTTTCGCAGAAGGCCTGGATCGTGATCCGCGGAACCGGACGCGCGTCGGTGATCGGCGCAGGAGGGTCCTCCGCCGACGACCCGCCGATATCGGACAACGCCTGGATGTCGGCGTCGCTCATTGGCCGACCCCCTGGGCAACTTCACCGCCGGTCTCGCCGGCGAGATTGGAGGTGAAGGGATCGCCGTCGCGATAGGCCTCCAGCACCGTGGCGCGGCGGCTGGCATCGGCCGGCGTCAGACCGCGCGGATAGAGGAGGTCGAGCGGGCTGGCGACCATGGCCGCGAGGTTCTGCTGCGTCGCGCAGCCGAAGTTGAAGTAGCTGCGGTTCTCGCCGTTCTCGGCCACCTGGTCCGGCCAAGGATTGCACGGCGCGGAATGGGCGGTGACGGCATTGTAGGCGATGCGGACCGGCGCGTTGGTCTCGTGGGCACCGGCGCGATAGACACGGTATTCGAGCGTGCGGCGGTCGATACCGGCGCGCAGCATCACGTCCTCGATCTCGACGGCGGCGGCGGCAGCCTGCATCTCGTTCGGCGAACCGGACGGCGCCACCACGGCAACGATGGAACTGCCGCTGGCGACGAACCTCTGCGCGAAGCCGTTGACGTTGGCGCGGGTGGCCTCGCTCAGCCGGCCGGTGCTGAGGCCCACCGGGATATCCATGGTCACGAGGCGTTCCTCGATCGCGATCGGATGGTTGAGCCGGTAGTCGTCCGGGACCTCGCCGGTCACCTCGTGAGGGCTGATGGAGGAGCAGCCGGCAAGCAGCAGCAACGAGCCGAAGGCCAGACCGATCGCCCTCGGCAGTCCGGAGCCGGCGCGGTGAAGCGTCTTGATGTGCGCGTGCATGAACGCAAGCTCCGTTCTAGTCATAGATGAACCCGAAGCGGCCCTTGTAGGAGCCGGCCTCGCCGCTGCCGGTCTGGGCGCCGTAGACGCGGTTGATGTTGCCGAGCAGGATCTGCTGGGAATCGCTCGCCGTGGCGTAACCCTGGTCGGGGGTGGCCAGCGCGGTGCGCGACGTTGGCTTCACCAGGTACGGGGTGATGATGATCACCAGCTCGGTCTCGTTGCGCTGGAAGTCGCGGCTGCGGAACAGCGGACCGAGCACCGGCAACTTGCCGAGGCCGGGGAGCTGCCCGACCGACTGGCGCACCGAATCCTGGATCAGGCCGCCGAGCACCATCGAGCCGCCCGAGGGCAGTTCCATGGTCGAATCGGCGCGGCGGACCTTCAGCCCGGGAATCGTGAGGTCGTTGCCGCCGGTGCCGGTGAGGGTGAAGGCGCCCTCGGCCGAAAGCTCGGACACCTCGGTCTTGACCCGCAGGCTGATGCGCCCTTCCGACAGGACGACCGGGGTGAAGCCCAGCGCGACGCCGAACGGCTTGAACTCGATCGTGATCTGGCCCGAGGAATCGCGGCCGGTCGGCACGGGAAACTCGCCGCCGGCGAGGAACGACGCCGATTCGCCGGAGATCGCGGTCAGCGTCGGTTCGGCCAGGGTGCGGATCATGCCGGTCTGTTCCAGGGCCCGCACGGTCATCGACAGATTGGCGCTCGAGCCGGTCACGCCGCCGGTCAGCGCGTTGGTCGACAGCGCCTTGTTGGCGATCGCGAACGGATTCGCGGTGGTGATCGAGCCGGTCAGGATCGAGGCGGAGAGCGAGCCGGAGAACTCGACGCCGAGCTGCTTGGCGATGTTGCGCTGGATCTCGGCGACCGTGACCTTGAGGTGGACCTGGTCCTCGCCCTCGATCGCCAGCATGTTGATGATCGCGGATTGCGGGGTTTCGTCGTCGGTCAGCGTGATGCTGATGCCGGTCTCGCTGCCACCGGCCGAACTGCTGGTTGCCGGCGGCGGCTGCGCGTTGGCGCCGCCATTGGCGAAGATGCCGGCGATATCCTCGGCGCGGCGCGCATCGGCGGCGGTCTTGACCGAGCCCGACAGGATGATGTTGTCGCTGACGATCTCGACCTCGATGTCAGAGGTCGGAATGAGCCGGCGCAGCAACTGCGCCAGGGTCGACGGGTCGCGCTCGACCCTGAGTTCAAGCGACACGATCTGGATGCCGGCGCGATCGAAGATGATCACGTTCGACTGGCCGACGGCGATCCCGGTGACGTAGATGCGGCGGGGCGTGCGGATCACCGCATCGGCGATCGCGGGGTTGGAAACGAGGATATCGCGGGCGTCGCGCGGCAGGTCGATCACCAGCGACTTGTTGAGACCGACGGACACCTCGCGACCGGCCGACGTGGCGCTGGTGAAGCTGTTCGCCTGCTGCGCCGCCGCCTGATCGCCGGCGAAGGCGAGGAAGACGAGCGCGAGCGCCAGAGCGCCCCGGCGGATGAACATCGACAGCATTTATCGGATCCCCCCGACGTCGCGTGCGACACCGCTCTTCACGACGGTGACCGCGCCGTTCTGTTTCGAACCACTGACGAGATGATGCGCGTCGCGGGACCCGTCCTCGCCCGCGGCGTCGGCGATGCTGCGCAGCGCCAAAGTCAGGCGCTCGCTCAATTGCTGCGCCACCGTCAGGATCTGGGCCTGATCGGGGGTCAGCTCCAAGGTGGCGGTCTGGCCCACGACGACCTGCTCGCCGTTCTGGTCCTCGATCGTCTGGTCGATCGCCAGGACCCGGACGTTGTTCAGGATGGTCTCGGTGACGTATTCGATCTCGCCGGCCACCGGATCCTCCTTCTGCCGCGTCATGATCACGTCGACGCGGTCGTTGGGGAGGATGAAGCCGCCGGCGCTGGTGTCGGCAGCGATGTTGGTGGCGACGGCGCGCTTGCCGGCCGGCAGTATCGCCGACAGGAAGCCGCTGTCCGGGCGGATGAGCTTGCCCTCGGTGATCGGCTCGCCCTCGAAGAACGACGCCCGGGCGATGGCCTGAACCACCTCCTCAAGCGCACCGGGGTTGTCGATCCGGTCGAGGAAGCGTTCCGAAAGGCCGCTTTGCGGCCACGACCGCCACTCCACCAGGTCCGGCGACAGCGAGGTGCCGATCGAGATGTCCTGGTTCGCGACCAGAACCTCGACCGTGTTGATCGACGATGCCGGTTCGACAACTTCGACCGTCGCCGGCGCGGTTGCGAGATTGTAGGCGAGGAACGCCGCAACGCCGCCCGCCAGCAGCGCGATCCCCAAGACTATGATGCGCGTAATACCCATGCCGAATCGACCTCAGACCCCGACCCCTTCGCACGGGACAATCCTCGCCCGGCAATGGTGTACTTATGGTTAATCAAGAATGAGATTCATTGATTAACGGGGCGTTAGAGGCTCCTTGTGTTGGCGATCGCGGAGCCCGCCCGCCGACCGTCAGGCCAGCAGTGCCGTCATCCAGATGCTGCGCGGATAGACGGCGAGCGCGCCGGCTGCGAGCGCTATGCCGTAGGGAATGCCGGTGTCGGCGTCGTGCAGACGCAGGATCCAGGGGCTGCGAAACGCGAACGCCGGCAGTGGAACCTGGCGAAAGCCGAGGATGGCGAGCGTCAGCGCGCCGCCGAACAGCGACGCGAGCCCGACGAACTCGATCGTCTGGGGGCTCCAGCCGAGCCAGAGCGCGGCCACGGCCGCCAGCTTGGCGTCGCCGCCGCCGATCCAGCCCATGGCAAAGAGCAGGAAGGTCAGGGCCAGCATCGCGCCGCCGGCGGCCAGGTGAAGGCCGAAGGCTTCCAGCGGCATGCCGGCAAGGAGCGCCATGGGCACGAATCCCGCCGCCAGCGACAGCGTGATCCGGTTGGAAATGGTCATCGTCAGGAGGTCCGTCGCCGCCGCATAGGCAAAGGCGAACGGGAAGGCGATATAGAGGATGAACGCGACTTCGATCGGCATTACTGCCCGCCTTCTCTCGACAGGCTCCGTTCTAGCGAGCGTCCCTTAAGGCGCGGTGAACCAGTTCCCTAAAACCGGGCACAAGAAAACGGCCGCACCCGAGGGCGCGGCCGTTTTTGCTGGTGGACGCCGCGTCAAGCGCGGCGAAACGCGACCTACTTCAGCTCTTTCGAGATGTCGGTGAAGGTCGTGTTGAGCTGCTTGCCGAGGGTGGTGGCACCCGCGATGATCGCAACACCGATCAACGTGGCGATGAGGCCGTACTCAATGGCGGTGGCCCCGGACTCGTCCTTGGCAAAACGGGCAACGAGATTCTTCATGATGTGACTCCTTGGTACGTAGTCGTCTCTCTGTCGTGTGGTCCGCAAGCCCGCTTCATCACTCGCGGCCGCAACCAAGGCGCACCCTACAATCGAAATGCTGCAGCTAGGTTAATGGCCAAAAGTGTTACTCGGCCACTCAATCAGTATTCGTTATGCTTAACGAGCCCTATACTCTGAATTTGACTTTTTAACTAGCGGCGACGGAATGGCCCGTACCGGAGGTTATACTTTCGTTTACCCTAACATCGGGTTTGGCCAAGCCCGGTTTTACCGCGGTCGGCGACGGTCAGAACGACGGTCGGGGCACCGGCGACGGGGCGCGGACCTTAAAGTTTCCTTCACCATATCGCGCATAGTTTGGGCCTCGCACATCGTGCGCGGAGGCTGACATGCTGTCTTTCGTTTCCCACCGGGCCTTGCGCCTGCTCGCCGCCGGCGCCGCCCTCGCCGCGACCGCGGCGATCGCCCAGGCCGAGCCCATCGCCGTCGTGGTCGACCACGCGAAGGTCATGCAGGTCTCGCGGCCGGCCGACATCGTGATCATCGGCAACCCGGCCATCGCCGACGCCACGATCCAGGACAACCGTACGCTCATCATCACCGGCCGGAGCTTCGGGACCACCAATCTGATCGTCCTCGACAGCGACGGCAAACCGATCGCCGACGAGGTCATCACGGTCGCCGCACCGAACGATCAGGTCGTGACGGTTTTTCGGCGCGCCAACCGCCAGAGCTACAGTTGCACGCCGGAATGCGCGCCGATCCTGATGGTCGGCGACAATGTCGACGTCTTCGATTCGGTCAACCAGCAGATTCAGGCGCACGGCTCGCTGACGGACACCGCCGCCACCAGGTAGGTGGCCCGGGGCCGAAGCCCGCTCGCAGGGTTAACGGGGCCTTGCGGGCGCTCCGTCCGGGGCGGGCGTTGTCTCAATCTTTCTTCAACGCGTTTTCCCTAGGTTAGCTGTGCTCCGGCCTGCCGGAGCGTCTGTTGACCAGCGCGGAAGACGATCATGCCCCGATCGAGCCCGTCACGGCGGCGACGCCGGCCCCTGATCCGTTTCCGCCGCGACGCCTCGGGCGCCACCGCGGTGGAATTCGGTCTTGTCGCCCTCCCCTTCGTCGCGTCGATGTTCGCGGTGCTGGAAACCGGGCTGGTGTTCTTTGCCGACCAGGTGCTGGAGACCGCGGTCAGCGATTCGGCCCGGCTGGTCCGGACCGGCCAGGCGCAGAAGCTCGGCTACTCACAGGACCAGTTCCGCGACATCGTCTGCGCCAAGACGGCGTCGCTGTTCAACTGTGCCAAGGGCATGAAGGTCGACGTTCGCACGTACCAGACCTTCGATTCGGTCGATCTTTCCAATCCGGTCGACGGCAACGGCAATTTCGATCCGAGCGGCTTCGGCTACGCGCCCGGCAATGGCGGCGACATCGTCGTGGTGCGCGCCTTCTACGAGTGGCCGATCTATGTGCGTCTGATGGGCCTCGACCTCACCAACACGCCGAACGGAAAGCGTCTCCTGGGCGCGACCGCGGCGTTCCGCAACGAGCCGTTCCCATGGTAGGCGGCGGCATCATCCGCCGGCTTCGCCCCAGCCGCCTGACGCGCCGCTTCGCCAGCGATGCGCGCGGCGTCTCGGCGATCGAATTCGCCATGATCATGCCGCTGATGGTGGCTCTCTATCTCGGCGGCGTCGAGCTCGGCGACGGCATGACCATCAAACGCAAGGTGACGCGGTCGACCAGTACGCTCAGCGACCTCGTCACCCAGGCGCGCACCATCGCCGACGCGGACATGAAGAACATCCTCGACGCCTCGGCGGCGATCATCGCGCCGTATCCCGACGGCCCATTGCGCATCAAGGTCACCGGCGTCGAGATCGACGGCAAGGGTGTCGCCAAGGTCGCGTGGAGCGATGCGCGCAACGACACCGCCTACAACAAGGGCGCCTCGATTGCCCTGCCTGCGGGCCTGCTGGTCAAGAACAGCTTCCTGGTGACCGCCGAACTCGGCTATCTCTACACGCCGCGCATCGGCCACATCCTGACCGGTTCGTTCGACCTCAAGGACCAGTTCTTCCTGCGCCCGCGCCAGAGCGCGGTCATCAAGCGGGTCGTCAAATAGAGCGAACCTAGCGTTCGTCGCCCTCGGTGCCGCCGGTGACGATCGCGGCAAGGTAGCCGTAGGCGTCTTCCTGGATCAGGCGAAAGCCGCCGCCGCCATAGGTCGAGCGGTCCACGGCGTCGAGGATTTCCGGCGCTTCCTCGTCCAGTGACGTCAGGGCGTCGGCGAGCAGCACTTTCAGTTCCGCCGGCATGTCGGCCCGCACCACGTGCGGCCCGAAGGGGATTTCCGGCGATTGCCAGACGATCGCGATCTCGTCCATCACCAGATCGCCGGCGGCGACCATGGCGGTGAGGATCCCGAAATCGTAGCCGGCGGTCGCGTCGCCGGTCAGGCTGGACCATGCCACGGCGGCATCGGCTTCCGCGGTGAACAGCATGGTCAGTGCATCGGCAGGATCGGCCGCCGGCACCAGTTCATCGAGGTCATTGCCCGGATCGAGCCCGACATCCGCCAGCGCCTGGAGCGGCGCCAGATAGCCGGCCACCGAATCCGGTCCGGTCACCGCCAGACGGCGGCCGGCGAGATCCTCCAGATCGTCGATCGACGCGGACGACCGGGCGACGATCAGCGCATGGAACCCGCTTGCGCCGCCGCGCGCGACGGGGGCTGCGATCGGCTCCACGCAGTCGCAGCGAGCGACCGCGTCGACATAGGAGAAGGCACTGTGCAGCGCGTAGGCCGTGCGGCCGGTCACCTGCGCGTCGACCAGCGCGGCAAGATTGCGCGCCGGCACCAGTTCCACCGGCAGCTCCGTGCGTCCTTCCAGGAAGGCCCGGAAGCCCTCGAGACGCACGCGGGTCACGGCCGGGCCGGCGTCGGCGAGCACGCCGATCCGGAGCGTGCCGACATCGTCACGCCAGTCGGCCCATGACGGCGTGGCGGCCGTCAGGAGGATCGCGGCGACCGCGGCTGAGGAGGACACCCGCAACTGCATCGTCAGCCCCGCGTGAACCGGAACAGGCTGGTCTGCGCGTAGGTCTCGCCGGGACGCAGGACCGCGCTGGGGAAACTCGGCTGGTTGATAGCATCGGGAAACACCTGCGGCTCGAAGCAACATCCCGCACTCGGTCCGTAGCGGCGTCCCTCGAGGCCCGGCACCGGGATCGCGAGCTTGAAACCGCCGTAGAACTGCAGCCCCGGCTCGGTGCTCGCGACGTCCAGGGTCACGCCGCTCACGGGCCCGTGCATGCGCGCCGCCGGACGTGGCGCCGATGCGCGCGCCTCGTCGATCACATAGTTGATGTCGTAGGCGACCTGCTCGCCCCCGTCCTCCAGGCGAATGGGCCGTGGCGCGGTGAAATCGTAGACGGTCTCGGTGACCGGCAGCCGCTCACCGGTCGGGATGTCGCGGGCGTCGGCGGGCGTCACGTGATCGGCAAAGATCCGCAGCTCGTGGTCGAGGATGTCGTCACCGCCGTCGAGGTTGAAGTAGGAATGCTGCGCCAGGTTGACGAGGGTCGGCTTGTCGGTGGTCACCGTCGCCTCCATCCGCAAGGTGCCGCCGGTTTCGAGGCTGTAGGTGACCGTTGCCGCGACCTCGCCGGGATAGCCTTCGTCGCCGTCGGGACGGCGGATGGCGAGACGGACATGATCGGCGCCGAAATCCTCGACCGACCACAGACGCCGGCTGAAACCGAGGTGGCCGCCGTGGAGGTGAGTGGTGTCCCGCTCGTTGCGCGTGAGCTGGACGTCAACGCCGTCAAGCGTGAAGCGCCCGTCGGCGATGCGGTTGGCGCAGCGGCCGGCGACGGCGCCGAAATGGGGCGAGTGGGCGACATAGTCCTCGATCTTGTCGAAGCCCAGCACCAGCGGGTGGTCGACGCCGGCCAGCCGGACGTCGCGGATCACCGCACCCCAGTCGAGCACCCGGACGGTCAGGCCGTCGCGTTCGAGGACCACCTCGTTGACTTCGCTGCCATTGGCAAGACGTCCGAACACGCGCACGCCATCTCTCCCTTCGCCGTCAGATCGTCTGGTTGTAGCCGCCGACGTCGCCCGCTTCGCGCATGGTGCGGTCGACCGCCTCGAACATATCGCGCATCCGCGCTTCCGACACCGGGCTTTCGACCACCACGACCAGTTCGGGCTTGTTCGACGACGCCCTGACGAGGCCCCAGGTGCCGTCATCCGTGATCACCCGTACGCCGTTGACGGTGACGAGGTCGCTGATCGCATGGCCGGCCACCGGCTCGCCCGCGGCCTGCATGGCCTCGAAGGCTTCGCGCGCCCGCCCGGCGACCTCGTATTTGTGCTCGTCGGTGCAGGCCGCCGACATGGTCGGCGACCCCCAGGTCTGCGGCAGGTCGTCATAGAGGTCGGCCATGGTTCGCGCTTCGGCCGCGTCCATCATCCGGCAGACCGCGATCGCCGACACCAGCGCGTCGTCGTAGCCGCGCCCGAGCGGGGCGTTGAAGAAGTAGTGCCCCGATTTCTCGAAGCCGGCGAGCGCGCCGGTCTCGGCAACCCGGCGCTTGATGTAGGAATGGCCCGTCTTCCAGTAGTCGGTGGTCACACCGAGCCTCTGGAGTTCGGGATCGGCGGCGTAAAGGCAGGTCGACTTGACGTCGACCACGAACCGCGGCGACGCATGCTCCCTGGCCAGCGACCGCGCGAGCATGACCCCCACCTTGTCGGCGAAGATCTCGCGCCCGGTGTTGTCGATGACGCCGCAGCGGTCGCCGTCGCCGTCGAAGGCGAGGCCGAGGTCGGCCCCGCCGTCGCGTACGGCATCGGCCACGGCGTGGAGCATGGCCAGGTCTTCCGGATTGGGATTGTGGTGCGGAAAGGTGTGGTCGAGGTCGGTGTGGAGGCGAATGACCTCGCAGCCGATCGCTTCCAGAACCTCCGGCGCGAACGCCCCGGCCGTGCCGTTGCCGGTCGCCACCACCACGCGCAGCTTCCGCGTCAGCGGCTCGCCGGCGAGATCGGCGCGGTAGCGATCGGCGACACCGTCGACGAAACGGTAGGCGCCGCCTGTCCGTTCCTGCCATGCGCCGTCCAGCACGATGTCGCGCAGCCGCGACATCTCGTCCGGCCCGAAGGTGAGCGGCCGCTCGCATCCCATCTTGACGCCGGTCCAGCCGTTCTCGTTGTGCGAGGCCGTCACCACGGCCACCGACGCCACGTCGAGGTCGAACTGGGCGAAATAGACCATGGGCGAGACCGCGAGGCCCACGTCGTGGACACGGCATCCGGCCGCCGTCAGCCCCGTCACCAGCGCCATCTTGATCGCCGCCGAATAGCCGCGAAAGTCATGCCCGGTGACGATATCGCTGCCGACCCCGCGCTCGTGCAGGAGCGTGCCCAGACCCAGCCCGAGCGCCGTCACGCCCATGAGGTTGATCTCCGGCGGCACATCGGACCCGGGGTGCCCGTACCACCATCTGGCATCGTATTCGCGGAAGCCGGTCGGCCTGACCAGCGGCGTCGTTTCAAACGCGAAGGTGTTCGGCGCGAGATCGGCGACCGGGCGGGGAAACGGCAAGTCTGGTTCTCCTCGGGCGAGGGTCCGCTCATAGCAGAGCGGCCGGCCGAGGCAAATCTGCGGGGCCGTTTACTGTGTCAGAACCAGCCGATCGCCGGCGATCTCGAAATGCGAGAGCCGCCCGAGGAAGCTCATGCCGAGGAGGTTGATCGGCAGGGCTTCGGCGGGCAGGACGACCGCCTCGACGTTGCGGATGTGGATACCGCCGAGGGCGACCGCGCGCAGCTTGACCGGCGCCGCGCGGATGACGCCGTTGGCGGTCGAGATCGGGCGACTGAAGTCGCTGCGCGACGGGCGGATGCCGAGCCGGCGCGCGGTCGTCTCGTTGAGCGCGACGGTGGTGGCCCCGGTGTCGACCATCAGATCGACGTTGCGGCCGGCGATCCTGGCCTCGACGTTAAAGTGACCCGACGTATTGGCGGTGATCGTGAGGCTGCGCGGGCGCTCGGGCCGCGGTCGCTCGGGCTCGGCCCGGCGCGCGGCCTCCACGGGCGCGGCGGTGACGGTGGGCTCGTCGGGCTCGATCAGCGCCATCAGGCCGGGAGCAAGCTGCGGCACCGCGACCGCCAGTCCAACGGCTGCGCCGGATATGATTGCAAACCGCACCAGCACTGGTTCAGATCCCGCCGGGTGAAGACGGTGGCCATTATCGCCCAGGCGGCGGCGCGAATGGTGAACGCCCGCCCGGATTCCGCAGGCGGGGTTAGCAATCGGTTACGGCAACGTCACAGCCAGCCGGCGTCGACGATGAAGCTCTGGTTGGTCGCCGCCGCCGAATCGTCGGAGGCGAGAAACAGCACCCAACGGGCGATATCGGCGGGTTTCAGGAGGCGCTTCAGCGCCTGGTCCTTGAGCAGCTTCTCCAGCGCCTCCTCGTTGGCCCACAGCGCCATCTGCCGCTCGGTCAGGATCCAGCCCGGCGCGATCGAGTTGACGCGGATGTTGTGTTCGCCGAGCTCGCGCGCAATGCCCCGCGTCAAACCGACGATGGCGGCCTTGGAGGCGGTGTAGATCGGCATGCCCGGCGCGCCGAGGAGCCACGATCCCGACCCCATGTTGATGATCGAACCGTTCTTCCGGCGCTTCATGTCCGGCACCACCGCCTGGATGGCAAAGAGCTGGTGCCGGAGGTTCACGGCGATGCGGTCGTCGAAATACTCCGGCGTGACGTCTTCGAGCTGGTGCCGTTCGTCATGGGCGGCGTTGTTGACCAGCACGGTGATCGGCCCGAGTTCGCGCCGCACCGCCCGGATCGCCTTACGCAGCGCCGCGATGTCGGTGAGGTCGCAGGGCTCGAAATGGACGGTGTGGCCGCGGCGGGTGAGCTTTCTCGCCAGCTTGCGCGATGCGGTCTCGGCAATATCGAGAAAGCCCACCCTGGAGTCCTGGGCCGCGAAGTGCTCCACAAGGCTCGCGCCGATTCCCGATCCGCCGCCGGTGACCAGCACGGTCCGGCCTTTCAGGCTCGGATAGATCGCCCCGTATTTCATACATACTCCTGATAGGTCGGGTCACTTGGTGCCGTACAGGCGGTCGCCGGCGTCGCCGAGGCCCGGCACGATGTAGCCATGGTCGTTGAGGTGGTCGTCGATCGCCCCGGTGATGATCGGCACGCCGGGCTGGGCGGCCTGGAAGCGCTCAATGCCTTCCGGTGCTGCGAGCAGGCACACGAAACGGATATCGCGGGCGCCGCGCTCCTTCAACTTCTCGATCGCCGCGCTCGCCGAGTTCGATGTGGCGAGCATCGGGTCGACCACGATCACCAGACGCCCCTCCAGGTCGTCGGGCGCCTTGAAGTAATACTCGTTGGGCTCCAGCGTCTCGGGATCGCGGTAGATGCCGACATGAGCGACCCGCGCCGAGGGCACCAGATCGAGCATGCCTTCAAGCAGGCCGTTGCCGGCGCGCAGGATCGACGCGAAGACCGGCTTCTTGCCCTTCAGGATCGGCGCCTGCATCGGCCCCAGCGGCGTCTCGATGGGGCGGGTGGTCAGGTCCAGGTCGCGTGTCACCTCGTAGGTCAGCAACAGGGCGATCTCGCGCAGCAACTGACGGAAACCGGCCGTCGAGGTGTTCTTGTCGCGCATGAGCGTCAGTTTGTGCTGAACCAGCGGATGGTCGACGACTGTCACGCCTTGCATGGAATCTCTCCCGCCTCCTCGACGATATGCGGGGAAACCTACCCCTTGGAGGACGGCGTTGCCATGCGAACGGCGTCCTTGTCCCCCGACTTCCGCCGCGATAGCCTTCCCCGACGGCCGGCCGCGTCTCGCCGCGCCGCCTCACCGGAGGTTTCACCATCGCCCGTCGCGCCATCCTGATCGTGCTCGATTCGTTCGGGATCGGTGGCGCGGACGACGCGGCGCGTTTCGGCGACGAGGGGTCCGACACGTTCGGCCATATCGCGGAAGCTTGCGCAACCGGCGCCGGTGACCGCGAAGGGCTGCGGTCGGGGCCGCTCCTTGTGCCCAACATGGTCCGCCTCGGCCTGGCGCGCGCCGCCGAGGCCTCGACCGGCGCGCCGCCCCGCGTCGACGCGGCCGCTGCGATCGAGGGCGCCCATGGCTATGGCGTGGAAGTCTCGAACGGCAAGGACACACCGTCGGGGCACTGGGAAATCGCCGGCGTGCCGGTGCGCTTCGACTGGGGCTACTTCCCCGAGACCGAACCGACCTTTCCGGCCGACCTGACCGACGCGCTGATCGCCGAGGCGGGTCTGCCCGGCATCCTCGGCAACCGCCACGCCTCGGGCACCACGATCATCGCCGAACTCGGCGAGGAGCACGTCCGGTCGGGCAGGCCGATCTGCTACACCTCGGCCGATTCGGTCTTCCAGGTCGCCGCCCATGAGGAGGCCTTCGGCCTCGACCGGCTCTACGAGCTCTGCCTTGTTGCGCGGCGGCTGGTCGATCCCCTGAACATCGGCCGGGTGATCGCCCGTCCCTTCATCGGCGACGACGCGGCGACCTTCCAGCGGACGGCCAACCGCCGCGACTATTCGGTGCCGCCGCCGGCGCCGACCCTGCTCGATCGCGTCGTGGCGGCCGGCCACCGAGTGATCGGCGTCGGCAAGATCGGCGACATCTTCGCGCATCAGGGCGTCAGCGAGGTCGTCAAGGCGGCCGGGAACGAAGCCCTGACCGACGCAACGCTGGAGGTGATCGACCGGCTGGGGGACGGTGACCTGGCCTTCACCAATCTGATCGACTTCGACATGCTCTACGGGCATCGTCGCGACGTGCCCGGCTATGCCGCGGCGCTCGAAGCCTTCGACCGTCGCGTGCCCGAGCTCGAAGCGCGGCTGCAGCCGGGCGATCTTGCGATCCTCACCGCCGACCATGGCTGTGATCCGACCTGGACCGGCTCCGACCATACGCGCGAGCACGTGCCGGTCCTCGCCTTCGGTCCGGGCATCGCTCCGGTCGATGTCGGCCGACGTGCGACGTTCGCCGATATCGGCGAAACCATCGCCGAGCACCTCGGCCTGCCGCCCGGCACCGACGGCACCAGCTTCGCGGCTGCGCTCAGCCGGGACCGATCCGCTCGGCGATGAGCGGCGGTGGGGCGACCGGCGCCTCGCCGATCGTGTAGGCCGCGCGCACGGCGGTCGTCGCGCGCTCCGCGCCAGCCTCGTTACGGGCGTGGACCATGGCCAGAGGTGCGGCGTCGGCACCGACCTCGGCGTTCAGGCCGGCAAGTGCCGAGAATCCGACCGCATAATCGATCGGATCGGTGACGCGGGTCCGCCCGCCGCCAAGCTCGATCACCGCCACGCCGACGGCGCGGGCGTCGATGGCCGTCACCACACCCCTGGTTTCGGCGTCGATCGGGCGAACGATCGGGGCTGCCGGCAGGTGGGCGTCGGTCCGCTCCATGAAGTCGGCCGGCCCGCCGAGCGCGGTCACCATGCGACCGAAGATGTCGGCCGCCCGGCCGGAGGCGATGGCCTCGGCGATCCGCGCCGTACCGGCTCCAGCGTCGTCGGCCAGACCGGCCAGTGCCAGGACTTCCCCGCCCAATGCGGCGACCACATCGTGGAGCCGCTGGTCGATCTTCGCGCCGGTCAAGAGATCGACGGCGTTCTGCACCTCGACGGCATTGCCGGCGGCGCTCGCCAGCGGCTCGTTCATGTCGGTGATCAGCGCGCTGGTGCGCATGCCGGCGCCGTTGGCGACGGAAACCAGGCTCTCGGCCAGTTCGCGGGCGTCGTCGGGTGTCGCCATGAAGGCGCCGGTGCCGGTCTTGACGTCGAGCACCAGGGCGCCGAGGCCCGCTGCGAGCTTCTTGGACAGGATCGAGGCGGTGATCAGCGGCACCGATTCCACCGTCGCGGTCACGTCGCGAATAGCGTAGAGGCGCTTATCGGCCGGCGCCAGATCCTCGGTCTGGCCGATGACGGCGCAACCCACCTCGCCCACCACCCGGCGAAGGGCGTCGAGATCGGGCTGAGTGCTGTAGCCGGGGATGGAATCGAGCTTGTCGAGGGTGCCGCCGGTGTGGCCGAGGCCGCGCCCGGAAATCATCGGCACATAAGCGCCACACGCCGCGAGCGGCGGCGCCAGCATCAGCGACACGTTGTCGCCGACGCCGCCGGTGGAGTGCTTGTCGAGAACCGGCCCATCGAGACCCGGCCAGTCGATCACCGTGCCGGAATCGCGCATGGCCTCGGTGAGGTACACTGCCTCTTCGGCCGACATGCCGTTGAAGAACACGGTCATGGCGAGCGCGGCGGCCTGTCCCTCGCTCACCGTGCCGGCGGTGAGACCCTCGATCATGAAGGCGACCTCGTCGCGGGTGAGGGCCACGCCATCGCGTTTGCGGCGGATGATCTCCTGGGGCAGCACGGCGGGCCTCAACGGCGGTCACGAAGATAGCGACGCAGGATGCGCTCGATCTTGACGGCGCCGATCGGCGCGAGCTCCTTGGTCTCTTTGTGGCTGATGTCGGCGCCGGTCATGCCGGCGGCAAAGTTGACGACACTGGAAAGGCCCGCGCAACGCAGGCCGAAATAACGGCCGAGGATGACCTCGGGCACGGTCGACATGCCCACGAGATGGGCGCCGGCGCGGGAAATCATCTTGATTTCGGCCGGCGTCTCGAAGGTCGGACCGGCCAGATAGGTGTAGACGCCGGTGGTCAGGTGAACGCCCTCGCGCTCGGCCGCGCCCAGGATGTCGGCCCGCAGGCGTGGATCGTAGGCCGCCGTCATGGATACGAAGCGGCGATCGGTGGGCTCGCCCATCAGGGGATTGATGCCGGACAGGTTGATGTGGTCGGCAATCAGCACCGCCTCCCCCGGCCCGACTTCGCTCCGCAGCGACCCGGCGGCGTTGGTCAGGATCAGCGTGTCGCAGCCCAGCGCCGCGACGGCAGCGATCGGCTCGCGCATCGCCTGCGCATTGCCTTCCTCGAAATAGTGGGCGCGGCCGGACAGGATCACCACCGGCACGCCCTCGATCCGGCCGAGCACCACCTCCCCGGCATGGGAGGAGACGGCGACCCGCGGGAAACCCGGTATCGCCGAGAACGGGACCCGGACGGGGTCATCGACATCCTCGGCCAGGCCGGCGAGGCCCGAGCCCAGCACGATCCCGACCTCGTAGGGCAGTTCGGCGTAGCGCCGGATCAGGTCCGCGGCGCGCCGGCCCGCATTCTCGATCATGTGTCGTCCATGTCGAACGCGGCGGGCAACAGTTCGCCCAGACGGAAGGCCTGCTGGTCGCCGTCGGGCGAGATGGTCAGCACCACGGTGTCCGGCCGGCCGAATTCGGCAAGGCGCTGGCGACAGCCGCCGCAGGGGGTGGTGAAGCGCCCGTCGATCTTGTCGGCGGCCACGCAGATGATCTCGATGGTGCGGCCTGGGCCCGGTTCGGCCGACGCGATCATGCCGGCGATCGCCGACGTCTCCGCGCACCAGCCCTCGGGGAAGGACGCGTTTTCCACGTTGCAACCGATGTGGATGGTGCCGTCCGCTGTCCTCAGCGCAGCACCGACCGCGAATTTGGAATAGGGCGCGTGAGCGTAGCCGCGCACGTGCAGAGCCGATTCCACCAACTCGTTGTCCAACAACCCCCCTTCCGACGGCATGGCGCGATCCCGGCGCTCTTGTTATTGGCCGTCGCCGCAAACTCTACGGTAGGCGGATGATGACGCGCAACCATGCTTGTCCTACAGTGTCGGCAAGCAGCGTCACCGCCCCAAGCGACGGGCTCGACGCTTGGCGGATAACATGCGAGGCTCGCTGCCGCTTCCGGCGGTTGCGGGCACGTCCCGCCAGCGCCGATGACCTGTTTCAAAATCCCGCCGGCCATCAGCCGGCCCACGATAAGGAGAGGGAAGTGAAAGCAACCACCATCACCACCAGCCTGGCCGCGCTCGCGGCGGTCGCCATTGTCGGCGCCTCGTCGCCGGCTGCCGCATTCTCGGCCTGCCAGGTCACCGACGTCGGCGGCATCGACGACAAAGGCTTCAACGAAACCGCCTGGAAGGGCGTCCAGGATGCCAAGGCGGAGCTCGGCATCGACATCCGCTTCCTCGAATCGCAGGCGGAGACGGACTACGAGCCGAACATCAACGCCTTCCTGTCGGAAGGCTGCGGCATCGTCATCACGGTCGGGTTCCTGCTCGGCGACGCCACCGCCAATGCGGCCCAGGCGAACCCGGACACGCCGTTCTCGATCGTGGACTTCGCCTACGATCCGACCATCCCGAACGTGCTCGGCCAGGTGTTCGCCACCGACGAGGCCGCGTTCCTCGCCGGTTACCTGGCGGCCGGCATGTCCGAATCCGGCATCCTCGGCACCTTCGGCGGCATCAATATCCCGCCGGTGACGATCTTCATGAACGGTTTCGTGCACGGCGCGAACTACTACAACGCCCAGAAGGGCACGAACGTGCAGGTGCTCGGTTGGGACGTGGACGCGCAGGAAGGCCTGTTCACCAACAACTTCGAATCGCTGGATGACGGCCGCGCATTCGCGCAGAACCTGTTCGACGAAGGCGCCGACATCGTGTTGCCGGTGGCCGGCCCGGTGGGTCTCGGCTCGGCCGCGCTCGCCGACGAGCTTGGCACCGACAAGCTGAAGATCATCGGCGTCGACGCCGACCAGGCCGTCATCGATTCGGAGAAGTCGCACGTCTACCTGACCTCGATCCTGAAGCAGATGGACGCCACCGTGCTGACCGCAATCAAGGCGGCCCACGGTGGGACCTTCGAGGGTGGCGTGACCGTTGGGACGCTTGAAAACGGCGGCGTCGGCCTTGCGCCGTTCCATTCGTTCGACGACGCGATCCCGGCCGACCTCAAGGCCGAGCTCGACGCCATTCGGGCCGGCATCATCGACGGTTCGATCTCCGTCAAGGGCTGAGGCGGCTCTGACCTGACAACGACACGACTGCCCGCCGCGCCTCTGGCGCGGCGGGTTCTTTGAAGACCAAGAAACGACGGGCGGGGCCTCAAGGTGGAAGTCGAACTGCGCGGCATCACCAAGCGCTTCGGGCCCGTCGTCGCCAATTCCGACGTCAACCTGACGATCCGGCCGGGCGAAATCCTCGGCCTCCTGGGCGAGAACGGCGCCGGCAAGACCACGCTGATGAACATCCTCTCCGGCCTTTACCGGGCCGACGAGGGCGAGATCATCATCGATGGCAAGACCGTCGATTTCGACGGCCCGGGCGACGCCATCGCCGCCGGAATCGGCATGGTGCATCAACACTTTATGCTGGTGCCGGTGTTCACCGTGGCCGAAAACGTCGTCCTCGGCGTCGAGCCCGTCGGGGCGCTGGACCGACTCGATATCGAGGCCGCCCGCCGGCAGGTGACCGACATCAGCACGCAATACGGGCTGGAGGTCGATCCCAACGCCATCATCGAGGAGATCCCGGTCGGGCTCCAGCAGCGCGTGGAGATCATCAAGGTCCTGTTCCGCTCGGCGGATGTGATCGTCTTCGACGAACCGACCGCGGTGCTCACACCGCAAGAGGTGACGGAGTTCTTCGGCATCATCCGCTCGCTGCGCGACGCCGGCAAGGCGCTGGTCTTCATCACCCACAAGCTGCACGAAGTGCTGGAGGTCGCCGACCGCATCAGCGTGCTCAGGGCCGGGCAGATCGTCGGCGAGGGCGACCCCAAGACATCGACCGATGCCGAGCTCGCCGAACTGATGGTCGGACGGCCGGTCCGCTTCACCGTCGAGAAGTCACCCCGTAAGCCTGGCGAGACCGTGCTCGACGTGAAGGACCTGCACGTCCTCAACGAACGCGACGAGGTCGCCGTCGACGGCGTGTCCTTCGAGGTTCGCAGCGGTGAGGTGGTCGGGATCGCGGGCGTGCAGGGCAACGGCCAGACCGAGCTGGTGGAGGCGATCACCGGCCTGCGCATGCCCATCGAGGGCACCATCGCCTTCGAAGGCCACGACATCACCCGCGCCTCGGCGCGCGAACGGCACCGCAGCGGCATGGCGCACATCCCCGAGGACCGCCAGCGCTCCGGCATCATCGGCACCTTCAACATCGCCGAGAACATGGTCCTCGACACCTATTACGACGACCGTTACTCGTCGGGCATCAATCTGCGCTGGCCGGACATCTACCGCTCGACCGCCGAGATCGTGACAGATTTCGACGTGCGCACCAATTCCGTCTTCAGCCTCGCCAACCACCTGTCCGGCGGCAACCAGCAGAAGCTGGTGGTGGCGCGCGAACTGTCGCGCGACATCAAGATGATGGTGGCGTCGCAGCCGACGCGCGGCGTCGACGTGGGCTCGATCGAGTACATCCACAAGCGCATCATCGAATCGCGCGACGAGGGCGACGGCGTGCTGATCGTCTCCACCGAACTCGACGAGATCATGGGCCTGTCGGACCGCATCCTGGTCATGTTCCGCGGCCGCATCGTGGCGGAGTTCGAGGGCGGCAAGGCGGGCATCCAGGAGATCGGGCTGGCGATGGCCGGCGCCGGAGCCGCCGCATGACCGTCAACGACCGCATCGACAAGGCCACCGGAGACCTGCTCAAGCGGGCGGTGGTCACGCGCTTCGAGATCGAAGAACTGGTCGTCGTGCCGATCTTCGCGGTGCTGATCGCGCTCCTGCTCGGCGGCCTGACGATGGTCGCCACCGGCGTCGACCTGCCGACCATCGGGCTCTCTTACGCGTCGCTCCTGCAAGGTTCGGTCGGCTCGCTCAATGCGATCTCGGAGACGTTGACCTCGGCCGCACCGCTGACCCTGGCGGGCCTCGGGATCGCGCTCGGCTTCCGTGCGGGCCTGTTCAACATCGGCGCCGAGGGGCAGTTGCTGATCGGCGGCATGGCCGCGGCCGTCGTCGGTTTCAGCCTCCAGGGGGTGCCGCTCGTCATCCACCTGCCGCTGGCGCTGGTCGCCGGCATGGCGGCGGGCGCGCTGTGGGCGTCGATCGCGGGCTGGCTCAGGGCGGCGACCGGCGCGCATGAGGTCATCTCGACCATCATGCTCAACCTGATCTCCTTCCGCCTGGTCGACTACCTGCTCCGCAACCCGCCGATCCAGCGGCCGGGCCGCTCCGACCCGATCTCCAAGTCGATCCTTGAATCCTCGGAGCTTCCCGCGCTGCTGCAGTGGCTCGATCCCAATCTGCGTATCCACGCCGGTATTATCCTGACGCTCATCGTCGTCTTCGTCGTCTACTGGCTGCTGTTCCGGACCACGATCGGCTTCGAGTTCCGCTCGGCCGGCGCCAATCCGGACGCCGCGCGCTACGGCGGCATGCGCTCCGGCCTGATCATCGTGTCGGTGATGGCGGTCGCCGGTGCGCTGGCCGGCCTCGCCGGCGCCAACCAGGTGCTCGGCGTGTTGGGCCGGGCGTCGCCGGGTTTCTCGGCCGGTATCGGCTTCGATGCCATTGCGGTCGCGCTGCTCGGCCGCGGACATCCGGTCGGTGTCCTGTTCGCCGGGCTCCTGTTCGGCGCGCTGGAGGCCGGTGGACGCAACATGCAGGTCGGTGCGGGGGTCAGCATCGACCTGATCACCATCATCCAGGCGCTGATCGTCGTCTTCATTGCCGCGCCGATGCTGGTGCGGACGCTGTTCCCGTTCGCGTTCGCCAAACGCGGCAACCAGCGGGAAGGCAGTTAGCGATGGTTGAAGCGGCACAGGTGCGATCATGGCAGTAGCGACAGACCAGGCCGCGACCGCGGGCCGTGCGGATCACGCTCAGCGGCGGCAGGCGATGATCGTCGGCTGGCTGCTGCTGGCACTCGCCGCCTTCGTCGCCCTGGTTTTCGGCCTCGATTCCGACGGCAACGCCATCTTCCGCCTGTCGCGGCCCAACGATCCGCTGGCGCTGCCCAACCTCGTCGTCCCGGCGGCCGCCTACAGCTACATCGTCGCCGCGGTGCTCGCCTTTCTCGGGGTCCGCCAACTGGTCCGCGGCGGCAGCCGGTGGACGAGCCTGGCGCTCGGGATCGGTTTTCTCCTGGTGGTCACGGCGTTCCTCGCCTGGGCAGCGGCCGGCAAGTCGGGCTTCTCGCTGACCGGCATGCTGCAGGCAACGCTGGTGCGGGCCGTGCCGATCGCGCTCGGCGGACTGGCCGGCGTGCTGTCGGAGCGCGTGGCCGTCATCAACATCGCCATCGAGGGCATGCTGCTCGCCGGCGCGTTCACCGGCGCGCTCATGGGATCACTGCTCGGCGGCTGGGGCGGCGTGATCGCGGCCATCGGCATCGGCGGCCTGTTCGGCTTCATCCTCGCGGCGCTGGTGGTGACCTACCGGGTGGACCAGATCATTGCGGGGGTGGTGATCAACATCTTCGTGCTGGGGCTGACGTCCTACGTCAGTAGCCAGGTCTTCTCCGAAGTGCGGGCGCTCAACAACGCGCCGGTCTTCCGCGCAATCCACATCCCCGTCCTCAGCGACCTGCCGGTGGTCGGGCCGGTGTTCTTTCAGCAGAACATTTTCGTCTACGGGGCGCTGATCATGGTCGCGGTGGCGACCTACTACCTGTTCTACACCCGTACCGGCCTGCGGGCGCGCTCAGTCGGCGAACATCCGCGCGCCGCCGATACGCTGGGCATCAACGTCTACCGGACCCGCTACATCAACGTGACGCTCGCCGGCATGGTCGCCGGCTTCGGCGGCGCCTGGTTCACGCTCGGCTCCGTGGGGCGCTTCGACGAGGGCATGACCGGCGGACGCGGCTTCATCGGCCTCGCCGCCATGATCTTCGGCCGCTGGCACCCGGTGGGCGCGCTGGCGGCGGCGCTGGTGTTCGGATTCGCCGATTCCCTGCAGCAGAAACTGGCGATCCTGCGCACGCCGATCCCGTCGGAGTTCCTGGCGATGGCGCCCTATCTCGCGACGATGGTGCTGGTGGCCGGGATCATCGGCAAGGCGCGGCCGCCGGCCGCCGACGGGCAGCCTTACGTCAAGGAATAGCCGCGGTGTTCGCCGAGGCCTTCCCCTTCCCGGTTCTCCTCGGCGACATCGGCGGCACCAATGCGCGCTTCGCGCTGATCGCCGCGCCCGATCAGCCGGTGCAGCGCTTTCCGAACGTCCATACCAGCGACTACGCCCTGTTCAGCGAAGCGATGCTGGCGGCCTCGGGCGGGGCAACGGTGGCGCCGAAGTCGGCGGTGGTGGCGCTTGCCGGCCCGGTGACGGGCGACCGGATCGAGCTGACCAACGCACCCTGGGTCGTGGAGCCGAAGCTGGCGATCCAGCGGCTCGGGCTCGAGATGATGGCGGTGCTCAACGACTTCGAGGCCCAGTCGCTCGCCCTGCCCATCCTCTCCGAGGACGATCTGGCGCCCATCGGCCACGCTTCGCCGCAGACGGCGACCAAGGTCGTGGTCGGTCCGGGCACCGGCCTCGGCGCCGGGGCCATCGTCTACTCCGGCGGCGCGTGGCTGCCGATCCCCGGCGAGGGCGGACACATCGACCTCGGCCCGACCACCCCGCGCGACAACGCCATCTGGCCGCACATCGAACAGCCGTTCGGGCGGGTGAGCGCCGAGACGCTGATCAGCGGCGGCGGCATGGTCCGCCTTTACCGCGCTATCTGCGCGGCCGATGCGGTGACGCCGCGCTGGGCGACCCCGGCGGAAATCACCGAACACGGGCTCGCCAAGGCCGACCCCCACGCCACCGAGACGCTGTCGCTGTTCTCCACCTATCTGGGACGGGTGGCCGGCGACCTGGCGCTGGTCTTTCTGGCCCGTGGCGGCGTCTACCTCGCCGGCGGGATTTCGACGCGAATCACGTCGGTGCTGCAGGAGGGACCGTTCCGCGCCGCCTTCGAGGACAAGGAGCCCCATGAGGACATCCTTGCCGATGTCGCCACCGTCGTCGTCGCGACCCGCGACGCGGCGCTGGCCGGACTAGGCGCGTTCGTTCGCAAGCCGTCGTCGTTCAGGGTCGATCTGGACGGCCGCGCCTGGCGGGCGTGAGGCGCTGGCGTTCAACGTTGGCGAGGTCCATCGCGCACCGGGCGGACATGATCCTCGAAGGGTACGCGTCGTCGCCGAAACGTTGCGCCTTCGACGTGCTCCGGTCGGCTGATCCGGTCCATTCGGAAATGGCGGAAGTCTTTGCGCGCGGGATCCCAGGCCACCAGATACCAGAGTGGCGGCAAGATCAGCATGGCTTGCGGCTCAACATGGCGGCTGGTGACGGCTCCTTTTGCGTCGCGGTACCGGAAGCGCAGATGCAGCCGTTGCAGAAACGCCGTCTCGAAGGCCGGCAGGAGCGCGGGGTCCATCGTCCCCATATCTGAAATGTCGATCTGCGGCGCGAGCTTCCCGACGTAGAGGCAATCCAGAAACCGGCGCAGGTTGCGGACCTTGTCCGATGGCAAGGCTTTCTCGATCTTGGCAAGCCCGGTATCGGCGAGACCCGAAAAGGGCAAACCGCCGACCGCACGCATCGATGCAACGCTGATGAGAAGCGCAAAGACCTCCGGGACCGAGAGCCGCGCGACGGCCTGGACCGATTGCGGATCAAGTTGCAGGCCGCCGCCGCGCCCGGGCTCGGAATGAACGACAAAGCCTTCATCGCGTAGCGCGCTGATGTCACGCAACACCGTGCGCCGGGATGCGCCAACCTCCGCCGCCAGGTCGGCGACCGTCGAGGTGCCGCTGCGGCGAAGGCTGCGCACAATGGCGTCCTGTCGGAGGCGGGCCTTCATGTCGGACGTCTACCCTTCAATAGTGCCAGAATTTGGCACCATTTGGTTTTAGGCCATGGCTGTGCGCGTCAGCAAGGAGACAAGGCGATGTTTGATCCAAACGATTTTCCCAAGCCCACATTTGTTTCAGTCAACGGTGTGGACCTCGAAGTCTTCGAAGCGGGCCGGGAAAACGCGGGAGGCCCGATCGTGCTCTGCCATGGCTGGCCGGAGCACGCCTTTTCCTGGCGTTACCAGATGCCCGCGCTTGCAGCGGCGGGCTACCACGTCATCGTCCCCAACCAGCGGGGCTACGGCAACTCATCCCGCCCGAGCGACGTCACCGCCTATGATATCGAACACCTGACGGGTGATCTCGTGGCACTTCTCGATCACTACGGGTACGAGGATGCCACCTTTGTCGGTCATGACTGGGGGGCCATGGTCGTTTGGGGTCTGACGCTCTTGCATCCGGACCGGGTCAACAAGGTCATCAACCTGGCCTTGCCCTACCAGGCGCGCGGCGAGAAACCCTGGATCGCGCTCATGGAAGAGTTTCTCGGGCCCGACTATTACTTCGTTCACTTCAATCGGCAGCCGGGCGTTGCGGATGCCGTGCTGGACGACAACACGGCCCGGTTCCTCGGCAATCTGTTCCGCAAGAACGTCCCTCCTGCACCGCCGGAGTCCGGCATGATGATGATCAATCTCGCCAAGGCAGAGGTAGCGCTCGGCGAGCCCCTGATGAGCGACAGCGAACTGGCGGTCTTCGTCTCCGCCTTCGAAGGTTCAGGGTTCACGGGCAGCATCAACTGGTACAGGAACCTTGACCGCAACTGGCACATCCTGGCCGACGTGGACCCCATCATCCAGAAGCCTGCGCTCATGATCTACGGCGATCGCGATCTGATCCCGAAGTCCGAGACTCTGACAGATTTCGTGCCCAACGTTGACGTGATCAGCCTCGATTGCGGCCATTGGATTCCGCAGGAGAAGCCGGACGAAACGAACCAGGCGATTCTGAACTGGCTGGCGCAGCAGAGCGGCGCCTAGCCCAACCCGACCCTAGCGCGTCAGCAGGATCCCCGCGATCAGGACGGCCAGCGCCAGCAGCGCCCATGTCGCCGGGCCACCGAGGAAACCGCGCGCCGCCGCATCCTCGGCGACTTCCTCGACGTCGTGGGCGGCGTGCTGGACCCGCTGCGTCGCCTCCTCGACCACGGCCTCGACCGCATGCTCGACACGGTGCAACGTCGATTCCGGCGCCTTCTCCTCAAGCGCCGCGAAGAAGGCGTCGATCGCACCCCGCGCCGCGGCATCGATCGGCTCGTCGCCGGCCTCGGCGATCCTGCCGTCGATTTCGCCCCGGATGTCGTAGCTGAGGGCGGTGCCGCCGTCCTCGCCGGCCAGCCGGATATCGATCGCGCCCGACAGCGAGCCGGCCTTCTCGTTCTCCAGCGTACCGTGGATGCGCATCGCATACGGCGCATCTGCGTCGGTGGATCGCAGGATTCCGCGGAAGTAAGCGGGATCGCCGTCGACCGGCACGGCGACCTCCGCCGACAGGACGCCTTCATCCTGCGCGGTCAACGCCCGGCAACCGGGGATGCAGGCGGCCAGAACCTCCGGATCGTGCAGGGCCTGCCAAACGACGTCGACGTCGCCTGCGAGATGATGTTGCCCGGTCAGCTCCATGAGATGCTCCGCCATCCGTTGGTGTGGCCGGGGCGACTCGGCCACACCAACGGTGGTGCCCGACATCGGCCGCGTTGGCAAGCACCGGACGGATCGCTAGAACGGCGGCGTGACGACGCTTTCCGCCCCCCGTTCGACACCGTCCGGCAACGCCCTCGCACGGCGTGCGCCGGTGATGCTGGAGACCGAAGGCTGGGACGACTACGCCCTCATCGATTCCGGCGATGGCCGCAAGCTCGAACGCTACGGCCCCTACACCGTCGTGCGGCCGGAGCCGCAGGGCATGTGGACGCCGCGCCAGCCGGCCGAGGCATGGGAGAACGCCGACGCGACGTTCACCGGCGAGAGCGACGAGGACGGCGCCGGGCGCTGGCGGTTCCCCCGGACGCTGCCGGACACCTGGCGGATGAACTGCGACGGTGTCAGCTTTCTCGGCCGTTTCACCAGCTTCCGGCATGTGGGCGTGTTTCCCGAGCAGATCACCCACTGGCGATGGATGATCGAGCGGATCACATCCGCCGGTCGGCCGCTCAGGATCCTCAACCTGTTCGCCTATACCGGCGTCGCCTCGCTCCTGTGCGCGCGCGCCGGGGCCGAGGTCACCCACATCGACGCGTCCAAGAAGGCGATCGCCTGGGCCCGCGAGAACCAGACCCTGTCCGGCCTCGACCACCTGCCGATCCGGTGGATCTGCGAGGATGCCATGCGGTTCACGGGCCGCGAGATCCGGCGCGGCAACCGCTATGACGGCATCATTCTCGATCCGCCGAAGTTCGGCCGCGGACCGAAGAACGAGACCTGGGACCTCTATCGCGACCTGCCGCGGCTGCTCAGCGATTGCGTGGAGCTCCTGGAGCAGAAGCCCGCCTTCATCGTGCTCACCGCCTATTCGATCCGCTCATCCTTCCTCGCCATCCACGAGGCGCTCGCGGAGCGGCTCGGCGACCGCGGCGGCCTGATCGAGTCCGGCGAGCTGGTGCTGCGCGAGACCGGCGGCGGACGGGCGCTCTCCACGTCGTTGTTCAGCCGGTGGACGCCAGATGGCTGATCGCGGCGGCGCGACGGACCGGATCACCAGCCTGAGCAACGCCACCGTCAAGGCGATCCGCGGCCTGTGGCTGGCCAAGAACCGCAAGCGCAGCGGCCTGTTTCTGGCCGAGGGCCTGAAGCTTGTCCTCGACGCGATCGAGGCCGGCTGGGCGCCGCGTCAGCTTGTCCACGCCGACCGGATCGAGCCGGCGACGCCGCTGGCCGCGGCCGCCGACGCCTGCCGCGCCGACGGCGGCGCGGTGATCGCAGTGAGCGAGGCGGTGCTCGCCAAGATCGCCAAGCGCGACAATCCGCAGTCGGTCATCGGCGTCTTCGCGCAGACGACGCTCGATGCCGATGACCTGTTGCCCGGGGCGAGCGAGGTGTGGGTGGCGCTGGAAGGGATTCGCGATCCCGGCAATCTCGGCACGATCATCCGTACCTGCGACGCGGTCGGCGCCGCCGGCATCCTGCTCGGCGGCTACACCGTCGACCCGTTCGGGGTGGAGACCGTGCGCGCGACCATGGGCTCGATCTTCCACGTGCCATTGGCGCGCATGGACGCCACGGACTTCGTCGCCACGGTGCACGGCTGGCCGGGTCCGACCATCGGCACCCACCTTGCGGCCAAGCACGACTACCGCGAGGTCGACTACGCGGCCCCGCTTCTCCTGGTCATGGGGGCCGAGCAGTCCGGCCTGACGGAGGCAGCGGCCGCCGCGTGCTCACGCCTGGTCAAGTTGCCGATGGCGGGCAAGGCCGATTCGCTCAACCTCGCGGTTGCGACCGGCGTCCTCCTCTACGAAGCGCGGCGGAAAGACCTGTGATCGGCGCCGAACAGCGCCCCGACGGCCCGCTGTCGCGGATCGGCTTTGCGGTGATCATCGCGGTCGTGGTGCTCGACCAGGTGTCCAAGCTCGTGGCCGACGCAGCGCTGGCCTACGGCGAGCCGGTGCGCCTCCTGCCGGTCCTCAGTTTCCTGCGGGTCGACAATACGGGGATCGCCCTGTCGCTGTTCGCCGACTCGCCGGCGCCGCTCGCCCTGATCATGATCGCGGTTACGGCGGCGGTGCTTGTCGTCTGGGTCCGGTCACGCGACGGCGGGCGGGCCGCCGCGGTCGGCTACGCCCTGATCGTCGGTGGTGCGCTCGGCAACCTCGCCGACCGGCTCCGCCTCGGTCACGTGGTTGATTTCCTGTTCCTGCATGCCGGCGACGTGCCGCTGTTCGTCTTCAACCTCGCCGACGTCGCCCTGACGTGCGGCCCGGCCATCCTGCTCGTGGTCTATCTGTGGCCGCGGGCGACGGCGCCAGAGGAAGATTAGCCGGAGGTCAGCGCCGTGCCGGTGGTGCGGTCGAAGCCGTGCAGTTTGGCCTGATTGATCGAGAACCTGACGCTGTCCTCGATGGCGTATTGCGAGATCGCCGGCACCGTCGCCTTGATCAGCTGGTCGCCGGTGCGCAGCGTCACGATCTTCTCCACGCCGTGGTTCTCCACGTGGTGGACGCGGGCCTCGATAACGCCCTCGCTGTCGACGGCGACATCCTCGGCCCGCACGCCAAGGGTGAGCGCGCCCTCGTGGCCGGAAAGGCGCGAACGCCCGGCGTCGGTCAGCGCCACGTCGAGGCCGCTGCCGGCCGACAGCTTGCCGTCGGCGAGCGTCACGTCGACCAGGTTCATCGCCGGCGATCCGACGAAGCTCGCGACGAAGCGATCGCGCGGCTGGTTGTAGATCTCGAACGGCGTGCCGACCTGCACGATCTTGCCGTCGTGCAGGATGCCGACCTTGTCGCCCATGGACATGGCCTCGATCTGGTCGTGGGTCACGAACAGGAAGGTGGCGCCGAGCTTGATCTGCAGATCCTTGAGTTCGGAGCGGAGCGATTCGCGCAGCTTGGCATCGAGGTTGGAGAGCGGCTCGTCCATGAGGAAGATCGTCGGCTCGCGCACGATGGCGCGGCCGATCGACACCCGCTGCATCTCGCCGCCGGACAGCTTGTCGGTCTTGCGATCGAGCAGGTGATCGATCCGCAACAGTTTGGCCGCGGTGTCGACGCGCTGGGCGATCTCGTCGGCCGAGTAGTTGTGGACCCGCGATTTCAGCGGAAAGGCGAGGTTCTCGCCGACGGTGTAGCGGGGATAGAGCGAGTAGTACTGGAAGACCAGCGCCACGTCGCGCTCGGCCACGCTCCAGCTCGACGCATCCTCGCCGCCGATGAGGACGCGCCCCGAATCCGGCTTCTCCAGCCCGGCGATCAGACGGAGCGTTGTGGTCTTGCCGGCGCCGGTGGGCCCGAGCAGGACGAAGAACTCGCCGTCGGCGATGTCCAGCGACAGGTCGTTGACGGCCACGTTGGCGCCGAACTTCTTGCTGACGTGATCGAGTGCGACCTGGGTCATGTCAGCCTCCGAGCCTGATGCCGAGCGAATCGCCGCTGTTGGCGTCGAAGAAATGGGTCTGTTCCTCGTCGAGCCGGGCCCAGACCTGGTCACCCGGACGATTGACGAAGCCACTGGCGGTGCGTGCGCGCAGGAACTGGTCGCCGACCTTCAGGTCGACGATGTCATAGGCGCCGAGCGGCTCGATGAGGTGGGCCTCGACCTGCTGGAACCCAGTGGTCTGCTCGTGGGCAACCTGGATCCCTTCCGGGCGCACACCGAGTTTCAGTCCGCCGTCGCCGGCAGCCGCAAGCATGTTGCCGAGTTCGGCCGGGAACTCGAATCCGACGCCGGAGCCGTGCGGTTCGATCCTGGTGGCGCCGTTCCCGCTGCGCACCTCGATGTCGGCGATGTTCATGACCGGGCTGCCGACGAACTGGGCGACGAACAAGTTGGCCGGGTAGAGATAGACGTCGTCGGGGGTGCCGACCTGCTGGAGGACGCCGTCGTGCATGATGGCGATGCGATCGGCCAGCGACATGGCCTCGACCTGGTCGTGGGTGACGTAGACCGTCGTCGCCTCGTTCTCCACGTGCAGCCGTTTGAGTTCGGAGCGCATGTCTTCGCGCAGCTTGGCGTCGAGCGCGCCGATCGGTTCGTCCATCAACAAAGCCTTGGGGCGTCGCACCAGCGCGCGCCCGATCGCCACCCGCTGCATGTCGCCGCCCGACAGCGCCGAGGGCATGGACTTGAGAAGGTGCTCGATCTGCAGCGCCTTCGCCACCTCGCGCACCTGCCGGTCGACAACATCGGTGCCCTCGCGCGTGGCACGCAGCGGAAAGGCGATGTTGTCGTAGGCGGAGAGGTGCGGATAGAGGGCGAAGAGCTGAAAAACGAACGCGATGTCGCGGTCGCCGGCGCGGAGGTGCTGGACGGGCTTGCCGTCGATCAGGATGTCGCCGGAATCGATAGCCTCCAGCCCCGCAATCGCGCGCAGCGTCGTCGTCTTGCCGCACCCGGACGGCCCGAGAAGGACGACGAATTCGCGGTCGGCGATCTCGAGATTGAGCTTCCGGATGACGTAGTTTTCACCGAAGTACTTCTCGATGCTCTGCAGGCTGATGGTGCTCACGGGGCCCCTCTCCTACTCGGCCCCGGGATCGGGCTTGATGTGTGAGAACACGATGAAGCCGACCAGCCCGATCAGCATGATGGTGACGCTGTAGCGGTGCAGGATCTCGATCCATGGCTGACAGAGAAAGGCGACGCCGGCCAGCATGGTCCACTGGGCGGCCGGCTCGAGGACGCGCTGGCTGAGTTGCTTGAAGCTCATCGCGCCCTCCTACTTCCGGATCGCGCCGAAGGTGACGCCGCGCAGGAGGTGGTTGCGCAGCAGGAAGGTAAAGATCGCCACCGGCAGGAGGAACAGGAAGGTGCCGGCGGCGATCGCCGTCCAGTCGACGACGCCGGAGCCGATCTGGGACGGAATGAAGGGCGGCGCCGTCTGGGCCCGACGATTGGTCAGGATCAGGGCGAACGCATACTCGTTCCAGGCGATGATGAAGCTGAACACGGCGGTCGCTGCGATGCCGGTGGTCGCCTCCGGCAGGACGATCTTGAAGAACGCCTGCATGCGCGTGTAGCCGTCGACGAGGGCCGCTTCCTCGTACTCCTTGGGTATCTCGTCCATGAACCCTTTCATCAGCCACACCGCGAAGGACAGGTTGAAGGCGGTGTAGAGGATGATCAGCCCGATGTGGGTGTCGGTCAGACTGAACGTTCGGTACATCAGGAACATCGGGATCGCGACCACGATGGGTGGCAGCATGCGCGTCGACAGGATGAAGAACAGGAGGTCGTCGCGCCCGGCGATCTTGAACCGGGAGAAGCCGTAGGCAGTGAACGTGCCCATGCCGACCGCCAGGATGGTCGAGAGCCCGGCCACGATCAGGCTGTTGATGAACCGGTTGCCATACTGGCTGGGTTGCACGTTGCCGCGCACGCGCAGCACGCGCTCGCCGTTGTCGAAGATGGCCTGCTCCCACCAGGGCGCAGCGTCGTAGACTTCCTGCGTCGGCTGCTCGCGAAGCTGGACGCGCTTGGTGAACAGCTTGACGAACGGCGTGACCTCCGGCTGGAAGATCACTGTCGGCGGCACCGAGGTCGCGACCGCGCGCGGCTTGAAGGCGGTCGACGTGATCCACAGGATCGGCGCCAGGAAGATGAGCGTAACGACGATGATCGCGACGATGGCGATCGGATGGCCAATGCGTTCCGCACGGGTGGTGACGGCCGCCATCTCAGCGCTCCTTCGCCTTGTTGAGGTATTTGACGTAGATGTTGGTGATCGCCAGCACGACGATCAGCACGATGTAGGCCAGCGCCGAAGATCGTCCGGTGTCCCAACCCTGGAAGGCCATCTGGTAGAGCCGGATGGCGACGGTTTCGACCTGGGCCGTACTCATTACGAAGGGCAGGTCAAACGTCTTGAAGGCCTCCATGGTGCGGAAGATCAGCGCGATCATCAGAAGCGGCGACACCAGCGGCAGCGTGATACGCGTGAACTTGTACCAGGAGCTGGCGCGGTCGATCTCGGCCGCTTCGTAGAGATGTTGCGGCACGGCCGACAGACCGGCCAGCGCCAGGAGCATCACGAAGGGCGCCCACATCCAGATGTCGGTGAGCGCGGTGGCAAACAGCGCGGTGGTCGGGTGGCTCAGCCATTCGAACTTGCCAAGGCCGAGGGCGTAGTTGATCGGCCCCCATGACGGGTCGTAGAGGAGCTTCCAGAACAGGCCGACGACCGCCGGCGACAGCATCATCGGCAGGAGCAGGAGCGTCGTGACCAGCCCCTTGAGCGGAAACTTGCGGTTGAGGAGCAGTGCCATGCCGAACCCGACGATCATCTGACCGCCGACCGACAGGATCACGTACTGGGCGGTGATGACGAAATTCTCCCAGATGCCGGGATCGGAGAGGAGTTCCTGGTAGTTCTGCAGGCCGACGAATTCGGGCGCCCGGTTGAGCGAGGCCCGGAACTCGGTGAAGGAGAGACCCAGAGAATAGAACAGCGGAAAGACGTTGAAGACGATCAGGAAGATGATCGTCGGGAAAATGAAGGCGTTGCGGATGGTGAGATCGCTCCAGCCCCGCGCCGCCGCTCTCGACCCCGGATCGAGGGTCGCCATAACCGCCATCATATCCTCCCACAAACAGTCCGGTCGGGATCGGGGACGCAGGCCCCCGATCCCTTGTCGGCAAGGCTGGTCAGTTACCCAGCGTCTTGTTCCAGTCGTCGACAAGCCCGTCGAGCGCTTCCTGGGCCGTCCCCTCACCCGTGGTGATGTACGGATGCAGACGGTCGTTCATCTGGAAGAGCATGTCGGCGAACACCGGCACGGCCCAGAAATCCTTCACGATCTGCATGGAGTCGGCGAAGGCCTGGTTGTACGGGGTCGCCGCGATGAACTCCGGCGATGCCAGCGTCGCTGCGTGCGCCGTGTAACCGCCGAGCTCGGCCCAACGCTTCTGGACGTCCTCGCGGATGAACCACTCGAGGAACTTGAAGGCTTCGTCCTTGTTGCGGCTGTACTCGATGATGGTGATGCCCTGGCCACCGAGCGCTGCATGGTGGTGACCGTAGGGGCCCGGCGGGTTCGCGAAGTAGCCGGTCGACTCCGCGTGCGGATTGATCGACGGATTGTCGAGTGCCGGGAAGAAGGCGAAGTAGTTCATCGCCATCGCCACCAGTCCTTCCGTGAAGGCCTGGTTGTTCTCGAGGAAGAACGACTGGGTCCAGTTCGGCGGGGTGAAGGTGTAGAGCTTGCGGTAGGCCTCAAGCGCCTCCACGTTCTGCGGCGAATTCAGGATGCCGGAGACCTCGTTGGTCGTGTAGTCGCCAAGCTCGCCGCCCCAGGTGAAGATGGTCTGCTCGACGCCCATCGCCATGGCGTCATAACTCGTTTGTGTGTACAGCGCGACGCCGTACCGGTTCTCGTCCGGGCGATGGAAGAACTCGGCGATGTCGATGAGCTGGTTGAAGTCCTCCGGCACGCCGAGGTCGTAGCCGTACTTCTCCTTGAACGCGGCCATCTCGGCCGGATCCTCGAACCAGTCCCTGCGGTACGCCCAGCCATTGGCGTCGCCCTCGGCCGGGATCGACCAGTAGCGGCCGCTGTCCTTGGGATACTCCGCGTAATAGGCGACAGTCGCCGGCGTCATGATGTCGCCAACGCCGTGTTCGGCATAAAAGTCGGTGAGATCCACGTAGTGGCCACCGGTCGAACCGGCACCCAGCCACTGCGAGTCGCCGACAACCATGTCGTAGGCGTCGCCGCGGGCGTTGAGCTCAGCGAAGGTCTTGGTCTGGAAATCCGGCCAGGGCGTCGTTTCGACGGTGACGATAACGCCGGTTTCCTCTGCGTACTCGTTGACGAGTTCCTGCAGGTAGTTCGCCGGATCCCATTCCGCCCAGAAGATGGTGAGTTCCTGCGACGACGCCGGCGTTCCGGCCATTGCGGCCAGCGACGCGCCTACCAGAAGTCCGGTCCATTTTCGATGTGTCATGCTTCCTTCCCTCCAGATAAAGCCGCCGCACACGTGGGAGCGGTCGGCCGAGCTTCGTGTCCTTGGTTATGCGTCCACGTTCTTGCGCTGCCGGGTTCGCGGTCCGGCCTTCGTTCTTGGTTTTGTAGAACCGGTCTTGCGCCGGCCCCCGGCCTCGGCGATCGCCTTCTGGACCATGGCGGATGCGGCCCACACGAGAACGTCGCGCAGGCTGTCGTCGTCATCCATCCCCCAGATATCCCGCAGGACGACGATCGCCTCGATACCGAATATTAGTGAGAGACCTTTGGTCAGTTTGTCAAACTGCGCCTCGCCGAGATCGGCGGCGATGGGCTCGAGCGCTTCGGCAAGGAGGCGCCGCCGGCTGCCGCGCGCGATGCGGCGCTCGGCATCGATCTCGCCGGCGCGTATGAGCACCCATTGATCCATGGACAGGCGCAACGCGCCGCGATGAACCGCTTCGTACTGAAGGACGCGCGGCAGCGACGAGGCCAGCAACTGGTCGACGCGGTCCCCGGCGTCGTCGCGATCCGATTCCCAGTTGAGGATCGGCCCGAGAGCCTCGAGGATCGCATCCTGTATCAGCGCTTCCTGACTCGGGAAATAGCGGTAGGCCGTCGCGCGCGAGACCTCCGCGGCCTCCGCGACGTCGCTGACGGAAGGGATGCTGCCGTGTTCCATCAGTTCCAGTGCCTGGTTCAGGAGCGTCTTGCGCATGCGCGCGCGCGGCCCCTTGATGTCCTCCCCGGCGCGACTGGCGAGCTTCCGAGCTACCCTGTCTTGACCTGAGACCGCCATATCAATATGATACGGCCGTCTCATCCGATTGGCAATCTTTAATTTTGGCCGTCGGACCGGGGCGCCGCGAAACAGCCGAAAGCGACGGAAGATCGGCCGGCTGGCCGGCGAGGGAGAGGGCGGTTGCCAAGCGGACTCGTCTACGTCGTCGGCACGGCCGACACCAAGGGCGCGGAGCTTCGCTACCTGGCCGACATTGTCTCAAAGGCGGGCGCAGCGGCGCGTGTCGTCGACGTCGGCACCGGGTCGTCGCATGACGATGCCGATGTCACGTCGGCGACCGTGGCGTCCCACCACCCCAACGGCGCCGAGGCGGTGTTCGGTGCGGCGGACCGCGGCGGCGCGGTCACGGCCATGGCCGACGCGTTCGCGCGCTACGTCACCGGGCTCGGCGACATCGACGCGATCGTCGGCATCGGCGGCGGCGGCGGGACCTCGATCATCACCGCCGGGATGCGCGCGCTGCCGATCGGCGTGCCCAAGCTGATGGTGTCGACCCTGGCAGCCGGCGACGTCAGCCCGTTCGTGGGCGTGAGCGACATCACCATGATGTATTCGGTCGCCGACATCGCCGGGCTCAACCGCATCACCCGGACGGTGCTGGCCAATGCCGGCGAGGCGGCGGCGGGCATGGCCCGGCGGCGCACGGTCGACAACGACGACGCCCGGCCGGCCATCGGCCTGACCATGTTCGGCGTCACCACAGCTTGCGTCACGGACGTCGTGGCCCGCCTTTCCGACAGCTTCGACGGGGTCGTGTTCCACGCCACCGGCAGCGGCGGACGGGCGATGGAGAAGCTCACCGACAGCGGGATGCTGGCCGGCATCATCGACGCCACCACCACCGAGATCGCCGACGAGATCGTCGGCGGCGTGCTCAGCGCCGGCCCCGACCGCCTGGGCGCCGTCATCCGCAGCGGCGTGCCCTATGTCGGCTCGGTCGGGGCCGTCGACATGGTGAACTTCTGGGCCGCGGACACGGTGCCGGAGAAGTTCCGCGACCGCCTGCTCCACCGGCACAACGCCAACGTCACCCTGATGCGCACGACGGCGAAGGAAAACCGGGCCATCGGCCGGTGGATCGCGGAGAAACTGAACCAGTGCCGGAGTGAAGTCCGCCTGCTCCTGCCCGAAAAGGGCGTCTCGGCTCTGGACGCGGAAGGCCAGCCCTTCTTCGACCCCGAAGCCGACGCCGTGCTGTTCGGCGCCCTGGAGGCGCACCTCCAGCACACACCGCACCGGACGGTGCAACGCTTGCCCCACCACATCAACGATCCGGAGTTCTCGGCCGCCCTGGCCGAAACGTTCCGCAGCATTGCAGGAGTTCGGCAGCCATGATTCCGCGACAGCACATCCTCGCCCGGTTCCGCGGCATGATCGAACGCGGCGAGCCGATCGTCGGCGGCGGGGCCGGGACCGGCCTGTCGGCGAAATGCGAGGAAGCCGGCGGCATCGACCTGATCGTCATCTACAACTCAGGCCGCTACCGCATGGCCGGGCGCGGCTCGGCCGCCGGCCTGCTCGCCTTCGGCAACGCCAACGAGATCGTGGTGGAGATGGCGCGCGAAGTGCTGCCGGTGGTCGACCACACGCCGGTGCTCGCCGGCGTCAACGGCACCGATCCCTTCCTGATGCTGACGCCGTTTCTGCAGGAGCTGAAGACGCTCGGCTTCTCGGGGGTCCAGAACTTCCCGACGGTCGGGCTGTTCGACGGCCGCATGCGCACCTCGTTCGAGGAAACGGGTCTCGGCTACGGGGTCGAGGTGGCGATGATCGCCGCCGCGCACGGAGCCGACCTCCTGACCACCCCTTACGTGTTCACCCCGGACGAGGCGGTGGCGATGACCGATGCCGGCGCCGACATCATCGTCGCGCATATGGGCGTCACCACCGGCGGCGCGATCGGCGCGACCACGGCACGGACCCTCGACGACTGCGTCGCCGAGATCGACGCGATTTCCGAGGCGGCGTTCGCGCGCCGCGACGACGTGATCGTGCTCTGCCACGGCGGCCCGATCTCCATGCCCGACGACGCCGCCTACGTGCTCAAACGCTGCAAGCGCTGCCACGGATTCTACGGCGCCTCGAGCATGGAGCGGTTGCCGGTCGAACACGCCCTCACCGAACAGACGCGCAAGTTCAAGGCGATCGAGGTCGGGCAAGGGCCGGCCGAGGCCACCTGAAACCGAAGGAAACGATGCCATGAAGGGAAGTTTCGCCATCGCCGCCGAGGTCGAACCCGAAGTCCTGGACTGGGGTCGCCTGAAATGGATGAGCCACCCGCCGTCGACCGGCGCGCGCCAGCTCACGGTGATCGACGTTTCGCTGGCGCCAGGCAAGGGCCACGACTTCCACAAGCACCCCGACCAGGAGGAGGTGCTCTACATCGTCGCCGGAACGGTGGAGCAATGGATCGACCGGGAGAAGCGCATCCTCGGCCCCGGCGACTCGGCCTTCGTGCCGGCCGACATGGTGCACGCCTCGTTCAACGCCGGCGATGACGACGCCCGCATCATCGCCATCCTGGGCCCTTGCGTGGGCGACAACGGCTACGAACTGGTGGACGTGACCGGCGAGGCGCCCTGGACCACGCTGCGGGGCTAGCCGGGCCCTGATCGAGTTCCTCTGCCGGACGAGAGATCCCGCGTCTGCGGCGCGTCATCAAAGATGCCGCACCGCGCGCGGGATGACGTCGGGGATGTAGCCGCAGCGGTTCCAAGTGTGCCACGGCGGTAGACGTGGATCACCCACCACCCTTCCGTCGTTCCGTGCGCGTGTGCAGCACGAAGTGGTGCACCGCAGACCCGGAATCCCGGCGCCAACGTGCGAGCTTCAGGTCCCGTATCAGCAGCGCATCATCGAAGATGCTGCGCAGCGTACGGGACGACGGCCGGAGGTTGTCGCGCCGCGTGCAGGATGAACCGGCTCAGTTCGGGTTGCAGCGCACCGTGCGGCCGAGCACGTCCTTGCACAGGCGCTTCTCACCGGCCGTCGCAGGACCGCTGACCGCCGGCGGCGTGGCCGACGGCGGCGTCGCTTCCTTGGTGGCCCCATCGGATTGGCTCATCGCTGCCAGGATGGCGAGTACGATCATTGTCCGGCCTCCTCATCGGCTCGTTGCAATGTCAATGTATCGGGTGCGCTTCCGTCCAATCAGCCTGCGTTCTCCCACTGCCTGCTGGTCGCCGATTTCAACACCGCGTCGGTGACCAGATCGGTCGCCAGCGCGTCGCGGAAGGTGGGTGCGGCCGGTGTGCCCGACTCCACGCCGGCCAGGAAATCCGCCACCTGGTGGATGAAGGTGTGCTCGTAGCCGATCTGCAGGCCCGGCACCCACCATTTGTCCATGTAGGGATGGTCGCCGTCAGTGATGTGCACCGACCGCCAGCCGCGCGTCGTGCCCTCGTCGCGGTGATCGAAGTACTGCAAACGATGGAGGTCGTGCAGATCCCAGAAGATCGACGCGTGCTCGCCGTTGATCTCCAGCGTGTAGAGCGCCTTGTGGCCGCGGGCGTAGCGGGTGGCCTCGAAGGTCGCGAGCGAGCCGTTGCCGAAGCGGGCGAGAAAGGCGCTCGCGTCGTCGATGCCGACCGGCTCGACCTTGCCCGTGATGTTATGCTGCCGCTCCCTGATGAAGGTCTCGGTCATGCCGCTGACGCTGTCGATCGGACCGTTCAGCCACAGGGCCGTGTCGATGCAGTGGGCGAGCAGGTCGCCGGTCACGCCGCTGCCGGCAACGCCGACATCGAGCCGCCACAGACCCTCGCCGCCCTGCGGCAGATCGGACGAGATGGTCCAGTCCTGCAGGAACTTGGCGCGGTAGTGGAAGATCCGGCCGAGACGCCCTTCGTCGATCAGGTTCCTGGCAAGCGTCACCGCCGGGACACGGCGATAGTTGTACCAGACCATGTTGGCGACGCCGGCCTTCTCGACGGCATCCACCATCTCGCGCGATTCGGCGGCGTTGCGGCCGAGCGGCTTCTCGCACAGCACCATCTTGCCCGCCTCAGCCGCGGCGATGGCGATGTCGTGGTGCGTGTCGTTAGGGCTGGCGATGTCGATCAGGTCGATGTCGTCCCGCGCGACCAGCGATTGCCAGTCCGGGACGATGGTCTCGATCCCCCAGCGGTCGGCGAACTCACGGGCCCGCTCGGCGTTGCGGGCGCAGACTGCGGTCACCACCGGCCGCCGCTCTAGGTCGAAGAAATGGCCGACCTGGGCGTAGGCGTTGGCGTGGGTGCGCCCCATGAAGCCGTAGCCGACAAGGCCGACGCGCAGCGTGTTGTCGCTCATGGCATGTCCCCCGTTTTTTCCGTTGTTACGACCAGCCGTGGGCGTCGCGCACCTTGATCATGGCGCCGAGAATGTCGTTCCACGTCTGCTGATTCATCATGTCCTCGTTCGGGAACATGCAGCCGTCCCAGCAGATGTGCTGGAAGGCCTTGGTGAGGTTGCCGTCACCGTCGCGCAGCCAAAGACCGGCGTCCTTGACGATATCGAGACGGCCGTTGACGTCGGTCACCATGCAATGGCGGCCGGTCTTGTCGTGGCTGCCCATGCCCTTCACCGTGCCGTCGTTCTGGGCGACATGGAAGTCGATGGTCCAGGGCCGGAGCGCGTCGGTGACGGTCTTCAGGGCCGCGTGCAGGGCGTCGTGGTCGCTCCAGTCGTGGTCTTCGGGCAGGATCCGGTGTTCCTCGGCGTTGTAGCCCATGACGTAGAGGAGGGTGTGGGCCATGTCGGCCTGGAAGCCGATGGTCTTCGGCCGGTCGACCTGCTCGAGGAGGTCGACCATGTTCTTCCACGAGTGCATGCCGCCCCAGCAGATCTCGCCCTCGGCCGCCAGCCGCTCGCCGTAGCCTTCGGCCACGTCGCAGGCCTCGCGGAAAGTCTCGGCAATTACCTTGGTGTTGCCGACCGGATCGGTGTCCCAGTCCTCCACGCCGGCGGCGGAATCGATCCGCACCACGCCGTAGGGCCGGACACCGAGATCGCTCAGGCGGCTGACGATACGGCAGGCCTTGTCGACGGCGGTCACGAAGCGCTTGCGCTCCTCGGCGTCGCCCATCGCCGAACCGCCGCCGACCGGCGGCCAGACCGGCGCCACGGCGGAGCCGATCACCAGGCCGCGCTCACCGACATTGTCGGCCAGCGCCTTGATGTCGTCGTCGCTGACATCGATGCTGGTATGCGGCTCGGAGAGAAAGATGTCGACGCCTTCGAACTTGATCCCGTCGACCTCGGCGCCGACCGTCAGGTCGAGCATGGTGTCGAGGTCGATCGGCGGCTCGGAGTCGGGCCCCTTGCCGACCAGTCCCGGCCACATGGCGTTGTGAAGTCGCGGATAGGTGTTGCCGCCCATTACTGCCTCCCCTGGAGTTTGTTCTTGCTTGTCCGCCAGCGACCGCCGGTCAGCGGGCGCATGATGAGCATCCATGCGGCCGCTGCGCAAGTCGGTCGTGACGTTGTGACGCTGTGAGGTCGGTCGGGGGTGCTGCGGCGTCGCGGGATCAGCCGGAGCGCCGGACAAGCAGCGGCGCGCCGAGGCCGTCATTCGGCGCGCCCAAGTCGTCGACACTCGTCTTCGGCGCTTCGGCGGCTTCGGCGGCTTCGGCCGCTGCGTCACCGGGACGCGGACGACCGCTGCTGGTGGTCGCGTCGCGCCAGCGGCCGACGACGGCGTCGAGGACATCGCGATCGAAGACGCCGCCCGCGGCCTCGATGCGACGCCGGGCATGGCTGTTGGGAATGCGATCGGCCGGCAGGTCCTTGAACCGGATGCGGGTCGGCAGCGGCACCCCCTCGCCGAAGGCCACCGCCTCGCGGTTGCCGAGCGAGGACAGGAAATCGATGAGCCCGGCGCCGGCGTCGGGCACCGCCGCGCGGATGATGGCCTTGTCGCGCTCATTGGCCAGCCGCATCGCCATGACCGTGGAGCACTGGGACAGAATCGCCGGATCAAGATCGGCGGGGCGCTGGGTGATGGCACCAAGGTAGACGCCGTGCTTGCGGCCTTCCTTGGCGATCCGCGACAGGGCCTTGCGGGTGGGGCCGAAGCCATGCCGCGGATCGGCGGTGGCGTAGCGATGGGCCTCCTCGCAGGCGACCAGCAGTGGTGCTGCGCCGTCGCTCCACACGCCGAACTCGAAAGCCATGCGGCACAGCACCGACACCACCGAATCCACGACTTCGGCGGGGATGCCGGCCATGTTCATCACGGTGATCGGCTTGTCGTTGAGGTCCAGCCGGAACAGGTCGGTCAGGGTCTCGGCCATGACGTCCTGGACGTAGAGGCTGGAGAACATGAAGGCGTAGCGGGAATCGTTGCCCAGCGTCTCGATGCGGTTGATCAGCCGGTGATACTTCATCCGCACGGACCGGTTCTCAAGCTTGCCCACCTCGTCATCGATCAGCGCGATCAGATCGGACATCAGGTACGGCACCGGCGTGTCGGCGGTGAAGCCGGCGGTGTCGTGGCGGCGCAGACGATGGTGCTTGCCGCGTGCCTGGGCGTCGAAGCGCGCCTTGGCGACGGGAATCAACTCCTGCAGGAGCTCGGTTTCCTCCTCAACGCCCGGCCGGCGGCGGAAGATAACGTCCACCCATTCCTCGAAGTTGAACAGCCAGAACGGCAGCTTCAGGTTCTTCGGGCTGACGACATGGGCGTTGTCGCCGAAGCACTCGGCATATTCGTTGTGGGGGTCGATCAGGAAGATCCGCAGGTCGGCCTCGCGGGCGAGGATCTCCTGCAGGAGCAGCGCCACGGTGGTCGATTTGCCGACGCCGGTGGTGCCGAGCACGGCGAAGTGCTTGCACAGGAGTTCCTGAAAGTCGATCACCGCCGGCAGCGATTCGTCGAGGCGCAACCGCCCGACATTGATGGTCTCGCGGCCGGCGACGCGATGAACGATCTCGATGTCCTCACCGCGAAGGCGCTGAAGGCGCGCGCCGATGGTCGGATAGGTGGAGACGCCGCGCTGGAAATACGGCCGTTCGCCGTCGTAATCGCGGACTTCGCCCATGAAATCGATGTTGGCGACGAGGCGGTGTCCGGCCGCGCCCCCCACCGGCGGTTCGGCCTCCATGTGCACCACCACGCCGACCACGAGCGATTCCTGTCCACGAATGCCAACCAGATGGCCTACCGTCAGCTCGACATCGCCGCCGGTGTCCACCAGCGCGGCGGTCGCGGCCGATCCGGTGACTTTGGTGATCTCGCCGAGATCGGCGGCGGCGGTATGCACGACGGTCAGGTCCCCTTCCTGGCGGCGCCGCGGGCCGGCGCGCGGCCAATGATCCGGCACAAAGGTAAACGGGGTGTCATCGCGGGCTCGAAATCCGGCGGCAGGCTATGCTAGGCGTCGTTGAGCCGTTTCTTCGCCAGCGCCTGCCCACGGGACGTCCCCCCATGACCATCGTGACCCTGTCGCTCAACCCGACGATCGACATCGCCAGCGAGACCGACATCGTGCGCCCGACCAGCAAGACGCGCACCTACAACGAAACCTACGATCCCGGCGGCGGCGGTGTGAACGTCGCCCGCACCATCCATGAGCTCGGCGGCAAGGCCCAGGTGATCTGCCCGGCCGGCGGATTCACCGGCGCCATCCTCGACGAGCTCCTTGGCCGTATCCCGATCGAGCGCACCATCGTGCCCATCAGCGGCATGACGCGGATCGGCACGACGATCTACGAGCGCAAGTCGGGCATGGAGTACCGCTTCGTCCCCAACGGCCCGCGGCTCTCCGATGCGGAAGTCGAGCGCTGCCTCGAGGCGATTCGCGATGTGGACTGCGAGTATCTTGTCGCGAGCGGCAGCGTGCCACTGGGGGCGCCGACCGACGTCCTTGCCCAGATCGCGATCATCGCGGCGGAGAAGGGCGCCAAGCTCGTCCTCGACAGTTCGGGCGCGGGGCTGAGCGTCACGCTCGATACAGCGTCGGTCTATCTGGTCAAGCCGTCGATCAGCGAGCTGGAAGCGCTGGTCGGACGCCGGCTGGACGACGAAACGACCGAGCGCGCTGCGGCCGAGCTGGTGGAACAGGGCAAGTGCGAGATCGTCGCCGTGACCATGGGCGCCGCCGGAGCGTTGGTGGTGACACGCGACCGGGTGATCCAGATGCTCGCGCCGCCGATGCAGGCCCGCTCCGCGGTGGGTGCGGGCGACAGTTTCGTCGCGGCGCTCACCCTTGCGCTCTCACGCGAGGACGATCTGGAAGACGCAGTCACCTATGCAATCGCCGCCGGCGCGGCGACGGTCCTGACGACGGGCACGCGCCTGTGTCGCGCCCCCGACGTCCAGCGCATCTACGACGAGCTACGGTCCGACCGGCCCTCGCACCCGCCGATCCTGCGCTAGCCTCTCTGGTCGCCGGTGAGCGTGCGCGCCACGGCGTCGCGCCAGCCGGCATATCCGGCCTCGGCCGCGTCCGGACCGGGCTTCGGCTCGAAACGCCGGTCGCGCTGCCACGAAGCGGCGAAATCCGTCGGCGGCGGGCACAGGCCGACGGCGAGGCCGGCCAGATAGGCGGCACCCAGCGCGGTGGTTTCGGCGACCTTCGGCCGATCGACCGGTGCGCCGAGGGTGTCGGCGAGCCGCTGCAGGAGCCAGTCGTTGGCGACCATCCCGCCGTCGACGCGAAGGACGGTGTCGGTGCTGTCCACCGCGGTCCAGTCCGCGCGCATCGCCTCGAGCAGATCGCGGGTCTGGTAGGCGACCGATTCCAGCGCGGCGCGGGCGATCTCCTTGGGCCCGGTGGCGCGGGTCATGCCGTAGAGCGCGGCGCGCGCATGGGCGTCCCAATAGGGGGCGCCAAGGCCGACAAAGGCCGGGACGAGATAGACAGACTGTCCGGGATCGGCAGCGGCGGCGAGTTCGGCCGTCTGGGCGGCGCTGTCGATGATGCCGAGACCGTCGCGCAGCCACTGGACGATCGTGCCGGCGGAGAAGATCGCTCCCTCGAGCGCGAAGGTGCGCGCGCCCTTCAACTGATAGGCGACGGTGGTCAGGAGACGGCTGGTGGAGGGCACCGGCGCGGTGCCGGTGTTGAGCAGCATGAAGGCACCGGTGCCGTAGGTGGATTTGGCCATGCCGGGCTGGAAGCACGCCTGCCCCACGGTCGCCGCCTGCTGATCCCCGGCGATGCCGCACACCTTGATGGCGCCGCCGAACAGGTCCGGCTCGGTCTCGCCGAACAGGCCGCTGCAATCGCGGATCTCCGGCAGGAGCGACATCGGGACATTGAAGATATCGCCCAGCTCGCTGCTGAACGCGCCGGCGTGCACGTCATAGAGCAGGGTACGGCAGGCGTTGGTCGCGTCAGTGGCGTGGACCCTGCCCCCGGTCAACCGCCATAGGAGGAAGGTGTCGACGGTGCCGAACGCCAGTTCGCCGCGTTCCGCGCGTTCACGCGCACCGTCGACGTGATCGAGCAGCCAGGCGATCTTGGTGGCCGAGAAGTACGGATCGAGCAGCAGACCGGTACGGGCCGTCACCTGCGCCTCCAGACCCTCGGCGCGCAGGCGCTCGCACGTCGGCGCGGTGCGCCGGTCCTGCCAGACAATGGCGTTGGCGATCGGCTTGCCGGTGGCGCGGTCCCAGATGATGGTGGTCTCGCGCTGGTTGGTGATGCCGATCGCCGGCACATCGGCGGCCGTCAGGTCGAGGCGCGCCATGAGCGCGCGGACCATGTCCACCGTGGTGCGCCACAGATCCTCGGGATCGTGCTCGACCCAGCCCGATTGCGGGAAGTGTTGAGGGAACTCGACCTGCTCCGACGCCACGATGCCGAGATCGGCGTCGAAGGCCATGGCCCGTGTGGATGTCGTCCCCTGATCGATGGCAATGAGATGCGCCACGTTGCGTCCTCCGGTCTTTTGCGCCCACGATTACAGAGGGAACCGCCGCGTGCCAAGCGGGTCGGCGCCTGCATGGCTGCCATCCGTGCGCCGGTGGCCGGCTTGCCGGCGCCGCGAAGCTCACTATCTGGCTAGGCGAGACAGCCGGGCCGCATGCCCGGACAGAACAAGGTTACCGCTCATGTCGCTGCGTCCCGTCAAGACGATCTCGAAAGCCAAGCCGACCATGGAAGGCGCGGGCGTCAAGCTGCACCGCGCCTTCGGTTTCGGCGACACCACCGAGTTCGACCCGTTCCTGCTGTTCGACGACTTCCGCAACGACCGACCGGACGACTACCTGGCCGGGTTTCCGTGGCATCCCCACCGAGGGATCGAGACGATCACCTACGTGCTCGCCGGCAGCGTCGACCACGCCGACAGCCTCGGCAACCAGGGTTCGCTCGGCGCCGGTGACGTCCAGTGGATGACGGCGGGCAGCGGCATCCTGCACCAGGAGATGCCGGCCGGCGACACAGCGGGGCGCATGCACGGCTTCCAGCTCTGGGCCAACCTGCCGTCGTCGCTGAAGATGACGACCCCGCGCTATCAGGACATCAAGGGCGCCGACATCCCCGAAGTGATCGATGACGACGGCACCACCGTGCGCGTGGTGTGCGGCGAGTTCTGGGGCAAGCGTGGCCCCGTGGACGGGATCGCCGCCGATCCGCGCTACCTCGACGTGTTCGTGCCGCCGGGCAAGAGGAAAACCCTGCCGGTGGAAACCGATCGCCACGCCTTCGCCTATATCTTCGGCGGTTCGGGCAGCTTCTCCGGCGCCTCGGACCCGTTCGGGGTGCTGACCGAACGCGGCACGCCGGACCGCGAGGTCCATGTGCGCGAGCAGTCGGGCAACCGGTCGCTGGTCCTGTTCGACAGCGGCGACGAGGTCACCGTCCAGGCGGGCGACGAGGGCATCCGCTTCCTGCTGGTCTCCGGCAAGCCGCTGCAGGAGCCGGTAGCCTGGTACGGCCCGATCGTGATGAACACCCGCGACGAACTGCGCCAGGCAGTCAAGGACCTCAACGACGGCACCTTCATCAAGCACGGGAACGCAGACGCCGGCTGAAACGGCCGTCAGGTCAGGCGCCGCGACGGGTGTCAGGTCGTGCCGGCGAGGCGATAGAAGGCGGCGCCGTTATCGTGAAAGAGCTTGCCGCGTTCTTCGTCGGAGACGTCCGCGAGGACCTCCAGCAGCACATCGACCCAGCGGGGATAGTCGATCGCCAGCGTCGCCACCGGCCAGTCGCCGCCAAACATCACCCGGTCGAAACCGAAGATCTCGATGCTTTCAAGGATGAACGGCCGCAACTGTTCCACGGTCCAGTTGTCGTGATCGGCCTCGGTGGCGACGCCGGAGATCTTGCAGGTCACGTGGGGAAGCCGAGCGAGCTCGCGCATCTGGCCGCGCCATGGATCCAGCTTGCCGCCAACGATGTCGGGCTTGCCGATGTGGTCGAGCACCATCGGCACGTTGTCGCACTGGCCGGCGAAGCGGATGGTCTGGTCCATGTAGCGCCAGTTCATGCAGATATCGAAGGAGAAGCCGTAATGGGCGAGCGCCCGGACGCCCTCGATGAAACCGGGCCGCAGGCAGAAGTCGAGATCGGGCTCCGCCTGGTAGATGCGACGGATGCCGCGAACCAGAGGATATGTGTGGAGCTCGTCGAGCAAGGCGCGAACCCCCTCGCCCTTCTCCAGCGGGGCGCGCGCGACGATCCCCCTGATGCGTGCTTCGTCGGTGGCAAGCTCGCTGACCCAGGCCACCTCCTCGACCTCCTGGCCGGACGCGGTGTCCACTTCGACGAACACCATGGCGGTGACATCGAGATCACCGGTTGCCGCCTGGTAGTCCGCAGGCAGGAACGGCCGGTCGAGCTTCGGCACGTCGGCCTGCCATGGGTAACTCAGACGGGCGGGGTCGGTGAGATGGACGTGGGTGTCGACGATCGACAACGCGGACATGTGCGGGCCTCCCCTCGCCGCCAAGTCTACGACGCGGCGCCACGCGCGGCGAGTACCCGTTCCGCCCGGGCGAGGTCGTCGGGGGTGTTGACGTTGAAGAACGGATCGAGCCCGTCCGCTGTTGGCGGGAACGCGACCGTCACCGCCGGCCGGCCGGTCAGGAAACCCCGGATCGAGCGGTCGTCGCCACGGGCGAGCCACGTGGCCAGCGGCCCGGCGGTCGCGGCCGGCCACAGCGCGAAGACGGGGTGGGTCCGGCCACCGGATGCGGCGATGGCGATCGTGTCCCCGTCAGTCTCGGTGGCGAGACGCGCCACAAGATCCTCGGGAAAGAACGGGGTATCGACGGCCACGGTCACAAGGTGGCCTGGCGCTTCCGGCAGCGTCGCCGCCCATGCGAGACCGGCAGCCACGCCGGCCAGCGGTCCCTGATCGGCGATCGCGTCCGGCAGGACCGGAACACCGAGCGCGGCGAAGCGGGCATCGTCGCCGTTGGCCGATATTGCGAGCACATCCACCTGCGGCTTGAGCCGCGCGACGACGCGCTCCACCAGCGCAACGCCGCCCAGCGTCGCGAAGCTCTTGTCGCGGCCGCCCATACGACGGGAGCTACCGCCGGCCAGAACCAGCCCGGCGATCAAGCGGCGCCCGAGGCTGCGGCGACGACGCGCTCGGCCGCCCGGCGCGCCAGCGGCGACAGGTCGTCGCCGCGTCCGGCAGCGAGCATTGCCGCCAGATCCTGCCGCATGGGCGGCGCCCAGAACTTCATAATGTGGTCGGCGACCATGGCCGCCGCCTCGTCGTCCGGGTAGGCGGCAAAGAAATCCGCGATCTGGTTCGCCATGCGGACGAGATCAGCTTCGGCCAAGATCGCCTCCGTCGCCGAAGACCATCAGGCGCTCACCCGCGCGCACCGCCACGCCCAGCGACGCCTCGGCGGCCTTCTCCAACGCCAGCCCGCTCGGCGCCGACAGGCTGGCGACGAACGGCACGCCGATCCGCGCCGCCTTGACGACCATCTCGACGCTGAGGCGGCTGGAAAGCACCGCGAAGCCGGTGGCCGGATCGACACCCGCGCGGGCCAGCGCGCCGCCCAGCTTGTCGAGGGCGTTGTGGCGGCCGATGTCCTCGCGCGCCATGACGATCGTGCCGTCGCGGTCGGCGAAAGCGGCGGCATGGGTGGTGCGATCGTCGCGGTGGAGCGGCTGGGCGTCGATCAGGCCGCGAAAGGCGCCGTGGATGGCCGCCGCATCGGGCCACGGGCCGGCCACACGCGGCGGCCGCGGTACGGCGGCCTCCACCGTCTGGGCGCCGCAGATGCCACAGGCCGAGCCGGCGAGGATCGACCGGCGGCGATCGCGGGCGCGCTCCGCCATGGCGTCGGCGAGCTTGACGTTGGCGAGGTAGCCGCGGCCGCCGGCCTCGATCCTGATGTCGTCCACCGCGTCGGCACCGGCGACGATGCCTTCATTGAGCGTGAAGCCGAGGGCGAAATCCTCGAGATCGCGCGGCGTGACCATCATCGTACCGAAGTGCTCGCCGTCGTAGAGGAGCGCCAGCGGCGCCTCCTCGGCGACCCGCCAGCGGGCGGTCGAGCGGTTGCCGTCGGCATCGATCAGAAGCCCGTCGACGGCATCCGGCCTGTCCTGCGGCGCGGTCACCGGCACCGTCCTATTCGGCCGGTACGCGAATGTCATAGCGGGTGGCGCGGGTGGTCTGCCACTCCTCCTGCCAGCGGGCCGGCTCGTTGGCGGGCGTGATCTCGACCGCCGTCACCTTGTATTCGGGGCAGTTGGTGGCCCAGTCGGAGTACTCGGTGGTCACGACGTTGGCGCCGGAATCGGGGTGATGGAAGGTGGTGTAGACCACCCCCTGCGGCACCCGGTCGGTGACGACGGCGGTCAGCGTCGTGCCGCCCTTGCGGCTCGTCAGCGAGACGCGCTGGCCGGTGCGGATACCGCGCACCTCGGCGTCGTGGGGGTGGACCTCCAGCACGTCCTCGTCGTGCCAGCGCACGTTCTCGGTACGCCGGGTCTGCGCGCCGACATTGTACTGCGACAGGATGCGCCCGGTGGTGAGCAGGAGCGGGAAGCGCCGGTTGGCGCGCTCGTCGGTGGGCACGTAGCGCGTGACCATGAATTGCCCGCGGCCGCGCACAAAACCTTCGACATGCATCACCGGCGTGCCGGTCGGCGCGGCGTCGGTGACCGGCCACTGCATGGAGCCCTCGTGGTCGAGGCGGGCGTGGCTGACGCCGGCAAAGGTCGGGGTCAGGCGGGCGACCTCGTCCATGATGTCGGCGGCGCTCGCGTAGCTCATGGGATAGCCCATGGCGTCGGAAATCCGCGCGATGGTCTCCCATTCCGACAGGCCGGTCTTCTCCGTCATCACCGGGCGGACGCGATTGAGGCGGCGCTCGGCATTGGTGAACGTGCCGTCCTTCTCCAGGAAGGAGGTGCCGGGCAGGAAGACGTGGGCGTAGGCGGCGGTCTCGTTGAGGAACAGGTCCTGCACCACCAGGAAATCGAGCTGCGACAGCGCGTTGGTCACGTGCTGGGTGTTGGGGTCGGACTGGGCAAGATCCTCGCCCTGGATCAGCAGCCCGCGGAAACGGCCGCTCACGGATTCCGCCAGCATGTTCGGGATGCGCAGGCCCGGCTCGTCCGGGACCGTGACGCCCCAGTCGGCGTCGAAGGCGGCGCGGACGTTCGTGTCGGACACGTGGCGGTAGCCGGGCAGCTCGTGCGGGAAGGAACCCATGTCGCACGAACCCTGGACGTTGTTCTGGCCGCGGAGCGGGTTCACGCCGACGCCCTCGCGGCCGATGTTGCCCGTTGCCATGGCGAGGTTGGCCATGGCCATAACCATGGTCGAGCCTTGGGAGTGTTCCGTCACGCCGAGACCATAGTAGATGGCAGCGTTGCCGGCGCGAGCAAAGAGGCGGGCGGCGGCGCGCAGGGTTCCGGCATCGACGCCGATGGCCTCGGCCAGCGTCTCCGGCGCGTTCTCCGGCAGGGCGGCGAAGTCGCGCCAGCGGGCAAACGACTCGTCCTCGCAGCGCTCGGCCACGAACGCCTCGTCGACCAGCCCTTCGGTCACCACCACATGGGCGAAGGCGTTCATGACCGCAACGTTGGTGCCCGGGGTCAGCGGGATGTGGTGGGCGGCCTCGATGTGGGGCGTGCGCACCAGATCGATCCGCCGCGGATCGACGACGATGAGCTTCGCGCCCTCGCGCAGCCGGCGCTTCATGCGCGAGGCGAACACCGGATGGCCGTCGGTGGGATTGGCGCCGATCACCAGGATGACATCGGCCTTCTCCACCGACTTGAAATCCTGGGTGCCGGCGGAGGTGCCGAAGGTGGTCTTGAGGCCGTAGCCGGTCGGGGAGTGGCAGACCCGCGCGCAGGTATCGACGTTGTTGTTGCCGAAGGCCGCACGGACCATCTTCTGGATGACGTAGACCTCCTCGTTGGTGCAGCGCGACGAGGTGACGGCGCCGATGGCGTCACGGCCGTGGGTGTCCTGAAGCTCGCGCAGGCGGCGGGCGGTGTGGGCGATCGCTTCGTCCCAGGTGACCTCGCGCCACGGATCGGTGGTGCGTTCGCGGATCATGGGCTTCAGCACCCGGTCGGGATGGGTGGCATAACCGAAGGCGAAGCGGCCCTTGACGCAGGAATGCCCCTCATTGGCACCGCCCGACTTCGACGGCGTCATGCGCACGACGTCGTTGCCGCGGAGTTCGGCCTGGAACGAGCACCCGACACCGCAATAGGCGCAGGTGGTCTCGACGACGCGGCTGGGCACGCCCTTCTCGACCACCGCGGTCTCCTGCAGCGTGGCGGTGGGACAGGCGGCGACGCAGGCGCCGCAACTCACGCATTCCGACGCAAAGAAATCGTCGGCGAATGTGCCGGCCGAAATCTTGGAGCCGAAGCCCCTGCCCTCGACGGTGAGCGCGAAGGTGCCCTGCACCTCGTCGCAGGCGTGCACGCAGCGCGAGCAGACGATGCACTTCGACGGATCGAACTGGAAATAGGGGTTGGAGGCGTCGACGGGCTCGCGGCTTTCGGCGTCGAAATGGTTGGCACCCTCCATGCCGTAGCGCACCTCGCGCAGACCGACGGCGCCGGCCATGTCCTGGAGCTCGCAATCACCGTTGTCGCTGCAGGTCAGGCAATCGAGCGGATGGTCGGAGATGTAGAGCTCCATCACCCCGCGCCGCAGTTTGCGCAACCTGTCGGTCTCGGTGCGGACCACCATGCCGTCGGTCACCGGCGTGGTGCACGAGGCCGGGGTGCCCTTCACGCCGTCGATCTCGACGAGGCAGAGCCGGCAGGAGCCGAACGCCTGCAGCGAGTCGGTGGCGCAGAGCTTGGGGATCGGGCGGTCGAGCAGCGAGGCGGCGCGCATCACCGAGGTGCCGGCGGGCACGTCGATCGCCATACCGTCGATGGTGACCGTGACCGTTGCCTCGCCGCGGGCGGCGGGCGTTCCGAAATCGGCCTGGCGTATCTGGTTCATGGCAGCACGCTTTCTCTCATGCGATCCGGCCCTCAGGCGACCTTGCGCGACTTTTCGAAATCGTCCGGAAACAGCCTGAGCGCGGAGCGCACGGGATTCGGCGTCAGACCGCCCATCGCGCACAGCGAACCGTCGACCATGAGCTCGCACAGATCGTCGATGATCGCCCGTTGAGTCTGGTCGCCGGCGATCAGTTTGTCCATGGCCTCGACGCCCCGCACGGCGCCGACGCGGCACGGGGTGCACTTGCCGCAGCTTTCGATGGCGCAGAACTCGAACGCGAACCGCGCCATGGCGGCCATGTCGACGGTATCGTCGAAGACCACGATGCCGCCATGGCCGAGCATCAGGTCGTGGGCCGCGAGGCCCTCATAGGTCATGGGGAGGTCGAGCAGGGACGCATCGGCGTAGCCGCCGAGGGGCCCGCCGATCTGGGCGGCGCGGAACGGCCGTCCCGAGGCGGTGCCGCCGCCGAATTCCTCGATCAGCTCGCGCAGGGTGATGCCGAAAGGCGCCTCGACCAGGCCGCCGCGCTTGACGTTGCCGGCAAGCTGGAAGGGCTGGGTGCCGCGCGACGTGTCGCTGCCGGCCGCCGCATAGGCTTCGCCGCCGCCGGCCATGATGTCGGGGACGGCCGCCAGCGTGAGCACATTGTTGACCACGGTAGGGGCGCCGAACAGGCCGGCGATGGCCGGGATCGGCGGCTTGGCACGCACCTCGCCGCGCTTGCCCTCCAAGCTCTCCAGCATGGAGGTCTCCTCGCCGCAGATGTAGGCGCCGGCGCCGCGGCGAACGATGAGGTCGAAGGCGCGGCCGGAGCCGCGGATGTCGTCGCCGAGCCAGCCGGCCCCGGTCATGGCGGCGATGGCGCGACGCATGGTGGCGATGGCGTCCGGATATTCGGAGCGGATGTAGACGTAGCCGGTGGTCGCACCGACGGCGAGACCGGCGATCGCCATGCCGGCGATCAGGGTAAAGGGGTCGCCTTCCATCACCATGCGGTCCGCGAAGGTACCGCTGTCGCCCTCGTCGGCGTTGCAGGCGATGATCTTCTGCGGCGCGTCCTGTTCGGCGACCGTCTTCCACTTGATCCCGGCCGGGAAACCGGCGCCGCCGCGACCGCGCAGCCCCGACGTGACCACCTCCTCGACGATCGCCGCAGGATCGGTCGCGAGCGCGCGTTCGAGACCGGCGAGGCCGCCGCCTGCGACAAACGCATCGAGATCGAGAGGATCGTGGAGGCCGGCGCGGGCGAAGATGCGGCGGTCCTGGCGCGCCAGATAGGGGATCGCCGCGACCGGACCGAGCGCCAGCGGATGATCGCCGCCCTTCCAGAAACGGGCTTCGACCAGGCCAGCGATGTCGTCGGCCGTGACCGGTCCAAAGCCGAGGCGTTCGCCGCCCACCTCGACCTCGACCAGCGGCTCGAGCCAGAACAGCCCCCGGGAACTGTTGCGCACGATCGTGGTGTCGGCCATCGCCTGCCCGAGCGCAGCTGCCACCTCGTCGGCGCCCACCGAGCGCGCGGCCGAATCGCAGGGAACCCAGACGGTGGTCATGGGCCGGATACCCGGTCAACGGACGTCACGATCTCATCGACCGTGGCGCGCCCCATCAGCCGGCCGTTCACCATCGCCGCCGGCGACAGGGCGCAATTGCCGAGGCAGTAGACCGCCTCGACGGTGGCGCGATCGGAGGTCGCGCCGAGCTCGACCCCTAGGTGCTCGCAGGTCGCCACGACGAGGCGCTCCGCGCCCAGCGACTGGCATGCCTCGCCCCGGCAGATCTTCACGACGGCAGGCGCGGCCGGGGTGCGCCTGAGGTCGTGATAGAAGCTCATCACGCCGTGGACCTCGGCGCGGGTGAGGTTGAGGCTGTCGGCGATCGCGCGCAGATCGGCGTCGGTGATGGCGCCGGCCGCTTCCTGCAGGTCGAGCAGGATCTCGATCAGCGCCTCCGGCCGGTTGTGGTACCGGGCGGCGATCGCGGCGGGGTCGGTATCGCCGGGCGGTGCTTCGGTCATCGTGTCGGCCATGGTGTCGATCAACGCTTCCGAACCCTGTTGGCTTTTCTACATAGCGCACCGGCCGGCCGCGGCTCGCCGCCGGGTAGCGGCATCAGAACAGGCCTTCGATCAGTCCGTCGCCGGACAACGCAATCGCCTCGGCCGCCGGTGTGCGCGGCAGGCCGGGCATGGTCATGATCGCACCGGTGATCACCACAATGAAGCCCGCGCCGGCGGCAAGGCGCACCTCGCGGATCTGAACCGCGTGGCCGGTGGGCGCGCCCAGCAGCTTGGGATCGGTGGAGAAGGAGTACTGGGTCTTGGCGACGCAGATCGGCAGGTCGCCGTAGCCCTCGGCTTCCCAGGCACGCAACTGGGCGCGGATGCTGGTGTCGGCGGTCACCTCGCTGGCGTGGTAGATGCGCGTGGCGATGGTGCTGATCTTGTCGAAGAGGGAGGTGTCGTCGGGGTAGAGCGGCGAGAACTGCGAGGCGCCGGACTCGGCGAGCTTCACCACCTCCTCGGCCAGCGGCGCGATGCCCGCCGACCCCTGCTCCCAGTGGCGGCAGACGATCGCCTTTTCGCCGCGGGCGGCAACGTAGTCGCTGACCAGCGCGACCTCGGCGTCGGTGTCGCTGGTGAAATGGTTGATGGCGACCACCGCCGGGACACCGAACTGCTTGATGTTCTCGATATGGCGACCGAGGTTGGCGCAGCCCTTGCGCAGGGCCTCCAGGTCCTCGGTGGCGAGGGCGTCGCGCGCGGCCCCGCCGTGCATCTTGAGCGCGCGGCAGGTGGCGACGATGACCACCGCGTCGGGCCTGAGACCGGCCGACCGGCACTTGATGTCGAAGAACTTCTCTGCCCCGAGATCGGCGCCGAAGCCGGCCTCCGTCACCACATAGTCGGCCAGCTTGAGCGCGGTGCGGGTGGCGATCACCGAGTTGCAGCCATGGGCGATGTTGGCGAAGGGACCGCCATGGACGAAGGCCGGGGTGTGCTCCAGCGTCTGCACGAGATTCGGCTGCATCGCTTGCAGCAGCAGCACGGTCATGGCGCCATCGGCCTTGAGGTCGCGGCACAGCACCGGCGACTTGTCGCGCCGGTAGGCGACGACGATGCGCGCGATCCGCTCGCGCAGATCGTCGCGGTCGGTGGCGAGGCAGAGGATCGCCATGATCTCGGAGGCGACCGTGATGTCGAACCCGGTCTCGCGCGGGAAGCCGTTGGCGACGCCGCCGAGCGAGCAGTTGATCTGCCGCAGGGCGCGGTCGTTCAGGTCCACCACCCGGCGCCACACCACCCGGCGCTGATCGATCTCCAGGCTGTTGCCCCAGTAGATGTGGTTGTCGATCATCGCGGCGAGGAGGTTGTGCGCCGAGGTGATGGCGTGGAAGTCACCGGTGAAGTGAAGGTTGATGTCCTCCATGGGGATAACCTGCGACCGGCCGCCACCAGCGGCGCCACCCTTCATCCCGAAGCAGGGGCCGAGCGACGGCTCGCGGATGCAGATCGCCGCCTTGCGGCCGATGCGGCCGAGCCCATCGCCGAGCCCCACCGTGGTCGTCGTCTTGCCCTCGCCAGCCGGCGTCGGGTTGACGGCCGTCACCAGGACCAGCTTGCCGTCGGGACGGTCGCCGAGGCCGGCGATGAAACCGGCCGACAGCTTGGCCTTGTCGTCGCCGTAGCGCAGGAGTTCGGCGTCGGGAATGCCCAGCGCTTCGCCGATCGCGCCGATCGGTCGCGGAGTCACGCTGCGGGCGATTTCGATATCGGACTGCATCAGAAGCCTCACGAATAGAATTTACTTATCTACATTGATCTACTATCCTCTACAAACAGCATAAATTATCAAGCAGACATACGAATAAGTTATGGCAAGGATGCGGGACCGGTTGCCGCCGCCCAACAGCCTGGTGGTCTTCGAGGCCGTGGCGCGCCATCTGTCGTTCACGGCGGCCGCGGACGAGCTGAAGGTCAGCCAGGCCGCGGTCAGCCGGCAGGTCAACGTCCTGGAGCAGCATTTCGGCGTCTCGCTGTTCGACCGGCTGCACCGCACGATCAAGCTGACGCGCCAGGGCGAGGCGCTGGACAAGGCGGTCTCGGTCGGTCTGGAGCACATCGCCAGCGCCGCCGATGCGCTGCGGCGCGAACAGGAGAATTCCGACATCACGGTATCGTCCAGCGTCACCTTCGCCTCCTACTGGCTGATGTCGCGGATCGCCAAGTTCCGGGCGCAGTTTCCCGATGTCGACATCCGCCTGGTGGCCTCGGCGAAGGTCGCCAACCTCGGCGCCACGGGGATCGACCTTGCGGTCCGCTACGGCCGCGGGCAGTGGCCGGGGGTGGAAGCGAGCTTCATGTTCGGCAACGAGATCATGCCGGTGTGTGCGCCGGGCTACCTCGAGGCGCACGGCCCGCTGAACAATGCGCAGGACCTCGCCCGCGCGCGTCTCCTTCACCTCGCGCAGTTCGACCGCAACTGGGTGACCTGGGAAACCTGGCTTCAGGCCTTCGGCGTCGACCAGCCGCCGGAACCGCACGGACTGTTCTTCGACAACTACATGCTCCTCCTCCACGCCGCCGTGCGTGGCGAGGGGGTGGCGCTCTGCGGCGGCCGGCTCGCAGACGATCTGATCGGCCGCGGCGAGCTCATCCGTCCGATCGACGAATGGCTGCCGTCGGAGTTTTCCTTCTATCTCCTCCATCCCGCCAACCAGCCGCTTCGGCCGGGCGCACAAAGGCTGAAGACCTGGCTGCTCGACGAGGCGCGCGCCACCTGACGAGACCGCACCCATGACCAAGATCGACGGAAAGACGATCGCCGAGAAGGTGATCGCCGACGTGACACGCGACACGGCCGAGCTCAAAGCGCAAACCGGCGTGACGCCGGGGCTCAGCGTCGTGATCGTGGGCGACGATCCCGCGAGCCAGGTCTACGTGGCCTCGAAAGGCCGCAAGGCGGAAGCCTGCGGGTTCAACGCCGAGACCCACCGCCTGCCGGCGGACGTCTCGGAGGCGGACCTCATCGCGCTGATCGACCGGTTGAACGCCGACCCGGCGGTCCACGGTATCCTCGTGCAGCTGCCCCTGCCCGATCACATCGACGAGCGCCGCGCCACGCAGCGTGTCGATGCCGCCAAGGACGTGGACGGCTTCAGCTACATCAACATCGGCAAGCTCACAGCCGGTCACGTCGACGACGCCTTCGTGCCGTGCACGCCGGCCGGCGCGATGATCCTGTTGCGCTCCGTCCTCGGCGACGACCTCAGCGGCAAGACGGCGATCGTCATCGGGCGCTCCAACATCGTCGGCAAGCCGATGGGCGCCCTCCTCCTCGCCGCCAACGCCACGGTCACTACCGCACACAGCCGCACCCCGGATCTGGCGGCCGCATGCCGCCGCGCCGACATCGTCGTCGCCGCCGTCGGCCGGCCGCAGATGGTCCGCGGCGACTGGATCAAGCCGGGCGCAGTGGTGATCGACGTCGGGGTCAACCGCATCGATGCGCCGGAGCGCGGCGAGGGCAAGACGCGGCTGGTGGGCGACGTCGCCTTCGACGAGGCCGAAGCGGTGGCGGCGGCGATCACGCCGGTGCCGGGCGGCGTCGGCCCGATGACCATCGCGATGCTGATGACGAACACGCTGACGGCCGCCCAACGCGCGGCCGGGCGCGCGGGCGGGGGTTAGTGGTTCGCCGCCTGCGTAAGGACGGCTGCCCGCCCGTCATGTCGTCAGTAGTCGGTCGGACCGAACTCGATCGGCGCCTCGAACTCGATGGCCGCGACACGAGCCTTCACCGGCGATGGCAGGCGATCCAACGGCAACCGGCGCGATCTCCGGCCCGCAGCAAGCGCCTCGAACCCGCCGCTCTCCGCATCGTCGACCTGCACGCCGAATACAGAAGCAAAGAGTCGACGGTCGCCGGAAATCAGGATGCTCTGACCACCCGCCACCACCGTCGTTTGAAATCCGAGCGCCGCGAACGCCTCGAGAGCGTCGACGGCAACGTCGTCACTGTGCAGGACGACCACGGCAGTCACCTGGGCCATGTTCACGTCGCGTGATCCAGCAAAACCAACTGCAGAGTAGCTTGGACGCGCCTCGCCTCGAAGTCAGACATCGGCCGCGTCGATCTGGTCCTCCGCAATCATGGCTTCAACTGCCTCCGCGTCGCCGTCGATCAACAGCGCGCCGCCTCCCGGCGGGGGCGCCCCACCCGGACCGGGTGCCTCGGCCAGGTACCTTCGACCTCTCCACTGAGGTGGCGCCCAGATGCTCAGCCGCGCCAGAATCGTTGCCCTGTGAGCATCGACGAGCCCGTGGCCGGTCGCCAGATCGGGCCCCGTTGTAGCCTTGTTACCCTGGTTCGGATGACAGGCCCCGGCCGTCACGTCCCGTGCCGTCGATTTCATGATCGAGCGGATGTCCGACGGGCCGAGCGCTGGAGACGACTGTTTCACGAGCGCCGCGACGCCGGCCAGTTGGGGTGCGGCCGCGGAGGTTCCGCTGATGGCTGCCCAGCCGTCTTTCGGCCCGGTCTCGTCGCGATCGGGATGAGACCCGCCGGCGCCGCCGACATCGATGCTGTCCCCGGGTTCCAGGGGAAGCATGATGTACCGCGCACGCGGCCGCATACCGACCAGACCCGACACATCGGGGACATGCCGGCCCAGATAGATGTTCGATGCGAAACCGGATGCGTAGTCGGACGCGCGCATGGCGCCATCGGGCTCCATGAACACGCCGCCGGCCGAGATGACATCGGGATGTTGGCCGGGAAACCCCCAATGACCGTTTCCGGCCGAAAAAACGACAACGATGCCGGCAGCGACAGCGGCCGAGATAGCGTTGCCGAGCGCGATGTTGGCCGCCGACAGCGGACCGAACGGCGTGGAGGAACCCCATGAGCAGGTGATGATGTCAGGCTTGGTGTTGACCGCGGCGTTGAACGCCCCGATCGAGTTGGCGAAGTTCATCTTGATCGGCTTCAGCCTGACGTCAGGGGCGACGGCAAAGATGTTGGCGGATTCGGCCGTGCCATGTCCGCTTTCATCGGCGGCCGGGTTGCTCGCACCCGGACCAAGGATCGCATCATCAGACCGGTAGCCGCGGCGCGTGAAAAACGGATGGCGATACCATCCGCTATCCACCATCGATACGACGACGCCGCGCCCCGTGATGCCGGCCCGGTGGGCCCGGTCCGCGTTGCACCCCAGCGAGACGTCCCCAGGCACACTCAGATGCCAGTAATCCGCTTTCGGCGCGAACGCATTGGGACCCATGTAGTACCGAGGCTCTTCGAGCGCGACGCCTTCCAGCAAGTCGGCGAAGTCGGTCCCGGTCGTTGAGATCAGACCGGGCAGCTCGTCGTTGGGGCAGTCGAGAAACTCGGCAAGATCTTCCTTGCCGAACTCCTTCAACGTCGGTTCCTGCCGGACGACGATCGGCGCCCCGAACGCCCGGTCGAACGTCGCCGGCGACCCGGCAATGTTGATGGTCGACTCGGTGATCTGGAGGATGTCGAAGCCCGCTTCGCGGAGCCGTGTCGCGGCGGCCCGCGAAATCCTCGCCTCCGATCGGAAGTCTGCCGCGGTCTCCTGCGCGATTTCCGCCGCGGCATCGAACATCGATATGCCACCGACGGACATCGGTGACGCCACGGCAAAGATACGCTTCGGCGGAAGCAGTTTTCCGCTTCGCCGCGTCGCCTTGAAGACGCCCGGTTTGGCAAACCCCTCACGCGGCTTGGGCGTCGCTTTGCGTGCCTTCTTTGATCGCTTGGCCATGTCGGTTCATCCAATCTGTCGATCGTGGAGATCAGTCCTGGCGCTAAGGCCATCGGACCGGACGGATGGTCGCCGTCAGGCGTCAGTCACCGCAAAACGCCTTGGCCGCACCGTCGCCGATCGTGATCACGAGGCCGATCACCAGCGCGCCGCCCGGAATGATCGTCTTCAGGAGTTCGAGAACCTGTCTGGCGGACGGCCACAACTCACAGAAGCGCTTCCATGACGGATCGGTGTCATGGGGTGCGATCGCTTCCGCCGCGAACTGGGTGGCAAATTCATCAGCCAAACTGTCAGGGATCGTGACCGTCATCGTCTTTTCCTCCATAGATTGTTATCTATAGGAATTAATCTACTTAAAGTTGTCAGTATCGACAAGTTACTGGGGCCACTTAGGCAGCGAGCGTGGTGCGCATCGGCTAGTAAGGCAGGCCGACGTAGTTTTCGGCCATCGCCGCAGCGGCGTGGTCGGACCCGGCGAGGTAATCCAGTTCGGCCCGCTGGACCCTGAGGTCGAAATCCCCCATGTCGGCGAAACGGTGCAGGAGCATGGTCATCGACCAGGAGAACCGCTCTGCCTTCCAGATGCGGGCGAGCGCGCGCGCCGAATAGGCGTCGAGGCCGGCGTCGCTGTTCTCGGCGTAGTGTTCAGCCAAGGCCTCGTGAAGATAATGGACGTCGCTGGCGGCGAGGTTCAGCCCCTTGGCGCCCGTCGGCGGGACGATGTGCCCGGCGTCGCCGGCCAGGAACAGGCGGCCGAAGCGCATCGGCTCGGCGACGGACGAGCGTAGCAGCGCGATCGACTTTTCGAACGACGGTCCGGTGGTGACGGCCTCCGCCGCATCCGGCGGCAGGCGGCGGCGCAATTCGTCCCAGAAGGCCTCGTCGGACCAGTTGTCGACGCGGTCGTCGACGGCGCACTGGATGTAGTAGCGGCTGCGGGTCCGCGAGCGCATGGAGCACAACGCGAAGCCGCGGGGGTGGCCGGCGTAGATCAGCTCCTCGCTCACCGGCGGAACCTCGGCCAGAATGCCGAGCCAGCCGGCCGGGTAGACCTTCTCGTAGACGGTCACGGCCGCGTCCGGTGCCGACTTGCGACAGACGCCGTGATGGCCGTCGCAGCCGGCGATGAAATCGCCGTCGATCCGCTGGTCGGCGCCGTCGATCGAGAATGTCAGGTAAGGGTTGTCGCCGTCGAAGTCATGGGGCTGGACATTGTCCGCCGCGTAGAAGGTTTCGAGCCCGGCCGCCTCCCGCGCCTCCATCAGATCGAGGGTGAGTTCGGTCTGGCCGTAGACCATGACACGCTTGCCGGTGAGCGCGTGGAGATCAAGGCGAAAGCGCCGTCCGGAGAACGCCAGCTCGAAACCGTCGTGCGGGAGCCCCTCGCGGTCCATGCGTTCGCCGGCGCCGGTTGCGCGGATCGTGTCGGTGGCGCCCTCCTCGAGAATGCCGGCGCGGACACGGCTCAGCACGTGATCGCGGCTCACGCGCTCGACGATGACGTTGTCGATGCCCGAAAGATGCAGAAGCTGCCCCAGCAACAGGCCCGACGGCCCCGACCCGACGATGGCGACCTGCGTTCGCATGGCGGCTCCTCCGCTTGCCGGCGCGGCTCTCGCGGAGCGTAGCACGACCCCGACGGCCTACCAAGATTTTGGACCACCGGTCCATTGTGTCCGGTTGCGAACCGGCGTACGAAAGCCGCTACAATCCGCGGCCATCCGGCCGATCCTTCCAGGCAGCGCCCACGCACGATCATGCTCGTCGAAATCGCGATCATCTGCCTGTCGCTGGCCGTCGGCGGCGTCCTCAAGGGCGCGGTCGGCGCCGGCGCCCCGGTTCTGGCGATTCCGGTGCTGGCGGCGGTCTTCGACGTGCCGTTCGCGGTGGCGATCCTGCTGATGCCCAATCTGATCTCCAACGGCTGGCAGATCTGGCAGTACCGCGCGCACCGCCCCGGCAACTGGTTCCTGTGGTCGTTCGTCGTCGGCGGCATGGTCGGGGTCGGATTCGGCACCTGGGTGCTGGCGTCGCTCTCGCCCGACGCGCTGCTCGCCATCCTCGGCGTGACGGTGCTCGGCTACATCGGGCTGCGCATCGCGCGTCCGGACTTCCGCATCTCGACGCGTGTCGCCGACGCCGCCGCCCTGCCGGCCGGCCTTGGCGGCGGCGTGCTTCAGGGCGCCGTCGGGATCTCGGCGCCGATCAGCATGACCTTCCTCAACGCCATCCGGTTCCAGCGCGAGACCTTCGTCTTCACCATCTCTACCTACTTCTGCCTGTTCCTGATCGTGCAGTTGCCGGCCCTGGCGCTGGTCGGGGTGCTGACGGCCGAGCGTCTCGGCCTCAGCGTGCTGGCGTCGATCCCGATGCTGCTCGCGATGCCGCTCGGCGGCTATCTCGGGCGCCGCATGCCTGCGGTGGTCTTCGACCGCATCATCCTGATCCTGCTCGGCCTGCTGGCGGTCAAGATGCTGTTCGACGCCTTCACCTGAGACGCCGTGCGGGCTTGCCGGCGTTTGTCGGCCGGCTAGAATGGACCACTATTCCATTTTGGATGGATGGCGATGTCGAACACCGGTCAGGCACGTGTCAACGCACTGGTGCGGGGCCTGAAGGTGCTTGCCGCGCTCAACGACCTCAACGATGCCAGCGTCGGTGATCTCGTGCGCGCGACCGGGGTGGCCAAGACCACGGTGCTGAGGATCCTCGCGACGCTCGCAGACGAGGGCTATGTCCGCCGCGACCATGCCGACATGTATCGCGTGACCGACAGGGTCGCCGAACTGTCGCGCGGTCTCATCGGCTTCGACCGGCGCGCCCAGACCGTCCAGCCCATCCTCGACGCACTCGCCGATCTGCGCTGGCCGGTGGAGCTGCTCACCCGCGACGACGTGACGATGGTCACGACCCTCGACAACCGGCTGCGGGCGCCCATCAAGCTGACGCCGCTGGAGCGACGGCGGTTTCCGCTCCTAGAGAGCGCTGCCGGCGCCGCCTTTCTTTCGGCCCTGCCGGCCCGCAAACGCGGGGACCTGATGCGCCGCGCCGCCGCCAACCTGCCGGACCCGGATGCGAGCCTGCGCAAGGCCCGCAAGGCGTTGCGCGAAGCGGAGGGCCGCGGGTACGCGCTGCGGAGCCTCGACACCATGGCCGCCGGCCTGCGGGCGGCGGCCGTTCCCGTCGGCACGAGCGACCCCCGCGGGGCGCTGGTGCTGCTCTACTTCAACGACATGGTCAGCGCCGACCAGTTCCGGCGCCGGCTCCTGCCCCATCTGCGACGGGCCGCGAAGGATATCGATCGCGCCCTCGCCCGCCTCGGATGAGCTCGACTAGCGAACGATGACGCACGAGCAGGGCGCGGTGTGGGCGACCTTGTGCGACACGCTGCCCAGCAGCAAGCCCTGCAGGTCGCTCAGGCCGCGGCTCCCCAGAAAGATCATGTCGGCGTCGACATCGGCCGCCAGTTCGACAAGCTCGCGCGCGACATTGCCTTCGACCACACGGGCACGCACCGAGGTGATGCCGGCCGCCTTGGCCCGTTTCTGCGCCTCCTCGACGATGTGATCGCCGAGCGCGCGTTTCTGGTGGAACCGCGCCCGCATCTCGTCGCGGGTCATACCTTCGATCTCGGCCCAGGTCTCGAGCGCTTCGGGCATCGACTCGAACGGCACGATGTGGGCGACGATGAGATCGGCACTCGACGCCTGCGCCTGGACCGTGGCCATGTCGAGGGCCTTCCAGCCCTGTTTCGATCCGTCGACAGCGACGACAAAGGTTTTGGCCATGCTTCCCTCCTGATCTTCGCCGGGCGGGCACAGGCGCCAACCGCTCGGGAACCGGCGCCTGGTTGCCACGGATTCCATCACGCCCGTCAGGTGGTTCGTTGACGCACGTCAAGTCGGAATCCGGCGCAGACGCTAGGGTGCGCGCGAGGCTGGCGAGCGCCGGCGAGAGCTGATTTTCCCGACAGAGCGAGGGCGACATGGCAAGTGCAGAAGTTCGGTGGTTTGAGGACACCAGCCGCGGCGACGTGGCGTCGGTGGGCGGCAAGAATTCCTCGCTCGGCGAGCTGGTCAGGGCGCTGACCTCGCGCGGCGTGCGCGTGCCGCCGGGTTTCGCGACCACGGCCGATGCCTACTGGCGCTACGTGGACGAGAACAATCTGCGCGACCGGGTCGCGGCGATCCTCGACGACCTCGACAAAGGCACCATCGCCCTCGCCGATGCCGGACGCACCATCCGTGAAGCGTTCCTCAAGGGCAGTTGGCCGGACGACACGGCCGAGGCCATCAAGGCGGCCTATCGCGAACTCTGCGAGCGCGCCGGTCGCGCCGATGCCGACGTGGCGGTGCGCTCCAGCGCCACCGCCGAGGACCTGCCCGACGCGAGCTTCGCCGGCCAGCAGGAGACCTTCCTCAACATCCGTGGCCAAGACGCGGTGCTCGACTACTGCCGGCGCTGCTACGCCTCGCTGTTCACCGACCGGGCCATCACCTACCGCACCGTGCAGGGATTCGACCACATGAAGGTGGCGCTGTCGGTCGGCGTGCAGATGATGGTGCGCTCCGACATCGGCGGCTCGGGCGTGATGTTCTCCATCGACACCGAGACCGGCTTCGACCAGGTGGTGCTGATCGACGCGGCCTGGGGGCTGGGCGAAAACGTCGTGCAGGGTGCGGTCGATCCCGACGAGTATCAGGTCTTCAAGCCGCTTCTGGAGAACCAGTCGCTGGTGCCGATCATCGAGAAGAAGAAGGGCGAGAAGTCCATCAAGATGGTCTACGGCAAGGGCAGCGAGCCGACCCGCAACGTGCCGACGTCCAAGGCCGAGCGCGCGGCCTATGTCCTCGACGACGACGAGATCCTGACGCTGGGGCGCTGGGCGGCGGCGATCGAGTCCCACTACGAGTGTCCCATGGACATGGAGTGGGCCAAGGACGGCGAGACCGGCGACCTGTTCATCGTTCAGGCGCGCCCGGAAACCGTCCAGTCGCGGAAGGAAGCCGGCGTCTTCAAGAACTACAAGCTCGGCGAGCACGGCCCGGTCCTGACCAAGGGGCTGAGCGTGGGTGCCGCCATCGCCACCGGCCAGGTGTGCCTGATCGAAACCGCCGCGGAGATCGACAAGTTCGTCGACGGCTCGGTCCTGGTCACCAAGATCACCGACCCGGACTGGGTGCCGATCATGAAGAAGGCCAAGGCGATCATCACCGATCACGGCGGCCGGACCTCACATGCGGCGATCGTCAGCCGCGAGCTCGGCCTTCCGGCGATCGTCGGCACCGGCGACGCGACCCATGTCCTGCACGATCACCAGGATGTCACGGTCTCCTGCGCCGAGGGTGACGAGGGCGTCATCTATGCCGGCAACGCCGAGTTCGAGATCGAGACCGTCGACGTCACCGACGTTCCCGACACCAAGACCAAGATCATGCTCAACCTCGGCAACCCCGGTGCGGCGTTCCGGTGGTGGCAGATTCCGGCCGACGGCGTCGGGCTGGCGCGCATGGAGTTCGTGGTCTCCAACCACATCCGCGTGCACCCGATGGCGCTGGTGCGGTTCGATTCGCTTGCCGACCGCGACGCCCATGCGGAGATCGCCGAGATCACCGCCGGCTATGACGACAAGACGGAGTACTTTGTCGACCACCTGGCGCGCGGCCTGTCGCGGATCGCGGCGCTGATGTACCCGCGTCCGGTCATCGTGCGCATGAGCGACTTCAAGACCAACGAGTACGCCGAACTGATCGGCGGCCGCGAGTTCGAGCCCAAGGAGGAGAACCCGATGATCGGGTTCCGTGGTGCCTCGCGCTACTACTCACCGGCCTACCGCGAAGGCTTCGCGCTCGAATGCAAGGCCATCCGCCGGCTGCGCAACGACATGGGCTTCGACAACGTCGTGGTGATGATCCCGTTCTGCCGCTCCATCAAGGAAGCCGACAAGGTGATGGAGGTGATGGGCGAGAACGGTCTGGAGCGCGGCAAGGACGGGCTGCAGATCTATGTGATGTGCGAGATCCCGTCGAACGTAGTGCTGGCCGATGAGTTTGCCGAGCGGTTCGACGGTTTCTCGATCGGCTCCAACGACCTGACCCAGCTTACGCTCGGCGTCGACCGCGACTCCGGGGAGCTGGCCGACCTGTTCGACGAGCAGGACGAGGCGGTCGAATGGATGATTCAGAGCGTCATGAAGGCGGCACACAACGCCGGCGCCAAGGTCGGCCTGTGCGGTCAGGGACCGAGCGATCACCCGTCGTTCGCCGAGTTCCTGGTCGGCACCGGCATCGATTCCATCTCGGTGACGCCGGACTCGTTCGTGACGGTCAAGAAGCACGTGGCCCAGGCCGAGTCCTGATCGCGAGCGAGGGTTGCGGCCGGATCAGGCCCCGCATCTGCAGCGCATCATCGAAGATGCTGCGCGGCGTGCGGGGCGACGGTGGGGTTGCTTTCCCGGCGCCCGGATCAGCGGAAGCTGTAGGGCAGGACGTCCCGCTGCTCGGCCGACATGACAAGTTGCCGGTCGAAGGGCGGGACGGCGCGCTGGTGGCAGTCGCGCCGCGGACAGATGCGGCATGAGACGCCGATCGGCTCGAACGTCCCGCCGCGCAGGTCGAGGCCGTCGGAATAGACCAGCCGGTCGGCGTATTTGATCTCGCAGCCGAGCACGTAGGAGAAGCGCTGCACCGGGCTCAGATAGCCGCCGGTGGGTTTGTCGATGGCGATCGCCAGACACAGATAGCGCTCGCCGTCCGGCGTTTCGGCCAACTGCCGGATCATCCGGCCCGGCGTATCGAAGGCGCGGTGCACGTTCCACAGCGGACACGCGGCGCCGAAGCGGGCGAACTGCAGCTTCGAGGCGCTGTGCCGCTTGGTGATGTTGCCGGCCTGGTCCACCCGCGCGAAGAAGAACGGCACACCGGAACGGGCCGGACGCTGCAGCGTGCTCAGCCTATGCATCACCTGTTCGAGACTGGCGTTGAACTCGGCCGACAGGAGGTTGACGTCGTGGCGGATCGCGGACGCCCGTTCCGCGAACGCCCCGTAGGGCAACAGGGTCGCGCCAGCGAAGTAGTTGGCGAGCCCGATGCGGCAGACGCGCGCGGCATCCTCGGTCCTGAACGCGGCCGCGGCCACGAGGTCGTCGAGCAGGTCGCCATGTTCGGCCAGCGCGATGTGGCGCGCGATGTGGAAGGCCCGGGTCGGACCCGGCGCACTGCCGTTCAGGCGCAGGAGACCGTCACCGGCGTCGAATGCCCATAGCCGCGTAGTTGGCGAACTCCGGTCGGTGACCACGCGCACGCGATGGCGCTCCTCAAGGCGCCCGGCGAGAGCATTCTGCCGGCTGACACCGACGGGAAGCTCGCCGGCCAGGCGTTCGGCGGCCTGGTCGAGCTCGTGGATGTAGTTGTTCATGTAGTGGAAATAATCCCGCACCTCCTCCCAAGGCGCGGATTCGTGGCGAACGTCGCCGGAGGTCGGGGTCTCGTCGGCCAGCACTTCGGTGACGCGGCGCAGCGACTGGTGAAGGGCGAGCACCGCGCGGCCGAGCGCCGGCGCGTTCTGGGCCACCAGCCGCATGTCGTCGGTCGACGGCCGCTCGTCGCCCACCAGCGGATCGGCGAAGACCTCGGCCAAGTCGGCGAGCATGCGGTCGTCGTCGGAATCCGACAGGCTGCGGATGTCGAGGCCGAAGGTTTCGGCCAGCGCCATCAGCACCGCGGCCGAGAGGTGTCGCTGGTTGTTCTCGAGCTGATTGAGATAGCTCGTGGAGATGCCGAGTTGCTCGGCCATCGCCGCCTGGGTCAGAGCCTGCGCGGACCGGAGTTCCTTGAGCTTGCGGCCGGCAAAGAGCTTCCTCTGGCGCATATTCACTCCACGTGATTTTGCAACATACATTTTCACTCTTTTCCTTATTTTGCAAATTTCTGCTTGGCCGTTCCGCTTTTCCCGCTAACATGCAAATCCTTGAAATCCTTCAGGCAACGCACGCACGCGGCTTCCATGCAGGACATCCTCGAACAACTCGAAGAGCGCCGGGCGCAGGCCCGGCTGGGCGGCGGCCAGCGCCGTATCGACGCCCAGCACGCCAAGGGCAAGCTCACCGCCCGCGAACGGCTGGAGGTGCTTCTCGACGACGGCTCGTTCGAGGAGATCGACATGTACAAGACCCACCGCTGCACCGATTTCGGCATGGCCGAAACCCAGATCCCCGGCGACGGGGTGGTGACCGGCGCCGGTAAGATCGGCGGGCGCCCGGTCTACGTGTTCTCCCAGGATTTCACCGTGTTCGGCGGCTCGCTGTCGGAGACCCACGCCGAGAAGATCTGCAAGATCATGGATCTCGCCGTCCAGAACGGCGTGCCGGTGATCGGCCTCAACGATTCCGGCGGTGCGCGCATCCAGGAGGGCGTCGCCTCGCTCGGCGGCTATGCCGAGGTGTTCTGGCGCAACGTCCAGGCGTCCGGTGTGATCCCGCAGATCTCGGTGATCATGGGCCCGTGCGCCGGCGGGGCGGTCTATTCGCCGGCGATGACCGACTTCATCTTCATGGTCAAGGACACGAGCTACATGTTCGTGACCGGGCCGGACGTGGTGAAGACGGTGACCAGCGAGATCGTTACGGCGGAGGACCTCGGCGGCGCCTCTACCCACACGACCCGGAGTTCGGTCGCCGACGGCGCCTTCGAGAACGACATCGAGACGCTCCTCGAAATGCGGCGCCTCTACGCCTTCCTGCCCCTGTCGCAGCGCGAGAAGCCGCCGGTGCGTACCACCGACGACCCGGCCGACCGGGTCGAGCCGGCGCTCGACAGCCTGGCGCCGTCGGAAGCCAACCAGCCCTACGACATGCACGAGGCGATCTTGAAGGTCGCCGACGAGGGGGACTTCTTCGAGATCCAGCGCGACCACGCCCGCAACATCATCACCGGCTTCATCCGGCTTGCGGGCGCCACCGTCGGCGTCGTCGCCAATCAGCCGCTGGTGCTCGCCGGTTGCCTCGATATCGACGCCGCAAAGAAGGCGGGGCGGTTCGTCCGGTTCTGCGACGCGTTCAACATCCCGATCCTGACCTTCGTCGACGTGCCGGGCTTCCTGCCCGGCACCGTCCAGGAGTACGGCGGCATCATCAAGCACGGCGCCAAGCTGCTCTTCGCCTATGCCGAGGCCACGGTTCCCAAGGTGACGGTGATCACCCGCAAGGCCTATGGCGGCGCCTACGACGTGATGGCGTCGAAGCATATCCGCGCCGACGTCAACTACGCCTGGCCGACGGCTGAGATCGCGGTGATGGGCGCCAAGGGGGCGGTGGAAATCCTCTACCGCTCCGAGCTCGGCGACGCCGACCGGATCGCGGCGCGCACCGCCGAGTACGAGGAGCGCTTCGCTAATCCGTTCATCGCCGCGCAACGCGGCTTCATCGACGACGTGATCATGCCGCACAACACGCGGCCGCGCGTCATCCGCGCGTTCGAGATGCTGAAGACCAAGGACGTGCGGCCGGCGCCGCGCAAGCACGACAACATCCCGCTGTGACGCGCCCATGTTCGACAAGATCCTGATCGCCAATCGCGGCGAGATCGCCTGCCGGATCATCCACACCGCGCGCCGCATGGGGATCGCAACGGTAGCGATCTATTCCGACGCCGATCGCGACGCCGTCCATGCCGGCGCCGCCGACGAGGCGGTCCGGGTCGGTCCCGCGCCCGCCAGCGAGAGCTATCTCGTCGCCGAGGTGATCCTGGACGCCTGCCGCGCCACCGGCGCCGACGCCGTCCATCCGGGCTACGGTTTTCTGTCGGAGCGCGCGGCCTTCTGCACCGCGCTCGAAGACGCCGGGATCACCTTCATCGGCCCCAAGCCCAGGGCCATCGAGGCCATGGGCGACAAGATCACGTCGAAACGGATCGCGGCCGAGGCCGGCGTCTCCACCGTGCCCGGCTTCATGGGACTGATCGACGACGAGGACCACGCAGCGCGGATCGCCGGCGAGATCGGCTACCCGGTGATGATCAAGGCATCGGCCGGCGGCGGCGGCAAGGGTATGCGGATCGCCTATGACGAGGCGGCGGCGCGCGAAGGTTTCGCGCGATCGCGGTCGGAGGCGGTCAGCGCCTTCGGCGACGGCAGCATCTTCATCGAGAGCTTCGTCGAGAAGCCGCGCCATGTCGAAATCCAGGTGCTGGCCGACGCCCACGGCAACGCCATCCATCTCGGCGAGCGCGAATGCTCGATCCAGCGGCGCAACCAGAAGGTCGTCGAGGAAGCGCCCTCGCCCTTCGTCACGCCGGAGATCAGGGCCGAGATGGGCGCGCAGGCGGTGGCGCTCGCCCGCGCCGTCGACTACCAGAGCGCCGGCACGGTGGAGTTCATCGCCGACCCCGACGGGCGCTTCTACTTCCTGGAGATGAACACCCGGCTGCAGGTCGAGCACCCCGTGACGGAACTCACCACCGGCATCGACCTGGTCGAGCAGATGATCCGGGTCGCCGCCGGCGAGCCGCTCGCCCTGACGCAGGCCGACATCGCCTTCGACGGCTGGGCGGTCGAAAGCCGCCTCTACGCGGAAGACCCGCATCGCGACTTCCTGCCGTCGACCGGCCGTCTCAGCCGCTACCGGCCGCCGCCGGAAGGCCGCAATGGCGCGACCACCGTCCGCAACGATACCGGCGTCACCGAGGGGTCGGACATATCGCCCTACTACGACCCGATGATCGCCAAGCTCTGCACCCACGCGCCGGACCGCACCGGCGCCATCGACGCCATGGCCGACGCGCTCGACGCCTTCGAGATCGAGGGCATCGCCCACAATCTGCCGTTCCTAGCCGACCTGATGCAGCGCGATCCGTGGCGGCGCGGCGACCTGTCGACCAACTTCATCGCCGAGGTCTATCCCGACGGCTTCGCGCCCGCCGCCCCGAACGGCGACCTCATCCGGCGCTTCGCCGCCGTCGCCATGGCGCTCACGACCATCAGCGAGGCGCGCAGCAGGGCAACGACGAATGACGGCCCGGTGCAACGAACGGTCGTGATCGACGGGCAGACCCTGGACGCCGCGCTGACCGATAATGGCGGCGTGTACACGGTGCGGCTGGGCGACGGTGATGGGATTGATCTTGCCACCGGATGGCGGCCGGGGCTGCGCAGTGCATCCGTCGCCATCGGCGACCGCCGGCATGTCATCCGCGTCGATCGTCTTCCAGGCGGGTTCCGCCTGCGCCAGCGTGGCGCCGATCTCGCCGTCCGGGTCTATACGCGCCGCGTGGCCGAGCTCGCGCGGCTGATGCCGGTCAAGGTCGCGCCCGACACCTCCAATCTCCTCACCTGCCCCATGCCGGGGGTGGTGGTGGCGCTGGACGTGGCGGAAGGCGACGAGGTGCAGGAAGGCCAGGCGGTCGCGGTGGTCGAAGCCATGAAGATGGAAAACGTCCTCAAGGCGGCGCGCCACGGCCGGGTGAAGGCGATCAGGGCCAAGCCGGGCGACCGCCTGTCGGTCGACGACGTGATCATGGAGTTCGAGACGTGAGCCGGGACCGGGACTGGATCGATCTCGCGCGCAATGAGCTGAAGCGCGACCCGTCGGAGCTTGAGCGGACGACGCCCGAGGGCCTGACGCTGAAGCCGCTTTATACGACCGCCGACCTGCCGCCCGAGGCCGCCGCCGAACGTCCGGGCCTCGCGCCGTTCACCCGCGGCATTCGCGCGACCATGTACGCCGGACGGCCGTGGACCATCCGCCAGTATGCGGGCTTCTCGACGGCGGAGGAGTCCAACGCCTTCTACCGCAGGAACCTCGCGGCGGGGCAGAAGGGGCTGTCGGTCGCCTTCGACCTGCCCACCCATCGCGGCTACGACAGCGACCATCCGCACGTGGCCGGCGATGTGGGTAAGGCGGGCGTGGCCATCGACACCGTGGAGGACATGAAGCGGCTGTTCGAGGGTATCCCGCTCGATCAGATGAGCGTGTCGATGACCATGAACGGCGCGGTGATCCCGGTGCTCGCCATGTTCATCGTCGCCGGCAACGAGCAGGGCGTGGCGACCGAGAAGCTCTCCGGCACGGTCCAGAACGACATCCTGAAGGAGTTCATGGTCCGCAACACCTACGTCTACCCGCCCGAACCGTCGATGCGGCTCGTGGCCGACATCATCGCCTACACCGCCGAGAAGATGCCGACGTTCAACTCGATCTCGATCTCCGGCTATCACATGCAGGAGGCGGGCGCGACGCTCGCCCAGGAGCTCGGCTACACGCTCGCCGACGGCATGGAGTATGTGCGCGCCGCGCTCGATCGCGGTCTCGACATCGATGCCTTCGCCGGGCGGCTCTCCTTCTTCTTCGGCATCGGCATGAACCTGTTCATGGAAGCCGCCAAGCTGCGCGCCGCACGCAGGATGTGGGCGAAGATCATGACCGATTTCGGCGCGACCTCGGAGCGGTCGAAGATACTGCGGGTCCACTGCCAGACGTCGGGCGTGTCGCTGACCGAGCAGGACCCGTACAACAACGTGGTGCGCACCGCCTACGAGGCGCTGGCGGCGGTGCTCGGCGGCACGCAGTCGCTGCACACCAACTCCTTCGACGAGGCGATCGCGCTGCCGAGCGAATTCTCGGCGCGGATCGCCCGCAACACCCAACTGATCCTCCAGCACGAAACCGGCGTGACCGGCGTCGTCGATCCGCTGGGCGGCTCTTACTATGTCGAGCGGCTGACCGACGATCTCGCCGAGGCCGCCTGGGCGCTGATCCACGAGGTCGAGGACCTCGGCGGCATGACCAAAGCGGTCGTGGAGGGGCTGCCGAAACGGCGGATCGAGGAGGCGGCCGCCCGGCGGCAGGCCCGCGTCGACCGGGGTGAGGACGTGGTCGTCGGCGTCAACCGCTTCCGCCCGGAGGACGAGGCGCCGGTCGACATCCTGGAGGTCGATAACGCCGCCGTCCGCGACGCCCAGGTCGCCAAGATCGCCCGCGTGAAGGCGACGCGCGATCCGGCCACGGTCAAGGTCGCGCTCGACGCGCTGGAAAAGGGCGCCGCGGGCGACGCCAATCTCCTCGACCTCGCCGTCACGGCGGCCGCCGCGCGGGCGACCCTGGGCGAAATCTCCGACGCGCTGGAGCGCGCCTTCGGCCGCCATGCCGGCGTCACGCAGGTCATCACCGGGGTCTATGCCGGCGCCATGCAGGACGACCCCGAGTATGCCGTCATCCGCGACCGCGTCGCCGCCCATCGCGACCGCTTCGGCCACGCACCGCGGATCCTGGTCGCCCGCATGGGCCAGGACGGCCACGACCGCGGCGCCAAGGTGATCGCCAGCGCCTTCGGCGACATGGGGTTTACCGTCGACGTGTCGGACCTCTTCCGCACACCGGAGGAGGCCGCCGACGAGGCGATCCGGCGCGAGGTCGACATCATCGGCGTGTCGACGCTGGCCGGCGGCCACAAGACGCTGATCCCGGCGCTGATCGAACGGCTGCGGGCGCTCGACCGCGGCGACATCATCGTCGTCGCCGGCGGCGTGATCCCGGACCAGGACCACGCCTTCCTGCGCGAAGCGGGGGTGGCGGAAATCTTCGGCCCGGGCACCAGCATCCCCGACGCCGCCGGCGCGGTGCTGGCGCTCATCGGCGGCGAGCGCCGAAACCTTTAGTTTGTCGCGCGCCTGCCGCGACGGCGCGTAGGATACTGTCCGGTCAGCACAGGCAGGACGGGACACGACCATGGCGGACATCACGGTCATCGGACTGGGGAAGATGGGCGCGGCCGTGGCCGAGGCCGTACGCGCCGCCGGGCACAACCTCACGGTCTGGAACCGCACACCGGCAGCGGCGCGGCCTTTCATCGAAAGGGGTGCCGTGGCGGCGGAGGATGTCACGGCGGCCCTGCGCGCGAGCCCGCTCACCATCACCTGTGTCAGCGACTATGCGACCACACGCGCCCTGCTGGAGCCGGACGCGGTCACGGCCCAGCTTTCCGGCCGCACCCTCGTCCAGTTGTCTACGGGCACCCCGCAGGACGCCCGGTCCCTGCGCGCGTGGCTGGAGCCCCGCGGTGCGCGCTGTCTCGCCGGCGGCGTTCTCGGCGGCCCGGCCACCATCGGCACCGACGAGGCGCGAATCCTCTTGTCCGGCGACGCGGCCGCCTACCAGGACGTCGAGGATGCGCTGGTGTGCCTCGGCAGCGGCGTCCGCTTCGTCGGTGCCGACGCCGGGGTGGCCGTGGCGCTCGACCTCACCTATCTCACCATGCGCCTGACGCAGTTTCCCGGTCTCGCCCACGCCGCCGAGATCTGCCGCGCCGAGGGCGTCAGCCTCGACGCCTTCATCGACCTCATGGATTACGACACGGCGGCGCAGCGCTATCTCCGGATCATCCGCGACCAGAGCTATGACGATACGCCGGCGACCCTCAACATCTGGCGGGCGGTCTCACACCTGGCCAGCCGGCAGGCGGCGGAGGCCGGGATCAACGCCGAGGTGCCGGACTTCGTCGACGGCCTGCTCGAACGCACCGTCGACGCCGGCTACGGCGAGGACAACGTCATGTCGCTCTACAAGGTGCTTCGCGATGCGGCGCCCGGGCGGCAAGGCGGGCATTAGGACCGATGGCGCGGCGTCTTCGTTCCGACCGACGTCGCCATCGCCTAGACCAGGCCGCTCAGCAGGAAGCCGACGGCGTAGGCCATCGACGCAGCGGCCATACCGATGGCCAGCGTTTCCAGCCCCGAGTACCACCAGGAGGCGGTCGACCAGCGGCTCTTCATGGAGCCGATGAGGAAGAAGACGACCGCCGTCAGCAGCGACGACAGCACAAGACTCGCGGAGGCTCCGAAGACGAACGGCAGCAAAGGCACCGCGCCACAGGCGAAGAAGGCGGCGAACGTTGCCAGCGCTGCGCGGATCGGGGAGCGCCGGGCCAGCGAGAGCCCGTGCTCGTCGACCAGCATGGTGGCCACCCAGCGTTCCTCCGATGCGGTGATCAGTTCGACAGCGCGGTCAAGATCCGCTCCCGAGAAACCCTTGGCGGCATAGATCTGCCGGACCTCCTCGCGCTCGCCCTCCGGATCAAGCCGGATATGGCGGGCCTCCATCTCCCGGAATCGGTCGAGGTCGTCGACTTCCGTCTTGGTGGCCGAGAAGTTGCCCGCCGCCATGGAGAATCCGTCCGCCAGGAGATTGGCGGCGCCGAGGACCAGGACGATCCCGGACGACAGATCCGCGCCAACGACGCCGGCCACGATCGCAAACGTGGTCACCGCACCATCGATACCGCCGTAGACGACGTCACGGAGATAGGAGACGCGCGGGCCGTCGGACAAGCGCAGTGCGATCTCGTCGGGCGCGTGGCCGTGCTCCAAAGCCGGCGGCGGTGGCGGCATGAATGGTCCTCGTCGGGCAACGCGACGACGCTATCACACCACCTTCAGCCGCCGCAGACCGACGACCCGCGCCACGAGGCCGCATGCAACTCCACTCAAAGTCTCACGTTGCGCAGGCGGAGCGCGTTGGTGATGACCGAGACCGACGAGAAGCTCATGGCCGCGGCGGCGATCATCGGCGAGAGGAGCAGGCCGAAGACCGGGAACAGGACGCCGGCCGCGATGGGCACGCCGGCGCTGTTGTAGGCAAAGGCGAAGAACAGGTTCTGCCGGATGTTGGTCAGCGTCGCCCGCGCCAGCCGGCGCGCCCTGACGATCCCCGCGATGTCGCCGCCCAGCAGCGTGATACCGGCGCTCTCCACGGCCACGTCGGCGCCGGTGCCCATGGCGATGCCGACGTGGGCGGCGGCCAGCGCGGGGGCGTCATTGACGCCGTCGCCGGCCATGGCGACGGAGGCGCCCGCCGCCTGCAGCTCGTCGACCAGCGCCTTCTTGCCGTCCGGCAGGAGCCCGGCGCGCACCTCGTCGATACCGAGTTGCGCTGCCACGGCCTCGGCCGTCCGGCGGTTGTCGCCGGTCGCCATGATGATCCGCAGCCCTTCGCGGTGAAGATCGCGGATGGCTGCGGCGGCGGTCTCGCGGACGGGATCGGCCACGGCGACGATGCCGGCGAGACGATCGTCGACGGCGAAGAACATGGCCGTCTTGCCGTCGCGACGAAGGGCCTCCGCCGTGTTCTCGCCGGCTCCGAGGTCGAGCCCGGCCATCATCGCGGCATTGCCCAGCGCGATACGGCGACCGCCGACCCGGCCACGCGCGCCCTTGCCGGTCACCGCCTCGAACGCCTCGGCCTTCTCAAGGCTGAGGCCGCGCGTGTGCGCCGCCTCGACGATGGCCTCGGCCAGCGGATGCTCCGACCCGCGCTCCAGCGACGCGGCCAGCGAGAGGAGGTCGGTTTCGCCGATGTCGGCCGTGGCCACCATATCGGTGACCTCCGGCTTGCCGATCGTCAGCGTGCCGGTCTTGTCGACGACGACGACATCGACCTTGGCCATGCGCTCCAGCGCCTCCGCGTCGCGGATCAGGACCCCGGCCTGCGCGCCGCGGCCGGCGGCGGTGGTGATCGAGATCGGGGTGGCCAGACCGAGGGCGCAGGGGCAGGCGATGATCAGCACCGAGACGGCGGCCACGACCGCGAAGGCCAGCGCCGGATCGGGACCGAAGATCAGCCACAACACGAACGCGGCGATGGCGACGAGGACCACCGTGGGCACGAAGACGGCCGACACGCGGTCGGCGAGGCCCTGGATCGGCGCTTTCGAGCGGCGCGCGCCGGCGACCATCTCGACAATCTGTGCCAACAGGGTGTCGGCGCCGACCCGGGTGGCGCGCACGGCCAACGTCCCGTTCCCGTTGATGGTGCCGCCGGTCACCGTGTCGCCGGGCACCTTCTCCACCGGAACCGGCTCGCCGGTCATCATGCTCTCGTCCACCGAGGAACGTCCGTCGACGACCTCGGCGTCCACCGGCACGCTGTCGCCTGGCCGGACGCGCAGGACATCGCCGACGACGATGTTTTCGAGCGGCGCGTCGTACTCCGTCCCGTCGGGGAGGATGCGCCGTGCGGTCTTGGGCGCGAGGTCGAGCAGCGCCCTGATCGCGTCACCGGTACGCTCTCGCGCCCGCAGCTCCAGCACCTGACCGACAAAGACCAGCGTGACGATGACGACCGCGGCCTCGAAATAGGTGCCCACGGTCTCGCCGGTCCGGTAGGCCTCGGGAAACAGGCCGGGGGCGAAGGTCGCAAAGATCGAGAACAGGTACGCGGCGCCGACGCCGAGCGCGATCAGCGTCCACATGTTGGGGGAGGCGTTGCGGATGGAGTCCACGCCCCGGCGGAAGAAAGGCTGGGCGGCCCAGAGGACGATGGGCGTGGCCAGCACGAACTCGATGTAGACCGCGGTGCGATGCCCGACCCAGGCGCGTACCGGCAGGCCGACCATCTCGCCCATCGTCAGGACCAGCAGCGGCACCGCCGCCGCGGCGCTGATCCACATGCGCCGCTGGAAGTCGACTAGCTCGTCGTTGGGCTCGTCACCGGGCACCATCGGTTCCAGCGCCATGCCGCAGATCGGGCAGGCGCCGGGCTCGTCGGCGACGACCTCGGGGTGCATGGGGCACGTCCACTGGGCGCCGGGCGCTGCGCGGGTGGCGACCTTGGCCGCGTTGCCGGAGGCGTAGAACCACGGATCGGCGTCGAATTTTTCGCGGCAGCCGTCGGAGCAGAAATGAAAGGTCCGGTCGTCGAACACGCTCGACGGCGTGTCGGCAGCGACTGCAACGGTCATGCCGCAGACCGGATCGATGGTCCCTTGCGCGGCCTCGCCATCGTGATGATGCTGCCCGTCGGCGGCGGTCGACTCATGGCTGTGACACGTCTGCGACGCCATCGGCCTCTCCTCGGATTCACCGGGGAGATATAGGGCTTCCAGTTGCTGGAGGGTCAAGGATCAGAACGGCGTGGCGGCGGCTTTTTCCGGGCTGTCACGAAGCGCCGCTGAAGGCAGAGATGTCGCTTACGGCGTCACCTGCACCGTCATCTCGATCTCGACCGGGGCGTCGGAGGTGAGCTGGTCCTGGTAGAGGGCGGCGCGGGCGTGGGAGCCCCGCTCCTCGCCCAGCAGTTCGATCCAGAAGTGGGACGCGCCGTTCAGCACCTGCGGCGCGTCCTTGAAGCCCGGGGCCGCATTGATGTAGCCGATCATCTTGACGATCCGGACCAGCCGGTCGAGGTCGCCGATCACCGCCCTGATCATGGACGCATGGTTGATCGCCGTCAGGCGCGCGGACTGGTAGGCGTCCTCCAGCGAGATCACGCCGACCTGGCCGACATGGGGCAGGACGTCGTTGTCGTTCTCGTCGACCACCGTGCCGATCGTGCCGGACACGTAGAGGATATTGTCGACCTGGACGCCGGGCAGATAGGAGGCGACCGGCTTGGGCGGGCGCGACAGTTCGATGCCCATTTCCTTCAGACGCTGTTCGATATGGCCCACCGGTCTTCCTTTCCTATGAGATGTCGAATGTGATGGTCTTGATCTCGGTGACGGCCTGCAGCGTGTGCTTGCCGCCGAGCCGGCCGATGCCGCTGTCCTTGCCCGGCGCCCCGCCGAACGGCAGGTGCAGCTCCCAGTACGAGCTCGGACTGTTGATGTTGACCAGGCCGGCCTGGATGGCCTCGCCGAACCTGAAGGCGCGGGCGAGATCCCGCGTGAAGACGCTGGCGGCCAGGCCGTGGCGGGCGGCATTGGCGGCGGCGATCAGCTCGTCGTCGCTGTCCAGCACCACGATCGGCGCCACCGGACCGAAGGTCTCGGCCGCGTTCAGGTCCGCGCCGGGCGGCACGTCGCCGATCACCGTCGGCGCGAAGAACAGGTCCGAGCCGAGATCCGGCATGCGATGACCGCCGGCCAGCAGCACGCCGCCGCGTTCGAGACCGTCGGCGACATGCGCCTCCACCTTGTCGGCCACCGCGGGATTGTTGAGCGGTCCCATGGTGGTGTCCGGATCCATGGGGTCGCCGATTTTGACTTTCTGCGCCGCAGCCAGGAGCGCCTCGGCAAAGGGCTCCTGCACGCCGCGCGCGCACAGCACCCGTCCGGTCGCGGCACACACTTGCCCGGCATTGAAGAACGAGCCGGCGGCCGCGGCCTCGGCGGCGCGCACCGGATCGGCGTCGTCGAGCACGATCACCGGCCCGTTGCCGCCCAGTTCGAGCAGCATGGGCTTGCCTGCGCCACGGGCGGCGATGGCCGCGCCGGTGGCCGGGCTGCCGGTGAAGCCGATGCCGTCGACGCCGGCATGCCCGACCACCTCGTCGCCCACGACAGGTCCCGGGCCATGGACGAGATTGACCGCACCGGCCGGCAGGTCGGCCTCGACGATGCACTCCATCAGCCGGGCCGCGCACAGCGAAGTCGACGGTGCGGGGACCCAGACAACGGCGTTGCCGGCCGCCAGACACGGCGCCAGATACTCGACCGGGATGTTGACGGGGAAGTTCCACGGCGTGATCACGCCGTAGACGCCGCGCGGGGCGCGGTAGCTGATGGCCCGCTTACCCGGCGTTTCGACCGGGATGACCTCGCCGGCCATCCACTTGAAGAGTTCGCCGGCCTCGCGATAGCCGAGCGCGGCCGCGTCGACCTCGCCATAGGCCTCGCCCATCAGCGGCTTGCCCTGCTCCTGCGCCAGCGTCGTCGCCAGAATGTCGCGGCGCTTCTCGATCTCGTCGGCGACGCGGTTGCAGGCCCGGGCCAGGTCCCAGCGCGACATCTTCGCAAGCGCCTCGTGACCCCGTCGTGCGGCGGCGACAGCTGTGCGCGCGTCGACACGATCGCCCTGCGCCACCCGGCCAAGCTCCTTGCGGTTGGCCGGCGACACGGCCGGCACGAAGGCGCCGTCTTGCGATGGTTGCCATTGCCCGTCGATGAAATGCACGTGGTCCGTTGTAGCGGTCTCGGTCATGTCGTCCCTGGCTGGTTGATGGGCGCCGGCAGGATCAGGGCACCACCGACCTCGTACACCCGCCCCCTCCAATCGCCGGCCACCTTCGCTTCTAATTGACCGGCTGGTCGGTTACTTATTTTAAGCTGACTAGTCAGTCAATATTGACGAACGCGGTGATTGCGGCTAGAAGCCGCCGTGATGGCCTCACGCGCTGTCGTGGGGTCGATCCGATCGATGAGGGAGGTTCACCCAAAGATGTTCTCTGACACCGTCAAGGGCTTGCGCCCGCTTACGGCGACGATGGTTGCCGCCGTCGCGCTGACCGTGGGGTTTGTCGGCGTCGCCGCCGCCAAGGACACGGTTCGCGTGCGATTTGCCGAATACAGCACCAAGACCGGCCCGTTCTTCCAGGGACTGGCGGAAGAATTCAACGCCATGCACGACGACATCGAAGTGGTCGTCGAGCACCTGCCGTGGCCGGAGATGCAGCAACAGCTCATCACCGACATCTCGGCCGGCACGGCGCCCGACATCTCGCACATGGCGACCCGCTGGATGGCCGGCTTTGCCCAGGAGGGCGTGCTGGCGGCCATCGACGAGCTGATGTCGCCGGAGTTCGCGGCGTCGTTCGTCCCGACCTTCCTCGACCTGCAGAGGGTCGACGGCCAGACATGGGGCCTGCCGATCGCGGCCTCCGCGCGCGGGCTGTTCTACAACAAGGAACTGTTCGCGCAGGCCGGTGTCGACGGACCGCCGGCGACCTGGGACGACGCGCTCGAGGCAGCGGGCAAGGTGGCCGCGCTCAGCGACGACATCCACGGCATCGGCGTGCAGGGCACCGGGCTCGATACCGAGGGCTACTGGTTCTACACCCTGTGGACCCATGGCGGCGACATCATGGGGCCGGACGGCAAGAGCGGCTTCGCCTCGGACGAGGCGGTCGCGGCGACCGAGACCTATCTCGGCCTGATCGAGGCCGGCGTCACGCAACCGGGCGTCCTGGGCTCCAACCGTGAAGACCTGCAGAACCTCTTCTCGGCCGGCAAGCTCGGCATGGTCCTGTCCGGGCCGTGGCTCAACGCCCAACTCGCCGGCGAGGCGCCCGACATGGACTACGGCATCGCCGAGATTCCGGTGTCGACCACCCGCGGCACCTACGGCGTCACCGACACGATCTCCATCCTCGAAAGTTCGGAGGTCAAGGAATCGGCGATGAAGTTCCTGGAGTTCATCTTCAACGACGAGAACCGCCTCGAGTTCGGCAAGATCGAGGGTTTCGTCCCGGTGCTGAACTCCATGGCCAACGAGCCGTTCTTCACCGACGATCCGCGCATGGCGGTTTTTCTCGACATGTCGCCGGTCGCCAAGTTCGCCCCCCTCGTCCCGGCATGGGAGGAGATGGCGGAGAGCCTGAAGTCGGCGCTCGCCGCCGCCTATTCGGGCGACACCCCGCCGCGCGAAGCGCTCGCCTCGGCGGCCGACAAGATGAACGCACTGCTGGCTGAATAAGCCGGCAGTCCTCCCAAGCCGCGGCAGTCACGCGCCTCCCGCCAGGTTTCGCGTGACTGCCGCATTCGTTAGGAATGGCCCCCGGGGTCTCAATTCGCCCGAGCCCGGAACCGCTATGACCGCAGTCACGACCGGCCTACGCCCACGCACCCGCCTGTGGCGGCGAAGCGCGGCGCTCACGGGCCTGCTGCTTGCCGCCCCGAGCTTCTTCCTGTCGGCGTTCGTGATCGGCTACCCGATCTTCGACGTCATCCGCATGTCGATCTCCGACGTCAACCGGTTCGGCAAGATCCGCGGCTTTGCGGGCCTCGACAACTTCCTGACCGCCTTCGCCGATCCGATCTTCATCCAAAGCACGTGGCAGACGCTGATCTGGACCGTCACGGTGGTCGGCGGGGCCGTGCTGGTCGCCGTGCCCATCGCGGTGATCCTGAACGAGGATTTCCACGGGCGGGCGATCGCGCGGACCATCGTGCTCCTACCCTGGGCCGTCTCGCTCGCCATGACCGCGCTCGTCTGGCGCTTCGTCGTCAACGGCGACTTCGGGACGCTCAACCTGGCGCTCACCTCGCTGGGCCTGCCGTTCAAGAACCACCCGTGGCTCGCCGACGGCACCAGCGCGTTCGCGATCGTGATCCTGGTGGGCATCCTGGTCTCGGTCCCGTTCACGGTCACGATCATCATCGGCGGCCTCACCTCGATTTCCGACGAGCTCTACGAGGCCGCGGCCATCGACGGCGCCAGGCCGTTCCAGCGTTTCCGGTACATCACGCTGCCGCTGCTCAGCCCGTTCCTGCAGATCGCCGTCGTGCTCAACGTGATCTACGTCTTCAACTCGTTCCCGATCATCTGGATCATGACCAATGGCGGGCCGGCCAACGGCACCGACATCCTGATCACCTACGTCTACAAGCAGGCCTTCGCCTTCGGGAAGATGGACGTCGCCGCCGCCGGCTCGGTGATGATGTTCGCCATGCTCCTCGGCTTCTCCATCCTCTACCTGCACATGACGCGCTCCGGACGCTCGTCCCATGCACAGTAAACGGCGCAAGAGCCTGTACTGCTGGCTGGGCCTGTCGCCCTTCCTGATCGTGGTGCTGTTCCCCTACGCTACGATGCTGTCGGTGGCGCTGAAGCAGAAGGACGAGATCTTCACGTTCCAGGCCACGTGGTGGCCGAGCAGCCTCTACCTCAACAACTTCATCGAGCTGTTCACCGAGCGCGGTTTCGGGCGTGCGCTGTTCAACTCCATCTACATCAGCGTGGGCGCGACGCTCCTGTCGATCGCCGTCGCCATCCCCGCCGCCTACGCCCTGTCGCGCCTGCGCATGCCGGGCAAGAACATCTTCCGCACCTATCTGCTGATCACCCAGATGATCTCGCCGATCGTCCTGATCGTCGGCCTGTTCCGGCTGTTCGCCGCGCTCGGCATGATCAACGACCTGCACGCGCTCATCATCGCCCACAGCGCCTTCTACATGGCCTTCGCGGTGTGGATGCTGCAGAGCTACTTCGACACCATACCGCGCGATCTGGAGGAGGCGGCGTGGCTCGACGGCGCCAGCCACGTCCATGCCTTCATCCGCATCTTCCTGCCGCTGTGCGTGCCGGGCATCGCCGTGACCGCCCTGTTCACCTTCGTGAACTCCTGGAACGAGTTCGCCATGTCGCTGACGATGCTGCGGCAGGGCGCCATGCAGACGGCACCGGTGAAGATCGCCTTCCTGACCGGCACGCTCTACGAAACCGAATGGAACATCATCATGGCGGCGACGCTGATCGCCACGGTGCCGGTCGCCATCATCTTCGCCGCCATCCAGAACTACCTGCTGCGCGGCCTGGCGCTCGGCGGCGTGAAGTAGTCCATGTATTTGACATGCACACGAACCGAATCGACTAGTCTCGCCGGGACTTGTCGCAGATTGGCTGACGATGCCTGCTGGTACGCAAACCGCTAAACGCAACCCGGAACGCACGACCCGGATCATCCGTCGCGCCGCCTTGAGCGAATTCTCGAAGGTGGGCTACGAGGCCGCGCGCGTCGACCGCATCGCGGCGCGATCGAGGCTCAGCAAGGGGCTCATCTATCATTACTTCGGGTCGAAGGACGAACTCTTCCTGGCCGTGCTGGAGGACCTCTACGGCCAGTTGCGGGAGGAGAACGACGAGCTGATCCTGGAGGATGTGGAACCGGAGGAAGGCATCCGGCGCCTGATCAGCCACACCTTCGACTACTTCGTCGCCCATCCGGAGTTCATCGTGCTGGTGAACTCCGAGAACATCATGCGCGGCCAGCACGTCAAGAAATCCGACCTGATCCGGGAGATGTTCAAGCCGCTGGTCTCGCGGCTCGGCGAACTGGTGGATCGCGGCGTCGCCATGGGCCTGTTCCGCGACGATGTCGACATCACCGAGCTGTACATCTCGATCGTCGCGCTCGGCTATTTCCCGCTGTCCAACCGGCACAGCCTCGGCGTCGTCTTCGGCCGGGACCTGGTGACGGACGCGTCGATCGTCGGCCGCAAGGAGCATATCCAGGAGCTCATCCTGGGTTATCTGCGCGCGACGGACAGGTGAGCGCGCCGCCCGTCTGCAACGGCACCACCAGGTTGGTCTCCTCGGTCGAGGAGACGCAGCCTGCCGCTAGTGCCAGATGTTGATGGTGGCCAGGGTCCGCATCAGGTAGTCGGAGGTGAGTTCCTCCGCCAGTTTGGCGTCCCGTTTCGCGACAGCGTCGGCGACGGCGATCAGGTCGTTGTGGGCCTGCCGCCGCACGGCCTCGGGCGCTTGCTTCTCGATACCCCGGCCATCGAAGGCCACCGCCCGCCGATCCTTGACGATGTCGTCCATGATCTGCAGCAGGAACCGGTTCTTGGTCGCGGCGTAGATGCAGCGATGGAAGGCGTAGATGCACTCCTTGAAATCGTGCCATGTGGGCGCCTGGAGGAGGCCATCGAGGATGCGGTACATTTCGTCGATGTCCGACTGCTCGGCGCGGCTGACGACGATGCTCATCATCGCCGGCTCGAACAGCAGCCGCCCTTCGGCGATCTCCACGAACGACGGCACCTGCTCGTGCGCGTCGACCGTCGTCTGATCCATCTTGTCAAAGACGGAGAGCGCGTCGTCGGTGAGGAATGTGCCGCTGCCGACCTGGCGGCGCACAAGGCCCTGGCGCTCCATTGTCGCCAACGCCGCACGCACCGCCGAGCGGCTCGCGTTCAGCTGGTTGGCGAGATCGCGTTCATTGGGGATCTTGCCGCCGGGGACCAGCGCGCCGCTGCGGACGCTCCGGAGGAGAGCGCGGTAGACCAGGGACGGCGTGGCCCGCTCATTGCTGGTGATGTCAACGATACCGGCAGGCGTTTCGACGGAACTCATGGGCACCTCATGTTCGGGCGGAGCTAGATGACCTTCGCGATCCCTGTCAACGATTTCCGTTCGCCGTCATATGTCGCGGTTCACGTCGGCAGGCATGCCGGTCGCGGCCGACCGGGCAAGTGCGTCGAGAACCGGGATGGCATCGAGCGCGTCGCGGTACGGCTGCACATAGGGGGCGCCACTTAAGGTTGCCTGAACGAAATGGTCAATCTCGTCGGCGAGATCACCGACAATGCGCCCGTTGATCTCCGGCCACAGATGTGTGTCTCCGCCGCCGATACTGTCCCCGGTCACGGCATAGAAGCCCTGATCGGAGCAGTCCATGAACGCGGCCGCCCGGGTGCCGACGACCTCAAGGGTGGCGCGATAGCCGTTCATGAAGGCGTCCGGCCACGCCCAGCTGTAGCTGATCGCGCCGATGGCGCCGTTGTCGAAGTTCACCACTGCGAAGAGCGAATCTTCGTTGCCGTTGCCGAGGATCTCCCGCTTCTGCGCATAGACGCGCCCGATCAGCGAGCGTGCGATCCACTGCATGGCGTCGACGTCGTGAACGCCCATGTAGAACAGGATCGAACTGTCCGCACCGAGCCGGGCGGCGGTGGCGCGAATGCCCGATCGCTCGGCCCGCAAATGGACGACGTCGCCGATCTTTGCCGGGTCCGCGGCGTCAAATACGCTCACATAGCGCGGATCGAACCGCAGAATGTGCCCGATCATCAGGCGCGTGCCGGCGGCCTCGACGGCCTCGACGATGCGGGTCGCGGTTGCCGCGTCATGGGCCAGCGGCTTTTCGAGCAGCAGCGCCTTGCCGGCACGGGCAACGGCGATCGCGGCGTGCTCGTGCAGCCGATCGGGCAGGCAGACGCTCACGGCGTCGAGCTGGTGATCGTTCAGCATGTCATCGAGGTTCTCCACCGCGACGGCGCCCGTCTCGGCGGCGACGCGGCTCCGCGCTTCGGCCGCGATGTCGCAGACCGCGACGAGATTCGCAGCGGGGTGCCCGGCGTAGAGGCGGGCGTGCCGGGCGCCGAAAAAACCGAGTCCGGCGACGCCGACCCGCAGCTGTCGATTCGATGTCGTCATGTGAGGGGCCACCCTGCAAAGTCGTCAAGGAAGCGATCGAGCGATCCGACGATGGCCGTGAAGAGCCGCTCGCCCTTGCCGGCGTCGGCAAGGCTCGGATCGCCGAAAACGCCGCTCGACGAGAGGTCGGAGAAGTCGGTAAAGGTGCGAATCGGTGAAGATCCCGTCAGATCGGTTGTCAGGTAAGGCGAGCCGGCGTCGGGATAGACCGCCACGGCGTCTTCCATCCCGACCAGATCGGGTGCGAGATGGAGCATCAACGACGTCTCGACCTCGCCGGCATGTCCGGCGCCCCCCGGTGCGGACTCCCTGATCGCGTCGATTTCCGCGGCGGCAAGCTGGAAGTAGGTGAGCCCGGCGATGCGCACGCGCGGGTGATGCCGGTGACCCAGTGTCGTCGCCAGGACGTCGAGGGTGGGGCCGTTGCCGCCGTGGCCGTTGACGAGAAGGATCCGGCGAAAGCCGTGGGTCACGGCGCTGTCGACGATGTCGCCCACAAGCGCGCGCATGGTGTCGACGCCGATCGACACCGTGCCGGGGAAGCGCATGTGGTGAGGGGAGACGCCGTACCATGGCGGCGGCAGGACGACGGTATCGCCGCGCTGCCGCGCCGCAGCCTCGCATAGGGCCGTAACGATCATCGAGTCGGTGCCCACGGGAAGATGGGGACCGTGCTGCTCGACCGCTCCGAGCGACACGATCAGGATGGTCGCATCGCGGTCGAGGGCAGCGATCGCCGGCGAACTGAGGTGTTCGTAGCGCATCCCGTCAGCCTATGGTGAAGGTGGCGGTCTTCAGGTCGCACATGGCTTCAAGCGAGTACCGGCCCCCGATCCGCCCGACGCCGCTGTCCTTGCCCGAGATGCCGCCGAACGGGATGTGCAGCTCCCAGTAGTTGCTGGTGTCGTTGACGTTGACGATGCCGGTCGGAACCGCGTCGACAAAACGAAACGCCGTGTCGAGATCGCGGGTGAAGATCGACGACACGAGCCCGTACCGGTTGGCGCGGGCGACCTCGATCGCCTCCTCCTCGTCCTTGACCCGGATCAGCGGGGCCACGGGGCCGAACGTTTCCTCGCGATTGACGAGGCTGTCGCGCGGGACCTCGCGCAGGACCGTCGGCTGATAGTAGAGGCCACTCGGGTTATCGGCCGGCGCCGCGCCGCCGATCGCCGCGACGGCGCCCCGGTCGACGGCATCCGTGACGTGTTCGGCCACCTTGGCTGCCACGGCGGGGTTGTTCAGCGGACCCATGGTCGTCGCGGCGATTCTCGGATCGCCGAGGACGATGTCGCGCGCCGCCTCGGTGATGCGTTCGGCAAACTCGTCGTAGACATCGGCATGCACAAGCACGCGTTCGGATGAGGAGCAGACCTGACCGGCGTTGACGAAACACCCCGCGGCGGTCGCGGCCGTCGCCTTGTCGAGATCGGCGTCGGGCAGGACGATGACCGGGCCGTTCCCTCCGAGTTCCATCAGTTGCGCCTTGCCGGCGGCTTGTCTGGCGATGATGCGGCCGGTCGCGGCGCTGCCGGTGAAGCCGATCGCATCGGTGCCCGGATTGGAGACAATCTCGTCCCCGACCTCCGGGCCGTGGCCGGTGACGAAGTTGAGAACCCCCGGCGGCAGGTCGGCGGTCTCGATCGCGGCGACCAGGGCGGCGCCGACCAGCGCGGTCGTCGGCGCCGGCGTCCAGACAAGGGCGTTGCCGGCGGCCAGCCCCGGCGCCAGGTACTCGACCGGGATGTTCACCGGAAAGTTCCAGGGCGTGATAACGCCGTAAACGCCGCGCGGCCGGTAGAACGTCATCACCCGTTTGGTCGTGTCTTCGGTGGGAATGGTCCGGCCTTCGAGGTACTTGACCAGGTCGGCGGCTAGGTTGAATCCGTCGGACGCCTTGCCGACCTCGAAGTCCGCCTCGGCCATCGGCTTGCCCTGCTCGAGCGTGAGGAGCTCGGCGAGCTTGCTACGGTTGGCCTGGACGGCGTCGGCGATGCGCCGGAGCATGCGCGCACGGTCCCAGATCGACACGGCGGCCCAGGCGGGCTGGGCTTCGCGGGCGGCGACAATCGCCGCCTGCGCCGTGGCGCGGTCGCTCCAGGCCATGGTCCCGATCTCGCGACCGTCGATAGGGCTGACGGCCGGCCGCGTTTCGCCCGATACCGAGGACTGCCATCGGCCGCCTATGAAGTTCGTCGATCCGTCCGTTCTGAATTCCATCGTGCTCGCCAGTTTGCGGAAAAGGTTGCAATCAGACCAAAGTGGTTCATAGTATGCGCCAAGTGGTCCGTGTTCAACGTCTCAATGAAAGGCGTGGCCGGGCCACAGGAGGGTCATCTTAATCGTAAGGGAGGATCAACGATGAGCATGAGGATTTTTGCCGCGGCGGCGGTCGTCGCAGGGGCAGCCATGACAGTGCCTGCCGCGCAGGCCGAGGACATTACGCTCGAGTTCGTTGTCTGGAACTACTCGCTCGACACGATTCAGGACAACATCGCCAAGTTCGAGGAGCAGAATCCGGGCATCAAGGTCAACCTGACCGACTACACGTGGCCCGACTACCAGGACAGCCTGGTGCTGCGGTTCCGCGGCGGAACACAGACCGATGTCATCTACGGCGGTCAGGACTGGCTGCCGGCATGGGCGGCGGCCGGATGGGTCGCGCCCCTCAGTTCGGTCGCCCCGGCAGGAAGCGTCGACGCGCTGGCCGGCGACATTGCCGGCTTCGCGCTGAGCGACGTCACGTATGGCGGCGAAGTCTACGGATTGCCGTACTACGCCGACACGATCTCGTTCATCTACAACGCCAAGGTGCTGGACGAGAACGGGATCGATTTCCCGGCGACGTGGGACGAGGTCATGGCGGCGTCGGAAGCGCTGCGGGCCGCCGGCATGGATCGCCCGATCGTGTATGAATACAACCAGGAACTCCCCAACTTCTTCGACGCCTTCGTCGCCCAGGCCTACGGCCGCGGCGGCGAACTGTTCGACGACGAGGGGCGGGCGATCTTCGACGACCCGGACAACGCGGCCTATCAGCACCTGCAATGGCTACAGGACGCCTTCTCCAAGGGGCTCATCCAGCCCGAGCCCCATGAGTCGAACATCATCACGACCATGAACACGGGCCAGCACGCCTTCACCGTCGTGTACAACTACGTCCTCGCGGCCATGAACAATCCCGGTGAGCAGCCGCTGGCCGGCGACTTTGCGCTCGGTCGCATGCCCGGGGACGCCAACTCGACCCTCGGCTTTGCGAAGTTCTACGCCGTGACCTCGACGGCCGCGGAAGATCCCGCGCGGGCCGAGGCGGCCTGGAAGTTCGTCGACTTCATGGCCGGCGCCCCGTACGGCGTCGCCAAGCGGTGGGCGGTCGAGAAGGGACTGGGATTCGGCCAACTGCCCCTGCTCACCGATCAGGACGTGATCACCGCCTGGAACGACTGGATCGACATGGAAACCCTTGCCGCCCAGGTGGAGACCGCCAAGGCCGGCATGTGGACGGAGTGGACGGGCGTGTGGTCGGCCTACTTCCGGCCGCTGCTTGCCCAGGCCATCGTCGGTGAGGCCACCGTCGACGAGGTCATGACCGCCGGCGCGGAGCGTTGGAACACGCTGCGCGACCAGTTCGCCAGCCGCTGAGTCGTGGTATTCAGGCCGCGGACCGTCCCGACCGGGCGGCCCGCGGCTAACCGGAGAACTCGCCGGCACCAGGCGAGCCGCAGACCATGTGGACCCTCAAGAGGTTTCCGTTCATCTGGCTGCTGCCGGCCATCCTGCCGGTCGCCCTGGTAACGCTGTATCCCGTCGGCCACGCGCTGTGGACGAGCCTCCACCGCGTCATGCTGCTCTTCCCCGGCGAGCCGTTCGTGGGCCTGGACAACTTCGTCCGCGTCGTCACGAGCAACTACTTCATCGTCGCCCTGGAGAACTCGGCGACCTTCACCGTGGTTGCGGCGCCGATCGCGGTCGCGCTCGGTGTCGCCTTGGCGCTCTTTCTGCAGAGGCGGTTCCTTGGACGCGGCATCGTGCGCTCGATCGTCCTTTTGCCCTGGGTCCTGCCGGGGGCGATCAGCGCGGTCCTGTGGACCTGGGTGTTCCATCCAAGCTTCGGTTTGCTGAACGGGATCCTCCTGGAGCTGGGCATCCTGGAGCGGTCGGTCTCGTTCCTGGCCTCGCCGGGGCTCGCATTCCTGTCGGTGCTGGTCGCCCATGTGTGGACCCAGGTCCCGTTCGCCGTCGTCCTGACGATGGCAGCGCTGGCCGGCATCAACACCGAAACCATGGAAGCGGCCGAACTCGATTGCCGCAGTTCGTGGAAGCGGTTCCGGTACGTGGTGCTGCCGGAGATCAAGGCGATGATCGTGGTCCTGCTGATCTACAACGCGCTGATGGCGTTCACGAGCTACGACGTCGTCTACGCCATGACCGGCGGAGGGCCCGGCACGGCCACGACGTTGCTCGCCTTCCAGATCTGGCGCGAAGGATTCTCGATGTACGACTTCGGTGCGGGCGCCGCCGTCGCCTTCATCGTCGTCCTGATCTCGGCCCTGCTGATCGTGGCGATCACGCGCGCGCTGCCGTCGGATCTCTTCGGGGAGCGATGACATGAGTGGCCGTCGCTCAGCTTTCAACTACGTGATAGCGCTACTCGTCCTGCTGTTCACCGGCGGCCCGATCTTCCTCGCCTTCTACGGCAGCATCGTGCCTGACCGCGTCCTCCTCGATCCGGAGGTCTCGGTCTTCGATGTCGGTCCGAACTTCGAAGGCTATCGCTACATCTTCACCGGCGAACTGCCGGCAAGCTACAGCGAGGGTCGCGCCAATCGCCGGATGATCTCGGACGCTGCGCGGCAGGTGCCCGCGAGCCTGTGGAACAGCATGCGCATCGCGCTTGCCTCGATGATCCTCAATCTCGTGCTGGGCGCGCCGGCGGCATTCATGTTCGCCCGCTACGCGTTTCCGGCCAAGCGCCTGAGTTTCATGTTCCTGATCCTGAGTCCGCTGGTGCCGGCGGTGGCACTGCTGGTGCCGATCTACATGACGATGCAGGCATTCGGGCTCGTGGGCAGCATCTGGGGGATCGTGCTGGTCCACACCGCTCGGTCGCTGCCCTTCACGGTTCTCATTCTCTCGGTCTTCTTCCGTCGACTGCCCTCGGAACTGTTCGAGGCAGCCACCCTCGACCACTGCAACAACTTTCAGAGCTTCATGCGCATTGCCGTTCCGCTTGCGCTGCCATCGATCGGGGCGACCGGGCTGTTCGCATTCATGCTGTCCTATTCGGAGTACATGTTCTCGCTGGTCCTGTCCGGCGAAGCGCGATCGCGAACCGTCTCGGTGGTCATGGCGGCGCTCGCGCGCAACACGGACGTTTCGTGGAGTCTGCTCAACGCCGGCATCTTCATCGCCATCATCCCGACCCTGATCATCGTGGTGGTGATTTGGCGTGTCGTCGTCGAAGGCCTGCTCCGGGGCGCTGTCAAAGGGTAGAGGGACCATGGCACCACCGGCCGCGAATGCCGGCAATCCAGCGATCAGACTTCCGGCGGGCGCGACGCAGCACGCGACCGCGGGCCCGTATTCACCGGTCCTGGAGGTCGCGACGGCAAACCTGGTGGTCCTTGCCGGGCAGGTCGCTGTGAACCAGCGCGGCGAGGTCATCGGCAGCAACATCGAGGAGCAGGCGCGCGCGACGCTGCACAACTGCCAGACGAAACTGGCCGCCGCCGGCTGTTCGCTGGCCGACGTCTTCAAGGCCAACGTCTATCTGCGCGCGCTCTCGGACTGGGAGCGGTTCAACCGCGTCTACAGCGATTTCATGCCCGAGCCACCGCCGGTGAGGACGGCCGTTCAGGCGGTGCTGCTCCCCGGATTTCTGGTCGAAATCGAAATGTGGGCCGCGAAGCCGGAGACAGCAGGCTGATGACATCGGTCGAATTGCGAAACCTGAGCAAGGACTTCGGAAAGGTCGAGGCCGTCCGCGACGTCTCGCTCTCCGTCCACGACCGGGAGTTCCTGGTGCTGGTCGGTCCGTCGGGATGCGGCAAGTCCACCGCACTGCGCCTGATCGCCGGGCTGGAGGAGATAACCCGGGGCGACGTCAGCATCGGCGGCAAGATCATGAACACCGTTCCGGCTGCCGACCGGGGCGTGGCGATGGTCTTCCAGTCCTACGCCCTCTATCCCCACATGTCGGTGCGCGAGAACATCGGCTTCGGCCTCAAGATGGCCGGCGTCCCGGTTGCCGAAGTCCGGGAGTCGGTCGCTTCGGCAGCCGCGACGCTGCAGATCGACGACCTCCTCGACCGGCGACCGCGTGAGCTCTCCGGCGGTCAGAAACAGCGCGTGGCCATCGGCCGCGCCATCGTGAAGAAGCCGGACGTCTTCCTGTTCGACGAGCCCCTGTCCAATCTCGACGCCGACCTGCGCGCCAAGATGCGGGTGGAGATCGCCCGGCTCCACCGTGATCTCCGATCGACCGTCGTCTACGTGACGCACGACCAGGTCGAGGCGATGACCCTGGCGGACCGGATCGCGGTCATGCACAAGGGCAAGATCGAACAGGTCGGTTCGCCCGACGAACTCTATGAGCGGCCGGCCAACATCTTCGTCGCCGGGTTCCTGGGTCAGCCGAAGATGAACTTCCTCGACGCCGAGCTTGCTGCCGTCGATCCCGAAAGCCGCGTCGACCTCGGCCAGGGCGTCGTCGTTGCCGGTCCGAAACTCGAAGCGCCGCCGCCAGCGGGGACCTCGGTTGTTCTGGGCCTGCGTCCGGATGCCTTGCAGATCGGCGGCAACGCCGACGGCTCATCCTTCAGCGGCACGGTCGAACTGGTCGAACACCTGGGCAACGAGACCCTCGTGCATGTTCGCGTCCCCCAGTCCTCCGAACTGGTAACGGTGTCGCAACCGAAAAAGGCGGCCATCGACGTCAACACGGCCGTCGACCTCACATTCGAACCGGCCGAAGGGCATCTCTTCGCTACGAACGGTCTTCGCCTGACCTAGCCGACGGCGGGGGTAGCTGCAACGAGTACGGCACGCCGCTCTCAGGCGTTCATCACCCGGCTTACGCCGCCGCAGGTCCGGTTCGGGCGTTCAGCCGGCGCATGATCTCCGACAGGCGCGACCAGCTTTGCAGCGTCACCGGCAGTGCGAGCGCGCTTTCGATGAACTCCCACGAGTAGCTGACGATCGAGAAGATCGTGCCGACGGTGACGGTGAGCGCGGTCGCCGCGAACCACAGATTGAACAGGATCAGGCCCAGAAGGACGACGAAGATCGCGCCGTAGAGGATCGCTTCGGTGTCCGACAGCCGGACCTCCAGACCCCGCAGGCGCATGAGATGGGCAAGGGTCGGTTTGGCTTCGCGCCGTTCCAGGATGTTGACCTGCTTCTCGGTCTGCTGATTGAGCGCGCCGTTCAGCCGGAAGAACCGCCGGTGGAACAGCGCGTAAATCAGCACCATGGCGACGGCCGCGGCGCCGCCGGCCAGGGCCAGAGCCGGCGAGAAGGCGTAGAGGACAAGCACCGCGATGGCGAGCCGGACGCCCGCGGCCATGGCATCGGGCAGGGTCTGCTCCAGAAAATCGACCAGTTCGCGGCCCATGCCGAGACGCGCATTGAGCGTCGATACGGAGAGATCGCCGGAGCGCGCCGCCTGCTCCCTGCCGAGTTCCACCCGGACGGTGCCGTAGACCCTGGTGTCGTAGACGCGGCGGACGACCGCGACGACGATCAGCGCGCCCATGATCCCGGCCAGTCGCCACAGCTCCGCCATGCCGCCCGCCAGCAGACCGTCGATGGCGAAGCCGATGAACAGCGGGATCAGCGCCATGAGGCTGGTCTCCAGGAGGATCAGCAGCCAGGTCAGCAGGATGCGCCAGCGAAACACGCTGAGCAGCGTCGAGATGGTCAGGTCGCGGCCGTTCATCATGATGGTTCACCTGCCGTGGTCGATGCGGTGTGCGCGCCGGGTCTGAAGAGGGCGATCACGTCCTCGGCGATGGCGATCAGCACAGGCACGAGGATCAGCATCAGCGCGGTGCCGAAGAGTTCGCCATAGGCCAGCGAGACCGCCGCCGGGATCAGGTATTGCGCCTGCTCGGAGGTTTCGGTGAGCAGCGGCATGAGGCCGATGACGGTGGTCGCGGTGGTCAGGAAGATGGCACGGAAGCGGCCGATGCCGGCGGCGTGGAGGGCGTCGGCCACGCTTTCCCCGGCGCCCCGCGCCTGGTTGTAGCGGGTGATCAACACGAGGCTGTCATTCACGATCACGCCGGTGAGCGCCAGCATGCCGAAGAAGGACAGAACCGACAGCGACACGCCCATGATCATGTGGCCGACGGCTGCGGCCACGAAGCCGAACGGCACGATCGCCAGGATGACGAAGGGTTGCCAGTAGCTCTTCAGCGGCACCGCCATCAGCACATAGATGAGCACCGCCGCCAGGATCAGCGCGTTGACGAGGCCGCCGCGGATCTCGCCCATTTCCTCCAGCTCACCGCCGGCGATGACCTCGACGCTCGGATACTTCGTCCACAGGTCCGGCACCACCTGCTCGAACACGGCCTGCCCCACCTCCTCCGGCGCCACCAGGCCCCGGTCGATCGACGCGGACACGATGTTCATGCGCTTGCCGTCGCGGCGGGTCACGGTGCCCGACGCATAGGAGCCCTCGATCGCGGCCACCGTGTCGAGCGGCACCCAGGCGCCGGCGGTGCTGCGCAGCCGGGTCTGCATGAGGTCGTCGATAGTGTCGCGGGCGGCACGGGCGTTCTGCACGACGACGCGTATTTCGGCGCCGTCGCGGCGGACGCGGGTGACCTCCGCGCCACCGAAGCCGTCGCCGATATGGGCGGCAAGCGTCTCGGCGGTGAAGCCGAGGTTGCGGGCCTCCGGCCGCAGGCGCAGCCGGAGTTCGGGCTGGCCGCCCGCCAGGCTGTCCCGGATGTTGGACACACCGTCGAGGGTCGCCAGGAAGCCACGCAGTTCGTCGCTGGCCCGCTGCAGGAGGTCGGTATCCTTGGACACCAGCCGGATCCGGAACCCGCCCGCCAGCGCCTCGGAGCCGGTGAATTCCAGTTCGGTGGCGCCCTCGACCGGCCCCACCCGCTCGCGCCAGGCCCGCACGACATCGAGGATCGGGACGTCCGGCCGCTCAGCGACCGGCAGCATCTCGGCAAAGATCAGGGCGCTGCCGGCATCGTTGATGATGGTGAAGAAGGTCTGGATCGGCGCCGTGTCCATGCCCGCGCGTTGCCGGAGGTCCTCGTTCAGTGCGCGGCCGGCGCTTTCGATCCGGTCGATATTGGCCGCGGTGAGGTTGAACGGCGCGCGGGCGTCCATTTCGAGGCTGACGGTAATCACCTGCCCCGGCACGTCGGGGAAGAACACCGTCGCCACCCTGCCCTTGGCGATCAGTCCGAGTCCGGCAACGGCGGCCGCGACGAACAGGACCAGCACGGCATAGCGGTGGCGCACCGAGATCACCAGCACCGGCCGATAGACGACATCGCGGAACCACATCAGCCCGGCCTGGGCGCCGTCCTGCACGCTGCCCCAGAGCCGGGCCGGCAGGTGGCGCCGGGCATCGTCCAAGGGCACGCGGGCCAGATGGGCCGGCAGGATGAACTTGCTCTCGATCAGCGAGAAGACCAGCGCGAAGATCACGATGCCGGAGAAGCCCGCCAGCACCTTGCCGAGGGCGTTGTCGATCAGGAGCATCGGGTAGAAGGCCGCGATCGTGGTCAGCACGCCGAACACGGTGGCAACCGCCACGCGCTCCACGCCGCGCTCGGTGCCCTTGACGGGATCGCTGATCCTGCGCCGTTCCTCGAACACGCTCTCGCCGACGACGACGGCGTCGTCGACCAGGATGCCGAGTGCGATGATCAGGCCGAACGTGGTCACGTCGTTGAGCGAGTAGTCCACCCATCGCGACCCGGCGACGGCGATGGCGCCCATGACCGCGACGGGGATGCCCATCGCCACCCAGAACGCCAGGCGGACGTTGAGGAAGATCGACAGCATCAGGGTGACGAGCAGCAGGCCCTGGAGCCCGTTGGAGCGCAGGAGCGCCAGCCTCTCGGAGATGTAGCCTGCACTGTCGCCCCACACGGTGGCCTTGATGCCGGGCGGAAGCTGCGGCTCGAAATCGGCGACCACGCCGTTCACGACCCGGCTGATCTCCAGAAGGTTCTCCTTCTGGCCGACCAGAACCTCCATGCCAACCGTGGGCTCGCCGTTCAAACGGAACAGGAAGTCACCTTCGAGGAACCCGTCCTCGATCGTCGCCAGATCGCCCAGCGGCACGTTCGACCCGTCGGCTCGTTCGATGACGGGCAAGGCGGCGTAGTCGGGCGCATAGAGCGCGCGGTCGTCGGCGCGCAGGAAGATGGTGCCGCTCTCGGTACGCAGTTGCCCGGCCTGGACGTTCACGGAGTTGGCGCGGATCGCGGCGGTTACGTCCGCGACGGTGAGCCCCAGCTGGCGAAGCTGTTCCGGATCGACCTCGATGCGCAGGTTGCGCGGGATCAGGCCCCAGATCTTCAGCCGCGACAGCTCCGGCTCGGCCAGGAGCTCCTCCTTCAGGCGCTGGGCAACGGTCTGCAGGGTGGCCGGGTCGGCGGGCCCGTACAGATTGACGTAGAGCGCCGGCAGGTCGAAGCCCGAGGCCTCGATCACCGGGCGGCGGGCCCGGGTCGGCAGGTCGGTCAGGCCGTCGACGCGGATGCGGACCCGGTCGAGCACCGCCTGGAGCTTCTCGCCACCGGCGCGGCGAACCGACACAGTGGCGACGCCGTTGGCGGACAGCGAGGTGATGCTGCGGACCCCTTCAAGCCCCTCAAGCGCCTGTTCGATCTTTTGAGTGACAAGCTGGTCGACCTGCTCGGCGGTGGCGTCGGGATACTCGACGGTGATCTCGACACTTTCCGGCGGAATGCGCGGGAAGCCCTCGATGCGGATGGAGAGCGCGGTCTGCACCCCGAGGAACAGGATCAGCGCCATCAGAAGGTTGGCGGCAACGGGGTTGCGGATGAACCAGCCGGTGAGCGCGTGCATGGTTCAGCCCCCCACATCCTGCGGCATGACCCGCTGGCCGGGAAGGAACGAGGCCAGCGGCGTCCCAGCAACCCGCCACGGGCCGGCCCCTTCGGGCGCCGCGATGACCAGCGTGCCGCCGGTGCGGAACAGGACATCAGGTTCGAGCCTGACGAGCAGATCGTCGGCATCCACCATCCACACATGGCCCGCCCGGGTGAGCGCGCCCTCGGGAAGGCTCAGGGTGTTCGCGATCGGACGCCCGGCGATCTCCACCCGCACGAAGTCCCCCGCGAGGATGCCGTCGCCCGGCTCGGCCACGTCCAGGAAGATGCGCGGCTGACGGGTTTCGGTATCCAGGAATCCGCCCGCCTGACGAATACGGGCCCGTCCGAGGGGCGTACCGTCGCGGTGAAACAGCCGCGCTTCCTGGCCGGCGATGGGATGATCCAGCAGGGCCCAATCGGCCTGGCTGAGCTCGGCGGTGAGCTCGTACCGGCGGTCGTCGGAGAGATGGACGAGCGGTTCGCCGACGGCGACCGTTTGCCCGAGGCTCGCTTGCCGCCGGGTCACGAAACCCGAGAAGGGAGCGGCCACCTCGGTGTCGGCCAGCTGGCGTTGGGCGGCCACCAGTTGCGCCTCGGCCGCCGCGACCGTGCGCTCGGCGATGCGCAACTCCGGCAGGCGCAGGGCAAGCTCGTTGGGCGGCTCGTTGCCGGTGCGTTCAAACTCCCGCCGCGCCAGCGCCACGGCATTTTCCGCCTTCCACAGCGCCAGGCTGGCTTCCTCGAGGCTGAGCTCGGCGGCCGCCACGGCCGTTTCGTAGCGTGTCTTTTCGATCGCGAACAACGGCGTGCCGGCGTCGACGCGCTCGCCCGCAAGCGCGGCATCGTGAACCGTGATGATCCGGCCCGAGACGGCCGAACGGATCTCCGCATCCCATCGGGGGCGCAGTTCGGCAAAGACGGAGATCGTCGCCACCGCCTCGGCCGGCGCGACCTCCAGAACCGTGACGAGCGGCGCGGGCGACGGCGCGTCGACAACGGTAACGTCCGCCGTGTCCTCCGTGACGAACAACAGGATCAGGACGGCGAGCAGGATCGCCACGGACAGGCCGATCCACAGCCACCGCCTCCCCCGCGCGGGGGTTTCGCTGGTGGAGGTGTCGTTGATGGAGGTCTCTGGCATTTTTGATCCCGTTCCCGACCGGTCGTCGCGCCAACGGGCCCCTTGGCCTTGCTCGACAGCGCGTTATATGTGATGAACGATCGTTCGTTCAATAGGAAAGTTGGACAAGGTGTCAGGAACATCGGCCGAGCCCGCAACGAAACGCGAGAAGGCGACCGCGCAGCGGCGGACCAGGATCCTGGAGGCTGCGGTGATGTGCTTTCTCGAAAACGGCTATCACCAGACGGGCGTGCGCGACATCGCGCGCCGGGCGGGTGTCAGCCTCGGTAATCTCTACAACCACTTTCCCGGCAAGCACGACGTGCTGGCCGAGATCGCGGCGCTGGAACGGTCCGAGCTCCGGCCGCTGCTCGACCTGCTGGCAGATACCTCTCCGGCGCACGCCGTCCTGGACAGGTTCATCAACGCCTACGCGACCTATCAGGCCGCCCCGGAGACCATCATCCTGACCATCGAGCTCAGCAGCGAGGCGATCCGCAAGCCCGACATCGGCGCGCTGTTCCTCGCCAATCGCGATGAGCTCGTGAGCGCGCTGGCGTCCGTTATCCGACGTGGCGTCGCCGATGGCGATTTCCGCGCCGGGCCCGACGCGGCCGAGACCGCGCAGCTCGTCATCGAACTGATCGAAGGCAGCGCCTATCGCAGCGTGCTAGGCGAGGTGCCCATGCGCAAGATCGTCGGCGGTGTGAAGGATTTCATCTTCGCCGCCGTGAGGAACCGCGGAGACGCGGAAACGTAAGTGGCCGGCCTCGCAAGCCGGACCATCGCCTACTCCTCGCGGAAGGCGCGTGCGAACGAGTCGGTGATCGGCTTGGCGAGCCAGGCCATGAAGGTGCGCGCGCCGGTGCGAACGTAGGCCTCGACCTGCATGCCGGGATACAGATCGCCCCGCGATACCTCGGTCGGCAGCGGATCGTCGATGGCGAGGCGGACTTGATAGTAGGCCGACCCCGTAGACGGATCGAGAAGCCGGTCCGCGGAGACATACTCAACGGTGCCGTCGACGACCGGTGTGCGGCGGCGGTCCAGTGCGGTCAGGCGAAGGCTTGCGACCTGACCGGGGCTCACGACATCGATGTCGGCCGGCGACAGCCGCAATTCCACCAGTTGCCGGGCGTTGCGCGGCAGGATTTCAGCGACCGCGCCGCCGGGCGCCAGAACCGCACCGGGCGTCGTGGCTTCGAGCTTCACGACGGTGCCGGGCGCGGGCGCGCGGACGACGATGCGGGCCACGGCATCGACGGCCGCGAGGCGCTGGCCGCCGAGGTCGGCGACAATGTCGGGGGCGAGCGGCAAGCCCTCCAGCAGGGCCGTCGCCGTGGTCCTGTCGGAAGCCTGTCCGGGCGTGACTGTGAAGCGGACCGGTAGCCCAAGCTCATTGACGACGGCGTGGAGCTTCGTCGTCAGTCCTCCACGAGAACGGCCGATGGCGTGATCCGGGCCCCCTTTTTTCCGCCTGCGGCGTGCTGGTGAGCCTTCACGATCGAGCTGTCGATCAGTTGGAGCGCCGCCGGTTCCTTGGCCGCAAGCGCCTCGAAGATCGCCAGCCACACACCCCGTTTGGCCCATCTGTTGTAGCGGTTGTAGACCGTCGTCGCAGGGCCATAACGGGCCGGGAGGTCCCGCCATGGCGACCCCGTTCGAAGAACCCAGAAGATGCCGTTGAGCACCCGTCTGTCGTCTACCCGCTGCTTTCCAGGAGGCGCAGGCGGCAGCAGCGGCTCAATGATCGACCACTCGACTTCGCTCAGATCGTAACGTGCCATCGACAAGCTCCCGCAAATCAGGAGCTTGAATCACGTTCAACCCAACATGGGAATCCCGAACCATGGGTTCACGACCTAATCGCCGGCGGGCGGCGGTGCCGTGGAATCGCCCGCCGTCAGCTCGGTGGGCACCAGGCGGCTCTCGACGATGCCGCCTTCGATGGCGGTGTTGAGGGTTTCGGCCGCGAACCGCCCAAGGCGACGCCACGGGGCGCGGATCGTGGTGAGCGAGATGCGCGGATGGGCCGCGATGTCGATCCCGTCGAAGCCGGTCAACGACACCTCGTCGGGAACCGACACGCCCATCGCCGCCGCTTCGGCCATGGCGGCCAGCGCCAGGTTGTCGTTGCCGCAGACGATCGCCGTCGGCCGCGCCTCCATGGCCATGATCTTGCGGAAGGCGGCACGCGGTTCGGCAGGGTCGGCACCGCAGCGAAAGACCCGCTCCGGCGGCAGCTCGAGGTCCAGTTCCTTCAGGCGGGCGGCGACGGCGCCGATGCGGTTTTCGCCGCAGACCTGTGCCCGCCGGTCGCCGATCATCGCGAAGCGGCGGTGCCCGAGCGCGTGGAGATGATCGACCACGGTGCGCATCCCCTCGATCTCGTCATAACCGACCCGCACCGCGCCCTCGATCTCGACGCTCGACATCAGGACATGGGGCACACCACGGTTGGCGAGCTGACCGAACAGGAAGTCCGGCTGGTCGACGTGGGTCAGGAGCACGCCGTCGACGCCGCGGCCGAGCAACGAATGGACGAGCCGGACCTCGCTTTCCGGGTCGTAGTTGGTTGCCGAGATCAGGAGCGAAAAACCGCGCGCGGTCATCTCCTGTTCGAACACCGCCAACTGGTGGTGGAACATGATGTGGTCGAGCGACGGCGCCAGCACGCCGACGGTGCGCCAGGTGCTGCCGGCCAACGCTCGGGCCGCCGGATTGGCGTAGTAGCCGAGCCTCGCCACCGCGGCCATGATCCGTGCGCGGGTCGGCGGCTTGACCAGATCGGGCGTGTTCAGCGCCCGCGAGACGGTGGCCGGCGCGACCCCCGAGGCGCGCGCGACATCGGCAAGCGTCGCGGCCTTCGCCGGCGCTTCGCCATCTCCCTGCTCAGCGGCCAGCGCTGTGTCTTCGCTGTCCTGACCCATCTCTCCCCGACACCTCGCGCGCGACGGTATCCAAGCGATCGTTCGCTGACAACGCTTGACAACTAGCACCTTTCGCTAAAAAATGAGAGCGCTTTCTGAATGCGCTTTCATTCTCAGAAATCAGCCGTTACCTGGGGGCAGATAATCCGGATCGTTCGTCGTCCAGGCGTCATCGACCGCGGTCGCATGGCCGGACAAGGGAAACCGGCATGACAGGCGCGCGGCCGAGACTGGTTCTCCTGATCACTACCGACGAACAGCGGCGGGACACGCTCGGGGCCTATGGCTGCCGGGCCATCGCCACTCCGCATATCGACGGTATCGCCGCACGGGGCGCACGCTTCGACAACGCCTACACCGTTAGTCCCTGGTGCTTGCCGAGCCGGTGCTCGATCCTGACCGGCTGCTATCCGCGCCGGCACGGCGCCTACAGCAACTTCCGCGCCGCGCTGGTCCCGCCCGAGCTGCCCAACCTCTACACGACCTGCGCGGACGCCGGTTATGCGACGTCGCATGTCGGCAAATGCCATTTCGAGCCTGTGCGTTACGGCACGTTCGAGCCCGATGCCACGGCCGAAAGTCCGGCCACGCGTGACTACTATCTCAGCCTCGGCATCGACCATCTGGCGCTCCAGGACGACAAGAACGTCTCGGTCTGGCAGTACGACGACTACAGCCGCGCGCTGGATCGTGCCGGTCATCTGGCCGCCTACCGGCGGGAAGCATGGAACCGGGAAAACGGCGGGGTCTTCACCTTCCCCGGACCGGAGAGGTGGCATCCCGACCGGTGGGTCGGCGGTGAGGCAGTCCGGTACCTGCAGGACTGGGACGCTGCACGGGACCTCTTCATGTGGGTGTCGTTTTCCGGCCCCCATTATCCGATCGACCCGCCGGAGGCGTACCTCGATCGGGTCGCGTTGGACCGGTTGCCGCCGATGGCACGACGCCAGGGCGCGTGGAACCGCGACGACCGCATTCACTATCAGAGCTACACGGGCGGTGGCGGCATCGACGGCGCGACCTATGCGCCGGGCGGCGCGTGCCGGAACTACGACGATGCCTACTGGCAGCGCATGCGCCAGCACTACCTGGCGAACATGTCGCTGATCGACGACCAGGTCGGCGATGTGCTGGCCGCGGCACAGCGGACCTTCGGCGACGACCAGCTCGTAATCTTCACCACCGATCACGGCGACATGCTCGGCAATCACGGGCTCTGGGGGAAGAACAACTGCGGCTATGACGAGGTGCTGAAGGTGCCGTTTCTCGTCTCGGGCGCGGGCTGGACCGGTGGCCACGTCGTCGACGAGCGCGTCCAGACGATCGACATCCTGCCCACCATCGCCAAGGCGGTCGCCGCCCCCGTGCCGACGGTCGACGGCGCGCCGCTTGACGAGGTCGTCGCGCGGGGCGGCTACGACCATGCGCTTGCCGAGGGCGAGAACTTCTTCTGTCTCAGCGACGACCGGTACAAGCTGATCCGCGCCCGGTCGCGCGAGAGCGGCAGGATCTATCACGAGTTCTACGACATGACGGTGGACCCCGACTGCTTCGACAACGTGTTCGACCGCCCCGACTACCAGGCGCCGCTGGCGAAGCTTCAGACGGCGATGCTGGAAGCCTTCGTGGACCACGTCCTGCCCTGACCAGAGATGCGCGCAACATGGCCGATCGCCCGAACATCATCCTGATCATGACCGACCAGCAGCGCGCCGACCAAAGCGCCCGCGAGGGGTTCCCGCTGGACACCACGCCGTTTCTCGATGCGCTTGCGGCACAAGGCACGTGGTTCAACCGCGCCTACACATCGACACCGCAATGTGCGCCGGCGCGGACCAGCCTGCTCACCGGACGCTACCCGTCGGCGACGCGGGTGCGCACCAATCACAACCTGCCAGACGCGGTCTACGAGAAGGACCTTTGGCAGGTGCTGCGGGAAGCGGGCTACAAGGTGGGGCTGTGCGGCAAGAACCACTCCCACACCGATCCGGACACGCTGGATTTCGGCCTCACCGCCGGTCATCTGGACATGGCGGATGACGACGACGACCCGCAGACCAGAGCCTTCGCGGCCTTCCTGAAGGATACGCATTTCCACATGTGGAAGGAGGCGACGCCCTTTCCGCCGGAGGTGCAGTTCCCCTACCGGCTGGTGGACAAGGCGATGGGCTGGATCGACACGCTGGCCGACCCCTATTTCCTCTGGCTCTCCATCCCCGAACCGCACAATCCGTTCCAGGTGCCCGAGCCTTACTTTTCCATGTTCCCGCCGGAGGAGTTGCCGGCGAACGCGGCCGGGGCCGAGGCGCTGGCGGGACTCAGTTACAAATACCAATGGTGCCGCGATCGCTTCATCGGCGCCTTTCCCGATTTCGTCGACCAGCTACCGCGCGCCCGGGCCAACTACCTCGGCCAGTTGCGGATGATCGACGATCAGATCCGGCGGTTGCATACGTGGCTGGACGACACCGGGCGGCTCAGCGACACCATCGTGATCTTCATGTCCGACCACGGCGACTTCGTCGGCGAATACGGGCTGATGCGCAAAGGCCCGGACTTGTCCGAGGCGCTGACGCGTATCCCGCTGTCCTTTACCGGTCCGGGCATTCGCGCTTCGGCCACACCGCACGACGCCCATGTCAGCCTCACCGATCTCTTCCCGACCATCTGCGACATCGCCGAGGCAAACTGCCCGATCTCGGTGCAGGGGCGGAGCCTCTGGCCGCTTCTGGCCGGCGCGGACGACGGCGCGGCGTTTTCGTCGGCCTACGCGGAGAGCGGCATGGGCGGCAGCTATCGGCTCGACGGCGCTGCCACACTCGACCCTCGGGACGACGGATTCACGCCCAGCCCCGACGGGGTGACCTGGGGCGCCTACGACTGCCTGAACTCGTGGACTCAGGCCGGACAGGTGCGCATGGTGCGCAAGGGCGACTGGAAACTGGTGGCGGATATGGAGGGGACGGTGCAGCTCTACCATTTGCCCGACGACCCTTCCGAAACCGTCAATCTGGCCGGTCGCGCCGACCATGCGCATGTTCAGGCCGACCTCACGGCCGAGCTCGTCACCTGGATGCTCCGGGTGCAGGACCCCCTTCCCCTGCCCCGTACGCGCTACGAACTGGCCACGTAGCGGGACAAGCCGCGGCCGCGTCGTCGAGTACGCCGGAGGCCCCGACGTTCCACGACATTCGATTGGACATTGCCTCTCCACGCGGCGATCCCGCGCCTCGGCAGCAACAACGCTTGACAAGCACCCCCATTCGGCGGCAAATGAGAGCGCTTTCTGAATGCGCTTTCATTGTCGCAAAACGGTCGTTCTGTGGAGAGTTGGAGTTTGTTTAGGACGATGTTGTCCAATCGCCGTTCGACAGCGATGCGGCACGTGCGGAACGACACCAGGAACAGTCGCGCGGGATCGGGCGCCCTGCGGGGCGGCCGCGGTCGCGGCTTGTGGCAACGGACGGGCCGGTCGTGACGGACTTGCGCATATCGGTCCCGGACACCGCTTCGGTCGGATGGGCGGTGCGCCTCCAGCGGCACCGCGACACGATCCAGGGCTATCTGTTCCTCGCACCTTTCCTGGCCGTCTACGCGGTCTTCCTCGTCTTTCCGATGCTGAAGGGCATCTGGATCAGTTTCCACGACTGGAACCTGATGGCGGTGGCGTTCGATCCGAACGCCAAGGAATGGGTGGGTTTCAAGAATTACGTCCGGTTCCTGTGGGGCCGGAACATGACCTGGAGCCTGACCGGGGGCGCGTGGGAGCTGCGGCTGACGTGCCTGGCGGCGGTTCTGGCGGCCTGGGTGCTGGCGCTTGCCGGTCAGGTGTCGCGTCGCACCGCGGTCGTGGTGAGCGTCGTCGCCCTCGCCCTGTTCGTCATGTTCGGCATCCATCCCGGCGAAGACGGCCGCTGGTTCGACCGGCGCTTCTGGCCGATCGTCGGCAAGACCCTGCTGTTCGTCGTGCTGACGGTCCCGGCCGTGACCGCGATCGGACTGGGCCTTGCCATCGCCCTCAACCGGCCGACGAAGATGATGGCGACCTACCGCACCGTCTTCTTCATGTCGCACGTCCTTTCGGTGTCGGTGGTGACACTGATGTGGCAGTTCATGCTCAACCCGCAGCAGGGGTTCATCGCCACCATATGGCGCGTCTTCGGCGCCGAGCCGATCATCTGGCTCACCAACCAGTTCCTCGCCATGCCGGCCATCGCCATGACCACCGTGTGGTGGTCGATGGGCTTCGCCATGGTGCTGTTCCTCGCCGGCCTGCAGGCGATCCCGACCGAGCGCTACGAAGCCGCCCTGCTTGACGGCGCCAACAACTGGGACCTGTTCCGCCACATCACACTGCCCGGCCTCAGGCGAACCACGACCCTGGTCGTGGTGCTGCAGACGATCGCCCATTTCCAGGTGTTCGGCCAGTCGCACATCATGACCCAGGGCGGACCGAACGACTCCACCCAGGTCCTCGTCCGCTACATCTACCAGAGCGGTTTTCGCGACTCCGAGCTCGGCCGCGCCGCGGCGATCTCGATGTTCCTGTTCGCGATCATGCTGGTGTTCTCGTTTGCGCAACTGCGCATCAGCCGCAGCGAGGACGGCTGACATGTCGCGGCACCAGCGCACCTACTGGATCATCGTCGCGGCCCTGGGCGTGCTGGCGCTGGCGTGGTCGATCCCCACCATCTGGATGACGTCGCTGTCGCTGCAGCCCAACGCGCTGCTTGCCCGCACGACGTCGAACACGGCCTGGGGCCTGATCCCCATCCCCTTCACCTGGGACAACTTCATCCGGCTGTTCTCGCTCGGGCTGACGCCGCGCTGGTTCCTCAACAGCTTCATCGTCGCGGTCGGGATGACGGCGCTCGTCCTGTTCCTGTCGACCACGGCCGGCTACGCGTTCGCGCGCATCCCGTTCAAGGGCAAGCGGATCGTCTACCCGCTGGTGCTCGCCGGCCTGATGGTGCCGGAGCAGGTGGTCTTCATTCCGCTCTACACGATGTTCGCGGACTGGGGCCTGCTCAACACCCACATCGGCCTGATCATCCCGCGCCTGGCGGTGCCACTCGGCGTGTTCCTGATGACCCAGTTCTTCCTCGGCATCCCAAGGGAACTGGAGGAGGCCGCCGAACTCGACGGCGCCGGCCGCTTCACGATCTTCACCCGCATCATGCTGCCCTTGTCGCTGCCGGCCATCACCACGCTCGCCATCCTGACGTTCCTCTACGCGTGGAACGACTTCCTGTGGCCGCTGGTGTCGGCGCAGCGCCAGGAGATGTTCACCATCACCGTCGGGCTCGCCTCGATCCAGGAGAACTTCGCGATGACCGAAGGCCTGGGGCGCCTGATGGCGTCCGGCGTCATCGCGAGTGTGCCGGTGGTCGCCCTCTTCATCGTCTTCCAGCGCTTCGTCGTGCGCGGAATCGCACTGGGTACTGCGAAATGAGTACCCGTCCACAAGAACCAGCGAAACGGGAGGTTCCCATGAAACGCCTGCTGTACTCGGCCGCGGTCGCTGCCACGGTCACAACCCTGATGCCGATGCCGGCGATGGCGGAAGTCGAGATCACCCTCGGCCGCTTCTTCGGCGCTTGCGAGAATGCCGGTACCGACCCGACCACGGCGGTCGGCGAGTCCTGCATCATCCAGTCGATCATCAACGCGTTCTCCGAAGCCGACAACGGCATCACCGTGACGACGCTGCCGACCGAGTGGAACAACTACTACGACCAGATCAAGACGACCTATGCCGGCGGCAACCCGCCGGACGTCCACGTCATGCATCGCCACCGCGTCCTCGAATTTGCCAGCCTCGGCGCCATCGCACCGCTGACCGACGATCTCGCCGGCGCCGGTATCGACGTTGGCGACTGGGCCGATCTGGCCGTCGACGCCGTGACGCATGACGGCGAGATCTACGCCGTGCCCTTCGACTTCCACGCCACCCTGTGGCACGTGAACGTCGACATCATGAAGGAGGCGGGCCTCGTCAACGCCGACGGTACGGTCCAGGTTCCCGGCAGCGTCGAGGAGCTGATGGCCCAGGCCAAGGCGGTCAAGGACGCGACCGGCAAGGACTATCTCGCCTCCGACTGGACCGGCAGCCCCATGGGCATCCGCGTCATCCTCGGCTGGATCTGGCAGCAGGGGCAGAACGTCTTCGACGGCGGGGACGTGACGCTCGACACCGACGCCACGCGCAACGCGATCAAGACGCTCACCGACCTGATCGCGGCCGGCTACGTCAACGAGCAGTTCGACTACCAGAACGCGCAGCAGGCGTTCCTGAACGGTGACGTCGCGGTGCTCTCCAACGGCACGTGGGTGGTCGACTTCTACAGCGCCCAGGCCGACGACGCGGAGGTGCCGCTCGCCGACTACTATGTGACCGACAATCCGACGATCTTCGATTCGCCGGCATCGTGGGCCGACACGCACATGTGGGCCGTGCCGCGGGCGTTGAAGGAGAACGACCCGGAGAAGTACCAGGCGGCGCTCCAGCTTCTCGCCTTCATCAACGAGAACAACGCCAACTGGGCCAAGACCGGCCACATGGCGGTCCGCAAGTCGGTGCTGGAGAGCGAGGCCTACGCCAACCTGCCGCATCGGGCCGACTACGCCAACACGGCCAACATCGCCCGCGATGTGCCGCCGTCGGTCCGCTATGGCGCGATCCAGGACGTGCTGACCCGCGAAATGCAGGCCATCTGGCTGACCGGCAAATCGGTGGACGCCGCCCTCGCCGACGCCGAGCTGGACATCCAGGATCTCCTGTAAGCCCCAAGACATCGAGCGCCCGGCCCTCGCCGCCGGGCGCTCGTAACCGGCGACCAGCAAGACACTCCCATGACCGCACCACCGCGAAGCGATCCCCCGCGCCCGCAGTTCCACCGGCAGGACACCGTGAGCCTGAACGGGCCGTGGGCTTTTGCCATCGATCCCGGCGGTCGCGTGGTCGACCGGTCCGGCCGCGAGGCCGCCTACGATCGCAGGATCGTCGTGCCCTACCCGCCGGAAAGCCGGCTGTCCGGCGTCGGCGAAACCGACTTCATGGAAAGCGTCTGGTACCGGCGGTCCATCGACGTGCCGGCAGCCTTCGACGGTCGGCGCATCCTCCTCCATTTCGGTGCCGTCGACTGGCACGCGACCGTCTATGTCGACGGTCAGCGCATTGGCGAGCATCGCGGCTCATCGGCCGCCTTCGCGTTCGACATCACCGCGTTCGTGCGCCCCGGACAATCGCATGTCCTCACCGTCCACGCGGTCGACCGTCTGCGCGACGGCAAGCAGCCGGCCGGCAAGCAGAGCAGCCGCCCCGGCTCCTGGGGTTGCTACTACACCCGGGTCACCGGGATCTGGCAGCCCGTCTGGCTCGAGGCCACCGGCGACAGCTATCTGACCGGGGTCGCGATCGTGCCCGACGTTGCAGCCGGTGCGTTCATGCTTTCGCCGTCGGTCGCCAGGTTCCGCCGCGGCCTGACGTTTCGGGCAACCGCCCGTTCGAGCGGCACCGAGATCGGCGCCTGCGAGACCCCGTTACAACCGGGCGTGCCCGCGCGGCTGGACGTGCCCTCGCCGAAGCTCTGGGCACCCGGGGCGCCGCATCTCTACGACCTGACGTTCGAGATTCTCGCGCAAGGCACGGTCATCGACCGGGTGGAGTCCTACGCCGGCCTGCGCTCGATCGCCGTGGAAGACGACCGGATTCTCCTGAACGGCGAGCCGCTCTACATGCGCCTCGTCCTCGACCAGGGCTACTATCCCGACGGCACGTGGACGGCGCCGGACGACGCCGCGCTCCGCCGCGACATCGAACTGGCGCAATCGCTCGGCTTCAACGGGGCGCGGCTGCACCAGAAGGTGTTCGAACCCCGGTTCCATAGCTGGGCCGACCGCTTGGGCTACCTCACCTGGGCCGAGGCGCCGAGCTGGGGGTTCGACCCGGACGACCCCGAAGGCGGCGGCAACTTTCTTGCCGAATGGGCCGAGATCGTTTGCCAGGTCCGCAACCATCCCTCGGTGGTGGTGTGGACGCCCCTCAACGAGACCGGTTTCGGCGACGGCCGCAACAAGCCGATCGGCGACGCGCACAGGGCGCTGGTCGAACGGGCCGCGAAGCTGACCCGCGCGATCGATCCGACCCGGCCGGTCAACGACGCCTCGGGCTGGGTCCATTGCGATACCGACATCTGGAGCGTCCATAACTACGAGCAGAATCCGGACACGTTGCGCGAGATGCTGGCACCGTTTCCGGACGTCTTCCGCAACGCCCCGTCGGGCGACATCGCCTATGGCGGGCAGCCCTATATCCTCAGCGAGTTCGGCGGCGCGGCCTATGCCGAAAACGGCGCGTTTGCGCCGGGGCCCGCGGCGGTCTCCGAAGGGTGGGGGTATGGCGCGGCGCCCGCCAGCGCCGACGAGTTCGAGGCGCGCATCCGCGCCCAGGTCGGCGTCGCCCTCCGGACGTCCCACATCCGCGGCTACTGCTACACGCAGCTCACGGACGTGGAGCAGGAACAGAACGGCGTCCTCACCGCCGATCGTCAACCCAAGCTGCCGGTCGCGACCTATCGCGACATCTTCGGCGCCGAGCCGGAGGGCGAAGCAACATGACGCGCGCACCGGCCGTGCCCCTGATCGTCCACGATCCGTTCTTCAGCATCTGGTCCGCCGGTGACCGGCTGGCCGAGGTCTGGCCGACGCATTGGACGGGGCGCAACCAGAGCCTCTGCGGTCTCATCCGCATCGACGGGGTCACGTACCGCTTCATGGGGCGGGCGGAGCGGTCCGGTCCGGCGATCCCGGCCATGGAACAGACGGACCTCACGATCACCGCGACGCGGTCGACCTATCGCTTCACCGCCGCCGGGGTTGCCCTGGAGGTGGCGTTTCTCAGCCCGTCCCTGCCCCACGACCTCGACGTCATGGCGCGGCCGCTGACGTATGTGGACATCGCGCTCGACGTCACCGACGGCAAGCAGCACCAGGTGCAGGCCTATGTCGACATGTCCGCCGTGGTCTCGGTCGACCGGATCGAACAGCGGGTGGTGTGGGGCCGGCACAGATGGTCCGGCGCGCAATCGCTGTGGATGGGCTCGGTCGACCAGCCGCTGCTCGGGCGCGGCGGCGACGAGGTGTTCATCGACTGGGGCTATGTGCACCTGTCGCCGTCGCCCGGGCGCGAGGCGGTGGGCGCCATCGGCGAGGCCCTGACGCTCCGCCGCGCCTTTGCGCGGTCCGGTTCGATCCCTGAGCGCGACGGCGCCCGCGACGGAAGCCCCCTTGCCATGCCCGCCCCGGCGTCGGGCGGTGAGGCGATCGATCCCGACGGCACCCGCCACGACCGCGCGCCCCTCGTCGTCGGGGCGTGGGTGACCGACTTCGGCGAAGTCAGCGGACAGGCCGCATGGTCGGTCGCAGCGGCCTACGACCATGTCCGGGCCCTGGAGTATTTTGGGGAACGCCTTCGCCCCTACTGGCACCGCACGCATCCTTCGGCAATTTCGATGATCGCCGCTGCGTGGTCCGATCATGACGATCTCGTGGAGCGGTGCGCCGCCTTCGATGCCGACCTCGCGCGCGACCTTGCCCGGGTCGGCGACGCGACGTTCGTTCGGCTCGCGACCCTCGCCTTCCGGCAATGTATCGGCGCCCACATGCTGGCAGCGGAGCGCGACGGCACGCTGCTCTACTTCAGCAAGGAGAACTCCTCCAACGGCTGCATGGGGACGGTCGACCTCACCTATCCGTCGTCGCCCTTCTTCCTCCTGCTCAGCCCGGCGCTGCTCGAGGCGCAGGTGCGGCCGTTGCTCGACTATGCCGCGTCGGCGGCCTGGCCCTGGCCCTACGCGCCCCACGACATCGGTCGCTTTCCGCTCGCCAACGGGCAGGTCTATGGCGGCGGCGAGCACACCGAGGACAACCAGATGCCGTTCGAGGAATGCGGCAACATGCTGATCCTCGTCGGCGCGCTGGCGCACCTGTGCGACCGCGCCCAGGTGTTTGCGAAAGACTGGCCGCTGCTGCGGTCGTGGGCCGAGTACCTGATCGACCAGGGCTACGATCCCGGTCAGCAGCTGTGCACCGACGACTTCGACGGCCCCATGGCGCACAACGTCAACCTGTCGGCCAAGGCCATCGTCGCGCTCGGCGCCGCGGCAACGCTTGCCGCCGCGCTCGACGACGCCGAATCCGCCGCCCGCTACCAGGCGACCGCGCGCGCCTGGGCCGAGGCCTGGGTCGCGGCGCGCGACGGCGGGACATCTCGGTGGTGTTTTGACCGCGCGGAGTCGTGGTCGCTGAAGTACAACCTCATCTGGGATCGCGTGCTCGGCCTCGGTCTGTTCGGCGACGACGTCGTCCGTGACGAGATCGCCCGCTATCGCGCAGAAGCGTCGTCGTTCGGGGTTCCGCTGCACAGCGGCGCGCGGCACACCAAGCTGGACTGGCTGGTCTGGGCGGCATCGCTGGCCGATGATCGGGAAGACCGGGACGCGCTGCTCGCGCCGCTGGGCGCCTGGCTCGACGCCGCACCCGACCGGGTGCCGCTGTCCGACTGGTTCGACGTCGATACCGGAAAGCTGACGCGGCCCAACGGCTTTCGCGCGCGCTCCGTCGTCGGCGGCGTGTTCATGCCGATGTTGGCCGATCCGAAGATGCGGCAAGCGCGAGGTCTGAAGCTATGAGCGATGTGAGTCTGAAGGCCGTGCGGAAATCCTACGGTTCCGTGGAGGTGGTGCACGGCGTCGATCTGGAGATCACGTCGGGCGAGTTCGTCGTGTTCGTGGGGCCGTCCGGGTGCGGCAAGTCGACCCTGTTGCGCATGATCGCCGGGCTGGAGGACATCACCGCCGGCGACGTCTACATCGGCGGCGAACGGATGAACGACGTGCGGCCGTCGCGGCGCGGCGTGGCGATGGTCTTCCAGTCCTACGCGCTCTACCCGCACATGAACGTTCACGGCAACATGTCGTTCAGCATGCGGCTGGCGCGCCGGCCCAAGGACGAGATCGACAGCAAGGTGGGCGGCGCCGCCGATACGCTGCAGATTCGCGACTATCTCGACCGCCGTCCGAGCCACCTGTCCGGCGGCCAGCGCCAACGGGTTGCGATCGGCCGCGCGTTCGTGCGCGAGCCCGGCGTCTTCCTGTTCGACGAACCGCTGTCGAACCTCGACGCCGCGCTCCGGGTCCAGACCCGTATCGAAATCGCCCGCCTGCACAGGTCGCTCGACGCGACCATGATCTACGTGACCCACGACCAGGTGGAGGCGATGACGATGGCCGACCGGATCGTCGTGCTGAACGACGGCGTGGTCGAGCAGATCGGCACGCCGATGGAGCTGTATCACACGCCGGCGAACCTGTTCGTGGCGGGTTTCATCGGTTCGCCGAAGATGAACCTCTTCGCCGTCGAGCCCGACGCCGGCCACATCCGTTTCGGCGACGACCTCGGGGGCGGAACGGTGTCCATCGCCGGCGGCGACGCCACGACGCTCGGCGTGCGCCCGGAACACCTGCAGCCCGACCCGGAGGGACCGATCGCGGCGGAGATCGAGATCGTCGAGAACCTCGGCGAATACGCGCTTATCTACCTGAACACCCCGGGCGGCCAGCAGGTGACGATGAAGGTCGCCGATCCCGACGGGCTGGACGCGGGCGGTGAGGTGCGGATCGGCTTCGCGCCTTCACGCGCCCATCTGTTCGCCGCCGACGGATCGCGGGCCGCCTGACGCGGGTTAGAGATCAATCGCCGTTCACGCGCGCACCGCAAATCGGCCGATCGTTCCCGACGGGCGACGGAAATGCACCGGCATGATCAGGTAGCAGTCGTCCACCGGTGTACGGATTTCCCGTTCCCCTTCCGTCGCGATCAGCGTGCCGGCCTCGGGAAAGAAGGCGCCGTTGGGGAAATCGTCACGGAAAGCGAATCCGGGCCCGTCGCAGCGCGGAATGTCGATGATCTTCAGGATCTTCTGCTCATGGCGCGGCGGCCTGTCGATCGCGGGGAGCAGGCCCAGCATCTCGAGAAACCGGTAGGTCACGTCCTCGGCAACGTCCACCGTCTCGGCGTGCCAGTGCTGGCCGGCCTCGATCTGCAGGGCGGTCGCGCTGGCCGCCGGATCGCCGAACCGGCCGAAATTGCGCAACCTGATGGACGACGGATCGTGGACCTCGCCGGTCACGATGATCGGAACGACATCGAGCCGTCGTGCAAGGTCCAGCGTCCGCCCGGTATCCTGGACGACCGCGGTCGCAGGGCCCGGCGCCTGCATGGAGTGCAGATCAAGCAGGTAGTCGGCGGCCTCGAACAAGGGTCGTAGTTCGCGGGCGCGGCGGATCTCGGCCTCGTCCCGACTGTCGTCGCAGAGTTCGGGACCCCAGACGCGGTTGAGGTCGATGTCGATGTCGCGGCCGCGATGGGGGTTGTGCCGGTCGAACCGGGCGTAGGCGGCGGGGTTGGCGAAGCACAGCGACAACGTCCCGGCGATCGGTCGGACCGCGGCCCGCATCAGCCGATCGAGAACCGCGGCGCCGGCGATCTCGTTGCCGTGCATGATGGCGCAGATCACGGCATGCGGTCCAGGCCGGCCGGACTCAAACGTCCAGACGTAAGGGATACCGGTGTTGCCCTCGCGGTAGGCGTCGATGGCCGCGGGCGCGTCGTCGACGCGCAGATACCGACGCGACAGATCGTCGAGCAGCAACTCGGACATCACGTCGTCCTCCCTGAGGCGCCGATGGCGGCGCCGGCCACGCCCGAGACGGTGGGCGAAGCGACCTCGCGCCATCCTTCGGACGATGGTGACCAAAGTCAATCAAAATAATTGGTTGATATGATTGATTGGTTGTCGTACAAACGGATCGACACCGGAGACGACCAGTGGCCGAAGCCGATTCCATCGTTGCAACGCTTCGTGACGAGATCGCCGCAGAACGCTACGACTCACGCCTGCCGACGGTGCGCGAACTGATGCGGCGCTTCAGCGCGACGCAGTTCGCCGTCCAGAGCGCCGTCGACGCCCTGAAGCGGGAAGGCATCGTCGAAACCCAGGTCGGGCGCGGCACGTTCGTCGCCGGCAAGCTCGGCGACACGAAACGCGTCGGCATCGAGGACGCCCGCATCCTGTTGCTGACCCACACCATGAGCAGCGGGCGCGGCGACGAGGTGGCGTCGGCGGTCTACGACGACCTCTCGGGCCGCGGCGCGTCCGCCGTTTCGATCTCGTACAACGACTCCAGCAGCATCGAGGCCCTGCTCGGCCAGAACAGCTTCGACGTCTGCGTGCTGCAACCGCGGCGCTCGATCATCTCCTCGCGCTTCATGGCAAGCGTGAAGCAATGCGCCCGGCACGTCATCGTCGAGGGCCGCAACCTCGAACGCATGGATGTGGACCTCGTGCTGCGCGATCGCCTCGCGAGCGTCAGGCTGGCCGTCGACCATCTGCGCGACCTCGGACACACGCGCGTCGGCCTGATCTCCGAGCGCAGCGCAGGTGCGGCCGGCTACGACGAAATCGAGCGCATCTTCCTGCTCTACGCCGCGGCGTGGCGCGCCGAGTCCGCACCCATTCTCGCCGTCGACCGGGGCGATGACGATGGCGGTGGCCGTGCGATCGCAGACGCGTTGACCGATACCGATACATCCGCTGGTTCGCCGACCGCCTACGTGGTCTCGGGCCGGTTCAGCGGCCGCGAACTGAAGGACACGTTCGACCGTCTAAACATCGTCGTGCCGGGCGATGTCAGCGTCGTGCGCCTGCGGGCGATCGACGACACCGACGGCGACGGCGGCTTCTTCACCTCGGTTGCCCGCAAACCCCGGCAGATCGCCGAAGCCATTCGAGAGCTCATCGATTGGCGCCTTCAGAATCCTGGCGCGCCGTCGGCGGCCCGTCTCGATCACCCACGGCTTGCGGTCCGGAAGAGCACCGCCAAGCCGTAGACTCTCAGGGAGGAAAACATGTTCACATTGGCCAGACGACAACTCTTGCAAGGGATGGGCGCGATCGCCGGAACCGCGGCGTTGCCCCGCCTATCCTTTGCCGCCGGCAGCCGCGCCGTTACCGTGGCTGTGAACAAGCTGCCGGAGAACATAAGCCCCGGACGCGACACCAGCGATATCGCCGTGCCGATCAGCTACAACATCTTCGACAAGCTGATCGAGCCCGACTTCCACAACCAGATGGCGCTGTCGCCGGGTCTCGCGACCTCATGGTCGATCAGTGACCATCGCGAGGTGGTCTTCAAGCTGCGCGAAGGCGTCAAGTTCCACAACGGCGACACCATGACCGGCGAGGACGTCGCGTTCACGTTCAGCAACGAACGGCGCGAGGCGGAAGGGCCCCGGCGCCTGGCGCAGTTCTTCTCCAACATCGCCGAAACCCACGCCGTCGACGACACCACCGTGCGCATCGTCATGAAGGACGTCGACCCGCTGATGGAGCAGCGGTTCTCGATGTGGAGCGGCGAGGTGGTCAGCAAGCGCGCCTACAAGGATGCGGCCGACTATGCGGCGTGGGGTCTGGCGCCGGTCGGCACCGGTCCGTTCCGCGTGGGCAGCATCGGCACCGAGGCTATCGAGCTGGTCGCGTTCGAAGACCACTTCCGCGGCAGCCCCAACGTCGCCTCCGTGCGCTTCATCGAGGTCCCGGAAGTCGCGGCGCGGGTCGCAGGTCTGGCGTCCGGGGATTTCGACGTCATCACCGTCGTGCCACCGGATCAAATCTCGACCATCGACCGGTTCGACGACGTGGAGGTCGTCGGTGGACCGGGTTCGAAGATCCGTATCATCATCTTCAACCAGGGCGACTCCGCGGCGCCGATCATGAAGGACGTGCACTTCCGCCGCGCCCTCACCCTGGCGATCGATCGCGAAGCCATCGTGCAGTCGCTCTACGGCGGCCGCGCTTCGGTGCCCAACGGGCTGCAGGCGCCGACCTTCGGCGAGATCTACGCGCCCGACTATCCGCAGCCGGCCTATGACCTCGATCGCGCGCGCGAGGAACTGAAGATGTCCGGCTACGGCGGCGAGACGGTCGACTATCCGCTCCTGTCGAACGTTCTCGAAAACGAGATCGCGATCGCCGAGGTGCTGACCGCGATGTGGCAATCGATCGGCATCAAGGTCGAACTGAACATCCGCGAGAACTGGTCGCAGATCACCAAGGCCCATCACAGCATCCGCAACATGTCGGCGACGATGCTGTGGCAGGACCCGGCGACCATCATCTGGCGTATCTTCAAGCCCAGCGTGATCGACGGCCGTGGCTGGAAGTGGCACAACGAGACGTTTGCGCAAGCCGGCCTCGTGCTCGAGCACGAGCCCGACAAGGCCAAGCGCCGCGAGGCCTTCGAGACGATGCAGCGCATCTGGGAGTTCGACGACCCGATCGGCGCGATCCTGTTCCAGGAGCTGTGGCTCTACGGCAAGAAGAAGAACCTGGACTGGCAGCCCTACAGCCTGCCGTACATGGACTTCGGTCCGACCAACGTCTGAGGGTAGGTTGACGACGCGCCGGCGGGGTCACCTCGCCGGCGCATCCCACCCGCAGCGCAGGGGTGCCCATGACCGCCGGACGTCCCGCAATGCCGCTTTCGGTCTCCGGGCTCGGCGTGACGATCGAGCAGGAGGGCGGCCATCTGCCGATCCTGCAGGACATCGACCTCGATGTCGCCGCCGGCCGGATCGTCGGGCTTGTCGGCGAGAGCGGCAGCGGAAAGTCGGTGTTCTGTCTCGCGTCGATGGGGCTTCTGCCGGAGCGATGGCGCACCGACGGCACCGTTGCCATCAACGGCAAGACCGTCACCGGGCGCGCCAGACGCACCATCGAGGAGGCGCGCGGCCGCGAGGCGGCGATGATCTTCCAGGATGCCGGGGCGTCCCTGAACCCGATCGCCACGATCGGCGGGCAGCTCGTCGACACGATACGGCGGCTGCGCGACGTCAGGACCGGAGAAGCGACGGAGATCGCGATGGAGCTCCTGGAGCACGTCGGGATTCCGGAGCCGCAGCGCCGCTTCCGCGAGTATCCCTTTCAGTTGTCGGGCGGGCAGAACCAGCGCGTCCTGATCGCGCTGGCGCTCGCCGGCCGGCCGCGGCTCCTGTTCGCCGACGAGCCGACAACCGCGCTCGACGTGACGGTCCAGGCCCAGATCCTCGACCTCATCGGCCGGCTGCGCGACGAGACCGACATGGGCGTGGTGTTCGTCTCCCACGACCTCGGCGTCATCGCCAACATCTGTGACGAGATCGCCGTCATGTATGCCGGGCGCATCGTCGAATACGGCCCCACGGAGGCCATCCTCCGTTCCGCCGTGCACCCCTACACGCAAGGGCTGATCAAATCGATGCCCACGAAGCGTGGTGGCCGGTTGCACTCCATCGGTGGCCGCGTCCCGCTGCCGGCCGAGCGGCCGGCGGGTTGCGCGTTTGCGCCGCGCTGCCCGCGCCGGCTCGACAAATGCAGCGAGGACTTGCCGGCCCTGCTCCGCGACGACGCGGGCCCGACTCTTCGCGCGTGCCACAATCCGGCCGAGCCGGTGCCCGCCGCGGTAGCCGAACCCGTTGCCGCACGGGAAGCGGTCCCGCGCGCGGGCGACGCGCTCATGCAGTTGACGGGCGCGAGCTGCGACTACCGGATCGGCGCGCACGGATCGTTCCTTTCCGGGCATACGCTGTTCCGCGCCGTCGACCAGATCGACCTCGATCTCGGCGAAGGCGAAGCCGTGGCGCTGATCGGCGAGAGCGGATCGGGCAAATCGACCGTCGCCAAGCTTGCTCTCGGCGTGGAGGCGCCAAGCGACGGCACGGTCCTGTTCGACGGCGAGCCGGTGCCGCCCGTCGGGTCGGCGGCGCACCGGGCCTTCGCGCGCAGCGTCCAGCTCGTTCCGCAAAGCCCGTTCCTGGCGACGGACCCGCGCATGCGGATCGGCGACCAGATTCGCGAGCCGCTCGACATTCATGGCGAAGGCCGTGCCGGCGAGCGCCGGGACCGCGTCCGCGCGTTGCTGGACACGGTCGGCCTCCCGGACGAACTTGCCCGGCGATTCCCGCACGAAGTCAGCGGCGGGCAATTGCAGCGCGTCGTGATCGCACGGGCGCTGGCGCTGGAACCCCGGCTCCTCATCTGCGACGAGCCGACATCGGCGCTCGACGTGTCGGTCCAGGGTCAGATCATCGAGCTCCTCAAGACGTTGCGGGGCCAGCGCGGGCTATCGCTGCTGTTCATCACCCACGATCTCAGGATCATCCGATCGCTGTGCGACCGCGTGGCGGTCATGCATGCCGGGCAGATTGTCGAGTACGCGGACACGGACGACGTCTTCGAACGGCCGCACCACGCCTACACCCGTGATCTCCTGGCGGCCGTGCCGGATCTGGCCACACGAGCGGCGCCGGCCGCCAGATCGGCAGAGCTCGCGTCATGAACACCGGCTACCTGATCCAGAAGGTGCTCCGCGCGCTGGTGACGCTGGCACTGGTCGTGACCTTCATCTTCATCGTCCTCAGGGTCACGGGCGATCCGGTTTCGGCCATGCTGCCGGACGATACCGATCCGGCGATCATCGAGCAGATGCGCGAGGACTGGGGGCTGAACCAGCCGCTGTGGAAACAGTACGTCGACTACTGGGCCGGCATCGCTCGCGGCGATCTCGGAACGTCGTTCCTCGACGGCCGGCCGGCGACGGCCAAGATCCTGGAGCGCATACCGAAGACGCTCCAGCTCACCATCACCAGCTTCGCCTTCATGCTGCTGGTCGGGGCGCCGGCCGGGATCATCGCCGCGCTCAGCCGGAACCGATGGCCGGACCGCACCATCATGACGATCTCGGTGAGCGGTTTCAGCCTGCCCAACTTCTTCCTCGGCATCCTGCTCATCCTCGTCTTCTCCGTGTGGCTGAGGCTGCTGCCTTCGGCAAGCAGCGGCGACCTGAAGTCGATGATCATGCCGGTCTTCACCCTGGGCACCGCCGGCGCGGGCGTGATCGCGCGCTTCGTGCGATCGTCGCTGCTGGAGGTCCTCGGCAAGCAATACGTGCGCGCCGCCATTGCCCGCGGCATGCCCCTGCACCAGGTCGTCCTCAGGGTGGCGCTGCCGAACGCGGCCATCCCCACCATCACCATCGTCGGTTTCATGATCGGGACGCTGATTGCCGGCTCGATCGTCACCGAGACCATCTTCTCCTGGCCCGGCGTCGGGCGGCTGCTCATCACCTCGGTGACGGCGCGCGACCTGGCGGTCGTGCAGGCCGGCGTCATGATGATCGCGGCGACGATGATCGTCGCGAACCTCCTCGTCGACCTCGCCTACTTCGTGATCGATCCGCGCATTCGCTTCGGGTCGAGCGGGGAAAGACAATGAGCGACGCGACCGCACCCGCCGGACGCGGCCCGCTGGCGACGCTGCTCGCAAGCGCCGCCAAGTCGCCGCTGGTGCTGCTGGCGCTCATCTGGCTCCTGTTCATCCTCATCGTCGCGATCTTTGCGCCGTGGGTCGCGCCCATGGACTACCAGGAGATCGACCTTCTCGCCCGCCTCGCGCCGCCGTCATGGAGTGCGCGGGGCTTCCACCTGCTGGGCACCGATCACCTCGGCCGCGACCTCGCCAGCCGCCTGGTGATGGCGGTTCAACTATCGATGCTGGTCGCGATCTTCGGTACCGTGATCGGGGCGATCATCGGTGTCACGATCGGCTTCGTCGCGGCACGCTTTCGGGGCTGGGTCGACGACCTGGTGATGGTGTTCGTCGACTTCCAGGCGTCGATGCCGTTCGTCATCATCGCGCTTGCGGTGCTGGCGGTCACCGGCACCGGCAACATGCTCCTGTTCATCCTGCTGATCGGCTTCCAGGGATGGGAGAAATACGCCAGGATCACACGCGGCATGACGCTCTCGGCCGTCAATCACGGCTACGCACTGTCGGTCCGCCTGTTGGGCGGCGGCACGCTCCGGGTCTATCTGCGGCACATCCTGCCGAACATCTTTGCGGGCCTGATCGTCCAGATGTCGATCAACTTTCCCGAGACCGTGATCCTGGAAACGTCGATGAGCTTCCTCGGTGTCGGCATCCAGCCCCCGAACGCCTCGCTCGGCAACCTTCTGAGCTACGGCCGCGACTACCTGCTCAACGCCTGGTGGATCGCGGTCGCGCCCGGCGTGGTGATCTTCCTGACGACGCTGTCGATGAGCATCGTCGGCGACTGGCTGCGTGACGAGCTCGACCCCGTCACACGGCGCAGCGCCTGATCCGCGATCGGCCTAGCGAGGCGTGAGCCGATCGCCTCCTAGCGATGCACGCCGAAGAGACACGACATCGGGCCCATCGTCGTCGAACCATAGGACCGCATACCCACGACCTCGTTGTTCCGGGCGCGAATCCTCGCCGCTATCTCGGCCGCCGGAAACGCGTGAAGGTAGGCTTCCGTCCAGCCCCAGTTGCCGCCAGCCGACGAATGCTGCCAGTACCGCCGGCGGCCATTGTGGTTGTCGTAGACCGGTTCGCGCGTTACGCCCGCAAGCTGCTGCCAATCGGTGCTGAAGAGGATCTTCCAGCGAACAGCGTCGTGCAGCGTGGCTCCGTTGCTCGGCTGACTGAACACATCGACACCAACGCTCTGCAGGGCCGTTGCGGCAACAACCATGAAGCCCAGAACGTTGTCATAGTAGAAGTCGTTGTTCTCACGCCCGCCGGCGTCCTGCCAACGCCCACCGTTGAGAAAGGTCTTCATGCCACCGTCGGACTGGATAAGCCGATGCAGCTTGAACCATTCTTCAACACCTTCGCTGAGCGCGTCCACATTTGATGTCGCTATCCCCCAGGTGACGTAACTCATCGCCTGCAGGCCTGCGGTGTCATGCCAAAGCCCGGATCGGTCGATCCGCCCGCGGCCCGGGCCGGCGACGCGATGGGATGTGTCGTAGAGCCGGTTACCCCATGCGACGATCAGGTCCCGCTGCCCGGGCTGCCAAAGGTCGCGGCGGTCGGCGTAGTGCACGAACAACGCAACGTTGTGCAGAAGCGCCGAGACCCAATGTGCGGGATTGGGACCTCGCCCGCCGAAACTCAGTTCGGTGAAGGCTTCGTCCCTCGCGGCCGCCTCCAGATGCGACGCCAACGCCCGAAGGCTTCTGTCAGACCGGCCCGACTTATGTGCCGGCGAGCGTCGCGAGGCGTGACCCAGATGAGCGCCGACAGCGAAGCCGACGGCATCCACAAATCCCTGAATCCGATCGCTGCCGTGAACGTCGCGGTCGACTGTCCGGTAGTAGACGGGCGTCGTGCTGAGATTCGTTCCCAGCATCACGCATTGTTCGTTTTCCAGCGGGAACATCTCAAGCGACGGCAATCGCAGGGCCGCGTCGAGGTGACGCCGCCCGGTCAGGAAGCCTCGATGAGCCTCGACCATCGCCGCGTGAATCTCATTGGAGAGTTGGCCCTCGAAGGCGACGCCTTCTTTGGCGGCATAGGCCGCCAGGGCGGTCCCGGTACGCCGCCCCCAGGCGCCGTCCAGAGGACCGGCATCGTATCCAAGGCTGTTGAGTATCTGTTGAACGTCGCGAACGTTCTCGTCAGCGGCGGCCTCTCCCCCTTCGACGGCGACCGCAAGGGCGATCAGAAGCGAGAAAAGAAGGCCGACGACGAGCCGGCGGGTTGCAGTTACGCCACGCGATGGGTTGGCAAACATGCAGCAATCTTGTCCTTGTTGTCCGAGGCAGACCTGGACAAGTCGCATGCATCATCATTGTCCCGTCGGCGCTTCGTAGGTGATTTCCACCATCTGATGTCCGCGCAGCTTCGGCACGGTGAAGGTCACCGTACCGTCCGCCTGCTCAAACGCAATATCCTCGTTCTCCGGCACCAGTTGCACCGCGGCCACGGGATTGTCCACGGCAACCGTCACGTCGGTGTCCGGAAGCGTCACCAGATCCTGGATCGGCTCGACATTGCGATCGCGGAGGTTGCCGCGCAGAACCGGCGTGGCGTAGAGCAGATGGACGATGTCCCGGTTCTCGTGGGCCTGGCGCCGCACCGTCGCGCGGCCGGCGGTCGGCAGGGACGTGCGGATCATCTTGTCCCGCCCCAGCGCGAACCGGATGGCCGCGGACGCGACCTCCAGCATGGCGACCGCGCCGACACGCCGGTAGGCCGTGAAGATCGGTGCGGCGAGATAGGTGAACGCCCCCTTCTGCACGCCCGCCGCGTAACCGTTGGGATCAGGACGGCTCGGCGCGTTGATATGGCCCGAGAAATGGCGCGCCGTGCGGTCCAGGTAGGGCTCGTACACCTCGCCCAGCGACGTCCCGTCGGTGACCGAGATCTGCTCGGTCGGGACGTAGAGGAACAGCGGGTCGTCGACGCCCTCGGCGCGAAGAGGCGCGATCGGCAGCATGTAGTCGCCGCCGGCCATCGCCGAGGTGCCCGCCCAGGTCGCGCCAACGTCCCAGATGAAGCCGTCGTCGCCGATGCCGCTCTTGCCGGTCAGCAGTACCTTGCCGCCTTCGGCGACGTAGGCGTCGATCTTTGACTTCAACTCTTCGTCGACAGCGACGCTGTCCGGCAGGATGAGCAGCGCATAGCCCGAGAAGTCGCTCTCCAGATCAAGCACGTCGAACGTGAACTGGCCTTCCAGGAGGACACGCGTTGCGCCCTCGTCGACCGGCTCTTCGGCACGTATGCGCTGGCCGACCTGCGGGCGGAGCGACGCCGATTCGCTGAGCAGCGCGATCTCCGCGCGGTTGGTGGAGCCGACCGCCCACGCCTCGCGCTCCTCGACCCACGCGTAGGCCGGCGCGATCACGCGCATGGTCGACGGGTCGATGGCGCCGGTCGGGTGGAGGTGGTCGCCGACGCAGCAATGCGCGCCGTGGGCGAGCATGGCGCCGCATTCATAAAGCAGGGCGTCCGGCTTCTTGTAGCCGCCGATCTCGCCCCACAGCCAATGGAACTTCCCGGTCATGCCGAGGTAGTCGAGGCCGGTCGGCTCGGCGTAGCGGGCGCTCAAGGGGAAGTGATCGTAGCCCCACCCCCCCGTCGGTAGCGACTCGATCTCGAGGTGCGTGTAGTGATCGTAGTAGTGCTGCCGCATCCCCCGCTTGATGTGGCCCGTATTGAAGAACAGCGGGCAGTTGGGGTCGTTCTTCTTCACCGTGTCGGTGACGGCATCGAAGAACTTCTCGGTCGCCATGCTGGTGAAGCGCGCCTGATCGCCGGGGTTCGTCCAGTCGAGCCCGTCCGCCTCCATCTGGTCGCGGGCGTTGGCCGAAACCGACAGCGGCTGCCAGCAGATGTCGATCCACATGCCGTCGCCGCGGGAATAGGCCTTCATCGCCTCGTCGATCTGGCGGCACAGATAGTCGAGATAGGGGGTGGAGAAGTCCATGAACGCCCAGCCGGCGCCGTTGGCCGAGGCGAAGTAGCGGGGCAGCGTCCCGTCCGGCGCCACGATTCGCCATTCCGGATGGGTGTGCGCGGCATACTCGTCCCACGCGGCGGACACATAGATCGGCGTCTTGATGCCGACGGCCTGCAACGCCTCGATCTGCTGCCCCAGGAGGTCGATCTCGAGATGGGGATGCGGCGCGCCGACCTTGGTGGGGTGGTAGGAGTAGCCGTGATGACACTTGGAGAACAGGTTCACGCTGTCGATGTGAGCGTCCTTGAAGGCCTTGGCGAAGGCGGGGCCGTCGAATCGGCTGCCGATCCCCGGGATGAGACCGGAGGTGTGGAAATCGAGGTGAATCTGCCGGAAGCGCATGGTCTTTCCTTACTGGCTTGAAATGGTCGATGACGGGAACCGGACGGTGTTTCCATCCCCGTCGAACACGAAAAATGCATCGGCGCTGACGCCGAAACTGAACCGTTCGCCGTGCCGGCCCGTGAACTGGCTGGATTGCTGCACGGCGACGTAACCTTCCTGCGACTCCGAATCGACCGTCTTGAGATCCGGGCAGTCGAGATACAACAAGGTCTCGCGCCCGAGGTTCTCGACCACACGCGCGATACCGGCGAAGGTCAGCCCGTCCTCGGCCCCGAGCGCAAATGCCTCGGGTCGGATACCGATCATGATCCGCCCGCCCGCCTCCAGCGCCGCGTCCCCGTTCCTGGGCAACACCAGATCATCGCCGGCGCCCTCGACCCTGACGGTGATGTTCGCCGGATCGGCGGACACGACCGCTGCATTGAAGAAATTCATGCGCGGAGAGCCGAGGAAGCCGGCCACGAACCGGTTGGCGGGACGATTGTAGAGCTCCAGCGGGGAGCCGATCTGGGCGAAATGGCCGTCGTTCATGACGACGATCCGGTCGGCGAGCGTCATCGCCTCCGTCTGGTCGTGGGTCACGTAGATGATGGTGGCGCGAAGTTCGTCGTGCAGGCGGCCGAGTTCGATGCGCATCTGCGAGCGCAGCGCCGCGTCGAGGTTCGACAGCGGCTCGTCGAACAGGAAGACATCCGGTGAGCGGGTAATGGCCCGGCCAATGGCGACACGCTGCTTCTGTCCGCCGGACAGCGCCTTCGGCTTGCGGTCGAGCTGCGGCGTGATGCGCAGGATCTCGGCGGCGCGCTTGACGGCCTGGTCGATCTCGCCCCGCGATCGTCCGGCCATCTTGAGCGCGAAGCCCATGTTCTGCGCCACCGTCATGTGCGGGTAGAGGGCGTAGTTCTGGAACACCATCGCCACACCCCGGTCGGCCGGCTCGCGGCCGACCACATCCGCGCCGCCGATGACGATCTCGCCCGACGAGATGCTCTCAAGTCCGGCGATGGACCGCAGCAGCGTCGACTTTCCGCAGCCGGACGGGCCGACCAGCACGACAAACTCGCCCGGTTCCACCGCGCAGCTCACGCCCTTGAGCGCTTCGAACGCGCCGTAGTTCTTGACGATGTCTTTCAGTTCGAGGCTGGACATGGCGTGCCTACTTTCCGAGTCCGGCGAGCGAGCGGACGAAATACTTCTGGGCGGCGACGAAGATGATGAGCACCGGTACGACGGCGATCGAGAGACCCGCCATGATGGCCGGCCAGTCGGCGGTCCATTCGGCCTGGAGCTGCAGGATGCCGACCGGCAGCGTCTTCAGCGACGGCGAGGTGAGCATGAGCAGCGCCAGCACGAACTCGTTCCAGATGAACACGGTCTGGAAGATCGCGGCGCTGGCGATAGCCGGCCCGGACAGCGGGACGATGATGCGGAAGAAGATGGAGATCTTGCCGCATCCGTCGAGGCGGGCCGCCTCTTCCAGCTCACGGGGGAAATCGAGGAAGAAGGCGTAGAACAGGATGGTCGTGAACGGGATGCCGTAGGCGGCGTAGGGCAGGATAATGGCCAGCCGCGAGTTGAGCAGCCCGGCCGCCGAGATCATCTGGAACAACGGCACCAGCACCGCCTGCACGGGCACCGCGAAGCCGGCCACGATCAGGAGATAGATGAGCTGCATCATGCGGCTCGGCGAGCGCGCCAGCACATAGGCCGCCATGCCGCTGCACAACACGATGACCGCGACGGATGCGACGGTCACGATAGCGGAGTTGAGCAGGAACACGTTCATGCCGGTGTCCCAGGCGCGCTGGAAGGCATCGAAGTTGAGGTTGTCGGGAAAGCCGAGCGGATCGAGGAAGATCGCCCGCTTCGACTTGAAGGCGGCGGCCAGCATGAGGGCCACCGGCGCCATCACGAACAGGCTCCACAGCGACATGAAGCCGTACGACACGCCAAGGAGAAGGGTGGCCCGGTTGCTCATCGTCAGGCCCGCCGGGTCGCCCTGAGCTGCGCCCAGCCCAGGATCACGGCGAAGACGAGCAGCACCACCGAAATCGCGTTGGCGTAGCCCATGTTGCCGAGGTTGAAAGCCTGCAGATAGATGTAGGTGCCCAGCACCTGGGTCGAGTTGGCCGGACCGCCCTGGGTGGTCGCGAACACCAGGTCGAACACCTTGATGCCGCCGATCGTGGTGATCAGGATCGCCACGAGGACCACGTTCCGGATCGACGGCAGCGTGATGTACCAGAAGGCGCGCATCCCCTTCGCGCCGTCGAGCGCCGCGGCCTCGTAGAGGTCCCTGGAGATGCCCTGCAGACCGGCCAGGATCAGGACCATCATGAAGCCGGTGTATTGCCACGCCGCGATGACCAGGATCGTCCAGATCGCGATGTTGGGATCGCCGAGCCAGCCGAGGCGCGGCATGGGGAAACCGACGACCCTCATGGCGGCCACCAGCGCGCCGGTGTTGGGATCCAGGATCATCAGCCAGATCAGCGCGATCGCCACCGTGGAAATCACCATCGGCGCGAAGATGATGGTCCGGTAGACGGTCGAGTAGCGCGGCAGACCGCGATCCAGCAGCGTGGCCAGCAACGTTCCGCCGCCAACCTGGAGGACGATCGAGCCGACGACGATGATCAGGTTGTTGCGGAGCGCGATCCAGAACACGGCGTCGTTGAACACGCGCACGTAGTTGTCGAAGCCAACGAACCGCCAGTTCGAAAACGAAATGCCGATCTCGAACAGCGATCCGGCGATGGCGAGCGTCGCGGGAATAAAGATGAACACCGCGCAGAGCCCCAGCGCCGGCAAGAGCAGGAGAAGCGTCGCGAGCCGTGACGAGACCACGCGCCGGTCCCGTTGCTGCCTGTCGTTTGGGCGGTTGTCAGGTGTCATCCGACGGATGCCTGATCCAGCGGTGGGAAAGTCAGGGTTTGCCGGCGCGACCGGGATAACGGCCGCGCCGGGGAGGATACACGCCTCTAGTTGGCGTTCATCTTCTTCTTGGCCTCAAGGGCAACCTCCCGGATGGCCGCGACGGCCTCGTCGGGTGTCTTGGTGCCGTTCAGGATCTCGACGCCGATGTCGAGATAGGCATTGGCCACACTCGCCTCCAACAGCACGTCGAGCACGTTGAACGAGCCGCCGAGCGATGCCATGTCGGTGGCGATCCACTTGAACTGCTCCGTGGCGCCTTCCAGATCGGCGATGCGCTCCGCGTTCGACGGAAGCTGCTTCATGACCTTGGCACGCTCGAGCGAGCTCTCGCCGCTGACCAGGAAGCTCGCCCAGGCGACGGCCTCCTCCGGATGCTTGGTCTTGGCCGAGATCTGGACGCCTTCCGGGATCACCATGTTGGAATCGCCGTCACTGGCGCCGCCTTCGACCGGCGGGAAGCGGAACAGGGCGTAGTCGCGGAACCCGTCGTCGTCGAAGATGCCGGCGCACCAGGAACCGCAGAAGATTATCGGCGCGATGCCACTGGAGAACATGGCGCGGGTCGCCTCCGGCGAGGTGGCGTTCGGCGCATCCTGGAAGCAACCGGCATCCTGCAGCTCAAGCACCTTGCCCCACGCGGCCGCATAACCGGGGTTGGTGAACAGTTCGTCGTCCGGCGCCGTGAGGGCGTAGTCAGCGGCGGTGTTCTCCATGCCAATCACGCGCTCGTCGAGCAGGGTGATGAAGTGGTTGAGCTTCCAGCGTTCCGAGTTGCCGAGCGGCATGGGCACGATGGCCGGATCGATCTCGCGGATCGTGCGGCACAGGCCGAGCAACTCACCGAACGTCGCCGGTTCGCTCAGGCCATGCTCGGCGAAGAACGTCGTGTTGTAGTAGAAGTACTTGGTGACGGCGTTGGTCGGTACGCCGAAATTGCGGCCGTCCAGCATGAACGACGACTGCCAGGCCTCCGACAGCGAATGCCGGAAGCCGCCCTCCATCTCACCGAGCTCGGTGATGTCGAGGGCCAGCCCCTCGCGCGCCAGACGCGCGGCGTCCTCACCGGACCAGTTGAAGAACACGTCCGGCGGCTCCGAGCCGACCAGGGCGACCTGGATCGCGGTCTTGTAGGCCTCGTTCGGCGTGCTCTCCAAAACAACGTCGACGTTCGGATAGAGCTCCTTGAAGGCCGCCGCGCGCTCGGCGATGTAACCCGGATAGTTGGCGTTGGTCAGCGCCCACATCTTGAGCGTGACGTTTTCCGCCTGGGCGGCGGAGACCATGAAGGCCCCGGCGGCCAGGGCGCCGAGCGCCACACCGGCGGCACCGCGAATCGCGTGAACAGACATCAGTTCCTCCCTGTTTGCGCATCCCTGCGGATGCTTTGTGCCGGCCTGCGCTTCGCGTCGCGACGTGGTCGTCTTTGCCGGGCCGGCTTATCGAACCGTTTCGATAATTGATCGAAACATCTGCCGCCGTGTCGTGTCAAGACAGCACGTGACGTCAAAACGGCGCGCTCCCGGCGGCTGCGCTGGATTATCCGCGGAAATACTGCAATGCTGGCGCTCGAGGCTTCAAACGCTGGAAATTGGCCAATGAGTACGATTCGTGACGTGGCAAGAATCGCCGGTGTGTCGATCTCGACGGTGTCGTTGGCGCTGAACCAGCCGGATCGCGTCAGCAAAAAAACGTTTCGAAACGTGATGGAGGCGACCGAACGGGCGGGCTATACGGCCAACCCGATCGCGCAGAGCCTGAAATACGCCCGAAGCCCGATCGTCAGCATGATTCTGGCCGACATCCGGTCGGTGTTCTGGGGAGGATTCGTGCACCGGATCGAGACCGAAGCCTACCGGAGCAATTTCCTGGTGAGCCTGTCGAACACGACCGACGTCGCAGGCAACGTGGAGGCCTCGCTCAATCACGTGATCGCACAGCGCGTCGCCGGGATCATCCTGTCGGTGCCGACGGCAACGTCGGCGACCCTCAAGGCCCTGCAGGGCACCAACATCCCCGTGGTGCTCATCGACCATCGCCTGGAAGGCTACGACAGCGACTTCATCGCCCTGGACAACCGCCTGGCCATCGGCATGCTGACCCGCCATCTGGTGGGGCAAGGTCACCGCCGCATCGGTTTCGTCTCCGGCCGGCATGGACACTGGTCGGCATCCGCGCGCCTCGACGCCTTCGTCGAGTCCATGGCCAACGAGGGACTCGAGGCGGACAGGCGGCTGATCCTCGACGGCAATTGGAACCGAACGGGCGCCTACAAGGCCGCCATGCGGCTCCTCGTGGGTCCCGATCGGCCGAGCGCCATCATCTCCGCCAACGAAGGCATGACGATCGGCGTGCTCCAGGCCTGTCAGGAACTCGGCTTCTCCTGCCCCGGCGACGTCTCGATCTGCGGCGTCGACGGCATGCCGTGGGGCGACGTGCTGCAGCCCTCCGTCACCCATGTGGAGCAGCCGGTCGGTAAGATGGCGGCGCAGGCGAGCGCGTGGCTGCACGAACGGATCGAAAACCGCGGCACGCACATCGCCCCGAGGGAGAGGCTTTTCGCACCCCGTCTCGTACTCGGTGACTCGGTGGCGCGCGTCGCCTGAAGCGCGGGTCGTGATTGCAGACGTCCGCTCGACACGGCCGACCCCGGCGCCCGGGGCCGTGCAGGTCTGGGCGGTCCGCGGCATCTTCTTCGTGCAGTCGATGGCGTTCGGCGCCTGGCTGCCGCGCATCCCCGACTACAAGGTCGCGCTTGCCGCCGACACCGGAGATCTGGGCCTTGCGCTGGCCGGCCTGCCGGCCGGTTCGATGATCGGCTTCGCCTTTGCCGCCCGGTTCGCCGAAGCGCTCGGGCCGCGCCGCGCGTGCATGATGGCCGGCCCGCTCCTTGCCCTGACGTTTGTGCCGGTGGGTCTGGCCGACTCCCTTGCCTGGCTGTTTGCAACACTCTTTGTCAGCGGCATCGCGGTGGCGCTGATTGAGGTCGGCATGAGCTCCAAGGCCGGCCAGATGGAGCAGACGAGCGGACGCCGCATGATGTCCGTCTGCCACGGTTTCTGGAGCATCGGCTCGGTTGTCGGCGCCCTCACCGGCGGCATCCTGTCCCAGCTCGGCTTGTCGCCGCTGGGACAGTTCGCCACGCTCTATCCCGTGCTCGCCGTGGCTGCCTTCATCGTCGCGGCTTTGGCTCCACCGGATCCGGCGGCGACGCGGGTCGACCGGTCCGGTGGCTTCGCCCTTCCCGCCGGGCCTTTAGTCGTGCTCTGCATCCTGCCGGTCGGCATCATGGCAACCGAAGGGGCCGTCATGGACTGGTCGGCCGTGTTCGTGCGCGAAGTCCTGGCGGGCGGGCCGATCGCGGCCGCCAGCGCCTACGCCGTGTTCTCGACCCTGATGGCGGCTTCGCGCCTGTCGGCCGATCGGCTTGCGGAGCGCTTTGGCGCGCGCAACGTCATCGTCGCGGCGTCCGCGAGCGCCGCGGCCGGGCTCGCACTGTTCGCGCTCGCGCCCAACCTGCCGTTGGCGCTGGCCGGCGCAGCGCTGATGGGAGCCGGCGTCGCCCCGGTGTTTCCGCTGGTCGTGTCGGCCGCCGCCGCCGCGCCCGGCCGCTCCTCCGAGGCGAACGTCACCGCCGCGTCCTTCGTCGCCTTTGTGGTGTTTCTGGCGACCCCGCCGTTGGTCGGCGGCCTGGCCGAGGTGTTGGGGCTGCGCGGTGCCTTCCTCGCCCTTGTTCCGACCATCCTGCTGACGGCCGCCGTGGCCTTCGCAGCGCGTTTCGCGAACAACACGGCATCCTGAGCCGGTTTATCCTCGCGGCGTCACGCCGCCGTGGCCGACTTCTTCTTGTGCATCGGCTGCCCATAGGCGGAAGCATGTCGCGTTCACGGCGCAGCTTCGACCGGCTGGCGAATGATCGTCTTCAACCTGGCCGGATCGGTGCGTCGCATGTCGCTCAGATAGATTTCGTGATGCTTGCCGCGCCGCTTGAACCCGTTCTCGGCAATGAACGTGTGAAGTTCGGCGATGGTCGGTCCCTCATCCGCATAGGGGCCGATGTAGAGGCACTGCGCCGCCCTGGCCTCGTCAAAGGTTTCAAAGCGCACTTGGGAGAGCGCAGGCAGGTCCTTCTTCTTCGCGGTCGCCGCACCCGCTTCTTCCACCATTTCCGCTGTAATGAATTCGGGCTGCATGATCATTGCCGTCCATTTCCAGGTGTCTTTGTTCAGCGCTGAGAAGTCGGCCATGTCATCCGCCCACCACAGCCCTTCCAGCGGCATGACACCATAGTCGATTGCCAGCGGGCCTTTCTTCACCATGAACTTTAGCGAATAGGAAAGCGAATAGAGCGCTTCGACGGCATCAGAATACGCCTTCGCTGTGTTCGGGTTGCCTTCTCCGTCCACCATAAGGAAGTTCATCTTCGGAACTTCCACAAAAACGAAACCTTGCCTTGAGGTCGTTCCGTAGAGCGGCTTCAGCTCTTTTTTCAAATCGATCTTTCTCATTCTTTCTCACGATGTTCAGTTGGTCCCACGGGATACCATTCCAAAACCACCCCGCGATGCCGGAAAGGCCGCAGGGTACGGACCTCGACGAAGCCGGCCCGGCGGCCTCACCAAGCGGCAGCGCGCACGACGATCGAACCGCGTAAGCGGCCTCTCGACGTTGACGTGCGTCAGGCCTCCCCGATGCGAGCAGGCTCGCGGGCGCCCATCCGCGTTTGGCAGGGTCAGGCGCGCCTAACCACCCGCAGCCGAAGACAGCGAGTTCAGCACCACGACGCCGGCAATGATCAAGCCGATCCCGAGATAGGCGAAGCCGTCGAGCGCCTGACCGAACGCCAAAGCACCAACAAGCGTCACGCCCGCGATGCCACCGCCCGCCCAGACCGAATAGGCAACTCCGACCGGCATGGTGCGCACCACAAGGGACATGACGTAGAACGCCAGGCCGAAGCAGGCCAAGGTGAGGACAGCGAACCCGAGCTTGGTGAAACCGTCCGACAGCTTGAGCGCTGTGGTCGCACCAATCTCTATGGCGATCCCTACCGATAGCAAGATCCAGTGCATGGCGAGCTCCCTTCATTCGAGCGGTTCATCGATCAGGCGTCAGCTGAAGCCGGCCCGATCACGCTTCATGGTTCGCAATGAGCTCGAAGCTCAGCCCCGCATGCTCGGTGACCCGGTCACGCAACAGCCTGCCCATCGCAGCTGCAGGGGTCCAGAAGCCGCCTGCCACAACAATCCTGCTCTCGTCCTCGGCCAGACACAGCGCCGCCTCCGTCAGCATCAGCGTTGTCGATCGCACGCCCGGATCACCCTGCCCGGTGATACGAGCCTTGAGAACCGTGCCGTCCGGCATCTCGCCCACCTGAACGATCTCATACGAGCCGGACTCACGGACTTCCTTGCTGGGACCCTCGCCGGATTTGGGCAATACGTGGCGCTGGAGCAGGCCGCGTGACGCCGGGATCGCCATGGCGATCAGAAGCATGCGACCGAAGATGGCGTAGCGCATCGCCGCCCACCAGCCGCCGATGCCGCCCCGGGTCAAAGCAGTTTCCTGATAGCTGAAGTCCCGACCGTAAGGGTAATCCATGATCGCGTTGGTGCGTCGCACGACCTTGGAGTTCATCGGCCCCATGAAATAGGGCTTCGTCCACGCCTGCAGATCCGCATCCCAAGTCACCTCGACCGGCATCATCCGGTCCGGCCCATCGGGACCCTGCCGTTCACCTTCGGGGCAGAGCGCGTAGGGATCCGCTGATAGCCGGCCGAAATCAGGGTCAGTTTCACGCAACCGCATTGCATTGAGGAAACTGGCTGCCGTGCCGCCGCTGAAGCCGCCCTTCATCCGGGTCACCCGGGTCGTGACCCGCTTGCAGGGCCGGCCGTAGCGCGCCATCGCTTCATCCTGCAGGAACTGCACACCGAGATCGGAGGGGATCGAGTCATGCCCGCAGGCGTGCACGATCCGTGCGCCTGTTTCACGCGCCGTCTGCTGATGCGCGTCGATCATTGCGCGCATCCATTGCGGCTCCGCCGTCAGATCGCAGTAATGCGTGCCATTTGCCACGCACGCCGCAACAAGCTCACTGCCGTACAGCGCAAAAGGTCCGACGGTCGAGACGACGACTCGCGCCCGTGCGGTCATCGCGCCCATGAAGGCGGCATCATGGCTGTCGCCCACCAGGATCGCGAGCTCGTTGCCCGCGCCGGGCAAGTTGCCGCGGACGGTCTCCAGCTTGTCGCGGTTTCGACCGCCGATGGCCAGCCGGAGGCCATGTTCCCCGCAGCGCCTTGCCAGATGATGCGCGGCGCGGCGCCCTGTGGCTCCGGTCGCACCCCACAAGATGATGTCGAATTCTCGATCCATCATCATTCCGGATCCTATCTTGGCTGGCCTCTGCCGGTCCTGTCCGCTCCCAAATCGCGAAGCTCGCGCTCCGTCAGCGCGTCAACAATCACGTCCCTGTCAGCCAACAGGTAAACCCGCACCCCGTGCAGCGCGACCAGGAAACCCCAGCCAATCGCCGGCCAGATGAACCAGATCGTGCCCGGCGACGTCAGCATGTCGATGACGACCAGCAGCGCCATCACCGCGGCGTAGACAGCTACATGAACAAAGAACCCGTACTTGGCCTCGGCGCGCCCTCTGGCCCTGGCGTATTGATCCGTCGGTGTCATGTTTGAGTTCCCCGATCTGATCGCAACGCAGAGAAACCTGCCAGAGGGCACCACCCCCGCCTTAACGTGGATCAAAACCCGATGTGCGGATCTCTACGCTGCCACGACGCCGGTCCCGATCAGGACTTGGTCCCTCTGCCTTGATTGCCGGCGGCGCGATCCTTCCATTGACGGCGATCAGCCAACTTCGCTGGCCCTGACTTCAGTCAACACCGGCGGTCCCCATGTGTGTTGGTATGGGCGCCGATGTCGACGCCGAACGACCTTTTGGGCGCTGTCATCGGCTTCCTCCGGGCGCGTGGCGTCGCGTCGCACCGGCGAGGAGACGCTCGCCCGGCTGAAAGGCCAAGTCGAACCGGCGCATCGGATCGCCCGGAGCGCCTGAAGACCAAGGGGGGTCCACATGGGCGACACAGACCACGCAAAAACCGGGATTGTGATAACCGGCCTGGTCAAGAACTTCGGCGAGTTCCGGGCGGTCGACGATCTGTCATTTCGCGCGGAAGGCGGCCGCGTCTTCGGGCTGCTGGGTCCTAACGGCGCCGGAAAGTCGACGGCGATCGGCTGCATATCCGGGCTGACCAAGCCGACGTCGGGGATGATCACCGTCAATGACCACGACATAGTCCGCGAACCGCGCGCCGCAAAGCGTCGTCTTGGCGTCGTTCCGCAGGAACTGGCGATCTATCCCGATCTCCCGGCCCGCGACAATCTGCGCTACTGGGGCGCCGCATTCGGCTTGCGCGGCGAAGAACTCGGACAACGGGTCGATGACGTCCTCGAGACCATTGGTCTTGTCGATCGAGCCGGCGACCTGCCACGCACGTTCTCCGGCGGCATGCAGCGGCGTCTCAATTTCGGTTGCGGTATCGTTCACGAACCGACCGTCATCCTCCTGGATGAGCCGACAGTCGGCGTCGATCCGCAATCGCGCGAGCGGCTGTACGAGTTGGTCACCGAGCAACGCGACCAGGGCGCCTGCATCCTCTATACGACGCATTACATGGAAGAGGCGGAACGCCTCTGCGACGAGATCGCGATCATGGACCACGGCCGCATGATCGCCCATGGCTCGCTTGCCGAGTTGCGCCAGACGGCGGGCGAGCACGATCATCTGACGCTCACCGGTCATTTTCCGGTTGAGGAGGTGCGGCCGGTGATCGACGCCATCAGCGAGCCCCACCGTTTGCTGGAAGTCCTCCTGGCCGAGCCGAACCAACTCGTTATCGCCGCCCACGAAGCCTCGACCCGCCTACCGGCCATCTTCAGGGCGCTGGAGGGCGCGGGCGCTCGGGTTAGCGAGACGACGTTGCGTCGTCCTAACCTTGAGACCCTGTTCATCAAGCTGACAGGGAAGGAGCTAAGGGCGTGACGTTCCTTCTGCTCGGTGTGGCCAAGGACATCAGCCGCTGGCTTCGAGACCCCGTCAGCTTCGTGATCTACCTCCTCGTTCCGTTGCTGGTCGGAGGGCTCCTGACGGCGGTCACTGGGCAAGGGCCAACGCCGACCGGGACATTGCTGGTGGCAGACGAAGATCGATCCATGGTCAGCCGCTTGTTGGTGGCGGCCCTCTTCGACGCCGACCTTGGCGACACGCTCCGCGTCGAGAAATCCGACGAGGCTGGCGGCCGCGAGCTGATGAACACCGGCGACGCGAGCGCTCTTCTGATCCTGCCGGACGGATTTGGCGAGGCGTTCCTGCGCCAGGAGCCCACCGCACTTGTGTTGGTGACCAACCCGTCCGAAGCGATCATGCCGCGGATCATTCGTGAGGGCGTGGAGATCGTTGTTGATGCCGGCTTCTACTTTCAGGCGCTGCTCGGAGATGAAACTCGTGCGATCTACGATGCAGTCACAGGCGACACGAGCGACGATGTGGACGATTCGGCCGCTGCCGAAGGATTCAGCGCGGATATCACCGCCAAGGTGACGCGCGCCGCACCACGGCTCCTTCCGCCGGCGCTCACGGTTGAGCTCGTCGAAGAGGTCGACAGCGAGGAGCCGGTACCGCTCGCGCTGCTGATGTTTCCCGGCATCATCATGATGGCCATGGTGCTCACGGCGCAGGGCCTGTCGGCCGATTTGTGGAGTGAGGCGGAGGCGGGGACCGTCCGTCGCATCGCCGCGGCACCGCAGGGATTCGTGACGTCTGTCGCCGGCAAGGCGATCGCCGCGGGAGTACTAACGGCGGGCGTCAGCCTGGTGATCGCCGCGCTCGGCTTCGTCTACTACGGGCTGGAGCCGTGGTTGTTGCTGCCCGTCGCCGGGTGGCTGCTGATCTGTGCTCCGGCGCTCTATCTGGCCTTCTCGCTGATCCAGCTGGCGGCTCCCGACAGGCGCGCCGGAGCAATCGTGAGTTCCATCATCATGTTTCCGCTGCTGATGGCCGGGGGTTCGTTCTTCCCGCTGGAGCAGCTTCCCGAGTGGATCGCCGCAATTGGGCGGTTCACGCCGAATGGCTTCATGCTCGAACAACTGTCCGGGATCGTTACGACCGGTCGGGCGGGTGCGATCGCCGGACAGATCTGGGTGGCCATGGCCTTGGCCGGTTTGGGGCTTTTCGTGCTTGCGAGCTTCGCCACGCATCGGAGGTTCGCTCATGCGTGAGACCGCATCCAGAATCTGGTTTGTGGCACGGACCGATATCGTGCAGCAGTTCAGGCGGGGCTCGACACTCGTCTGGGTGTTCCTGATGCCCCCGATCTTCTTCTACTTCATCGGCACCGTTGTATCGGGCTTCGCCGGCGTGGCATCCGATGATCGACCGGCGGATCCCATTGCCATTGAAGCGGCCGGCAACAAGGGCTTCCTTGTCGACGAACTTCAGCTCTACCTGGAAGCCAACGGCTTCGCCGTTGTCGACGACGGCGTCGACCCGCCGCCGACGCGAATACTGATGGTCCCGGAGGGCTTCACCGACGCCGTGGTCGCCGGCGAAACGGCATTGCTGCGTTTCGAGACCAACGCCGACGAGCCGTTGCGCGACTATGAAAAGCTTCGCGTCGATCGTGCGGTTACGACGCTTCTTGCCGACCTGACCGTCGCCGAAGCGACCGGGGACGGTGAGCCGCTGGCAGAGGGGCAACTGGCATCGGTGAGGTCGATGCCCCGCGCACTGACGCTCGACGTGCAGTCGGCCGGGAAGCGTGCCCGGGTTCCCTCTGGAATGGAACAAACCATCCCCGGCATGATGGTGATGTTCACGTTGATCGTGTTGCTGACCAGTTCGGCGACGTTCCACGTCATTGAGCGCAACCGCGGCCTCTTGCGGCGCCTGGCATCGACTCCGCTCTCCGTCGGCGAAGTCGTCGCCGGGAAATGGGCCAGCCGGATGGTGGTGGCTGTCGTGCAAGTCGCTGTCGGTATGGCAACCGGCACCCTCCTCTTCGGCATGGATTGGGGTCCGGACATTGCCGCGGTTGGCGTTGTGCTGCTGGCGTGGGCAGCTTTCTGCGCTTCCTTTGGATTGGTACTGGGAGCTATCAGCCGAACCGAAATGCAGGCAGCAGGCATCGGGCTGCTGGCCGCCAACGTCCTCGCTGCGCTTGGCGGTGCGTGGTGGCCGATCGAAATCACGCCCGATTGGATGCAGACGCTTCAGAAGTATCTGCCAACCGGCTGGACGATGGACGCCATGCACAGGCTGGTCAGTTTCCAGATGGGGCCGTTGTCGGTGCTGCCGCATTTTCTGGTTCTTGTACTGGCCGCACTGGCAGTCGGGTGGGTAGCGCGCAATCGCTTCACCTATGAGTGACGCCCGGGCGGCTCATAACCTGAAGGTCATCCAGCCGGGTGGCGGAAGCGCAGAGCATTGTTCCGCTGTGCTCCGGCATGTTCAGCTATGAGAGAGGCTGCTGGTGCCGGGAGAGGACTCGATTTCGTCCGTAGTTACTTGTTGTTCAACGCGGAAATTTCTCGTTCCCGAACATATCCTCGCTAGTTACCCCTTATTGAGAAGACATGGCGAGTGGCTATGTTCCGCGTTGGTCCGGCTCGAGCGCAAACTGACCTGCGCGCGGCATCAGTTGCCGTGGTCGATCACTTGGTCGTGAGGCTCACAACCTGAAGGTCGTAGGTTCAAACCCTCCCCCCGCAGCCAAGATCTCAAAGGTCCATACCGAAGAGATAGGTAACAGTTTGTACCTAAGACATGGGTGACAACCTCGTGCCGAACACCTCCCATGTGAGGTCATCCACTGGAAGCCGGCGTGCAGGATCGGCTGGCAACGCATTCAGCCCGAACTCGGCAAGAAGCCCGCCGATCGTGGCTTCAGCTTCGGTTGCAGTCGCTGCAAGCTGGACGAATAGGGTCTTGTCAACCGCCGGATCGCTGCGAGCGAACATGCCGGGCTGCAGCTCATTCCAGCCATCGGGAACCACGCCCTCATATCCGGGTCCATCGTAGGCGACAAGGTTGATGTCGCCACCGACACCTTGCTCGGTGACAAACGAGATGCGCTCACCGCGATGCCACGGCGGTGCCAAACCCCATGGTCAGGTCAGCCCCCACCTACGTCGCCGTCGTCAACGAACCTCAATGCGCCGGTGGCGAGTCACACCTGTCATGACCGGGTGTATCCAGCTTTGACTCGCCTGAGAGGGATCGACGATTCGATCGAGGCGACCCCCGGAACCTTGGTGAGCCGGCCGGTGAGGAATGACTCAAAATCGGCGATATCCTGCACAGCGACACGCAGAAGGTAGTCGCGATTGCCAGTCATCAGCCAGCAGTCCACGACCTCCGGGTAAATACGGATCGCCGCCTCAAACTCTCGCAGCGTATCGTCAACTTGATGACTGAGCTTCACGGAGATGAACACAGAGAATGGGAATCCCGCGCGCGCCTCGTCAATCATGGCGTGATAGCCCGCGATAATCCCCGCTTCCTCCATGAGCCGGATGCGGCGCGCGCACGGCGACGGGCTCAGCCCCACGCGTTCGCTGAGCCGCTGGACGGTCATTCGGCCGTCCGCCCGCAGCTCCCTCAGGAGCGCACGGTCGATGGCGTCCAGTTTGACGGAATCAATCATGATTGTCGTAGTTATTGGTGAAAGACATCTCCATTCTCGCGTGTAGTGGAGAACTGCGCAAGATTTCTTCGACGGGAATCTCCTAGATTGGAGTCCTGATTTCGCAACTTCGAGATTTGTTCATGCCTACTATCGACATTCCTGCCCTTAAGGAGATCGAGCAGCGGGTGCTGTGGCTGGCGTCCTGGATGATCCACCACGCCAACCACGTCCGCGATCAGGACGAGATCAAGATAGGTGGCCACCAGGCTTCCAGCGCCTCTATCGCGTCGATCATGACGGTGCTGTATTTCGCGGTGCTGAAACCTGAGGACCGTGTCGCGGTCAAGCCGCATGCCTCTCCAGTGTTTCACGCCATTCAATACCTCGCGGGCAACCAGTCGTTAGAGAAACTGCAGGCCTTCCGCGGCTTCCAGGGCGCGCAGAGCTACCCGTCGCGAACCAAAGACACCGACGATGTCGACTTTTCGACCGGTTCGGTCGGTCTCGGTGTGGCGCAGACGCTCTTTTCCTCGATCGCCCAGGACTACGTGAAGGCCCATGGCTGGATGCCCGGCCGCGCGGAGGGGCGGATGGTGGCGTTGATCGGCGACGCCGAGATGGACGAGGGCAATATCTACGAAGCCCTCATCGAAGGCTGGAAGCAGGGCCTAAGGAACTGTTGGTGGATCGTCGACTACAACCGCCAGTCGCTCGACGCCGTCACGCGTGAAGGCCTTTGGGAGAATTTCGAGAAGGTATTCGGCGATTTCGGCTGGGAAGTCGTGATCGTCAAATACGGACGGCAGCAAGAGGCCGCTTTCGCCGAACGGGGCGGCGAGCGGCTAAGGGCCTGGATCGACGCCTGTCCGAACCAGCTCTACTCCGCGCTCACCTTCCAGGGCGGCAAGGTGTGGCGCGATCGCCTCATGGAGGAGATCGGCGACGACGATGACGTTGCCGCGCTCCTGGAACGCCGGAGTGACGACGAGCTCGCCGCGCTCATGGGCAATCTCGGCGGTCACGACATCGACGTCTTACTCGAAGCCTTCGCCGCGGCCGAGGCCGACGAACGACCGAAGTTGTTCATCTGTTACACCATCAAAGGTCAGGGATTGCCGCTGGCCGGCCACAAGGACAATCACGCCGGCCTGATAACGCCTGGCCAGATGGAGGCGCTTCGCGACGCGATGGGTGTGCGCCCCGGGTGCGAATGGGATCTATGGGAAGGCGCGGGCCTGCCGCACGCGGATCTCCAGAAGGCGATCGACGCGGCGCCCTTCTTTGCTAAGGGTACGAGGCGTCTCACCGCACCCGCCATCGCGGTGCCCGACCGGTTGCAGTTTCCCGATGCGATGGGGAAGCCGATCGCCACCCAGACCGGCTTCGGCCAAATCCTCAACGAGATTGCGCGCATCGACAGCGACTTCGCTCGTCGCGTTGTTACCGCGTCACCCGATGTGACCGTCTCGACCAATCTCGGTGCTTGGGTCAACCGGACAGGGCTCTTCGCACGCGAAAGCCTCGCGGACACGTTCAAGACCGAACGCGTTCCATCAACCTACACCTGGTCGTTCACGCCGCAAGGGCAGCATATCGAACTCGGTATCGCTGAGGCCAATCTGATGCTGCTCCTGTCTGCGCTTGGCCTCTCGCATTCCATCAACGGCGAGCGGCTGCTGCCGGTCGGTACGCTGTACGATCCGTTCGTCTATCGCTCGGCGGATCAACTCAACTACGCCTGTTATCAGGATGCGCGCTTCATGCTTGCCGGCACCCCATCTGGCGTCTCGCTGGCGCCCGAGGGCGGCGCACATCAGTCGATCGGCACACCGCTCCTAGGGATCGCGCAAGACGGTCTCGCCACCTTCGAGCCGGCCTTCGTGGACGAGCTCGCCGCGATCATGCGCTTCGGCTTCGACTACATACAGCGCGACGGCGAGAACGATCGCGACGAGCAGAACTGGTTGCGTGACGAGACCGGCGGCTCTGTCTACCTGCGACTGTCAACCCGCCCGATCGAACAGCCGATCCGAGACATCGACTCAGATCTTGAGCAGGCGATCATCGACGGCGGCTACTGGATGCGCGAGCCCGGGCCGAACGCTGAGGTCGTGGTCGCCTATACCGGGGCGGTCGCGCCAGAAGCAATAAGTGCCGTCGGCGCCATGGGCGAGTTCCGCCGCGATGTTGGCCTGCTTGCGGTGACCTCGGCCGACCGGTTGAACGCGGGCTGGTCAGCCTCGCAGCGCGCCCGGGAGCGCGGCCTCGTCCGTGCGACCAGCCATGTTGAGCGCCTGCTGTCTGACGTGCCCCGGCATTGCCTTGTCGTCACTGTGACAGACGCCCACCCGGCGACGCTCGGCTGGCTAGGGTCGGTGTTCGGCCATCGCACCCGCCCGCTCGGCGTCGAGCACTTCGGCCAGACCGGCCGCATCGCCGATCTCTACCGGTATTACGGCATCGATACCGATGCGATCATCCGAGCCGCTGAAACGTCCGCGCCGGGCAGGCCGATCGCCTATTTACGCGCCGTGTGAGGGCGCGCCGCCCAGCCGCGCCGACGGTGGACCCCATTCGGCCACCGCCTCCCCAACAACACCCGACAAGACTATCCGAACAAGGACCCGTGCTTTGTGATCGCCCTTGGCAACGGCCGCATTGACAATGGAAGAAGGCAGCAGATGGAAAAGATCGCGATTGTAACCGGAGCCGGTTCAGGCGTCGGCCGCGCTACAGCATTTCAGCTCAGCCGTGACGGCTACACGTTGGTATTGGCCGGGCGACGGCCGAGCACTTTGGAGGAGACGTCCAGGCGCCTTGAATCGCGGGCACATGTTGTGCCGACTGATGTGACCGACACGGACTCAGTCGCTGGGCTCTTCGCTGCAACGATCGAAGAATTTGGACGCCTTGATCTTCTTTTCAACAACGCTGGCACAGGTTTGCCTGGATCCGTCCGCCTTGAAGACGTCTCGGATAATCAGTGGCGTTCTGTCGTCGATGCCAACCTATCTGGCGCCTTCCATTGTATGCGGGAAGCATTTCGACTGATGAAGGACCAATCACCACGGGGTGGGAGGATCATCAACAATGGCTCGATATCCGCGAGCGTTCCACGCCCCAACTCAGCACCCTACACATCAACCAAACACGCCATAACCGGCCTAACCAAGTCGGGCGCGCTCGACGGCCGGAAGTACGACATCGCGGTTGGCCAGATCGACATCGGTAACTCTGCCTCGGCGATGACAGAGGGTTTCAACTCCGGCGCGCTGCAAGCCGATGGTCGCGTCGCGCGAGAGCCGACGATCGACGTAGAGATCGTCGCAAAAGCAGTGAGCTACATGGCCTCGTAACCACTCGACGCCAATGTACTGTTCATGACCGTTATGGCAACCAAGATGCCTTAGGTACCGGCTGGCTGATATCTGAAAATGATCGCCTTGCAAGAAGACCGCACCGGTGTGTCGCTCGGCGATTGCGGCGCAGAGGACAGCGGTCGCGTACTCATGCGGACGTTGTCCTGTGAATCCAATTTCTCCTCGCGACAGCTCAAAGATGACGGCCCCGGCTGAAGCAGTCCGCATGGCCTCGAACACGCCACGCGCCGAATGGAAGGCGACGGCCCGCAGATTCACCGCCGGCACCGTGAACTTGCGCGTTATGTTCCCCGAACCGATAGCGCGGTACATCGCGTCTATCGAAGCAGCGTAGACGCCGCATGATCCGGCAGTTTCCCAGGCCAATCGATGCGCCGCTGATTGAGACTCTGGCGGTCCGAAGGCGGCGATGCGTGTCAGTTGTTCAATATCACTGCGAACCGCCGGCAGGTCCAAGACCCGGATACGTTCGGGTCCGATATCCAGATTGCCGATCAGCGACGAAAGTCGTGCTCCATCAACCAATGGGTGCTTCGTGGCCCTTTTGAGAGCCTTCGTGTCTATCATGGAGAACGACCCGAGCCGAATTTTTGTATGATTTTTATACCATTTTTTCGCTGGGTGTCACCTCAGAAGCGCGGAGAATTGTCACGATTGTCGTTCCAGAGTTGGGGCTGTTGGTTGTCGCCAGGATTGGCCACCGCGGCGAGCCAGGGGCGCTGCGTCGTACGGAAGGAATCTGAGTACGGAGGTTATGGGCAGCCTCGTCGACGAATCTGCCTCCCATGTGGGAATCATCCAGCAGCCCGGTACTTTTTTTTCCCATGGAACTGCACTAGTGACGATGCATGAAGCAGCAAAAACTGTCCGAACCGATTGAAAAGGCTCTTGCTGAAGACATCGCGGAGGGCAACTTCAACCCCGGCGACATGTTGCCATCTGAGCGGGAGCTGATGGAGCGGTTCGCAGTCGGACGCCCCTCCATCCGCGAGGCGCTCTTCTCGCTTTCCAAACGCGGTTTGATCGAAGTTGGAAGTGGACGCCGCCCACGTGTTCTCGAACCGTCATTTGATGTCGTGACTCATGAACTGGACTTGATCGTCCGGCAGGTTTTGAACAAACAGTCAAACGTCGCCAATTTGATGGAGTTGCGTCGAGTCATCGAGCGGGCGCTTGCTCGCAAACTGGCCGTTGAGATCACGGATGCGCAAATCGAAATACTGGGCGCGAAGTTGCAGGCGAATCGTGACGCCTTACCGGATCTAGAGCTGTTCTGGACGACCGATTCGGATTTCCACGCGTCGATCGCCGCTGAGTGTGGGAACCCGATATTTCCCGTGATCGTCAATGCCCTGCTGAATTGGCTGATTATCCAGCGCCGCGTTACGCTGTCCCAACCAGGCAGACCTGAGATGGCTCTCAAATTCCACGAGCAGATCTTCGATGCAATTGCCAGACATGATCCGGATGCGGCCGAAGAACGGATGAATGCGCATCTACTTTCTGTCGAGACGGGTGTTCCCACCTGACGCCTGGTTCACAAGGGTTCGTTCCTCTTCTCTCATCGTGCTTGAGCTATCTGCTCGGCGAATTCGTCCAACAATTCGACCACACGGTCTGGCTGTTCTGCCTGAAGAGAGTGCCCTCCATCCGGAAAGTCAAAAACGGTAGCGTCTGGCAGCCTCTCAACGAGTTCATCCACGTCTTCTTGAACCCGAAACAGTCGATCATGCAGCCCTGTCATGACCAATGTCGGCAGAGAGAGCTCCTCATATGGAATGCCCCAATCGGCTTCGCGAATCTGCTCCATGAGCCGGCGAAACGGATGGTCCGGCGGGAAAGGCGTGTATTCGTCGGCAGACAGATGTGTCGGGCGAAATTTGGGGAGCTCGGTCGGGGCGGAAAGCACAGGCCGGACAACATCAAGCAGCAATTGCAGACCGCCGGTCGCGACCAGTCTGGCCTCCAATGTGTTGATCCATTCAAGCAGCGGACCGGGTTTTCTCAGCGTATCGATGAGTACGAGGCCCTCGGCCGATACACCATCCAAGAAGGCTCGCATGGCGAACAGACCGCCAATAGATAACCCCACCAATATTGGCCTTTCGGGCTGGCGATCCGTGCAGACACGAATGACGTCGCCGACAATCTCATCAACATCAAGTCGCGCTTTGGCGCCGTAAACTGAGTCCCCCTGGCCTCGATAGTCGAAGCTCAGCGTGCCCATAGCCTTTCGTCCGCAACCCGGGAGCTATGGCACTCTCCCAAGTAGCTGTGGACGCGCCCATAGAATTCAGGAAAACGAAGGTGGCCTGGTCGCCGAGGGGATGGTGTTGGATCACATGTATTTCATTGTCGGAGTCTATGCGGACGCGCTCCACGGGCTTCAACCTTACATTCGTGATACGGAACATCTACACGACGCTGGAGGGCGACCACGAACGTCGTACACCTCCTCTGCTCGCTCATTAGGGGGCTAGTTTTGGTATAATTATCATATCAAAATGATCGAGAGGATCAACTCCGGGTACAGCTTACCCCCGCCGGGTATCGGCCGTGTCTCAGTCCGAGAATCGAGGCTTTGACCGCTGCCGCTCACAGGTCGAACCTGCCCGCGCTGCCGAGTCGGCGAGACCCTTTCGTAGAAATCGGCGAACAGATCAGAGAACGGCAATTCGACGCGAGCGGAGAGCTCACTCTGGCTCGATTCTCTCGACAACCAGCTCGAACACAGGGGGAGCAATATCGCGGCCCGGCGTGGGTTTGAATTCCAATCCGACCCACTTCTGATAACCGGCTGCGCTCAGACTCCGAAAGAATCCGCCATAGTCATAAGTCCCCTGGTCGACCTCGTTTCTGTCGGGGATGCCGGCGACTTGCACGTGACAAATGAGGTCCTGATAGGCACGGAATTTTGCCAGAACTGGATCGCCGCACATGCCCAAATGGTAGGCGTCAAACAGGATCTTTGCCTTTGTCGTCGATAACCCCGAGATGAACCTCGCGGCGTCGTCGATGCGGCTGAGCAAATACCCAGGTTTGTCGTAAGGATTCAGCGCTTCGACTGCCAAAGCGAAAGAGCTGTCCCTCGAATTCTCGGCGGCGTAGGCCAAGATTTGCGAGAAACAGTCCAACGCAGTCTTCCTGTCGTCAGGCTCTGCTGTGCCGGACAGTACATGCAGGTAGCCAGCCCCAAGTGCCTGCGCAAATTCGAGAGACCGGTCGATGATGTGTTCGGCTTTCTTCCTGTGCCGCGGTGCCAGGAGGACGCGAGCCTTCTCGATTGCGTCGTCGGTATAAGAGTTCACACCCACAATGGTGAGGCCGTGGTCGTCACACCTCTGCCTGATGCTGACCGGGTCTTCTTGGTACGGCGAGTGAAACTCCACCCCTGCAAAGCCGGCTTTCGCGGCGTTGTCGATCCTTTCCAATAGCGGCTTCTCCGTCCACAGAAAGCCAAGGTTTGCGGAGAATTTAGGCATCTCTATCCGATCGAATGAAAGCGCACTGCTTTGAGGGGCCATCAGCCAGATCAATGTCAGCCGGAGGAGTGTCTACGGGTGCGATCAGCGCGTCGAGGTCTTCGGTTCGAAAAGGCATGGTACAGACGAACAATCAGGCGGCAAACAGCGTGGGGCCGTCGCTGAAGGACGCAATATCCACCGACCCGCTCAAGCATTTCTTCATCGAAAGATACAAGCAGTCTTACATCAACGATATCGACACGTTCCTGCGCGTACTGTCTGGACGCGAGACCGACTATCGCGCCCTCAACCTGAGCATGGCCGCATTGAAATCTGCACGCGACGGTCGGCCTGTGAGACTTCAGTTACGAGGCCGATCAAGGGCATAAGCCGGCAAGGTCAGCCGGTAGGTGGCTGCGACCTGCGCATCTCGCTGTCACGATACTCCTGAAGGTCCGGAGATGGCACATCAGCGACGGCCAATCTGATCGACCCGGGCGCCCGTCGCAAACGTGCTTTGGCAGTGGCCACATCATGCTGGCGCAGGACGCCAGCAAGCCGAGACGGTATGTTCAGCTATGAGAGAGGCGGCTGGTGCCCAGGAGAGGACTCGAACCTCCACGGCTTGCACCACACGGACCTGAACCGTGCGCGTCTACCAATTCCGCCACCTGGGCACTGCGGGCGTTGAGTTAAGCGCGCGGGGCGACCTTGTCAACGAAGCCTCGCGCGTCCGTGGCGCGCGACCGCGGCCGGTCCGCGCCGACGACGCGCCACACCCCGCCCGGTCGCCTGTACACCCCTGTCGCGAGCAGTTATGAGAGCCCGTTGCCGAACGGAGGTCCCCTGATGCCCGTCACGAGCGCCGATCGCGGCCTGGTCACCGTCTTCGGCGGGTCCGGTTTCATCGGCCGCCATGTGGTCCGCGCTCTTCTGAAGCGCGGTTGGCGGGTGCGTGCCGCCGTGCGGCGGCCTGATCTCGCCGGCCACCTGCAGCCGCTCGGCATGGTCGGCTGGGTCCAGCCGATCCAGGCGAACCTTCGCTATCGCTGGTCGGTGGAGCGCGCCGTGGAAGGTGCCGACGTGGTGGTCAATCTTGTCGGTATCCTCGCCGAGAAAGGCGCGCAGAGCTTCGACGCCGTGCAGGCGGACGGCGCCCGCGTCGTCGCCGAGGCAGCCCGCGACGCCGGCCTTGCCCGCATCGTCCACGGTTCGGCGATCGGCGCCGATCCGGAGTCGCCCTCGCAGTACGGGCGCAGCAAGGCCGCCGGCGAGGCGGCGGTGCTGGAAACGCTGCCGGCCTCGACGATCATCCGGCCGTCGCTGGTGTTCGGACCCGAAGACGATTTCTTCAACCGCTTCGCCGCCCTCGCCCGGCTGTTGCCGGCGCTGCCGCTGTTCGGCGGCGGGCGCACGCGGTTCCAGCCCCTCTACGTGAACGACCTCGCACAGGTGTTTGCCGAGGCGGTCGACGGCAAGACGCATTCGGGCGCGGTCTACGAGACCGGCGGTCCCGACATCAGGACGTATCGCGAACTCATGGAGCTGGTGCTCGCGGAGACCGACCGCCGACGCCTCCTGGTACCGGTCCCGTGGTCGCTCGCCAACGTCCAGGCCGCGATCCTGCAGGTGCTGCCCGGACGCCTCGTCACCCTCGACCAGATGCGCCAGCTCACGGTCGACAACGTGGTCACGGAGGCGGCGATCGCCGAAGCGCGGACACTTGAGGGGCTCGGGATCACCCCCACCTCGCTCGACGCCATCCTGCCGAGCTACCTCTACCGGTTCCGCTCCCGCGGCCAGTTCCAGGAACACCGGCACTCGACCTGAGCGGCCGGTCAGGCGCCGAAGAAGAAGACGGCGACGAGCCCGGACGTGCCCACGGCGATGCGCCACCAGCCGAACGGCGCAAAGCCGTGACGGCTGACGAAATCAAGAAACGCCCGCACCACCACCAGCGCCGACAGGAACGCGACGACGAAGCCGATGGCGATCAGGATCGCCTGGTTGCCGTCGATCCGGTCGATGTTCTTGTAGAGATCGAACGCAAAGGCGCCGGCCATGGTCGGCATGGCGAGAAAGAACGAATACTCCGCCGCCGAGCGCTTGTCGGCGCCCAGAAGCAGCGCGCCGGCGATGGTCGCCCCTGAACGCGACACCCCGGGTATCAGCGACAGGGTCTGGAAGATGCCGATGCCCAGGCACAGGCGGAGCGGGTAGCGTGCGATGTCGGTGTGCCGTGGCGTGATCGGCAGGCGGTCGAGCCACAGAAGCGCGATGCCGCCGACGATCAGGGCGACCGAGATCAGCACCAGCGAGTGGAAGAACACACCGGTGATGAGGTCGTGGAAAGCCACGCCGAGCAGAGCCGCCGGCAGGAAGGCGATCACCACGCCCAGCGCAAAGCGCTGGGTCTCCGGGCTGCGCGGCAACGTCACCAGGAGATGCCAGAGCCGCGCGAAATAGACCGAGACCAGCGCCAGGATGGCGCCAAGCTGGATCAGCACCTCGAAGGCCTGTCCGGGGTTATTGAAGCCGAGCAGGCGGCCGGCCAGCAGCAGATGGGCGGTGGAGGAGACCGGGATGAACTCGGTCACGCCTTCGACGATGCCGAGGATCACGGCGTGAACGATGTCGATGAGCTGCATGGGTTCCCCGGGTCAGCCGCCGCGATTCGCCTTGTTGGCGTCGAATGCGGGTTCTATACCCGATCCGCCCGCGCCGCCTAGCGTGCGATTCGTCATCGGTCCGCCGGGAGCCTTCGCGACTGCGCCATGCCCGTTCTTCGCCATTTTCCCCTGTCCGCGGGCTCCCGATTTGTCCGCCTCGTCTGCGCCGAGTACGGCGTGACGCTCGAGCTCGCCGAGGAGACCCCCTGGGTCCGCAGCGACGACTTCCTGGAGCTCAACCCGGCCGGCACGCTGCCGGTGTTCATCGACGACAATGAGGCGGTGATCGCGGGCGCGGCGATCATCGCCGAATACCTGCTGGAGACGCGCGGCGAGCGGCTCGGCGAGCAACAATCCTTGCTGTCGGCCGATCCGGTGGAGCGGGCCGAGACGCGCCGGCTGGTGAGCTGGTTCCTCGACAAGATGGACGCCGAGGTGGCGAGCTACCTCGTCAACGAGAAGGTCTACAAGCGCCGTCTGGCGCCATCGGAGGGCGGCGGCGCGCCCGACGCCGCGGCGATCCGCGCGGCGCGCGCCAACATCCGCTACCACATGCGCTATATCGGTTACCTGAGCGCCCGCCGCGACGGGCTGGCCGGCCGCGACATCAGCCTGGCCGACCTTGCCGCGGCGGCGGTGCTGTCAGTGGTCGACTATATGGGCGAGGTGCCATGGGAGGAGGACGCGGGAGCCAAGGCGTGGTACGCCCGCATCAAGTCGCGGCCGTCGTTCCGCGCGCTCCTCGCCGATCAGGTGCGCGGCCTGCCGGCGGCGACGCACTACGCCGACCTCGATTTCTGAACGCCGATCCGGCGGCGCTGAAGGCTGACCTCGCGGCGGAGGCGCGCGCGGAAGGCTTCGACGCCTTCGGCGTGACCACGCCCGACGCGATCCCTGAGGCCGCGGACCGCCTCGCGACGTTTCTCCACGATCGTCACCACGGCACCATGGATTGGCTGGCGGCCAAGGCCGACCGGCGGGGCGCCCCGTCCGCCCTGTGGCCCGAGACAAAGAGCGTGGTGATGCTCGGCCTCAACTACGGCCCCGACGACGATCCGCTGGCCACGCTCGCTGAGCCCGATCGCGCGACCGTCTCGGTCTATGCCCGCCACCGCGACTATCACGATCTGATCAAGGGCAAGCTGAAACGCATCGCCGGGCGCTTCGCCGCCGCGACCGGCCATGCGGTGAAGGTGTTCGTGGACACCGCGCCCCTGATGGAAAAGCCGCTGGCGGGGGCGGCCGGCCTCGGCTGGCAGGGCAAGCACACCAACCTCGTCAGTCGCGACTTCGGCTCGTGGCTCTTCCTCGGCGCGATCCTGACCGATGCGCCCCTGCCGGCTGACGAACCGGAAGGCGACCATTGCGGCCAATGCACCGCCTGTCTCGACATCTGCCCGACCGATGCCTTCCCGGCGCCCTACCGCCTCGATGCCCGCCGCTGTATCTCGTATCTCACCATCGAGCATCACGGGCCGATCCCGGTGGGTTTTCGCGCGGCGATGGGCAACCGCATCTATGGCTGCGACGACTGCCTGGCGGTGTGCCCGTGGAACAAGTTCGCCAGCCGCACGCGCGAGATGAAGCTGGCCGCGCGCGACGACCTGCGCGCGCCGGTGCTCGCCGACCTTGCGGGCCTTGATGACGCCGGGTTCCGCCGGCACTTTTCCGGCTCGCCGATCAAGCGCATCGGGCGCAATCGTTTCGTGCGCAACGTGCTGATCGCGCTCGGCAACAGCGGCCGCGGCGCCAACGCCGCGGTCGTGCGCGACCACCTCGGCGATGCCGATCCGATGGTGCGCGGTGCGGCGGTGTGGGCGCTGTCGCGGCTCCTGCCGCCGGCGGATTTCGACGCGTTGAGGGCCGTCCGTGAGGCCGGCGAAGACGATGTGTCGGTCATCGCCGAATGGCGGGGCGAGGCTGCGTGAGCCGCCGAATGAATCGCCGAGTCTTCATCTTCGGCCTCGGTTTCAGCGCGCTGGCCTTCGCCCGCCGGATCGCCGGCGAGGCGGCGTGGATCGGCGGCACCGTGCGCACGCCGGAGAAGGCCGCGGCGCTGGCGCGCGAGGGCATCGAGACGCTGGTCTTCGACGGCGAGCGGCCCGGCGAAGGCGTCGCCGCAGCGCTGGCGCGTGCGACCGACGTGGTGATCTCCATTGCGCCCGGCGCGGCCGACCCGGTGCTCGTCCACCACGGGGCCGACCTGATGGCGGCACCCGAGCTGGCGTGGCTCGGCTATCTGTCGACCGTCGGCGTCTACGGCAACCACGACGGTGCGTGGATCGACGAGACAACGACACCCCGCCCGGAGCGCACGCGGTCACGGCAGCGGCTGGCGGCGGAGGAGGATTGGCAGGCGCTGGCCGATGCGCGCGGCCTGCCGCTCGCGACCTTCCGCATCGCCGGCATCTACGGGCCCGGACGCAATGCGCTCGCCAATCTCGAACGGGGCGCGGCGCGGCGCGTGGTCAAGCCGGGGCAGGTGTTCAACCGCATCCATGTGGACGACATCGCGGCCGCGGTCGCCGCGGCGTGGGACAGGCGGGCCACGGGCATCTTCAACCTTGCCGACGACGAAGCGGCACCGCCGCAGGATCTGGTGACCTTCGCGGCCGACCTGATGGGCGTCGAACCGCCACCGGAGGTCGCGTTCGAGGACGCCGACCTGTCGCCCATGGCGCGCTCGTTCTACGGCGACAACAAGCGGGTGCGGAACACGCGGATCAAGGACGAGCTGGGCGTCACGCTCCGCCATCCCACCTATCGCCACGGCCTCTCGGCCATGTGGCGGGAGGGAAGCTGGCGGGGGTGAGGATAATTCGCTCTAGAATTGTTTGAAGCTTAGCTGCTTCCATCTTCTTCCGGGTCTACTGCCACGTATTCGCGCTGGCATATATGGCAACACTCTCGCAGGCCCGATCGATTCTTCGTTATAGAACTCAAAGCATGTCTGATCGGAAGATTCGACGAATCTTAACTTGCGATAGCCTGAGCGCGAGTGATGACATACTGAGATGTATTCTCGATTCACGCGCCGAAGGTGCTGCCTCACCGGTATCGACATCTCGCTGTTCGATCGCGTTGCTAGCTGGGAGTTCGCGTAATTATGGATCAGCAGCGCCAGTCAAACAAAGGCAACTGCAGGCGCTGTCGAAAAACCGAGTGCTGAAGCCAAATCAAACATCCGGCCAGAACACGCATGAGTGCTCACAACAGTAGACGTATCATTAACTGCTTGAAGTGATTTACGAAACTCAGCCAAGATCGCGGCGGACCTAGAGACCCTCCACCAGCCCGTCGATTGCCGACCGCAGGCGGGCGATGTCTTCCGGGCGGGACAGGCGGTGGTCGCCGTCCTTCACCAGTGTGAACACCACGTCGTCGGAGCCGAGCAGGCTGACCAGCTTCATGGCATGTTGCCACGGCACGTCGGTGTCGGCTGCACCCTGCAGGATGTGCACCGGGCAGCCGGTCTCGATCAGGCGGTCGCCGTAGAGGTGCCGCTTGCCGTCCTCGATCAGCGCCCGGGTGATCGGGTACGGCTCGCCGTAGTCGTTGGGGACGGGCACCATCCCCTCGCCCGCAAGCGCTGCCCTTGCCTGCTCGTCCATCTGCTCCCACATGAGGTCGTGCGTCATGTCGGTCGCCGGTGCGATCAGCACCAGACCGGCGACGCGGCCGTGCCCGCGAAAATGCTCGGCCACGCGCAGCGCCAGCCACCCGCCCATGGACGAACCGACCACGATCTGCGGCCCTTCCGTCATGCGCTCGATCACCGCGATCGACTCCTCCAGCCAGCGCGAGATGGTGCCGTCCTCGAAACGGCCGGACGAGGCGCCGTGGCCGGAATAGTCGAGCCGGGTGGCGGCGAGAGCGCGCTCGGCAGCGAGTTCATCGAGGGCCACCGCCTTGGTGCCGGTCATGTCGGAGCGGAAGCCGCCGAGCCAGACCAGACCCGGCGCGCGCCCCGCGCGCTTCATGACCGCGATGTCGCGGGCCTCGGCACCTTCACCGACCGCCAGATTCAGGGAACTGACCTCGTTCATGGAAACTGTACCCGCCTGTGACACAAGAAACGGCGCCGGTTGACTTCCGACGCCGGTTGACCGAATCCTCATGCGGCCCGGTATCGGCCGGGCCCCAACCATTGTCGTTAACAACGCCTAGGAGAACAACACCATTCGCAGACCCTTTAGAGCACCGCCTCCCGTCAAGGAAGGCCCCCGGACCAACGCGGAGATCCGCGTTCCCGAAGTCCAACTGATCGACAGCGAAGGTGAGAACCGCGGCGTCGTCGCCACCGAAGAGGCGATGGCCATGGCATCCGAGGCCGGACTTGACCTCGTCGAAATCTCGCCGAACTCCAAACCACCCGTCACCAAGATCCTCGACTACGGCCGGTACAAGTACCAGGCCCAGAAGAAGGCGTCCGAGGCGCGCAAGAAGCAGCGGACCATCGAGATCAAGGAGATCAAGATGCGTCCGAACATCGACACGCACGACTACGACGTGAAGATGCGGTCGATCCGGCGCTTCTTCGAGGAAGGCGACAAGGTGAAGGTGACGCTCCGCTTCCGCGGCCGCGAGATGGCCCACCAGGAACTGGGGGTGCGTCTCCTGAACCGCGTCCGCGAGGAGATCGAACCGATCGCCAAGGTCGAGGCCGAGCCCAAGCTCGAAGGCCGCCAGATGATCATGGTGCTGGCGCCGCGCTAGGCGCCGCCGGCAAGACAACAGCCGCCGTCAAGCCACACGCCGACCGCAAGCTCGGCGTGCGGGCGCGCCCGCGATCGGCGGGCTCCGGTCCCCTTGTATATTGACGGGTGTCAAACGCGCGCCGGACGGCGCATCCTAGATTGCCCGCGCCCCCTATCGCAAAAACGGCGGAGACGACCATGGCGGCGAAGAGCACCACGACACGGTATGGCTGGGTGGCGATCACCATCCACTGGCTGAGCGCGCTCCTGATCATCATCCTGTGGGGGTCCGGCATGCGCGCGGCCGGCTTCACCGAGAGCGCCGCCAAGGCCGAGGTGCTCGCCGTCCACGTGCCGCTCGGCATCGCCATCCTGGTGCTCACGCTCGTGCGCATCGGCTGGTGGTGGTGGGCTGACGACCGCCCCGGCCCGACCGAGGGCACGCCGCGCTGGCAGGACTTCGCCGGCCGCGCGGTCCATCTCCTGTTCTACGTGGTGATCCTGCTCATGACAGCGAGTGGCATCGCGCTGCTCGCCTTCTCCGGCGCGGGGCCGGTGATCTTCGGCGGGGCCGAGGGGACGCTGCCGGACTTCTGGCAGTTCCCGCCCCGCGGCGGCCACGCCGTCGGCGCGCGCCTGATGCTGGCGCTGTTCGTGCTCCACGTCGCCGCGGCGCTCTACCACCAGTTCGTGCGCCGCGACGGTCTGATCGGCCGGATGTGGTTCGCCCGAGGGTCGTAGGGCGGAATGTGTCGGCGCGGTCGGCCACGCCGGCCAGTAATGGATGCCGGTCCTAGTCACCCGCGCCGACGACCATCCTCTCCTGAACCAGTGCGTTCACGGCACGGAGTTGTTGTGCAACCAAAGGTTTTGCGATCTAATTCGCCGAACTGGGGCACCACCATCGTGCTGCTTTGACAAAGAGCGAACACAATCGGAAGCGAGCTCTGGCCGAGCTCATATCGATCGACGCTTGGTACGCGACCAAGAAAGGGAAGCCAACGCGGGCGGACCTCCACGTCGACGCAGTTTTCAAGCCTCGAGCGCGCATAGGCGGCGAAGTGGACTCGCCAGTTCGGTTCAGGCTGTCGCTTAAATACGCGCAGATAGTCGTTCTTATCGGAGAGTCATCGAGTTTGGAGGTCGACAGTGGCAGCGTGTCGCGAAATCGACCTGCAACTGGCATTGTTGAGACGCACGAAAAAACTACTTCCGGATACGGCGCGGGCGCCACTCTTGGTGTCTCACCAAAGGGCATCCTGGGCAGAATTGGTCTGTCAGGTTTGAAGGGTCGATTTCGCAACAAAAAATCCAAATTCAAAGAGAACACGGCCAATATCGCTGCCACGCACGCGAAGTCCGCCGACGGCCATCATTGTTGGCGACTGACGCCGGCTAGGCATCGCACTTTGTACGGCCCGGTTTGGGACTCCAAGAAAGAGCCGCGCTTGGCAGTTATTGACAATCGTACAAAAAAACAAAGACAAAGAGATAGCGACCGTGAGTTGTATCCAGAAGCAATAATCGAAGTTCGGTGCAAGAGAGAGGACATCGTAATTGAGGACATCAAGCTCAAAAACAACGCTGCAGATGTGGAATGGCGGAGTCGAGCTGGATCGGCTGAGCGCCTTGCCGCCGCCGAAGGTTACATAAAAGAATGCCTAAGAAACGAAAACCTCGACGCTGGCGACATGTCCGAGATCTTTTCAGACATTGTTCTATTTAACATAGTGGTTCCTTTTTCAAGATGAACAACTGGCTTAGCAAAGTCGAATCGATATTGAGTGCCGATACAAGTGATCTGCGAGAACTTGCTGACATAGCCGGAGTGGATCCCAGCAAGCTCTATCGCGACGTGAACTTTCGCGATGCGGATTTGCGCGGACAGAACCTTGTTGGCGTGGATTTGTCACACGCCGATCTTTCGAAGTGTAGCCTGAGTTCAGAGCAATACGAATTGCTGGAAGATAATGCTTCTCTACGCAAGATGCGACCGAAGATCGCCAAACCAGTTTCACTCCAAGAGAAGGTCCGTGAACCTGTCCGTGAAACATATTTGGTCCACGCGGCAAACCTGTTGATTGGTGTCGCGGCCTTTGTTGCCGCACCCACGATCGGGGCCGGCGCCGTGGCACCTGCCTATCTGTCGCTCCGCGGTATCTTCGGATCGGGGACCACGGGCACGACGGAGCTGGTCGACGAACTGGCCGATCGCCTCACGGCCGCTCTCGCTGCGCGACATCCGACGGATGCCGATATCCTGCTGCCGCAGATGATCGAGGCCGGGCTGCCGACGCCAAGCGACCTCGCGGCCAAAGGTCTCGACGCGAAGGCCATCGTCGCGCTGATGTTGCGGCGGCTGACCGACCCCGAGCACCGACGACCCGAGATAATAGGATTCTTTGAGGGGGCGGTTACGCCGGTTTTCAAGCGGCTGCTCAACGATGCAACGTTCGTCGACACGCTCGGGCCGCAGATCGCACGCGAGGTGCTCGCGCGCGTCAAGGCAATCGCAGATATCTTGACGGATCTCAGCGAACGATACGGCAGTCTCGCGCTGGCGCTAGATGAATCACGCGAATTGCGGCGCACCCATTTGGAGGCACTGGCCGTGCAATTTGAGATCGAGGCGCCGTCATCGCTAAGCGAGGACGAACTCCGCGACCAGCTCGCGGCCAAGGCTGACGACTTTCGTCGCTACCGGCAGGACATTGACACCATTGATGATCGCACCGTGGGCATTGGGAATCTCAAGGCCGCGGCGCGGGACGCAGCCGAGCGTCTCGACTTCCCGGAGGTGGAATCACTCTTGTCGCGCGTCGATGAAGTCGAGACGAACATAGCCGCTCAAACAAAGGAGCTTCGGGCTGAAAACGCGCTGATGCGCGGACGCGTAGAGGAGGCTTATCGGCATTTTACTGCGGCCGCCTACAGCCTCGCCGAAGTAGGCGAACAGCAAATGGCGGCGAGGTTCCGGGAGCACGGAAAGCAGTTGTTCCGCTACTCCGACCGATTTGGTGGACGTGGGTTCGAGTACGCTGTCGAGGCCTACAACAAAGCGCTGTTGGTCTACTCTGAGGCCGAGTATCCATTAGAATGGGCCACGACCCAAAACGACTTGGCCGTTGCGCTGGGCCAACAAGGGAACCGCATTGGCGGCGCAGAGGGTACCCGCCTACTGGTTGCCTCGATCGATGCATGCCGGGCGGCTCTTCGTGTCTTCACAGAGGTCGACCATCCCGTGGCTTGGGCCGAGACTCAGAACGACTTGGCGACCGCTCTTCGTTTTCAGGGCAGCCGCGTTGGTGGCGCAGAAGGTGCTCGGCTCCTCGGCGAAGCGATCGACGCCTTTCGCGCGGCGCTGCGGGTATACACCGAGGCCGACCATCCGGTGCAGTGGGCGATGACCCAGAGCAACCTGGCCATCGCGCTTGGCGATCAGGGCAGCCGTGTCGGCGGCGAGGAAGGGGCCCGGCTTCTGGGCGAAGCAGTCGATGCCTGTCGCGCGGCGCTGCGGGTCCGCACCGAGGCCGACCATCCGGTGCAGTGGGCGATGACCCAGAACAATCTCGGCGTCGCGTTGCGCGACCAAGGCAGCCGTGTCGGCGGCGAGGAAGGGGCCCGGCTGCTGGGCGAGGCGGTCGACGCATATCGCGCGGCGCTAAGGGTTACCACCGAGGCCGACCATCCGGTGGACTGGGCGATGACCCAGAACAATCTCGGCGTAGCGTTGCGCGACCAGGGCAGCCGTGTCCGCGGCAAGGAAGGGGCCCGGCTGCTGGGCGGGGCGGTAGACGCCTATCGTGCGGCGATGCGGGTCTTCACCGAAGCCGACCATCCGGTGCAGTGGGCGATGACACATGAGAACGTGGCAGTTGTTGAGTTCGAACATGCCGATATCGACACGGTTGCTGACCCTCGTACCCATCTAGAAGCGGCGCTGACCAATGTCGACGCGGCTCTGACCGTCTTCGACCCCGAACACACGGCCTATAACCACGACAAAGCAACCCACCTCCGCAGCGACATCCTCGCCCGCCTTGCCGCCCTCGGCCGCAGCGCCTGACACACCCGCCGCCTGCCCACCCCTTGCCCCACCACCCCGCCGCGCGTATAACCCCGCGGTTCCGCGCCGCCCGGCCTGAAAGGGCATGCCGTGGCGGCGCCGAGAAGCTCCTTGCGGGGCTTGCCCCCGCATCATCCGAAAGGACGCCAAATGCCCAAACTGAAGACCAAGAGCGGCGCCAAGAAGCGCTTCAAGGTCACCGCGACCGGCAAGGTCAAGGTGCAGCAGGCCGGCAAGCGGCACGGCATGATCAAACGCTCCACGAAGTTCATCCGCTCCGCGCGGGGCACGACCGTGTTGTCCGACCAGGACGCGCGGATCGTGAAGAAGAACTTCCTGCCCTACGCCTGAGCACACCACCTCCAGGAGAGCCTTGCCATGTCGCGCGTCACCCGTGGGGTCACCTCCCACGCCAAGCACAAGAAGATCCTCAAGCAGGCCAAGGGCTATTACGGCCGGCGCAAGAACACGATCCGCACCGCCAAGGCGGCGGTCGATCGCGCCAACCAGTACGCCTATCGCGACCGCAAGAACCGCAAGCGCACCTTCCGGGCGCTGTGGATCCAGCGGATCAACGCCGCCGCCCGCGAACACGGCATGCCCTACGGCCGATTTATCGACGGCCTCGGCAAGGCCGGGGTCGACATTGACCGCAAGGTTCTGGCTGAGCTGGCCGTCAGCGAGCCGGAATCGTTCAAGGCGCTGGTCGAGAAGGCACAAAGCGCGCTCGCTTGAGGCACCTCGTCAGCCGCCAGTTTTCCTTCCACGCCGGACGGCCGTCACAGCCGGGCCCGGCGACCGAACGATCAGGTCAGGCTGATGACCGCACAAACCCTGCCCGATATCGAGGCGCTTGAGAGCGACCTCACCGCCCGCATTGCCGCGGCCGACGACGTGCCGGCGCTGGAAGCCGAACGCGTCGCAGCGCTCGGCAAGAAGGGCTCCGTCTCCGATCTCTTGAAGCAGCTCGGCGGCATGACGCCGGACGAGCGCAAGGTGATGGGCCCGGCGCTGAACGGCCTCAAGGCCAGGCTCAACGACGCCATCCTCGCCCGCCGCGCGCTCCTCGACGAGCGCGAACTCGACCGGCGGCTGGCGGAAGAATCCGTCGACGTGACGCTGCCGGTGCGCGCCGCACCCACCGAGGCCGGGCGCATCCACCCGGTGAGCCAGGTGATGGACGAGATCACCGCCATCGTCGCCGACATGGGCTTCGCCATCGCCGAAGGTCCGGACATCGAGACCGACCACTACAACTTCACGGCGCTCAACTTCCGCGAGGGCCATCCGGCGCGGGAGATGCACGACACCTTCTTCTTCCACCCGGACGAGACCGGCGAACGGCTGCTCCTGCGCACCCACACCTCGCCGGTGCAGATCCGCGCCATGGAGACGATCGCGCCGCCGATCCGGGTGGCCATCCCCGGCCGCACCTATCGCTGCGACTCCGACCAGACCCACACGCCGATGTTCCACCAGCTCGAAGGGCTGGTGCTCGACGAGGAGACCCATTTCGGCCACCTCAAATGGACGCTGCGCGAGTTCTGCCGGGCCTTCTTCGAGGTGCCGGACGTGCAGATGCGGTTCCGGCCGTCCTACTTCCCGTTCACCGAACCGTCGATGGAGGTCGACATCCGCTACGAGCGGGTGGGCGACGAATTCCGTCTTGGCCAGGGCGACCAGTGGATGGAGATCCTCGGCTGCGGCATGGTGCATCCCAACGTCATCCGCTCCGGCGGGCTCGATCCGGAACGCATCCAGGGCTACGCCTGGGGCATCGGCATCGACCGGCTGGCGATGCTGAAATACGGCATGCCGGATCTACGCGCCTTCTTCGACGCCGACGTGCGCTGGCTGAGGCACTACGGCTTCCGGCCGCTCGACGTGCCGAGCCTGCTCGCCGGCCTGACGCGGTAGGGGAGCGAAGACCATGAAGACGACGCTCTCCTGGCTCAAGGAACATCTCGACACCGGCGCCGATCTCGCGACGGTGGTCGACCGGCTGACGATGATCGGCCTCGAAGTGGAAGAGGTCGAAGACCGGGCGCGCGACTTCGCACCCTTCCGCATCGCCCGTGTGATCTCGGCCGAAAAGCACCCCAACGCCGATCGGCTGAGGGTGTGCATGGTCGATCCCGGCGACGGCAACGCGGTGCAGGTGGTGTGCGGCGCGCCCAATGCGCGCACCGGCATGATCGGCGTGTTCGCGCCCGCCGGCACCCATATTCCCGGCACCGGCATCGATCTCGAAAAAGGCGTGATCCGCGGCGTCGAGTCCAACGGCATGCTGTTGTCGGAGCGCGAGCTCGGCCTCTCCGACGACCATGAGGGTATCGTCGACCTGCCCGACGACGCGCCGGTCGGCGCGGCCTATGCCGACTATGCCGGCCTCGACGATCCGGTGATCGACATCGCCGTCACCACCAACCGTTCCGACGCGTTCGGGGTGTCGGGCATCGCGCGCGACCTCGCGGCCTCGGGGCTCGGCACCGTGATCGACCGGTCAATCGAGCCGGTGGCCGGCGACGGCCCCTGCCCGGTCGACGTGCGGCTCGATCTCAGCGACAAGGCATCGTGGTGTCCGGCGTTCGCGCTCCGCCTGGTGCGCGGCGTGAAGAACGGCCCGTCGCCCAAATGGCTGCAGCAGAAGTTGCTCGCAATCGGTCTCCGGCCGATCAACGCGCTGGTGGACATCACCAATTTCGTGACCATGGACCGATCGCGGCCGCTGCACGTCTTCGACGCCGCCAAGGTCAAGGGCGATCTGACCGTCCGCCCGGCGCGCAACGGCGAGGAGCTGCTGGCGCTCGACGGCAAGACCTACGCGCTCGACCCGCAAGTCTGCGTCATCGCCGACGACAACGGCGTGGAGTCGCTCGCCGGCATCATGGGCGGCGAGGCCAGCGGCTGCGACGAAGCCACCACCGACGTGCTGATCGAATCGGCGCTGTGGGACCCCATCAACATCGCCCAGACCGGGCGGCGGTTGGCCGTCGTCTCCGACGCACGCCACCGCTTCGAGCGTGGCGTCGACCCGGCCTTCACGGTGCCGGGAGTGGAACTGGCGACCCGCTTGGTCATGGAGATCTGCGGCGGCACGCCCACCGACGTCGTGGTCGCCGGCGAGGTGCCGGAACCGCGGACGGTGATCGAGTTCCCGCTGACCGAAATCCGGCGGCTGGCCGGCATCGACCCGTCGATGGCCGAGGTCACCGGTATCCTCCAGGCGCTGGGCTTCACCACCAGGCCGCACCGCACCGAGGGCACGATCACCGTTCAGGTGCCCACCTGGCGGCCCGACGTGGCAATCAAGGCCGATCTGGTCGAGGAGGTGGTGCGCATCATCGGCGTCGACAACGTGCCCGAAGTGCCGCTGCGGCACATCCATGGCGTCGCCGGTCCGGTGCTGACGACCCTGCAGCACCGGACCCGCCGGGCCAAGCGGGCGCTGGCCACGCGCGGTTTCGTGGAGGCGATGATCTGGTCGTTCATCCCCCACGACCACGCCGTGCGCTTCGGCGGCGGCGACAGGGCGCTCGAGCTCGCCAACCCGATCGCCGCCGACATGTCCGACATGCGCCCGAGCCTGTTGCCCGGGCTCGCCGCGGCTGCCCAACGCAACGCCGATCGCGGCTACCCTGATCTCGCGATGTTCGAGGTCGGCCAGGTCTATGCGGGCGTGCGTCCCGAAGACCAGTCGATTGCCGCCGCCGGCGTGCGGCAAGGAACCCTCGGAACCACGGGCGGCGGGCGCCACTGGCAGAGCCCCGCGACACCAGTCGGCGTGTTCGACGTCAAGGCGGACGCGCTGGCCGTCCTCGACGCGCTGGGACTTGCCGGCAACAACATCCAGGTCGTGAACGGCGCGCCGGACTGGTTCCATCCCGGCCGCGCCGGCACCATCCGTCAGGGACCCAAGACCGTGCTCGCGACCTTCGGCGAGTTCCACCCGCGCACCCTGAAGGCGCTGGGTGTCGAAGGCCCGCTGGCCGGCTTCGAGATCAACCTCGACGCCATCCCCGAGCCGCGCGCCAAGGCGACCAAGACCCGCAAGGCGATCGCCCTGTCGAGCCTCCAGCCCGTGCGCCGCGACTTCGCCTTCGTGGTCGGCCGCGACGTGACCGCCGAGACGATCCTTCGCGCGGCGCGCGGCGCCGACAAGAAGCTGATCGCCGGGGCCAGCGTGTTCGACCTGTTCGAAAGCGATGCGCTGGGCGAGGACCGCAAGTCGGTCGCCATCGAGGTGACGCTCCAGCCGATGGAGACCACGCTCACGGATGCCGAGATCGAGGCGGTGGCCGGCAAGGTCGTCGCGGCGGTGGAGAAGGCGACCGGCGGCACGCTCAGGGCGTGACCGCCGGCTGCGGCGCCCTCACCTGACGAACACGGCCTTCTCGGTTTCGCGCTGATCGAACATGCGGAAGGCGCGTTCCGCGTCCTGCAGGTCGAACGTGTGAGTGGCGAGCCGTTCGAGGTCGATGCCGTGCCTTGAGATCAGCGCCAGGATGTCCTCGTACTCGTCCATGCCGAAGTACCAGGAGCCGAACACCGTCAGTTGCTTCCGGATCATCTGATCGCTGGGCTTGATGGTGGTCTCCGCCGCCTCGCCGACCATGGCGATGCGCGCAAATGGCGCGGCCGCGTCGAGCGCCATGTTGTGGGCGGCGGATTGCCCGGAGCAGTCGATGGCGCCCGTCAGGCCCTCGTCGCCGGCGAATTCGCGGACCTGGTCCATCGCGTCGTCGGCCAGCGGATCGATCACGAGATCGGCCCCGAGCTTCTTCGCGAAGGCCCGTCGTTCGGCGATGGGATCGAGTGCGACCACGCGCCCGCCCATCGCCTTGGCCGCCAGCACCCCGGCCGACCCCATGGGCCCCAGGCCCCATATGCCGACCGCGGAGGCGCCGTCGATGCCCACCTTGCGGCAGGCGGAATAGAGCGTGCCGAAGGCGTCGGTCGAGATCGCGGCGGCGATGTGGGACATCCCGTCCGGCGTCTTCAGGAGGTTGCGCGCCGGCACCTTCAGGAAGTCGGCGTTACCGCCGTCGGCGGTGAAACCGAGGCATCTCCACTTCGCGCAGAGATAGTGATGGCCGGATCGGCAATGCTTGCACACGCCGCAACCGACAGCGAGATAGACCGCGACCCGGTCGCCCGGCGCGAACTCGTTGACGGCCTCGCCCGTCTTGACCACGACGCCGGCCGGCTCGTGGCCGGTGATGCACGCGCCGGCAGCCTCACCGCCCACCACGGCGTTGCCGTAATAGAGGCTGAGATCGCTGCGACAGATGCACGACGCCTTGATCTCGACCAGGACCTCGTCCGGGCCGGGCTGGGGGATCGCAACGCTGCGAATTTCGACCTGCTTGTTGCCGGGCAGGAAGACCGCATTCATCTTGGCCATGGATGATCGACTCCAGGTTTACTTGACCGCACCGGCGGACAATCCGCGCACGAACGAGCGCTGCATGAACAGGAAGAGGACGACGAGCGGCGCGAACGCGATCAGCCCGGCGGCGGCGATGCCGCCATAGTCGATCCCGTACCGCCCCTGGAGGTTGGCGGCGCCGACCGTCAGCGGCTTCAGCGCGTCGGTCTGCAGCACCACCAGCGGCAGGAGGTACTCCTGCCAGGAAAACAGGAACACGATCAGCGCGAGCGACATGAGGCCCGGCCGGGCGATCGGCACCGCCACCGCGAGAAATGACAGGAACGGATTGGCCCCGTCCATCACCGACGCTTCGATCAGTTCGTCCGGTATGTCCTGCATCACCGTCCGCATCATGAAGACGGAGAACGGCATCAGGATCGCGGCCTGCGGCAGGATGACCCCGATCTGCCGGTCGATCAGGCCGAACGCCTGCAGATTGCCGTAGAGGGCGACGATCACCGACGGCGCGGGCACGACCATGCCGGCCAGGAACAGGGCGAACAGGGGCTCGCGCCAGGCAAAACGAATCTTGGCGAACGCGAAGCCCGCAAGCGGCGCGGTGAGCAGGATGATGACCGTGACGCTCGACGAGATGATCAGCGAGTTGACGAAGAAGCCGGAGAAGCCGCCCTCGATCCAGACTCGCAGGAAGTTGGTGGGGTCAAGCGGCCACGGCAGGGCCAGCGGACCCGAGAAGAGATCGGCCTCGCTACGCATGCTGGCCAGAACCACCAGGTAGATCGGCGCCAGCGCGTAGACGGCGAAGACGGCGAGGATCGCCGACTGGACGATGCGGGGCCTGCGGTTCATCGCGCCCTCAGCAGCGAGAAGGCGAGTGCGCTGATGGTGAGGACGATGGCCAGCAGGACCACCGACAGCGCGGCCGCATAACCGAAATCACCGACCAGGAAGAAGGTCTTGTAGACGTGGGTGGTCAGGACCTCGGTCGCATAGCCTGGGCCGCCCTGCGTGGTGACCCAGACGAGGTCGAAGAACCGCATGGCCTCGATCGACGCATAGAGACCGAGGAACAGCGTGGTGCCGCGCAGCAGCGGCACCGTGATGTGCCTGAACTTGTGCCGCCACTTGGCGCCATCGATGTCGGCCGCCTCGTACAGGGACGGATCGATCGACTGGATCGCCGCCAGGTAGATCACGACGCAGAAACCGAAGAAGGTCCACGCGCCCACGACGTTGAGCGATATGAGGGCCGAGTCCTGGTCGGCGAGCCACGCACCGGCGAGGCCACCCAGCCCGACGGCCTCGAGAGCGTAGTTCAGCAGGCCGAAGATCGGGTTGTAGATCCACCCCCAGATAATCCCGGCCACGACCAGCGGTATCGTGCGAGGGATGAAGTAGATCGCACCGAGCCAGCGAATGGTGCGCGCACTGCGCTCCGCGAGGATCGCCGCCAGCACGAGCCCGGCCGTCAGCGGAAAGACCAGCGTCAGGACGACCCAGATGACATTGTGACCGAGCGCCGCCCAGAAGACGTCGTCGCCCGCCAGGCGCACGAAGTTATCGAGCCCGGCAAATCCGGTGGCGACGCCGTTGTCCCACGCGAAAAAGCTGAAGGCCACGACCTGCCCGACCGGAACGAGCACGAACGCGCCGTAGAGCAGGAGCGCGGGCAGGAGGAAGAGATACGCAACGCGCGTCGTGAACATGGATACCGCCTGGAAAAGGATGACGGGCCCCGGGGTCCGGGGCCCGCCATGATAGCGACCGTCAGGGTATCCAGCGTTCCCCGTTGTCGATAGCCGCCTGCCAGGCGGCTTGCATCGCCTCCAGGAACTCGTCGGCCGTGGCGTCGCCGCCGACGAGACGCTGCAACTCCGGATAAAGCACCTGCGTGACGCTTTCCGGCAGGGTGGTGTGGAGGTCGTAGAAGTTCGTGCCGGCGGTCGCGAGGCCAGCCCCGAAAAACTCCTGGACCACCGGATCGGCACCCCAGGCGCTCAGCTCTTCCGGCGTCGTCCCGATCGTCACGGTGTGGCCCTTGGTCACCCAGACCTCGCGGCTTGCGTCGGACAGCAGACAGTCGAGATAGGCCGCGGCGGCATCCTTGACGTCGTCGGACGCGGTTGCGGAAAGCTGCCACTGCGAACCCTCGCCCCACATCGTGCCGGACGGCACGCCGTCGGCCATGGGCGGCAGCATGAACACGCCGAGGTCGAACTCGGCACCGCGGATCATGTCCTGCAATACCCAGGTACCGGTGATGGTCATGGCGGCGCGACCGCTCAGGAACAGCGCGTTGGCTTCATCGTAGCCGATGCCGTTGAACCCGCGCGGGAACAGCCCGCGCTCGGCCCAGTCCTGGAAGTTCTCGGCCGCCGCCCTGAACGCCGGGTTGGTCCACGGCGTATCGCCGAAGAACACGTCCTGCTCGGCCTCGAGGCCGGCGGTCAGGCCCAGGATGAGGCTGAACGTGTTGGTGGCCGGCCACCGGTCGCGGTTACCGAAGGAGACCGGCACGATGCCCTCGTCCTTCAGCGTCTCGGCGAGCGCGAGAAACTCCTCGTAGGTGGTCGGGACGGCGAGACCCTTCTCGTTGAACAGGTCGCGATTGTAGTAGACGCCCATGAGGTCCTGCTCCATCGGCACGGCGAAGATCTCGCCGCCGTAGGAGTTGCGACCCTTGTAGAACTCGTTGACCTGCGGCCAGCCGTACTGCGCGTAGTAGGCGTCCAGCGGGGCCAGCGCACCGATCCGGGCGTAACCGGCGAGCACCGAGGCGGCCGGCCAAGTGTAGGCGAGGTCCGGCGTCTTGCCGGCGGAGACGGCGAGCCGGTAGCTCTCGCGGATGCCGATGGAGGGCGCGATGGTGCGCAGGACCGTCGCGCCGCCAAGCGCCGGCTTGCAGGTCGCGATCAGCTCGTCCATGGCCGGCCCGGCCGCGGTGATGCCCGACTGGGCGAACTGGTCCCACTGGGTGATGACGGTCTCGGCATGCGCGGCGCCTCCGGCGGCAACGGCCGTCGCGATCGCCGCCGCGATGGATAGTCGATGTCTCATGGTTGGGTTCCTCCCTCAGCGTGCGCCGCTTGCGGCGCGGTGTCGTTCCAGGATCAGAGAATGGACTTCAGGTAGGTGATCGATTGCCGCGCCATATCGTCGGGATCGACGGCACGCCGGCTGAACCCGATCTCCATGGTCAGGTAGCCGTCGAAGTTCACGTCGCGCAGGGCCTGGACCAGGCCCACGAAGTCGATCGAGCCGGTCCCCGGCGGATTGCGGTCCGCCTCGGACAGATGGATGTGCTTCAGCCGATCGCCCAGGCGATAGACATAGTCGGTCGGCACCTCGTTCCGGTAGTGGGTGTGGAACGTGTCGAACATCGCCGCGACATTGGGCCGACCGGCCTCCTCGATGAGGGTGATCGTGTCGTCGCAACTGTCGATCAGGTTGCTGTCCGCCGAGGTGGGCTCGACGCAGACCGTCACATTGTGGCCGGCCGCGTGGTCGGCCACCTCCTCCAGTGCGCTCCGGCTCCAGGCCCATGCCTGCGCGCGGCTGGTTCCGAAGACCTGCCAGCCGGCCACGTAGAGGAGCGTGGGGCTGTTCCATTCAGCGCACAGGTCAGCGACGCGCTTGTACATGTCGATGGCGGCTGCCCGCTCGGCGGGATTGGCCGAGGCGACGTTGAACCCGGCGCCACCGCCCGGCGCCGGCAGCATCGACGAGACCGCGAGATTGTTGTCGTCCAGCAGTTGCTTGATGTCCCGCCGCCGCTCAGCGGTGAGGTAGTCCGGGTAGGCATGCGGTGCCGCGGCGCCGATCTCGATGCCGTCATAGCCCAGCCGGGCAAGCCGCCTGATGACCTCATCGAGGGGATAGGCAGGTACCCAGACGGGGAAACTGGAATACACCCAAGTGTTGAATGAGAGCTTCACCGTACAACTCCACTTGCCGTCCGGCCGAAAGGACACCCGCGCGCCGAACCGGTGTCCGGCGTGACGCACCTGTCCCGCAGGCGCATTGAGATGGCTAACTCAGTTTCCGGGAGCCTAGTTCAGGGACCGAAGGCGGGGGACCCGCAATCTTGTTCATTACGAACAGAATCGGCGTCCGGGTCAGAGATGCCCCCTGTCGCGCATCAGTGCCTCGCATTGCCGCTGGGCGGCGGCCAGCGCGTCGGCCGGGCTCAGATTGTCCCTCAGCATCTCGTGGAACGTCTCGCCCGCCACCTCGATGATCGCCGAGATTCCGTCGACCGGCGGTCGCGGCCACATGCGCAGGATGCCGTCGCGCGCGATCTGGTCCACGACGCCGATGATCGGCGACATGGCAGCGATCTCCGGATCACGGCTGACGCTGAACCGGGGGCTGGCGAGACTGCCGTTGGCCACGAACAGCTTGGCGGCGCTGGGCGAGGTCAGCACCTGCATCGCCTCCCAGACAGCCGGCACCCGCTCCGGCGCGATGTTGGACGGTATCACCAGCGCATATCCGCCGAGCGTCGACACCGGGCGCGCGCCGTCGCCCGACGGCGGCGGCAGGTAGCCGGTGCGGCCGCAGGCGGGTGACGCCTGGTCCAGTTCGAAGAGGTTGGCCAGCATGGTGTGGCAATAGCCCATGGCCGCCGCGCCGCTGGCATAGGCGTCGGCGCGGTCGTACCACGTCATCGAGAGGATGCTGGACGGCGACACGTCACGTAGCGCCATCAGGTACTCGGCCGTCGCCATCGCCTCGGGGCTGTCGAACATGGGACGTAGGTTGCGACCGCTGGCGTCCTCGGCCATAAACCCGTCGTCGGTGGTTTCGAGATCGACGATCGCCTGCCCGAAGGATGCCATGGTCGTCATGACGGTGTGTCCGAGGGCGGTGCCGCGGCCGCCGTTCCAGGCGATGCCGCACTGTCCCCGTTGCGGCTTGTGGAGCGCCCGAGCCACATCGAGCAACTGGTCGGTGCTGGTCGGAGGATCCAGTCCGGCCTCGTCCAGGATATCGGTCCGGACCACCAGCAGTTCGGCGGTGTTGACGATCGGCAAGCCGTAGATCGACCCGCCATGTCGCACGCTGGCGATCGCATCGGGAAGGAAGTCGTCGAGATCGAGACCAGCCTCGGCGATCAGCGGGTCAAGCGGCAGGATGCGCCCGGCCGCGACCATCTCGCCGAACCACGGCAGGTCGCAGGCAACGAGGTCGTAGGCGGACGATTTGCGCTCGCCGTTGATCACGATCTCGCGCCGCAGCCGATCGATGGACAGGGCCCGCGAGGTGAGCCTGGTCCCAAGGATCATCTCGAACTGCCGCTTGAGCGCCGTCATGGCCATGAACGACGGGTCGGCGTGGACAAGGATCCTGAGACCCCGGGCGAGCGAGAGCTTCCGCTCCAGCACCGGCGGCGGCGGCACGATCCGCCGCTCGTCCTTCGGCTCCTCGCGGGCGGCGACGTCGTTGCGGCGGCTGACGATGGGCAGCAGGTCGCTCTCGACCAGTTGCTGGGTGCGGCGGGTGAACTCCTCCCATCGCATAAGCAGGGCCGCCGACGGATGCAGCGAAAACGACTTACCGGTAGTCGTGCGCTCGCGCTGAACGATCAGGCCGTCCGCCAGCATCTTGTCGATCGCGCGATAGGCGGTCGAGTAGCTCATCCCGGACCCCTGTGCCAGGGACGACATCGTGGTCAGCTTGGCGTTGAAGTGATCCGATATCAGGCTGAGGACGATACCCATCTCGCGCAAATCGACGCCCAGCCGAAGCGAGCGCCGGCTCTCGGCCCGCAGTTCCGAGATGAACCGGATCATGTGCTGTATTTCGGTGTGGTAGCGGAGGTCGTCCGCCCGCTGCGACGCGCGCTCATGCTCGCCCTCGTACGGCCCTTCCGGAAAGTCCGGTTCAACCACGTGCAGCAATGGCGAACGGTCTCTCTTCACCCGTGTCCTCCCTTCCCCAAGGTAGAGCAAACGGCCGCGGCCGGGTAAACCGGCGGCGCTGCTGGACAGCGACACCGATGCATGGTGTCGATTGGATCGCACCCCTCGTTTCGATCGGTTTTCTCTATCAATCGGCCGGTTCTTGGTGAATCGCAGCGAATGACGTAGAAGCGGCCGCCGCGCAGCGCGCCGGCCGACCGCCGCGACGGACCCGTCGCCGGTTCCCACCGTTCATCCCCGACAGGAGTCATCGCGCTTGTCCTCGGCCATCGATCTGGCGACGGCCAACCTGCTGTCGCCGACGATCCTCTTCTTCGCGCTGGGGCTGGCGGCATCGCTCGCTCGCTCCGACCTCAGCATCCCGGAAGCGGTGGCCAAGGGGCTGTCGCTCTACCTGATGATGGCGATCGGCTTCAAGGGCGGTGCGGCGGTCGCGGAGCAGGGCTTCGACCTCACCCTGGTCGCCGCCATCGTCGCCGGCGTGATCCTCAGCGCGTCGATCCCGCTGATCGCCTTCCGGATCCTGCAGGCGACCGCCCCGCTGTCGCGCATCGACGCCGCGGCGGTGGCCGCCCACTACGGGTCGATCTCGATCGTGACGTTTCTCGCCGCCACCCAGATGCTGGACTGGAGTGCCATCCGCTTCGAGGGCTACATGGTGGCAGTGGCCGCAGCGATGGAAGCGCCGGCGATCGTGGTCGCGCTGTGGCTCGCCCATCGCGGCAGCCGGCAGCTCGACGGCACAATGCTGCGCGAGGTCGCCCTCAACGGATCGATCGTGATCCTGGTCGGCGCTTTCGTCATCGGCATGACCACCGGCGAAACCGGCCTTGCGGCGCTGTCGCCGTTCATCGTCGATCCGTTCACCGGCGTACTCTGCCTCTTTCTCCTCGACATGGGAATCATCGCCGGCCGGGGCCTCCGGGACGGCGGGCGGCAGCTCTCGCCGCCGGTGATCGCCTTCGGGCTCTACATGCCGCTGATCGGCGGCGCGCTCGGCGCGCTGGCGGCCACGCTGGTGGGGCTCTCGGCGGGCGGCACGGCGCTGATGATCACGCTGGCGGCCAGCGCCTCCTACATCGCGGTGCCGGCGGCGCTGCGCCTCGCTCTGCCGGAGGCTAACCCTTCCGTCTACCTGACGCTGTCGCTGGGCGTCACGTTCCCGTTCAACCTGACCGTCGGCGTGCCGCTCTATCTCGCGGTCGCCTCCGCCCTGTCCTAGAGGAGGGAAGCCGGTGAAGACCTACGCCAAGAAGCGTATCGACGTCATGATCGAGGCGCCGCTGATGCAGCGGGTGCTGACCCTGTTCGATGAACACGATGTCGGCGGCTACACGGTGCTGCCGGTGCTGGCCGGCCGCGGCAAGGACGGCGCCTGGCACCGCGACGGCGTGGTCGGCCGGGTCGGCGCGCTGGTGACGATCTTCTGCATCCTCGACGCCGACCGGGTGGAGGCCGTGCTGGAGCCGCTGTTCGCGCTGGTCTCGCGCCAGATCGGCATCGTCACGGTCTCGGACGTCGAGGTGATCCGGCCCGACCGCTTCTAGAGCGGTCAGGCCGTCTCGCGATTGCTCGTTACGCCGCGTCCGGCGCCACGGGCCGCGAAACCGTGCGCATGACGCCGGTCACCGTCTCGAGATGCTCCTTCACGCGCAAGCGCCGGCGCTTGAGCGCCTGAATGGCCAGGAAGTCCGGCATCGGCCGCATCATCTCTTCCCTGATGTGGCCTTCGATCTCGGCGTGCCGGGTCTTCAGGGACGCATATCGTTGCTCGAGAACGCGACTGACTTTGCGACGGTTCATGGTCTTCCTCCTGGACAAGACGTGGCTCAAAGGCGCCACGACACTGCATGTGGGCACGCGGTGTTTGCCATTCGAGACAATTGAACCTAGTTCTTGGATAGGAATAACCGATTGAACTGGAACCGACGTGAACTGGCAGGGCCTGACGCTCCGGCAACTGCGCTACCTCGTGGCGCTCGACGACACCCGACACTTTCGCCGCGCCGCGGAGCAGAACGGCGTCAGCCAGCCGTCGCTCAGCGCCCAGCTCCAGACCATGGAATCGACGCTGGGCGTGCGCCTGTTCGAGCGCAGCCGCGCCGGGGTCGTGCCGACGCCGGTCGGCCGCGAGGTCGTCCAGCGGGCGCGCCGGGTCATCGACGACGTGCAGGGGATCGCCGAATTCACCGCCGGCGCCCAGCACGGCCTAGTGGGGACGATCCGGCTCGGCGCCAAGCCGACGCTGGGCCCCTACCTGCTGCCCCACGTGGTGCGGCGCCTCCATCGCGCGCATCCGGATTTGCGCCTCTACGTCCGCGAGAACGCGCCAAGGGAGCTCGAGTTCGAACTGACGCGCGGGGTCCACGACGTCATCCTCGCGCAACTGCCGCTCGCCGGCGGCGACCTGACGGTCACCCGTCTGTTCCGCGAGCCGCTCTACCTCGCCGTCGCCGCCGATCATCCGCTGGCCGGCCGCGAGGCGGTCGAGCCCCGTGACCTTGCCGGCCTGCAGGTGCTCTCGCTCAATCCGCACTACCACCTGCACGACCAGATCGGGGCGTTGTGCGAGGAGTTCAGCGCCCAGCTCCTGCGCGACTACGAGGGCACCAGCCTCGACGCGCTGCGCACCATGGTCGGCATGGGCATGGGCGTGGCCTTCGTGCCGGCGCTCTACGCCCTGTCGGAGATCCCGGACCACGGCGAGGTGGTGGTCAAGCCGATCAAGGGACGGTCGATCGCCCGCTCCATCGGCCTGGCCTGGCGGGCGAGCGCCGGACGGGCCGACACCTACCAGGAGATCGCGGTGACGATGCGGGAGGTGGCGGCGCAGACGTTCAAGGTCCTGACCATCGAATCGTGACGGCCGGCGCGGGCCGCGGGATCAGGCGCCCCGTTCGTCCCGGCACTTGGCGCACCGGCAGCCCTTGGGCTCGATATACGCCTCGAAGTGCTCGCGGCCGTAATCGTAGGTGATCTCCTCGCCGGCGCGGATGCGCTTCCGCGCCTCGATGAAGATGCGGTTGGTGTCGGTCTCGTGCACGGCTTCCGCGTTCGGCGCGCAGGCGTGGTTGATGTAGCGGGCAAGGTTGGAGCGCGGCGAGCCGTCAATGGTCCAGCGATCGTCGAGGCGAAACAGATACTTGTTGGGCCGCGCGTCGGCCTGCTTGTTGGTGAGCTTCGGGCCGGTGTACTGGACCAGCCGGTCGCCCTTCTTGAAGTCGCGCAGCGCCTTCAGGCCGAACCCGGCGCTGGAGCGAAAGATCTTGAAGTCGTTTCTGGATGCCATCGGGCTCCCCGTGCAGACATGAGCGCGGGGCACCCGCGAATCGCCGGTAACGATAGCGACACGTACGGCGCGTTCAAATGACTTCGACAAGGCTGCGCCGATCTTTCAGGATGCGCCGATGGCGACCGACTACGAGCAGTTCTATCGCGACCATCCGCACGGGCTCGGCGAGCCGACGCGAGCGTTCGTCACGTTCTTCGAGACCTACGCGACGCCCCGCGCCCGCGTGCTCGACGTCGGCTGCGGCCAGGGCCGCGACGCCCTGTTCATTGCCCGCCTTGGCCATACCGTCACCGCGGTGGACTGGTCGCCCACCGGCATCCGCGACCTGCGTCGCGATGCGGCGCGGGAGAACCTCGCGATCGAAGCAGTCGTCGCCGACATCCGCGACGTCGCCTGGGGCGGCCCGTTCGATGTGGTGGTCGTCGATCGCACGCTCCATATGCTCGCGCCCGAAGAGCGGTCGGCCGTGCTGCGCGCCCTGCTGCAAACCACCGTGCCCGGATCGTATCTCCTGATCGCCGACGAGCCGTCAAACCTGCCCGGCTTCACGACGGTTCTCGATCAGTCGGGGATGGACTGGTCGCCGGTTCTGGAGCGCCGCGGATTGCTGTTCGTGCGGCGTGACTGACGGGGTCGCGATGGAGAGTTGCGGAATGCGGCCGGGTGGGTCTCAATGCAGTCCGAAATCCATCGAACGCTGGGGCGCGAAAGGAACAGGACCATGCTGCTCGGATTCAACATGCTGCTTTGGACAACGCACGTGTCCGAAGACCATTTCGGGTTGCTCGCCGACATCAAGACGGCGGGCTATGACGGGGTCGAATTGCCGTTGTTCGAGGGCGAACCCGAGGCGTACCGGCGCGTGGGTCAGGCGATCAAGGATCAGGGGCTGCGTGCCACCGGCGTGACGGTGATTCCGGATCCCGAGCACGATTGCACCTCCAGCGATCCGGCGGTGCGGGCGGCGGGGCTCGATCATCTGAAATGGGCGATCGACTGCCTGGAAGCCGCGGGCGGCGAGGTGCTGTGCGGCCCGTTCTATCAGCCGCTCGGGGTGTTCAGCGGCGAACCGCCCACGGCCGGAGAACGCGCCAACATCGCCGAGGTGCACAAGCAGGCCGCCCGGTATGCGGCGCCGAAGGGGATCAAGCTCGCGGTCGAGCCCCTCAACCGGTTCGAGTGCTATGCGCTCAACACAGTCGTCGATTCCGCGGCGGTGGTCGCGGCGGTCAACGAGCCCAATTACGGGCTCCTCTACGACACCTTCCACGCCAACATCGAGGAGAAGGACCCGGTCGGCGTGATCGCGCCGCATCTCGGCGCCATCAACCACGTGCATCTGTCGGAGAACGATCGCGGCACGCCGGGCAAGGGCCACGTGCCGTGGGCGGCCACGGCCGAGGCGCTCAAGCCCTATAACGGCTGGTACGTCATCGAAGCGTTCGGGCGCGCGCTGCCGGATCTGGCCGCGGCGACGCGGGTGTGGCGCGACTTCTTCCCCAGCCGGGACGAGGTCGTGACCTTCGGCCACGATTTCCTGCGCAAGACGTTCAGCGGCTGACGCGGCACAAGGTCGAGACGGGAGGACACACCAATGAAGACCATGAAGGGACCCGCGATCTTCCTCGCGCAGTTCGTGGGCGACGAGGCGCCGTTCGATTCGTTCGACGCGATCTGCGGCTGGGCCGCTTCGCTTGGCTACAAGGGCGTCCAGATCGCGGCCTGGGACGGGCGGCTGATCGACCTGAAGCAGGCGGCGGACAGCAAGGCCTATTGCGACGACCTTGCCGCGACCGCCGACAAGCACGGCGTGGCGATCACCGAACTCGCCACCCACCTCCAGGGACAGCTCGTCGCGGTCAACCCGGCCTATGACGATGCGTTCGACGCCTTCGCCGCGCCGGAGGTGCGGGGCGACCCGGCCGCGCGTCAGGCCTGGGCGGTGGACCAGGTGACGCTCGCGGCACAAGCGAGCCGCAACCTCGGCCTCGACGCGCACGTGACGTTTCCCGGCGCGCTCGCCTGGCCCTATCTCTATCCGTGGCCGCCGCGCCCGGCCGGCATGATCAAGGCGGCGTTCGAGGAACTGGCCCGCCGCTGGCGCCCGATCCTCGACGCACACGAGGAGGTGGGCGTCGACGTCTGCTACGAACTCCATCCCGGCGAGGACCTGTTCGACGGGACCACGTTCGAGCGCTTCCTCGACATGGTCGACGGTCACGCACGCTGCTGCATCAATTACGACCCGTCGCACTTCCGCCTGCAGAACCTCGACTACATCGGCTTCATCGACGTCTATCACGAGCGCATCAAGGCGTTTCACGTGAAGGACGCGGAGCTGCGCTCGACACCGAAGCAGGGCGTGTATTCGGGCTTCGCGGAGTGGCCGGACCGCGCGGGCCGGTTCCGCTCGCTGGGTGACGGCGATGTCGACTTCCGCACCATTTTCTCCCAGCTTGCCGTGCACGGTTACGACAGTTGGGCGGTGCTGGAGTGGGAGTGCGCCATCAAGCATCGCGAAGACGGCGCGGCGGAAGGGGCGAAGTTTATCGCCGACCACATCATCCGTGTCAGCGAATCGACCTTCGACGACTTCATCGACCAGGGTGCGGACACCGCGGCGGTCAACCGGGCGCTCGGGCTGGACTAGAGCAACCCGCCGTAGTGCTCGGGCCGCCGGTTGGCGGCGAGGTCGAAGACGTGGGCGCGGTACTGCGCGGCAAGGTCGAGGTCGACGGCGGCGACCACGATCTCGTCGCCCTCGGTTTCGGCCACGGCCACCACCTCGCCCGACGGCGCGACGACGCACGAACCGCCGATCTGGTCGACCCCCGCCTCGACGCCGGCCTTGGCCGCGCCCACCACCCACATGGCGTTCTGGTAGGCGCCGGCCTGCATCGACAGATGGTTGTGAAAAACGACCAGCCGGTCGGATTCGGGAAACGCGGGATGGTGCCGCGGCGTGTTGTAGCCGAGGACCGCGATGGTCGCGCCCTGCAGGGCAAGCATCCGGTAGCTTTCCGGCCAGCGGCGGTCGTTGCAGATCAGGATGCCGATGCGGGTGCCGAATGCGTCGAAGGCGCGGAAGCCGAGATCGCCGACGCTGAAGTAGCGCTTCTCGAGGTTCTGGAACGGTTCGTGCGGGCGCGGCTCGGCATAGCCGGGCAGGTGGATCTTGCGGTACGCGCCGACGATCGTCCCCTGCCGGTCGACCAGGACGGCGCTGTTGAAGCGCCGCTTGCCGGCCGGGCCACGGTCGAGTTCGCAGTAGCCGAGATGAAAGCCGACCCCCAGGCGCCGTGCGGCCGCAAACAACGGCTCGACCGCCGGATTGGGCATCGCGGTCTCGAAATAGCTGTCGAGTTCGTCCTCGTCCTCGATGAGCCAGTGAGGGAAGAACGGCGTCAGCGCCGCTTCCGGAAACACCACCAGCTCGGCGCCGGCAGCGGCGGCCTGCTCCATCAGCGCGATGCAGCGATCGACAGCGGAGCGCCGGTCCTCGCCCGGCGACACCGGCCCCATCTGCGCGGCAGCCACGGTGATCAGCGACACGGCGTTCTCCCCTCGTGTTGCCGGGCGGGACCCGGGACGACGAGGGACGCTACCTTGCGATGTTGTCCTCGACCAGCCTGGCGAGTGTTGCCTTGATGGCGACACCGAGCCGAATCGGCGAGAGATTCCGGGTCTGCGGTGCACCACGTCGTGCTGCACACGCGCCCGGAATGACGGAGGGGGTGGAGGCTCCGTCTGGGCAATACCCGGCAGCGACGAACGGCGAGCGTCCGACAGACGCACAACGTCATCCGCGGCCGGCGTGGCGCTAAAGCACCAGCGCCCGTTCGTGTTCGGTGATGTGTTGCCGCGGGGCGGGGAGGGTTCCCACGCGGCCGGTCGGCTCGAAACCATGCTTCGCATAGAGCGCAATGGCAGCCGTGTTTCCGTCGCCCACGTCGAGTGCGAGCCGCTCGAAACCTGAATCGGCGGCCCAGCGAATGACGGCACGCACCAGTTTCGAACCGATCCCGAGACCCCGCGCCTCGGGCGCAACCCACATGCCGAAGAGCCCGGCTTTCCGATCCCGTCCATGCCACGGCGCACCGACCACACGTCCGACATCCGCGGCAGCGACGACCGCCAGAAAGGTGACGGCTTCGGAGGACAGCCGCGCCCGCCAGTCATCGGAAGTCAGCGCCTGCTCCGCGGCAAGCGTGGCCGCAAAAGCGGCCGGCGCGTCTGCCAGTCCACGCAACCGTATCTCGCGATCGCGGGACCAGTCTTCCGCACCCAGCCGATCGATCCGGACACCGTGCATGCCGTCAGTGCGCGGCGTCCCAGTTGTCGCCGGCGTGGGCGTCGACCCGAAGCGGCACCGAGAGCTGCACCGCCGGCTCGGCCGCCTGCTCCATCACCCGTGCCACCAACGGCATGGTCGCCTCGACCTCCGACTCCGGCACCTCGAACACCAGTTCGTCGTGGACCTGCAACAGCATCAGCGCGGTCAGGTTCTCCGCGTCGAGCGCGGCTTCCATGCGCATCATGGCGCGGCGGATGATGTCGGCGGCGGTGCCCTGGATCGGGGCGTTGATGGAGGCGCGCTCGACAAAGGCGCGTTCGGCCGGGTTCTTGGAGTTGGCCTGGGGGAAATGGATGCGCCGGCCGAACAGGGTCTCCACGAAACCGTCCGCCTTCACCTTCGCGCGCATGGCCTCCATGTAGTCGCGGATGCCGGGGAAGCGCTCGAAATAGGTCTTGATGTAGTCGCCGGCTTCGCTCCGCGGGATGCCGAGCTGGTTGGCGAGGCCGAACGCCGAAATGCCGTAGATGATGCCGAAGTTGATCGCCTTGGCGCGGCGGCGGACATCGGCAGGCATGCCCTCCACCGGCACGCCGAACATCTCCGAGGCCGTCATGGCGTGGATGTCGAGACCGTCGGCAAAGGCCTGCTTGAGTTCCGGCACTTCGGCGACATGGGCGACGACGCGGAGTTCGATCTGGCTGTAGTCGGCCGAGACCAGCTTGGCCCCTTTCGGCGCGACGAAGGCGGTGCGGATGCGCCGCCCCTCCTCGGTGCGGATCGGGATGTTCTGCAGGTTCGGGTCCGATGACGACAGGCGACCGGTGGTGGTGGACGCCAGCGCATAGGAGGTGTGGACGCGGCCGGTCGTCGCGTTGATGAAGCCCGGCAGCAGGTCGGTGTAGGTCGATTTCAGCTTCGATAGTTGCCGCCAGTCGAGGATGCGCGCGGCGATCGGGTTGCCGCCGGCGGCCAGCTCCTCGAGCACGTCGGCGCCGGTGGACCAGGCGCCGGTCTTGGTCTTCTTGCCGCCGGGCAGGCCGAACTTGCCGAACAGGATCTCGCCGATCTGCTTGGGCGAGCCGATGTTGAACGTCTCGCCGACCAGCTCGTGGATTTCGGCCTCCAGCCCGGCGAGCTTCTGCGCGAACTCGCCCGACATGCGCGAGAGGATCTGCCGGTCGACGGTGATGCCGCGCATCTCCATACGCGCGAGCACGTCGACCATGCCGCGCTCCAGCGTGGCGTAGACGTTGGTCATGCCCTCCGCGACCATGCGGGCCTTCAGGATCAGCCACAGGCGCAGCGCCACGTCGGCGTCCTCGGCGGCGTAGGCGGTGGCCTTGTCGATGGCGACGCGGTCGAAGCTCACCATCGCCTTGCCGGAGCCGGCGACCTCCTTGAACGGGATCGGCTCGTGGCCGATCAGCGCCGCGCAGGTCTCGTCGAGGCCGGCGCCGCCGCGGCCGCCGTCGACCACATAGGCCATCAGCATGGTGTCGTCGTGGGGCGTCACCTCGATGCCGTGGCGGGCGAGGAGCACCCGGTCGTACTTCAGATTGTGGGCGATCTTGAGTACCGCCGGATCGGCGCAGAGCGCGCGGATGCGCTCCAATACGTCCTCGGCCGGCAACTGTCCGGCCGCGAGCCCGCCGCCGAGAAGGTCCTCGCCGCCGTCGGTATGGCCGACGGGGACATAACAGGCGCGGCCCGGCTCCAGCGCCAGGCTGACGCCGGCGATCGCCGCCTGCATCGGATCGAGCGAGGTGGCTTCTGCATCGATGGCGATGCGGCCGCGCTCGCGCGCCTCGGCCATCCACGTGTCGAGCACCGCGATGTCGGTGATCGTCGCGTAGGCGTCATGGGCGAAGGGGACGGCCTTCATGGCGCCCGTCACCTCGGCGACGCGCACCGCGACCTGGGTGTCGCCGGCCGCCGCGACCTCGCCCTGGGCGCCGCGCTCCGGCGCGTTGAAATAGGGGCGGAGCACCGGCCGGTCGGGCACGTCGCTCGCCATCTGGCGCTTGGGGCTGACCCAGCCCTTGATCTCGACCTCGGCCGGCGTAACCGAGTCCGCATCGGTGCCGGTGGCCTCCGCGACCCGCCCGGTAAGAGCGTTGAACTCCATGGTCTTGCAGAAGGCGATCAGCCGCGCGCCGTCGCGATCGCGCACGGACAGGTCTTCGAGCGGGTGCTCCACCTCCACGTCGGTGACCAGCGTCACCAAGGTGCGCGACATGCGGGCGGCGTCGGCGTGGTCGATCAGGGACTGGCGGCGCTTGGGCTGCTTGATCTCCTCAGCGCGCTCCAGCAGCGCGTCGAGATCGCCATAGGTGGTAATGAGCTGGGCCGCCGTCTTGACGCCGATCCCCGGCACGCCGGGGATGTTGTCGACGGAGTCGCCGGCGAGCGCCTGCACGTCGATCACCTTGTCCGGCGGCACGCCAAAACGGTCCGCCACTTCGTCGACGCCGATCCGCCGGTCCTTCATGGTGTCGAGCATGACGACGTTCGGCCCGACGAGCTGCATCAGATCCTTGTCGGAGGCGACGATGGTGACGTCGGCGCCGGCCGCCTCGGCCTGACGGCTGTAGGTGGCGATCAGGTCGTCGGCCTCGTAGCCGTCCTGCTCGACCGCCGGCACGTTGAAGGCGTGGACCGCCTGGCGGATGAGGCCGAACTGCGGCCTGAGATCCTCGGGCGCCTCCGGGCGATGGGCCTTGTACTCGTCATAGAGCTCGTTGCGGAACGTGTGCTCGGACTTGTCGAACACCACCGCGAAATGGGTCGGCCGTTCGCCCGCGTCGGCATCCTGCAGGAGCTTCCACAGCATGTTGCAGAAGCCCGCCAGCGCCCCCACCGGCAGGCCGTCGGACTTCCGCGTCAGCGGCGGCAGCGCGTGGTAGGCGCGATAGACGTAGGAGGAACCGTCGACCAGATAGACATGGTCGCCGGCCTTCACGGGGCGGGAGTCGGGTGCCGTCATCGGCCGCGACTATGCCTGCGGGCGGCGGGTTTGGACAGTCGAGCCACGTCGTTTTCCGCAGGAATCGGACGAGCGTTCAGCCAAGTGCCTCCTTTGCCCACGCGCGAATGTAGGCGTGATGCGCCCTCCAATCGGCGAATGCGGACGCCGCCCAGCGCTTCACCGCGTCGGCGTGACCAGCCGTCCCGGCATGGGGCGCGACATCGGCCACCGTGACCGTGAAACGGGCCGGCGGATCGAGTTCGACCAGGCTCGCCTTGTGCGCGGCCATCCGGCGCATCATGTCGTTGGCCCGCGCCGGCGCAAGAGGTGTCTCAAGCTCCAGCATCAACCGTGCCAGGTGCAGGCCGACCGACTGGATCGCCGACCGCGAGCCGTCGCCCGGATGCTGGACGGCATAGGCGTCGACGCTCAGCCGATGGATCGCGGCGAGCCGGACATCGCTGTATTCGGCGGCAAGCACCTGGCCGAAGGCGGCCCAGCACCCCGGCGAACTGGTCATGTAGGCGTGCACCGGGCCGTCGGAGGCCGGAAACCGGGCTCCGCAGCCCGGACATGTTTCAAGTGTCGTCATCACTACGGCTCACGTCTCCGGGCCGGATGTCCCCGGCGATTCGGGCGATTCCGCGGCGAAGTTCGGGCGATTGCGCGGTATCGGCCCGGCCATCCTTAACCACCCCTTAAATCGCCGCAATTAGCCTCTCTCTCCGACCCGGGGGCGCGAGAAACGCGCGAAAGGGCCGGCTCGCCATGACTGTTGGCATCGAGCTGGACGCCCGGGTCGAACCGCGCTTCGGCCCCGACGATCCGCGGGTGATTGAGTTGGGGACGGAGGAGTACCGGCGCATCGTGCCGTCCCGGAAACCGACACGCAAGACGGGCAGGAAACGCAGCAGCGGCGGTCAGCGCCGCGGCGGCGGCCGCGCGCGCTCGTCCACACGCCGACGCAACAAGCGCCCGACCGTCGGCGGGCTGATCGGCAGCTTCTTCCGCCGCGTCGTCTATTGGAGCGTGGTGACGGTGCTGATCACCGCCGGCCTCGGCGCGGCGGCGGTCGGCTACTACGCCACGCGCCTGCCGGGGGTCGAAAGTTGGACCGTGCCGGCGCGGGCGGCCAATGTCCGCGTGCTCGCCGCCAACGGCTCGCTGATCTCCAACCGCGCCGACACCGCCGGGGTGCGTCTCACCCTCGACGAGATGTCGCCGCACATCCCGGAGGCGGTGATCGCCATCGAGGACCGCCGCTTCTACTGGCATCCCGGCCTCGATCCCGTCGGCCTGGTGCGCGCGGCAATCGCCAACATCCGCGCCGGGCGGATCGTGCAGGGTGGTTCGACCATCACCCAGCAGCTCGCCAAGAACCTCTTCCTCAAGCCCGACCGGACGTTCGCCCGCAAGATCCAGGAGGTGGTGCTCGCCGCCTGGCTGGAAGCGAAGCTGTCGAAGCGGGAGATCCTCGAACTCTATCTCAACCGCGTCTACATGGGCGCCGGCGCTTACGGTGTGGACGCCGCCGCCCATCGCTATTTCGGCAAGTCGGCGCGCAACGTGACGCTGGCCGAAGCGGCGACGCTCGCCGGTCTCCTGAAGGCGCCCGCCAAGTATTCGCCGATCTCCGATCCGGAGCTTGCCGCCGGCCGGGCGGCGATCGTGGTCATGGCCATGCACGACGCCGGCTTCGTGGAAGCGCGCGAGGCGAGCATTGCCCTCTCCGCCGCCACCGGCGCCGTCGCCGACGTGGCCGGCGGCAGTGGCCGCTACGTTGTCGACTGGGTGCTCGACCTCCTGCCCGGCTATGTGGGCTCGCCGACCCAGGACATCGTGGTCGAGACCTCAATCGATCTCCGCCTGCAGGACGCCGCCGCCCGGACCGTCGCCGCGACCCTCGACGAGGCGGGGCTTGCGAAGGACGTCGGCCAGGGGGCGCTGGTCGCCCTCGACACCAGCGGCGCGGTGCGCGCCATGGTCGGTGGACGCAGCTACACCCGGAGCCCGTTCAACCGCGCCGTCGACGCGCGCCGTCAGCCCGGCTCGGCGTTCAAGCCGTTCGTCTACCTGACCGCGCTGGAACACGGCCTCCTGCCTGAGTCGGTGCGCTTCGACCAGCCGGTGGCGATCGGCGACTGGCAACCGGAAAACTACGGCCGGGAGTATCACGGGCCGGTGACGCTGCAGACGGCGCTGGCGAAATCGCTCAACACCGTCTCGGTGCAGCTCACCGCCGAATTCGGCCCGCGCGCCGTCGCCGCCACCGCGCGCCGGCTCGGCATCGGCTCGCCGCTGATGGAGACACCGTCGATTGCGCTCGGCACGTCGGAGGTCTCGCCGCTGGAACTCACCGCCGCCTATGTGCCCTTCGCCAATGGCGGGCGCGGGGTGATCCCCCACGTCATCCGGCGCATCACCACAGCCGGCGGCGATGTCCTCTACCAGCGCGCCGGCTCCGGTCCGGGCCAGGTGATCGACCCGGTGCAGGTGGGGCGGATGAACGTGATGCTCGCCGACACCATGACGCGCGGCACGGGACGGCAGGCGCAGGTGCCGGGCTGGCCGGCGGCGGGCAAGACCGGCACGTCACAGGATTTTCGCGACGCCTGGTTCGTCGGCTACACCGGGGTGCTGACCACCGGCGTCTGGTTCGGCAACGACGACAACACGCCCACCGACAAGGTGACCGGCGGCAACCTGCCGGCGATCGCGTGGCAGCGCTTCATGCGCGAGGCGCTGGACGGGGTCGCGACCGTACACCTGCCGGGCGTCCATTACGATGCCGCGCCGCAGGTGGCTGTCAGCGTCGAGCCGCGCGCACCGGCGGCGCCGGTGGTGCCGGCCGCCATCCAGTCGCAGGAGGCCGACAGCGCGCCGATGATGATCGCACCGCGGCCACGCACCGCGGACCGCCGGGATATCGCCGTCGGCCATTTCGACACCTACGACGCGCAGAACGGTGACGTGCTCCTGCCGCCGGCCGACGTCCGGCCGCGCCAACGCAGCTTCGACCGCGGCGGCCTGCTCCGCCGCCTGTTCGGGGGGTAGCGGCGCCTACCCGTCCACACCGATCGCGTGGAGGGTCACGCCGTGGACCGACAGCCATGCGCGGGCCCGCGCATGGCCCGGGCAGACCGCCTCGACCAGCCGCCAGAAGCGCTTGGAGTGGTTGAGTTCGCGCAGATGCGCCACCTCGTGGGCGGCGAGATAGTCGAGCACGAAGGGCGGCGCCATGACGAGCCGCCACGAAAACGACAACTGCCCGTTGGCCGAGCAGGAGCCCCAGCGGCTGGTCTGGTCGCGCAGACGTAGCGCCGTCGGACGCACCTCAAGCAACCCGGCGTAGCGCGCGACCGCGGCTTCCAGGTCGCGCCGCGCCTCACGCTTCAGGAAATCCACCACGCGGCGGCGCAGATGCGCGGGATCGCCCGCCACCACCAGCTCCGGTACGTCGCCGGTGACGCGCAGCACCGCCGTACCGCGCCGGCGGCCGGCATGGCGGATGCGGTGGGTGACGCCGCGGATGGGAATCTCGCCGTCCTCGACGATCGGGCGCGCTTGCGGCAGGCGCGCGAGCTGGCGTGTAAGCCAGCCCGAATGGCGCTCAAGGAACCGCTCGGCGTCGCGGATCGAACCCCGGGCGGGCATGGTCAACACCGGCGGTCGCGCCGGGCCGGCGACCCGCAGGGTGAAGTTGCGCGCGCGCGGATGGCGGCGCAGGTCGACCTCGACGACCCCCGACGTGGTGGCAATCTCGAAACGATCGTCGTCGGCCCGGCGACGGACGAACTGGGGCATGCCGCTATCTGTCCCAGCGAATCAATGGCATGGGGCCATGATGACACACGCGGATTCGCTTGGGATTCCCCCACGGGCGGGAAAGTTTCCGCCCCGTCCGGCTGGCGCGCCGCGCGTGACGCCCTAGGATCACGACGATGACGGGCCGACCATGTCTTCCTTCCATGATGCTCGCCGCGGCACTGATCATCGCGGCGCCGGCCGTTGCCGGCGAGGTGCGCGTGATCGATGTCGGCGGGCCGGTGACGGAGCTCCGGCAGGTGGGCGATGCGGTCTATGTCCGTACCGACGGATGGAGGCAGGTCGCCGCCTGCGCCGAACGGGTCGTCTGCACACAAGCCGGCCGGCCGCCGACGCGGGCGGTGGCGGCGGACGGCATCCCCCATGGCTGGGTCACTGACGCCACGCCCGGCGGCGATGTCGCCCGCGCGTGGTACACGCGGCCCACCGACCGCTACGGCCACGGCGTTCTCGGCGATCGTATCGAGGGCGGCGCCTTCGCCATCCTGGAACCGACCGGCCGCCGCGACGAGCTGAAGCTCGGCGAAGGCTTCGTGTTCGAGGACCTGTCGCCGCGGCTCGCCGACCTCGATCGTAACGGACGCATCGAGATCGTCACCATCCGCAGCGACGTGCGGCGTGGCGCGGCGATCGCCGTCTACGGACGGCGCGACGGCGGCCTGGCTGAGATCGCGGCGATCCCGCCCATCGGGCGCGCCAACCGCTGGCTCAACGTCGCCGGCATCGCCGACTACACCGGCGACGGCCGGCCGGACATCGCCATCGTCAAGACGCCGCATATCGGCGGCACGCTGGAGGTCTGGACCCTGCGGGGCGGAAGCCTGACGCGGGTGGCGCGCGACGGCGGCTATTCCAACCACGCCATCGGCGCGACCGAGCTCGGCCTGTCGGCCACCGCCGACGTCAACGGCGACGGGGTCGTCGACCTCGCGGTGCCGGACGCCGCCCGGCGGTCGCTGATTGTCGTGACGATGCATGCTGGCGGAGGGAGCGGCGGGGTGCGGGAGCTTGATCGCACCGCGCTGCCGGCTGGCGTGGAGACGGCGATCGGCGTGCTCACGACACCCGACGGCACGGTGTTCGTGACGGGTCTGGCGGACGGCTCGCTGGCGGTGGTGAGGCCGTGAGTTACCCGGCCGCCGGCTCGATCAGGTCCCACCGGTTGCCGAACGGATCCTCGAACACTGCCACCTGGCCGTAGGGCTCGCGTCGCGGCGCCTCGGTGAAGTCGACCCCGGCGGCCGTCATCGCCGCGTAGTCGCGGTCGAAATCGTCGGTCGTCAGGAAGAAGCCAACCCGTCCGCCGGTCTGGTTGCCGATGGCGCGGTGCTGCCTCTCCGAATTGGCTCTCGCGAGCAACACCCGGCATTGTCCGCCCGGCGGCGTCACCAGCACCCAGCGCTTGGTGGCCGAGAGCCGCGTATCCTCGACCAGCTCGAACCCGGCCCTCTCCACATAGAAGGCGATCGCTTCGTCATAGTCGGGCACCACGATGGTGATCGCCGCGATGTGGCGGGCCATGGCGAAGTGTGTCCTGTCGCGGGCCGGCGGCGTTGTCGACCGCCCGCTCTTGGGCTATCAGGAAGACGCCGTCACGTCGACGCTCGGCACCCGTAGCTCAGCTGGATAGAGCGCTGCCCTCCGAAGGCAGAGGTCACAGGTTCGAATCCTGTCGGGTGCGCCAATTTCCTTAATAATATCAGCACGTTACAGCGGCGCGACGGTCACCGGGTCTGCACACCTCCCCCGGAGGCTTGATGCCCATCAAAAGCGTGCCGCTCCGTTTGGATTATCGTTGGTTTTTTTGAGATGCATTCGGGTTTTAGCGCGCGGCACTCGCCGAAGGATCGAGAAGCATGAGATATGCCGTCCTGTTCACGGCCCTGCTTCTGCTGACCGGCCTACTTCTGCTGATCGGGAGGGGTCTGCTTCCGGCGGACGTGAGCGAGCCGCGCCCGATTGTCGACGCCCACATGCACATGTTTCCCTGGAACACCTACGGCGACCCGCCTGAGGCCAATCTGATCACCGGGGCAGTTCCCCCGGCGCGAACGGACGGGGAAGCCATCGACGCCTACCTGGCCGAAATGGAGAAGCACAACATTGTGCTCGCTGTCGGTTCCGGCCAGTCGGCAGCGGTCGCGACATGGCGCGGGCGCGCGCCGGACAAGTTCATCGGCGGCATCGAGTTTCCGCGCCATACGGCACCGGTCTATCGGCGCCGAGAAACATGGCCGGATCCGGACGAGCTGAGACGTCTGTTCGAGGCCGGTGAACTTGGTCTCATGGGGGAGATCACGGCGCAGTACGCCGGGGTGTCACCGACAGACCCGCGGCTCGACCCCTACTTCGCCATGGCGGCCGAGTTGGGCGTGCCGGTGAGCTTCCACACGGGCTTCGGCCCGCAGATGTCGCCGTTTCGGGGCGATCCCGACTTCCGGATGCGACTGGGCAACCCGCTCCTTCTCGAGGAGGTTCTGGTCAAGTATCCGAACCTCCGCCTCTATATCGCGCATGGCGGCTATCCGTTTCTCGACGAGACTGTCGCGCTGATGATGCAGTACAGCCATGTCTACATGGACATCTCGGCGATCAACTGGCTCCTGCGCCGCGACGAGTTCCACAACTATCTCCATCGACTGATCGAGGCGCGGCTTGGCAGCCGGATCATGTTCGGCTCGGATCAGATGATCTGGCCGGAGGCCGTCGGGCTGGGTATCGAGGCCATCGAGACGGCGTCGTTCCTGACCGAGGACCAGAAGCGCGCGATCTTCTTCGACAACGCAGTCGCGTTCTTCCGCCTGGACGCCGACCGGCTGCTCGGCGGGGAAGGGTTGGCCGGGCCCGGCGGTGAGGTCGTGCGCGCCATCAGGGCACCCCTGCAGCTTCGCCCGCGGGAACCGGGCGCCTTTGAGGTCGTTTCCGTGAATCTCGACCTTGCAGGAGTCACCTCCGCCGAGATGCGGGTGACCGGTTTCGACATCGACGCCGTCGAAGAGGTCGTCCTGCAGGTCAATGGCGTCGAGGTTGCCCTGCCGGCCGAGATTGTCGCCGACATGCAGGAGCGGACCGTGACGATACCCCTGCCGGACTCAACCCTGAGGACGGGCGAGAACGAGATACGGTTCGTGTTTGCCGAAGCCGTGGGAGGCACGACCGGGTTTGCCGTTCACGATGTGCTGATAATCCTGCGCCGTTAGGTGCGGTTCTCTTGCTCGGGAACAAACCCAAACTCGGATAGAAACGGCGGAACCGTCATGCCGCTCGACGGGGCGAGGAAGGCCATACCGGAGTTTCTTCGGCGTCGTCCGGTAGCAGGTTTCGTTGTCCTCGCCGTTGGCATTTCCTGGGGTGGCATCCTGGCAGCCACTCTGCCGACCGGCATCCCGGGCAGCCGCGAGGCGCTCGACCGCCTGATGGCGCCGGTTTTCCTGACGATGTTGGCCGGCCCCCTTATTTCCGCGCTCGTCGTTTCCGCTGTTGTCGACGGCCGGGCCGGGCTCTCCGGGTTGTTGCGGGGATTGACACTGTGGCGGGCCAAGCCGGTCGACTACGCCGCCGCGTTCTTCCTGATCCCGGCTTGTGCGCTGGCGGTGCTCCTTCCGTTGTCGGCGGTATCGCCCGATTTCACACCCGGTTTTCTTGGCCCGGGCGGCGGGTATTCCATGGTCGCGCTGAGCCTCGCGGGAGGTCTGGTTGTCGGCATCATCGAGGAAATCGGCTGGACCGGTTTCGCAACGCCCCGCCTGTTGCGCGGCAGTACCGTGTTGGCCGCCGCATTGGGTCTCGGTCTCATTCACGGGCTCTGGCATCTGCCGGCAACCGCCTGGGCCGAGGGCGCGGAATACGGTCTTGTTTTCATTCCCTACTTTCTCGCGGCGTGGATGCTCGCCATCGTGGCGTTGCGAATCCTGATCGTCTGGGTTTTCGCCCGGACCGGCAGCACGCTCCTGAGCGCCGTGACCCATGGGAGCCATACCGGCGCCCTCTTTGCCGTCTGGCCAACTGCGGCTACCCCGGTCCAGAACCTGATCTGGACATCGATCTTCGGTGCGCTCGGACTGACCGTCGTTCTGCTGATGACCTCCAGATCCTCGCAGGACGGACGGTAGCCTGCAGATCGTTTCGACGCGGGCGGCAATGGCTCAGGAGCGAATGCCCGGACGCGGCATCGCGGCAGCGTCGACGCCCCGCGCACAAGGGCGTGGGTTGCGTTCCGGAGGACGGCGCCGGCAGGTTCGCCGCGCACCTGTCGTCAACGGACGCGGAACAGCGCACCGTCCGGGTCGCACAAGAAGGAACCGGCGTGTCGGTCAGGTTTCGCGAGCAACCGGCCAAAGGTGGTTCCTCCCAGTATCCGCGCGTCGTTTGACGCAGCCTGCGGATCGGCCACGTTCAGGCTCGGTAACCAAATCGCCGGCACATCCGCCGGTGTCTTTCCGACAAGAGACACCGCAACGTCCTCGCCAGAAGGACCGGCAATCGCGACCGCATCCTGATCGCGTGTCGGAGGTGAGCTGACCTTCCAGCCAAGCAATTGCGAGTAGAATGCCCGCGGGAACGCCGTTGCATCCGACAGATAGGTTTCGATACCGAATTGCCGGCGAGGCGCCGGAAAACTGTGACGTGACACCGACACCCCGAAAGACGCTCCGAGCGGATCGCGCAGCAGCGCATTGCGTCCCACGCCGGGAACCTCGAACGGCTGCCTTGTGATCGTCCCGCCGAGTTCCTCCGCAAGGGCGACAGCAGCGTCCACATCACGGACCTCGACATAGGCAATCCACCCATTCGTCAACTCCGGTGGCGTTTCCGCGAAACCCGCACCCGCCTCATCGCCAAGGAGCGCGAGCACAAAATCCTTCTCGCCGTCGCCCCAGGCGAAGTCTGTCGCGTGCTCGACCTTGTAGGTCCAGCCCGCGACACGCTGATAAAACGCCATCGAGCGTTGCCGGTCGCCGGTGAAGAGGTCGTGCCAGACGATCCGGCCCGTCTTGTCATCGGTCATCGCCCCATCCTTTCAAGTCTTCGCGCCATAGCGGCGCACCTCGACACCGACTAGGCTCGCCCTGCCGCCTGGTGCTCAATCTCGGTCCGCTTCAACCCACCAGGCCAACCGGGTTTCTTTCCGGTCCCGCGCACCCCCGCTCAATGCGCGTGGCGCGCGTAGTTCTGCAGGAACAGCCGGGCGGACGTCAGGAACGAGGCGTTCGAGTAGTTGACGCCGTACTTCTTGCAGATGCGCTCGATGTCCGGGCGGATTTCGTGAAGCCGGTTGGGCGGCAGGTCCGGGAAAAGGTGATGCTCGATCTGGAGATCGAGGCCGCCGAAGACATGCTTGAGCGGCGTCCGCAGATTGACGTTGTGGGCGGTCTCCGCCTGCAGGAGATACCACTCGGCCTTGTTGGCCGGCTCGAAGTCGGAGCGGTAGAACTTCACGGTGCCGGTATGGTGGCCCATATGGAACATGCTTCCATAGGTCAGGCCGCGAAGGGCTTCCGCCAGCAGGTTCGCGCTCAGCACCTTGAGCGCATGCCCCAGCGACAGAAAGAAGACGCCGGCAAGCAGCGGGTACAGCAGCCAGTTGTAGAGAAAGTACCGGTTCTCTGTCAGTTGCCGCTTCAGGGCATCGCGCAAAACTGGGCCACTGCTGTGGCGAAAGGCGAAGCGCGTGTCGCGCCGGCCTTCGATCAGGTAGCTCCTGTAGCCCAGCACCAGGAACGTGGGCAGATTGGTCAGCAGAACGATGTACAGTTGAATGTGGTGGAGCCAGCTTGACCGGCCCTGCAATCGCGTCACGCGCAGGAGTTCAAACCCGGTATCCGGGTCGTCGCCGACCACATTGGGGCGGGAGTGATGCAATCCATTATGCGAGTAGATCCAGCCTTTGAACGAGGCCGGCAGCTTCGCCGGGTGATACGACCCGGTGTTGTACCTATCCAGTCCTTTCCGACCACGCAGGCTGTTGAAGGCGCCGTGGCCGCAATTGTGTCCGAACGTCACCTCAAGATTGAAGTGGATCGATAGGATGATGACGCCGAGGATGTAGGTTATCGGCTCGAAGCTGAAGTGAATCAGGCCTCTGCCGACCACCTCGCAGGCCCGGTTCGTCCATATGAGAGCCCGCAGGTACCAGGCGTCGTCATCGTTGCCGAGCTTCGCGCGGACACGCCCACCGACCTCGGCAATCTCCCGGCCAAAAGCTTCCAGTTGCTGATCATTCAGATCGGCAAACGTTGCTTGCATGGGAGGCCTGCTCTGCGTGGTGGCGTTTGAACGGGCTACAGCCACGCACGCTATTACGCCGGTTATGCAGTGGCAACCGCACCCAAGGTTGGGCCGCGGGGTGCACTCACGTGTGTGAATGGTCGGTGTTGCTGAGCACCGGGTCCGGGTCGCCCCCCGGCTTCGGTGCCTCAGTACGCCGTCGCGCCGCCGTCGAGCCGCATGACCGTGCCGGTGACCTTCCGGGCTTCGTCGCTCGCCAGGTAGAGGGCGAGATTCGCCACGTCGGCCGGCTCCGACGGTCCGAGCAGCGATTTCCGGTAGATGGGATTGTCCGGCTTGATGAAGGCGGCGACGCGCTCGGTGAGGACGACGCCAGGCGCCATGACGTTGACCCGGATGTTCTTCTCCGCCCACTGCATGGCCATCGCCCGGCTCATCGCCAGCACGCCGCCCTTGGAGGCGGTGTAGGCGTCGGCACCTGCGGTGCCGATGACTGCGCGCAGCGACGAGATGTTGACGATCGAGCCGCCGCCGGAGGTCAGCATTTCGGGGATGACGCGCCGGCAGCAGAGCAGCGTGCCGAACAGATCGACGCGGATGGTGCGCCAGAACTCGTCGAGGTCGAGGTCGGTCACCGCGCCGTCCTTGGTGGAGCCGCCGCCGGCGCTGTTGAGCAGCACGTTGACGGTGCCGAAGGCGTCGACACCGGCGCGCACCATGGCGTCGACCTCGGCCTCGTCGCTGACATCGCCACCGACCGCGATCCCGCTGCCGCCGCCGGCGCGGATGTCGTCGACAACGGCTTCCGCGAACTCGATCCGAAAGTCGGCCGCGACGATGTTGCAGCCCTCCTCCGCGAAGCGCAGCGCCGAGGCTTTGCCGATACCGTTGCCGGCGCCGGTGATCAGCGCCGTCTTTCCCGCCAGGCGACTCATGGCCCCTCCCCGTTTTTCCATGCCTCGACCAGCTTGCCGACGACGCCGCCCACAGCCTGCTCGGTCGGCAGGATCTCGATCATCGCGACATTGACATGACGCGGCGCATCGACCGCAAACAGAATGGCGGCCGCCACGTCGTCGGGGGTCAGCTCGGTGATCCCGGACCGCCCCATGGCAGCGAGCTTCGTCTCGTCGCCGGCCGCCGCCTGGTAGAACTCCGACGCCACGCGGCCGGGGCAGATCTCGGTGACGCGGATGCCGGCGCCGACCAGCTCGAACCGCAGGTTCTGGCTGAACATGTGGACCGCGGATTTGGTGGCGCCGTAGACGGCCGACACCAGCGTATGGAGCCCGGCGATCGAGCCGATATTGACGACATGGCCGCGGGCCCGCGCCTTCATCCCGGGTAGCGCCGCGGCGGCGATCCGGATCGGCGCCAGCACATTGATGTCGACGGCCTCGCGGAGGGCCGCATCGTCCAGTCCGGCGAGCCCGGTGATGCCGTGGCCGACGCCGGCATTGTTGACGACGATATCGGGCTCGAAACGGCCGATCTCAGCGGCGATGGCGTCCACGTCGCGGACATCGCCGGCGAACCACGTGCAGCCGGTTTCGTCAGCCAGCTTCTCCAGCCGCTCGGCCCGGCGCGCGACGGCGAGCACGCGTCGGCCGGAGGCGGCCAGCGCCCGAACTGTCGCGGCACCGATGCCGCTGGTCGCCCCCGTCACCAGCGCGGTCGTGAGATACGGATCGCTCATCGCGCCCCGTCATCGTCGTTATCGCCGTCCGGGACTTCGGGGAAGAAGTTCATCAGGCCGTCGGGATTGATTGGCGGCACGGGCCATTGCTCGCCCCGCGTCAGGCCGAGACCGCGGTTGGGGGCCGGGCGGTAAACGCGGTTGGGCAGACCCGTCAGCGCCCCGTCCGTCAGCCATGCGAGATCGGAGCCGTAGAGTTCGACGATCAGGCGCTCCGTCAGCGCGGCCAGCCGCTCGCCGTGCGCCGGGTCGGCGGCAAGATCGACCAGCTCGTCCGGGTCCTCGTCGAGATCGAACAACTGGCGGGTGTTGCCGGCCGGGTAGTAGATGAGCTTGAAGCGGCCGTCGTGGACCATGCGGCTCGACAGTTCGCCCTCGCCGAACTCGCCGTAGAGATGGCCGCGGCGATCGTCCGACAGCATGGACCGCCCCTCCACCGTCTCCGGTATGGCGATGTCGGCGAGATCGAGCAAGGTCGGCATCACGTCCTGGAGCCCGACCAGCCGGTCGTCGACACGGCCGTAGCCCGTGCGCCGGCAGCCCTTGGTGCCGACCAGGATCATGGGAACGTTGGCCGAGGCCTCGTAGAAGCTTTGCTTGGCCCACATGCCGTGATTGCCCAGCATCTCGCCATGGTCGGAGGTGAACATGATCACGGTGTCGTCGAGGATGCCCTCTTCGCGGATGGTGCCGATCAGCGAACCGATCTGCTGGTCGATCTGGGTGCACAGCGCATAGAAGGCCCGCCGCGCCGCCCGGCTTTCGCGCTCGCTGTAGGTGTAGCGCTTGCGGAAGGCCTGGATCAGGAGCGGCGGGTCCTGCGCGTTCAGCCAGCCGCCATGGACGGCCTCGTCGAGCTCCACGTCCTCGTAATGGTCGAGGAAACGCTGGGGCGGCACCAGGGGCGGATGGGGGTGGCGGTAGCCGAGATACCACAACGCCGGACGCGTGGGATCACGGCGCCGGATGTAGCGCGCCATCGTCCGGGTCGCCCAGTTGGTGGCATGGGCCTCTTCCGGAAGGTGCCAGGCGGTCGCGTGATAGCCGTTGTTGGACATGCCGTGGCCGAACTGGCGGCCGAGCCAGCCGTTGTCGCCGAGATAGATTTCATAGTCGTCGGTGACGCCGTGATGGGTCCGGCCTTCGTCGTCGAGCTGGATGTCGTCGAAGCCCAGCCGGTCGCGCTGGGGATAGGTGTGGGTCTTGCCAACGCCATAGGCCTGGTAGCCGGCGTCGCGAAAGGTCTGGGCCATGGTCGGCAGATCGGCCGGCATCTGCAGCCTGGCCTGGAAGGTACGGTCGCCGTGCTTCTTCGCGGTGGTGCCGGTCATCAGGGTGCGCCGCGCCGGGATGCAGACCGGGTGCTCCGAATAGGCGTTGGTGAAGCGAACGCCGTTGGCCGCCATCTGATTGAGGACAGGCGTGTGGATCGCCGGGTGACCGGCGCAGCCGAGCAGGGAGGCTGTCCAGTGATCGGTGACGATCAGCAGGAGGTTCGGACGTGTCATGGGTCCGAGAGTATCAGCCTTTGACGGCGCCCGCCGTCATTCCGGCAATGATCTGCTTGGCGGCAAAGAAGGTGAACAGGAGCGGCGGGATCACGATCAGCGTTCCCATCGCCATGATGCGTCCCCATTCCACGCCTTCCTCGGTCAGGAAGCCGGCCGCGGCGACCGGCAGCGTTCGCGTGTTGCGGCCGGTCAGCAGCAGCGCGAGGATGAACTCGTTCCAGGCGATGCGGAAGGTGAAGATACCGGCGACGGCGTAGCCCGAGGTCATCAGCGGCATCAGCACGCGGAAGAAGACTTGCAGCGGCGTCGCCCCGTCGACCACCGCCGCTTCCTCCAGTTCGATCGGGATCTGCTTGTAGAAGCCGAAGAGCAGCCAGATCGCGAACGGCAACGAGATGGCGGTGTAGAGGAAGGTCAGCGCCGCGAGGTCGTTGTCGATCCCCGACAGGGTCACGAAGGCGAAGGCGGGCACCGCGAGCACGGCCGGCGGCACCATGCGCACCAGCAGGGTGGCGTTGGCCAGGAAGTGGCGACCGGCGAAGCGGTTGCGCGCCAGCGCATAGGCGCAGAAGCCGCCCAGGGAGAGGGTGAGGAAGGTCGCCGACACCGCCACGATGATCGAGTTCATCAGATAGGTGTCGAACTTGCCGCGCCCGAACAGGATCGTCTGGTAGTTCTCCAGGGTCGGGACGAAGAAGAACCACAGCGGCGTCGCGCCCTGCACCGTCACCTCGTCCTTCAGCGAGGTTGCGATCATCACCCAGATCGGCGCGAGCGAGATGCAGGCCAGCAGAATCAGCGCGGTGTAGTAGTAAATCTGGCGGACAGCGTCGTTCTTCATGGTCCCGCGGGTCCTATACGTCGGAGCGTGTCTTCATGGGATTGGCCATGTTCAGGATCGCGAGCGAGAGTCCGAACACGACCACGATCAACAGCACCGAGATCGCCGAGGCGTAGCCCAGTTGCTGGGTCTCGAAGGCGCGGTTGTAGATGTGGAGTGAGAGCAGCTCCGTCGACCGGCCCGGTCCGCCACCGGTCATGATCAGCATGACCTCCAGGCCGCGGAACACGTCGATCAGGCGCATCAGCAACGCGATGATGATGATCGAGCGGATCATCGGCAGCTTGACCAGGAGGATCTGCTGCCACCAGTTGGCGCCGTCGATATCCGACGCTTCGATCACTTCGCTCGGCAGCGCCTGCAGCCCGGCGATGATGATGATGAAGATGAACGGCGTCCACTGCCAGATGTCGGTGAAGACGATGGCGAAGAAGGCAAGCTGCGGGTCGCCGAGCCAGACCAGCGGCTCGATCCCGAACCAGGCGCCGAGGTAGTAGTTGATCCAGCCGATCCGGGCGTCGAACAGGTAGCGCCAGATCAGGCCGACGACGACCGGCGACACCATCAGTGGCAGGATGAAGATGGTGCGGAACACCGAGGCGCCGCGGATGGGCTTCTCCAGAAGCAGCGCCAGGGCGATGCCCAACGTCATCTCGATGGTGATGACCCAGAAGCCGAAGCGCAGCGTGACCCACAGGACTTCCCAGACCTGCGGATCGTTGATCATGCGGACGAAGTGGTCGAACGAGACGAATGGTGCGTCCTGGAGTTCGCGCCCGATCTCCCAGTCGTAGAACGAGAGATAGAACGCCATCACGACCGGGTAGAGCAGCCCTCCGACCATGATGAGGACGGCCGGCGTGATGAACATGTAGGGGGACAGGAGACCGGGCTCGATGCGCGGCTTCTTGCCGAGCGTGGTCTCACCAGCCGTTGTCGCCGTCATCGAAAAACCTCTGCCCCTGGCCGATGGTCCGGGGCCCGTGGGCCCCGGAACCGTTGGAACCTGTTCAGTTCCAGACGTAGTAGCCTTCGCGCTCCATGATGGCGCGAATCTTCTCGTTGGCGTCGTCCATGATCGGCTGGATCGGATCGTCGGTGGTGATGACCCGGGTCAGCGCCTGACCGAGAACGTCGACGTTGAGCTCGTTCCACTCAGGGATCAGCGGACGCCAGTCCGGATCGGCACACGGAAGCTGGTCCGCCACGACGCTGTATTCCGGGAACCGGTCGGCGTTGTTCTGCAGGGTGGAGATCCGCACAGGGTCGCCGCCGAGATCGACCATCTTCTGGTCGCCGGCCTTGGACGTCATGTACTGGATGAACAGGAAGGCCGCTTCCTTGTTCTTCGAGTTGTCGGGAATACCGAGAGCGAAGCCGCCGGTCTCCGAACCGCAGCGCGTGCCTTCCGGATGCAGCGCGAAGCCGACCTTGCCGTCGATCTTCGAACGCGAGGGATCACGCGACATGGCCGCGATCTTCAGCGAGTCGAGATAGATGGCCGCGTCGCCCTGCAGGAAGGCCGTGACCGCGTCGCCGAAGCCGAACGCGGGGATGCCGACAGGGCCGGTACGCACGACGTCGCGGAGGAAGGCTGCCGCTTCGACCGACTCCGGCGAGTTCACCACCGGATTCCACTTCTCGTCGAAGACCCGGCCGCCGAGCGGCGCGAGATGGAAGAGCCATGCCGCCGTAACCTGGTGGCCGGTCGCACCACGCGATGTGAGCGCCGGGATGCCCGCGGCGTGCAGCGTCTCCATGGCGGCGCGAAGTTCGTCATAGGTCGTCGGAACCTCGATGCCCTGCTCCTCGAAGATGTCCTTGCGATAGGCGAGGATCGAGGTCTCGGCCCCAAACGGGATGCCGTAGAGCCCGCCCGACTTGCCCGGCAGATAGCCGCGCTCGCCGCCGACAACGCCACCGTTCTGGAGGTAGGCGTCGGCAACGTCGTTGATGTCGTAGTCGGGATCGACCAGACCGGCGTTGGTGTACATCTCGGAGAGCGGCGTCAGCAGACCCTTGTTGACGTATTCGCCCTTCCACATGACGACCCAGGCGACGACATCGTATTCGCCGGTTGGCTTGGACATCTCCAGCAACTGGCGATCGCGCAGTTTGAGATACTGAAGGTAGTCGACCTCGACCTCGATGCCGGTCTCCTCGGTGAACTGCTCCACCAGCGGCTGTGCGGCGTTGAAGTGAGCATTCGACGGCCACGAAACGACGAGCGTGGTCCCTTCGTAAGGCTTGTACGGGCTGGCAACCGCGCTGCCCGTCGACGCGACCAGGGCCATCCCGGCCGCGGCCAGCAATCCGTTCTTCAACAGGGATTTCATGCTGCTTCGTCCTCCTTCTTGGTACATTTCGAGTTGTGTCGACCTAGAGCGCCTCACCCGTCTCTTGATCGAACATGTAAATCCGCCGCGTATCGAAGTAGTAGGTGCCGTCGCTCAACAGATCCGCTTCCGGACCGACTTCGATCGCCGCGATCACGTCGGCATCGGCGACCCTGGCGGCCAGGAACTGGCTGGAGCCGATGTACTCCGACACCTTCACCGTGAGATCGATGGGCGCAAAGGTGTCGCCCAGCGACTCGCCGGCGAAGTGTTCCGGCCTGAGGCCGACCTTGATCTTCCGGTCGCCGGCGCCATTGGCGCGTGCCCGGAGACGGTCCGGCAGAGGCAGCTTGAAGCCCTGGCCGGCGACACTCACGCGGTCACCCTCGGATTCGAACGTCGCGTCCAGGAGCGTCATCGACGGCGAACCGATGAACGTGGCCACGAAGGTGTTGACCGGTTCGTTGTAGACGTCCTTGGGCGTTCCGACCTGCTGGACGAGGCCGTCCTTCATGATGACGATGCGATCGGCCATGGTCATGGCTTCGATCTGGTCGTGGGTGACGTAGATCATCGTGCGGGCCAGCTTCTGGTGAAGAAGCGACAGCTCGGTCCGCATCGACGCACGGAGCTTGGCGTCGAGATTCGACAGCGGCTCGTCGAACAGGAAGCAGTAAGCGTCGCGCACGACCGCGCGCCCCATGGCGACGCGCTGGCGCTGCCCGCCGGAGAGATCGCGGGGCTTACGCTCGAGATACGGCACCAGTTCGAGCATCTCGGCGGCGCGCATCACGCGCTCCTGGATCTCGCTCTTGTTGACGCCGGCGAGCCGCAGGGCGAACGACATGTTGCCCGCGACGTTCATGTGCGGGTAGAGCGCGTAGGACTGGAAGACCATCGCGATATCGCGCTGCTTGGGCCGCTCCCAGGTCACGTCGCGCCCGGCGATCGAGATGCTGCCCTCGGTGACCTTTTCCAGCCCCGCCACCATGCGCAAGGTCGTCGACTTGCCACAGCCGGAGGGGCCGACCAGCACGACGAACTCACCCTCGTCGACCGACAGGTTGAGTTCCGGGATGACCATGACGTCGCCGAAGGCCTTGACGACGTCCCGGAGTACGACCCCAGCTCCCATGCGGGCTCCCTTCCCCACGTTTCCGCCACGCCGACGCGGTGACACCCGCATCGCGACCGGCGATTTCACATCATCTAAGCACAGCTTGGTCGCTTGGTAAAGCGATTTACCAAGAAACCGATCGGCGACCGCGAATGGCCGCGCCACCACGCGCGGTTCTAGGCGACGCGGCCGACGCTCTGCCGGCGGATCAGCCGGGGTGGCGTCGAATCGACGATCGATTCGCCGATCTCCAGCACGTCGCCGCAGGCGAGCTCGATGGCGCGCTCACCCATGTCGTAGAGGGGCATGGCGACGGTGGTGAGCGGCGTTGACAGCACGCCGGCGAACGGCAGGTCGTTGACGGCGACCAGGGAGATGTCGTCCGGAATCCGGCGCCCGGTCTTGCTGATCGCCGCCAAGGCGCCGAGCGCGTCGATAACGTTGAAGCAGACCAGCGCCGTCAGGTCCGGGCGCCTCGTCAGGAGCCGCGTGCAGGCGTCCGCGCCGACGTCCATATCGGAGCCGGCATAGGCGACGGCGCCCTGATCCGCCTTGAGGCCGGCGCGCTTCATGGCCGCGCGCCATCCGCGAAACCGGTTCTTGGTGAAGAGCATGCCCCTTGCGGTCGCCAAGCATCCGATCATCCGGTGTCCGTGGTCGATCAGGTGGTCCGTCGCGATTTCGGCGGCCTCCTTGTCGGGCAGGCTGATCAGATGGGCGTCGATCCCCAGTTCCGCCTGGAGAAGGATGGTCGGGATCTTGCGGCTGGCGGCGCGCGCCAGCACCGTATCGGAGACCGCGCCGGCCGCCTGGATGATCAGGGCGTCGAGCCCGCCGCCGCCGATCATGGCGGCCAGCCGCCCCGCGCTGTGGCCGCCGGTGGCGGAATCGAAGACAAGCAGCGCCCGTTCATGCTTCGCCGAAGCGGCCTGGGCCCCGCGCATGATCTCGGCGTAGACCGGATTGGTCACGTCGTTCAGGATCACGGCGATGAGCCCGGACCTGGCGGACCGCAGCGTCTGGGCGGCGACATTGGGCGCGTAGTCGAGATCGGAGATCGCCTGCAGGACGCGTTCGCGCGTGGCCTCACTGATGCGCAGCGTCGTGTCGTGGTTGATCACGCGCGACACGACGCCCGACGACACGCCGGCCCTGCGGGCAATATCCGACAACGTGGTGATGACGGCCCCCTTGGCTCCCCCCAACTACCACCGGCTTGACATCATGTTCAATCTCGACACAAGAATAGGTAAAACGTATTACCATGCCAATGGTCGTCCTTTTCCGGACGGCGATGGTTTTTCAGGGAGCCGACCCGATGCAGCAGAACGTAGGTGCGTTGGACGGGATCAAGATCCTGGATTTCACACAGATGATGCTGGGTCCGCTCTGCACGCAGACGCTCGCCGACATGGGCGCGGACGTCCTGAAGATCGAGCGCCCCGGCAAAGGCGAATGGATGCGGTCCATGCCGATGATCGGCGAACTGGTGGGCGGGGACAGCGCCGCCTTCCATTCGTTCAACCGCAACAAGCGATCGGTGACCGTGGACCTGAAGGCGCCGGAAGGGCGTGCGGCACTGCTCGAGATGTCGAAACATTGCGACGTGGTGGTGGAGAACTTCCGCTCGGGCGTCATGGATCGCCTCGGCCTCGGCTACGAGGATTTCAAGGCGGCGAACCCGAAGATCATCTACGCCTCCGGCTCCGGCTGGGGCGAGGACAGCTATCTCGCCAAGAAGGGGACGCCCGGTCAGGACCTCCTGGTCCAGGCCATGTCGGGGGTCATGTTCAACACCGGCCGCGCCGGCGATCCGCCTACCGCCTGCGGCACGCCGATTGCCGATTTCGCTGCCAGCCAGGCGCTCGCCATCGGTATCCTGACGGCGCTGATCGCCCGCGACCGCAAGGGCATGGGTCAGCGCGTGGAGACCAACCTCTACTCGGCCACGCTCAACCTGATGGCGCAGGAGAACTTCGCCGTCCTCAACCAGGGCATCCATCTGCAGCGCTCCGAGGCCGGCGTCGCGTCATGCTGGAACGATGCGCCCTACGGCGCCCACCCGAGTTCCGACGGGTGGGTGGCCATCGCCATGTGTCCGCTGGAGAAGCTGGGCCCGCTGCTCGACGATCCGGATCTCGCGACGCTCGACCCCTGGGAGCAGCGCGACGAGGTCAAGCTGCGCATCGACGAGGGGACGCGCAGGAAGACGACCGCCGAGATCATGACGATCTTCGAGGAAGCCGACATCTGGGCGGCGCCGATCCGCGATTCCAACCAGGCGCTGGCCGACGTGGTCGAGAACGAGCCGGACCGGCTCGTGGTCATGGATCATCCGAAGGCGGGACAGATTCGCGCCGTCGCCAATCCGGTCACCATGAGCGAAACCCCGGCGGCGCTCCGCCGCGTGCCGCCCCAGGTCGGCGAGCACACCGATGAAGTGATCACCGAACTGCTCGGTGAAGAGGAGGCGGCACGGCTGCGGGCCACGGGAGCGCTCGGATGAGCGAAGAGCGGTTGCATCCCAATCTCGTGCTGGAACGCCGCGGCGCGATCGAGGTGCTGCGGATCGATCGTGAGGACAAGCTCGGCGCGCTCAACTTCGAGATCATGGAGCGCCTCGGCGCGTATGCGACCGAGCTGACGGCGCGCATTGCCGATGTCCGCGTCCTCATCATCACCGGCACCGGGCGCGGCTTCGTCGCCGGCGCCGACATCGCCGGCTATCACGGAGCGAGCCAGGCGGACTTCGACGGCTTCCAGCGTCTGTCGCGCAAGACCTTCGACGCCATTGCCGCCCTGCCGCAGATCACCATCTGCGCCGTCAACGGCCATGCGCTCGGCGGCGGGTTTGAACTGGCGCTCGCCTGCGACTTCATCCTCGCCAACGAGAAGGCCAAGATCGGGCTGCCTGAAATCAAGCTCGGCCTCCTGCCCGGCGGCGGCGGGACGCAACGCCTGCCCCGCCTTGTCGGCCCCATGCGCGCCAAGGACCTGCTCCTGACCGGACGGATGATGACCGGCGCGGAAGCGGCCGACATGGGCGCCGCGCTCGCGGCCTGTTCGCCGGAGGAGCTGATGCCAAGAGCCCTCGAGTTGGCTGAAACCCTGGCCGCGCAGGCGCCGGTCGCACTCCGCGAGGGGAAACGGGTGATCGAGGACGGTCTCGACGCGGCCCTGTCGGCCGGGCTGACGCTCGAGCAGCGGGTGCTCGGCACGTTGTTCGCAAGCGAAGACGGCAAGGAAGGTATTGCCGCCTTCATGGAAAAGCGCGATCCCAAGTTCAGGGGACGCTGAAAAGGAACCAGCATGGCCACATCCGTCATCAGCTACCGGTCGGGACCGTTCGCGACCGTCTCCATGGGCTTGCCGGGCGACCACGAGGGCAAGACGGCAACGCGGGTCTTCTTCGTCCGCGGCGCCGACAAGCTCGCCCTGATCGACAGCGGCCTCTATGGCGGGCTCCCGGCCCTGAAGCAGGCTTTCGACGAGTTCGGCATCGAGCGCAACGAACTCGACCTGCTGCTCCTCACCCACGAGCATATGGACCACGTCGGCAACAACGGCTGGCTGAAGGCGGAGACGGACTGCACGATCGTGGGTCACCCGGCGCGGGCCGACCGGGTCGCCGACAACATGCTGAACGCCAGGACCATCGTCCACGCCTTTCCCGAGGGCGAAAGCTTCGACCTCAAGACCGAGTATCTCGACTGGATGGGGCCGACCGAAGGTCCCATCGACACGTTCGTCCGCGACGGCGAGGTGATCGATCTCGGTGGTGGCGTCGAACTGGAAGTCGTCGAGGTTCTCGGCCACTCCATGGCCGAGATCGGCTTCTTCGAGCGCTCCACGCGCACGCTCATCATCGCCGATCCGCTGCTGCCGCCGTTCAATCCCGTCCTCTATCTCTACGAGGACCCGAACGTCATGCGCGCGACCTTCGACAAGATCGAGCGGTTTCTCGACGAGCGGGACGTGCAGGCGGTCCTGTTCGCCCATGACGAGGTGAAGACGGCGGCGGAGACCAAGGCGCTGGTGGACGACTGCCGCCGGCGCGTCGACAAGGTCGAGGACTCGATCCTCACGCACGTGAAGGCCAATCCCGGCATCGGCTTCGCCGATCTCCGCGACAAATGCTGCGACGACCAGAACATGGTACGGGAATGGCGGGCGCTGGTGTCCATCGACGCCAGCCTGAAGGACTTCCAGAAACGGGGCCTGGTCGAGAAGCGCAATGACGGCTGGTATCATGTCGCCTGACATCGAGCGTGGCGCCGTTCTCGGCGCCGGCACCATGGGTGCGCAGATCGCCCTGTCGCTGGCGCTGGGCGGTGTCGCCGTCACCCTCTGGGGCCGCCGGCCGGAGAGCCTCGACGAAGCGCGGGCCAGGATCGCCGACGGCTTCAACTTCCTGGTCGAGGCCGGTCTGGCGGCGGCGACGGACCGCGACGACATCCTCGGCCGGATCACGTATGCGGCTGACCTCTCCGAGGCGGTGGCCGACGCCGGTTTCGTCATCGAGGCGATCGCGGAGGACCTCGCAGCGAAGCAGGCGCTTCTGGCCGGGGCCGAGGCCGCCGCGCCGCCGCACGCCATCACGTCCTCCACAACAACGGCGCTCAGCCCGTCCGACCTCCAGTCGGTGCTCGCCAGGCCGGCGCGCTTCTGCGTCGCGCACTACGCCCAGCCGGCGCAACTGGTGAAGCTCGTCGAGGTCGTTCCGGGCAAGGCGACCGAGGCTGCGATCACCGACGCCGTGGTCGCCCTCCTTGCGCGCACCGGCAAGACGCCGGTCGTCTGCCCCGATATTCCGGGCTTCCTGTGGGCGCGGATCCAGCACGCCGTCTTACGCGAGTTCGCATCCCTGGTGGGTCAGGGGCTGGTCACGCCCGAGGCCTGCGACACGATCCTCAAACAGGGTTACGCGTCACGCCTGCCGGCGCTGGGGGCCTTCGAGCACGCCGACCTCGCGGGCCTCGAGCTGATGAACGGTGCCGCCGCCAAGGCCGTCTGGGCGGACCTCTCCAATGTGCGCGATCCCGCCGAGACGCCGGTCGGACAACTGTTCGCCGAAGGCCATACCGGCATGCAATCGGGCAAGGGATTCTATGACTGGACGGAGCGCGACCCCGACGCCTTCAAGCGGCAGCGCGACGAGGAGATCGTGCGCCGGGTCAAGATCCAGGCCGGCGGCAAGGTGGTCCTCTAGAGCGGTTCAGGCGCCTTCGATCAGCACCTTGCCGACGGCATCGCCGCTGTCCATCAGCGCAAACGCCGCGGCCGTCTCTGAAACGGAAAACCTGCCGGCGGTGATCGCCTCGAAGTCGACGCTGCGGCTTTCGATCAGCGCGACCGCATCCTCGAATTCGTGCGTGTAAAGGATTGAGCCGATCGACGTGATTTCCTTCAGCGCGTTGCGGTGGAGGTCGATGGGTACCGGGCTCGGCTGGATCAGCGAGAGAATCGCCACCGTGCCCTGCTTGCGCGCCGCGTCGAGCGCCTGGTTGTAGGCCTGCGGCGCGCCGCTGGCTTCGATCACCACGTCGAAGCGGTCGGACAGTTGATCGATGCCGTCGTCACCAAGGACATGGCCGGTCGTCGCGCCGACGGCGATTGCAGCGTCGATCGCCGGTCGCTTGAGGTCGGTGACCGTGACGTCGGCACCGCGGGCGTGCGCGCCGACGGTGGCGAGCAGGCCCATGGGGCCGCACCCGGTCACCAGCACCGCCATGCCCGCCTCGACACCGCCGCGGTTGACGGCATGGAGCGCGCAGGCCAGCGGCTCGGCGAACGTCACATGATCGGGCGGGAGATCGTCGGCCACGGGCCGCAGGCAACGCGCCGGAAAGTCGAACCGCTCGCGGAAGAAGCCGTTGATGTGCGGCTTGGTGGTGGCGGACCCCGGAAAACGTTTGGTCGCACACATGTTGATGTCGCCGGTCGCACAGCGCTCGCAACGGCCGCAGTTGATGACCGGGTTGATGGCGACCACCTGGCCGGGCGCGAGATCGGCGCCGTTCGGATCGTCGACGACGGCGCAGGCCTCGTGACCCATCGTCAGGGGGTGGTCGAGATAGAAACCGGCATTCGCAAAATGCCGGTAGTAGTGCATGTCGGTGCCGCAGATGCTGGCCGTGGCGAGCTTCAGCCGCGCCCAACCGGCCTCCGGCGGCGCCTCCATGTCCGCCTCCTCGATCGCGACCGATCGCGCGGCAGTGAGGACGGACCGTGCGTAGCTCATCCCGGAAGCCGACTCAGAAACCGATGGAGAAGCCGCCGTCCACCGGCAGGCTGACGCCGTTGATGTGCCCGGCCCGATCGCTCGCGAGGAAGAAGACCGCATCGGCCACATCCTCCGGCGTGCCGAACGTGTGGCCGGGGATGCGCCGCTCGATCCGTTCGCGGCGCGCCGGGTCCTTGGCCAGGATCGCCCGCGTCATGTCGGTATCGATGAAGCCCGGACAGACCGCATTGCAGCGAATGTCGAAGGGTGCGGCGTCGACGGCGACGGAGCGCGTCAGGCCGATGACGGCGGTCTTGGCGGTGACGTAGGCAGCCGCGGACGGCAACGCCATCACCCCGCCCATGGACGAGATGTTGACGATGGCGCCGCCGCGGTCCCTCTGCAGCGTCACGTAGCGGCCGCAGGCGGCGAACATGGCGTTGACGTTGAGGTCGAGCACGCGCTGAAGCTCCGGCGCCTCCACCTCCCAGACCGGTTTCTTGAGATGCGCGCCGGCGTTGTTGACGAGCACGTCGATGCCGCCGGCCTCAGTGGCGATCGCGTCGAGATAACCGGTCTCCGACCAGTCGCCGAGATCGTGGACATGGAGCGTGGCGGGTCCGTCCTCGTCGAGGTCGCCTTTCGTCCGCGCAACGACATGGACCGCGTAGCCTTCCTCGATGAACCGTCGGGTCTGCGCCAGTCCGAGGCCTTTGTTGCCGCCCGTGATCACTGCCGTCTTCATGCCAATGCCGCCTCGCGCGTGTGATGCCGGTAGAGCTTGTCGATGTCGGCGAGAAACGCTTCGGCGGCGATGTCGCGCCGAAAGAAGTCCGGCAGGATCTCGCAGACCTCGTCGACGAAGCCGAGGAACCACGGCGCGCGCGGCCGCGTCCAGGCGTGGTCCATCGCGCGCCGGCCCCCGGCCAGGAAACCGGCGAAGCGGGGATCGTCGGCGAGCCTGTCCCATGTGCCCACATGCGCGGGCTGGCCCTCGTTCTCGGTATAGACGCCCGACTGGACCGGCTCGGAGGTCACCCAAGCGGCGAAATCCACCGCCAGTTCGGGTTCCTGCGTCTGAGCCGAGACGCCGATCCCGGCGCCACCAAGCAGGCCGCGCGCCGGCCCGGCGCCGCGGAAGATGGGGAGATCATCGAAGGTCAGCACGTTCGGGCGGAAGCCGGGCCGGGCGTAGTTGATGTAGCCGAACAGGCACGGCGAACCGGCGAACTCGTCCGTCGTCGCGAGAATCTCCAGAACGTCGATGGGGTTCCAGGCAATGGCGTCCGCCGGCCCGAGGCGATGGAGCGCCTTCAGCACCTTGAGCGCGGCGACGCCGTTGTCGGGCGAGACGAACCGGTCCGGCGCGTGAGGCAGATCGACCTCTCCGCGCGAGGCGACCAGCGTCAACATCATGCCGAACGCGTCGACCGGGAGCAGCGGCGTGAGCAGCCGATGGTCACCTGGCCGGGCGTCGAGGGCCGTTTCCCAATCGGGCAAGGGCGCGACATCGAGGTCGGGGCGCATCACCGCCATCTGGCAGTCGGCGTCGACGGGGTAGGCCCACAGCCGCCCCTCCCACACATAGCTTTCCAGACTGCCGCCAAGGGAGGTGTCGTCGCCGTCGGGGGGATACGGCAGCGGCAACAGCGACCCGGCTTCCGCGACCGCGCCCACGTGGGGGTGATCGATGACAATGAGGTCGTAGCTGGCGGCGATATCGGCGATGGGGCGATCGGCAAACGCCTGCAGGCTGCGCCGGTCCCAGTCGACCTGCACGGATCGCGTCCGGGCGTACGCCGCGGACGCCGCCTCCAGACCGGCATACCCCCGCGGATGGTCCCACGTCATTCCCCGGATGGACTGCAAAACCTCACCGCCCGACGCCTTCAACGAGGTTTATGTATCACCACGTTTGCTTATGGTAAAGCGTTTTACCTTTGAAGCCTGATGGCGCGCGGATGGCTGGATGCCGGCAGCGTCGCGCGGACGCCGGTGGAGGTCTCGCCGGAACTACGCCGCCCGCGCCCAGAGCTTGTCGCTGGCGATCCTCGCCCCCTCGCTCAGGGCCCGGAACTTGGCCCAGACGATCCGCGTCTGGACCTCGGTCTTGTACATGGCCTGTGACGAGAATCCGCAGTCGGCGCTGGCGATGACGTTCTCCCGCCCGACCCGCTCGGCGAAGCGGATGATGCGCTCGGCCACATACTCGGGATGCTCGACCACGCTGGACGCGTGGGTGATGACGCCCGGCAGGATGTGCTTGCCGTCCGGGAGCTTCACGTTCTCCCACAGGTGGTATTCGTGCTCGTGGCGCGGATTGCCGGCCTCGAACGAATAGGCGCCGGCGTTGACCCTGAGCACCTGGTCGATCATGTCCGGCAGGTCGGGCTCGTAGATGCGCGGGCCCTGGTTGATGCCGTAGCAGGTGTGAAAGCGCACCTTCTCCTGCGGGATGCCCTTGAGGCTGTGATTGACGGCATCGACGTAGAGCGTCGCCCTGGTCATGCGCGCCTTTTCGTCCAGCGACGTGTCCATGTAGACGTTGGGCAGGAAGGGGTCGTCGACCTGCAGGAGGAAGCCGGCGTCGATGATCGCCCGATACTCCTCGGCGATCGCGTCGGCGAGCGCGTACATGTAGGCCTCCTCCGACGGATAGTGTTCGTTGAAGCCGACGCCGGTGACGGCGGCAGACGGCATGAACGCCTCGTCGCAACCATGCTTGTCGGCCGCTGCGCGCAGGTTCTCCAGATCGGTCCTGAGGTCCTCGTGGCCGACATACTTGATGGGGCCGACACAGAACATGGGCGCCGAGGGTGCGATGGCGCCGCCCAGCATGGCGCGCTCGAAATAGTCCTTGTAGTACTCCGGGAAGGCGGCCTTCTCCTCCTCGTAGATCTTGATGTCGGCGTCCGGCCGCGGCTCGAACCCTTCGAGCCGGTTGTTGATGTAGACCGCGTGGCCAGGCTTCGACATCTCGCCGTCGGCGACCGTGTCGATTCCCGCCTCGACCTGCTGGCCGACCATGTCCCCGACCGTCTGCGCAAGCAGGCGCTGGAACGCCGCCTCGTCGATCGGTTCGCCGGCCAGCCGCAGCGTCAGGGTGTCGAGGAGATCGTGCGGCCGCGGCAGGCTACCCACATGGGTGACGCGGATGCGGTCGGTGCTGTGTTTCATGGCGTTCCCTGTCGGTTGCGAGCCGGGTGGCGGACGTCCACCATATCCGGCAGTAATTCGCTTTACCACATCGGTCATGGAGGATCGGGGACCGCGTCCGGTCCGCGCCTTCTCTTCGGGCGGTTTGAGATAGATCAAGCGGCTTGACTGGTTGTAGAATGCGATTCTCTTTCTTTTCCAGCCGCGCGTTATGGTTGTTCTGCGGGATCTGCTTCCACCCATTGCCGACGTCGAAGTCATCGCACCCAACTTCAATGGCCGCTGGTCCGGCGTCACTAGCACGATCGTCCAGCTTGTTCCGTTGCTGGCGCGGCGTCTCGGGATCGTTTCCCTCGGACCAGGCCTGCCCGATCACATACCGAGGGCCCGATGGGGCGTGTTGCCGGCGCTCGTCCGCAGACCGCGGCATCGACCGTTCCGCATCTGGCACGCGCGGCGCAACAACGAAATGCTGCTCGGGATCATCCTGAGGGACCTCGTCCGCGCGCCCGTGAAGCTTGTCTTCACCTCCGCCGCCCAGCGTGAGCACAAGCCGCTGACACAATGGATGCTGCGCAGGATGGACGAGGTCGTCACACCCAGCGCGCGCTCCGGGTCCTTTCTCCAGGTCCCCTATACGATCGTCCGGCACGGCATCGATCCCGAGCGCTTCTATCCGCGCCGCACGGAGGATGATCGTTTCGCCGCGGCCGGACTGCCGGGCCAGCGCGCGGTGGGCTGTTTCGGGCGCATTCGCACGCAGAAGGGAACCGATCTCTTCGTCCGCGCCATGATCGACCTGCTGCCGGATCATCCCGCGTGGACGGCCGTGATATGCGGCCGCGCGACACGAGAGCACGTCGGCTTTCTCGATGCGCTGAAAGCGCAGGTCGAGGAGGCCGGCCTGTCCGACCGGATCATGTTTCTGGGCGAGGTTCCCGACATCGCGCTGTGGTATCGCCGCGTCGACCTGTACGTGGCGCCGTCGCGCGTCGAGGGGTTTGGCCTGACCCCTCTGGAAGCCATGGCGTCCGGCACGGCGGTCGTGGCCAGCGATGCCGGCGCCCATGCCGAGGCCATCGATGAGGGGGTCACCGGTTCGGTGGTGCCGTCCGGTGACGGGGCGGCGCTGACCTCGGCCATTCGCCGCTATCTTGACGACGAAGCTCTCTGTGATCTGCATGGCCGGGCGGGCCCGCAGCGCGTCGACAACCGATACCCGTTGAGCGCCGAAGCCGACGGGCTTGTCGAGGTCTACGAGAAGCTGTGGGCGGGTGATCGATAATCTCATCATCGCCAGGTCGAATGCCTACGGGCTGACGCAGGATGCCGGCATTCTCGGTGATGCCATCGAGGTGGCCGGGGGGCGCTGCGCGCACGTGGCGCGCACATCCGCGCCGCTCCGCAGCCGCTTGCTGCGAGCGCGACTTGCGCGTCACGCCTTCCACATCGAACGCGCCTTTCCACGCTGGTTTCCGGCGGCAGAGAGGCACTTCCTGATTCCCAACCAGGAACGCTTTCCGAGGCGTCACCTGTCGCGCTTGCGGGGCATCGATCATGTCCTGGCGAAGACGCGGCACGCGCAGGCGATCTTCGAGGCGCTGGACGTTCCGACCACGCATGTGGGCTTTACGTCGCGCGACCGTCGTATCGAAGGGACGCGCAAGGACAACCGCATTCTCCACCTCGCCGGCGGCAACACCCTCAAGGGCACCGAAGACATCCTGCGGCTGTGGGCGCGCCGGCCGGACTGGCCCGAACTCGTGCTGGTCCAGAAGAGGGACAACGCTCCCGCCTCAACGCCCGCCAACGTGACGCTGCATGCCGGCTACCTGGACGAGGGGACCCTCCGCGACCTCCAGAACACTTGCCGCATCCACATCTGCCCCTCGCGGTCGGAAGGATGGGGCCACACCATCGTCGAAGCGATGGCCTGCGGGGCGCTGGTGATCACGACCGACGCACCGCCGATGAACGAGCACGTGACCAGCGATGTCGGCATGCTGGTCCGGCACGCACGGGACGAGCCACGCCATCTCGGGACCAGCTACTTCGTCGATCCTTCGGCGCTGGAACAGGCGATCGACCAGGCCCTCGCACTCCCGGAGGCTGAACTGACCCGCCGGGGTGCGGCGGCGCGGCGGGCCTTTGAGCGACTGAATGCGGACTTCGCGGTCCGCATCCGGGACTACATCGCCAGACCGCCGGCGACCCCATGATCGAAGCCGCCGCAACCGGGGCGGATCGGGACGTCTCCGTTGTGATCCCCGCCCGCAACGCCGCGTCGACAATCGGCGCGACACTGGCGTCGCTGGCGAGCGACACCGACCTGATTCTCGAAATCATCGTCGTCGATGACGGGTCCACCGACGACACCGCGGCGGCGGTCACGCGCCGGGCGGAGGACCATGGTCTTCCCGTCGAGTTGACCCACGTCTCGCTCGGCGACGCCGGGGCTGCCCGCAATGTCGGTCTCGACCTCGCCCGTGGTCGCTTCGTCTATTTCATCGACGCCGACGATCTCCATCTGGAGGGCGGCCTGCGCGCGCTCCGGCAAAGTCTGCTGGACACGCCACGGGCGGGCGTTGCCGTCGGCGCCTTCGTCCGGGTCGTCGACGACGGCAAGGTGCGCAACAAACGCCCCGCCCGGCTGGGCGCGGGCCGGCTCCGCAACGCCCGGGCCCTGCTCGCTGATCGCGTGTCGATCGCCACCGGGAGCGTGCTCCTGCGTGCCGATGCGGTCGGCGAAACCCGCTTCGCGGTCGACCTGCCGTTTGACGAGGACACGCTGTTCTGGGCCGAGCTCCTCTGCCGCACCGACGCGGTCGTCACCGGCAGGCAGGTCCTCACCTATCGGGTCGACCTCGCCCGGTCCGACACCCGGTTTCTGCACGACGCGAGGCGCCGCTTTCTGCGCTGGCTTCGCGCGGCGCGGCGGCTGGAAGTGCTTGGAGTCGGTCGCGCGGCGATCGCCCGACGGGCCGCCATCATCGCCTTCAAGATCGCCCGGACCCAGTACGCCCACGGCCGCGGCGCCGAAGCGCACCGCTTCATCGCCGTGGCACAACGGCTGTGGGGGACCGATGCGGGCAGGCTCCGGTTGATGCGCTACCGCCGACGGATCGCGGCGCTCAACCGACACACGCCCGTCGGTTTCGACGGCCTGACAAGCGGACAGGACGCCTTTGCTCTCATCGTCAGCGTCGACCCGTTCATGGCGCCGGTCTCCGGCTATGATCTTCGCAATCACGCCAACGCCGGCGTTCTGGCGGACTTCGGCCCGGTCGTCGTCACCTCGCTCCACCCCATGGAGGGTGGATCGACCGGGCGTCATGACGAATTGATCGCGACAGCCCTGTCAGCCTTGGGCGAACCGAAAGCCGCGGCGGTCGTCCACCGGCGCGCATCCATCGAGCCGCGCATCTCCAGGCTCGCCATCGCGCGGCTGCTGACGCTGGTGCGGCGGACGAGGCCGACCGCCGTCGTGGTGGAAGGCATCCAGCTCTGGCCGTTGCTCCAACCCCTGCGACCCCACGTCCCGAAGTTGATTCTCGACATGCACAATGTCGAATCGGACCTCGCGGACGATCCCGGACGCCGACGGCGGTGGTCGATCTGGCCCGACGACGATGCCAGTCTGCTGCGCCGTCGCGAGCGCGCCGCGGCACGGCGCGTCGACCGGATCTGGGTCTGCTCGGACACCGACGCAAAACGCGTTCGCGCCATCTGCCCGGACGGCCCGCCGGTCGATGTCGTCCCGAACATGATCCCGCGGCTGGACAAGCTGCCGGACCGCCTCGACCCTCCACGCACACGGGAAACGACGAACCTCCTGTTCGTCGGCCATCTGGGCTACGCGCCGAACGTCAGGGCGGCGGCGCGCCTGGTGGATCGCATTGTGCCCGCCGTACGCGAAACGATGCCGGCTGCGCGTCTCGTTCTCGCCGGGCGCGCGCCGGGCTCGGAGGTGCGGGCCTTGTCGACAGCGGATGCTGTGCAGCTTGTCGCCGACCCGCCGGACCTCGCGCCGCTCTACGGCGGGGCGGACATCGCCGTGGTACCGTTGTCGGAAGGCGGGGGCACCCGCCTCAAGATCCTCGAAGCGATGGCCGTAGGTGTCCCGGTGGTTGCCACGCCGATCGCCGCCGAGGGCCTGGGGCTGGTTGACGGGGAGGAGATTCTGATCGCCGACACCGATGAGTCGATCGCCGACCGGATTCGAACCCTGCTCGACGACGGCGAGCGGTACGAGAGCATCCGCCACGCGGCTTTCCGGCGCGTCCACGCCAGCTTCGGCCGCCGGGCGGTCGCCGACGCCATGCGCACGGCGCTCGGGGCGTGACCATGCAGGCCTCCCACGGAGAGGAGGATCGGTCGCCCGGTATCCGTTTCACCACACACCGACGCGGCGACATCACGTTTCGCCTGGCCACGACGTCAACCGATCCCGACGCCTATCATCAGGCGGTGCAGGACGGTGGCGCCTGGACGGAACTGAACGTGTGCCTGCGCGCGCTGGTCAAGCCGGGCGACACGGTCATCGACGCCGGCGCCAATATCGGTACGGTGGCCATCCCGCTGGCTGCCTCGGGCGTCGGTGTCATCGCCTACGAACCACTGGCCGGCAACATCCGTTTCCTGAACGCAGCCGTGACCGACAATAACATGCAGGATCGGGTGACCGTTCGCGACGTGGCGCTGTGGGACCGGCGAGATACGCTGCCGTTCAGCGGTACCAGCGCCTGGGCGCGCGCCGACGACGAGGGCCGGTACCGGGCGCAAGCGACGACCATCGACGACGACCTGCCCGCGGGCGCAGCCGTCAGGGCGGTCAAGCTCGATGTCGAAGGTGCCGAGCTGCACGCGCTCCGCGGCATGCGGCGGCTCATCGCCGACCAGCATCCCGATATCGTATTCGAGGCCAACGGCCTGACCCTCGGATGGCTCGGTTCGTCGATCGCCGAGGTCATCGACCTCCTCACCGCGTCCGGCTACCGGATCTATCGAATCTACGAAGCGCGGCGTCTGCTCGATCCGTCCGGCATTCCGCCGGAGACGGCGTCGACCGACTATCTCGCGACGACCCGGCCGCCGATGGCCCTGCGATTGCAAACCGGCCACCGGGTCGGACGCATGCGGCCCCGTCACATCCTGCGGCGCATCCTTGCCCAGAATGACGACTGGTGGCCGGATCACCTTCAGGTCCTGGCTGCCGCCGATCGGCTGCCGAGGGCGGTCTGGAGAAACCCGGAGGCCGCGGACCGGCTCGCGCGGTGGCGGAAGCGGTACGCCGACCACCCGCTGCTGGACACCGTCAGGTCGGGCAATTTCGGGACGGCAGGGACGCCGCGATGATTCCCAGGCTGATCCACCAGACGTGGAAGAGCGAGGTTCTGCCCGAGGACCTGGCGCCGTTCGCGGAAACCTGGCCGCGGCACAATCCGTCGTGGCAGCGGACCCTGTGGACCGACGAGATGCTTCTGGAGTTCGTGTACGAGCACTATCCGCAGTACTTCGAGGTCTACTGCTCCTATTCCGACGGTGTCTGCCGCGCGGACGCCGCACGCTATATGCTGCTCCACACCTACGGAGGCCTTTACGCCGATATCGACGTGGAGTGCCTGGACGACCTGTCGCCCATCACCGACGAAGCGCGTGTCGTCCTGTGTCATGAGCCGCCGGCGCATTGGCCGTTGCACGCGCCCCGTCGCCAGCTTCCGTATGTCCTCTTCAACGGTGTCATGGCGAGTCCCGCGGGCCATCCGTTCTGGCTGCACGTCCTGGACCACCTGCCGGGACAGCGCCACGCCAACGACATTCTCGACATGACCGGTCCCTGCCTGCTCACCGGCGCCTATCTGACGTTCGCCGACAAGGACAGCGTCGTCGTCCACGATTCCCGGCTCTTCACGCCGACCGACGCCGACCAGCGCCCCACCGAACCCAGTGGCGACTCCGATCCGACGCCGCTGACGCGACACAAGTGGGTGGCCAGCTGGTGGTCGCATGCGCCGCGGACGAACCGATGGCTCCGCAGCATCCGCTATCGTCTCAGGCGCCTCCGCCACTACGCTACCCGCGGGCCGGTTCTCGATGTCGAGGCGACGCAGAGCAGGGTCGACGCGGACGCCGTCGCGCGGCCGACGCCTGACGGCAACCGCGTGGCCATCCTGGTGCCGGTTCGCGACGCAGTCCCGTACATCGACGGTTTCGTACGGGCGGTGTCGGCGCTCGACCTGCCCAGGGAGACCACCAAACTGGTGTTCTGCGAGGGCGACAGCACCGACGGCACGTTCGACAAGCTGATGGACGTCGTGCCCGCCCTGGAAGACCGTTTTCGCACGGTCACGGTGCTCAGGAAGGACGTCGGCAACATCGTGGCACATGCGACGCGCAGGGATCGGCGGGTTCAGAGAACCCGGCGGGGTGCACTCGCCGTGGTGCGCAACCATCTGATCGATCACGGTCTCGACGACACCGACGACTGGGCCCTGTGGATCGACGTCGATGTGTGGAAGTTCCCCGCCGACATCTTCCAGACCCTGCGGAGCGCCAACGGGCGGATCGTGACGCCGAACTGTGTGACCTACCCCGGCGGGCCGTCCTTCGACCTCAACGCCTTCATCTCGCTGTGGGACCATCCCCGCGACTTCTACTATCGCCATGTCCGCGGCGGGCTCTTTCAACCGCCGCCGCGTGCGCGCGGACGGCTGTTTCTCGATTGCGTTCGCTACATGCCGCGCATCGAACTCGACGGTGTGGGCGGCACCATGCTGCTCGTCGACGCCAGTCTGCATCGTGGCGGCCTCAGGTTTCCCGAACTTCCGTACAAGGACCTGATCGAGACCGAAGCCTTCGGCGTGCTCGCGCGCGACGTCGGCGTTCCCGCAGTTGGACTGCCGCAGGTCGAAATCCTGCACGTGCCCTGAATCGGGCGGCGACCGCTTGCCTTGGAGCACCGGGATTGGCTACACCTGAACCGCCGCTCGGGGCGGCATCCGGGTCCGCGGAAAGCTGCAACAGCACCCCTTGCACCACAGACACACCCTATCGGTGAACTCACGCCCGTTCAGCGGACCGCCGGGCCGATGCGAGGGATCCGATCATGTCACCACTCGATACATTACGCCGTCAGGCCAAGCGCCTGAAGCGCGACTTCGCCGCCGGCGACGCCGACGCCCTGCGCCGCGTCCGCGCCGTCTTTCCCGACACCGACCCCGATACTGGCACGCTGCGCCACACCCAGGCGCTCCATGTGATCGCCCGCGAGGAAGGCGCGCCGAGCTGGCCGCGCCTCAAGCTCGCCCACGACGTGGCGCAGATGGACCGCGAGACCCGCGCCGAGCGGCTGAAGATCGCGCTCTATCTGGGGCAGGGCTGGGTCGTGGCCGACCTGTTGAAGGCCGATCCGGAGCTCGCCTCAGCCAATCTCGGGCTGCAATGCGCGCTCTACGATGTGGACGGGGTGCGGGCCGCCATCGCCCGGGATCGCGAGGCGGCGGTTCGCGTGGTCGGCATCCGGTCGCCGATCCTGCACCTCGCCTTCTCGCGTCACTGGCGGTCGTCGGCCGACCTGTCGCAACGCGCCATCGACGTCGCCGAGCTGCTGGTGGCCGCCGGCGCCGACGTCAACGACAGCTATCCGTCGGAGCCAGGTTCGGAGCACCGCCTGTCGGCCCTCTACGGCGCCCTCGGGCACGCCGGCCATCTGCCGCTGGCCGCATGGCTTCTGGACCACCGCGCCGATCCCAACGACAACGAGTCGCTCTATCACGCCACCGAACTCGGCCACCTCGACGGTGTACGGCTGCTGATGCGCCACGGCGTCGAGACACGCGGCACCAATGCGCTGGCCCGCATGCTCGACTTCGACAATCTCGAAGGGGCCGAACTGCTCCTGGACTACGGCGCCGACCCCAACGAGGCGGTGCTGGACCATCCGAGCGGGCAGCCGGTGTCGACCATTCCGGCGCTTCATCAGGCGGCGCGGCGCGGCCGCGACGGCGCCTTCGCCGCACTGCTCCTCCGCCACGGCGCCGAGCCGGATGCGCGGTGGCAGGGCCACACCGCCTACGGTCTCGCCCGCATCTACGGCAACGAGACATTTGCCGAGGCTCTGGCGCAGGCGGGCCACGCCAGCGAGCTGTCCGCGACCGAGGCGGTGCTCGCGGCGTGCGCGACCGGCGAGGCACCGGACGGGCGGCCGCTGGCGTCGCTGCCGCTCGACGAGGAGGAGCGTCTCGTCCTCACCCGGATCATCCTGTGGCAAGACCGGCTGGCCCACGCCAGGGCGCTGGTGGCGGCCGGGATCGATCCCGACACGGCGGAGGAGATGGACATGCCGCCACTGCATCTCGCCGGCTGGGCCGGCCTGCCGGATCACGTCGCCTGGCTGCTGACGCTCAAGCCCGACCTCACGCACGTCAACGCCTATGGCGGCGATCTCGTCGGCACGATCGCGCACGGTTCGGAGAACCGGCTCGACGTCGCCGAGCGCGACCACGTCGCCTGCGCGCGGCTGGCGCTCGAAGCCGGCGCGCGGCTGCGGCGGTCCGACCTCCGCGGCGCCATGAACGAGGACATGGTGGCGTTCCTGCAAGGATGGGCGGAGGACCATCCCGACCAGGTCGACGAGAACGGGTAGTAACCGGCGTCTCACCGGCACCCTTTGCCCCGGACGCGCCCGGCGGGTACTCTGCCGAGCGCTGGGGGCAGCGCGACACGCGGTGAGACGACGATGCGACGGTCTTCAGTCATCCTCCCCTTCTTCCTGGCGGCTGCGGCAATGCTCGCCGGCCCGGCCGCGGCGCAGGAAACCGCCACGGACCGGCGGATCGTGGCGATCCCCGACTCCGACTTCTTCGGCGGCGACTACGACATCCTGCGCGAGACGACGCTGGACGCCTGTCAGGCGGCCTGCCTCGACGACGGCCGCTGTGTCGCCTTCACCTTCAACACCCAGAGCGGCTGGTGCTTCCTCAAGGAGACGGCCGGCGAACGCCGCCCCGCGGCCGGCGCCGTCTCGGGGCGGATCGTCACCGCGTCCGACGTCGACACGGCCGCGACCCGCCGCGCCGAGCTCGGTTTCCTGCCGGCGGATCTGCTCGACGACGCCGACCGGGTCGCGCTGGCGATCGCCGGACGCGTACCGGACACCGACGATGCCGCGGAGCTCGCGCGCCAGGGCCGCAGCGCCTACGACGGCGGACGGTTCGAGGACGCCACGGAGAGCTTCAGGGACGCGCTGACGCTGGAGCCGGGCGGCTTTCACCGCTGGCAGGACCTTCTCGCCGCCGCGCTGCGGATCGAAACCGACGACTGGCAGAAGCGCGAGGACCTCCTGCGCGACAATCAGGCGGTCGCCGTCGCCACCTATCTGCGGGCCACGACCGAAGCCGAGCGGGCCGACGCGCTCGCCTGGATCGGCGGCGCGCTTGAGGATGCGCGGCAGTGGAAACCGGCCATCCTCAGCTACCGCGCCAGCCTGGCGCTCCGCGAGACACCGTCGCTGCGCGCGACCTACGACCGCCTCGTCGCCGATTTCGGTTTCAAGCTCGTCGACCACCGGATCGACGCCGATGTCGCCGCGCCGCGCATCTGCCTGATCTACAGCGACGATCTCGGCGTCGCCGGCGAGGCGGCCGGCGACTATGTGCGCGTTACCGGCGAGGCGGCCGGCGACTATGTGCGCGTTACCGGCGGGGCGCGCCTCGCGATCGCCGCCTCGGGTCGCGAAATCTGCATCGATGGCGTCCGCCACGGCGGACGCTACACGGTGATTGCGCGCGCCGGCCTGCCGGCGTTCGACGGCGAGGTGACGCCGACGACGATCGAACTCGATCTCTACGTCCGCGACCGGTCGCCCTCGGTCCGCTTCCCCGGCAACGCCTATCTCCTGCCGGGCCACGAAGGGGCGACGATCCCGGTCGCCACCGTCAACGCCACGAGCCTGACTGCGCGGCTCTACCGCGTGGGCGACCGCGCCATGGCCCGGGTGATCGGCGACGGCGCCTTTCTCGGCCAGCTCAGCGCCGACGGCGGGGACCGGCTCGCCCAAACCTCGGGCGAACTGGTGTGGGAAGGCACGATCGAGGTGGAGAGCGAGGCGAACGCCGAGACCATCGGCGCGATCCCCGTCCGCGACCTCACGGGCCCGATCGAACCCGGCGCCTATGTGCTGACCGCGACCACGGACCTGGTCCAGGACCGGCCGTGGGAAGCGCAGGCGACCCAATGGTTCATCGCCAGCGATCTCGGCCTGTCGACCCACGCGGGTCGCGACAGCGTCCACGTCACGGTGAGGTCGCTGGCGGACGCCACGCCGGTCCCCGGCGCGGCGCTGCGGCTGGTGGCGCGCAACAACCGGGTGCTGGCGGAAGCGACCGCCGACGATTCCGGCCGGGCGGTGTTCGATCCCGGCCTGCTCGCCGGCCGCGACAGCCTCGCGCCGGCCCTGCTGGTGGCCGAAACCGATGGCGGTGACGGCGACTACGCCATCCTCGACCTCACCCGCGCGGAGATCGACCTCAGCGATCGCGGTGTGGCAGGACGACCGCCGCCACAACCGCTCGATGTCTTCCTGACCACCGAACGCGGCGTCTATCGCCCGGGCGAGACCGTCCATCTGACCGCGCTGGTGCGCGATCACGCGGCCAACGCCGCCGCCGACCTGCCGCTGACCATGGTCGTGCGCCGGCCGGACGGCAAGGCGGAGGAACCCCGGCGGCTCGGTACGCAATCTCTCGGTGGCGTGGTCGAGACCCTGGCCATGGCGGGTGATGCCATGCGCGGCACCTGGCGGGCCGCGATCCACGTCGACCCGGACGACGATGCGCTCGCGGACGTCGCCTGGCTGGTGGAGGACTTCCTGCCGGAGCGGCTCGACGTGTCGCTCACCCACGCCGGCACGCCGGTCGCGCCCGGCGGCACGGCCGACGTCACGGTCGCCGTGCGCCACCTCTACGGTGCGCCCGGCGCCGGGCTGGAGGTGACCGGTTCGATCGATCTGCGGCCGGAACGAGCACTCGAGACCCATCCCGGCTTTCTTTTCGGCCTCGCCGACGAAGAAGCCCGGCCCGACCGGACGTTCCTCAGCACCGTCGTTACCGATGCCGGCGGCGAGGCCGTGCTCCGCGCGCCTGTCCCCAGCCTCGGCAGCCGCACCGGCCTCGCCAAGGCGATCCTGACCGCCGTGGCGACCGACAGCGGCGGCCGCCCGGTGGAACGTTCGCTGACCCTTGCCGTCGACGACCCCCGGCCGCGGCTCGGCATCCGGCCCCTGTTCGAGGGAACCGCGCCGGAGAATTCGACCGTGGCCTTCGATGTCGCGGCGGTGGTTCCCGACGGCGCGACACCCATCGGCGAAGCGACATGGAACCTCGCCGCCGTCCATCGCGACTTCCAATGGTTCCGCCGCAACGGCCGCTGGGACTATCGCGCCATCCACCGCACGGAGCGGATCGCCTCAGGCACCGTCGACCTCGCCGCCGGGGCCCCGGCGCGCCTCGACGCCGACGTGGAATGGGGCACCTACGAGCTTACCGTTTCCGCCGGACACGCGGTGCTGCCGGCCAGCGTGCGCTTCGAGGCGGGCTGGCGCAGCGACGGCGCGACACTGGAAACACCCGAGGCGCTGAGCGTCACCCTCGACCGGCCGAGCTACCGGATCGGCGCGACCGCCCGCGTGCGGATCAACGCACCGTTTGCCGGTGTCGCCGACATCATGGTGGCGGACGACCGGATCATCGATCGTTTCAGTGTCGAGGTGGCCGACGACGGGGCGACCGTCGACCTGCCGGTCACCGAGGCCTGGGGCGCCGGCGCCTACGTGCTGGTGACGGCCTTCCGGCCGATGAACCTTGCCGCCGGCCGCATGCCGGCGCGGGCCATGGGCGTCGCCTGGGCCGGGGTCGATCCCGGCGACCGACGGCTGGAGGTCGCCATCGACGTCGAGGACACGTTACGCCCAAGAAGCAGCGTGCCGGTCACGCTCCGGCTGGCCAATCTGAGCCCTGGCGAACCGGCGTTCGTGACGCTGGCGGCCGTGGATGTGGGCATCCTCAACCTCACCGGCTTCGACACGCCCGACCCCGACGGCTGGTATTTCGGACAGCGGCGCCTCGGCCTCGGCATCCGCGACGTCTACAACTATCTCATCGACCGGACGGTCGGCACGGCGGTGCGGGTGCGCACCGGTGGCGACGCTTCACCCATGCGGCTGGACGGACCGCCGCCGCCCGAGACGCTGATGGCGTTCCACGCAGGCTTGGTGGCGGTCGACGATCGCGGGACTGCCACCATCGACGTGCCGCTCGCCGACTTCAACGGCACGGTGCGGTTCATGGCCATGGCCTGGTCGGCCACCGGCGTCGGCCACGCCGCGCGCGAGGCGGTGGTGCGCGATCCCGTCGTGGTGGCGGCGAGCCTGCCGCGCTTCCTGGCGCCGGGCGACACCTCCCGCATCGCCCTCGACATCGCCAATGTCGAGGACCTCGCCGGAGAAGCCTACCTCAGCGTGGTCGCCGATCCGGGACTGGTCGACGTGCCGCCCGGACGCGCCGACACCGCCCTCGACCTGACCGGTCTTGACCGGACCACGTTCGCGGTGCCGATCACGGCGCTCCGCCCGGGCAAAGCCGAGATCCGCGTGCGCCTCGACCTGCCGGACGGCACGGTGCTCGACAAGCCGCTGGCGCTCGACATCCGCGACAACGCGCCACCGAGCCTGGTCGCCTCGACCTTCGATCTCGCACCCGGGGCCACGCTGACGCTGGACGACGAGCTGACCGCGAGTTTCAGGCCCGGGACCTGGCGGGCGACCCTGACGGCCTCCGCCGCCGCGCGGCTCGACCTCGCCGGCATGCTGCGGACCCTCGACCGTTATCCCTATGGCTGCTCGGAGCAGATCACCAGCCGCGCCCTGCCACTCCTCTATCTCGCCGACGTTGCCTCGGCCGCCGGCATCGCCGGCGACGACGCGGTGCGGGAGCGGATCGACGAGGCCATCCGCCGGCTGGTGGCGCGCCAGGATGCCACCGGCAGTTTCGGCCTGTGGGGGATCGGCGGCGGCGATCTGTGGCTCGACGCCTATGTCACGGACTTTCTCGTGCGCGCGGCGGAGACCGGCCGCGACGTGCCGCCGACCGCGCTGCGCCTGGCGCTCGACAATCTCCGCAACCGCATCGCCTATTCGCCGGACTTCTCGCAGGGCGGCGTTGAGGTCGCCTACGGCCTGTTCGTGCTGGCGCGCAGCGGCGAAGCCGCGCTCGGCGATCTCCGCTACTTCGCCAATGCGCGGATGGATGACTTCCTGACTCCGCTCGCCAAGGCGCAACTCGGCGCCGCCCTCAAGCTCTACGGCGAACAGGAGACCGCCGAACGTGTCTTCCGCGACGCGATCGCCGACCTCGCCGACGGCGAGACGGGGGGCTACCGCTTCGACTACGGCAGCGGCCTCCGCGACGGCGCCGCCATCCTGACGCTGGCGTCCGAGGTCGGCGTCGCGGCCTCGCGCACGGACGCGCTGATCCGCCATGTCGCCGACGGATGGGCGTCAGGGCGTCGCCTCAGCACGCAGGACCAGGCGTGGTCGCTGATGGCCGCGAACGCCCTGATCAGCGGCGCGGCGCGACCGCGGTTCCGTCTCGACGGCGAACCGCGGGAGGGGGCGCTCTTCCGCCGCATGGGCGAGAGTGATCTCGCCGCGGGGCTGACGCTCACCAATGACGGCGACCGGCCGCTCCATGTCGTTCTGACGGGGACCGGGGTGAGCCTGGAACCGGAGCCGGCGGGCGGCCCGCTCGGCACACTGACCCGGACCTATCTCGACATCAAGACCGGCCAGCCGGTGGACATCGCCACGGTCGAGCAGGGCCGGCGTCTCGTCGTCGTCCTGTCGGTCCTGTTCGCCGGTACCGAGGGCGGGCGCTTCATCGTCGACGATCCGCTGCCGGCCGGCTTCGAGATCGACAACCCCAACCTGTTGCGCAGCGGCGAGGTGAGCGCCCTCAATCTCGATCTGTCCGAGCCCGTGCGCACGGCCGAGTTCCGCGACGATCGTTTCATCGCCGCCTTCGACCGACGTGACGACGGTCTCGCCCGGCGCGACTTCGCCTACATCGTGCGCGCGGTCTCGCCCGGCGTCTTCGCGCACCCGGCCGCGATCGTCGAGGACATGTACCGACCGCAGAACCGGAGCCGGACCGGCGCGGGGATGGTGCGGATCGACGCGGCTCCGTGAGCGTCCGTCCTGTGCGCCGCCATCTGATCGGACACCGTGTCTCCGGCCTCTCCGGCGCAACGCTGGCGACGCTTCTGGCGGCCGCCCTGCCGCTCGTGGTCGTGGGTGCGTGGAAGCTGGCGGTCGCCCGGACCGACGGCGCGTTGCCGGACCTCGCCATGTCGGTTGTCGTCACCGACCGCGATGGCGCGCTCCTGCGCCCGTTTCCCGTCGACGGTGGCCGCTGGCGGCTCGAAACCCGGATCGACGACCTCGACCCGCTCTATCTCGACATGCTGCGCGGTTACGAAGACCGCCGCTTCGACAGCCACGCGGGAATCGACCCGGTCGCCCTCCTGCGCGCCGCCGCAACGGTTATCCGGCACGGCCGAGGCGTCTCCGGCGGCTCGACGCTCACCATGCAGGTGGCGCGCCTCGCCAACGGCGTCTCCACGGCCCACCCCGCCGGCAAGCTGACGCAGATGGTCCGCGCCGCGGCGATCGAACAGCACCACGACAAGGCGGCGATCCTCACCCATTATCTGAACCGCGCCCCGTTCGGCGGCAACCTCGAAGGTGTGCGGACCGCATCGCTCGCCTACTTCGGCCACGAACCGCGGCGTCTCTCGGCCGCCGAGGCGGCCCTGCTCGTCGCCCTGCCGCAGGCGCCCGAAGCACGACGGCTGGACGGCGGACGTGGCGCGCGCGCGGCCGCGCTGTCGGCGCGCAACCGGGTGCTGGCGCGCGCCCGGGCGCTCACCATCATCGATCAACGCCAGTACGCGCGGGCCGTTGCCGAACCCCTGCCCTCGGGTCGTCGCGCCAAGCCGGCCCACGCCGCCCATGTCGCGGAGCGCGTCGTGGCAAACCGTCCGGCGCGGCAGCGCCACCGGCTGACCCTCGACGCCACCCTGCAGGCCGGGCTCGAGAACCTCGCCCGACAGCACGCGGGGCGCCTCGGCGGCGGGCTCTCGGTCGCCATCCTGGTCGCCGACCACGCCAGCGGCGCGATCATTGCCTCGGTCGGCGCCGCCGACTATTTCGACCGCGGCCGCGCCGGCTTCATCGACATGACGCGGGCGGTGCGCTCGCCGGGCTCGACGCTCAAGCCGCTCATCTACGGCCTCGCCTTCCAGGATGGGCTCGCCCATCCCGAGACGCTGATCGACGACAGCCCGCGGTCGTTCGGCGGTTATCGGCCTGCCAATTTCGACGGCGACCATCGCGGCCGGGTGACCATGCGCGAGGCGCTGCAGCTCTCCCTCAACGTCCCCGCGGTCGCGGTGCTGGAACGGATCGGGCCGGCACGGCTTGTGGCGGCCATGCGCCGCGCCGGCGCGCGGCCGGTGCTCGGCGAGCGCACCGCACCGAACCTTGCGATCGGGCTCGGCGGCGTCGGGGTGACGCTGACGGACCTCGTGACGCTCTACGCCTCCGTCGCGCGTGGTGGCCGCGCCGTGACGCTCCGCACCGATCCCGAAGATACCCCGTCTGCCGAAACCGCGCGCATCCTCGATCCGCGCGCGGCCTGGCAGGTGGCGGCGATCCTTGCCGGCACGCAGGACCCCAACGGCATCACGCCCGCCGGCATCGCCTTCAAGACCGGCACCAGCTACGGCCACCGCGATGCCTGGGCGATCGGCTTCGACGGCCGTCACGTCGTCGGCGTCTGGGTGGGACGGCCCGACGGCCGCCCGCTCGACCGCATCGGCAAGACCTTCGCCGGCATCGCCGTGGCGGCGCCTATCCTCGACGACGTGTTCAGCCGGATCGGTCCGTCCCACCCCCTGCCGCCACCGCCGCCGGGAACCCGGCTTGCCGCGATCGGCGCCCTGCCGGTCAGCCTGCAGCGCTTCGGCGCGCGTCCGGGCGACGATGCCGCCGCCGACGGTCCGGCGATCGTCCACCCGCCCGACGGCGCCCTGATAGAGTCGACTCGCGGCACGCCACTGCAGGTGAGCGTGGAGCGCGGGACGCTGCCGCTGACGGTCCTGGTCAACGGTGCGCCGGTGGCCGCCGACCCGTGGCGCCGGGTGTTCGACATCCCGCTCGACGGCGCCGGCCAGACCGACATTCTGGTGGTCGACGACGAGGGCGCCGCGAGCCGGGCCAGCGTGTTCGTCCGGCCGGCGGGATAGAACCGCGCTCATACGCCCGCGCTTGACCACCGGCGTGGAATCCCTTCACTCTCGTGCACGTACGGTTCCCCACGCGATGCTCAAGCATCAGGGGATGAAATGGGAATGCGGTGAGGGACGACCCTGACGGGGCCCGATGCCGCAGCCGCCCCCGCGACTGTAAGCGGCGAGCCGACCGTCACGATGCCACTGGCTTTGGCCGGGAAGGCGACGGCCGGCAGCGACCCGCGAGCCAGGAGACCAGCCGTATCCGGCCGCCCAGGCGGTCGGTCGCACTCGAAACGGACGGGGTGTTCCGTGGAAGATGGCCGGGGCCCAGCCCCTGATGTCTTTCCTGCAACGTCCCCCTTTGCCAGACCTGAAAAGGGGTACCACATGAAACGTCTTGCACTTCTCGCCGCGCCGCTCGCGCTGATTGCGACACCGGCCTTCGCCCATCATCCGCTCGCCGGCAAGCCGATGACGACCTTCGCCGACGGCCTCCTGTCGGGCGTCGGCCATCCGCTGCTCGGCTTCGACCATCTGTTCTTCATCGTCGCCGTCGGCGTCGCCGCCGCCTTCACCGCGCATCCGCGACTGACGCCGGCCGCCTACATCGCGGCGATGCTGGTCGGTTGCCTGATCACCAGCCTCGGCACGGCGCTGCCGGCGGCCGAGATCATGATCGCGGTGTCGCTGCTGATCGTCGGCGGCGTGGTCCTGTCGGGCCGGGCGCTGGACCTGCCGGTCGCCGCCCTGCTCTTTGCCGGTTTCGGACTGTTCCATGGCTCGGCCTTCGGCGTCACCATCGCCGAACAGGAAGCAACTGCGGGCGTGAGCGTGCTGCTCGGCTACCTGCTGTCGCTGGGCGTGGTGCAGTACGCCATCGCCGCCGGTGTGGCCTGGCTGGTGGCAACGCGCTTCGGTACGACGGGGGCGAGCGCCGTCCCGGCGCGGCTCGCCGGTGCCGTGGTCGCGGGCGCCGGGCTGCTGCTCACCATGGAGCACGCCGAGGGGCTGGTCTTCACGGCGATGGGCTGGACCGCCTGATCCCCGAACGGCCGCCGACTCGACCGTCGGGGCGGCGCATGCGACAACGGCAGCGGATGGCCGTGCGGCCGGCCTTCCGTTGTCTGTTGCTGTCTTCGGAGGATCGCCATGCGTCCCCTGCGCGTCCCGGCCGCGATCGCCGCCCTCGCGGCCGCGTTCGCCATCAACGTCGCTCACGCCGACGACTATCTCGATGCCAACTCCGCCAATCTGGCGCTGTGGGGCCAATGGGTGGCGCCGACCGGTGCGATCGAGGATGGCGGCGCCGGCTGCACCCCACTGGGCGATCTGTGTGAAGCCGGCCCGGGCGGCGGCGCCCATGCGCGTTTCCAGCTTTCGCTGGGCGACGGCCGGGCGATCCTGCTTGAGATTCTGGGCGATATGCATCGCGGGCTCTCCAACGAAAGCGCCTCCGAGCAGGCGCAGTTCGCGCTCTACGGCGCGGCCGGCGGCCATTTCCTGCACCGCGGACCCAACATCGCCTATGGCCTGTTCGGGGCCGCGTCCGCGGCCGGCCATATGGGCGAAGACGAGAGCTCGGTACACGTCTTCGGCGGGCTGGAGGGCGCCATCAAGTCGGGCGGCATCATGTGGTTCGGGCAGATCGGCGCCGCGCAGCATGTGGCCGGCGAAGATGCGCTGGAACGGATGTTCTTCGGGCGCATCGGCGCGCGGGCGCCGATCGGCGCGGCCGGGCTTGTGTCGGTCAGTGGCGCTGCCGGCTACGCGCCGAACTTCGATTCCGACGACGCCGTGCCCAACCGCGGCTACTGGCTGCAGCTCGCCGCGCTCTACGAGCATCAGGCGACCGACGCCCTGTCGCTGTTCGGCGGCTACCAGGGGGACTTCGTTTCGGTCACCGACTCGTTCGGGCTCGACAGCGCCTTCGTCCACGCCCTGAAGCTCGGCGCCCGCATGACAATCGGCGGCCCGATCCAGACCGACGCCTTCTACGGGGCCGGGGCGTTCGACTTCGTGAACCTCCGGGCGCCGGTCACGCTGGCCGGCGAGATGAACTAGGGCCCACAGCCTATCCGGTCAGGTCGCCTTCGACAGGCGCTCCGTCACCGCGTGGGCGATCATCGTCCCGACGCGGACGTTGGACTCCTCCGTCACGCCGGCGATGTGCGGGGTGAGGATGAGGTTCGGCAGGCCGGCGAACATCGCGCCCGTTTCGGCCGTGAGCGGTTCGGTCTCGAACACGTCGAGCGCGGCGCCGGCAAGGCCGCCGTTGCGGAGCGCCGCGGCCAGCGCCGCATCGTCGACGATGCCGCCACGGGCGGCGTTGATGAGCACCGCGTTGGACTTCATCTGCGCCAGTGCTTCCGTGTCGATCAGATGGCGGGTGGCGTCGGTGAGCGGCGTGTGCAGGCTCACGACATCGCACCGCCCCAGCAGTTCCTCGAGTTCGTGGCGCTCGGCCTCGCTCCAGGCGTGGTGGTCGTCCGGCAGATGGGGATCGTAGGCGGCGACCCGCATCCCGAGCGCCGTGGCCCGTGACGCCACCTCCCGCGCGATCGCGCCATAGCCGACCAGGCCCATGGTCTTGCCGGCCGCCTCGGCGCCGATGAGCGCCTGCCGCGGCCATTGTCCGGCCGCCACGTCGTCGCTCGACAGCCACGCCTTGCGCAGGAGCACCAGCGCCGCGGTGACGACGTACTCGGCCACCGAGAGGTTGTTGGCCCCGATCGCCGGGTGCACGTCGATGCCGCGCGCCTTACAGGCCTCGACATCGATGTTGTCGAGCCCGACGCCGAGCCTGCCGACGATCTCAAGCCGGTGGGCGCCCTCAAGGAGTTCGCCGCGGACCTGGGTGCGGTTGCGGACGATCAGCGCGCGGGCCTCGCCCACGGCGGCCAGCAACTCCTCCGGACGGTCGACCAGCTCCGGGTCGTAGCGCACGTCGAAACGGGCCGCGAGACCGGCGACGGCGGCCTCGTCCATGAACTCGGAGATGACGATCTTCGCGTTGGTCCTCGTCATGTGAACTCCACCGGGCGTCCGGTCCGCGCCGAGTCCTCGGCCGCCTCGCCCATGCGCACCGCCCACATACCGTCGTCGAGGCCGACCTCGGGAGCCGTGCGGCCCGACCGTACGAGGTCGAGGAAGCGGGTGTGCTGGAAGAACGTCGAGCCGTGATGGTCGCCGGCGGCGAGAACCGCCTCGTCGACGACCACATCCTCGACCCTCTCCCGCTGGGTCGCGCGCTCCGAGACCACGACCTGCGCGGTGTGATCGGCATCCTCGGGCGCGTAGCGACCGGGCCTCGGTACCCGCGCCTCGACCCGCGCTTTTGTGCCGGTGACGACGATTTCCTCCTGCCACCGGGCGCCCTCGGCGAACATGCAGAGATCGAGCATGCCGCGGGTGCCGTTGGCGAAGTCGACGACGCTGAAGCCGTGGTCGATGATGTCCGGCGTCTCGCCGCCATAGCTCTCGTCGAGATGGTTGTGGCCGATCCCGGCTGAGGCGTAGACGCGGACCGGATCGCTTCGCAGGACCAGCCGCATCAGATCCCAGAAATGGCAGCACTTCTCGACCATCGTGCCGCCGGTGCGGCGGTTGAACCGGTTCCAGTCGCCAACCTTGGGAAGAAACGGATAGCGGTGCTCGCGGACCGAGATCATCTTGACGTCGCCGGCGATGCCGGTGGCAAGCTCGTCGCGCAGGCGCTGCAGCGGCGGCATGTAGCGGTATTCCATGGCGACCCAGATCGGCGGCGCGGCGCCGCGTCCGGCATGGGCGATCACGTCGCGGCAATCCTCCGTCGTGGTGCACAGCGGCTTCTCGCACAGGATCGGCTTTCCCGCCGTGATGGTGTCGAGGAGGATGTCGTGGTGGGTGTCGTTGGGGGCGGCGATGACCAGCGCGTCGAAGTCGCCCGCCGACAGGAGGTCGCGATAGTCGGCATAGGACGTCGCGCCGCCGGCAAGCGCGGCCGCCTTCTCGCGCATCGCCTGGTCGGGATCGGCGACGGCGCTCACCTCGACCCCGTCGAGCAGGGTGACGTTGTGAATGTGTTCCCGACCCATCATGCCCGAGCCGATCAGGCCGTAACGCACCGTCATGACGTCAACTCCAGAACTGGCAGGCCGAGCGCCGCGGCGACCTCCCGCAATAAGGGGCGATGCTCGCCATAGGCCAGCGCCGTGTGGTGTTCGAGCCCGCTGGCGATCACGTCGTCGAGCATCGCGCCGGCCGGCCGGTCGAACCGCACCACGCCGGACGTGCCGGTGAAGGCCATCGGCCGTTTCAGCATCTCGCCGCCGGCGAGCACGAAGGCCGGTTCGCCGAAGGCCTGCGACACGCGCAGGACCGTGACCCGCCCCGGCCGCAGCGGAAACTCGAAGAGGAGCGGCATCTTGCGGTTGGTGTGGACGGTCGCGGTCGCCGCGACATCGGGATCGCGCATGGACGCCGGGGCCTGGCCGCAATGCCACACCACGCCCGTGCCGTCGTCGCGGTCGAGGTCGACGAGATCGGCGAGGAAGACGGGCTGATCGGCGGCCTTCTGGAGCACAAGCTGCGTCAGCGCGCCGTAGACATCGGCCTCGCAGGCACACGGTCGCCGGTCCTCGACGCTCATGCCCACCGCGCCGCAGACCGCGCCGCCATAGGCGGTGAAGGTCTCGGGCCAGCAGCGGATCGCGAAGGCGTCGAACCCGCCCTCGCCGGCCATGTGGTCGAGCGCCGGACGAAACCGCAGTGACCGTTCCAGTTGCTCCTGGTCGACGGCGTCGAGGCCATCGAGTACGGCCGCCGCCGTCGTCCGCGCCCCTTCGACCGCGTTGCCGGGAACGGCCCGGGCGCGCTCGAACAGGGTGTCGAGGTCGATGGGCTCGACGGCGACGCCGCACAGCGCCTGCAGGGCGTCGGCGTCGTAGGCGCAGGTGTCGAATCCCGGCGGGTGCTCGCCGATCCGCCCGATGCGCAAGCCCCGCAGGCCGTCGACAATGGACCGGGCGCGCACGGAAACCTCGGTGTCGACCGGTTGCGGGCGCGGCGCGGCGGGCAGGTCCGTCGCGGCGAGCAGCAGGGCCAGATCGTCACCGACCGGGCCGTCGGGATCGGCATAGAGCCAGCCGAAGCGGCGGCCCCGTTTCTTGAGCGCATGGGCGGCGAGGTTCAGCCCGCAAAAGGCGTTGAGGCGCAGGCGGCCGCCGAGCCGCGGTTCCGGCGGCGCCCAGATCGCTAGCGGCTGGTCAAAGGCGGCGGCGATGTCGACCGCGGCAACCGCATCGGTGAAGGTGACCTGGAGGATCAGGACCCGGTCGACATCGGCGTCGGTGATGGCCCGGACGGCGGTCGCCGTGGCGTCTTCATCCATCAGGAGGTCGCGCGAACCGACCAGCTCGTGTCCGGTCGCATTGAGGGCGCGCAGCATCGCCTGCAGCCTGTTCTCGGCATAGGCGACGTCGAAGGTCGCGCGGCCGAGGGGAAGAAGCCCGATCCTCATCGCCTACATCTCGGCATAGCCGTGGCGGAAGCCCGCGTCGGCGGGTGCGAAACGGCCACCGGCGCCATCGAAACAGCCGTGGTCGGACCACGGCTGCGCCGTGGCGTCGGCGAGCGCGGCGATGTCGGCGAGATAAGCGCGCCCTTCGCCTTCCAGTGCGGCGCGGATCGCGTCCCAGTCCGGGTAACGGGCAAACGCGTCGAGCCAGATGGCGCGGCCGGCGAGGAACCCGGACGCCCCGGCCTTGAACGCATGTTCGAGGATGCGCCGGAACGCGGCCTTGCCGGCACCGGCCGACAGCATCACCCACGGCCGCCCGGCAAGACGGCCCATCTCGTCGAAGGCGGCCTGGACGTCAGCCGAGCCGTCGGCGTCGTCGGCATTGACCGGGCTCTCGAGCTTGAACACGTCGACGCCGTAATCCGCCTTCGCGAACTCCTCCACGGAGGCGAGCACATGGTCGGTCTTCTTGCCCTTCATCTCCACGTAGCCGCGGCTGTGGTGGGCATCATCGGGAAACGGATAGACCAGGAGCTCGAACAGGAACGGGATGTCGGCAGCGGCGCAGGCCTCGCCGATCCGCTTCACATAGTCCTGCTGCGCGGTCCGGATCTCGGCCGCGGCGTCAGGGCGGTACCACGCCAGCACCTTGACCGCGTCGCCGCCGACCCGCTTGATCTTGTTGACCGACCAGTCGTCGATCGACGCCGACAGCCGCCCGCCGGGAGTTTCGGTGAAGAGCGAATCCTCCAGGGTGACGATCAGGCCCTTGTGCGGCGACAGCGCGTCGATGCCCGCCGGCAACGCATAATGGGGATCGAGCAGCAGCGCCGTGCTATCGTCCTGGAGCGTCTCGATCAGGAGCCGCTTGAACCGCGCGACCTCGTCCCACGGCGCCTCGTCGACGCCCAGCGCCTTGGCGATCGGGCCCTTGATCGGCGGCCGCTGGTCGACGGCGGTCATCTTGAAGACGCCGCGCGCGTCGGCCATGCGCCGCATGCCCCACAACTTGCCGGGGGTGAGTTCCATGATGTCGTGTCCTCCAGCGCCGGGCGGCGAGCGCGCGACGCGGGCGGATGCTTTCGAATCCGAAAGCCGGTGTCAAGGTGACATTGTGGTCGTGTCGGCCTCGACCAGATCGGCTCCGCATGTGGCGCACAGGGCGCGAAGACGGTCATCGGCGCCGCGATCGGTGACGAAGACATCGACATCTCGGAGATGGCCAATGCGGACCGGCGCCGAACCGCCGAGCTTCGACCGGTCGGCGGCGAGGATAACCCGGCGGGCGTTGTCGATGATGGCGCGGGCGACGCCGGCCTCGCGCAGGTCGAAGTCGAGCAGGTCACCGGTCTCGGAGATGGCCGCGGCCCCGATCAGGGCGACATCGGCGAAGAACTGGCCGACGAAGGCGACGGCCGTGTCGCCGATGATGGCGCCGTCCGAGGCGCGTACGGCACCGCCGGGCACCATGACCTCGATGCCCTGAAAACGGCGCATGCGATCGGCGATATGGACGCTGTCGGTGACCACCCGCAGGCCGACGCGATCGCGCAGGGCGTCGGCCGCCGCCGCGGTGGTGGAGCCGCCATTGACCATGATGGTGACATTGTCGTCGATCAGGCCCGCGGCCGTCACGCCGATGGCCGCCTTCTGGGCGACGGCGGTCTGTTCGCGCACCTCGTAGCGGGGGTAGGCCATGCCGGCAGCCAGCGTCGCGCCGCCGTGGAAGCGCTCGACCAGTCGGGCCTCGGCCAGCGCCGCCAGATCCTTGCGGATGGTCTGCGGGGTGGTGCCGAAGGCGGCGGCGAGGTCGTCGACCAGGCCGCGCCCGGTGTCGCGGATGTGCTCGACAATGGCCCGCTGCCGGGGCGTCAGTGCGTTCACTTGACGATCCATACGAAAGCCGATGAGGTTCGAATAGAAGAAAACCGAACCATGCACAAGGCCGGTCGACACGGTCTGTTGATTCCCCTAAATATATCGAGTAATCATGAAATATGGATAGGACAGCATCGCTCGCCGCCCTCGGCGCACTGGCCCAGGAAACGCGGATCGACATCTTCCGGACGCTGGTGCGCGCCGGGCCCGACGGCCTGTGTGCCGGCGAGATCGCACGCGGGCTGGCGCAACGCCAGAACACCATCTCCACCAATCTCGCCATCCTGTCGCGGGCGGGGCTCACGACGTTCCGGCGCGAGGGCCGCAGTGTCCGCTACTTCGCCGACATGGAGGGCATGCGCCACCTCATCGCCTATCTTCTGGAGGATTGCTGCGGCGCGATGCTGGGCGCGGCGCCGGACACGAGCGTGGCGTGGTCGCGCGCAGTCGACGGGCCTTGCCGCGATGTCTGAGGTGGAGCACGGCTTCGACGCCCATGACGGCGTCCCCAACGTCGACGAGGCGAGCTTTCACCTGATCGACGACCAGGCGCTGTTCGCCAGCGAACGCGCCCGCCACCGGCCGCGGATCCTGATCCTCACCGGTTCGCTGCGCAAGCGCTCCTACAGCCGCCTGCTCGGCCAGGAGGCGGCGCGCATCCTGCAGCGCTACGGCGTCGAGGTCCGTTTCTTCGACCCCGCCGGCTTGCCGCTCCCCGACGATGCCGACGCCGACCACGTGAAAGTGCGCGAGTTGCGCGACCTTGCCGCGTGGAGCGAGGGCATGGTGTGGGTCTCGCCTGAACGCCACGGCGCCATGACCAGCGTGCTCAAGGCCCAGATCGACTGGATTCCCCTGTCGCTGGGCGGCATCCGGCCGACCCAGGGCAAGACCCTCGCCGTCATGCAGGTGTCCGGCGGATCGCAATCGTTCAACGCCGTCAACCAGTTGCGCGTCCTCGGCCGCTGGATGCGCATGCTCACCATCCCCAACCAGTCGTCGGTACCGAAGGCTTTCCTCGAATTCGACGAGGGCGGTCGCATGAAGCCATCTTCGTACTATGATCGGGTGGTCGACGTGATGGAGGAACTGGTGAAGTTCACGCTGCTGACCCGCGACCGGCGCGACTACCTGGTCGACCGCTACAGCGAACGCAAGGAACAGGCCGCCGCGCTCGCGGCGCGGGTCGGGCAGGCGCGTCTCTAGAAACTGTCAGTTTGCGCCGCGCGACCTATGTGCGGGAGGATCAGATCCCGTGGGCGCTGACGACATCTCAACCGACCAAGTCAAGAAAGAGGATCACCTATGACCTGGACAGGATCATCCACCCATGCGCTGGCCCGCGCCGCCGTCCTCGGCGTCGTCGCAGCCGGCCTCGCCGTCGGTTCGGCCGCGGCCAACGAATTCCGCTGGGCCGGCACCACCGACCCGCAGTCCATGGACCCGCACGCGGCCAATTCGGCGCCGGTGCTCGGCTTCCTCAATAACGTCTACGAGGGCCTCGTCCGCCGGAACCGCGAGATGCGGATCGAGCCGGCGCTCGCGGAAAGCTGGGAGCCGCTCGGGGCCGACGGCTGGCGCTTCCATCTGCGCGAGGGCGTCACCTTCCACGACGGCGCCGCCTTCGACGCCGACGACGTGCTGTTCTCCTACGAGCGGGCGAGTTCGGAGCAATCGGACGTGCGCTCGTGGTTCGCGCCGGTGAGCGAGGTCAAGGTCGTCGACGACTTCACCATCGACTTCATGACCAACGCGCCCAATCCGCTGTTTCCGGATTCGATCGCCAACTTCATGGTCATGGATCGCGACTGGGCGGAAGCGAATGGCGCCGAGCTGCCGGCCCGCGACGAGGAGAACTTCGCCACCCGCAACGCCAACGGCACCGCCGCCTTCCGGCTGGTGGAGCGCAATCCCAGTGTCCGCACGGTGCTGGAGCCCTATGACGGCTGGTGGGATACGGTCGAGCACAACCTGACCCAGGCCGTGTTCACGCCGATCAGCAACCAGGCCACCGGAATTGCCGCTCTGCTGTCCGGCGAGATCGACTTCATCGAGCCGATCCCGCTGCAGGACGTGCCACGTCTGAAGAGCGCCGACGGCTACACCGTGCACGAGGGCGTCGAGGCGCGCGTCATCATGTTCGGCTTCGGTCACGACCGCGACGCACTGCAGTTCTCCGACGAGACCGCCGACGCCAATCCGTTCCTCGACGTGCGGGTGCGCAAGGCGATCTATCAGGCGATCGACGTCGACGCGCTGGTCTCGCGGGTGATGCGCGGCAACGCCGCCCCGGCCTCGCAGCTCGTCAGCCCGGCGATGCGCGGCTTCACCGAGAGCCTCGCTGACCGCCTGCCCTACGATCCGGACGCGGCGAAGGCCCTGCTTGCCGAGGCCGGCTACGCGGACGGCTTCTCCTTCGGCCTGATGTGCCCCAACGACCGCTACATCAACGACGAGGAGATCTGCCGGGCCGCCGCCTCGATGCTGGCCCAGGTCGGCGTCGACGCCAAGCTCACCGCCATGCCGGTGCGCAACTACTGGCCGGAGCTGCGCGAGGACAATTTCGACATGTACATGCTCGGCTGGTCGCCGGGTACGTTTGATGCCGAGCATCCGATCCGCTTCCTCGCCTCGACGCCGAACACTGAGAAGAAGCTCGGCTCGTGGAACTTCGGCGGCTTCTCCGACGCCCGCGTCGACGAGCTCCTGCCGATGATCCAGCAGGAACTGGACGACACCAAGCGCCAGGGCATGATCGACGAGGTCCACAAGATCCTGCAGGACGAGGTGGCCTACGTGCCGATGTACATCCAGCCTCTGGTCTGGGGCTCGAAGGACAACGTCGAGGTGTCGCAGCGCACGGACAACTTCTTCATCCTGCGCTGGGTCACCGTGAACTGACCTGACGGCAACAACCTTCGCCGGGGCGGCTCCCGCCCCGGCGTCAGATCATGGCGATCACCGGCCCGAGCAGGTGCAGCGACGGGGTCTCGGCCAGAAGCTCCTTCCCGTAGGCGCTTTGCGGTTCGTTGAAGAACGCTTCGGCCTCGCCGGTTTCCTCGACCCGCCCGTTCCTGAGAACCACGACCCGGTCGGCCATCTGCCGGACGACTGGCAGGTTGTGGCTGATGAACAGGATGGTCAGGCCGAGGCGTGCCTGGAGGTCCTTCAACAGGTTGAGGATCTGCGCCTGGATGGAGACGTCCAGCGCCGAGGTCGGCTCGTCGCAGACGAGCAGCCGCGGCCGCGCCACCAGCGCACGGGCGATGGCGATGCGCTGGCGCTGGCCGCCGGAGAACTGGTGGGGGTAGCGATGCATGTTCTCGCGGCCGACGCCGACCAGATCGAGCACCGAAGCGACGAGCGCACGGGCCTGGCGGCGGCTCTCCGCGAGACGGTAAACCGACAGGGGTTCGGCAACGATATCGCCGATCCGCCAGCGATTGTTGAGCGACGAATAGGGGTCCTGGAAGATCATCTGGACTTCGTGCCGCACGGCGCCGGCCTCGTTGGAGTCGCGGGCGCAGAGATCGGCGTCGCCGTACCAGATGCAGCCCGAATCGGGGCGCACGAGGCCGACGATCGACTTGGCGATGGTCGACTTGCCCGACCCCGACTCGCCGACCAGACCCAGCACTTCACCACGGCCGATGGCGAACGACACGTCGTCGACCGCGCGCACGCGCTGGCCGCGCCCGAACAGGCCGCCGGGGCCGAACTCGACCGTGATGCGGTCGACGTTGAGCATCTGGTTCGCCGTCTCGGCGTTGATCACCGCCGTCGAGGTTGACGTCTCGTCGCGCCGCAGGAGCCAGGCCTCGGCGTCGTCGCCGCCCTTGCCGCCGATATCGCCGCCAGGGGTCGGAAACCGCGGCAGGCGCTTACCGAGACGGGGCACCGCCGCCATCAGCGACTTGGTGTAGCGTTGCTGCGGGCCGCCGAGGATCAGCTCCGTCGGGCCGGTCTCCACGACCTCGCCCTGATACATGACGCTGACGAAGTCCGTGACCTCGCCGATGACGCCGATATCGTGGGTGACGAAGATCACACCGATGTCGTGCCGGCGCGCCAGGCGGCGGATCAGGGCGAGGATCTGTTTCTGCACCGACACGTCGAGCGCGGTGGTCGGTTCGTCGGCGATGATCAGCTCCGGTTCGGTGCAGATGGCGAGTGCGATCACCACGCGCTGGCGCATGCCGCCGGAGAACTGGTGGGGATAATCGCGCATGCGGCGCGGCGCATCGTCGATGCCGACCGCCTCCAGCAGGGTGAGCGCCCGCTTGCGCGCCTGGTCGGCGGTGAACGGCAGGTGGTGGCGGATGGTCTCGATCAACTGGTCCTCGACCGTGAACAGCGGATCGAGGCTGGTCAGCGGATCCTGGAAGATCATCGCCATGCGCTTGCCGCGATAGCCGCGGCGCAGATTGTCGTCGGCGCCGACCAGTTCCTCGCCGGTGAGCTTGATCGATCCGGAGGCGACCCGGCCCGGCGACGCGATCAGGCCCATGACCGCGGCGCCGACCGTGGACTTGCCGGCACCGGATTCGCCCACCAGGCCGTGGATGCGCCCGGGTTCGAGCTTCAGCGACACGTCGCGGATCGCCGTCACCACGCCGAAGCGGGTCGGGTACTCGACGGTCAGGTTGTCGATCTCGAGGAGCGCCATCCGCCTACCGCAGCTTGGGATTAAGGGCGTCGCGCAGGAAGTCGCCGACGACGTTGACCGAGATGATGAGGACGATCAGCGTCAGCGCCGGGAACGCCACCACCCACCATTCGCCGGAGAAGATGTAGTCGTTACCGATGCGGATCAGGGTGCCGAGGGAGGGCTGGCTGGCGGGCACGCCGACGCCGAGGAACGACAGGGTGGCCTCCAGCAGGATGGCAACGGCGAGATCGACGGTCATGATGACCATGATCGGTCCGCGGATGTTGGGCAGGATGTGGGTCAGGAGGATGCGGAAGCGGCCGACGCCGAGGATTTCGGCGGCCTGCACGTACTCCTTGCCGCGCTCCACCAGCGTCGAGGCGCGCGCGGTGCGGGCAAAGTTGACCCACAGCGACAGGCCGATGGCGCCGACCAGCACATAGAACATGAGGTCGTCGTGCCGGGCGGCGGGCAGGATGCCGCGGGCCACGCCGTCGATCAGGAGTGCGGTCATGATCGCCGGCAGGCTCAACTGCACGTCGGCGACCCGCATGATCACCGTATCGAGCCAGCCGCCGAAATAGCCGGCGATCATGCCGAGGCTGACGCCGATGACCACGGCAAAGGCGATGGCCGCAGCGCCGACGAGGATCGACAGGCGCGCGCCGTAGAGGATCGACGACAGGAGATCGCGCCCCTGGTCGTCGGTGCCGAGGATGAAGCGCGGATCGCCGCCGTCGGTCCACACCGGGGGGACGAAGGAATCGAGGATCGAGAAGGTGGCGAGATCGAACGGATCGGTCGGCGCGACCAGGGGTGCGGCCAGCGTCGCCGCGATCAGGACCGTGGCCACGAGGGTGGCGATCTGCGCCGCGGGTGCGCGCAGCCACAGATAGACGATCTCGTTGTTGAGCGTGAAGTCGCGCCAGCGGCGGGCGAGGCTAGCCATGGCGTCAGCCCTCCCGCGCCCGCACCCGGATGCGGGGATCGATCAGGAAATAGGTGATGTCGACGATCAGGTTGATGAGCACGAACAGGGCCGCGACGATCACCAGATAGACCGACATGACCGGGATATCGACGAATCGGATCGACTCCAGGAACAGGAGCCCCATGCCCGGCCACTGGAACACCGACTCCGTCACGATCGAAAAGGCGATGATGCCGCCGAACTGCAGGCCGACGATGGTCACCACCGGCACCAGCGTGCCGCGCAGGCCGTGACGGTAGTGGATCGTGCCGTGCGACAACCCGCGCGCCTCGGCGAAACGGATGTGGTCGCTGCGCATGACCTCCAGCATCTCGGAGCGGACCAGCCGCATGGTGAGGGTGAGCTGGTACACGGCGAGCGTCGCCGCCGGCATGATGATCGCCTTCAGGCCGCTCAGCGTCGCAAGGCCCGTGGTCCACCAGCCGATGGCGACCGTCTCGCCACGGCCGAAGGTCGGCAGCCAGCCGAGTTCGACCCCGAAGACATAGATCAGCGCGATGCCGATCACGAAGGTCGGCACCGAGACGCCGACGAGGGAGACCAGCAGGACGGCGGTCGCCCCGGGCGATTTGTTGCGGATTGCGGTGTAGGCGCCGGCGGGAATGCCGATCACCAGCGACAGGAGCAGCGAAACCAGGCTGAGTTCGAGCGTCGCCGGCAGCCGCGCCACGATCATCTCGCCGATCGGTTCGCGGGTCCGGAACGAGAAGCCAAAATCGCCGCGCACGAGATCGCCCACGAACCGGCCGAACTGCTCGGGCAGGGAATCGTTGAGGCCGAGTTGCTCGCGCAGGCGCTCCTGGTCCTCGATCGAGGTTTCGGTGCCGACCATCTGGGCGATCGGATCGCCAACGAAGCGAAACAGGCTGAACGCGATCAGGCTGACCGCGAGCATGACAAAGGCGGCGTGGAACAGCCGCACCCCGACGAAGCGGATCATACAGGCGGGCGGGCGGGACAGGTGAGGATCATGGGAGTCATGCGGGTCATCCTAGCCGCTGGCGGCGTGTCTTGCCTACCGGCCCGTCAACGGCACGTCGCCAAGGCCGGGCGGGCCGGCTAACATGCGGGCCGCACTGTCACCGGCGAGCACAAGGACTGCCTTTCCCATGCATGAAGAGCCGACCATCCGCATCGAGAGCCGCGAAGAGCTCATCTACATGCTCGCGGAGGCCGCTGAGATCGAGCACAACGTCATGTGCTGCTACCTCTACGCCGCCTGGAGCCTCAAGCGCGGCGAGCGCGACGGCCTGTCGGCGGAGGACGCCGCCATGGTGCGGTCGTGGAAGGCCGGCATCAATGCCGTGGCCGTGGAGGAGATGACCCACCTGGCGCTGGCCTGCAACCTGCTCAGCGCCATCGGCGCCGGGCCCCACCTATCGCGGCCCAACTTTCCGGTCCCGGCCGGGTACCACCCGTCCGGTGTGGTGGTGGAACTCGCCGGCTTCTCGCCGGCGGTGCTCGACCATTGCATCTATCTGGAACGCCCGGAGGGCAAGGAGCTGCACGACAGCTCGGAGTTCGTGCATCCGGCCGACTACCACCGCACGCAGCCGCGCGGCCACATCATGGCCAGCGCCCAGGACTACGAAACGGTCGGCCACCTCTATCGCGGCATCCGCCAAGGCTTCGAGGTTCTCGCCCACCACATTGGCGAGGAGGCGCTGTTCTGCGGCGACGTCGCCTCGCAGATCGGGCCGGGTGACGCCCACCTGCCCGGCCTCTGCCTGGTCCGCGACCTCGACACGGCCATCCAGGCCATCGAAACCATCATCGAGCAGGGCGAAGGCGCGCCGGAGCACACCGAGGACAGTCATTACGCCCGCTTCCTGGCGGTGCGCGAGCAGTACAACGCCAGGCTCAAGGACGACCCGGACTTCGCGCCCGCCTTCCCGGTTGCCCACAGTCCGGTGATGTACGAACCGCTCGACAAGGACCACCGGATCCACATCACCGAACCGGAAGCCTCCGACGTGCTCGATCTCGCCAATTCGATCTACGGGCACATGCTGCGGCTGCTGGTGCAGAGTTACGGCCGCGCCGCAGACGAGCAGGAGGACAAGCACCTCTATGTCGGCGCCGCCATCGACCTGATGGAAGCGCTGGTGCCGATCGGCGAGCATCTGGCCTCGCTGCCGGCCAACCCGGACCATCCGGGGATCCACGCCGGGGTCACCTTCACCACCATGCGCGACGTGGCGCGACTGCCGCGGGGCGCGGGCGAAAAGCAGATGCTGGCCGAACGCCTCGGCGAACTCGCGACCCAGGCGCGGCGCATCTTCCCGGCCGGCCACGACCTTGCCGGCACGGGCGACACGCTGGACGCGCTGGTCAAGGGTTTCGGTGTCGAGAAGCTGAAGACCGTCGGCGCCGTCCACACCGGGGATGCGCCGAAGCCCGACGACCTGCCGTCCAAGCAGAGCCCCGACGTCGAGGTGGCCGAGGGCAAGGACATGGCCATCAACTTCGACAGCGCCCGGTGCATCCATGCACGCTTCTGCGTGCTCGGCGCGCCGGCGGTGTTCAAGGCCAACACACCGGGCGAGTGGATCTTCCCGGACGAGATGTCGGCGGACGCCCTGACGCGCATCGCCTACAACTGTCCGTCGGGCGCGATCACCTACACCCGCAAGGACGGGGGCGCGGACGAGGAAGCGCCGCCGGTCAACCTGATCTATCTACGGGAGAACGGCCCCTATGCCTTCCGCGGGCCGCTCACCGTCGACGGCGAGGAGATCGGCTTTCGCGCGACCCTGTGCCGGTGCGGCGCCTCGAAGGCCAAGCCGTTCTGCGACGGTTCGCACGTGGAGATCGGCTTCAAGGCCACCGGTGAGCCGGCGACCCGGGAATCGGAACCGCTGACGGTGCGCGACGGCCCGGTCGACATCGCCCCGCAGACCGACGGGCCGCTGAAGGTGAAGGCCAATCTCGAAATCTGCTCGGGGACGGGCCGGACGGTCGATCGCGTCACCGCGGCACGGCTCTGCCGCTGCGGGGGCTCACGCACCAAGCCGTTCTGCGACGGCACCCACGCCAAGATCGGCTTCAAGTCCGGTTAGGGCAGCAAACCTAGAAGCGCGTGGTGAGGTCGGTCAGCCAGGCCGGCGAGAGCTCGACCAGCGCAGCCTCGATCTGCTTGTCGAGCCCCGACAGGATCAGGATGGCGACGGCGATCAGGATCGCGCCCATGGCCAGCTTGAGGCCCTTGCCGGCGCTCGCCATGCGATCGCGCCAGCGGATCAGCGCCTCGCGCGAGAGCATGCCGAGGAGCGCCAGCGGCGCGGCCGCGCCGAGGCCGAAGATCAGCATGGTGATGGTGACCTGACCGAGATTCTCGCCCTGGGCGGCGAGCAGCGACGCAGCGCCGATGGTCGGACCGGTGCAGGGTACCCACACCGCGCCGAGCAGCAGGCCGAGGGAGAACTGACCGCCGACGCCCGACGTCGAGAAGCCGCCGAGGCGCTGTTCGGTCCAGTTGCTCACCGGGCCGGCGGCGACGGCAAGTCGTGCGCCGAGAACCGGGACCGTCAGGATGACACCGATCGCCAGCAGCATCACCGCGGCGATCATGCGGAAGAACTCGGTATCGAGTCCGATGGCGAAGCCGACCGTGGCCACGAACATGCCGATCGCGGTGAACGAGATCGCCAGCCCGCCGGCCAGCGCCAGCGGCCCGTAGCGATGCTCCGATGCCGCGCCGCCGAGAATCAGCGGCAGGAGCGGGAGTACGCATGGCGACAGCGAGGTCAGGACCCCGGCGAGCGCCGCAAGGCCCAGCGATCCGAGGTCCACGGTCGGTGCTTCCCTAGAGCGTCAGCTCGAGCAGCGCTTCAATCTCGGCCGCGCGCGACTCGTAAATGCTGCGGCCGACTTCCTCGCTGCCCTTGTAGGCGATCAGGGTCGCCTGCCGGAAGGCGTCGAAATCGCGGACCAGATCCTTCTGGGAATCGAAATCGATCTCGAAGACCACGAGCTCGCTGAAGCGCGGTTCGGCCGCGAGGCTCTGGATGATGGGCGCCTGGCGCGCACAGACAATGCACCAGTCGGCGCGGATGTCGATCAGGATCGGCTTGCCGGCCGCTTGCGCGGCGTCGAACGCGGCCTGATCGAAGTTCATCTTCTCGCCGGCATGGACCGGGGCGGTGTCACCGCCAATGAGCTGGCTGCCGGCGACGGCGGCGGCGACAAGGACGCCGGCGGCGACCCCAAAAAGCGAACGACGGCTGATCATCAGTCTGAAACTCCGATGGGCGACATGGGCAATGTTTCTGCCCGTGTCATCTGGGAATTCTGCCAGATTTTCAATCCACGGCCGTTCACATGCTCGTGGGTCGGCCTAACGCGACGCTTACCTTGAACGTCGCCAGGCGGGGGAAGCGTGGACCCGACCGGTCGCGTCGCGCACGGCCGGCGGATCGGCACCGGGCACGACGGCATCGGGCCCGATCGGCACCTTGCCGTGGCCGCCGGGAACATCGAGCACGTAGACCGGCTGGCAGAGGCCGGACACAGAACCGCGGAGCGCCGTGACCAGCCGCCGGCCTTCATCGATCGACACGCGGAAATGGCCGGTGCCGGGCGCGAGGTCCGGGTGGTGGAGGTAGTACGGCTTGACCCCCGCCTCGACCAGCGCCCGCATGAGCGCGGCCAGGGTCTCCACATCGTCATTGACGCCGCGCAGGAGCACGGTCTGGCTGACGAGGTGGCATCCGGCGGCCGCCAGGCGGTCGAGGGCTTCGCGGGCCGCGGGCGTCAGCTCGCGGGCGTGGTTGGTGTGGACGGCGAGCCAGGTGGCGACGCCCGCGGCCCGGAGGGCGGCTGCCAGCGACGGCGTGATGCGCTCCGGGGCAGCGACCGGCATGCGGGTGTGGATTCGGACGATCCGCACATGGGGAATGGCGGCGACGGCCGCGACCAAATCCCCCAGCCGGCCGGTCGAGGCCGTCAGCGGATCGCCGCCGGACAGGATCACTTCCCAGATGTCGGGGTGATCGCGGATGTAGCCCAGCGCGCGATCGAGGTCGGCGCGGCTCATATTGCCGCCCCGCCCCACCTCCTCGCGGCGGAAGCAGAACCGGCAGTAGACTGCGCAAGCCGACACCAGCTTGAGGAGCACCCGGTCGGGATAGCGGTGGATCAGGCCGGGCGTGACCTCATGCGCACCGTCACCGATGGGATCGGCCTGCTCGTCCGTGCCGGTCTCAAGCTCGCGCGGATCGGGCACGACCTGGCGGGCGATCGGATCGGTGGCGACTGCCGTGCGGTCGATGAGGCCAGCGAGCGCCGGCGGCACGGCGATGGTGTAGCGCGCGCCGATGCGGTCCATCTCGGCAATATCGTCCGCGGCCGTCAGCCGGGCGGCGGCGAGGTCGGCGCCTGTGCGCAGAGTGGTGCGTCCCGGCGCGCTCATCCGAGGAACCCCGCGGCGAGGTCGCTCGGCGACCACTGCACGTGATGGACGCTGGGCGCACCGGTGGCGAGCATCACCAGGCGATCGAACCCCAGCGCCACGCCGGAGGCGTCGGGCATGTGGTCGAGCGCAGAGAGAAAATCTTCGTCCAGCGGGTAGGCCTCGCCATAGATCGCGGCCTTGCGGTCCATGGCGGCCTCGAAGCGCCGGCGCTGCTCGGCCGCGTCGGTGAGCTCGCGGAAACCGTTGGCGAGCTCGACCCCGCAGGCGTAGAGCTCGAAACGCTCCGCCAACTCGCGACCGTCGGCATCGGTCGAGATGGCCGCCAGCGCCGCCTCGCTCGGCGGATAGTCGGTCAACAGCGTCGGCCGGGCGATCCCGAGCCCGGGCTCAACGCAATCGACGAGCACGCGGCTGAACACGTCGGACCAGGTATCGTCAGGCGCGGGCCGCTCCCCCGCCGCCTCGGCGAACGCGCCGGCATCGTCACCGATCGCGTGAAGATCGACCCCGGCCAGGCGCCGGAAGGCGTCGAGAACCGACAGCCGCTCGGCATCGGCCGCCGGGTCCGCCTGCCGGTCCTGCCACCTCAGCGACGTCGATCCTGCGGCCGCGGCCGCGGTCCGCACGATATCGATCGTGTCCGCCATCACGGCCTCGACGCCGTCGCCCGCACGGTACCATTCGAGCATCGTGAAGGCCGGGGCGTGGAGGCGGGTCAGTTCGCGATCGCGGAACACCGGGCCGAGGCTGTAGAGGCGTTCCTCTCCGGCGGCGAGCAGCTTCTTCATCGCGAATTCCGGCGAGGTGTGGAGGTAGCGGTGCGCGCGGCGGCCCCCGGCATCCGTTGCGGCGACGGTAAATCCGTGCAGGTGGGTTTCGTTGCCGGGCGAGACCTGGAGCGGCGACGGATCGACCTCGACAAAGCCGCGCTCGGCGAACCAGGCGCGGATCGCGGCCATCGCCGCGCTGCGGGCGGCAAGGAAGGGACGGCGGTCACGGTGGCGATCGCGATGCCAGAGCGGCCGGGCCGGGTTCGTTGACATGGGCTCCCGCAACTTGGTACCGCACATGGTCTTGATGTGATCGTCCGCGCCGGTGCGCTGAGCCAGGAAACTCCGTTGAAAGTTATCGCAAGCCAGATTCGCAAGGGCAACGTCGTGGAGGTCGACGGGCAGTTGTACGTCGTCCTGACCGCCGACAACTTCCATCCCGGAAAGGGCACGCCCACCACCCAGATCGACATGCGCCGCATCTCCGACGGCGTGAAGGTGTCGCAGCGCTACAAGACCACCGAGCAGGTCGAGCGCGCGTTCATCGAGCAGGTCGACTACCAGTATCTCTACGACAGCGGCGACGGCTTCACCTTCATGCACGGCGAGACCTTCGACCAGGTCGAGATTCCGAAAAGCGTGGTCGGCGATACGGCGCCCTACCTGCAGGAGAACATGACGGTCAAGATCAGCTTCTACGAGGGCACGCCGGTCTCGCTGGAACTGCCGCAACGGGTCACGCTCGAGGTCGTGGAGACCGAGCCGGTGATCAAGGGGCAGACCGCCACGTCGTCCTACAAGCCGGCGGTTCTGTCCAACGGCGTCCGCACCGGGGTGCCGCCGCACATCTCGGCCGGCACGCGCGTCGTGGTCATGACCGCCGACGGGTCCTACGTCGAGCGCGCCAAGGACTAGCCATGCTCTACGGTATTCCGCCCCTCCTCGGCCCGGACCTGTTGCACGCGTTGCGGGCCATGGGCCACGGGGATGAACTGGTCATCTCCGACGCCAACTATCCCGCCACCAGCAACAGCAACCGCCTCGTACGGCTCGACGGCCTGACAGCGACCGAGGTCGCCGACGCCGTGCTCGGCCTGATGCCGCTCGACACCTTCGTGGACGCTGCCGCCTTCCGCATGGAGGTCGTCGGCAAGCCGGACGAGGTGCCGCCAGTTTGTCGCGAGTTCGAGGCGATCGTCGCGCGGCGGGCGTCGGGCATGGCCGTGGCCTCGCTGGAACGCTTCGCCTTCTACGAGCGCGCCGCCGGGGCTTTCGTGACCATCGCCACCGGCGACGAACGGCTCTACGCCAACCTCATCCTCAAGAAGGGCATCATCCCGCCCGGCGAAGGCTGATCCATGGCACTTGTCGGCGACGACTACGAGTATTTCGACCCGCGCTTTCATCACCTGACAGTCCCGACCGCGGCGAAGGAACGGCTGTTCGACGGCGGCCGCTGGACGGAAGGTCCCGTGTGGTTCGCCGACGGCGGCTACCTGGTCTTTTCCGATATTCCGAACAACCGGCTCCTGCGGCTGGTGCCGGAGGTCGGCATCTCGGTGTTTCGCGCGCCGTCGAACTTCGCCAACGGCAACACCCGCGACCGCCAGGGCCGCATGGTCACCTGCGAGCACGGCGGACGCCGGGTGTCGCGCACCGAGCCCGACGGCTCGATCACCGTGATCGCCGACACCCATGACGGCAAGCGCCTCAACTCGCCCAATGACGTCGTGGTCAAGTCCGACGGCACGATCTGGTTCACCGATCCCGACTACGGGATCATGAGCGACTACGAAGGCTACCGGGCCGACCGGGAGCAGGCGGGCTGCTACGTCTATCGCGCCGACCCGGCGACCGGATCGCTGACGGTGGTGGTCGACGACTTCGCCCGGCCCAACGGACTCGCCTTCTCGCCCGACGAATCGATCCTCTACGTCGCCGATTCCGGCAAGAGCCACGACCCGGACGGCCCGCACCACATACGCGCTTTCAAGGTCGGCGATGACGGCCGGCTGTCGGGTGGCAATGTGTTCTGCGAGACCGTGACCGGCCTCCCCGACGGCTTCAGGCTCGACGATGCCGGAAACGTATGGACCAGCGCCGGCGACGGGATCGACTGCTACGCACCCGAGGGCGACCGGCTGGGGCGGATCAAGTTCCCGCAGATGGTCTCGAACCTCACCTTCGGCGGCCCGCGCCGCAACCGCCTGTTCGTCACCTGCACCCACGAACTCTACAGCGTCTTCGTCGCGACCAACGGCGCGCAGCGGCCCTAGCGCTCGCCCGGCATCAGGCCCGCCGAGCACTGACGGCGCAGCGCGTCGAAGCGCGTGCTCTGGTCCGGCGTCAGCTGGCCCGGCGAGGTGACCTCGAACAGATCGGTGTCGTAGATGCCCTCGAACAGACAGGTGCAGAACGACGTGCAGGACGGGCCGTCGTAGCCCTGCTCGGCGCAGGCCGGACGGCATTGCCCCACGAAATGCGCCCGCTCGCGGTCGATGTCGGGCGGGATCATCGGTTCCACCAGCAGGATCATGCCGAACAGGATCGGCTGGTGCACCAGATAGATCGGCAGCGTCCAGCGGCCGGCGGCGACCAGCCAGCGGTTCACCCTTGTCTCCGGCCGCCACGCGGCAAACGGCGTCCCGGCCGCGTAGCGGACGATCAGCCGTCCGGCGGCGATCCCGAGCAGGCTCAGGCCGAACCACGGCAGTAGTGGAACGTAGTCGAGGCTCGGCGGCGGGTTGGCCGACAGGCCTATCCACACAAGCCACGGCGCATCGAAGGCGGCGAGATCGCCGATGACATGGGGCGCAAGGAGGATCGCGAGGCCAGTGAGCGCGGTCACGAGCGGCGGCAGGCGCACGAAGGCGAGACCGAGGATGCTCGCCACGGCGATCAGATGGAGGATCCCGAAATAGATGAAGGTCGACGGATCGAAGCGGAAGGTCGCGAAGCTGACCAGTGCCGCGCTGCCGGCGATCATGGCGAAGCGGACAAGGTGCCGGCGCGGCCGAAGGCCGTTACGGGTCGACAGCGCCAGGTTGACGCCGACCAGGGTCACGAAGGTGCCGGCAATCAGCCGGGCGACGATCGTCCAGTCGGGATCGTTGATGACGTCGACCCCGATCAACCGCCGCAGGCTGAGATCGAAGGCGGCGTGATAGCCGACCATCGCCAGGATGGCGACGCCCTTGGCAACGTCGATAATGCCGTAACGCGGCGCGGTTTGCGGCGGGGAAGCCGTCCCGGAATGGTCGGCGGCGCTCATGCCGGACGCGCCGAACCGGTACGCGCCCATGCGCGCAGCGGTGGTGCTGGACAGGGCCGCACAGGCGATATAATGGGACCGTCTGGCCGCCCTGGGGGGACCGGTCCAAGGCGATCCGACGGGCACCGGGACGATCCGCTTCCCCGGCGCCGGGTTGTCATGGCTGCCGTCGTGTTCCTGCCATGGCAAGGCCATCGACCTTTGTCGCGTCGGCGGACGCGTGGGAGCCGGGGACGTTTCACCGCATGCGCCTTGAATACTTCGAGATGGTGGATGCCCTTGAGGTCATGGACACCGAGTCCGGAACCGTCGTGGCGCGCTCGACGCTGCCGACGGAGAGCCCGGTCTTTGACGGCCACTTTCCCAACTTCCCGATCCTGCCCGGCGTGCTCATGCTTGAAATCATGGGCCATCCTGCGGGCTACCTTCTCTATGTCCAGCAGGAGAAGCAGAAATTCGTCTTCCTGGGCGCGGTCAAGCGCGCCAGGTTCCGGCGCATGGTCGAACCCGGCGCCGAACTGCTCATCAAGGGCAAGGTAACGCACAACGGAACCGGCTATGCCATCGCCGAGACCCAGTTGATCGTCAACGACGAACTGGCCGCCGACGCCGAGCTGGTCTTCATCATCTCGGACTTTCCCAACGACGAGGTCAAGGAAGAACTCAAGCGCCGCTTCGCCGAGGTCAAGGTCCCGGATTCGATCGAGCGCTAAGCCCGGCGTACCGACCGCCGGCGTGACCGGCGCTTTCGCGAATCTCCACCACATGCGAACCTGCGGGGCATGATCCACCCCGCCGACATCATCGATGCGCCCGCGGACGGCCGCCAGTCGGAAAGGGCGGCGGCGATCCAGAGAGGCGTCGGCCGGCTGATGCGCCGGATCGGCTTCGTGTGCGTCAGCGAGCTGACGCTGGCGACCGGCCGGCGCGCCGATGTCGTCGGCCTCGGCCCGCGCGGCGACCTGTGGATCGTCGAGATCAAGTCGTCGATCGAGGACTATCGCGTCGACCACAAGTGGCCCGACTACCGCGCCTGCTGCGACCGGTTCCTGTTCGCGACCCATGACGGGGTGCCGCTCGACATCTTCCCCACCGATACCGGCCTGATCGTCGCCGACGCCTATGGCGCCGAGATCCTGCGCGAAGCTCCCGAACATCGCCTCGCCGGCGCGACGCGCAAGGCGATGCTGCTCCGCTTCTCACAAGCCGCTGCGAGCCGCCTCCACCGCCTCTACGATCCCGAAGCCGGCGACGCGTTCTGACCGCACCGACCGGTTTGCGAGAAGGCGGGCGCACGCCATGCTGGTATGGTTTTCGACCTATCTGGCCCGCAAGATCGAGGGCCCGGGTCGCCGACGGGCCTCTAGCGCGGGGCGCGCTTGGCGAGGATGCGCTGCAACGTCCGGCGGTGCATGTTGAGGCGCCGCGCCGTCTCCGAGACGTTGCGGTCGCAGAGTTCGTACACCCGCTGGATGTGCTCCCAGCGCACGCGGTCGGCGGACATCGGGTTCTCCGGCGGCGGCGCCTTTTCCTCCGGATCGCGCATCAGCGCCTGATAGATCTCGTCGGCGTCGGCCGGCTTGGCGAGATAATCGACCGCCCCCATCTTCACCGCCGTGACGGCAGTGGCGATGTTGCCATAGCCGGTGAGCACGATCATGCGCGAGTCGGGCCGGCGCGCCCGGATGGCCTCGATGACGTCGAGGCCGTTGCCGTCCTCAAGGCGCATGTCGACGACCGCGAAGGCCGGCGGTGCGACCTCCGCCTGGGCGAGCCCGTCGGCGACGGTCTCAGCCGTCACCACGTCAAAACCGCGGGTCTCCATCGCGCGCGCCAGCCGGTTCAGAAACGGCCGGTCATCATCCACGATCAGCAGCGGGCCGCCGCCCGGAGCACCTGCCCCGTCTGGACCGTCCGACATCTGGCTCTGCTCCCAGCCCCATTAACGCCCTGATGGCACACGGGGTTATAGGGTTTGGCGGCCACCGCGCCAAGACAGGTCAAACGTCGGCGGTCGGCGGCGTGATCGCGCTCGCTTCGAGGCGCGCGCGCGGCCAGGCGACCGTCACCAGGGCGCCGCGACCGGGGGCGGCGCGGTTGGCGAAGTCGAGGGTGGCTCCGGATCGTTCCAGAAGCGTCTTGGCGATGAACAGACCGAGCCCGAGCCCGCCGGCTTCGTCGACGACGGCACCGGCTTGGCGGGTGGTGACATAGGGCTCGCCGATCCGGTCGAGGATCGCCGGCGCAAAGCCGGAGCCGTCGTCGCCGATGGCGATGGCCAAGCGGTCGGCATCCCAGTCCAGGGACACCGTGACCTTGTCGCGGGCGAAATCGACGGCGTTCTCGACCAGGTTGGACAGACCATGCACGATCGCGGGGTTGCGCCGCGTGATCGGCTCCTCCTCCCCGTTTCGCCGACGCACCACCTCGAAGGTGATCGCGAAGGCGCGGTACGGCTCGATCACCTCCTCGACGAGCTGCGACAGCGGCAGGCGTTCCAGAACCTCATCGCCCTGGACCGACAGCGACGTCAGGCGGGAAAGGATGTCGCGGCAGCGTTCGGACTGCGACCGCAGAAGCGACAGGTCCTCGGCCTGGGCCGAGCCCTCCGCAACCTCGCGTTCGAGCTCCTTGGCGACGAGGGCGATGGTCGCCAGCGGTGTGCCCAGCTCATGGGCGGCGGCGGCGGCAAGTCCGTCGAGCGCATGGAGATGCTGCTCCCGGGCGAGAACCCGCTCGGCGGCGTTGAGCGCATCGGCAAGCTGGCGCGCCTCCTCGGCGACCCGGAAGGCATAGAGCCCGGTGAAGACGCTGGCCGACACCAGCGCCACCCACACGCCGGCCGCATAGACCAGCGGCAGGTCGAAGACCTCGCCCGGCAGCCACGGCAACGGCAGATGCCGGGCCGCCAGGCCGGTGGCGGCGAGAATGATGATGCCGCCGAGGAGCACAGTCGGGCGCGGCGGCAGCGTCGTCGCCGAGACGATCAGCGGCACCAGCAGGAGCACGGAGAAGGGATTCACCAGCCCACCGGTCAGATAGAGAAGGGCCGCGAGTTGAAGGACGTCGTAGGCGAGCAGCGCGAACGCCGGCCACGCCGAGAGCCGCGTGGTGGCGCGAAAGCGGAGCCGCGACACGACGTTGATGGCCGCCGACAGGGCAATGAGCCCCAGACAGGCGAGCAGCGGCAGGGGGAAGCCCAGGATCAGGTGAACCCCCAGAACCGCGGCCAACTGGCCTGCCACCGCAATCCAGCGCAGGCCGACCAGTGTATCGAGGCGCAGGCTGGCGCTGCCGGCGATCATCGGCGAGGCGGATCGCTGCTCTACCGCCATGGCGGGACGCCCCTCGGCACGGGGTGCGAACCGGTGGATTGCCGTGCGGCAAGTCCTTCCGTAAACTTGCAGAATCGCCCGAAAACGCTACATTTATTGCATTGCAGCATTTTTGAACCTGCGGCCTTTCGAGGCGCGGGAAAAGGGATGGTTTTACGATGTACTATCATGTCTACGAGATGAACCACGCGGCGTTGAGCCCCCTTCGCGCTGCCGCCGACGCCACCCGCCTCTACTTCCAGCACCCTCTCAATCCCCTCACCCGCACGCCTTTCGGGCGCAGCATGGCCGCCGCGGCCGAACTGTTCGAGCGCACCACGCGCCGCTACGGCAAGCCCGAATGGGACATCGACAGCATCTCGGTCGACGGCCGGGAGATTCCGATCACGCCAACCGTCGTCTGGGACGAACCTTTCTGCAAACTGATGCACTTCAGGAAGGGCGGCAACGGAAAGCGCGCGGCTCAGCCGCGTGTGCTGATCGTCGCGCCCATGTCCGGCCATTACGCCACGCTCTTGCGCGGCACCGTCAAGGCGATGCTCCGCGACCACGACGTCTACATCACCGACTGGGTCGACGCGCGCATGGTGCCGCTGGCGGAAGGCACCTTCGATCTCGACGATTTCATCGATTATTTGATTTCCATGTTCCACACGGTCGGCGCCGACGCCCATGTGATGGCCGTGTGTCAGCCGTCCGTACCGGTGCTGGCCGCCGTGTCGCTCATGCACAAGCGCAAGGACCCGTTCCTGCCGGCCACCATGATCCTGATGGGCGGCCCGATCGACACCCGCGTCAACCCGACGGCGGTGAACGCGCTGGCCGAGAAGCGTGACCTGAAATGGTTCAGCAACAACGTCATCATGCCGGTGCCGTTCCCGCATCCGGGCTTCATGCGCAAGGTCTATCCCGGCTTCCTGCAGCTTGGCGGTTTCATGAACATGAACCTCGACCGGCACGTGGCGGCCCATCGCGACCTCTTCCTCCATCTCATCGAGGGCGACGGCGATTCGGCCGACAAGCACCGGGACTTCTACGACGAGTATCTGGCGGTGATGGACCTGACGGCCGAGTTCTACCTTCAGACGGTCGATACGGTGTTCATCCGCCACGCCTTGCCCAAGGGCGAGATGGAGCATCGCGGCGAGCCCGTCGAGCCGCAGGCGATCACCGACGTGGCGCTGATGACCATCGAGGGCGAGAACGACGACATTTCCGGGCTCGGCCAGACCAAGGCCGCCCACGATATCTGCACCGGCATCCCGGCCAAGCGACAGGCGCATTACATGCAGCCGCGCGTCGGTCATTACGGCGTCTTCAACGGCTCCAGGTTCCGGGCCGAGATCGTGCCGCGCATCACCGCATTTATTGCCGAGCACGGCCGCTCCGAGGGACGCGCTCCCGCCCGCTCACGCACCCGGGCGAGCGGCAACGGCGCTGCCCGCACCCAAGCCAAACGCAAGCCGGCACGGCGGAACGCGAGCCCCGCACGCAAGCGCGGGAACGGTGGCCAAGGCATTGATTCGCCTGCTTAAAATCGTTCGTTTGCGCCGATCCTGACGGATTTTTTCTTGACTCACCCCGTTTGAGTCACCACCTGCAAATCCGGTGACAACGAGGGGAAGGACATGATCACTGCGCAAGCCCTGCGTCCCGCGTGGACGCCTCTGACGATTGGCCTCATGGTGCTCGGCTTCATCTTCGCATGGCCGCTCGGCCTGGCGATGCTGGCCTACATCCTGTGGGGCGACCGGATACCGGAAATCCGCAAGCATTTCGGCGTCGCAAAGAGCGAATGGCACAGCCATGGACGATGCGGGCCGCGCATGCGGACGCGTAGCGGCAATGTCGCCTTCGACGAGTATCGCCAGCGCGAGCTCGAGCGTCTGGAAGAAGAGCGCCGCAAGCTCGACGAGGAGTTGCAGGAGTTCGAGCGCTTCATGGCCGACCTGCGCCGCGCTCGCGACGAGGAAGAGTTCCAGCGTTTCCGTCGCGCCCGTACCGAGCGCCCGGCGCGCGACGACAGCGACGAGAACGGCAAGACGATCGAACTCTAGACCGCCGGTCTCGCACCAGCCATCAACGAGCGGCCCCTTCGCGGGGCCGTTTCTCGTTATGGTGCTGGAAAAGGCTGGGAATCCGGTTTAGCACTGGTCCCTCGCGAACGAGGTGGCGTGGGGGACGACGGCGTGCCGATCACATTTTCAAGGTTGCAGCGCGCGACCCGATGCCTGGCGGCGGCGGGCGCGATGGCGCTGATCGCCGGCCCGGCCCATGCGGCCGGCGGCGAAACCCCGTCGCTGGTTCAGGATATCGGCGTCGCCATCTTCCTGTCCGGGCTGCTGGCGCTGATCTTCACCCGCATCCGGCTGCCGGCGCTGGCCGGCTTCATCATCGCCGGCATCATTGCCGGGCCGCTGGGTTTCGGCCTCGTCACCGACGCCGGCAACATCGATACCATCGCCCAGCTCGGCTTCGTGCTGCTCCTGTTCATGATCGGCCTGGAGATCGATCTCACCAAGATCGCCTCGGCGGGCCGCACCATCATCATCACGGGAATCGTCCAGTTCCCCCTCACCATCCTGTTCGGCTTCGGCGTCGCCAAGCTCCTGGTCTGGGTGGGGATCGGTGGCGGCCTGATTCCCGACAATCTCACCGCCCTCTATGTGGGTGCGGCAATCGCCGGCTCGTCGACGCTGCTGGTCATCAAGCTCTACCAGGACGCCTTCGAGCTCGACACCCAGCCCGGCCGCATCGCGCTCGGCATGCTGGTGTTCCAGGACCTGTGGGCGACCATCATCATCCTCCTGCAGCCGCGGCTGGAATCACCGGAACTCCTGCCCATCCTGGGCTCGTTCGCCGGCATCATCGTGCTCACCGGGCTCGCCGTGATCGTCTCACGGCTCCTGCTGCCGACGATGTTCCGCTGGGTCGCCAAGGTGCCGGAAGTGGTGCTGATGGGCGCCATCGGCTGGTGCTTCGCCGTCGTCTTCTTCGGCGGCAACCTCGACAACATCGCCCACCTGGTGACCGACGCCAATCTCTACCTCACGGTCAGTTCCGGCATGGGGGCGCTGATCGCCGGCGCGACCATCGCGAGCCTCCCCTATTCGACCGAGATCATCACCAAGGTCGGGGTGGTGAAGGACTTCTTCGTCACGCTGTTCTTCGTCGGCCTCGGGCTCGGCATCCCGCAGCCGGGCGGGCCGGAGGTGCTGGTCATCGCGATCGTCATCGCGCTGGCGGCGATCATCGCCCGCCAGATCATCTTCTTCCCGATCCTCTACTGGACCGGGACCGACCAGCGGAACTCCGAAGTCTCCTCGATCCGGCTCGCCCAGATCTCCGAGTTCGGCCTCGTGATCGCCTTCCTCGGCCTCCAGTTCGGGCATATCTCGCCCGAGTTCACGGCCGTCATCGTCTTCGCCTTCGTCATCACGGCGCTGGTCACGACACCGCTCTACCGCACCGCCTATTCGATCTACGAGTTCCTGAAACCGTTCCTCAAAGCGCTCGGGTTCAAGGAACCGGAGATCGACGACGACGACCAAAGCCACAGCGTCCGACTCGTCATTCTCGGCTTTCACCGCACGGCGTCGTCGCTGCTCCACAACATCGCCCGCAACGATCCCGACCTGGTCGGCGACACCATGGTCATCGACTTCAACGTCGCGCTCCATGACCAGATTCGCGCCCTCGGCGCCCATGTGGAGTACGGCGATCTCGCCAATGCCGAGACGTTGCGCCATGCAGGCGTGGGCTCGGCGCGCATCGTCGTGGCGACCGTTCCCGACGATCTCCTGCGCGGCATCGACAACCGGCGGCTGGTGGAATCAGTGCGACGCATCAATCCCGAGGCCATCATCATCGCCAATGCCGTCGCCTATGACGACGTCGCCGGCATCTATGCCGCCGGCGCCAACTACGTCTATCTGTCGCGGCTGGAATCGGCCCGCGCGCTCGAATCGGCGATTGGCGAAGCGCTGAACGGCACGCTCGAGGATTATCGGGTAACGCGCGAGGACGAGGACGGCGGTGCCGAGACGCGCGAGGAAATCCTAAAATAGGGCGCGGCTATCACCGGCGGACGCCTTCGTCCGCCTCCAGGCCCAGTTCCCGCCGCCGCCTGCGCGACAGGCCGAGCGCGACGATGCGGTGCGATTCGGCGAGATACGCCTTGAGGTCGTCGTCGGGCAGCCCCTGCGCACCGTGATGCTGAATCCAGGTCATGCCGCGTGACGCCATATACGGGGCGGGCCGAAGGCCCGGCTGTTCCCTCAGCATCTCGAAGGCCAGCTTCGAGACCTTGAAGGTGAAGGCGGGTTCGGCGCCGTCGTCCCAGCCGCCGATCGCAAAAACCTTGCCGCCAACCTTCCACACGTCCGATCCGCCCCATTGCACCACGTGCGTGGTTGCCGGCAGCGAACGGCAGAAGGCGTTGAATTCGTCGTAGGTCATGCGATGGCGAATCCCGGCTTCGGTCGATTGTGCCGGAATCCCCCGGTGGCGAAAGTCCCAGGGTGGGGACCGCCGCGCATTGACCGCAGGGCGGCGCCCGCCGCAGGATGGCCCAAGCGGACGGCCGTTCGCGTGCAGTTTTCCCGGAATCGGATCACCACCATGTCAGGCGACGAGGCATCGCCGCGCAGCAGCCACTGGGGCGCGCTCCGTCACCGCGACTTCGCGCTCTTCTGGTTCTCGCGCTTCTTTGCCCTGATCGCGACGCAGATCGTTGCCGTCGGGGTGGGCTGGCAGGTCTACGACATCACCCGTAATCCGCTCCACCTCGGGATCGTGGGGCTGGTGCAGTTCGCGCCCGCCCTGCTTCTGGTGCTGGTGACGGGAACCGTCGCCGATCGCTACAGCCGGCGCGGCATTGTCGGCATCGCCGTCGGCGTCGAGGCGGCCTGCGCGATCGGACTGTTCACGCTAACGGCGCTGGGGATTGTGACCGTCGCCCAGATCTTCGTGATCCTGACCGTCTTCGGGATCGCCCGCGCCTTCATGAACCCGGCCTCGCAGTCGCTGATCCCCAACCTGGTGCCGACCAGGGACCTCGCCGGCGCCATCGCGCTGGGTACCCTGTCGTGGCAGTCCGCCACCATCGCCGGGCCGGTCGCCGGCGGTCTGCTCTACGGCATCTCCGCCGAGACCGCCTACACCACGGCCACCCTCCTCTATGTGCTCGCATCCGTCCTGATCCTGATGGTGCGCAGGCCGCCGCAGCGCAGCCTCAACGAGCCGACCTCGTGGACCAACGTGGTGGCGGGCTTCCGCTACGCCTGGAAGGAGCGGATCATCTTCGCCGCCATCTCGCTCGATCTCTTCGCGGTCCTCCTCGGCGGCGCCATCGCCCTCCTGCCGGCCTATGCGCGGGACATCCTCGATGTCGGCCCGTCGGGGCTGGGCCTGTTGCGCGCCGCACCCGGCATGGGCGCGGTGGTGGTGGCGATCTGGCTGGCCATGCGCCCGGTGCGCGACCATGCCGGCACGCTGATGTTCATCGCCGTAGCGCTGTTCGGCCTGTTCACCACCATCTTCGGTGTGTCGACCACGGTGTGGATTTCCATCGCCGCGCTCGCCCTTGCCGGCGCCGCCGACATGATCAGCGTCTATATCCGCGAAACCCTGATCCAGCTCTGGACGCCCGACGAGCTGCGCGGGCGGGTTAACGCCGTCAACATGGTGTTCATCGGCGCGTCCAACGAACTGGGCGAGTTCCGCGCCGGAACGGTTGCCGCGCTGATCGGCGTCGTGCCGGCCGTGGTGATCGGTGGCGTCGGTACGCTGGCGGTCGCCGCCGCCTGGGCGTTCATGTTCCCGCAGCTCAGAACGGCGCGGTATCTCGACCGGCGGGCGTGAGGGGCGGGATCGGCGGCGACGCTGGTCGCCATCTCCGCGGACGCTAGGTAAGCCGGCATCATCCAGCCTGACCCAGCAACCCCGAGGGAGGTCGCATGCCCCGTCTGTCGACTGTGACCCGCCGCGCCGCGCTGATCGGTGCCGGCGCGATCGCCGCCACCTCTACCCTACCCGCCGTCGCCAAGGCGCCGTTCGGCGGCCCCATCCGCACCACCGTTCGCCGCTTCCGTCTGGGCGCGTTCGAGATCACCACGATTTCCGACGGCCTGCGCAACGGCGGCGGTCTGCATCCGGTCTTCGGTGGCAACACCACCGCCGAGGAGGTCGCGGCGCTCGTCACCGCGAACAACCTGCCGCCAGCGTCTTCGACCTTCTATTTCACGCCGACCGTCGTCAACACCGGCGATCAGGTCGTCCTGTTCGACACCGGCAACGGCGCCCGCGGGCGACCGGACGTCGGCAACACCCGCGCCCGTCTCGCCGACACCGGTATCGCGCCGGAGGACGTCGACGTGGTCGTGCTGACCCACATGCATCCGGACCATATCGGCGGCATGACCGAGGACGGCGAGGCGGCCTTCCCCAACGCACGCTACGTGACCGGCGCGGCCGAGTACGATTTCTGGTCGGCCGACGACCGGCTGTCCGGCCCAATGCAGGGCAACGCCCAGCTGGTCCGCGCCAATGTCGTGCCCTTCGCCGACAGGATGACCTTCGTCGATCCGGGTCAGGCCTTGGTTCCCGGCATCGAGGCGGTCGACGCCAGAGGGCACACGCCGGGCCACCTCGCCTTCCACATCGAGAGCGAAGGCCGGCGGCTGATGATCACCGCCGATACCGCCAACCACTTCGTGGTGGCACTGCAACGGCCGGACTGGCATCTCAGGTTCGACGCCGACAAGGAGATGGCGGCGCAAGCGCGGCGGCGGGTGTTCGGTATGATCGCCGCCGACCGCATTCCGTTCATCGGCTATCACATGCCGAGCCCCAGCATCGGCTTCGTGGAGGCGCGCGGCGACGGATTCGTCTACGTGCCGGAGACCTACCAGTTCAATCTCTGAGAGGCTCCAGGCCATTTACCGCCGGGCAACCCGTCCGGCGGTAACCTGCCCGCTTGATCACTCAGGAGAGCGCGGGCTTGGCCACAAACGATCATGGACCGGCGCTGGCCGTACGCGGCCTGACCAAGACCTTCGACCGGCCGGCGGTCGACCGCCTTGACCTGACCGTCCGCCGCGGCGAGTTCTATGCGCTGCTGGGGCCGAACGGCGCCGGCAAGACGACGACGTTGCGCATGGTGGCGGGCCTCTTGACGGCCGACGACGGGACCATCGACGTCCTCGGCGTCGACGCGCGCGCCGATCCGGTCGCCGCCAAGCGCGTGATGGCGTGGGTCTCGGACGAGCCGATGATCTACGACAAGCTGACGCCGCGCGAATACCTGGCATTCGTCGCCGGCCTGTGGGGGATCGACAGCGCCGCCGCCGCCGACACGATCGCCGATCTGCTGACCTGGCTCGACCTCGACGACCACGCCGACGAGCGCTGCGAGGGGTTCTCGCGCGGCATGCGCCAGAAGGTGGCGCTCGCCGGCGCGCTGGTGCACGACCCGCGCCTCATCATCCTCGACGAACCGCTGACCGGGCTTGACGCCGGTACGGCACGGCAGGTGAAGGACGTGCTGCAGTCGCGGGTCGGACGCGGCGACACGGTCATCATGACCACGCACATCCTCGAAGTCGCCGAGCGCATGGCCGAACGCATCGGGGTGCTGGCGCAGGGCCAGCTCATCGCCGAGGGCACGCTCGACGAGTTGAGCCTGCGCGCGGGCCGCGGCGGCACGCTGGAGGACGTCTTCCTGACCCTCGTCGCGGAAGGTGCCGCGGCGTGAGCGAGCCCGCGACCCTCGCCTGGTTCGCCCGCCACGAGGCCCGGCTGGCGTGGCGCGACTGGCGCGACATGTTCACCGGCGGCGGCCGCCGGAGCCTCACGTCGGCGATGATCGTGCTCACGATTGTCGTCGCCCTCATCCACCTGCCGGTCTGGGCGCTGGTGGTCGGCCTCGACATGGCTGCGGCCGGCGTCGATCGCTCCACGCTGATGATCACGTCGCTGGCGCTGGCGCTGTTCGCCTCGCTGCTGACCGCGCAGGCGACGGAGATGGTGACGCGTTCGCTCTACACGCGCGGCGATCTCGATCTCATCGTCTCCTCGCCGGTCGCGCTCACGCGCCTGTTCACCGTGCGTCTGATCGCCAACGCCCTGCCGATCGCGGTGCTGGCGATGGCGCTGGTCGCGCCGCTGGTCAACATCATGGCGATCCTCGGCGGTCCGCGCTGGCTCGCCGGCTTCGGCGTGGCGCTCGCGTTCGGCCTCGCCGCCTCGGCCCTTGCCGTCACCATCACCATCGGCCTGTTCCGCATCTTCGGCGCCCGGCGGACGCGTATGATCGCGCAGATCGTCGCCGCGGTGATCGGTGCCGCCTTCGCGATCGGCATCCAGGTGATGGCGATCATGTCCTACGGCGCGCCGACCGGCGCCGTCCTTTTCCTCACCGTCGACGCGATCGCGGGCCTGCCGGACGTCACAAGCCCCCTGTGGCTGCCGGCGCGGGCGATGCTGGGTGACGGTCTGGCGCTCATTGCCATCCTTGCCGCGAGTGCCGCCCTCATGCTGGTGGTGACGGCGGTGGTGGCGCCGAACTTCGCGACCATCTCGCTGTCGGCCACCGATCTCGCGCAACCCCGCCGCAAACGCCGGCCGTCACGTCTGGTCCGCGTGCCGGCGAACCCGCGGACGGCGCTGCGGCGCAAGGAGCTGCTTCTCCTGCGCCGCGATCCTTGGCTGGTCTCGCAGACGCTGACGCAACTGCTCTACCTCCTGCCGCCGGCACTCCTCCTGTCGCAAAGCTTCCACAGCTCGGAGCGAACGCCGGTGATCGTGGCGATGGTGCTGGTAACGGTGGGGGGTCAACTGGCCGGCGCGCTGGCCTGGCTCGCCATATCCGGGGAAGACGCACCCGATCTGGTGGCAACGGCGCCGGTGGCCGCGGGTGCCGTGACCCGCGCCAAGGTCGAGGCGGTGATGACGGCCGTGGCGATGGCGCTCTTCCCGCTGCTGGCGGTCTTTGCCGCACTTGCCCCGCTCCACGCGGCGATGACGCTGGTCGGGCTGGTGCTGGCGTCACTGTCGACGATCCGCATCCAGTTGTGGTTCCGCATCCAGGCCAAGCGCAGCCACTTCCGCCGCCGCCACACCTCGTCGCGGATCGCGACCTTCGGCGAGGCGCTGGTATCGTTCTCGTGGGCGGCGGCAACCGGGCTCGCCACCACCTTCAACTGGTTCGCGATCGTCAGCGTGGTGATCGCGCTGATGATCCTCGCGGGCGTCCGCGCCGTCGCGCCGCGCGGTGCCCAGCAGCCGTGAAGCTGAAAACGGAACTGGTTCTAGACTTCGCCGTTCTCTCCCGATGTATCGGGCCTGTTATCTGGCAACTCGAGAAGCGGACCGCCAGCGGGAGGGGACAACCGCTTCAGGTTCGCGGCAGTTTCGATGAGCGTTCTGTAGGTCTTGAGCGCTTCTGATTCGTCTGAGCCTTCCTCGGCCGGCGCATCAGGCTCGGGCAACGGTTCGACCCGCACCTCGACGCTGTAACCTCGTTCAAGCCTAGGTGCTAACTGATCTACGGCTTTACCGAGCCTACTCCGGTCCTCATTCTTTTCCGCCGTCTTGCCTTTTCTTCCGTAATCCTTGTGAAGTTGTTCTCCTATTCCTTCAAGTTCTTCTTCCAATTTTTCTTCGATGCCCTGCTTAATTTCACTTATGTATTTTTCGGACAATCCACCCTCCCGCAACTGCTCTGCTTTCAGCGCAAGATCTGCTACGCCGTTCAACGCCTCGATTATGAACATGACCGCCGCGCTTATTAACGCAGCCGTTTTTGGATTCACTTTCAAGAATATCTTTGGATCAGAGCTCGAGATATACCTTATTTCAAATTCTTCTCGCGTACCAATAGCAACGACCGAAAAAAGTTTAAATATCTTATCGACACAGAGAACTTCCGAGGCCAGCTTGTCAATCTTATTATCTATTTCCTTGGAATCGCGAGGAAAAAGGATACCAATCTCCACTTCTCCGGGTTTCAGCGGTACCTCCTGTATTCCGAGCGCCGTAAGAGCGCTGTCCAAATTGACGAGCTTTGAAATGACTCCGTTGAACTCTGCTCTCAGCCGGTCAATTTTCTTCTGTGCTGTGGCGGGTGTTACGGCCTCCTGTTGAACGATGATCTCGACCTCTCTTTTTAGATCGCGAGAAACAAGTATCTCTGCACCGACGTCAGAAAGAACCTGTCGCATTCCCGGTGGCCATGGTTTCGCGTGCAGGTCCGACAGACTGCCGAACAATTTGTTCCTGGCCGCCGCAACCGCTTCCTGAGTTGCAACATCCCCCGGATTTGCCGCTAAACTACTGAGTTGATTCACCAAGTCGTCGAAGGCCGTCGCGACTTCACTTTGCGACACGTCGTCGGTGGCTCTCTTCGCGAATGACGCAAGTTGCTCGGCGTTCACTGGCAGGCTCCATCGCTCGACGTCGAATCCGGCTGTCGGCTAATCCTACGTCGAGTTATGCCTTCCGAACACCTTGCTCCAATGGTGATGCAGTTAATCGTTCCAAGTTGGACGTTGTGTTGGTCATGTAGACCATGATGCGCCGCACGTCCGTCATCGAGGCCAAGACTAGGCTTTCAGCCAATCGAGGGCGTCGCCGCGCGTGCCGAAGTAGCCGGTGGGAAACTCCGCCGGTCCTTCCGGCGCCGGTTCCTGGCCAATCAGCGGCATGCCCAGCGGCATGAGGAAGGCGAACTTCCTGACACCGGCGGCGTTGTAGCGGGGGATGATGTTGGCGTCGCGCCAGCCGGCGTCCATGAGGGCCATGTCCATGCGGAACTGCACCGAGTCGACCAGCGCGCCGGCGCGTCCGCACGCTTCGACATGGCCAGCGAAGGTGGCGAGGAAGGCGTTGAAGTCCGCACCCGTCATCGCCACGGTGGTATCGAACCAGCGGATCTCGATGACGTCTTGCTCGGGCCGATCGATGATGTCGCCCCAGCGGTCCGCATGCACGATGTTCGCCATGGTCGTCTCCGCCCGTCGTCTGTCCGGTGGCGACTGCACGCGATGTGGTATACAAAGTCAATCAGGCACAAAAAGTATACTGGGCACGACCGGAGGCCGGCATGGACAAGGAAGCCCGGACGCAGGTCGATCGCGTCGAGCGGCTGATGAAATCGATCGGCGCCAAGTGGAAGCCGGCGATCGTGTTCTGCCTGGTGTTCGGCGGCCGCCAGCGCTTCTCCGATCTGCGGCGCGCGCTGCCCGACATCACGCAGCGGATGCTGACGATGCGTCTGCGCGAACTGGAGCGCGACGGTTTCGTCAAGCGCACGGTCCATGCGGATGCGCCGCTGCGGGTGGAGTACGAAATCACGCCACTGGGGATGACGCTGCATCCATTCTTCAAGAGCCTGTGCGACTGGGGGATCGACCACGAGCCGGCGATCCGGCGCGCCAATCGGGCCGCCGACCGCGCGGCCGCGCGGGGCGTCTAGATCCCGAACATCGCCTCGGCGAGGTCGTCGAGCGTCGCCGCGCGGCGGGCCGTGTCGGACAGCGTATGGAAGACGTCGAAGCTGAGGTGCTGGGCCAGACCCAGCGCGTGACGCCGCAGGGTCTGGCCGAGCGTGCGGCGCGCGAAATCCTCGCCCACCGGCCAGTCGGCAGCTTTCAGGAACGCGGCCAGCAGCGTCTTGTCGACGTGAAACGTGTCCACGTGCAGCTTGGCAAGTTCCAGATGGCGATCGGCGACCATGGCGTCGCCCCAATCGATGATTCCCGTCAGGCGCCCGTCGGCGACGCGCAGGTGGGTGCCGACCAGATCGCCGTGCACAAAGACCGGCTCCGGCGGCGGCAGCCCGGCGAGAAAATCGTCGACACCGCCGAGCAGATGGCGCGGCAGCGTGCTCAGCGCAACGGCTTCGCCCATCGGCGGCACCCGCCAGTCGCTTTCGGTCGCGAGGCCCGTCGTGGGCAGAGCGTGGAGGCGCTTCACCTGCTGCCCCAGCTCGGCTGCGAGCGCCAGCTTCGCCTCGACCGACAGGTCGGCGTCCTGCCAGGCCACGCCGTCGACGCGCGACAGAACGAGGTAGGGCCATCCGCTCTCGCCGTCGCCAAGGCGTCCCTCGGCGAGAAGGGTCGGGGCCGCGATCCCGCGGGCGGCGGTGACCGCGGCGAGTGCGGCGCGCTCGGCCCGGTAGGTTGCCTGCCACGTCGCCACGTAACCGAACAGCTTCACCACCGCGTCACCGACGACAAAGGTCGGGAAGGTCGGATTGAAGCCGGGCACGATGTCGCTATCCGCGTCCAGCCCGTGGCGACGGAGGACGGCGTCGATGTGCGGCCGCCAGAAACCGACGTCGCCGAGACGGTCACGATAGGCGTCGGTGGTGGTGAAGACGGGCAGGTGGGTCACGCAGGGCTGTCTAGCGCTTCACGCTGCATCGCGCACGAGAATGTCGCGAACGGTTCGCGCGCCTAAGGCCGTCGCTCGTCGTCGACGACCTCGAACTCTGCCTCGATGATGCGGCCGTGACGCCGCGCCTCCTCGGCGTTCGCCTGCCGCTCCGCTTCGGCGAGCGCGCGGTTGAAGCGCCAGCGGGCGATAAGGATCACGATCACCACCACCGGCAGGAGGATGATCGCGAGGCTGAACGACAGGATGAGCAGGCCGACGGCCAGCGCAGTAGCCAGCGTCAGGCCAAGCACAACGGCAATCTTCTGCTGCCAGGTCAGCGAGTCGAAACGCTGGATGCGGGCTCTCACGGCATATGGGCTTTCGATCGTTGCGATCCTGTCTATGTGGGCCGGCCGCAACACGACCGCAAGGCTGCGACCCATGCCGGTCCCGCCGCCCGCGTGGCGTCAGACGTCGAGATTGGCGACACTGAGCGCGTTGTCTTGGATGAACTCCCGCCGCGGATCGACGTCGTCTCCCATCAGGCGGCCGAACAGGTCGTCGGCGTCATCGGCCTCGCGGATCCGGACCTGCAGGAGCGTGCGGGCCTCGGGATCGAGGGTGGTCTCCCACAACTGCTCGGCATTCATCTCGCCCAGTCCCTTGTAACGCTGCACAGTGAGGCCCTTGCGGCCGGCGGCGAAGACGGTCTCGACGAGATCGCGCGGCCCCTGGACCGTCGTCTCCTGATCCTTCCTGCGGAAGACCGGGGGATGGCCGTAGATCGGCTGCAGCTGCTCGGCAAAGGAATCGAGCTTGCGGGCATCGGCGGAATCGAGCAGCGCGGGGTCGACGATTGCGACCTCGCGGACGCCGCGCACCTCGCGGGCGAAACGGAAGCCGTCGGCCGGCGAGAAGGCGCCCTCCCAGCCGCGTTCGGTCTCCTCGGCCAGCGCGTTGAGGCGGCGTGCCACGTATGTTGCGGCCTCCTCGGCCGTGGCCGGTTCGGCGATGATGCCGGCATTCAGCGCCCCGGCGATGGCAAGCTGTTCGACCACCGCGCGGTTGTAGCGGGTGTGGATGCCGGCGAGCACGGCGACGACAGCGCGCGCCACGCGGACGATCTCGGCAAGATCGGCCCCGGCGCGCTCGTCACCGCGGGCGAGCTTGAGGACGGCTTCCTCGAGGCCGGACTCGACGAGGTAATCCTCCATCGCCCGCTCGTCTTTCAGGTAGGTCTCCGACGAGCTGCGGCGAACCTTGTAGAGCGGCGGCTGGGCGATGAAGATATGGCCGAGCTCGATCAGCGGCAGCATGTGCCGGAACAGGAAGGTGAGCAGCAGGGTGCGGATGTGGGCGCCGTCGACATCCGCGTCGGTCATGATGATGACCTTGTGGTAGCGCAGCTTCTCGGGATTGAACTCGTCCTTGCCGATCCCGGTCCCGAGCGCGGTGATCAGGGTTCCGATCTGCTCCGAGGACAGCATCTTGTCGAAGCGCGCCCGCTCGACGTTGAGGATCTTGCCGCGTAGCGGCAGCACCGCCTGGTAGGCGCGATTGCGGCCCTGCTTGGCCGATCCACCGGCGGAATCGCCCTCGACGATGAACAGCTCGGACTTGGCGGGGTCGCGCTCCTGGCAGTCGGCGAGCTTGCCGGGCAGCGAGGCGATGTCGAGCGCGCCCTTGCGCCGGGTCAGCTCGCGCGCCTTGCGGGCAGCTTCGCGCGCCGCAGCCGCCTCGACCACCTTGCCAACGATGGCGCGGGCCTCGGCCGGATGCTCCTCGAACCAGGTGTTGAGACCGTCATTGACCAGGCTCTCCACCACCGGCCGCACCTCCGAGGAGACCAGCTTGTCCTTGGTCTGCGAGGAAAACTTCGGATCGGGCACCTTGACCGACAGGACCGCGGTCAGCCCCTCGCGGCAGTCGTCGCCGGTGAGGCTCACCTTCTCCTTCTTCGACAGGCCCTGGCGGTCGGCATAGCCAGTCACCTGGCGCGTCAGCGCGCCGCGAAAACCGGCGAGATGGGTGCCGCCGTCGCGCTGTGGGATGTTGTTGGTGAAGGCGAGAACGTTCTCGTGGTACGAATCGTTCCACCACATGGCCAGTTCGACCGTGATGCCGTCGCGCTCGCCGACAAGGCTCAGCGGCGTGTCGATCAGCGGATGCTTGGCGCGATCGAGATAGCGCACGAACGCCTCAAGGCCGCCCTCGTAGACCATCTCCTCGGTGTTCGGCTCGACGCCGCGCTTGTCGGTCAGCACGATGTGGACGCCGGAATTGAGGAAGGCCAGTTCGCGCAACCGGTGCTCCAGCGTGCCGAAATCGAACTCGGTGCGCGAGAACGTCGCCGGCGAGGGCAGGAAGGTAACCTCCGTACCGCTGCGCCCCTCATAGCTGCCCGTCACCGCGAGCGGGCTTTCGGCGACGCCGTCGGCAAAGGTGATCTCGTGCACCTGGCCGTCGCGGCGGATGGTCAGCACCAGCGACGTCGACAGCGCGTTGACCACCGAGACGCCGACACCGTGGAGGCCGCCGGAGACCTTGTAGGAGTTCTGGTCGAACTTACCGCCGGCGTGGAGCTGGGTCATGATGACCTCGGCCGCCGACACGCCCTCGCCGGCGTGGATGTCGGTGGGGATGCCACGGCCGTTGTCGGTCACGGTCACCGACCCGTCGGGATTGAGGTCGACGGTGACGCGATCGGCATGGCCGGCCAGCGCCTCGTCGATGGCGTTGTCGACCACCTCGTAGACCATGTGGTGGAGACCGGAGCCGTCGTCGGTGTCGCCGATATACATGCCCGGCCGCTTGCGCACGGCGTCGAGGCCCTTCAGGACCTTGATGGATTCGGCGCCATAGGCGCCCGCCTCGGTGGTGGCCGATGTGTCGCTCATAGGGTTCCGCTGTCGGGCCGCGGCTGACGATGTACGGTTTGCGCACGACGCATGGCGCCGCTAATCGAGATATGCGCCGTTGCCGGATGAATCACCCGTCTAATATAGCACTTGGCGAGGCGATTTCCCGCTCCAAAGCAATAATTTAACGCGATTCGCAGACCACCGATTCAGCGGTCCGGCGCATGCGGAACCGATGTCAGAACCGCGTCGTCGATCTCGAAACGCTGGGCGGCGCTCGCGAGCGCGTCGAACACCGCTATCTCCGTCCCGGTCATGACGGTCTGGCAGCCGAGCGCGGCCAGGCGCGCGAACAGCGTGGCGCGGCGGGCGGCGTCGAGGTGGGCGGCGATTTCGTCGAGGAGAACCACCGGCGCGGACCCACTCAGGCGCTCGATCAGCCGCGCCTGCGCCAAGACCAGCCCGACCAGGAGGGCCTTCTGTTCACCGGTGGAGCAGAGCGCCGCGTCCACGTCGCGGGCCGCGTGGCGCACGGCGAGGTCGGAGCGGTGGGGGCCCGTGAGTGTGCGCCCCGCCGCCGCGTCGCGCGGCCGTTCCTGGCCGAGGCGGGTACGGTAGTCGGCTTCCAGCGTCCCGGCCGGGGCCTCCATGAGACCCTGTTCGAGAAAGCCGTCGAGGGCCAGCCCGGCGCGAGGGAACGGCGCGTCGGCCTCCTCGGCGATCAGGCCGGCGATCAGATCGCACCATTCGCGACGGGCCGCGGCGATGGCGACGCCGAGTTCGGCGATCTCGGTTTCCAGCGCCTCGGCAAAGGCGCGGTCGTAGGAAGGTTCGGCAAGGAGACGATTGCGGCCGCGTACGGCCTTCTCGAACGCGTTCACGCGCCGGCCGTGCTGCCGGTCGATGGCAAGCACGGCGCGGTCGACGAAGCGCCGCCGGTCGCCGGCGGCACCGGTGAACAGCCCGTCCATGGCCGGCGTCAGCCAGATGACGTTCAGATAGTCGAGCAGGGCGTCGGCGGCGCGCGTCGGGCCACGGTCGATACGGATCGACCGCCGGCGTTCGGGCCCGGAAGCCGTCATGGCAAGGCCGGTGCCGATCGACACCGCACCCGCCGGCCGCGCCACCGTGGCGGCGACCGCCCAGGCCCCCGATCCACCTCGTCGGGCCACGGTGTCGAGCGCGGCGCGACGCAGACCGCGCCCTGGCGACAGGAACGAGATGGCCTCCAGCAGGTTGGTCTTGCCGGCGCCGTTCGGCCCGGTCAGCACCACCGGGCCGGACGCGAGGTCCGCCGACAGGCTCGCATAGTTGCGGAAATCGGTCAGCCGCAGCGATGCCACGTGGACGTCCGGCGCCCCGGCTTCGCCAGGCTCAGGCGACGTCATGGGACGCAACGCTCAAGTGCGCCCATCGGACTTGATCGGCGGACCGACGGCCGCCATATTGGCGGTCCCATCAACAAACGAAAGGAGGTGATCCAGTGTCTCATTGTCCCCAGCCGCGTGCGGCGGATGTGAACTGGAAGCTCGCCTCTGTCGAGGTCGACGCCTCCTGACGCCACGTCGTCCACAGGCCGCGACTGTCGCGCGGTGAACGACAATGGAAGGGCCGCGTCCGCGCGGCCCTTCGCTTTTGGTGCGCCACTCAGACGCGCATCGGCATCAGAACGTAGAGCGCGTCGACGCCGTCGTCGCCGACAATCAGGGTTGGCGAGCCGGGATCGGCGAACCGGAACTCGGCGGATTCGGTATCGAGCTGCCCGGCGATATCCAAGAGATAGCGGGCGTTGAAGCCGATCTCGATCGGCTCCGCACCGTACTCGACTGCCACCTCCTCCTCGGCGCTGCCCGAATCGGGATTGTTGACCGACAGCACCATGCGGCCCTCCGACAGGCCGATCTTGACGGCGCGGCCGCGCTCCGACGACACGGTCGAGACCCGGTCGACAGACTCGGCGAACGCCGCCTTCTCGACCTTGAGAATCTTGTCGTTGCCGCGCGGGATGACGCGGTCGTATTCGGGGAAGGTGCCGTCGATCAGCTTGGAGGTCAGCACCACGTCGCCGATCGAGGCGCGCAGCTTGGTGTCGGAGACCTCAAGCACGATCTCGGCCTCGGGTTCTTCCAGCAGGCGCTGCAACTCGCCGACGGCCTTGCGGGGCACGATCACGCCGGCCATGCCGTCCGAGCCCTCCGGCGCGTCGATCTGGGTCTGCGCCAGCCGGTGACCGTCGGTGGCGACGGCCCGCAGCTTGGCCGTGCCGTCCACCGTCACCACGTGGAGATAGATGCCGTTCAGATAGTAGCGCGTCTCCTCCGTGGAGATGGCGAACTGGGTGCGGTCGATCAGCGTGCGCAGCGCGCTCGCCGGCAGCGTGAAACGCACCGGCAGTTCGCCGGCGGCAAGGTCGGGAAAGTCGGACTCCGGCAGGGCCTGGAGGGTGAAGCGCGAGCGGCCGGAGCTCAGCGCCATCTGCGCGCCGTCGCCGAGATCGAGCGAGACCTCCGCCCCGTCCGGCAGCTTGCGCACGATGTCGTGGAGGATGTGGGCCGGCACGGTGGTGCCGCCTTCACGCTCGACCATCGCCGGCACGGTCTCGGTGACCTCGAGGTCGAGGTCGGTCGCCTTCAGGGTGATGCGGTCGCCCGAGGCCTGCAGCAGGACGTTGCCAAGAATCGGGATGGTGTTGCGGCGTTCGACCACCCGATGCAGATGGGTCAGCGATTTCAGGAGGTGCGAACGCTCGGCAGCCGCGCGCATGGGATCAGCCCTTTCCGTTTCCTGCGATGACCGGGTATGCGGACTCGCGGGTGGGGCGCACGAAACTGCCGCGCCCGCCACCAAAGCGCAAGCTTCACGCGCCTATTCGTCGATCATCCGTTTGAGAAGCTCGATCTCCTCGGCGAGCATGCGATCGTCGCGCATGAGATCCTCGATCTTCCGCACGGCGTGGAGCACCGTGGTGTGGTCGCGGCCGCCGAATCGCCGGCCGATCTCCGGCAGCGAGCGCGGCGTCAGGACCTTGGCCAGATACATGGCGATCTGGCGCGGACGCACGATGGTGCGGGTGCGGCGACTCGACAGCAGGTCCGCCTTGGAGACGTTGAAATGGCGGGCGACGACGCGCTGGATGTCCTCGATCTTGACCCGCCGCGGCTCCCGGGCCCCGACCAGGTCGCGTAGCGTGATCTCGGCGGAAGCGAGCGTCACCGGCTGGTGGGTGAACTGCCACTGGGCGACGAGGCGGTTCAGCGCCCCCTCCAGGTCGCGGCCGTTGGTGGCCACCGACACGGCAGCGTATTCCAGAACCGGCGCCGGGATGTCGAGGCCGGGATGCTGGGCCTGCGCGGCAGCGTAGCGCGTGGCGACGATGTCCCGGCGGAGGGCCGTGTCGGGCGGGCCAATCTCGAAGGCGATGCCGCCGCGAAGACGCGAGCGCACGCGTTCGTCGAGGGTTTCCAGTTCCGCCGCCGGCCGGTCGGCGGCGACCACCACCTGCCGGGCGCCGTCGATGAGGGCGTTCAGCATGTGACAGAACTCCTGCTGCACCGAACGGCCCTGCAGGAACTGGAGGTCGTCGATCAGGAGCAGATCGATCTCACGCAGGCTTTCCTTGAACGGGATCGCCTCCTGGCTGCGGAGCGCGGCCACGAACCGGAACATGAAGTGCTCTGCGGTGAGGTAGACGACGTTCCGCCCCGGCTGCAGTCGCCGGGCCGCCCGCGTGATGGCATGGAGAAGGTGCGTCTTGCCGCGACCGACGCCGGCATGGAGATAGAGCGGATTGAACTGCGTCGAGGCGCCCGCGCTCTCCGACACGGCGCGCGCGGCGGCATAGGCGACACGATTGGCGACGCCCTCGCAGAACGTCTCGAAGCTGTAGCGCGGATCGACGGGAGAACCGCTCAGCGCGCCGGCCGAGCCCCGCTCCGCCGCAAGGTCCGGCTCGGGCGTATCGGGTGCCGGCCGCGGTACGGCCTTCGGCGGCCGCGCGGCCTCGGGCGAGGACGGCGGGGCGGCTTTCACGCGGGTGGCGCCACGCACGGTGATGTCGATGCGGGCGACGGACTTGCGCTCGGCGCGCCACAGCTCCAGGAGCCGTTCGCCGTAGTGCGAGGATATCCAGGATTTCAGGAACCGGGTCGGGACGGTCAGATGGATCTGGCCGGGGCCGGCCTCCTCGAGCTCGACCCGGGCAAACCAGCTGTTGTAGACGTCTTCGCCAAGCTGGGCCTTGAGTTGACTGCGCACACGCGTCCACTGGTCGCCCGCCGACTTGCCGGTAGCCATTCCAGCGCCCTCCTTGCCGTCTTCCTGTTCGCCGTCGCGCTCCGTCACGTCCGCGTCGTGCGGGCGCGCCCCGGCGGTGTCCGTTGCGCGGTCGAAGGCCGCGCCGTGCCCTAGGTCTGGCGCCACGGCAGGCCCTCCGCCTTCCAGCTTCCCGCGGTGCCGCGGTGACCGCCCTCGTCGAGGTGGCCCTCGAAACCTTCAAGCACATTGAAGCAGGCCCGGAATCCGTCCGCGGTCGCCGCAATGGCGGCGTTGCGGGAACGCTGACCGGACCGACAGATGAAATAGATCGGAGCGTCGGCGGCGACCCCGGCCGGCTCCAGCGCCCGCCGCAAGCGAGCCGCGAAGGGTTCGAGTTCGGCGGCCGGGAATTCGCTCCAGGCGACGAACTGCGTGTCCTTGCCGATACCGGCGAGGTCCGGGACGCCGACAAACGTCCACTCGGCCGTCGTCCGCACGTCGACCAGAACGGCCCGCGGATCGTCGACGAGGGCCTGCCAGGCAACCGCCGCGGCCACGTCGCCGCCGTAGTCTGATTCCGCCGCTGCGGACACAAGAACCCCCTTCCGCGGAAAGCACATCGCTCCCGCGGCCGCACCTGTTTCTCTATCTTGAAGTTTCGAGACGGCCCCGAAAGGGCCCGCTCGAAGGAACGCCTGACGCTTACAATATATTCAGATAATCAAGACTATGTTTGCTTCGCGCCGCTGTACGACGTCTTATCGAAATTAGCAAACATAACGCCGATTACTAAAACGCTCTGTCTTTCTGCCCCGATACCCGAACTCACAACTCAGTGGGAAGTAAAAATACACAGCGCCGTGGGCCCCCGCAATGGGGCGGCGACGAGAAACCGGCCGGCGCGCCGCGCGCCGCAGCCCCCCTGACCGACGACCGGCGGGAACCTTCAACGGTAAGCTCTTGGACTCATTGCGCCAACCGACCGGCTGCCCGGCCCGCCACCTCGTCACGCGGTCCGGGAAGTTTTTTTTCGCGCGGTCGCCTTGACTCGCTTCGAATCCGCGGCGGCCTTCATACTCGCGACCGGACTTGTCACTAGCCCCATGAAATCCATTGCGTTTTCCTGTCACTTTTGTGGCGGGAAAATGCCCGTTTCCGGCCGCGATCCGGGGACGACAAGGATAGCCGGCAAAGAAAAAGCCCGGTCGGTCACCGGGCTTCGTGCAAGCGCCTGAATTCGTGTCGTAAACGTCGTCAGGCGCCAACCGCCTTCACCCGTGCGGCCAGCCGCGAGAGCTTCCGCGACACGGTGTTGCGATGCATCGTGCCGCGCGAAGCGGCGCGCATCATCTCGGGCTGCGCGGCGCGAAGGGCGGCCCGCGCCTTCTCGCCGTCTCCCGACGCGATGGCTTCCTCGACGGCACGCACGAACGTACGGACCCGGCTGATCCGGTTGCGGTTGATCTGTGTCCGACGCGCGATCTTGCGCGTGGCCTTCTTGGCCGAGCTTGTATTCGCCATCGCTGTTCCTTGAGCGTTCCGGCGGCGGGGAGCCCCGCGCGCGCCAGCAAGCCCGGCCTTATAGTCGCGCCGCTGTCGGGCGTCAACGGCCGGTGGTAGCCGCTAGCGGTTGCGGAACTGGGGGGCCCGCTTCTCCAGGAACGCCGCCATGCCTTCCTTCTGGTCCTCGGTGGCGAACAGGGCGTGGAACAGACGGCGCTCCACCTTCAGCCCGTCGGCCAGCGAGGTGTCGTAGCCGCGCACGACAGCCTCCTTGGCCGCCAGTACGCTGACGCGCGAGAGCTCGCCGATCTTGTCGGCCACCTCGAGCGCCTCGTCCATCAGGCGGTCGGCCGCGACGACCCGCGATACGAGGCCGACGCTGTCGGCTTCCTCGGCGTCCATCAGGCGGCCGGTGAGGATGAGGTCCATCGCCTTGGCCTTGCCGATCGCCCGCGTCAGGCGCTGCGTCCCGCCCATGCCGGGCATGATTCCGAGCGTGATCTCCGGCTGGCCGAACTTCGCCGTGTCTGCGGCGATGATGATGTCGCACATCATCGCCAGTTCGCAGCCGCCACCCAGACAATAGCCGGCAACTGCGGCAATGACGGGCTTGCGGGTGCGGGCGACCCGCTCGAGCGCGGCTGCCTGGTCGGCAAGAAAGGCGTCGACAAACGACAGATCGGCCATCTCCTTGATGTCGGCGCCGGCGGCGAAAGCCTTCTCGGAACCTGTGAGCACAATCGCGCCGACGACGTCGTCGTTCTCGAAACCGTCCAGCGCCTGCCCCAGCTCGCGGATCAGGGTGGTGTTGAGCGCGTTCAGCGCACCCGGACGATCCAGGGTGATGAGGCCTATCGCGCCCCGGGTTTCGGCCTTGATGCAATCAAACGCCATCGACAGCGGTCCTCATGGATTGGGTTCTTCGCGGATTTGGCTCAGCGCTGGCAGACCGGACAGAAGAACGTCGAGCGACCGGCCTGGACCGTGCGGTGCACAATTCCACGGCAGGACCGCCGCGGGCAAGGCTCGTCTTCCCGATCGTAGACCGCGAAACGGTTCTGGAAGGCGCCCAGCTCGCCGTCGGCGCCGACGTGATCGCGGAGCGACGAGCCGCCGACCTCGACCGCTTCGGCGAGCACGGCGCGAACGGCCGCGACAAGACGCCGGGCGCGAGCCGAGGGCAGGCCGCGCCGGGTCACCAGCGTCGCGGCCTTCCGGTCGGGCGACAGCCGCGCCCGCCACAGCGCCTCGCAGGCGTAGATGTTGCCGATACCGGCGATCCGGCGCTGGTCGAGGAGCGCCGCCTTCAGGGCGACCCGCGTCCCGGAGAACGCCTCGGTGAGGGCGGCGGCGTCGAAATCGTCGGCCAGAGGCTCGCGCCCGAGATGCGCAAAGTGGCGAGAGGTCGCAAGGTCCTCCGCCCGGACCAGGTCCATGAGCCCGAAACGGCGGGGATCGTTATAGGTCAGCCGGCGGCCGTCGGCGAAGTGGACGACCACATGGTCGTGGCGGGCGTCCTTGCCGGCGCCGCGGTAGAGCTCGCCAAGGCCCGTCGCGTGCGCCCCCTCCTCGACGCGAAGGGAGCCGGACATGCCGAGGTGCACCACCAGCACCTCGCCGTCGTCGAGATGGAGGAGCAGGTACTTCGCCCGCCGGTCGACCGCGGTGACGGTCCGCCCGGCAAGGCGCCGGGGAAACCGCGGCGGCAGCGCGATCCGCAGGTCCGGCCGCCGCTGCTCGACGCGCGCGATACTTGCGCCGACGACCAGCGCCTCCAGGCCGCGCCTGACGGTTTCGACCTCGGGGAGTTCCGGCATCGGCCGCTCCTTGGCAAAGGGCGGCGACGATAGCGGTTCCCCGAGGGGTCGGCTATGGTGCGCCGCGCCGACAGAAGTGCAGGATGTCGCAAGCCATGTCCGCTTCCGGAACCGACGGTTCCACGACGTTTTTCGGCGACCGCCGGGTGGCGCTGGACGACAAGCAGGCGCTTGTCGATTCGGTGTTCGACCGCGTCGCCGATCGCTACGACCTGATGAACGACCTGATGTCCGCGGGTGCCCACCGCCTGTGGAAGGACGCCTTCGTGTCGTGGCTGGCGCCGCCGCGGCGGAGCGCGACCCCCTATCGGGTCCTGGACCTTGCCGGCGGTACGGGCGATATCGCCCAGCGCATCCTGCGACGCGCCCCCGGCGCCGAGGTCGTGGTCGGCGACATCAATGCCGCCATGCTGGAGGTCGGCCGCGAGCGCGCGGCGGCCGCTGGCCTCGCCATCACCTTCACCGAGGCCGACGCCCAGGATCTGCCGTTCGAGGACGAACACTTCGATGCGGTGACGATCGCGTTCGGCCTGCGCAACGTGCCGGACATCGATCGGGCGCTCACCGACATCCGGCGGGTGCTTAAGCCCGGCGGACGCTTTCTGTGCCTGGAGTTCTCACACGTCGACGTCGCCGTGCTCGATCGCGCCTACGACTTTCTGTCGTTCAACGTGATCCCGCGGCTCGGCGGGCTGGTGGTCGGCGACGAGGAACCCTACCGCTACCTGGTGGAGAGCATCCGCCGTTTCCCCAACCAGGCGCGGCTCGCCGCCATGATGGAAACGGCCGGCTTCGAGCGGGTGACGTGGCGGAACCTGACCGGCGGGATCGCGGCGATGCATTCCGCCTGGACTCTCTGAGGCCCACCGTGGCGCTGGCCCTCCTGCCGCTCGCGCGCGTCGCCCGGGCCGGTTTCGTCCTCGCGCGGGAGGGCGTGTTCGAGCGGGTCGACCCGTCGCCGCTGCCCGCACTGCCGCGTTTCGGGCTGCGGCTCGCCTCGCTGATTGCACGGCGGCGGCCCTCGGCCGACCGGCTGACCGCGGCGCTCACCCGTCTCGGCCCCTCCTACGTGAAGCTCGGCCAGCTTCTGGCCACGCGCCCCGACCTGGTGGGCCGCGAGCTCTCCGACCAGCTCGGCCAGCTTCGTGACGAGATGCCCCCCTTTCCCACCGACGAAGCCAGGCGCGTGGTCGCCGAGGCGCTGCAGGGCGACGTCGGGACCATCTTCGCCTCGTTCTCCGATGCCGTCGCGGCCGCCTCGATTGCGCAGGTCCACAAGGCGACACTGGCCGGCGCAGGCTCCGGGGCAGGCTCCGGGGACGGCGATGCGGAAATCGTCGCGGTCAAGGTGCTCAGGCCGGAGGTCCGCGCCCGGTTCCGTCGCGACCTCGAAGCCTTCTATGCGGCTGCCCGGTTCATCGAACGCATCGATCCGGCCGCGCGCCGGCTGCGTCCGGTGGCGGTGGTCGATACCCTCGCCCGCTCGGTGGTGATCGAGATGGATTTCCGCCTCGAAGCGGCGGCGCTGTCGGAGATGGCGGCGCTGACGGAAGAGGACGAGGGGTTCCGGATGCCGGCGGTGCGCTGGGAGCAGACCGCCCGCGATGTCCTCACCATGGACTGGGTGGACGGCATCAAGCTGTCGGACATCGACGGCCTGAAGGCGGCCGGCCACGATCTGCCGGCCATCGCCCGCCGGCTGATGCAGGCCTTTCTGCGCCAGGCGCTGCGCGACGGCTTCTTCCACGCCGACATGCACCAGGGCAATTTCTTCGTGGAGCCCGACGGCACCATCGTCGCCATCGATTTCGGCATCATGGGGCGGCTGCCGAAACCGCAGCGACGGTTCCTGGCCGAGGTGCTGTACGGCTTCATCCGGGCCGACTACCGGCGCGTCGCCCAGGTCCATTTCGACGCCGGCATCGTGCCCGACCACCACACGATCGAGGAGTTTGCCCAGGCGCTGCGCGCCATCGGCGAGCCGATCCAGGGGCAGGCGGCGCGCGACATCTCCATGGGGCGGCTGCTGATGCTCCTGTTCGAGGTCACCGAGATCTTCGACATGCAGACGCAGCCGGAACTCCTGCTCCTGCAGAAGACCATGGTGGTGGTCGAAGGCGTTGCGCGCTCGCTCGATCCCGATTTCGACATGTGGACCACCGCGGAACCGGTGGTGAGCACCTGGATCGAGCGCAATCTCGGTCCGGTCGGCCAGTTGGAACGGGCGGCGGAAGGCGTGGCGGCGATCGGCCGGCTGGCCTCCGAACTGCCGAAGCTCGCCGAGCGGGCCGAACGTCTGGCGGCCGAGTTCGAAGCCGCGCAGGCCAAGGCCGACGCCGCGCGCTCCGGCGAGACCGCCGACGGGCGAGGCCTGTCGGGCGGCTGGGGGCGGCTGGCGCTGGCCGGTGTGGCGGCCGCGCTGGTGATCCTTGCGCTTCAGGTCCTGTGATTGTAGGATATCGTAGGAAATTACCTTTGATTTACCTATGATCTCGGCGATGTCCTGCCATGTCGCGTAGCACCCGCTTCCTCGCCGACATCGAGGCCTTTCTGGCCGAGACCGGACTGTCGGTGTCACGGTTCGGCCGTGAGGCCGTCGGCGACCCCAGCCTGGTCGGCGACCTTCGCCGCGGGCGTTCACCCAGCGCCGCGCTGATGGACCGCGTCGCCGGCTTCATGGCCGACCATCGCGACGTCGCGCCCGCGCGGTCGCGCGACAACGGCCCGACCGTCCTTGTCGTCATCGGCGGCGGGATCGCCGCCTACAAGACGCTCGATCTCATCCGACGGCTGAAGGAACGGGGCGTGGCGGTGCGGGCCGTGATGACGGCGGCCGCCCAGCACTTCGTCACGCCGCTCAGCGTCGGCACGCTGACCGGGAGCAAGGTCCACACCGAGCTCTTCGACCGCGACGACGAGGTCGATGTCGGCCACATCCGCCTCGCCCGCGCCGCCGACCTCGTCATCGTCGCGCCGGCCACCGCCGACTTCATGGCGCGCATGGCCGCGGGCCGCGCCAACGACCTCGCCACCACGATCCTGCTCGCCACCCGCAGCCCGGTCCTCCTGGCGCCGGCCATGAACCCTGCCATGTGGACCCATCCGGCGACCCGCGGCAACGTCGCGACCCTTGCGGACCGCGGCGTCCGTTTCATCGGGCCGGAGGCCGGCGAGATGGCCGAAAGCGGCGAGGCGGGCCTGGGCCGCATGGCCGAACCGATCGCCATCGCCGACGCCGCGACCGCCATCCTCGGCGCGCCCCACGGATCGCTTGCCGGCCGGCGGATCGTGGTCACGTCGGGGCCGACCCACGAGCCCATCGATCCGGTCCGCTATCTCGCCAATCGCTCCTCCGGACGCCAGGGCCACGCCATCGCCGCGGCCGCGCGCGCCGCCGGCGCCGAGGTCACGCTCGTCTCCGGTCCGGTGCAGATCGACGATCCGCCGGGCGTCGAGGTCGTGCGCGTGGAAACGGCGCGCGAAATGCTGGATGCCGTCGAAGCAGCGCTCCCCGCCGACGTCGCGATCATGGCCGCGGCCGTCGCCGACTGGCGAACCGCGGACGCGGCCACCGCCAAGATCAAGAAGACCGGCGGGGCGACGCCGGCGCTCGACCTGGTCGAGAACCCGGACATCCTCGCGACGATCGCGAAACGGCAAGTGGACCGACCGCCGCTGCTGATCGGCTTTGCGGCCGAGACCGACGATCTGCTCAGGCACGCAGAAGCCAAGCGAGCGCGCAAGGGCGCCGACTGGATCGTCGCCAACGATGTCTCGCCGGAGACAGGCGTCATGGGAGGGACCATGAACGAGGTGCACCTGATCAGCGCCGCGGGCGTGGAGCCGTGGCCGCGCATGGCCAAGGACGATGTTGCCACCCGGCTGGTGGCGCGCATCGCCGATGCGCTCGCCGACGGGAGCGAAGCGTGAAGATTCAGGTCCAGCGCCTTGCCCATGGTGACGGCCTGCCGCTGCCGGAAGCCCAGACCGACGGCGCGGCTGGTCTCGATCTTGCGGCCGCCGTCGGCGATCCGCTGCGGCTCGCCCCCGGCGAACGGGCGACCGTCCCCTGCGGCTTCGCGATGGCGATCCCCCCGGGCCATGAGGGCCAGGTCCGGCCACGATCCGGGCTGGCGGCGCGCCACGGCGTCACCGTCCTGAACGCGCCGGGCACCATCGACGCCGACTACCGCGGCGAGGTCGCCGTCATCCTCATCAACCACGGCGCGGAGCCCTTCACCATCACCCGCGGCATGCGGATCGCACAGCTCGTCATCGCGCCGGTGGCCGCGGTAACCCTCGTGGAGACCGAGGAACTGACGGCCACGGCACGCGGCGACGGCGGGTTCGGTTCAACGGGATTTTCGGGCTAGAGTGGTTCCTCCCTTGACCTCAGGAGACAGCATGAGCGGGAACACGAGCGGAGCGGAGCGCGGACGAGGGCGCATCTACGAGTCGATCACCGACACCATCGGCGACACGCCGCTGGTGCGGATCGACCGCCTGGCCGCCATGTACAACGTCAAGGCGACGCTCATCGCCAAGCTCGAATTCTTCAACCCGATCGGCAGCGTGAAGGACCGGATCGGCGTGTCGATGATCGACGCGCTGGAGGCGGACGGGCGGATCGAACCGGGCGTCCATACGCTGGTCGAGCCGACCTCGGGCAACACCGGCATCGCGCTCGCCTTTGTCGCCGCGGCGCGGGGCTACCGGCTGATCCTGGTCATGCCGGAGACCATGTCGATGGAGCGCCGCAAGATGCTCCAGCTCATGGGGGCGGAGCTGGTGCTGACCGACGGCGCGCAGGGCATGCGTGGCGCCATCGCGCGGGCCGGCGAGCTCCTGAAGGAGATTCCCGACTCCCTCATCCCGCAGCAGTTCCAGAACCCGGCCAATCCCGCGATCCACCGCAGCACCACCGCCGAGGAGATCTGGAACGACACCGACGGCAAGGTGGACGTGCTCATCTCCGGCGTCGGCACCGGCGGCACCATCACCGGCGCCGGGCAGGTGCTCAAGGAGCGCAAATCCTCGCTCAAGGTGATCGCCGTGGAGCCTACCGACAGTCCGGTGCTGTCCGGCGGCGCACCCGGCCCCCACAAGATCCAGGGTATCGGGGCGGGCTTCATCCCCGACATCCTCGACACCTCGATCTACGACGAGATCGTCAGGATCGGGAACGACGAGGCGATCGAGCACGCCCGCCTGTGCGCGCGGGTCGAGGGCATCCCCGTGGGTATCTCATCCGGCGCCGCGGTTGCCGCGGCCATCGAGGTCGGCCAGCGGGCCGACATGGACGGCAAGATGATCGTCACGGTGATCCCGTCCTTCGCCGAGCGGTACCTTTCGACGGTGCTTTTCGAGGACCTCGCCTGACGCGGGCGCCTGTTCACGTTTTCGTGAACCGGATTGCGAATCGGGGTCATTGAGCGCTGAGTTCTCTCGTTTAACCGAGAGGGCAAACATGGAAGACCTTATATCTGTCAATTGGCTCGCCATCGTCATTGCAGCGGTGGTCAAGTTCGCGATCGGATCGGCGTGGTATTCGCCGATGCTGTTCAGCAAGCAGTGGCAGGAGGCGGCGGGGGTCACGCCTGATCCATCGGTCATGCCCCGTGCCATCGTGGTTCAGGTCATCGGCGACCTGATCATGGCCTACATCCTCGCCCGCTTCATCGGCCACTACGCCGGCGACGGCCTTGTGATCGGCGCCGTGGTCGGCTTCATGGCCTGGATCGGCTTCGTCGCGCCCGTCATGCTTGGCGCGATCATGTATGAGAGCCGCAAGATGAGCCTGTTCTACATCAACTCCGGCTATCAGCTCATCGGCATCGTCGTCATGGGCGCGATCATCGGCGTCATGTAGGAGCCCTGCGCGGTCCCTCTCGTCATCATCGGGAGGGGCCGTAGAGCGGTTCATCCTTTGATGGAAACGCTCTACAACACCGCGGCCCATGAGTTTCGACCGCGATGAAATCGAACGCTATGCGCGCCATCTGGTCCTGCCCGAGGTCGGGGGCCCGGGACAGCAGAAGCTGAAGGCGGCGCGCGTGCTCGTGATCGGTGCCGGCGGCCTCGGGGCGCCGGCACTTCTCTACCTCGCCGCCGCCGGCGTCGGCACGCTCGGCATCGTCGACGATGACACCGTCGCGTTGTCCAATCTCCAGCGTCAGATCATCCATGACACCGACGCAGTGGGGCGCGACAAGACCGGCAGCGCCGCTGCGGCCCTCGACCGCCTCAATCCCCATGTGGCGGTCGAGACACACGCGTGCCGGATCGCGGCCGACAACGCCGCAGAGCTGATCGGCGCCTACGACCTGATCGTCGACGGCTCGGACAATTTCGACACCCGCTACCTCGTCTCCGACACCTGTTTCGCCGAACAGGTGCCGCTGGTGACCGGCGCGGTGGGCCGGTTCGACGGATCGGTGACGACGCTGAAGCCGTATCTCGCCGGCGAGGACGGCGCGCCGCTGCCAACCTATCGCTGCCTCTTTCCCGAAGCGCCGCCGCCGGGATCGCAGCCGAGCTGCGCCGAGGCCGGCATCCTCGGGGCGCTCACCGGCGTCATCGGTTCGCTGATGGCCATGGAGGCGATCAAGGAGATCGTCGGCATCGGCGACGGGCTGGTCGGGCGCCTCCTCCTTTACGACGCGCGCGCGGCGCGATTCGAGACCGTGCGCTACGCCTGGGACCCGGCCAATCCGCTCAACGGCAGGCGCGCCCGTTGAGCCGGCGTTAACCGTCGTCGGTCGAAACTGGGCCTCAAGCCAAGACCAACAAGCCGCCGGAGGCCGCATGCCCCTGAACCGACGTCCGACCGCTCGCGCCCGTGTCGTTCTCGTGGCTTTGCTGACCGCGATCGTCGGGTTCGCCGCCTCGCCGATCCCGGCGCTGGCCCAGCCCGGCGGTGCGCCCAAGGCGAGCGGCCTGCCGGTGCCGCGTTTCGTCAGCCTCAAGGCCAAGCGCGTCAACGTCCGGGTCGGGCCCGGCCAGGACTACGGCATCAGCTGGATCTTCACCCGCATCGGCCTGCCGGTCGAGGTGATCCAGGAGTTCGACACCTGGCGGCGGGTGCGCGATTCCGACGGTTCGGTGGGCTGGGTGTTCCACAGCCTGCTGTCGGGAAAACGTACCGGCGTGGTGGCGCCGTGGGGCGAGGACGCACCGATCCCCATCCGCCGCAGGCCCGACGACGCGGCGGCGGTCACGGCCTATCTGGAATCCGGCGTCGTCGGCGACGTGCGCACCTGCCGCGTCCAATGGTGCCGCATCAACGGCAAGGGCTACGACGGCTGGATCCGGCAGGACCGGCTGTGGGGCGTCTATCCGGACGAGACCGTCGACTAACCCTCGGGCGCCACGCGGCGCAGGCGCACCACCACATCCATGCCGATAACCTCGTAGCCCTCGGGCGCCGGCGGCGCCTCGCCGACCTTCAGGTGTTCGGCCGGGACGTCGATCACCCGCTCCTCGTCCTCGACGTAGAAATGGTGATGGGCGCTGGTGTTGGTGTCGAAGAAAGTACGCGCGCCGTCGACCTTGACCTCGCGCAGCAGACCGACCTCGGTGAAGCGGTTCACGACGTTGTAGATCGTCGCCAGCGAGACGATCACGTCGCTGGTGGCGGCCTCGGTCTGGATCTGCTCGACCGAGATATGCCGGTGCCCACGTCCGAACAGGAGCCGCGCCAGCTCGATGCGCGGCCGGGTCGGGCGCAGGCCGGCGCGACGCAACCGGCGCAGCAGCACGGCGCGTGACACGCCGAGTTCGGGTTCTTCGAGGTTCATCCGGCCGCGGTTCCAGCTTCCACGATCATAGCGACGGCGCGCCACTATAATTGCCCGCCCTCGTCCCGGCAATCGCCTCCACCGCGGCATCCTGCTGCGGTCGGTTGGGCTTTGTGGCGGACGGCCGGAGGCTATGGTAAGACGCGGCAAAGCGGAACGTCGCCGGCTTCGGCGGCGGAGAACGGATGATCATATGAGCGCTGTCGCTGAGGCCGCGGAACGCGCGACCAGTTTTGACTACGAGTCGCTGCTGCGTTGCGCGCGCGGCGAGCTTTTCGGTCCCGGAAACGCGCAACTGCCCCTGCCACCGATGCTGATGTTCGACCGCATCACCTCCATCACCGAGGACGGCGGCGAGCATGGGCGCGGTTCGGTGCGCGCCGAACTCGATGTCCACCCGGACCTCTGGTTCTTCGCCTGCCACTTCAAGGGCGATCCGGTGATGCCCGGCTGCCTCGGCGTCGACGCGCTGTGGCAACTGCTCGGCTTCTTCCTCGGATGGCTCGGCCTGCCGGGCCGGGGCCGCGCGCTGGCGGTCGGCGAGGTGAAGTTCTCCGGCATGGTGCTGCCGGCGGTGCACAAGGTCGAGTACGGCATCGACCTCAAGCGGGTCCTGCGCTCGAAGCTGGTGCTGGGCATCGGCGACGGCTGGCTGAAGGCTGACGGCGAGACTATCTACAAGGCGAAGGATTTGCGGGCCGGCCTGTTCAAGGACGCCGAGCCAACCGGCGCCTAGGCCACCATCGACCTTCAGGATTGCGCCGTCAGGCCCGGGAAGTCAGGAGTTCGTCATGAAACGCGTCGTCGTCACCGGCATGGGGATCGTGTCGCCGATCGGCAACTCGACCCAGGAGGTCGTGGCCAGCCTGCGCGAAGCCAGGTCCGGCATCTCCTTCGCCGACGACCAAGCCGAGCTCGGCTTCCGTTCGCGCGTCCACGGCGCGCCGTCGCTCGACGCCGCCGAGGTGGTCGACCGGCGCGCCATGCGCTTCCACGGCGGCGGCACCGCCTGGGGGCACGTGGCCATGGAGCAGGCGATCCAGGATTCCGGCCTCGAGGCCGACGAGGTCAGCAACGAACGCACGGGCATGATCATCGGCTCGGGCGGCCCCTCGACCCGCGCGATCGTGGAGGCGGCAGACACCACGCGCGAGAAGGGCCCCAAGCGGGTCGGACCGTTCATGGTGCCGAAGGCCATGTGCTCGACCGCGTCGGCGACCCTGTCCACCTGGTTCGGCATTCGCGGCATGAGCTATTCGATCTCGTCGGCCTGCGCGACCTCCAACCACTGCATCGGCGTCAGCGCCGAACAGATCATGCTCGGCCGCCAGGACGTGATGTTCGCCGGCGGCTGCGAGGAGCTCGACTGGACGCTCTCGGTCCTGTTCGACGGCATGGGGGCCATGTCCAGCCACTACAACGACGCGCCCTCGCGCGCCTCGCGCGCCTACGACAAGGATCGCGACGGCTTCGTCATCGCCGGCGGCGCCGGTGTCGTGGTGCTGGAGGAGGAGGGCCGCGCCAAGGCGCGCGGTGCGCGCATCTACGGCGAGGTCGTCGGCTACGGCGCGACGTCCGACGGCGCCGACATGGTGCAGCCGTCCGGCGAGGGGGCCGAGCGCTGCATGCGCATGGCGCTCGCCACCGTCGACGGGCCGGTCGACTACATCAACCCGCACGCGACCTCGACGCCGATCGGCGACCAGCGGGAGATCGACGCCATCCGCGCCGTGTTCGGCGACGACTGTCCGCCGATCTCGGCGACCAAATCGCTCACCGGCCATTCGCTCGGCGCCACCGGCGCGCAGGAGGCGATCTTTTCGCTCCTGATGATGAACAACGGCTTCATCTGTGAGTCGGCGCATATCGACGAGATCGATCCGGCGTTCGCGGACATGCCGATCGTGCGCCAGCGCCGCGAGGCGGAGATCAACACCGTCCTGTCCAACGGGTTCGGTTTCGGAGGCACCAACGCCACCGTCGTGCTGCAGCGCTACGACGGTTAGAGCGTCGGCAAGGGGCAGGATCATGACGGGACTGATGGACGGCAAGCGCGGCCTGATCTTCGGGGTCGCCAACAACCATTCGATCGCCTGGGGCATCGCCAGTAACCTCGCCGCGGCCGGGGCGGAGCTCGCCTTCACCTACCAGACGCCGTCGCTCGGCAAGCGCGTCATTCCGCTCGCCGAATCGGTGGGCTCGGACCTGGTGTTCCCGTGCGACGTGGCCATCGACCCGGCGTCCGACGAGGACGGCTCCATCACGTCCGTGTTCGACAGCCTGCAGAAGAGCTGGGACACGCTGGACTTCGTCGTCCACGCCGTGGCCTTCTCCGACCGCGAGGAACTGCGTGGCCGCTACGCCGACACCAGCCGCGCCAACTTCGTCCAGACGATGGTGATCTCGTGCTTCTCCTTCACCGAGATTGCCCGCCGCGCCGCGGCCATGATGCCCAACGGCGGATCGATGATCACGCTGACCTATGGCGGCTTCGGGCGGACCATGCCGAACTATAACGTGATGGGCGTGACCAAGGCGGCGCTGGAATCGTCGGTGCGCTATCTGGCGCAGGATTTCGGGCGCGAGGCGATCCGCGTCAACGCCATCTCGGCCGGGCCGATGCGCACGCTGGCCGGCGCCGGCATCACCGATGCGCGCCTGATGTACAACTACCAGTCACGCACGGCGCCCTTGTCGCGCACGGTCACGCTCGACGAGATCGGCAACACGGCGCTTTATCTGCTCAGCGACATGTCGACCGGCGTGACCGGCGAAATCCTGTTCGTCGACGCCGGCTACAACATCGTCTCGATGCCGCGGCTGGAAGAGCTCAAGATCTCCGACGAGCCGGCCGAAGCCGCCATCCACGGCGCGGAGTAGGCCGCTGGCGACGCGCACACGAGCGGACGAAGCGTCGATCCTGCTCCGTCTCGGGCGCTGGCTCGCCCGCGTCGTCACCCGGGAATCGACCGGGTACCAGCCCTACACGCCGTCGGACCCGGCGACGCTGCGCGCCACGCTCCAGCCGGGCGACGTGCTCCTGGTCGAGGGCAACCAGCAGGTCTCGGCGGCGATCAAGTATCTCACCCAGTCCTCGTGGTCCCACGCGGCGATGTATGTCGGCGACGCCCATGGCGGCCCGGAGGACGACCTGATCGAGGTGACGCTGGAGGAGGGCTGCCACGCGGCGTCGCTCGCCAAGTACCGGCGGTTCAACACGCGCATCTGCCGCCCGGTGGGCCTCACCGACGCCGACCGGGCCACCGTTGTCCGGACCATGGTGGAGTCGATCGGCCGCGAATACGACGTGCGCAACATCATCGACCTCGCCCGCTACCTGTTGCCGCAACCGCCGGTGCCGGTGCGGTGGCGGCGGCGCATGCTGGCGTTCGGCTCCGGCGATCCGACCCGGGCGATCTGTTCCAGCCTGATCGCGGAAGCCTTCCAGGCCGTGCGCTATCCCATCCTGCCGCTGACCGCCGGGCCGCAGGCGAAGGAGAACGGCGCGCTCAGCCCCTATTCGCGCCGCGAGATCCTGCACATCCGCCATCACTCGCTGTTCGCGCCGCGGGACTTCGACCTCTCGCCCTATTTCCGAATCGTCAAGCCGACCATCGAACGCGGCTTCGACTACAAGCAACTGGTCTGGATGGATCAACCCGACGCCGGCGCGCCCGCGCCGGACGACGGCTGATCCCAAGCCCGAACGGCCAGCTTCCCGGCGTCCCAACCCTCTGCTAATCAGCGCACCCATGTCGAGCGAACCCCAGCCGCTGATCCGCAACTTCGCGATCATCGCCCATATCGACCACGGCAAGTCGACCCTGGCCGACCGGCTGATCCAGATGACCGGCGGGCTGAGCGAGCGCGAGATGAAGGCCCAGGTGCTCGATTCCATGGAGATCGAGCGCGAGCGCGGCATCACCATCAAGGCCCAGACCGTCCGCCTGCACCACCGCGACGCGGAAGGCCGGGACTACGTCCTCAACCTCATCGACACCCCCGGCCACGTGGACTTTGCCTACGAGGTCAACCGGTCGCTGGCGGCGTGCGAGGGCTCGCTGCTGGTGGTCGACGCCTCGCAAGGGGTGGAGGCCCAGACGCTCGCCAACGTCTACCAGGCGATCGACAACAACCACGAGATCGTGCCGGTGCTCAACAAGGTCGACCTGCCGGCCGCCGACCCGGAGCGCGTGCGCGGGCAGATCGAGGACGTGATCGGCATCGACGCCTCGGACGCGATCCCCATCTCGGCCAAAACCGGCGAGGGCGTGACCGACGTGCTCGATGCTATCGTCGCCCGCCTGCCGCCGCCCACCGGCGACGCGGACGCACCGCTGAAGGCCATGCTGGTCGACTCCTGGTACGATTCCTATCTCGGCGTGGTGGTGCTGGTGCGGGTCGTCGACGGCGCGCTCAAGAAGGGCATGCGCATCCGCCTGATGGGCACCGGCGCGAGCTACGAGGTCGACCGGGTCGGCGTCTTTCTGCCCAAGCTGGTCGAGCAGCCCGGCCTCGGACCGGGCGAAATCGGCTTTCTCATCGCCTCGATCAAGGAGGTGGCCGACACCCGCGTCGGCGACACCATCACCGAGGAACGGCGGCCGACGGCGGACCCCCTGCCCGGCTTCCGGCCGGCCCAACCCGTCGTGTTCTGCGGCATCTTCCCGGTCGACGCGGCCGACTTCGAGACCCTGCGCAACGCCATCGCGCGGCTCCGCCTCAACGACGCCGCCTTCACCTCCGAGATGGAGACCAGCGCCGCGCTCGGCTTCGGCTTCCGCTGCGGCTTTCTCGGCCTCCTGCATCTCGAGATCGTGCTGGAACGCCTGTCGCGGGAGTTCGACCTCGACCTCATCGCCACCGCGCCATCGGTGGTCTACCGCATCCGGCTCACCGACGGATCGGAACTCGAGCTCCACAATCCGGCCGACATGCCCGATCCGGTCAAGATCGCCGCCATCGAGGAACCGTGGCTCAACGCCACCATCCTGACGCCCGACGAGTATCTCGGGCCGATCCTCGGCCTCTGCCAGGAGCGCCGGGGCATCCAGACCGACCTCTCCTATGTCGGCAACCGGGCGATGGTCCGCTACGACCTGCCGCTCAACGAGGTGGTGTTCGACTTCTACGATCGGCTGAAATCGATCTCGAAGGGCTACGCCTCCTTCGACTACCAGTTGGCCGACTACCGCGAGGGCGACCTGGTCAAGATGCAGATCCTGGTGAATGCCGAGCCGGTGGACGCCCTGTCGGTGCTGGTCCATCGCGGCGCGGCCGAAAAGCGCGGGCGGGCCATGTGCGAGAAGCTCAAGGAGTTGATCCCGCAGCACATGTTCCAGGTGCCGATCCAGGCGGCGATCGGCGGCCGGATCATCGCCCGCGAAACCATCCGGGCGCTGCGCAAGGACGTGCTCGCCAAATGCTACGGCGGCGACGTGTCGCGCAAGCGCAAGCTTCTGGAGAAGCAGAAGCGCGGCAAGAAGAAGATGCGCCAGTTCGGCAAGGTGGAGATCCCGCAGGAAGCCTTCATCGCCGCCCTCAAGATGGACGAGTAGCCGCGGGCCGCGACAGGCGGCGCGCCGAGCCGGGCTGGCGTAGCGTTGGCCTACGCTCAAGATTTTGAAACGTGAGAATCGTGTATCTTCTCCGGCATGCTCCGGAGATCAGCATGACGGACAAACAACCGCCCAAGGACGAGAATGCCTCAAAGATCGAGACGCTGAAGACGCTCGATCAACTGGTCTTCAGCGCGACTTATTCAGCGTTCCGAACTGATCCGAAAGACCAAACGGTCTGGCCCCGCGACGGTGGGCTGATTGAAGGGTATTGCCCGAGCTGCAAAAAGAACACGACTTGGAGAGCCTCGTGGCCCACGCCGCTGGCTACGAACGGCCCCGAAACAATCACGCTGCGATGCCGCCGCATCGATTCACATCGCGCTTATGTTTTCGTCGTAAGAAAGGAGCGGGGCCACACGTTCATCAAGACAGGCCAATTTCCTGCAGCTAGCATCTCGCATGGGGCTGAGTACCTGAAATCGTTGTTCAAGCACACCCATCACAGTGATGCCGACGAGTTCGGGCTCGCTCTGCGGGCCGCCGCCGAAGGATATGGGATCGGTTCGCTTGTCTATCTTCGCCGCATCTTTGAACGGTTGATACGAACCCGCATCGATGAAGCAGTCGAGCAAGGTGAGTTGAAGAAGGAACAGTTCCGCGGGAAAGGGATGAGAGAGAAGATCAATCTCCTGAAGGACCACCTGCCGGACTTCTTGGTCGAACATAGTCAAATCTACGCGATCCTCTCCAAGGGCATGCACGAGCTGACGGAAGAGGAATGCCAACGGCACTTCGACACCTTACAGCAGTCAATCCGCATGATTGTTGAGGAGGACAATGAGGCGCGCGATCGTCTGGAGCGCCGAAGGGCGTTGTCAGTTTCAATACGGGAGATCGACACAACGAAGAGCTAGTTGCCCGGCAGAGGTTCGCTCATCCTCAACCACGAAATGGCGGCGATCACCTGGACCGCAACGCACTTCGTTCATGGGACCCGACAATGGTAGGTGACCCACCTTACGAGGCGCTGGCGAAAGTCGAAGCTTCGGACCTCCAGCCGCTGCAAGCTGCTGTCGGCAGAGGCATACTCATATGGCAGCAAGTCGAAAGCGGATTGCTCGACGTGCTCCGATCAATGCTTCCTGCGAACGTGAGCAACGATACCGCTAAGGTGATCTTCTTCACGCCTCGTGACTTCAGCCTGAAACTTGAGATTGTTCATCGGATTATCCGCGTCGAGTTTGGTGAAGACCTCGACAACAACAGCGCTCTACGACAAAAGTGGACATCGCTGCGGAAGCGAGCCATACGCGCGAGCGAGGATCGCAACAGCCTTGCGCACTTCCAGATCGCCCATGTGACGGACCTAAGCGACGGTGGGATCAAAGAAACAAGGCTGGCGGTGCTGCCAAACTTCGAGGACATAACCTTCGACCTCGCCCTTGAACGCGCGACAGGCAAGGATCGGAAGAAGTTGGCATCGAAGATCGGTGGTGAACTCGACACCGACGCCATCACCGCCATTGCGCAAGAATTCTCCCAACTCGCTGCCGAACTAAGGCAATTCGCCAGCGACGTTCGGACGTATGCCTCTGCGACCAGCGCGCTTTGACTGCTGCTCAAGCTTCGTCATCGACGAATGCACTACCAATCCGCCTGGCCCTGATAGCCGTCACGTCTTTTCGGACCGTCGAACGTCACCTAATCGTCGCGCATCTGAACCATCTCGGGCCAAAGCCCACACAAGGAGCCACGCCATGGACCTCGGAAACTTCTACGTCGCGCTCACGGTGAAGGACCTCGCCGCCTCCCGCGCCTTCTACGAGAAGCTCGGCTTCCAGGCGATGGGCGGCGATCCGGACGGCGGCTGGCTGATCATGAAGCATCCAAGCTGCGTGATCGGCCTCTACCAGGGCATGTTCGAGAAGAACATCCTGACCTTCAATCCGGGCTGGGATTCCGATGCGCAGCCGCTCGCCGACTTCACCGATGTGCGCGACATCCAGAAGAAGCTGAAGGCGGACGGCGTCACCTTCGTCGACGAGGCGGACGAGACCACCACCGGCCCGGCGAGCTGCATGATCACCGATCCCGACGGCAACCCGATCCTCATCGACCAGCACGTGTGAGCGCGCCCGACAGGGCGATGTGACACCCGTCGCATGACGCGGCGGGCTGGTTTGCTATCATGGGGGCTCGACCCTGAGAGCGGTGACGACCGACGATGCACAGGATTGCGGCACACTGGACAGCGGCGCATAAGGCATTTGCGCAAAGGGCCGTGGCCATCGTGTTCGCCCTGGGGCTCGCCCCGGCTTTCGCCGACGCGGCGCTGGCCCAGGGGCAACGGGCCAAGGACCTGTTCGGCCACATCGCCACCCCGGCACCGGTGGCGGAAGCCGCGGTCGGGTCCTACGCCAAGGGGTGTCTCGCCGGCGGCGAGGCGCTGGCCGTCGACGGCCCCACCTGGCAGGCCATGCGGCTGTCGCGCAACCGCAACTGGGGCATGCCGGAGCTGGTGGCCTATATCGAGAAGTTCGCCACCGACGCGCACGAGAAGGACGGCTGGCCCGGCCTTCTCGTCGGCGACATGTCGCAGCCGCGCGGCGGGCCGATGCTCTCCGGCCATGCCAGCCACCAGATCGGGCTCGACGTCGACATCTGGTTCGACCCGATGCCCGACCGCATCCTCACCCGCTCGGAACGCGAGAAGGTCGGCGCCCGCTCCTACATCCTCAAGGGCACCGCCACCCGGCTCAACACGGAGATGTGGACCGAGGACCACAGCCAACTCATCAAGCGGGCGGCGAGCTATCCAGAGGTTCAGCGCATCTTCGTCAATGCCGGCATCAAGAACGAGCTCTGCCAATGGGCCGGCGAGGAGGACCGTGCGTGGCTCCGCAAGGTGCGGCCGTGGTTCCTGCACCACGACCACCTGCACGTGCGCCTGTACTGTCCGGACGGTCTGGAAGGCTGTACGCCGCAGGGCGAGCCGCCGGTCGGCGACGGCTGCGGGCCGGAACTCGCCAAATGGCTGGACGAATCGCGCTACCAGCCGCCGAAGGCGCCGCCCAAGGGGCCGTTCCGCTTCAAGCGGCCGATGACCATCGACGATCTGCCGGGGGCCTGCCGCGCCGTGCTGGCGGCGGGCGAAGACGGCGTCGACGTGCCGCCCGGCCCCTACGCGCCCCTGCCCCGGCTCCGACCGCAGAGCTAGCGGGTGTCGGCCGCTGAGGTCTTACTTGGCTTTCTTCGCGCGTTGATCGGCTTCCCGCCAGATGACCGGAGCACGAGTTCGGACATACTCCGTGAGCGCGACGACACTAACCGCAATCGCGGCGGTCTCGACCCAACCGGTTGAATCGGCAACGTGGATTGAGTGCGGGGCTGCTTGCAGGCGCGTGACTATGAGGTAGCCACTACCAGCATACATCAATGACAATGCCGTACCGATCAAGTGGATGTGGAAGACATGCCGCATTTTCTCTTTACCCCACCAGACATACTGCGATGCGACCTTCACGCCGAGCCAAACCGCAATAAACGCGCCTTGCTCAACCAGTAACGCTGACAAAAACAGAACCCCTTCCATCAACCCGAGGAGGCCGCTGAAAATGGGCCCAGGGGGTCGCTCCTCTCTGGCCCAAAGAGCCGCTATCGCCCGAGAGATCCGCCATTGGCCGACGAAAATGACGAACCCGAAGCCGAGGACATATGGAGCATATTGTGTAATCATCGCGGGTGACTATGCGTTGTGGAATTTGGCCTTGCAACCATCCCGATATCTAACGAGTGTCGCAAGAGTCAATGTAATCACGCGTTTGGCGTTCTGGCGTACTCATGCAGATACCGCCCGGCCCCTACGCACCCCTGCCCCGCCTCCGGCCGCAAACCTGACGGCTCGCCAACCACGGAAACCTGCCATGACCGCCACGTCTTCCAGCCAGACGTCCGACGCCCATGGCCGCCTGTGGGGCGCACAGTCACGTGATTGGGCGAACCTGCAGGAGCCGGTGCACCGTCCGATCTACGATGAGAGCTTCCGGCGCACGCGGCTGGGCGCCGGCACCTCGTTTCTCGACGCGGGCTGCGGGTCCGGGCTTGCGGCCATGACGGCCGCCGCGCTGGGGGCGAAGGTCTCCGGGCTCGATGCGTCGGAAGCGCTGCTCGAGATCGCCCGCGAACGGGTGCCGGAGGGGCGGTTCGCCCACGGCGACCTCGAGAACCTGCCCTACGACGACCACAGCTTCGACGTCGTTACCGGCTTCAATTCCTTCCAGTACGCCGGCAATCCGCACACCGCGCTTGCCGAGGCCGGCCGCGTCACGCGGCGTGGCGGCTTCGTCGTCGTCACGACCTGGGGCGAACCGGATGGCATGGAGGCGGCGCAGGTGATCGCCGCGCTCAAGCCGCTTCTCCCGCCGCCTCCGCCGGGCGCTCCGGGACCCTTCGCCCTGTCCGACAGGAATGCGCTCACGCAGTATGTGGCGGAGGCCGGCCTGCAGCCGGTCGATATCTTCGATGTCGACGCACCGTTCAACTATCCCGACGAAGCGACGGCCGTGCGCGCCCTTGGTTCATCCGGCGTCGCGGCCCGTGCCATCGAGTTCGCCGGAGAGGCCGCCGTCAACAGCGCGCACAAGGAGGCGATTGCGCCTTTCACGGGTTCGAATGGCAGTATCCGGATCGGCGCAACGTTCCGTTGCCTCCTGGCCGCGGTATAACGGGAGCCGTGATCCGAACGTCCGTTCACGGAGACCTGAAGAATGGGAACTCTGAAGCGCCCGAAACAGCCGATGCCGGGTTTCGTCAGCGACGCGCTCAGGACGCATGGCCTGGAAGACGCCTACCGCGACCGTCCGCCCTATCAGCGCAACGACTACCTGGGGTGGATCAATCGCGCGAAACAGGACGCCACCAAGCAGCGCCGCCTTGCGAAGATGCTGGAGGAGTTGCGGCAGGGCCACGGCTACATGGGGATGGACTGGACAGGCTGAACCACCGGCCGCGCGGCCGCCAGAGAGCGGCCGCCAACACAAACCGTCACATAAACGTGCTAACGTCGCCTCAGTCCTGATCGGCGCGCCCGAGAATCCCGGACGTGTCCGACGATTCTGAGGAGGCTCCGATGATTGTCCGCAATCTCCGCAATGCGTTCGACCTGCGCGTCTCGCGTCGCGAACTGCTCACCGCCGCCGGCGCGACCGGTCTGGTCGCGGCCCTGCACCCGTTCTCGGCGTTCGCCGCCGCCAACCAGGCGCATCTGCGTCTGATGGAAACCACCGATCTCCACGTCCACGTCTTCCCCTACGACTATTACGGCGACCGGCCCGTCGACACCGTCGGCCTCGCCCGCACCGCCACGCTGATCCGCGGCGTCCGGGCCGAGGCCACCAACACCCTGCTCGTCGACAATGGCGACTTCCTGCAGGGCAATCCCATGGGCGACTACATCGCCTATGAGCGCGGCATGAAGGCCGGCGACCTGCACCCGATCGTCGCCGGCATGAACCAGCTCAACTTCGCGATCGGCACGATCGGCAACCACGAGTTCAACTACGGGCTGGAGTTCCTCGACAACACGGTCGCCGGCGCCGACTTCCCGATGGTGCTCGCCAACGTCGCCAAGGGCACGCTGGCCGCGTCGCCGCGAGGCGACGACATGCTGTACGAGCCCTACCGGATCCTGGAGCGCACCGTCGTCGACGGCGACGGCAACCGCCATCCGATCCGGATCGGGTTCATCGGCTTCGTGCCGCCCCAGATCATGAACTGGGACCGCAGGCACCTGGAAGGCAACGTCAGCGCCCGCGATATCGTGGAATCCGCGAAGGCCTGGGTACCGGAGATGAAGGAGGCCGGCGCCGATATCGTCGTCGCGCTGTCGCACTCCGGCATCGGCCCGGCCACCTACACCGAGGGCATGGAGAACGCCTCCGTGCCGCTGGCTGCGGTCGAGGGCATCGACGCGGTCATGACCGGCCACCATCATCTCGTCTTCCCCGGCGACGCCTTCGCCGGCATCGACGGGGTGGACGCCGTCGCCGGCACCATCCACGGCAAGCCGGCGACGATGGGCGGCTTCTGGGGCTCGCATATGGGGCTGGTCGATCTCCTGCTGGAGCACGACGGCACCGCCTGGACGATCGCCGGCCATACCTCCGAGGCGCGGCCCATTTCCGAGCGCGTCGAGCGCAAGAATGTGGCGCTGGTGGAAAGCCAGGACGACATCCTGGAGGCCGTGCGCGCCGACCACGAGGCGACGCTCGCCTACGTTCGCCGTTCGGTGGGCAAGACCTCGGCGCCGCTGCACTCCTACTTCGCGCTGGTCGCCGACGACCCGTCGGTGCAGATCGTGAGCCAGGCCCAGACCTGGTATGTGGGCGATCTGATGAAGGGCACCGAATGGGACGGCCTGCCGGTGCTGTCGGCGGCGGCTCCGTTCAAGGCCGGCGGCCGCGGCGGCCCGGAGTACTACACCGACGTCAAGGCCGGCGACATCGCCATCAAGAATGTCGCCGACCTCTACCTCTATCCGAACACCGTGCGGGCGGTGGCCATCACCGGCGCGCAGGTCAAGGAATGGCTGGAGATGTCCGCCGGCATCTTCAACCAGGTCAAACCCGGCATGGCCGACCAGCCGCTGATCAATCCGGACTTCCCGTCCTACAATTTCGACGTCATCGACGGGGTGACCTACCGGATCGATCTCACCCAGCCGGCGAAGTACACGCCGAAGGGCGAGCTGCAGAACGCGGACGCCGGCCGCATCGTCGATCTGATGTACGACGGCGCGCCGGTTGACCCGGACCAGCGCTTCGTGGTCGCCACCAACAACTACCGCGCCGGCGGCGGGGGCAACTTCCCCGACATCGGCCCGGCGGTGACGATCCTCGAAGCACCGGACACCAACCGCGACGTGATCGTGCGCTACATCGTCGAACGGGGCACCATCAACCCGTCCGCCGACGCCAACTGGACGTTCGTGCCGGTCGAGGGGGCGAGCGTCGTCTTCGAGACGGGTCCGGCCGGCCAGGGTTACGCGGCCGACGTGCGCGGCGTGAACATCGAAGCGACCGGCGATGGCGAGGAAGGCTTCGCCCGCTACAGCATCCGCTTCTAGGATGGTTCGTCCGCCGGGCGGGACCTGGTGTTCCGCCCGGTGTCGGCGACCCGTCAGCGCCGGGCCTTGCTGAGCCGCACGCGGCTGCGGAACCTCCGCGGTGAGGCGCCGTAGATGCGCCGGCCCAGACGCCACGCCTCGCGCTGAAGGTCGTCGCGCCGCGCCTCGATCCGGGCGAGCTTGCCGGCGAGATCCGGTCCGTCCTCCATGGCGGCGAGCCGTTCGGCGAGGATGGCGTGGTCGTGGTCGAGCCCCAGGACGTCACCCAGCCGGTCCAGCCGGCGGACGAGGCCGCGCGCATTGTCCGGCAGCTTTCGCTGCGAAGCGTCAAGCAGATAGTAGAGACGCTTGGCGTCCTTGCGCCAGACGTGCAGGTCGTCGGCGACGCCCGACGCGCGGGCCCTGCGCATCGCCTTGCGGCCGCGGCGATAGGCGTGATCGAACGCGTCGTGCATCAGCGCCCGGCCCTTGAAGTCGGCCGGAATGCGGTCGAGAAGCGCGGCGCTCTTGCCGATCCCCCGCCGGGCAAGATCGATCGCCTCGCCGTCGTGGTCATGGCCGTGGGCGGCGAGCTCCGTCGCCACGCCGTTGAAACCGAGCGCCGTGGCGGTCGCGGCCATGACGTCGGCGTCGCGGGTCTGTGACAGATGGCGGCCCACATCGCCCAGGCCCCGCCGGGCTTCGCGAGCCTTGCGGCCGAAGCGGCGCTCAAGCACCCAGACCAGCGCCCGGGCAGCCTTCAACTTCTTGCGGGCATCGTGGACCAGAACCGCGCGGTCGTCGGGGGACTCGAAAGTGACGGCGCGCGCCAGATCGCTTTCGACGGTCGCCACATCTTCCCGTGTCAGCCGCAGCAAGGCGGCCGCCAGTCTTTCCTTCTTCCCGATCCGCCGCGCCATGGCCCCCCTCGCAGGCCACGACTACAGCATACCCGGCCGCAACCGTCGAGCGGCGCTCAGGCGCCCTCCGCCGCCACGCCGGTGCCGATCGGACAGGCGACGCCGGTGCCGCCGAGGCCGCAATAGCCGTTCGGATTCTTCGACAGATATTGCTGGTGATAGGCCTCGGCGAAATAGAACGGCGGGCGGTCGACGATCTCGGTGGTGATCGGCCCGTAGCCGCGCGCCTTCAGGGCCTCGCCATAGGCGTCGCGCGCGCGTTCGGCGGCCGCCCGCTCCTCCGGCCCTTCGACGTAGATGCCGGAACGGTACTGCGTGCCGACGTCATTGCCCTGGCGCATGCCCTGGGTCGGATCGTGGCTCTCGAAGAACAGCCCGAGCAGCGCCTCGTAGCTGGTCGTCGCCGGGTCGTAGACCACCAGCACCACCTCGTTGTGGCCGGTCTTGCCGGAACACACCTCCTCGTAGGTGGGATTGGGGGTGTGGCCGCCGGCATAACCCACGGCGGTCACGATGACGCCGTCGTGCTGCCAGAAGGCGCGTTCCGCACCCCAGAAACAGCCGAGGCCGAACAGGGCCGTGCGGGCGCCCTCCGGGTACGGCCCCTTGAGCGCGACGCCGTTGACGTGGTGGTGGGTGGCGGTGGCGAGCGCCGCGTCGCGGCCGGGAAGGGCCTCGTCGGCGGTCGGCAGGCGCGCCGGCTTGCTGCGCAGGGCCGCGAAGATGTTCATCACCTGAGATCCTCAGATATAGGCCGACCGCGTGGCGCGCCGCCGGCCGAGAAACACAAGCACGAACCCGGCGGCGCCGAGCACCAGCCAGGTCGGCAGCAGCAGGATCCACTGGATCACCGGATCCCACAGCCACTGACCTATATAGGCCTCGATCTCGCGCTGAACGAACAGTTGGGTGTTCACGAGATTGGTGGGGCTGATCGCATACCAGGTGGCGCCCAGCGGCGTGACCGCGATCTTCGACGACGCGATCGTCCGGGTGGCGTCGACGACGAGGGCGACAAGCGCGCCGGCGATCAGCCAGATGCCGGTCATGCGGGCAAGGAATGAGATCATCGGTGGTCCAAGCGGGCGTCGACGGACAGTGCCGCCATCTCACCGGAGGCGCCCGGTGAGGTCAACCGATTGGCCCGCGGATGTGGTTGCACGACCTATCGGCGTTACTATAGTGCGCGCCGGTCCGCCCGGCGGGCCGTGGAGGGGTGGCCGAGTGGTCGAAGGCGCACGCCTGGAACGCGTGTATACGGGCAACCGTATCGAGGGTTCGAATCCCTCTCCCTCCGCCACCCTGGAA
>JANQRX010000005.1 GCA_028284325.1 Bauldia sp. | reverse complement strand
TCGGCTCGACCGTATCCCGATACGGCCTTCGCCGAAGCCCTTGACCTTGAACCAAACCTTCTCCGGCAGAATGGTTCAATCCCACCACAGAACGCTCTAACCCCTGGCGGGCGGCGGGGCCCGGAGCTCAGGCTCCGGGCCCATCGTCGTGGGTATCCCCGCGTTTGACCCGGGCGAGGTTTCAGGCTCCAGTGGCCGCTCGTCGCAAGGTCCGCGGACGCCTCATCGTGAATGCCCCTTTCCTCCTGCTGGCAACCGGCGCGCTGATCGGCCTGAACTTCCCGCTCGGCAAGATCGCCGCCGGGGCCGGCATCTCGCCGGTCGTGTGGTCGCTGGTCGTCTCCGCCGGCGCCGCGGGCATGCTGCTCCCCTACCTGATCGTGACCGCGCGCCTGCAGCTGCCGGACCTTGTCCTCCTGCGCTATGCGGTCCTGTCCGGGCTGATCTCCTTTGTCGCCGCCAACCTGCTGGTCTTCACCGTCATTCCCCATGTCGGCTCGGGCTACACCGGTCTGGTGTTCGCACTGTCGCCGGTCTTCACACTGGCTATCTCCGCGCTTGCCCGGCTGCGCACACCGGGGCCGCTCGGCCTTGCCGGCATCGGCCTCGGGCTGGCCGGCGCGGCGCTGGTGACGCTCACACGGCAGGCGAGCGGCGATGTCACCAACGCTGTCTGGGTTCTGGCGGCCCTGCTGATCCCGCTCACCCTTGCCTGCGGCAATGTCTATCGTACGGTCGCGTGGCCGCCCGGCGCAGCCCCTGACGTGCTGGCGTTCTGGAGCCACGTCTTCGCCGCGCTTGCCTTTGTCGGGCTCCTGCTCGTCACGCGAGGCGGCGTTCCTCTGGGCGAACTGGCGGCCGCGCCGGCCGCGACGATCGCCCAGGCCATTGCCGCCGGCCTGACCTTTCCGCTGTTCTTCAGGCTGCAGGCCGCGGGCGGGCCGGTGCTCCTGAGCCAGATCGGCTACGTCGCTGCCGCCGTCGGGCTCCTCGCGGCGACGCTGCTTCTGGGCGAGCGCTACGGCATGCTGACCTGGATCGGTGCCGCGGTGATCGCGGTCGGCATCGGCATCACCATTGTCGCACAGCGACCGGCCCGCGACTGAGCCCACCGCGGCCACCGGCGCCGAACCGCCGGGGCTGGGACAAGCCCGTGATCGCCGGATGTGTGCGTTGGGGTTAACGCTTGGTCAACGCCAGCACAGGGCCGAAGGCGCAGAAATCTGCCGTTTCCGACCGCGACGGCACCCGTTCCCGCGATCGTAAACGCGAGTCGGCAAATTGCACAACGATTTGCCAACCAAACCTTCACCCTCGCCTGCCACGGTGCCGCTCGGAAGTTCGGCCAATTCAACCGACCACCGGGGCGAGGGGGTAAGTACATGGACGCTGTCGCGAAACTGAACCATCCGGATCCGGCGCTCGGCATCCTCGCCGGCGAGATCATCGCCGTCACGGGATCGCGCGCCAAGGTTCTGCTCGACAAGAGCCTGTTCGACCGCGGCGGCCGCACCAATGTCAGCCCCTATATCGGGACGATCCTATCGGTCGATACCGGCGAGGCGCTGGTTCTGGGCATGATCACCGCGATGCAGGTACCGTCAATGCAGTTGGGCCAGGGGCGCACCGAGCCGCGGATCGCCGATGTCGAACTGGTCGGCGAGCTTGCGCGCCAGCCCGACGGGTACCTGCGCACCTTCCGGCGCGGCGTGTCGATCTATCCCCGTCTCGGCGACCGTGTGGAGAAGGCGACCAAGGAGGTCCTTGAGAAGGCCTACTATGTCGGTGACGTCGACTCGGTCCATATCGGCGCCATCCACCAGGACCAGTCGGTGCCCGCGGCGATGCGCACCAACGACATGCTCACCAAGCACTTCGCCATCCTCGGCTCGACCGGCTCCGGCAAGTCGTGCACCACGGCGCTGATCCTGCGGCGCATTCTGGAATCCCATGAGAACGGCCACATCGTCGTCCTCGATCCGCACAACGAGTACGGCTCGTGCTTCGGCCACAAGGCCAACGTGCTGCAGCTCGACAAGATCAACATGCCGTACTGGCTGCTCAACTTCGAGGAGACGGTGGAAGTCCTGCTCGGCGACATCGACCGCAATTCGCCCGAGGTGGAGATCCTTCGCGACCTGGTGCCCGTGGCCAAGCGCATGTTCGGCAAGGCTAGCCGCCGCGCGACGGCGCTGGCGCTGCAGCAGCGGGACTCGGCCCGCGACCGGCTGTCGGTCGACGTCCCCACCCCCTACCGCATCTCCGACCTCATCGCCCTGATCGACGAACAGATGGGGCGGCTCGAGGTCAAGAAGGACCTCGGGCCCTACAAGCGGATCAAGGCAAGGATCGCCACCACAACGCAGGACCCGCGCTTCGCCTTCATGTTCGGCAAGCTGACGGTCAACGACGAGATGGCCGAGATCATCTCGTCTCTGTTCCGCATTCCCGCCGAAGGGCGGCCGATCACGGTCGTGCAGCTGATGGGCGTCCCGTCGGAGGTGCTGAACGTCATCGTTTCGGTGCTGGCCCGCATGGCTTTCGATGTCGCCCTGTGGAGCGACGGCAAGCTGCCGATGATCTTCGTCTGCGAGGAGGCCCACCGCTACGTGCCCCGCGACACGAACACGGGGTTCAAGCCGACGCGCCGCGCCATTTCGCGCATCGCCAAGGAGGGCCGCAAATACGGCATCTCGCTCTGCATCGTCAGCCAGCGGCCGGGCGATATCTCGCCCGCGATCCTGTCCCAGTGCTCCACGCTGGTGACGATGCGTCTGACCAGCGCGCAGGATCAGGAGATCGTCCACGCGGCGGTTTCGGACGCCACCGTCGACCTGCTCGACTTCCTGCCGACCCTCGGTACGCGCGAAGCGCTGGTGTTCGGTGAGGGCTTCACGCTGCCGTCGCGCATCGTCGTCAGCAAGCTGCCGCAGGAGGCCCTGCCGCGCGGCATGTACGGCAATTTTGTCGAGAACTGGAGCAATCCGCACGACGATCGCGATCTCGCGAACTCCATCGTCGCCCGCATGCGGCGCGCCAGCCAGATCAACGAGGATATCGACAGACTTCTGGCCGACGATGCCGATGTCGCCGAGCGCGCAGCCGTCATCGAGGCGATGACCAGCGAAGACGGCATCCCGCCTCGCCCGCAGCGCGCCGCCGCGTCGAACGGCGCGACGACATTCGCGACGCCGCCGCCGGCGCCGCGCCATGAACAGGCGGCGCCGGCCGAACCGGCGCAGACCGTCGCCGCCCGCCTCGAGCGGCTCGGCGTGGGTCGCGACGATGCCGGTCGGGAGCCGCGCGCGACCCGTCGCTAGGGCGTCCCTGCGGCCGGCACCTCCGGTCCGGCGGTAGGGTTCAGTCCGCGGTGCTCGCCACCACCCGCGCCTGCATGTCGTGCGGATAGGGCAGCGGCCGGGCACTGGCCTCGTCGAGCGCGGCCACTTGCCCGGCGTTGAGCGACCATCCGGCCGCGCCGAGATTGGCGTCGAGTTGCTCCATGTTGCGGGCACCGATGATTGGGGCGGTCACGCCGTCGCGCTGCAGGAGCCAGTTCAACGCCACCTGCGCCGGCGCATGCCCGGTCTCCTCACCGATCGCCACCAGCCGCTCGACGACCCCCCAGGTGTGGTCGTTGGCATAGCGGGCGAAGGTTTCGCTCCAGCCCTGATCCTCGGCCAGTTCGACGCGGGTGCCGGACGGCGGCGCCGTCATGCCGCGGTGGTACTTGCCGGTCAGCCAGCCACCGCGCAACGGGCTCCACGGCAGGATGCCGAGCCCCTCGTTGACGCTCACCGGCACCAGTTCCCATTCCAGTTCGCGGTCGAGGAGGTTGTAGAGCGCCTGGAGGCTGACGAACGGCTCCAACCCCTCGGCACGCGCCAGGTCGATCGCCTTCTGCAACTGCCAGCCGCTGTAGTTGGAGGCGCCGATGTAACGGACCTTCCCGGCCCGCACCAGGTCGTTCAGGGTCGACAGGGTCTCGGCCAGCGGCGCCTGCGGATCCCACATGTGGACCTGGTAGAGGTCGATGTAGTCGGTCTGGAGTCGCCTGAGGCTCGCCTCCACCTGCGCGACGATATGCTTGCGGCCGAGGCCGGAGCGGTTGGGTCCGCTGGCCGCGCCGTGGGTGCCGAACCGCACCTTGGTGGCGATCACCAGATCGTCGCGGCTCTGCCCGGCGAGCCAGCGTCCGACGATCTCCTCCGACGCGCCGGCAGTGTAGACGTCGGCCGTGTCGATGAAGTTGCCGCCCGCCTCGACGAACCGGTCGAGCATGCGTCGACCGAGTGCCTCATCGGCCTCGCGCCCCATGGTCATGGCGCCGAGGCAAAGTTCGCTGACCTTCAGGCCGGTACGGCCCAACTGTTTGATTCTCATCGGTATCCCCCGCTAATTCGATCGGCCGGTCGGCCGTCAGGTGGTCGACATCGCACACGTCAATGTCCGCGATCGCGTCGTCCGGCCCCATCACCCGGCCGCGATTGTCCGGGCGCAGGTCTGGCGCACCGAGCGGTCGTCACATGTCGTCGCGGCAGCGTTGCTACGGCCGCTTCGGCATTCGTGGGCGTGAAGGTATGAGGCAGGACTGACCCGACAATAGATGGGTCGCAACGGCCATCGTTGCAAGTCCGGCCCGCGGTTCGGGCGTCCTCAGGCGGTCCCTTGCGGCGGCACGTTGAGGAGGCCGTCGTCGGCGGCCTGGGCTTCATAGTCGTCGAGCACCTTGGCAACCGCCCTCTCGACCTCGTCGCGACCCGCACCGCTCTGGATCATGTAGGCCATGAGTCCCGCCGCGCCGTGCACGGCCAGGGCATGGCGGGGAAGCTGGTAGCTCTCCTCCCACGTGGCCACCGCCGGCACGAGACTATAGCCGACAATGTCCTGCGCACGGCAGGCCACGCAGTCGTCGGACTGGTCATGGGTGGTGATGTCGTCGAAATCGATACTCATGAGATCCTCGGGAAGCGCGCTGCGCATGGGGCGCGGCTATTGGAGCGCGGCGGCGCAGACTAAGCACAGGCGCTCGCCGACGGCAATCGGGCCGACCGCGGATAGGTCAGCACCGCCGTCGTCCGGCGCGCCGGGCGTTATCGATGATAATGCGGCCTGGGATTCAGGCGACGACCTGCAGTTCGGCAACCGTTTCGGGGGGGATCGCGGCCGGCGCCGGCAAGTCTCCGGCCGCCATGTCGCCGTGCCCGACGAATTGATAGCCGAGGTAGCGGCGCGCATCGATGACATCGGTTTCGAGCCGTCGCCGAAGCTTCTTGCGCAGCTTGCTGATATGGCCTTCGACGACGACTTCGTCGACGGCGACCTCGAAGAGACCGTAGACGGCGTTGAAGACCTGGGTCTTGGTCACGCGCCGGTGGGCGTTGCGCACCAGGAACTCCAGGATCCGCCGCTCGCGTCGCGGCAGTTCGAAGGCCTCACCGTCGATCTCGGCGTCCCGGCCGTCGAAGTAGACCTTGAGGCGACCGCAGTCGACCACTTCGCTGGTGTAGTTGATGCGTCGCCACACCGCGCTTGCCCGCGCCACGAGCTCGCGGACATGGACCGGCTTGCGGATCACGTCGTCGACGCCCTCGGACAGGAGCGACAGCGTCTGATCGAGATCCTTGTTGTCGAGCAGCGCAAAGATCGGGGCCCCGATGCGGCGGCGAATGACGGCCGGCAGCGCGCCGCGGCGTTCGATATCACCAAGCACGAAGGCTTCGACCGCTTCGAGTTCGCCCTCATCGACGGTTTCGATCCAGTCGGCGAATTCGTCGCCGGACATGCCGGTCGCGGCAATCCCCTCGCCCTCGAATCCGGACCGATACGCCTCTCTGACACACTCGCGATGGTCGACAATCAGGTACATGCGCGCTCCCCGCCAAGTCGCGCGATTCGTCATGAACCGCCCCCGGGAGGAGAACACCCGATTATGGTTAACGGAATGATAACGACGCGCTCGAAACGGCGGAAAACCGGTCGTGCGACAACCTGAAGTGGTCAGGCCGCGAGGGCGGTGTGGATGCGCGCCTTCAGCGTCATGGCGTCGAACGGTTTGACGAGATACGCCGCCGCGCCTTCCGCCTTCGCCTCGGCCATCTTCTCCGGCGACGACTCGGCGCTCACCATGATGAAGGGCACCTTGCTGAGCTGCTCGTCCGAGCGGGTGCGGCGCAGGAGGTCGAGGCCGTTCACGGGCGCCATATGCCAGTCGGAGATCACCAGTCCGTAGTCCCGCTCCTTCATGCGCGCCAGCGCTTCCTCCCCGTCGGCCGCACCGTCGACGTGGTCGAAGCCGGCCTGCTTGAGCAACGTCTTGAAGATGCGCACGACCGTCGAGAAATCGTCGACGACCAGGATCGGCGCTGCGGAATCGATGACCATTGCGTGGACAGAACCCTGTTGGAACTGCGCCGAACCTAGCGCATCCGGGTGTAGGTTCCGTCAGGTCACGTCGCCAGTTTGTCGCCTTTGCCGCAAGGTTTCCTTAACCGTCGCAGAAGCGGCGGGCGCCCGGGGTCCAGCGGCCGAACTCGCTCGCCACCAGGTTCTCGATCACCCGGCAGACATAGCGCTTCTGCGCCGGATCGTTATGGGGCCCGGCATGATAGCGGGCCACGGCCATTGTCCAGTTGCCCTCGCGTGACCGGAGCCGCTTCAGGAAGCGCGCCGCATAGTCGACATTGGCCGCGGGCTCGAACATGGCCTCCACCGAGGCGAACGCCTCGGCGTGATAATAGTGGTTGATCTGCATGCACCCGACGTCGATGAGCTTCGCGCCTCCCGCGCGCGCCTGCCGGAAGCGATCGAGCGCGTCGTCCAGGTTCTTCTCGAAGAACGACCTCCCCTCGACGTTGAGCGCAAACGGGTGCAGCGAATCGCGCCGGCCGGTTTCGGTCAGGCCAACGGCATAGAGCACGCCCAGGGGCACGTCGTGGCGCTCGGCGGCGCCGTGCATGGCCGCCTCGCAGGCGGCGATCTCGCTCGCTTCGGCCGGACTAGACGTAAAGGCCGTCGCGAGAAGCATCAGACCGATCGTCCTGCCGCCGCTCATGGCGTGGGTCCTCGTCGTGTTGGCGATCCTGTCGCGTCTCGCCGGTGGGCCGATCGTCCGGCGCGCGCTCGCGCATCGCCGCCCGGTTGTCGGCCAAGCCGCCGGCAGTAGCGGCGTCGCTCCGCGTGCCGGCGGGCGTGTCGCCGATGGTGTCGATCCGCACGACATCGGCCTCATAGCCGGCCTCGGTCAGGAGGGTGGCGATCACCTCGCGGTCCGCCCGGAGCTGCGCCGCCATCTCGGCGTTCCCGACCCGCAGATGGACCGACATGGAGTCACCCGTGAGCGTCAGGCGCATGTGCACCTCACCGCCTTCGACGGCAAGTTGCACGTTGAGGACACGGACCGGATCGGCACCGCTTCGCACATCGGGAGCGGCGTCAGCGGTGGCCGCCGCTTCCGCAATGGCAGCGACGATCCGGGGCGCGATACCGCCGGCAGCGTCAAGCGACGGCACCGCGCGGGCCGCTGCGGCCGGTGCAAGCGTGTCGACGCGCTGCGGTGTCTCGGTCTGATGCGGCAACGGCGTTTCCGGCCGGCGTGGTTCGGCGCGTGGCGTGTCCTCCGGGACAACGGGATCATCTCCGGCAACCGCGATCGTCGCGTCACGCGTGGGTATTGGCGTTGGCGTGGCCATCGTCGGCCGCGGCGCCTCGATCGCCGGACCGGCATCGCGGCCGGTCATCGCCGTGGTGCGGACGCGTGCATCGGAAGCTTCCGCCACAATGCCGTCGCTCGCGCGCATCGCAACGGGCATGGGCGGGGCCGGATCAGGACGTGACGTTGCGACGCCGGCAACCGGCATCCGGACCGGCGCCATGTAAACCTCACGCGAGAGCACGGACACACCGGTGAGCGGCTGCGCCGACGCATGGGCCGCCGGGCGTTGGACGACATCGGCGTGCGTGTCAGACCGAACGGCAGGCGTCCGTTCCACCGGTATCGGTTCGGGCGCGCCGCGCACCGTCGCCGTTGCTGTTGCCGCTGTCCCCTCGGCGGGGCGTTGCGTCGGTTGGGAGCCATCCGGCACGGCTGCGGTAACTGCCTGACGAGGCATCGCGTCCGGCAAGCGTCCTGCGGCGGCAGCCATTTCGATCGGGCGCCCGGGCGCCTCGGTCTGGGCGACACTGTTTGGCCTGTCGGGCGTACGCTCGACCGCCAAAGCGAGGTCGGCCGCCGGCACGCCCCGCACCTCCGGCAAAGACGGCGCAACGCGGAGCGGCTCGGCGCGCGCACGGTCATGGGTGGGCGCGCTGGCGGCTTCGGGCCGCATCGCCGGGGTCCTGTCGGCAGCCGGCGGTTGGTCCGCGCTGCCCGGATCAGCAGGCAGCGGGAACATCGACGGCGTGCGAATCTCGGTCGGCTCCGGCCCCGGCGGACGATCCTGCTTCGCGGGTGTCTCGCCGGGCGCTGGGATGGCGGCCGTCTCGGTCCCAACCCTCCTTCGCGCGCCATCGGCAGCACCGTCGCCGCGAACCGCCATCGGAGCCGACATCGCGGCCGGTCCCGGCGCGACGGCGTCCACCGCCAGCACAAGTGACTCCGGCATCCGCAGGACCGGCGTCTTCGGCGCCACCACCATGTCCTGCGACGGGCCCCGCCCGCTGTCCATTTCGATCTTCGATCCGTCGGTTTGCTCGCGCGATGATCCGGACGCGTCGGCCGTGCCGTCGGCGATCTCCGCAGCCACCGGCCGAGAGGACGACGGCAGCCCTGGCTCAGCACCTGTCGGTGGCGGTTGCTCCCCGCCTTCGTCGGTCGCGATCCACCCCAGCAGCGCGGTGAAACGCGACAGCAGGGTGTCGTCCTGCAGGCTCTTGTCTGCCGCCGGCTCGGCCGGCTTCGCCGCCATCGGCGTCAAGGGCATTGCTTGCGGCGGCGGAAGATCAATCCTGGCCATCGTCGCCCCCCGCCAAGTCGACCGCGGCGATCATGCCGGCCGTTTCCTCTAGGAGCGTCCCGGCGCGGCGCATCAGCTCCGTTGGCTCGTGTTCGTCGGCCATGGCGGTTTCCACGTCGGGCTTGAGCTCCGTGCCCGATCCGACGTCGGCGATCACGCGCCCCACCGCTTGGTGAAGGCTCCGGTCGCCGTCGCCGAGAGGCTCCGGGTCGCTCGCAGCATAGGCCTGCCGCGCCTCGTCGAACGCCTCGGGCTGCACCGCCAGCGCGGCGGCGCGATAGAGAAGCGCCCGGGCGTGGTCGGCCGATGTCCCGGCGGTCAGTGCCAAGGCACGCTCGGCGGCGCGGCCGCCGGAGCGCGCAAAACCCTGCAGCAGCGCGGAGCGGGCGACGGTCAGATAGAGCGGCGCCTTTGCCTCCGGCTCAAGATGCCGGATCATCGCGTCGATGCGGCCGAAGCCGTCCTCGTCGTCGACAAGCCCCATGCGGGTGATGGCGGCCGAGAAGCGCATCCGGAAGTTGCCGGCATAGATCGAATGCCGGAACGTGGTCAGGTAGCGGCGCGCGAGGCGCTCGACCGCCGCGCGGTCATTGAGCTGGTTGGCGACGAAGATCTCGCGGCGGAGCGCGGCCTCCTCGACCAGGCTGCCCGGCGCCAGCAGGCGCGCATAGGAGAGATGGCGCTGGGCCGCGCGCGGATTGGTCCTGACCGCCAGCGCCGACTGCGCCAGCGCGACCTGGGCGCCCATGTTGGGCGGCAACGTTGTCGCATCGATCCCCGCGAACAGCGGCCGCGCCTCGTCCTCCCGGCCCTCGACGTAATGGAGCACGCCTTCGAGCAGGCGCCGGTCGACCGACGGGGCGAGGCTGAGGTCCAGAAGGTCATGCAGGATCGCCGGCGCGCCGCCGCTGAGCACGTAGACGATGGCGGCGGACGCGTTGCGCGGCACCTGCCAGACGCCGGGATCGGCCTCGCGGAACGCCGTCTCGATCCGCTGCCTGAGGCCCCGCTCCGCCTCCAGCGCCCGCACCGAGCCGTGGGCGATCTGGTCCTGGAGAAGCTGCAGCGCCCGAACGAGCTGATAGGGCTCGGCGACGCCGGGCGCGACGAGGTCGATCAGCGACTGCGGATCGTGGGCCATGCTGGCGGGAATCGCCGCCGGAATGACCGGCCCGGCTTTCACCGGGTCGCCGGGCAGACCGTCCTCGTGGAGCATATCGGGATCCGGCAGGGCCGCGACCTTGGTTTCGACCGGTACGGCCTCGGCCGGTATGGCGTCGGGCGGCGTCGGTGGACGGACGGGCGGCACGTCCGACGTGGTCGCGGCCGGCTGATCGGGGGCCGCAGGGACGACCTCCGGCACCGGCTGAGACGGCTCGTCTTCGTTCGGGATCGCGCCGGTGATCTCCAGCGAAACACCGGGCGAGACGCCGGGCAGAAGCTCCTGCGCCGGTACCGCGGCCGTCGCGATCGTCCTGACCGAACGCGCCGCCATCGCCGGAGGTTGATGGATCGGCCGCGGCCGCAGGCGCGGAAGCGGCGGGGGTCGCCGGACCACGACCGCCGGCGGACCGGCCGGCTCGCTCGGCATCATGACAACCGGCTGCGGGTCCGGCGCCCGACGGAAGAGCCGCGAGAGCGGGCCCCGTTTCCGTTCAGCCGACGCCGCTTCCCTCGCAATGCCGGGCGGCTGGATGTCGAGCGGTGCCGCCTGCAGCGCATCGGTGAGCGCCCCGACCGCAAGCAGCGGGACGACCGCGAGGGCGACCGCGAGCCTCGTCATTCGACGACCTTGAGCAGGATCTCGATCCGCCGGTTTTCGGCCGCGAACGGTTCGTCCGGATTGAGAAGCGCGCGATCGGCATGCCCCTCGATCGCGGTGACGCGGCTTTCGTCGAGGCCACCGCGAACCAGCATGTAGTAGGCCATCTGCGCGCGCGCCGCCGACAAACGCCAGTTGTCGTAGTCCGCCGACCGGAACGGGCGGCCGTCGGTGTGGCCGCGGATGACGATGGAGCCCGGCTTGTCGGCCAGCGTCGCAGCGATCTCCTCCATCAGCACGACCACCCGTCCGTCGGGCACCGCCGAGCCGATGTCGAACATCGAGTAGGTGGCGTCGTCGGCCATGTTGACGAGCACGCCGTCCTCCGTGACCGACACCTCGACGGTTTCGCCTTCGATGAGGCCGGTCTCGGCGCCGATCGCCTCGACGTTCCTGACGGCGGTGGCGATCTCTGCCTTGAGCTGGTCGCCGATCGCCTGGATTCGCGTGTCGACGACCGGCTCGGTCGTCTCGGGCGCAGCCTCGGCGATCTCGACCTCCGGCGGCGGTTCCCCGGCCTCCGGTGCGTCGGTTGGGCTCTCGGCTGCGGCCACGTGTTGGGCCGCTCCGGCGGACGGCTGTTCGGCGCTCTCGGCAAGTTCGATCGGGGTCGCAGGTTCCTCTGGCACGGCATCCGCAGCCGGCGGCTCGGCCGCCTCGCCACCGACGGACTCGAAGTTGTCGATCGCCGCCGCGTCCAGCTGGACCGCCTCCGGCAGCGGATCGAACGTGCCTGGTTCGCCGGGCGTTTCGGTCACCGCCGGATAGGCCGGGGCGGTCTGCCAATAGGCCGGGTCGAACGGATCGCGATCGATCTCGCCCCCCGTCACGCCCGGTTGCCGCATGTCGCCGACGATGACGTCGACCGTCGAAGCGCCGCCCTCGGCGTAGTCCTCCGCGATCCGGGCGAGAACGGCGTAGGGGTCCTGGAAGGCAACGGCCTCGAGCTCGTTGTCGCTATTCCCTTTCTTGCCCGTCGGCGTGCCATGGGCGTCGGTGGTGCCGGCCGCCTTGGCGGCCTCGTCCTCGCCGAAAGCGCCTGCGCCTTGGGTGTCGGCGATGCTTGCGGTCTCACCGCCACCGGCAGCATGCTCGTCGTGCAACGATTTTTCGGCGCCGAGGCCGGCCTCCGGCGCCGTATGACCGGAGCCCGCACCCCCCGCAGCAGCGGCGGCCGCCGCCTTGCCCTTGTCGCCGCTCGCCGCCGCGCCGGCGCCGCGCGCCTCGGACAGCTTGACGGGGTTGAACGCATCCGGGGACTCGGCAACGCGACCGGGCTTGGTGTGCTTGCGTTTCTCCTCGCCGGAGGTCGGCTTGCTCAGGCCCTTGAGGTCGGTCACGCCATCCGACAGCTTGATCGGATTGAAGTAGGCGGAAATGCCCTTGCGCACCTCGTCGTCGGTGACGTTGATCAGCCACATGATGAGAAAGAACGCCATCATGGCGGTCATGAAGTCCGCATGCGCGACCTTCCAGGCCGAGCTGTGACTCTCGTGCTCGTCCTCCATGGGACGCTTGACGATGATCAGTTCGGGATGGGCGTTCTCAGTCATCGCCGCCCGCGCGACCCATCAGGTCCTGCCACGCGCCGAGCCCGGTCTCGATCACCGTCTCGTCGACCGCCACGACAAGGTCCGCCGTCTCCGCGGCCTCGAAGGTCATGCGGTCGACGGGCAGGTCGTCACGCTCCCGCATGCGCTCGATCAGCGCCTCCGGTCCGGACACCCTGAACGTCAGGGCGTCGCCGGTGGTCAGGAGCCGTTTCACGACCCCGACCACCTCCGCGACCGCGCGATCCCGCACGGCCGTGTCGACCAGCGGACGCAGGACCGCGCCCACATGGTCGCCGACGGTCGCCGCGGCCCGATCGATCTCCCGGGCGATCTGCTCACCCATCCGGTCGGCGACCTGCTCGTTGAGAAGCTGGTGCTGTTCCTCGATCCTGAACGCGAAGCCCGCGCGCTCTTCCTCGAGTTCGGCGTCGAACCTGATCCGCGCTTCCTCCAGGCCGGCCACGCGCCCCTCTTCGCGCGCCGCCGCCAGCAGATCCTCCAGCGACGCCTGCGCTGTATCGGCTGCGACCGGCGCCTCCGGCGCCGGCTTGATCCTGCGCGGCGGATGCAGCGCAAAGTGCGGCAGATGCTGGGCCAGCGCCGTCGCCATAGTAACTAGGCGGCCTCATCCTGCCTGAGCCATTGGCGAAGGATGGCGGCGGCCTGCTCCTCATCGAGCTCGACGATTTGTTCGAGACGCTTGTGCGGCGCCTGTTCCAGGTTGCGCGTCACATCCTCGATCAGGTTGGCGTCGCCAGGCGCGTTAGCCGCAGGCGGCGGCGCGGCGGCGGCGCCCTCTTCGTTACGCGGCAGGGCCGGTTGTGCGGGCGCGGCGGGAACCTGCTGGGTCAGGATGGTGTTGATCGCGGGCCTCAGCCCCAGGAACACGGCGATCAGGGCCACCACGATCAGCGCGACGGCGTTGATCACCGAGCCGAACTGCTCGACCACCGAGGCCATGAGGCCGGGCTCCGGGAGAGCTTCCGGCGCACTGTCGACGAAGGCGACCGCTGCGACCTTGAGCTGATCGCCCCGCGGCGCGTTGAACCCGGAGGCCGAGGCGACGAGCTGTTCGATGTCCATCAGCTGATGCTCGACCGGCGTCGGATCGGTGGCGTCGTTCGCGGCGGCGGCCAGGCGCACCTTGTTGACCAGCACGGCGATCGACAGTTGCTCGATCTCGAAGCCCTCGCTGGCGGTCTCGATGGTCTTGGTCGACACCTCGTAGTTGGTCAGTTCCTCGCGGCGCTCCTTGGTTTCGTTGGAGTTCCGCCCGGATTCGGCGGGACCCTGCGCGCCGGCCTGCTCCGGCAGGCCGGTCTGGACCGAGGCCGGCGTGTCGGTAACGGAGTCGAGCGCCAGCGCGTTTTCGCGGATCGTGCGCACCGACCGTTCGACCCGCGACTTGGGATCGAAGATCGTCTCGCTGATGGTCCTGCGGTCCATGTTGAGCAGCGGAACGACGCTGACCTGGAAGTTGTCGACACCGAGATAGGGCGTCAGCGTGCGCCGGATCTTGGCCTCGATGTCCTGCGCCACCGTCTGCGTCACCAGCGCCATACGCCCGCCCGAGGCGCTTTCCATGTCGTCGCCGGAAGCCAGCACCGTGCCGGCGGTGTTGAGCACCGTCACGTTGTCGATCGACAGGCCTGGCACCGCCGCGGCGACGAGATGCCGGATCGCTTCCGCCGGGGTTGCGTCGGTGGGCATTTCGGTAGCGATCACGACCGAGGCAGAACCGGGCTGGCGATCGCTTCGGAACGAGCCCGGATCGGGAAGCACCAGATGCACCCGCGCCGAGTGGATACCGCTGAGGCTCTGGATGCTGCGCGACAGTTCGCCCTCCAGCGCCCGCGTCTTGGTCACGCCCTGCATGAAGGAGGTCAGGCCGAAAGCGCCGATCTGGTTGAAAATCTCGTAGCCGGCGTCGGCGTTCTGCGGCAGGCCCTTTTCGGCGAGCAGCATGCGCGCCCGCGCGGTATCGCCGTAGCGAACGAACACGGTCTCGCCGTCGGCGTTGACGTCGAAATCGATCCCCACGTCCCGCAGCGCGGTGCCGATCCGCGCCACGTCGTCGCGCGACAGACCGCTGTAGAGCACCTCCTGCTGCGGCCGGCTGAGGATGTAGCCGCCGACACCAACGATGCCCATGACCGCGAGGCCCACAAAGGCGAGCGCGATCAGCCGGCGTGTCCCGAGCCCCAGGAGGCTGTCCCACAGTTTCTCGGCTTGCTCACGCCCCATCGCACCCAGACTCCCTGATACGGCCATGCGTCGGGTGCGACGGTGCACCCCGACGGAAATGTGCCGTCGGAACCTTGCGCGGAGATTGCCAGGGGGCCTGTGATCAGGACGACAATGAAGAAGGCCGCGCCCCCGAAGGGACGCGGCCATCTGACTGAGAGACTGAAGTCGTGTGGGCTGCTTAGTTCCTGAACAGGGCCAGGATGTTCTGCGAGCCGGCGTTGGCGATCGACAGCGACTGGACGGCGAGCTGCTGCTGCGTCTGCAGGGCCTTCAGCCGGGTCGATTCCTCTTCCATGTTGGCATCGACGAGCGCACCGACGGCCCGCGTATTGGCGTCCATCAGGGCCTTGATGAAGTTCTGCTGCGATTCGATCCGAGTGGCCGAGGCACCGACCGCCGTGAGCGCCGAGGTCACGTCGTCGAGCGCGGCCTGGGCGATGTTGATCGTCTCGCCCAGGGTCGTCAGATGCGCGGCCGAGTCGGTCAGGGCGGAGATGTCGATCGCCGACACCGCGAGGCTCGTACCGCCATTGGTCCGTGACTTGTCGATGATGCCTTCGGCAGGGCCGGTACCGGCCGGATCGTACAGCTTGATCGCGGTGACGCTGACATCGATCGTACCCACCGACACTGTCGAGCCCGAACGCGTGAACGAGGCGACGATGCTCTTGGTGGCGTTGAAGCCGGTGGCGGCCGAATCGACGGACAGCCAGTTGTCGTTGTTGAACGTGCTGCTCGCCGCCTTGCTGGAAATGTCGGAGATGCGGGCCGCGATGTCCTGCTGGATGACGGCGCGATCGACGCCCGGCTCGAGAGCCGTGACCAGCAGATCCTTGATGGCCTCGAGCGACTCCTTGACGGAGGTCAGGCCGAGGGTCGCAACCTCGACGGCGGACGCGCCCAGGCCGAGAGCGTCCTTCACCGTCGACAGCGAGCCGTTGTCCGACTTGGTGGTCGTCGCAATGGCCCAGTAGGCGGCGCTGTCTGCGGCCGAGTTGATCCGCAGGCCGGTCGAAACACGATTGTTGGTTTGGTCGAGGTCGGCGTTGATGTTGCGCAGCGTCTGCAGCGCGACCATCGCCGAGGTGTTGGTCAGAAGACTCGACATGACGTTTCCTTCAGTCCCGTTGTTACTAGCTACAAGGACATACCGGGCTTTCACCGGTATGGCGGGACGGCGTCATGCCTTTGGTGCGGCCATTCGGTGAGAACGGCTCCAACTGCTCTTGCGCGAGCAGCCAACCTGCCATGCCGCAAATGTGGCAGGAATACGTTACCGTAACCTTACTGGTGCGGCGGTCACATGACGGAGCGGACCAGGCCGCCGACAACCAGCGTCCAGCCGTCGATCAGGATGAAGAACAGGATCTTGAACGGCAGCGCCAGAACGACCGGTGGCATCATCATCATGCCCATCGACATCACCAGCGTGCCCACGATCAGATCGATCACCAGGAACGGCAGGACGATCAAAAAGCCGATCTCGAACGCCCGCCGCAGCTCCGACACCATGAAGGCGGGGATCAGGATCCGGAAGTCCACATTGTCGATCGACTCCTCGCCGTCGTTGAGGATATCGGGTTCGATCGCGGCGTAGCGGACCCCGCCCTGGGTCTCGGCCGCGAGATCGGCGAACATTTGCAGGTCCTTCGGCTTCACCTGGCCGATCATGAACTCGCGAAACGGCTCGGTGACCTTCCCGAACGCCTGCTCCTCGGTGATCTTGCCGTCCATCAGCGGCTGCATGCCCTCGGTCCAGGCGCGATCGAAGGTCGGCGCCATGACGTAGAAGGTCATGAACAGCGCCAGGCTGATGAGGACGAGATTGGCCGGCGTGCTTTGCAGACCAAGCCCCGACCGCAGGAACGACAGCGCGATTACGAACCGGGTGAAGCTCGTCACCATGATCAGGAGCCCCGGCGCCACCGACAGCGCGGTCAGGATCACGATGAGCTGGATGATGCGGCCGCTGACGGTCGCATCGCCGGACGGGATGAGACCGCTCAGGAGATCGGCCTGCGCGTGTGCCGCACCGGCCGACACGGCGAGCGTGACGCCGGCGAGGACGAGCGGCCGGCCGAGCCGCCGCCACGGGTGGTGGTTCGGTCGGCTCATTGGACGATCAGCGCCTGGATCACGAGTTCGTCGACCTTGTCCCGGGTCCGCAACTTCACGCGCTCGTTCAGGTCTTCGCGCAGATGCTGGAGCGCGCTGGGGCTCTCCAGTTGCGCCAGATGCAGGGTGCGGAGATAGGCCAGGATGTCCTGGCGGATTTCACCGGCCGTATGGTCGGGGTTCTCCACCTCGTCGCGGTGATAGATGATCGCCGACTCGAGCCGCACCCAGACGTTGGACGGCGATGCCAGATTGGTCACGACCGCTTCCACCGCCGTGATGCCGATCTCGCCGCCATAGTTCGAGGTCGACTCGGTGGCATCGGCTTCCAGGGTGATCTGCTGCTCGGCCTGGGCGGCGCCGATCTGGCCGGCCGTCCAACTGCCGAGGCCGAGCCCGGCACCCAGCGCCAGGACCGTGACGCCGCCGAAGGCGACGAGCAACCCCATCAGGCCGCCCCCTTTGGCCTTGCCGTCGCCGGACGGGCCCTTGCCCTTGTCGCTGGTTTCGGTCGTTTCAGCCATCGGTCGTCACTGCACCACGCTGAGCTTGCCACGGCCGCCGTACGAGATGCGGGCCTCCGCGATCTTCTCGTAGGAGATCTGGTTCGCGCCGTTGATATCGAGCGGACGGACGATGCCGGCGATGTTGAGGACCCGCACCTCGCGGTTGACGCGGACCTCCTGGGAGCCGGCGATGAGCAGGTTCCCGTCCGGGAGCACCTCCGTCACGATCGCGGCGATGGAGAGCGACAGGCGCTCGGAACGATCGATCTTGCCCGCACCGGTGGCGCTGACCTTGCCACCGGCCGAGAGGTCACCCGAGGCGTCGCCCTCCTGCGGCGAGCTGCCGAAGCCCCACAACAGCTTGGTTGCAAAGTCGGCAATGACGTTGCCGCCCTTGGAGCGCTCGGACGTGTTGTCGAACTGGGCACGGTCGTCGATGTCGATGTTGACCGTCAGGATGTCGCCGACCCGGTGGGCGCGGCGATCGCGGTAGAGGCCTGGATTGTCGTGCGACCACAGAGAGTTGGCCGACCTGACGTCGTCGCGGGCATGATGCGCCGGCAGCGGCGCGCGCTTGACGTCAATGCCCTCGCCGACCAGCGACAGGCGTGGCGACCCGGTGAAGGTCGAATCCGTGGCCGTGGTGGTGCTACACGCGGCCAGCGGCAGCAGCGCCAGGACGAGGAGAACGCCGGGTCTCACGCCGCTCAGCCCTCGTCCGTCTTGTCGGGTTCGCCGCGCCCGGCCATGACGTTGGTGAGATGGGCGGCGGTCTCCGGCTTCATCTCGTTGAGGATGGCGCTGGCGGTGCGCGGCTCGACCTTGGCGAGAATGGCCGCCGCGGCGTCGGCCTCCATGATGGCGATCTGCTCGGACGCCGCGTCGGGCCGCATCTGCGAATAGATGGCGATGACGCTGTCGTCGGCGCGGCTCAGCATCTCCTCGCGCTGGCGCACCCATTCTTCGAAATCGGCGCGCTTGTCCTCGAGCTCGGCGATGCGCTGCGACAGCCGCTCTTCCAGTTCGCTCAGCGCCGCGACCTGACGGGCGTAGCGTGCATCGGCAACGGCGTCGGCGACGCTGCGGCAGTAGAGAGCGCCGGGCGTCGTCGCCTCGGCGTCCTGCGAGACCGGCAGCGGCCTCACCTGCGGCGTCGGCGCGGGATCCTGTCCGGCCGCGACCTGGGGAAGGACTGCGGTCGCGAACGCCGCGATCATGAGACGGGAGATCGGGTTCATTGAATCACCAGTTCGGCTTGCAGTGCGCCCGCCGTCTTGATCGCCTGGAGGATGGCGATGATGTCGGTCGGCTTCAGGCCGATCCGGTTGAGGCCATTGACCAGGCTTTGCAGGCTCGCGCCACCGACCATGGCGATCGTCGACGGACGCACGAAGGAGGAGACCGATGTCCGCGGCAGGACCGTCGTCTCGCCGCCCGACAGCGGCGCCGGCTGCGAGGCGACGGGCGCCTCGGAAACCTGCACGGTGACCGTGCCGTGGGTCATGGCGACGGTGGAGATCTGGACGTCCTGGCCGATGACAACGGTGCCGGTGCGCTGGTTGATGACCACCCGCGCCGGCACGTCCGGGGTCACCAGCAACTCGCCCAGTTCCGCCACGAACCGGGTGGCCGAGATGCCGTCCGGCTTGGCGAGCGCGACCGAGCGGTGGTCGCGCTCCTGCGCGACGAACAGGCCGAAGCGCGCATAGGCGTAGTCGTTGATGACGTCCGTCATCTGGGTGGCGGTCTGGAAGTCGGGATTGCGCAGTTCCAGCACCAGCGCGTCGGTGCCCTCGAACTGGCCGGGGAGCTGACGCTCCACCAGCGCGCCGTTGGGGATCATGGCGTCGGTCGGCACGCCCTCGATCAGCGAGGCGCCCTCGCCGCCCGCCGCCGCCCCCGAAGCCGCCACCGGGCCCTGCGCGACGGCATAGACGTTGCCGTCGGCACCGTGCAGCGGCGTCATGAGCAGGAGCCCGCCCTGCAACGATGTCGCGTCGCCGATCGACGACACGCTCACATCGATGCGCGAGCCGGCGGACACGAAGGCCGGCAAGTTGGCGGTCACCATCACACCGGCGATGTTGCGCACCCTGAGGTCGGCGTCGGTCACGTTGATGCCGAGACGGTCAAGCATCGATTGCAGCGCCTGTTCGGTGAACGGCGCATTGCGCATGGAATCGCCCGAGCCGTGCAGGCCGACCACAAGGCCGTAGCCGAGAAGCTGGTTGTCGCGCACGCCCTGGACGGTGGTGATGTCCTTGATGCGCGTGGCCGCTGCGGCCGGTGCGACGCCGAGAAGCGCGACGAGCAGGACCGTCAGCAGGTGCCTCACCGGTCACCGATCCTGACGCTGCCGTCGGCCTGGATGGTGCCGACGATGACCTTGCCGCTGTCGATGTTGCGGACCTGGATGGCGGCGTCGCGCCCGCCCGACTGGAGCGCCAGCACGGAGGCCGTGATCAGCAGGCCGCCGTTGCTGTAGAGCGCGGGAACGATGGTGCCACGGCTGATCAGCTCCGGCTCGGCAATGGTGTTGCGGACGATCAGGCGGCCGGGCAGCAGGGTGCGGCGCGCAATCCGGCCGACCAGCGCCTGCATGTCGGCGACGACGGGATAGTTGGCTGCCGTCCCGGCCGGGAAGCGACCGGTCGTGAGCACGCTCTCGTCGATGATGTCGCCGGGATAGATGGTGACCGCCGCCACCGGAAGCTCCTCCGACTGCGCCGACGCCCCGCTCGCGAAGCCGAGGGCGGCAACGAGCGCCAGGACGAATGCGGCGGCGATGCGGGTCACTAGCGAATCCCGTTCGTCACGGCCGAGGCCATGTCGTCGGCCGCCTTGATCACCTTGGAGTTCATCTCGTAGGCGCGCTGCGCGGTGATCAGCTCGGTGATCTCCTTGACGGGATCGACGTTCGATCCCTCCAGGTACCCCTGCTCGATGGAGCCGAAGCCGGGATCGCTGGCCACGCCGGCGATCGGTTGCCCGGAGGCGACGGACTCGCGATAGAGATTGTTGCCGAGCGGCTGGAGGCCGGAATCATTGGCGAAGTTCACCAACGCGAACTGCCCGAGAAGCTGCGGCTCGGTGGCGCTGGCGAGCCGGGCATAGACCTCGCCCGACTGGTTGACGATGATCTCCAGCGTATCGTTCGGCACCTGGATCGCCGGATCGACCACATAGCCGTCGCCGGTGACGATCTCGCCCTCCGCACTCTTGTTGAACGAGCCGGCGCGGGTGAACAGCGCCTCGCCGTTCGGTCCCGACACCTGGAACCAGCCCTTGCCGTTGATCGCCACGTCGAGCGGGTTGCCGGTCTGCGCCAGCGGACCTTGCAAATGGAGGTTGCGAATGCCCACCGTCTTGGTGCCGAGACCAAGCTCGGCGCCTTCCGGCACCACGTCCTGGCCGCCGGCATTGGGCACGCCGCTGGCGCGCTCGGTCTGGTACATCAGGTCGGAGAACTCCGCCCGCGCCCGCTTGAACGCGGTGGTGTTGATGTTGGCGATGTTGTTGGCGATGACCTCGACGTTGGTCTGCTGGGCCGACATGCCGGTGGAGGCAATGGCTAGTGCGCGCATCAATTCAACTCCCTAGATCGCCATCCGGCTGATTTCCTGGTAGGCCGACACCAGCTTGTCGCGCACCGCGATCGCGGTCCTGAGCGACTGTTCGGCCGTCATCACCGCCTCGACGACCTGCTGGGTCGACGCGGCACCGTTGATGCCCTGGATCGAGGTCGCTTCCGCGTTCCGCAGCGCATCGACGGCCTCGCCGGCCACGTCACCCATGACCTTGCCGAAGTCTGCCTGCGGCGCGGCGCTCGCGCCACCAACACCAGCCGTGGCGCCGCCGGTGGCGGCGACCTCGCCCACCGCGTGGACGGATGAGAGTGGCGTGATCATGATCCGCTCCTCAGGAGGTCGAGCATCATCGAGGACATCGAGCGCACCTGCTTGACCATCTGCAGGTTGGCCTCGTAGGAGCGCGTGGCCTCGCGCATGTCGGCCATCTCGACCAGGATGTTGACGTTGGGCAGTTTCACCATGCCGTTGGCATCGGCGGCGGGATGGCCGGGATCGTAGTCGGTGGAAAATTCCGAGGCGTCACGCCCGATGGCGCCGACCGACACCCGTGAGGCGCCGAGCAGGGCGTCGAATTCCGAACGGAACGACACGGTCTTGCGCTGATAGGGATCGGCACCGGGCGCCGTGCCGGTGGACTGGGCGTTGGCGAGGTTTTCCGACACCACCCGCAGGCGCGTCGACTGGGCCTCCATGCCGGCGCCGGCAATCCCGTAGGCGGCGCGTAGCGGATCGATCATGCTCCGGTCCTTACGCTGGTCATCAACATGCGATGGAAGCTCTTCATCACTGTGGTATCGAGCCCGTAGGCGCGCTTGACCTGGTCGGCCTTGATGAGCTCCATATCGAGGGCGACCTTGCGGCCGGTGTCGTGGACGTCCCAGGTGGCGGCCTGGGCCGATTTGGCGCTGTCGAAATGTCCGGGCGACGTGCTCGCCATCCTGAGCGCCGTCTCGTCCATCACCGAGGAAAACGACTGCACGTCGCGCACCGTGTAGGCGGGCGTGTTGGCGTTGGCGATGTTGCCGGTGACGACCGCCTGGCGGACCGACGCCCACTGGGCGTGCTGCGAGGCGAGCGCGAAAAGATAGACCGGGGTCAAGGCCTGCCCTCCGAGGATGACGGCCCTGAGTGTCGTCCGCCAACCTTGCCCGGGGCTGGCGCTCAGGCGGCGCGGTCGGCGCCGAGCGCGGCGCTGTCGAGCCGGGCGTCACGGATCGCGGCCGCGAAGCGCCGGAGGTTGTCTTCGCACCGGCCGAGATCGTCGTTGAAATGGATGCCGCGGATATCGATGCCGACATGATCGCCGGCCATGACGACGCGGAAGAAGACCGTCAGGTCGGCAGCCTGGAACTCCATCGACAAGGCGACGCTCGGCGCCTCGCCCCAGTCGAACTCGATGGCCGCCTCGTTGGCGTAGTGGAGGATGTCCGGCTTGATCTCGCGCTCCGCCGACGATTGCAGGAGATCGCTGAGGATCGAGTGCTGCTCGTTGCAGATATACGAGATCAGCACGGCGCCGTTGATCATGGTGAGTTCCGACAGGAACCCGCGCAGCCCCTCGGCCAGCAGGCTCTCATAGGGCAGGAGATGCCGGTGGTCGGCCGGCTGCTTGGTCAGGCTGTTGGCATTAGCCGGCAGGTGCATGGGTCGATCTCGTGTAGAGGTGATGGAGGATCTTGGCGACGGCGCGGTAGAACTCCGGCGGAATCCACTGGCCGACGTCGACGACGTCGTAGAGCGCGCGGGCGAGCGGCTTGTCCTCGACGACCGGGACGCCGTGCTCGGTCGCTACCTCGCGGATCGTCTGGGCGACGAGGTCGGTGCCCTTGGCCAGCACCAGCGGCGCGCCGCCCGAGGACCGGTCGTACTGGAGCGCGATCGCGTAATGCGTCGGATTGGTGATCACCACCGACGCCTTCGGCACGTCGGCGATCATGCGACGGCGGGCCCGGTCGCGGGCGAGCGACCGCAGCCGTCCCTTGACCAGCGGATCGCCTTCGCTCTGTTTCAGTTCGTCCTTGAGCTCCTGGCGCGTCATGCGCAGGTCCGCGCGCCAGCGGTATCGCGTCCACAGCACGTCGGCCGCGACCAAGAGCGCGAGGATGACGCAGGCCGCCGCGACCAGCTTGATCGACAGCGACAGCGCCACCGCCGGCAGTGTGCTCGGATCGCCGAGGATGGCGTTGACGACCGCACCGCGGTCGGCGTTGAGCACGATGATGCAGACACCGGCGACCGCGACGATCTTGAACAGCGCCTTCAGGAACTCGACCACGCTCTGGGCGCCGAAGACCCGCTTCCAGCCCGCGATCGGCGAGACCCGCGACCAGCGCGGCGTGATCTGTTCGATGGCGATGTTCGGCGCCTGCTGGAAGAACGCGGCGGCGAGACCCGCGATCGCCAGACCGGCCGCGATCGGTATCAGAAAGCCGCCCGCGCTGACGGCCACGGCCATCATGAGCTGGTTGGCCTCGTGGCCGTTGGACAGCGGAAAGTCGCCCGGCGTGTCGAGGAGGATCACCATCTGACCGAAGAAGTTGGTCGTGCCGGGCCCGACCAGGAAGCCGGCGACGGCCAGCGTGCCCACGAGCGAGGCGAAGATCGACATCTCCTTCGATCGCGGAACGTTGCCCTTCTCGATCGCGTCGGCGATCTTCTTTTCGGTCGGCTCCTCGGTTTTGGAGTCCTTGTCGGGCGGGCTGCTGGACACGGTTCACCGGCCGCTCAACTGATGTAGACCTCGTCCTCGCCTTCCTCGTCGCCGCCAAGCCTGATATCGCCGGCGGCGGCCATGGAAAGGACGAGATCGGTCACCACGCGCCGGGACTCGACCACGTCGCGCTGCGGCACGGCCTGGCCGTCCGACAGTTCCTGCTCCATCATCTTGCGGACCCGCGCCGAGAGCGACGACAGGACGAGATCGCGGAAGTCCTGCTCGGTGCCGCGCAGCGCCATGACGAGATCGTCGGCCGGCACGCGATCGAACAGCGCCGAGCGCGCTTCCTCGCTCAGCGTCGGAATCTCCTCGAAGGTGAACATCAGGCTGCGCAGCGACTTGGCCACGCGCGGCGAGGTCGCCTCGAGGCTGCCCAGCACCTGCTCCACCTGCTCCTGATCGAGCTTGTTGATGATCTCGGCGATCCGCTGGTGTTGATCGGCGTCGCCGTTCTTGGAGAGGTTGTGGGCAAATTCGTCGCGCAGGATCGCTTCCAGGACATCGAGCGACTCCTGGACGATCGGCTTCACGGCGATCATGCGCCGGAAGATACCGTCGCGGCGATCCGCCGGCAGGCGGGAGATCACCTTGGCCGCGCAGCTCGACTTGACCTTGGACAGGATCAGCGCCGCCGTCTGCGGGTGTTCGTTGGCGACATAAGTCGCCAGTTCCGCCTCCCCGACCTCCGAGATGCGCTCCCAGATCGGAATGTCGTCGCCGCCCTTGAGGTCGCCGAGAATCTCGCTGACCTGCTCCTCGGGCAGCGCCTCGGCGAGCAGGCGTTCGACGTCCGCGGCATCACCGACCAGGCTGGCGCCGGCCGAGAACTCGTTGGCGAAGTCCTCGATCAGGACGCGGATCTGGTCCGGTGAGACCGTCTTCAGGTCGGCCGCCGCCCGCGTCACACGCTTGATGTCGGCGGCGTCGAACTGCTTCATCAGCGTCGCCGCCAGCGGGTTGCCGACCGACAACAGGATGGCCGCCACGCGGTCGGCGCCGCGAAGCGGCGCCTGCGTCTTGCTGAGGGCGGCGGCGTTCACGGCAACCTGGCGGGATCAGCCGGCGCGAGCGCTCGTGCCGCCGCTGACGATCTCCGTCAGCGAGACGCCGAGCCGCGCATTGTCTTCCTCCATCACGACGATTTCGCCGCGGGCAATCAGCCGGCCGTTGACCACGACCTCGACCGGCTCGCCGACCCGGTGGTCGAGCGGCACCACCGCCCCGCGGCCGAGCTTCATCAGCTTGGCCACCGGCATCGTCGCCGAGCCCAGCACCACCTGCACCTTCACCGGGATGCGCATGATCGCATCCATGTTGGCGGCACCACCCAGCCCGGCGAGGTTCGCTTCGCCGGGGGTGTCGGCGGCATCGGCGACCAGTGGCGCGGCCGGGACGGGTTCGGCCTCCAAAGTCGGGGCCGGATCGGGCGCGAAGCTTGCGGCTGTGGCGGACATGTCGGGTCGTTCCTGTCGGTTACGAAGCGTTACGTGTTGCTCGGGTGGTTCACTGCTTGAGAACGTCGCTCAGAAGCTGCTTGCCGGCGTTGATCTCCTCGTCGATCCGCAGGGTGTGCAGTCCCTCGTTCTCGCCGATGAAGGCCCAGAACAGCGGCTGGTCGTTGCTTTCAACACGCACCCGCGAGCGCAGCGTCGCCGGCAGCTTGAGAATGTCGCCGGTCGCAAGCTCCGACAGATCGCCGAGCGTGTAGTCTTCGGCCTCCAGCACGGCGCGCACCCCGACCTCGGCCTGCTGCACGCCGCTGGTGATCTGCTCCAGCCATTGCGGGTCCAGGTCGTCCTCGTGCGCCTCGCCGGCGATGCTCGACAGGGCCTGGCGCAACGACGCCAGCGCCGCCTGCGGCACGATCACGAACATCAGCCCGCCGCGATTGATGGCCTGCATCACGAAACGACCGACCACCGCGGGATTGGAGCGCCGGCCGGAGGCGGCGAAGTCGATCCGGGTTTCAAGCCGCTCGAAGCGAAAGCGCACATTGTCCACCGGCTGGAAGGCCTCGTGCAGCGCCGGCGCCGCCAGTTCAAAAATGTGCTTGGCAACCGCCTGTTCGATGCTGGTGAAGCTGCGGATGTCCTCCATCGGCGGCTCGGTGCCGTCGCCGCCGAACAGCATCTCGACGGTGGTGTAGATGAAATCGCGGTCGAAGCCGACGACGACGCGCTGGTCCCACGCCGGGGCGTGGAAGACGCCGGCAATGGCGTTCATCTCGTAGCCGTCGAGCGCTTCGCCGACGCTCTCGCTGGTCAACTGGTTGAGCGAGAAATGGGGCAGCGCATTGGCCAGTGGCCGCAGGCGCTCGCCGAGCCGGGTGCCCAGCCGCTCGAAGATGACCGGCAGCATCGGCAGTTGATCGAGCGCCAGCCCGGCGGACTGGACGAGGGGGTTGTAGGCGGTGGCCGCGCGGGCGGTCATCGGTCAGGCGGCCTGCTTCAGTTGGGTCGGCGGGGTGTTGGAGATCGCTTCGCTCTCCACGTCGTCGATCGAGGGGCGCTCGCCCGGCGAGATCGTCTTGCGCCCGTGTTCCAGCGCGATCTGCGGCAGCGCGCCGTTCATGAAGGCGATCAGCGTCTGCTTGGTGATGATGAAGGGCTGCATCTGCTTCTCGCGCGTGGACTTCATGAGCTGCGCCATCGGCGAGACGATCGCGTAGGACGCGAAGATGCCGGTCAGCGTCCCGATCAGCGCCGCGCCGATCAGCTTGCCCAGCACCTCCGGCGATTCCTCCAGCGCTCCCATGGCCTTCACGATGCCCAGCACCGCCGCGACGATGCCGATCGCCGGCAGCGCCTCCGACACCGTCGCCATGGCCGACGGCGCCTTGACCTTGTGTTTTCGGATCGTGTGGATCTCCTGCTCCATCAGCGCCTCGATCTCGTGCGAGCGGGCATTGCCGATGATGATCAGGCGCACATAGTCACAGATGAACTGGGTCAGCACCCGGTCGTTCAGGATCGACGGGAAGTGCTTGAAGAGCTCCGATTCCTGCGGGTTGTCGATGGCTTCCTCGACGCTGGAGCGCGCCGGTCCGCGCAGATCGCGCATGAGCGCGAAGAGCAGGCTGAGGAGGCCGAGATAATCCTTCCGCTTCGGCACCTTGTTGGCCATCGCCTCGATGAGGCCCTTGAGGGCGTCCATGATGGTGGAGAACGGGTTGCCCATCATGAACACGCCGAAGGCGATGCCGCCGATGATGACGAACTCCCACGGCTGCCACAGCACGTAGAGCTTGCCGCCCTGCGCCATGTAGCCGCCCGCGAGCGAGCCCAGACCGAGGATCAGACCGATTACGAGATTCACCTGCCGAGATGCTCCACCAGGGACACAAGCGACCGAAGCCGGCGCAACAGTGCGTCACTAGGCTTGCGCCAGGCTGATCGGGGCGGCGGCAGGTTCGCGCAAGCTCGTGCCGCTAGTGTCCGCCCGCTATGCTCTCGACCTCCGTCGCCTATCGCCTGGTGGCCCGCGATCTCCAGCAATCGCTGGACCTGAAGCGCGCCGAAGCGCCGGTCGCCCGCGAGGTCGACTACTACCTCACGCGGATCGGCGAGGTGCGTTCCATCGACGACCTGTTCGCCGACACGCGCCTCTACAATGTCGCCATGACCGCCTTCGGGCTGGAAGACATGGCCTATGCCAAGGCGTATATGCGCAAGATCCTCGAAGAAGGCGTCGACGATCCGAACGCATTCGTAAATCGCCTGAACGAGAGCCGCTTCGTTGACTTCGCCCGCACCTTCAACTTCGCCCGCGACGGCGAGGCCGCCGTTCAGGGCGCCGACGCGCAGGGCGGCGTCGCCGATCGCTATGTCCGCCAACGGCTGGAGGTCGCCGCCGGTGCCGACAACGAGGGCGTGCGCCTGGCGCTCTATTTCCTGCGCGAAGCACCCAAGGTGACCTCCGCCTACGACCTGCTGGCCGATCCGGCGCTGTGGGAAGTGATCTCGACGGTGTTCGCCTTCCCCGACGCGATGGCCAATGCCGACATCGACAAGCAGGCGGCAGCCGTGACCGCGCGTCTCGATCTCGCCGATCTCGCCGACCCGGAAAAGCTCGACCGCCTGATCGGCCGCTTCACCGCCACCTGGGAGGCGACGCAGGCGACGCTGCAGGATCCGGTCCTGACGCTGTTCGGCGCCGGCGACGCCGAAGCCAGTGTCGACCTGAACCTGGTGATGACCCTCAACAACTTGCGGCGCGGAGGCGTGTAGATGACCGACCTTCAGGTTGTCGTTTCGGCGCAGATCACCATGCAGCGCCGCATGGAGACCATCGCCCACAACATTGCCAACTTGGGCACCACCGGCTTTCGGGCCGAAGGCGTCAAGTTCGAATCGGTCCTTTCGGAGACGGGTGGTTCGGTCGACTTCGCCTCGCCCGGCGACGCCTACATTTCGCGCCGGACCGGACCGGTCACGCCGACCGGTAATCCCCTCGATGTCGCCATCGACGGCGAAGGCTGGTTCGCGCTGGAAACGCCCGAGGGCCGCGTCTATTCGCGCGACGGCCGCTTCCACATCAATGAGGGCGGCCAGCTCCTGTCGGTGAACGACTACGCCGTGCTTGATCCCGGCGGCGCCCCGATCACCGTCGATCCCGCCGGCGGTCCGGTGACGATCTCCGAGGGCGGGCTGATCACCCAGGACGGCGGCGAACTGGGCGGCATCGGTGTCTTCCTCATCCCCGAAGACGCGCAACTGCGCCGCTATGACAACGCCTCCGTCGTCACCGACGATCCGGTCGGGCCGGTCATGGACACCACGACCAGCGCCTTGAGGCAGGGCCATCTTGAGGGCTCGAACGTCAATCCGGTGCTCGAAATCACCAGGATGATCGAGGTGTCGCGCGCCTATGACAGCACCGTGTCCGCCATGAACAACGGTGACGACGTGCTGCGCAAGGCGATCAAGGATCTCGGCGCGGCCTGACCGCCATGAATGACCTCGCCCGGCTCGCCCGCGCCGTCGACAAGGCCGCCGCCGATATCCCGCTCGTGAGGATCGGCGGCCATGTCCGTGATGTCGCGCCCAACCTCTTCCAGGTCCGCGGCCTGTCGAAGTTCGCCAAGCTCGGCGACCGCATCCGCATCGCGGCGGCAAACGGCCAGGTGCTGGGCGAAGTGGTGCGCGTCGGCGAACAGGCCACCACCGTCAAGCCGTTCGATGGTCGCGCGGCCGTCGGCATCGGCGCCACCGCCTATCTCGCCGGCGCGAGCACCCTCCATCCCGATCCGAGCTGGAAGGGCCGCGTCATCAACGCCCTCGGCGAGCCGATCGACGGCGCAGGCACCATCGTCTGCGGCGACGATCCGGTGGCCGTCGACGGCGATCCGCCGGCGGCGATGACGCGCCAGCGCATCGAGGCACCGCTGCGCACCGGCGTGCGTGTCATCGACCTGTTCATGCCGCTGAGCCGCGGGCAGCGCATCGGCATCTTTGCCGGCTCCGGCGTCGGCAAGTCGACCCTGCTGTCGATGTTGGCCCGTTCCGCCGATTTCGACACCGTCGTCGTCGCCCTGGTGGGCGAGCGCGGCCGCGAGGTCCGTGAGTTTCTCGAAGGTCCGCTGAAGGAGAACCAGAACCGCGCCGTCACCGTCGTCGCCACCGGCGACGAAAGCCCTGGCATGCGCAAGCTGGCGCTCCGCAGCGCGACGGCGATCGCCGAGTACTTCCGCGATCGCGGCGACTCGGTGCTCCTGATCGCCGATTCCGTCACCCGCTACGCCCATGCGGCCCGCGACGTGGCGCTGGCCGCCGGCGAGCCGCCGGTCACCCGCGGTTATACGCCGAGCGTCTTCTCCGAACTCCCAAGGCTCCTGGAACGCGCCGGCCCGGGCCGCGAAGGGTCGGGCTCCATCACCGGCGTCTTCGCCGTCCTCGTCGACGGCGACGACCACAACGATCCGGTCGCCGACGCCATCCGCGGAACGCTGGACGGCCATGTCGTCCTGCGCCGCGCCATCGCCGACGAGGGGCGCTATCCGGCGGTCGACATCCTGGGCTCGGTCTCGCGCCTCGCCGACATCGCCTGGAGCCCGGACCAGCGGACGCTGGTCCAGACGCTGAAGAAACTGGTCGCCCGCTACGAGGACACCCGCGATCTGCGCCTGATGGGCGGCTACCAGGCCGGCAGCGATCCCGAACTCGACCGCGCCGTGGCGATGGTCCCACGCCTCTACGACGCGCTGCGCCAGGGACCGCAGGACCCGCACAGCGCCGATGTCTTCACCGACGTCGCCCAGCTTCTCAAGGCCTGACGCCAGCCTCGCACAAGCCTGTCCCCCTAGCCTCGCCCGGGAACGTATCCTCTCGGGAGTGTGATGAGATGAGCCTTTATGGGGTGCTCCGCACCGGCGTGTCGGCGATGAACAATCAGTCGACCAAGCTCGGCACCATCGCCGACAACATGGCCAACACCGGTACCATCGGCTACAAGGGCGCCTCGACGCAGTTCTCGTCGCTCCTGCTCGAAAACACAGGCAATTCCTACGATTCCGGGGCGGTGCAGACCGACATCCGGCACGCGATCAGCCGCCAGGGCTCGCTCGCCTACACCAACTCCTCGTCGGACCTCGGCATCCAGGGACAGGGTTTCCTGATCGTCGCCGACGCCAACGGCACGCCGTTCCTGACGCGCGCCGGCTCGTTCGTTCCCGAGGCCTCGTCCGGCAATCTCGTCAACACCGGCGGCTACACGCTGCTCGGCTATCCGCTCAACTCCGGCGATCCCAACACCGTCCTCAACGGCGGCGGCAATCTCGAGCCCGTCAACATGGCCGGCCGCGATCTCCAGGCGGTGCCGTCCACCGCCGGCACGTTCGCGGTCAACCTGCCGTCGGCCCAGCCGGTCGTCACCGGCGACACGCCGGCCGGCAACCTCGCGACCTCGACCTACTCGGTCAAATCCTCGATCGTCACCTACGACAATCTCGGCGCGGCGCTGAATCTCGATGTCTTCATGACCAAGACCAGCGCCTCCCCGCATCAGTGGGAGGTGGCGATCTTCAGCCAGGCCGACGCTCCGGTTGCCGGCGACTTCCCCTACGCTTCCGGGCCGCTGGCCACCCAGACGCTCGACTTCGACGCCAACGGGCAGTTGACCGGCACCGGCAACATCGCCGTTCCGGTGCCGAACGGCGCCACGCTGAACCTCGACTTCAGCGGCACGACGCAGCTCGCGACATCGTATGTTCCCCTCAACGTTGAGGTGAACGGCAACGCGCCCAGCGCCATTACCGACGTGGTGATCGATCCCGACGGCACGGTCTACGCCCAGTTCGAGAACGGATCGCGGGTGGCCGCCTTCCGCATTCCAACCGGCATGGTCGCCAGCCCCGACAATCTCGAAGCCGTGGCCGGCAACGCCTTCGCCATCACCACCCATTCCGGCGACCTGCAGATCGGCTTCCCCTCCGAGGGCGGCCGCGGGACCCTGGTTGCCGGCGCCCTGGAGCAGTCCAACGTCGACATGGCGTCGGAGCTGACCGACATGATCGTTGCCCAGCGCGACTACACCGCCAACTCCAAGGTCGTGCAGACCAGTTCCGATCTGCTTGACGTGCTGATGAACCTCAAGCGGTAAGTCGGCCGGGCTGACTGAATGACATGAGCCTCGCGGCAACGCTTCAGACAGCCCGCACGTCACTGCTGACGACCGCGGACCGTCTCGCGGTCACCGGCGCCAACATCGCCGGCGCCGACAATCCCGATCACGCCCGCCGGACGGCGCAGACGACCACAAGCGTCGTCGGCGACCTCGCCCATGTGGTGACCACCCGTGCGGCCGATCCGGTCCTCCAGCAGCGCATGCTGGCGACCGCCGCGGCTTCCACCGGCAACGACGCCATCCTCGACGGCCTCGACCGCCTGCAGCAGACCATCGGCGACACGGACAGCGGTTTGTCGCCGGCGGCCCGCATCGCCGACCTCACCAGCGCACTGCGTGCCGCGGCCAACGCCCCGGCCGAACCCGGTTTCACGCAAGCCGTGCTCGCCTCGGCGCAGGATCTCGCCGTTACCCTCAACACCGCCGCCGCGACCGTCACCGACGTCCGCAACGACGCCAACACCAACATCGCCGCATCGGTCGCGAGGGCTGCCGACCTTCTCGGCAAGATCGAGCAGCTCAACAACGACGCGGTCACGGGCGCCTTCGCCGGACACGACGTCAACGGCATCCTCGACCAGCGCGACGCGGCCATCTCCGCCCTTGGCGTCGAGCTCGGCATCAGGGTGGTGCACCGCGCCGGCAACGACGTGGCGATCTACACCGAGAGCGGCGTGCCGCTGTTCGACAGGACGGCCCGCACAATCGCCTTCGACGGCGGCACGGTCATGGTCCCCGGCGTCGAGGGCCCGGCGGTCCTCATCGACGGCGTGCCCGTGACCGGCACCAACGCCACCATGCGCCTGCGCACCGGCGCCATCGCCGGGTTCGCCGAGGTCCGCGACACCATTGCCCCGACCTTCGGCGTCCAGGTCGACGAGATGGCGCGCGGCCTGATCGAGGCCACGGCCGAGACGGACCAGAGCGGCCTCGGTGGCCCGCCGCTGGCCGGCCTGTTCACCCGGAACGGCGGCCCGGCGCTGCCCGCGGCCGGTACCCATGTCGCCGGCCTCGCCGCCGGCCTGCAGATCAATCCGCAAGCCGATCCTGCGCAGGGCGGCGTGCTCGCGCGCATCCGCGACGGCGGCCTCAACGGGGCCGACTACGTCGCCAACGTCTCGGCTTCGGCAAGCTTCCCGGATCGTCTTGAGGAGATGCTGGCCGGGCTCGGCGCCGCGCGCGCGTTCGATCCTGCCACCGGGCTCGACGCCACCAATGCCGTCGGCACGTTCGCCGAGGATTCCATCGGCTGGCTGCAGGCGTTGCGCCAGTCGACATCGACGGACGCCGACTACCAGTCGGTGCTTCTGGCCCGCGCCTCCGAGGCCCTGTCGACCGCCACCGGCGTCAACCTCGACGAGGAGTACGTCAAGCAGCTCCAGCTCGAGCAGAGCTACGCCGCCTCCTCCAAGCTGATCGGCGTCGTCGATGAGATGTTCGCCGTCCTGTTCGGCGCGATCCGGTAGCCATGAAGACCTCGGCCATATCGACGGCGGCCCTGTGGAACGCACCACGCGCCAACATCGCCCGCATGGAGACGGACCTCGCCCGCCTGAACACTGAGCTTGTGACCGGGCGCGTCGCCGACGTCGGCCTGAAATTCGGAGCCGCCACCGTGCGCGCAACAACCCTGCACATCGATATCCGCGCCTTCTCCGCCACCATCGAATCCAACGGCATCGCCGCAAGCCGCCTGCAGAACGGCGAGGCGGCGCTGGCCAATCTGGCGAGTGACGCCGAGACCTTCCTCAACGAGCTGATCACCGCCCGCAACACCGAAACGCCCATCGGCGAGATCGCGCGCGCCCGGCTTGACGATTTTCTCCGCGTCGCCAACGCCTCCGACGGCCGCAACCACCTGTTCGCCGGCATCAACTCCGCCGAACCGCCGCTGCGCGCGTTCGAGACCGCGGCCATGGGGCAGCTCGACGCTGCCTTCCTGGCCACCTTCGGGTTTGCCCGTAACGATCCGCAGGTGGCGCAGATCGGCGGCGCGGCGATGACCGGATTCCTCAACAACGCCTTCGCGGCGCTGTTTGCCGACCCCGACTGGGGCACCGGCTGGTCGACCGCCTCCGACCAGGTCATCCGCGCCCATATCTCGCCCAACGAGGTGATCGACACCTCGGTCAGCATCAACGAGCCGGCTACGCGCAAGCTTGCGATGGTCTACTCGATGGTGGCCCATCTGGGCGTCGAGGCGATGAGCGACGAGGCGCGGACGGTGCTGCTCGACAAGGCGATCGGCATCGCCGGCGAGGCCATGTCCGGGCTAACCGAACTGAGATCGAAGCTCGGGCTCGCCGGCGAACGGGTGGAGGCCGCAACGGAGCGTCTGCGCATCCAGTCGGATGTGCTGCAACAGCAGGTCGCACGGCTCGAGGGAGTCGATACGGCGGAGACCAAGGTGAAGATCGACACGCTGATGACCCAGATCGAGATGTCCTACGCGCTGACGGCGCGCATCATGAAGCTGAGCATTCTGAACTACGCGTGATCCAGGCGGAGAGAGAGTTTGTACAAGGTATCCTATTCCGAAATCTTGGATGACAAGGCCGAGACCGTGCGCGGCCGCGAGGTCGCCGCGATCGACCGCGCGATCGAGCTGATGCGCCTCGCCGAGACCCGGCCCCACACCTCGCCCGAGGCGCGCGAGGCGGTGACCTATCTGCAGCGGCTGTGGACGTTCTTCATCGAGGATCTGTGCCACCCCGACAACGCGCTGGCGGAACCGCTGAAGGAAGACCTCATCTCCATCGGCATCTGGACCATCGCCGAAGCCGACCGGATCCTGAGCGACGAGGAACGGCCCTTCGCGCCGCTGATCGACATCAACACAGCCATTCGGGAGGGTTTGTCATGAGCCGACCGATGCAGATCACCCTGCGTGCCGGTGACCGCGTCTACATCAACGGCGCCGTGGTCCGGGCCCAGCGGAAGGTCACGCTCGAACTTCTCAACGATGTCAACTTCCTGCTCGATTCCCACGTGATCCAGGCCGACGACACCAGCACGCCGCTGCGCCAGCTCTACTTCGTGCTTCAGGCCGTGCTGATCGATCCGCAGAACGCGCCCTCGACCCGTCGTCTGTTCGACGTGGTTCTGGAATCGACCCTGTCCACCTTCACCAACGACACCGTGCTTGACGGCCTGAAGCAGGTCCAGGCCAACGTCGAGGACAACAAGGTCTTCGAGGGCCTGAAGACGCTGCGCACATTGTTTGCGATCGAGACCACGATCCTGTCCGCCGACGACGCCGACGCGGCGCTCGCGGCGAAGCCGGCAATCGCAGGGACCGACGACAATGCGCAGGCCGCATAAGGAGACGATCATGACCACAGTTGACGGAGTCGGTGCGGTTGGCAGCACCTCGACAACCACCGCGACGCCAAGCGCCGCCAATCTCGACTACGAGGCGTTCCTGAAGCTGCTGGTCGCCCAGCTTGAGCATCAGGACCCGACCAAGCCGATGGATTCGACCGAGTTCGTGTCGCAGCTCGCCACCTTCTCGCAGGTCGAGCAGAACATCGCCACCAACGCCAAGCTCGACGCGCTCCTGACCGCGTCGTCGCTTGAGCTGGCCGCCAATCTGGTGGGCCGGCAGGTCACGTCGCCCGACCAGTCCGTGTCGGGCAAGGTGGAATCGGTGCGGATCAGCGCTGAGGGGCCGGTCGCCACCCTTGCCGACGGCTCGACCCTGATGCTTGGCGAGGGCGTGGTGATCGACTGAGATGAACGAAGCTGACGCCATCGAGATCGTCTACAACGCCATCTGGACCATCCTGGTTGCGGCCGGACCGGCCGTCGGCGCGGCGATGATCGTCGGCATCGTCATCGCCCTCCTCCAGGCGCTGACCCAGATCCAGGAAATGACGCTGACCTTCATCCCGAAGATCATCGTCATCCTCCTGGTCACAGCGCTGTCCGGCTCGTTCATCGGTGGCCAGATCTTCGCCTTCGCCAGCGAGACCTACGGGCGGATCGCCACCGGCTTCTAGAGCGCCGGACACCACCCCGGCGCAAGCCTCGACTGACAGTGTGGCGCCCATGGCTGCCACGCAACACACGGTGCTGCAGGGCGAGACGCGCCAGCCACGCTCGCTGCGCGACGTCGGCTTCGCGAGCGGCATGCTGGCGATTCTCGCCGTCCTGTTCATCCCGATCCCGGTCTTCCTGATCGATTTCGGCCTGGCGCTGTCGATCGCCTTTTCGGTCCTGATCCTGCTCGTGGCCCTGTGGATCCAGAAGCCGCTGGATTTCTCGGCCTTTCCGACCGTGCTCCTGATCACCACGGTGCTGCGGCTCTCGCTCAGCATCGCCACCACGCGGCTGATCCTCGCCAATGGCGACGAGGGCGTCTTCGCCGCCGGCTACATCATCCAGGGCTTCTCGCGGTTCGTGATGAGCGGCGACTTCGTGATCGGGATCGTCGTGTTCCTGATCCTCGTTACCGTCAACTTCGTGGTGATTACCAAGGGCGCCACCCGCATCGCCGAGGTCGGCGCGCGCTTCGCCCTCGACGCCATTCCCGGCAAGCAGATGGCCATCGACGCCGATCTCTCCGCCGGTCTGATCGACGACAAGGAAGCCCAGCGCCGGCGGCGCGAACTGGAGGACGAGAGCTCGTTCTTCGGTTCCATGGATGGTGCCTCGAAGTTCGTGCGCGGCGAGGCGATCGCCAGCATCATCATCATCGCCGTCAACATCTTCGGCGGCATCGTCATCGGCGTCACCCGCCTCGGCATGCCGCTCGGCCAGGCGGCCGACATCTTCACGCGGCTGTCGGTCGGCGACGGCCTGGTCTCGCAGATTCCGGCCCTGGTCGTGTCGCTGGCCGCCGGCCTGCTGGTCTCCAAGGGCGGCAATCGCGGCCCGGCCGAGCAGGCGGTCATCGGCCAGCTCAGCGCCTACCCCCGCGCGCTCTACGTCGCTGCGGGCCTGATGGCGGTGCTCGGCCTGATGCCGGGCCTGCCGACCCTGCCGTTCGCGATCCTCGCCGGCCTGCTCGCCGGCATCGCCTACGTCATTCCCCGCCGCCGAGAGGCTCGCCGCCAGGCGGCCGACGCCAAGGCCGAGGCCGAAGCCGCCCGGGAGCAGGCCGCCACCCGCGACTCGGTAAGGGAAGCGCTCAACACCGATGAGATCGAGATCTGCGTCGGCAAGCACCTCGCCCAGAACGTGCTCCGCTCGCAGACGGAAATCTCCAACCGCGTCGCCAAGATGCGGCGGAAGTTCGCCCTGCAGTACGGCTTCGTCGTCCCCGACATCCGGGTCACCGAGAGCCTGGCGGCCGAGTCCAAATCCTACCAGTTCAAGATCCACGGCACCGTCGTGGCGACGCAGGAGATGCGCGTCGGCGAACTGCTGGTCGTCTATGGCGACGGCGCGCCGCCGGACGTGCCCGGCGACGAGGTCCGGGAGCCGGCCTTCGGCATGAAGGCCATGTGGATCCCGGAAACCTTCGCCGACGAGGTCCGGCGCGAGAACTTCTCGCCCGTCGACAATCTGTCGGTGATGCTGACCCACATCAGCGAGACCATCCGCAACAATCTCTCGGTTCTTCTGTCCTACAAGGATATGCGCTCGCTGCTCGACCGGCTCGACCCCGAATACAAGCGCCTGCTCGAGGAGATCTGCCCGGCCCAGATTTCGTATTCCGGGCTGCAGGCGGTCCTGAAGGCGCTGCTGGCCGAGCGCGTGTCGATCCGCAACCTGCATCTGATCCTGGAGGCGATCGCCGAGATCGTGCCCCACGCGCGCCGGCCGGAGCAGATCGCGGAACATGTACGCATGCGCATCGCCCAGCAGATTTGCGGCGATCTTTCCGACGGTGGCGCGCTCAACGTGCTGCGCCTCGGCAATCGCTGGGACCTGGTCTTTCACGAGGGCCTCAAGCGCGACCCCAAGGGCGAGGTGGCCGAGTTCGACATCGATCCCCGTGTTGCCGAGGAATTCGCGCGCGAGGCCTCCGAGGTCATCCGCAAGATCATGATCGAGACGCCGCGCTTCGCCCTGGTGGCCGCACCCGACGCCCGCCCGTATCTGCGCATGATCGTCGAGCGCATGTTCCCGTCGCTGCCCGTCCTGTCGCATGTGGAGATCGCCCGCGGGGTCGAGGTCCGGCCGCTCGGTACGATCTCTTGAGCTTCGTCACCACCGAAACCCTGCTGGCGGTCTTCGCGATCTTCTGCCGGATCGGCGGCTGCCTGCTGATCGCGCCCGGTTTCTCCGCCGTCCAGGTTCCAACGCGGGTTCGCCTGTTCATCGCCATCGGCATCTCGCTGGCGCTGAGCCCGCTGCTGATCGACACGGTGCAGCCCAAGGTCGGCGACGGTTCGGGTCTGACGCTGCTGCCGCTCCTGTTCACCGAGCTGGTGACCGGTCTCTTCATCGGGCTTGCGGCGCGGCTGTTCTTCCTGGCCTTGCAGACCATCACCGTGGCCATGACCCAGGCGATCGGCCTCAGCCCCATCCCCGGCACGATCGGCGACGGGGTGGAACAGGTGCCGGCGCTGACCATGCTGTTCACGCTCACCGCCACCACGCTGATGTTCATCACCGGCCTGCATGTGGAGCTTCTGCGCGGCCTGGTGCACTCCTACGCGGCCCTGCCGCCCGGTCAGCCCTTCCAGGCCCGGCTGGTGCTGGTGGACGTGGCCGACCAGGTCGCGGCGACCTTCCTGATCGCGCTCAGGATCGGCAGCCCGTTCATCCTCTATTCCATCATCGTCAACTTCGCGATCGGCATCACCAACAAGCTGATGCCGCAACTGCCGGTCTTCTTCATCGCCATGCCGTTCGTGCTGGTCGGCGGCCTGATGCTCCTCCTGATCACCGCCCGCGACTTCATCGAGCATTTCCAGGGTGCGCTCGGCACCTGGATCCTGGGTGGCTGACGCCATGCGCGAGCGCCTCGCCAAGATCGAGCGTATCCGTTCCGTGCAGGCGCGCCTGCACCGGATCGCCGAGATGCGTCTCGCCCGCCTCGATCAGGAGCGAACGGCGGTGCGCCAGGACGAGGAGGCGCTCGTGGCGGCGCTGAACGACGATGACGCCCTGCAGGGCCTGTTCATCGACGCCATGGCCCGCCGCCTCAACGTGCTTGCCCGCAAGACCGAGGAGCTCAACAAGGCCCGGATCGCCGAGAACGCGCTTCTGGTCGAAGCCGGCCTGCGCCTCAAGCGCACCGAACGGCTGATCGGCCGAACCGGCAGCCGGCACCGCGAAGAGGAGCGGAAGAAGGCCTTCGAATCGCTCATGCAGGAGCTGACCGCCCGACACAAAGCAAGCTTCCCGTAAGCCAGAGCGGCTACAACCCCGGGGAAGGTTCAAGGAGACCCAATCCGTGGCCATCAGCCCGCCGAGCGATCTGATCCTGGACGTGGTCCGCGCCGCCGATCCTGCTGCAAGCCAGGCGGCCGCTGCGCGTCTCGCCCGGATCACACCCGGCGACGGCGTGGCCTTCACCGCAGCCTACCGTCAGATCGTTGCTCCCGAAGGCGACCGCACGCCACAGCCTCCGGCGTCGCCGCCGGCAGGTGCACTGCCGACGGGCACACCTTCCGGCCCGCCGGTGGCGCGCTCGCCGCTGGAAGCCCTCCAGGCGTTCGAGGGCATGGCGCTCGCCACCATGATCCAGTCGGCGATGCCCGATGAGGACAACGCCATGTTCGGCACCGGCCCGTCGGCCGGCGTCTGGAAATCCATGCTGGCCGAGCAGCTTGGCGCCCAGATGGCGCGCGCCGGCGGCATCGGGCTCGCCGAGCAGCTTGCCACCCATCCCGCCTTTGCCGCCGAAGCCGACACCACCCGCACCCTGATGACGACGCAGGCAGAGCGGACCGCGTTCGACGCCCTTGACGACGGCTCCACCAGCTAGAGCGCCATGTGATGACCCGCGAAGCCGACCCGACCCGCCACCTGCAACCGGCCCCCTTCCCCGAGGAGAGCCTGGGCGAATACCTGCCGGTCAACGCCGGCCGGCCCCGCGCCGCCGCGCCCCAGATGGTCGACATCAGCGCTGTGGAGAGCGCGCTCGCACGGCTCGAGACGACGCTCGACGAGGAGACCGCCGGCCTGAAGGCGCGCGCCGCGGTCGACCTTGAGGAGATCAACCGCCGCAAGAGCCGCAGCCTTCTGGAACTCACCCGCCTGTCGCGCAACCTGCCGGCCGGCGCCGAGATCGACCTGCGCGACGCCGTCGACCGCGTGCGCACCAAGCTCCGCGACAACCAGCGTACGGTCGATCTGCATGTCAGCGCCGTCCGCGAGATCGCCGACATGATGGCGACGGCGCTGAGCGAGGCGGAGTCCGACGGCACCTACGCACTGGGCGCGAGGAAGTAGCGGCGTGATCAAGATGCTCGCCGTCGGTGTCTGGGGCTGCGCGGTCGCCCTCGGCGCGACCTATGTCGCCACAACCATGTCGACGGGCGGACCGGGGGTGGCGGTTGAAGCGAAGCCCCAACATGCCGCCATCGAGTACCGCCGGCCAGCGCCGATCACCGTCCCGATCATCTCCGACGGCCGCCTGCGTGGCTATGTGGTCACCCGCGTGGTCTTCACCGCCGACGCCCAGGCGCTGGCCGACCTGCCGATCGAGCCGGAACCGTTCGTGGTCGACGAGGCGTTCCGCCGCATCTACAGCGAGGACAAAATTGAGTTCAGCCGGATTTCTCGCTACGACTTGGAGGTGCTGACCGATGCGATTCGGGTCAGCGTCAATGATCGGCTTGGGCTCGATCTGGTGCGCGACGTGCTGATGGATGAGCTCAGTTACGTCGACAAGGAGTCGTTGCAGACCGACGGAGAAGCAGCCGCTTCGAGGACCTGAGCTGAGGTGAATCGCCGGTCGTCCGGCCGGCGAGGAAGTGTATGGCGACGGGATGACGGCGGACCTGTGGCGGATTTCCTATTTCAGTACGAGCACGGTACCGTTGCGCGATCTGCCGCGGGAAATCAGGGCGATCGCCGCCATCGCCGAGCATAACAACCCGCTGCACGCGATCACCGGCATCCTGATCTACGATCACGACCGGTTCTTCCAGACCTTCGAGGGTGCGCACGACGACCTCGAGAGGCTGATGCAGTCCGTCCAGCGCGACCCGCGCCATGAGCACATCACGCGGGTCGTCGACGAGTCGGCCGCAACCCGCGCCTTCCCCGATACCGGCATGGCCGTGTATGCGGTGGAGATTCACGACGCGCCCCAGGGCGAGGTCTACGACCTCCTGCGGCGCCTGTGGTGGCGCCTCGACCAGCGGGACCCGTCCTTCGGCGACGACCTCCTGGGCCTCACCCGCTCCACCGCACGGGTGCTCCAGCATTTCCGGATTTGAGGGGTGGGGGCCACAACCGTTCGGTGAAGTGTGCCGCCCAGGTCGTCAGCGAGACCATCCTGCAACGGGCGAACCTAGGGTATCTGTTCGCACGTATGCCCGAAAATTCAGGCGGATGTAGTGGAGCGAATCAACATGGCAATACCGAAGCGGATTCTGTCCGCGAAAAACGAAAAAGGCAGATTCTCCGTGACACATTTGACTCACATGTGGAAAAATGTTACCCAGTAGCGGAACATTTCATGAACATCACTTGCGTGTCGACCGCTGTCAAGCCATTTTTAGGATTCAACCTCATAATTCTGTATGAGCGACTTGGGAGATCTCGTAATGGCCGCCGACCAATCCCGCGAGCTAACCCTAGGTGAAGTTGTAAAAGCTTTGGCGGCGAAGCTTCACAATCAAGAAGTCCCATTGCCGTTTCGTGATCAAGAAAAATGGCATCAAGTATTTTATAAACTTAAACAATCGAACAGCGAGAAGCGGCCACAATTTCTTGCTGAATTGAGTTTCAATTGGGACGGCCCCTATCCCCGATCGGAGGAGTTATCTGACTTCATTAATGCAATGCATTTCACGGCAAGCGTCGCAGGACATAATCCAAAGTTCGAGGTTATTTCGTTATCGCAGGACCGCGCGCAACGTTGGCTTGACGACTTGCGTGATATTGATGAAAGTTCACGGCACTTCATAGATCACGCTGCCGAGTTGGCCGCGGCGGAGTTCACCCCGAACACCTGAAGGCCGAGCTTTTCGAGCAGCATCTGGGCCCTAACCGGCTGCTCATTTCTGAGGCTTTTAAGTGCCGAATGATAGCCCTCTGCTCGGCGCCTATCCCAAGTTGGCCAGTGTTGTTGGCATCCTGGACCGCTATCTGTCGAACGCACATCCAGACGCCTTCTCCAACAGCGCAATTCACCCTTTTCTGACGATCAAGTCGTCCAAAGTCATACACGACAATCTTTGGGGAACTTCAAAATATTACTGGCCCGAGCTCGCCCTTATTGACTCGCCAGTTCTGCAGCGACTTCGTGATATTCACCAGACGGGCCTAGCCTATCACGTTTATCCGTCAGCTCACCACAGCCGATTCGAACACACTCTTGGCGTTGTTGTTGTTGCATCGCGCATCTTTGACGCAATTGTTGAGAACAGCCGCGGCGAGCTAGACGACATACTTACTAGTATTTGGCCGGGCGCAGATATAAACGACAATATTACACGACTGAAACAGGAACTAAGGCTAGCTGCACTCTTACACGATACCGGACATAGTTTATATAGCCACACTTCTGAAAAGGTATACAGTAGCATACGTCTTCTGAACGAAGCATCTGATGAGTTAAGCAAATTTACCGGCAAGAGAAAGGGGGCAGGTGAGGTTATTTCTTTCTGCATATGTCTGACAAATTCAATCAGGTCGATAATTGACCGTGCCAGAGCGCAATTGAAGGGAACTGATCGGTCTAAAATACGCATCAGAGAAATAGATCTAACCAACGTTGCGTTGATGATCGTCGGTCGATCAGCTCACCCATTTTTGCAGTTCATGGGAGATATTATCTCATCAGGATTCGACGCTGATAAGTTAGATTACCTTCTGCGAGACGCCCAAGCAGCAGGTCTTCCCCTCAGATATGACGTTGATAGATATATGTATGATGTTGCGATCCGTCGAGATAGGATCGCCGATGGAGAGGATAGACTCAAACAACTATACGAAAAAGCGGATTCGACCCAAACCAAGAGAAAAGAGACTGCAGGGCAGTTACCGTATTACGATACATATAGATTAAGGCTGTCGCGTAGAGCTATGAATGTCGTTGAACAAATAGTAATATGTAAAATGATGCTATTCTCATACATATATCACCACGGAAAATCTCGTGCGTCAGAGGGGCTTTTAGAACGTCTTCTTACGCGGAAGCTTCAACGCTGGCTGAGGGAAGGAAGAACTGACGAGGAAATGATTATTAAATTCATGTCATATACTGACGCCTCAATCGCTAAGATGCAGGAGATCGGTTCAAACACTGAAATATCGTATGCTTATCGAATAGCAAATAGGTATATACCTCGCGAGGTATACAGCCTTAGTGGGCCTGTAGCCGACCATGCTCCTGGAGAAATACTTAATGATTTTTTGCTGAATCTGCACGATCCTCAGAAGAAGATGAGGACAATTGAGCAACTAGAAGAGGCCATGGGAGACGAACTGCTTCTGTTGAAACCAAGCCTCGGCTCGTCCTGGAGGGAGGCCCTTGATGCCGCGGGCGTTTGGGTCGATGCGCCTAGCGCGCCGCGCTTTGAGGACATCGACGCGGTGGTCGCACACAACTCCACCAGTGAATCAGGAATGGCCGTAGCACAACTTTTCCCTGTCAGAGAGTGGACCGACGCGTACGAACACTATCGCTACCAAGTCCGAATTTTTGCGTTCTCGGAGCATTGGGACGACGCCAAGCGTGCCGCGAAAACGGCTATGAAGAAGGTTATCGGGATTGCCTCAGAGGACTTCTACGAAGCAATCGAAAGACAGCGCTGAGACATGCAAACCGCGGTGTTCCTACTTCGAACGCTTAGTCGGTTTCCATGGGCATCCAGAGAACGCTCCTTCTGCGGCGGTTTTGCATAGCCGCGTCCCCAAACGTCAGTCAATATCCGCTGGCGGAGAGGGAGGGATTCGAACCCCCGGAACGCTTGCGCGCTCAACGGTTTTCGAGACCGCCCCGTTCGACCACTCCGGCACCTCTCCGCGTCCTGGTCTGGGCAGCGGCGCGCACCATACACGAGGCGCGGTGCGCCGCAAGCGCCTGACCGGGCTCAACTCCCCGGCACCAACGCCGCGCACCCGTGCCAAATTCTTGACACGCCAACGGCCGTGCCTATAGTGCGCCGCGCTATGGCGTGGCCCGGCGGCCGCGCCCTTGTTTTCTATGGAAATCGCCGCTTCTCCCGGGGTCAGCGCCTCGGCCGGCGCGCTGGATTGGCAAGATGTTCGCAGTCATCAAAACCGGCGGCAAGCAGTACAAGGTCGCCGCCGCCGATCAGATCGAGATCGAGAGGCTTCCCGGAGCCGAGGGCGACGCGATCGCCTTCGAGAATGTGCTGATGGTCGGCGGCGAAGGCGCCCTTGCCGTCGGCGAGCCGCTGGTCGCGGGCGCGTCCGTCGCCGGCGAGATCGTCCGCCAGAGCCGTGGCGAGCGTGTGGTCGTGTTCAAGAAGCGGCGGCGCAAGAACTCCAAGCGCACCCGCGGCCATCGCCAGGATCTGACCGTGGTGCGGATCACCGAGATCCTCACCGACGGCGCCAAGCCCGCCAAGGCCAAGCCGGCGAAGAAGGCGAAGGCCCAAGCGCCGGAGCCAGAGACGCCGAAGCCCGAGGCCGCGCCCGAGCCCGCCGCTGAGACGGCGGAAGCCGCGCCGGCGCCCAAGGCTGAACCCGAGGCCAAAGCCAAGCCCGCCGGCGAGGCCGACGACCTCAAGAAGATTTCCGGTGTCGGCCCGGTGCTGGAGAAGAAGCTCCACGACCTCGGCGTCACCACCTATGCGCAGATCGCCGCGTGGAGCGCCGACGACATCGCCCGCGTCGACGACGCGTTGAATTTCAAGGGCCGCATCGAGCGCGACGGCTGGATCGACCAGGCCAAGTCGCTCATGGCCGAGAAGGACTAGGAGACCGGTATGGCGCACAAGAAAGCCGGCGGTTCGTCGCGCAACGGCCGCGACACCATTGGCCGCCGCCTCGGCATCAAGAAGTACGGCGGCGAGGCCGTGAAGGCCGGCAACATCATCGTCCGTCAGCGCGGCACGCGATGGCACGCCGGCGACAATGTCGGCCTCGGCAAGGATCACACCCTCTTCGCCACCGTCGACGGCAAGGTCGCCTTCCGGACCAAGGCCAAAGGCCGGACCTACGTATCGGTCCAGCCGATGGAGGCAGCCGAATAACGCCGGACAGTCACACGCCGGCGTCTCATCGACCCGGCGACAGATCGCACCGACAAGGGGAGATGGGACGCCATCTCCCCTTTTTCATACCGGGACGGAAGGACCCGATATGCGGTACGAAATCTTCGGCGGCGCCCGTGACCGGGCGATCCCCTTGCCCCGGCCGGCGCGCCTTGCGTTACGGCCGTTTGCCCCGGCCGACGAGGCGGTCATGGCCGCCCTCCTCGCCGATCCACTGCTCGCCGCCGATGTCGAGGCGATCGATATCGGGCCGGACGATCAGCGCCTGGCGATCGTCGCCACCGACACCGGGCTCGTGGTCGGCCAGGGCATCATCGGCCGGCCCGCCGACGCCCGCGCGCCGACTTCCGTGGCGCTGTGGCTCGACGCGACCGAATGGGGCAAGGGTCTGGGCACCGAGGCGCTCCAGGCCCTCGTTGACCTCGCCTTTGCCGACCGCCGCACCGGCGCCCTGTGGTGCGAGATCGCCGTTGCCAACGGTCGCGCCCGCCGCATGCTCGAAAAGTCCGGCTTCCAGTACCGCGGCAGCGGCGCGGCACAGGCGGGCGCCGACGACCCGCGGGCGCGCGAGCGCTACGTGCTCGATCGCGGAAGCTGGACGAGCCTCAAAGCCTGGGGCGCGGCCAGCGTCACGGCCCCGGCGGCAGCCTGAGGAGGATGCTACCGTGACGCATCCTGCCAGCACCGACACGGAGCGCGACCACGCCGTCCTGCGCACGGCGCGTCTTCGGCTGCGGCCGCCCACCGCCGCCGACATCGACGCCATCGTGCCGCTCGTCGACAATCCCGCCATCGCCATGATGACCTCGCGGATCCCGCACCCGTACGGCCGCGCCGATGCCGAGCGCTTCATCGCCTGGGCGTCGGATGTCGGCCCGTCGGGCCGTGTCTGCGCGATCATCCGTGCGGACGACGGCGTCCTGATGGGCGGTTGCGGCATCGAGGCGGGCAAGAACCGTGACCACGAACTCGGCTACTGGCTGGGCGAGCCTTACTGGGGCCACGGCTACGCGACCGAGGCCGCCCGCGCGCTGATCGACGCCACCTTTGCCGATCCGGGAGTCGCGCGGATCGAGGCGAGCTGCCGCCTGATCAACGACGCATCGCGGCGGATCCTCCGCAAATGCGGCTTCCGCTACCGCGCCGCCGGCGTCATCGATTGCGCCGCTTTGTCGACGCGGGTCCCGGTCGAATCCTATGTGCTCGACCGGGCGGTGTGGCGCGCGGCCAGGGCGGGGGCGACGGCGTGAAGTTCCTCGACCAGGCCAAGGTCCATGTGCGCTCCGGCGACGGCGGCAATGGCTGCGTCTCCTTCCGTCGCGAGAAGTTCCTCGAGTTCGGCGGCCCCGACGGCGGCAACGGCGGCCGCGGCGGCGACGTCTGGGTCGAGGCGGTGGACGGGCTCAACACCCTGATCGACTACCGCTACCGCCAGCACTTCAAAGCCGAGCGCGGCCATGACGGCGCCGGGCGCGATCGCACCGGCCGCGACGGCGAGGATATCGTCCTCAAGGTGCCGGTCGGCACCGAGGTGCTCGACGACGATCAGGAGACCGTGATCGCCGATCTCACCCGTGTGGGCGAGCGCGTGCGGCTTGCGCGCGGCGGCAATGGCGGCTTCGGCAACACCCATTTCAAGTCATCCACCAACCGCGCCCCGCGCCGCGCCAATCCGGGCCAGACCGGGTCCGAGTTTGCCGTCTGGCTGCGCCTGAAGCTGATCGCCGACGCCGGTCTCGTCGGCCTGCCGAACGCCGGCAAGTCGACCTTCCTCGCCGCCGTCTCGGCCGCGCGCCCCAAGATCGCCGACTACCCCTTCACCACCCTCCATCCCAATCTCGGCGTCGCGGCCATCGATGGGACCGAGTTCGTGCTCGCCGACATTCCCGGCCTAATCGAAGGTGCCCACGAAGGCGCCGGCCTCGGTGACCGCTTCCTCGGCCACGTGGAGCGCTGCAGCGTCCTCCTGCATCTGGTCGACGCCACCGGCGAGGACCCGACCGCCGCCTATCGGACCGTGCGCCATGAACTGGAAGCGTACGCCCACGGACTCACCGATAAGCCGGAGATCATCGCCCTCTCCAAGATCGATGCCGTCGCTGAAGACGAACGGGCCCGGCTCCGCGACGCCCTGGCGGCCGCCACCGGGAAGGAACCGCTCCTTCTGTCGTCGGCCTCCGGCGAAGGCGTTGCGACGGCCCTGCGGGCCCTGCGCGCGACCATCGACGTCGGCCGTACGGCCCGGCAGCAGGAGGCCGCACCGCCGAAGGAGAGCTGGCGCCCGTAGATCGACCAGGCCGTCGTTCCGGGCGCGATGCAGCGCGAAGTGGTGCGGTGCAGACCCGGGACCCAGACAAACGTACAAGCTTCAGGTCCCGTATCTGGGGCGCATCATCGAAGACGCTGCGCGGCGTACAGGACGACGCGGTGCCTGAAAGGCCAGAGGACGCGCCGATCACAAGGCGGAACCGTTCCATCACGCGATGAACCACTCTAAAACCTCCCCATGACAACGGCAGCGGCCGCGACAGCCGACCTCCTCACCCCCTATCGACGCGTGGTCGTCAAGATCGGCTCCTCGCTCCTGATCGAGGACGACGGCGTCTCGCTCCGGCAGGGCTGGCTCGACGCGCTGTGCGACGATATCGCCGGCCTGGTCGCGGCCGGACGGGAAGCGATGGTCGTCTCCTCCGGCGCCATCGCCCTCGGGCGCGGCGTGCTCAACCTATCGGCCGGTCCGCTGCGGCTCGAGGAGAGCCAGGCCGCCGCCGCCGTCGGCCAGGTTGCGCTGGCCGGGGCCTATGCCCGGTCGCTCGGCCGGCACGGGGTGACGGCCGGCCAGATCCTGCTCACCGTCGGCGACACTGAGGAGCGGCGACGCTATCTCAACGCCCGCTCCACGGTCGCCACCCTGCTCGGGCTCTGCGCCGTGCCGGTAATCAACGAGAACGACTCGGTTGCCACGGCCGAGATTCGCTACGGCGACAACGACCGGCTGGCCGCCCGCGTCGCCACCATGGCGAGCGCCGACCTGCTGATCCTGCTCTCCGACGTTGCCGGCCTCTACGACGCGCCGCCGGCGGAGAACCCGGATGCGCGCCTGCTCACCCGGGTGGAGCGGATCACGCCGGCGATCGAAGCCATGGCCGGCGACGCCGGCTCCGACCTCTCCCGCGGCGGCATGCGCACCAAGCTCGAAGCCGCGAAGATCGCGACTGCGTCCGGCACCGCCATGGTCATCGCCGGCGGTCACGACCTCCATCCCATCCGACGCATCGCCGGGGGCGAGGACTGCACCTGGTTCGACGCCTCCGCCAGCCCGGTGACGGCCCGCAAGCGCTGGATCTCCGGCCATCTCGAAACCCGCGGCAGCGTGGTGATCGACGAGGGGGCGGCGCGGGCGCTCCGCGCCGGCAAAAGCCTGCTGCCGGCCGGCGTTCGCGGCGTCGAGGGCGCGTTCCAGCGCGGCGACGCCGTCGATATCGTGGTGGACGGCGGGGCGCGGATCGGCCGGGGACTGGTCGCCTACGACACCGGCGACGCCACCCGGATCGCCGGCCGCAACAGCCGCGAGATCGAAGCGATCCTGGGCTTCGCCGGCCGCGCGGAAATGATCCACCGCGACGACATGGTGCTGCACGACGAGTGAGGCGTCAGCGCTCGGGGATATCCGGCGGCTCGCCCGGCGTGATCCGGCGCTCGCGGAAGAAGATGAACAGGCCCGAGCCGATGATCAGCGCCGCACCGGCGACCGTCACCGGGCTCGGTACGTCGGCGAACACCACGAACCCCAGCACCACCGCCCAGACGATCGCCGTATAGTGGTACGGCGCAACGACGGATGCCGGTGCCAGCTTCAGCGACCGGTTGATGCAGAAATGGCCGACCAGGGCGATCACGCCCATCGCCATGATGATCGCCAGGTCGAGCGCCGTCATCGGCGTCCATCCGAACAGGACCCCCACGACCCCGAAGGCGAGCCCGCCGATGAACTGGAAGGTGATCAGCACCACGTCCGGCGTCGACCGCAGATGGCGCGTGATGATCATGAGGACCGCGAAAGTCATGCTGCCGACCAGCGCGATGACCGCCGGCAGCGACGCCACCGCCGCCGACGGCCCGAGCGCCAGCACGACGCCGACGAACCCGACCAGGATCGCCGCCCAGCGCCGCCAGCCCACATGCTCGCCCAGAAATATCGCCGCCAGGATGGTCACGAAGATCGGCGCGGCGAGGTAGAACGTGGTGACGTCGGCGAGCGGCAGGAACGAGATCGCCCAGAAGAAGAACGCGGTCTCGGCGGTCGACAGGATCGCCCGCACCGCCTGCAGGCCCGGCTGCTGAAGGTTGCGGAACACCGCCGGCCCGGCCCGCCACACCACCGGCGCCAGAATGACGAGCCCGGTCAGGCTGCGTATCAGCATGAGCTGCCCGATCGCGTAGGTCGCCAGGATCCATTTGCCCACCGCATCGGCGATCGAGAAGACGAAGATTCCGAGCAGCGTCAGACCGATCCCGGCCGCGATCAGGCGGTGGTCGATGGCGTGCGAGGGAGAGGCAGGCGGGGCGTTCACGCGGGACACGTGACAGGCAAACCGGGCCGGCCGCAAGCCGAAAATCGGCAGCCGCGTTGATCGCACCCTGCGAGGTATGCCAAAACCGCCGCGGATCACCCCGCCGGGCGGGACAACACCGGACCATACGCCGGAACGCAAGATGAGCATCGCCGAGGCCACAGACAGGGTCGCACCCGACACCACGCCTGACATCGCCGCCGAGATGGCGGACCTCGGCCGTGCCGCGCGCGAGGCCGGCCGGGCCCTGTCGCTCGCTACCACCGACGCCAAGAACCGCGCCTTGCGCGCCGCAGCCACAGCCATTCGCGACGACGAAGCGGCCATCCTCGCCGCCAACGCGCCCGATGTCGCCGATATGGAGAAGGCCGGCGGCACGCCCGCCTTCATCGACCGCCTGACCCTGACGCCGGAGCGGATCGAGGGTATCGCCGTCGCGCTGGAAGATATTGCCGAGCTGCCCGATCCCGTCGGCGACGTCATCGCGGCATGGGATCGGCCCAACGGTCTCACGATCGAACGCGCCCGCACGCCGCTCGGCGTCATAGGCGTGATCTACGAAAGCCGGCCCAACGTCACCGCCGACGCCGGCGGTCTGTGCCTGAAGGCCGGCAACGCCGTCATCCTGCGCGGCGGGTCCGATTCGTTCCGCACCTCGCGGGCCATCCACGCCTGCCTGGTACGCGGTCTCGCCGCCGCGGGCTTACCCGAAGCCAGCATCCAGATCGTCCCGACGCGCGATCGCGCGGCCGTCGGCGAGATGCTCCGGGGGCTGAACGGCTGCCTCGACGTCATCGTGCCGCGCGGCGGCCGCAGCCTCGTCGAGCGGGTGCAGACAGAGGCCCAGGTACCGGTGTTCGCCCACCTTGAGGGCATCTGCCACGTCTACGTCCACGCCGCTGCCGATGTCGAGATGGCCCGCGACATCGTGCTCAATTCCAAGATGCGCCGCGTCGGCATCTGCGGCGCGGCCGAGACCGTGCTGATCGATCGCGCCGTGGCGGCGTCCCACCTGCCGGTGATCGCCGATGCGCTGCGCGCGGCCGGCTGCGAACTGCGCGGCGACGCCGACGCGCGCGCGCTCGATCCGGCAATGGCAGCGGCCACCGATACCGACTGGGTGACCGAGTACCTCGACACCGTCATCGCCGTCGCCGTCGTCGACGATGAGAGCGCCGCCATCGACCATATCGCCCGCTTCGGATCGCAGCACACCGACGCCATCGTCACGGCCGATCAGGCGGCGGCCGATCGCTTCCTCGCCGAGGTCGACAGCGCCATCGTGCTCCACAACGCCTCGACCCAGTTCGCCGACGGCGGCGAGTTCGGCATGGGCGCGGAAATCGGCATCGCCACCGGGCGCATGCATGCCCGCGGGCCCGTCGGCGTGGAGCAACTGACCAGCTTCAAGTACCGCGTTCGCGGTTCGGGTCAGGTCCGTCCTTGACGTCGGCCTCCGGCCCCACGGCCGCCGATCTCGCGCTCCCGCCCCACTGGCCGGGCCTCAAGGTCGGCCTGTTCGGCGGCACCTTCGACCCGCCCCATGCCGGCCATCTGGCGGTGAGCGACATTGCGCTCCGCCAACTGGGTCTCGATCGGGTGTGGTGGCTGGTCGCGCCCCAGAACCCGCTGAAGCCCCACGCGCCGAGCAACGACCTCGCCCGCCGGATCGCCGCGGCCCGCGCCCTCACGCGCCACCCGCGCGTCCACGTCACCGGTGTGGAGCAAGCGCTGGGCACCCGAACCACGGCCGCCGCGCTCGGCCGGCTCCTGCCGCGGCTCGCCGGTGTCTGGCCGGTCTGGATGATGGGCGCCGACAGCCTCGCCGGCTTCCACCGCTGGGAGGCGTGGTATTCCATTGCCGCGCGTGTGCCGATCGCGGTTTTCAACCGGCCGGGCCTCGCCCTGTCGGCGCTGGCCTCGCCGGCCGCAAAACGGCTCGCGAGCGCGCGGATTCCGGCCCGCGACAGCGCAAACCTGCCGTCTTTGCCGCCGCCGGCCTGGGTCTTTCTGCCCGCCCCGCACGTGCCCTTGTCGTCGACCGCGCTGCGGGCCGGTGGCGACGAATCTGGCCGGTCGTCTTGAAAGCGTCACGCTGCGATGCCTATTGTAGGGGTGCCGCCAACTCCGCGGTAACGGAAAAGGGAATCGGACTCTGACAACCACGCTTCGTCAGGGGGAGACATCCTCTCCCCGCATCGCGGCGACAGACTTCGCGCTGACAGCCGTCGATACGCACAAGGTGGTCCTCGGAAGCCTGGAAGACTCCAAGTCCGAAGACATTGTCTCCATCGACATCACCGGCAAGTCGCCCCTCGGCGATTACATGGTCGTGGCCTCCGGCAGGTCGCACCGCCACGTCAACGCCATTGCCGAGCAACTGGTCACCGATCTCAAGAAGGCCGGCTGGCGCGACATCCGCATCGAAGGCCAGCGCCATTGCGATTGGGTCCTGATCGACACCGGCGACGTCATCGTTCATGTCTTCAGGCCGGAGGTCCGCAGCTTCTACGGTCTGGAAAAGATGTGGCAGCTCGGCCAGCCGATGGCGCCGACCGCCGCTTGACGAAGAAGGCCGCGCCCGCGGCCGGTTTCGCATGCGCGTGACGATTGCCGCGGTCGGGCGCCTGAAGGCCGGACCGCAGCGAACCCTGTTCGACGATTACCTCCGCCGCGCCGACGCGTTCGGCCGGCGACTGGGCCTGACGGTCGATCTCCGCGAGGTCCCCGAGGCCCGCGCGCGCGACGCCGGGCAACGCCGCCGCGACGAGACCGGGCGGCTTCTCGCCCATGTCCCCCAAAATGCGAAACTGATCGCCCTCGACGAGGGCGGGAAGAATCTCTCCAGCACCGATCTTGCCGGCGAGATCGCGGCATGGCGGGACGGCGGCATCGACGAGATCGTGTTCGCGATCGGCGGTCCGGACGGTCACGGACCGCAGATGGCCGCGCGCGCCGATCTGGTGATGGCGTTCGGCGCCGCCACGTGGCCGCACCAGCTCGTTCGCGTGATGCTGGCCGAGCAGATCTACCGCGCCGAGACCATCCTTGCCGGCCATCCCTATCACAACGCCTGAGATCGCTTGGTATGGTTGACAGACCGTCAACACCTGTTGCGGTACGATCGAAGCGATGACCGGATACCCGACCGCGTTGGCTTGGCGCCACGGCCTGTTGCGCTGCCTGCCCGTTGTGATCGCGCTCGCCTGGGCGGCGCCGACGGTGGCGCAAACGGTCGCCGGATCGCCGGTCGATGCGCGCCGCGACGAACTGGCCGCGCTCACCCGCGACATCGAACTGAGCGATGCCCGCCGCCGCGAGCTCCAGCAGGAAATCGAAGCCCTGGAGAGCGATCGCGCCACGCTCAACCAGTCGCTGATCGAAGGCGGCCAGGAAGTCCAGCGCCTGGAAGGCGTGATCGATCAGTCCGAGCGGCGGCTCGCTTCACTTCTTGTTGATGAGGATCGCCTGCGCCTGTCGCTCGGCGAGCGGCGGCGCGTGCTGGCCGAGGTGCTGGCGGCCCTGCAACGCCTCGGATTCAGGACGCCGCCGGTGATCGTGGTGCGCCCCGAGGACGCCCTGGCCTCGGTCCGCAGCGCCATCCTCCTCGGCGCCGTCATCCCCGAACTACGCGACCGCGCGGAGGCGCTTGCCGGCGACCTCGACCGCCTCGTGGCCCTGCGCCGGGCGCAGGAGAGCGAGCGCGACCGCCTGCGCGCCGATGCGCTGGCCCTGATCGAAGGCCGGACCCGCATCGCGCTCCTCCTGGAGCAGAAGCGCCTGCAGCGCGCCGCCTCGCTGGAGGCGCTGGAAATCGAGGAACGCCGCGCCGAGGCGCTGGCGAGCCAGGTGACCTCGCTGCGCGACCTGATTGCCCGGCTGGAGACCGAAAACGCCACCGCGGCGGCGGCCTCCGCGGCCGCCGATGCAGCCGCCCGCGCTGCCCGCTCGACCACCGGCGGGCGACCGGCCCGCAGCCTCGGCGAGGCCGACCGGCTGGCGCCCGCGGTCGCCTTCGTCGACGCCAAAGGGCTCTTGCCCCTGCCCGCCAACGGCCGGCAAATCACCACATTTGGCCAGGATGATGGGCTTGGCGGCATCGCCCAGGGGATGTCGCTGGAAACCCGTTCCGGGGCGCAGGTGTCCTCGCCCGCCGACGGCTGGGTGGTCTATGCGGGCGATTTCCGCAGCTATGGCCGCCTCTTGATCATCAATGTCGGCGACGACTACCATGTGCTGCTCGCCGGGATGGAAAGGATCGACGTCCAGCTCGGACAGTTCGTTCTCGCCGGCGAGCCGGTCGGCGAGATGTCGACACCGCAACTGGCCAGTCTGGACGCCGGTGTGGCTGCATCCCCGCCCGTGCTCTATATCGAGTTTCGCAGGGATGGTGTTTCGATCGACCCGGCCCCGTGGTGGGCCGCGTCCAATATGGAGAAGGTTGGCGGATGATTCGCAGAGCCTCGATGATCCTCGCCGGCGTCGTGATCGGCGTCGTCGGCACGATCGGCGTCACGCAGCCTGACCTTCTGCGCGGTGCCGCCAATGCGGCCTCCCCGGAGACGTATCGGGAGCTGAACCTGTTCGGCGACGTGTTCGAGCGCGTGCGCGCCGACTATGTCGAGGCCCCGGACGAGAAGGGCATGATCCAGTCGGCGATCAACGGCATGCTGACCAGCCTCGACCCCCACTCCAGCTATCTGAGCCCCGAGAGCTTCCAGGACATGCAGGTCCAGACCAGCGGCAAGTTCGGCGGGCTCGGCATCGAAGTGACCATGGAGGACGGGGTCGTGAAGGTGGTGTCGCCGATCGACGACACACCCGCCGCCCGCGCCGGCATCCTCGCCGGTGACCTGATCATCGCCCTCGACGGCGAAGCCGTGCAGGGCCTCAGCCTCAACGAGGCGGTCGACCTGATGCGCGGCCTCGTCGACACGCCGATCATCCTGACGATCCTGCGCGAAGGCGTCACCGAACCCTTCGAGGTGGAGATCGTGCGCGCCGAGATCACCATCCAGGCGGTACGCTCGCGCACCGAGGACAATGTCGGCTATGTCCGCGTCACCTCGTTCAGCGAGCAGACCTTCGACGGCTTGCGCGACGCCATCGCCAAGCTCGAGGACGAGATCGGCGACGATCTCCAGGGCTTCGTCATCGACCTGCGCAACAATCCCGGCGGCCTTCTCGACCAGGCGATCGCCGTCTCCGACGCCTTCCTCAACCAGGGTGAGATCGTCTCGACACGCGGGCGCCACGCCGGCGAGATGCAGCGCTTCAATGCCCGCTCCGGCGACCTGACCGACGGCAAGCCGGTCGTCCTGCTCATCAACGGCGGTTCGGCCTCGGCGTCCGAGATCGTCGCCGGTGCGCTGCAGGATCACGGCCGCGCGACCATCGTCGGCACGCGCTCCTTCGGCAAGGGATCGGTGCAGACCATCATTCCGCTGGGCGCCAACGGCGCGCTGCGCCTGACGACCGCCAAGTACTTCACGCCGTCGGGCGTCTCGATCCAGGCCAAGGGCATCGCGCCGGACATCCGCGTGATCCAGGAGCTGCCGGAGGACCTTGTCGGCCGGCCGACCATCCGGCCGCGCGGCGAAGCGAACCTTCGCGGTCACCTCGAAGGCGAGGACGGCGAGGAGGAGAGCGGTTCGTTCGCTTACGTCCCGCCGGACCCCGAGGACGACGTGCAGCTCAACTACGCCCTCGACCTCCTGCGCGGTCTGCAGGTGAACTCGGCCTTCCCGCCGGACCCGAATCGCGGCATACCGAACTAGCGAATCGGCGCACCCGCATCGCGCGCCGGCTCGCATCGCGATGCGGCGCTTGGCGGGCGGATGTCGGCTGACGAGGATCTGACGAAGCCATTGGGTGTGGACGACCGCGGACACCGGTTCCGCGGCGCGGCGCTGTTCGGCATCGCGGCGTTTGGCCTGTTCGTGGCCGCGGGCGCGAGCGTGAGCGGCTATCTCTGGCTGACCCGCGACCAGGGATCGGATATCGCCGGGTCGCTGCAGACACTCGACACCACCACCCTGACCGGATCGACCGCGGCCGGCGACGGCATCGACGCCGACACCATCTCCGGCCTGATCGAGATCACCCCGGACGGCGGCCTGCGCGATATCGGCGACGTCATCATCCACGATCCCTCCGACGGCGGCGCCATCCGGCTCGCCGCCCTTCCCGACATCGACCTGGTCGAGGAGGGCCCCTACGGGCCGCTGCCGCGGGTCAGCACGAGCGGCATGCGCCCGCTGGAAGCCTACGCCCGGCCGACCTCGGCGACGGCGCACAGCGACCGCATCGCCATCGTCATCGGCGGCATCGGCATCAACGCCCGCGGCACCTCCGACGCCATTCGCGATCTGCCCGGCACCGTCACCCTGGCGCTGGCGCCCTATGGCGAGGCGATCGAGGACGCGGTCTACGAAGCCCGCGGCGCCGGCCACGAACTCTTGCTCCAGGTGCCGCTGGAACCGTTCAACTACCCCGACACCGATCCCGGCCCGCACACGCTCACCCGCGACGCCGGGGAAGCGACCAACATCGACCGCCTCCACTGGCTGCTGGCGCGGGCCACCAACTATATCGGCGTGATGAACTATCTCGGCGCGAGGTTCACGAGCGATGCCGAGGCGCTGTCGCCCGTGCTGGCCGAGATCGGCCGCCGCGGGCTTCTGTATCTCGACGACGGATCGTCCGGCCGCAGCCTCGCCGACACCGATGCCCGCGGCCGCACCCCGGTCGTCCGCGCCGACGTCATCCTCGACGCCGATCTCTCCGCCGCCGCCATCGACGCCCGCCTCGACCAGCTCCAGGCGCTCGCCCGCAAGCGCGGCTGGGCGATTGCCACCGGTTCGGCCTTCCCGCTCACCGTCGAACGGGTGCGCGCCTTCGCCGACCGCGCCCGCGACCGTGGCATCCAGATCGTGCCGCTGAGCGCCCTGGTGGCGCGTCCCGGCTGAACGGAAACGTCGGCATGGCCGCCACCGATCTGCCGTACCGGCCGTGCGTCGGCATCGCGCTCTTCAACCGCGATGGGCTGGTGTGGATCGGCCGCCGCGCCGATGCACCGGACGATGCCGAGGGCACGGGCACGTGGTGGCAGATGCCCCAGGGCGGGATCGACAAGGGCGAGGACCCGTTCCAGGCCGCGTTGCGCGAGCTCCACGAGGAGACCTCGATCACCAGCGCCGCGCTGATCGAGCGGGCACCCGACGTGGTGCGCTACGACCTGCCGGAGCATCTGGTCGGCCAGTCCTGGGGCGGGCGCTATCGCGGCCAGGAGCAGCACTGGTTCGCGCTCCGCTTCAAGGGCACCGACGACGAGATCGACATCGCGGCGCCGGGCGGCGGCCAGCACAAGCCCGAGTTTTCCGAATGGCGCTGGGAGAAGCTCGCGAACGTCCCCGGCCTGGTGGTGGACTTCAAACGCCCCGTCTACGACGAGGTCGCCCTCCTGTTCGCGGATATCGGCGGCTGAGACTCAGCGGCCGTTCTGGATCGCGGACTGGACTTCGCGCAACTGGTGCAGGTGCAGCTCGGCCGCGGCCTTGGTGTCCGCATCCTTGGCGTCGGCCACGTCTTCCTCGGCGTTGCGGACATCGGCCGCCAGCGCCTCCGGATCGACCTCGGCCAGCGGAATGGCCTCCTCGGCAAGGATCGTCAGGCCCGACACGCTGACATCGGCGAAGCCGCCGCGCACGAAGATGCGCTCGGCCTGACCGCTCTCCTCGCGCTTGACGTCGACCACACCGGGTTTCAGCGTCGACATGAAGGGCGCGTGGCCCTTCAGCACGGTGAAATAGCCCTCGTCGCCGGGCACGACGGCCTCGGCCACCGGCTCCGACATCAGGAGCCGTTCGGGCGAGACGAGTTCGAACTGGAACGTTTCGGCCATCGCGATCAGGCCGCCTCGGCGGCGAGTTTCTTCGCCTTCTCAACGGCCGATTCGATGGTCCCGACCATGTAGAAGGCCGCCTCCGGCAGGTGATCGTACTCGCCTGCGACCAGCCCCTTGAAGCCGGCGATGGTGTCCTCGAGGTCGACGAACACGCCCGGCGAGCCGGTGAACACCTCGGCGACGAAGAAGGGTTGCGACAGGAAACGCTCGATCTTGCGGGCGCGGGCCACCGTCAGCTTGTCCTCCTCCGACAGCTCGTCCATGCCGAGGATGGCGATGATGTCCTGGAGCTGCTTGTAGCGCTGCAGCACCTCCTGCACCTGGCGCGCCACCTCGTAGTGCTCGTCGCCGACGACCCGCGGATCGAGAATGCGCGACGAGGAGTCGAGCGGATCGACCGCCGGGTAGATGCCCTTCTCCGAGATCGCGCGCGACAGCACGGTGGTGGCGTCAAGGTGGGCGAACGAGGTCGCCGGCGCCGGGTCGGTCAGGTCGTCGGCCGGCACGTAGATGGCCTGCACCGAGGTGATCGAGCCCTTGCTGGTGGTGGTGATGCGCTCCTGCAGCGCGCCCATGTCGGTGGCGAGCGTCGGCTGGTAGCCCACCGCCGAGGGGATGCGGCCGAGCAGCGCCGATACTTCCGAACCCGCTTGCGTGAAACGGAAGATGTTGTCGACGAAGAACAGCACGTCCTGGCCCTGGTCGCGGAAGTACTCCGCCACGGTCAGGCCGGAGAGGCCGACGCGGGCGCGGGCGCCGGGCGGCTCGTTCATCTGGCCGTAGACCAGCGCACATTTGGACCCTTCGGTCGAACCGTTGTTCTTCTGCGGGTCGACGTTCACGCCCGATTCGATGAACTCGTGGTAGAGGTCGTTGCCCTCGCGGGTCCGCTCGCCGACGCCGGCGAACACCGAGTAGCCGCCATGGGCCTTGGCGACGTTGTTGATCAGTTCCTGGATCAGCACCGTCTTGCCGACACCCGCGCCGCCGAACAGGCCGACCTTGCCGCCCTTGGAGTAGGGCGCGAGCAAGTCGACGACCTTGATGCCGGTGATCAGGATCTCGGTCTCCGTCGACTGTTCCACGTACTCCGGCGCCGGCTGGTGGATCGCGCGGCGCTGCTGCGTCTTGACGTCGCCGGCCTCGTCGACCGAATCGCCGATCACGTTCATGATCCGGCCGAGCGTCTCGTCGCCCACCGGCACGGTGATCGGCTCGCCGGTATCGGTCACCTCCTGGCCGCGCACCAGCCCCTCGGAGGTATCCATTGCGATCGTCCGGACCGTGTTCTCGCCGAGATGCTGGGCAACCTCGAGGACCAGCCGCGTACCGCCATTGTCGGTTTCCAGCGCGTTCAGAATGGCCGGCAGGTGTTCGTCGAACTGCACGTCGACGACGGCGCCGGTGACCTGCGTGATGCGTCCGGTGACGCCGCTCACATTCTCGTTCGCTACGGTCATGCCTGGTAGTCCTCTCGTCCTTCAGAGCGCCTCGGCGCCCGAAATGATCTCGATCAGTTCCTTGGTGATCATCGCCTGGCGTGTCCGGTTGTAGGTCAGCGTCAGGCCGTCGATCATCTCGCCCGCATTGCGCGTGGCGTTGTCCATGGCGGTCATCTTGGCGCCCATCTCCGACGCCGCGTTCTCAAGCAGCGCCCGGAAGACCTGCACTGAAACGTTGCGCGGCAGGAGGTCGGCGAGGATCGCATCCTCGTCCGGCTCGTATTCGTAGATGGCGTCGCCGGTGTCGAGCTCGGGCACGTCGTCGCCGGTCGGCACCTCGGCCGGCACAAGCTGCCGCGCCGTCGGCACCTGGCTGATGACCGATTTGAACTCGGCGTAGAAGATCGTGCAGACGTCGAACGTTTCCTCGTCGAACAGGGTCAGCACCCGCTTGCCGATCGTATCGGCATCGGCGAAGCCGACCCGCTTCACGGCCCGCAAGTCGATGAGGTCGATGATGTGCGCGGCGAACTCCCGCTTGAGGATGTCGTGGCCCTTCTTGCCGACGCAGAGGATCTGCACCTCCTTGCCGTCGCGTATCAGCTCTTCCGCACGTTCACGCGCCAGACGGGCGATCGAGGTGTTGAAGGCGCCGCACAGGCCGCGCTCCGCGGTCGCCACCAGCAGCAGGTGGCGCTGGTCGCTGCCGGTGCCGGCGAGCAGCTTCGGCGCGTCGTCGCGCCCGGCCACGGAGCCCGCCAGGTTGCCGAGCACCGTCGCCATGCGCTCCGAATAGGGGCGCGCCGCCTCGGCCGCGGCCTGCGCCCGGCGCAGCTTGGAGGCCGCCACCATCTGCATGGCCCTGGTGATTTTCTGGGTCGCCTTGACCGAGGCGATCCGGTTGCGAAGTTCTTTCAGGCTGGCCATGGCTCAGCGGATCCCGTAACGCCTCGCCCCGCCCTCAGGCGAACGCCTTGGCGAAGGCGTCCATCGCCGCGGTCAGCCGATCGCGGATGTTGTCATCGAGTTCGCGCTTCTCGCGGATGTCGTCGAGAATGTCCTTGTGGTCGGCGCGCAGCACCGCCAGCAGGTCCTCCTCGAACGCGCCCACCTTGTCGACCGGCAAGCCGTCGAGATAGCCGTTCACGCCGGCGAAGATCACCGCGACCTGCTCCTCGATCTTGAGCGGCGAGAATTGCGGCTGCTTCAGGAGTTCGGTCAGCCGGGCGCCGCGGTTGAGCAGACGCTGGGTGGTGGCGTCGAGGTCGGAGCCGAACTGCGCGAACGCCGCCATTTCGCGGTACTGCGCAAGCTCGCCCTTGATGGTGCCGGCGACCTGCTTCATCGCCTTCACCTGCGCCGACGAGCCCACCCGCGACACCGAGATGCCGACATTCACCGCCGGCCGGATGCCCTGGAAGAACAGATCGGTCTCCAGGAAGATCTGCCCGTCGGTGATCGAGATCACGTTGGTGGGGATGTAGGCCGACACGTCGTTGGCCTGGGTCTCGATGATCGGCAGCGCCGTCAGCGAGCCGGCGCCGTTGTCGGTGTTGAGCTTCGCCGCCCGCTCCAGAAGGCGCGAGTGGAGATAGAAGACGTCGCCCGGATAGGCCTCGCGCCCCGGCGGTCGCCGCAGGAGCAGCGACATCTGGCGGTAGGCCACCGCCTGCTTCGAGAGATCGTCGTAGATGATCAGGGAATGCATGCCGTTGTCGCGGAAGTACTCGCCCATGGCGCAGCCGGTGAACGGCGCCAGGAACTGCATCGGCGCCGGATCGGACGCGGTGGCGGCGACGACGATCGAGTATTCGAGCGCGCCGTTCTCCTCCAGCGCCTTCACGAACTGCGCCACCGTCGAGCGCTTCTGGCCCACCGCGACATAGACGCAGTAGAGCTTGCGCGACTCGTCGCCGGTCTCGTTGACGGACTTCTGGTTGAGGATGGTGTCCAGCGCCACGGCGGTCTTGCCGGTCTGCCGGTCGCCGATGATCAGCTCGCGCTGACCGCGGCCGATCGGAATCAGCGCGTCGATGGCCTTGAGGCCGGTCTGCATCGGCTCGTGCACCGAGCGGCGCGGAATGATGCCCGGCGCCTTGACGTCGACCCGGCGACGCTCCTCCGCCGCGATGGGGCCCTTGCCGTCGATGGGATTGCCGAGCGCGTCGACGACGCGGCCGAGCAGGCCCTTGCCCACCGGCGCTTCCACGATGGCGCCGGTCCGCTTGACGGTGTCGCCTTCCTTGATGTCGCGGTCGGAGCCGAAGATCACGACGCCGACATTGTCGGCCTCGAGGTTGAGGGCCATGCCCTGGATGCCGCCCGGAAACTCGACGGTTTCACCCGCCTGCACGTTGTCCAGGCCGTAGATGCGCGCGATGCCGTCGCCCACCGACAGCACCTGGCCGACTTCCGAGACCTCGGCTTCCTGACCGAAATTCTTGATCTGATCCTTGAGGATCGCGGAGATTTCTGCGGCCCTGATATCCATCAGCCGATCTCTTTCATAGCCAGTTTGAGAGAGTTGAGTTTGGTGCGCAGCGAGGCGTCGATCATGCGGCTGCCGATCTTCAGCGTCAGCCCGCCGAGGAGCGTCGGGTCGACCCGCGTCTCCAGCGTTACATCCTTGCCGAGCTTGTCGCGAAGCGCCGCCTTGAGGTCACCGACATGGGTCTCCGACAGCGGCTCGGCGCTGGTGACGGCAGCCGCCACCTCGCCGCGATGGCGCGCTGCCAGACGCGCGAAGGCGTCGACCATGCCGGGCACCGCGAACAGGCGGCGGTTGCGCGCCGCGACGCGGACGAGGTTGCCGACGAGACCGCCGATCTCGGCGCGCGCAAGCACGGCGCCGATGGCGCGAACCTGGTCTTCGGCGGAAAAAACGGGGCTGCGGACGAGGCGGCGCAGGTCTTCGCTTTCGTCCAGCAACTGGTTGAAACGACCGAGATCGGCTTCCACCGCTTCCAGCGCTTTCGCCTCCAGCGCCAGCTCGAACAGGGCCTGTGCGTAACGTTCCGCTACACCGGCATTCAGCGCCTTGTCGTCAGCCACCCTCTGTCCTGCCTCTCGACGCGATTGACCGGCCCCGCTCGGATCGGGTGGGTATCGCTAAGTCCCTGAAAGGAATAAACTTTCCGGTACGCCCCAAGGGGCTGGTTGACGCCCTGCCCCACGTTGCGGGTTCGCTTAGCATAGGCCCTACCGCAGAGCAACATGCGCACCGTCCGACGACCGCTCCGCACGGTCACATAAAGCTCTGCGGATCGATGTCGACCGTGACCCTCAGGGCTCCGCGCGCCGGCGGTGCGGCGGCGAGCCAGGTGCGCAGATAGTCCTGCAGGTTCCTGCCGCGCGGCGCGCGGGCGAGCAGACGGAAACGGTGCTGCCCGCGCAGGACGGCGATCGGCGCCTCGGCGGGCCCGAGCACCAGCACGTCCGCGTCGGCCGGCGCGCTGCGCCGCAGCGCGGTCGCATGGCCATGCGCCGTGGCGCGATTGGGGCCCGAGACGATCAGCGCGGCAAGGCGCGCGAACGGCGGCATGCCGGCGGCGCGCCGCGCCTCGATCTCCCGGGCGTAGAAGGCGTCGCGATCTCCCGACACGAGCGCCCGGATGACCGCGTTGTCGGGATCGTAGGTCTGGAGCAGGGCGCGGCTCTCGCCGCCGGAGCGCCCGGCCCGGCCGGTCACCTGGCTGAGGAGCTGATAGGTGCGCTCGGCCGCCCGCAGGTCGCCATGGGCAAGGCCGAGGTCGGCGTCGACCACGCCGACGGCGCTGAGAAGCGGGAAGTTGTGGCCCTTGGCGATCAGTTGGGTGCCGATCACGATGTCCACCTCGCCGGCCGCGATGGCGTCGAGCTCGGCCCGCAGCCGCGCCACGCCGCCGGCAAGGTCGCTGGAAAGCACCGTCCGCCGGGCTTCGGGAAAGCGGGCCGCGACCTCCTCCGCCAGCCGCTCCACCCCCGGCCCGCAGGCCACCAGGCTTTCCGTGTCGCCGCATGCGGGGCAGGCCTCGGGCGTGCGCTCGGTGTGGCCGCAATGGTGGCACTGCAGGACGCCGCGGAAGCGGTGCTCCACCAGCCATGTCGAGCAGTTGGGGCACTGGAAGCGATGCCCGCAGGTGCGGCAGAGCGTGAGCGGCGCATAGCCGCGGCGGTTGAGGAAGAAGAGCATCTGGCCGCCGCCGGCCAACGCTTCCTGGGCGGCCCCGATCAGGCGCGGGCTCAGGAAACTGCCGCGCTCCGGCCCGTCGACCCGCATGTCGATCGCTTCGATCGACGGCAGCGGTGCCGCCTTGTAGCGGCCGCGGAGTTGCAGATGGTCGTAGCGGCCGGCCTCGGCATTGACCCGCGATTCGATCGACGGCGTCGCCGAGGAGAGGACGACCGGAAAGCCGGCGATGTGCGCCCGCACCACCGCCATGTCGCGGGCGCTATAGCTGCCCCGGTCCTCCTGCTTGTAGGCAAGGTCGTGTTCCTCGTCGACGACCACCAGCCCGAGCTCGCGGAACGGCAGGTAGAGCGCGGAACGGGCGCCGACGACCGCGCGGACCTTGCCCTCGGCGACACCGCGCCAGCAGCGCTCGCGCCCGCGTGGCGCGACCTCGGAATGCCATTCGGCCGGCCGCGCGCCGAAACGGTCGGCGAAGCGGTCGAGGAACGCGGCGGTGAGCGCGATCTCGGGCACCAGCACCAGCACCTGCTTGCCGCGCTCCAGCGCCGCCGCCACGGCCTCAAGATAGACCTCGGTCTTGCCGGACCCGGTGACGCCGTCGAGGAGTGCTACGCCATAGGCCGACGCCTCGACGAGCCCTCTAAGATGCGTCGCCGTGGCGGCCTGGTCGTCGTTGAGCTGTGGATGGGCGTAGGCCGGGTCCGGGTCCGGCACCAGCGGCGGACGGGGCAGGTCGACGGTCTCCAGCACGCCACCCCGCAGCAGCCCCTGCACGACGCCGGCCGAGACACCGGCGGCGCCGGCAAGGCCGCTCCGCGTCCACGCCAGCCCCCCTTCCAGTTGGTCGAGCACACGGCGCCGGGCGGCAGTCATGCGCTCAGGTTCCTCGCCCGTCCAGCGCACACCGGCGAGCGGATTCTCGGGCTCGAGCGCACCCGGCGCCCGCAGGACGCTGCGGAGCACCATGCCGCGGGCGATCAGGTTGTAGTTGGCCACCCAGTCGACGAAGCGCCTGAGATCGGCCGCCAGCGGCGGCACGTCGAAGCGGCCCTCGACCGCCCGCAGGCGGTTGTGACCGATCTCCGGATCGGGCGGATCGTCCCAGACCGCGCCGACCGTGGTGCGGGTGCCGAGCGGCACCTCGACGATATCGCCGGGCGCCAGATCGTCGGGACCCTTGTAGGTGTAGGCGCCGGCCACGGCGACCGGGACGAGGACCGAGACGACCTTGTCCGCTGCCACGCCGGAGACCTCCATCGATTCTTTCCCGGCTGACGATGGGACGAGATTCGGCTAAAGGAAACCCCGGCCGCGGGGGTGCGCGCCGTTCACCTGGGAGAACCGCATGAAGTTCTTTGTCGACACCGCCGACGTGGCCGAGATTCGCGACCTCGCCGAAACCGGCCTTCTGGACGGCGTGACCACCAATCCCTCGCTGATCGCCAAGTCCGGCGGCGCCATCCGCGACGTGATCGCCGAAATCTGCGCCGTGGTCGACGGGCCGGTCTCGGCCGAGGTCGCCGCGACCGACTTCGACGGCATGATGAAGGAGGGCGAGGTGCTCGCCGCCATCGCCGACAACGTCACTATCAAGGTGCCGCTCACCTGGGAGGGGCTGCGCGCCTGTCGCGCCCTCACCCGCAAGGGCCACATGGTCAACGTCACCCTGTGCTTCTCGGCCAACCAGGCGCTGCTCGCCGCCAAGGCCGGCGCGACCTTCATCTCCCCCTTCGCCGGACGACTCGACGATATCGGTTCCGACGGCATGGAGCTCATCCGCGAAATCCGGGTCATCTACGACAACTACGACGGGCTCAGCACGGAGATCCTGGCCGCCTCCATCCGCACCCCCCTCCATGTCAAGCAGGCGGCGATGGCCGGCGCCGACGTCGCGACCGTCCCGCCGGCGGTGCTGAAGAAGCTGACCCAGCATCCGCTCACCGACAAGGGCCTCGCTGCCTTCCTCGCCGACTGGGAGAAGACCGGCCAGTCGATCGTGTGAGCGCCGACCATGCAACCGCGCGTGCCCGTCATGGTCGAGATCGCCGGCGCCGATGCGCCGATCGGCACGCCGTTCGAGAAGCTCGAGGCTCTGCAGGAACGCTATCGCGATCTCGACGTGCGGATCGAGTGGCTGCGCAAGGAAGCGCCCCGCTTCCATCTCAGGCTCGAGCGCTACCGCATCGCCGAACGGCCGGTGACCCAGGCCGACTTCGCGCTCTACCTCGCCGAGACCGGACGGCGCGACGACTTCCAGGCGCTCACCGCCCGACCCGACCGCAACGACCACCCGGCGCGCATGAACCTCGACGATGCGCGCGCCTATATCGACTGGCTCACCCACACCATGCGGCGCGGGTTTCGTCTCCCGACCGAGTTCGAATGGGAGTTCGCCGCCGCCGGCCCGGCGAGCCATGCCTTCCCCTGGGGCGACCAGTATGTCGAGGGCCTCGCCAACACCACCGAGGCCGGGCACGGCGACACGCGGCCGGTCGACGCCTTGGCCGACAACGTCTCGTGGTGTGGCGTCTTCGACATGGCCGGCAACGCCGAGGAGTGGACCGCGTCCGTCTACCGGCCCTATCCCGGCGGCAATCCGGTCCGCGACACGTTCAACGCCGATGGCGGCGACTACACCGTGACCCGCGGCGGCTCGTTCAAGCTCGGGCGCGACTGCGCGCGGTGCCAGCGCCGCCACGGCGCGCTTCCGGACGCTGCGATCGGCCTGCGCCTGGCGGAGAGCGTTTAACCCTTCGTTTACCGCCCCCGCCGACCGTGGCGGCATGGGCACATCCCCGCCGACAGGACCCAACGCCGCGCCCGCACTGGCGCGTCAGATCGAGCGCTGGCGTCAGCACCTCGCCGACGAACGGCGGCTGTCGGAGCGGACCGTCGAGGCCTATTGCCGCGACGTCGACCAGTTGCTGGACTTTCTCACCGGTCATCTCGGCAAGCTGCCGGGCCTGCCCGACATCGCCGACCTCGCCACCACCGACCTGCGCGCCTTCATGGCCCACCGGCGGCGCGCGGGCGCATCCGGTTCCACCGTGGCGCGAGGCCTGGCCGGCATCCGTTCGCTGCTCCGCTATCTGGAACGCCATGCCGGCGCCAACGCCGCCGGAGCCGCCGCAATCCGCACGCCACGGCGCAAGCGCCGGCTGCCGCGACCGCTGCCGGCCGCCGCCGCGCTGACCATGACCGAGCCCGGTACGGCGGACCACGAGGAAGCCTGGATCGCCGCCCGCGACACCGCCGTCTTCTCGCTGCTCTACGGCTGCGGCCTGCGGATTTCCGAAGCCCTGGGGCTGACTGCGGCCGAGGCCCCGAACCACGGTGACGGTCATCTCAGAATCCTCGGCAAGGGCGGCAAGGAGCGGATCGTGCCGCTCTTACCGGCGGTCGTGGAGGCGGTGGACGCCTATCGCCGCCTCTGCCCCTACCGCCTCGCCGGCGACGGACCGCTGTTCGTGGGCGCGCGCGGCGGCCCGCTCAACCCGCGGATCGTGCAGCGGACCATGGCGAAGCTTCGGGGGGCGCTCGGCCTCGCCGAGACCGCTACCCCCCACGCGCTCCGCCACTCCTTCGCCACCCATCTCCTGACCAACGGCGGCGACCTCCGCGCCATCCAGGACCTGCTCGGCCACGCCTCCCTGTCGACGACCCAGCTCTACACCGAGGTCGACACCCGCCGGCTCATCGATGCCGTCGCCACCGCCCACCCACGGGCGGGCCGTTCTGGCCGCAACCGGACCACGGTGGTAGGACGGGACGCTCAGAAAGCCTGAGCCACCCAGAACCCGGCCGGAGGGGCCGCAAGGTCGCCCATGCCACCGGCCCGACATCGCGACACCAACGCCGCCCCGGAAGGGACGCTGGCCGATCCTTCGGCGCCCGTGCCGGTCACGCGGCCGGGCGGCGGCTTCGGCTATGTGGAACTCGGCTACGTCTTCGCCGCCGTCGGCGCGATCCTGTTCGCGACCAAGGGCGTCATCATCAAGCTCGCCTACGCCGACGGTCTGAACGCCGAGATCGTGATCGCCATGCGCATGGCGCTCGCCCTGCCGGTCTATCTCGCCATCGGCGCCATGGCCGTGGCCAGCCGGCGACGCCGCGGCGAACCCCTGCCGCGGCCGGCGCTGTTCGTCCGCGCGGTCCTCGTCGGCCTGCTCGGCTACTGGTTCGCCAGCTATGTCGACTTCGTCGGCCTCCACTTCATCTCGGCGCAATACGAGCGCCTGATCCTGTTCACCTATCCGCTTTTCGTCGTGCTCTTCGGGGCGGCGTTCTTCGGTGGCCGGCTACGCCTGAACGCACTGGCGGCGATCGGCGTGAGCTGGGGCGGACTGGCGCTGATCTTCGTCGAGAAGTTCGGCGAGGCAGGCTCCGACGTGGCGCTCGGCAGCGGCCTGGTGCTCATGGCGGCCATCGCCTTCGCCTTCTACCAGTTGCTGGCCAAGCCCATCGTCGCCGAGATGGGACCGCGTCTCTTCACCTGCGTCGCCATGAGCGGCGCGGCCATCGGCGCGTTCACCACCTTCGCGCTGACGCAGCCGATCGAAAGCCTCGCCGTCTCGTCCTACGCGTTCGGCCTGATGGTCTTCATAGCGCTTGGCGCGACGGTGCTGCCGTCGTTCTTCCTGAGTGCGGCGCTCTACCGGATCTCCGCCCAGGCCAACGCCTCCATCGGCACGCTGTCGCCGGTCGCGACGATCCTCCTTGCCGTCATCGTGCTCGGCGAGCAGGTGACGATGATCGACGCCGTCGGCGCGGCGCTGGTGCTCGCCGGGGTCGGCTGGTTCACACTCAACGACCGCAAGTGATAAGGTCTTTTCGCGCCAGACGTGTCCGGACGCAAACGCCACCGTGAGCCCGGTGGAGCGAGAAACGAACTGCCGGGGGGACAATGTTCGCGAACTGGCGCTTCCACCCACTGGCCTGGCTGGTCTCGGCCTTCATCGCAACGACGCCGCTGCCCTTGCTCGCGGAGGAGCGCGTGGCCCTCGTCGTAGGCAACGCCGCGTACGAGAACGCCCCGGCGCTCGCCAATCCGGCCAATGACGCCAACCTCATCGCCGACACGCTCGAGACGCTCGACTTCGAGGTGGTGCGCGTGGTCGACGCTGACCGCCGCGAACTGGGCAAATCGATCCAGCGCTTCGGCGCGCGCCTGCGTCAGGCGGGCACCGACGCGGTCGGCCTGTTCTTCTACGCCGGCCATGGCGTCCAGTCAGCCGGCGAGAACTTCCTGATCCCCATCGGCGCACGCATCGAGACCGAATCCGATCTCGAACTGGAGGCGCTAACCATGGCCTCGGTCCTCGGCCAGATGCGCGACGCCGGCAACGCGACCAACATCGTCATCCTCGATGCGTGCCGCGACAACCCGTACAGGAGCAACGTGCGCACCGGCACGCGGGGGCTGGCCCGCGCCACCGCCGAGGGCGGCACGCTGATCGCTTTCTCGGCCGCACCGGGACAGGTCGCCCAGGACGGCAGGGGCGCCAACTCGCCCTATTCGGCCGCGCTCTCGAAAGCCATGAAGGAACCGGGCGAGTCGATCGAGCGGGTGTTCAAGCGTGTCCTCGTCGAGGTGGAGGACGCCACCCTCGGCGAACAGGTCCCCTGGGTTCAGTCGTCGCTGCGTGGAGACTTCTTCTTCGAGGAAGGAGAACCCGCGCCAGCCGCCCCGCCCGTGGTGTCCGTGGAGACGCGCGAAACCCCGGATCCCCCCGACACGACGCTGGAGATACCGTACTGGAATGCGGTGCGCGACTCGGACGACCCGGTCGAGCTGGAGGCCTTCCTCGCGAGCTTCCCCGACGGCGTCTTTGCGCCGGCGGCCCGCAAGCGTCTCGAAGCCCTTCTGACACCCGAACCCGAGCCCGAGCCCGAACCTGAGCCGCCGGCCCCCGCCGAAGCGCCTGAGCGGTCCGATCGCGATCTGACCGTCGCGATTCAGACACGCCTCAACGATCTCGGCTGCAACGCCGGTCCTGCGGATGGAATCTGGGGCGGCCGAAGCCGCGCGGCGTTGCGGCGTTTCGCCGATACGGCCGGCGACGGCTCAGGCGACCTGCAGCCGTCGGAAGCGCTGCTGGCGCGGTTGGAAGCGGGCGATGCACCCGCCTGCCCGGTGGCCCAAGCGGTGAGCAGAACCGACACCCAGGACGATCCGGCAGCCGCGCCGGCCTCCAGCCTCGACGGTCGGTGGTCCTACGCAATGCAGTGCCGCGCTTCGTCCGGCAACGGTTCCCTCGACATCACCGGCGGCGGCGGGACCTGGACCGGCCGGTTCCTCAGCGGTCCGATCATCAGCGTCAGCAAGAGCGGCGGCTCGGCCACACTCACTGTCCGCTATGTTGATCTCCTCGGCCGGACGATCGTGGAAACGTGGTCCGTCCAGTTCTCAGGCAATTCGATGCGCGGATCGGTCTCGGGCGGTTACCAGGACGGCTGCACCATCACGGCCTCGAAGTAGGTCGCACCGTTGCTCACCGGGTCGGCCGGTTCACACGCAACGACCGGGTCAGTTCGTGATGTTGTCGTAGACCTCCAACAGCTTGGCCGCGTGCTGGTTGCCTGCTTTCTCCACGTCGGCGATCAGGCCATCGAGGTCGGAATAGACCGAGTACCAGAGCGCCAGATCGTCGGGATGGAGCTTCGACAGAATGCAGCGGTTGAGCGCCCGCTCGCTCCCGAAATGCAGCCGCACGCTGGGCCATTGGGCGTTGTAGGCAAGCTCCCCACATTCCGAGAAGTCCGGCCGCACACCGTCCACCGGCTGGAACTGCGACGCCTCCACATACATGCGCATCAGCCGGATCTGGTCCGGCCGCTTGGCCGACGAGGCGTAGTCGGCGAGGACCCCGAAACGCATGAATATCTTCTCAAAGTCGCCGAACGTCGCTCGTCCGATGTCGATCTTGTAGTCCTCGTAGTCCGCGTCCCGATCGGTGATGTTGTGGAGGCGGATCGCCACGTTCCGGAAATCCGTCGCGTAGGTGGTGATCGCCTGCTCGAAGGTCGATTTGCCCGAGGCTTCCATGGACTGGAAGACCGGATCCGACGCCCGGTAGAGGCAGCCGAAATTCAGCCCGATACCGAGGTCCTTCGGGTGCAGGACGTCCAGATTCTCCACAACCGCCCGCAGACGCGCCGTGTTCTCGTGATCGGGGTAGCGGAAGACGTAGGCGTAGGCCCAGCTCGATCCCCAATCCACGACGCGGAAATCGTTGAGGGTGAAGTCCTGGTTGCGACCGTCCTCGCCATTGTTGTGGCCGGCCGCGGCCCACGGAACGATGCTCGCCGGATCGTCGAGCGCGTTGAGGAACAGCGTCACGGCCTTATGGGTGTTCGCTTCCATATCGGCATCGAGCGCAATGCCGTTGGCGCGCATCATCTCCTGCGAGGCGATCAGCTCGCCCAGCGACGCGTGGTGGTACCACATCGCCCGGTTGCCGCGGGTGGTCCGGTCCCTGAGCGCGCCGTCGGCGAGCACCTGGGTCGGCAGCGTCGTGGAGAGCTTGTTGAGCCGCCGGCCGAAATCCGCCATCCGGCCGCCCGCCATCTCCATCAGGAGGTGGCCCCACTGGTGGCCCATGCGCAGGCCGAAATAGGCCTTGGACCCCGACTTGTTGCGCAGCCTGTCGCCGAACGTCCCGAACCAGCGATTGATCTCGGCGTGATGCTCGGCGAAGGCTTCGGCCTCGTGGTCGGCAAGCACCGTGTAGTAGGCCATCGCCAGGGCCATGACGTAGTCCGTGGCGGTCTGGTGGTCCTTCCGGGGCGACGGATCCTGTCCGAGCGGGTCGCGCCACTCCGGCGGGCAGCTTCCGGTGACGCAGTTGCGCGTCTCGACATAGGCGTCGAGCGCCGCCCATCGCGACAGCGCCTCGATGAGCTGCTTCTTGGCGTCGTCGTTATCGTGAACGTAGGCCTCGGTCGCCACGTCGGAAAACGCCGAGGCGAACTGCTGCAGTTCGTTGAAGCCGTAGGCCTCGTTCGCGTTGCTCATCTTCGAGTTGAGCCCCTCCAGCTTCTCCTTCGGGGTGATCGTGTTGACGGCGGTCCGCGCCGCCCCGGCGGCACGGCACAACTGGGTGCGCGTGTCCGGCGCCACGTCGTCGAGCGCGCGCACCACATCGGCCGGCACGAAGTAGCTGATGTTGGAGATGTCGGAGCACTTGAAGGCGGATTGCGCGAGCGTGTCGAGATCGGCCGCCTCGATCGGGCGCTCAATGGCCGTTCCGGCATGCAACTGGAACAGGTCGAGCGCCGCGGCGGTCTTACGCCCCCAGGCGCCGTCGACCGGGCCGGGATCGCAGTGGCGTTCCGTCAGGAAGGCCTGCAGCGACCTCACCTCCTCGGCCGCGACGGGACCTGTCGCCGCGGTCAGCGACACCACCGCCGGCACGGCCAGCGCAATCCAAGCCTTCCTCATCTTCGCTTCCCTCCGCTTGCAGCCACGGTCCATGCAACTCTAACGGTCCGTCCGAAGGCCGCAAGCCGGTCAGCCGCCGAACCGCGGCAGCTTGTCCCGCAGGACCAGGACCGACGGGCTGGACGTGACCTCGTGGAGCCGGTCGATCGGGACCCACGCCAGGTCCTTCGACTCGCCCGACGCCCGGACCCGGTCCACGTGTTCGGTGACCATGAGGAACCTCACGTCGTAATGGCGATGCGCCGGCTGCGTGGTGGTCGCCGGGATGGGATGGATGTCCACGTCGAAAATGTCCGGCGAGACCAAGTCGATCCGCGGCAGGCCGGACTCCTCATAGGCTTCGCGGAGCGCCACGAACCGCACGTCCTCCACGCCGTCGCAGTGGCCGCCGAGCTGCAGCCAGCGGTCGAGCTTGCGGTGATGGGTCAGGAGCACGCGCGCACGGGCCGGATCGAGCACGAACGCCGAGCCCGTCACATGCGAGGTACGCGGGTTGGCGCCGAACGCCTCCGGCTCGGCCGCGATGAAGGCGTTGATCTCCGCCCAGGCCGCGCGGTCGCGGGCGTCGGCCGGCTTGTAGCGTCCCAGCGGCGACGACGGCATCCGGCCGACCGCGCTAGAGCGCTCTGTGGTGGGATTGAACCATTCTGCCGGAGCAGGTTTGGTTCAAGGTCAAGGGCTTCGGCGAAGGTCGTATCGGGATACGGCCGAGCCGAAGACCGAAGGATTTGGGCCAAACCGGCCCGGCCCTCCGGGTTTCCGGCCGGCGGGCGCCCACGTCGTCGAAGCGCTTGCCCGTAGCCCCGCTACGCGCCGCGCACTTCTCCTGGTGGATCGCCGCACCGGCCGAGAAACAGAATTGATCCAATCCCATCACAGAACGCTCTAGAGATGGATCGGCTTGTTCCAGGCGGCGAAGGCGGCCTCGCGGATGGCTTCCGACAGCGTCGGATGCGCGTGGGAGACCCGCGCCAGATCCTCCGCGGCGCCCGCGAATTCGATCAGGACCGCCAGTTCCTGGATCATTTCGCCTGCCACCGGCCCGACGATATGGGCGCCCAGCACCCGGTCGGTCGCGGCGTCGGCGAGAATCTTCACGAAGCCGTCCTTGGTGCCCATCGCCCGCGCCCGGCCATTGGCCGAGAACGGAAACTTGCCGGCCCGGTAGGCGATTCCCGCGTCCTTCAATTCCTGCTCGGTCCGGCCCACCGAGGCGATCTCCGGCATGGTGTAGACCACCGCGGGGATGGCGTCGTAGTTGACGTGGCCGAGCTCACCGGCCGCGATCTCCGCCACGGCGACGCCCTCGTCCTCGGCCTTGTGGGCGAGCATCGGCCCGGCAATCACGTCGCCGATGGCGAACATATTGTCGGCCGAGGTACGGTAATGCCGATCCACCGGGATACGGCCGCGTTCGTCGGTGGCGATGCCCACGGCATCGAGCCCCAGGCCTTCCGTGTATGGACGACGGCCGATCGCGACCAGCACCACGTCGGCGGCAAGGTGCTCGGCGTCGCCGCCGGCCGCGGGCTCCACCGCGACATCGAGCCGGTCGCCGCTGCCGTCGACCGCGGCCACCTTGTGCCCGAGCCGGAACGTCATCCCCTGTTTGGCGAACAGCCGCTGCGACTGCTTGGCGACCTCGTCGTCCATGCCCGGCAGGATGCGGTCGAGGAACTCCACCACCGTGACCTCGGCACCGAGCCGCCGCCACACCGACCCAAGCTCCAGCCCGATCACGCCGGCGCCGACCACCACCAGATGATCCGGCACCTTGCCGAGGGTGAGCGCGCCCGTCGAGGTGACCACGCGGCGCTCGTCGATCTCGACGCCCGGCAGCGGTGTGGAGTCCGAGCCGGTGGCGATGACGATGTGCTTCGCTTCCACCGACTGCGTTGCACCGTCGTCGGCGGTCACCGTCACCTGGCCCGGCCCGGCCAGCGAACCGACGCCGCGGTAGGCGGTGATCTTGTTCTTCTTGAACAGGTACTCGACGCCGGCGACGCTCGCCTCCACGGTCTTGTCCTTGTGGCCCAGCATGGCGTCGAGATCGAGCTTCGGCGTGTCGACACCGATGCCGAACCCGGCGAAATGGTGGCCGGCCGCCTCGAACAGTTCGGAGGTGTGCAGGAGCGCCTTGGAGGGGATGCAGCCGATGTTGAGGCAGGTGCCGCCGAAGGTCGGTTCCTTCTCGACGACGGCGACGTCCATGCCGAGCTGGGCCGCCCGGATGGCGCAGACGTAGCCGCCGGGTCCGCTGCCGATCACGGCGAGATCATGGGTCACGGGGTGAACTCCGCGCTTGGAAGGGGCGCCCGACTGATAGCCGCTCGCCGCGCCCTTGTCAGGGAAAAAGCACCGGCCTCAGCGGTCGGTGAAGGCGAGCCTGAGGCCGAAGCCCGCGAACGTGGCGGCGACGGTCCGGCGCATCCATACGAGCACGGTCGCGCTTTGCAGGATACGGCGCCCGACCAGCGCGGCGAAGGCGCCGTAGCCGACGAACGCCACGAACGTCATCGCCATGAAGACGCCGCCGAGGACGAGCATCTGCGCCACCGGCGCGCCGGCCTCGGCCCTGACGAACTGCGGCAGGTAGGCCAGGAAGAACACCGAAAGCTTGGGGTTGAGCACGTTGATCAGGCACCCCGTGCGGGCGATGGCGACAAGACTTCGGGTCTTCGGCGCCGCTTCGGTGATCTGCAGGGGGCCGGACTCCTTCAGCGTCTGCCAGGCGAGATAGAGGAGATAGGCGACGCCGGCATATTTCAGCACCTGGAACAGCACCGCGCTGGTATGCAGGATCGCCGACAGCCCGACGACCGACGCCAGGATCGCCGGCACGATGCCGAGCGTGCAGCCGAACGCGGCGGCAATGCTCGCCCGCCGTCCGGCCACCAGCCCCGTCGCCACGGTGTAGACCACGCCGGTGCCGGGAACGAGCACCACGACCAGCGCGGTCAGGAGGAACTCCGGGGACATGGCGAAACTCCAGCTGCAGGCCAATGCTCGACTGATAGCGGCTCGTCGCGAGCCTGTCAGGCATAATCCTCAGCGAGCGTTGGGCGGCGCGACGCCATCGTGGAATTGATGTAAGCTTTTCGGCCAGTTTGCGCAGCCGGGGCAGATGTCCGGGAGGAACGGCATGCTGGCATCGATCTTCCGTATCGCCGTGGTGGCGTTGGCCGCGACCGCCGCATCCGGCAGCTTCGCGCAGACGGCCGAAGAAGGGCCGGTCACCGCGAGCCCCCAGCTGACGGCGTCGGTCCCGGACAATTACGGCCTGTTTCCCGCGCCGGACGTCCGCGACGCCAGCGTCTCCACATGGGGCAACTACTTCAACCGCGTGACGTCGATCGGGATCGCGCAGAGCCTTTGCGACCGCGACGGCTTCACCGATCGCCGCAACGCCCTGACCGATCTCATCAACGCCGATCTGCAGCGGCTGGAGGCGCACAAGCCCAAGGCCAGGGAACGCAAGGTGCTGGTCTGGGAGCAGGAGGAGCGCCTGCGGTTCAAGGCGTTCGTGAAACGGCTCACCTTCGTGCCGTGCCGCGACGACGCGACGGTGCTCGCCGGTCCGACGACCGGCGCATTCCGCGTCGCCGTCGGCGGGCGCAAGCTCGGGCCCCGGAGCCCCGCAACACCGGGTAAGGATTTCGGCGGCTACACCTATCCTTACACGCCGCAGGTCGGGATGTTGTTCGAGGCCCTGCTGCGGACCTGCAACGAAGCCCACTTCAACGATCTGAAGGCTGCGATCATCGAAAGCCTGGACACGCTCTTCGATCCCATTGGCAACGTCGACCGCACCGCCGCGAAGGAAGCCTTGGACAGGATCAGGTTCACCCCCTGTCCGGAGCCGAAGGACGCGACCGTGACCGCGGCGAAGGAAGGCGGAGGCAGCGGCACCGCGACCGCCGCCGGTGGCCAGCAACCCGCGCCGAAGCCCGACAGCGCCAGCGGCGAGTCCGCGCCCCCGGCAGAGACACCACCAGCCGAGACGCCCAAACAGGAAGCCGAAAGCGAGTCCGGTGGCGGTGACGAGGTCCTTCCGGGCATGGATCGGCCGATCGGCGACAGCAAGGACGTCGATCCGTTCGACTCCGGCAGAGGTTCGGAGGATATCGTCGACCTCGGCACCGAACTGGAGCCGATCGGTTCGCTGGTCGACGATCCGGACGGCGAGATCGCGGCGCTGATGTCGTCGGAGGGGGAGCCGGCGACCGCCCTGCTGGAAGCCGACAGCTACGCCGCCCTCGCCCAGACCCACGATCCGCAATGCAGCGCCGGCGGCGACCAGGGGCCGGTCCCCTTGCGCTTCGCGTGGGAGCCGGGCGGCAAGCTACAGGTCTGGTTCGGCCAGTCGCCCCATCCGATCTCCACCGCCATCGACGACGACGGTGCCTTCAATCTCACGGGGCCGGTGGTGACGCTGACGGGCACGCTCACCCGGTCGACCACGTTGGTCGGCATTCTGGTCGGCGAGGGCGCGATGACCTGGTCGTACAACGTGAAGCCGCGGCCGTGGCAGTGCGCCTACAGCTGGCGCACCCTGCCCGATGAGGAACAGCAGGGCGCTGCCGCCGCAGAGGGCTGAGTCAGCGGCGTGCCGGCAAGGCGTGGCGGCAAGGGGGCGGCGCCATGATGAACGTACTCGGATCGACGTATCTTCCCGTCATGGCCGCGCTGGCGCCGAAGATCGCGGCTGTCGGCGAAGTCGTGGCCTATGACATGGACCGGTCGCTTGCCGATCAGATCGGCGGCATCAACGTCATGATCGCTGGCCATCAGCGCATCACGGCTGACGACATCGCCGTGGCATCGAAGCTGAGGCTGATCCAGCAGCACGGGCGCGGCCTCGACGCCATCGACCGGCAGGCCGCCGCAGTGGCGGACGTGATCGTCGCCAATGTTCCGGGCGGCAACAGCGTCGCGGTCGCCGAGCACGCGCTAGCGCTCGTCCTGGCACTCGCGAAGCGGATTCATCTTACCGAGCGCTCGGTCCAGGCTCGCATTGTCGGGGCACCGGCCGGCATGGAGCTTTTGGGCAAGCACATGCTGATTGTTGGGCTCGGCGCCGCCGGGGTGGAACTCGCGCGCCGGGCGGCCGCACTCGGCATGACGGTCAGCGCCACCAAGGGCAATCCGGACGCCCGGCCTGATGTCGATCTCGTCGATCTCGGCGGACCGGACGACCTCCACCGTTTGCTGCCGGCCGCGGATGTCGTCGTGCTCCTGGCGGCGCTCACGCCGGCCACGCGGAACCTGATCGGCGCGGAAGAGATCGGACGGATGAGACCGACCGCTTACCTCGTCAATGTCGCCCGCGGCGCCCTGGTGGACGAGGAAGCCCTGCACCACGCGTTGGCTACCGAACGGATCGCCGGAGCAGCCTTCGACACCTTCTGGCGCGAACCCGCCGATCCAGACGAGCCACTGTTGCAGGTGGAGAATTTCGTCCTGACCCCGCATGTCGCCGGCTTCAGTGACGTTTCGATCGATTACGTGACCGACGTGATGGCGGACAACATCCACCGGCTCGCCGAAGGCCGCGACCTCCTCAACGTCGTCGAGCCCGACTGAGGCGCCCTCGCACTTAATCCGCCGACAAGAGCCGCTTCAGCGGTGCGCGCAAATCCTCGCGCTGGTCGGGATCGAAGGCGCCGCCCTCGATCAGGCGTGCGTGGAACCGGCAGTAGGCCAACGGATCGGGCGAGGCCGCGACCGCCGCTTCGATGTCGGCAAGCGCGCGTTCCTCGTCGGCGAGCCGGGTCGCAGCGTCGGGCAGCGCATCGCGATGGCGGTCTTCGAGGTCGCTGAGCAGCGGCGTATTGCGCGCGCTCCAGGCCTCCGCGATGGCCCGAAAGCCGGGGTCGGCCGCCACCTCGAGCCAGCAGTAGGCGAGCAACTGGACCGGATACAGCGCCCGCGCCAACACGATACGCAGATCGTCGGCCGTCTCCGCCACGGCAGGCGCGGTGACCGCCAGCGACAGGAGTGCGGCGGCGACGGCGCGCCTCAGAGGTCGATCACCAGCCGTTGCGGGTCTTCCAGGCTTTCCTTGACGCGCACCAGGAACGTCACCGCCTCGCGGCCGTCGACGATCCGGTGGTCGTAGGAGAGCGCCAGGTACATCATCGGCCGCACCTGGACCTCGCCGTCGACGACCATCGGGCGCTCCTGGATCTTGTGCATGCCGAGAATGCCCGATTGCGGCGCGTTGAGGATCGGCGTCGACATCAGCGAGCCGTAGATGCCGCCGTTGGAGAGGGTGAAGGTGCCGCCCTGCAGCTCCTCCATGGAGAGTTTGCCGTCGCGGGCACGGGCGCCGAGATCGGCGATCGTCTTTTCGATCTCCGGCAGCGACAGGCGATCCGCCTCGCGCACCACCGGCACCACCAGCCCGCGCTCCGTGCCGACCGCGACACCGATGTGATAGTAGTTCTTGTAGACGATGTCGGTGCCGTCGATCTCACCGTTGACGGCCGGGATTTCCCGCAGCGCCTGCACGCACGCCTTCACGAAGAAGCCCATGAAGCCAAGCTTCTGGCCGTGCTTCTTTTCGAACGGCTCGCGATACTGCTTACGCAGCGCCATGATCGCGCTCATGTCCACCTCGTTGAAGGTGGTGAGCATCGCCGCGCTGTTCTGGGCTTCCTTGAGGCGCCGGGCAATGGTCTGGCGCAGCCGGCTCATGGGCACCCGCTCCTCGCGGGCCTCGTCGTCGGGCAGACCCGGCGCGCGGGCGACCGGGGCTTGCGCCGGCGCTGCCGCCGGTTCGGCGAACGCGGCCATGGCGTCGGCCTTGGTGACCCGGCCGTCCTTGCCCGAACCGTTGACCGCGGCGGCGTCGACGCCCTTCTCGGCAAGAATCTTCTGTGCCGCGGGCGAGGCGGCGGGTGCCGCCTGGGCCGCGGGTGCCGGCTGGGCGGCGAGCGCCGGCTCCGCCGGCTTCTCGGGTTCAGCCGGTTTCGCGGGTTCGGCAGGCGCTGCCGCAGCCGCCTCGGCCGAGGCGTCGATGGAACCGAGCAGGGCGCCGACCTCGACGATCGCGCCGTCGTCGACCTCGATCGCCTCGATGACGCCGGCCGACGGGGCCGGCACCTCCAGCGTCACCTTGTCGGTTTCAAGCTCGACCAGCGGCTCGTCGACCGCGACAGCGTCGCCGACCTTCTTGAACCACTGGGCCACCGTCGCTTCCGTCACCGACTCGCCGAGAGCGGGAACCCGAATTTCCTGCGCCATATCCGCCAATCCTGTTCAGGCCTGCGTCGTCATTCGCCCAGTGCATCGTCGAGGAAAGACTGCAACTGGGCAAGGTGCTTGGACATCAATCCGGTCGCCGTGGCCGCCGCGGCCGAGCGTCCGGCATAGCGGGGCCGCCGCGTCTTGCTCTTGGTCTGCGCCAGCACCCACTCGAAATAGGGCTCCACGAAGGTCCAGGCCCCCATGTTCTTGGGTTCCTCCTGGCACCACACGATCTCCGCCTGCCGGAAGCGCTGGAGCTCCTTGATGAGCGCCTTGGCCGGGAACGGATAGAGCTGCTCGACCCGGAGCAGATAGATGTCCTCGATGCCCCGCTTCTCGCGTTCCTCGAGCAGGTCGTAATAGACCTTGCCGGAACACACGACGACCCGCCGGATGCGTTCGTCGGGGACAAGCTTGTGCGGCGCTTCGGGGTTGGACTCCGCATCGTCCCACAGGAGCCGGTGGAACGTGCTGCCCGGCCCCATCTCGTCGAGCGTCGAGACCACCCGCTTGTGGCGAAGCAGCGATTTCGGCGTCATCAGCACCAGCGGCTTGCGGAACTGACGCTTCTGCTGGCGCCTGAGCGCGTGGAAGTAGTTGGCCGGGGTCGTGAGATTGGCGACCTGCATGTTGTCTTCGCCGCAGAGCTGGAGGAAGCGCTCCAGACGCGCCGAGGAGTGCTCCGGCCCCTGTCCCTCGTAGCCATGCGGCAGGAGGAGGACGAGGCCCGACATGCGCAGCCATTTGCGCTCGCCGGCTGAGATGAACTGGTCGATCACCACCTGCGCGCCGTTGGCGAAGTCGCCGAACTGCGCCTCCCACAGCGTCAGCGACGCCGGCTCGGCCGCGGAATAGCCGTACTCGAAGCCGAGCACCGCCTCCTCCGACAGCATCGAGTTGATGACCTCGTAGGGCCCCTGATCCTCGGCAACGTGGTTGAGCGGGATGTAGCGGGTCTCGTCGATCTGGTCGTAGAGCACCGAATGGCGCTGCGAGAAGGTGCCGCGCTCGCTGTCCTGGCCCGACAGCCGCACCCGCGTGCCTTCCGCCAGCAGCGAACTGAACGCCAGCGCTTCCGCCGTCGCCCAGTCGATGCCCTGGCCGGACTCGATCGCCTTGCGGCGATTGTCCTGGAAGCGCCGGACCGTGCGATGGGCGTTGAAGCTGTCCGGTATGCCGGTGATCCTGTCACCCAGCGCCCGCAGCTCGGCCAGCTCGATGCCGGTCTCGCCGCGCCGCGGCGCGTCGCCGGTCTCCGCCACCTTCATCCCCGACCACGCGCCGTCCAGCCAGTCGGCCTTGTTCGGGCGGTAGTCGACGCCGGCCTCGAATTCGACCTCCATGCGGTTCCGCCAGCCGGCCTTCTGCTCCTCGACGCTCGCCTCCGAGACCACGCCTTCGTCGACAAGCTTCCGGGCATAGATGTCCAGCGTCGTCGGGTGCTTGGCGATCCGGTCGTACATGATCGGCTGGGTGAAGGCCGGCTCGTCGCCCTCGTTGTGGCCGAAGCGCCGGTAGCAGAACATGTCGACGACCACCGGCTTGTGGAACTTCTGCCGGAACTCGGCCGCGACCTTGGCGGCGTAGACCACCGATTCGGGATCGTCGCCGTTGCAGTGGAAGATCGGCGCCTCGACCATCTTGGCGATATCCGACGGATAGGGCGAGGACCGCGCAAAGCGCGGATTGGTGGTGAAGCCGATCTGGTTGTTGATGATGAAGTGGATGGAACCCGCCGTGCGGTGACCGCGGAGTTCCGACAGGCCGAAGCACTCGGTCACCACGCCCTGGCCGGCAAAGGCGGCATCGCCATGGATCAGGAGCGGCAGCACGCGCGAACGCTGATCGAGCGGGACCATGGTCGCCGCCGGATCGTCGGCCAACTGGTCCTGCTTGGCCCGCGCCTTGCCGAGGACGACGGGATCGACGATCTCCAGGTGCGACGGATTGGCGGTCAGCGACAGGTGGACGAGGTTGCCGTCGAACTCCCGATCCGAGGACGCGCCGAGATGGTACTTGACGTCGCCCGACCCCTCGACGTCCTGCGGCGAGGACGAGCCGCCGGTGAACTCGTGGAAGATCGCCCGGTGGGGCTTGCCCATCACCTGGGCGAGCACGTTCAGCCGGCCGCGATGGGCCATGCCGAGCACGATCTCGCGCAGGCCCAGCTGGCCGCCGCGCTTGATGATCTGTTCCAGCGCCGGCACCAGCGATTCGCCGCCGTCCAGGCCGAAGCGCTTGGTCCCGGTGTACTTGACGTGGAGGAACTTCTCGAAGCCTTCGGCCTCGATCAGCTTGTTGAGGATGGCCCGCTTGCCGGTATCGGTGAAGGCGATGCCCTTGTCGGGTCCCTCGATCCGCTCCTGCAGCCATCCCTTCTGGGCGCCGTCGGAGATGTGCATGAACTCCACGCCGAGCGTCGAGCAGTAGGTGCGCCGCAGGATGGCCAGCATTTCCGGGATGGTGGCGAACTCCATCCCCAGCACGTGATCGAGGAAGATCTTGCGGTGGTAGTCGTCGGGGCTGAAGCCGTAGGAGATGGGATCGAGCTCGGCCTCGCTATTCCGGGGCGAGAGCTCGAGCGGATCGAGATCGGCGTGGAAATGGCCGCGCATGCGATAGGCGCGGATCATCATCAGGGCGCGGATGGAATCCCGTGTCGCCTGCTGGACATGGGCGTGGGTGAGTTCGGCCCCGCGCACGGCGGCGCCGGCGACGATCCTCTCGCCGAGGCGGGCGCCGTCGGTCTCGAAGGCGCCACCCAGCGCGTCGATCAGATCGCCGTTGGCGGCCGGCGGCCAGTCACTGCGCCCCCAGGACGGCGTCTTGGCCGGCGCTTCCTTCAGGCCCTCGAAGAACGTGCGCCATGCCTCGTCGACGGCGGCCGGGTTCCGGCTGTAGCGCTCCTGGAGGTCCTCAATGTACTGCGCGTTGGTTCCGTGAAGGAAGGAGGTGGCTGCGAAAGCCTGGTTCTGGTCCTGGCGTGCCATGGTCACCCGCGGGACCGATCGATCCCGTGCTCTGGTCGCGCGCAGCCACAAGCTGCGCTCAGGCGTTGATACTCAGCAGATTTGGGTTAACGGGTCACCCATTCAAGTGTGCTTGCAGTGTCGTTCCGATACGAGCGGGCGAATCCGCCACGATGATTCCCGCCGAGCGCATCGCCTCGATTTTGTCCTCGGCCCCGCCGCGGCCGCCGGCGATGATCGCGCCGGCATGGCCCATGCGCCGTCCGGGCGGCGCGGTGCGGCCGGCGATGAAGCCCACCACCGGCTTGGCACGGCCCTGCGCGGCCTCGTCCTTGAGGAACTGCGCGGCCTCCTCCTCCGACGATCCGCCGATCTCGCCGATCATCACGATCGACTCCGTCGCCGGGTCGCCAAGCAGGAGTTCCAGCGTCTCGATGAAATCCATGCCCTTGACCGGATCGCCGCCGATACCCACGGCCGTGGTCTGGCCAAGCCCGGCATTGGTGGTCTGAAAAACCGCCTCGTAGGTGAGCGTGCCGGACCGCGACACGATCCCGACCGAACCGGGCGCAAAGATGTTGCCGGGCATGATGCCGATCTTGCAGGCGCCCGCCGTCATGACGCCGGGGCAGTTGGGCCCGACCAGCCGGCTCGCCGTACCGGTGAGTGCACGCTTGACCCTGACCATGTCGAGGACCGGGATGCCTTCGGTGATGCAGACGATCAGCGGGATCTCGGCGGCGATCGATTCCAGGATCGCGTCGGCCGCAAACGGCGGCGGCACGTAGATCACGCTCGCCGTCGCGCCGGTGGCGTCGCGCGCCTGCGCGACCGTGTTGAACACCGGCAGGTCGAGATGGGTCTGGCCGCCCTTGCCCGGCGACGTGCCGCCGACGAGCTTGGTGCCGTAGGCCAGCGCCTGTTCGGAGTGAAAGGTCGCCGTCTTGCCGGTGAAGCCCTGACAGATGACCCTGGTGTCGGCGTCGATGAGTACTGCCATGATCGCTCCGCGTCAGCCGTCGACCGCCGCGACGATCTTCTGGGCCGCGTCGTCGAGATCGGCGGCACTGATCACGTTCAGGCCCGAATCCGCGATGATCGCCTTGCCCTGTTCCGCATTCGTGCCTTCCAGCCGTACCACCAGCGGCACCTGGAGACCGACGTCGCGGACCGCGGCGACGATCCCCTCGGCGATCACGTCACAGCGCATGATCCCGCCGAAGATGTTGACCAGGATGCCTTTCACCCTGGGATCGGCGGTGATGATCTTGAAGGCCGCGGTGACCTTCTCCTTGCTGGCGCCGCCGCCGACATCGAGGAAGTTCGCCGGTTCGGCGCCGTAGAGCTTGATGATGTCCATGGTCGCCATGGCGAGCCCGGCGCCGTTGACCATGCAGCCGATGGTGCCGTCGAGGGCGATGTAGCTCAGCCCCTCGTCGGCAGCCTGCACCTCCTTGGGGTCCTCTTCGTCCGGATCGCGCATCTCCGCCGCCTCGGCCTGGCGGAACAGGGCGTTCTCGTCGAAGTTGACCTTGGCGTCGAGACAGACGAGCCGGCCGTCACCGGTGACGATCAGCGGATTGATCTCAAGCAGGCTCATGTCGGAGGCCATGAAGGCCCTGTGGAGCTGGCCGATCAGCTTCACGCACTGCTTGGCGAGATCACCGGAGAGCCCGAGCCCGACGGCGATGGTCATGCCGACATGCGGCGAGTAGCCGGCGGCGGGGTCGACATCGACGGTCAGGATCTTCTCAGGGCTCGTCGCCGCCACCTCCTCGATGTCCATGCCGCCGGCTTGCGACGCGATGAACGCCACGCGGCTGGTCGCGCGATCGACGAGGCAGGACAGGTACAGTTCACGGTCGATATCCGAACCGTCTTCGATATAGAGCCGGCGGACCACACGGCCGTCCGGCCCGGTCTGCTTGGTGACCAGGGTCTTGCCGAGCATCTGCCGGGCGTGCTCGGCGACCTCCTCGCGCGTGCGCGCCAGCCGCACGCCGCCGCCCTCGCCGGCGTCGGCTTCCGCGAAGCGGCCTTTGCCGCGGCCGCCGGCGTGGATCTGCGCCTTCACGACCCAGAGCGGCCCGCCGAGCTTGTTGGCCGCCGCCAGCGCCGCATCGGCGTCGAACACCGCCTCGCCGGCCGGCACCGGTACGCCGAAACCGCGTAGGACCGCCTTGGCCTGGTATTCGTGGATGTTCATGTCCGCCCCCCGCAGCGGCTGCTATTTGGCGAGCGACGGCACCAGCCTGGTGCAGACATCCACCAGGCCGTTCACCGCGTCGACGGAGTTCTGGAACATCGCCCGCTCGGCCTTGTTGAGATCGATCTCGATGATGCGCTCCACGCCCCGGGCGCCGATCACCGCCGGCACGCCGACATAGCGGTCGCGCACGCCGTACTCGCCCTTGAGGCTGACGGCGCAGGGCAGAACCCGCTTCTTGTCCTTCAGATAGGCCTCGGCCATGGCGATGGCCGCATGGGCGGGCGCATAGAAGGCCGATCCGGTCTTCAACAGGCCGACGATCTCCGCACCGCCGTCGCGGGTGCGCTGGACGATCTCCTCGATCCGTTTCTTGGTCGCCCACCCCATCGACACCAGGTCGGGCAGCGGAATGCCGGCCACGGTCGTATAGCGGGTCAGCGGCACCATGGTGTCGCCGTGTCCGCCCAGCACGAAGGCACTCACGTCTTCCACCGACACGTCGAATTCGGAGGCGATGAAGTAGCGGAACCGCGCGCTGTCGAGGACGCCGGCCATGCCCACGACCATGTCGCGCGGCAGGCCGGAGAAGCGCTGCAGCGCCCACACCATCGCGTCGAGCGGGTTGGTGATGCAGATGACGAACGCCTTGGGGGCGTATTTCTTGATGCCGGCCCCGACCTGCTCCATGACCTTGAGGTTGGTCTCGATCAGGTCGTCGCGGCTCATACCCGGCTTGCGGGCAATGCCGGCGGTGACGATGCACACGTCGGCACCCTTGATGGCCTGGTAGGAGGTGGTGCCGCTGGCCTTGACGTCAAATCCGTCGACCGGCGAAGCCTCGGCAATGTCGAGTGCCTTGCCGTCGGGAACCCCCTCCATCACGTCGAACAGAATGATGTCGCCGAGTTCTTTCTGGGCGGCGAGATGGGCGAGCGTGCCGCCGATCTGGCCGGCTCCGATCAGCGCGATTCGCGCGCGGGCCATTCGCAACTCCTTCGATTGACGTTGTTGTTCCGGCAGGGACGGCGGCCGTTGACTAGCCCGATTGCGGCGGGCTTGCAACCGCCGGGCCGGCCGCCCCGGATGCGGCCTCCTGCGGCCCGCCATGGGAGGCGCCGAGATAGGATGCCGACTGCATTTCGGCGATGCGCGAGGAGGTGCGGCGGTATTCGGTCCCGAGCGGCGTCGGCGCCCGATAGAGGTCCTCCGGCGCGGCTGCCGCCGACGCAACGAGCTTCACCCGCTGGTCGTAGAGCGCATCGATGAGCAGGATGAACCGGCGCGCGACATCGCGCCTGTCCGCCGCAATGACAGGCACATCGTCGACCACGACGGTGTGGAACGTCCGGGCAATGGCCAGATAGTCGTTGGGCCCGAGCGGCGCCTCGCACAGATCGGCGAAGCTGAAGCGCGCCGCGCCGCAGGCGGTGAGCGGCACCGGCAGTGTCCGGCCCTTGAAGCGAAGTTCCGAGCGCTCTGCCGCCGCCCCCAGGGTCAGGTCGTGCCACAGCGCATCGACGGCGGATCGGGCGTCGGCATCGACGGGCGTCAGGTAGATCGGCCGCCCCGACAGCATTTCCAGCCGGTAGTCGGTCCCGGCGCCGAAGCGAACGACCTCGACCTGGTCGCGCAGGAGGTCGATGAAGGGAAGAAAAAGGCCGCGGTTGAGCCCGTGAAGGTAGAGATCGTCCGGGGCAACGTTGGAGGTGGTGACCAGCACCAGCCCGCGCCCGAAAAGCGGCGTGAAGAGCCGCGCGAGGATCATCGCGTCCGCAATATCGGTCACCGCGAACTCGTCGAGGCAGAGGAGCCGCGTTTCGGCGGCGAGCGCCTCGGCCACGGGCGCCACCGGATCGCCCTTGGCGCGCCGTCCCGTCCGCTCGTCCTCGCGCACGGCATGGATGCGCTCGTGGACGTCGGCCATGAACGCACTGAAGTGGTCGCGGCGTTTCGCCGGGACCGCCACGGTGTCGAAGAACATGTCCATGAGCATGGTCTTGCCGCGCCCGACATCGCCATGGAGGTAAAGACCACGGACGGCTTGACGTTCAGGGCGCAGCGCCGCCAGCAGACCACGGCGGCGGCGCGGCGTAGCGAGGTCGTTCGCCACGCGATCGAAACGGGCGGCCGCGTCGGCCTGGTCGGGATCGTGGGTGAGATCACCGCCGGCCACGAGGGCCGCGTAGTGATCGGCGACCGAACGATATGCGCCCGCGGTCATGGTCGGCCCGGAGAACGAACCGCTCTAGCGGTAGAAGCTGACGGGGGCCGCCCCGCTTTCGGTCTGCCCGTCGAAGCGACCGCCGCCGGAGGAAAACAGCCGCGCCACCGGCGAGCCGCCCTGCCCCGACAGGACAACCTGGTTGCCCTTCAGGTCCCACGCCGAGATGGCCTTGAGCGTGTCGCTCGCGCAGCCCCGCGTCGACGCGCGGTAACCGCCCGTCCAGCTCGTCAGCGTCATGAAGAGCTGACAGGAATCGCCGGCCGAGGTGATGGTCCAGCCACCGAGGAGATCGGTCCGGCCGAGGCCGGAGGACGGCTGGACTGCGGCGACCTGCTGGTCCGGCGGTGCGCTGGTGACCGGCTGCTGAAGCGGCGCCTGCGACGGCGTTTGCAGCGGCGGCTGGCCGGCGATCTGCTGCTCGCCCGGTGTCGGCTGCGGTCCCGTCGTGGTCGCGGGTGGCGGCGCGCCACCGGTCTGCGGCAGGAACGGATCCTGCTGGCCGGCGCCCTGTCCGGGCGGCGGAAGCGCGGCCGTCTCCACTGGCGGCAACTCCGCCGGTGCCAGCGGCGGCGGTTCCTGCGAGCGATTGAAGACCGGGATATTGAGGGCGCCGATCGATCCGCAGCCCGCAAGAAGCAGAGCCATCGCAATCGGTGCGGCCATGCGGATCGCCATGTGGAATCCCTGATGGTGCGAATGCGCAGACGTCATTGCGCCCAATTGTAGCCGGAATCAGGCGCCGCGACGCCTGCTACCACAATTCAACCAGCGAAACGAGCCACTTAGACGGTCGGCCACGGCGGGCCGTCAATGCGGCCTGACGTGTTGCGGCAATTTGAGCTCCGCCGCCTTGGCGCGGACCATGGCTTCCGGCCGTCCAAGGGTCTGGCAGATCACCTCAATCTCGACGCCGCCGTTCCACAATTGCTGCAGCTTCTCGATCGCTTCCAGCGTCCAGGCCGGAGCGCCGCTCTCGCTCGTACCCATGACGTTCCTCCGGGCTTTCGCCTCCCACTTATGTGGGGCGGCGAACAGGACGTCGGAAGGGCACGACCGAAAGCGCGACCGCTCAAACGCGGCGTTCCACCATCAGCTTCTTGATCTCGGCGATGGCCTTGGCCGGGTTGAGCCCCTTCGGGCAGGTCTGCGCGCAGTTCATGATCGTGTGGCAGCGATAGAGACGGAACGGGTCGTCGAGCCGGTCCAGCCGCTCGCCCGTGGCCTCGTCGCGGGAATCGATCAGCCAGCGATACGCCTGCAGGAGCACCGCCGGCCCGAGATACCGTTCGCCGTTCCACCAATACGACGGGCACGCGGTCGAACAGCAGGCGCACAGGATGCATTCGTAGAGACCGTCGAGCTTCTCCCGGTCGTCGTGGCTCTGCCGCCACTCGGTCTGCGGCTGCGGCGATTCGGTCTGCAGCCACGGCTCGATGGAGCGTAACTGGGCGTAGAACGTGGTGAGGTCGGCGACCAGATCCTTGACCACGTCGAGGTGGGGCAGCGGATAGATCGTCACCGTGTCGCCGCGTACCTCGTCCATCGCGCGGGTGCACGCCAGCGTGTTGGCGCCGTCGATGTTCATGGCGCACGAACCGCACACCCCCTCCCGGCACGAACGGCGGAAGGTCAGGGTCGGGTCGACCTTGTTCTTGATCCAGATGAGGCCGTCGAGGACCATCGGACCGCAATCGTCGGCGTCGACCTCGTAGGTGTCGAGACTGGGATTGCCGTCCTCTTCGGGGTTCCAGCGATAGACGCGGAACGTCACGGTGCGTCCGGCGCCCTCCGCCGCCGGCCATGCGCGGCCCGCGCCGATACGCGAATTCCTGGGGAGGGTCAGTTGGGCCATGGCTAGCCTGTAGCCGCCTGCTCAATGGCCGGCACCAGATCGTTGTTCTCCTCGATCCTGAGCATGCGAATGTCTCGCACCGAAGGCCTGAACCACGGATAACGGCGGGTCAGATCTTGCACCGCGAGCACGCAGGTGACCGCTGTCACGTCGTCGTTGCCGAAATAGACGCTTCCCTGCTGCCAGTCGAACCCGCTTTCACGCAATGCGTTGCGGATGTCAGCATAGGCGTTGCGCCACGACGCACCGCCATAGCTCTGCTCCAGCACCTGGGTGTCGAGATCGAACGTGATCGCATACATCCTGCCCCCGCTCCTCCTGTTGTGTCCGATAGTGACCACGAACGCGCCTCCTTCGCCTTCAAAAGGACGCCGGGATTACGACCAACGCATAGAGGATTCCGGAAGGCCGGTCCACGACCGTCGCGTTATGCGGCCTTCGCCCGGGAACCGGCGCCGGTGCCCGACCAGTTGATGCCGCGGGTCGCGAACAGCACGCCCGAGACCGCCAGGAAGCCGACGATCGCACCGGCGAGCAACGCCAGGTCCTCCAGCGTCAGGATCGCGTAGAGCAGAGCGAAACTGACCGACAGCAGGGCGGCCGTCACCAGCGCCTTCAGACGGCTTCCTAGGGCGAGCCCCACGAAGACGGCAACCACACCGGCGGTCACGGCCGATGCGATCAGATAGGCGGTCGCGAAACCGATACGCTCCGCTAGCGCCAGCACCAGAACGAAGAACATGATGAGCACCAGCCCGACCAGGCAGTACTGGACGATGTGGATGCGCGCGGCCGAGAACACCTCCAGCACGAACACGATCAGGAACGTGACGCCGATGAACATGACGCCGTATTTGAGCGCCCGTTCCACCAGGGCGTAGAGGTCGACCGGATCGACCAGTCCGACGCCGACCAGTTCGGCGTTCAGCCGCGTCCAGGTCCGATTCTGGAGCTCCGAGATCTGGGGCAACGATCTTGCCAGGTAGGGGACACGCCACGTCGCCACGAACCCCTCGGAGGACACCGATCGCTCGGAGGGCAGCATCCCCACCGTGAAGTTCGGATGCGCCCAGTCGGACTGGATGGTCACGGTCGACTGCCGGCCGACCGGCGCGAAACGCAGCGCGTCCGTACCGCGCAGCCGCAGGTCGAGCCGGAACGAGAAGCCGCCCGCGGCCGCACCGCCCGGCAGGGGTGCATGGACGCCCGATGTGCCGACATTCGACGTGCGCGGTCCGGATTCCGGCGCACGTCGCGGGCGGATCTCCAGCGGCGAGCCCGCCACGTCGAGCTTCGCCTCCTCAAGCCCCGAGAGATCGGACACGACCACTGCCAGATAGGCGCTATCCCACAGTATGCTCAGCGCGTCCTCGCCGAACGCTTCGGCCTCAACGGCATCGAACCGGCCGGTCGCGATGACCGTCGCCGCATAGACCGGAACATCGTAGACCGCGATGCTCCGCGTCTCCGCCTCGGCGTCAGCCTCAACCGACAGGACATCCGGCAGAACGGCGAGGTAGCGGCGCTTGCCGGGATCGGGGTCCCGACCCGTGCGGGCAAGGTACGGAATCACCAGAACCGGCCCCGCGACCGTCTGTGCCGCGCCCCAGTCCCGGCTCACCGTGCGGGCGACGTCGTCCCGACGCATGGACCGGTCCTCGGTCAGCACGAACACCATGAGAAGCGGGATCGTCAGCCCCAAGGTGAGCAGGCCCGCCAGGAAGAACTTCGCCGCAGGTGACTCCGACACGGCCGAAATGCGCTCAGCACCCCACGGCCTCGGTCCCGTCGATCCCGCCACCTGCTCGCCATCGGCCATCGTCCGTCCCTTCCCTCGCACGTCATGGATTTAGTGCGACCGCCTATGCAACCGGAATGCGGCGTAGGCGTGCGGGATGCCCGACAAAAGCATGGCCGAACGGCGGCGTTGTTGGGATGCTGGCCGGACGGAGGTGGATGCGGACTTGAGTGGAGCGGATACCGGCTGGTTGTGACCGGCGGCGCGCGTCAGCGTTTCTCGACGCGCACGACCAGCTTCAGGCCGGACCAGACATTGTCGACGGCAGCGACCTTGACGTCGACGAGGTCGTATTTCAGCGCCTCGGCGCGCACCACGTCCTCCGTCACGTCGGTCTCGACCTTCGAGGCCTTCTTCGGCCACGAGACCCAGATCATGCCGTCCGACTTCAGGCCGCGGCGCAGGCGCGGCAGGCCGGCGACGATCTCGTCCCGGCTCTTCGTGAAGGCATGGATGATGTCGTAGTCAGTGCCGCCCAGCGGCCGCGACCAGTTCTGGCGGCGCGCCACCTTGCCGAAATCGGCCGAGCTCGGCAGCGACGAAAGCTCGTCGGGCAGCCCGACGAACGCGATTTTCTGTCCTTCGCGGTATCCAAGTTTGTCCGGCAGCGGCCGCACTGCGTACCCGCCATTCACCAGGGTTGCCAACGCCATACTCTTTCCTTTCGGCCGAACAGGTTCCGCCGTCGCGGCTGAGACGCGCGACGACCGATAATCGAAACGGTGGAGCAGAACGTGTGGCGGTCAAACGCGCCGCAAGTACGCTAAAAAACGCCGTCCCGGGCCATTTTCAGCGATTTTAGGCAATCTCGGCCCGCCCGTCATGTGTTTTCTTGGGACTTAGTGAAAACCGGCGCTCCCCGCGGCGTACGCGGCCGCGAAGACTCGGCGATTACCGTAGGCGAGGCGCCCGGGCCGTCAGTAAACCCGGGCTTTGAGCCCGATATACTGCACGTCGTTGAGCGCGTGCAGGTGTGCACGGCTTTCGCGCCCTGCGCGAAAACGCCTAAGCGCGGCCTACGAGGGGTCCGGCAGACTCAACAGGCAACTCGTGAAGCCGCCGTGATCGCCACCGTAGAAGCCTCTGAAACTCCTGACTTTTTGGAGAGCGGTCGGCAGAAGCGGCACGCTTTCCTCGCCGTAGCCCAAGGCACGGGCGTACTCGATGAAGGCAAGGGAACGTTCCGCTGTATTCCGCGGTTGTTTGAAATAATCGACATCCACCTGCTTTGCCGTAATCCGAGTGCGATTTTCGGGGAAGAACCCGCGATCGAGATGATAGTTGATCCCATCCAGCAGCGACCCGCCGCCGCGCCGATACGTGAACCCCTCGCCGCCGCTGCGCTCGACCGCATAGGCGGCAAGCGACAGGAACCCGTAGGTGGACTGCTGGTATTTCAGCTCAAGGCCGCGATGGCCGTCCCGTCCCTGGGTGAAATAGCCTTCGCGACCGTCGCGGCGGATATCGGCGACCCCGGCGCGGAACCACTTCGCGCCGGCATCGTAGACCTCGCGGTCGTCGGCCACCGCGCCCCAATGGGTGAGACCGGCTGCGCTCGCGGCGCGTCCGTCGTGGCCGTCGCCGGAATACTTCATGACCAGCCGGGCGATCTTGCCGCCCCAGGTCCGTACCGCTTCGATCTCCTGCTCCGACAGATCCGCTTCGAGGATCGCGAAACTCTGCGCGGCCGCGATCAGCAAAACCGCCGCGTAATAGGCCGGATCGGCGTAGGGTGGGTAGCTCGGAAGCCAGTACGGTTTCTTGCCTTCCCAGGTCTTCGGCCGATACGGAACGAGTTCGCTGAAGTGGTCGTTCTCCACCGCGTTCATGAACAGCGGCTTGAGTTCCGCCGAGTCGTCATACTGCAGGGCCGTGACGTTCTCGCGGAGCAGGAGCGCGACAAACGGGTTTGTGCTGGGGCGATAGAACGCGAGGTCGTCGCCAATCAACTCCACCGTGGGCGTCGATTGCGCCTCCCACTTGGGCCCCAGCCACGGGGTGTTCCAGGTGCCGAAATCGCAATAGGTCCTGTTCGCCTTCGCGTTGATGCGCATCTGGGCGACATCGTAGAGCGGTTCGACACACCCAACGTCCGACTCCTCGAGCGCCGAAAACTGGTCCGCCGACATGGGATAGGCGAACGCGGTTCCGGCCTTGCGCTGCAGCACGCCGAGGGCCCGCGCCGATCGCTTCCCCCATTGTCCGTCGATGGGGCCGGGATCACATGAGCGGGCGGCGAGGAGTTCCTGGACCTCCCGCGCGGACGGCGCTTCCTGCGCAACCGAACCCGCGGTGCCCGCCACACCGGCGACCGCCACGACGACGGCACCGGCCAGAATCTGCCTTACCATGAAGAAACTCCTCCCTCGGGTGACCCGCGGTGGCCCTCGGGCCCCTCAGTACACCCGTGCCTTGGGCTCGATGTACTGCACGTCGTTGGACAGCGTGTAGGTGTGCACCGGCCGATAGTCGATCGCGACCGTTCCCGCGTCGAGATCGATGAAGGCGAGCGTATGCTTCATCCAGTCGGCGTCGTCGCGGTCGGGGTAATCCTCGCGGGCATGGGCGCCGCGGGATTCGGTGCGGTTGACCGCCGAATCCATCGTCGTCACCGCCTGCAGGATCAGGTTGTCGTATTCCAGCGTCTCCACCAGATCGGTGTTCCAGACGAGCCCGCGATCGGTGACGGCGACGTCGTCGCCGGCTTTCCACACTTGGTGGATGCGCTCGTGGCCCTCGTCCAGCACCTCGCCGGTGCGGAAGACGGCGCAGTTCTCCTGCATGGTCTTCTGCATCCGCAGGCGCAGCTCGGCGGTGGCGGTATCGCCCTCGGCGTAGCGGAAGCGGTCGAGACGCGCGACCGCCAGCTCGCCGGCATCCGCCGGCAGGTCGGCGTGCTTCTCGCCCGGCTCGATCGACTCGCGGCAGCGATGCGCCGCCGCCCGCCCGAAGACCACCAGGTCGATCAGCGAGTTGGAGCCCAGCCGGTTGGCGCCGTGGACGGACACGCACGCCGCCTCGCCGATCGCCATCAGCCCCGGCACCACGGTGTCGGGGTCACCGTCCGCCTTGGTCAGCACCTCGCCATGGTAGTTCGTCGGGATGCCGCCCATGTTGTAGTGGACCGTGGGCAGGACCGGGATCGGATCCCGCGTCACGTCGACGCCGGCGAAGATTCGGGCCGATTCGGCGATCCCCGGCAGCCGCTCGTGGATCACCGCCGGATCGAGATGCGACAGGTGCAGGTGGATGTGGTCGCTCTCGTCGCCCACCCCGCGCCCCTCGCGAATCTCGATCGTCATCGCCCGGCTGACCACGTCGCGCGAGGCGAGATCCTTGGCGTGGGCCGCATAGCGCTCCATGAAGCGCTCGCCCTCGGCGTTGGTGAGATAGCCGCCCTCGCCGCGCACGCCCTCGGTGATCAGGACGCCGGCGCCGTAGACGCCGGTGGGATGGAATTGGACGAACTCCATGTCCTGCAGCGGCAGGCCGGCGCGCAGCACCATGCCGCCACCGTCGCCGGTGCAGCTATGGGCCGAAGTGCACGAGAAATAGGCCCGCCCGTAGCCGCCGGTCGCCAGCACCGTCTTGTGGGCGCGGAAGCGGTGGAGGGTGCCATCGTCGAGGCAGAGCGCCACCACGCCGCGGCACACGCCCTCCTCCATGATGAGATCGATGGCGAAGTACTCGATGAAGAACTCCGCCTGGTGGCGCAGCGACTGGCCGTAGAGCGTGTGCAGGATGGCGTGGCCGGTGCGGTCGGCGGCCGCACAGGTGCGTTGCGCGGTGCCCTCGCCGTAGCGGGTGGTCATGCCGCCGAACGGGCGCTGGTAGATCTTGCCGTCCTCGGTGCGGGAGAACGGCACGCCGAAATGTTCGAGCTCATAGACCGCCGCCGGCGCCTCGCGGCACAGATATTCGATGGCGTCCTGGTCGCCCAGCCAGTCCGACCCCTTGACGGTGTCGTACATGTGCCAGCGCCAGTCGTCCTCGCCCATGTTGCCGAGCGCGGCGGAAATGCCGCCCTGCGCCGCCACCGTGTGGGAGCGGGTGGGGAAGACCTTGGTGATGCACGCGGTCTTGAGCCCCGCCTCGCTGGCGCCCAGCGTCGCGCGCAGGCCCGCGCCGCCGGCGCCGACCACGACCACGTCGAAGGTGTGGTCTGTGAAGGGATAGGCGCGGCCGTTCACCGCCGGGGCGACGCCGCCGTTGCTGCTGCCGTTATCGCCCATGGCCCTACCCCGCAAACGCCAGTGTGAGCACCGAGAGGATGCCGACAACGGCGATCGCCGCGGCAAAGAAGGTGCTCGCGATGAGAAGCACGACCTTCAGCGCCTCCGACGTGACGTAATCCTCGATCGCCACCTGGATACCGAGCCGCATGTGGACGGCGACCGACAGGATCAGGAGCACCAGCAGCGAGGCCACCAGCGGCGAGCCGAGGATCGCCGCCACCTCGCCGTGGGGTCGGCCGACGGTCGCCAGCATCACGATCACGAACGCCGAGACGAGCACGATGTTGGCGGCCGCGGTCACCCGCACACGCCAGAAATGCTCCGCACCGCCGCCGGCGGCGCCGAGATGGAGAACGCGGCTCAAGGGTGTGCGCATCGCCTTCACCTCACCGCCAGGCCGATGGCCCACAGGACCGGCGTGATGACCACCGAGCCGGCGAGCGTCGCCGCCGCGAGGCGGTCGCGGGCCGGCGCGTCCATGCCGATGCCGAAATCCCAGATCAGGTGGCGGATGCCGCCGAGCATGTGGTGGACCAGCGCCCAGGTGAAGCCGAACAGGACGACGAGGCCCGGCCAGGAGCCGAGCACCGCGTTGGCGGTGGCAAAGGCGTCCGGCCCGGCGGCGGCGGCGGCCAGCCACCAGACGAGCAGCACCGTACCGAAGAACAGCCCGATGCCGGTCAGGCGATGGAAGATCGACATCGCCGACGTCATGTACCAGCGATAGATCGACAGATGCGGCGACAGCGGCCGGTTCGCCTGCGGTGGTGCGCTCGCCATGCGTGCGTGGTCTCGCGTAGGTGGTCTCTTGAAACGGCGGTTATGACAGCCGGTTTCTACCGCCTCGACGTGAGCCGGTCAAAGCGCGGGCGGGGCTGGGACCACCCACCAACCTTGCCATCGCGGCGGTGCGCAGCTACCCACACGCCACCCACCACCAACCGCCGCGGGGGAGGCGACCTGTGACCAGTTACAATCTTCTGCTCCTGCCCGGCGACGGGATCGGCCCCGAGGTCATGGGTGGCGTGCGCAAGGTGATCGGCTGGATCAATGCGCGCGGGCCCGACACCTTCGAGGTCGAGGAGGATCTGGTCGGGGGCGCCGCCTATGACGATCACGGCGCGTCGATCTCCGACGCCACCATGGACAAGGCCACGGCCGCCGACGCGGTCATCTTCGGCGCGGTCGGCGGGCCGAAATGGGACGCCGTGCCTTACGACGTCCGCCCGGAAGCAGGCTTGTTACGGCTCCGGAAGGACCTCGAACTGTTCGCCAATCTGCGCCCCGCGATCGTCTATCCGGCACTCGCCGACGCGTCCTCGCTGAAGAAGGAACTCGTCGAGGGGCTCGACATCCTGATCCTGCGCGAGCTTACCGGCGGCGTCTATTTCGGCGAGCCGAAGGAGATCACCGACATCGGCAACGGCCAGAAGCGGGCCGTCGACACGCAGGTCTACGACACCTACGAGATCGAGCGCATCGCGCGCGCCGCGTTCGAGCTCGCCCGTACCCGGCAGGGCCGCGTCTGCTCCATGGAGAAGCGCAACGTCATGAAGTCGGGCGTGTTGTGGAACGAGGTCGTGACCGCCACCCACGCCGACGGCTACGAGGACGTGGAGCTCACCCACATGCTGGCCGATGCCGGCGGCATGCAGCTGGTGCGCGCGCCCAAGCAGTTCGACGTCATCCTCACCGACAACCTGTTCGGCGACATGCTGTCCGACGTGGCGGCGATGCTGACCGGCTCGCTGGGCATGCTGCCCTCGGCCTCGCTCGGCGCGCCCGACGCGGTCACCGGCAAGCGCAAGGCGCTCTACGAGCCGGTCCATGGCTCGGCCCCCGACATCGCCGGCCGCGACATCGCCAATCCCATCGCCATGATCGCTTCCTTCGCGATGGCCCTGCGCTACTCTTTCGCCATGACCGACCTTGCCGACCGGGTCGAGGCCGCCATCGCCGCGGTTCTGGCCGCCGGCAAGCGCACCGCCGACATCGCCGCCGCGGGCGACGAAGCGATCGGCACCGAGGCCATGGGCGACGCCATCGTTGCCGCACTTGAGGAGGCATCATGACCGTCGTCTACGAGTTGCGGGGCTACATGCGCCGGCAGGCGATCTCGCTGGGCCTCATCGCGGTGATCTTCGTGTACGGGCTGTGGGAACTCTTCAACGGCGCGACGCGCGCCGACACCATCGCGCTCCTCTTCGGCCTGGTCTTCGTCGGCGGCGCCGCCTACGCGTTCCGTCAAATCACGAACGACGCGCGCGATCAGGTCGGGCTCCTGGAGATGCGCGAGGACGGCAGCACCATCGCGACGCTGTGGCGGCCGTTCGGCGTCCTGCGGCTCCAGGCGCAGCCGGGCGAACTCAACGACTGGAGCTATCACGTCAAGCCCGCGGGTCGGGCGATGAAGAAGCGCTACCTCCAGGCAGCGCACCCCAAGCACCCGCGGCGCCTGCATGTCGAACTGCGGCCGGACGTGGTCATCACCGACGGGTTGCGCGAACTCGCCCCGGAGGCGCTGGCTGAATACGACGAGGCGATCGCAGCGGTCCGGATGCCCGACGACGTCGCCAACCGGTAACCGGCCGGCCATTGACTCGCGCCCGGCTTGGCGTAGAACCACGACCCATGTTTGCCGCCCGTCGCCATGCCCGACCCGGATCGCCCGCTGCCGCCGCAGCGCGCGCCGGCATGCCGTCGACCGTGACGAAAACGACCACGACCACCTGACAGAGCCTGCTCGGTCCGGAACCTCCCGCCGGCTGAGCGGGAGCCGCCGGGCCCGTGGACCCGGCCCGCGGGAGAGAAACGGAGTTCGATCATGGGCTTCACCATCGCGGTCGCCGGCGCCACCGGCAATGTCGGCCGGGAGATGCTGTCGATCCTCGACGAGCGCGGCTTTCCGGCCGACGACGTGGTGCCGCTCGCCTCGCGGCGCAGCCAGGGCACCGAGGTCTCGTTCGGCGATCGCACGCTGAAGGTCCGCGCCCTCGACGGCTACGACTTCTCGGCCGCCGACATCTGCCTGATGTCGGCCGGCGGCAGCGTCTCGAAGGAATGGTCGCCACGGATCGCCGCGCAGGATTGCGTGGTGATCGACAACTCCTCGGCCTGGCGCTACGAGGCCGACGTGCCGCTGATCGTGCCGGAGGTGAATGCCGACGCGATCGAGGAGTTCAGCCGGCGCAACATCATCGCCAACCCCAACTGCTCCACTGCGCAACTCGTCGTGGCGCTGAAGCCGCTGCACGATCGCGCCGGCATCAGGCGGGTGGTGGTGGCGACCTACCAGTCGGTCTCCGGCGCCGGCAAGGATGCCATGGACGAACTGTTCACCCAGACCCGCGCGGTGTTCGTCTCCGATCCGGTGGAGAACCACGCCTTCACCAAGCGGATCGCCTTTAACATCATCCCCCACATCGACACGTTCATGGAGGACGGCTCGACCCGGGAGGAGTGGAAGATGGTGGCGGAGACCAAGAAGATCATCGATCCCCGCATCCGGCTCACCGCGACCTGCGTGCGCGTGCCGGTGTTCGTTGCACACGCCGAGGCGGTCAACATCGAGTTCGAACGGCCGATCGAAGCGGACGAGGCCCGCGACCTTCTGCGTGAATCGCCGGGATGCCTGGTCGTCGACAAGGCCGAGGACGGCGGCTACGTGACGCCCTATGAGGCCGCCGGCGAGGACGCGACCTATATCAGCCGCATCCGCACCGACCCCACGGTCGAGAACGGGCTGGCGATGTGGGTGGTCTCCGACAATCTGCGCAAGGGCGCGGCCTTGAACGCCGTGCAGATCGCCGAACTCCTGGTCAACCGCAAGCTGATCGCGCCCAAACAGCAGGCCGCCTGAGGCCATGGCGTCGACCGGCGAGCGCGACCGCCTGCCGCGCTGGCGTCACTATCTGGGATTCCTGGTCTCCGGCGGCGTAGCCTTCGTGGTCGACGTCGGGGTGACGACGGGGCTGATCCGCTTCGTCGACTTCGATCCGTTCACGGCGCGCATCGCCGGCATCGGCCTCGCCATGGTCGTCGCCTGGCTCCTGCACCGGCGGCTGACCTTCAACGCCTCGGCGCCGCCGAGCGTGGCCGAGTTCTCCCGCTTCGCCACCGTCGCCTGGAGCGCCAACCTCCTGAACTACGGGGTCTACGCGCTGATCCTGATCGCCATCGCCACCACGCCCTTTGTCGCCATGGTGATCAGCACGGGCATCGCGATGGTGTTTTCCTACGTCGGCTTCCGCCTCGGCGTCTTCCGGGAGTTCCGCCCGGACGGTTAGAGCGTCGTAAGGTCCACCGTCGCGAGGTCGGGCTTCAGGATCGCCGCCGCGTCCGCCGCCAGGGGCAGCTCGTCGGCACCCCGTTCCGCCGCCGCCCGCGCCGCCGCATAGGCCACGGCCGTCGCGTGGCGGAGTGCCGTTGTCTCGTCGTCGCCACGGACCAGCTCTGCAAGCAGCGAGGCCGCGAACAGGTCGCCGGTACCGTGGGGCGCCTGCGGCACGGCCGGATGCCGCGCCACCTGCGCCGCGCCCGAAGCCCGCACCAGCGCCGCCCCGGTCTGACCTTCGCCGAGCGGCGGCGAGGTCACGGCAGCGAGCGGTCGCCCGAGCGCATGGGCGGCATCCACAACGGGGGCCGGCGTACCGACCTCGCGATCAGTGAGCCAAGCGAGCTCGCTGGCGTTGGGCGTCACCACGTCCGCCAGCGGCACGAGGATGTCGCGGATCGCCGCGGCGATATCCGGCGCGACGTAGAGCCCGCGATGGTCACCGATGACCGGATCGCAGAGATAGAGCGCCTCCGGCCGCGCCGCCCGGACCGCATGCACCAGACGCGCGACCGGCTCGGCCTGCGCCGCGGCACCGAGATAGCCCGACAGCACCGCGCGTACACGCGGCAACCACGGCGCGGACGCGATATCGGCGATCAGGCCGGCGAAGTCGGGCGGGACGCTCCGCGTCGACGGCCCGTGGCCGGGATGCCAGGCGAGGATCACCGTCGGCACCAGCACCGTCTCGAAGCCGGCGCGCTCGAGCGCGAACAGCGACGCCCGGCCGCCGACGGCGCCGCGCGCCACCTGCGAGTTGACCACGACGACGAGCCCGGCGTCGTCACCGGCAGCGCCGGCAGGCATGGCATTTTCCTTGTCGTCGATTGCGTGCGGAGCGGCTATTGTCCCCCCGGCTGGAGGGCAGCATGGCAATTGTAACGCGTTTGCGCCGCAGCGCACTCTACGTTCCGGGCTCCAACGAGCGGGCGCTCGAGAAGGCCCGCACGACGCCCGCCGACGTGATCATCCTCGACCTTGAGGATTCCGTGGCCCCGGACGCCAAGAGTTCCGCCCGTGATGCCGTTGCCGACGCGGTTCTCGACCTCGTCGAGGGGCGGCGCGAGATCGTCGTGCGCGTCAACGCGCTCGACACGCCGTGGATCGCGCGCGACCTGACGGTGATGGCGTCGGTTCAGCCCGACGCGGTGCTGGTGCCGAAGATATCGCGAACCGAGGACGTCCGCCGCATCCGGACCGCGCTGGGTGCCGCCGGCGCACCCCGCGAGATGGCGTTATGGGCGATGATCGAAACGCCGGCCGGCCTCCTCCACGCCGGCGACATCGCCGCCATCGCGGCCATGCCGGCGCCGCCACTGACCTGCCTGGTGATCGGCACCAACGATCTCGCCGCCGAACTGCGGGCCCTGATCCTGCCCGGCCGCGAGGCCATGCTGCCGCACCTGGCGACCGTCGTCGCCGCCGCCCGCGCCTATGGCCTGTCGGTCCTCGACGGGACCTTCAACAACATCGCCGACGAAGCGGGCTTCAGCGCCGAATGCCGGCAGGCCCGGGCCCTCGGCATGGACGGCAAGACGCTGATCCATCCGGTCCAGGTGGCCGACGCCAACCGCCACCTGGCGCCGTCAGCCGACGAGATCGCCTGGGCGCGCCGGGTCATCGAGGCCTTCACCGAGCCGGACAACGCCTCGCGTGACGTGATCAGCGTCGGTGGACAGATGGTCGAGCGCTTGCACGAGCGCATGGCCAAGCGGACACTGGATATCGCCGCGGCGATCGAGCACGCCGAGACGACGCTCTAGAACCGACCCACGTCAGACCCAGGGGCGCTCCAGCGACGCCCGCTGCTCGTACGCGTCGATCGCCGGCGCGCGCTCCAGCGACAGGGCGATCTCGTCGAGACCGTTCAGGAGACAGTGCTTCTTGAAGGGATCGATCTCGAACCTGATGACGCCGCCATCGGGGCCGCGGATCTCCTGGGCCTCGAGATCGACCGAGAGGGTGGCGTTGGCGCCGCGCTCGGCATCGTCCATCAGCTTGTCGAGATCGTCCTTGCCAACGGCGATCGGCAGGATGCCGTTCTTGAAGCAGTTGTTGTAGAAGATGTCGGCGAAGCTGGTGGAGATCACGCAGCGGAAACCGTAGTCGAGCAACGCCCACGGCGCGTGCTCGCGGCTCGATCCGCAGCCGAAATTGTCGCCGGCGACGAGGATTTTCGCGTCGCGATAGGCCGGCCGGTTGAGGACAAAATCCGGGTTGTCGCTGCCGTCGTCGTTGTAGCGCAGCTCCGAGAACAATCCGGTGCCGAGCCCCGTCCGCTTGATCGTCTTCAAATAGTCCTTGGGGATGATCATGTCGGTGTCGACATTGAGCATGTTGAGCGGGGCGGCGACGGCGGTGAGTGTGGTGAACTTGTCCATGATCCCGTGGAAATGTGAGCCGGAGTTGGCGTAGACATGCGCCGCGCGGCATCATCGGTCAAGGTCGCGCACCATAAGGAGGATTCGCCCGTGACGCCCCATCTTGAAGCCGCCCCCGACGATTATGCCGAAACCGTGCTTCTGCCGGGCGATCCCCTGCGGGCCAAATGGATCGCCGAAACCTATTTCGACCAACCGCGGCAGGTGAACGGCGTGCGCAACTGCCTGGGTTTCACCGGCACGTATCGCGGCGCGCCGGTGAGCGTCCAGGCGACCGGCATGGGCCAGCCCTCGCTTGGCATCTACGTGCACGAATTGCTGACGAGCTATGGCGTGAAGAACCTGATCCGGGTCGGCACCTGCGGCGCGCTGACCGACAAGGTCGGCCTCCGCGACATCGTGCTGGGGACCGCGGCGAGCACCGACAGCGCCATGAACCGCGACGTGCTGGCGCCGTTCAACTTCGCACCCTGCGCCGACTACACCCTGTTGTCCCGTGCCGCCGGGCTCGCGGCCGAGCGCGGGCTGACTTGGCACGCCGGCGGGATTGTCTCCAGCGACGTGTTCTATCATCCGGCCGGCAAGGATGTTTATGCGCCGCTCGCCGCGCACGGCGTGCTGGCGGTCGAGATGGAGGCCGCGACCCTCTACACGCTGGCCGCGCGCGCCGGCGCCAGGGCGCTGGCGATCTGCGCGGTGAGCGATTCGCTGGTGACCGGCAAGCAGATCAGCGCCGGGGACCGGCAGTCCTCGCTCGACGAACTGGTGACGCTGGCTCTGGGCACTGCCGCGCCGGACTAGCCGCCTGCCTCGGCACGGGCCTCGATCGCCTCCATGTCGTCGTCGCTGAGGCCGAAATGGTGGCCGATCTCGTGGACCAGCACGTGCCGGATCAGGCCGTCCAGTGTTTCGTCGTGCTCGCTCCAGTAGTCGAGGATCGGGCGGCGGTAGAGCCAGATCATGTTGGGCATCTGCCCGGTCTCCGGAATATCGGCGGCATGGGCCAGGCCGACGCCCTGGAACAGGCCGAGGAGATCGAAGGGCGACTCGAGCCCGAGATCGGCGAGCACGTCGTCCTCGGGAAACTCGGCGATGCGCATCTGGATGTCGCCGGTCAGCCGGCGGAAGTCATCGGGCAGCGCCGCAAAGGCGACGCCCGCCAGGCGCTCGAAGTCCTCCAGCGTCGGCGCCTTGCGGCCGGTCCACGAGGTCTCGTCAGCCATCGCCCGGGTCCGGCGCAGGACCTAGATGGTGCGCTCGACCGGGACGACGAACGCGAGCCAGGGCCCGCGCGCGGCCATCTTCTCGGCCAGTTGCTTCGCGTCTTCCGGCTTGGTCGGCACCATCCAGCGCAGATGCGACCAGCGCCGCCGCCGGCCCTCGGCGATCACAGCCTCGGCCAGCGCATGGCCGACGCCGCGGCCGCGGGCATCCTGGATCACGAACAGGTCGTCGAGCTGCCCGGCGCGCCGACCGGTCATCGTATCCGGCAGGTCGAGGAACACGGCGAAGCCGACCATGCGGCCGTCCTCGCGATAGCCGAGGATCTCGGCGGTCGCATCCTCAACCAGAAGCTCGGCGTAGTACTCGTCGGGTTGCCCCGGCGCGCCGCGTTTCTGGTCCTGCGTGTACGCCGCGAGCAGCGGCGCCAGTTCGTGGGCGTCCGCCATGGTGACGGGCGCGATCGTCGCCTTGGGCATACATGCCCCTTCTTCCTGACCTCACGCATGCATCGCCCGCGGCCGGGCCGCCGTCAAGCCCGCCGCGAACGAACCTGAACCGGCGATGAACCGCCATCTCAGGCCCGGTTCACGCCCTCCACACTATGGATGTCGTCAAGCCGATCGGATCGCCGATCGCCCGATCCTTCGAGGCAACCACCGCCTGCCACGAAACCGACAAAGGACGACGACCATGCTGAAAAAGACCCTGTTTGCAGCCGCGACCGCCGGCCTGATCGCCACCGGCGCCCTCGCCACCACGACCGGAACGGCTAACGCTGCCGGCGGTTTCCACTACAACAACAACGGTTTCCATTTCGGCCACCAGGTGCGGCCGCAGCGCCGGGTGTGCAAGCCGGTGTTCCGCCGCGTCCACTGGGTCGACCGCTGGGGCAACCACCACTGGCAGCGCGTGAAGGTCGGCAAGCGCTGTCACCGCGCCCATCCGCGCCGGTGGCACCGGCCCAACCATTGGGGTTATCGCGGCGACGGATTCTCGTTCCGCTTCAGCTGGTAGCCCAGCCCGCATGCCTCCCCGAAGGCCGCGGCCAGCGCCGCGGCCTTTTCGCGTGCATCTTAGGCCCAGGTACGGATGTCGACGAATCGCCCGGCGATCGCCGCCGCCGCCGCCATGGCCGGCGACACCAGATGGGTCCGCCCCTTGAAGCCCTGACGGCCCTCGAAGTTGCGGTTCGAGGTCGAGGCGCACCGCTCGCCGGGCTTGAGGCGATCGTCGTTCATGGCCAGGCACATGGAGCAGCCGGGCTCGCGCCAGTCGAAGCCGGCGGCCCGGAAGATGCCGTCGAGGCCTTCGGCCTCCGCCTGCTGCTTCACCAGCCCCGAGCCGGGCACGACCATGGCGTCGACGCCCTCCTTGACCTTGCGGCCGGCGATCACCTTCGCGGCAGCGCGCAGATCCTCGATACGGCCATTGGTGCAGGACCCCAGGAAGACCCGGTCGATGGCGATGTCGGTGATCGGCGTGCCGGCCGTCAGCCCCATGTAGGCGAGCGCCCGCTCCACCGCGCGGCGCCGATCGGGGTCGTCGATCGCCGCCGGATCCGGCACCCGCCCCTCGACGGCGACCACGTTCTCCGGGCTGGTGCCCCAGGTCACCAGCGGCGGCAGGTCGGACGCATCGATCGTCACTTCGCGGTCGAAGGCCGCGTCGTCCTCGGAGTGGAGCGTATCCCAGTAACGGCGGGCCATGTCCCAGGCCTCGCCCTTCGGCGCCCGCGGCCGCCCTTCGATGTAGGCATAGGTGGTCTCGTCGGGTGCGATCAGCCCGGCCCGAGCACCGCCCTCGATCGACATGTTGCACACCGTCATGCGGCCTTCCATGGAGAGGCCGCGGATCGCCTCGCCGGCATATTCGAGCACGTAGCCGGTGCCGCCGGCGGTGCCGATCTCGCCGATGATGGCAAGGATGATGTCCTTGGCGCCGACCCCGGCCGGCGGGGTGCCGTCGACGGTCACCCGCATGTTCTTCGCCTTGCGCTGGATGAGGGTCTGGGTCGCCAGCACGTGTTCGACCTCGGACGTGCCGATACCCTTGGCCAGCGCCCCGAAGGCGCCGTGGGTCGAGGTGTGGCTGTCACCGCACACGATGGTCATGCCCGGCAGGGTGAAACCCTGCTCCGGGCCGATCACGTGGACGATCCCCTGCCGCACGTCGCGCTCGTCGTAATACTCGATGGCGAAATCGGCAGCGTTGCGGGCAAGAGTCTCCACCTGAAGCGCCGATTCGGCGTTCTTGATCCCGTGCGAGCGATCGGTGGTGGGAACGTTGTGGTCGACCACCGCCAGCGTCTTCTCCGGCGCGCGGACGCCGCGGTCGGCGAGCCGCAACCCTTCGAACGCCTGCGGGCTGGTGACCTCGTGGACGAGATGGCGATCGATGTAGATGAGCGCCGTGCCGTCGTCGGATTCGTCGACCAGATGGTCGGCCCAGATCTTGTCGTAGAGGGTCGTGGCTTGGCTCATGGCGGCTCGGTCTCGTGCGGGATACGTAGGAACGGGCGCTTCCATAGCAAGCGGCCGCGCCTGCGCCTAGGCCGGCACGGGTTCCCGCCCGGTCGTGGCGTCGTGGTCCGCCGGCGCGCACCGCCCCTGCCGCTCGATCAACACCACGTCGCCGAACTCATGGCTTCGGTAGCCGCCGGCCTCAAGCGCCGTGGACATGTGTTGCAGAACGGTTGCGTCGGCAAAGGCGCGGAGGAGCTCGAAATGACTCTCGCCGGGCTGGTGGACGCCGGTCAGCACGGCATCGACCACGTTGATCGCCGTCGCGGCCGTGACGCGTCCGGTGGCCACGCCCGCCCCAGCGCTGACGACGCCGTCGCCGGTACTGGCCGCCTCCAGGGCCCGCACCACGGTGGTGCCGATGGCGACGACGCGCCCGCCCCGGGATCGTACGGCGGCGATCGCCGCAGCGGTCTGCGACGGGATGACATACGGCTCGTCGAGCGGCAGCCGCCGGTCGAGGTCGGGATCGCCCGTCGACGACACGCCGGCCGCATGGGTGAGGGTCGCAACACCGACACCGCACGCCCGCAGGGCCGAGAGCGCGCGCCAGCCAAGGGCGAAGCCCGCCGATGGTGGCTCGAACGCAAAGGGCCGCGCGGCAAGCGGCGTCCACACGTCGCCGAGGCCGAGCGGGTCGGGAACATGGGCGTACTGGATCGGCCGGCCGTGACGGGCGAATGCCGCCCAAAGCGCCGCGCCGGACACGCTGAAGCGAAGGCGGATGAGTCGCGGTGAACCGAGGAGGTCGAGGACGGTCGCCCGCAACGGCCCCACCGTCAGAACGTCGTTGGGCCGGACGGGCGGCGGTAGCGCGCGATCCTCGGTCCGCGTCCGGTGGTCGCCCTCACCGAAGACGAGGGCGACGAACGCGGCCGGATCATCCGGCGACGCCCAGGCCGCCAGACGGATCTCGACCGTACACCCGCTGCGCACGTGACGGGCGGCAAGGCTGGCGGGGATCGTGGCGGCATCGTTGGCGACGACGAGATCGCCGGATCGCACCTGCCTGACGAGGTCGCTGCCCCGGCGGTGCCTGATCCGGCCGTCGGCGCCGACGACGAGCAGTCGCGCCGCCGCCTCGCTGCGCGCACCCGCCGCGATCACCCGTCCACCTCGACTGGCACCGTCGCTGCCCGCGGCCACGCATCGACAATCGCCGCGATGACCTCGCGGGCGGCCTCCGCCGGATGGCGGAGCGCCGTGCGATCGGCGTCGGGCAGCGCCGCCGCGTGCAAGGCGGTGTCCATGTCGCCGGGATCGATCGACAGGAAGCGGACGCCGCTCTCCGACATTTCTTCGTCCCAGATCGCGCTCATGTGGCGGAGCGCCGCCTTGCTCGCGCTGTAGGCGCCCCAGCCGGCATAGGCACTGGTCGCGGCGTCCGAGGAGATGTTGATCACCAGCCCGCCTCGACCCTCGCGGGCAGAACCGGCCAACGCGCCGAGAAGCGCCTTGGTGAGCCGGAAGGGTCCGAGAAGACTGACCGCAAGCGCGGCCTCGAACGCCGCGTCGGTGGTGTCGGCAAGTGGCGCCAGCGGCACCGGCCCGAGGTCGGAGGCGTTGTTGATGAGAACATCCAGCCCGCCGAGGCCACCCGTCACCTGCAAGGCGATGGGATGGACGTCGTCCGCCCGGCCGACATCGGCGACGATCCCCACGGCCCCGGTCTCCTTGGCAACGCGCTCGACCTCGGTTGCGGTGCGCGCCACCAGCGCGACCGAAGCGCCGGCCTCTTTGAACTGTCCGACCAAGGCGCGACCGAGACCGGCGGTGCCGCCCGTGACCGCGATCCGCGCCCCGCCGATGGTGTCCGTGTGTGACATCGCTTCCGCTCCTGCTTCCTGACCACGACACCTTTCTACAAGTTCAAGTGAACTTGAGATCAAGCCCCCGATGTGGTTTTCTTGGGCGCATGGACAGCCTCATCACCATTGGTGAGACGGCGCGCCGAAGCGGTGTCGCCGCCTCGGCCCTGCGCTTCTACGAGGAACGGGGACTGATCGCCTCGGAGCGCGCCGGCTCCGGCCATCGCCGCTTTCCACGGTCGGTGTTGCGGCGGATTGCCTTCATCGTGTTCGCGCAGCGGATTGGACTGACGCTGGACGAGATCGGCGACGAACTCGCCAAGCTGCCCGGCGATCGCATGCCCAACCAGCGCGACTGGTCACGCCTGTCGAGCGCCTGGCGGACCCGCATCGATGCGCGGATTGCGGAGCTGGAGCGGCTGCGCGACTCACTGACCGAGTGCATCGGCTGCGGTTGCCTGTCGATCCGGCGATGCCGGCTCGCCAATCCCGACGACCGGGCGGGGCGGGCCGGCCCTGGCCCGCGCTACTGGCTGGATTGAGAAAAAAAGAAGGGCGGCCGAGGCCGCCCGTCGAACCTTGCGGTGTGCTCGTCCTAGTCGGTGGACGCTTCTTCGGCTGGCGCAGCGTCGGCCGCCTCGGCGGCGGCACGGTTGCGATCCTGCTTCTCGGCGATGCGCGCCGACTTCCCGCGCCGGCCGCGCAGATAATAGAGCTTGGCGCGCCGCACCTTGCCGCGCCGCACCACCACGATGGAATCGATCGACGGCGAGTAGATGGGGAAGACGCGCTCCACGCCTTCGCCGTACGAAATCTTGCGCACCGTGAAATTCTCGTTGAGGCCGCCGCCGGCACGGGCGATGCACACGCCCTCATAGGCCTGGATGCGGCTGCGCGTCCCCTCGGTGACCTTGACGTTGACCCGCACGGTGTCGCCGGGCGCGAAGTCCGGCACCGGACGCTTGGCGGCGATCTCAGCCGCCTGTTCCGCTTCGAGTTCCTGAATGACGTTCATGGGAACGATCCTTAAACGCGACCGGACGGCGCTCGGCCCGCTAGAGCGTAGACTGGCTGCAAGTCCGGTGAAAACCGGCGGTTCCATACTCCATGGCGGGAGCTTTGTCGATACGCTAGCCGCCCGATTCGCCGTTTTTGTCGCCGCGCTCGCGATCAGCCAGGAGATCGGGCCGGCGCGCCGCGGTCAGCGCTTTTGCCCGCTCGCGCCGCCACGCCGCGATCCGGGCATGGTCGCCCGAGCCTAGAACCTCCGGAATGGCGCGCCCCTCCCAGGTGACCGGGCGGGTGTAGTGGGGGTATTCCAGCAGGCCGTCGGCGAAGCTCTCCGACGCGGCGGAGGTGGCGTTGCCCATGACCCCGGGGATCAGGCGGACCGTCGCGTCGACCACCGCCATGGCCGCGATCTCGCCGCCCGACAGCACGAAGTCGCCCAGCGACACTTCGCGCAGGTTCCGCCCCTCGATCACCCGCTCGTCGACCCCCTCGAACCGTCCGGCGACGATCACCGCCCCCGGCCCGCCGGCGAGCGCCGCCGCGCCGGCCTGGTCGAACGGCACCCCGCGCGGGCTCATGAGGAGCCGTGGGCGCACATCGTCGGGCGGGCTCGCCGCATCGATCGCCGCCGCGAGCACGTCGGCGCGCATCACCATGCCCGGCCCGCCGCCGGCCGGCGTGTCGTCGACTGAGCGATGCCGGTCGGTGGCGGCATCGCGGATGTCGCGCACCTCCAGCGACCACAGACCGTCGTCGAGCGCCTTGCCGGCGAGGCTCTTGCCGAGGGGCCCGGGAAACATCTCCGGAAAGAGCGTGAGCACCGTCACCCGGAATGTCATGACGCCTCCTCCGGATCGATCAGCCCCGGCGGCGGATCGACCACGATGCGGCCGCCCGCAAGGTCGATCTCGGGCACGATCGCGCGCGTGAACGGCACCAGCAGCGCCGGCCCGTTCTCCGGACGGATTTCGAGCAGGTCACCGGCGCCGTAGTCCTGGACCGCGACCACCGTACCGAGCGGTGATCCGTCTTGGGTCGCGGCGGCGAGGCCGACGAGATCGGCGTGGTAGAACGTCTCCTCGCCGGCGTCGGGCAGCCGGTCGCGCGCGACGGAAAGATCGAGCCCCGTCAGGGCGGCGGCCGCCTCGCGGTCATCGACACCTTTGAGGCGGACCACGAACATGTCGGGCGCAGGCCCCGAGGCCGGTCGGAGCGCGGTGATCGTGAACGATCGGCCGTCGGCGGTTACGAGCGGCCCGTAGGCCGCGACGTCGGCCGGCGTCTCGGCGAACGATTTCAGGCGCACCTCCCCGCGCACGCCATGCGGCGCGCCGATCCGGGCGAGAATGACCCGGTCGCGCCCCATGGCGCCGGATCAGGCCGTGGCTTCGGCTTTGGGCTCGGAGGCTTCGGCCTCTGGGGCTTCGGCCTCTGGGGCTTCAGCCTCTGGCGCGGGCGCCTCTTCGGCCGGAGCTTCCTCCGCGGGAGCCTCTTTTGCGGGAGCCTCAGCCGGTTCCTCGGCCGGCTCCGTGGCCTCCGCCTCGGCCGCCGCCGCTGCATCCAGGCGCTCCTGCGCCTTGGCGCCCGGCTTGGCCTTGTTGGGATTGTTGCGCGGCGTGCGCTTGGCAAGGCCGGCAGCGTCGAGGAAACGCAGCACCCGGTCGGTCGGCTGCGCGCCGACGCCGAGCCAGTGCTCAATGCGTTCGGTCTTCAGCGCCACCCGGTTCTCGTCGTCCTTGGGCAGGATCGGATTGTAGGTGCCGACGATCTCGATGAAACGGCCGTCGCGGGGTGCGCGCACGTCGGCGACGACGATGCGGTAGAACGGCCGCTTCTTGGCGCCCGCGCGGGCGAGGCGGATTTTAAGGGGCATGGGATGGTCCTTCGTTGAATGTCCGTTTGTGTGTCGATTGGATCGTGGTGAGGCGTGCACCGCTCGCGGTCGTCATGGCCGCGCTGTGCTCCCCCGCACCTTCTCGTGGTTGCGGATGACTTCGCTGATGACGAAGTTCAGGAACGCCTCGGCGAAGGCGGGATCGAGGCCGGCTTCGTCGGCGAGCTCGCGCAGCCGCCGGACCTGGCTCTGCTCACGCGCCGGATCGGCCGGTGGCATGCCGTGCTTCGCCTTGAGGCGCCCGACCGCCTGGGTGCAGCGAAAGCGTTCGGCGAGAATGTGGACCAGCGCCGCATCGAAATTGTCGATGGCGCGGCGCAGTTCCTCCAGGCGTTCCTGCGGATCGGCGGTCATGTCTTCTTCTTCGTGTTGGGAAGGCCCGGCAGCGGCGCCGATCCCGGCAACCCGGGCAGACCGCCCGGCAGGCCCGGTGCACCGCCCGGCAGACCACCAGGAAGCCCCGGCAAGCCGCCGCCGGCCTTGGCGAGCTGTTCCATCTGTTCGGGCGTGACCTGGGGCATGCCGCCGCCCATGCCGCCCATACCGCCGGGCGTTCCGCCCATGGCGCCGGCCAGCCGGCCCATCATGCCGCGCCCCTTGCCCTTGCCCATGGCCTTCATCACGTCGGCCATCTGGCGGTGCATCTTGAGGAGCTTGTTGACCTCCTGCACCTGGGTGCCGGAGCCGGCCGCGATCCGCCGCTTGCGGCTCGCCTTGAGGAGATCGGGCTTGGCGCGCTCGGCCTTGGTCATCGACGAGATGATCGCCATCTGACGCTTGAAGACGCTGTCGTCGAGACCGAGGGCGTCGACCTGCTTCTTCATCTTGCCGACGCCGGGCAGCATCCCCATCAGCCCCGACATGCCGCCGAGTTGCTGCATCTGGCCGAGCTGTTCGGCAAGGTCGTTCATGTCGAACGCACCCTTGCGCATGCGCTCGGCGGCCTTGGCGGCCTTCTCGGCGTCCAGTGTCGCGGCCGCCTTCTCCACCAGGCCGACGATGTCGCCCATGCCGAGGATGCGGCCGGCGATACGGCTCGGGTCGAAATCCTCGATCGCGTCGAGCTTCTCGCCGACGCCGATCACCTTGATCGGCTTGCCGGTGACCGCGCGCATGGAGAGCGCCGCGCCGCCGCGGCCGTCGCCGTCGACGCGGGTGAGGGCAATGCCGGTGAGGCTCACGGCCGCGTCGAACGATTGCGCGAGATTGACCGCGTCCTGGCCCGTGAGCGCATCGGCCACCAGAAGCACCTCATGGGGCGAGGTGACCGCCTGGATCTCGGTCATTTCCGCCATCAGCGCGTCGTCCACATGGGTGCGGCCGGCGGTGTCGAGCAGCACCACGTCGTAGCCGCCGAGCTTCGCGGCGTTCAGCGCCCGCTTGCCGATATCCACCGGCGACTGGCCGGCGACGATCGGCAGCGTATCGACCTCGGCCTGCTCGCCCAGCACCTTGAGCTGCTCCTGCGCCGCCGGACGGCGGGTGTCGAGCGAGGCCATCAGCACCTTGGCCTTGGTGCGGTCCTTCAGGCGCAGGCCGATCTTGGCGGCGAGGGTAGTCTTGCCGGCGCCCTGCAGGCCGACCAGCATGATCGGCACGGGTGCTGCCGCCTGCAGGTCGAGGCCCACGGCCTCGTCGCCGAGCATGGCGACCAGTTCGTCGTGGACGATCTTGACCACCATCTGGCCCGGCGTGACCGAGCGGATCACCTCCTGCCCGACGGCCTTGGTGCGCACCCGGTCGACGAAGGAGCGCGCGACGTCAAGCGCCACGTCGGCCTCGATCAGCGCGCGGCGGACCTCGCGCATCGCCTCCTTGACGTCGGCCTCCGACAGCGCACCGCGCTTGGTGAGGCGCTCGAAGATGCCGCCGAGGCGTTCCGAAAGGGTGTCAAACATGCCGCTGGTCCCGGTGCCGGTCGCGCGGACGAGGTGCCCGGCGCGTCCCCGTCATATGGGGTACGGCACGGACCGGCGCATGGGCGGCGCGATCATCGGTCTTGTCGGTCCGGTCGGCGTGCGTCACGGTTTGTCGCTGTCGCTTCCATGCGGTTGCGCGCCCGCGGGCGCATCGCGCTGGCGGACGCTGACCTCCGGGGTCCGGCCCCGGTCGGCGGCTCGTTTGTCGTTCCTTCCTCAAGAAGTCGGCGAGGATGTAGGCGGGTTGGGACGGCGAGTCAACGCGGGGTCGTCGCGCGCGGCATCGAATTCGCGGCCCAAAGATGGCATAGTTCCCGCACCGCATAAGGGAACCGTCGCCATGAACCAGACACACGCCATCGCTCTTGCTGCCGTCCTGACCGCGGCCGCGACCACCGCCAGCGCGGATCAGATCACCGCCACCAATCCGTGGAACGTCATGAGCGCTATGCAGAGTTTCGGCCTGGTGGCGACGCTGACGACGGACAGTGCGGGCGATCCGAAGATCGAAAGCCGGGTCTCGCGCTCCCAGTTCAACGTCTATTTCTATGGCTGCGACGACGGCAAGGATTGCACCAGCGTCCAGTTCTCGGCCGGCTACAATCTCGACGACGGCCTATCCTACGCGCGGGCCAACGCGTGGAACGTCGACAAGCGGTTCACCCGCGTCGCCCTCGACGAGGAGAGCGATCCGTTCCTGCGCATGGACGTGAACCTCGACTATGAGGGGGTGGGCGAGGACAACTTCGAGGACACGCTGGATCTCTGGCGCATCCTGATCGAGGACTTCGAGGAGTTCATCGACTGGTAGGGGTTGGGCGGAAAGCCGTCGTTCCGTGCGCGTGTGCAACACGAAGTGGTGCACCGCAGACCCGGAACCTCTCGCCGTCGTGGATCTGGATCCCGCATCTGCGGAGCGTCATCGAGGATGCCGCACCGCGCGCGGGATGACAGTGAAGGTCTTCTCACAGCCAAACGACGCGGCCTGACGCGGTGATTTGAGAGCAGCGCCAGCCGACCGGCTCGCCACCGATCACCTGGCGAGGTCGCGTAGGGCGCTCCGCCGTTTGTTCATGATACCGCGCGCCGCCGACATCTCTGTCTCGACGTCCGGGTCATGCGGCGTGATGCGGTAGCCGCCCGGCATCTCTGTCAGAAAGACCGTATCGCCGTCGGCAACGCCCATGCTGGCGAGCACCTCCGGCGGCAGAATGATCCCCACCGAACCGCCGATCTTGCGCAGCTTCAACGTGACCGTGGCGTCCACTCTTATGTCTACTTGTGTTGCGATGGAACCGCCGCGGACGTGCCCTTAGAGAGAAAACGTGGCGTTCGCGGCGATGATCCGCCATATAGGCGGCATGTCCGCCACCCTCCCCTTCCGCAAGATGAACGGACTCGGCAACGCCTTTGTCGTGCTCGACGGGCGGGTGCGCGCCATCGACATCGACGACGAGGCGATCCGCCATCTCGGCGGGCCCGAGGGGATCGGCTTCGACCAGCTCATCACGCTCGAAGCGTCGCCGCGCGGCGGCGTGTTCATGCGCATCCACAACCGCGACGGCGGCGAGGTCGACGCCTGCGGCAACGCCACCCGCTGCATCGGCCGCCTGGTGATGGACGAGACGGGCACGGACCGCGCCGTCATCGACACCAACGCCGGCGTGCTGGTCGCCCATGCGACGGACGACCCGGCGCTGGTGACGGTCGACATGGGCCGTCCGCGCTTCGGCTGGGAGGACATCCCGCTCGCCGAGCCGTTCCACGACACCCGCACCATCGAGCTGCAGATCGGGCCGATCGACGCGCCAGTGCTCCATTCGCCGTCGGCGGTCTCCATGGGCAACCCCCACGCGATCTTCTGGATCGACGACGTGGAGGCCCACGATCTCGAAGGCGCCGGCTCGCTGCTGGAACACCACCCCATCTTTCCCGAGCGCGCCAACATCTCGCTCGCCCATGTGACGGCGCGCAACGCCATCACCGTGCGCACCTGGGAGCGCGGGGTCGGCATCACGAAGGCCTGCGGCACCGCCGCCTGCGCGGCAGCCGTCGCCGCGATCCGCAAGGACCTTGTGGACCGTGTGCCGATCGCCGTGACCCTGCCCGGCGGCCCTCTCACCATCGACTGGCGCACCGACGACCATGTGTGGATGACCGGTCCGGTCGAGGACGAATTCGCCGGCGAGATCGACATCGAGACCCTCGACTGGCGGAGGGTCGACACCGCGCCCGCCGGCGCCGGCGTGGCCTGATGGGTGTCACCGTCCGCACCTTCGGCTGCCGCCTCAATGCGCTGGAATCGGAGGCGATGCGCCGCCGCGCGGCCGAGGCGGGGCTCGACGATGCGGTGCTCGTCAACACCTGCGCCGTCACCGGCGAGGCGGTGCGCCAGGCCCGCCAGGCGATCCGTCGCGCCCGGCGCGACAATCCGCACGCCCGGATCGTGGTCACCGGCTGTGCCGCCCAGATCGATCCCGACAGCTTCGCCGCCATGGACGAGGTCGACCTGGTGCTCGGCAACGCCGAGAAGCTGACCGCCGCCGCCTACCGCGCGCCGGGCGACGGCGAACCGGCGGTCCGCGTCCACGACATCATGGAGGTGCGCGCGACCGCACCCCATCTGGTCGACGGCTTCGACGGCCGCACCCGCGCCTATGTGGAGGTGCAGAACGGCTGCGACCACCGCTGCACCTTCTGCATCATCCCCTACGGCCGCGGCAATTCCCGCTCCGTGCCCATGGGCGCGGTGGTCGACCAGGTGCGGCACCTGGTCGATCGCGGCTACGCGGAAGTGGTGCTGACCGGCGTTGACATCACCTCCTATGGCGGCGACCTGCCGGGCGCGCCGCGCCTTGGCACGCTGGTGCAGGCGATCCTGCGCCACGTGCCCGATCTGCCGCGGCTCCGCCTGTCGTCCATCGATTCCATCGAGGTCGACGAGGCGCTGATGGAGGCGATCGCCGGCGAGCCGCGGCTGATGCCGCATCTCCACCTGTCGCTGCAGCACGGCGACGATCTGATCCTGAAGCGCATGAAGCGCCGGCACCTGTCGGCCGACGCCATCCGCTTCGCGGACGAGGTGCGGGCGCGGCGGCCGGACATCGTCTTCGGCGCCGACCTGATCGCCGGGTTCCCCACCGAGACCGAGGAAATGTTCGCCCGCTCCCTCGACATCGTCGAGGCCTCCGGGCTCACCTTCCTCCACGTCTTCCCGTTCTCGCCCCGGCCCGGCACACCGGCCGCCCGCATGCCGCAACTCGACCGGGCGGTGATCCGCGAACGCGCCGCGCGCCTGCGCGCAGCGGGATCGGCGGCGCTCGCCGGCCACCTTGCCTCGCAGGAGGGCGCGACCCGCGACGTGCTGGTGGAGAGCGAGGGCCAGGGTCGGACCGAGCACTTCACCCGCGCGACCATCGACACCGGACGCCCCGGCGAGGTGGTGCGGGCCCGCATCGTCGGCCACACCGCCGATCGCCTGATCGCCGCCCCGCTCGCCGAGGCTGCCTGATGGCCGAACGTGGCGGCCTGCTCGGCCGCGTCCTCGGCGGTCGCAAGGCGTCAGCACCCGAAGCCGGGGAGGACACGCCGCAACCGAAGACCTCGTGGCTCGGGCGGCTCACCGGCGGCCTGTCGCGGTCGTCCGGCATGCTGTCGGAAAGCATCACCGGCATCTTCACAAAGCGGAAGCTCGACGACAACATGCTTGAGGAGCTGGAGGATTCGCTGCTCCGCGCCGATCTCGGCGTCGCCACCGCCACGGCCATCACCGATGCGCTGCGCGCCGACCGCTACGACCGCGACATCGACGCCGACGAGGTGAAGGCGGTGATGGCGGCCGAGATCGCGCAGGTGCTGGCGCCGGTGGCGACGCCGCTCGCGGTCCATCCCGGCCACAAGCCCCACGTGATCCTCGTCGTCGGCGTCAACGGCACCGGCAAGACCACCACCATCGGCAAGCTCGCCGCCAAGTTCCGCGCCGACGGCCTGTCGGTCACGCTGGCCGCCGGGGACACCTTCCGCGCCGCGGCCGTCGAGCAGTTGCGCATCTGGGCGGAGCGCACCGGTGCCGGCTTCCTCGCCCGCGACCACGGCGCTGACGCCGCCGGCCTCGCCTTCGACGCCCTCACCGACGCGCGCGCCGCCGGCGCCGACGTGCTCCTCATCGACACCGCCGGGCGGCTGCAGAACAAGGACGCGCTGATGGCGGAGCTCGAAAAGGTGATCCGCGTCGTCCGCAAGGTCGATCCCGACGCCCCGCACACGGTGCTGATGACGCTGGACGCCACCACCGGCCAGAACGCGATCAGCCAGGTGAAGATCTTCGGCGCGCGCGCCGGCGTCACCGGCCTCGTGATGACCAAGCTCGACGGCACCGCCCGCGGCGGTATTCTGGTCGCCGTCGCCTCGCAATTCGGCCTGCCAGTGCACTATATCGGGGTCGGCGAGCAGGTGGACGACCTGGAGCCGTTCGCGGCCGACGACTTCGCCCGCGCGCTGGCCGGGCTGTGAGCCGGATCGTGACGATGCGCTGCGTTCAGTTTGCCGTCAGCGTGTAGCGAATCGAAGCGACCGGAATCGCGCCGCGAGCCCTTTGGTCGGTATCGACCGGGTAGAGTTCGTAGCGAGCCTCCACGGGACCATCATCGTGACGAACCGTCTCGAGATTGACGAGGCGGGCTTCGCGTTCGCCCTCGCGCACATCGCCCTCGAAACGGATATCGTAGCCGCTCTCATTTGGCAGTATGTTGAACCACTGCGCGGCCATGATTGGTCCGGTCCTCACCCAATCGACGCCGTCGAGATTGGGGTAGTTATAGACATTGCCGTTAACATCAATGCGCAGTCGTATCTGTGTGTTTTCGTCCATCTCGAAGGGGAAACCGGAGACCGAAAGCAGCTCAACGTTCTCCACCGTCAGTACGAGCCGATCCGTCGGCGCGTCCGGCGCGTCGGGGGGATCGGCTTCGCCGTCGCCAATTGCGGGAGTCCGGGGAGCGGAAACGAGAACCACGAGGCCCACGGCAACGCATCCGCCCACGACGATCTTCGCCCAGAGTGGATACGACGATAGGAACTGTACGAAGTCGCTGAACGCCGACAAGGTTGCCGATATCCCGGTTTGCGCCTACTTCAAGGCTACCGGTGCGCCACCCAGGACGCAACCACGGATTGAACCGACGAAGGCGACCAACATGGAAATGGAACGCGCGCCCAACGCGCCGGACCGGGCGGAGATGAACCCGTTCCTCAAGATGGCGATCGAGATCGGGCCGCTGATCCTGTTCTTCCTCGCCAATGCACGTGGCGAGCAGGCGGCCGCACTGTGGCCCGCGATCGCCAGCCTCGGCGGGCCGATCTTCTTCGCCACCGCCGTGTTCGTGGTGGCGACGCTGGTCTCGCTCGCCGTCTCCTACGCGCTGACGCGCCGCCTGCCGCTGATGCCGTTCGTCACCGCGATCGTCGTGGTCGTGTTCGGCGCCCTCACCCTGTGGCTGCAGAACGAGACCTTCATCAAGCTCAAGCCGACCATCATCTACGTGCTGTTCGGCGCCGTGCTGCTGGGCGGTCTCGCCTTCGGCAGGTCGCTGCTGGGCTACGTGTTTGACGCCGTCTTCAAGCTCACCGACGAGGGCTGGCGGCAGCTCACCATCCGCTGGGGTGTGTTCTTCCTGGCGCTGGCGGTGCTGAACGAGATCGTCTGGCGCTCCTTCTCCACCGACTTCTGGGTGAGCTTCAAGCTGTTCGGCTTCCTGCCGCTGACCTTCGTGTTCGCGATGGCGCAGATGCCGCTGATCAACAGGTATTCGACCGAGAAGCCGGACGCCGACGCCGAGGAGACGGCTTAGCCAGGCTTGGACGGCCTCCCCTCCGTCGTTCCGTGCGCGTGCGCAGCACGAAGTGATGCGCCGCAGACGCGGGACCCCGTAGCTATCCGGCGGCGCCCAGCGCCTTTTCGATCTCGGGCATGAGCTGGCTCTCCAGCCGCTCCGGCGTGATCGGGCCGATGAACTTGTAGACGACGGTCCCCTGCCGATCGACGACGAAGGTCTCCGGCACGCCGAACACGCCCCATTCGATCCCCGCGCGGCCGGACTCGTCGGTACCGATGGCGTCGTAGGGATTGCCGAGCTCGTTCAGGAAACGCACGGCGTTGGCCGGCTGGTCCTTGTAGTTGATGCCGACCAGGCGAAAGCGCGGGTCCGGCGCCAGCGCTTCGAGCACAGGATGTTCGAGCCGGCACGGGCCGCACCACGAGGCGAACACGTTGACCAGCGTCACCTCGCCGTCGAGATCGGCGCGCGCGAGCCCGCCGACGTTCGTGCCCTCCAGCGGCGGCAGGTCGAACACCGGGGCCGGCTTGCCGATCAGCGCCGAGGGGATGTGCTCGGGATTGACGCCCGACTGCAGGCGGAACAGAAAAACCGCCGCCAGCGCCGCGAACAGGACCAGCGGCAGGAGATGGATCGGCCGCAGGCGGCGGGCGGGCCGCGGCGAGGTTTCCTCCGGCGCGCTCATGTCGCCTGCTCCTCGCGGCGGTCGGAGCGGCGGCGGACACCCCGCACCTCGAGGTCGGCGAGGCGGCGGCGCAGCGCCCGGCCGTCGGCGATGATCCAGCCGACCACACCGGCGAGCACCACGACGGCCATCGCATAGGCCGCGAAGATGAAGCCGGCATGGCTCATGCGCCGAGCCCAGCGGCGGTAAGTTCCATCGTCCGCACCCGCCGGCGCAGGATCTCGTTGCGCATGCTCATCATCAGGAGCGCGGCGAACATCAGCGTGAAGGCACCCGCCATGACGAACAGCGGGATCAGCATCGAGATGTCGATGGTCGGCCCGTCAAGGCGAAGGACGCTCGCCGGCTGGTGCAGCGTGTTCCACCAGTCGACCGAAAACTTGATGATCGGCAGGTTGATGGTGCCGACCAGCGTCAGCACCGCGGCGACGCGGGCCGCGCGGCCTTGGTCGTCCATCGCCTGCCATAGCGCGATCAGGCCGAGATACATGAGCAGGAGCACCAGCTCCGAGGTCAGCCGCGCATCCCACACCCACCACGTGCCCCACATCGGCTTGCCCCACAGCGATCCGGTGACCAGGGTCAGGAAGGTGAAGGCGGCGCCCAGCGGAGCGGCGCTCTTGGCGGTCACGTCGGCGAGCGGATGCCGCCACACCAGCGTGCCCAGCGAAGCGATCGCCATCAGCCCGTAGCAGCCCATCGACAGCCACGCCGACGGCACGTGGATGAACATGATCCGCACCGTGTCGCCCTGCTGATAGTCGGCCGGCGCGGTGAAGAAGGCCATGTAGAGCCCGACCGCGAGCAGCCCCAGCGCCACCGCCCAGGTGAACGGCAGAAGGCGCTGCGAGAAGCCGAGGAACCGGGTGGGGTTGGCGAGGTCGACGAGGCTCATGGAAGGAGTTGTAGGGACGATACCCCGCCGCTTCAACGGCGGCGGATTGTCCGAAGGGACCGACAGATGCGCCGGCTTCGCCTCGCCGCGGGCAATGGCGATGGCCTCGGTGAGACCGTCGGCGATCTTGTTGAACGCCTTCTTCGTCATGCAGTCCTTCCCTGAGTCAGTCCGAACGTCCCTAATCCAGCCCTGCCCGGAGGGCCGCGGCGGCGGCGATGGGTGCGATCACCAGGCTCGCCAGCGTCAATGCGATCAGGATCAGGAACGGCGCCAGGAAAGGTGCCGGGGCCATGGCCGGAGCGGCCGCCGCACTGACCCCGAAGATCAGCACGGGAATCGTGAACGGCAGCACCAGCACCGCGATCATCACCCCGCCGCGGCCGAGTGCTGCCATCAGTGCGGCGCCAATCGTGCCGATCATGGTGAGCGCCGGAGTACCGACCACGAGCGTTGCTGTCGTCGAGAGGACCGTGTTCGGCGAAAGCCCGAGGAGCAGCCCCAGGAACGGCGCGGCGACGGCGAGCGGCAGCCCGGTCGCGAGCCACGCCCCCAGCCCCTTGGCGAGCGCCACCAGTTCCAGCGGCAGGTCGGACAGGCGCAACAGGTCGAGGGCGCCGTCGGACCGGTCGTCGCCGAACAGGCGGTCGAGCACCAGCAGCGAGGCGAGCAGCGCGCCGATCCATAGGACCGCCGGGCCGATCCGCGACAGAAGGTTCATGTCCGGGCCGACCGCGAACGGCACCACCACGACCACCGCGAGGAAGAACACCAGCCCCACCAGCGCGCCGCCGGAGCGCCCGCCGAAGGAGAGCCGCGCCGACAGGCCGACGAGCGCCAGGAACGCCGTCACGGGCCCTCCATGCGCAGCGTCCGGGCCGCGGCGACCGGCAGCGCGCGATGGGTCGCGACCAGCGCCAGCCCGCCGCCGGCCAGATGCTCGGACAGGAGGTCGCCGAGCATCGCCTCGGCGGCGGCATCGAGGGCGGTAAGCGGTTCGTCGAGCAGCCAGATCGGCCGCGGAGCGACCAGCATGCGCGCGAGCGCCGCGCGCCGCTTCTGCCCGGCCGAGAGCACGTCGATCGGCAGATTGTCGAGGGCGGCGATCCCCACGCGTTCCAGCGCCGGCGCGATCGGCCCGCCGCCCCAGAACCGGCGCCAGAAGTCGAGGTTCTGCCGCACCGTCAGCGACGCCTTGTGGCCGTCATGGTGGCCGATGTAGTGGATCAGCGCCGCGTGCCCGTCCTCGCGCGCCGGTGCGACCGCAACCTCCCCCGCGGCGGCCGGCATCAGCCCGGCGACGATGCGCAGGAAGGTCGACTTGCCGGTGCCGTTCGGCCCGGTGACGGTCATCAGTTCGCCGCCGGCCACGGCAAACGACAGATCGCTGAAGATCGTCCTCAGGCCGCGGACGGCGGCGAGGCCGGTTCCGGTCAGGCGCACATGATCCCGACCCGGTCCGTAGCCTGCGTGGTCGCCGGCGGCCGGCGCGCGATCATCTGGCGTCGTCATGGGAAATTCCTTATAAGGCGCGCGGACCTCACCGTCGCCCCCGGATGTGACCGCCGGCCGCGCCCCCGCGCGCCCGCCCTCCGGGACGCGCGACCGACAGCCGGAGTTCGCCCGTGACAGCATCCCTCGACACCTTCAAAGCCCGACGGACGCTGACCGTCGGCGATCAAACCTACGCCTATTACAGCCTCCCGGACGCCGAGAAGAACGGGCTCGAGGGGATCAGCGCCCTGCCCTTCTCGCTGAAGGTGCTGCTTGAGAACCTGCTCCGCCACGAGGACGACCGTTCCGTCACCGCCGACGACATCCGCGGCATGGTCCGCTGGCTCGCCGAGCGCACCAGCACCCACGAGATCGCCTTCCGGCCGACGCGGGTGCTGATGCAGGATTTCACCGGCGTCCCGGCGGTGGTCGACCTTGCCGCCATGCGCGACGCCATGGCCGGTCTCGGCGGCCACGCCTCGCGCATCAATCCGCAGATCCCGGTCGATCTCGTCATCGACCATTCGGTGATGGTCGACGATTTCGGCAATGCCGGGTCGTTCCGGCGCAACGTCGAGATGGAGTACGGGCGCAACGGCGAGCGCTACGCGTTCCTGCGCTGGGGCCAGTCGGCGTTCGAGAACTTCCGCGTGGTACCGCCCGGGACCGGCATCTGCCACCAGGTCAACCTCGAGCATCTCGCCCGCACGGTGTGGTCGGCCGAGGTCAACGGCGAGACCTTCGCCTATCCCGATTCGCTGGTCGGCACCGACAGCCACACGACGATGGTCAACGGCCTGGCGGTGCTCGGCTGGGGCGTCGGCGGCATCGAGGCCGAGGCGGCCATGCTCGGCCAGCCGATCTCCATGCTGATCCCCGAGGTGATCGGCTTCCGCCTGACCGGCAAGCTGTCGGAGGGCATCACCGCCACCGATCTCGTGCTCACCGTCACCGAGATGCTGCGCAAGCGCGGCGTGGTCGGCAAGTTCGTCGAGTTCTTCGGAGACGGCCTTTCCGCCCTGTCGCTGGAGGACCAGGCGACCATTGCCAACATGGCGCCGGAATACGGCGCCACCTGCGGCTTCTTCCCCGTCGACGCCGAGACGCTCGGCTACCTCCGCGCCACCGGCCGCGACGAGGCCACGATCGCCCTGGTGGAGGCCTACACCCGCGCCCAGGGCATGTTCCGCACCGACGACACGCCCGACCCGGTCTTCACCGACACGCTGGAGCTCGACCTCGGCGACGTCGTCGCGTCCCTGGCCGGCCCGCGCCGGCCCCAGGACCGCGTCCCGCTGACCGCCGCCGATACCGAATTCGAGATCGCGCTGTCCGACATCCGCGACGTCAGCGCCGCCGACGCCGCCTCCGACATGGACGAGGAAGGCGGCGGCTCGGTGCCGGAGCTCTACAAGCGCGCGCCGGTCGAAGGCCGCGACTTCACGCTCACCGACGGCGACGTGGTGATCGCCGCGATCACCTCCTGCACCAACACCTCCAATCCGCACGTCCTGATCGCCGCCGGTCTCGTGGCCCGCGCCGCCCGCGAGCGCGGCCTCACCGCCAAGCCATGGGTCAAGACGTCGCTGGCGCCGGGCTCGCAGGTGGTGACCGACTATCTGGAGCGCGCCGGCCTGCAGGACGACCTCGACGCGCTGGGTTTCAACCTCGTCGGCTATGGGTGCACCACCTGCATCGGCAACTCCGGCCCGCTGCCGGAGGAGATCTCGGCCGCGGTCGGCGGACACGACCTCGTCGTCGCCTCGGTGCTCTCCGGCAACCGCAACTTCGAGGGCCGCGTGAACCAGGACGTGCGGGCGAACTACCTCGCCTCGCCGCCGCTGGTCGTCGCCTACGCGCTCGCCGGTACCATGCGCGTCAACATCACCACCGATCCGCTCGGCGAGGATGCCGACGGCAAGCCGGTCTATCTACGCGATCTGTGGCCGACCTCGGCCGACGTGGCCGAGATCGCCCGCGAGGCCGTGACCCGTGACATGTTCGTCGACCGCTACGCCGACGTCTTCAAGGGCGACGACGAATGGCGCGCGATTCCCGTCGGCGGCGGCGAGACCTATGAATGGTCGGATACCTCGACCTATGTGCAGAACCCGCCCTATTTCGAGGACATCACGCCCGAGCCGGTGCCGGTCGAGGATATCGCCTCGGCCCGCGTGATCGGCCTGTTCGGCGATTCCATCACCACCGACCACATCTCGCCGGCCGGCGCCATCAAGGGCACGAGCCCCGCCGGCGCCTATCTCACCTCCTTCCAGGTGCGGCCGCGCGACTTCAACTCCTACGGTTCCCGGCGCGGCAACCACCAGGTGATGATGCGCGGCACCTTCGCCAACATCCGTATCAAGAACCAGATGGTGCCGGGGGTCGAAGGCGGTGTGACCGTGCATCACCCCTCCGGCGAGCGCATGTCGATCTACGACGCGGCGATGCGCTACCAGGAGGAGGGCGTGCCGCTGGTCGTCTTCGCCGGCAAGGAATACGGCACCGGCTCGTCACGCGACTGGGCGGCGAAGGGCACCCGGCTGCTCGGCATCCGCGCCGTCATCGCCGAGAGCTTCGAGCGCATCCACCGCTCCAACCTGATCGGCATGGGCGTCCTGCCCCTGGTGACGGAGGAAGGCACCTCGTGGAAATCGCTCGCCATGAAAGGTGACGAGACACTGAGCATCCAAGGCCTCGACGCCCTGGAACCGCGCAAGGTCCTGGAAGCGGAGATCACGCGGGCCGACGGCGAGACCATCACCATACCGTTGACCTGCCGCATCGATACGCTGGACGAACTCGACTACTACCGCCACGGCGGCATCCTGCACTACGTCCTGCGGCAATTGGCCGGTTGAGACGACAGGTCTCACCCGAACGTGACTCGCTCTTGAGACGCGCCCGCCTTAGATTTCCGCCTGAGACGGCGGGGCGATTGCCGATCCCGGCGTTTCGGAGTCACGTCATGACCAGGTTTTCGACCGCTCTAGCCCTTGTCGGATTGCTCGCCGGATCGGCGGCCGCCTTGGCGGCACCGGTCGGCACGCAGCCGCGCTCGGTGGTCGAACTGTTCACCAGCCAGGGATGTTCGTCCTGTCCGCCGGCCGACAAGCTGCTCGGCGAATACGCGGAACGCCAGGACGTGCTGGCGCTCTCCTTCAACGTCGATGTGTGGGACTGGATCGGCTGGAAGGACACGCTGGCGAGCCCGGACAACACCGAGCGCCAGCGCGCCTACGCCCGCGCCATGGGCGAGCGCAGCATCTACACACCGCAGGTGGTGGTCGACGGCCGTATCCATGTGGTCGGCAGCGACCGCGGCCGGATCGAACAGGTCATCAGACAGACCGATCCGCTGCGCATTCCGATCGAGCTGGAGGCGGCCGAGGATTCGCTGAAGGTCACGGTCGGCGGCAGCACGAACGACGAACCGCACGGCATGCTGTGGCTGGTCCTCTACGACCGCTCGGTCACGGTCGCGGTCGAGCGCGGCGAGAACACCGGCCGCACCATCACCTACAACAACGTCGTGCGGAAGCTGCGCCCGGTCGCCCTGTGGAAGGGCGACGAACTGAGCGTGGACATCCCCAAGAGCGAGATCGAACACGCCGACGTCGACGGTTGCGCCTTCCTGCTGCAGACGGAACTGGACGGCGGCGACCCCGGTCCGATGCTGGGCGCGGCCCGCATCTCTGCCTCCTGGTAGGTCGCTCCCTTCAACCGAGCGCGCGGGTCAGGAGACGCCCGATCCGGGTCGCGTAGTCGGCCGGATCGGCCGGCGTCTCGCCGTCAAGGATGCGCGCCTCGCCGAGCAACACCACCGCCGCATCGTCGAGCAATTCCGTCTCGCCGCCGGCCACCGCCTTGGCGGCCAGCGCCCGGATCAGCTCGCTGCCGGGGTTAATCTCCAGCACCGGTGCGACGGCGCCGCTCGCCTGGCCGGCGCGGGCAAGCATCTTCTCCAGTTGCCGGTCCGGCCCGGCTTCCGGCGCCACCAGACACACCGCACTGGTCGCCAGCCGCTTGGAGAGCCGCACATCGCCGACCCGGTCGCCCAGCGTCTGCTTGAACCGAGCCGCGAGCGTGGCCACGGCGCTGTCCGGCGTCGTGTCGTCTTCGCCGCCCTCGGCCCCTTCCGCCAGCGGCACCGCATCGAGATCGGCCGTCCCTTGCGTCACCGAATGGAACGGCTTGCCGTCGAAACCCATGGCGGTGCGGACCCAGAAGGCGTCGACCGGATCGGCGAGCAGAAGGACCTCGATCCCGCGCTGGGCGAAGCCTTCCAGATGCGGGCTGGCGGCGATCGCCTCGCGGTCGTCGCCGAGCGCATAGTAGATCGCCGTCTGGTTGGGGCGCATCGCCTCCACATAGTCCTTGAGGCTGCGCCAGTCGTCGCCGGCCGTGGTACGGAAGCGCGCGATCTCATAGAGCGCATCGCGGCGCGTGGTGTCCTCGTAGAGGCCTTCCTTGAGCACCGGTCCGAACGCCTCCCACACCTTCGCGAACGCCTCGGCGTCGGACCCGGCCAGCTTCTTGAGGTCGGCGAGGATGCGCGTCGTCACCGCCCCGCCGATGGAGGCGAGCAACGGATTGGTCTGCAACATCTCGCGCGAGATGTTGAGCGGCAGGTCCTCCGAATCGATCACCCCGCGCACGAAGCGCAGCCAGCCCGGCAGCACGTCGGCCTCGTCGGTGATGAACACCCGGCGCACGTAGAGCTTCACCCGGCCCTTGCGGTCGGGATCGAACAGGTCGAACGGCTTCAGCGACGGCACAAACACGAGCGCCGAGAACTCCTGGCGCCCCTCGGCCCGCATGTGGACCGTCAGCGCCGGTTCGTCGAACTGGCCCGACACGTGATGGTAGAACTCGGTGTACTCCTCCGGCGTCACGTCCGCCTTCGCCTTGCGCCACAGCGCGCTGCCGTCGGTCAGCGTCTTGTCGGCCAGCCCGCCGCCGACCGCCATCACGATCGGCACGGGCACATGGGCCGAATGGGCGGCGACGATCCGCTCGATGGCCTCCGGGGTGGCGTACGCGGCCGCATCCGGTTTCAAGGACAGCGTCACCCGCGTGCCGCGTGCCGGCGCATCCTCGACCGCGACCGACGCGGTCTCGTACTGGCCGGCCCCGTCGGAGTGCCACCGCCAGGCCTCGTCCGACCCGACCCGCCGGGACACGACCTCGACCTCGTGCGCCACCATGAAGGCGGAGTAGAAGCCGACGCCGAACTGGCCGATGAGCTGGGCGCCGGCCTTGTCGTCGCTCACCCCTTCAAGAAAGGCGCGGGTGCCGGACCGGGCGATGGTGCCGAGGTTGTCGATGAGCTCGGCACGGTCCATGCCGACGCCGTTATCCTCGATGGTCAGCGTCGCCGCCTCCTTGTCCGGGACAAGACGAATCTGGAAGGGCGCGTCGCCAAGATCGAGGTCCGGATCGTCGAGGGCCATGGTGCGCAGCTTCTCGCAGGCGTCAGCGCCGTTGGAGATCAGCTCGCGCAGGAACACGTCGGTGTTGGCGTAGACCGAATGCACCATCATGTGCAGGAGCCGGGATACCTCCGCCTCGAAGGGGCGGGCAGCCGGTTCGGCGGACGTCGGATCGTTCTGGTCGGTCATGCGGGCGGCCATGGGTGATGTTGGCGATGATCGGCCGTGATATCGCCGCTCCCGGGCGCGCGCGCAAGGGTACGGTCCGCACGCGCCGCGGCCGGCCCCTTGGGGGCCGGCCGGTCATGCATGCGCGGTGAACACTTGGAGGCCGGTGAGGCCATATGGGAGGTTCAGGATCGGCCGTCAGGTGGTTCGGTCCGACAGGAGCCAGCGGGGGCTGGGGGGCTGAATGAGACCGCTGGATCCGCCGAACCGAACCGTCTGAGGCAACGATCAAACTATTCCGGCCCAAGGTGGCCGGCAGAGGGCCGGATAGGGGCGAAATCGTGGTGATCCCGTGACCATCCACAGCCACGCCATTGCCCCTCTGTCCCTCGCGCCCGCCGCCGAACTTGACGCGGGCCAGAAAAGCCGGTGATCTTGAAGGGTTACACGGAGGACGTATGGGAGACATTGACGGCGAGACGCGACCGGGCGGCCGGTCTTCGCGAGCGAAGACGGTCGCCTGGCAAGAGCCCTCGGCAGCCCAGACGCGCTTCACGCGCCGGGAACTGGACGCCATTTTGAGGGTCTACGGACGGAAGGTCGCCGCCGGCGAGTGGCGCGACTACGCCATCGACCAGTTGAGCGAACGGGCCGTGTTCTCGGTCTTTCGCCGAACGTCGGAAATGCCGCTCTACCGCATCGTCAAGCAGCCGCGGCTCGCACGCCGCCAGGGCGCCTATTCGGTCGTGACGCCGACCGGCCTGATCCTGAAGCGCGGCCACGAGCTCGGCCAGGTTCTGAAGGCGATCGACCCGCCCGTGAGGGTGGTGGCCTAGGTCTGGTCTGGCGGCGATGATGCGCCGTCGCCCAGCGCCCGCTCCATGATCACCGTGTCGTGCCAGCGGCCGTGCTTGAAGCCGACATGGCGCAGAATCCCGACCTCCTCGAAGCCGGCCGCCCGGTGCAGGCGGATCGAGGCGACGCGCTCGGTGTCGCTGATCACGGCCACCATCTGACGAAACCCGAGGCGTTCGCTGTCCTCGATCAGGTGGCGCAGCAGGGTCCCGCCGACGCCCCGGCCCCGCGCGTGTTCGGCAAGATAGATGGAGTTTTCCACCGTCCAGCGATACGCCGGGCGGCTGCGGTAGGCGGACACGTAGCCGCTGCCGGCCACCTCGCCGTCGAGTTCGGCCACCAGGTAGGGATAGCCGCCGGCGACGATCGCCTCCATGCGGCGCGTCATCTCGTCGACATCCGGCGGGTCGAGTTCGAACGTGGCGATACCGTGCAGCACTTCGCCTGCGTAGATGGCGGCAATGACCGCTATATCCTCGCGGCGCACGGGACGGATGTTGAGGTCTGCCATCTGCCCATCAAAGCAAAGAGAAAGGGCGCGGCCAAGCCGCGCCCTCGCGTGTGATCCCGGAAGTCCAGCTGTCGCCTACTCGCGCGAACCGAACAGGCTGAGCAGCAGCAGGAACAGGTTGATGAAGTCGAGATAGAGGCGCAGCGCCCCCATGATCGCCTTGCGACCGGCCACCGTGGCGTCGTCGCCGGCGTAGTACATCTCCTTGATCTGCTGCGTGTCGTAGGCGGTGAGGCCCACGAAGACGAGCACGCCGATGACCGAGACGGCCCAGCCGAGGGCGTCGGAGGCGAGGAAGATGTTGACGATCGAGGCGATGATGACGCCGATCAGGCCCATGATCAGGAACGATCCCCAGCCCGACAGGTCACGCTTGGTGGTGTAGCCGTAGAGGCTCATCGCGCCGAAGGTGGCGGCGGTGATGAAAAACACCTGGCTGATCGAGGTCGCGGTGTAGGCGACGAAGATGGTCGCGAGCGAGACGCCAAGGAGCCCCGCATAGATCCAGAAGGTGGTCTGGGCCGCGGGAACGCTCATCCGGGCGATCCGGAAACTGAGGAAAAACACCAGCGCCAGCGGCGCGAACACGATGACCCACATCAGCGGCGAGCCGAACAGCACCTGTCCGAGCGCGGTCGGCACGGTCTGGCCGTTGACGGTCTGGAAGGAGAGCAGATACGTCGCGTAGGACGTGATGCCGGTCAGCACCAGGCCGCTCAACATGTAGTTGTACACGCGGATCATGTACGCCCGCAGGCCTACATCGATATCCGCTTCCGTGGCACGCGCGACCGCGGCATCGTAGCGCGGCCGGTTGTCATAATTCGCCATCAGGACGATCCTTCTTGGGTCCACACGTAAATCCGCGCAGAAGCGCGGCATTCTCGGCTGCAATATGGTACGTCGACAGGGGGCAGACAAGGGGGATTCGCCTGCTTCCGCCTGCAAGACCGACCGACTCCTGCTCCTGGTTTTCCTGCCGTTTCCGGGCCGCGCGACCGCCATGCCACGCCTCTTCACCGCCCTTGAGATTCCGATCGAAACGGCCCTGCGTCTCACCGACCTGCAGGGCGGCCTTCCGGGCGCCCGCTGGATATCGCCAGAGAATTTCCACCTCACGCTCCGTTTTGTCGGCGACGTCGACGGCACCACCGCCGATCGCATCTCCGACATCCTGGGCGCCGTGGACCGGCCGTCCTTCGAGCTTCAACTGACCGGGCTCGGCGCCTTCGGCGGCCGCAGGCCGCGCACGATCTTCGCCCAGGTGCGCACCAACGCGGCCCTGCGCGAACTGCAGGCGGAGCAGGAGCGACTGTTTCAGCGCCTCGGCCTGCCGCCCGAAAGCCGCAAATTCACGCCCCATGTGACGCTGGCGCGGCTCCGCAACGGCCGTCCGCAGGAGGTGGCCGACTATCTGGCGCTACGCGGCGGTTTCACGGGCCCGCCCTTCGCGGTGAGCCGTTTCGTGCTCTTCTCCTCGCGCGACTCGGTCGGCGGCGGGCCCTATATCGTCGAGCAGGCTTATCCGTTGCGGGCCGAGACGGCCGATCTGGAGGAAACACGAGCATGAGCGACCTGCTTGGCCCCGAAGCGGTGACCGAGGCCTTGGCCGCCCGGTCGGGCTGGACACGCGCCGAGGAGCGCGACGCCATCGAAAAGACCTTCAAGTTCAAGGGCTTCGGCGCGGCGATGGGCTTCATGACCCGGGTCGCGCTGGCGGCCGAAAAGGCCGACCATCATCCCGAATGGACCAATGTCTACAACACCGTCGCCGTCGTCCTGACCTCCCACGATGCCGGCGGCGTGACCCAGCGCGACCTCGCGCTTGCCGACGCCATGGACGGGATTGCCGGCGACATTGCCGACTGAGGCATTGCGGCCGGGCCGGCCGCTCCCCATGTCACTTCAATCCGCGAGCGGGAGAGAGCGAACAATCATGGACGACATCCTGGACGGCGAAATCCTGGGCCCGGAAGACGAACCCGACCGCGCGGAGAAGGTGCGGCGCAAGTTCTGGTCGACCCTGAAACGCGCCGCCCGCGTGATTCCCTTCGCCGACGAGCTGGTCGCCAGCTATTTCTGCGCCATGGACCCGGCCACGCCCGCGCGGGTGCGCGCGACGCTGCTGGCGGCGCTCGCCTATTTCGTGCTGCCGTTCGACGCGATCCCGGATCTTCTGGCCGGCGTCGGCTTTTCCGACGACGCCACGGTGCTGCTCGCCACCATCGCCATGGTGCGCGCCCACATCACGCCGGCGCACCGCGAGGCGGCCCGGGACGCCATGTCCGAACACCGCCTTTGACGGACGCCCGGGGCGGGTCGACGCCCGCGCGACGATTGCCACGACCGGTTTCACCAAATTATAACCATGATTGGCGATTCTTGTGCCGTGGACTGCTTCGTCTACGCTCCCGCGCAAGCTGACCGATCGTAGGGCAACATGAAACAACACCTGATCTTTGCCGCCGCGGCCGTCGTGCTCGCCACGACCGTCGCCGAGGCCCAGACCCCGAACGCCATCGGCACCTTTCGTGACTGGTCGGCCTACGAGACGACCACCGCTGACGGCAAGCTCTGCTACGCCGCCTCGCAGCCGAAGGATTCGACCTACTCGCAGCCAATCTCCAGCCGCGGCCCGATCTTCTTCATGGTCACGGCGATTCCGGCGCGCAACATCGCCGGCGAGACCAGCACCATCATCGGCTATCCGTTCAAGGAGGCCTCGACCGTCGTTGTCGACATCGACGGCCAGAAGTTCGCCATGTACACGGAAGCCGACGCGGCCTGGATCGATGCGCCGGCCAACGACCCGGCCCTGATCGACGCCATGCGCCGCGGGCGCACGATGACGGTCCAGGGCACGTCGAAGCGCGGCACGGTCACCACCGACACCTACTCGCTGTCCGGGGTGACCGCGGCACTCCAGGCGGTCACATCGGCCTGCGCCGGCTGACGCGCCACCGACACTTGCGCTATAGACGGCCTAGAGCGTTCTAGCGCCGCGGCGATCGGGCTGCGGCGATCGGCATGAAGGCCATGTCGCCCGTGACCACCGACCTCCAGCGTGACCTCCAGACGTCCGCCCCTGCCGCCCCGACGGCGGCGGGCGAAGACCGCCCCTCCCTGATCGGGCTCGGCCGAGAGCCCCTGGCCGCCGCGCTCGCCGACGTCGGTGTGCCGCAGGGCCAGACCCGCATGCGCAGCGCCCAGCTCTGGCACTGGCTCTATGTCCGCGGCGTCACCGACTTCGACATGATTACCAACATCTCCAAGGACCTGCGCGCCCGGCTCGCGGAGACCTTCGCCTTGCCGCGGCCAGAGATCGTCAGCGAGCAGATCTCGGCCGACGGCACGCGGAAGTGGCTGCTGCGCTTTCCGCCGCGCGGCGCCGGCCGCCCGGTCGAGGTCGAGACCGTCTACATCCCCGAGGAGTCGCGCGGCACGCTGTGCCTGTCGAGCCAGGTCGGCTGCACGCTCAACTGCACCTTCTGCCACACCGGCACGCAGACCATGGTCCGCAATCTCACCTCGGAGGAGATCGTCGGCCAGATCCTGCTCGCCCGCGACCGGCTGGAGGACTATCCCGGCCGCACCCCCGGCCACGGCAACGGCACCCCGCCCACCGGACGGCTGGTCTCCAACATCGTCATGATGGGCATGGGCGAGCCGCTCTACAATTTCGACAACGTCAAGGACGCCCTGCTGATCGCCAGCGACGGCGACGGTATCGGCCTGTCGCGGCGCCGCATCACCCTGTCGACCTCCGGCGTGGTGCCGATGATCGCCCGCACCGGCGCCGAGATCGGCGTCATGCTCGCGATCTCCCTCCACGCGGTGCGCGACGATCTGCGTGACGAACTGGTGCCGCTCAACAAGCGCTACCCGATCGCCGAACTCCTTGACGCCTGCCGCGCCTATCACGGCCTCTCCAACGCCCGCCGCATCACCTTCGAGTACGTGATGCTGAAGGGGGTGAACGACAGCCTCGCCGACGCCCGCGAACTGGTGCGGCTGTTGCGCGGCATCCCGTCCAAGATCAACCTGATCCCGTTCAATCCGTGGCCGGGCAGCGCCTATGAATGCTCCGACTGGGACCAGATCGAGCGCTTCGCCGACATCGTCAACGCGGCCGGCTACGCCTCGCCGATCCGCACGCCGCGCGGACGCGATATTCTCGCCGCCTGCGGCCAGTTGAAGAGCGAGAGCGAGCGCCTGCGGATCCGGGAGCGCATGGCCCTCGAGGCCATGATCGCGGGGTAGTTCCCCGATTCACACAATCTCAAGTCGCATACACTACGATGTCTGCCGTCAAGCAGAGGCGACAGGTGGCGGCCGTGAAGCGCGAGATTCTGGTTCGCTATCTGGTCGCGGCACCGCTCGGACTCCTGATCGGTTTGATCGTGACAGCCACGGCGGTCCAGCCGCTGGAGCAACTGCGCGGATTTCTTTTCGACCTCCGCACGGTCATCTGGCCCATGTCGATTGTCGCCAAACGGCCTGCCGTCCTGCTGGCCCTGATTGTCGTGGCAGTGATGTCAGCGTTCCCTCGCACGCGCTCGCTGCCTGTGGCGTTGCTGATCGCAGCTTGTATTGCCATCGCTCATCCGTACCTCCGTCACGGAACCGTCACGCTCAGCGGTGTCTTCAACACGCTTTCCATGGCTCTGATCGGCGCGGCAACGATCTCGGCCGTTGTCCCGCACCTCGAAGCACGCCTGAAGAATAGCGACAAACCGATGCGTGAGCTGATACGCATCGTGATCGGCATACCCGTCGGTTTCCTCGCCGCGGCAGCCATTCCGGTGATGCCCCTAGCGCTGATGACGATGGGTTTCGGAGGGGCAGTGGCGGTGAAGATCCTGCACTTCGCGTCATTTGTCGCCGTTGTGGCAATCCTGATCGCCGAACTGCGATCGATTCGATCCGCTGCCTACTTCGCCGCAGCGGGAGCCGGCACCGCAGTAACCGGCACATTCATCCGATGGTCCGGTAGCGTCGAACCAGGTGCGATAGCTCAGGCGGCCATCCAGATGGGCATCGGCGGAGCGATTGCCGGCGGTATCTACTGGTCGTTGCTCGGGCGCCGCTCCGGCATGGCCCCGGTGGACAAGTGACCGGGATTCGTTCGGTTCCGCACGCGTCCGCTTGCGACCGGGCATATCTTCCCGCATGAAACGCCCATGGCCGATCTCCTGCGCCTCATCCTGCTGGTCCCGCTGGCCTACATCGCCGCCGTGATCGCGGCCGCGGTGGTGATCGCCTTCGGCGCCGTCGACACGATCTACGGCGTCGGCTCGGCCGGCACGCTGTTCGTGGCCGGCTTCCTGATCGTCTATGTGGGCGGGGTATCGTTCCTGCCGGCACTGCTGGGCGTCGTCGTCACCGAACTGTTCGCCGTCCGCTCGGTCATCGCCTACCTGCTGGTGACCGGCGTGTTCGGCTATGTCGCCCATCTGGTGCTGCCCTACACCGGTCCCGAGGTACTCCTGGAGCGCCGCGGCCTCGCCTTCGCCGCGGCAGGCTTCGTCGCCGGCTTCACCTACTGGCTGATCGCCGGCCGGCGCGCCGGCCTTGCGCGCGATCCCACCCCGGGCGAGGCGGCGTGACCACCGGACGTAACGGCGCGCCGGACGACGTCTGGCCGTTCGCGCGGACCTCGCCGACCCTGATCGCCGACCCCATCGCCCAGGGGCTGGTTCTGGTTGTCCTGGCGAGCGCGCTGTTTCTCGCCTTCCCCGGCCTCGATCCGTGGTTCTCGGGGCTCTTCCACAATCCCGACACCGGCTTTCCGGTCGGCAGGCTGGAAGCCTTTCAGTGGTGGCGGTCGCTCGCCCGCCAGCTCCTGATCGCCGTTCTCGTCATCATGGCGGCAGTGGTGGTCCTGAAGATCGCGTTTCCGTCGCGTCCGGCGCTGCTCAAGCCGCGCGACATGCTCTTCGTCTTCTCGACGCTGCTGATCGCGCCGATCCTCATCGTCAACCTGATCCTCAAGGCCAACTGGCACCGCCCGCGTCCGTATCAGGCGGAACAGTTCGGCGGCGACATGCCGTTCGTCGGCGTGTGGGACTGGAGCGGCGGCTGCGCCACCAACTGCTCCTTCACCTCCGGCGAAGCCTCGTCGGCGGTGTGGATGCTCACCTTCGCGATCTTCCTGCCGCTCGTCTGGCGCCGGCGGGCGATGCCGTTCCTGATCGGCCTCGCGGTCTTCCTGTCGTTCAACCGCATCGCTTTTGGCGGCCACTTCCTTTCCGACGTGCTGATCTCCTGGGGCATCACCCTGACGGTGATCGCGGCCACCCATCGCCTTCTCTACGTGCATCCCCCCGGCTGGCTCGGCGAGGGCACGCTCGAACTGGCCCTGACCAACATCGGCCAGGCGCTGCGGCAGACCGCCTGCCGCGTGTGGCGACGACTTGCCGCCCGCCCCGATCGCGGCCTATAAGCCGCCGCGGCCGGATCGGCGGCCGCATCTCGTGCCGGAGCGTTGCGAACATGTCCGACGTCAGGAAAGTCGTGCTCTCCTATTCGGGTGGGCTCGACACATCCGTCATCCTGAAATGGCTGCAGACCACCTACGGCGCCGAGGTGGTGACCTTCACCGCCGATCTCGGCCAGGGCGAGGAGCTGGAGCCGGCGCGCCGCAACGCCGAGATGCTGGGCATCGAGGACATCCGCATCGAGGACCTGCGCGAGGAGTTCGTCCGCGACTTCGTCTTCCCGATGATGCGCATGAACGCGGTCTATGAGGGCGTCTACCTGCTCGGCACCTCCATCGCCCGGCCGCTGATCGCCAAGCGCCTGGTGGAGATCGCGCGCGAGACCGGCGCCGACGCCATCGCCCACGGCGCCACCGGCAAGGGCAACGACCAGGTGCGCTTCGAGCTCGCCGCCTACGCGCTGGAGCCCGGCATCCGGGTCATCGCGCCGTGGCGGGAATGGGACTTCAAGTCGCGCACCGACCTGATCGCCTTCGCCGAGGCCCACCAGATCCCGGTGCCCAAGGACAAGCGCGGCGAGGCGCCGTTCTCGGTCGACGCCAACCTTCTGCACTCCTCGTCCGAGGGCAAGGTGCTGGAAGACCCGTGGGCCGAGCCGCCGGCCTATGTCTACCAGCGCACCGTCGCGCCTGAGGATGCGCCCGACGCGGCGACGACGGTGGAGATCGAATTCGTTGCCGGCGATCCGGTGGCGATCGACGGCGCGGCGCTGACGCCGGCCGAGCTCCTGACCCGGCTCAACGCGCTCGGCCGCGACAACGGCATCGGCCGCGTCGACCTGGTCGAGAACCGCTTCGTCGGCATGAAGTCACGCGGCGTCTACGAGACCCCGGGCGGCACCATCCTGTACGTCGCCCACCGGGCGATGGAGTCGCTGACGCTCGACCGCGAGGCCGCCCACCTGAAGGACGAGCTGATACCGCGCTATGCGGAGCTCGTCTACAACGGCTTCTGGTTCGCGCCCGAACGCATGATGCTGCAGGCGCTGGCCGACGAGAGCCAGAAGCGCGTCGCCGGCACGGTGCGACTCAAGCTCTACAAGGGCAACGTCATGGTCGTGGGCCGCAAGAGCCCGCACTCCCTCTATTCCGACGAGCTGGTGACCTTCGAGGACGACCGGGGCGCCTACGACCAGAAGGACGCCGCCGGCTTCATCCGGCTGAACGCGCTCCGCCTGCGCTCACTGGCGATGCGGGACCGGAAGGGGTAGAGCGGTCCACTATACGTGACTGAGCAAAAAGTGGACGACGCCGACCGGTACTAGTGTCTCTGGGTTTCTGGTCCAGTGGATTATGGATATTGGTGGCATCTATTTAACTGGACATCCGCGACCATTCCCCTATGTACTCGAATGACCATGGGTTAGTGGTCTCAAACGTCCAGTTTAAAATCTCCGATTCCTGTTGTTTTTTGGCCGATCTAACACCAGATTTTGCCTGAAACCGACAGATATTGGAGTAGCAAATGCCGTCAAGAAACTCAACGGGCAACAGGCCCTCGAAATCCAAGAGCAGCGATCAGCGAGCCCTGACCAAGAAATGGGGCGCGAAGGTGATCGCGAGGAAGTACGCCGTGATTCCGAGCGTGCTGCTTCAAGGCCAAGCGCGCTTATCCATCAACCCCACTGACCTCGCCGTGTTGGTGCACTTGATCGAGCACTGGTGGAAACCGGATGACATGCCGTGGCCGTCGAAACGAAGGATCGCGGAGCGGTTAGGAGTGTCCGACAAAACCGTGCAGCGTGCGATCGTGAATCTGGAGAAGCAGGGGTTGGTGGAGCGAAAGCGGCGCTTCTACCGGACAGGCGGCAGAGCAACGAACGAATATGACCTCCGCCCGCTGGTTCAGCGCCTGAAAGAGATCGCCAAGGACATGGATGAAGCCGACAAGAACGCAGCTCACACCAAGCGCGATGCCACACGGCCGGGTCTGAAGCGTCGAAAGTCGACTCAGCCGAACGGGGGGCGCCATGTTGAATGACTCTCGCTACAAACTGCTTATGTTGATGATCGCAATACTGGGTCTGGCAGTTGCCGTGGCGCAACTAATCTCGTGAAGAGATCTGCGTTACCGCTGTAGGAGGTTTCCCATGAGCTGGTCGATATCGCTGGGCAGGATCGCGGGCTCCGAAGTCCGCATGCATCTGACCTTCCTGATCCTGCTCGCCTGGATCTTCATTGCCCAGTACATCGCCGGCGGCGCTGCGGTGGCGGCCGAGAGCGTGCTGTTCATCATCGCCGTGTTCGCCTGCGTGGTCGCCCATGAGTTCGGCCATGCGCTCGCCGCACGGCGCTACGGCATCTCCACGCCCGACATCACGCTGCTCCCCATCGGCGGTCTGGCGCGCCTGTCGCGCATGCCCGAGAAGCCGTCGGAGGAGATCGTCATCGCCATCGCCGGCCCGCTGGTCAACGTGGTGATCGCCGCCGTGCTGATCCTCTATCTCGGCGGTCAGGTCGACCCCATGGCCGTGGCCGAGATCGAGAACCCTGAGCCGGGCTTCCTCACGCGGCTCGCCGCGGTCAACATCTTCCTGGTGGTGTTCAACCTCATTCCCGCCTTTCCCATGGACGGCGGCCGGGTCCTGCGGGCGCTGCTCGCCTTCCGCATGGGCCGCCGGCAGGCGACCGAGATCGCGGCGCGGATCGGCCAGGGCCTCGCGTTCGTCTTCGGCTTTCTCGGCCTGATCAGCGGCAACGCCATCCTCGTGTTCATCGCCATCTTCGTGTTCCTGGCCGCGGCCGGCGAGGCGGGCCAGGTCGGCATGCGCGAGACGGTGCGCGGCGTCACCGTCGACAGCGCCATGGTGCGGGCCTACGAGACGCTGAACATGCAGGCCACCATCGACGACGCCACCGAGGCGCTGATCCGCACCACCCAGCGGGAGTTTCCGGTCGTCGACGGCGGCGGGCGCCTGCGCGGCTTCCTCGGCCGCGACGCCATGATCGGGGCGCTGAAGGCGAGCGGGCCGACGACGCCGGTGATCGACGTCATGGCCCGCGACGTGCCGGTGGTCTGGCAGGGCCAGAGCCTCGACGCGGCCCTGAAGCTCATGAACGAAGCCCAGGCGGCCGAAGTCGGCGTGGTCGACCGCGACCAGCGGCTGGTCGGCTATGTCAGCCGCGAGAATCTCGCCGAGTTCATGATGATCGAGGACGCCGGCCCACCGTCGCCCGACGCCTCGCCGTGGCAGGGCGCTGCGCGACAGGACTGATCGTTACTTGAGGCTGTCGAGATAGATCTGCGTCGCCGCCGCCCGGTCGAACAGCGCGTTCTTCATCGCCGCACCGGCGCCGAGACCGACATCGCGCCGCTGCGCCGGTGTCATGGCGTCGATCGTCCGCCTGTCGCGACGGCGCCGGGCCACCCCTGCGACCCACTTTCCAAGGCTCGAACGATTCACGGCTGGTCTCCAAATCTGGTGGACGGACGTTCGGGATACCCCCTGATTGGCCCTGTCATTGGAGCCAATTTCCGCATTCCTGATGGTCCAATTGAAAGACAGATAGCGGCGAAGGCGTCAGCGCCGCGCTTACCGCAGACGTTCGACGTTGAAGCGCGCCAGCGCTTCACGATCATAAAGGCTGTCGATCGCCGGTGCGCCGGCGTCGAGGCCCAGATCGACCCGCTGCGCGGGCGTCAGAGGCGGCAGCGGCCGCGCCGCCGGCCGTTGACGATCCTTGCCGAATCTGAAGACGAAGCCGGGAACGAGCATGGTGTCCTCCTCTCTTGACCTGCTTCCAAGATAGGCTCTTATTGGACCGGTTCTGAGGTCCATTTGGAGATTATCTATTGGTCCAATCCGGCAGCGACGACTACGCCTGGGCCTTTCCCTTCGACCCGACCGCGGGCAATCGCGAGCGTCAGATCTATCGCGGCCTGCGCGACGCGATCCTGGCCCGGCGGCTGGCGCCGGGCGCGCGGCTGCCCGCCACCCGCCGCATGGCCGAACGCCTCGGTGTGAGTCGCGGCACCGTCGTCGCCGCCTACGAGCAGCTCGCGGCCGAGGGCTATCTCGATGCCCGGACCGGACGCGGGACGATCGTGGCGGCGATGTCGGACGTCGCCCTCAAGTCGCTGCCGACGACAGAGGGACCGGCCCCGTCCGCGCGCGCCGAGACCTTCGGCCGCGCCGCTGCCAACAACCCGCCGTGGCCGCGCTGCTTTCGGCCCGGTTTGCCGTCGCTGGCCGACTTTCCGCAGAAGGAGTGGTCGCGCTGTCTCGCTGCCCGCGCCCGCACGCTGCGCCGCGACGATCTCTCCTACCACCACGCCGACGGCCTGCCGCTGTTGCAGGAAGCGCTGGCCGGGCACCTGAACCGCGCCCGCGGGGTCGTCGCCGACCCCGGCCAGATCGTCATCGTGCCGTCGGCGCAGGCCGCCTTCGACGCGATCGTCCTGTGCTGCACCGACCCCGGCGACACGGTGGCGGTCGAGGATCCCGGCTATCCCGGCGCCCGCCACGTCTTCGCCGCCGCCGCGGCCAATGTGGCGCCGGTGCCGGTCGACAACGAGGGGCTGGTGGCGGCGGCGCTGGAGGGCGTGGAACGGCTGCGTCTCATCGCGGTCACCCCCTCCCACCACTACCCGACCGGCGTCACCATGACGCTGCGCCGGCGGCTCGCGCTTCTGGAGGCCGCCCGTCGCCGAGGCGCGGTCGTGCTCGAGGACGACTACGACAGCGAGTTCCGCTACGCCGAACGGCCGATCGCCTCCCTCCAGGGCATCGATGGCGGTCGCCATGTGGTCTATGTCGGCACCTTCTCCAAGCTTCTGGCGCCGGGCATCCGCATCGCCTTCATCGTCGCGCCGCCGCGGTTGGCCGCGCGCATGGCCGACATCACCGCCGCGCTCGGCCAGGTCGTCTCCCATCATGTGCAGGCCGCGGTGGCCGACTTCATCAACGAAGGCTACCTCGCCGCCCATGTCGGCCGCACCCGCCCGCTCTACGCGGCCAAGCGCGACGCCCTCGTCGCTGCACTCAGGACCCATCTGCCGGAAGGCGCTACGGTCGCAGCACCCCGTGGCGGTCTGCAGTTGCTGGTACGCCTGCCGGATCACGTCGATGATCTGAGGCTGGTGGAGGATCTGGCCGACGCCGACCTGGCGGCCGTGCCGCTGTCGCCGATCTGCGTCGAAACCCCGCGGCCGGGGCTTCTCCTCGGCTTCGCCCTGCCCCATCTGGAAGAGATCGCACCGGCAGCCCAAAGGCTTGCCGCCATCGTCGCCCGGCGCATGTAGGGCGGTTCGCGCGATTGCGTTCGCCCGGCTCCTGCCTATAGTGCGCGCGCCCCGCGGCCCGAGAGAGTCATGGACCTCCGCAACATCGCCATCATCGCCCACGTCGACCACGGCAAGACGACGCTGATCGACGTGCTCCTGCGCCAGTCCGGCGCGTTTCGCGCCAACCAGCGCGTGGCGGAGCGCGCCATGGATTCCAACGATCTGGAGCGGGAGCGCGGCATCACCATCCTCGCCAAGGTCACTTCGCTGGTGTGGGGCGCGCAGCGCATCAACATCGTCGACACGCCCGGCCACGCCGATTTCGGCGGCGAGGTCGAGCGCATTCTCGGCATGGTCGACGGCGCGGTGATCCTCGTCGACGCCGCCGAAGGCCCCATGCCGCAGACCAAGTTCGTGCTATCTAAGGCGCTCAAGATCGGGCTCCGGCCGATCGTTGCGATCAACAAGATCGACAAGCCGGACCAGCGCGCCGACGAGGTGCTCGACGAGATCTTCGACCTGTTCGTCGCCCTCGACGCCTCGGACGAGCAGCTCGACTTCCCGGTCGTCTACGGCTCGGCCAAGGAAGGCTGGATGGCCCGCGATCCCGACGGGCCGAAGGAGACCACGGCGCCGCTGTTCGACCTGATCGTGGAGCACGTGCCGCCGCCGGCGACGGAACCCGGACCGTTCCGCATGCTCGCCACGACCGTGGAGGCGAACCCCTATCTCGGCCGCATCCTCACCGGTCGGATCCTGTCCGGCGCCGTCACCGCCAACATGCCGGTCAAGGCGCTGTCGCGCGACGGCGACGTGGTGGAACAGGGGCGGGTGTCGAAGGTGCTCGCCTTCCGCGGGCTCGAACGCCAGCCGATCGACGAGGGTGTCGCGGGCGACATCGTCGCCATCGCCGGCCTGTCGGAAGCCACCGTTGCCGACACCCTCGCCGACCTCAACGTCGCCGAGCCGTTGCAAGCGCAGCCCATCGATCCGCCGACGCTCTCGATGATGTTCCGCGTCAACGACGGTCCGCTCGCCGGCACCGAGGGCGACAAGGTCCAGGGCCGGGTGATCCGCGACCGCCTCCTGCGCGAGGCGGAGGGCAATGTCGCGCTGAAGGTGTCCGACGCCGAGGAAGCCGACGCCATGATCGTCGCCGGGCGCGGTGAGTTGCAGCTTTCGATCCTGATCGAGACCATGCGGCGGGAAGGCTTCGAACTCTGTGTCGCGCGGCCGCGGGTCGTCTACCGCACCGGCGACGGCGGCCAGCGGCTGGAGCCGATCGAGGAGGTGACGATCGATGTCGACGAAGACCATGCCGGCGTTGTCGTGCAGAAGCTGTCGGAGCGCCGCGCCGACCTCCTCGAAATGAAGCCCTCCGGCGGCGGCCGGACCCGGATCGTCCTTCACGCGCCGACGCGCGGCCTGATCGGCTACCAGTCGGAACTCCTGTCCGACACCCGCGGCACGGCGGTGCTCAACCGCGTCTTCCACGCCTACGCGCCCTATCGGGGCGACATCCCCGGCCGCCACACCGGGGTGCTGATCTCCAACAGCGACGGGGTCGCGGTAGCCTACGCGTTGTGGAACCTTGAGGACCGCGGCCCGATGCTGATCGACCCCGGCGTCAAGGTTTATCGCGGCATGATCGTCGGCGAGCACACCCGCGGCAACGACCTCGAGGTCAACGTGCTGAAGGGCAAGCAGTTGAGCAATGTGCGGGCCGCCGGCAAGGACGAGGCGGTGCGGCTGACGCCGCCGCTACGGCTCTCGCTGGAGAAGGCGCTCGCCTATATCGGCGACGACGAACTGGTCGAGATCACGCCCAAGTCCATTCGTTTGCGCAAGGCTCTGCTCGATCCCCATGCGCGCAAGCGCGCCCAGCGCGCCGGGGCTGCCTGACCGGCCGCGCGGCGGCGAAAAAATCACGTGCTTTTGCGGGCCGCCCCCTAGGCAAGCGTCCGGCCGGTGGTAAGCTGGTTTCCATGAGTACCCTGGAGATCGAAGTCAGGCGGGCCGAGACCGACGATGCGGAGGCGATCACCGCCGTGCACGACGCCTCGTGGCGTCTGGCCTATGACGGCCTGATCCCGGCCCAGGAACTCTCGCGGATCGTCGCCCGGCGCGGGCCCGACTGGTGGTCGCGGGCGATCCGCCGCGGCACGGCGATCCTCGTCCTCGAAGTGGGCGGCGTGGTCTGCGGCTACGCCACGTTCGGCGCCAACCGCGCCCGCAACCTGCGCCAGAAGGGCGAGGTCTACGAAATCTACCTGCTGCCCGAATACCAGGGCATCGGTCTCGGCACGCGCCTGTTCCTGTCCGCCCGCCGCGAACTGCGTCGCTTCGGCTTCGACACCATGGTGGTGTGGGCGCTGGCCGACAACGACCTCGCCTGTCGCTTCTACGCCAATGCCGGCGGACGCCAGGTCGCCCGCGCCCATGAGCGCTTCGGCGGCACCTCGCTGCAGAAGATCGCCTTCGTCTGGGGCACCCGGCCCAACTAACCGGCCGCGGCGACGGTCTCCGCCAGCGCCACAATCTTTCGCGCCGTGCGCAGATTCCGCACCGTCACCTCCGCACCCAGCATCGACGGCAGCTTCTCGGCCAGCTTGCTGCGCCCGATGCCGGCCGGTGCGTGCAGATAGAGCGTGTTGCCGATCAGCCGGATCGCCTCATCCGCCTGCGCCACGGCCGCGACCTCGGCCGGTTTGGGCGCGCGCACCGTCTGCCAGGCAAAGTGAATGTGGACGGTGTTGGCGTCGGCGTCGGCGACATCGAACGGATTGGCGGCGACCACTGCCGCGAACGCGCCCGCGCGCATCACCAGTGTCGGCGGCCTGAAACCAAAATCGTCCTCGATCACCTGCGCCAGCCGGCCGGCCAGATCCTGGGGATCGTCGTCGCCCGCAAGGAAGACGCAGTTGCCGCTCTGGATGTAGGTCGCGAAGCCTGTGAAACCGGCGTTGCCGGCAGCGTTGGCCAGCGCCTTCATCGGCAGGATGTTGTGCCCGCCGACATTGACCGACCGGAGCAGCGCGACCCAGGTCGTCATCTCCGGCACCTCAGGCCGCCGCGCCGGTCGGCGCCCGGTCGACCTCGCCGCCATGGAGGTCGCCGATGCGGGCGAACCAGGCGCCCACGCCCTCGGCCGGATCGAACGGGATGCGCCCGGCGACGAAGTGGAGCCACAGCAGCGGGGCCGCGGCAACGTAATCGACGAACAGCGGGGTGCCGCCACCGAGGAAGTCGCTCTCCTTGAGCGCCAGGCGCACCGGACGATAAGCCTGCGCCAGATCGTCGGCGAGCGCCTCGATGCCCTCCTGCGCCTCCTCCAGCTTGGCGCCGAGACGGCGCTCGCGGCTCTCGCGGAAATAGGCCTGGTCGGCCGGGGCGAGAAGATCGTGGATATCCTTGACGATCATCCGGGTGATGACCGCGTAGGCCGGCGCGCCGACAGCTTCGACCAGGCGCACGATCGCCGCACTTTCCGGCGCAAACAGCGGGCGCTCCGGATGGTGCGCGTCGAGATAACGGGCGATCTGAAACGAATCGCGGGTGATGACGCCGTCGTCGTCGAGCACAGGCACCCGCTTGTGTCCACCGCCGTCGATGTCACCGATGGCGGTGAACGGAACCGGGCGCCCCTCGAAGGCGAGCCCCTTGTGGGCGAGCGCCAGCCGCGCCTTCCAGCAATGGGGCGAGAACCGGATGTCGGGGTCCGCCCCGCAAAGTTCGTAAAGGCGCACCGTCTGTTCGCTCCTGTCGGCCGTTTGCAGCTTGAACACCTAGCACGGCCGGCAGGGGTGGACGATCAGGCGGCGGGCGCCTGCGTCTTCGGCTTCACCGGAATCATCAGGTACTGGACGCCGTTGGCTTCCGCCGGCGGGAAGCGCCCGGCCCGGATGTTGACCTGGATCGACGGCAGGAGCAGGCGCGGGGCCGCCAGCTTGGCGTCGCGCTCGGTGCGCATCGCCACGAAATCCTCTGCGCGGACGCCGTCGCTCACATGCACGCTCGACGCCTTCTGCTCGGCGACCGTCGTTTCCCACGCATAGTGGTCGCGACCCGGCGCCTTGTAGTCGTGGCACATGAAGAGGCGGGTCTCCGGCGGGAGGGTCAGGAGCCGCTGGATCGAGTTGAAGAGCTGGTGGGCATCGCCGCCCGGGAAATCGACGCGCGCGGTGCCGAAATCGGGCATGAACAGCGTATCGCCGACAAACACGGTATCGCCGATCCTGTAGCTGATGTCGGCCGGCGTGTGCCCCGGCGTGTAGAGCACCTCGACCTCCAGGTCGCCGATCCAGAACGTCTCGCCGTCGGCGAACAGGCGGTCGAAATCGCCCCCGTCCGGCTGCAGGTCGGTGGCGTTGAAGATCGGCCGGAAGATCCGCTGCACATCCTTGATGCGCTCGCCGATGCCCACCGTCGCGCCGGTCTTCTGCTTGATGTACGGGGCGCCCGACAGATGATCGGCATGGGCGTGGGTCTCCAGCGCCCAGTCGATGGTGATCCCGGCATCGGCGGCCGCGTGCAGGATTCCCTCGACCGATGCCGTATCGACCTCGCCGGCGTTGGGGTCGTAGTCGAGCACCGGGTCGATCACGGCCCCGCGCATGGTGGTTCCGTCCCACACCAGGTAGCTGATCGTGTTGGTGGCCTCGTCGAAAAAGGCCTTGATCTCAAGCTGACCGGCCATGGCTTTCATTCCTCGTCTTGCTTTGTTGCGTCGTCCGTCTATATATTAGCAAATCCTAATATACCAAGAGGCGCGAGGCAAGGTGAACGGTCTGCAGGTCGACGGCATTGCCGAACTGGAGGGTAACGCAGCGGAGGCCGCGCGTCTGCTCGGCCTTCTCGCCAACCGCAACCGCCTTCTGATCCTGTGCGAGCTCCTGCGCCACGGCGAGGCCTCGGTCGGGCGGCTGGAAGCGGCGATCGGGCTCAGCCAGTCGGCCGTCTCCCAGCATCTGGCGCGGCTGCGCGCCGACGGCCTGGTGGCGACCCGACGCGACGGTCAGGTCGTGAACTACCGGGTCACCGATCCCAACGCCGTTCAGGTGCTGGGCACGCTGAAGGCCATCTACTGCCCCTGAAACGCCTCCGAAACGCACAACCTCCCCAACCTCCCAGCAAGGAACCCGGCACCATGAGTGGACTGAAACCCGTTGACGCCCCCGAAGCCGCCCGCATGAAGGACGATGGCGCAGTGCTGGTCGACATTCGCGAGCCGCACGAATACGCCCGCACCCACATCGCCGGATCGCACAACATCGCGCTCAGCCGCTTCACCGCAACCGATATGCCGGCCGCCGGGAAGATCGTCTATCTCTGTGCCAGCGGCACCCGCACCAACGTCAATGCGGCGGCGCTGGCCGCGCGCGCGAACGGTGCGGACGCCTATGTCCTGCAGGGCGGAATCATGGCCTGGCAGCGCGCCGGCCTCCCGGTGGAGCGCGGCGCCGGCGGCGGCAACCTGTTGGCCGGTCTCTTCCGCCGCTAGAATCGGACGTCAGATCGACGAGCCGTCCTGTTCACCGTCGGCGTCATCGGCGGCGAGCACAGCGCGTCCGGAGCGCAATGGCGGCAGGTCGTCGGGAAGCGGCATCCAGCCGGCCAGTTCCCCCTCGGCGTAGGTCACCTCCAGGTCGGGCCGGGAATCGGCCGCCAGCCACGCCTCGTCGGCGCCGTGCGCCGGCGTGACCCAGGCGACCACATCCATCTGGGCCGGCCCCTGTTCGCTCGCATGGACCGCGACCAGGATGCGCTGCCCGTCCCGCGGCGCGTCCGCCATCCTGCGCCAGTCGGTCGAAGACACGTTGGTCATGGGATCACCTGCCTCGTTCAGCCGTCGCGACCAGATTGCCTCCCCGGCGTGACCGGCGCAAGCAGGCTGCGCGCCTGCATGGTTCTCGCGTGAACCCGGCGAAAGGCGCCGGCGAGATCGTCGGTTGAACGGAATGTCGTCAGCGCGTGACCGTGGAGCTGTCGCTCCAGGCTCGGCAAGGCGCGTCCGATGACCCTGGTTCCGGCCAGCTTCGCCCGCGCCGCCACGCCCGAGCTCCACATCCGGGTGTAGGGAATGACCACCGCATCGGCGGCGACAATCCAGCGATCGAACTCGTCATCCGACACATATCGATCCTCGAAGACGATGTTGTCCGCGGCAGCCGACAGATCGCGGAGTTCGTCGCGGACCGCGATCTCGCGGGCACTGCCCGTCCGGCAACTGCCGATCACGTGAAGGACGGCATCGTCAAGCGCCGCTTCGCGGAAGACGGTGACGGCTTCGTCGACACCCTTGAGAGGCGTGAAGAAACCGATGCAGAGGAACACACACGCGCCTTCGTCGAGGTCGAGACGACGTCTGGCGGCGTGCCGCCCCTCATCAGCGAAGAGAAGCAGATCCCTGCCATGGTCGGCGACAACGGCCTTGCCCGCGAATCGCCCGTCATGGAAGTCGAGGAATCTCTGCCGCTCCGGCTCGGTGTGGAACAGGATGGTCCCCGCAATCAGAAAGATCGCCCGCCGATAGTGCAGCAGATGGATTTCGTCGGTGTCGATGAACTCATGGACGATCGTCGTCATGCGCCGGCTTCTGAGCCTGATCAGCGCCAGCAGGACGATGAGCAACGCTGAATTCAGGCGCCGCCGAACGCCGTGCTCGGTCACCTGAAAGAACGCGTCGACATACTGGACGTCGGTCTCGTCGAAGCGGCGGACGAGGACAAAGGCGAAGAGGCGGACGATGGACCGCGTGTCGTTGATGAGGAGATTGGCGTCGCCTTCGCCTTCCTTCAGAGCGATGCGACGGACCTGGCGTCCGCGTTGTTCTCTGGAGAGAAACGATTGGAACGCGTAGGCGGCAACGCCGCATCTTGTCGGGGGAAACGTACTGACGATCAGATCGGTTCGGGCGAGCGGCCCGAACTGCCGCGCATGTCGATCGCCTGATCCAAGTACCGCCATACTCGCCCGAGCAACTATGACGCGTATCGCGGCTCAAGACAACGAGCATGGCTTGGCCTGACCCGGCCCGGGTCGTGGGGCCGTAACGGGTTTCCTTGATCAGCATCAATGCGCCGCGCCCGGCCGGCTGACGTGATCGTGGTTCACGTTTCCGACGCCCCGCGGCGTCGATCCAGCCGGCGGGAGGTCCCCCATGAGCCTGATACCGAAAGACCTCACGCCGGTCCTGCAGGCGACCATCCAGCGCGGCGCCGGCCCGGTACGCTGGCAACACCCGGCGTGGATCGACCGCCTGCCCCCCTGCAATCAGGCCTGTCCGGCCGGCGAGAACATCCAGGCGTGGCTGGCCCGCGCCCGCGAGGGCGATTTCGAGGGCGCCTGGCGTCTCCTCGTCGCCGACAATCCGATGCCGGCGACCCACGGGCGTGCCTGCTATCACCCGTGCGAGAGCAAGTGCAACCGCGCCGAACTGGACGAGACGGTCTCCATCCACGCGGTGGAGCGGCTGCTGGGCGACCGCGCCACCGCCGAAGGCTGGACCGTTGCTGCCGGCGGCCCGACCGGGCGCAAGGTGCTGGTGATCGGCGCCGGCCCCGCCGGCCTCTCCTGCGCCTGGCATCTGCGCCGCATGGGCCACGCCGTCGAAATCCGCGACGAGCAGGATCGGCCCGGCGGGATGTTGCATTTCGGGATCCCCGCCTACCGCTTGCCGCGCGACGACCTGATGGCCGAGATCAGGCGCATCGAGGCCATGGGCGTGACGCTCACCATGAACACCCGCGTCGACGACGTGAAGGCGGCCATGGTCGGCGGCGGCTTCGACGCCTGTTTCGTCGCCATCGGCACCCACGCCGGCAACCATCTCGACATTCCCGCCGCCGACGGCCGCAAGATGGTCGACGCGATCACCATGTTCGAACAGGTCGAGGCCGGCAAGGCCCCGCTGCTCGGCCGCGTCGTCGGCGTGATCGGCGGCGGCAACACGGCGATGGACGCGGCCCGTGTCGCCCAGCGTCTCGGCGCCGAGGAGGCGATCCTGATCTACCGCCGCGACCGCGCCCACATGCGTGCCGACCCCTACGAGGCGGACGAGGCGTTTCTTGAAGGGGTCAAGGCGAAATGGCTGTCGGCGCCGGTGAGCTACGGCGCCGAGGGGGTCAGGGTCGAGAGCATCCGGCTTGAAGAGGATGGCAACCTGACGCCCACCGGCGAGTTCGAAACCCTGCCGGTGGACGCCCTGGTGCTGGCGCTCGGCCAGCATGCCGAATCGAGTTTCCTCGCCAGCGAGCCCGGCATCTCGTTCACCCAGGACGGCAGCGTCGTCGTCGACGCCGACCTGATGACCGGCGAACCCGGCATTTTCGCCGGCGGCGATCTGATCGGCGGCGCCCGCACCATGACCGCGGCCACCGGCCACGGCAGGAAGGCGGCGCGGGCCATCGACGCCTGGATGCGCGGCGCCCGCCTCCCGGCCAAGGAGAAGCATCAGACGGTCAGGTTCGCCGACCTCAACCTGCCGATGTTCCTCGACGCCGACCAGTCGCGGCCGAGCGTGCTGCCGGTGGAGCGTCGCACCGGCTTCGACGAGGTGGTGGCGACCATCAGCGAGCGCGACGCCCGCTACGAGGCCGACCGGTGTCTCTCCTGCGGCAACTGTTTCGAGTGCGACAACTGCCTGGCGGCCTGCCCGGAACAGGCGATCGAGCGCCGCGACGGCGGCGAGCATTACGCCGTCAACCTCGATCTCTGCACCGGCTGTGCGGTCTGCTTCGACCAGTGCCCGTGCCACGCCATCACCATGGAATCCGCCGAGGCGACCGCCGCGGCCGAGGCCACGCGCATCCCCCACCGCTTCCGGGCCCGGGCCTAGGCTAGACGAGAGAAACCCGTCGATGGACAACGCCAGCATCACGATCGACGGCAACGCCGCGGTCGCCCACGTCGCCTACCGGGTCAACGAGATCTGCGCGATCTATCCCATCACGCCGTCGTCGCCGATGGCCGAGTTCGCCGACGAATGGTCGAGCGCCGGCATTCGCAACATCTGGGGCAACGCGCCGGTCGTGCAGGAGATGCAGTCCGAGGCCGGCGCTGCCGGCGCCATGCACGGCGCGCTGCAGAGCGGCGCCCTGACCACGACCTTCACCGCGTCGCAGGGGCTGCTCCTGATGCTGCCCAACATGTTCAAGATCGCAGGCGAACTGACGCCGAACGTCATCCACGTCGCCGCGCGTTCCGTGGCGACCCAGGCCCTGTCGATCTTCGGCGACCACCAGGACGTCATGGCCGCCCGCTCGACCGGCTACGCCATGCTTGGCGCGTGCTCGGCGCAGGAGGCCCACGACCTCGCTCTCGTCGCCCAGGCGGCGACGCTGGAATCGCGGGTGCCCTTCCTCCACTTCATGGACGGCTTCCGCACCTCGCACGAGGTCAACACTCTGTCGCTGCTGCCCGACACGACCATCCGGGCGATGATCGACGACGACCTCGTGCGCGCCCACCGGGCCCGGGCCCTGAGCCCGGCCAAGCCCTTTGTCCGCGGCACGGCCCATAATCCCGATACCTTCTTCCAGGCGCGCGAAGCCACCAATCCGTTCCACGCCGCCGTTCCCGGCATCGTCCAGGCAGCGATGGATCGCCTCGCCGAGTTTTGCGGCCGCAGCTACAGCCTGTTCCGCTACGACGGCGCCCCCGACGCCGAGCGGGTGATCGTCTCCATGGGCTCCGGCGCCGAGGTGGTGCGCGAGACCGCGCGCCATCTGCAGGCCGACGGTGAGAAGGTCGGGGCGCTGCAGGTGCTTCTGTTCCGGCCCTTCTCGGTTGAGCATTTCCTCGCCGCCATGCCCGCGACCGTGAAGACGGTCGCCGTGCTCGACCGCTGCAAGGAGCCCGGCGCCTCCGGCGAGCCGCTGTTCCAGGACGTGGTCATGGCCTATGCCGGCCATGCCAATGCGCCGCGGATCGTCGGCGGCCGCTACGGCCTGTCGTCCAAGGACTTCACCCCGGGCATGGTCAAGGCCGTGTTCGACGAGATCGGGCGCGAGACGCCGCGAAGCGGCTTCACCATCGGCATCGACGACGACGTCGCCAACACCAGCCTCGACTTCGACCGCGACTACGACATCGAGCCGGCCGCGACCACGCGCGCCGTCTTCTACGGTCTCGGCGCCGACGGCACGGTCGGGGCCAACAAGAACAGCGTCAAGATTCTCGCCGCCGACCCCGGCCGCTACGCGCAAGGCTATTTCGTCTACGACTCCCACAAATCCGGGGCCGAGACGATTTCCCACCTCCGCTTCGGCGAGGAGCCCATCCACGCGCCCTATCTGATCCGCCACGCCGATTTCGTCGCCTGTCACAAGTTCGAGTTCCTGCACCGTCTCGACGTTCTCGAAACCGCCCGGCCGGGCGCCGTCTTCCTGCTCAACGCCCCGTCCGGGCCGGACGACGTGTGGGCGACGCTGCCCGGCCGCGTGCAGAAGCACATCGTCGACAAGGGCCTCAAACTGTTCGTCATCGACGCGACGCGGGTGGCGCGCGAGCTCGGCCTCGGCCAGCGCGTCAACACCATCCTGCAGACCTGCTTCTTCGCCATCTCCGGCGTCCTGCCGCGCGACGAAGCGGTCGACGCCATCAAGGACTCCATTCGCAAGGCCTACGGCCGCAAGGGCAGCGCGGTGGTGAAGAAGAACTTCGCCGCCGTCGACGCCGCACTGGAGCATCTCCACGAAGTGACGGTACCGGACACGGAGCCCGAGGATGTCGCAGCCCCGCAACTGGTGCCCGACGACGCCCCGGAGTTCGTGAAGCGGGTCACCGCCCGGATGCTCGCCGGCGAGGGCGACACGATTCCCGTCAGCGCCCTGCCCGTGGACGGGACCTTTCCCCCCGGCACCACCGCGTTCGAGAAGCGCAACATTGCCGCCGAAGTGCCGGTCTGGGACTCCGATCTCTGCATCCAGTGCGGCCAGTGCTCGATCGTGTGTCCGCACAGCGTCATCCGCGCCAAGTACTACGAGGACGACGCCCTCGACGACGCGCCGGAGACGTTCCCGTCGGCGCCGGTCAACGCCCGCGGCTTTCCCGGCAGCCGCTTCACCCTGCAAATCTATGTTGAGGACTGCACGGGCTGCGCGCTCTGCGTCGAGAACTGCCCGATCCACAACCCCACCGAATCCGGCCGCCGCGCCATCAACATGACGGACAAGGCCGGCCTGGTCGAACGCGAGCGCGACAACATCGCGTTCTTCGAATCCCTGCCCGTTCCCGAGCGATCACGGGTCAACTTCGCCAATGTCCGCGGCGTGCAGTTCCTGGAGCCGCGCTTCGAGTTCAACGGCGCCTGCGCCGGCTGCGGCGAGACGCCTTACGTCAAGCTCCTCAGCCAGTTGTTCGGTGATCGCCTCCAGATCGCCAACGCCACCGGCTGCTCGTCGATCTACGGCGGCAATCTGCCGACGACGCCGTGGAAAGTCGGCGCCGACGGCCGCGGGCCGGCGTGGTCCAACTCGCTGTTCGAGGACAATGCGGAGTTCGGCCTCGGCTACCGTCTCGCCATCGACAAGCAGGTGGAGATCGCGCGCAGCCTCGTGCAGGCCTGCGCCGGGCGGATCGGCGAGGATCTCGCCGCGGAAATCCTGACCGCCTCGCAGGTGACCGAAAGCGAACTCGCCGCCCAGCATGGGCGGGTGGCCGAGATGCTCGCCAGGCTCGACGGCGACGACGATGACGAGGCCGTCAACCTCAGGGCGCTTGCCGATTTCCTCGTCCGCCGCAGCGTGTGGCTGGTCGGCGGCGACGGCTGGGCCTACGACATCGGCTATGGCGGCCTCGACCACGTGCTGGCGCAGGACCGCGACGTCAACATCCTGGTGCTCGACACCGAGGTTTACTCCAACACCGGCGGCCAGTCGTCGAAGGCAACGCCGCTCGCGGCCACCGCCAAATTCGCCGCCGGCGGCAAGGAAATCCCCCGCAAGGATCTCGCCATGCAGGCGATCGCCTACGGCTACGCCTATGTCGCCCAGATCGCGCTGGGCGCCAACGCCGAGCAGGCGCTGGTGGCGTTTCGCGAGGCCGAGGCCTATCCCGGTCCGTCGATCCTGCTCGCCTATTCCCACTGCATCGCCCATGGCTACGACATGAAGAACGGCCTGCGTCAGCAGGCGCGGGCGGCGGCGTCCGGCTACTGGCCGCTGTTCCGCTACGACCCGACGCGGCGGCGGCGGGGACAGAATCCGTTCCGCCTCGACAGCCCGCGCCCGCGGCTGAAGCTCAAGGACTTCGCCTACAACGAACTGCGCTACACCTCGCTCGCCCGCACCCAGCCGGAGCGCGCCGAACACATGCTGCGACAGGCCCAGGCCGTGGTCGACGAGCGCTATCGTGTCTACGAGGATCTGGCCGCGCGGGACGGCAGCCGTTTCCTGCCCAATTGGGAAGACGTTTAGGAGGGCTTTCCGATGGCCATCGACCTCGCAACCACCTATCTCGGCCTTGACCTCAAGCATCCGATCGTCGCCTCCGCATCGCCGTTCGGGCGCGACATCGACGGCGTCCGCCAGCTTGAGGATGCCGGCGCGGCAGCGATCGTCCTGCCCTCGATCTACGAGGAGGAGATCGAGGCCGACGACGCTGCGATGGTGGAGCTGTTCGAGACCGGCAGTTTCGCGCAGCCCGAAGCCTCCGGCTACTTCTCCGATCGGGTGCAACCGGTCGGCGGGCTGGAATCGCGCCTGGAAACCCTGCGCCGGGCAGCCGAATCCTGCGCCGTGCCGATCGTCGCCAGCCTCAACGGTTCGACGCCGAACGGGTGGGTCGAATTCGCCCATGAGATGGAGAACGCCGGCGCGGCCGCCATCGAACTCAACCTCTACCGCGTCCCGGCCGAGCGCGGCGCCAGCGGCGCCGACGTCGAGAAGCGCTGGCTGGAGACCGTTCGCATCGTCAAGGACGCGATCGGGATCCCGCTCGCGGTGAAGTTCGGTCCGTGGCTGAGCGCGCCCCTGCATTTCGCCGGCGAGGCGGTGACGGCGGGCGCCGATGGCCTGGTTCTGTTCAACCGCTTCTACCAGCCGGACATCGATCTGGAGACCTTGCTGCCGACCGCCGGGCTGGAGCTGAGTTCGCCCGGCGAGATCCGGCAGGCGCTGATGTGGATCGCGTTGCTGGCGGGCCGCGAAAAGGCCGCCATCGCCGCCACCTCCGGCGTGACTACCCACGAGGAGGTCGTCAAATATCTCCTGGTCGGGGCCGACGTGGTGATGACGACCTCGGCGCTCCTGCGCAACGGCGCGGGGTATCTCGGCACGCTCCGCGCCGGGCTCGAGCAATGGATGGAAACGCGCGGTTTCGCCTCGGTCGCCGACCTCCGCGGCCGGCTCGCCGCCTCACGCCTTGCCGATCCGGAAGCCTATCTCCGGGCCCAGTACATCCGCATCCTCACGGGCTACCCGTCCGCTGCTTGACTTGACCGGGCGCAGCGGCATGGTGGCGCCGTCATCGCGCCCGGTCTCGGGCGTTGCCCCGCACTGTCGCCTCGCAGGATCGCCCCATGCCCGAATCGTCCGTCCTCGTCACCGGCGCCAATGGTTGCATTGGCAGCTGGGTCCTGAAGCATGCCCTTGATCGCGGCTGGCGCGCGGTCGTGCTCGACCTCGCCGACGCGCCGACCCGCCCGCGCCTGCTCCTCGACGACGATGCCCTGGCGACCATCGACTGGCGGCAGGGCGACGTCGCCGATACCGAGACCGTACGCCACGCCGTGATCGACGCCGGTGTCGAGGCAGTGGTGCATCTCGGTGCCTTGCAGGTGCCGTTCTGCAAGGCCGATCCCGTGGCCGGCGCGCGCGTCAACGTGGTCGGCACCGCCAACGTCATGGAGGCCGTGCGCGAGGCCGGCGTGAAGCGCTTCGCGCTCGCCAGCTCCATCGCCGCGCTGGGCAGCGCCGCACCCGGCAATCCGTATCTCGGCACCCTCTACGGCGCCTACAAGGCCGCCAACGAGGAGATGGCGCGCGTCTATTGGCAGGACTGGGAGGTGCCGAGCGTCGTCATCCGTCCGGGCGTCGTCTACGGCGTCGGCCGCGACCAGGGCATGACATCGGCGCCGACCAAGGCAATGCTCGCCGCCACCGCCGGACGCGCCTACACCATCCCCTTCGGCGGCCGGGCCGCCTTCCTCTACGCCGGTGACGTGGCCGATGCCTTCCTGACCGCCGTTTCGCAGGATCGCGAGGGCGCGCACATCTTCGATCTCAACGGCGACGACCACGCCGTCGACGAGGTGGTAAACCTCGTCCGCGCCGCCGTCCCCGGCGCCGAGGTGTCCAGCGAAGGTGCCGAACTGCCGTTCCCGCCCGACGTTTCGGACACCCCGATCCGCGACTTTCTCGGCGACTTCGACCACACGCCGATCGCCGACGGCGTCAGTGAGACCGTGGACCGCTTCCGCACGCTGCTTGAGCGCGGCATCCTCGACATGACGCAACTGGAGCGCTGACGCCGCCGTGCACGCACCGCGTGCGGATGACGGCGCGGGTGTAGGCACTGACGGTGTGGGGTGTGCGACGACGCCGAGTGGATCGCCCGACCACTTCTCCGTCATTCCGTGCGCGATGCAGCACGAAGTGATGCGTCGCAGACACGGAATCTCTCGCAGGAAGGCTGACGACAAGCCGCAGCCGAGGTCAGAGGCCCTGCATCTGGGCGATCATCTAAGATGCTGCACCGCGTGCGGGACGACGTCGCGGGCGTCGAACCCCGTCACTTGATGATGACGGTCGTGGTTCCCGGCGATACGACGCCGCCGCCCTGCGTCAGCGGGTCGGTCTGATTGAAATCGCGGATCTCGCACCCGAAGGCCGTCTGCACCCGGAAGCGCGGGTCCAGCCCGCCCTGCTGGAAGGCGTAGGGGAACGCCTCCTCCAGCACGATCGTGCGATCGTAGGCGTTCTGCTCCCAGTCGAAATCGCCTCCGACAGAGAGGCGCAGCATGCTGCAACGCCCGGTCAGTTCGGCGCAGCGTCCGGACTGGTCGCAGACGATGGCCGTGCCGCCCCACAGGGCGACGATCCCGTCACCGTTGGCGTCGACCGTCAGGTCGAACTCGGTGCCGCGGATACCGATCGTGCCGGCGGGGAAGTTGATCCGGTAGGCCTCTTTGCTGCTGCGGCCGGACAGGAACCGGAACGCCCCGACCACCGCGTCGATGGTGACTTCCCTGGCGGTGGCACGGCCGGCATAGATGAAGGTGTCGATCGACAGGCGGGAGTTGGGGCCGACGACGAGGCGGGTGTCGTCGCGGAATTCGAGCTGGGCCTCCCCCTGGTCGTCGGTGGTGATGAGGTCGCCGGTGAACACCTTGCCCGGAACCTCGAGCAGGCGAACACTGGCGTCCGCAGCGGCCAGGACCCGCGCGGTCTGGGTGACCTTGACCGCCCGGCCGGCCGGATCGGCGGCAAAGGCGGGCGCGGACAAAAGCAGCGCAATGGCGAAGAGAAGCCGGACAATCATGACGCAACACGCTCCAAAAGAGGGCCATAGCATTGCCGGCGCGCGGTTTGAAGCCATTGCCGGCTCTAGTGGAAGTTGCGGCCCTTCGGCATCACCTTGTGGTTGGCCGCGGCGACGGCGGCCGGGTCGCTGACGATCGCCGGGGCGATCCGTGGCCGGGGGTCGAGGCGCGAGCGTGGGCCGTTCTTGGAGCGAATATCGGTCGGCGGGTGCTTGACCTCATCGGCCCGCGCATGGGCCTCCACGCCCCCGTGGTCGGCGGCGAGCACCGCCAGCATCGGGGTCAGGTCCTCCAGGTGGTCGGCGACGACATGGATGACGCCGCTCTCGCTCTGCACCCTGCCGGTCACCCTGATGAGCCGCGCCCCGAGCACCACCGGCCGGTAGCGCTCGAAGGTCTTGGGCCAGACGATGATGTTGGCGATGTCGGTTTCGTCCTCCAGCGTCTCGAAGATGACACCCTTGGCGGTGCCGGGACGCTGGCGGATGATCACCAGCCCGGCGATCGCCACGCGCCGGCCGTTCGGCGTCGCGCGCAGCGTCGCATTGGGCACGACCCGGCGTTCGGCGAGGCGGTCGCGCAGCAGCGCCAGCGGATGCGTCTTCAGGGACAGGCCGAGGAAGCGGTAGTCGTTGACCACATGCTCGCCGACCGGCATTGGCGGCAGGTCGACATCGGGTTCGTTCGTCACCTCCGACCGGGCAGCGACATCGAACAACGGCAGCCGGTCGGTTGCGCCGGTCCGCTTGCCTTTCGTTCCGAGCGCCCGCGCCGCCCACAGCGCGTCCCGGCGATCGAGCCCGATGGAACGGAAGGCGTCCGCATCGGCCAGCCGTTCGATCGTCGCCCGCGCCAGGCCCGAGCGCAGCCACAGGTCGCGCACCGAATCATAGCCGCCGGCGCGCCGCTCCATCAGGACCTGCACATCCTCCTCGCGCAGCCCCTTGACCTGCCGCAACCCGAGCCGCACCGCGTGGGTGCTGCGGATGTCGTCTTTCATCTCGGCATGGGTCGGGTGAAGGGGCGGCGGCGGATCGTCGGATTTCTCCAGCGTCGCATCCCAGTCGGACCGGTTGATGTCGGGGGCGAGCACCTGGACGCCGTGGCGCTCCGCGTCGCGGACGATCTGCGCAGGGGCGTAGAAGCCCATGGGCTGGGCGTTGAGCAGGGCGGCGCAGAAGACGTCCGGGTAGTGGCACTTGAGCCAGCACGAGGCGTAGACCAGCAACGCGAAGCTCGCCGCGTGGCTTTCGGGAAAGCCATAATCGCCGAAGCCCTCGATCTGGCGGAAGCAGCGTTCGGCGAAGTCGCGCTCATAGCCGCGGGCGGCCATGCCCTCCACCATCTTGTTGCGAAAGTTGCCGATGGTGCCGACCCGGCGGAAGGTGGCCATGGCGCGGCGCAGCTTGTCGGCCTCGCCGGGCGTGAAGCCGGCGGCGACGATGGCGATCCGCATCGCCTGCTCCTGGAACAGCGGCACCCCGAGGGTCTTGCCGAGCACCCGCTCCAGTTCGTCGGGCGGTCCGTGTTCGGGCGACGGCGCCGGATAGGTGACGGTCTCCAGACCGCTGCGCCGCCGCAGATAGGGATGGACCATGTCGCCCTGGATCGGCCCCGGCCGCACGATCGCCACCTCGATCACGAGGTCGTAGAAGGTCTTCGGCTTCAGCCGCGGCAGCATCGACATCTGCGCCCGACTCTCGACCTGGAACACACCTAGCGAATCGGCGCGGTGGAGCATGCGGTAGACGGCCTGGTCGTCGGGTGGGATCGAGGCAAGCGTCGGCGCGGCGCCGTAGTGCTTGTCCATGAAGTCGAAGGCGCGGCGGATGCAGGACAGCATGCCAAGCGCCAGCACATCGATCTTGAGGATGCCGAGGGCGTCGAGGTCGTCCTTGTCCCACTCGACGGTGGTGCGGTCGTCCATCGCCGCGTTCATGATCGGGCAGACTTCGTCGAGCCGGTCGCGGGTGATGACGAAGCCGCCGACATGCTGTGACAGGTGGCGAGGGAAACCGGAAATCTCCTGCGTCAGCGCCATCACCTGCGCCACGGTGCGCTCGTCCGGATCGAGCCCGACGCGTTTCACGTCGACCTCGCGCACGCCGCCATCGGACCAGCCCCACACGGTGCCCGACAGGGCGCCGACGGCATCTTCCGAGAGGCCGAACGCCTTGCCGACCTCGCGCACCGCCGAGCGCGAGCGGTAGGTGATGACGGTGGCGGCCAACCCGGCGCGCTCGCGGCCGTACTTCTTGTAGATGTACTGCATCACCTCCTCGCGCCGCTCGTGCTCGAAATCGACGTCGATGTCGGGCGGCTCGTTGCGCTCCGCCGAAACGAAGCGCTCGAACAGGAGATCGACCCGGTCGGGATCGACCTCGGTGATGCCGAGGGCGAAGCACACGGCCGAATTGGCGGCCGAACCCCGGCCCTGCACCAGGATGCCGTTCTCGCGGGCGAAACGGACGACGTCGTAGACAGTGAGGAAGTAGGGGGCGTAGTCGAGCTCGCCGATCAGCTTCAGTTCGTGATCGAGGGCGGCGCGCACCTTGTCCGGCACCCCGTCGGGGTAGCGCCTGTCGGCCCCCTCCTCGGTCAGCACCTCCAGCGCCTCCTGGGGCGTCCGTCCGGCCCCGGTCGGTTCGTCCGGATACTGGTAGCGCAGCTCCTCCAGGCTGAAGGCCAGCTTCTCCAGGACCGCCCGGGTCTCCGCCACCGCGTCCGGCCAGGCGCGGAACAGGCGCGCCATCTCCGCCGCGTCCTTCAGATGACGTTCGGCGTTGGCGGCCAGGAGATAGCCGGCCTCGGCAAGCGTGGTGTGCTCGCGGATGCAGGTGACCACGTCCTGCATCTGCCGGCGCTCCGGTACGTGGTAGAGCGGCAGATTGCTCGCCATCAGCGGCGTGCGGCAGCGCCGGGCGAGATCCGCCAGCATCGCCAGCCGTCGATGATCGCCCGCCCCGTAGGTCATGGCCGCCATCAAGCGCACCTGGCCGGGAAAGGCGTCGGCGAGACGCCGCAGCACCGTGCGCAGGCGGTCGTCGACGGATGTCGGCGGACAGACGCCGAGGATCAGGCCCTGCCCCCAGGTCAGGAGATCGCCGAGATCGAGGTGGCAATCGCCCTTCTCGGCGCGCCGGTTGCCGAGGGTGAGCAGCCGGCAGAGGCGGCCATAGGCGATCCGGTCGGTGGGCCAGACGAGGATGTCGGGGGTACCGTCACGAAAGACCAGCCGGCAGCCGACGGCGTAGCGGAGCCCCGCTTCCTTCGCCGCCAGATGGCCGCGCACGACACCGGCGAGCGAATTGCGGTCGGCCACGGCGACGCCGGCAAGCCCCAGCTTCGCCGCCTCGAACACCAGCTCCTCGGGGTGCGAGGCTCCGCGCAGGAAGGAGAAATTGGTGGTGACGGCGAGTTCGGCGAAGGTGGTCATGGGGTTGACCTCCTCGTCGAATCATCGCTATTTTTATACACATCAATGGAACGGGACATTGGCCATGGTTGAGAACAGAGCCTTTCGGAGGCGCGCATGGAATCGAACAGCCGCAAACTTCTGCGGATGCTTCGGCGGGACGGATGGGAACTCGATCGTGTGAAGGGCGACCACCACACGTTCAAACACCCCGATAAGATGGAGTTGATCACCATCACCCATCCGAAGAAGGACCTGCCGGTCGGCCAGGTCAGGTCGATCTATCGGATCGCCGGATGGAAAACCTGAGTCATGAGTTGAATGGCCACCACCTACTATCTCGGCGTCGTCGAAAAGGACGCGGACAGCGCCTTCGGCATGTGGTTTCCCGACATGTCCGGCTGCTTTCCGGCCGCCGACGATTTTGACGATCTTCCCCGCGTCGCGGCGGAGATGCTCCGCCAGCACGTCGAAGCGCTGGAGAGCAACGGCCGCGATGTGCCGACGCCCCGCGCGATCGCGGATGCCATGAGCGACCGGGAGGTTCGCAAGGCCCTGAAACGCGGCGCGACGACCTTGCTCGTTCCCTTGCTGGCCGATCCCGGCCGCACCGTACGCGTCAACGTCACGGTCGAACGCGGCCTGCTTGAACAGATCGACGAGGCAGCGGATTCGCGCGGCCTCACCCGCTCGGCGTTTCTCGCCCAGGCGGCGCGCGAAAAGATCACCGGCTGACGCCCTCACGCCGCTCATGCGAACACCCCGTGCAGGAACCAGCGCGGGGCGGCCGTCTCGCGTCCGTAGAGCCCCTCGCGATAGAGCCAGAAGCGGTGGCCGGTCGGGTCCTCGACGCGGAAATAGTCGCGGGTGAGGCTGTCCTCGCGCCACCATTCCGAGGCGATCCGCTCCGGCCCTTCGGCGCGGGCGACCTGGAAGACGGCCCGGCGCCAGCGGAAGCGCACCGGCGGACCGTCCGGCACCTCGGCCAGCGCCTCCACCGGCTCGGGATGCGCAAACAGGCGGACCGGCCGTTCGAGCGGCCCATCATCCGGGGCGTCGTCGGGGGCCTCGCGGAAGCCGGGCATGGCGGCCGTTGCCGTCCCCCCTTCGCTCCACGAGCGATGGACGACGGCGCGTTCCGGCACATGGCTGCCGTGTCGTCGAATCGTCCTGACGCTGCCGGCCCCGAGCCTGGCGCCGATCCGGTCGACGAGCTGCTCCAGATCGGCTTCCCCGGCCGCGTCGCCGGCAAGATCGACCTGTGCCCCGGTGGTGACGGCGGCTTCGAGCACCGACAGGCGCGCGGTATCGAAACCGAAGCCGGCGTCGAGGCTGTCGCCGAGGGCAGCAAACTTTTCGCGGAAGAGCGAGAGGATCAGCTTCGGCGATCGGACCGGCCGGCTGGCCCCGACCCGGATGCGGGCCACCACGCCGTCGACCCGGAACAGGCTGTAGTCGAGCAGCCGCGCGCCCTGGCCGTGACGCTCCAGGGCCTCGGCCAGCGACGCCGCGAGGGCGGCCAGCGTCGCGGCGATATCCTCCTCGCGCGCGATCGGCTCGGCAAAGCGACGTTCGCTCATCAGCGACGGTGTCGGCCGGCGGGGACTGATCGCCTCCTCGTCGTGGCCGAGCGCCCGGTCGAGCTGCCGGATCAGGGCGGCGCCGAAACGGGCGGCCAGCGGCGCGCGCGGCATCGCGATGACCTGTCCGATGGTCTTGAGCCCGACCCGGTCCATGGCCGCCACGGTCTCCACGTCGAGACGAAGTGCGGCCATCGGCAAGGGTTCGAGGGCCGCCGCAAGGCCGCCGACCGGCACCACTGTGGGCGCCCCGTAGCGCGACAGCGCCCACGCCCCGCCGGGCGTATCGGCGATGGCCGCGCGACCGGCGAAGCCCTGGTCGCCGATCCGTGCCTGCACATCGGCAAGGAGCGCGGCCTCGCCGCCGAACAGATGGGCGCACCCGGTGATGTCGAGCATCAGATCGTCGGCGCCGGAGAGCGCGACCAGGGGGGTGTAGCGTTCCGCCCAGTCGGCGGTGACGGCGAGAAGCCGGGCGTCGGCTTCGGGATCGTCGTCGACGGCATCGAGCGCCGGCAGGATGGCACGGGCATCGGCCAGCGACTGCCCGCGGGTCAGGCCATGACGCTCGGCAACCGCGTCGGTCGCCACGAGCCGCATGGCGTTCCTGACCTTGGCGACGACGGCAAGCGGCGCCTCAGGAGGCGTCCCGGAGCGCCACGACCGTCCGAGCGCCTGACGGTGCAGACGATCGGTCGACAGGCGCGGCAGCCACAGGGCCAGAAGCCGCCGCGCGGGCGCGGTCGATCGCTGCGAAGGTACGCGTTGCATGATCCCACTCCAGATCAAAGACACCGGTGGCGCCGCGCCGGTTGCGCTCAAGGGTCACCTGCCAGGCCGGCGGACCGATGCCGGCGGGATAGAGCTCGGGATGCCGGGTCGGCCGCGGCACCACCTGCCAGCGGGTGAGCGCCGCCCCCGGCTCGGGCTGCTCGACCTGGCGCAGGAGCAGCGCCATCACCCCGCTGTCACGGGCCCGGAGCGCCAGCCGGCGGCTGGCGGTCAGATCGAGGAGGCGCGGATGTCCGCGGATTTCGGCCATGACCGCGGCAAGTCCGCGGCAGCGCAGCGCCTCCTCGAAGGTCCAGAGCGCCTCGGCGGGGGTACGAACGTTGACAAGCACAACCTGCCGGGCCGCAAGCCCGAAACGGTCGAGGCCGACGCCGTAGAGCGCGCCGGCCTCGCGTGCGGCCGCGGCCTCCATGATCCACAGGACCGGACGGTCGTCATCACGGGACAGCCTGGCGAGCAGGGCCAGGGCGAAACCGGTGGCGGCACCGTTGCGGCTGGCCATCCCGCGCAGTTCGTGAAGGGCGTTGCGCCGCAGCCCGCCGCCGAGACAGGCATCGAGGGGGGCAAGACCGAACGGCAGGACCGGACGGCCGCGCCGCGGCGACAGCGACTGTCCCGCCGGGGTGTCGGGATCGCGCGCCCGCAGGCCGCCGGCAAGCGCGCCGGGCAGGAGGCCGCGCCCCTCAAGGATCGCGATCCGGCGGCGAAGCTGGACGAGACGGCCGTCGACGGCGACGTTGGCGCCGGACATGGCGGACATGCTGGTCATCATAGACCCAATGTTCATGTTTTGTTCTTATGATTCCGAAGAACCGGTCGGGAGTCAAGCGACCGCCGGCCAGACGGCAGAAAGACGGGGCGCTTGTGCTTGCCACGCGTGCAGGCCCGTGACAGAGGTGGGCGGATCAACCGGCGCGGCGGCAGGGAGGGCACGAGCCCCGTGGATCACGACCAACGCAAGCAACTCGTCACCGCCGTCCGCCGACGCCTGGCCAAGGCCCGCACCCCCACCAGGGAGCTTGCCGCCGTTCTCCTGGCCGACGCCAGCCTGGAGGATCTGGAGGCCTACACCGTCGCCGAACTGGCCGCCGCGGCGACCTCCATCACCGATTTCGTCCGCCACCGCGACGTCGGCGCCCACAAGGTCCGCCTCGTCCAACCCGACGCGATCGACAATGGCGCGATCCTCGCCTCCACCACCCTGATCGAGATCGTTACCGACAACATGCCCTTCATCGTCGACTCGATCATCGGCGAGCTTGAGGCCTTCGGCGTCGACATCCGCCTTGTCATCCATCCCGTCATCGTCGTGACGCGCAGCGCCGACGGCGACATGAAACGCTTCCACGGCGGCCTTGTGCGCGGCACCAGCAGCGCCGGCACGCGCGAAAGCCTGCTCCAGATCCACGTCGACCGCGTTGACGACGCACACGTCGACGAGATGGCCCGCCGGCTCGACAGCCTGATGACCGAAGTGCGGCGCGCGGTGACCGACTGGCGCGCCATGCGTGCGCGGCTCGAACGCGCCATCGACGACTTCCGCTTCGGCGCCGCCGGCTTCAGCGACGAAGACCGCGAGGAGGCGATCGCCTTCCTGACCTGGCTGCTCGACGACAACTTCACGCTGCTGGGCATGCGCGAATACGATTTCCTCGGCGGCCGCACCCAGGGACGCCTCAAGCGCAGGGACACCAAGGCCCTCGGCATTCTCGCCGACCCCGATATCCGCGTGCTCCGGCGCGGCCGTCAGGCCTACACCACCACACCGGCCATCCGCGCATTCCTGATGCGCCCGGAACCCCTGTTCATCACCAAGGCCAACATCCGGTCGCGCGTCCATCGTCGCGTCTACATGGACTACATCGGCGTCAAGCTGTTCGGCAGCAGCGGCAAGCTGGCCGGCGAACTGCGGATCGTCGGCCTGTTCACCTCGACCGCCTACAACCGTTCCACCCGCACGATCCCCTATCTGCGCCGCAAGTCCGAGCGCGTGCTGGCGCTGGCCGGTTTCGATCCCCACGGCCATTCGGGCAAGGCGCTGGTCAACGTGCTGGAATCCTATCCGCGCGACGAACTGTTCCACACCGATGACGAGACGCTGCACGACTTCGCGCTCGCCATCCTCGAACTGCACGAACGTCCGCGCGTGCGCGTCCTCGTCCGGCCCGACCGCTTCGACCGCTACGTGTCGGTGATCGTGTTCGTGCCGCGCGAGCGCTACAACACCGACGTCCGCATCGCCATCGGCGACTACCTGGCCGAACGGTTCGAGGGGCGCGTCTCGGCCTACGACCCGTCCTACCCCGCCGACATGGCGCTCGCCCGGGTGCACTTCATCATCGGCCGCCCCGAGGGCCGCACGCCGTCGGTCGACCAGGCCGTGCTCGAGGCCGGCGTCACCGACCTCACCCGCACCTGGACCGACCATCTGCGTGAGCGGCTCAGGGAGCGCCTGCCGGAGGCGGAGGCACGGAAGCGCGCCGGCAAGTATGAAGCGGCCTTTCCCGCCGCCTATCGCGAGGTCTTCGCGCCACGGATCGCGGTCGACGACATCGCCACGTTCGAGAGCCTGACGCCGGAGGGGCCGCTGGCGGCCATCTTCCACGACACCAACGCCGACGCGCCCGATGAACTGGGCCTGAAGCTGCTTCATCTCGCGAGCCCGCTCAGCCTCTCCGAACGGGTGCCGATCCTCGAAAACATGGGCTTCCATGTGGTCGCCGAGCAGACCTTCGAGATCGGCGCCGGCGAAGCGACGATCGGCTACATCCACGACATGACGCTGCGGCGTGCCGACGGCGGCGAGATCGACCTCGACGGCGCCCGCGAGCGGCTGACCGACGCGCTGATGGCCATCTGGGAGCGGCGGGCCGAGAACGACGGCTTCAATGCGCTGGTGCTGGTGGCCGGTCTCGACTGGCGCAGCGTCGCCCTGATCCGCGCCTTCGGCCGCTACCTGCAGCAGACCGGCACCCCCTATTCCCAGCGATCGATGTGGGAGACCCTGCTCCGCTATCCGGACCTGCCGCGCCTCTATGTCGACCTGTTCGCCGCCCGCTTCGATCCCGCCGGCCATGACGCGAAGGCCGCGGAGGCGCTGAGCGGGAAGTTCACGGCGGCGCTGGAGGACGTGGCGACCCTGGAACAGGACCTCGTCGCCCGGCGCCTCTACGCCCTGCTCGACGCGGTGCTCAGGACCAATTTCTACCAGACCGATTCCGAAGGCGCGCCGCGGGCCGAGATCGTCTTCAAGTTCGATCCGCAACGGATCGACTTCCTGCCCGAGCCGCGTCCGTTCCGCGAGATCTATGTCTACGCGCCGCGGCTCGAAGGCGTGCATCTGCGTTTCGGCGAGGTGGCGCGCGGCGGCCTGCGTTGGTCGGACCGGCCGCAGGATTTCCGCACCGAGATCCTCGGTCTCGTCAAGGCGCAGCAGGTCAAGAACGCGGTAATCGTCCCCGTCGGGGCCAAGGGCGGCTTCGTCGCCAAATGGCTGCGGCCGGGCATGAGCCGCGAAGACTTCCTCGCCGAGGGCGAGGCCACCTATCGCCTGTTCATCGCCAGCCTTCTCGACATCACCGACAACCTCGACGGCGAAACGGTGGTGCCGCCGAAGGCGGTGGTGCGCCGCGACGGCGACGATCCCTACCTGGTGGTGGCGGCCGACAAGGGCACGGCGACCTTCTCCGACATTGCCAACGAGATCGCCGTCGCGCGCGGTTTCTGGCTCGGCGATGCCTTCGCCAGCGGCGGGTCGCAGGGCTACGACCACAAGAAGATGGGCATCACCGCCCGCGGGGCCTGGGAGGCGGTCAAGCGGCACTTCCGCGAGATGGATGTCGACATCCAGACGGCCCCGTTCACCACCGTGGGCGTCGGTGACATGTCCGGCGACGTCTTCGGCAACGGCATGATGCTGTCGCCGGTCACCCGCCTGGTGGCGGCCTTCGACCATCGCGACATCTTCATCGATCCCGACCCCGATCCGGCGGCCGCGCTCAAGGAACGGAAGCGCCTGTTCGACAGGCCGCGTTCCAGTTGGGCGGACTACAAGGCCGATCTGATCTCCACTGGCGGCGGCGTGTTCTCCCGACGCGACAAGTCGATCCCGCTCAGCCGCGAGATGCGCGACCTCCTGGGGCTGACCGGCGCGCGCGCGACACCGGCCGAGGTCATCAAGGCGATCCTCGCCGCCAACGTCGATCTGCTCTGGTTCGGCGGCGTCGGCACCTTCGTGAAGGCGCCGGACGAGCGCAACGACGAGGTCGGCGACCGCAGCAACGATCCCGTACGGATCACAGCCGACAGGGTGCGCGCCCGGGTGGTCGGCGAAGGCGCCAATCTCGGTTTCACCCAGCGGGCGCGGATCGCCTACGGGCTCGCCGGCGGACGCTGCAACTCCGACGCCATCGACAACTCCGCCGGCGTCAACACCTCCGACATCGAGGTCAACATCAAGATCGCTCTCGGTGCGGCCGTCCGCGACGGACGTCTCCGCCAGGCGCAACGCAACCGGCTGCTCAGCGCCATGACCGACGCGGTCGGGGAGCTGGCGCTCGACAACAACTACCGCCAGACGCTGGCGATCTCCCTGTCGCATGCCCGCGGACTGGCCGCCTTCGGCCACCAGCAGCGCTTCATGCAGGCGCTGGAACGCGCCGACCGTCTCGACCGCGAGGTGGAATTGCTGCCCGACGACGTGGAGATGGCCGAACGCCATGCGGCCGGCATGCCCCTGAGCCGGGCCGAACTCGGCGTTCTCATGGCCTATGCCAAGATCACCCTGTTCGAGGATCTGATGGCAACCGATATCGCCGACGATCCGGCACTGGCTGAAGAGCTGATGCGCTATTTCCCCGCGCGCATGCGGACGAAATACGCCGACACCATCGCCGGCCATCGCCTGCGCGGTGAGATCATCGTCACCAGCCTCAGCAATGCGCTGGTCAACAATTGCGGCTCCACCTTCGCCATGCAGGTGTCGGACCGCACCGGCGCCGACGCCGGGTCCATCGCCCGCGCCTATGTCGTGGCCCGCGAGGTGTTCGCCCTTGGTGACCTCACCGCCAAGATCGACGCGCTCGACAACAGGCTCGCCGGCAAGGTCCAGCTTCGGCTCTACCAGGCGCTACGGCAACTGGCGCACGGCCGAACCATCTGGTTCCTGGAGAACACGACGGTCGCCACGGGCATTGCGCCGCTGGTCGACACCTTCCGGCCGTCGGTCGAGGGCCTGTCCGCCATACTGGACAAGGTCCTTCCCGAGCGGCTGACGGGACGCATCGCGGCGGTCAGCGAGGACCTCGTCGGCGAAGGTGTACCGGCCGACCTCGCCGGACGGATTGCGCGCCTGCCGGCGCTCGCCGAGGCCCTCGATATCGCGCTCGCCGCACGCGCCGCCGACGCCAGGCTCGACAACGCCGCACGGGTCTATTTCGCCGTCGGCGAGCGGTTCCGCATCGCGCGCATGGCCGAACAGGCCGCAGCGCTTGCGCTCACGGACTACTATGATGGCCTCGCCATGGAGCGTGCCGTGGAACAGCTCGGCCAGACCCACCGCCGCCTGACCGAATCCGTGCTCGCGAACGGGTCAGGCGTCGACGCCATCGAGACGTGGATCGACGCCGGTGGCGACGGTGCCGGCCGTGTGCTGGAGACCGTCCAGTCGGTCACCGAATCCGACGACCTTACGGTCTCGCGCTTGTCGGTGGCCTCGGGCCTGCTCGCCGATTTCTGCCGCGGCCGCGCTTCGTGAGAGAACGTCCCACCGGACCCGGCACCACGTGAACGTGAAGGCACCACCCCAGCAGGCCGCGATCGTCGCCATCCTCAAGAGGGCGACCGGCCACATCACCGCCGGCCGTCTGGACGAGGCCGAGAAGGCGTTGCAGGCCGACGGCAAGATCGCGCTCAAGACGCCGGTCGGCTGGAACGTCCTGGGTGACATCCACCTCAAGGCCGGCCGCGCGCGCGAGGCGCTGAAGGCCTTCGACCGCGCCATCAAGATGGCGCCGGGTTTTCCCGAGGCGCACTGCAACCGCGGCGTTGCGCTTCAGGATCTGGGTCGCCTGAGGGAAGCGCTGCGCGCCGAGGACAAGGCGCTGCGCCTGCGCGCAGGCTACACCACCGCCCATTTCAATCGCGGCAACATCCTGCGCGACCTGGAGCGCCACAAGGACGCGCTCGCCGCCTACGACGCCGCGATCGCCGGCCGCGCCAACTTCGCCGAGGCGCTACAGAACCGCGCCTACACCTATCTGGACCTCGACCAGCCGGCCATGGCCATGGCCGATTTCCGCGCCGCGCTCACCCACAACCCCCGCTCGGTCGCCTCCATGCTCGGGCGGGCGTCCGCCCTCAGGCAGATGGGCAGCGGCGGCGACGCGCTTGTTTCGGTGGAGCAGGCCCTCGAGATCGAGCCGGACCACATCGATGCACTGATGCTGAAGCATCAGCTCCTGTCGGACGGCCAGGCCTACGACGACGCGCTGGCCGCGCTCGACCACCTGCTTGCGCTTCACCCCGACACCGCCCGCGCCCATGTCGCCCGCGCCCGCACCCTGTCGCAGATGTCGCGCTTCGACGACGCCCTGGCCGCCGCCGACCGCGCGATCGAGCTCGAGCCGCGCCTCGCCGACGCCCATGTCACCAGGAGCCTGGTGCTGGGCGAGGTTGGCCGTTTCGACGAACAGGTCGCGGCCATTGCCCGTGCCGAGAAACTCGGCGCCTCTGGCGGCGCGCTCCTGTTCTCGCGGGCCATGGTCTATGTCGAGCAAGGCGACTACGAGGCGGCGATCGCCGCCAACCGCGAGACCATCGACCTCGAACCCAACGCGTTCGAAGCCCACCAGAATCTGGCCATGGCCTACTTCTCCACGGGCCTGCTGGCGGAGGCGTGGCCAGAGCACGAGTGGCGGCTTCTGAGCCCCCACCATCCGGCGATCGAGCATGGCCGCGCGGCATCGAAATGGCAGGGCGAGGACCTCACCGGCAAGCGCCTGCTCGTCTATTGCGAGCAGGGTCACGGCGACACGATCCAGTTCCTGCGATTCCTCGATCCGCTGCGCGAGAGCGGCGCCGACATCACCTTCATCGCGCCGAAGCCGCTCATCACCCTGTTCAGCCGCAACTATCCGTGGCTCACCATCGCCGAACGCGCCGGCCTCGGCGTGACCTACGATTTCCAGATTCCGCTGATGAGCCTCCCGTCGGTGTTCGCGACCACCTGGGAAACGCTGCCGCGGGACGTGCCCTATCTCCGCCCCGCCCCCGAGTACGCCGACAAGTGGCGCGAACGGATCGGCGATGAGGGGTTCCGGGTCGGCATCATCTGGCAGGGCAACCCCAAATACGGCCCCGACATCCACCGCTCCATTCCGCTCACCAACTACGCGCCGCTGGCGGCGGTCGAGGGCGTGCGACTGATCAGCCTTCAGGTCTTCCACGGCCTCGACCAGCTCGACGACCTGCCGTCGGGCATGGAGGTCGAGCGGCTCGGCGAGGAGATCACCAACAATCCGAGCGGCTATCGCGAGGTCACCGGCGCCATGGCCAATCTCGACCTGATCGTCACCTCCGACACCGGCCCGGCCCATCTCGCCGGCGCCATGGCGCTGCCGGTGTGGGTGGCGCTGCGCAACCGGCCCGACTGGCGGTGGATGAACGAAGGCACCGAATCGCCGTGGTATCCGACCATGCGCCTGTTCCGTCAGAAGGAACGAGGCGCCTGGCTGCCGGTGTTCGAGGAGATCGCCGATGCGCTAAGGGCGCGCATGGCCGGCGCGGGCAATCCCGTCTGACGTCGGTACCAAACCCTCTCCGTCGTCCCGTACGCACCGCAGCGCGTCAGCGGTGCTGCGCAGACACGGGACCCTTTCACGGTCCTAGTATCAGGTCCCGCATCTGCGGAGCGTCATCAAGATGCCGCACCGCGTGCGGGACGACGGCGGGAGGTTGCCGCGCGCAGAAGCCGTCGCCTAATGGCGGAAATGGCGGATGCCGGTGAACACCATGGCGAGGTCGCGCTCGTCGGCCGCGGCGATCACCTCCTCGTCGCGCATCGATCCGCCGGGCTGGATCACCGCCGTGGCACCGGCCTCGACGGCCGCGATCAGCCCGTCGGCGAAGGGAAAGAACGCGTCCGAGGCGCAGACCGAACCGGCGGCGAGCGTCTCGGGCAGCCCCGCTGCCGCGGCCGCCTCCTCGGCCTTGCGCGCGGCGATACGAGCCGAATCGAGTCGGCTCATCTGCCCGGCACCGATCCCGGCCGTCGCCCCTTCGCGGGCATAGACGATGGCGTTGGACTTGACGTGCTTGGCGACCCGCCAGGCGAACATCAGGTCGGCCAGTTCCCCTTCCGACGGCGCGCGTTTGGTCACGACCCGCACATCCGTGGCGGCAACGCGATGGGCGTCACGCGCCTGGGCGAGGAAGCCGCCGGCTACGGTCCTCACTGTCCAGCGGGCGTCGCCACCGGGCAGGCGGCCGGCAAGAAGCAGCCGCAGGTTCTTCTTTGCGGCAAAGATATCCAGCGCCGCGTCGGTCGCGTCCGGCGCGATCACCACCTCGGTGAACACCTCCACGATTGCCGCCGCCACGTCTTCGTCGATGGTCCGGTTGAGCGCGACGATGCCGCCAAAGGCCGAGACCGGATCGCAGCGCAGCGCCAGGCGATAGGCGTCGGCCAGCGTTTCGCCGACCGCCACGCCGCACGGGTTGGCGTGCTTGATGATGGCGACGGCAGCCCGCTCGTCGGGGTCGAACTCGCCGACCAGTTCGTAGGCCGCGTCGGTGTCGTTGATGTTGTTGTAGGAGAGCTGCTTGCCCTGCACCTGTCGCGCGGTCGCCGCACCGGGACGATCCTCGCCGGTGAGGTAGAGCGCCGCCGCCTGGTGCGGGTTTTCGCCATACCGCAGGTCGCCCTGCCGCTGTCCCGCGAGACTGAAGCTGTCGCGCGACCCGGTCTGGCCGGCGAACCAGCCGGCAATGGCCGCATCATAGGCGGCGGTGCGGGCAAAGGCACGGGCAGCGAGCGTTTGGCGAAGCTCCAGCGAGGTGGCGTTGTCGTCCGCGTCGAGGGCGGCAAGCAGGCCGTCATAGTCGTCCGGATCGGTCGCCACCGCGACATAGGCGTGGTTCTTGGCCGCCGCACGGATGAGCGCCGGGCCGCCGATATCGATGTTCTCCACGATCGTGCGGGGGTCGGCCGCGGCCGCCAGCGTCGCCTCGAACGGATAGAGGTTCACGACCAGGAGATCGATCCCGGCAATGCCGTGCCGCTCCATGGCGGCGGCATGGTCGGGATCGTTGCGCTCGCCAAGCAGCCCGCCATGGATGAGCGGATGGAGCGTCTTCACGCGCCCGCCCATGATCTCCGGGAAGCCCGTCACCTCGGAGACCTCCGTCGACGGCAGGCCGGCTTCGTCGAGCGCCCGCTTGGTGCCGCCGGACGAGACCAGGGTCACCCCGCGCTCGTGCAGCGCCCGGGCGAAGTCGACGAGACCCGTCTTGTCGAACACCGACAGAAGGGCGCGGCGAACGGTCACGCGATCGGGAATGGGAGAAGTACCGGGAGTGACGGCCATGGCGTGAGATCCAGGGGAAGCGGCGCGCGCCGCTTATCACGATTTGCCGCGCGCACGAAACGCGACCGGCGGCCTCACTCCTCGGGCGCGTCGTGGGTTTCGGGCTCGGGTCGGGGCTGGCCGCGGTGGCGGCCGAGGCCGGTGCGGTAGAGCCGCCAGCTCACCTGGGGGGTGTGCTGGACGCGCCCGTGGATGACGATCTGATCGGTTTCGCGATTGCCGCGGTTGACCGACATGAGGATGCTTTCCTCGATCCGCAGGTCCCCGGCATCGGCCTCGAACTCCCAGCGCTCGCCGCCCGGCATCTCCAGGATCACGCTGCGGGTTTCGCGCATCTCGCGCACCTGGACGTTGGGATGGACGTGGAAGCGGATGGTGAAGAGGTCCTTGCCGGACCGCTGGGCGGGCGACCCGGACGGCGAGACGAAGGAATCGCGCCCCTCGAGCATGTCGCCTTCGTCCGTCAGGCGCAAGGCGCGGCGATGGACGAGGCCGAAGCGGTTGAGCCAGCCGTCGTGCTGGGCCGTAAGCGCGGTCCCGTCGCCGGCACGCCGCCGGTCGACATCGACCCGCTCGGGCCCGGCCACGATCACGTCGCCCATCCAGTCGTCCGACGAGGACGAGTGCAGGAAGCGGCAGGAGGAGGTGTCGTTGATCGAAACGGTGGAATGGGCGGCGGAGGTGCGCGCCAGCCGGCTGAGCGAGCGGGCGGCCGGCGACGGCACGCCGCAATTCACGATGAGCATCTGGTGGCCGACGCTCATCTCGAAGGCCAAGCAACTGGCATGGGCCTGGACGCTGAAGTCGATCTGCGGCGGCCGTCCGGTGTCGACGATCAGCGCCGTGGTGTTGGCGACGACCTTGTGGAAGCCGCTCTGCGCCGCCGCCTCGGGCAGGGCGCCACGCACGTCGTCATAGGCGAGCACCGTCGCCGCGAGGTCGCCCGGCCGGTCGCTGTGACCGTTGAAGCGAGCAAGACCACCGTCGCCGAGACGGAAGAAGCGCAGCATCGGCATCATGCGGTCGACCGCCGAAACCAGCACGTGCGACGGCTGGTTGCCCTGCATCGAGAACGCCTGACGCAACGGCAGGAGATCGGTCAGCGCCTCAAGGACGGCGCCCGGATTGCGGCTGACATGCCCGCCGTCCGGCAGCACCTGGTTGACGAGTTCGAGATCGAGGCGCCGGCGCGCCTGGCGCAGGAAGCGCGGCTGGTCCGACATCGACAGCGCCGCGGTGGCCAGCGCGATCATGATCCTGAGGCGCGGCAGGCCGGGAGGGCTGTCATAGGCGACCCGCCGCAGATAGCGCACCTGCTTGGTCACCGAACGCATGAAACGGCGGTAGAAGCTGTAGTCGCAATCCGCCAGGATCATCGGCGCCTGCGAGAACCAGGCGATCAGCCGCCGCGCCGTCACCTCCGGGTCCCAGGCGATGGCATCGTGGTGCGAGCTGAAGTTGATCCACTCATCGACCAGAATGCGCGCGCGTCGCCGCGCGTCCTGCGGCTCGATGGCCCGAAGATGCCGCAGCCAGCCGAAGGCGTGCAGCTCATGTGCCCACTGCTCGCTGGGGGCGACGGCGTCGAAGACCGAGAAGCCCTCGATATCGAGTCCCTCGCCGCCGAACACCCAGCGTCCGCCGAAGATATCGTGGGCTGCCGTGGGATCGGCGGTCCTGAGGTCGATCGGCGCGATGGTCAGGCGTTCGGGGATGGGGCCGGCGTAGCGCCATGCATAAAGGGCGCTCGCGTGCAGCCGGAAGTTCAGGCTCCGCCTGAACGCTCCCACTGCAAATCGAACGCGCCGTCCCGCGCCGGAGGCCGACCCGATCGCCATGCCCGTCGTCCAGCTCCTTTATGTTACCGGCGCGCCGCCGAATCGCGCCCTCGGACTATCGCCCGAAGGCCGGCGCCGGGCAATCAGGCCGGCCGCCGCATGCGCATGACGAAGAACCCGTCGAGGCCCGACATACGTGGCCTATCAAGCGCCATGAAATGGGGCAATGTCCGCAAATGCCCGTCCGCGGTGATCGCCTCGGGCAGCTCCGGCAGGTCGCTGGCGTCAAGCGGCCACGTCGTGAGCCCCGCCTCGCGGGCGACGGACGCCTGCCGCTCGCCCTCCTCCGGCTCCAGCGAACAGGTGCAATACACCAGGGTTCCGCCGGGCTTGAGAAGGTCCGCGGCCTTCGCGATCATTGCCGCCTGCACCTTCGCCAACGCCGCGATGTCGGCCTCACGCTTCAGATAGGCGACGTCGGGGTGTCGGCGGATCGTTCCCGTCGCGGTGCAGGGCGCATCGAGCAGGACGACGTCGAAGCGCTCAGTCGGCGCCCAAGCGAGGAGATCGGCGACGACGGTCTCCGCCGCCAGCCCGAGGCGCCGGAGGTTGCCGGCAAGCCGGTCCAGGCGATCGGCGGAGATGTCGACGGCGGTCACCTCGGCGCCGGCCGCCGCAAGCTGGGCGGTCTTGCCACCCGGGGCGGCGCAGAGATCGGCGATCTTCCTACCGGCCACAGGCCCGAGCAGCCGGGCCGGGAGGGAAGCCGCGGCGTCCTGCACCCACCATGTGCCGTCGTCGAAGCCCGGCAGATCCTCGACCGGGCCGCCGGCATCGAGGCGAATGCTCCCCGTGGACAAGAGTGCGCCACCGACCGCATCGGCGACCGCCTCCGGATCGGCCTTGGCGGTGAGATCGAGATAGGGTTCGACGGTGAGCGCCGCGGCGATTGTCTCTGCCGTTTCAGGGCCGTACGCGGCGACCCATCGCGTCCACAGCCAATCCGGCTGATTGATACCCGCCTTCGCCTCGGGCGCCGGTCGCTCGCGGGCGACACGCCGCAGGACCGCATTGGTCAGCCCGCGAAAGCCCTTCAGTTGCCGTTTGCGTCCAACCGTCTCGACCGCGAGCGAGACCGCGGCGTGGTCGGGAACCTCCATGAACAGGATCTGCGCCACCCCGATTTGCAGCGCCCGGACCACCTCCGCTGCTCCCGGCCGCCGGTCAAGCAGCCCATCGAGCACCGCATCGATCTCGCCCAAGCGACGCAGCGCCACGCCGACCATGGCGCGGGCGAGTGCACGGTCGCGCGGTGCGAGCTTGCCGAAAGATGCGCCGGTCAACTGGGCGTCGAGGGACTGGTGGCGATCGAGAACACCGGCCAGGAGGTCGGCCGCGACCAGCCGGGTTTCGAGGCCTGCCGGGGCCGCACGGACGCGAGTCCCCTTCCGCGATTGTCGCGAGGCGGTCAGCCCCATGGGCCGGACGAAGGCCGGCTGCGGCCGACCTGCGGCACCGCGACCGACGAGACGGCCGGGGCGCCGCCCATCTCGGCTCGCATCGCCATCAACGCCTTGATCCGGTTCTCGGTCGCCGGATGGGTGGAGAAGAGGTTGTCCATACGTTCGCCGGACAGGGGATTGATGATGAACAGGGGCGCGGTGGCGGGGTTGCGTTCCGCGGCATCGTTGCGCACCAGCCGCACCCCTTGCGAGATGCGTCGCAGCGCCGAGGCGAGCGCGGCCGGATCGCCGCTGATCTCCGCCCCGCCGCGGTCGGCGGCGTACTCGCGGGTCCGGCTGATGGCCATCTGCACCAGCAACGCCGCGAGCGGCGCGACGATCGCGGCCACCAGCACGCCGATCAGGCCGAGCGGATTGTTGTTGCGGCTCGCCCCGCCGAAGAAGAAGGCGAAATTGGCGAGCATCGATACGGCACCGGCAATGGTCGCGGTGATCGTCATGATCAGCGTGTCGCGATTCTTCACATGCGCGAGCTCGTGGGCCATGACGGCGGCGATCTCGTCGCGGTTCAGCGTTTGCAGCAGGCCGGTGGTCGCGCACACGGCGGCGTTGTCCGGGTTGCGCCCGGTGGCGAACGCGTTCGGCTGCAGGTTGTCGGCGATGTAGACCTTGGGCATGGGCAGATCGGCGCGGGCCGCCAGATCGCGCACCATGCCGTAGAACTCGGGCGCCGAGCGCGCGTCGACCTCGCGCGCATTGGACATGCGCAACACCAGCTTGTCGGCGTTCCAGTAGCTGAACAGGTTCATGGCCGCGGCGAGGCCGAAGGCGATCACCGCGCCGGTGGTGCCGCCGATCAGGAAGCCGGCGCCCATGAAAATGGCGGTCAGCGCCGCCAGCAGCATGGCCGTTCTGAGGGTGTTCATAGCTCCGCCGTTTCGCGTGGGACCGTTGAGATTCAGCCTTTCCCGATCCGTGAAATCTGGGGTGGCGGACGGCACCCCGCAAGGTCCCGCTGCACCGGCTTAGAGAACATGGTCCGTCGCGCGGCGGGCGTCTGCCGGCTGCAGTAGGGCATCGATCAGCGGCGATCGCGCTCGGCACGGATGATATCTGCCGACGACACCTCGGGCTCGATCTTCGGCAGCGCTTCCAGACGCCTACGTATCTCCTCAAGCGTCGGCCGCTCGGCGAGCTCGCGAATTTCGCGCAGCAGGTAGTCGGACAACGACATCCCCGCCGAGGCAGCGCGCGCCTTCATGGTCGCATGGAGGCTGTCGGGAACGTTGCGGATCTGGATCATCCTGACCACGCGCCGAGCATGAAGTCATGTGACGCGCATAGCAACCGGAATAGTCCTCACCTGTTCTGCCGGTTTTCGATCAGGTCGTCGACCACCGCCGGCTCGGCCAGCGTCGAGGTATCGCCAAGCTGTCCGTAATCGTCGGCGGCGATCTTGCGCAGGATGCGCCGCATGATCTTGCCGGAGCGCGTCTTCGGCAATGACGGCGCGAACTGGATCAGATCCGGCGTCGCGATCGGGCCGATTTCGCTGCGCACCCATTTGACCAGCTCCGCCCGCAACGCCTCGGTCGGCTCCTCGCCGGCCATCAGGGTGACGTAGGCGTAGATGCCCTGCCCCTTGATGTCGTGGGGGTAACCGACCACGGCCGCCTCAGACACCTTGTCGTGGGCGACCAGCGCCGATTCCACCTCGGCCGTGCCCATGCGGTGGCCGGAGACGTTGATCACGTCGTCGACGCGGCCGGTGATCCAGTAGAAGCCGTCCTCGTCGCGCCGGCAGCCGTCGCCGGTGAAGTAGCGGCCGGGGAAGGTCGAGAAGTAGGTCTCGACGAACCGCTTGTGGTCGCCATAGACGGTGCGCATCTGGCCCGGCCAGGAATCGGTGATGACGAGATTGCCGGCGCCGGGACCTTCGATCGGCTGGCCGTCACTGTCGACCAGCGCCGGCTTGACGCCGAAGAACGGCCGCGTGGCCGATCCGGGCTTGAGGTCGGTGGCGCCGGGCAGAGGCGTGATCATGATGCCGCCGGTCTCGGTCTGCCACCAGGTGTCCATGATCGGACAGCGGCTGTCCCCGACCACCCGGTAGTACCATTCCCACGCTTCCGGATTGATCGGCTCGCCCACCGACCCGAGCAGGCGCAACGATTCCCGCGACGTGGAGGTCACATAGTCGTCGCCGGCACCCATCAGCGCGCGGATCGCCGTCGGCGCCGTGTAGCAGATGTTGACCTGGTGCTTGTCGATCACCTGCCAGATGCGCGACGGCGTCGGTGCGTTGGGCACACCCTCGAACATCACCGTGGTCGCACCGTTCGCCAGCGGTCCGTAGATGATGTAGCTGTGCCCGGTCACCCAGCCGATATCGGCGGCGCACCAGTACATGTCGCCGTCGTGGTAGTCGAAGACATATTTGTGGGTCATGGCGGCGTAGACCAGGTAGCCGCCGGTGGTGTGGAGCACCCCCTTCGGCTTGCCGGTCGAGCCGGAGGTGTAGAGGATGAACAGCGGATCCTCCGCGCTCATCTCCTCGGCCGGGCAGTCGGCCGACACGCCCTCCGCCAGCTCGTGATACCAGTGGTCGCGGCCCTCCCGCATCGTCACGTCGCCGCCGGTGCGCCGCACGACGAGAAGCTTTTCCTCGCCGGTGCACTTCTCGAGCGCCGCGTCGGCGTTGGCCTTGAGCGGCACCGTGCGACCGCCGCGCAGCCCCTCGTCGGCGGTGATCACCAGCCTGGAATCGCAGTCGAGCACACGGCCGGCGAGCGCATCGGCGGAGAAGCCGGCGAACACCACCGAATGGATCGCCCCGACGCGGGCGCAGGCGAGCATCGCCATCGCCGCCTCGGGGATCATCGGCATGTAGATGGTGACGCGGTCACCCTTCATGACGCCGAGTTCCTTCAGCACGTTGGCGAAGCGGCAGACCTCGGCGTGGAGTTCGCGATAGGTGATCTTGCGGTCGACGTTCGGGTCGTCGCCCTCCCACAGGATCGCCACCTGATCCCCGCGCGTTTCCACGTGACGGTCGAGACAGTTGGCGGCGGCGTTGAGCGTCCCGTCCTCGAACCATTTGATCGACACGTCGGGTGCGGCGAAGGACGTGTTCTTGACCTTGGTGAAGGGTTTGATCCAGTCGACGATCTGCGCCTGCTCGGCCCAGAACCCCTCCGGGTCGCTCACCGAGCGCTCGTACATCGCGAGATAGCCGTCATTGTCGACGAACGCACGCTGCTTCCAGGAATCCGGCACCGGATGAACGATGGCTTCAGACATGGTCTTGCTTGTCCCCGTGTTGGTCCCGTGTGGCTCCGCGGTTGTCGCGCAGGTCCCGGCACGACACCGCCGTTAAACCGAACCGCCGGCCGCCGCGCAAGGCGACCGTCGGGCGCGCCTAGGTCACACCGCCCATCTTGCAGACGATCTTCCATTCCGCGGCCGTGACCGGCTGGACCGACAAACGTCCGAGGCGCACCAACGCCATATCAGCGAGACGCGGGTCGTCCTTGATCTGCTGCAAGGTCACCGGCTTCGGCACCGCGCCCGTGGCGGCGATGTCCACGCACGCCCAGCGTTCGTCGTCGGTGGTGGAATCAGGATGGGCCTCGGCCACCACCTCGACCAGCCCGACGATCTCGCGGTCGGCACCGGAGTGGTAGAAGAAGCCGCGGTCACCGATCTTCATCGCCCGCATGTTGTTGCGCGCGGTGTAGTTGCGCACACCGTCCCACTCGGTTCCCTTCTTGCCCTCCTTGACCTGATCGTCCCACGACCAGGTGCCCGGCTCGGACTTGAACAGCCAGTACGCCATCATCCTCTCCCGCTCGACATACCGTTGAAGGCTAGGGTCCCGGAGGGTCCAGCGTCAATCGCGCTCGCGCCTGAGCGGCCGCGCCATGAGGTCGGCGATCGCCGCGTCGACATCGAGACGCCCGGCGACGATCGCGGCGACGGCCGCGGCGATCGGCGTTTCGACTCCGGCGGCTTCGGCGAGGTCGACCACCGCCTGCGCCGTGGCGACACCCTCGGCCAGCGCCGCACCGGCCGGCCGGCCTTCGCCCAGACACAGGCCGTAGGCATAGTTGCGGGACAGGCCGGAGGTGCAGGTGAGCACCAGATCGCCGAGGCCGGAAAGCCCGATCAGGGTCCCGGCTTCCGCACCCGCCGCCAGGCCCAGGCGCTGCATCTCGGCGAAGCCGCGGGCGATCAGCGCCGCCTGGGCGCTGCCGCCGAGCCGGCGGCCGACGACGATGCCGGCGGCAATGGCGAGCACGTTCTTGATCGCCCCGCCGAGTTCCACGCCGATCATGTCGGTTTCGGCGTAAGGCCGGAATCCCGGTCCGGCGAGGAGCGTGCAAAGGCGCGCGGCCAGATCATCATCGGCGGCGGCGATGGTCACCGCCGTCGGCAGGCCGGCCGCCACCTCGGTCGCGAAGCTCGGACCGGCGAGCACCGCCGGCAGCGCCTGCGGCGCCTCCTCCGCCAGGATCTCCGTGGCGCGCAGGCGCGTCGCCGCCTCCAGTCCCTTGGCGCACATCACCACCGGTGTCCCCGCCGCGACGTTAGGCGCCATGGCCCGGACCACCGACCGCGTCTGTTGCATGGGCACCACCACCAGCACCACGCGGTCCGTGACCGCAGCGGCGAGATCGTCGGTGGCGGCGATCGCCGGCGGCAGGCGGACGCCGGGAAGGCGCGCGCTGTTTTCGTGGGTCGCGTTGATGGCGGTCACCGTGGCCGCCGAGCGTGCCCACAGGAGCACGTCGCGCCCCGCCCGCGCCGCGGCGAGTGCCAGCGCCGTGCCCCAGGCGCCGCCGCCGAGCACGGCCACCCTGTCCGTCATGCGCGCTGTCCCCGCGCCCCGCCGCCAACCCGCGCGGCAGCCTCTGGATCGAGCGGCCAGCGCGGCCGCGCCGGCGCCGTGAAGTCGTCGGTCCGGCCACGCGCCAGGCGTTCGGCCCCGGCCCAGGCGACCATCACGCCGTTATCGCTGCATAGTTTCGCAGGCGGAACGACCAAGCGAAATCCTTTGTCGTCGGCGACCGTCTTCAGCGCTGCCGCCAGTGCCTTGTTGGCCGCGACACCGCCGGCGACGACCAGCACGCCGCCGCGCTCGCCCCCGTCGACGAAGATATCCATGGCCCGCGCCGCACGGTCCGCCACCGTGTCCGTGACCGCCGCCTGGAACGACGCGCAGAGGTCGGCAACATCAGTGTCGCTCAACGGTGCAGCCTCCTCGGCGGCAAGCCGTGCCGCCGTCTTCAGACCCGAGAACGAGAAATCCGCGCCCGGCCGCCCGATGAGCGGTCGCGGCAAGGCGAAACGCGCGGGATCGCCGGCGAGCGCCATGCGCTCCACCGCCGGACCGCCGGGGTAGCCGAGGCCAAGCAGCTTGGCGACCTTGTCGAAGGCCTCGCCCAGGGCGTCGTCGACCGTGGTGCCGAGCCGCCGATAGCGCCCGACATCGTCGACGGCGACAAACTGGGTATGGCCACCCGACACCAGCAGCAGGAGATAGGGAAACGCCACGCGATCGGTCAGCCGTGCCGTCAGCGCGTGTGCCTCAAGGTGGTTGACGGCGATCAGGGGTTTGCCGGCGGCGAGCGCGAGCGCCTTGGCCGTGGTGAGGCCGACCAGCAGCCCGCCGATCAGCCCCGGGCCGGCGGTGCCGGCGACGGCCGCAAGATCGTCGAAGCCGACGCCGGCATCGGCGAGCGCCCTGGCCACCACCCCGTCGAGCGCCTCCACATGGGCGCGCGCGGCGATCTCGGGCACCACGCCGCCATAAGCCGCATGGTCGTCGATCTGGCTCAGCACCACGTCGGAGAGGATGCGCCCGGAGCCGTCGGCAGCGCGTTCCACCACCGCCGCCGCGGTCTCGTCGCAGCTCGTTTCGATGCCGAGCACCAGCACCGCAGCTTCCCGTTGGGCGTCAAGGGGTTGGCCTTGCATCGCGTCGTCTAATCGGCCAAGACCGGCGGGTGTCACGCGCTGCCTCTACACCCGGACCCCAGGCTTTGCAAACGCCCGCCCTTCGCATCGGAACCCGCGGCAGTCCGCTGGCGCTGGCCCAGGCGCAGCAGGCGGCCGACGCACTCGCCGCGGCCGATCCGGGCGCTGCCACGGCGACCGAGATCGTCACCATCACCACCACCGGCGACCGCATTCTCGACCGGCCGCTCGCCGACATCGGCGGCAAGGGCCTGTTCACCAAGGAGATCGACGCCGCCCTGCTCGACGGCCGCATCGACCTGGCGGTGAACTCGGCCAAGGACCTGGAAACCCGGCTGCCGGACGGGATCGCGATCGCCGCCTGCCTGCCACGCGAGGACGTGCGCGATGTCTTCATCTCGCCGGTCGCGCGCCGGCCAGAGGACCTGCCGCAGGGCGCCCGGATCGGCACCTCGTCGGTGCGCCGCGCCGCCCTGTTGAAGCACCTGCGGCCGGACCTCGAGATCGTCGGCCTGCGCGGCAACGTCCAGACGCGGCTGCGCAAGCTGCACGACGGCGAGGTGGCGGCGACATTGCTGGCCGCGGCCGGCCTCCACCGTCTCGGCCTCCATCTCGACGACGCCACGCCCCTCGATGTCGATACCTGGCTTCCCGCCGCCGGCCAGGGCACCATCGCCATCACCGCGCGCGCCGACGATGCGGCCGTGATCGGGCGGCTGGCAGCGATCGACCACGGCCCGACCGCGACCACCCTCACCGCCGAGCGCGCTTTCCTCGCCGCTCTCGACGGTTCCTGCCGCACCCCGATCGGCGGCCTGGCAGTGCTTCGCGACAAGGAGCTGACGTTCGACGGCCTGATCGTCCGCCCCGACGGCAGCGACGCCTACCGCGTGCGGTTGGATGGTCCCGCCGCAGATGCCGGGAAGATCGGCCGCGCCGCCGGCGAAGACCTTGCGGCCCGCGGCGGGCCGTCCTTCTTCGCCGACGCGTGAACCGCCATGCGCCTGCTCGTCACCCGGCCGGAGCCCGACGCCAGCGCCACCACGGCCAGGCTCTCCGAACGCGGCCACGCGGTCGACACGACGCCGATGCTGCGCATCGTGGTCCATCCCGAGCCCAATCTGCCGCGCCCGCCCGCCGCCATCGTGGCGACCAGCGCCAACGCCGTGCGGGCCATGCGCCAATGGGCAACCGCGGCACAATGGCGGGAGATCAGTGTCTACGCCGTGGGCGACGCCACCGCCCGCGAAGCACGTGCGGCCGGTTTCGTGCATGTCGACAGCGCCGCTGGCAACGTTGCCGCCCTGACCGCGCGCATTGCCGAACGCGCACGGCCGGACGACGGTGCCCTCCTCTATCCGGCAGCGCGTGACACCGCCGGCGATCTCGCCGCCGCATTGTCGGCAAAGGGCTTCGACGTGATCCGGACCGAGGCCTACCACGCGGAGGCGGTGACCACCCTCGACGACGCTGTCCGCGCGCGGCTCGCCGACGGCGGCTATGACGCCGTACTCGTCTACTCGGCCCGCACCGCCGCTGCCTTCGCCGACGTACTCGACCGCGGACCGCCGGCCAACCTCGCGCGGACCCATCTGGTCGCGATCTCCGAGGCCGCCGCCGCGCCCCTTGCAGCGCGGGCGTGGAGCAGTGTGCGGATCGCCGCGCACCCGGACGAAGACGCCGTGTTCGAGGTGATCGAGGCGCTCGCGTCGGCGGGTTAGGGGTGCGGCGCGCCTGCGCCTACCGCAAGCGCCAAAGCCGTGTATTCTCGCCGCGAGGCACGGGAGAGCCGGACAGGACGACATGGCCGAGGATACGCCGCAACCCAAGAAGACCGCCGGGACGGCCGCGAAGAAGACGGCCCGCAAGACCGCGCGCAAGACGGCCGGCGCGAAGCGGCCGGCGGGGCGCAAGCCAGTGACGATCGATCTCGAGGCGGAACCGCCCAAGCCCGCGGAAGCCGAACCGGCCGCCGAGGCGTCGGCGCCGGAACCACCGACGCCTCCTGAACCGCCGACGCCCGAGCCACCGCCCACACCGGAACCGCCGGAGCCTCCCCCGCCGCCGGGTCCGCGCTCGGACGCCGGCATGGCCGCCACGCCGCTGATCACCGCAGCCGTTGGCGGCGGCATCGTGGCCCTTGTCCTCGTGGCCATCCTGCAGGGGTTCGGCATCTGGCCGGCGCCCGGACGCGGCGAGGCCGAGACCGCGCTGACGCGCGCCGAGGCCCAGGCCGGTCAGATCGAAGCGCTGGAGATCGAAACCAACGCGATCCGCGCAGGCCTCGACCGGCTATCCTCCACTACCGCCGGCACGGCGACCGTCGCCGACCTTGAGGCACTCGCGGCCGAGCTTGCCGAGGCGCAGGCAACGCTTGCCACGCTGACGGAGGCCGGCGCCGCCAATATCACCGAGGCCGATCTTGCCGCCGCCATCGCCGACCTGCAGGCGCAACTGCAGAGCGACCTCAGCGCCCTGGCCGCTGCCGAAGGTGCGACGCCTGCGGCCATCGAGGCTCGTCTCGCATCGCTGGAGCGCGACGCAACGACGCCCTCAACCGCCCTGCCGGACTCGGTCCGCCCGGTCCGCGAGGTCGTGATACTGATGCTCGCGCGGGCGTCGCGCGGCAACGCGCCGTTTGCCGACGTGCTGGCAGTCGCCGGGCCGCTGTCCATCGCCACCGACTCAGTCGCCGAGCTTGAACCGCTGGCGGCGACCGGCGTTGCGACACGGGCCGATCTCGCGGCGCGGTTCGCGGCGATCGCCGCGGATGCCGACCAGCCCGGGAGCGGCGACACCGATGGCGCCGGCGCCTGGTTCACCGATCTCGTCAGCGGCATCGTCAGCATTCGCCCCGAAGGAGGCGGGAGCGGCGGCGCAACCGGCACGTCGGCGCTCGCGGGCGTGGCCGAGGCGGTCGCTGCCGATGATTACGATCTGGCGCTCACCCGTCGCGCCCAGCTCGACGACGCCGCCCGCGCCGCCACCGATGACTGGGCCGACGACGTCCGGCGGCGGCTCAAGATCGACCGGCTGGTGGGCGAGATCGCCGCGGCAGCGCCCGCTGCCGGCAACTGAGACGGCGACCGAGACAACGCAATGATCCGGCTTCTCATCTTCCTCGCCATCGTCTTCCTGCTGTCGCTCGGCTTCGTGTGGCTGGTCGACCGGCCCGGCGACGTCCTCCTGACCTGGCAGGGTTACGAGATCGAAACCTCGCTGATGGCCGCCGTCATCGCGCTCATCGCGATCTTCATCGCGCTGGCGCTGCTCGTATGGCTGGTCCGGCTGATCCTGCACGCCCCCGGCAACGTTCGTCGCGCGCTGACCGCCCGCAAGCGCGACCGCGGCTACCGGTCGCTCACCCGCGGCATGATCGCGGTCGGCGCCGGCGACACCGACGGCGCCCGGCGGGCGGCGAGCGAGGCGCGCAAGCTGCTCGGCGACGATCCCCTCGTGATGCTGCTGGCCGCCCAGACGGCGCAGATCACCGGCGATCCGTCCGCAGCGCGCAGCAATTTCGAGCAGCTCGCCGACAATCCCGACACCCGCATCCTTGGCCTCCACGGCCTGTTCGTCGAGGCCGAGCGGCAGGCCGAACCGGCCGCCGCCCTGCACTTCGCCGAGGAGGCGCACCATCTGGCGCCGCAGATCCCCTGGGCCGGCCAGGCGGTGTTCGACTACCGGGCGCGGGGTGGCGATTTCGCGGGCGCGCTGGACACCCTGGCGGCCAACGAGCGGGCCGGTCTCATCGCCCGCGACCGCGCCGTCCGCCTGCGCGCCGTCCTCTTGACCGGCAAGGCGATGGAACTTGAAGGCGGCGAACCCGACGAGGCGCGTACAGCCGCGCTGGAGGCCTGCAAGCTCGCCGCCGATCTGGTGCCGGCCGCAGTCCTGGCCGCGCGGCTTCTGACGCGTGCGGGCGATCTGCGGCGCGCCACGCGCATCCTCGAAACCGCGTGGAAGACCGGGCCGCATCCCGATCTCGCCGAAGCCTATGCCGCCGTCAGGCCGGGCGATTCCGCGCTGGATCGTCTCGCCCGCATGCGCAAGCTCGCCGCCCTGCAGCCGGGCAGCGCCGAGTCCGGGATCGCCGTCGCCCATGCCGCGATCGCCGCCCGCGACTGGCCGCTGGCGCGCGAAACCCTGGACGGATTGCTGCGAGCACATCCGAGCGAGCGCGTGTGCCTGCTAATGGCCGATGTCGAGGAAGGCGAACACGGCGACATCGGCCGCGTCCGGGCCTGGGTGGCGCGGGCCCACTACGCCCCGCCGGATGCCGTGTGGACCGCCGACGGCGAGGTCTTCGACGCCTGGGCGCCGGTCTCGCCCGTCACCGGGCGGGTCGATGCCTTCGAGTGGAAACCGCCGCCGGCCCCCACGCCGCGCCCCCGCGCCATCGACCTTGCGGGCGACCTTGCCGAGGTTGCCGAGGACGTGCCCGATGCGGGTGAAGCGGCGGACGCGCCCGCGCTGATCGCCGCGCCGGCAGACGACACCGAAGTCACCGAAGCGCCCACTACGCCGGCCGGGAGCGACGCGCCGACGGAGGTCGAACCGGTGACACCGCCGCCGCCTGACGATCCGGGCCCGGGCCCGCTCACCGACGACGAACGCCGCGGCGGCTGACGGCGGCCCACGGATCGGGCCGCTTGAACAGCGACGCCGGCCCGCGTATCAAGGCGTCGTCCGGCGCGGCGCATCAGCGACCGCGCATCGGCAGAAGCCGCATTAGCTCAGGTGGTAGAGCAACGCATTCGTAATGCGTGGGTCGCTGGTTCGAGTCCGGCATGCGGCACCATCATTTGTGCCGGCTATGCGTCGTGTTTTGCGAACCGGTGCGCCAGAAAGTCCTTCAGCGCATGCTGCGTACCGTCGGCATCTGCGCTGTCGGAGGGAACGATGGGCAGCATCGCACTGCCGCGCAGATAGTTGAGGGCGAAGTGGAGGGCCTTCACGCGAGGATCGTCGCTGTCCCTAGGCAGGTTGAACGCGCGACACCAGACATCCTCGCATTTTTCCACGGACGCCTGTCGATGCGTCGCCACGCGTGGGTGAAGATCGGGTTCGCCTCGGCTTCCAATCACGATCTCCCAAACCGCCATATAGCGACGGTCGGCATAGAACTCCGACCAAAGATGGTCGACAAACGCATCGATCTTCTGTCGAACCGTGCCCTTCACGAGCGCGGCGCGATCGAGCACGAATGACATCTCGATCATCAGCGCATCCAGCGCAGCGAGGATCAGTTCGTCTTTCTTGCCGAAATGGTGCTGGAGCGCGCCCGGCGTGATGTTCGCGCGGCGCGAAATCTGAAGCGTTGTGGTTCTCGAGTAGCCGATCTCACAAAGGCAGTCGATGGTCGCTTCGATCAGCGCCTTGCGCGTTTCAGCCGTGCGCAGGGCGTTCGGACGGCGTTCGTGCTTTGCGGGCTTCGTGTCTTCTACAGCACTGTTGCCCATCCCGAGCCTCTCTTAGCAGCTGCCATGATGCTCGCTTTAGGACACGCATGTCGCAAGGAAAAGAGGCAGAGCTTGACAATTACATTTTAAATGTAATGCATGTTTATTAAACGGTAAAGGTCGTGCGATGCTGGATCACGTCATCGAGAGATTGAATGCGCTGGTGCGTTTCCCCACGGTCGGCGCCGACGGCAACGGTGACATCGTCGACTGGATCGCCGCAGACGCGGGAGAGGTCGCCAGCGATATCCGTATTGTTGTCGCCGGCGACCCGCCGCTTCGGTCGATCTGGATGCGGTTCGGCCCGGTGGCGTCTGGCGGGTTGCTTCTATCCGGGCATCTCGACGTGGTGCCGCCTGGCGCCGGCTGGTCCGGCGATCCCTGGCAGGTCAGCGCCGAAGGCGGACGGCTCTATGGCCGCGGAACCTGCGACATGAAGGGGTTCGTAGCGAGCGTCCTTACGGCAGCACACGCCTGGGGCGCCCCTGACTTGGGCGCGCCGATCTATGTCGCATTGTCAAGCGATGAGGAGACGGGCTCACAACGCCTGCCGTCGCTTATCGCCGACATGAAGAGTCACGGCGTTGAGCCTGAGTTGGTCGTTGTCGGCGAGCCGACCGACATGCAGATCGTACGCGGGCACAAGGGAACGTTTGGCGCGCGGACGTGTATTACGGGCCGCGCGGCCCACTCCTCCGATCCGGGAAATGGCGTGAACGCGAACTTCGCGGCCGCGAGATTGCTCCTGTTCCTCGAAGCGTTGCAACGTCAATTCGCCTCCTCGCCAGCAAGCGCTTCCAACTTCGAACCGCCTTTCGCAACCATCAACCCGGGCATGATCCGTGGCGGGAGCGCGCGCAACATCGTCGCCGATTCCTGCGATGTCGAGTGGGATTGCCGCCTCATGCCGGGACAGCACCCGGCTGACATTCAGGCGCGGGTGGATGACTTCTGTCGAACCGAACTGGTTAAGCCGCACCGCGCCGCCTCATGCGCAACGCAACAGCTGACATTCATGCCGCCGCTTGAGCCCGAAGCCCCCTGCCCGGCCTCGGAACTGCTTGCCGACCTGTGTCCGCCGGCCACCGGCGATTGCGTGTCCTACGCCACCGAAGCGGGCTTCTTCCAGCAGGCCGGCTGGCCGTCGGTCGTCTGCGGGCCCGGGTCGATCGAGCAGGCCCACCGTCCCGACGAACATGTCGATGAAGCCCAGCTCCGGCAATGCCTCGAGATGTTGCACGCTCTTCCCGCGGCGCTGGAACGATATCGGAATCGGCCGGTCAACGCGTTCGCCTCGTGATGCTTCAGTCGACGACATGGTCGCCACAGCGATCCGCATGGTTGCGCACGGCCAAGCCGCTCGCGGCAACATCGACGCTCGATCGCCCAACACAAACCCAAGCCCTGGTCATCGGTGCCGGCTATGCCGGTCTGAACGCGGCCCTGCGGCTGCTGGAGCAGTCGATCGATGTCGTGGTTGTGGATGCGCACGAGCCCGGCTTTGGCGGGTCCGGCAGAAATGGCGGGCAGGTCATCGCCGGCCTCAAGCACGATCCCGCGACGCTTTTCTCCATGCTCGGCGAGGTGCCGGGACGACGTCTCGTCGAGTTCGCAGGTGGCGTCGCCGACGCCACGTTCGAGCTCATCAAGTCCTACGGTCTCAAATGCGACGCCGAGCAAGGCGGTTGGCTCCAACCGGCCGTCAACGAAAAGACCATGGCTTTGGTCACGAGGCGGGCGCGGGCGTGGGCCGACATCACCGGGACGGCGCCGCGCCTTGTCGATCGGACGGAAATCGAAAGACTGACCGGAAGCCGGTCCTACTGCGGAGGCTGGATCGATCCGCGCGGAGGCCAGTTGCAGCCGCTGAGCTATGCGCGCGAACTCGCTCGCGTCGTCGGCGATCGCGGTGGTCGGGTATTTTCACGGTCCCGCGCCGGACGCCCGCAATACCTGGACGGACGATGGGAAACCGACGTTAACGGGCATTCCGTCCGATCGAGCTCCGTTCTCATCTGCACGAACGGTTATGCAAGCGGCGCGATCGACGGCCTGGACCGCAGCCTTGTTCCGGCATCGAGCGTCATGGCCTCGACAAAACCGCTTCCGCACGCGGTGCGGAAACAGGTCATGCCGTCGAGGCTGCCCATCTCGGATGCGCGTCGAATCATGAACTACGTTCGCTTCGATTCGGCCGGCAGGCTGCTGATCGGTGCGAGGGGCTCGTTCGGCCTGCACGAACCGTCAAGCGATTACGCACAGCTACGCCATGCGGCCGCGCGGCTTTTCCCACAGATCAAGGATGTCGAATGGGAGGATGCGTGGGGCGGCCTGTTCTGCCTGACGGCGGATTTCTTGCCGCACCTCCACCACCCCGCGCCTGGCCTGTTCGTCGTCGCCGGCTGCAATGGGCGCGGCGTCGCGATGATGTCGCAACTCGGCCGGCTGCTCGGCGATATGGCTGGTGAGAAGGAGCGGGTGGACCCGCCGCTTCCGCTGACCGACATCCGCCCGATTCCATTCTACCCGGCGCGCCGCCTTGGACTGGAAACCGTCCTGATCTGGTACCGCATCCTGGACCGCCTTCATGTCTAGGTCGATCAAGAGCGGAAACTCCACGCCCGCATCAGCAGCGGCGGCTGCACTCCCGGAGACGAAGGGCGAGCGCTTCGGGATATTCGATTTCGGGCTGTCACGTGAACAGGAAGACCGGGCGCGCCGGCTGCATGCGGACGCCATCATCGTGGATACGCTGTGCCAGGGCCCGTGCGGGCGACGGTCCTTCACGCCGGCGATGATCGAGCGGCTCCAGGCCGAATATGATCAGCATCGCAACGCGCAGAAGGCGGTGCTCGACGCCTGGAGCCTTCCCAATCGTCTCGCGCTTGCAGGGTCGTTCCCGGATCTGCGGCACGCCTGGGAGGCGTCAGGTCTCACCGGCGCCTCCCGTCAAACGATTGGCTTCAAGAGTACGCCGGATGCTGACGCCTACGTCGAGACGATGCCCTGGTTCGCGCTGCACCAGGCACAGTTCGACCGCTTTGACTGGCTGGACAAAGCGCTGACCGCCGATGATTTCATCCGCGCCAAGGACTCCGGGACAAGAGTCGGTTTCCTGAACACACAGAACACGCTCGATCTTGGCACCAATGTCGATCGCGTCGATCAGTTCCACATGTTCGGCATGCGTATGATCCAGCTGACCTACAACACCGTCAACTTCGTCGGCGGCGGCTGCATGGATCGCACCGATTGTGGGGTAACGAGTTTCGGCGCCGAGGTGATCGGCCGAATGAACGAACGCGGTATCATCGTCGACGTCAGCCATTGTGGAGAGGCGACCACGCTCGATGCGTGCAGGCTTTCGCGCGACCCGGTCGTTATCTCCCACACGGGCGCGTGCGCTCTGCTGGACAACCCCCGCAACCATTCCGACGATACACTGAAGGCCGTTGCGGAAACCGGAGGATATGTCGGGATCTTCTGCGTGCCGCAATTTCTGACCGATGCGGCCGAACCGACCATCCAGCACTTCCTCGACCACGTCGAATATGTTGCCGATCTGATCGGCATCGATCATGTCGGCATCGGGACGGATTGGCCCCTGCAGTCGCCTGATTGGGGCATGGCCCGCCTGCGCGATTGGCTCTACGGCCTCGGTTTCTCATCGTCGGACGGCTTCGACGCACCGTCGACCCTTCGCGGCTTCGACGACTACCGGGATCTGCCCAACATCACGCGCGGTCTGGTGGCCCGCGGTTTCGCGGACCGGGATATCAGGGGCGTTCTCGGAGAAAACTTCCTCAGGGTCTTTCGAGAGGTCTGCGGATAGGTGCGCCGATCAGCCCCTGAATCGACATTCGAGGGGCGTTGTGAGGTTGACAATAAACATTCTACATATAATGTTTCTTTTTTATAAGGCGTGACCCGTGCACGGAACATGAATGAAACGTCTTGGCAACAAGACCCAAATTCCTGCTGCGCATCAAACCAGACACGCCGGATCGATGGAGCAAAAGGGAGGTCGGTCATGAGAGTTGGAAGAATGAAAGTTGGCTTGGCAGTCTTGGCCGGTTTGACTGCCGGCTTGGTGCTGTCGCCTCGGGCCGTTTCGGCAGATGACGCTGTTTGGCGCATGCACGCAGCTGCCGCCGAAACGCGCATTGAGATTCAGAATACACAGTGGTTTGCCGACCGGGTGGGTGAAATCTCCGGCGGAGGGATCAAGGTCGATTTCTACCCCGGTGGCGCGCTGGGTGTGAAAGACGCCGACATGCTGCAAACCCTGCCGCCCGGCAACGTCGTTCAAGCCGCCTTGCTCTACCCGGGCTACCTTGCAAGAGACGCGGCCGAGTATGCGGTGACGCTGCCGCCCGGCGTCTTGTCGCAGGCGTCCATGGTGCAGGAGGCGCTGACCACGCTGAAGACGATCTACGACCGGGTCTACAACGCCGCCGGAATTCGTCTTGTCGGGTTTATCGGCCATGCGGCGTCGCAGACGCACATCTTCTGCCGCGAGCCGGTCAATTCGCTGGACGACCTGCGTTCGCGCAAACTTCGGGTTTGGGAAGAGTTTCAGATCGCCACGTTCAGCGAACTGGGCATCGCGGCCCAGATCATCGGGCAGAACGATCTCTACGTCGCGCTGAGCACCGGCGTGGTCGATTGCGCCGTCTACCCTGCACAAGCCGCCGAGACGATTTCTCTTCAGGAAGTGGCACCCAATGCGAGCTATCTCTTTCCGTTTGTGCTGCATCCGTTGACGATTGTCGTGTCGGAAAGCGCCTACGAGAAGCTGGACGACGCTCAGAAATCGGCGCTCGAAAGCGCGGCCCAAGAGGCTACTGAGCGCAGTTTCGAGGCCTATGTCGCCGCACGCTACGACGCACCGGCCATAGAACGGTTGAAGGAAAACGGGCTGACGATGCTTCCCGATTTCAGCGCGGAGGATCAGGCCGCCTTCACCGAGGCGGCGCTCAGGGTCTGGCGCGACAAGGCAAGCGAGATCGGCGACCAGGCCGTTGCCGATATCACGGCTGTTACGGAAACCGTCGGTCTGCAATGATCAACCGGCGCGCCTCGCACTTGCTCTAGCTTGCGCGCTGCGGGGCGCGCCGAAACTCAAGCGTGGTCGGTGCTGCGGCAATGAATGCTGCCTGGAGGGTCTTGTCGTTCACCTCGCGCGGGCTTGAACTGCTGGCCGTCGCGATGATGGCAATCATGGCCGGGTTCGTCGCCCTGAGCGCAATCATGCGCTACGCCTTCAGCGCCCCCTTCGCTTTCACCGAAGACATCGTCGGTCTGCTCTTCTGTGGCATTGTCTTTTCCGCTTTGGCCAATGTCGAATTCGAGAGCCGGCATATTCGCATCGATCTTCTCGACAGTTTGTTCGGCGACCATATGGCGGCCATCCAATCGGCATGTCGACACCTGCTCGCAGCCGCATTCTATCTGTGGTTCGCATATGAAGCGCTGCAGTATTTCTCCTTCGTCTATCGATCCGGCTCCGCAACCGTCATCGGCAAGCTGCCGCTCTATCCATGGGTCGGCCTGATCATCCTTTGCCTGATTGCCGCCTTTGCGATTGCTGTTGCCAGGCTGATCCGCGGCGGTAAGGCCGCGCACTCCGGCGACGACAGCTGAAGCGCATGATCTGGGTCTTCTTCATCGGCGGCCTGGCGATTACCGCGTTGACCGCAGCGCCCCTGGGAATCGGGCTCGCGCTTTCCGGCTTACTGGTGCTGCATTTTCTCCTCGGCGGCGCCAGCAATCTCGGCTTCATCGCGGTGTGGAACGTCTTCAACGAGTTCACGCTCAGCGCGGTTCCGCTCTACATCCTGATGGGCGAGATCCTGCTGCGCAGCGGTGTCAGCTACCGGGTCTATGAGGCGTTCTCGCCCCTGTTCCGCTTCGTTCCGGGACAATTGCTGCATACCAACATCGCAGTTTGCACGCTGTTCAGCGCGGTCAGCGGCGCTAGCATGTCGACCGCCGCAGCAGTGGGCACGGTCGCCTATCCGGAGTTGGCCCGTCGCGGCTATCACCGTCCGTTCGTCGTCGGAACCTTGGCCGCAGGTGGCACACTCGGTCTTCTCATTCCACCGAGTCTCGGCTTCATCATCTACGGCGCGACCCAGGGTGTTTCCATCACGGCCCTGTTCATGGCGGGGATCGTCCCCGGGCTGATGCTCGCCTTGATGTTCAGCGCCATCATTGCCGTGACGGCCCTCCTGCAGCCGGAGAAAACGCCCCGGAGGAGCGACGATCAACCACCTGACACCGACCGCCTCAGGCGGCTTGTCGGTATCTGGCCGCTGTTCGCGCTGATCTTCTGCGTTCTGGGAACAATCTATCTGGGCCTCGCCACGCCCACCGAGGCCGCCGGCCTGGGTGTCATTGCCGCGATCGCGATCGGTGCGTTCTGGGGTGATCTCCGTTGGCCGCAGCTCGTCAAGGCCTTCTACGGAGCGACACGCACGTTCGGTGCCGTCATGTTCGTCGCGCTTGGTGCTCTGGTGCTCGCTCAGGCGTTCAGCGCGCTCGGAATTCCGCGCGACGTCATGCGGTCACTGACCGAGATGAATCTGTCGGCCACGCAGGTGCTGATCGGCATGGTGCTGATCTACATCGTCCTTGGCTGTTTCTTTGACGGCCTGTCGCTGCTTCTCATGACCGTGCCGGTCGTCTTCCCGGTGATGACGGGATTTGGATTCGATCCGGTCTGGCTCGGGGTCGTCATCGTCGTCTGTATCGAGATCGGCATGCTGACACCGCCCGTAGGCGCCAATCTCTTCGTCCTCTGCGGAATCACGAAGGGAGAGGTCTCCATCTCCCAGGCCGCGGTCGCCGCCTTGCCGTTCTGGTTCGCCATGCTGGTCGGCGTCGCCCTGCTCGCCACGTTTCCGCAGATAGCCCTTTTTCTCCCGGGAAGTGGAGGGTGAGTTCGCTGTCCCGTTCATCCGCGGTCGTCTTGCCCCGGTGCTCTCGACTTGGCCGAGGCCGTCGGCCTAACGGCGTGAGATCACCACACCGTGCTGCTGGCCAATCACGGGCTGCTTGTCGCCGGGAGTTCGCTTGCGGACGCCGTCCACGCCGCCGCGAGCCTGAGGAGACGACTGAGCTTCCATTTTCCTTGCGCGGAACGGCAACCCGTCCGCTGGCGGCCGGGCAGGAACTGCTCCGACGCCTGGATAGCATTCCACCCGGGGGTTCGCGTGCGCGTCAGTTGGCGCCGCGGCTCGGCGCGTCGCCGGTTCGATGAATGCAGGTGGCCCGCAACACGGCATTGATGGCGCCGCCGGCGCGCAGATCGGCCAGCTCGGCAAGAGCGTCGTCGGCCGACCAGCGGACGAGGTCGCTTTCCCGAATGACGTCCAGCCACTTTTCGCACAGGTCCGACGCGACCGGCCCGGCGAGCGGCACGTTGATCTGATCACTGAACGTCACGTCCCATTGCGGATGGTTGCGCAACAGGGCGCGAGGATCCTTCACGGCGATCTTCAGCCGTTGATCCTGTTCGCGGCGCGCCTCGAAATCCGTGAGCGCACCCAGAACCGTCGGCAACGCCACGGTCGTCGTGCTTGCGCCGAGGTCCGATTCGATGATGAGAACAGCGCCGCCGGGCGCGAGAAGGCGCTCGCAGCTTGCAAGCACCGCACCGAAGTCGGTCAGATGCTGCACGACGAAGCGCAGCAGGATGACGTCGAATCGATGCGCGCTGTCGAAGCCCGAGAAATCCGCGTGGCGGTAGGCGCCCTCCGGATCGGCGTCGCGGGCGAACGCCAGCAGGTCCGCGGACACATCGATCCCCGTGAAGCGCTTGTCGGGGTAGGCCCGGCCCAGCGTGCGCATGAAGCTCCCGTCGCCGCATCCGACATCGAGAACCGTGGTTGCGCCCGACCAGGTCGGGCAGTCATCGAGGTAGGATATCTCGTGCGGCGTGAACGCTTCGACTTGCCGAGCCAGCAGATCGGCCCAACGATGACCGGATTCCCGGGACTCGGTGGAGAGGACCGGATCGGTGGAGTCCGACAGTTGGACCATTGCCGCCGAGGGACGCGGCGCTTGCCTTTTCGGGTCGGTTTGCGGTTGAGTTTGCGATGACATGGCCAGTCGCGTCCTAGATCTGGAAACCAGCGTCGGCCCGACGCGCGTCCACCTCAGCGGCCATGGGCCGTTGGTGATGGTCCTCCACGGTGGTCCGGGCTTCGACCACAGGTATCTGCGGAAGCCGCTGTCGCGGCTGGAAACGCGCCGGACGCTTGCCTTCTTCGACCAGATCGGATCGGGCAACGGACCGGCATCCGAGCCTGGCCCGACGACCGCCGAAGCGATCTTCACGCAGGTTCGTGAACTCGCCGGGATGGTGTCGGACGGGAACCCCGTGGGCGTCTGCGCGCACTCCTGGGGAGCGCTGGTCGCGGTCGGCAGCGGCGTGAAATTCGCTGAAGGGCTGTACATCACGCCCATGCCGCTGACGCTGGAGACGTACACGACCTGTCGCGAAAGGCTGTTCTCGCGCATCCCGGCCGACATCGCGGCACGGTTTGCAAGCCTTGCCGCGACCGGCGAGAGCGACCGGCTTGTGTCGCTGATGCTGCCCTACTACCTGGGTCCGGACTCGACGGCGACCGTCCCCGGTCTCTCGATCCGGATGGACACCTTCCAAGGTGTGATGGACAGTCTGGGGAACTTCGATTTCCGTGGCGCGGTCGGCGACGACATCCCGGTCGACATCCTGCTCGCGGAGCACGATTTCACGACCCGCGACCTCGTTCCGGAGCTGACTGACGCGGCCAGATCGGTGGCGTGGATGCCCGGTGTCGGCCACTTCCCCTTCGCCGAGTGTGCCCAACACTTCGATCGCGTTCTTGCCGACAGCTTTCCCTGAACCGGTCCGTTCTAGTGGCATGTCGGCTTCACCGAATCGGGTTCGGTTTCGAGGCCGACGCCAATCCCGAACTTCTCCCGCGCCTCGCGAATTCCCGCGCGGGCCGGAATGCGCGCCAGCTTGGCCGTCTGGGCCAATCCGAGACGTTCCGCCTCGCTCTCCGCGTACAGGAGCAGCCTGACCAGCGCTTCGATGTCGGCGCGAGACGATTTGTTGAAGGTCATGCTCCGACCTTCATCGGTTCGTTCGACCGGTGGCGTGCGATCCACCTCGCGGTGGTCTCCACCGGACAATAGAGACGGGCGATGCCGACCGCGGCCCGATGGGCATCGGCATGCGATGCGTCCACGGTCTGGTGACTCGCCGAGGCGTCGGAGATGAACATCACCCGGTGACCCCGGTGAAAGGCATCGATGATGGTCGACAGGCACGCGATGGTGCCGGTGAAGCCGGCAATAACGGCGTTCGAACCGCCGCCCTGTTCCATCATGTCGGCGAAGTCGCGACTCGCGTAGCAGGACGGCATGTCGCGATCGAAGATCATATCGGAACCGCGAGGTCCCAGGCCGTCGATCCAGCCACTCCCGGCCGACATGTGCCCGAAGAACTTCCCCTTCTGGATCCAGCGCACGAACGCGACCGGAAAACGGCTGGCGCGGGCGAACGACAGGAGGGCCTGGCAGTTGGCGATCGCCTCGTCGGCGCAATCAAGGCGAAGCGCCCGGTCCTCGCACTGATACTCAAGTTGCGGGTCGACCAGGATCAGGAGCGGCGTGGCCGACGAGTCCCGGTATGTCCGCAGATCGACAACGCCCATGGTCAAGCCGCCAATGCCATGCGTCCGCGCCTGGGAACCACCGAGCGTTCCAGGACTCCCGGGCGGTCCCAGCGTCCTTCGGGACGAATCAGGATGTAGGGGTCGCTTGCGCGGCTGAGAGCCTCGGCCGAAGGCGTGATGCTCTTTTCGATCTCGATGTAGGCCTGCCCCGAGAACGAGAACTCCGCCGTGTCCGGACACCGCGCGAAGCCGAGGCCGTCCCAGAAGTTCACGAGCTCGACGCGCGCATGCGCGACCAGGTGGCTGTATCCCTTCGTCTGGCAGAACTCGATCGCCGCCAGGACCAGACGCCGGCCGACGCCGCGTCGCCTGTGCCTGGAGAGCACCGCCAGGCGCTCGATCTTTGCGAAGTCCGCGAAGTAGCGAATGCGGAGGCACCCCACGGGCTCGCCGTCGTGAAAGGCCAGCAGATGGGTGCCCGAACAATCGTTGCCGTCGAACTCCTCCGAATAGGGGCAGTCCTGTTCGCCGATATAGACCGACGAGCGGATCGAATGCGCCTGCAACAGCTCGTCCAGGGAGTGAACGACCTTCACCGTCGTTTCGTCGCTGCGACCGCCGAAACTGTCGTAGGGCGCGCGGATGTCGATCAGCGGGGCCTCGTCGCCGGCCACGCCGGCCCGCCTGTAATGGTGGATCGCCGGGTGAAACCGGCCATCCCACCACAGCCCGCGCTGGAAGCCGAGGCTGTCATTGAACTGATAGCCTTCCTTGGTCACGGCGCGGGCGATCAGGTCGACGTCGCGGTACAACGGCGTCTGCAGCTTCTCCATGATCAGACCGAGGGCCGGCGCAAGGCGCCCCTTGGCGTGCACGAGCCAGACGTAGATCGCCGCCGGCTTCTCGTTCTGCCGAACGAGAAACTCCGGCGCCGGATCAGTGGCGTCCAGCTCGCCCCGCACGAGTGCATCCGCACCGTCCGCCGACAGCATCAGGAAGGCCGCGAATCCCCGCGGCTCCGAAGGCTCATTCGCCGAGTTGCGCCTGATGGCCCAGAAGGAATCGGGGTTCCGGAGCACGACCCGGCGCACGACGTCGTTGCTTGCGATCTTCGGCAGATCGACGCGGGCACGATCCATCAGCTCACCGATCTGCACACGGGTTGGATTGAACACGGTGAGCTGCTTGCACAGGCCATGCATATCCAAGTGGTCGAGTGAATGAACACCCTTCCGTCCGCGTGTAGGGTCCGCCATCGGTTGTCTTGACATGTCGTTCATAGCTACAACGCCCGCCGTTCTTGCCAAAAACGCCGACTTATGCCCGCGATAGGCGAGTAGAGACACGCGAGCAGCTAAAATGCTATCAAGTAATCCGAGGTTTCGATGGCTAAGAGTTTGAGCAAGAGCGTTCCGTATTTCGAACACCCGACGGAGACCGATCCGAGGGATCTGAGTTGGGACGCTGTTCGCGTGTTTCTCCGCCTGGTTCAGGCGGGAAGTTTCCGCGCCGCCGCGAAACGTCTTGGGGTCGCCACCAACACGGTCCGCAGCCACGTCGACATGCTTGAACACCAGATCGGCGCACCGCTGGTCACGCGGGGCGCTTCGGGGGCCAAGCCGACAACTGACGGTCTCGTCGTGTACGAGCGCGCGCTGCGGATGGAGCGGGCGACGTTCGATCTGCGGCGGCCTGCCCCGGGTGCGACCATCGGATTGTCGGGCGAGGTGCGGGTCTCGGTGACGGAGGGGATCGGTGCGTTCTGGCTGATGCCCCGTGTTGCGGAGTTCCAGCGCGCGCACCCCAAACTCATCATGGAACTCAACTGCACCATGCGCCCGTCCGATCCCATCCGGCTGGAGACGGACATCGGGATCCAGATCTCACAGCCCGCCAATCCCGAACTGAAGGCGGTCAAGGTCGGCAGGCTGCACGCAATTCCCTATGCTTCGCGCTCATATCTGGACACCTATGGACGTCCAAAGAGCGTCGACGAGATCACCCGGCATCGCATCGTCGAGCAACTGTCCCCGCAGCTCTACAACGATCAGGTCGACGTGCTGTTCCCCGACGTGCCGCGCGAGGGCTTCATTGCCGTCCGCACCAACACCAGCACGGCGCATTACTGGGCCGTGGCCAACGGCGCCGGCCTGGGGATGCTTCCGACCTACCTGTCCGCGCTGTCGGCCCAGGTGGAACCCCTGGAAGACATCGGCCTGCAGACGCAATTCGATATCTGGATGACGTATCATCCCGACACCGGGAAGACCAAGCGCGTGGCTGCCGTGCGCCGATGGCTGAAGGAGTCGTTCGACAGCAAGCAGTTTCCATGGTTCAGAGACGAGTACATACCACCGTCGAAGTTCGCCGCTTCCCCCGCATTTCAGCCCAGTGACACGTTGCCGAATTTCTAATCAATTCTGCAAATACCAGTTGAAGTATGCCTGTCTGTGTGGTCCCCTCATGAGTTGAAACCGAACAGGAGAGGCATGCATGCCGCATCACGTCGACGTACACGTTGGCGCCCAACTTCGAGCCTTGCGGATACTGCGAGGCTTCACGCAAGTGCGGCTGGCCGAAGCAACTGGAATCACGTTTCAGCAGGTGCAAAAGTACGAGACCGGCAAGAACCGGATCAGCGCCAGCAGGTTGTACGACTTCGCAAAAGTGCTGGATTCCGAGGTGTCGTCCTTCTTTGCCGGAATTGACGATGGCAGCAGCGCCGACGAGATGTTCGGAAGGCTGGACATCGAGTTCGCGCGGAGCTTCTCGGAAATACCCAATCCGAAGATCAAGCAGGCAATCGTCAGGCTGATCAAGGACGCCGTCGAATAGGCCGACCCGTCACGGCAGAGGTGTTCCCGGCGTTGCCTGTGTGCGGCGACGCAGGTGGACGGCGTGCGGCCGACGCCGTGATCAATGGACATCGGGAACCGAGTACGGCCGCCGCCCGCGGGCGGGTGAACGTCAGGGCCCGCCGTCAGCCAAATTGACCCGGCCGAACGCCGGTGCTACGTAAACATGAACCGAGGTTCATGTTTACGTATGGCAGTTCCCAAGACCCAGAGAGGCAAAGACCGCCGCGAGCAGATTCTGAGGGCGGCGGAGACCGTGTTCGGCGAGCTCGGCTACTCCGAGGCGTCGATCTCGGAGATCACGCGCCAGGCGGGCACGGCCCAGGGCACGTTCTACATCTATTTCGACAGCAAGGAAGCCGCCTTCAGCGAGCTCGTTGCCGAGATGGGGCGCATGACCCGCACGGTCCTGTCCGAGGCGGCGGCCGGCGCCGGCGACCGTCTGGAAGCCGAGCACCTGGGCCTGCGCGCCTTCCTTCGTTTCGTCGCCGAACGGCCGGCGCTCTACCGCATCGTCGAGGAAGCGCGGTTCGTCGACCCCGCCGCCTATCGGGACTACTTCACCGGCTTCGCCGCCGCCTATGCCCGCCAGCTCCAGCGCGCCGCCGACGCCGGCGAGATCCGACCCGGCGACGCCGAGGTGCGCGCCTGGGCGCTGATGGGCATGGCCAAGTCGCTCGGCGAACGTTTCGCGCTCCAGCGATCGACGGACGGGCTCGATGCCGTCGCCGAGCAGGCCTACCGTCTTATCCGCGATGGCCTGGAGGGCCCGCGATGACGGTGACGGTCAGCTGGCAGCGTCTGCACGATGACCTCATGGCGACGCAGATCGGCTTCGACGCACCACGCGCCAACAGCCTTGAACCGGCGTTGCTCGACGACCTCGTCAACGCGCTCGACGTGGCCGAGGCCGCGGAAACGCCGATCGTCCGCCTCAGCGCCGCGGGACGCAACTTTTCCTCCGGCGGCGATCTCGGCCGCTTCATCGCCGCCAGCGACGCCGGCGACCTCGAGGACTACGCACATAAGGTCGTGGGCGCGCTGCAGGCGCTCATCGTACGAATGCTCGATTTCCCGGCCGTGATCGTGACCGCGGCGCGCGGTGCGGTGACCGGCGGCAGCGCCGGCCTGCTCTTTGCCTCCGACGTGGTCCTCCTCGCCGACGACGCGTTCATCCAGCCCTACTTCGCCGAGGTTGGCTTTTCGCCCGACGGCGGCTGGACCGCGCTGCTGCCGGATCTCGTCGGACCGCGCCGCGCCCTTGCCTGGCAGTACGCCAACCGCCGCCTCACCGCCGACGAGGCCGTCGCCGAAGGGCTGGCCGTTGCGGTCGCGCCGTCCGACACCCTCGAAGCCGCCCACGACGATCTCATTGCGTCCTATGCAACCCGCGACCTCGACGCGATGATCGCGGCCAAACAGCTCGTGTGGGACTCGCCGCGGCTGGACGTCATCCACCGTCGCCTTGTCGCGGAGGAAGCCGCGTTCTGCCGTAACGTGACGCGCCCTGCCGTCGATGCCGGCATGCGCCGCTTCGTCGCCAACATCAAAGCGACGCGATGAACCCCGACGCCCTTCCCGACATGACGGCGAAACGCGCCGAGCTCACGCCGGATCGCGTCGCCTTCACCGAACACGCGAGCGGACAGCACCTGACCTTCGCCGAGGTCGACGACGCGGCCGCCCGCATCGCCACCGGCTTCCGCACGGCCGGCCTGGCGCCGGGCGATCGTCTGGCCGTCCTGTCGCTGAACCGCATCGACTTCTTCCTCGCCCTATTCACCTGCCAGAAGGCCGAACTGGTGATGGCGCCGCTGAACTGGCGGCAGCCGGCGAGCGAACTCGACAGCGTGTCCGAGGCGTTCGCCCCCAACGCGATCCTCTACGACGACGCCAATCGCGACACCGCGCGAGCGCTCGCGAAGATGCGCGGGCTGACCACGCTCGCCATGGATGCCGAGCCGGACACACCGTCGCTGGACGACCTCCGGCGCGACCATGTGCCGATGCCGCCGCGACGCATTCCGTCGGACGACATCTGGTACCTCATGCTCACCTCCGGCACGACCGGCACGCCCAAGGCGGTCATCCAGACGCCGCGCATGGCCTGGGCCAACGCCGTCAACATCGGCCAGGCCGTCGACATGACGAGCACCGACAGCTCGCTCAACTTCCTGCCGCTGTTCCACACGGCGGGCATCAATCTCTACACCCTGCCGATCTTCCTGTTCGGCGGACACTCGACCGTCTTCGCGAAGTTCGATCCCGACGGCATCCTGGCAACCTTGAAGTCGGGCACCGTCAACCAGTTCTTCGGCGTGCCGGCGATCTACCAGGCGTTCAGCCTCCACGCCGACATCGACGAGGTCGACTGGTCGGCGATCCGCTGCGGCTGCGGCGGTGCGCCGTTGCCGGAACCGCTGATCACGTTCTTCGCCGAACGCGGCGCGCTGATCTGCAACGGTTTCGGCATGACCGAGACCGGGCCGACGGCATTCCTGGTCGATCGCGACTCGGCGACCGACAAGATCGGTTCGATCGGCAAGGCCCAGATGCTGACCGAGGTCCGCATCGATGGCGGCGATGGCACCGAAGACACCAGCCACAGTGGCGACGGGCCGGGCGAGCTTCTCCTGCGCGGACCGGCGATCACGCCCGGCTACTACCGGAACCCGGAGGCGACGGCCGCGGCGTTCACCGAAGACGGCTGGTTGCGAAGCGGTGACGTCGCACGGCGCGACAAGGACGGCTATTTCTTCATCGTCGACCGCATCAAGGACATGTACATCTCCGGCGGCGAGAACGTGTACCCCGCCGAAGTCGAGCGCGTGCTCGACAACCATCCCGACATTCTCGAAGCCGCGGTCGTCGGCGTCGCCGACGCCAGATGGGGCGAGGTCGGCGCGGCGTTCCTGCTGGCGCGCCCCGATCACACCATCGACACCGGCAGCCTCGACGCCTGGTGCCGCGAACGGCTGGCGGCCTACAAGGTGCCGAAGAGCTTCCACGTCGAGGACGATCTACCGCGCACGGCCGCCGGCAAGGTGCGCAAGCCCGACTTGCGCGAGCGCCTGGCATGACCGGCGTGCGCGAAGCCTGGGTGCCGACGCAGACGGAGTTCGACGCCTTCGCCGGGGTCAGCGGCGACGACAATCCGATCCACGTCGATCCGGACTTCTCGGCGCGCACCAAGTTCGGACGCACCGTCTCCCACGGCATGCTCATCTTCACGAAGCTGTGGGGCCTGCTGCAGCGGCAGCATCCCGGCGCCCGGCTGAACCACCAGTCGCTCATGTTCCCGAATCCGACCTTCGTCGACGACCGGGTGACGCTCGTCGTGCGTCCGCTCGCCGAAGGCCGCTATCTGATCGAGGCCCGACGCGACGGCGACGACGCCGTGCTTCTCACCGGCGAGGCGACCGTCGATGCTTGAGGTCGGCCAGGCGGCGGAGACCGTGCGGCGCTTCGAGACCGGTGATCTGGCGCAGTTTGCCGAGCTCGCCGGCACGGCGGCCCCCGAAACGGTGCCCGAACCCCTGATCGCGGCGCTGTTCTCCTATCTGCTCGGCGTCCATCTGCCCGGCCCCGGCACCAACTATCTCAAGCAGGAGATGGCCTTTGTCGGCGCGGCACCCGTGGGCGAAGACCTGACGGCGCGGGTCGAGGTGACGCGGCTCCGGCCGGACAAGCACCTCGTCGACCTCTGGGCGACCTGCCACACGGCGGCCGGCGACCTGATCTGCGAGGGCCGCAGCCTGGTACTGGTCGACGACGCTCAGGCCTGAACCGGACTTGCGGCGAAAGCGGCGACGGCGCTCGCAAAGGCTTCGGGTTCCTCCAAATGCGGCGAATGGCCGGACGCGGCGAATGCGTGACGCCGGGCGCCGGGGATGCGGTCGGCAAGCCATTGGGCGGTGGCGGCGGGATACACGCGGCTTCTCAGCCCGTGCATGACCAGCACCGGCAGGCGGAGCGTCGGCACGACGGCCCGGGCATCGGCGGCGAGCAGCGACGTCCACATGGCGGCCATGGCGGCAGGATCGTTGTCGCGGATGCGGGCGACGGCGCTGGCGAACGGCAGGGCCGGCGGGCCTGCGCGGTCGGCGAACATACCCGCCGCGATCGCCGGCGCGCTGCCCTGCCAGTCGTTCCTGAAGCGCGCGGTGTTCGCGGCGATGGAGGCCGCGTCCTGCCGCATCAGGCCGAGCATCCAGTCCGCGTCGTTGACCATGCGCGGACTCATGTCGACGGTGATCAGGCAGACCACGCGGTCGTCTCCGAACAACGCAAGATAGCGCCAGGCAACGGCCGCCCCCATGGACCAGCCGACCAGCGTCACGCCGGACAGCCCCCGCTCTGCCATCATAGCCTCGAGCGCCCGGGCCGCGGCGTCGATGCGCGGTTCGAGATGACGCGCCTTGCCGTGTCCGGGCAGGTCGGGCGCCATGCAGAGATGCCGGTCGGCGAGCAGCGCCATCTGGTTGGCGAATACCGTGCCGTCCATCGTCCAACCGTGGAGGAAGATCAGCGGCGGCCCCTCACCGGCGACATGACAGGGCAGCGCCTGCGTCACGCACGACCCCGCAACCGCCCGACGACGCCGGTTGGGAAGAAGTAGACGCTGAGCACGAACAGGACGCCGAGCCATAGGAGCCAGCGATCGGGGTTGAGGAGGTGCGGCAGCAGCGGGACCGCCGCCGTCATCTCGGAGGCCGCGCCCATCAGGTTCTGCAGATAGTTCTGCGCGATCACGAACAGGGTCGCGCCGATGACCGCGCCGTACATCGTGCCCATGCCGCCGATGACCACCATCAGCAGGATGTCGATCATGATCTCCAGGCTGAGCGTGGTGTCGGGACCCACATAGCGGAGCCAGATCGCGAACAGCGAGCCGGCGAGCGAGGCGACGACGGCGGCGATGCAGGTCGCCACGGTCCGGTAGATCACGACGCGATAGCCGATCGCCTCCGCGCGAAAGTCGTTTTCGCGGATCGCCTGCAGGACCCTCCCGAACGGCGAGTTGACCACGCGCAACAGGACCAGGAACAGCGCCAGCGAGCCGAAGAAGACGAGATAGTAGTTGAGGAGCTTGCCGTTCAGACGCACACCCAGAAAGCGCTCCTCGGCGAACTTCACCGCCGGGGTCAGTTCGCGCGGGATGAGGAGGTTGAGTCCGTCCTCGCCGCCGGTGATCGACGACAATTGGCTGACCAGCACCGCGACGGCCGACGCCACCGCCAGCGTGATCATGGCGAAGAAGATCGCCCGCACGCGCAGGCTGAACAGCGCCACCAGCAGCGCCAGCACCGCGGCCACCACCGCGCCGGTCAGCGACCCGATGAGCAGCGCGTCGAACCCGCGCCCGAGATTGGCCGTGGCCAGCGCCACGCCGTAGGCGCCGATACCGAAGAAGACCGTGTGGGCGAAGGAGACAATGCCGCCATAGCCCAGCATGAGGTCGTAGCTGGCAACCAGTGCGATGAAGATGCAGATGCGCGCCGCCGTCTCCAGCGAGCGCGTGCCGGGAAAGAGGAACGGCGCGAACGCCAGCCCGACCAGGATGGCGAGCAGCACCACCGACAGGACGACGCTGCGCGGAAAGTCACCGGAGAGCGCGCGGTAGAGCATCCTACTTCGCCTTCACCACCGGCATCATGCCCTGCGGCCGCCAGAGCAGGATGATCATCATCAGGCCGATATTGGAGACGAGCGCCAGCTTGGGTTCGAGAAACGCGACGTAGTTCTGTAACAGCCCCACAAGCAGCGCGCCGATGAAGCAGCCTTCCACCGACCCCAGCCCGCCGATGATCACGACGATGAAGACCAGGATCAGGATCTCCTGCCCCATGTGGGCGGTGACCACCTCCTGGTAGAGCGCCCACATGACGCCGCCGAGGCCGGCGAGCGCCGAGCCGGCGACGAACACCAGCACGAAGACCACGCGCAGGCGGTAGCCGAGCGCCTCCACCATCTCGCCATTCTCCACGCCGGCGCGCACGATCAGGCCGATCCGCGTGCTGCGCAGCACCCAGATCATGGCGGCGAACAGGACGAGGCCGAAGGCGACGGCCACGAGCCGGTACTTCTCGATCGCCGCGCCCATGAACGTCACCGCGCCCTTGAGCGTTTCCGGGCGGGTCAGGAAGATCTCGTCCGGCCCCCAGATCACCAGGATCAGTTGCTCGGCGATGATCAGCCCGCCCATGGTGACGAGGATTTGTTTCAGATGCGCCCCGTAGACGGGCATGACGATCACGCGCTCGAACCCCCAGCCCATGAGGGCGGTCGCCACCACGGCCCCGGCGATCGCCAGCACCAGCGCCAGCAGGTTCGCGAGCAGCGAGGGCGCGCCGGTGAGCTGCGGCAGGAGGAGGAGTACGGTCACGCCGACGAACGCGCCGACCGACACGAAGGCGCCGTGGCCGAAATTGATCACATCCATCAGGCCGAAGACGACCGTCAGGCCGGACGCCATGATGAAGATCATCATGCCCATCGCGAGGCCGGAGACCGTGAGCGTCAGCCATGAGGATTGCGCGGGGATGGCAATGAAGCCGAGCACGATCAGCGCCGGCACCAGCAGGGCCGGGATCCACGGCTCGATCTGCTGCGCGAGCGTCAGCCGCTCCATGGTCGGCGTATGGTCCGGTGCCGCCGTCATGCCGCCTCCATGCTGAGACCGATCAGCCGTTCCTGCAGGCCGGCGTCGGCGGCGAGGTCGGCCATCGCGCCGGCCCAGATGATCCGGCCGTCATCCATGACGGCGCAGGTATCGCCCAGCGCCCTGGCGACGGCGAAGTTCTGTTCGACGAGCAGGATCGACGCGCCCTGGTCCTTCAGGTCGCGGAGCGCGCGGAGCAGCGTGGCGACGATCGCCGGCGCCAGGCCCTTGGTCGGCTCGTCGATGAGGTAGAGCCGCCGTTCCTCGACCATGGCGCGGGCGATGGACAGCATCTGCTTCTGCCCGCCGGAGAGGTTGCCGGCCGCCCCCGACCAGAAGGTCTTCAGCGGCGGGAAAATCGTGAACAGCCAGTCCAACCGGGCCGTGTCGATGTCGCCGCTGACGGCGGCAAGGCGCATGTTCTCCTCCACCGTCAGGTCGGCAAAGATGCCCATGTCCTCGGGCACGAAACCGATGCCGGCGCGGGCGATGGCCGGCGTCGGCAGCCGGGTGATGTCGGCGCCGTCATAGGTGAGGTTGCCCCTGTGGGCGCGCCACAGGCCGACGATGGTGCGCAGCGTCGTGGTCTTGCCGACCCCGTTGCGGCCAAGCAGCATGGTGACGCCGCCGCGCGGGACCTCAAGATCGACCCCCTGCAGGATGTGGTAGCGCTGGATGTTGGTGTGGACGCCGGCAAGGCGCAGGATCGGCTCAGGCATCGACCGCGCTCCGCCCGAGATAGGCCTCCTGCACCACGTCGGAGGCGATCACTTCGTCGGGCGCGCCGTCGGCGGCGAGCTTGCCGTTGTGCAGCACCACGATCCGGTCGGCGAGCGAGCGGATCACGTCCATCTTGTGCTCGACCAGGAGGATCGTGCGCCCGGTGTCCGCCTTGAGGCCGGCGATCAGGTCGAGCAGAACCGGCGCCTCGTCGACCGACATGCCGGCAGTCGGCTCGTCGAACATGTAGACGCGCGGATCGAGCGCCATCAGGAGCGCGACCTCCAGCTTGCGCTGGTCGCCGTGGGAGAGCTCGGTCACTTTCTGCGCGGCCTGGTCCTCCAGCTTGACCGCGCCCAGGACCTCGTGCGCCTCCTCGATCAGCGCCACCTGCCGGTCGGCGATCGACAGGAGGCTGAAGCCGCGGTGGCGCCGCGCCTGGATCACCAGGCGCACATTCTCCAGCACCGACAGGTTGGGAAAGAGGTTAGTGAGCTGGAACGCCCGCCCGATGCCGAGCCGCGTGCGCTCGGCGACCGGCATCCGGGTGATGTCGGCGCCGTCGAGATGGACCGTGCCTTCGCTGGCGGCAATCTGCCCGGAGATCAGGTTGAAATAGGTTGTCTTGCCGGCGCCGTTGGGACCGACGATGGCGGTCACCTCACCGGGGGTGAACCGGCAACTCACGCGGTTGACGGCCACATGACCGCCGAAGCGCACGGTCAGGTCGCTGGTTTCAAGCGCGGCGGTGGTCGTTGTGGTGGTCGCTGTGGTTTCCATGGGCCAGACGGACCGGTTGCGGGGCGCACTGTCTGTGTGCACCCCGCATCTTACGACGATCAGTTGCGAACCGGGATCGACATGTCCTCGATCGACAGCTCGCGGACCAGCTCCGGAACGCCCCACTCCACATCCGGATCGACCTTGATGCGGAAATGGTACATGGCCTGCATCGCCTGATGGTCGTCGGCGCGGAAGGTCATGGTGCCCTTCGGGGTCTCCCACGACATGCCCTTCATGGCGGCGATCAGCGCCTCGGTGTCGGTCGAGCCGGCCTTCTTGATCGCCTCGACCACGGCGATGCCCGCGGCCATGCCACCGGCGGTGAAGAAGTCCGGCGGCGAATCGAAGCGCGCGAAGTGCTCCTTCACCAGCCAGTCGTTCACCGGGTTCTGGGGGATGTCGTAGTAGTAGTAGGTCGCGCCCTCCATGCCCGGCAGTTCCTTGTAGGCGACGAGCGCGGCCAGGATGTTGCCGCCGGTGGCGATCTCGACGCCGAAGCGCGACGGGTCCATGGCGTTGATCTTGCCCATGGGATTGCCGCCGCCGGCCCAGATGATGAAGAGCTTCTTGTCGCCCTCCAGGTCCTTCATGGAGTTGAAGATGCGCTCGGCAGCAGCGGTGAAGTCGGTGGTGTCGCGCGGCACGAATTCTTCATGCGCGATGTTGGCGCCGGTCGGCCCGAGCGCCTCGCGGAAGGCGGCCACACCGTCGCGGCCGAACGCGTAGTCCTGCGCGAGCGTCGCGACATGAACGCCCTCGCCGCCGAGCGCCACCGCGTTGGCGATCGCGTCCTGGCTGGAGTTGCGGCTGGTGCGGAAGATGTACCGGTTCCAGTTGGCGCCGGTGATGGAATCGGCGACGGCCGGTTCGACGATCAGGATCTTCTCGAACTCCTCGGCCACCGGCAGCATGGCCAGCGCCACGCCCGAACTCACGGGGCCGACGGCAAGGTCGACCTCGTCGTCGCCATAGGCCTCGGCGAGCAGCGCTTTGCCGAGATCCGGCTTGAGCTGGGTGTCCTTCTCGATGATGACGATCTTCTCGCCATTCACCTCCATGGTGCCGCCGGTCGCGTACTCGATCCCCATTTCGAGCCCGACATGGCTCTGCTTGGCGTAGGCCTCGAACGGTCCGGTCTTGCCGTAGATGTGAGCGATCTTGATGTCGGCGGCGGCGGTTCCGGCCATGCCGACCGACAGAAGCAGGGTAAGCGTCAGCTTATTCACAGTGTCCTCCCAGTGAACGACAACGCGTAACATGAATTATGATTCATGTTTCATAATCGGCGACGGGCGGTTTGGCAAGCCCGATCAGCCGAAGGCGGCGTTGAAGCCCCTGAGATCCTCGTAAAGCCGGCGGAACATGGCGAACCGCTCGGCATGGTACGCCTGCCTCTGCGGATCGGGCTCGAAGACGCGGTCGTAGCGCACGAGCCGGTCGGCGGCCTCGGCGATGCCGGCGTGCACGCCGCAACCGACGCCGGCCAAGATGGCGGCCCCGAGGGCCGCCGATTCCGCCGCCGCCGAGCGCCGGATCACGGTGCCCAGGACATCGGCGCGCATCTGGCACCAGAGATCGGAGCGCATCCCGCCGCCGCCGGCATTAAGCACTTGCGGGCGGCCGCCGGCCGAGGCGTCCAGCGCGTCGAACGCCCAGGCGACGGAGAAGGCGACGCCTTCCAGCACCGCGCGCACCATGTCACCTTGGTCGGTGCCGCCGGAGAGCCGCGCGAACACGCCCCGGCTCTCCGGGTCCCACAGCGGCGCGCGCTCGCCCTGCAGGTGCGGCAGGAACAGCGGCGTCGACCCGGAAGCCTCCGTGTCGGCGGCCAGGGTCAGGGCCTCGGCCGGTGTGCATCCCGCAAGCCGCGCGACCCAAGCCAGCGACGCGCCACCCGCCTGGGTCGGCGCCGCATGCAGGCGCAACCCGTCATAAGGCGCGAAGACGATGATGCCGGGCGTCGGGTGGACGGAGGTCGACAGGATGCCGCCGACTTCGCTGGTGCCGCTCAGATAGAAGCCGTCGCCGTCGCGGACCGCGCCCACCCCGAACATGCCCGCCCAGGCGTCCATGGTGCCGACGATCAGCGGCGTGCCGGCGAGGGGACCGTCGCGGATCGCACCGATCTGCGTGTGGATCGGGTGAAGGTCGGCGAGACGCTCCCGCGCACCCGGCACCAGATCGATCAGGTCGGCAATGTACGCGTGGCCCTGGTCGACCAGCCCCACCGACGATACCGGGTCGGTGGCGCAGGCGCCGGTGAGGCACATGGCGCAGTAATCCTTCGGCAGCAGAATGTGCCGCGTCGCGGCCCAGGCGTCCGGTTCCGTGCGCGCGATGAAAGCCGCCCGGCTCAGCGCGTGGCTGGCATCGATCGGCATGGGGCCGCCAAACCACGCCTCCTTCTGGTCGCCGGTCACCCGGGCGTCGAGCGCCGCCGCGTCGTCCGCGCAGCGCACGTCCTGCCAGACGATTGCAGGGCGCACCGGGCGACCTTCGGCGTCGACGAAGACGTGGGTGTTCACCTGCGACGTCAGGCCGATCGCCGCCACCCGGCCGGCGTGGGGCGCGAAGGCATCGAGGGCTGCCGAGACCCCGTCCATCCATGCGTCCGGATCCTGTTCGACCACGCCCGGCGCCGGACGCGCGGTCGGGTAGGCGCGGTCGAAATTGGCAACCACGCCACCGTCGGCATCCACCGCCACCGCTTTGACGGCCGTCGTGCCGACATCCACGCCGACGAGGAGGTCCGTCGCCATCGCTTTCCCTTCGCGTCTTTCGCGTCGTCGGAGGCTCGCGCGCCCACCAGGCCCCTGTGTCGACATTAAGCGGCGGGGCCTGTTACAAGCAAGCAACCAAAGAACTTCCAACGGAGGGAAAAGACAATGAAGTTCAGCATGTTGAGAGGCATCGCCGGTCGCGCGTTGCTATCCATGGCGGTGCTCGGCGCCGCCGCCGGCATCGCCCAGGCCGAGTCGCGGGTGGCGGTCGTCACGCCCTATCTCGCGCAGCCGGGCACGCAGTTCTACGTCGAGGGATTCGAGGCGGCGGCGGCCGAGAACGGCTGGGACGTCAACGTGATCGACACCAAGGGCGATGTCGGCGCCGTCATCAGCCGCATCGAGGACATGGTCACCCAGAACGTCGACGCCATCGTCATCAACGTTGATCCGCAGCAGATCACCGCCGGCCTGCAGGCCGCGGCCGATGCCGGCATTCCCGTCTTCGGCATGGATTCCGGCTCCGACCCGCTGCTGGTCACCAACGTGACGAGTAACGGCTACGCCATGGCCGCCGAGACCGCCGTCTACGTCGCCAACCGCATCGGCGGCACCGGCAACGTGGTCATGTTCGTGTTCGACGCGTTCCCGCCCGTACAGGTGCGCGGTCATATCGCCGACGCCGTGTTCGGCAACTTCCCGGACGTCGACGTGCTCGACCGAGTGACCCCGGACGTGACCGACGGTGGCATCGCCGATTCGCGCGCCAAGATGGAGGCGATCCTCGCGGCCAACCCCGAACCCGGCAGCATCGCCGCGGTGTGGGCGGCCTGGGATCAGCCGGCGCTCGGCGCGCTGCAGGCCATCGAGGCCGCCGGCCGCGAGGGCGAGGGCATCGTCATCACCGGCATCGACGCCAACCCGCAGGCCCGCGAGGCCATTGCCGCGGGCGGCAACTTCGAGGCTTCGATCGCCCAGGACTTCCAGGGCATCGGGCGCACGACCGCGGATGCGGTCTCGCGCGTGCTGGCCGGTGAGGAGATCAAGCAGGGCGTGATGTACGTGCCGACCAAGCTGATCACCTCGGCCAACGCCAGCGACTGATCGCGCAGGAGCCGATCCGACGCGGGCGCCCCGGCGGACGGGGCGCCCGTTCCACGAAGGCCGCCATGACCGATCTCGCCGCGCTCCATGACGTCACCAAGGCCTATGCCGGCGTGCCGGCCCTGCGCGGCGCCCGCCTGACGATCGCGCCGGGGGAGGTCCACGCCCTCGTGGGCGAGAACGGCGCCGGCAAGTCGACGCTGATCAAGATCCTGGCCGGCGTCACGCCGCCGGACGCGGCGTCGATCGCGATCGATGGCCGCAGCGTCAGCATCGATACGCCGCACGCGGCGGCCGACCTCGGCCTGCGCTTCATCCATCAGGAACTCGACGTGGTCCCGGCCCTGTCGGTGGCCGAGAACATCTTCCTCGGCCGCCGCTATCCCATGCGGCCGGCCGGTTTCATCGACTGGCGCACGCTGGGCCAGGCTGCGACAGAGGCCATGGGCCGGCTCGGGATCACCGACATCGATCCGCGCCGGAAGATGGCGCGGCTCGGGCTTGGCGATCAGATGCTGGTCCGTCTCTCGGCCGCGTTTCTGGACCGCGGGACAGCGCCGGCGCGCCTCTATGTGATGGACGAGCCGACGGCGTCGCTCAACGGCGAGGAAACCGAACGTCTCTTCCGCGTTTTGCGGGAGATTCGCGATACCGGACGCTCGGTGCTCTACGTCACCCATCGCCTCGACGAGGTGATGCGCCTGTGCGACCGGGTGACGGTGATGCGCGGCGGCGAGACCATCTCGACCGCGGCCACAAGCGACACCAGCGAAGCTGCGATTATTCGCGACATGATCGGCCGGCCGGTCGACGAAGCCTATCCGCGGCGCGCGACCCCGGTTTCGGACGAGACCGTCCTCGATGTCGACGACCTTGCCGGCGCAGGGATCGGCCCGGTCCGGCTTGCAGTGAAGGCCGGCGAAATCGTCGGCCTGGCGGGCCTGTCCGGCGCCGGCCAGAGCGAGGTCCTGCGCCTGTTGATGGCGGCCGACCGGCGAACCGGGCGTGTGCGCGTCGCGGCAAAACCACAACAGGCCGCGCAACCCCCGCAGGCCTGGCGCAGCGGCCTGGCCTACGTGCCGCGCGAACGGCGCTCGGAAGGGCTGATGCTCACCCGATCGATCGCCGCCAACGTGACCCTGCCGCACCTGCGCCTGTTCGCGCGCGGCGGCTTCTTGAACCGCGGCAGCGAGCGCGAGGCCGTGTCAGCCGCGGGAGACGAAGTGCGGCTCGTCGCCCGCGGGCCGGATCAGCACTGCTACAAGCTGAGCGGCGGCAACCAGCAGAAGGTCCTGTTCGCCCGCGCGCTGCTGGAGCGGCCGCGCATCCTGTTACTTGACGAGCCGACCCGCGGCGTCGACGTCGGCGCCAAGTTCGACATCTACACACTGATTCGCGAGGTCAGCAGCCGCGGTACCGCGATCCTGATCGCATCGTCCGACTTTCCGGAACTGCTCGGCATGTGCGACCGTATCATCGTCATGCGCGATGGCCGGATCGGCGGCGTTCTTCCCGCCGCGGACCTGTCGGAGGAGGACCTGCTGACCCATTGTTACGGGCATGCGGCCGCCGCGCCGGCGACCGCCGCAGCCAGCGGGGCCTGAGCCATGATCGGCGTCCTCAGACGTTACGGGACGATCGTCGGCTTTGTCGGCATCGTGCTGTTCTTCTGGATCAGCCTGCCCGAAACCTTCATGACCGGCCGCAACTGGCTGAACATCAGCCAGCAGGTGAGCATGCTCACCGTCACCGCGGCGGCGATGACCATCGTCATGGTGATGGGCGACTTCGACCTCAGCGTCGGCACCATGGCGAGCCTTGCCGGCGTCGTCGCGGCCGTGCTCTTCAAGCTCGGCTTCGGCGTTCCACTGGCCGTCTCGGCGGCGCTCGCCACCGGGCTTGTGGGCGGGGCGCTGAACGGCATCCTGGTCAGCTACATCGGCATCCTGCCGTTCATCGCGACACTGGCGACGCTGACGGTCTTTTCCGGATTCGCCTTCCTGATCAGCGATGGACGGACGATCTTCGGCCGCGACATCCCCGAGGCGTTCTCCGGGTTCGCCCGCAGTGGTGTCCCGCTCGGCGATCTGGTGTCGATCCCGGCGCTGACCATTGCAGCCCTCGCTTTCGTGCTGATCGTGTGGATCGTGCTGGAACAGACTGTTTTCGGCCGCCGCCTCTACGCCATCGGCGGCAACAGCCGCGCCGCCCTGCTCGCCGGCGTCTATGTCCGCCGCCTGCGTCTTGCCGCCTTCGTCCTGACCGGCGTCGGTGCGGCGATCGCGGGGCTGCTCTACGCCAGCCGCGTCGCCTCGGCCAATCCGACGCAGGGCGACGGGCTGATGCTCGACGCTATCGCCGCGGTCTTCCTCGGCATGACCATGAGCGAGGAATGGGAGCCGCGCGTCCACGCCACTCTGATCGGCGTGTTCATCCTCGGCGTTCTTGACAACGGCCTGACGCAGATGAGCGTCGACAGCTACATCCGCGATATTCTGGTGGGCGCGATCATCCTCGCCGCGGTCGCTTCAAGTTCGCTGTGGCGGCGCGACACCGGCTGACCTTGGCCCCACCGACATTTTGCCGCCGAGACTGGCATTGCCGGCGGCCGGACCATATCTGATCTCCTGACCCCTCCCGGCGGTCGGGCCGGTCATCAGGAGCGCAAACGACCGGATATGCTCAGCAGAAAAAGCCTCGTTCGCACCATCGACGTCGGCAAGACCGTGCCCACCTCGGAGGGCGACCTCGACATCCTGTCCAACGTCTCCGTCGAGATCGGCGACGGTGAGTCGGTCGCGATCGTCGGAGCGTCCGGCTCGGGCAAGACGACGTTGCTGACGATGATGGCGGGTCTGGATACGCCGACGCGCGGCGAGGTCTATCTCGGCGACAACCTCATCACCGCCATGAGCGAGGAACAGCGGGCGCAGGTCCGGTCCGAGATGGTCGGGTTCGTCTTCCAGAGTTTCCACCTCCTGTCCACGCTCACCGCGCTGGAGAACGTCATGCTGCCGGCGGAGCTGAAGAAAGATCGCGACGCGGCCGACAAGGCGACGGACCTCCTGGACCGCGTCGGCCTGTCGGAACGTCTCCACCACTATCCGCGTCAATTGTCCGGCGGCGAGCAGCAGCGGGTGGCGCTCGCGCGGGCCTTTGCATCGTCGGTGCGCGTGCTGTTTGCCGACGAACCGACGGGCAATCTCGATACCGCGACCGGCGAGCGCCTGATCGACCAGATGTTCGACCTCAACGCCGCGTTCGGAACCACGCTGATCCTCGTCACCCATGATCAGCGGCTGGCCGAACGCTGCGACCGTAAGCTGGCGATGGCGTCCGGGACGATCGTGGCGCCGGATCAGGCGCCGGCCCTCAAGGCATGATGTCCGACATCGGGCTGTCGTTGCGCCTGCTCTGGCGGGATTGGCGCGCCGGCGAACTGACGCTGCTGCTGGTCGCGCTGGTGGTCGCCATCGGCACGGTGACGACGATCGCGATCTTCACAGACCGCCTTCAGCAGGCGCTGGAACGCGATTCGGCCACGTTCCTGGCCGCGGACCGGGTGATCGAAAGCCGCGATCCGCTGCCGGATACGCTCCTGGCGGACATCGCGGAGCTCCCGCTCGCAGAGGCCGTGACGCTCAGTTTCGCGACCATCGTGTTCTCCGACGACGAGACCCACCTTGCCGCCATCAAGGCCGTCAGCGACGGCTACCCGTTGCGGGGCACCCTGACCGTCGCCGACGCGCCGTTCGCCCCCGGCACACCGGCGCAGGCGGTCCCGGCGCCGGGCGAGGTGTGGGTCGAAAGTCGCCTCCTGCCCCTGCTTGGCATCGGGATCGGCGACCGGCTGGATATCGGCTTCGCGTCGTTCACGGTCGGCCGCGTCCTGGTCGACGAGCCGGATCGCGGCAGCGGTTTCTCCAGCTTCGCCGGACCGCGGGTGCTTATGAACCTTGCGGACGTGGCGGCCACCGAGGTCGTCCAGCCGGGCAGCCGACAGACCTACCGGTATCTGTTTGCGGGCGAGACCGACGCACTGGACGCGCTGGCGTCAACGGCCAGCTCACGGCTGCCCGTCGGCGCGCGCCTGATCAGCGTCCGCGAGTCGAGCGAGGAGATCGGCGACACGCTGCAGCGTGCGGAGCGCTTTCTGTTGCTGGGCGGGCTTCTCGGGGTGGTGTTGGCCGGGATCGCCATCGCGCTCTCCGCCCGACGCTACAGCCTGCGCCACTACGATCACGTCGCGATCCTCAAGACGCTCGGCGCACGACCGTCGACCATCGATCGACTGTTCGTGATCCTGTTTCTGCTGCTCGGCGTCATCGCCGGCACGCTGGGCGCCGTCATCGGGTGGCTGGTGCAGTTCGGGATCACCGAGGTCCTGCGGCCGCTTTTCGAACTCGACCTGCCGGCGCCCGGCCCGCGGCCGCTGGCGCTGGGCTTGGGCACAGGCTTCATCTGCCTCATCGCCTTCGCAGTGCCGCCCCTTCTGCAGTTGCGCGCGATACAGCCTGTCCGCATCATCCGGCGCGACTTGGCCGGGCAAGGCCGCGCGGTGACGGCTCTGGCCTATGCCGCCGGAGGCGCCGGGATTCTCGCGCTGATGTGGTGGTACAGCGGCAGCCTGTTTCTCACGCTCGTCACCCTGGCCGGCGGCGGTGCCGTTGTCCTGGCGTTTGCCGTCGTTGCAACCCTCCTGCTCCGGTCCGGCCGGGTACTCGGCATGCAGGCCGGCAGCGTGTGGCGCCTGGCGTTTGCCGGGATGCGGCAACACGGCGTTCAGACCACCACCCAGATCCTCGCCTTTGGTCTTGCGATCATGCTGCTGCTGATCGTCTACCTGATCCGCACCGCCCTGATCGGTGAATGGCAGGCGCAGATTCCGCCCGGCGCCCCGAACCACTTTGCCTTCAACATCACGGAGAACCAGGCCGCAACCGTCCGCGCCCTGCTTGTTGAGGACGGCGTGGAAACCCAGCCTTTCTTCGCGCTGGTCGCCGGCAACATCGACAGCGTGGACAAGGCGTCCAACGAACCGTGGGAATCCAGCGGCGATGATCGTGGACCCGACCTCGCCAGCAGCCTGACGGCCATCGCCGACCTGCCGCGCGGCAACGTCGTCGTCGACGGTTCGTGGTGGCCGGCCGACTATGACGGGCCGCCGCTCCTGTCCGTCGAAGCGGAGTATGCGGAACGTCAAAGGCTCGTGCTGGGCGATCGCGTCACCTTCACCGCCGCCGGTCGCGCGATCACCGCCACCGTGTCGAGCATCCGTACGGTGGAGTGGGAGAACCTCCGGCCCAACTTCTTCATGATCCTGTCGCCGGGCGCGCTCGAAGGGTTCCCGGCCATGCAGATGACGAGCTTCCATCTTGCGCCGGATCAGAAGCTGCTGCTCAACGCCCTCTTGCGGGCGCATCCGACGATCACCGTGATCGAGGTCGATGCTCTCATTGAACAGATCAGGACGATCGTCGACCGGGTGACACTGGCGATCGAACTGGTGCTCCTCCAGATCCTGGCGTCGGGCGCTCTGGTTCTGGTGGCGAGCGTGCAGGCCAGCATGGACGAGCGGATGCGCCAGCATGCCGTGCTGCGCACCCTCGGGGCCGGGCGCCGATTGATCATGGGCAGCCTTGCGATCGAGTTCCTGACGCTGGGACTCATGGCCGGCTTGCTCGCGTCGCTGGGCGCCGAGCTCACGGCCTATCTTCTGGAGACCCAGATCTTCGAGCTCGACTACACGGTCAACGTCGGGATTCTGGCCGCCGGCCCGGTGGTCGGCGCTTTGCTGGTCGGCGCGCTGGGCCTGCTGGCCACGAACCGGCTGGTCCGCACCCCGCCGACGACGATTCTGCGCGAAAGCGTTTGACGTTGCGGCAGCCGGCGCCGCTCGCCCCTCGATGACTTTGTCTGTAGAGTTGACCGCATCATCGGGACGGGCAGCATGCTGCGGGCCGACCTCGCCGACCGGGCGGTGACCGCGGCCGGGAGGACTCATGCCGATATTCATGGATCGCCACGAGATGAAGGGCTTGACGGCGGAGGAGGTCGCCGGGGCGCACGAACTGGACCTGAAGGTCCAGGATCAATACGGCGTCCGCATGCTCACCTACTGGTACGACCAGGACCGCGGGACGGGGTTCTGTCTGATCGATGCCCCCGACATGGAAACGGCAACGCGCATCCACCGGGAAACCCACGGCCTCGAAGCGATCGACATCATCGAAGTCGACCTGTCGGCGGTCGAGGCGTTCCTCGGACGGATTTCCGATCCCCCCGCCAAGACGCCCGAAGCAGCGCCTGACTTCGATTCGGCCGTTCGCGCCGTGATGTTCACCGACATCGTCGGCTCCACCGAGATGACCGAACGCCTGGGCGACCACAGGTCCGTGGAGATGGTGCGCAGCCACGATTCCATGGTGCGGCGCGCGCTGGGCGACTGGGGCGGACGCGAGGTCAAGCACACCGGCGACGGCATCATGGCGTCGTTCGACGATGTTGTCGCCGGCGTCACCAGCACCTGCGAGATTCAGCGTTCGTTCGCGAGCTTCAACCGCGACAGCGCCGAGAGGTTGCAGGTCCGGATCGGCCTCCACTCCGGTGAGCCGGTCCACGACAGCAACGACCTGTTCGGCACCACCGTCCAGATGGCCGCCCGCATGTGTGCCCATGCCTCACCGGACGAGATCGTCGTTTCCGACGAGGTGCACCGCGAACTGCCGCGGCGCTTCTCCGTCAACGCCATCGGCGCTCACCGGCTCAAAGGCTTCTCTGAACCGGTGCCGCTGTACGAGGTCGACTGGCGCCACAGCGAACACTGAGCCGCGGCGCAGACGTTCGTCCACGACCGGCCCTTCGCCCCGCTGATCAGGTCTCGCCGCGCTCGGCCCAGCCGGCGAAGATGCGCTCCAGAAAGACGACCACGTAGAACAGCACGATGCCGAGGAAGGCGAGCGCGATCAGCACGGCAAACATCAGCGGATAATCGGCGTTGATCTTGCCGCTGTCGAAAAGGTGGCCCAGCCCTTTTCCGTGCGGCTCGACGATTTCCATCAGGTTGGTGCCGATGAAGGCCAGCGTCACCGCCACCTTGAGCGCACCGAAGAACTCCGGCAGCGTCTTCGGCAGCGCGATCTTCCAGAAGATGGTGAACCGGCTGGCGCCGAGCGCACGCAGGATGTCGCGGTACTCGGGTTCCAGCGTCGACAGACCGATCGAGATCGAGACCGCGATCGGGAAGAACGAGATCATGAACGCAATCAGGATCGTGTTCATGTCGTGAGCGCCGATGAAGATCAGCGCGATGACGGGCACGACCGTCGCCTTGGGGATGGCGTTGAAACCGACCAGAAGTGGATAGAGGGCCTCGCGCATTACCCGCGAAAAGCCCATGATCATGCCGATCGCCGTGCCGACCAGAACCGAAAGGCCGAGCCCGGCGACGGTCCGCCACAGCGTGTCCCAGCTGTACTGCACGAACAGCTCGCGGAACTTCCAGAAGGCCGGCACGAGATCGCTCGGCGAAGCCATCTTGTAGTTGGGCCAGCCGTTGACCCACACCAGAAGCTCCCACAGCACCAGTGTAATCGCGATCGCCGTCGTTGGTATGGCGATGCGGCGGGCAAGGTCCATTATGAGCTCTCCCCTTGTTCGTCAGCCGGCGACCGCCCCTGCGCGATCTCGATCTGATGACGGAGTTCGTGCAGCAGATCGGTCGCCTCCGGGGTGTAGAGGTCGTCCAGCCTGCGTTCCGCACCGAGTCCGCCTTCGGCGGTGAACTGCACGTGCGCCGGACGTCCCGACAGGACGACGACCTTGTCGGCCAGGAACACCGACTCGCGCAGATCGTGCGTGATGAGCAGGCAGGTGATGTTCTCCTCGCTGCGCAGGGTATGCATCGTCTGCCAGAGGTCTTCGCGCGTGAAGGCGTCCAGCGCGCCGAAGGGCTCGTCGAGGATCAACACTTCGGGGCGATGGACGAGGGCGCGACACAGCGAGGCGCGCTGGCGCATACCGCCCGACAGTTCCGACGGGCGCTTGTCTTCGAAGCCGCCAAGCCCCACCAGCGACAGAAGCTCGTGCGAGCGCTGACGCCGCTCGGCCCGCGACAGATCGTTGGGAACGATCTCAAGCGGCAGCGTGACGTTGTCGATGATCGTTCGCCATTCGAGCAGCACGGGATTCTGAAAGGCCATGCCGACGCTCGATCGCGGACCGAGCACCGGCTCGCCATGCAGCAGGATGTCGCCGCTGTCAGGCCGCAACAGACCGGCGATCAGGCGTGTGAGCGTGGACTTGCCGCACCCCGACGGCCCCACCACCGCCGTGAAGCTCTGGTCGGCGCATGCGAGGCTGAGATCCTCGAGCACCGGCAACGGCCCCGCCTCCGTGCGGTAGGCATGGGAGACGGAACGAATTTCGATGCGTGGCGACGTTTGCACGTGACGGCGATCGATGCCGCGGTTCGGCGCACCCGAAGGCGCGCCGACCGTAGCGGTATCAGTTGACCATGCGCGCGTCGCTCGCCGGCAGATAGGCGTCGGTGTAGTACAGCGACGCGTCGGGCGGATTCTGGAACTCGTAGGTTTCCGCAAGCTGCTCGAGGGCACGCGCGAACCGGTCGGCATCCACGCCGCCAAGACCGTTCTGCGTTGTGTAGTCGGTCACCACATTGGCGTCGATGGCGAGCTGCAGACGGCGGGTCTCGAGGTCCACATCGAGCGCCGGATTGCGCTTGGCGATCATCTCCACGCCGGCGCGCGGCGCCGCGATGACATCCTTCCATCCGGCCGCGACCGCGCGAAGGAACCCGGTGACGGTGTCGGCGTTGGCGGCGGCAAAGTCCGTGTTGACGATCACCGCATTCCCGTAGAGCGACAGACCGTGGTCGGCCATCAGGATGACCGAAATGTCGTCCTCGGGAATGCCGAGGCGGACCAGATTGAGGAAGCTGGAGAACGAGAAACCGGTGATGGCGTCGACCTTGCCCTCGGCGAGCATCGGTTCGCGCGTCGGGAAGCCGACCGGCTCCACCGTCACCGCGTCGATGTCGATGCCGTTGGCGGTGGCGAAGGCGGGAAACTGCGCCCATGCGCCGTCGGGCGGCGGTGCGCCGAGGATCTTGCCTTCGAGATCGCCCGGGCCGCTCACCCCTTGGGAAACACGGCCGACGACCGCGAAGGGCGGCTTGTCGTAGATCATCATCACCGCGGTCACTGGCGCACCGGGATTCTGGTCGAGGAACTTGATGAGGCTGTTGATGTCGGCGAAACCGAACGGAAACGCTCCGGTAGCCACCTTCGGGATCGCGTCGAGCGAGCCTTGGCCGGGCGAGATTTCGACATCCAGCCCTTCGGCCGCGAAGTGACCGTTGTCGACAGCGGCGAAGTAGGCCGCGCTTGGGCCCTCGAACTTCCAGTCGAGTGCGAACGGCGTCTTGGTCTGGGCCAAGCCGTGAGAGGTCAGGGCGGCGGTGGCGACCAGCGCAACGGCAAGTGTCTTCAGCACGTCAAATCCCCATCTTGTTGGAACGTTATCGGACATTGTGCACCGCAGCAGCGAGGCACAGAGGTTGACGTGAGTCAAGCTGATGCCGCGGCCTTGTCCAGGCACGATCGGGTGATCGCGGACCGTGGTAGGATTCGGACGCCGTTGGAACGGCTGGCAATGTCGACAAACCGGTGTGACTGAATGGCCATCGATCGATTCACAACCGACCGGCTCACGGTCCGTGACTGGCGACCGGACGTGGAGGATCCGTCCAGACGTCGGTCATTGGAGACGGCGCTTGGCGGTGTCCTCACGCCACCGGTGCTTGAGCCTCTCCCGCCGCCGCTTCAGCTCACGCAGGCGGGTATCTCCGAATGGGTCACGGCACGTGCTGAGGAAGGCGACGTCCTTCTGATCACCGCGAATGAAACCGATGAGCTGATCGGCCTGCTGCTCCTGGCGTCCGACCTGGAATCCGACCGCCCGGCCATCCACATCGGCTACCTGCTGGCCGAAACGGCCTGGGGCAAGGGCTATGCCACCGAACTGGTGACGGGCCTGGTGTCGGCGGTGCAGGCCAAAGGCCCGGTGCATCTGGTCGGCGGCGTTGGCAGGGACAACCCGGCCTCCGCGCGCGTGCTGTGCAAGGCCGGGTTTCATCACGACCCGGACCTGTCGACGGCGGACACCGACATGTTCGTGCGTCTTGTCGGCTGAGCGCTTGGCTCAGGCCAGCTTCTCGTTGGCCAGCACGATCAGTGTGTAGGTGATCCACCGCACCACGTTCTCGGGGTCCGCGGACCGCTCCGCTTTCATCCGGAACCGGTCGATCTTCAGGAACTTCCGGCGCACCAGCCCGCCGAAGAAGAAATTCACCAACGGCATGTCCTGCCGCATCCTGATCAGGATGGTTTCGGCGATGGGGATCATCAGGTCATTGTAGTAGGCGTTCTTGAAAATGTAGTTGGGCTTCATGTTCCGCGTGACGTCCGTGTAGTCGTCGATTCTGAAGCCGGATTCCTTGTAGCTCCCGTCGAACACCTCGCGGTCGTAGCCGCCGCCTTGCAGGGCGTCGGGCGCATTCTTGTGGTAGTCCATGATCACCACGTACTTCGCGATCTTCGACAGCTTCTCCATGGCCGCGGGGATGTCGACGTACTGGAAGCTCTCGGAGAAGATCGCGCAGTCGACCGGCGCGTCCCCGTCCCACTGGAAGTCCTCGAACGTGCAGGCATGGACCCTCGTGCCCGGCGGCAGCTTCCTGCGGGCGATCTCGCATTGCGCCCGCGACGGATTGAGGGCCCGCACGGCGTAGCCCTTCTCGACCAGCCGGGCCGACAGTTCGCCGGTCCCGCAACCGATGTCGAGCACCGTCTCCACGCCGGCTGGGATCGCCTCCACGAGCCGCTTGGTGAACTGATCGCCGGCCTCGGCGTAGTCCTGGAGCGTCACCTTGCTGACCGCGTCGGGATCGTCCCAGTAGCCCCAGTGCAGCGAACTCCTGCCGCCCATGAACTCAAGGATATGGGCGGCGATATCCAGGCTCCGGCCTTCGGAATGGTCCTTGTTGTCGTGTGCGCCCAAGCCTGGGTCCCTTCGTCCGGTGGCGGCGCGCGTGAAGCCTCTCGCGCGCCGGATCAGAGCCCTACCACAGAAACGGAAGCCCGGAGCGCTCTAGGAGGCGGCGGCGGGTGCCGCCGCGCACGGCATCGAGACCCGCACCAAGAGGCCGTGCCCGTTGTCCGGTGTCGTCAAAGCGAGACTGCCGCCGAACAGATTCGCCACCTCGCGCGCGATGGCGAGACCCAGCCCCGCCCCGCCGCCGTTGGTGCCGGGCGGCCGGCCGAACCGTTGCAGCGCCGCGTCGCGCTCGCCCGCACCGATACCGGGTCCGTTGTCCTCGATGGCAATCTCCGCGATCGCCCGGCCGTCGCCGTCGCGCCGCGCGCGCACCTGCACGGTCGAGCGCGTCGCGCCCTTGGCGTGGGCGATGACGTTGTTGATGAGGTTGTGCAGCATCTCGCCCAGGAGCAGGCTGTTGCCCCGGACGATGACCGGCGTCTCGCAGGATTCGAAACCCAGATCCATGCCGGCGCGGCGGGCGTCGTCGAGATGCTCCTGCGTCACCGCGCGCGCCAGCGACGTCATGTCGACATCCTCGTTGAGGCCGTCGGCGGTGGCTTCCTCGACGCGTGCGAGCAGGAGAAGCTGCGCCAGGATCCGTTCCGATTCGACCACCGCCTTGTCGGCGGTCGCCAGCGCCTCGGCCCGCGCTTGCTCGGTGTCCGCCCGGCGCGCGAGCTCCAGTTGCGTGCGCACCACCGTGAGCGGCGTCCGCAACTGGTGGCTGGCATTGCCGGTGAAACGGCGGAGCGCCGACAGCGCGTTGTCGAGCCGCTCCATGAACTGGTTGATCGCATGGGTGAGCTGCCGGACCTCGGCCGGGACTCGGTGCGCAATCGGTCGCAGATCGTCGGGCATGCGGCGGCCGATCGCGCCTTCGAGCCGGGTGAGCGGCCGCAGCCCGAACCCGACGCCAAGCCACACGACCACCACCGCGACCGTGATCAGCGCCGCCTGGCGCAGCCCCGACCGCGTCAGCAGCTCCCGGGTGAGCGCCGCCCGGCCGCCGGTCGTCTCGGCCAGCAGGACCCGGTAACCGACGGAGCGGGACGTCCCCGACGCCGCGCCCTCAAGGACCGCCAGGCGAATGCGGTCGTCGCCGAAGAAGCCGTCGCGGAAGGTCAGATCGCCAGCGCCTTCGTCGTCCGGCGCGGTCAGTTCGCGATAGCCGGTGAGGAATCCGCCCTCGGCATCCTCGACCCGGTAGAACACCCGATCCTGGGCCGCCGAGGTCAGCATGTCGAGGGCGACATAGGGGATGTCGATCTCCAGTTCGCCGCTGTCGTTGACCACGACCCGCTCCGCGATCGCCCGGATCGAACCGGCAAGAACCCGGTCGAGCACCTCGTTGGCGGTGGTCCTCGCCTGGCGGTAGGCGTCAATGAGCGCGACGGCGCTGACCAGGAGCAGCGGCACCAAGAGCCACAGGAGCAGGCGGGAACGCAGCGACAGGGGCGAGCGGATCATCCGTCTACGCCTCCGGCAGTTCCAGCGTGTAGCCGAGGCCGCGGGCGGTCAGGATGCGCAGCCCCGTCGGCTCGATCCGTTTGCGCACGCGGCTTACATATTGCTCGATGGCGTTGTCGCTGATGTCGTCGTCGAAGGCCGCGAGGCTGTCGCGCAGTTGCTGTTTCGACACGACCTTGCCGGCCCGGGTCGCCAGCAGTTCGAACACGTTGAGCTCGCGTTTGGGAAACTCGATCTGTCGCCCGTCGAGGGTCGCGCGGCGTCCGTTGACGTCGAAGGCGACACGCCCCAACGTGATGACGTTGCTACGCTGGCCGGCAAGCCGGCGCAAAGCGACACGGACGCGCGCCTCGAGCTCCGACACCTCGAACGGCTTGGTGACGTAATCGTCGGCGCCGAGGTCGAGCCCCCGCACCCGCTCGTCCAGCGCCCCCCTTGCGGTCAGCACGATGACCGCGGTGTCGAGGTTGCGGCCGCGGATCATGCGCAGGACGTCGAGACCGTCGATGTCAGGCAGGCTGAGATCGAGGAGGACGAGATCGAACTTGCCGGCCGCGAGCGCCGACATGGCCGCCTCGCCGTCGACGGCGAGATCGACGTTGTGGCCTGCATCGCGCATGACCCGTCCGACGCCGTCGGCCAGCGCCGGATTGTCCTCGACGACAAGCATTCGCACGCGTCGTCCTCCCGGACCGGACCATATTACGAGCCGCCAAGGCTTGTGAAGAAAGGCCGTGCCCGGGCACTATTGCGCCATGCTGCGCACGCTCCTCGTCCCCCTGCTCTGGATCGGCCTGTCACCGGTACCGTCGCACGCCGAGGTCTACCCGGCGCTGAACGGCGATCCCGAGGCGGATATGGTCGTGGTCTACAGCTCGCTCGACGAGTTTCTGGCCAAGCCGGTCGTCGACGGATTCCGCGGCGCCTATCCCGACATCGCCGTCGACTACCAGGAACTGCAGACCCTGCAGATCCACGAACGGGTGATCGCCGAGAGCACCGGCGACGGCGCCACCGCCGATCTCGCCTTCTCCTCGGCCATGGACTTGCAGCTAAAGCTCGCCAACGACGGTTACGCCCGCGTGGTCACGCTCGACGGCGATTTCGGCCTGCCCTCCTGGGCGAGCTGGCGGAACGCCGCCTTCGGCGTCACCTTCGAGCCGGCGGTGATCATCTACAACAAGGCGGCCTTCCCCGCCGACGACCCGCCGCGGACACGCGCGGCCCTGGCGCAGCACCTGCGCGACAACGCGGTGACGCTGCGCGGACGGGTCGGCACCTACGATATCGAGCGCTCCGGCGCCGGCCTGTTCTTCCTCGCCCGCGACGCCGAACACAGCCGCGACATCTGGGATCTGGTGCGCGCCATGGGCGGCGCCGGCGTCAAGCTCTACTCGAACTCGTCGGCGATCCTCGAACGGGTCGGCGACGGGCGCTTCTCGCTCGGCTACAACATCCTCGGCTCGTATGCGCAAAGCTGGGCGGCCAACAATCCCGACATCGGCATCGTCATGCCGGAGGACTACACCATCGTCATGTCGCGTGTGGCACTGGTGCCGCGGGCGGCAGCGCGGCCCGATCTCGGCCAGCGGTTCCTCGAATACCTGCTGTCGCGCGACGGGCAGCAGATCCTGTCGTCGCAGGCCCGTATTCCGGCACTTCACCCGGCGGTTGAGGGTCGCGAAACCGCGACGTCAATGCAGGATCTCCTCGGCACGCGGCTGCGGCCGGTACGTATCGGCCCAGGATTGCTGGTCTATCTCGACCAGGTCAAACGCGAGCGTCTGATCAGGGCGTGGAACGACGCACTGACCGCGCGGTGAGTCGCTGTTGTGCGGTGCAGCGTCAGGTTGGTGTCAGTCTGGTGTGTTTTCATGCCTCCCATGCGGCCGCACCTTGAGGGAGTCTGGGGACAGGCGGCGCGCTGAAGAACAACCATTGTTGTCGTAACGGGAGATCTCTCTGATGACATCCACACTGCGCATGCTCGGGCTCGGCGCCGTCTTCACCGTCGGCCTGGCCGGTGTCGCCACGGCGGCCGAATGCATCGCCCCTGCCAACCCCGGCGGTGGCTGGGACTTCACCTGCCGCCAGATCGGCAAGATCATGCACGACATCGGCGCCGTCGATAATCCGGTGCAGGTCACCAACATGGCCGGTGGCGGCGGCGGTCTGGCCTTCGGCCATGTCGCCAACGAGCGCTCGGACGACGAGGATCTGATCGTCGCCGCGTCGCAGGCGACCGCCACCCGCCTCGCCCAGAATGCCTATGGCGGCCTCACCGCCGACCAGGTCCGCTTCGTCGGCGCGATCGGCGCCGATCCCGGCGTGATCGTGGTGGCCGCGGATTCGCCCTACGCGTCGCTCAACGACCTCGTCGACGCGGTCAAGGCCGATCCCAAGTCGGTGGCCTTCGGCGGTGGTTCGGCCGTCGGCGGCTTCGACCACCTGAAGGTCCTGCAGGTCCTGAAGGCGGCCGATTTCAACGACATCCGCGCGGTCAAGTACATCGGCCTCGACGGTGGCGCCGACGCTATCACCCAGACGGTTGGCGGCTTCACCCAGGCCATGACCGGCGACATGTCGGAAATCGTCGGCTTCCTGAAGGCCGGTGAGGTTCGTGCCGTGGCCGTGCTGACGGAAGAGCGCGTGCCGGGCTTCGAGAACATCCCCACCGCGCGCGAGCAGGGCATTGACGTTGTCGCCGTCAACTGGCGTGGTCTGTACGTGCCGAAGAACATCTCGGACGATGCCTTCCAGTCGTGGGCCGGCAAGCTCGAGATGGTCGCCAACAGCGACGAGTGGAAGGAAGCCATGATGGCCAACGGTCTGGCGCCGTTCACCAAGGTCGGCGACGACTTCCAGGAATGGGTCAACGGCGTGGTCGCCTCGACCGAGGAACTGTCACGCGAAATCGGCGTGATCCAGTAATGGCCAGCGACCGGATCCTGGGTCTGGTCGTCATTCTTGTGGCGCTCGCGTACATCGCGAGCGCCACCCAGATTCAAACCAGCTTTCTGGCCGACCCGGTCGGCCCCAAGACCTTTCCGATTCTGATCGGCATCGCCGCGGCGCTCGCCGGCGGCGTCCTGGTCTTCCGCCCCGACGAAGAGCCCGACTGGCCCGGTCTTGCGACCCTGGGCGCGCTGGTCATCTCCGTCGTGGTGCTGGTGATCTATGCCTACAGCCTCAGGCCGCTCGGCTTCCTGCTGCCGACCGCGATCGCTGCTGGAATCCTGAGCTACCAGATATCCCAGCGCGCCGTCTTCGCGGCGGTCACCGGGGTCGGCCTGTCGGTCCTCCTCTTCCTCGTCTTCAGATACGCCCTGGGGCTGAGCCTCGTGCCCTTCCCCGAAGCGTTCCACGGATAGTCGCCATGGAGCTGTTGTCGAATCTCAGTCTCGGATTCAGCGTCGCCCTTTCGCCGACCACGCTGATGCTGGCGGTTGCCGGCTGTTTCCTTGGCACGATCATCGGCTCGCTGCCGGGGCTCGGCCCCTCCAACGGCGTGGCGATCCTGATCCCGCTCACCTTCACGCTCGGGCTCGACGCGACCTCGGCGCTGGTGCTGATGACCGCCGTCTACTACGGCGCCATGTATGGCGGACGTATCTCGTCGATCCTGCTGAACATACCGGGCGACGAGCCGGCGCTGATGACCACGCTCGACGGCTACCCCATGGCCAAACAGGGCCGGGCCGGCGACGCGCTGGTGATCTCCGGCGTCGCCTCGTTCGTCGGCGCCTTCCTGGCGACGGTCGGCCTGATGCTGCTGGCGCCGCTGCTTGCCCGCGTCGCCTTCCTGTTCGGCCCGGCCGAATACTTCGCGCTCTACATCCTGGCCTTCTCGACGCTCGGCGGCATCGCCTCCAACAACCAGGCCAAGGCGGTGATCGCGTCCTGCATCGGTCTCGGCATCGCCATGATCGGGCTCGACAACTCCAGCGGCCTGCCGCGCTTCACCTTCGGCAATCTGCACCTGATGGACGGCGTCGACTTCCTCGTCGCGATCGTGGGCCTGTTCGCCATCGCAGAGGTGTTCTTCTTCATCGAGAGCCACGGCGCCAAATCGTCGATCGGCGTCAAGCTCGAGAAGGTGACGGTGCCGATCAGGGATATCGTTTCGTCCATCTGGACGATGCTGCGGGCGACCGTCGTCGGCTTCATCGCCGGCGTGCTGCCGGGCGCCGGTGCCTCGCTCGGAAGCTTCCTGGCCTACATGTCAGAGAAATCGATCGCCGGCCCCAAGGGCGGCTTCGGCACGGGCGTCGCCAGGGGCGTGGCGGCACCGGAGGCCGGCAACAACGCCGCGGCCGGCGGCGCCCTGGTGCCCATGCTCACCCTCGGCGTTCCCGGCTCCGGCACGACTGCGGTGCTGCTGGCGCTGCTCCTGACCCTGAACATCACCCCCGGCCCGACGCTGTTCACCGAGCGGCCGGAAGTGGTCTGGGGCCTCATCGCCTCGCTGCTGATCGCCAACTTCGTGCTGCTGGCGATGAACGTGCCGCTGGTCAAGGTGTTCGTGCGCGTCCTGCAAGTGCCGCCCGGCGTCCTGCTTCCCGGCGTGACGATGATCTCGTTCGTGGGTATCTTCTCGCTGTCGGGCAGCTACTTCGACCTCCTGCTGATGGTGGCCTTCGGCGTCCTCGGCTATGTCCTGCGCAAGATGGACGTGCCGACCGTGCCCATCATCCTCGGGATCCTGCTCGGCAATGCGATGGAGGATGCCTTGCGGCGCGCGATGGTGCTTTCGGACGGTGATCCGACCTTCCTGCTCTCCTCGCCGATCTCCATCGGCCTGTGGATTGCCGCGATCGCCGGTTTCATCGCACCGATGTTCCTTCGCCGCTTCATCCGCAAGCCGCAAGCCGTCACGGATTGAGGAAGCGTCTGGCCGGGTGTCCGATCTCGTCACGTCAGGCTTTGTCCCGACACTGAGAACACTGGCGATTGCCGCCATAGGCGGCGTTGTCGCCTATGTCCTGTCGTTCCCCGCACCGTTTCTGACCGGCCCGACCATCGCCGTGATCGCCGCCTCGCTGGCGGGCCTCAACCTCATGATCCCGGCGCGTTTGCGCGATGCCTGCTTCGTCGCCATCGGCCTGTCGATCGGCTCCGGCGTCACGCCCGAGGTCTACGCCACCGCGGTGCGGTGGCCGATCAGCTTCGCCGTCCTGATCCTGGTCCTGCTTGTGATCATCGGCGTCGGCACCGCGATAATGACGCGCTTCTGGGGACGCGACCGCACCACCGGAGCCCTGTCGGCCATGCCCGGACATCTGAGCTACGTCCTCGGCCTGGCACTGGAGGCGCAACGCGACGTCAAATGGGTGGGCGTGGTCCAGAGCACCCGCGTCGGTGCCCTGACGCTGATCGTACCGTTCGCCATCGTCCTGCTGGACCTTGAACCCGGCCCGGCCGTCGCGCCCGCCGGCACGACACCGCTGGTTGCCCTTGCGATCAGCGTCGTGCTGGCGCTCGTCGTCGGCCTCGCGCTCCGCCGGCTTCGCATGCCGGCGGCATTCCTGCTCGGCGGGATGGCCGTGTCGACGGTCGGACATCTCGGCGGATGGGTGGAAGGCGCGGTCCCGGCGTGGCTGGCCTGGCCGAGCTTCGCCGTCATGGGCGCCATCATCGGCACGCGGTTCTCCGGCGTATCGCTCGCCGAACTGCGGTCGTCGCTCGGCGCCGGGCTGGCGGTGACAGCCGCGGCGTTCGCGATCTCCGGCGCTGCCGCCCTCGTTGTCGCGCGGCTGCTTGACCTGCCGCCGGCGCTGGTGCTCGTGGCGTTCGCCCCCGGCGGCCTCGAAGCGATGGCGGCGATGGCGATCACGCTGGGCGTCGATCCGACTTACGTCGCCGCCCACCACGTCTTCCGCCTGTTCGCGCTCACCGTGATCGCACCGCTGGCGTTGCGCCGGACGACATCCGCGAAACCGGATGATCCCGGCCACACCGAACACCGCCCGGACAAGGGAAAGGGACTGCGTTGAAATCACACCTCGTGCGTGTCCACCCCGAACAGGACCGGCTGCCGCGTGGCGAGCAACTGGCCTGGAAGATCGCCGAGGTGGCGGCCGATCCGGTCGCCGTCGACGCCGACGTGGCGGAGATGATCGTCAACCGGATCATCGACAACGCCGCCGTCGCCATGGCCGCGATCAATCGTGCACCGGTCGCCACGGCACGCGCCCAGGCGCTGTCGCGAGCGCGCTCGCCGGGGGCGGCCATCTTCGGCATGGCCCCGGATCAGAGCTTCAGCGCCGACTGGGCGGCCTGGGCCAACGGTGTCGCCGTCCGCGAGCTCGACTACCACGACACCTTCCTGGCCGCCGACTACTCCCACCCCAGCGACAACATCCCGCCGATCCTGGCGGTCGCGCAGCAGGTCGGCGCCAGCGGCGAGAGCCTCATCCGCGCGCTCGCCACCGGCTACGAGGTGCAGGTCGATCTCTGCCGGCGCATCTGTCTCCACAAGCACAAGATCGACCACGTCGCCCATCTCGGTCCGTCGGCGGCCGCCGGCCTCGGCACATTGCTGGGCCTCGACGTCGAGACGATCTATCAGGCGGTCAACCACGCCCTCCACGTGACCACCGCCACGCGCCAGTCGCGCAAGGGCGAGATCTCGTCGTGGAAGGCGTTCGCGCCCGCCCATGCCGGCAAGCTGGCGATCGAGGCCGTCGACCGCGCCATGCGCGGCGAAGGCGCACCGGCGCCGATCTACGAGGGCGAGGACGCGGTGATCGCCCGGATGCTGGACGGGCCGGACGCCGCCTACGACGTGCTCCTGCCCGATCGCGGCGAGCCCAAGCGCGCGATCCTCGAAACCTTCACCAAGGAACATTCGGCGGAGTATCAGAGCCAGGCCCCGATCGATCTGGCCTTCAGACTCCGCGACCGGATCATCGAACGGACCGGCGGCGACTGGGACAAGGTGTCGGCCATCGTCTACCGCACCAGCCACCACACCCATCACGTCATCGGCACCGGTTCCAACGATCCGCAGAAGTTCGACCCCGACGCCAGCCGGGAAACGCTCGACCATTCGATCATGTACATCCTCGCGGTCGCCCTCCAGGACGGCCGCTGGCACCACGTCGACTCCTACCTGCCGGCGCGCGCCCGGCGCGAGGACACGGTGCGGCTGTGGCGGAAGATCACGACGCAGGAGGCGCCGGCATGGACCGCGCGCTACCATGCCGTTGACCCGGCGGAGAAGGCGTTCGGCGGCGAGCTGATCGTCACCTTCGCCGACGGGACCCGGCTCGCCGATTCGATCGCGGTCGCCGACGCCCATCCGCTTGGTGCGCGGCCGTTCGCGCGGCCCGACTACGTGGCCAAGTTCCGGGCGATCGCCGGCGATGCTCTGGACGAAACGGAACAGGCGCGGTTCCTGGACGCCGTCGCCGCCACGCGCGACCTTCCGGCCGGCGGCCTCGCCGCGCTCAACGTCGAGGCGACCGCGACCGAACTTGCCGTCAATGCGCGAGAGGGGATCTTCTGATGGTGTTTTCCAAACAGACAGGGACTCAGAAACGGGCGAACCTGAAGGCGCTGCTGGCGGAGAAGCGCCTGGTGCGCGCGCCCGGCGCGTTCTCGCCGCTGGTCGCCATGGAGATCGAGAACCACGGCTTCGACGCGGTCTACGTGTCCGGCGCGGTCCTGTCGGCCGATCTCGGCCTGCCGGATATCGGGCTCACGACATTGTCCGAGGTCGCCGACCGCGCCGAACAGATCGCGCGCGTGACCGATCTGCCGTGCATCGTCGACTGCGACACCGGCTTCGGCGAACCCATGAGCGTCGCCCGCACCGTGCGCATGATGGAGGACCGCGGCATCGCCGCCCTCCACATCGAGGATCAGGTCAATCCCAAGCGCTGCGGCCATCTCGACGGCAAGGCGGTGGTGCCGGCCGAGGACATGGTGCGGCGGGTCAAGGCGGCGGTCGATGCGCGCAGCGACGCGAACCTTGTGATCATCGCCCGCACCGACGCGCGCGAGATCGAAGGGCTCGACGCCATGATCGCGCGCGCCAACGCCTACGTTCAGGCCGGCGCCGACGCGATCTTCGCGGAAGCGCTCCACGACGCCGACGACTGGACGCGCGCCAGGGCCGAGATCGACGCGCCGCTCCTCGCCAACATGACCGAGTTCGGTAAGTCGGAGCTCCTGTCGGCCGCCGAACTCGCCGACCTCGGCGCCAGCATCGTGATCTATCCCGTCACCATGCTGCGCCTCGCCATGAAGGCGGTGGGATCGGCGCTGGACGAGATCGCGCGGACGGGAACCCAGCGCGCGCTTGTCGACCGCATGCAGACCCGGCAGGAACTCTATGACCTGCTGCGTTACGCGGACTACAACCGCTTCGACCAGGGCCTCTACAACTTCCGGCTCTAGATCGAGTTGGTGCCGGCGGCGCCCTGGGCCTCGGCCAGCGCGCGCGCTTCCGCCGGAATGCGGATCGCGAGAAGGATCGCGTTCAGGACCGAGAAGACGATCGCGTAGGCCGCCATGCCGAACATCAGCGGCACCACCGCGATCTCGATGATGACCACGACATAGTTCGGGTGGCTGAGGAACCGGTAGGGCCCGCGCTTCACCAGTTCCTCGCCCGGCACGACGATGATCCGCGTGGTCCAGCGCTCGCCGAGCGACAGGAGCACCCACAGCCTCAACGCTTCGGTCACCACGAAGACCGCCAGCCAGCCGAGATTGATGGGCGCGTTGGCCGCCAGCACCCACAGGCCGATCAGCCAGGCCGCATGGACGATGACGATGGCCGGATAGTGCCCGGGCGACTTTTCGACGCCGCCGTTGGCGATCAGGCGCGCGGTGTTGCGCTGGGCGATGACCAGTTCGGCGAGCCGCTGGACCGTGACGAAGGCGAGGATGAGGGCGGCCCAGCCGATCATTGGACGGTGACCGGGATCGAGGCGGCGGTGAAGCCGGGCCCGAGCGCCGACAGGAGCGACAACCCCTTGAAGCCGTCATCGACGGCCTGGCGCAGGACGAACATCACCGTCGGCGCCGACATGTTGCCGTAGCCGCGCAGCACGTCGCGCTCGATATCGAGCGTGCCGTCCTGGAGTTCGAAGGCGCTCTCGATCGCCTGCAGCACCTTCGACCCACCGGGGTGGAACGACATGCGGGCGATCTCGGCAGGCTCGATCTCGAGCCGTTCGATGAAGTCCTCCACCACCGGCCGCAGCTTGCGGCGCGCAAACGGCGGGATGGCGCGGTCGAAGACCACCTCGAAGCCGTTGGGATCGACCTTCCAGCCCATGATCTCCAGGGTGTCGGGCCAGGTGTGATGCTGTCCGCTCCCGAGCGCGATGCCGTCGTCGTCGTCGCGCGACGAGACCACCGAGGCCGCCGCGCCGTCGCCGAACAGGGCGGCCGCGACGACATTGGCCTTGGTGAGCTGGTTCAACTGGAAGGACAGTGAGCAGAGTTCGACGACGACCAGGAGCACGCGCGATCCGGGCTCCGAGCGCGCGATCCGTTCCGCGACCGACAGGCCCGAGATGCCACCGGCACAGCCGAGGCCGAAGACCGGCACACGCAGCACATCCGCACGGAAACCCAGCTCGTCGGCGACCAGCGCTTCCAGCGTCGGCGTGGCGATCCCGGTCGAAGAGACCGTCACGATGGCGTCGATATCGGCGGCCCGCAGACCGGCCTCGTCGAGCGCCTGGACCGTCGCCTCGCGGTAAAGCGACGTCGCCACGGTGAGATAGGCGTCGGTCCGCTCCTGCCAGTCGCGCGGCTGCATGTACCACTCGAGCGGCATGCTGATGTGGCGCTTGTCGATCCCGGAATTGACGAACACCGGCTTCAGGCGCTCGTAATCCTCCATTTTTCCCGCATAGAGCGATTCAGCGATCGTGGCTGCCAGGCTCTGCTGCAGGCTGTGCTCCGGCACGGCAGTGGACAGCGACAAAAGCCGCGTAGACGTCTGCATTCCCATCGATTCCCGTCCTATCGAGGTATGCGCCCGAATGTCGGCAGGCGGTGTCGCAAAATTGTCAGTTCGTAAGTGAGGTTAGATAGCGCCGGAGCGCGCGCGGCCAAGGGAATCGGCCGCCGGCGGCTCCATACCACATCTGACCGGCATCGGGGCATGGGTGGTGGATGATGCCGTCGCCAACCGGCCCGACGGAGGCGCGGGGTTGTCGAGCCCCGGATCGCATGTGCATCCCGGAACAAGACCATCTTGCAATTCGATGCGGTGCCCAAATATTCGTGATGCGGAAGCGTCGTTCCCGCCGCGAATCGTGGACCCTGAGGCAGGTCGATTTGTGAGGCCCATGTCGGAGTCGCCGCGGATGGCGGAATCTCATCGCCCGCACCCTCGTGTCGTCATCATCGGCGCCGGCTTCGGCGGGATCATGGCGGCCAAGGCCCTGGAACAGGCGCCGGTCCAGATCGAGATCATCGACAGGCGCAACTATCATCTCTTCCAACCGTTGCTCTACCAGGTGGCGACGGCCGACCTTTCGCCGGCCGACATTGCCTGGCCGATCCGCGGCATCTTCTCCCGGCAGAAGAACGTCACGGTCACGCTCTCCGGTGTCGTTGACGTGGACACCAACGAACGCCGGGTGCACTGCGAAGCCACCACCGTGGACTACGATTACCTTGTGGTGGCCAGTGGATCGTCGCATTCGTACTTCGGCAAGGATCACTGGGCCGAGCATGCCCCGGGCCTGAAGCGCATCGTCGACGCCACCGAAGTGCGCCGGCGTGTCCTCATGGCGTTCGAGCGGGCGGAGTTGATGTCCGACCCCGATGAGCAGGCCCGGCAGCTCACCTTCGTGATCGTGGGCGCCGGCCCGACAGGAGTCGAGATGGCCGGTGCGATCGCGGAGTTGGCGCGCGTCAGCCTGTGCGAGGACTTTCGACGCATCCGACCGGAGCTCGCCAGGATCATCCTGATTGAGGGAGGCCCGCGCGTTCTGCCGGCCTTTCCGGACGATTTGTCGGCCGAAGCAGAGGCCGCGCTGGAACGGCTCGGCGTCGAAGTGCGCACCGGGGTGATGGTCGAGGACATCTCGGATTTCGGCGTGGTCGCAAACGGCGTCACCTGCCCCGCGGCCACGGTGATCTGGGCAGCGGGAGTCAAGGTGGAGCAGGTTGGCGCCTGGCTCGACGTGGAGACGGATCGGGTTGGACGCGTATCGGTCGGACCGGATCTTTCGCTGCCGGGCCGACCGGAGATCTTCGTGATCGGCGATGCGGCAAAAGTGCCCTGGCGGGACGGCCGGGACGTTCCGGGCATCGCCCCGGCGGCCAAGCAGCAGGGCAAGTATGTCGGTCGCAGGATCGCGGCGCAGGTTCTGGGCAAGGCGGTACCACCTCCGTTCAGGTACCGGCACTACGGCAATCTTGCGACCATCGGGCGCAACGCCGCCATCATCGACTTCGGTCGGTTCAAGCTCTCAGGGTGGCTGGCCTGGTGGATTTGGGGGATCGCACACATCTATTTCCTTATCGGTGTGCGGCGACCGCTGTTCGTGGCGATCAGCTGGTTCGGATCCTATCTCTTCCATTCCAAGGGGGCGCGGCTCATCACCGGGCTGGGCAACGGCACCAGTCCGGGCCTTTCGAATCGCGACACATGAACGAAGCCGGCCAGGCCGGCCTTCCGAAGCTCACCGACGCGGCGGAAACCGCGATGCCCAAACCTTCCCCGCGCAGGCGATGACGCATGCGCGGGGCGAGGGTTGGTGCAAACGCCTCTGCCAGCGGAATACCACCGGTCTCACAGACTACCGCACGGATGGCGGCTTGCGCACGTCCTGCACAATTCGTCGACACTCTCGCTGCACTGCACAATCGGCGGGCAACAGCCCGTAGGTGCGGCAAGCGAATGCCTGCCGGCCGCGATACGGCGGCCCGCGAACCAATCCGACCTCTCTCCCGCCAATCCGGCTGAACCGCAGGTCTGCGCACACTTCGATGCATGCAAGGCATCGGCGCGAACGTGCGCGCGACACGATTGGCCTGGCCCTTGCTTGCAGCTGCGGCGGTGCAAACAAATCTGTCAGGAGACTCCAATGACATCGAAACAGGCCGGCGTATTGTCCGCCGCTTTGCTCACCGCCGCGTTGACCGTCGGCGCCGGGGCCAAGGCCGACGACGACACCATCAAGGTCGGTATCCTCCACTCGCTGTCGGGCACGATGGCGATTTCCGAGACGACGCTGAAGGACGTCATGCTTTTGCTGATCGAGCAGCAGAACGCCAAGGGCGGCGTGCTCGGCAAGCAGCTCGAGCCGGTGGTGGTCGACCCGGCATCCGACTGGCCGCTCTTCGCCGAGAAGGCCCGCGAACTGATCTCGGTGCACGAGGTCGCGGCGACCTTCGGCTGCTGGACGTCGGTGTCGCGGAAGTCCGTGCTGCCGGTGTTCGAGGAGCTGAACTCGATCCTGTTCTATCCCGTTCAGTACGAGGGCGAGGAGAGCTCGCGCAATGTGTTCTACACCGGCGCCGCCCCGAACCAGCAGGCGATTCCCGCGGTCGACTATCTGATGGAGCAGGAAGGCGTGGAGCGCTGGGTGCTGGCCGGCACCGACTACGTCTATCCGCGCACGACCAACAAGATCCTCGAGCAGTACCTCAAGGACCAGGGCGTCGCGGCCGAGGACATCATGATCAACTACACGCCGTTCGGTCACTCCGACTGGCAGACCATCGTGTCCGACATCAGCGCCTTCGGCTCCGGCGGCAAGAAGACCGCCGTGGTCTCCACCATCAACGGCGACGCCAATGTTCCGTTCTACAAGGAACTCGGCAACCAGGGCATCTCGGCCGAAGACATCCCGGTCGTGGCCTTCTCGGTCGGCGAGGAGGAACTGGCGGGCCTCGACACTGAGCCGCTCGTCGGTCACCTGGCTGCGTGGAACTACTTCATGAGCGTCGAGTCCGACATCAACGACGAGTTCATCGAGGCCTGGCACGCCTTCACCGGCGACGAGGACCGCGTCACCAACGACCCGATGGAAGCGCACTTCATCGGCTTCAACATGTGGGTGAAGGCGGTCGAGGCCGCCGGCACGACCGACCCCGACGCCGTCATCGACGCCATGGTCGGCGTCGCGGTGCCGAACCTGTCGGGCGGCTACGCGTCGATGGGCGCGAACCACCACATCACCAAGCCGGTGCTGATCGGCGAGATCCAGGACGACGGCCAGTTCGACATCGTGTTCGAGACGCCGGGCCTGGTCCTGGGTGACGAGTGGTCCGACTACCTGCCGGATTCCCGGGCGCTGATCTCCGACTGGCGTGAACCGCTCGCCTGCGGAAACTTCAACGTCGAGACCGGCAAGTGCGGCGGCCAGGGCGCCTGAACATCTAACCGCAACAACGAGGGCGGCGGACCGGTTCCGCCGCCCCTTTTCGCACCCCATCCGATACGGCGACGACACGATGCGGTTGATACGTTTGCTCCGGTTCTGCGCAGCCCTGCTGGCGCTGTGTGCGCCGAGCACGGCGCTCGCTGAGGAGCACCCGCTCAGAGGCCAGATCAACGCGCTGGCCGAAGGCGGGTTCGACCACGTCGAAACGATCGTCGGTGACCTCGCCGCGACCGGTGATCCGTCCGTCGTGCCGACGCTGGAAGCCCTCGGCGAGGGCGATCTCTTCTACCGCAAGGACGACGGGCTGGTGGTCATCGCCGCCAAGGCGCCGGGCCGCAAGTACACCTTGAGCGATCCGCTGACCGACGAGGCGCTCGGCGAGGTCAAGCGCAGCGCGGTGAAGAAGATCAAGGTCAACAACAAGCTGCGCCGGGCCATCAAGGCGGCGCTTGGCGGCCTGACGCTGCGCAGTCCGGACGCGGCTACGCGGGCGGCCGCCGCCGAGGCCGTCTTCAAGGCGCGGGACGCCGACGCCATCGACGCGCTCGACGCGGCGCTGGCAGCCGAAACCGACAGCGGTGTGCGGGCGCTGATGACCGAGGCGCGGGCTGCCGCGGTCCTGGGCTCCGACCTTTCCGACGACGACAAGCTTGCCGCGGTCGACGTTCTGCTGGCGCGCGGCGACCAGGAGGCCGTGGCCGTGCTCGCCTCGGTGGCGACCGGCACCGGGCCACTGGCCGCGGCCGCAAGCGATGCCGTCACGGCCATCAACAACAGTCTCGCCCTGTGGGATGGCGCCCAGAGCGTCTGGTATGGCCTGTCGCTCGGCTCGGTCCTCCTGCTGGCGGCCATCGGCCTGGCCATCACCTTCGGCGTCATGGGCGTGATCAACATGGCCCACGGCGAGATGGTCATGCTTGGCGCCTACACGACCTTTGTCGTTCAGGAGATCATCCGCACCTCGGCGCCCGAACTCTTCGACTATTCGCTCGCCATCGCCCTGCCGCTGGCCTTCTTCGTGGCCGGCGCCGCCGGCTTCGCCATCGAGCGCGGCATCATTCGCTTCCTCTACGGCCGGCCGCTGGAAACGCTGCTGGCAACGTGGGGCCTGTCGCTGATCCTGCAGCAGGCCGTGCGCACCATCTTCGGGCCGACCAATCGCGAGGTCGGCAATCCGTCCTTCATGTCGGGAGCCTTCGAGCTCGGCCAGATCACGATCACCTACAACCGGCTCTGGATCTTCATCTTCGCGCTGATCGTGTTCGCCCTTCTCCTGCTCCTGCTGCGGGTCACCTCGTTCGGTCTGCAGATGCGCGCGGTGACCCAGAACCGGGCCATGGCCGCGGCCATGGGCATCCGCACGCCCTGGGTCGACGCGCTCACCTTCGCGCTGGGCTCCGGGATCGCGGGAATCGCCGGCGTCGCCCTGTCGCAGATCGACAACGTCTCGCCCAACCTCGGCCAAAGCTACATCATCGATTCCTTCATGGTCGTCGTGTTCGGCGGCGTCGGCAATCTGTGGGGCACCCTGCTCGGTGCGCTAAGCCTCGGCGTCGTCAACAAGTTCCTCGAGCCCTATGCCGGCGCCGTGCTCGGCAAGGTGCTCGTTCTGGTCTTCATCATCCTGTTCATCCAGCAGCGCCCGCGCGGCATGTTCGCGCTCAAGGGCCGATCGGTGGAAACATGATCACCCGACGCCTGTTCGAGGCGCTGGGCGCCCGCGCCTGGCTGATCTTCATCGGCTTCGTCGCGCTGGCTGTCCTGGTCCCGGTGCTGCACCTGGTCGTACCCGAAGGCCAGCCGTTCCACGTGCCGACCTTCGCGGTTGCGCTCGCGGGTAAGTATCTCGCCTTTGCGTTGCTGGCGCTGGCGCTCGATCTCGCCTGGGGCTACTGCGGCATCCTTTCGTTGGGCCACGGCGCCTTCTTCGCGCTCGGCGGCTACGCCATGGGCATGTACCTCATGCGCCAGATCGGTTCGCGCGGCGTCTACGGCGATCCCGTGCTGCCGGACTTCATGGTCTTCCTGAACTACCAGGAGTTGCCGTGGTTCTGGTACGGCTTCGATCAGTTCTGGTTCGCTGCCGTCATGGTCGTTCTGGTGCCCGGACTCCTGGCCCTGGTGTTCGGATGGTTCGCGTTCCGCTCGCGCGTGACCGGCGTCTACCTGTCGATCATCACCCAGGCGCTGACCTTTGCGCTGATGCTCGCCTTCTTCCGCAACGACATGGGCTTCGGCGGCAACAACGGCCTGACCGACTTCAAGGACATCCTCGGCTTCGACATCCAGGCCGACACAACCCGTTCCGCACTGTTTGCGGCGTCCTCGATCATGCTGGGGCTGGGCGTCCTGCTGGTCGCGTTCGTGATCCGCTCGCGCTTCGGCAAGGTGCTCCTTGCCGTGCGCGACGCCGAGAGCCGCGCGCGGTTCCTCGGCTACCGGGTCGAGAACGCCAAGCTGTTCGCCTTCGTGCTGTCGGCCTGCATGGCCGGCGTCGCCGGCGCGCTCTACGTGCCGCAGGTGGGCATCATCAATCCTTCCGAGTTTGCGCCCGCGCGCTCGATCGAGGTCGTCATCTGGGTAGCCGTCGGCGGTCGCGGCACGCTGATCGGACCGATCCTCGGCGCCGTCCTCGTCAACGGCGTGAAGAGCGTCTTCACCGCCGCACTGCCCGATCTCTGGCTGTTCGTCCTCGGTGGACTGTTCGTCTTCGTCACGCTGTTCCTGCCGCGCGGCATCGTCGGCGCACTGAACCTCGGCTGGCTGCGGCGCGACCGCGGGAGCACGACTCGCGCGCCCACCGAACCGCCGCACACCGACCCCGCCAAGGCCGGCGACAGCGGCACCGCCGGCCGCCCGGCGACGGTCCCGGCAGCGGAGTAGAGACGGGCCCATGGAAGATCACGCCTCCGGCAGCGTTCTCTACCTCGACGGCGTCTCGGTGACGTTCGACGGCTTCAAGGCGTTGAATGCACTGTCCCTGGTGATCGCGCCAGACGAGATGCGGGCCATCATCGGCCCGAACGGGGCCGGCAAGACCACCATGATGGACGTCATCACCGGCAAGACCCGCCCGGACGAAGGCGACGTCCTGTTCGAAGGCCATATCGACCTCACGCGTCGCGACGAAACCGACATCGCCATGCTCGGCATCGGCCGCAAGTTCCAGAAGCCCACCGTGTTCGAGAACCACCTTGTACGTGACAACCTGGAACTCGCCCTGAAGGGTGACCGCGGCGTGTTCGCAACCTTGGCGCACGGCCTTGGGCCGGACGAGCATGAACGGATCGACGGCATTCTCGAAACCATCCGGTTGGCCGACAAGGCCGACGACCTGGCGGCCAATCTTGCCCACGGACAGAAGCAATGGCTGGAGATCGGCATGCTGCTCGCCCAGGACCCGAAGCTGTTGCTGGTCGACGAACCGGTGGCCGGCATGACCGATTCGGAGACCGTGGAAACCGCGCGTCTCCTGCGTGAGATCGCCGAAACCCGTTCGGTGGTGGTCGTCGAACATGACGTGGCGTTCGTTCGCGACCTCGGCGTCAAGGTGACCGTGCTCCATGAAGGCTCCGTCCTGTCGGAAGGGTCGTTGGATCACGTGAGCGCCGATCAGCGCGTCATCGACGTCTATCTGGGGCGCTGAACCATGCTGAGCGTCCGCGAAATCGACCTGTCCTACGGCGCGGCGCAAGCCTTGCGCGGCGTCAGCGTCGACGCGCCGGAAGCGACGATCACCGGGGTGCTCGGCCGCAACGGCGTCGGCAAGACCAGCCTCCTGCGCGCGATCGTCGGCCACCACCCCACGTCCGCCGGCACCATCACCTTCGACAACCGAACCATCGATCGCCTGCCACCCTACGCACGGGCGCGTGCCGGAATCGCCTATGTGCCCCAGGGGCGCGAGATCTTCCCGCTCCTGACGGTGAAGGAGAACCTGGAGACCGGCTACGCAGGCCGACCGCCCGCCGTGAGGTCGATTCCAGCCGATATCTTCGACCTGTTCCCGGTGCTCGGCGACATGATGGACCGGCGCGGCGGCGACCTCTCCGGCGGTCAGCAGCAGCAGCTCGCCATCGCCCGCGCCCTGGTCACCCGCCCCAGGGTGCTGGTCCTGGACGAGCCCACCGAAGGCATCCAGCCTTCGATCATCAAGGACATCGGCCGCGCCATCCAGTACCTGCGCGACTCCTCGGGGCTGGCGATTCTGCTCGTCGAGCAGTATCTCGACTTCGTGCGCGAACTGGCCGACAGGGTTTACCTCATGGATCGCGGCGAGATCGTCTACGCCGGCGACACGGCCGGTCTGGACGATCCCGACGTCAGGCGGCATCTGGTCGTCTGATGCCCGTTGCCTCAGCCAGTGCCGACGTTTCGACCGTGGCGATGACACCTGCCGTTCAGCGCAGCCGCGGGGACGCGCGGGTGCGCCTGGCGCGCGACAGCGACGGCGCCACGCAGGTCGCGGAGGCCTTTCAGGAAGGCGCGACCAAGGTCAGGTTCCCGGCCAACCACGACGGCCCGTCCCTGCAGGCGGTGCTGGTCAACACCGCCGGCGGCGTTACCGGCGGCGATCGTTATACGCTCGACCTGACCGCCGACGCCGGCACCGACGCCGCGCTCACCACCCAAGCGTGCGAGAAGGTCTACCGCGCCGTCGACGGGGTCGCCCGAATCGATGCACGGGTCGGCGTCGGCACCGGGGCGCGCTTCGCGTGGCTGCCGCAGGAGACGATCGTCTACGACGGTGGTCGCCTTCGCCGCACGCTCGAGGTGGAGCTGGCGGGCGATGCGACCTTTCTCGGCGTCGAATCGTTCGTGCTCGGCCGCACGGCCATGGGCGAAACCTTCCGTGCCGGCGCGATCCACGACCGTTGGATGATCCGCCGCGCCGGGCGTCTGGTCTTCGCCGACGCGCTGCGCATCACCGGCGACATCGATGCGCTGCGGAGGGGCACGGCGCTGCTTGCCGGCGCCCGGGCGTTCGCGACGCTGGTCTGGCTCGGCGACGATCCCGAGCGCCTGGTCGCGCCCGTGCGCGCGGCGATTGGGGACGACGGTGGCGCTTCAGCCTTCGACGGCAAGCTGGTCGCGCGGCTTCTGTGCGCCGACGGCATGGTCCTGCGGTCGCGCCTGACGACGGCTCTCGGGATTCTCGACGATGGGCGCGCCCTGCCGCGTGTCTGGCGCGTCTAGCAAGGGAACACCGACGATGAAGCTGACCCCGAGGGAGAAGGACAAGCTGCTGATCGCCACCGCGGCGATGGTGGCCCGGCGGCGGCTGGAGCGCGGCGTCAAGCTCAACCATCCCGAAGCGATCGCGCTGATTTCCGATTTCGTCACCGAGGGCGCCCGCGACGGCCGCTCGGTCGCCGATCTGATGGAGGCCGGCGCCCACGTCCTCACCCGCGATCAGGTGATGGAGGGCGTCGCCGAGATGATCCACGACGTGCAGGTGGAGGCGACGTTTCCCGACGGCGTGAAGCTCGTCACCGTGCACGATCCGATCCGCGAAGGAGACTGACATGCGAACCATCGTCCTCGCCGTGGCCTTGCTGATCGCGCCGACCCTGGCGTTGGCGCACGGCGCCGGCGACGCCCATCTGCATCCCCATGGCGAGGTGACCGTTCCGCTGGCGCTGGTCCTGGTCGCCGTTGCCTTGGCGCTGCTGCCGCTGTCGATGATCCTGCACCGCATATGGGCGCAACGAGCCATGGCGCGGAGGCGGCGATGATCCCCGGCGAGGTGATCACCGCACCCGGCGACATCGTGCTCAACGACGGCGCCATGACGGTCACGCTCACCGTCGCCAACACCGGCGATCGGCCGGTGCAGGTCGGCAGCCACTACCATTTTCACGAGACCAATCCGGCGCTCGATTTCGACCGCGACAAGGCCCGCGGCATGCGGCTCGACATCGCCGCCGGCACTGCCGTCAGGTTCGAGCCCGGCCAGAGCCGCGAGGTGACGCTGGTGCCGCTGACCGGCGCCCGCCGCGTCTTCGGGTTCAACAAGCGCGTGATGGGAGACCTCTGATGCCCCACCCGATCTCCCGCGCCGCCTATGCCGACATGTTCGGTCCCACCACCGGCGACAGGGTGCGCCTCGCCGATACGGAACTCTTCGTCGAGGTGGAGAAGGACATGACTACCTACGGCGAGGAGGTGAAGTTCGGCGGCGGCAAGGTGATCCGCGACGGTATGGGCCAGGCGCAGACGACGCGCGCCGACGGCGCCGTCGACACGGTGATCACCAACGCGCTGGTGGTCGACGCCGGCGGTATCTACAAGGCCGACATCGGCCTGAAAGACGGTCTCATCGCCGGGATCGGCAAGGCCGGCAACCCCGACACCCAGCCCGGCGTCGACATCGTCATCGGGCCGGGCACCGAGGCGATTGCCGGCGAGGGCAGGATCCTCACGGCTGGCGGGTTCGACGCGCACATCCACTTCATCTGTCCGCAGCAGGTCGAGGAAGCGCTCTATTCGGGCGTCACGACCATGCTGGGCGGCGGCACCGGCCCCGCGCACGGGACACTTGCGACCACCTGCACGCCCGGCCCGTGGCACATCGGCCGCATGATCCAGGCAGCCGACGCCTTCCCCATGAACCTGGCCTTCGCCGGCAAGGGCAACGCCTCGCTGCCGGCAGCGCTTGAGGAGATGGTGCTCGGAGGCGCGGCGGCGCTGAAACTGCACGAGGACTGGGGCACGACGCCCGCCGCCATCGACTGCTGCCTCAACGTTGCCGACGACCACGACGTGCAGGTCATGATCCACACCGACACGCTGAACGAGTCCGGCTTCGTCGAGAACACGATTGCGGCGTTCAGGGACCGCACCATCCACGCCTTCCACACCGAAGGCGCCGGCGGCGGCCACGCGCCCGACATCATCAAGGTGTGCGGGCTCGCCAACGTGCTGCCGTCGTCGACCAACCCGACGCGACCCTACACCGTCAACACCATCGACGAGCATCTCGACATGCTGATGGTCTGCCACCACCTCGACGCCAACATCCCGGAGGACGTGGCCTTTGCCGAGAGCCGCATCCGCAAGGAGACCATCGCCGCCGAGGACATCCTGCACGACATGGGCGCGTTCTCGATCATCGCCTCGGACAGCCAGGCGATGGGGCGGGTCGGCGAGGTGCTGATCCGCACCTGGCAGACCGCCGACAAGATGAAGCGACAGCGCGGCCGGCTCGCCGAGGAAACCGGCGACAACGACAATCTCCGCGTCCGCCGCTACATCGCCAAGTACACCATCAATCCGGCGATCGCCCACGGCATGGCCGACCACATCGGCTCGATCGAGACCGCCAAGCGCGCCGATCTGGTGCTGTGGGACCCGGCGTTCTTCGGCGTCAAGCCGGAGATGGTGCTGATCGGCGGCACCATCGCCGCCGCGCCCATGGGCGATCCCAACGCGTCGATCCCGACGCCGCAGCCCGTGCACTACCGGCCGATGTTCGGCGCCTATGGCGGCGCGCGCACCGCCTCGTCGGTGACGTTTGTTTCACAGGCCGCGCATGAAGCGGGCATCGGCGAGACGCTCGGTATCGCCAAGGCCACGCTGCCGGTCGCCAACACCCGCGGCGGCATCTCCAAGGCCTCGATGGTGCTGAACGATGCGACGCCGAAGATCGACGTCGATCCTGAGACCTATCTGGTCCACGCCGACGGCGAACTGCTCACCTGCGAACCGGCGACCGAGCTGCCTATGGCGCAGCGCTATTTCCTGTTCTGAGGCACCGGCGATGATCCGCGCCACCTCCGTCGCCGACACCGGTCCCGACCCGGCCGACACGGTGACCCTCACCTACGATGACCGGCACCGCCGCCGCGTCGCCATGACCGGCGACAACGGTCTCGCCTTCCTGCTCGACTTGCCGGAGGCGGTGGCGCTGCGACACGGCGACCTGATCGAACTCGACGACGGACGCACGATCGAGGTCCGCGCCGCGCCGGAGGACCTGATGGAGGTCCGCGCGCACGACCGCGAACATCTGCTGCGCACCGCCTGGCACGTGGGCAACCGCCATCTCGCCTGCGAGGTGCATGCCGACCGGCTGGTGCTGCGCTGGGATCGCGTGGTCGCCGCCATGCTGGAAGGCCAAGGCTGCACCGTCACGCGTGTCGAGGCGCCGTTCCAGCCGGAGGGCGGCGCCTATACGCATGATCACGGTCAGGGGCACGGTCACAGTCATGACTGACGCGCTGACGACGCTGGCCGCCTGGTTCTCGCCGGCCTTCCCGATCGGCGCCTTCTCCTATGCACACGGGCTGGAGACGGCGGTTCGCAACGGGATCGTCATCGATCGCGCATCGCTCTCGGACTGGATCGGCAATTGCGTCGCCCAAGGTGCCGGGCGCAGCGACGTGGTGCTGATGGCGACCGCCTATCGCGATCCGCAGGACAATGACGTGGCCGACCTGGCAGCGGCGCTGCAACCGTCATTGGAACGCCATCTGGAATCGACCGCACAGGGTACGGCCTTCACCGAGGCCGTGGCCGAGGGCTGGGACGTCCCCGTCGCCGGCCCGGCCCCCTATCCGGTCGCAGTCGGCCGTGCCGCGGCCGCAGCCAAGCTGCCATTGCCCGAGACCGCGACCATGTACCTGTTCGCCTTCGCCGCCAATCTGGTGTCGGCCGGCATCCGGTTGATCCCGCTCGGCCAGACCGACGGCCAGAAGGTGATCGCCGCCCTGCAACCGCTCTGCCACGAGGTGGCCGACGCCGCGATCGCCGCCGATCCCGACGATATCGGCGCCGCCAGCCTCGCCGCGGATATCGCCTCCATGCGGCACGAGACGCTCGCCCCCCGACTCTTCCGATCCTGACGGAGAAGCCCCATGTCCTCCCCCCACGGCCCCTTGCGCGTTGGCATCGGCGGACCGGTCGGCGCCGGCAAGACGACGCTGACGGCCGAGCTCTGCAAGGCCATGCGCGCGACCTGGTCGCTCGCCGTCGTCACCAACGACATCTACACCCAAGAGGATGCCAAACTTCTCGAACGCCTGCAGGCGCTGCCGTCGGACCGCGTGATCGGCGTGGAGACCGGCGGCTGCCCGCACACGGCGATCCGCGAGGACGCCTCGATCAACCTCCAGGCCGTCGCAACCTTGAACGAGCGCTTTGACGATCTCGACGTGGTGCTGATCGAATCCGGCGGTGACAATCTCGCCGCGACCTTCTCGCCGGAGCTTGCCGATCTCACCCTCTACGTGATCTCGGTCTGCCAGGGCGAGGACATCCCGCGCAAGGGCGGCCCGGCGATCGCGCGGTCCGATCTGCTGATCGTCAACAAGACCGACCTTGCGCCCCATGTCGGCGCCGATCTCGACATCATGCGCGCCGACACGGAGAAGGCGCGCGAGGAGCGGCCGTTCGTGTTCACCGACCTCCGGCGACGACGCGGCCTCGACGAGGTGATCGCCTTCATCGCCGAAGCGGGCGGCCTCACCACACCCGCTGCGGCAGCCATCTAGGCGCGCCTACACCGACAGCGTGTCGGCGCCGCCATGGGCGGCGGACCAGGCGAGCGGCGCGTCGAGGAACGCCTGCACCTGATCGAGGGTCGCGGCGTCGAAATAGTCGCCGGCGCGGGCCGCGGCGAGCACATCCCGCCACGTCGCCAAATGGTGGAGCTTGAGGTCCTTCGTCGCCAGCGCGGCTTCCGCCTCGGGAAAGATGCCGTAGTGGAACACCACCAGCGCGTGCTCGGTGACGGCACCGGCCGTGCGCAAGGCCTCGGCGAACTTCACCTTGCTGCCGCCGTCGGTGGAGAGATCCTCGACCAGGAGCACACGCTGCCCCTCGCTCAGGTGCCCTTCGATCTGCGCGTCGCGCCCGAAGCCCTTGGGCTTCTTGCGCACATAGAGCATGGGCAGGCCAAGGCGATCGGCGATCCACGCGGCGAACGGGATGCCGGCGGTCTCGCCGCCCGCCACCGCATCGAGCGCCTCGAAGCCGATCTGCCGGACGATTGTCGAGACCGCGAAATCCATCAGCGTCCCCCGCAACCGCGGATACGAGATCAGCTTGCGGCAATCGATGTAGACCGGGCTCGCGAGCCCGGACGTCAGCTTGTACGGCTTGTCGGCGCGAAAGTGCACCGCGCCGACTTCCAGCAGCATGCCGGCGGTGGTCTGCGCCGCAAGGGCGGGATCGTAGAGGATGGGGGCAGCCATGGTGATGGTCCTCAGGTCGGTTGTGTGTCGGCCACCCGCCAGTGCAGCGGGAACTCGGGATCGAACACCGCGATGGCGTCGTCGCGGGCCAGAACAGGGGCTGGCGGCGTGTAGGGCGCGGCGTCGCGGACGAGCCGCGTCCTCGCGTCGTTCACCGGCAAGCCGTAGAAGGCCGGACCATGGCGCGAGGCGAAACCTTCGAACCGGTCGAGCGCGCCCTCCGCCTCGAACACATGGGCAAGGCAAGCGAGCGCCACCGGTGCGGTGAAGATGCCCGCGCAGCCGCAGGCCGATTCCTTCGCGGTGACCGGATGGGGCGCGGTGTCGGTGCCGAGGAAGAAGCGCGGATCGCCCGACGTGGCGGCGGCGCGCAGGGCCAGGCGATGGCGCTCGCGCTTGGCCACCGGCAGGCAGAAATAGTGCGGGCGCAGGCCGCCGCGGAAGACGGCGTTGCGGTTGATGACCAGGTGGTGGACCGTGATCGTCGCGGCCAGCCCCGCCTCGACGCTGCGCACATAGTCGACCGCGTCCACCGTGGTGACATGCTCCAGGACCACGCGCAGGCCGGGATGGCGCTGCCGCAGGGGGATGAGCACCCGGTCGATGAACACCGCCTCGCGATCGAAGATGTCGATCTCCGGATCGGTGGCCTCGCCGTGGATCAGGAGCGGCAGGCCGATCGCCGCCATGCGCTCCAGCACCGCGTCGACCGCGCGCACGTCGCGCACACCGCTGGCCGAGTTGGTGGTGGCGCCCGCCGGGTACAGCTTCACCGCGGTGACGAGACCGTCGCGCGCGGCGGCGGCGACATCGTCGGGATCGGTCGCCTCGGTGAGGTAGAGGGTCATCAGGGGCGTGAAGTCGTGCCCGGCCGGCACGGCCGCCAGGATGCGCGCCCTGTAGCCAGCCGCGTCGGCCGCCATCACCACCGGTGGCACCAGGTTGGGCATGATGATCGCCCGGCCGAAATGGGCGCTGGTGAACGGCGCGACGGCATCCAGCACGGCGCCGTCGCGCAGATGCACGTGCCAGTCGTCCGGCCGGCGGATCACCAGTTCGGCGCCCGGTGTCGTGGTTGGTGCGTTGTCCGTCATCCCGCGTCCCGCCGGATTAGGCGAAGACGCCCGCCGGCGCAACGGCACGTCCGGCACTCATCACAAGGAATCTACCGTCTTTTGAGCCGCCGCGGCGCGCCGGCGACCTACAACTGAAGGGGCGTCCACGACGATGAGGCTTCCGATGCCATCTCTCCGCGCCGTCCTGCCGCTCGCCACGCTGCTCGCAACGGCACTCGCCGCGCCAGCCGGCGCGCAGTCGCTCATGGACCTCGCCCGCGAATTCCCCGGCACCGACTTCTCCCGATCGGAGATCCCGTTCGAGGAGATCCAGTTCGACGGCGCCCGGCGCGACTCGATCCCGCCGATCCACGATCCGGTGTTCGCGCCGGTGGACGACATCCAAGACGTCACCGACATGGGCGAGCTGGAGCCGGTCATCAGTGTCAGCTTCGACGGCGTCGCCCGCGCCTATCCCCTGCGGCTGATGCTGTGGCACGAGATCGTCAACGACCGGATCGGCGATCAGCCCTTCGTCGTCACCTACTGCCCGCTGTGCAACTCCGGCCTCGTCTTCGATCGCCGGCTCGGCGACCGCGAGCTGACCTTCGGCAACACCGGCCGCATCCGCCATTTCGACATGGTGATGTACGACCACCAGACGGAATCGTGGTGGCAGCAATTCGGCGGCCGCGCCCTGATCGGTGAGCTGACCGGCCAGACGCTGAAACTCCTGCCGGCACGGCTCGAAGCGCTGAGGACCTTCCGGGACCGCCATTCCGACGGCGAGGTCCTCATTCCGGCCGATCCGTTCCTGCGCCCGTATGGAAGTTCGCCCTATGCCGGCATGGAGGGGCGCGTTCCGAGCCGCAGCGCCTTCCCCTATGATCTGCCCGAGAGCTTGCGCATGTTCGATTACGTGGTGGTCGTCGGCGACAGCGCCTGGCCACTCGATCGCATCGTCGAAGAGGGCCGTATCGAGGAGGGCGGTGTGGTGCTTGAGGCGACAACCACCCGCAACTCGCTCCACGACCGCCGCAACATCGCGCGCGGCCGCGAGATCAGCGACGTGCGCGTCACCAGTGTCGAGGCGCCGGACACGGAGCTGCCTTATGACGTGACGTTCGCGTTTGCATTTTCCGCGTTTGTGCCCGAAGGAGAGTGGCGGCTCGGCCCGCGTTGATCGGGCGCGACGGCCGCGCCCTGTACATCTCCGGGACGAGCACGTTGGACACAGCCGAACGCGAACAGCATCTGCGCAAGGTCGGGTTGTTCACCGAGGTCCTCGACGACAGCCACATGGCCGCGCTCACTGCCAAGGCCACCCATGCCACCTACCCCGAGGGCGCGGTGCTGATGAGTCGCGGCGATTTCGGCGTCGCTATGTACGTCGTCACGGCCGGTGAGGTCGACGTTCACCTGACCACGGGCGAAGACAACCGACGCCACGTCGCGACGCTCGGACCCGGCGAGATCGTCGGCGAGATGTCGCTGCTCACCGGTGCGCGCCGCAACGCCACCGTCACCGCACGGGCGCCGGTCGAGGCGCTGGAGATCGGCAAGGTCGCGCTCGAGGCGATCCTCGCCCGGACCCCGGAACTGGTCGACCGGTTCGGCGCCGAACTCGCCGAACGCCAGGCCGAACTCGACCGCATCGCCGCCGAATCCCATGAAACCGGCGACGTGGCGGCGCGCATTCGCACCTTCTTCGGGCACATCCTTGGTCGCTGACGACCGCGCGCGGCGTTGAAGAGACGCGCCTTCGCCGCGATACTCGTTGATCAGGGGGGACCGGCGACGTGATCGTCCGCACAGACAGACTGTACCTGCTGCTGGTGGCCGCCATCCTGGTGGGTCCGGCGCTGGTGCGGCTGGCCGATCCGTTCTTCGTGCAGGCGGTGCGCCTGATCGCTTTCGATTCCTACCAGCAGATTTCGCCGCAAAGCTACGATCCCAGCCTGCCGGTCCGCGTTGTCGACATCGACGAGGAATCGCTCGACCGCTTCGGCCAGTGGCCATGGTCGCGACGCCTCACCGCCGATCTCCTGATGAAGCTGACGGAGCAGGGGGCGGCGACCGTCGCCTTCGACATCCTGTTTTCCGAACCCGACCGGACATCGCCCGAACAGATCGTCGCGCTCCTGCCCGAGGACCAGGCCGACCTCATCCGCCCGGTCGTCTCGGAGGTGGAGACCAACGATGCCGCCTTCGCCGCGATCATCAGCCAGACCCCGTCGGTGCTCGCCGCAGTGCTCTCGACGCGGGCGGGGGGCGAACTGCCGCCCAAAGCCGGATTCGCCGTCGCCGGCGACGACCCGGCGCCGTTCGTCCCCAACTTCGCCGGCGTCACCGGCAATCTCGCGGTCCTCGACGAGGCCGCGGCGGGCATCGGCTCGATCAACTGGATCCCCGACCGCGACCAGGTGATACGGCGGGTGCCGCTGATGTACCGCGCCGGCGAGCAGTTCGTGCCGACGCTGGTCACCGAAGCGTTGCGCGTCGCCCAGCGCGCCAGCACCTATGTGCTGAAGGCCTCCAATGCCAGCGGCGAAACCGCCTTCGGCGCCGCCACCGGGCTCAACCACATTCGCGTCGGCGGCATCGAGATCCCGACCGACGCCGACAGCGGCATCTGGCTCCAGTTCCGGCCGTCCAACCCCGCCGCCTACATCCCCGCATGGCAGGTGCTCGCCGGCGAGGCCGATCCCGCCGCGATCGCCGGCAACATCATCCTGGTCGGCACCAGCGCACCCGGACTGCTTGACCTGCGCGCAACTCCGCTCGACGCCTCGATCCCCGGTGTCGAGGTCCACGCCCAGGCGATCGAGCACATCCTGACGGGACGGACGGTGACCCGGCCGGACTTCGCCCAGGCGATCGAGATCGTGCTCACCCTGGTGGTCGGTCTCGGTCTGGCCGCCCTCCTGCCCCGCATGACGGCCGCGCATGCCGCCCTGACCGGCATCGGGGTCGTCACCGCCCTCCTGGTCGGCGGCTGGGCCGCCTACGCCTATTACGGTTTCCTGTTCGATCCGTCCTTCCCGGCGATGAGCCTGTTCCTGCTCGTCGCGGCGGCCACGACCTACATCTACCGCCGCGTCGAACAGCAGCGCGGCGAGGTCCGGCGGGCCTTCAGCTATTACGTTTCGCCACGCCTGGTCGACGAGATCATCGCCGATCCGGATCGCCTCGAACTCGGCGGTGAAGTGCGTGACCTGAGCATTCTGTTCTGCGACGTGCGCAATTTCACCTCGATCTCCGAGCGCATGACCGCGCACGAGCTGACCCACTTCGTCAACAGCCTGCTCACGCCGCTGTCGGAGATCATCCTCGAGCGCCGCGGCACCATCGACAAGTACATCGGCGACGCGATCATGGCCTTTTGGAACGCGCCGCTCGACGATCCCGATCATCCCCAGCACGCGGTCGATTCGGCGATCGCCATGATCGCCAAGATCAGGGAGATGAACGAGGTCTGGCGGGCCGAAGCCGAAGCGGCCGGGCGCACGCATCAGACGGTGGCGATCGGCATCGGCATCAACACCGGCGACGGCTGCGTCGGCAATCTCGGCTCGGAGCAGCGCTTCGACTACTCGGTCATCGGCGACAACGTGAACGTCGCCTCACGCTACGAGGGCCAGTCCAAGACCTACGGCGTGCCGATCGTCCTGGGTGAGACGACGGTCGCCCGCCTGTCCGGCGTGGCGTGCCTGGAACTCGATCTGATGCGGGTGAAGGGCCGCACGCAGCCGACGCGGATCTACACCGCACTGGCGGCGCTTGCGGCCGACGACGGGCAGCGGGCGCGGATCGCGACACTTCACGAGGCCATGCTCGCCGCCTATCGCGCCGCCGACTGGGACGCCGCGGAGGCGGCGATCGCCGCCTGCCGCGAGGTGGGTATCAACGGGCTGGAAACCCTGTACAACGTCTACCGGGACCGTATCGCCGACTATCGGGAGACGCCGCCGCCGGCCGACTGGGACGGCACCTTCACGGCCACCAGCAAATAGGTGTGACAGGTGTCATACCCGGCGATGGCGACGGCGTGGGACAACAGACGCGATGAACTCGACCAGCGGAGCGTAGATTGACCGTACCCTTGGCGACCGTTCTCGGCCTCATGGTGTGGCTGCAGATCAAGCACTTCGTTTGCGACTACCCGTTGCAGACCCACTTCCAGTTGGTCAACAAGGGGACCTACGGGCACCCGGGCGGTCTGATCCATGCCGGCATCCATGTGCTCGGCACGGCGCCCGTCTTCTTCGTCGTGACGCCGGGCGCTGCCGTCATCGCCATCATCGTCGCCGGCGAATTCCTGATCCACTACCATCTCGACTGGGCCAAATCGCAGGTGATGCGCCGCACCGGATGGGAAACCAGCCAGTCGCCCTTCTGGTGGGCGATCGGCGCCGACCAGCTCGGCCATCACCTCACCTACATCGCTATCGTCGCCGTTCTGCTGGCCTCCGGTTGAGCCGCTCCGAAGTTTTCCACCGGGTTCTCCCCAACCCCTTGACGGGGCTTGCAACGTGCGGCGGAACCCATATGATTCAAGTGTGATTCGCGTCGGGTTCCGCAGGTTTTGCGGTAGCGATCCTTCCCACGCGGAAGAACCCGGTCCTGTTTAACTTGTTTCGTGTGGCGTCGTTATTGGCGGTTGTTTGACTGAGATTATTGGCAATCCGGTGTTTTCGCCCGGATAGTCATCGCGACAAAGGATCTGCCTTCGGGCAGAGAGCCGCCGGCCCCGAGCCGGCGGTTTTTTTCATGGCGTACCGCTTTTGCTTCCGCCGCCGACGCCTACTATATCGATCATCCGCCTATGTTCGACGCCGTCACCAAGTTCCTGCGCGACCTCGCCGCGCCCGACGCCGAAGCCCCGGCCACCACCGAGGACGACATCCGCCTTGCGGCCGCGGCGCTGATGTTCCACGTCGTCGCCATCGACGGCGTGATCACCGACGAGGAACGCCACACCCTGCGCGAACAGCTCCAGGCCCGGTTCGCCATCGACGATCGCGCGGCCCGACGGCTGGTTGACGATGCCGGCGCCGCCGACGCCGAGGCGGTCGATCTCTACGGCTTCACCAGCGTCCTCAAGCAGAACCTGGAGGTTGCCGAGCGGGAGCGGATCGTCGAGATGATGTGGCGGCTGGTCTTTGCCGACGGCGACATGCACGAGTTCGAGGACAACCTGGTCTGGCGCGTCGCCGAACTGCTTGGGGTCTCCAGCCAGGCCCGCATCCGCCTGAAGCAGAGCGTTCGTGACGGCGCCGGCTGATCCGCGGCCGGTCCTGGTCGTCCTTCATCAGAAGCACTCCACGCCGGGACGCATCGGGCGGCGCCTGACCGCGCGCGGTCTCAGGCTGGACGTGCGCCGGCCGCGTTTCGGCGAGCCCCTGCCCGAAACCCTGGACGACCACCGAGGCGCCATCGTCTTCGGCGGTCCCATGAGCGCCAACGACGACGAGGCCTATCTTGCCGTCGAGGCCGACTGGATGGCGGTGCCGCTGCGCGAGGGGGCACCGCTCCTCGGCCTCTGCCTCGGCGCCCAGCTGCTCGCCCGTCACCTCGGCGCCAAGGTGTGGCCGCACGATGACGGGCACGTCGAGATCGGCTGGTTCGACCTGGAGGCGACCGCGGACGGACGACGCGTCGTCGCCGATTGGCCGGCGATGGTCCATCAGTTCCACAGCGAGGGATTCGACCTGCCGCGCGGCAGCAATCTTCTTGCCCGCGGCGACGCGCGGACCTTTCCCAATCAGGCGTTTGCCTATGGGCCGGCAGCGTTCGCGATCCAGTTCCACATCGAGCTGACCGTCCCGATGCTCAAACGCTGGACCGCGAGCATCGGCGACCGCGCCGAACTGCCGGGCGGTTTTCCGCCCGAGCACCACTTCGACGGCCGGGTGAAACACGATCCGGCGACATCGCGGTTCGTCAACGACTTCCTCGATGCCTGGCTCGCCAGCGACGCGCGGTAACCGCGACCGCGCGTCAACTGTTCTTTGCGTCCGCTACCAGGCGCCGCTGCCGCCGATGACGTCGGCGAGTTTGCGGTAGTGCTCGCAATCGGTGCCGCACAGGCCCTTGAGCCGCTGCAACTGGGTCATCGCCAGCGACAGCTTCCCGGCCGCGACATAGCCCTCGCCCAGATACTCGATGGTGTTGAGGTTATCGGGCTCAAGCGCGAGCGCCTGGTGGTAGAGGGCGATTCCCGCATCGACCTCACCGGACTTGCGCAGCGCGAAGCCGGTCATGGTCAACACCATCGCGTCGTCGCGATCGGCGATGGCGTTCAGGATCGGCAACGCCTTGTCGACCTTGCCGGCGAGCGCCAGCGCACTGCCCTGCTCATAGAGCGCATCGTCGTCGAGCAACGCCTCGGCGTCGACGCATTCTTCCTTGTCCTCGTCCCACACCTGGCCGGTCTTGCACTCCGGCGCTTCGGTGGTGGTGGCATCACCGCTGCCGATGGCGTGGGCGCCACCGGCGACGGCAAGTGCGAAGACCATTGCGGTTCCGGCTGCGGCCGCGCGCAGCATTGCCTGGAGACTCATGGCAACCTTCCTTGCCCGTAGCCCCGCCTCGTGCGCACTGTACCCCAGCAACCGTGACGCCCCGCGTCACAGCGGTTCAAGATTCCGTGACGGTGCCGTGGCCGCTACAGGCGCAAGGCGTTCGGATCTCGGATATTTTCTCATGAAAGATTCTATGCTATATCTCTCACATGAAAGGGTGCTCGAATGCCGACCCGAACCAAGGTTGAAGCCAGCCCGGCCGAAGCACGCGCGCTGACCAAGGCGACTGTTCGCGCGGCGGACATTCTCGGCCTGTCCAACCGGATTCTTGCGCGCGTCCTCGGGGTGTCCGAGGCAACCGTGTCGCGGTTGAAGCGGGGACGTCTCCTCCTCGAGCCGGGCCAATCGTCCTTTCAACTCGCCGTCCTGTTTGTCCGTCTCTATCGCTCGCTCGACGCCATTGTCGGCGGAGACGACGCCGTGGCGCGAAGCTGGCTGACAAACGACAACACCGTACTCGGTAACAAGCCGATCGAGCGGATTCAGGACATCGCCGGGCTCTTTGATGTCATCACCTACCTGGACACCCGACGCGCTATTGTCTAGCGCGCATGAGCTTCACGGCCTTTGCTGGCGCGCCGTCGAGGCGCAGCACCATGTCTCGACGCTGCGGCTGGTTGATGATGTCGACGAGCAGTCCGTTCTCGAACGTCTGATCGAAACGACCAAGCCTGCGCTCCCGGAAGAGTGCCGACACCTCCACTACTTGCTTTCCACCCCCTTCCGCTACAACGCGCCGTATCCGGCCGGGTCACGGTTCCGTCGCGCCGGGATGACCGACGGTGTCTACTACGCCTCGGAGGCCGTGGAGACCGCGATGGCCGAGTTGGCCTTCCATCGTCTGCTCTTCTTTGCGGACTCGCCGGCAACGCCATGGCCGACCAGTCCGGCAGAGTATTCGGCGTTCTTGGCGGCCTTCAAGACGGCGCGGGCGCTCGACCTCACCAGGCCGCCACTCGACGCAGATCGTGCCGACTGGATGGATGCGATCGACTACGCCGCTTGTCAGCGATTGGCGGATACAGCGCGCGACGGCGACATCGACATCATCCGCTACGAATCCGTGCGCGCACCGGCAAACACGTGCAATCTCGCGCTGCTGCGATGCCGGGTCTTCACCAAATCCCGGCCTGCCAACGTGCAGACCTGGCGCATGAATCTCCGTCCAAGCGGCGTGCAGGCGATCCGCGAATACCCGAAGCTCCGCATCTCGTTCGATCGCGAGGCCTTCACCGACGATCCGAGAATCGCAGCCCTCAACTGGGATCGCTGAGACCTCAATGATGGAGATGGTGGAGCCGAGCGGGATCGAACCGCTGACCTCGTCATTGCGAACGACGCGCTCTCCCAACTGAGCTACGGCCCCGCACCAGAGGCCGCTTGTATGGCGGGCCGAAACGGCCTGTCAAGCAGCCCGCGCGCCGGGGCTCTCGCTGCCGCCGGGGTTGCGGCTGCAACGGCACGGCCTTACATCATTCGTCCGTATTCCTGGGCCCACCCGGAGCCCACGTCGAGGCAGCCTGCAGGCCAATCGTATGCTCGAACTCCTTGGTTTCATTTCCTATGTTCTCGGTCTCTACGTCTACGTCCTGATCGCGGCGGCCGTCTTCAGCTGGCTGCTCGCCTTCAACGTCGTCAACGCCGGCAGCCCGTTCGTGAGCACCGTCGGGCGCTTCCTCTACCAGATCACCGAGCCGGTGCTGCGACCGGTCCGCGGCTTCCTGCCCAATTTCGGCGGCCTCGACATTTCGCCCATCGTGGTGATCCTCATCATCTACTTCATCCAGAGCGTCCTCCTGCCCAATCTGGCTCGCGCGCTGATCTGATCGCGCGTCCCGCGACCGCGCGGCGCGGTTCGGCTATGGTGCGTGCGTCATCAAGCGGGAAGGGCTGAAGCGATGCACCGATGGAAACTGCCGGCGCTGGCGCTGGCCATTGCGTTCGCATGCGGGACGGCCCCGCTCGGCGCACAGGAACTGACCGACGAGGAGGCCGAGGAAGCGCTGGTGTTCGCCGCCGGCAACACCACCTTCGTCCTTCTCCACGAGATCGGCCACATGCTGATCGACCAGTTTTCCATCCCCATCCTCGGTCGCGAGGAGGATGCGGTCGACAATCTCGCCACCCTGCTTCTTCTGTGGCAGGAGACCGACGAGGCCGACGACGCCCTGATCGACGCGTCCTACGGCTGGTTTCTCTCCGACGCCACGCAGACCGACGACTTCCAGGACAGCGACTTCTACGGCGAACACAGTCTCGACCTGCAACGCGGCTACGCGATCATCTGCAAGATGGTCGGGCACGATCCCGAACGCTTCGGCGAACTCGCCGAAGACGCGGAGATCGACGACGAACGGCAGGAAGGCTGCGCCTACGATTTCGAACAGATGCAGGTCGGCTGGTCCACGGTTCTGGAACCCCACCTGCGTGAGGCGGACGGCCCGCCGCAGCTGACGGTCACCTACGACCCGCCCGGGGACGACGACCTGGCCGACGTCGCCGATCTCTTACGCGATCTCGGCATCATGGAAGCATGGGCCGAGGTGATCGACGCCGATTTCATCCTGCCCAATCCGATCCAGCTGCGCGGCGGGAGCTGCGGCGAGGCGAACGCGTTCTATGACCCGGACGAGCGCGAGGTCGTCATGTGCTACGAGCTGGTGGCGTTGTTCGCCGACCTGATCGTCGAGGACATCCTCGCCCGCGAATAGCGGTGGCCCGGATCGCTCCGCCGGAGCCTCTAACCTCACCGTCATTCCGTGCGCGATGCAGCACGAAGTGATGCGTCGCAGACATGGAATCTTTCGCCCGTGCGGCGTGAGGTCCCGCATCTGCGGCGCGTCATCAGGATGCCGCACCGCGTGCGGGACGACGGTGGGGATCTCCGCGTTGCTCAGGACTTCAACCGGGCAGACTGATCGGATCGATCGGCGCCTAGCCAGACGAGCCGCGGGGATCGCGCGAGCGCGGAAAGGTCCGCTCCTCCTGGATCCGGCCGTTCTCCTTGCGGATGCGAACCGAGCCGCCGGCCTGCCCCAGCGCCGCGGCAAGGGCGCCGGCAGCCAACGCGTCTGACTTGGTCGCGAAACGCTTGCGCGCCCGCGACGCGCCCTGTTCGCGCAGCACCCAGTCGTCGCGCTCCTTGTCCTTGGCGAGCGTGAACCTGCGAAGCTTGCTCTGTTTGGCCATGGCGTTGCCTCCCGTCTTGACGCGAATCATACCACGTCGACGACGCGCGCACCCGCCATCGCCTGAGAGGTCGTCCGGGCGGGTTCAACCGGCGGCCTGGAACGTCCGGACGATTTCACCGGGCACCGCAAACCCGGCAAGCTCCTCGGCCGTGACCTCGTGGCCGGTCACTTCGGACACCTCCTTGCGCTTCTCCTCCGGGACCAGCGTCTCGACGAACATCGCCCACATGTGGACGGGCGGACGGCCGACGATCGAAACGAGTTCGCGACGGACATGCTCCTCCTGCTTCGGCCGGTCGCCACCGCTGAAGTGGACGAACGAGTAGTCGCCGAGTCGGTCGCCGAGCTGCCGGATCGCCGATTTCATCGGATGACCGATGAACCGGTTCCACAGCGGTGCGACGAACAGCACATGATCGTAGTCCTGCGGCGAAACCGCGATCGGCTCGATCTGCGGCCAGCGCCGCAACAGGAGATCGAGCATGATGGTCAGCGGTGTACGCTTGCGCGTCTCAACCACCTCGACGGCCACACAGTTCAGTTCGCGCGCCAGGTGTTCGGCCAGCAGCCGGTTGTTCCCGGTGAACGAGTAGAAGACGATCAACAGCTTCATGATCGGCCCTCCTTCTAGAGCGTTATGTGATGGCGGCGGGCGCCGTCACAACAGCAGTCCGGCCGCCCAGCTCGCGACGAAGATGAACACGAACGGCAGCCATGTACCGGCAACGCTCCGGAACATGGCGTAGCCCTTCTCGACCACCGGCGCCGCGAGACCGACGTCGAGCAGGACCACGACCCCCAGGATCACCCCCGCACGCGCCAGATCGTCGAACGTCGGGAAGAGCCGGGCATGCAACGCGGCAGCGGCGAACGCGAACAGGGGCGCGGCCGGCAGATGAACCGCGATGGCGACTTCGGTGGACCAGAAGGTGCGGCCAACGGCAATCACGGCGGCGCACAAGGCCCAGACGACCAGCGCCATCACAAGGAGGGCGAGCCAGTCCATACCGACAGTTTCGCCGGATCGGCAGACGGGGCCATGATCTGGCGCAAGGCCGGTCAGCGGGCGGATCAGCCGGCGGCGCGGCCTCCCAGCATGCCCCGCAACAGGCATGTCGCCGCCTGGCGCAGGTCGCGTTCGAAGTCGACGGCCAGACCGGCGAACTCCGGCCGCTCGAGAACCTCGCGGACGGAGGCGGACGGATGCGCCTGGGGCCAAAGGCCGTTGGAAAGCGCCACGTAGTAGCGGAACAGATCGCGCAGATCGCCGGTATCGACCGCCGGCATCGCCGCATGCAGCGCGTTGACCAGCCGCAGGCTGAGCCCGATCGCCGCCGACTTGAACGCCGCCACGGTTTCGGTATCCACATTGCGTTCCAGCACCGAGCCCAGAACCGACGACAGGGCCGCAAGCCGGGGATTGGCACTGCCGGCATCCACCATCGCCGCGGCGACGGCGTCAGCGTCGTTGCTGCCGGCGAGCGGGGCGAGCCTGCGTTCCAGATCGGCGGTGAAGGCCGTCAGGTCGCTGAGAAGAAGGTCGAGAAAGACCTCCTCCTTGCTGTCGAAGTAGCGATACAGCCCCGCCTTGGAGAGGCCGGCGCTGCCGGCGATGTCGCTGAGCGGGACATCGACACCCCGTTCGGCGAACAGATCCGCGGCCGCGGCCAGGATCTCTTCGCGCCGCATCTGCTTCTGTTCAGGGTTGCGTGCGCGCTGCCAGGACATAAGTAACCTCCGGATGCTTATCTGGAAGTTTTTGTCGTGGATCGCAAGGGTGCTTCGTCGTCGTCTCTCGATCTTTCCCAGATTCCCGCCATTCATCCATACCCTTGATAAGTGACCATCGGTCGTCTATATAAGTGACCGAAGGTTACCTATCCAGAGGACATCGTCTCATGACCAAGTGGACCGCAGACCAGATCGGCGACCTGAAAGGCCGCATCGCCATCGTGACCGGCGCCAACACCGGGATCGGCTACGTCACGGCGCTCGAGCTCGCCCGCCACGGCGCCCACGTGGTGGCCGCCGCGCGCTCCGAGGAGCGCGGACGCGCCGCCGTCGAACGCATGCGTGCAGAAAACCTCGCCGGGACCGTCGATTTCGCTCAACTCGATCTTGCCGACCTGGCCTCGGTGAAGGCCTTTGTGGCCGACTTCGCCGCCGAGCACGATCGCCTCGATCTCCTGATCAACAACGCCGGCGTCATGATGCCGCCGGAGCGGCGGGTGACGAAAGACGGCCACGAGCTGCAGATCGGTACCAACCATTTCGGCCACTTCGCGCTGACCGGCCTGTTGTTCCCGCTGATCCTGGCCACGCCGGGCGCGCGCGTCGTCACGGTTTCGAGCATGGCCCATCGCGGCGGCAGCATCGATTTCGACGACCTCCACAGCGAGCGCAAGCGCTACGAGCGCATGGCGACCTACGGCCAGAGCAAGCTCGCCAACCTCCTGTTTGCCAGGGAGCTCGACCGGCGGCTGCGCAAGCTCGGCGCCGATGCCGCCTCGCTCGCCGCCCACCCGGGCTGGACTGCGACCGACCTGCAGCGTCACACGCTGACCGCGCGCATCCTCAATCCCATCTTCAGCCAGCGGCCGGCCCAGGGCGCGCTCCCGACCCTTTACGCCGCCACCAGCCCGGATGCGGATGGCGGCGACTACATTGGACCGGACGGTTGGGCCGAGATGCGCGGACACCCGGTCAAGGTCGGTTCCAACGCCGAATCCCGCGACCAGGACGTGGCGGAACGCCTGTGGAAGGTGTCGGAGGAGGCGACCGGCATCGTCTTCAAGCCGACACTCGCCGTCGCGGCCTGATCTGAACAGAAGAAGGCGGGGCCGCCGGACATGGCGATCCCGCCCGACCCCTGAGTTCAGACGAGACCCGCTGCCGCCAGCGCCGCCTCACCACAGGCGATGTCGATCTCACCCGGTGCGCCGGACACGCCCACGGCGCCGATGATCACCCCGCCCTCGCGGATCGGTATCCCGCCGTCCCACGCGCACAGGCGCGGCCGGCTCAGTGCACCGTAGGCCTGCTGCCGCGACTCGATCATCTCGCTCGCAACCTCTCGCGTCGGCTGCTCCAGCATCGCGGCCGTGTAGGCCTTGTCGGTCGCGAAATCGAGCACCGCGGCGCTGGCCCCGTCCATGCGCCCCGATGCGACGACGTGGCCGCCGGGATCGACGACCACCGCGGCTACGCGCTCGTTCAGCGACGCGGCGTGGCCGATGGCGTCCGCCACGATCCGGGCCGCGGTCGCATAGGTGATGGTCGGAATCGGACGGGAGGTGGCCATGGTGCTTCACCGGAGGCTCGTGGACGGGAGGCCTCCACCATAGCGCGGTCCGGCGCAGCCCGGCACGATTCTTCCCGTCCAAGGTCGCAAAATTGAACCTTGCTTTTCGCGGCGAGAACGTCCTTATGGCGCGCGGCCACGCCAGCGCGAGTCACGAAGCCCATGAAAGCCGTCACCGTCGGAAGCGCGACGATCGACTACATCGCCATTGTCGAGGACCTGAAGACCGAGACGCGCGTGTCGGGCGACAGGGAGACCTCGTTCCTGCTGCTCGAACAGGGCCGCAAGAACGACGCGGAATTCATCTCGCAGTTTGGCGGCGGCGGCGCGGTCAACGCCGCGGTCTGCCTGACCCGCCTCGGCCTGGATGTCGAGTGCATCGCCAAGGTCGGTCACGACCATCGCGCCGACACGGTGGTCGGGATGCTGGCGGCCGAGGGCATCTCGACCCGCCGGATCATCCGCACGCCCGACGATGCCACCGGCGCCTCGCTGCTGATCGCCGGCCGCGACCGCGACAACACCATCTGCACCTATCGCGGCGCCAACACGCTGTTCGCGCCTGAAGACTTCACGACCGAGATGCTGGCGGCGGACCTCGTCTATGTCGGCCCCCTGAGCGGCGGCTCGGCCGACGCCCTGACCGACCTGACCGCCCGTGCCCGCGCCGCCGGCGCCACCGTCGCCGTCAATCCCGGCATCCGCCAGCTCACCCGGCTGGGCGGCAGCATCCTCGACGCGCTGGACCAGATCGACGTCCTGTCCATGAACCGGACGGAAGCGGAGGCGCTGATCCCGCGTCTTGCCGAGCGATTCGGCCATGGTGGTCGCGAACTTGGCGCCGAGCCCGGATCGGCCCGGCTTGCCGCGAGCGGCCTGTCGGCGGGCGAGGTCCGCATGTCGCTGCCTACCTATATGGCAGCCCTGTCGGACCTCGGCGTCGGCCGCGTCGTCATCACCGACGGCCACCACGGCGCCTATGCCGGCGACGGCACCGACATCCACTACTGCGCCGTCGAGCAGGTCGACGTGGTCGGGACCGTCGGCGCCGGCGACGCGTTCGCCTCGACCTTCGCGGCCCGCCTCTGTCTTGGCGACGATGCCGCGGCGGCGCTGGCTGCCGCCTCGGTCAACTCCGCCTCGGTCATTCGCCACATCGACGCCCAGACCGGACTGCTGACCGCCGCCGACCTCGCAGCGCGCGTGGAAGCGGCGGCCGAACGCGTCACGGCACTGGCCCCCGTCCCGCAAGAAGCCCAACTCACGTAACGACCAGGAGAGAGCGCGTGGCACGCATCACGTTACGCCAGTTGCTGGATCACGCCGCCGAGCAGGGCTACGGCGTGCCGGCGTTCAACATCAACAACATGGAGCAGGCGCTGGCGATCCTGAAGGTCGCCTCGGCGACCGACAGCCCGGTGATTCTCCAGGCGTCCCGCGGCGCCCGTGCCTATGCCGGCGACATCATGCTCGACAAGATGGTCGAGGCTCTGGAACGCATGTATCCGGACGTCCCGATCTGCCTCCACCAGGATCACGGCAACAACCTCGCCACCTGCGCGACCGCCCTGCAACACGGCTTCACCTCGGTGATGATGGACGGCTCGCTCCGGGAGGACGGCAAGACGCCGGCCGACTACGCCTACAACGCGAGCGTCACCCGCAGCGTCGTCGACGTCGCCCATCTGATGGGCGCCTCGGTCGAGGGCGAACTCGGTTGCCTTGGCAGCCTCGAAACCGGCGAGGGCGAGGCCGAGGACGGTCACGGCTTCGAGGGCAAGCTGTCCCGCGACCAGTTGCTGACCGACCCCGACGAGGCCGGGCAGTTCGTCGCGGATACGAAGGTCGACGCCCTGGCGGTTGCGATCGGCACCAGCCACGGCGCCTACAAGTTCACCCAGAAGCCCACCGGCAACGTGCTGGCCATGGAGGTGATCGAGCGCATCCACGAGAAGCTGCCGAACACCCACATCGTCATGCACGGCTCGTCGTCGGTGCCGGAGGAATGGCGGGCCGTCTTCAACGACAATGGCGGCGAGATGCGTGAGACCTACGGCGTCCCCGTCGAGGAGATCGTACGCGGTATCCGCCACGGTGTGCGCAAGGTCAACATCGACACCGATCTGCGCCTGGCCGCGACGGCCGAGGTCCGGCGGGTGGCAACGACCAAGCCGTCGGAGTTCGACCCGCGCAAATTCAACCTTCCCGCGATGGAAGCCATGTCGTCGGTCTGCAAGGACCGCTTCGAGGCCTTCGGCACCGCCGGTCAGGCCGCGAAGATCGCCATCCTGCCGATGGACGAGATGGCCCGGCGCTACGCCGACGGAAGTCTCTGACGCGGCGCTGGGTCCCGCATCTGCGGCGCATCATCGAAGATGCTGCACCGCGTGCGGGACGACGATTGAGGTCGCCTGGTACCCCCCTGTCGTCCCGTGCGCGCCGCAGCGCGATAGCGGTGCTGCGCAGACACGGGACCTTGTGACAACGGCGTGGCCGGTGGTGACCGGCCACGCCGTGTTAGCCTTCGTCGATCGGACGACTCAGAACAGGAAGTCGCCCGAATCCAGCGTCGTGTCGGCCTGGCCCGTGATCTGCACCGACACCGACCGCCCGTCGTCGTTGATGTAGCTGACCACGTGCCGGTTGGCCGAGATCGCCTCGATGTCGAGCTTGTCCATGCCGCTGACATTGTCGATCCGCGAGAAGTCGATCAGATCGACGCCGTCCTCGAAGTCGTTGATCCGGCCGCCGCGCGAACCGTTCTCGAACACGAAGACATCCTCGCCCTCGCCACCGAACATGGTGTCGAAGCCGGAGTCGGCGACGATGGTGTCGTTGCCGTCGTTGCCGTGCAGCTCGTCGTTGCCGCTGCCGCCCTCGACCCAGTCGTTGCCGTCGCCGCCGAACACCATGTCGTGGTGGCCGTCGCCGAACAGGAAGTCGTCGCCGTCGACACCGTTGACCACGTCGCGCCCATGCCGGCCGTGGATGATGTCCACGCCGTCGGTGCCGACGAGATCATCCTCGCCGCGCGTGCCGGTCAGGAGTCCGCCCACGGCACTACTCGCCGAGGCGTCGGCATAGGCGTCGATGCCGTCGAAGACCCGGGCATTGACCCTGAGGTCGCCGGCCGTGACCTTGTCGCCGTAGACCATGATCGTGCCCAGCGGGTCCTCGTCATGGGCACCGCCGCCCGCGCCTTGCTGCGAGCGCAGCGTGATCAGCGAGTAGTCCTCACCCTTGTCGTCGACATCGTAGGTGATGCTCGCGACCTCGACGGTGTGGCCGCGAATCTCGATCCGGTCCCGGTCCTGCTTGGAGAAATCGAGCACCACGTCGTTGCCGATGCCCTCCACCCAGTGATCGTGGACCGCGTCGTTCTCACCGGCCACGCGACGCCAGTTGACGCTGCCGTCGTCGCGCGTGTGCCGGGCAAGGACCGCCGCCGTGGCGTTGAGCTGGATGTTGAACAGGAACGTGTCCCGGCCCTGGCCGCCGGCGACCCTGTCGTTGGCGAGCGACGGATCGACGGGCGCGTTGATGCGGCCTTCCGAGCCGTTGGTCTGGGCCGGATCGGGTTCGCCGGCATCCGAGGTCAGGCGAATGCGGTCGTTGCCCGCACCGGTGTCGACGGTCTGTGACCCGGCACCGATCCGCACGTAGTCGGTCGTCTTGACGTCGTCCTTGGCGGTGACGATCGCCTCACCGTCGGTCTCGCTCGTAAACTCCTGGACGCCGCCATTGTAGTCGGCGAGCTTGTCCGCCTGGGCGAGCTGATCGACGCCGTCGAAGATGTTGGCGGCCTTGATGATCACGTCGCCTTTCTCCACCTTGTCGCCATAGACCCGGATCGTGCCGAGGCTGTCCTCGTCGTGGGCCCCGGTCGCGGTGTTGGCGCCGCCGGCCCCGCCGTTGCCCTGCTGGCTGCGGATGGAGATCAGCGAATACGCCTCACCGTCCTCGTCCTCGCCGTATTCGATGCCGGCAAGTTCGACCGTGTGGCCGCGCACGAGGATCTTGTCGCCCTCCTTCTTGGAGTAGTCGGTGATGGTGTCGTTGCCGAAGCCCTCGACCCAGTGGTCGTGGACGTTGTCGTTCTCGCCCGCCACACCACGCCAGTTGACGTAACCGGCCGAATTGGTGTGGGCCTCCTGCACCGACTCCTTGGCGTTGAGCAGCGCGCGGAACTCGAACGTGTCACGCCCGGCACCACCGGTGAGAACGTCGTCGGCGTGACCGTCAGGCACCGCCGGATTGACCCGTCCTTCGCCGGTACCGCCGGTCTGGGCGGGATTGGGCTCACCGTCGTCGCCGTAGGAGATGATGTGGTCGTTGCGGGCGCCGCCGTCGACGGTCTGCTTGCCGCTGCCGGCATAGATCCGGTCGCTGTGGGAGGTGCCTTCGAAGGTATGCTCGACCGGCTCGGGCTCTGCCAGCGCCTCGGCCGCAGCGGTCGCCGGCGCCGCGTTGTTGGCCGGCGACCTCGCCTCGCCCTCGGTAATCCCGTCGAGCTTGTCGATACCGTCGAACACGCCGGCGGCCTTCACGACGATGTCGTCCTTGGTCACCACGTCGCCGTAGACCTTGACGGTGCCGAGGCTGTCTTCGTCATGGGCGCCGCCGCCGTCGCCCTGCTGGCTGCGGACGGAGATCAGCGAGAACTGGCCGCCGTCATCCTCGCCCTGCTCGATGCCGGCGATCTCGACCGTATGGCCGCGCAGGACGATCTTGTCGCGATCCTGCTTGGAGAAGTCGAGGATGGTGTCGTTGCCGATGCCCTCGACCCAGTGATCGTGCACGTTGTCGTTCTCGCCGGCCACGCCGCGCCAGTTGATCGAGCCGTCGCTGCGCGTGTGTTTCTCCAGGATCTCTTCCTTGGCGTTGAGCAGGAAGTTGAACTGGAACAGGTCGCGGCCCTGGCCGCCGGCCAGCAGGTCGTCGGCTTCGCCTTCGGCCACCGGTTGATTGACCCGCCCGACGCCCTCGCCACCGGTCTGGGCCGGGTTCGGTTCGCCGTTGTCGGAATAGCTGTAGATGCGGTCGTGGCCGCCGCCGGCATCCACGGACTGGTTGCCGAGGCCGACATGCACGATGTCGGTCTGCTTGCCCATGATTCCGTCATAGTCGGTGCCGTCGGTATTGGAGTAGACCACCTGGGTCACACCCGCCTCGGCATTGCCGAAGGTTTCGTCGACATGGTGGAGCTGATCGATACCGTCGAAGATGTTGGCGGCCTTGATCGCCACGTCGTTCGCCGTGACCTTGTCGCCATAGACCTTGATGGTGCCGAGCACGTCCTCGTCATGGGCGCCGGTCGCGGTGTTGGCACCGCCGGCGCCGCCATTGCCCTGCTGGCTGCGAATGGTGATCAGCGAATAGGCGCCGCCCTCATCCGTGTCGTATTCGATGCCCGCCAGTTCCACCGTGTGGCCGCGGACGACGATCTTGTCGCCCTCGGCCTTGGAGTAGTCGGTGATGGTATCGTTGCCCCAGCCCTCGACCCAATGGTCGTGAACGTTGTCGTTCTCGCCGGCGACACCGCGCCAGTTCACCCGTCCGGCGGAATTGGTGTGCTGGGCGATCACCTCCTCCTTGGCGTTGAGGAGGGCGCGGAACTCGAACGTATCGCCGCGATCGCCGCCGGTCAGGATGTCGTCAGCGGAGCCCTCGGCGATCGGGGCGTTGACCCGACCCGTGCCGTCGCCGCCGGTCTGGGCGGGATTCGGCTCGCCACCGTCACCGTAGGAGATGATGTAGTCGCGGCCGCCGCCGGTGTTCACCGTCTGCTGTCCGCTGCCAACCCTGGCATAGTCCCAGTAGCGTGTGCCGTTGATGGTTTCGTCCGCCATGATGCTCTCCGCGCTTCCCTGCTCGCACTGCGTTCGCCCCGAACGCGCCCGTGATGGATGGATGAACCGGCACTCGGCCGGTTCGTCGATGGGGAACGATTAAGCCGGAGGACTCTTGCGTCGCCGGTAAGCGGCGCGCGGGAAGTTGAGACAAAACTGTCTTGGATTGGAGGTGATCCGCACGGCGCTGCAGGAACGCAGGCGCGGACGTGGCACGACGAGAACGCCTTGTTTCTCAAGGGATTTTCAACTTCGGCGGAACCTGCGGCGGTGCTGCGACGCGCGACAGAAGCCGTCAGTCTTCACTCTTCGCGAAACGCCCGGTTAAGCGAATCGGAAATCGGCTTGGCGAGGTATTGCAGGAAGGTCCGATCCCCGGTGGAGATCATCGCCTCCACCGGCATGCCCGGATAGATCTGGTCGCGATCGATTTCGTCCGGCAGGTCGTCGGTGATGCGCAAGCGCGCGAGGAAGTAGTCCCCCTCCGCGGCCGAATCGCGAAGCTTGTCCGGCGACACGAACGTCACTTCGCCCGGCACCTTCGGCGTCGTGCGCGCATTCAGTGCCACGAAGTTGAGCTGCGCCTCGACACCGTGGCGCACCACGTCGATATCGGTCGGTGAGAGCCGCGCCTCGACGATGAGCTCGGACTGGGTGGGCAGGAGTTCGGCAAGCGGTGCGCCGGGACCGACCACGCTGCCTGAGGTCTTCTGCTTGATGCTGACGACCAGGCCGTCGGCCGGCGCGGTCACCACCAGGCGGTCGATGACGTCGCGGGCGGCGGCGATCTCCTCCTCCAGGCTGCCGATACGCACGCTGGTCTCGTTGAGTTGCGCGAGCGCCGTCTCGATCCTTTCGAGCTCCACCCGCGTCAACTGCTCCTCCGCCTCGACGATCCGCGAGCGCGCCTGCTCGATCTCGGAGGTGAGCGATCCGAGCTGACCCACGAGCTCGGCCTGCGCGCGCAGGAGCGAGGTGTACTCGGAGCGATTGGCCAACCCCTTCTCCAGAAGGCCGAACTTGCGGTCGGTCTCGTCGCGGACCAGCGTGAGCTGCTCCTCCAGCGCGGCCTGCTGGCTTTCGTAGCCGTCGATCGCCTGCCTGGCGGCCGCGACCCGCTGATGCAGGATCTCCTTCTCCGACCGGAAACGCGAGCGCCGCGCGTCGAACTCGGCGACCTGCTCGTGGAGAAGCGCACGCACGCCGTGCCGTTCCGCCAACGCGAGGAGATCGTCGGCGAAGATCACGACGTCGACCGCGTCGCGCTCGGCTTCGAGCCGCGCCTTGCGGGCCACCAGGCCAATCCACTGCTTGGTCTGGGCGTTGAGGTCGGCGCGGGCGCGGGTGCCGTCCATGGTGAACAGCGGCGCGCCGGCCCGCACGCGGTCGCCCTCGCGGACGTGGACCTCGCGGACGATCCCGCCTTCCAGATGCTGGATGGTCTTGTTGCTGCCGGCGGCGGCCACGACCCCGGAGATGATGGCGGCGCCGGTGAGCGGTGCGGTCGCCGCCCAGGCGAGAAACCCGCCGGCGAAGAGCGCGATCGCGAGGTAGCCGGCGAGCGCCGTGCGCCCCGTGCCGGTGACGGCCGCGGCCGCCCAGTCGCCGTTTCCGGTCGGACCGTTCGTCATGGCGACGCCTCCGCCGCAGCGGCTTCTTTGACGACGCGAAGCTTGAAACCGGGCGGACTTGCCGGGGTTTCGCGGGTCTTCGCAGGAGCAGGCGCTGGAGCGCCGCCGGTCCGCCGGCCGAGCACCTCGTCGCGCGGGCCGAAATCCTCGACCTGGCCGTCGGCCATGACCAGGAGCATGTCGACCTTGCGGGCGATGGCCTTGCGCTGGGTGACGATCAGCACCGTGACGCCGGTCTGCCGGGCCGCGTCGATCGCCCGCTCCAGCGCGGCGTCGCCGGCGGCATCGAGATTGGCGTTGGGCTCATCGAGGACGATCAGGCGCACCTCGCCGAAGAAGGCGCGGGCGAGCCCGACGCGCTGGCGCTGGCCGCCGGAGAGCGTGAGCCCCGCCGGACCGATCACGGTGTCGTAGCCGTCCGGCAGGCTCTGGATGAGGTCGTGGACCTGGGCACGCTGCGCCGCCGCGACGATGGCCGCGTCCTCGGCCTCGGGATCGAAGCGGGCGATGTTCTCGGCCACGGTCCCGGGCAGGAGCTCCGCATCCTGGGGAAGATAGCCGACAAAGCGACCGAGGCTTTCCGACGACCAGTGGGCCATGTCGGCGCCGTCGATCCGCACGATGCCGAGGGTGGGCTCGATCGCACCGGCCGCAAGCCGCGCCAGCGTCGACTTGCCGGCCCCGCTGGCGCCGACGATCCCGACGACCGTGCCGGCGGGGATGGCGAGATCGATCCGCTTGAGGATCGCCTTGCGCTGTCCGTCGGCCGTCGGAACCGCGTAGGTCACATCTTCCAAGGCCAGCGCCCCGGCCGGCGCCGGCAGGTCGGTGCGTCGCCGCGCCTCGCCGACCTCGGCGGTCGCCTTGCGCAGCCGCTTCCAGCCGGCGTGCACCGAGGCGATCTGGCGCCATCCGCCGATCACCTGATCGATCGGCTGCAGGCCGCGCCCGGAGATGATCGAGGCGGCGAAGATCATGCCCGGCGTCATGCCCTGCTGCAGGACCAGCAGCGCGCCGACGCCGAGGATGGCCACCTGCAAGGCGAGGCGTAGAAACCGGGAGGCGCCATGGAACGCGGCGTTGATGCGGGCCACGCGCTCGCCGGCATTGAGCGAGCGGACGTGCTTGCGCCCGAACGCGCCGATGGCGTTGTCGATCATGCCCATGGCGCGCAGCGTCTCGGCGTTTCGCACGAACGACTGCGCCGTCACCATGGCGGCGATCCCGTTGTCGTCGGCGTCCGCGGCCGCCGCTGACGTGGCCCACTGGTTGGCGATGGCGATGAACGTCAGGACCGCGGCGCCGCCGGCGGTGAGCACGAACAACGTCGGGTGGACGAACCACAGAAGGATGATGAAGAGCGGCGCGAACGGCAGGTCGAACAGGGCGAACGCCGTGCGCGAGCCGATGAAGCTCCGTACGGCGGTAAGGTCCCGGACCGCCTGGACATCGCCGAGGCTGGCACGCGGCGATTCCATGGCCGCAAGCATCGCCTGATCGGCCTGCTCCACGTCGAACCGCGCGGCGACGCGGCTGCCGTAGATGCTGCGCACCACCTCCATGACGGCGAGAAGCACCAGCGCCGCGAGCGCCATCAGCGACAGATAGACCAGGGTCTCCTGGCTCGATGACGGCAGGATGCGGTCGTAGACCTGGAGCATGTAGATGGGGATCACCAGCATCAGCGCGTTGACGAAGAACGAGAAGATGCCGATCTCGGTGACCGCGCGCCTGAACAGGCCGACGCCGCCGGCGGCCGGCGCGGCGTCGTCCGTCGTCGCCCGGCCGGCCGTGAGGCGCCGCAAGTGCGACCATGCGCGTTCGAGAGCGCGATGAAGGCTATCGGCAAGTGGCACGGGCCGGCTCCGGTCGCTAGGTGGCGCGCCACCTCCTTGCACCGGCGCCCGTTTCAGGCGCTTTAAGTCCTTTGGTCCAATTCTTCCTTTCGCGCCCGCCAGCGCATCAGCCGAACATCGTCCGCGGCAGCAGGAGCGCGATGTCGGGGAACGTCAGGATCAGCGCGATGCAGGCCAGCATCGCGAACCAGAACGGCCAGATGCCGCGGAAGATGGTGTTCATGGGCACGTCCGGCGCGATGCCCTTGACGACGAACACGTTGAGGCCCACCGGCGGCGAGATCAGGCCCATTTCGAGCGCCACCACCATCAGGACGCCGAACCACACCATGTCGATGCCGAAGCCCATGAGGATCGGCTGGACCAGCGGCACGGTCAGCACCAACACGCCGAAGCCGTCGAGGAAGGTCCCGAGCACGATGAAGGTGGCGAGCACGATCAGGAGCACCTGGAGGCCCGACAGGCCAGCGTCGGCGATCGCCGTCGCCAGCGCAAACGGGATGCCGGTGAACGCCACGAAGGTCTTGAAGATGAAGGCCCCGAACAGGATCAGGAAGACGGTGCCGCTCGACCGCAGGGTCGACAGAAGGACCTCGGAGAGCGTCACCCGGTTCAGGGTGCGGCGGAACAGGGCGACCAGGAAGGCCAGGAACGCGCCGATACCGGCCGCTTCGACGGCGGAGAACACGCCGGCATAGATGCCGCCGATGGTGACCACGATGATGCCGATGATCCACGAGGCGCGGCCCAGCGCCTGGAACCGTTCGGCGATCGGCGGCGCCTCCAGCCCCCGCGGCGCGCGCTCGGGCCGGCGCGTGACCACAATCCAGATCGCCACGATGAACAGACCGGTGAGCAGGAGGCCCGGCAGCACGCCGGCCATGAACAGCCGGCCGATCGATTCCTCGGTCAGGATGGCGTAGACCACGAACCCGGCCGACGGCGGGATCAGGATGCCGAGGGTGCCGCCGGCGGCGATGGAGCCGGTCGCCAGGCCGTTGTCGTAGCGGTAGCGCTGCATCTCCGGCAGCGCGACCCGTCCCATGGTCAAGGCAGCCGCCAGCGACGATCCCGACAGCGCCGAGAAGCCCGCGCAGCCGATCACCGTCGACGACGCCAACCCGCCCTTGGTGTGCCCGAACCAGGAATGGGCGGCATCGTAGAGGTCGCGGCTCATGCCCGAAACGCCGGCGAGGTTACCCATCAGGATGAACAGCGGCAGGATCGTCAGCGAGAAGTTCGACGCCTCGCCGAATATCTCGCCGGCCACCACCGGCAGCACCGCCGGCGGGCGGATGAACGCGATCCCGACCGCGCCGACGACGATCATCGTCAGCCCCACCGGCAGCCGGATCAGCATCAGGAAGAACAGCGCGGCGAAACCCGCGATCCCGATTTCGACGCCGCTCATCGCCGCTCCTAGTCGCGAATCTCGTGGGGGTCGGCGGCATCACCGAAGTGAACCAGGCCCCGCACGAAATGCAGGATCAGCAGGATCGCATAAGCCGCCATCGCAGCCGAGAGCAGGAAGTAGAAAGGCTGATGGGTGATGAAGAGGTTGGCGGTGAAGGCGCCGCATTCGAATCCGCAACTGCCCTTGACGGCCAGCGCATAGGCGGCGAACCCCACCGCCGCCGCGCCCAGGAGCCGCGTGAACGCATCGGTGAACCGCGTCACCGGGCGGCCGACGAAATAGGTGAGGACGTTGACGCTGACATGGGCGCCGCGCGTGGCGCCATAGGCGATCGCACCGGCGACGACCACGGCCAGCCCCATGCTCGACAGATCCTCGATGCCGAAGATCGGATCGTTGAGGATGTAGCGCCAGAACACCGCCACCACGGTGACGGCCGCGAGAAAGAGAACCGCGGCCGACCCGAGGACAGCCAGCAGCCCGACCAGGAGACCGAGCAGCCGGTCCAGCGCATTGAGCGCCGGTATTAGTTTCACATCGCGTCGCCGCGCATGACCGAGATCACGTCACCAGCCATGGCATCGCCGACCTCCATCGCCGCGAAATCGGCGAGCGGCGCCTCAAGGGCAGCCTCGAAGCGGGCGACCTCGTCGGCCGGCAGCTCGAAGACCTCCACGCCGGAATCCGCCGCGAGTTTCATGCCCCGGTCGGCCGCGGCCTGGAAACCGGCGCCGCCCGAGCGCGACAGCCAGTCGCCGCTGGCCTCTTCGATCCAGCCCTTCTCCTCGTCCGACAGCGCGTCGTAGATGCCGCGGTTCATGAGGAGAACGAACGCCGAGCCGGACCCGAACGGGCCGACGGTGATGAAGTTGGCCGGCTCGTGGAGCTTGAACGATCCGATGGCCGAGGGCCCGATGGCGATCGCGTCGATCACGCCATTGGCGAGGTTCTGGTTGATGACGTTGACCGGCTGCGACACGGCCGAGGCGCCAAGCGCTTCCATGAACGGTACGTCGGTCGCCGAGGTGACGCGCACCTTCATGCCCTTCAGGTCCTCAAGCGTCTTAACCTGCTTGTCGCGGGTGAGCAGCACCGGCGCGGCGTTGGCCCACACGGCCAGCAGCTTGGCGTCATACTCGCCCTCGATGAGGTCCTTGGCCCGGATCAGCGCCTCGGTGCACTCGATCGCGTTCGGACAGATCGTCGGCACGGTGACGACGTTGGTCTTCGGGAAGAGCTGCGCCGTGTAGCCCGGCAGCGCAAAGGCGATGTCGGCAACGCCGTCGCGCAGGATCGAGTACTGCTTGGGCGGCGCCGAGTTCAGCGCACCGCCGGGAAACTGCTGAACCGTCAGCGAGCCGCCCGACAGTTCCGCGAGCTTCTCTGCGAACGGCGTGAACACGGCCTTGTTCATCGGGTGCGCGGGCCCCATGAAGTACGACAGGCTGAAATTGGAATCGGCGTTGGCGGTTCCGAGACCGGCGGCGATCAGGCCGGCCGCGGCCAGCGATGCCAATGCGTGCTTCTTCATTGCATGTCCTCCCATGACTGCTCTGGCAGCGTGCGACATGTCCGCGGGACACGCGGACGGCGTCTTCCGTTACATCAACCATCCCGGCTGCGACGAGATGGAATGATATCCTTGAAACTGCAGGACGCCCTCGTAGCCGAGGTTACGACCGATCCCCGATTTCTTGAAGCCGCCGAACGGACCGCGGTTGTCCTGTGCGGCCGGCCCGTGGCCGTTGAGGTAGGTGTAGCCGGCTTCGAGGTCGCGCGCGACGCGCTCCGCCCGCTCCGGATCGGCCGTCCACACCGACGAGCACAGCCCGAAATCGGTGTCGTTGGCGAGCCGGATGGCGTCCTCTTGCGCGTCGAACGGCATGATCGGCAGGGCCGGCCCGAACTGCTCGTCGCGAACGAGCCTGAGCGACGGATCGGGATCGAGCGCCAGCGTCGGCTTCTGGAAATACCCGTCTTCGTACATCGCGGTGTCCGGAACGTTGCCGAGTTCGCGAAGATCGGCGCCGGCCGTGCGGGCTTCGTCGATCATACCGGTGACGGTCTCGAGCTGCCCGGCGTTGTTGACCGGCCCCATGGTGGTGTCGTCGAGGAGACCGTCGCCCACCACTTGGCGCGCACAGGCCGCGGTCATGCCTTCCACCACCTCGTCGTAGCGTGAGCGGTGGACGTAGAGCCGCTTCAGGGCCATGCAGATCTGACCGGACGACATGAACGTGCCCATGTACATGCGCATGAAGGCGCCGGGGTCGAGCTCGGCGTCCTCCAGGACCAGCGCCGGATCGTTGCCACCGAGTTCCAGCGTCACCGGCGTCAGGTTCTCCGCCGCCACCTTCATGATGTGGCGGCCGACGTCGATGGAGCCGGTGAAGTTGACGTACCGCACGTCACGATGGCCGACCAGCGCATCACCGATCTCGCCCGACTGCCCGGTGACGACATTGACCACGCCCGGCGGAAAGACGGCGGCGATCTTCTCCAGCGTCAGCGACGGCGCCAGCGCCGAATTCGCCGACGGCTTGACGACGACCGTGTTGCCGGCCATCAGCGCCTGCGGCAGCTTGGCGCCGAGGATGGAGAGCGGCCAGTTCCACGGCACAATCAGCGCCGCCACGCCCCGCGGCTGCCTTGTGATGATGGTGTCGAAGGGCGGGCCGGCCAGCCGCTCGTCGGTGGCCAGTCGCTCGGCGAAGGAAGCGGTCAGCCGGAAACGATCGCCGAGCCGGGTCATTTCAAGGAGCGTCTCGCGCAGGATCTTGCCGTGCTCGCGGCAGAACAGGCGCGAGCGGTACTTCACATCTTCCTCGTCGGCGACGAGCAGGTCGGCGGCCTTCACCAGGAGCTCGGCCCGCTCGGCATAGGACGTCCGCGACCAGGCCGGATAGGCCCGCGCCGCCGCCGCCACCGCCGCATCGACATCGGCGGGATTCGCGCGCGCGGCGTCGCCGACATGTTCCGACGGACGCGCGGGGTTGTGGATCGGATAGGTCGCGCCCTCGGCGGCGGGTCGGGAGTCCCCGTCGATGAAGAGCCTGGTTTCGATCGGCCGGTCGATGTTGCTCATCTGTCGGTCCTCCCAGGTTAGGCAGCCGGCCGCGCTTCCGGAATGGCGTCGCTGACCGTCCTGCTGACCCGCACCTTGGCCTTGAGGTCGGTCCGGCAGAAGGCGTGCAGGAAGCACGTCCGCTCGGACATATCGAGGATGGTGCGGGCGAAGTCGTCGTCCTCGCCGGTCTGCAGATAGACGTGCGTTTCCAGCGGATCGGCCGCCCCCGGCTGGCCGGTGCCGCCGCTCGCCCCGCCCGGCGAGAAGTGGGCGTCCTGAAGGATGCGGTAGTCGAACAGGTCCTTCTTGACGATCTTCGCGTAGCGGCCGAACTGGGTCATGAAGCAGAAGCCGATGCCGGCCGCGATGTAGCTCGCGGCATCGGGCGCGCGACCCTGCCCGCCGTTCTCCGGCGCCTCGTCACAGAGATAGGTGAAGATCGAGCCGTGGGGATTGTAGAGGAGCTGCTGCACCTCCTTCATCCCGTCGGGTCGCACCGTGCAGATGCCGCGCACATGCAGGAGCCGGTCCTGGTGATCGGTCAGGCTGCCGCCGGCATGGGTGACGCTGTGGGCGGCAGCCGGCGTCGTTCCGCCGCGGACGATGAGATGGGACCAGTCGCCGGCGACCGGCTGCGCCGCGTCGAAGGTATCGCCCGGATCGGGCAGGCTCGGTACACCCACATGTTTCGCTTGGCCGTTCTCGATCTCGTGGCCGTTGTGGCTGAGCGTGAACAGGCTTTCCTTGACACCGCGCATCAGACCGTTGAGCGGCGAGGCGGCGACGGCGTCGAGCACGAGCTGACGGACGGTCGCCTCGTCGGCATCGGTGTCGATCTCGACCTCGAGGTTGATGTCCCTGGCGCCGCCGACCATGGTGCCGCGCAGCGCCGATCCCTGCATGGTGTAGTAGTTGTCCTGGACCAGCCGGACATCGCGGATGACGATCTCGCGCTGGCGCGCCAGCGCCGTCAGCTCTTCCATGTAAGAGCACACCATGCCGGTCGTCAGGAACGACAGCGGGCAGGGCGCGGCGTCCATACCGGCGAGATACTTGCCCTCGTCGCTCGCCAGCCGCCACATGGCGCCGGTCTGTCCGTTGTAGACCAGCGCCTCCTTCTGCATGACCGACAGCGACCGGACAGCCAGCCGCAGTGGTAACCCAAGCCGGTTGTCGGGCGTGCCGAGACCAACGTCGCCGGGATTGGCGACCTTGAAAAACAGGGGTTTGCCGCTTTCGACGATTGGATTGCCGGCCATTGCTTCGCCTCCTCACATGCGTTCGGGGGCCGCCCAGCACGCATGATGGTGTTTCCCTGAAACATCGCGCCCGCCGGCCCGTCTGTCAAGAAAACGAAACATGGTCCACTCTGCGGACCACCTGCGCGCGCAGCGCACCGTTTTTCAGGATTTGCGCCATCATGGATCGTCGCCTAAGTTCGCGTGATGAACCGTGGTCCGCCTGATGACGCACACGCTCTGGCGTCGCCGCCCGCCGAGGGGGCCACCGAGGTCCGCTCCCTGGTCCGCGGACTGGACGTTCTGATCGCCGTCAACGAGGCGCCGCCGGCAACGGTGGCGCAGATCGTCACCCGGACCGGCCTGCCCAAAGCCACCGTCGTCCGGCTCCTGGCGACCCTGCGGCGGCAGGACTTCATCGCCCAGGACCGCCACGGCCAGGGTTACCGGCCGTTGCCCAAGGTCCGCCAACTGGCGAGCGCCATGATGGTGGAGAATCCGTTTCTGGCCGAGGCCCGCCGCCTGTTGCTGGCCTTCGGCAGCGTCACGAAATGGCCGAGCGATCTCCTGCTCGCCGAAGCCGGCGGGATGGTCATCGTCGCCTCCAACCGCGACTCGGCCCCGATCCGGCTGGAGCGCCACGAGCAGCGCCGGTTTCCCCTCCTCGATTCCGCGGCTGGTGCTGCCTATCTGGCGCTGCTGGAAGCCGACGAGCGCGAGCGCCAGATCGCGGCCGCCGTCGCCGGCGAGCGCGATCGGAACCGGGGGCTGCGGCTCGCCGACGGCATCCGTGACGCCATCGAGGCCTTCCACCGGCGCGGCTACTCCGTGCGCGACTACAGTTCGCCGATCGAGGGCACGCGGGTGCTGGGCGTCGGTCTCAGCGCCGCCGGCAGGGCCGTGGGCGCGCTGGTGCTGATCACGCTGCGCGACGTGGTGTCGGCGGACCAGTTCGAGGACCGGTTGCTGCCGGCCCTGCGCGAGCAGGCCGGGTGGCTCGGCGAGCAGTATGCTTTGTTCGCCCCGCAATCCGGCTCCCGGCGGCCCACGCCCGTCGGTGACGCGGCCGAGCAGGCAAGCTGACGGGTCGCGTCAGCGCCCCATCCAGCCGCCGTCGACCGTCAGGATGGTGCCGTGGACATAGTCCGCGGCCGGCGAGGCCAGATAGACCGCAGCACCGGCCATATCTTCCGGCACACCCCAGCGACCGGCGGGAATGCGACCGAGGATCGCCTGGTAGCGCTCGGGATCGTTCTGGAGCGCTTCTGTGTTGTCGGTGCGGATGTAGCCGGGCGCGATCGCATTGACGTTGACGCCGCGTCCGGCCCACTCGTTGGCGAGCTCCTTGGTCAACTGGCCGATCCCGCCCTTGCTCGCCGAGTAGCCCGGCACGTTGATGCCCCCCTGGAAGGTGAGCAGTGAGGCGGTGAAGATGATCTTGCCCTTGCCGTGGGTGAGCATCGACTTGCCGATCTCGCGGCTGAGAACGAACTGCGCCGACAGATTGACCTCAATGACGCGATCCCAGTCGTCGTCGCTGTGCTCGGCCGCCGGGGCACGGGCGATGGTCCCGGCGTTGTTGACCAGGACGTCGATGCGGTCGTTGTCGGCGAGCACCCGCTTCGCCAGGTCGCGCACGCTGTCGCGGCTGGCGAAGTCGCAGCGATAGCCGCGAAATTCGCGACCGAGCTTGCGCACCGTGTCGCCGGCGGGCCCGCCGTCGTCGGCCATGCTGGCACTGACGCCGACGATATCGGCGCCGGCCTCTGCGAGCCCTTCGGCAATAGCACGGCCGATGCCGCGACTGGCGCCGGTGACAAGGGCCGTCTGGCCGTCGATACGAAACATGGCGGGTCCCCCGTCAGTCATTGATGTCGTGTGTTGGTGTCAGCCGTGTCAGCCGTCGACGTCCACGATCTTAAGCAGCGTCTTCATGGAGCGCGGATTGCCGGTGAGGTCGGCGAAGGCGTCCCCGATATCGCCCAGCGGGCGGACGTCGGTGATGATCGCCGGCGCATCGACCGCGCCGTCGGCGAGCAGCGAAATCGCCGCATCATAGTCCGCCGGTTCGTAGACGCGCGCGCCCAGCATCTCGATCTCGCGCCAGAAGAAGCGGAAGAGATCGACCTGGCGGCGCTCCGCATGGATGGCGACCATGACGATGCGCCCCCGGGTTGCCACCACCTCGGTCATGAGGTCGGCGCCGGCCTGCGTCCCGGACACTTCGAGCACCACATCGGCGCCGTTGCCGCGGGTCGCCTCGTCGACGGCTGCGACGACATCGGTCTCGGTCGGATTGATCGCGGTCATGCCGAGCTTGCGCGCCATGTCGAGGCGGAAGTCGTTGACCTCGGAGACGATGACCTTGCCGCCGCGCTGGCGCGCCACCATCGCGATGAGCATGCCGATCGGTCCGCCGCCGATCACCAGCACATCCTCGCCGTCCTTGAGTTCGGCACGGCTGACGTCGTGGCAGGCCACCGCCAGCGGCTCGATCAGCGCCGCCTCCTTCAGGGACAGACTGTCGGGCAGGTGGTGGATGGTGTGGGCCGGCACCGTCCACTGGCTCTGAAACGCACCGTCGGTATCGAGACCGAGAAACTTGAGGTGATGGCAGATATGGGCGTGGCCCGCCTGGCAGGCCGGGCACGTGCCGCAATGGTCAAGCGGCCGTACGACCACCCGATCGCCGACCTTGGCGTTGTCGACATTGGCCCCGATGGCCGCGACCACGCCGGACATCTCGTGGCCGATGACCCTGTGCAGGCCGATCCTCTGGTCCATGTGGCCGAGATAGGCGTGCAGGTCGGTCCCGCAGATGCCGGTATAGGCGACGTCGATGGTGACCTGGTCGCCGCCGGTTGACGGAGCCTCGACCGCCTCGATCGAAAAGGTTCTGTCGCCGACATAATACGCCGCGGTGCCGCTCACGCTTCTCTCCCCGTTTCGCGCGCCCGGTCGGGCGGCGGCCGGACAATGGACGGGCAGCGGCGTGGAGTCTAGCCGAGACCGGCGGCGCTATCGGCCTGTCGACTGCGCCAGCCCGGCGGTGACCGAGCCGTCGGTCGGAAGCAGGGGGATCAGGCAGGCCTGGAGCGCGTGATAGAGGTCGGGCTTGCCGAGAAAGAGCGGCTCGGCCTGGTCGCGCGGTTCGGTGCGCCAGCCGCCGCGATCGCCATCGATCAGTTCGCGGGCGACGAAATCCCAGATGCGCCGGTACCAGGTCTCGTAGCGATCGCCCGCCTCGATCCCGTTGAGAAAATGCGCCGCGCCGATGCCCTCCGCGCACGGCCACCACAGACGGTTGGTCAGTCGCGGCCGACCGTCCCAGTCGAGCGTGTAGAGGAAGCCGCCGTCGCGCCTCCATCCGTCGGTGACGGCGCGGTCGAACAGGCCCCGCGCGGCAGGGGGAATCCAGTCCGCCGTCTCGCCCGAGAGCGCCCACAACTGCAGGCACAGGCGCGACCATTCCAGCCAGTGGCCGGGCGTCGTCCCGTAGGGACGGAAATGGTCGCCGTTCTCGTAGTCGCGATCGAGGTTCCAGGCGGTGTCGAAGTGCTCCGGCAGGTAGCCGCCGCAGGCCGGCGTGAGGTCGCGGACGATCAGCTCGGCGATGCGCGTGGCCTTGTCGAGATAGGCGCGCTCACCGGTGGCCTCGAAGGCGGCCATCAGCGCTTCGGTCAGGTGCATGTTCGAGTTCTGGCCGCGGTAGCTGCTGAAGACAGCCCAGTCGCGCTCGAACTCCTCGGCGGCCGCCCCGCGATCGGCCTCCCAGAACCGCGTCTCGATCACCTCCGTGATGTCGTCGAGGAGCCTGCGCGCATCCGGATGGCCGACGACCAGGGCGCTCGACGCGGCGAGCAGGACGAAGGCGTGCCCGTAGGCCAGCTTGCGCGCCTCCGCCGGCCCGTCCCGCGTGACGCTCCAGACATAGCCGCCGTGCGCGTTGTCGCGATGGACGTTCCAGATGAAGTCCATGCCGTGATCAACGAAATCGGCGGCGCCCGGCCTGCCCATCATATGCGCGATCGTGAATCCATGGACCAACCGCGTCGCGGTGTGGATCTCGCGGACCTCCGCGCCCGGCCCCTGAAGCGGTTCGCCCGCGTCGTCGAGGATGAAGAAGCCGCCCGCGGGATCGAGGCTGCGGCGCTCGAAAAACGTCAGCAGCTCGCCGGCCTGTTGCTCAAGCCAGTGTCGATGGAACGGCAGATCGGCCCAGCGGGCGGATGGGGTCGGCATCACGAAGGATCGTTTGCCTCAACCGCGGCGCCCTGTCGAGGTGCGGCGACACCGAGACCGCCGTCAGGTCTCCTGACGGTTTTGTACGGCATTAGGTAGCAAACGCACCAAGCGTCCTACCGATGCCGAGAAAGGCTGGGAGTGAATTTTGGAATCGTTGGGCTGCTAGTCTGCCTCGTTGCAAACGCGGCTGAGTTCCCAGTCGGAACCGATAATCACCCGGTGAGCGCTGTCTGCGGTCACCCGTCCACGGCTAATCACTAGAAAGGCGCAGAGCTGCGTGCGGTGCGGCTGCTTAAACACGTCATTGTAGTAAACCTCAGCGGCAAGGTAGATCCGTTTCTCCGCGCCATCCGAGGTGGCATCAATCAGTTCGCGAGTCATGTCGAAATCGGCCGTCACGTCGCCAATAATCTCGCCGCCGGCTGCAATGGAACCGCTAGGCAGTTTCTGGCCGGGAGCCGGCTGAACCAAAGTACGCTGGCTGTCGGCGAGAGGGTGTTGGAGTACCTGAAAGTCGGCGACGTATCGAACGTTGTAAGCAGGGCTCTGGCCGGTGTTGTTTATCTTGAACCGAGCCTCCGGCGCCCTCCCGACCGGAAGGCGGGTGGCTGGGAGTTGGAAACTCAGATACGCCCTGACTTGGGCGTGTCCAACCTCTCGGTCGATGCTGATGGCTTGACGGGTTTGGCCCAAGGATCGGACCAACAAATACAACCCGCCAATGCTTATTGGCACGCCAATCGCGGTTACGACGACTATCCACCAAGCCCAATAGGCCATATCCTGTTGTGCTTGCAGGTCTTTGTTGGTGTTGGCCTGGCGTTGGTGGGATATTGCCTTCTCCACAACGCAACCACGGATCGCTTCGACGGGAGCGAGGGGGACAACGCATTCGCGACCTATGTACTCGGCGGCCTCGCGTTGATCGCGCTCGGTTCTTTGTTGGTACTCTCGGTAGGCTTCACGGGTGTCGACATACTACGACCATACAGAAACCAGCGAGCTTGCCACAAAGGCCAACCCGGCAAGGCTGAGTGTTAGAGCCGCAAGGATTCTGATCCAATCGCGTGCACGCATTGCACGAAGAATACAGCGGTGAACCTCTCGCGCGACAGCTTGTTGCGGATGTTTTTCGACTAGCTGAGCAGCCGGACCAGCTTCACGTCGCCAGCGTCTAAAGCCCGCTCCTGCACAAGCTGAAAGGCGACATCACGGGCGGTGAACGGTTCCGTAGACCGCCGGAGCACGTTCAGGGCGCTACTCCGCCGTGGGCTCCTCGCCCTCGCCGGCTTCGGCCAGGGCCGCAAGCACCGCTTCGGGGTCGACTTCGCCGCCCTCCTCGTCGAAGGAGGCGAGGTAGCGGATCACCGCTTCGATGTCCTCGTCCTTCTTGAGGCCGGCAAAGGCCATCTTGCCCTTGGGGATCACGTCCTTGGGCTTGCGCAGATAGGCGCTCAGCGTCTCAACGTCCCAGGTCATGGGCGTCGCTTCATGGATCGCCATCAGCGTTCCTTCGCGGCCGGCCGAGTACTTGTACTTTTCGGCGGTGCCCCATGCGCGGCCCATGATGCCGTTCAGCGGCGGGCCGGTCATCCTGCGCACCTTGGCGCCGATCGAATGGCAGCTCTTGCACTTGTTGAACACCTTCTTGCCGGCCTTGAGGTCGGCGGCCGAGGCGCCCGAGACGGCCAGGGTCAGGGCCGCGAGTACGATCAGGATTCCACGCATGGCTTGTTCCGCGTTCGACTGGGTTTGGCTCGATGACGTACCATTTTCCGACCGGTGGCATACAGGTCGTCGACCGGTCAGTTTGTCGCGTCCGGGGTCCGACGACCTCCATCTCCAATAAGCAATTTTGCGACCAATTTGTTGTTCTGGATCAAGCTGGCGCAACGCGATCGCAGGCCGCGTAGCCCTTTCCCTTTAAGCCTTCGTTAACCATGACGGCCGGATAGTGGACGGTCATAGGCATGTCGATCCCACCAAGCGGAGGCAGTGCCATGGCCAACCACAGGTATCCGACCGAACTCCTCGCGCTTGCACTCGCGGCGTGCCTGGCCCTGTCCGGGGCGACGGGCGCGGTTGCGGCCGTGCCGATGATGCCGGACATCTCCACCAAGCGGACCTGCCACGACGAGAGGACGGTCATGCTGGTCGCCGCGCAGTTCGGGACCGTCCTTGTCGTGAAGGGAAAACGCGTGCCCGCGGTCGTCGCGGCCGCCTGGCGCATGACCAAGTCCCGGCCGCCGGTCGCCAGCAAGCTCTTCATCGTCATGAGCCCCGACGGCATCGTGCGGATGTTCGCCATTCATGAGGGCTGCGTCCAGCGCACCCTGTCGGGCAGCGCCAACGCCTTCATCCCGGCACTGAAGGGCCTGTTCGCAACGCAGCCCTGAAGCGATTCGGGAGTCCGTATCACCGCCCCCGCGCATCGCGTAGTCTCTCGTCGACTCCATGGGACGAGGGGCGTGCGATGCGTGTTTTGTACATCGGCGGCACTGGCGAGATATCGCTGAGCTGCGTGCGGGAATCCGTCGCCGCCGGCCATGACGTGACGGTGTTCAATCGCGGCCGCCACAACGACGACCTGCCGCCCGACGTCACGGTCGTGAAGGGCGACCTCGCCGACGACGCGGCCTACACCGAACTCGCCGAGATGCGGTTCGACGCGGTGTGCCAGTTTCTCGCCTACACCGCCGAGGACGTGACCCGCGACATCGCCACCTTCGCCGGCAAGACCGGTCACTACGTCTTCATCGCCAGCGCCTCGTCCTACCAGCGGCCGGCTCAGACCTACTGGATCACCGAGGACGTGCCGCTGAAGAATCCGTTCGCCGCCTACAGCCGCAACAAGGCGGCGGCCGAGAAGGTGCTCCTGTCCCAGGCCGCGCTGCCAGCGACGGTGGTGCGGCCGAGCCACACGATCCGCGCCCGGTTTCCGACGGTGCTGGGCGAGGGTCACCTGTTGCCGTGGCGCATCGTGAACGGCAGGCCGGTGATCGTCCACGGCGACGGTTCGAGCCTCTGGACCGTCACCCGCAGCGAGGACCTCGCGGTCCCCTTCGTCCGGCTCCTGGGTAACGCCGACGCCATCGGTGAGGCGTTCCATATCACCGCGGACCGTTCCTTTTCGTGGGACCAGCTCTACCGGGGCATCGGCGACGCGCTGGGCGCCGACGTCGAGATCGTCCACATCCCCACCGACACCATCGTGAAGTTCCTGCCCGATCGCGCCGGCGCGCTGCTTGGCGACAAGATCACGTCGGTCATCTTCGACAACACCAAGATCAAGCGCCTGGTCGGCGACTTTTCCTGCGTCACCGACCTGTCGGTGCTCCTGGCCGGACCGGCCGCGGCCTACCGCGCCAGCGGCTACGCGCCGGCCGGCGCCGATCTCGATTTCGACGCGACGATGGACGCCATGATCGCGGCCCAGCGCGCCGTCGCCCCGGCCTGACCATGACCGGAACCCGCATGCGCGCCGTGCGCGCCGACCGTCCGGGCGGCCCGGAGGCCCTGTCGGTCGTCGAGGCCGAGGTGCCGCGGCCGGGAGACGACGAGGTGCTGATCCGCGTCGCCGCCGCCGGGGTCAACCGGCTCGACTGCCTGCAGCGCCAGGGCGCCTATCCACCGCCACCCGGCGTGACCGACATTCTCGGGCTGGAGGTCGCCGGCGAGGTGGTGGCCGCCGGGCCCGGCGTCCCGGAGACGCTGGTCGGCGAACGGGTCACCGCGCTCGTCGCCGGGGGCGGCTACGCCGAGTACGCCGTGGCGCCGGCTTCGAGCACCCTTCCCGTTCCGGCGGGCCTCGAGGTCGCCGAAGCCGCCGCCATGCCGGAGACGTTCTTCACCGTCTGGCACAACGTGGTCCAGCGCGGCGGCCTGCAGGCCGGCGAGACCCTGCTCGTCCATGGCGGCGCCAGCGGCATCGGCACCACTGCGATCCAGCTCGCCAAGGCCTTCGGGGCGGGGGTCGTCGTCAACTATCGGCAGACGGATTTCGTCGAGGCCGTGCGCGCGTTCACCGACGGCCGGGGCGCCGACCTCATCCTCGACATGGTCGGCGGCGCCTATGTCGACCGCAACTACGACGCGGCGGCGGTGGACGGACGCATCGTCCAGATCGCCTTCCTGCAGGGCGCGAAAGCGGAGGCGAACTTCAGCAAGCTGATGATGAAGCGGCTCACGCACACCGGCTCGACGCTGCGCCCCCGCGATGCCGCGTTCAAGGGCGCCATCGCCCGAGACCTGCGGCAGCGGGTCTGGCCACTGGTGGAAGCCGGCGACATCCGGCCGGTGATGGACCAGCGGTTTCCGCTGGCCGACGCCGCAGCGGCCCATCGCCGGATGGAAGCCGGCGACCACATCGGCAAGATCGTACTGGTCACCTGACCTCACGCCGAGACGGCGACGTCACATGGCGCCGTTGTGGGTTCGCCGCCGCCCTCGCTCAGAGCCCGGGTGATGTTATGGTTGGGATCCTTGATGTCGCAGGTCTTGCAGTGGGGATGACCCTTTGAGATATCGCCGCACCGCGTGCACAGCCGTCCCTACCGACGCACTTGACCGCAGCGAAGTCGTCGCGGTCCTAGCGGTTGGACCATGTTGCCCAGAGATTTGATGCCGCGCGCCCGCCGGGTGTCGTCTCGTAGCCGAGTGTCTGCCCCACCTTGATTTGTCCAAGGCCCGCGGCTCTCACCGCAGCCTCGTCGACGATTACATCGTCGCTGCCGTCGTGGGCTCTGATGAGCCCCCTTCCTGATCGAGGATCGAAGCACCGAACGGTGCCGAATGTCATGTGTTTCAAATTGCTGCCTTGTCGGGAGTATCCGCCGCCGGACCGAACGGATCGGCCGGCGACGCTTATGTTTCCGGCGATCCGCTCGTCAGAGAAGCGTGATCGTATCGACGGCGGTCTTGCCGTTTCGCGGATCGGTCCGCGTTTCGAACTCGACCTTCTGTCCTTCGGCCAGGCCCTGAACGCCGGCGCGCTCAAGCGCGGTGACGTGAACGAACACATCGCTGCCGCCGTCATCGGGCGCAATGAAGCCGAAGCCTCTCTGGCCGTTGAAGAATTTCACAGTTCCAGTCGTCATGGAGTTTCCTTTGTAGAAGCACGAAGCCACCCCGTCCGTTCACAGACGGACCGAGGGGCCGATGTTTTTCGATTTGGAGAATTTTTCTGAAGAGCGCCCGGCGCGATACATACCGCGGGGGCCGCGAGCCAGGTAAATCGGCCTCATCGATAGCGCGCACATAAACATTTCGAGCCAATTATTCAAGTGCGCGTCAGATCTGGAGACATGGACAACACTCTGATCCAGTTCACGACTCGCCGGCTTCATGGACGACGATCTCGGATACATCGATCCGGAACAGAGAACCCTGCAAACCCACGACCACCGGTTCGGCACGAGGTTGTCACCCATGTCTCCGGTACGAAGTGTTACCGATGTGCCCTGAATGCATGGGAAAACTGGAGCGGGCGATGGGATTCGAACCCACGACCCCAACCTTGGCAAGGTTGATTTCAGCGTAGCCGGTCATTGCACCTCGTTTCCTAGCGTTGCCGAGTTGGCTATTTTCAGCTAGTTCTCGAGTCCAATCCATAGTCGGACGTTGCCGCGGGTTGGAAGACTGGTGGTGACCGAGTGATGACCGAACGTATGCGTGATGACCAAATCGCCGATCACTCCCCACAGAACGAGACTTACGAAGCGCTCTGTCGACGCCGCCAAACCCGCCCAAAAACGGTTCATTGTCTGGGACACTGACATCGCCGGTTTCGGCCTTCGGATTGAGCCGTCGGGCCGCAAGACCTTCATCGCTCGTTACCGCGCCGGTGGCGGTCGCGCCGGGATCCTGCGGCAGGCGACAATCGGCCGCTATGGCACTCTCACCCCTGACGAGGCGCGCGCTCGCGCGCGGCAGTTGCTAGGACGCGCTGCCGGCGGTGGTGATCCTGTCGGTGACAGCAAGCGAGCGCGCCAGACCGGCGTCACCGTTGGCGAGGTGATGGATTGGTACCTGACAGAAGCGAGCACGGGTCGTCTGCTCGGCCGGCACGGCCAACAGATCAAAGCCAGCACTATTGAAATGGACCGCAGCCGGATCGAGGCGCACGTCAAGCCGCTTATTGGCCACAAACCGGTGTCTGCGTTGCGCACGACGGAGCTTGAAGCGATGCAGGCCGACATCGCCATTGGAAAGGTAAGGCGACATCGGGCCAGTGGGAATGCTCGCGGAGGGCGTACAACGGGGGGAAGCGGCGTCGCCGCTCGAACTTTGGGGATGATTGGCGCGATCTTCGAGCACGCCCGGCGGGCTGGTATCATCAGCTCCAATCCGGCGCGTGGGGCCCGCAAACTGGCTGGCAGTCGACGCACGCGCCGCTTGACGCTGGACGAAGTTCGACTGCTGGGCCGAGCAATCGCCGACGGCAACGGCAACCCAGTAGCGATCGCCGCGATTCGCTTCACCCTGCTCAGCGGCTTTCGACGAAACGAAACCCTTTCGCTTCGCATCGGCGACATTCTTCCGGCCGGGGGCGTCGACCTGTCGGACAGCAAGAGCGGATCACAGATCCGGCCGATCGGGCGAGAAGCCATGTCGGTCCTAACTGAACGAACCGCGCAAACGGACCGCGGCGGAGCTGGCTGGGTCTTTCCGGCCGAGCGCGGCGATGGTCATTTTGTTGGCTTGCCTAAGGTCCTCAGTCGCCTCTGCTATGATGCCGGGCTGGAGAACGTTACCGTCCACACACTGCGCCATACCTTCGCCAGTGTTGCAGGTGATCTGGGCTTCAGCGAACTCGTCATCGCTGGCCTACTCGGCCATTCGGGAGGCAGCGTTACTCGTGGGTATGTGCACCTCGACCGAGCGCTCGTTACGGCTGCTGATCGAGTTTCGACGGCGATGGCCCGAGCCCTGGACAATAAATCTGAGGCGGAACTGGTAGCGTTTGATGCCAAGCTACATCACACATCCTAGCGCCGGTGCTGTAGCACACCTGTTGTTTGTTGCGGACCGTCACTCAGCGCGGCCGGAGTGATAATCTCAAGGGAGCCGGCACAGCATTCGCTGCCGGGTTTGCGTGACCGGTCGCCTCTTGTCGGGAATTGCTGCTGGCCTGCGCGTCTCAACGGCTAAGCCGCCGCGCTGGCATTCAGGCGCTCAATCGCAGCGAACAGCGACTCTGTCTCCTCTGGATCGAATATCTGGTCCGGTCCATGCGGCGCAACATCAATGAACGGGCTCTCGTAAAGAAGGCCGGGGTCCATCACACCGCGATCGGTCAGATGCTCGACCACCAAGTCGATGAACTCGATTTGGTCCGCGGTCGCGGTCCCGTCGGCGATCAGATTACTGAACGCAGCGTTAACCGCTTCGCGTTCGAGGCCGATCAGTGAACGGATGAACCGGCCAAAGCCATCGCTCAACTCCTTGGCCTTGTCGATGGTCGCCGCGTCGCCGATACCGGCGTCCAGCAGCATCGCCTCCAATTCGGAAATGTCGGTCGACGTGAGTGGTTTGCCCTGGCGCAGCTTGTGCAGCGTGATGTGGTCTTCGCGGTCCCGCAGGAAGGCCCTTGCTTTCTTCTTGAAGCGGACGAAATCGATCTCGCCGACCTGCGGCAGATCATATTCCCTCTCCTCGCCTATCTCGTCGGCGAAATCGGAATAGACGATCGCCTTACGACGCTTCTCTATGTGCTGGACAAGATTGCGCAGCCGCAAACGAACCAACTCCAGAAGCGGAACCGTCACACCCTCCCACCATTGGTCCGACTGGACATCCTCAATGAGCTGGGCCTGGGCCGCGACGCCCGGGATGGCCGTCTGGATTTCGAGCGCGGCGGCAATCTCCAGCAGCCGCTCCTTCAACTTGTCGAAGCGCCTGGACCCTTTGAGAATCGCGAGCTCGATGTTGAACATCAACAGGTCGAACCGTTTGGCTTCCTCGGTGCCGAGCTGCTTTGCGGTCGGCAGAGGCGCGATCTCTTCCAGCAATTCCTTGCGTGCCGCTTCGTCGATCGACAGCCACGCGCTTCCCTCAAGGTATTTCTCCACCGTGCGGCGCTTCTGACGCACAGCAAAGCTTTCGAGATTCATGCCCTCCACGACCTCCCGCAGTTCGGTCGCCGCCATGTCGCGGATCGCTCGTTCCGTTGGCGGCCGAGAATCGGAGCCTACGTCGTACGTTTCATGCTCTCCTTCGCTCATGCCTGAGCTGCCGTCGGTTTGCCCGTCGAGGGCCCGAATGAGATCAAGACGCGCGGCGAAAAGGCGCTCGGACAACGACCGAGTCGCGCCCGGGTCCTTCAGCTCAGGATTGGCACCGAAAAACTCAAGATTGCCGCAATAGTCAAAGACGCGGAAGAACTCCTTGTCATCGCCTGGCCAAAACAGGTTGGGACAGAGCCGAGTCCCGCGCCCCATCATCTGCCAGAACTTGGTTTTCGATCGCACCAGCTTGAAGAAGACAAGATTGACGACCTCGGGCACATCTATGCCGGTGTCCAGCATGTCGACGGAGATGGCGACGTGCGGGGGGCGATCCTTCTCGGAGAAATCGTCGATCAGTGTCTGCGCGTAAGGCCCGCTGTCGTGGGTAATGACGCGGGCGAAGTGACCGGCCAAGGACGGATAAGCGGCGTTGAACCGGCCTTCGATGAAGTTCGCGTGAGCCTGGTTCTTGGCGAACACAATGGTCTTGCCGATCCGGTCGCCGCCCTCGACCTTCAATCCTTTCTCCATGAAATGGGCGATCACCTGATCGGCGGTGTCGGCGTTGAACAACCGCTTGTTAACTTCGGCCGGATCGACGCGGTCGGGGGGTTCCTCTTCGCCCCAGTCAAGCGCGTCCCACTGGTCTTTTTCCTCGTCGGAGAGATCGTCGTACCGCAGACCCGAACGGATGATCTTCAGCGGTACTTCGATCGCCTGCGGCGGCACCAGGTAGCCGTCGGCGACGGCCTCATCCAGGGAGTACGCGTCCGTCGGCACACCGTCCTCAAGGTCGAAGAGCGAGTAAGTGTTGTGGTCGACATCCTCCTTCGGTGTTGCTGTTAGGCCCACGAGGAAGGAATCGAAGTACTCGAAAATGGCTCGGTAGCGCTGGTAGATAGAACGGTGGGCCTCGTCGACCACCACGAGGTCGAAATGCCCCGGACCGAACTGACGCGTGGACGTGCCCTTGGCATCGATCAGGTTCATCATGGTCGGATAAGTGGACAGGAACACCCGGCCTTCCGACGTCCGTTCCGTCACGAGGTTGACAGGCGCGGCATCCGGCAGATGCGCCTTGAAAGCGGATGTCGCCTGGTTCACCAGGCTGACCCGGTCCGCCAGGAACAGGACACGCTTCACCCAGCCTGCACGCATCATCAGGTCGACCAGGGCGATGACCGTGCGGGTCTTGCCAGCGCCCGTCGCCATCACCAGAAGCGCCTTCCGCTCGCCGTGCTCCTCGAATGCGCGGGTGATGGCGCGGATGGCGCGGTGCTGATAGGAGCGCTCGACGATATGGCGGCTGATGCGTTCCTCCGCCAGCGCCTTGCGGCTGGTCCGGCGCTGGATCAGCAGCTGCAGTTCGTCGTGTTTGAAAAAACCGCCGATCTGACGCCGTGGATAGGTGCTGTCGTTCCAGATCCAGTTTTCGTAGCCGTTGGACAGGAAGATGACCGGCCGCTGGCCGTGAGCTTTCTCCAGGCAGTCGGCGTAGAGTTCCGCCTGGCGCTGCCCTTCCAGCGGGCTGATCTTGGTCCGTTTGGCCTCGACCAGGCCCAACGGCTTGCCGTCGGCGCCCCAGAGCACGTAATCGACATAGCCGACCCCTTCCTTGTTCGGCATACCGTGGACCTCGAATTCGGTGTCCTCGGGTTTGTCGAGCGCCCAGCCGGCCTCGTTGAGCAGAACGTCGATGAAGCGGTCACGCGTTTCGGCCTCGTTGTAGTCGTGGCTGTCGGGCACGGAAGCATTGGCACGGCGGATCTCTGCCACCTCATCGCGCGTGCGCTTCAGCTCCTCGTCGAGGTTTGCCTTATCCCTGAGTGCCACGGCAAGCTCGCCGTCTCGCGCCTCAAGCTCGACCTGCTGCCGCTTGATCTCGGCGAAAGCGCGCCGCACCACGTCGTCGCGGCGGGTTAGCTGAGCTGGGTCAAAGGTCAGTCCATCCGCAGGTCGGCTGCGCCGGGCGTAGGTACGGGCGAACCAGAAACAGACGTGGAATAGTTCTTGGATGATGCCGGCGGCGTCGGCCGGCTTGATCGCCCGCTCCTCGTGGACGGCGTGATTGCGCACGCGGTTTATCAGCCGCGCCTTGGTATAGATTGCCTGGCCCGCCAGCCGCTTGAAGCTCGGTTCGTGCAACAGCGCGGCGATGTTGTCCTGATAGGGCAGCGCAAGGCCCGGGTCATTGCGGTAGGCCCATTTGACCGCGATCTCCACCGTCTTGCCGGCGAAGAATGCGGCCGCTGTGGGGGACAATGCCGCCTGCTTCTCCGCCTCGACCGCCGCGTCATGGACTGCGGGGAACTCGCTAGCGAGAAAGGCGAAGTTGGACATCCCACTAACCGCCGAAGTAACAGCGATCGGCGTCGAGACCGTGTGCGACGTATGGAGTGAAAGCGGCCAGTATCAGCGAGAGGCTTACGAAGTCTCTCATTTGGATGGAGCGAAGCGCACCGGCAGGATCGCCCCCATGTCCCAAGCCAGGGTAATTTGACCGGAAGCCGTACAGTTTCTTGCCAACTTCTTTGATTGTTGCATGAGGCCAATCGAGCTGATCGCACATTGCGCCAAGGGTCTGACCGGTCACGCCGGGATATTGGGCCCCAAAAGCCTCAAGCAGGTTGAATTGCTTTTGCAAGCACGTCTTCATCCGCGCGGGAGTTTGGTGTCGTCTAAGGTCGGATAGAGCCTCCTCGAACTCGCCAAAAAGCTCGGCCAGGTGCTCGTCGTTCGCGGTGAGCGCTTTTGTTTCTGCGACAAGCTGCGTGAAAAGGCCCGGCAGCGTGGCATGAAACGTGAACGGTGCGCGGATTTCGTATCGCAGGCTGTACCGCTCGACGAAGCCGCCGGCTAGTTCGCGGTATCGCTCACGAAGTTCAGGCAGCTCCAAATCTCCGAGTGCTGCCCACACCTGTTCAAGAACTTCGATCGCTGCACGCTCGGTACTCACGCCAGCGATGGTGTCTCTGAAATAGCTGCGGGCGCCTGATCCGGAGATCGCGGTCTCGTAACGATCCCAAGATCTTCGATAGGCGTCGAACGCTCTCAGATACGACTGGCCTGCCGCAACCGCCTCCGGATCCACCAAGATCCCTTCCCCATCGTAGGCTTCGGGTGGAGGAGCTGCAGGCGCCAAAGGCTCGATCGGTCGCGGAGCAATTGCCCGAACAAGCACAGCGAACATGTCGTCAGGCGCGAAACTGGACTTGCCAAGCGGAGCCCAAATCTCTCGCCACGTCCTCGGCCAGACGGCTGCAAGTCGCGACGGCATTCATAGCTCTCCGTTGAACGCGCGGAACTGAAGCGATCCGAAAGTGCGGTTCATCGCAGTCAGCGAGTGCTCTGCCCAACCGGCCATCTTCTCCACCTTTGTGACCAGACTCGCGAACTGTCGTTGCAACGATTTCGGCGCGACAAGAACCGGCAAGCTTTCAAGCTCTTCCATTGGGAGGCGCTTGGTTCCATGCGCGGCTGATGAGACCTTGGAAAGGATGTAACGCTCCAGAGCCTTCAGGCTCCACAGTCCGAACATCGGATCGATCGCCTCTTCAAAACGTATTGCTTTGACATCCTGATTGATCGCCACGTCTCTCGTGGTCAGTGCAATCGGGACGGTATGCGCGAGGATCATCCCGCGAACCACGATCAGCACGGAGTTCGGGTCAATGCGCTTCAGGTTGGTCTCAACAAAGGCCTCCTCGGACACATGGTCCTGTGAATCGCTCAAGTACGGTCGCTTCATGTCTTTGGGCGAAATCCAAGGGATTGCGCCGTCCCAATAGACGCTCGCTCCTCTCGGGGGCGTCGCGCCGCTTTTAAATTCCGCTATGTCGCCGAGAACGTCCGTCTTCGTTTCCAGGGGACTTCCAAACATCTCAAGAAAGATCGACTGGGTCAGCCCGTTCAGCACGTGTAGCGCGCGCTGACGCTTGCGGCGAAGCTCATCCGCCTTGTCCAGGATCGCCGCGATCCGGCGCTGCTCGGCGAGTGGTGGGAGGGGGACATCGATGCCGGCAACAATATCGATGTTCAGGTTCCTCACAGTGGAGCCGCCGGCTCGCGACGCGAAGCGTCGATAAATCGATTCGGAGCTCAGCAAATGGTAGAAGTAGTCGGCATTCACCGGAAAATCTGGCTGCGGCTTCAACACCAACCAACCGTCGTGGATGCAGCCATGAGTGTCCACGATGTACGGTCGCCCGAAACTCATCGAGTTCGTCAGCAAGAAGTCACCCGGCCGTACTGATCGCGTCTTGGATAGGCCTTCCGGCCGGATCTTTTCCTTGGTTTGCCTGATGTATTTCCCGCCGACCGACGCATCGCCAATCTTAATCCAATTGAGCCCGTCGGACTCGGTCGTGATGTACTTTGCAATTGGACGAGGTGAACCGCCGCGCGCAATATCGAATACCTCCCCCAGAGCCACCGTTGGCCAGCTCAAAGCATCGCCTCCAACTCGTCGAGCCCGTCTCTGATCTCCTTCTCGAGTGCGTTTAGTTCCGCGATGATCTCCTTTGGCGGGCGGTGGTCCACCTCCTCGTGCGCGATCTCCTTGTAGCGGTTGAGCGACAGGTCGTAGTCGGCAGCCGCAATCTCCTCTTTCGGAACGCAGAAGCTCTGGTCGGTCCGTTCACGTTCGCGTTCGCTGCCCGAGCGCTCAGCCCAACGCGCAGCGATATCCGGCAGGTTGTTCTGCTTATGCTCGTCGTCGTCCAGCGTCTCGTTGACGAACGTCGACCCAGACCACGCTCCCGGCGTCGGCCCAAGCTTCTCTGACGCCAAGAGCGGCGTTCGCTTGTCGTCCAGCGAATAGCCGTCCGCGCGACAATCGTAGAACCACACCTGATCGGTACCGCCGGAGTTCGTCTTGGTGAACAGCAGAATCGCGGTCGACACACCCGCGTAGGGCTTGAAGACGCCCGACGGCAGCTTGACGATGCCATCCAGCCGTTGCTCCTCGACCAGCATACGGCGGATCGCTTTGTGCGCCCTGGACGATCCGAACAGCACACCGTCCGGCACAATGACGGCGGCACGGCCGCCGGGTTTCAGCAGGTGTAGGAAGAGGGCGAGAAACAGCAGCTCCGTCTTCTTGGTCTTGACGACTTTCTGCAGGTCCTTGGCCGTCGTCTCGTAGTCAAGCGACCCGGCGAAGGGTGGATTGGCAAGCACCAGTGAATAGACATCGCGGTCGCCGCTGTGCTCCTCCGATAGCGAGTCCTTGTAGCGGATGTCGGCGCCGTCGTTGCCGTGGAGGCGCATGTTCATCGCGCCGATGCGCAGCATCGTGCCGTCGAAGTCGAACCCGTGGAACAGGCCCTCCTGGAAATGTTGCCGCTTCGCATCGTCGCGGAACATCTCCGGATGGTTGTTGCGAAGGTACTCACCGGCGGCGACCAGAAAGCCGCAGGTGCCGGCCGCCGGGTCGCAGATCACGTCCTCTGGAGTCGGCGCGGCCATTTCCACCATCAGCGCGATGATGTGACGAGGGGTGCGGAACTGCCCGTTCTGCCCGGCCGTCGCGATTTTCGACAGCATGTATTCGTAGAGGTCGCCCTTGGTGTCACGATCCTCCATCGGGATGTCTGCAAGGAGATCGACGACCTTGGCGAGTAATGCCGGCGTCGGAATTGTGAAGCGCGCGCCCTGCATGTGCGACTGACCGCTACCGTTTCCGTCCATCGTCCGGATGAAAGGGAAGACATGTTCGGAGACGATCTTGAACATCTCGGCCGGCGGATCGTGGTGAAACGCGGACCACCTCATCTTCGCATAGGGAAGTCCGCGCTCGTCCTTCCCCTCCGGGAAGATGACGCGCTCGATCGGCCTCTTCAGGCGCTGAGCCTTGTGCTCCTCGCGGATCTGAACGTCGTCGAGTCCGCGGATGTAGAGGAGATAGGTGATCTGCTCGATCACCTCCATCGGGTTGGAGATCCCGCCAGACCAGAACGCATCCCAGATGCGATCGATCTTGCCGCGCAGTTCGCCGGTGATCACAGCACATTCCTCGCGGTCAAATCGGCCAGTAGACCCGCTTCAACGGCAGCAACTGGCGGGTCTCGTTATCGAGCGCGTCGTAGTTGTCGATAACCGCCTCTACGAGCGCATCTAGGTCCATCAAGTGGATCGGTATGTTCGCGCGATCCGACTCATAACGCGCATCCTTGGAGAACCCACCTGTGCTGACGTAGAGGCCCTTGTCAGAAGGATGCCGGCCACCGAGGAAGCTTCGTATATCGCTCGCTCCCATCGCGCCACCTCGGTGTTTGACTTCAACCACGATGCGCGGTGACTCGAAACCGAACCCATCGGGCGACGCCACAATGTCTTTCCCGCGATCGGGGCCTGGCGGGGAGACAAGCGCCTTGTACCCCATCGCCCGAAGCAGCCCGGCGACCAGTTCCTGCATCTCTGCCCAGTCGAGTTTATTGATCCGGTCCTTGATGAATTCGGTCGCGCGCGCTTGGACATCATCGATCAGCGTGCCTTCGTCGAGATCGCCATTTCCATCGCCAAATTCCGGTTCTGGACCAATGTCGATGTGGGCCGGCTCCCCCGAACGCAACGCCCGTTCAAGATCCTGTTGAGCGTGGCTCGGGACCAGGAACAAGGTCGAAATCGCCCCCAAGCTGTTCTTCGACGCTACCGAGAGGAGGTCGCGACTGACCTCAGTAGCCTCCCATTCAACGGGAAGCACGTTTGGGTATTCAGGGTTGACGATATCGGCACTTCGATATGGCCCGGCGATGGTTCCGATCAAATAGACGCGGCGGCCCGGATCGTACGTAACAACCCTATCACCCTGCTGAATCTGGTTGCGAAACCTGTCGATCTGGCCGGCCGCCATTCCAGCGGACTGAGAAGACAATTCGGGCCACCGCTCCTGAACGCGCTTGGCGATATCGCGGCGCGACTTCATCCGGTCGAGCGAACCTATTTCGTGCCAACCGATTGCAACAACCGACTTTTCTTTGAAGTCGTCAAATAGGCGCCCGTTCCGCTCGGCGCGAACCATCCACATGCTCGCCATTCGCTGATCCCAGCGTCCGCCTGACTGCCCCACCCAAAGTTGTAGCCTACTGGTCAAACGCATCCAACTACGTGATCGCAAACGACCCTAGTCGGATCGGAGGCGCCACCCGGGTGCAGGTTGGCTCGTCGACTTCAAGCTATGGCTTGACGGACACGTTACGGCGAGACGCTTCTACCAGCTTGTCACCTGAAAACACTGGGCGGCGTTGTAGTCCGTCCTCAGGCAATTCTGGTAGGGGGAAACGACAAAGTAGACCATTACGACGACTGCCAAGCCGATCGCGGCGATCGTCAGCGGATGACGCCACAAGCCAAGCGCGAGTGAGGGCGGTTTTCTGTGTCTAGTTGCTTCCAGGCGTGGAGTAGGTGTGTTGCCCTCAACACTGTCAGCGGCGACCACTCGCCAGTCCTTAGTACGATAGTACAGAAGAGCGACCCACACAGCTGTTGAGGTGACGACGACCCATATCGCCTCCAGAAACAACTCCAAGTCGCCGGCGGCGAACGCGGCCAGTGCGCCAGCAGGAAGCGCAAACGTGAGTATGACATGGGTCGCCAACTTGACGCCCTGTTTGGTGTTGGCTGGCAGCGGACCCCAGACGAAGCGGAGCATGAGTTGGGCCCCGGCGTAGAGAAGCGCGGAAAACAGGCCAGCGAGCGCCCCTATGATTATGGCGCTGGACAAAGCTTCATCTCGAAGGTCGACAGAACATTACGAACGCAGAGTATTGATCGTAATGTACATCGACAGTGATCTCAAGCGTGTGAACAACTTGTTCACATGGACCTGCTCGCTACGAATCTTCGCGCGCGCGCTCATGAGTTGGGACTGTCCGACGCGGAAGTCGCAAGGCGCGCGGGGCTTGGCGCTCGTCGTTATGGATTCTACGCCACTGGCGATCGGGAGCCGGACTTTCAGACCTTCGTATCGATCTGTCACGCGCTCGATACGACGCCGAACACACTCCTAGGTTTCGACGGCGAAGGCGCAGACTCACGGAAGCGCCGGAAGCTCGAGCAAAAGCTCACGGCGACCGGCAAGCTGCTATCCGATCAAGGCCTTCGACTCGCGGCGGATCATGCCGACTTGATCTTGCGTTACGAGGCTGAGTAGCGCCGAATAAGTTCTTGAGTCTGCGGCCTCCTTGACTAGCCAACAGTATGACCGAACGACGTTCGGTGTTACCAGCATGCTGGCCGTACGTGTTCCCCGGCAGATTCCGACACCGGCATTTATGCAGGAGGAAAACGGCGCCAATAACAGAAAGAAAACGGCACCTAACAGAACAAAAAACGGCGCCGCGATCGGCGATTGTTGAGGATCTCGGGATCTGGATGACAGCTGAGTTGATCCCGAGTCGCGCGCAGGCTCCCGCCATATTGGGCGGTGAAGAGAGGGCCCTGATCGGCAGATGCATAAAGGCCTCCGGCACGAGGGCTACGGAAGCCCGCATTGAGCGTCTCGCGCGAGCGGTGGAACGAGGGATCGCGTTCTACACACGACAGAAGCAATCACGCCGGCTCAGCTTCCGACAAAGACATGACATGCTCAGAAAACTGTATGTCCTTGCCACTTCAAACGATCCGCCGATAGGACAATTGCGTGCGAGAATAGCAGCCCTCCCCGACCAGATTGCCGATGAGCTTGATCTCGCGGCCCCGATGATCCTGACGGCGCTGGACCAGCCTTCGTTCGGTCTGCGACTTAACGCTCGCAAACCAATTCACGCCGAACAATGGTCGAGAGCTGGTGGCATACGCGTCTGGGCCAGGAAGGCGCCCCCCGACAAACTCACCCGCGCCATCATGGCTCTAACAGCTCAGGGCGGAACTGTCGTCCCGGGAAGAAGACGCGAACCGGGCGGAAGGTCGGCGCCGCGGTTCGAGCCCCGAATCTTGGGGGCCGTTCGCGGGGCAGGATCCAGAGCACACGCCGGTCGGCCAAGTTGGTTGCCGCAGCAACTTGTCTTAATCGGCTTGTTGGCTGCCGAGTTCAAGAAGGTGACGGGCAAGCCGCCCGACCCGGGGCGAAGCGCCCGATCACCCTTTGGCAACCTCGTCCACATGGTCTTTGGGTGGATCGGAGAGCCTCTATCAGCCGAGCGTGCCCTCCGCGCTTTCTGGCGCGACATGGCCAAGCTCTAGGCCGTTCTGGCTGGCAACGGGTTTTGGCCAGCGCTTCCCTTCGTTGCAAGCGATTATCGGCAGCATCCGCGAGCAACACTGAGGAGAGCAATCCGTGACTGACAACAGGCAACTCAACGTGAAAGAGGCCGCTAGATATCTCGGCGTGTCGAAGAGCTTCCTGGACAAGCTCCGAACAAACTCGTCAACCGGCCCTGTCTTTTCGAAGATCGGGAGACGGGTCGTCTACTCCGTAGAAGAGCTGGATGCCTATTTGACCCGGCAAAAGCGGGTGTCGACATCAGACAACCGGCTTTGGTGAGAGTGATTGTGCGCAGTCGAGACGGGCGCAGCCGGCGCGACAGGTTCGCAAATCTGGCTCCGCCTCAGGACGAACCCTGGATCTGGTTTTCTCGCTCGATGTTGGAATCAGTAGCATGGTCCGCGATGCCGTTGTCGTCGCGTCGCCTCGTGGATCGATTGATCCTCGAACACATGGCGCACGCAGGGACGATGAATGGCGAACTTGTCGTCACATATGACGACCTGGTTAGCTTCGGAATCCGCCGAGCTTCAATCCGGAAAGCCATCGATGTGGCCGAGGCGCTGGGCTTCGTGGATGTAACGCTGCGAGGCCGCAGATCGACCGGCGGCTACCGGTTTCCATCGCAGTACGCACTCACCTGGCTTGGCCAGAGCGACCGCACACCTCCGTCAAACGGATGGAAACACGTCAGACACGATGGGGCCAAGCTGATCGCCAGATACGGTGAGCGCATTCCACCGTGAGGCCGCCCTACCCCGAATCTATAATGCAGTAGCGGTAGCGACACCGGGAGCGGGCACAGCCTCCGCGGATGCTCAGTGACGAAAACGCGCCTGGCTCTAGCTGCGGATGCGCAACCAGAGCCAGTAGCGATCGCGTGACAGGGGAATTGCCTTCGAGGAACGGCTCGCTCTAGCCAAGCTTCTTTGGCGCTCCACGATCAGTATCCGGCACGGCAAGCGACCAAAGAAGCCACTTCACTCGCCGCTCCCTCTCAAGGAGAAGTCGAACAGCGTCCGATCGATTGAGCGATAGCTTCTTCGCGTAGCGGTCGAGCCATTCCCGATCCCGCGGATCGACGTATCCAACAGCTTGTGGTCGAACTCCGGAATGCCGGGTTGATCTCCTTCGCGTTGTCGGCGCCGACTCAGCAACATCCCTCTGCTTCTTAGTCGATGCGAGCCACTTACCTTTACGCTCGCGGACGACAAGCAGTTTGACAACCTCCGAAGCTTTCAGCCCGCACTTCAAGGCGTAGGCGCGGAGCCATTTCTTGGTGCTTGCGTCGACGTACGAGGTGATCTGGACGTCCATTCGATAACTCGTGTGCAACTAGAGTCGATTCGAATCTAAAGTTGACCGAGATTCTCCACTCTGCGATGATTCGTTCAATGCACATTGGATCTCAGTGCGGCCGGGATGTCTGAACCAATGCTGCCCTTCGAAGAATTGCCGCTGAGTAGAAAGCCCGAGAACGTTGGGTCGAAGGTTCGTCAGCGCTCCATCTTAGGAAATCCACCGAAGGGCCTATCGGCAGTCCTGCAAGCGCCCGATAGAGTCCTGTTCCTAGACATCGAGACGACGGGCCTGAGCTGGCACTACGACCAAATCACAATGGTCGGATGGGCCATGGACGGGAGGTATGAAGCTCTGTGGGCCGGTCAGGATCCCTCGCCCCTTCATGAAGCTCTCGAGGCGGCAAGTGCCGTCGTGACGTTCAATGGCACGCAGTTCGACCTGAAGTTTCTGCGGCGGCAACTGCCTGACCTTCGGTGGCCATCTGCCCACCTCGATCTGAGGTATCCGGCCCGTAGGGTCGGCTTGGTCGGTGGACAGAAAGCAATCGAAAGCCACCTTGGGTTCGAGAGGCAAGGTATCGACGAGGGCACTGACGGAGCGGAGGCCGTAAGGCTGTGGTATCGCTACCAGCGAGGTGATGCGACGGCCGCCAAGATGCTCGCGACGTACAACAAGTGGGACGTCGCAGGAATGTGTTTGATCCTCGACGAAATCGTCGAACGCTTGCAGCTGGACCCCGACCTTCTGTTCAGGCCACACCGTTTCTCAACACGCATCGGTGAGATCGTTCGCAGTCGGCTCGATAGTCCGCCCCTTGAGGCGCCACGGCGAGTGACCTTCGACACCCTGTTCCCAAACGCCGGTGACCTCACAATCGTGGGGATTGATTTGACGGGATCGGAAGCACGGCCGTCCGGCTGGTGTCGCCTTGCAACGAGAGAAGCGACAACGAGAAGACTATCGACCGACGACGAACTCATTGCGCTGACGCTGGCGAGCCGACCCGACCTCGTATCTATCGATTCACCCCTCTCGCTGCCGACCGGTCGCCAAAGAGTTGATGACGATGACCCGACGCGGGCCGAGTTCGGAATCATGCGCGAATGCGAGCGGGAGTTGAAACGAAGGGGGATCAATGTCTACCCCAGCCTCATCCCCAGCATGCAGAAGTTGACGCAGCGTGGAATTGAGCTGGCGGCGCGCATTCGCGCTCATGGTGTTCCCGTCATAGAGAGCTACCCAGGCGCCGCGCAGGACATCATGCGGATACCCCGGAAGGGAGCAAGCATCGAACTGCTCCGTCAAGGATTGGCTGATTTCGGCATCACTGGGCCATTTGAAGAGTCATCCGTTTCGCATGACGAGCTGGACGCGATCACTTCGGCGTTGGTCGGCGTATTCTATCTGACCGGGCAGTACGAAGCGCTGACGGGTCAGAGCGAGGGCGCGCTCATCATTCCCGACATCGTCCACAACGCGCCAGGAAGACATGCTCGTCGGCATTAGCGGCCGGATCTGCGCCGGGAAAACGACGGCCGCGCGGATGCTTGAACAAACGGGTTTTGCGTACACCCGCATAAGCTTGGTGATAGACGCCGAAATCCGAAGGGTAGGCGGCGTCCTTGATCGAGCAACCAGGCAGCGCGTTGGAATGGAGCTCCACGACTCAAGGGGTCAAGAATGGCTTTGTGAGCAAGCGGTACACTTGATCGACGAGTCTCACCAAGACATCGTCGTTGACGGTCTCAGGTTTCCCGAGGACTGCGCCTATTTCGCATCTCGGTATGGCGAGAGTTTCGTCCACCTCCATCTCGTCACCGACGCATTGCTCAGGGCCGAACGGTGTTCGCGGGCTGGTGAAGCGACTGACCTCGCCGTCGCAGACGCACAACCCGTGGAGCAACACATCGACCAGATCGGCGCCTTGGCGACCGCAACCATCGACAACAACGGAGCAATGATGGCGTTGGAGCAGGCGATCGGAGATGTGATACGAAGATCCCAAAAACGGGAGGATGCGTGATGCCTGTCTCGATCGTCGTGGGAGGTCAGTACGGTTCCGAGGGGAAGGGCAAGGTCGCGCTGCACATCGCGAGGGAAAGTACAGCCGCGCAGGTTTTTGTCGTCAGGGTCGGAGGAACGAATTCGGGCCATACCGGAATGGCCGACGGCGAAACTCATCAGCTACGTCAGCTTCCAGCGTCGGTGCTCGCCCTCCGGTCGATCGCCGTACTTCCCGCCGGCGCGATTATTGATCCAGACATCTTTCTAAGGGAAGTCGGTGAGCTCAGTCTGGATGCGCGAAGCGTCGTCGTTAGTCCCGAAGCGACCGTCATTTCGGATTCCGACAAACACAATGAGAGGGCCTCGGGGCTAGTAGAGCAGATTGGCTCAACAGGGTCGGGCACTGGGGCAGCGCTCGCAAGACGCATCTCACGCCGTTCGGGCGAACCGATTCTCGCGCGCGAAGTCTCCGTTCTAGAGCCGTTCCTCCAAGACACAACGTGCCTGCTTCGGTCCGGCCTAGACTCCGGTGCCCGCGTCGTCGTCGAGGGCACACAGGGTTTTGGCCTTTCGTTACTGCATGGCGGGCACTATCCAAACGCAACCAGCCGCGACACAACGGCCGCCGGATTCCTATCGGAAACTGGGCTCAGCCCACTCGACGTTGACGACGTCACACTGGTCGTGCGCGCCCACCCAATCAGGGTTGCCGGCAACTCCGGGCCCCTCAAAGGGGAAACTACCTGGGCGAAAATCGCGGCAAAGGCGGGACTCCCAGTCAGTTTCAGAGAACTCACGACCGCCACGAAGAAAACCAGACGCGTAGGCGAATTCGACCCCGAGATCGTCAAATCGGCGATTGCGTCTAACAAACCCACCCGATTGGTGCTCAACCACGCGGACTATCTCGACGCCGGCGTGCGCCATGGCGTGTTCTCAAAGCCGACTATCCGATTCATCCATAATGCCGAGGATTCCATCGGCCTTCGTTTCGACCTGATTGGGACTGGTCCCGACACGCTGGTAGAGAGGGCAGAGATCGAAAGCACCGGTGGATCAACCGGTGTCGAAATGGGAATCCCAGCCTGAAGCAAGCATCTGGTCTACTCCGGCGCTCAATTGCTCTTTGTGTTTTTGTTGCCCGACGATCCAGAAGTGGCGACACGAACCGCGACGGAAGAGTAGCCATTTAAGATAGCCGGCATCGGGAAAAGCTGAAGCAAATCTCTCCTCAAGGGCCAGCGTCTGATGCTTCACCGGCATCGTGCGGTTGGTATGGTGATAAACAACTAGCGACTGGCCGCGGCGCCAGAACTGGTCTAGTTCGTGCCAGAACACATACTTGCCAGACTTCGGCGCGCCGATCGGCACTGAGGGCGTTTGTAGTCCGTTGTCAGGATCAAAGAAGACGAGGTCGCACTCCGAAACGCAATTCAATGCACCTTGGACCCAACGAGCCCTCAGTTCCGTTCGAACTGCTGGCCCGTGCTTGCCGCGCCAATCGGAAGGAATGCCATAGAACACTGCCCCTTCACCAAGCACGCCTGATCCTTCGATGGCTGAAACACTCCGTTGGCCCATCAGTACGATCGTTCGAAGTTGATCGTGCAAGCTGGGATCAAGGTGTTGGAGCAAACCTCGCTCAAGGTAGTTGGTGTGCCGCCCATCTGAGTTGTGGGTTTCGTTGTTGAATAGACACCATATGACGCCAAGCCGTAGTTTTCGCTTCCTCAATATTGACCTGAGTAAAGCATACTTCGCGAAGTCGCCCACATCGCCGACATATCGATTCTGCATGTTAGTCTCGCGCGCAATGTCGGTCAGATCTTGTGGTGACGGAGAGCCAGCATGACTTCATCAGACGTCGACACTAGCGGTTTCAAATGGGCCGAAAGCACTGAGGAAGCAGAGCAACTCGCATCAACCTATCTCAGCGATGATCCATTCCCAAGCGTTCCGCGCGCCCTCCTGTCTTCACCGGAGATACGTGACTATGCACTTGTCACCGGGATGCTCCTCCCATTCGATGAAAACTCGCTGAAATCCGCGTCGTACGAAGCTCACATCGGGGGTGACGCGATCTGGTGGGACGAAAACGGCATCAAACAACAGAGTGTCGTCAAGCGGGGCGATCCACTTTCGCTGAAGGCGAACTCAATTACGTTCGTGCAAGCAGAACCATACTTCCGTTTGCCAAACTACATTGCGGTTCGGTTCAATCTGCGCATCACACACGTGCACAGAGGCCTGCTTCTTGGAACAGGGCCGCTTGTTGATCCTGGCTTCTCTGGAAAACTGCTAATCCCTCTGCACAACCTGACCTCCGACCCGTATGAACTCAACACAGACGAGGCTTTGATCTGGATAGAGTTCACGAAGACGTCGTTTGGGTCGCGCCCAGCATCCAGTTTCGAATTCCGGGGGTTTCCGTCGGACAAGAAAGATATGTCTCCGGAGAAATACCTTAGAAGGGCCAATGGGCCGAACCCGATTCGAAGCTCGATTCCGGTCGCGGTCCACGAAGCCACCGTGCACGCGAAGAACGCGGAGGATTCTGCGAGCGATGCGCGGTCCACGGTTGAGGGTATCCAGCGTCGTATCACTCGATTCGGAGTTGGCGCAGCCTTTGTCGCCGTGATTACCGTTGGGCTTGCGCTGTTCGGCCTCCACGTCCAGGTGCGATCTCTGGTTCAAGACTCTCTGTCGCTCTCAACAGCGATTCAGCGAAATCTCGCCGAAGTCCAATCCGTTGGAGAATCCAATCAACAAGCTGTTCAACAGATCGAGAGGAGTTTGGACGAAGCTCGTCAGTCGATTTCGGCCTTGGTCGCTGACTTCAGCAACTTTCGCCAGGCGGACTTTGATCAACGAATCGACGAGTTTTCCATCGAGATTGAGCGTATAAATAGGGAGTTGGATTCTCTCATTTCCGACAAGGAGTCGCCAGCATCAGAGTGAGTTATGAGCCGCCAAACAGCTCATCTACCTTCTCCCACTGCCTCTTTGGTGGTGACCAAGTGATGACCAGACACCGCGATAGCGTCGCGCGTCATGCGCCACTCCGCATACAACACTGTTTTCTAAAGGAAAACTGGAGCGGGCGATGGGATTCGAACCCACGACCCCAACCTTGGCAAGGTTGTGCTCTACCCCTGAGCTACACCCGCCCGCTCCCAACGGTGTTGGACCAGCGCTACTAGCACCGCTTTCGCGGTCAGCGCAACCGCCCGCTACCGTCGTCGTTATCGTCGCCGTCTCTACCTACGAAGCCCGCGCGCGATCGCCAGCGCAAAGGAACGGGCACCCCGGCCGGCTTGCGTCACGCGCGCCAAGGCGCTACCGCCTGATCCCGCCATGACCGCCCCGCCCGTTGCCACCGCCGCCGCCCTGATCGCCTATCTCGACGACCTCGGCATCGCCTCCACCACCGTGGAGCACGAGGCCGTGTTCACGGTCGAGGAATCGCAGGGCGTGCGCGGCCGCATCGACGGCGCCCACACCAAGAACCTGTTCGTCAAGGACAGGAAGGACCGGCTCTTCCTGGTCACCGCCAAGGAGGACACGAGCGTCAACCTGAAGCACCTTCACCGCCATGTCGGGGCGTCGGGCCGCGTCTCCTTCGGCAAGCCCGACCTGATGATGGCGACGCTGGGCGTCACGCCCGGCTCGGTCACCGCCTTCGGCCTGGTCAACGACCGCGACACGCGCCTCACTTTCGTGCTCGACCAGGCGCTCGCGGGCCATGATCTGGTCAACGCCCATCCGCTCACCAACACCGCCACGACCACCATCGCCTACGCCGATCTCCTGCGTTTTGCGCGCGCCACCGGCCACGAACCGCTGATCCTGCCGCTGGGCGAATTGTAAAACGCGGCGGAACGGCCCATTTTATGGGCAAATCGAAACCTCCCGACGGAACCACACGATGACCACACTGGATCTCGGTCAGGGCAATGGCGCCGGCAACGGCACCAACCAGACCTACGTCACCGACACCACCACGCAGGATTTCGCCCGCGACGTGATCGACGAATCGGCGAAGCAGCCGGTTCTGGTCGACTTCTGGGCGCCCTGGTGCGGCCCCTGCAAGACGCTGGGCCCGGTCATCGAGAAGGTGGTCAACGAGGCGGGGGGCTCGGTGCGTCTCGCCAAGCTCAACATCGACGACCACCCCGCCATTGCCGGCCAGATGGGCATCCAGTCGATCCCGGCGGTGATCGCCTTCGTCGACGGCAAGCCCGTCGACGGCTTCATGGGCGCCGTGCCGGAAAGCCAGGTGCGGGCCTTCATCGACAAGGTCGCCGGCCCCGCCGGTCCGTCGGAAGCCGACCAGATGGTGGCTGCCGGCGAGGCCATGCTGGAGGCCGGAGACGCAGCCGGCGCCGGCCGCCACTTCGCCGCGGCCCTGTCGACGGCCCCGCAATCGGTGCCCGCCATCCTCGGCATCGCCAAGGTCCACCTCGCCAACGGTGATGCGGCCATGGCCAAGGAGGCGCTGGCGGCCGTACCCGACGACAAGGCCGACGATGCCGCCGTCGCCGCCGTGCGCGCCCAGCTTCACCTTGCCGAACAGTCCGCCTCGCTCGGCAACACCGCGGAGCTCAGGCAGAAGGTGGCCGACAATCCCGGCGACCTGCAGGCCAGGTTCGACCTCGCACTCGCGCTCAACGCCGAAGCCGACCGCGAGGCCGCCGCCGATCATCTCCTTGACATCATCGCCGCCGACCGTAGTTGGCAGGACGAGAAGGCCCGCAAGCAGTTGCTCGAATTCTTCGAGGCCTGGGGCCCGACGGACGACGCGACGATGTCCGGCCGGCGGCGCCTGTCGTCGCTGCTCTTTGCCTGAGAGGTGAGACCCTGATGAAGGTCGGCAACGTCGATTACCGCAGTCCCGCCGCCCTTCCCGAGATTGTCCCGGTCTTCCCGCTGCCGGCGGCGCTGCTGCTGCCGCGCTCCGACATGCCGCTCAACATCTTCGAGCCTCGCTACTTGGCGATGATCGACCAGGCGCTCGCCGGCGATCGCGTCATCGGCATGATCCAGCCGGGCGACAACGCCGGCCCGTGCGAGGAGAGCGTCGGCCTGTGCAGCATCGGTTGCGCCGGCCGCATCACCTCCTTCGCCGAGACCGGCGACGGCCGCTACCTGATCACGCTGACCGGCATTGCCCGCTTCCACGTCACCGAGGAGATCGAGGGCGACCAGCCCTACCGCGTGTGCCGGATCTCGGCGGCGCGGTTCGGCGACGACTTCGCCGACGTGGACGAGACCGATGTCGACCGCGACGCCGTGCTCCAGACGTTTCGCGAATACCTGATGGCCAACGATCTGCAGGCCGACTGGGACAGCGTCGATCGCGCGTCCAACGAGATCCTCGTCAACTCGCTGTCGATGATGGCGCCGTTCGGCGCGGCGGAGAAGCAGGCGCTCCTGGAGGCGCCGAATCTCCGCACCCGCGCCGAGACGCTGGTGGCGATCACCGAGCTCCTCCTCGCCCGCGAAGGCGACGAGAGCCGGCCGCTGCAATAGGGACCGATGTCATGGCCGATGCCGGCGACGAACCCCACACTGTCGACCGCAAGCTTCTGGAGATCCTGGTCTGCCCGGTGACCAAGACGACGCTGGAATATGACGCCGAGCGCCAGGAGCTGATCAGCCGCGCCGCGCGCCTTGCCTATCCCATCCGCCAGGGCGTGCCGATCATGCTGCCGGACGAGGCACGACCGCTGGACGACGACTGACCGTCGGCAGCCGGCGAACGGCATCGCACCGTCACCGGTCGGGCGTCAGATCCGCTGGATCATCTCGGGGAACGCCACGGCAATCCCGGCCAGCCCCGCAACGATGAGAAAGCTGAAGGTCCCGTAGACGATAACGCGCTCGCGGCCGGAACCGATCGGCATGCCGTGCGCGACAAGGCCGCGGACCCTGGCCCATTCGCGCCCGCCCGCATCGACGTAGATGCTGCCGGCGATCAGGGCGACGACCGGCCACCAGGGATGATCGAGCAGCATGAGACCACCTGCGACGGGCAGGATCCACAGCACGACGAGATCCCAGCGCGCGGACATCAGCTCAAGGCGACTGACCAGCGGATCGACGGTTTCGGATTTCTCCTGCAGGCCGAGGCGCTGTGCCAACGGGAAATTGACGGCGGAGATGAGCTGCCCCGCGTAGACGAGCGCTCCCAACGTCAGCCACGCAAGGCCGACGACAAACTGCACGACGTTCATGACAACCTCCTCTCCGTCGGTCGCACGCAGACGAACCGACGCTTTGGGCTTGTCACGCGACTCTGCAGGGTCCGGTGGAGATCGACATGATGTGGCGCAAGTGCTGCGGCGGCACTGCTCACCGACGAGGCGCGCCCGCTGGACGACGACTGACGGGCGTCAGCTGGGAGCAACAGATCCCGAGGTGTGGCTTCAGGGGTAGGGCCATCTCAACGTCGTCCCGCACGCGGTGCGGCATCTTGATGACGCTCCGCAGTTGCGGGATCCAAAGTCCGATTATCGAAGAACCCTCACCGGGCCCGCACGAATCAGAGCGCCATGCCGCGCAGGAGCCGCGGCGCCGTCGCGGTATCGCCGCGCGCTTCCGCCGCCAGCCGTTCCTTCACCGCCGGCAGCCGGTCGACAACGCCGAGGCCAATGTCGCGGATCAGCCGCATGGCGGGATTGTCGTTGGCGAACAGGCGGTTCAGCACGTCGGTGACGGCGAGCATCTCCACGGTATCGAACCGCCGCCAGCGGTCGTAGCGTTCCAGCACGTTGAGGTCGCCGAGGTCGAGGCCGAGGCGGTGCGCGTCGACGAGGGTCTCGGCCAGCGCCGCAACGTCGCGATAGCCGAGATTGAGCCCCTGGCCGGCGAGCGGATGCATGCCGTGGGCGGCGTCGCCCGCAAGTGCCAGCCGCGGCGCGACGAAGCTGCGCGCCAGCGACAACCCGAGCGGAAAGTGCCGCGGCCCTTCGACGATCTCGATCCGCCCCAGCCGGCGGCCGGCACGCCGTGCGAGTTCGTCACCGAGCACCAGCGGCCGCATGGCCACCAGCCGCTCCGCAAGTTCGGTCGGTTCGGTCCACACCAGCGACGACCGCAGTCCCTTCATCGGCAGGAGCGCGAACGGCCCGCCGGGCAGGAAATGCTCCTCCGCCCGGCCGCCATGGGGATGCTCGTGGGCGAGGGTCGCGACAATACCCGACTGACCGTAGCTCCACCCGACGGTGGCGATGCCGGCGAGTTCGCGAAGCTTGGAGCGCCGGCCGTCGGCGGCGATGACCAGGCGCGCAGCGAGACGGTCGCCGGCATCGGTCCGGCACACCAGACGCGCGCCCTCGTCCTCGTAACCGTCGATCCGCGTCGCTTCGCGCACCTCGGCGCCGAGCGCACGCGCGCGCCGGTAGAGCGCGTCGACCACCACACCGTCGGCCACCACATGAGCACCGGGGCCGTCGCTGCCCGCGCCGGGATCGAAGGTCAGAAACACCGGCCGCACCGTATCGCCGGTGCGGCTGTCGGTGACGGTCATGGAGGTGACCGGCTCGGCCTCGCCGGCAATCTCCGGCCAGACGCCGAGACGCTCGAGCAGATGGCGGCCGCCGGCGGCAATGGTCGAAGCGCGGGTCGCTCGCTTCCGTGCCGCGGGGTCGCCCGCATCGATCACGGTGACGGCGAGATTGGGCGCGGCGGTGCGCAGAGCGACGGCCAGCGCCAGCCCCACCTGGCCGCCGCCGGCAATCACCACGTCAGCGCGATTGGCATCCACGTCCGACACATCCGCTCCTGATACGCCCGGCCACACGCGGCTTGACTTCCCGTCCGGTCACTGATTTCGAGCGCCGGTGCCGAAAGCCAGCAAGACCTTCGTCGACATACTTGACCTTGAACGTCTGGAAGACAATTGCTTCCGCGGTCGCAGCCCGCAGACCACGTGGCAGCGCGTCTTCGGCGGTGAGGTCATCGGCCAAGCGCTGGTGGCCGCCGCCCGCACCGTGAAGGACCGCCCGGTCCATTCGCTGCACGCCTATTTCATCCTGCCCGGCGACACCCGGGTGCCTATCGACTATGCGGTCGACATCCTGCGCGACGGCGGCAGCTTCTCCACCCGCGCGGTCACCGCCTTCCAGCACGACCACGCGATCTTCGCGATGACGGCGTCGTTCCACCGTCCGGAGCCGGGCTTCGAGCACCAGATCCCGATGCCCGACGTGCCGCCGCCGGAGAACCTGCCGGCCGCCGCGGAACGCCTCGACCCGGTGACCGACGCTGTGCGCATCGAGCGTTACAGCGAACTGCCGATCGAAATCCGGCCGGTCGAACCGCTGCGCGCCCCCGACCCCGCCGACCCCGAGGTCGGGCGCAATGTCTGGATTCGCGCGGCCGGCCCCTGGCCCGACGAGGCCGACATCCACCGCTGCGTGCTCGCCTACGCCTCCGACCTCACATTTCTCGACACGGCCCTCGTCACCCACGGCCGCTCGGTGTTCGACGCCGACATCCGGGCGGCGAGCCTCGACCACTCCATGTGGTTCCACCGGCCGCTGCGCGCCGACGCCTGGCACCTGTTCGTCCAGGCGAGCCCGTCGGCGCACGCGGCGCGGGGCCTGTCGTTCGGCCACATCTTCACCCGTGACGGGGTGCTGGTGGCCTCGGTCGCCCAGGAGGGCCTGATCCGTCGTCGCCGTCCGGCGCCGCGCCGCGCCTGAACTGCCTATTTTTTGGTCAGCCATGGCGCCGCTCCGTTATCCGCGGCCTCTCCGACCCCGCAAAACGGCCGATTTCCGCGCTTGACGGCCATGTGGCACAGAGCTTGATTGATTGTCGATGAACACCGGCCGTCCGGCAGTGATTGCCCCACCGGCCGTTTCGCCGAACCCCGCCGGCCGCCGGCGGGCCAACAACGGGACTACGCCATGAAAATCGTGATGGCCATCATCAAACCCTTCAAACTCGACGATGTGCGCGACGCACTGACCGAGCTCGGCCTGCAGGGGCTGACCGTGACCGAGGTCAAGGGCTATGGCCGCCAGAAGGGGCACACCGAGATCTACAGGGGCGCCGAATACGCCGTCAGCTTCCTGCCCAAGCTGAAGATCGAGGTCGCCGTAACCGCCGACCAGGTCGACAAGGTCGTGGAGGCGATCTCCGCCCACGCCAACACCGGCCAGATCGGCGACGGCAAGATCTTCGTCCTGCCACTGGAGCAGGCCATCCGGATCAGGACCGGCGAGACCGGCGCGGTAGCCCTCTAGGGCCCATTCAGGCCACCCGGCCTGCACATCGTGTGACCTGCCCGGGGCCGACGGCTCCGGGTGCCTCGCCCGTGGGCGGTTGCCTAGCAGAACTGCCCAAAACGCAGGCAGCCGCCCGTGTGTCGGGCGGCATCGACGGCGGAATAGGGCGGATTTGCCTGCTCCGTCGGCGACTGCCTGTTTGGCATGCTGATTGAATTGCACCCCGGCATCAACGACCACAAAACGGGCTGGGGAGAGATTCCATGCCGAATTCCACCGTCGGCGGCGACGTCTTTTTCGTACTGGTCGGCGCGATCCTTGTCTTCGCCATGCACAGCGGCTTCGCCTTCCTCGAAGTCGGCACCGTGCGGCGCAAGAATCAGGTCAATGCGCTGGTCAAGATCCTCGTGGACTTCGCCATCTCGGCGTCGGTCTATTTTCTCATCGGCTACTGGCTGGCCTACCAGACCGGCTTCTTCACCAGCGCCGCCAATCTGGTTAGCGGCGACGGCTTCGGGCCCCAGGGTCTGCTTCTGGTCAAGTTCTTCTTCCTGGCCACGTTCGCCGCGGCGATTCCCGCCATCATTTCCGGCGGCATTGCCGAGCGCATGAAGTTCCTGCCCCAGTGCATCACCACCGCACTTGTGGTCGCGCTGGTCTACCCGCTGTTCGAAGGCGTGGTCTGGAACGCGCGGTTCGGCATCCAGGACTGGATCGAGGGCGCCTTCGGCGCGCCGTTCCACGATTTCGCGGGCTCCATCGTCGTCCACGCCGTGGGCGGCTGGATCGCGCTCGCCGCCGTGCTGCGCCTCGGCCCGCGGCTCGGCCGCTACGGCGAAGGCGCCGCCGGTACCGGCTTCCCGCCCTCCAGCATTCCGTGGCTGGCGTTGGGCTCGTGGCTGCTGTGCGTCGGCTGGTTCGGCTTCAACGTCATGTCGGCCCAGTCGCTGGAGTCCGTCTCCGGCCTGGTCGCCATGAACTCGCTGCTTGCCATGGCCGGCGGCATCATCGCGGCCGTCATCGCCGGTCGCGGTGATCCGGGCTTCGTGCACAACGGCGCGCTGGCCGGGCTGGTCGCGGTCTGCGCCGGCTCCGACATCATGCACCCCGCCGGCAGCTTCATCGTCGGGGCGGTGGCCGGCGTCGTCTTCGTCAAGGGCTTCGAGATCTGCCAGGCGCGGCTGAAGGTCGATGACGTGCTCGGCGTCTGGCCGCTCCACGGCCTTTGCGGGCTCTGGGGCGGCGTCGCGGCCGGCATCTTCGGCCTCGAGGCCCTCGGAGGGCTCGGCGGCGTGACCCTGACCGCGCAGCTCGCGGGCTCGATCCTCGGCGCGGCCTACGCGTTCGTCGGCGGTCTGATCGTCTTCACCGTCGTCGACATGGTGCTCGGCCTTCGGCTGTCGCCGGACGACGAGCGGCGCGGGGCCGATCTGTCGATCCACCGCATCTCCGCCAATCCGGAGGCCGATATCATCGGCTGACACCGGCTCGGGAGGTCGGCGCCTACCGGCGCCGGCCTCTTTTTTGTGCTCATTCCTTGTGCATCCGTCGTTTGGCCGCCTGACTTCGGGTCCCTCGCGAATCCTCTAACCGACTGGAAAATATGGGATAATAGACGCCTGACCGATATGGCACGGTGATTGCTAGGTCGGACATGAGGCGCGGATTCTGCCGCCCAATTCATGTGCAACCACCGTGGAAGGCTCAAATGTTACGTATCAAGGCAATTCTCCCGGCAGCCGCCGTCCTGATGATGGGCGCGACCGCCGCGCTTGCGCAGGACGCCGAACCCGCGCTCGACACCGGCGACACCGCCTGGATCCTCACCGCCACCGCCCTCGTCCTTCTGATGACGATTCCGGGCCTGGCCCTCTTCTACGGCGGCATGGTCCGCAAGAAGAACGTCCTGTCGACCGTCATGCAGAGCTTCGCCATCACCTGTCTGATGTCGATCATCTGGATGGTGGCCGGCTACTCGCTGGCCTTCACCGATGGCGGCGGGCTCAACGCCTGGGTCGGCGGCCTGTCCAACGCCTTCCTGAACAACCTCACCGCCGACTCGATGGAGGGAACGATTCCGGAATCGGTCTTCATGACCTTCCAGATGACGTTCGCCATCATCACCCCGGCGCTGATTGCCGGCGCCTTTGCCGATCGCATGAAGTTCTCGTCCATGCTCTGGTTCATGGGCCTGTGGAGCCTCATCGTCTACGCGCCGGTCACCCACTGGGTGTGGGGCGGCGGCTTCCTGGCCGAAGCCGGCGTGCTCGATTTCGCGGGCGGCACCGTTGTGCACATCAACGCCGGCGTCGCCGGTCTGGTGGCGGCGATCGTGCTCGGCAAGCGTTCCGGCATGGGCCAGGAGAACATGGCCCCGCACAATCTCGTCTACAGCGTGATCGGTGCGTCGTTGCTGTGGGTCGGTTGGTTCGGCTTCAACGCCGGTTCGGCGCTGGGCGCCAACAACGGCGCCGGCATGGCCATGGCCGTCACCCAGATCTCCACGGCCGCCGCGGCGCTCGCCTGGATGTTCGCCGAATGGATCGCCCGCGGCAAACCGAGCGTGCTTGGCATCATCTCCGGCGCCATTGCCGGCCTGGTGGCGATCACGCCGGCCTCGGGCTTCGTCGGCCCCATGGGCGCGCTGATCATCGGCCTCGCCTCGGGCATCATCTGCTACTGGGCGGTGGTCACCATCAAGCCGATGCTGGGCTATGACGACTCGCTGGACGCCTTCGGTGTCCACGGCGTCGGCGGCATCGTCGGTGCGATCCTGACGGGCGTGTTCGCGGTCGAGGCCATCGGCGGCACCGGCGGCCTGCTGGAAGGCAATGCCGGCCAGGTCGTGACCCAGGTCTACGGCATCATCGCCACCATCGTGTGGTCGGCGGTCGCCTCGTTCGTGATCCTCAAGGTGATCGACATGGTCATCGGCCTGCGCGTCTCGCCCGACGTGGAGACCGAGGGTCTCGACATCAACCTGCACGGCGAAGTCGTGCACTGACCGCCAAAACCCTTGGGGGCATCCTCCCGGCCCGGCCGGCGCCCTGCGCCGGCCGGGCTTTTTCGTTGGTTAATGGGGGCTTTACCAACCGGGCTTAGGCTACGGGACCTCGCAGACGCGCATCCGGCAACGCCGGACCGCGCCCTGCCGAACACAAGTCGCGTCAAACAGGGTTGCCCATGCGTACCGCCCGCACCTCTGCACTCGCCGTCAACGACGACGGCAGCCTCCGCCGCACCGTCAAACGCAATCTCAGCGCCTTCGTCGGCCTCGCCGGGCTCGCCGCCGCCGCCGCGGTCGCCGCAAGCCTCGCGACCTGGGCGGTGACCGATCCGAGCCTCAGCCTGTCGACCGATGCGCCCATCCGCAACGTGCTCGGTTGGCCGGGCGCCATCGTCGCCGACTTCCTGACCCAGATGTTCGGGATCGCCGCCTCGCTGGTGCTGGTGCCGCCGGTCCTGTGGGCGTGGCGCGTGGTCTTCGGCATGGACGTGCGCTTCACCCGCTATCAGGCCCTGACCTGGTTCGGCGCCATCCTTGCCACGACCCTGGCGCTGACCGGCCTGCCGGTGACCCCCAACTGGCCGCTGCCCACCGGCCTGGGCGGTGCCATCGGCGACGTGCTGATGCGGCTTCCGGCCGGCCTCGCCGGCGGTGCGCTGCCCGGCGCCGGCCTGCTGGCGACCACGCTTCTCTCGGGCCTCGCGGCGGTCACGCTGACGCTCCACGCCTGCGGCCTCATCCTCTATCGCGAGCCTGCCGACCTGCCCGAGGATGGCCTTGCCGAAGCCCCGCCGGCGCGGCGCCGTGCGTCAAAGCCGGTCGTCGTCGAAGCGGACGAGGGCGATTTCCTCGACGACGACTTCGAGGACGACGACGAACGCGAGCCGGGGCGGCTGGCCCTGCTCGCCGGCGCGGCGACCCATGTCGCGTTGAGCGCCGGTGCGGCGCTGCGCCGCCGCCTCGCCGGCGGCAACCGTCGAGAGGCGCTCGATCCGGCAAGCCTCGATCTCGATCGGGTCGAGCCGCGCATGCACGACGCCGCCTGGTCGCCGCAGCCGATCGAGGACGATGACGAGATCGACGACGGCTATGCCGATGACGAAGGGCCGCGGCGCACGTCACGCCGGGCCCGCGTCGCCAAGGCGGCCGCCAAGCCGCGCCGCGGCCGGCGGAGCACCCGCGAGGCCCAGGGCTCGCTGCTGGAGCCCGACGGGTTCAACCTCCCGCCGCTCCACCTCCTGACCGAACCGCCCGCCGACAGCGGCCAAAGCGAACTCAGCGAGGACGCGCTCGAACAGAACGCGCGGCTGCTGGAAGGCGTGCTCGACGACTTCGGCGTGCGCGGCGAGATCATCAACGTCCGGCCTGGGCCGGTCGTCACGCTCTACGAGCTGGAGCCGGCACCGGGCATCAAGTCGGCCCGGGTGATCGGGCTCGCCGACGACATCGCCCGCTCCATGAGCGCCATCTCCTGCCGCGTGGCCGTCATTCCCGGCAAGAACGCCATCGGTATCGAACTGCCCAACACGCGCCGCGAGACCGTCTATCTGCGCGAGCTGCTGGCCTCGCGCGACTTCGAGGATTCGAAGTCGCGGCTTGGCCTGTGCCTCGGCAAGACCATCGGCGGCGAGCCGGTGATCGCCGACCTCGCCCGCATGCCCCATCTTCTGGTCGCCGGCACCACCGGCTCCGGCAAGTCGGTGTCGATCAACACCATGATCCTGTCGCTGCTCTACCGCATGTCGCCGGAGGAGTGTCGCCTGATCATGATCGACCCCAAGATGCTGGAGCTGTCCACCTATGACGGCATCCCGCATCTGCTGACGCCCGTCGTCACGGATCCGAAACAGGCGGTCGTTGCCCTGAAATGGACCGTACGCGAAATGGAAGATCGGTATCGCAAGATGTCGAAGCTCGGCGTGCGCAACCTCCATGGCTTCAACTCCCGCGTCGCCGAGGCCGCGGCCCGGGGCGAGACGCTGACGCGCACGGTCCAGACCGGCTTCGACCCGGACACCGGCGAGGCGATCTACGAGCAGGAGGAGCTGGCGCTCGAGCCCATGCCGTTCATCGTCGTCATCATCGACGAGATGGCCGACCTGATGATGGTTGCCGGCAAGGACATCGAGGGCGCGGTCCAGCGCCTGGCGCAGATGGCCCGGGCCGCCGGCATCCACGTGGTGATGGCCACCCAGCGCCCGTCGGTCGACGTCATCACCGGTACCATCAAGGCCAACTTCCCGACCCGCATCTCCTTCCAGGTTACCTCCAAGATCGACAGCCGCACCATCCTCGGCGAGCAGGGCGCGGAGCAGCTTCTCGGCCAGGGCGACATGCTCTACATGGCCGGCGGCGGGCGCATCCAGCGCGTCCACGGCCCCTTCGTCAGCGACGAGGAGGTCGAGGAGGTGGTGGCCCACCTGAAGGACCAGGGCGCGCCCGACTACCTCCACACCGTGACCATGGACAACGAGGACGATCCCGTGGCGAACGCGCTCGCCGACGACGGCGACTCCTCCGCCAACACGCTTTATGACCAGGCCGTGGCCATCGTGCTCCGCGACCGCAAGGCCTCGACCAGCTATATCCAGCGCCGCCTGTCGATCGGCTACAATCGCGCCGCGTCAATCATCGAGCGGATGGAGGAGGAAGGTGTCGTCGGGCCCGCCAACCATGCCGGCAAGCGTGACATCCTGGTCGAAGACGACGAGGGCGAATCCCGCTTCGCGTGAGGCGGTCTTTCGCCCCGCGCCGTCGCGAATTCGCCACAGATCGCGGTTAAGCGCGCCGCATGGACAAGGATGTCGGGCTTTGATTCGGCGGCGGAATCGGGTGCTCACGCGGTGCTGGCACGGCGGACTGGCGGCCGTGATCGTCATGGCCGGGAGCGCCATCGCCTGGACCTCCGCGAAGGCGCTCAACGATCCCGTCCCGCCGCCGCGGCTGCGCCCGGGCCACGTCGGCAGCTATAGCCCCAACGCCGCACTGGTCCAGCCGGACGTGGCGATCCGGCCCAACTCGCGCTTCACCCCGGAACAGCAGGTCGCGCTCGCACGCATCTCGCAATACTTCAACAGCTTCCGGCTGATGGAGGGCGAGTTCATCCAGTTCGGCCCCAGCGGCGAACAGTCCGAGGGCGTATTCTTCATCTCCAAACCGGGCCGCATCCGCTTCCACTACCGGCCGCCGGTCCGCCTTGACATCATCGCCGACGGTTCGACCGTGGCGATCAAGAACTCCAAGGCGCGGACACAGGACATGTACCCCCTGTCCAGGACGCCGCTGCGCTATCTCCTGTCGGACCGCATCGACCTGACCTCAGACCAGTTGATCTCCGAGGTCCGCACCGAACAGGACCTGATCTCGCTCACCATCCTCGAGCAGTCGCGCTTCACCGGCGGCGCCCTGACCCTGTTTTTCGATTCCCGCACCTATCAGCTTCGCCAATGGGTGGTCACCGATGCCCAGGGGCTGAACACCTCGGTCGCGATCTACAACACCGCCACCGGCAAGAGCCAGCAGCGCGGCATCTACCGCATCGATCCCCGGCCCTTCCGCTAACCTGAGCACCGATCGGTTGTTCGTTCGCTCAAGTCGTTCCGCCGCGTGGCCGGCTCGGGACAGGACGGGTCGGCGGCTGGGCCTCGCCGGCCTGGTCATGGTGCTTGCCTGCCTCGACGGCAGCGCACAGGCGCAGTCGTCGTCCGACGCGATCGATCTCGAGGCCGTGGCCGACCACGTGGCCGACACGCTCCGACGCGACCGCGTTCCCGGTGCCGCCATCGCCGTGGTGATGGACGGCGAAACCGTCCTTGTCAGGGGGTTCGGCGTTGACGGCAACGGCCGTGAGGTCGACGGAGAAACACGCTTCCTGCTGGGCTCCATGAGCAAGGCCTTCACTGCGCTGACGGTCATGCGCCTCGCCGAGGCAGGCGCCCTGACCCTTGATCAACCGGCCGGCGCGGCCCTTCCGGAGTTGCAAACCGGCGCAGGGAGCGCCTGGCAGGACGTCACGCTTCGGCATCTCTTGACGCACACAAGCGGCCTTCCGACACGAACACCCGGCCCGCCGGCGGGATCGCCGCTCTCGGCCTACGTCGCGGCGGTAGCCGACGCACAGCTCGATGCGAAGCCCGGCGAACGCCATGTCTATTCCAGCGCCAACTACCTCGTTGCCGCGCGCCTTCTGGAGGTGGAGACGCAGCAACCCTTCGAGGCTCTTCTCGAGGAGCAGGTTCTGGGTCCGCTGGGCATGCAACACGACGGCCCGCTGGCCCAGGGGCATCAGTACTGGGTCGTCTGGCCGACGGCCAAGACCCTGCCACCCGATCCCGGGCGGCTGGCGACGGCATCGGTATCGGCGTCCGCGCAGGAGATGGCAACGTTCCTGGAGTTCCAGCTCGGCGACGGAACCCTGGACGGTCGTTCCCTCCTCAGCAGCGACGGGATGGCCGCCATGCATACCGGCACGGCCCAGGGTGACGGTTTCCGCTACGGTCTCGGCTGGCGCGAGGCGGACCTCGCCGGCGTTCGCACGGTGCAGCACGGCGGCGTCCTGCCCAACTACCGCGGCAAGATGGTGCTGTTGCCGGACCTCGCCGCCGGTGTCGTCGTGCTGACGAATGCGTCCTCGCTGCTTCCGTTTCCGATCCGCGCGACGAGCCATCGGCTTGCGAACGAAATCGCGATTCACCTGGCCGGCGGCCCTCTGGGGCTTCCGAATCTCGGATTCCGCACCTGGCTGATGATCTACTGGGGTGGTCTGGGCCTTATTCTGCTGCACCAGATCGTGACGTCCTTTCGGGTCGCCATCGGCCGCGATCCGGTGCGGCGGCCGGCCGTTTCGGCGCTCGTGGATATCCTCTTCGCGGCGGCCATCATCGTTGCCGTGCCGCTGCTGGTCGGACTTGGCTGGCGTGACATCATTGTCCAGACGCCGGACCTCGCTTTGTGGCTCGTGACGATGGCCGCGCTCGGATTGGCCGCGGCGGCCATCCGGTTCTACCGCCTGCGGAAAGCGTGAAACTGCTCGCGCGCCGCGCCAGGATCGCCCTTGAAAGCGGCGGCGGCGGTACCATGTTTTTCCTCACAGCGGGTCGTTCATATTCGGTTGCGCCCCCCGTCTCGCCGAGAACGGTCCGCGGGCGTCGGTTCGCCGGCGCCGCGCTGTTGCGCAAAGGGCGCCCAGCCTCCCCCGGGGCTGGGCGTTCTTCTTGTCCGGCGCCGGCCGATCGGGTCTGATGGCGCCCGTGCCCCTCCGACTCGCGACCTGGAACATCAACTCCGTCCGTCTGCGGATCGACCTGGTGACGCGGTTTCTCGCCGAGCACCGGCCCGATGTCCTGTGCCTGCAGGAGATCAAGTGCCGCGACGACCAGTTTCCCCACAAGGCGTTCGCGGCGGCCGGCTATCGCTATCGCGCCGTGCACGGCCAGAAGGGCTACCACGGCGTCGCCACGGTTTCGCGGCGGCCGTTTTCGGAGAGCTTCCGCCAGGCCTTCTGTGGCAAGGACGACGCCCGGCACGTCGCCGTGACTATCAGGCTTGGCGGGCAGCAGCTCACCATCCACAACACCTACGTGCCGGCCGGCGGCGACATTCCCGATCCCGACGTCAACGAGAAGTTCGCCCACAAGCTCGCTTTCATCGAGGAGCTCGGTGCCTTTCTCGAACGTCGTCCCGAAGACGCGATCCTGACCGGCGACCTCAACGTCGCGCCGCTCGCCACCGACGTGTGGTCGCACCGGCAACTCCTCAGGATCGTCTCCCACACGCCGGCCGAGACCGACCGGCTCGAGGTGCTGCGGACGCGCGGCGGCTGGACCGATGCGGTCCGCCATTTCGTGCCGCCGGAGGAGAAGCTCTACAGTTGGTGGAGTTACCGCGCGCGCGACTGGCGCGCCTCCAACCGCGGCCGCCGTCTTGATCACATCTGGGTCAGCGACGGTCTGGTGCCGACGCTGAAGGCGGCATCGATCGTGGCGGCAACGCGCGACTGGCCCCGGCCTTCCGACCACGTGCCCGTGGTGGTCGACTTCGGACGGCCCCGACGTTCCTGAGAGCAACCTACGTTTCGGACCGACCCGTGGCGTCGCGATCGCGGTCGTAGCGCTTCGCGAGCGGAAACGGAGGCAGCCAGGCCTCACGCCGGTCGATCCAGCTTTCGTAGGTCGGTATCAGTTGGTTGGGAGCATCGAGCGATCCGAGGTGCACCTCGATCTCGTCCCCGGTGCGCGCGAAGACCGACGAGCCGCAGCGGGGGCAGAAGTGCCGTCCGTCGTGGTCCCGCGTCTCACCCTCGACCGTCACCGCATCCTCCGGAAAGATCGCCGAAGCGCTGAACAGCGCCCCGTGGTGCTTGCGGCAGTCGAGACAGTGGCAGACGCCGACCCGGTAGGGGCGTCCGGACGCCACGAAGCGCACGCTGCCACACAGGCAGCCTCCCGTGAAACGGTCCATGGCGGATCTCCCAGACAAGAACGCTCTAGCGGCTCGACTTCACCTCAAGCAGCGACTTCCGCACCTTCGCGAGTTCCGAGACCGTTGCAGTGAGGCGTTCCGACAGCTTGGCCCGGAGGCGCAGCGCCAGGTGCGGATACTCGTGCAGCATGCGGATGATCAGCTTGCGCTCGATCTCCATGAGCTGGGTTTCGCCGCGGGCGCGCGCACGCGCCGGGCGTTGGGTATCGATGAACAGGGCCAACTCGCCCACCAGCGAGCCGGGCTCGCACACCGTCGCGGAGGCGGCATCGTCGCCGTCGGCGGCAAGTTCAATCGCGCCGGTGCAGACGATGTAGCCGGACGCCGCCGGGTCCCCCGACTCGAACAGTTTCTCGCCGGATTGCAGATCGACCTTGGTCGAGCTGAAGGCCACGAGACGCAACTGCTCGTCGGGCAGGTCGGCGAACAGGGGAATGCGCTTGAGCAGCGCGATGTCGCCCTCAAGGCTCATGGCAGGACTGCCGGTTGCACGGTCAAGGGACCAGTTTGTACCCGCCCGACTCGGTGACCAGGAGCTCCGCCTTGGAGGGGTCGCGTTCGATCTTCTGGCGCAGGCGGTAGATGTGGGTTTCCAGCGTGTGGGTCGTGACGCCGGAATTGTAGCCCCACACCTCGTGGAGGAGCACGTCGCGGGTGATGACCTTCTCGCCCGCCCGGTAGAGGTATTTGAGGATGGCGGTTTCCTTCTCGGTCAGCCGCACCTTCTGGCCGCGATCGTCGACCAGCATCTTGGCGCTCGGCCGGAAGGTGTAGCGGCCGATGGTGAAGACGGCGTCCTCGCTCTGCTCGTGCTGGCGAAGCTGGGCGCGGATGCGGGCGAGCAGGACGGCGAAGCGGAACGGCTTGGTGACGTAGTCGTTGGCGCCGGATTCCAGCCCGAGGATGGTGTCGGATTCCGAATCCTGCGCCGTCAGCATGATGACCGGCGCCTTGAAGCCGCCCTTGCGCAGAAGCTTGACCGCCTCACGTCCGTCCATGTCCGGCAGGCCGACATCCATGATCACTAGATCGGTCGGTTCCGAGCGTGCCCGCTGGACGCCGGCGGCAGCCGTCGCCTCGTGGCTGGTCTCGAATTCCTCGTAGAGCGACAACTGCTCCACAAGGCTGTCGCGCAGGGTTTCGTCATCATCGACGACGAGGAGCTTGCGAACCGGCATGCTGTTGCCTCGTTGTTCCGGGAGTCGTGCTTGTGCGGCGAATCCGTGAACGTCTGGTAAGCGTGATGGTGTAGCCCCCATTCGGGGGCCGGCGCAAGAATAGGGAGAGCGACCAATGGGATCGCCCGATCGGCGTGCGGGCCGCTTCGCGACCGTCCTGCGGGTCGCCCCGTCGACCGCGCCGCGCCATCGCGGGCATCTGCGCATCGGCACCCGCCTGGTCCCGGTCGCCCTCGGCCGGTCCGGCGTCGTCGGCGCCAAGCGCGAAGGCGACGGCGCCACGCCGCGGGCGCGGCTACGTCCGCTGGTCGTCTGGTATCGCGCCGATCGCTGGGGCGTGCCCGACTGCGGCCTACCCCGATACCGCATCCGGCCCGACAGCGGCTGGTGCGACGACCCCGCCGACCGGCGCTACAACCGCCCTGTCCGCCTGCCCTATGCCGCAAGTGCGGAGCGCATGTGGCGCGACGACCATCTCTACGACGTGGTCGTCGTGCTCAACCACAACGTCACGCCTGTCCGTCCCGGCGCCGGCAGCGCCATCTTCATGCACCTGGCCAAACCCGACCTGTCATCGACCGAAGGATGCGTAGCGCTCGCCGCCGCGGACATGCGCCGGCTGCTGCCACGGCTCGGGCCCCGCACCTACGTGGAGGTCGGCTGAGCCGGACCGGTACTGCGCTGACCGAAGATGGCGGTACCGACGCGGATGTCGGTGGCGCCGAACGCGATGGCCGTCTCGAAGTCGGCGCTCATCCCCATGGACAAACGGGTCACGTCGAGGTCGGCGGCCATGTCGGCGAGCAGCGCGAAGTGCGGCGCCGGCGGATCGTCGAACGGCGGAATGCACATCAGCCCGGTGATCGCGAGGCCGTGCTCGTCGCGGCAGCGCCGCACGAAGTCGCGCGCCTCGGCCGGCTTGATCCCCGCCTTCTGCGCCTCCTCGCCGGTGTTGACCTGGACGTAGAGCGCCGGCCGCCGGTCCTGGCGCTTGATCTCGCGCGCGATCGCCGCCGCCAGTCTGTCCCGATCGATGCTGTGGATGACGTCGAACAGAGCGACCGCATCGCGTGCCTTGTTGGTCTGCAGCGGCCCCACCAGGTCGAGGCGAAGATCCGGATGCACCTCCTGGAGCGGCGGCCATTTGGCGGCCGCCTCCTGGACGCGGTTCTCACCGAAATCCCGGTGGCCGGCGGCAAGCACCGGCGCGATGGCCTCGGCCGGAAACGTCTTGGAGATGGCGATCAGCCGCACCTCGTCCGGCGCCCGGCCGGCGGCCCGTGCCGCCGCGTCGACGCGGGCCTGCACCGCCGCGAGTCCGGTCGCGTTGTCGGTGTCGTCGTGCGTGTCGTCGGCTGTGCCCGTGGTCATGCCCGCGCTTATCATGCGGCAGATCGCCCCTCAACCACGCCCACGCGCCATGCCGGGTGTTGACCGCCGGGCCTGAGTCTGTAGGAAACCAGGGCCCGCGCGGAGCGTCCGGCGACGCGCGCCCCAGGAACCGATCCGGCATGAGCACCGAGCGATACAATCCGCAGGCCGTGGAGCCGCGCTGGCAGGCGGCATGGCGCGAAGCGCGCATCTTCGAGACGGAGAACGACGACCCCCGGCCGCGCTACTACGTGCTGGAGATGTTCCCCTATCCGTCGGGCCGCATCCATATCGGCCACGTGCGCAACTACACCATGGGCGACGTGGTCGCCCGCTACATGCGCGCCCGCGGCTTCAACGTCCTCCACCCGATGGGCTGGGACGCCTTCGGCCTGCCGGCGGAAAACGCGGCGATGACCAACAAGGTCCAGGCGCGCGACTGGACCTACAAGAACATCGCTACCATGCGTGGCCAATTGCAGACCATGGGCCTGTCGCTGGACTGGTCGCGCGAGTTCGCCACCTGTGACGTCGACTACTATGCCCAGCAACAGCGTCTGTTCCTCGACCTGCTCGACGCCGACCTCGCCTACCGGCGCAGCTCCCGGGTCAACTGGGATCCGGTCGATCAGACCGTGCTCGCCAATGAGCAGGTGATCGACGGCCGCGGCTGGCGCTCCGGCGCCGAGGTCGAACAACGCGAACTGACCCAGTGGTTCTTTCGCATCACCCGCTACAGCGAGGACCTGCTGACGGCGCTGGAGACCCTCGACCGCTGGCCGGCGAAGGTGCGCCTGATGCAGGCCAATTGGATCGGCCGCTCCGAGGGCATGCGCGTCCGGTTTCCGCTGACGAAGCCGACGGCGGCCGGCACGCGCGAAATCGAGGTCTACACCACCCGCCAGGACACGCTGTTCGGCGCATCGTTCATGGCGCTTTCGCCCGACCATCCGCTGGCCGCCGAACTCGCCGAAGGCGACGCCGCGCTCGCCGGTTTCATCGCCGAATGCCGGCACGCCGGCACCAGCGAGGCGGCGATCGAATCGGCCGAGAAGCGCGGCCACGACACCGGCCTTGCCGTCCGCCACCCGTTCGACGACCGGACGCTGCCCGTCTACGTCGCCAACTTCGTGCTGATGGAGTACGGCGCCGGTGCGATCTTCGGCTGCCCGGCCCACGACCAGCGCGACTTCGATTTCGCGCGCCGGTATGACCTGCCGGTGACGCCCGTGGTCCTGCCCGACGGCGTCGACGCGGCCGACTTTGCCATCACCGACAAGCCCTATGATGGCGAGGGCCGGATGATCAATTCCGCCTTCCTCGACGGCATGACGATCACCGGCGCCAAGGACGCCGTTGCCGAACGGCTGGAGACGGCCGACCCTGACAGTGCACCCCAGGGCAAGCGCGAGACCAACTACCGTCTGCGCGACTGGGGTATTTCGCGCCAGCGCTATTGGGGCTGCCCCATACCCGTCGTCCATTGCGAGGCCTGTGGCGTTGTGCCGGTGCCGGCCGCGGACCTGCCCGTCGAACTGCCCGACGATGTCGAACTCGACCGTCCCGGCAACCCGCTCGACCACCACCCGACGTGGAAGCACGTCGCGTGCCCCAAATGCGATCGCCCGGCGATCCGCGAAACCGACACCATGGACACCTTCGTCGATTCCTCGTGGTATTTCGCCCGCTTCACCGCGCCGCGGAGCGCGACGCCCACCGAGCCACAAGCGGCCAACGACTGGCTGCCGGTCGACCAGTACATCGGCGGCATCGAACACGCGATCCTGCACCTCCTCTATTCGCGGTTCTTCACCCGCGCCATGCGCCTGACCGGCCATCTCGATCTCGATGAGCCGTTCGCCGGGCTGTTCACCCAGGGCATGGTGGTGCACGAGACCTATCGCCGCGCCGACGGTGCCTGGGTGAGCCCGGCCGAGGTGCAGGTCACCGGCGAGGGCACGAACCGCAAGGCCGTCGAGACCGCCACCGGCGAGCAGGTGGAGATCGGTCCCATCGAGAAGATGTCGAAGTCGCGGCGCAACACCGTCGACCCCACCGACATCATCGCCGGCTACGGCGCCGACACCGCGCGCCTGTTCATGCTGTCGGACTCGCCGCCCGATCGCGACGTGATCTGGACGGAGGAAGGCGTCGCCGGCGCCCACCGCTTCGTCCAGCGCGTTTGGCGCCTGGTGCGTGAATGGTCCGACGGCCGTGAAGCGGCCGGACCGCCCGTCGAAGCCGGCGACCATCCGTTGCGGCGCACCGCCCACCGCACCCTCGCCGCCGTCGGCGACGGTTTCGCCACGCTGCGGTTCAACGTCGCCGTCGCCAAGATCTACGAGCTCGTCAACGCCATCTCGGCCGCCCAGGCGGAGGCCGACGGCGACCCCGCGACCGCGGCGGTGATCGACGAGGCGATGCTGATTCTGGTCGAGATCATGGCGCCGATCACGCCGCATCTGGCCGAGGAATGCTGGCAGGCGCTCGGGCAGGAGGGACTGGTCGCGACCCGCGACTGGCCGGCCGCCGACGAGAGCCTGCTCGCCGATGCGACGCTCGTCCTGCCCGTCCAGGTCAACGGCAAGAAACGCGGCGAATTGACAATCGACGCCGACGCGTCGCAAGTAGACGTGGAGACCGCCGTGACGGCGCTGGATTTCGTCCAGCGGGCGCTCGACGGTCGCCGGCCGAAGAAGATCGTCGTCGTACCGAAGAGGATCGTCAATGTCGTCGTTTGACCGGACCCGACGACTACGCCGGGGACCGCTGGTGGCGCTGGCCGCCGCCGTGATGCTCGCGGCCTGTTCGGTTCAGCCCCTCTACGGCCCCGACGCCGTCGGCCGGCACACGCTCGGCGCCCTCGATCGCATCACCATCGATCCGGTGCACGACCGCGTCGCACAGCAGGTGCGCAACAAGCTGGTCTTCGATCTCAACGATCGACAGAGCGACGTCGCGCCGACCTACCGCATGACCATGGCAGTCTCGAGCTCCGAAATCCCGCTCGGCGTGACACCGGTGGAATCGACCCCGGCCTCGAACGTGACGGTGACGGCCACCTACACCATCACGCCGATCGACGGCGACGAAGTTCTTCTCCGCGAGACCGTGCGCGGATCAGCCTCCTACGACCTGGTCAACCAGTCGTTCGCCAACACGCGCGCCCGGCTCGATGCCCAGGACCGTGCCGCCGCCGCCGTCGCCAACGACATCCGGATCCGCCTTGCAGCCGCGGCCACGCAGGGCGTGATCTGACGGCGCGCGACCCTTGGTCCAGCTCAAGGCTGACGACGCCGACCGCTTCCTGTCCCGACCGGATCCCCGTTACCGCGTCGTTCTGCTGTATGGGTCGGACGGCGGCCTGATCGCCGAGCGCGCCGGGGCCATGACGCGCGCGGTAGCCGGCGACGAGCCGCTCAACGTCGTGCGGCTCGACTCCGCCGCCGTCGCCGCCGATCCGGCGCGCCTCGCCGACGAGGCCAACGCGCTCGCCATGTTCGGCGGCGATCGCCTCGTCATCGTCAGCGTCGAAGGCAACCGGCCGATCCACAAGCAGGTCGCCGCCCTTCTCGACCACCCGCCGGACGCCGCCTGGGTAGTGCTGGCCGCAGGTGAACTGCGCCGCGGAACCGGCCTGCGGGGCCTGTGCGAGAAGCATCCGGCGGCGGCGGCGATCGCCTGCTACCCCGACGCCGGCCGTCAGCTCGACCGTGTGATCGACGAGGAGATGCAACGTGCCGGGCTTGCCATCGACGACGACGCGCGGGACCTCCTGCGCTCCCTCCTCGGCGACGATCGCCGGATCAACCGCAGCGAGCTGGAGAAGCTCGCGCTGTTCGCCAGCACCGGCGACGGCGGTAAGGTCGAGATTGCCCACGTCCAGGCGGTGGTCGGTGATACCGCGGCCTTCGCGATCGACGCTATCGTCGACGCCATGGCGCTCGGCAACGTCGACGCCATGGACCGCGATTACCGTCGCCTCGTCGCCTCCGGCACCCCGGGCGTCGTGGTCGCGACCGCCGCGCAGCGGCACTTCAACTTCCTCCACCGTACGCGCGCCGCCTGCGATGCCGGCGCCTCGGCGGACGACGCCATCGCACGCGCCCGTCCCCCGATCTTCTATCAGCGTCGCGGTAAGGTGCGCCGCCAGCTCGATCTCTGGTCGAGGGCGCGGCTCGAAAGCGGTCTGGCGATCCTCGACGCGACCGTCCTCGACAGCCGGCTGAACGGCGCCATCGCCGATACGGTGATCGCGCGCGCGCTGTTGCGGATTGCCGTGGCGACGGGCGGTGCGGCGCGCCGCCAGAATTGAGCTTACAGCAGGACCGCAAACGCGACCGACGCCACCAGCACGACGGCGAACGCGACATTGACGATCCGGCTGGCGCGTGGATCGCGGAACATGCGCGTCAGGGCCGAGCCGGCGAACAGCCAGCAACTGTTGACCGCGAGGATGAGCGTCAGCAGCACCGCCGCCTTGGCCAGCCCGTCGAGCGCGGGACGGGCCTCGATCAGCACGAAGCCTGAGAACAGCGCCGCCATCGCCGCATAGGCCTTGGGGTTGACCAGCGCCAGGAAGACACCGCCGCCGAAGGACGGGCTCGCCCGCTCGCCGGCGTCGTTGCCGATCGGCGGCGCCGTCGCAATCCGGTAGGCGAGATAGGCGATGTAGCCGACGGCGAGCACCGTCACCACCGGCGCCGCCCCGGGTAGCGCGAGGAGAAGACCGGTCACGCCGCTCGCCGTCAGCGCCATGACGAGGATCATGCCGACCCAGATGCCGGCGAAGTAGGCCACGCCGCTGCGAAAGCCGAAGGCCGCGCCCGTCGCCGCCAGGCTGAGGGTCGCAGGGCCGGGACTGCCAACCAGCGCGAAGCCGGCCAGCGCAAAGCCGAACAGGCTCTCCATGGGCGCGCGCTCCTCCTTGACCGCACGGTACCTGATCCCCGTGACGGCGTCGTCGGCACCGGATGAATAAGATTAGCCGGCTAATTCGACCTCAAACGGCGTGCGATCTCGTCGAGCTGCTCCAGCGTCTTGTAGCGGATGCGCACCGACCCGCCCGCGGCGCCGTGGTCGACCGTCACCGCCAGGCCGAGCGCATCGCCAAGGCTCTTCTCCAGCGCCGCGGTGTCCGCGTCCTTGGGCGGCTTGACCCGCCGCGCCTTGCCGGTGCCCGTCTCGATCGCCTCCGCGTCGCGCACCGAGAGGCCGGTCTCGACGATGCGCCGCGCGGCGGCGACCGGGTTCTCGTGGTTCACCAGCGCCCGGGCATGACCGGCGGTGAGGTCACCGGACGCCACCAGCCGGCGCACCTCGTCGGGCAGCTTGAGAAGCCGCAGCGTGTTGGAGATATGCGGACGGCTCTTGCCGATGACCTCGGCGAGTTGCGCCTGGCTGTAGTCGTGCTCGGCGATGAGCTGCCGGTAACCGGCCGCCTCCTCCAGCGGATTGAGATCGGCGCGCTGCACATTCTCGATCAGCGCCAGTTCCAGCGCCTCGCGGTCGTCCACGTCGCGCACGACCACTGGCACCTCGTGCAGGCCGGCACGCTGCGCCGCGCGCCAGCGACGCTCGCCGGCGATGATCTCGTAGGCGTTGCGGTCGTCGCCGACCCGCCGCACCAGCAGGGGCTGGACCACGCCCTTCTCGCGGATCGACGCGGTCAGGTCGTCGAGATCGTCGTCGCCGAAGACGCGGCGCGGATTGCGCGGATTGGCCCGGACGAAGGCGATCGGCACCTGGCGCTCGGCAGTGGCGGGCGGGGCGCCGGATTCTTCCTCGACGTCGCCGATCAGGGCGGCGAGGCCCCGTCCCAGTCGGCTGCCGGCGGCTGCTTGTGATGTCATGCTCGATCCTCGCTTCGTCGTCAGGCTGCCCTCAGCGTGCGCTCACGCTGGATGATCTCGGCCGCGAGCTTCAGATAGGCCTGGCTGCCGGAACACTTGAAATCGTAGAGCAGCACCGGCTTGCCGTAGGACGGCGCCTCCGAGACCCGGACGTTGCGCGGGATGATGGTCTGGTAGACGGCGTCGCCCATATGCGCCCGCACATCGGCGACGACCTGGTTGGAGAGGTTGTTGCGGCTGTCGAACATGGTCAGTACGATGCCGTGGATACTCAACTCAGGGTTGAGGGATTGCTTGACCTGATCGACGGTGCGGAGGAGCTGGCTGAGCCCTTCAAGGGCGAAAAACTCGCATTGCAGCGGCACAAGGATGGAGTGTGCGGCGGCCATGGCGTTGATGGTCAGGAGATTGAGCGAGGGCGGGCAGTCGACCAGCACATACGAATAGTTACGGAACCGACTCGATGTCACGTCCGCAAGAGCATTCCGGAGTCGGAACGTACGGTCCGGGGCGTTGGCGATCTCCAGTTCCACGCCGAGGAGATCAAGGGTCGACGGCGCCACCGACACCCGCGGCACGGCCGTCGGTACGGCCGCCTCGGCCAGCCCTGCCTCGCCGAGCATGATGTCGTAGGTCGAGATGGTGCGGTCGCGGCGGTCGATCCCCAGCCCGGTCGAGGCGTTGCCCTGCGGGTCGAGGTCGACGATCAGCACCTCCTCGCCGATCGCGGCGAGCGCCGTCCCCAGGTTGATGGCCGTCGTGGTCTTGCCGACACCGCCCTTCTGGTTGGCAAGGGCCAGCACCCTGGGGGTCTCCGGCAACGTCATGGTTGGTCTCCGCTGTGAGCGTCGCTGTGCGTTCGGCGCCGTATCTGGCGAAGGTCGAGAATCACGCCTTCGCCGGTCCGGCTTTGATGCACTACCAGATCGAATTCCCAGGATTGAGAGGCTTCGTCGATTTCCACCACAAAGTCCTGACCCTTATGGAACGCAGCCGGAACGTTTCGCCGCGTCAGAGGCTCCGCCAGCTCCAGCAGGCGGGGCAGCGGCGCCACGGCCCGCGCGGTGATTCGTTCGACCCCATCCTGAATCGTTGCGAGCTCCTGTTCAATCCGTCCTTCGCGGACATCCGCCGCGGCCCTGGTTTCGCGGATCGCGGTTCGCAGGAACGCGCATTTGCGCCGGTTGCTTTCGACCAGATCGACATGACCGCCTTCGACGTCGGCCATGAAGATCGCCACCACCAGCCCGGGGAAGCCGCCACCGCTGCCGAGATCGACCCAGCGCCGCGTGTCCGGAAACAGGTCGACGAGCTGGGCACTGTCGGCGATGTGGCGCTCCCAGATCGCCTCCAGCGTGCCGCCGGCGACGAGGTTCTGCGCCACCTGCCATTTGACGACGAGATCGGCGAAGGTGGTCAGGCGTGCATGCGTTTCACGTGAAACGCCAGCGAGCGCACCCGACGCCAACACGCTCATGCCCGGCGTTCGGCTGCCCGCTCCCGCCGCCGCACCTCCAGCGCCAGGATCGACAGCGCCGCCGGCGTCATTCCGGAGATCCGCGACGCCTGCCCCAGCGTCGTCGGCCGCGCCGCGGCGAGCTTCTCGACGATCTCGTTGGAGAGCCCCGGCAGGTCGCCGAACGGCAGATCGTCGGGCAGCGTAATGCCCTCGTCCCGCGCCGCCCGCGCAATGTCGTCCGCCTGCCGCTCCACATAGACCGCGTACTTTGCCTCAATCTCGATCTGCTCGGCGATCTTCGGCGCGATCGCGCCAAGCTCGGGCCAGACCGCCTGCAAACGGGCGAAATCCACCTCCGGGTAGGACAGGAGTTCGTAGCCCGACCGCCGCACCCCGTCCTTGTTGAGGCGCAGGCCGTGGGGCGCCGCCTCGTCCGGCGTGACATTCACGCTCTCCAGAACCGCACGGGCCGCCGCCAGATCCTTCTCCTTGGCCGCGAACTGTCGCGCCCTTTCAGCCCCGACGATCCCCCATTCGATCCCCCGCGACGTCAGCCGCTGGTCCGCGTTGTCCGCCCTGAGCGTCAGGCGGTATTCGGCCCGCGAGGTGAACATCCGGTAAGGCTCCGATACCCCGCGCGTCACCAGATCGTCGATCAGCACACCGAGATAGGCGCCGCTGCGCGGGACGGTCACCGCATCCCGTCCGCCGGCCACGCGCGCTGCGTTGAGGCCGGCGATCAGCCCCTGCGCCGCGGCTTCCTCATACCCCGTGGTGCCGTTGATCTGCCCGGCCAGGAACAGCCGCCCCAACCGTTTCGTCTCCAGCGTCGGCCGCAGCTCCCGCGGATCGACATGGTCGTATTCGATGGCATAGCCGAAGCGCTCGATCTTGGCGTTCTCAAGCCCCGCGATCGACCGCACCATGGCCTGCTGCACGTCCTCCGGCAGCGACGTCGACAGCCCGTTGGGATAGACGGTGTCGGTGTCGAGGCCTTCCGGCTCGAGGAAAATCTGGTGGCTGTCGCGGTCGGCAAACCGGATGATCTTGTCCTCGACCGACGGACAGTAACGCGGCCCGGTGCCGGTGATCGCGCCGCTGAACATCGCCGAGCGACCGACATTGTCGGCGATGATCTCATGGGTGCGGCGGTTCGTTCTGGTGATGAAACAATCGACCTGCGGTGTGCGGATGGCGTCGGTCAGGGTGGAGAACGGCACCGGCGGCTGGTCGCCGGGCTGCGCCTGGCATCGGGTCCAGTCGATGGTCGTGCCGTCGAGCCGGGGAGGGGTCCCGGTCTTGAGGCGCGCCATCCGGAAGCCCGCGCGGTCGATCGCGTGGGCCAGGCTCACCGCCGGCGCCTCGCCGGCCCGCCCTGCCGGCGTCTGCCGGTCACCCACATGGATCACCCCGCGCAGAAACGTGCCGGTGGTGATGACCACCGCGCCCGCGCCGATCGTCTCTCCATTACCAAGAACGACGCCGGTCACACCGCCGGCATCCGCCGTCAGGTCCGCGGCTTCGGCCTCGACGATCTCCAGCCCGGCCTGATCATGGACGGCGGCCAGGATCGCCGACTGGTAGAGCTTACGGTCGGCTTGCGCCCGCGGGCCGCGCACCGCCGGTCCCTTGCGCCGGTTGAGCATCCGGAACTGGATCCCGGCCGCATCCGCCGCCCGGCCCATCACGCCGTCGAGCGCATCCACTTCGCGCACGAGATGGCCCTTGCCGAGACCGCCGATCGCCGGATTGCACGACATCACCCCGATCGCGTCGGTCCGCAGCGTCACCAGAGCGGTGCGTGCGCCAAAGCGAGCGGCCGCGCAGGCGACCTCGACGCCGGCATGCCCGCCGCCGATGACGATGACGTCGAATCTTTTCGTCACCGAATCGATCGATGTTTCACGTGAAACACGCCTTCACTTGCCGATGCAGAAGTCTCTGAATATCACATCCAGCAGATCGTCAACCGCCGCCGCCCCGGTCGCCCGGCCCAGCGCATCCGCCGCCCGCCGCAGCGCCTCGGCCCTGATCTCGATCGCATCCTCCGGCCGGTCAAGGGCTTCGCCGAGCGCCACTTCGGCCTCTCGCAGGATCGCGCGATGTCGTTCCCGGGTGACGATCGCCGTCCCGGTATCGTGCGCCATCGCCCGCGCTTTGTTGGCGAGCATCGATTCCAGCCGATCCATGCCGTCGCCTGTGAGTGCCGAGACCATCAGGTCAAAACCCTTGGAGTCCAAGTGCCGTTGCGCCTCCGAATCGAGAAGGTCGGCCTTGCTGCCCACGGTCACATCGGCCTCGGCGACGCCGGATTCTTCGTCTACGTCGACCATCGGAACGACGGCGATCGTGAGGTCGGCGGCCGACGCCCGGGCGCGGGCCCGCCGCATGCCTTCCTCTTCGATGACATCACCACTCGCTTCGCGCAGGCCCGCGGTATCGATCAGCGTCACCGGAACGCCGCCCAGATCCATGCGGACCTCCACGAGATCGCGGGTGGTGCCGGGCACATCGGTGACGATCGCCGCCTCCCGCCGCGCCAGGACGTTGATCAGGGTCGACTTGCCCGCATTGGGCGGCCCCAGGATCACGAACTCGAGCCCGTTCCTTAGCCGCTCCGCCGCCTGCGACGAGATATGGTTAACAAAGTCCTGCCGCAGCCGGGCCAGACTGTCCCAAATCCGATCACTTACGTCCGCGGCGACGTCGTCTTCGTCGGCGAAGTCGATATCGGCCTCCACATACGCCCGCGCCCGGATCAGTTCGTCCCGCCAGCGCAAAAACGTTCCGGATGCGAATCCCTCCGCTTGGCGCAACGCCAACCGACGCTGCGCCTCGGTTTCGGCCTGGATCAGGTCAGCCAGACCCTCCACTTCGGTGAGGTCCAGCCGGCCGTTCTCCATCGCCCGCCGGGTGAACTCGCCAGCCTCCGCCGCCCGGAAACCGGACCGTTGCGCCAGATCGTCCAGCACCGCGGTGACCACCGCCGGCCCGCCGTGCAGGTGCAGTTCCAGCGTATCCTCGCCGCTGTAGCTGTGCGCCCCGTCGAAGAACACCACCAGGCAGCGGTCGAGGACGTCGCCCGCCGCAGACCGCACCGGCCGCAGCGTCATGCGTCGCGATTCCGGAAGGTTTCCAAGCATCGTATCGAGTCCGAATCGAACGCCCGGACCCGATACGCGGACAACCGCAATGCCCGCTGGCACGCCACCGCTCGACAGCGCAAAGATCGTTTCGTCGTGGCCGTTCTGGACCTTGGCCGCCACCGCGCTACCCTGCCTGGTCTCTCCCGGAGTTCTTCCCGTGTCCAACCGCCTCACCGACGAAGCCAGCCCCTATCTCCTGCAGCATCGCGACAATCCTGTCGCCTGGTGGCCCTGGGGCCCGGACGCCTTCGCCGAGGCGCAACGCACGGATCGGCCCGTCCTTCTCTCAATCGGCTACGCCGCCTGTCACTGGTGCCACGTCATGGCCCATGAGAGCTTCGAGGACGACGCGATAGCCGCGTTGATGAACGAGCTTTTCGTGAACATCAAGGTCGACCGCGAGGAACGCCCCGAGATCGACCAGATCTACATGGCCGCCCTCCATGCGCTGGGCGAGCAGGGCGGCTGGCCGCTGACCATGTTCCTGACCCCCGACGCCGAGCCGTTCTGGGGCGGCACCTACTTTCCCCCCGAAGATCGCTACGGCCGTCCGGGCTTCCCCCGCGTCCTCAACGAGATCGCCCGGGTCTATCGCGACGAGCGCCACAAGATCGCTTCGGCAACCGAGCCGCTCATCCGTCATCTCAAGGTGCAGCCGCCGGCCACCGACCTCACCCTCGATCGCGAGCTTCTCGACAAGGCCGCCGACCAGTTGCTCGGCCTCATGGACCTCGAACGCGGCGGCACCCAGGGCGCGCCCAAGTTCCCGCAGACGGGCCTGTTCGAATGCCTGTGGCGGACCGGTCTCCGCACCGGCACCGATCGCTTCACCGCCGCCATCCACACAACGCTCTCGGCCATCTGCCAAGGCGGTATCTACGACCATATCGGCGGCGGCTTCGCCCGTTACTCGGTCGATGCCGAGTGGCTGGTGCCGCACTTCGAGAAGATGCTCTACGACAACGGCCAACTCATCGCGCTGCTCACGGCTGCTGCCGACGGCGCGCACGCGCCGCTCTACCGTGACCGCATCGAGGCGACCATCGACTGGCTCGTCCGCGACATGCGTGAGCCGGGCTCAGGCTTCGCGTCGAGCCTCGACGCTGATTCCGAGGGCGTGGAGGGCAAGTACTACGTCTGGACGCCGGAGGAGGTGAGGGCGGTTCTCGACGCTCCGGCCGCCGACCTTGTCCTCTCCACCTACGACATCACGCCGGCCGGGAACTTCGAGGGTCGCTCGATCCCCAACCGCCTGCGGTCGTCAGAACCGCTGCCCGCCAAAGATGAAGCCACGCTCGCCGAAGCGCGCGCTGCGCTGCTCGCAGAGCGCACCATCCGCATCGCACCCGCCAAGGACGACAAGATCCTCGCCGACTGGAACGGCCTCGCCATCGCCGCGATCGCGCTTGCCGGCTTCCGTTTCGGCCGGCCCGACTGGACGGAGCTCGCCGCCGACGTCTACGCCGCCGTTCGCCGCAACCTGATGCGCGAGGATCGCTTCGCCCACGCTCGTCGCGGCGAGCGTGTCGTCTTTCCCGGCCTCGCCACCGACTACGCCTTTATGATCAAGGCCGCGCTCGATCTCCACACGGCGACCTTCGATCCGGCCTATCTGGCCGATGCCGAAGCGTGGCCCGCGACCCTCGATCGCCATCACCGTGAGGCCGGCGGTGCGCTGTATTTCCTCCCGGCCGACGATGCCGACGACCTGATCGTCCGCCCCCGTTCCGACCGCGACGACGCCACCCCGTCCGCCTCCGGCACCATGGCGGCCAATCTCATCCGCCTCTGGCGCCTGACGGGTCGCGACACCTACCGCGCCGATGCCGATGCGATCCTGGAGGACGCCGCCGCGCTGGTCGCGACCAACCTGTTCGCCTCCGCCAGCTACCTGAACGCCCTTGACCTGCGCCTCGGCGCCGTCGACGTCGCGATCGTCGCACCCACGGCGGATGACGCCGGCGCGCTCCTCGATGCCGTCAGGCGGGTCTGGACGCCCAATCTGGTGGTGTCCCTGCACGACCCGTCGCGGCCAATCCCCGAGGGACATCCGGCGCACGGCAAGACGATGGAGGATGGACGACCCACGGCCTATGTCTGCCGCGGCACGGTCTGTTCGCTACCGGTGACCGGCGCCGACGAACTTGCCGCGCAGATCGCTACCTGATCGCAGCAGCGGTCAGGTGTTCATCTGATCGAAGAAGTCGTCGTTGTTCTTGGTCTGGCGCAGCTTGTCGAGCAGGAACTCGATGGCGTCCACGGTGCCCATGGGCATGAGGATGCGCCGGAGCACGTACATCTTTTTGAGCACCGCGGCCTCGACCAGGAGCTCTTCCTTCCGGGTGCCGGACCGGGTGATGTCGATCGCCGGGAAGACGCGCTTGTCGGCCACCTTGCGGTCGAGGATGATTTCGGCGTTGCCGGTGCCCTTGAACTCCTCGAAGATCACCTCGTCCATGCGGCTGCCGGTATCGATCAACGCCGTCGAGATGATGGTCAGAGAGCCGCCTTCCTCGATGTTGCGCGCCGCGCCGAAGAACCGCTTGGGCCGCTGCAGCGCATTGGCGTCGACGCCGCCGGTCAGCACCTTGCCGGACGATGGCACGACGGTGTTGTAGGCGCGCCCGAGGCGTGTGATCGAATCGAGGAGGATCACCACGTCGCGTCCGTGTTCGACCAGGCGCTTGGCCTTCTCGATCACCATCTCGGCGACCTGTACGTGCCGCGTCGCCGGCTCGTCGAAGGTCGAGGACACGACCTCGCCCTTCACCGAGCGCTGCATGTCGGTGACCTCCTCCGGCCGCTCGTCGATCAGGAGCACGATCAGGTAGCACTCGGGATGATTGGCCGAAATCGAATGGGCGATGTTCTGGAGGAACATCGTCTTGCCGGTCCGGGGCGGCGAGGTGATCAACGCCCGCTGCCCCTTGCCGAGCGGCGCGACCAGATCGAGGATCCGGGCGCTCATATCCTTGCTGGTGGGATTCTCGCTCTCCATCCGGAAGCGTGCATCCGGATAAAGCGGCGTCAGATTGTCGAAATGGACCTTGTGCCGCGCCTTCTCGGGATCCTCGAAGTTGATCCGGTTGACCTTGAGGAGCGCGAAGTAGCGCTCGCCGTCCTTGGGGCTGCGGATCTGGCCCTCGACCGTATCGCCGGTGCGGAGCGAGAAGCGCCGGATCTGCGATGGCGAGATGTAGATGTCGTCGGGTCCGGCCAGGTAGTTGGCGTCGGCGGAACGCAGGAAGCCGAAGCCGTCCTGCAGCACCTCGACAACGCCCTGGCCGATGATTTCGGTTTCCTGGGATGCCAGCTGCTTCAGGATTGCAAACAGCAGCTCCTGCTTGCGCAACGTGCTGGCGTTCTCGACTTCAAGGCCTTCCGCGAACGTCAGTAGATCGGTCGGCGACTTGGCCTTGAGGTCCTGTAGTTTCATTTCTCGCATGGATGCGAAACTCGTCGGTGGGATGAATTGCTAGAAATCTGATTGGGCAGAATGCGCGGCGACAGGGGGTATCGCTCATTGTGGCGCCCGCGTGTGCAGCGCCGATCTGCTGCCTGACAGTTGCCGCGGAACATAGTCATTCCGCGGTCCGGCCGCAAGTGGTCGTTCAGAAGGGTTTGACGATCACCAGGATGACGATGCCGATCATCAGCACGGTCGGGATTTCGTTGACGATGCGGAAGTGGCGCTGCGGATGCTCGTTCCTGTCGTCGGCGAAGTAGCGCACCTGCCGCGCCATCCACCCGTGCATGGCCGACAGAAGCAGGACCAGCGCCAGCTTGCCGTGCAACCACCCGTCGGAGAAGAAGTCGCCCGACCAGGCGAGCCACAACCCGACCGCCCACGACACGATCATCGAAGGGTTCATGATCGCCCGCAGCAGCCGGCGCTCCATGACCTTGAAGGTCTCCGACTGCACCGAGCCCTTCTCGGCTACGGCGTGATAGACGAACAGTCGCGGCAGATAGAGCATGCCGGCCATCCACGCGATCACGGCCACGACGTGGAGTGCCTTGAACCACAGCGACAGTTCAACCGGATCCCAGAGGAACAGGCCGGCGGTGAGAACCGCCGTGACGCCGAGGGCAACGACCGCGCGCAAGGCCGGTGACGTGTCGCTCATCACGGTCGGCCTTCCCGCACCTGCCGCACCAGGGCAGTGACGTGATCGATCGGCGTCTCGGGGCGGATACCGTGGCCGAGATTGAAGACGAACGGCCCGTCATTCAGCGTCTCTACGATGCGATCCACCTCCTCGGCCATCGCTTCCCCTCCCGAGATCAGCCACAGCGGATCGAGGTTGCCCTGAACCGCCGCCAAATCTTGTACGACATCCCGCGCATAGCTGAGCGGGACCGTCCAGTCGACCGATACACCATCGACGCCGGTCGCGCGAACATAACGCTCCAGGTTCAGCCCCGCACCCTTGGGGAACCCAATCACCCGCGCGTGCGGCGCATGCGCGCGAATATGTTTCACGATTCGTGTCATCGGCGCGATGCACCAGCGCTCGAAGGCAACCTCGTCGAGAACACCGGCCCAGCTATCGAAGACCTGCACCACGTCGGCGCCGGCCTCAATCTGCGCGGTGAGATACACCATCGAGGCCTCGGTGAGACGATCGATGAGCTCGGCAAACGCCACCGGCTCGGCGCGGGCAAACCTGCGCGCGGGCATCTGGTCCGGCGTTCCGCGGCCAGCAATCATGTAGGTCGCAACCGTCCAGGGAGCACCGCAGAAGCCGATCAACGTTTTATCATCGGCCAGCTTCTCCCGGACCAAGCGAACCGTCTCCAGCACCGGCGCCAGCCGTTCGACAACCCCGTCATCACGCAACGCCGCAATGTCGTCGACATCGATCGGTTCCAGCCGAGGTCCCTCACCCTGCTCGAATCGTACGCTGCGTCCCATGGCGTCCGGAATCACCAGGATGTCGGAAAACAGGATCGCCGCGTCCATGTCGAAGCGCGCGATCGGCTGCAGCGTCACCTCCGCGGCGAGCGACGGCGTGTAACAGAGATCGAGAAACGATCCGGCACGCGCTCTTATCTCGCGGTACTCGGGCAGATACCGGCCTGCCTGACGCATCAGCCAGATCGGCGGTCGCGTCTGCTTGTGGCGATCGAGAACCTGCCAGACCGGTCCACGGCCCTCAGGCCCGTCGTTCCTGATCATGAATCAAATCTTAATTTCTATTGATTTTTCGTTTTGGCGGTGGATTGCCGTCATTCACGGGTTTCCCGTCATAGTCCACGACAATCGCGGTACCTTCTACCATGTGGACAGGATCAGTGAATGATTTCTCACAGCGGGGACAATCCTAAAATGTCCATACATTTCATAAGGTTGTAAAGATATCACTTGTGGTCTGATCCGGGATCGACTGTTGATGAGGACAAATTCACGCAGTCTGCCCGATCGGGTCTCATGCGTTTCAACAAGCCCAGCCGCTGTTGATCGATTCCATGGCATCGTGGATAGACATGCCCCGTAATCGGGACGGCGCCGGCTATCCCGTGTCTGCGCACAGATTGCCGAGAAAGACGTGAAGAACAGCGAAAACTTCTTCCATCTGCATCTGGTCTCCGATTCGACGGGCGAAACGCTGCAGACGGTGGCCAATGCCGCGGTCGCCCAGTACGCCGATACCCACGCCGTCCAGCACAATCATTCGATGGTGCAGACAGCCAAGCAGATCGATCTGGTGGCGAAGACGCTGGAGGCCGAACCAGGGCTGGTGCTCTACACCCTGGTCAATCCGAACCTGGGTCAACGGCTGGAAACCGCGTGCCGCGATCTCGGCATCCCGTGCACCTCGGTGCTCGAGCCGGTCCTGCAGCTCATGCAGTCCTACCTCGGCGCACCCGGCTCCCGCCGGGCCGGTGCCCAGCACGTGCTCGACGCCGACTACTTCAAACGTATCGACGCGCTCACCTACACGATGATGCACGACGACGGGCAGTTGGCCGGGCCCATCGACGAGGCCGACATCGTTCTGGTCGGCATCAGCCGTACGTCGAAGACGCCGACGAGCATCTATCTCGCCAATCGCGGACTGAAGACGGCGAACATCCCGCTGGTACCCGATCTGCCCCTGCCGCCAGGACTGGAAGGTGCGTCGCGGCCGCTGATCGTAGGCCTGGTGGCGAGCCCCGAGCGGATCATGCAACTGCGCGAAAACCGTGTCCTCAGCCTCAATGCCGCCGAGGCCGGCTCGACCTATGTGGACCGGCGGGCGATCGCCCAGGAAATCGCGGCGACGCGGCGATTGTGCGCGGCACATCAATGGCCCCTCATCGACGTCACCCAGCGTTCGATCGAGGAAACCGCGACGGCGATCATGAAGATGCATGCCGAGCGGCGTGCGAGCATCGACGCACGGCCATGACGTCGCTCTTCACGCTCGCCTCGGCCAGCGAGACCCGGGCCCGGCTCCTGCGCGCAGCCGGCCTCAGCTTCGATGTCCGGCCCGCCCGGATCGACGAGCGCGCGGTCGAGGCCGAGGGCCGCGCCGCCGGCGAAGCGCCGGCCGCGATCGCCTGCCGCCTTGCCGTCGCCAAGGGTCGCGCCGTCCTGACCGAGATGGGAGGAACCGTGCCGGTGGTGGCCGCGGACCAGGTTCTCGAGGTTGATGGCGCCATCGAACACAAGCCGGCATCACGCGCGGCCGCCGCCGAGCAACTGGCGCGGCTCGCGGGCGCGGTTCATTTCCTGCACACCGCCGCGGTGATCATACGTGCCGACGGCGAGCAGGTCTGGGAGCGCGTGGCGACCGCCCGAATGGCGATGCGGCCGCTGTCGCCGGACGAGATCGAGGCCTATCTCGACACGGTCGGTGATCTCGCCTTGACCAGTGTCGGCGGTTACCAGATCGAAGGACCGGGCATCCAGCTCTTCGACGACGTCCACGGCGACTATTTCGGCATCCTCGGCCTGCCGCTCCTGCCGCTGCTGAAGGCGCTGCGCAACGCCGGTATCCTGACGTGACCGGTCCGGTCGGCGGGGTGATCGGCTGGCCGGTCGAACATTCGCGCTCGCCCGTCGTCCACGGCTACTGGCTCCGGCATCACGGTCTGCCCGGCGCCTACCGGAAGTTTGCTGTCCCGCCGGGCGAAGTCGCTGAATTCCTTGACCGAATCCGTACCGGCGAGCTGACCGGCGTCAACGTCACCGTCCCGCACAAGGAAGCCGCCTTCGCGGCGGTCAGGCGTCATCACCCCGCCGCGCTGGCGACCGGCACCGTCAACACCGTATGGGTCGAAGACGGCGAACTGACCGGCACCAGCACGGACCCGGAAGGCTTTCTCGCCAACCTCGACGCCGCGAGTCCGGGTTGGGACGCCCGCGCGGGCAAGGCGGTCCTGCTCGGCGCCGGTGGTGCGGCCCGGGCACTTGCCTGGGCGCTGTCGACACGGGGGATCGGCGAGATCCTGATCGTCAACCGCACCCTCGCCCGCGCCGAGGCGCTGATCGCCGATCTAGGGCTCGCTGCCACACCGGTGGCGTGGCAGGACAGGGAGGCGGCCTTGGCCGGCGCCGGCTGCGTGGTCAACGCCACCAGCCTGGGCATGAGCGGGCAGGGGATGCTCGACGTCGGTCTGGCGAACGTCGCCGACAACGCCGTCGTCAACGACATCGTCTACACCCCCCTCGAAACACCACTGCTCGCCGAAGCTCGGGCGCGGGGTTTCGTCGCCATCGACGGGCTCGGGATGCTCCTCCATCAGGCGGTCTTCGGGTTCGAGAAGATGTTCGGCCTGCGCCCCGAAGTGACCGACGATCTCCGCCGGGCGGTCCTCGACGACATGGCGGCAGGCTGATGCTGGTCGTCGGCCTCACCGGAACGCTGGGCGCCGGCAAGACGACGGTGGCCGGGATGCTGGCCGCCGCCGGCGCGCCGGTCCACGACGCCGACGAGGCGGTCCACGATCTCTATCGCGGTGCGGCGGTCGCCCCGGTCGGCGATCTGTTTCCCGAGGCGGTTGTCGACGGCGTCATCGATCGCACCAAGCTTGCCGCCATCGTCGCCGGCGACGCCGATGCCCTGAAACGGCTGGAGGCGGTCGTCCATCCCTTGGTGCGTGAGGCCGAGCGTGACTTCCTCGACCTTCATCGTGACGCCCCGCTGGTCGTCCTCGACATTCCGCTGCTGCTTGAGACCCGTCCGGCCGGTTCGGTCGATTTGGTGATGGTCGTCACCGCGCCCGAAGACGTGCGCAAGGCCCGCGTCGCCGACCGCTCGGGCATGACCGCCGAACGTTTCGACCAGCTCGACGCCCGTCAGATGGCGGACGCGGAGAAACGAGCGCGGGCCCATGTTGTGATCGACAATGGCCGCTCGCTCGCCGCCACCGAGGCGCAGGTGGCCGGCTTCCTGCGTGCATTTGCCGGCCGCGCCTTCAGCTGAACGCTTGTCATCGATTCAACGAGCCGGCAGGATTCCGACCGAATCATGCGCGAAATCGTTTTCGACACCGAAACCACCGGCCTCGATCCCAATGGCGGCGACCGCGTCGTCGAGATCGGTTGCGTCGAGCTGGTGAACCACATTCCCTCCGGCGAGACCTTCCACCGTTACGTGAATCCCGAACGCAGCGTCCCGGCCGAGGCCGTCGCCATCCACGGGCTCGATGACGCCAGGCTGCGCGACAAGCCAACCTTTGCGCGTATCACCGACGAGCTGATGGACTTCCTCGGCGACGCCGTTCTGATTGCCCACAACGCCGAATTCGACCAGCGCTTCCTCAACGCCGAACTCGCCCGTGTCGGCCGCCTGACGATCTCCGACGATCGCGTGGTCGACACCCTGGCGATCGCCAAGCGTCGCTTCCCCGGCAGTCCTGCCTCGCTCGACGCGCTGTGTGCCCGGTTCCAGATCGACACCAGCCGGCGCACACTGCACGGCGCGTTGCTCGATGCCGAACTCCTGTCGGAGGTCTACATCGAGCTGATCGGCGGCCGTCAGGCCTCGCTGGTACTCGGTGTGGAGCCGGCGGCGCCGACGGTGCGGCCGGCCCGTGCCGCAGCCGCCGCGGCGCCCCGGCCGGAGCCGCGAATCTTCCGCATCTCGGCCGAAGAACTCGACGGCCACCGCGCCGCCGTCGAGCGTCTGGGTCCCGAGTCGCTGTGGCAAAAGTACCTCGGTCCCGGGGGAGGGAGCGTCGAGTCGACGGCTCATGCACCCGCCTGAGGCCCGATCTCCGGCTCGGGAGCAAAATAATCCCCGATTCGCCGGGTTTGTGACTGAATTTTGTTGTCCAGATGGTCAAATAACCACAAACCGCAGAGAATCAGGATTCTTGAGACCAAGCTGCAGGCTTGAGAGCGAGCTTTGGCCTGCAGATTCCGGCATGTCCGTCACGATGACCCATGGAACGGGTCAAGAACAGCCGCCTCAGCCCATGAGTCGGCCGATCAACTGTGCCGTGTAGTCGACGACCGGCACGATTCTCGCATAGTTGAGGCGCGTCGGCCCGATGATCCCGACCACGCCCACCACCTGGTGGCCGGAATCGTGATACGGCGACACCACCAGCGACGAACCGGAGAGCGAGAAGAGCTGGTTCTCCGAGCCGATGAAGATGCGCACCCCCTCGCCCGACTCCGCGCCGCCGAGCAGCTTGACCAGCGATTCCTGGGTCTCCAGGTCGTCGAACAAACGGCGAACACGCTCAAGGTCGGCCTCGACGTTGACGTCGTCGAGGAGGTTGGCCTGACCCCTCACGATGAGGGTCGGCAGATGTCCTCCGCCGGCGTCGGCCCAGGTCGCCAGACCCGTCCCCACCAGATCGCCGGTCAGCGTGTCGACCTCGGCGCGGAGCGCCTGGGCGCGGCGCACGAGTTCGGCCTGTGCCTCCGACAACGTCCGGCCGCGCAGATGGGTGTTCATGAAGTTGGCGGCCTCGGTCAGGCTCGACGGCGTCGTCCCCGGATCGATGTCGATCAGCCGGTTCTCCACCGCGCCGTCCTCGGCGACCAGCACAACCAGGGCGCGTGTCGGTTCCAGGCGGATGAACTCGATGTGCTTCAACCGGAGATTGGCCTTGGCCGCCATGACCACGCCGGCGCCGTGGGACAGGCCGGACAGCGCTTCGCTGGCTTCGGCGAGGAGATCGGTCATGGGCCGATCGGCCGCGTCGGCGCCGAGCCGCTGCTCGATCTCGCGCCGCTCGTCGGCCGACAGGTCGCCGACCTCGAGCATGGCGTCGACGAAGAACCGCAGCCCGGCTTCGGTGGGCAGCCGCCCGGCCGAGACGTGCGGCGCGTGGATCAGCCCCTGCTCCTCGAGGTCCGCCATGACGTTGCGCACCGATGCCGGCGACAGCGACATCGGCAAGCGCTTGGAGAGGCTGCGCGAGCCCACCGGTTCGCCGGTCGCGAGATACGCGTCGACGATCTGCTTGAAGATCTCGCGCGAGCGCCGGTCGAGCGTGATCGCCGGCGGCTGGTCGGTTGGCGGTTCGGCGTCCATTGAGGCCTCTTGGCCCTGCTTATGTGATGGTTGGCGGTCGATTGACAAGCCAAGGCTTTACGGGGGTCCGCGGTGATCGTACCAAACGGCCATGACGAATCAGGATAGCGCCCACCAGCGGCCGTCGCGGCGCCAGCCCGACGAAATGCGCCCCGTGACGCTGGAGCGCGCGGTCTCCCGCCATGCGGAGGGCTCGTGCCTGGTACGTTTCGGCGAGACCCACGTGTTGTGCACGGCGAGCGTCGAGGAGCGCGTGCCGGCCTGGCTGCGCGGCGGCGGCAAGGGCTGGGTGACAGCCGAATACGGCATGCTGCCCCGCGCCACCCATGAGCGCATGCGGCGCGAGGCCGCCATCGGCAAGCAATCGGGGCGGACGTTGGAGATCCAGCGCCTCATCGGCCGCGCCATGCGCGCCGTCACCGACCTGAAGGGCCTCGGCGAGCGCCAACTGGTGCTCGATTGCGATGTCATCCAGGCCGACGGCGGCACCCGCACCGCGGCGATCACCGGCGCCTGGGTCGCGCTGCACGACGCCATCGCCTGGATGCGCGCGCGCAGCATGGTCGACCGCGATCTTCTCTCCGACCACGTTGCCGCGGTCTCCGCCGGCCTCCACAAGGGCGTCCCGGTGCTCGACCTCGACTATGCCGAGGACAGCGACGCCGAGACCGACGCCAATTTCGTCATGACCGGCGCGGGCGCGTTTGTCGAAATCCAGTCGACCGCCGAGGCCCAGCCCTTTACCGACGACGAGTTCGCCGCCCTGCTCGGGTTGGCCCGTCAGGGCATTGCCCGCCTGGTCGAGATCCAGAAGCTGGCCATCACCTGATCCGATGGCCCGGCTCGCTCCAGGCCAGCGTCTGGTCGTCGCCACCCACAATCCCGGCAAGGTGCGCGAGTTTGCGGACCTCTTCGCGCCCCATGGCTTGGAGACCGTCTCAGCCGGCGACCTTGGCCTGCCGGAGCCGGAGGAGACCGGCGCGACGTTTGAGGCCAACGCCGAACTGAAAGCCCGCGCGGCCGCCGAGGCGACCGGCCTGCCGGCGCTCGCCGACGATTCGGGCTTGGCGGTTAATGCACTCGACGGCGCACCCGGTGTCCGTTCGGCCCGCTGGGCGGGGCCGGAGCGGGATTTTGTCGCCGCCATGGCCAAGGTCCACGCGCGGCTTGCCGCTACCGGCCGGCCGGCGTCGGACTGGCACGCCGCCTTCGTCGCGGTCGTCTGTCTCGCCTGGCCCGATGGCCGCACCACCTTGCACCGCGGCGAAGTCGGTGGCCGGATCGTCCAACCGGCACGGGGCGAGGGTGGCTTCGGTTACGACCCGATCTTCGTGCCCGACGGCGAAACGCGCACCTTCGCCGAGATGCCGCCGGAGGAGAAACGAACCCTCTCCCACCGCGCTCGCGCCTTCGACGCATTTGCCGCGGCCGAACTGCCGGCATGAGCGCCGCGGCCTCCCCGTCCTTTGGCGTCTACGTCCACTGGCCGTTCTGCGCCGCCAAGTGCCCCTACTGCGACTTCAACAGCCATGTGCGCCATGGGGCCGTCGATCACGATCGGCTGGTCGCCGCCTACCGCACCGAACTGGAGACAACGGCGGCGCGCGCGCCGGACCGCACCGTCGACACCGTCTTCATCGGCGGCGGCACGCCCTCGCTCATGCCACCGGCGACGGTGGCGGCGATCCTGGACACGATCGCCCGGCTGTGGCCGGTCGTCGATGATGCCGAGATCACGATGGAAGCCAATCCGTCCAGCGTCGAGGCGGAGCGCTTTCGCGGCTACCGGGCGGCCGGCGTCAACCGCCTGTCGCTCGGCGTGCAGGCCCTGGACGATGGCGATCTGAAGTTCCTTGGCCGGCTCCACGACGCGGCCCAGGCGCTCAGCGCCCTCGACGTGGCGCAGGCGGTCTTCCCGCGGGTGTCGGCGGACCTGATCTATGCGCGCCCCGGCCAGTCGGTGGCGGGCTGGACGGCCGAACTCGACCGCGCGCTCGCCTTCGGGGTCGAGCACATGTCGCTCTACCAGCTCACCATCGAGGAGGGCACGCCGTTTGCGGCGCTGCGGGCGGCCGGCAAGCTCCAGGTGCCGGAGCCGGACCTTGCCGCCGACCTCTACGCGGCGACGCAGGACGTGATGCGCGCGCGCGGTCTGCCCGCCTACGAGATCTCCAACCACGCCCGGCCCGGCGCGGCCTGCCGCCACAATCTCGTCTACTGGCGCTACCGCGAGTATGCGGGGATCGGGCCGGGGGCCCATGGACGCCTCTGCCTCGACGGCCGGCGTCACGCGACGGTCGCCGAGCCGCACCCCGAGACCTGGCTCGCCCGCGTCGCTGACCATGGCCACGGCCTGGTCGAGGACATCGTGCTCGCCCGCGAGGAGGAGGCCGACGAGTACCTGCTCATGGGTTTGCGCCTGGCCGAGGGTATCGACCTCGATCGCTACGCCGAGCTCTCCGGCCGGTCGCTCGACCCGAAACGACTCGACCACTTGCTGGATCACGGGCTGGTGGACACGGCCGGCGACAAACGCCTGCGGGCGACGCCCCAGGGCTTCCTCGTGCTGGACGCTGTGGTCGCCGACCTCGCGGCGTGAGCGGCTACGTTCCCGAGCGGGTAAAGGTCCGTGGTGCCGGATCGACGATATCGGCAGCGCCGCGATTGATCTGGTAGACGGCGAGGCCGCGCTGGGTGGTGCCGTTCTGCAAGAAGCGGAAGGCGCCGTCGACGCCGATGAAGCCGTTGGGATTGGTCAGCGTCTGCAGGGCGAAGCGCCTGTCGCCGAAGCGCCCGGCGAGCCCCGCCGCGAGGCTGGTGGCGTCGTAGGCGAGGGTTGCGGCGCGGAACGGCGCGGCGTTGAAGGCCGCACGATAGCGCTTCGCGAAGGCGGCGAAGCCGTCGCGCTCGGGTGCGGGATACCAGCCGCCGTTCAGGTTGGTTTCGTCGGCGATGCGCTGATCGTCCCACTGGCCGCTGCCGAGGAACTGGATGCGGGTCGGGTCGATGCCGCCGGTGCCCAGCACCTGGGCAAGGAACGTCGTGGCGTCGGCGGCGTCGGGCATCAGGATCGCATCGACGGTGCCGGAGGCGGCGAGCTGCGCCACTGCTTGGGCCTGCGTCTGCATCGACAGCCGGTCGAGGTCGTAGCGTGCCACGCTCATGACCCGGCCACCGCTGTTGCTGACCGCGCGCTGTAGCGCGGCCTCGACCACCGTGCCGTAGGCGGTGTTGGGGAGCAGCGCCGCAAAGGAGCGCTTGCCGCGTGTCGCCGCGTAGCGAATGATCCGGTCGACATCGCTGCGGGGCAGGAACGACAGCAGATACACGCCGCGCTTGGCCTTGGAGGTATCGGTCGAGAACGCGATCACCGGCACATTGGCGCCGCGCGCAACGTTGGAGACCGCGCCCACCGACTGCGCGAACAGCGGGCCGATGATGAGTTCGGCACCTTCCGAGATCGCCTGCGAGGCCGCCTGCCGTGCGCCTTCGCCGGTGCCGCGGGTATCCTTGACCAGGATCTGGATGTTTGCGGTCTGGAAGTCGCGGATGGCGAGGTCCGCGGCGTTCTTGAGGTTGGCGGCGAGCTGTCCGGCGTTGCCCGTTGCCGTCAGTGGCAGGAGCAGCGCGACGCGCACCGACCCGCTGCCCAGCACCTCACCTGTGGGTGCGGTCGGCGTGCCGCGCTGACCGCTGCCGCCGAGATTGCCGAAGCCGCTGCCCAGCGTGCCCACCGACCCGCAGGCTGATAGGGTGAAGAGCGCGGCGAGACCGAGCGCAGCGAGGGCGCGGCGCCGGCCGGTCGGCGTGGGAGACGCGGAACGTGACAATTCATTCTCCCCGAGTGGACTCAAGGCGGCGATGGGCTGGTTTTAATCACGGCACGACGGCACTTTGCAATTATTCAGCCGAAATCGTTCATAATCCGTTCACGATGGTGACGCGGTGATGCGGGAGCGGACCGGACCGCCGACCTACAGGCTGAAAGGGTACGGAATTGAGGCAGACCGGCCCTCGCCGGGCCTCTACGTCGTCGCGACCCCGATCGGCCATCTCGACGATGTCACCCTGCGGGCCCTCGAAACCCTGGCCGCTGCCGACATCATCGCCTGTGAGGATACCCGCGTCACCGGGCGCCTGCTGGCGCGCTACGACATCGCGACCCCCACCATCGCCTACAACGACCACAACGCGCCGGAACGGCGGCCCGGCTTGCTGGCGCGGCTTGCGGCCGGCGACATCGTGGCTCTGGTGAGCGATGCCGGCACGCCGCTGGTGTCCGATCCCGGCTACCGCCTCGTGCGCGAAGCCCACGACGCCGGCATCGACGTGGTGGCCGTTCCGGGCGCCACCGCCGTCATGGCGGCGCTGGTGACGGCGGGTCTCCCGACCGACACGTTCCTGTTCGTCGGCTTCCTGCCGCCCAAGCGGACCCAGCGCCGCAAACGCCTGACCGCGCTCGCCGCCGTGCCGTCGACGCTTGTGGTGTACGAAGCCCCGTCGCGTCTTGCCGCCACCCTTGCCGACATGGCGGAGGTGCTGGGCGATCGCCAGGGCGTGATCAGCCGCGAGATCACCAAGAAGTTCGAGGAGCATCGGCGGGGATCGCTGGCCGATCTGGCGACCCACTATGCGGAAGCCGGCGCACCCCGCGGCGAACTCGTTGTCGTCGTCGGACCGCCCTTGCCGGACGAGGCGAGCCCCGAGGATGTTGACCGCCTGCTGGGGGACCTTCTGGCCACGCAAAGCGTCAGCCGCGCGGCGCAGGAAGCCGCCGCAGCCACGGGCCTGCCGCGCCGCGATCTCTACCGGCGCGCGCTGGCGCTGTCGGCGCGCAAGACGTGACGCCGGCGGCCGATCCCACGCGCCGCAGCGCCGAACGTTATGGCCGGTACGCCGAAACCGCGGCCGCGATCCTGCTGATGCTCAAGGGCTACCGGATCCTCGACCGGCGCTTCCGCAGCCATGGCGGCGAGATCGATCTCGTGGTCCGGCGGGGGCGGCTGATCGCTTTTGTCGAGGTCAAGCTCCGCCCCACCCGCGACGCCGCGTTGGCCGGCATCTCCGCCGCCGGGCGCACGCGGATCGTCGCCGCGGCGACGGCGTGGACGGCACGGCACGGCGAAGCGGCGGGCTGCGACTATCGCTTCGACGTCGTGGCCTGTGCGCCGTGGCGGTGGCCGCACCATGTGAGCGGTGCGTTCGACGCAGCCGCGTGATAAGCGGTGCCGGTCGAACGGAGTTCCCTTCATGCCGCTCACCGCCGCGTTTCAGATGGACCACATTGCCGGGCTGCACATCGGCGGCGATTCCACCTTCGCCCTGATGCTGGAAGCCCGGGCGCGCGGTCACCGCCTGCTGCACTACACCCCGGATCGCCTCACCCAGATCGATGGCCGGGTGGTGGCGCGGGCCGAGCCGGTCGAGCATCTCGCCGATGTCGAGGGCGAGCACTATCGTCTCGGCGCGGCCGAACGCATCGACCTTGCCGAGGTCGACGTGGTGATGCTCCGACAGGACCCGCCCTTCGACATGGGCTACATCACCTCGACGCTGCTCCTGGAGCGCGTTCATCCGGCGACGCTGGTGGTCAACGATCCCGCTGAAGTCCGCAATGCCCCGGAGAAGCTGTTCGTCACCGGCTTCGCGGATCTCACCCCGCCGACGCTGATCACCCGCGATCGTCAGGAGATCATCGACTTTCGCGCCGCCCATGACGACATCATCGTCAAGCCGCTCTACGGCAACGGCGGCGCCGGCGTCTTCCGCATCGCCGGCGGCGACGAGAACCTGAGCGCACTTCTCGAGATGTTCGAGGAGGCGTTTCGCGAGCCGTTCGTCGTCCAGCGCTACCTGCCGGAGGTGCGCGACGGCGACAAGCGGATCATCCTCGTCGACGGCGAGCCGGTGGGCGCCATCAACCGCATCCCGGCCGTGGGCGAATCCCGCTCCAACATGCATGTCGGCGGCCGACCGGAACCGAGCGACCTGACGGACCGCGATCGCGAGATCTGCGAACGCATTGGCCCGGCGCTGAAGGCGCGGGGGCTGATCTTCGTCGGCATCGACGTGATCGGCGAATGGCTCACCGAGATCAACGTCACCTCGCCAACCGGCATTCGCGAGGTGAAGCGCTTCGGCGGCGCCGACATCGCGGCGCTCATCTGGGACGCGGTCGAGGCGCGAGCGGGTTGATGGGCGGCGCGGGGGCGATCAGGGAGATGCGCTCATGAAGATCGCAATTCTGGGAACGGGCGATGTCGGCCGGGCGTTGGGGACCGGCTTTGCCGCGCTGGGGCACGAGGTGCGCATAGGCAGCCGCGAGGCTGGGCACGAGGGCGCCCGCGCGTGGGCCGATACGACCGGGCCGAACTGCTCGCATGGCACGCACGCCGATGCGGCCGCGTTCGGCGATTGGGTCGTCTTTGCCGTCCGCGGCACCGCGGCGCCCGAACTGGCGAAGAACCTCGCGTCCGCGCTTGACGGCAAGATCGTCATCGACGCCACCAATCCGCTCGACTTCTCCGGCGGATTTCCGCCCGAGCTCGCCATTCGCGGCGACGATTCCGGCGGCGAGGCGCTCCAGCGCGCCGCCCGCGGTGCCCGGGTGGTCAAGGCGTTCAACACGGTGCCCAACGCCCTCATGGTCAATCCCGACCTGCCCGGCGGCCCGCCGACCATGTTCATCGCCGGCGACGATGGGGATGCCAAGGCCGAAGTGACGGGCCTGCTCGGCGCGTTCGGCTGGGATGTGGAAGACCTCGGCGGCATCAGGTCGTCGCGCTGGCTGGAGGCCATGTGCATGGCCTGGGTCATGTCGGCCGCCACCTCCGGCCACGCCCGCTCGGCGTTCAAGCTGCTGAGGGGGTAGGAGCCGCCCGCCGGTGTGCCGGCATTCGCGAGGTGAAGCGCTTCGGCGGCGCCAATACCGCGGCGCTCATCTGGGACGCGGTCGAGGCGCGGCTGGCGGTGCGGCCTGCGTGCGACCGTATCGGCGGCTGACTTCGACTCGCTCAATGGTCTGCTTGGTTGCGTTTGCCAGCGGCGACGTACCCTGCACGGGCAATGGTCTTATCCGGCGAAGACAATCGGGAGGAAGCATGCGATTATTTACGCCGACTAATCGTCCCTAGAATACGAACTCTATTGGCAGGGCATTCGAATGACGTCGCAGGGTTTCTCCGACTTTGTCACTCCGATGGTCGAACGTTTCGTGTACGGGTTGGTGTACCCAGCAATACTGGGTGCGTCAATTGTTGAAGTTTTTGGAAAGGCAGATCTCCGCTATGCTGTTCCGTGGCTGTTTATCGCTCTGATCTTCATCTTAGATTATTCCGTTACAGCGCCAGAATCGAGTGAGAAACCGCCGAAAGGAAACGCAGGACTGGCGTTGGTCGATCTATTTGCTGCTGCTATTTTCTTTCTCGTGTATTTGCGGATCGTCGATTGGGATGGCGCAAGCGCACTTACGAACACTGAAGTACGTTTGTTAGTGCTTGTCTTGCTGTTACTACAATTTGCCTATGTTGTCTGGTATGCTGTAAGATGGTCAACTATCGACAGCGCCGAAGTCGTGGATAGAGACAGCTATAAGAATTTGGTTGGTAGAAATATGAAGGTGGCGTTGATTCAAGCGGCGATTGTAGTTTTACTTGTGATTCTTTCTTTCTTTGTCGTCCCGCACGTGCATTTTACTTGATTGTTGCAACAATTTTGTTCGGCTTGATCAGAAGAAATCTGAATCACTATTTTGTGTACGCGTCCGGCATGGCGTGATGATCATTCACTGAGGTCAGGCATTCACACGAGCCTGATGTTCCCTAAATGTTCTTGCAACCTTCGCGGTGTTCCCGTACCCTGATGCGCGATTGAGGAGCAGTAGGGCAGGTTGGGCCGGCATGGTCGCGCGGGTGCAGACACTGGCGTTTCAGGGGATCGAGGGTGTCCCCGTCGACGTTCAGGTGCAGGTGGCCTCGGGCCTTCCCAACTTCATCATCGTCGGCCTGCCCGACAAGGCCGTGGCTGAGAGTCGCGAGCGCATCCGCGCGGCGCTGCATGCCTCCGGCCTTGCGCTGCCGCCGAAGCGCATCATCGTCAATCTCGCGCCCGCCGACCTGCCCAAGGAGGGCAGCCACTACGATCTGCCGATTGCGCTGGCGCTGATGGCCGCGATCGGGGCCATCCCGGGCGACCAGCTCGCCGACTACGTCGCCCTCGGTGAACTGGCGCTCGACGGCGGCATCGCCAGCGTTGCCGGTGTGCTCCCCGCGGCGATCGCCGCCAACGCGCTCGACAAGGGGCTCATCTGTCCGGCCGCCTCGGGGCCGGAAGCCGCCTGGGCCGGCCGCGATCTAGCCATCATCGCCCCGGCGAGCCTGATCGCCATCGCCAATCATTTCCGCGGCAGCCAGGTACTCGCGCGGCCCGAGCCTGGTATCGCTTCGCCGGTCGACGGGCTTCCCGATCTCGTGGACGTGCGCGGGCAGGAGAGCGCCCGCCGGGCGCTGGAGGTTGCGGCGGCCGGCGGCCATCACATGCTCATGGTCGGACCGCCGGGTGCGGGCAAGTCGATGCTCGCGAGCCGTCTGCCCTCGATCCTGCCGCCGTTGGCCCCGGCCGAGCTCCTCGAGGTTTCCATGGTCGCCTCCATCGCCGGTGCGATCGCCGACGGCCGCCTGACCAGCCGCCGCCCGTTCCGCGCGCCCCATCACTCCGCGTCCATGGCCGCCCTCGTCGGCGGCGGCATCCGCGCCCGGCCGGGCGAGGTGTCGCTCGCCCATCACGGCGTCCTGTTCCTTGACGAACTGCCGGAGTTCGCGCCGCAGGTGCTTGATTCCCTTCGCCAGCCGCTGGAATCCGGCGAGGCGGTCATCGCCCGCGCCAACTATCGCGTCGCCTATCCGTCGCGTTTCCAGCTCGTTGCCGCGATGAACCCCTGCCGGTGCGGGCGCGCCGGCGAGCCCGGCTACACGTGCCGGCGCGGCGCGCGCTGCGCCGCCGACTACCAGGCGCGCGTCTCCGGCCCGTTGCTCGACCGGATCGACATCCGGATCGAGGTCCCCGCCGTGGCCGCCACCGATCTGATGACCAGGGCGCCGACGGAAACGTCGGATGCAGTGGCGGCGCGCGTCGCCCGCGCGCGGGCCCGGCAGATCGAGCGCTACGATGCCGAAGGCCTCGCCGGCATCCGCACCAACGCCGATTGCCCCGCCTCGGCGCTGGATCACCTCGCCGCCCCGGACGCCGCCGCGGCCAAGTTATTGCGCGACGCGGCCGAAGCCGCCCGCCTCTCCGCGCGCGGCTACCATCGCGTCCTCAAGGTTGCCCGCACCCTGGCCGACCTCGACGGCGCCGACACCATCGGCCGCACCCAGATGGCCGAGGCGCTCAGCTACCGTATGGCGGGTGACGGCGTCGCGCTCGCCGCCTGAGGTCGTCGCAGCCACACCTCCGCCGTCAAGCATTTTGAAAGCATAAGGCTTCACGCTGGTTCCGCGGCGGCGCCGTCGTCGCCAGAAACCCGTGGAGTGCGGCCCGTTGGCAGGTCAAACCGTGCAGCTTCCGGCCGGCGTCACGCACGATCGCCGCAAGGACCCCGAGCGACGATCGCCGCAGCGGGACGAGGGCCACGATTTCCTCGCCGGCCTCCTGCCGACCACCGCGGTCGTCCTGCTCCTGTCGCTCCTGGCGGTGGCGCTGGTGCGGCCGCAAGCGACGGCCGTCTGGCTGGCGATCGCCGTCATTGCTTCGGTCGCGGCCGGCTGGGTCGCGGCCCTCCAGCCCCGGGACCGGTCGCGAGCGGCCGCCGCGCCATCGGCAGCGGAGAAGCTGCAGCGCGAGAACGAACGCCTCGCCGACCTTGCCTGGGAGCTCCGGGAAAGCGAGGAGCGCTACCGCAGCCTGATCGACGCCGTGGGCGATGTCGTCATCGGTCGCGACGCCGACGGCCGCGTCACCTTCGTCAATCCGGCTTTCACGACCGCCTTCGGTCTGGCGCCCGGCGACGTGCTTGGCCGGGTGCTGCCGCTGGGGCCACGCCGGCCGCGCCAGCAGCCCGAACCGGTCGCGGAAGACGTGCGCCTGGAAACCCAGGCCGGCCCGCGCTGGTTCTCCTGGGTCGATATTCCGGTGCGCGACGAGCGCGGCGCCCTCGGCGCGACCTACGCGGTCGCCCGCGACATCACCGCCCGCAAACAGAGCGAACACGCCCTCGACGAAGCGCGCCAGCGCGCCGAGGCGGCGAGTGATGCCAAGTCGCGGCTCCTAGCCACCGTCAGCCACGAGTTCCGCACGCCGCTCAACGGCATTCTCGGCCTGTCGGCGCTGCTCAACGAATCCGGCCTGACCGCCGACCAGCAGACCTATGCCCGCGCCATCCAGTCGTCCGGCGAGGCCCTCCTGTCGCTGGTCGACGACATGCTCGACTATTCGAGCATCGAGGCCGGGCGTCTCGATCTGCGGCCCGAGCCCTGCGATCTCGCGACGCTGGCACAGGGCATCGCGGAACTGCTCGCCGCCCGCGCCCACGAGCGCCATCTCGATCTTGCCGTCGACGTCGATCCGCACCTGCCGCCGGTCGCCGTCGATGCGGGGCGTCTGCGACAGATCCTGATCAATCTGGTCGGCAACGGCATCAAGTTCACCGACGAGGGCGGCGTGTCGCTTGCGGTCGCCCCGGCGTTGTCCGCCGGTGATGGCAAGGACCGGGTAGGCGTGCGCTTCGCGGTTGCCGATACCGGTACCGGGCTCGCCCCCGACGACATCGAGCGCCTGTTCGGTGAATTCGAGCAGAGCGACAAGACCCGCCATCGGCGCCACGGCGGCGCCGGCCTCGGGCTCGCGATTTCTCGGCGACTGGTGCGCACCATGGGTGGCGATATCGAGGTGAGCGCGGAAGCCGGCGGCGGCGCCTGTTTCACGTTCACGCTCGACCTGCCGGTCGCGGGCGACGCGACGGACAACCTTCCGCGCCTCGACGGCACGCGGCTCATGCTGGTCGCGCCCGATCGCGCCGAGGCGGCCGTCGTCCGGCGGCAACTGGAACGGGCGGGCGCCGATGTCCGGGCCGAAAGCGCTGTGGCCGCGGCCGCGGGCCTGACCGGCGCGGCGGTCGCCGCCGGCCAGCCGTACCACGCGGTCCTCGTCGACAGCCGTGTCGCCGGTGGCGGTGGCGGTGGCGCGGCGCTGACGCGTCTGCGCGAGGCGGCCGGCGAACGCACGCCGGCGATCGTCATCCTGAGGCCCCGGGAGCGCCGCGCACCCGAAGTCCTGCGCCAGGCGGGCTTCGACGCCTATCTCGTGCGTCCTGTCCGCCGCGCGTCACTGCTTCGGATCGTCGACGGGATCATGCGGTCGCCGGAGGACATCCTTCGCGATCCGGTTGACGACGCACAGGCCGAACCGGCCGCGCCGGCGCCGGGCGAGGGCCTCGAAGTCCTGATCGCCGAAGACAACGAGGTGAACGCCCTTCTCACCCGCGCGGTGATGGAACGCCTCGGCCATACCGTCGCGGAGGTGCGCGACGGGGCGGCGGCCGTCGCGGCAGTCGGTGGGCGCGAGCGGCCGTTCGGCGCCATTCTGATGGATCTCCACATGCCGGAACTCGACGGACTGGACGCCACGCGCGCGATTCGGGCGATGGAGGCCGAGCGGGGCTGGTTACCCACACCGATCCTGGCGCTCACCGCCGACGTGTTGCCGGCCACCCGCAAGACGGCGGAAGCCGCTGGGATCACAGCGGTTTTGGCCAAGCCCATGACACCCGATTCGCTGCGCCGGGCGCTGGCGGCGCTGGTGCCGCAAGGCGGTGGGCTGGCCGACAGCGGCCCGGTTCACTAGAATACGCGCCGCGTCGCGCTCGATATGCGGGCGTCGAACCGGGTGAGTCGCAGGCATGGAACAAGCGCAAGACGACCGGGACGACACCGGCCTGTTCCTCGGCAAGCTTGCCAATCTCGAGGTGCGGATCGCGCATTCGCAGGACGAGATCGCCCGCGCCCAGCGTCTTCGCTACAAGGTCTTCTACGAAGAAATGTCGGCCGTCGCCGACGCCGAGACGGAAGCGACCCGGCGCGACGACGACATGTTCGACAAGGTCTGCGACCACCTGCTGATCTATGACCACAACCTCGTGGGCGCGGAGGGCCCGGAGGTTGTTGCCACCACGCGCCTCTTGCGCCAGGAGGTGGCCGCCGGCGGATCGGGTTTCTACTCGGCGTCGGAGTTCGACATCGACGCCATGGTGGCCCGCAATCCCGGCCGCCGGTTCCTGGAGCTCGGCCGCACCTGCGTGCTCCAGCCCTACCGCAGCAAGCGTACCGTCGAGCTCATGTGGCACGGCACGTGGCGTTACGTGCGCATGCACGATCTTGACGTCATGGTGGGGTGCGCCTCCGTCGAAGGCACCGACACGGCGCGATTGTCACCGATCCTGTCGGTTCTCGGCGACATCTCGCCGGCGCCCGATCCGTGGCGCACGCGGGCGAAGGAAGGGGTGGGCATTCCGCTGAGCAGCCTGCATGCGAGCCCCGACGGTCGGAAGCAGGCGATCCGCGCGCTGCCGCCGCTGATCAAGGGCTACCTGCGTCTGGGGGCCTTCGTCGGCGAGGATGCCTTCGTCGATCACCAGTTCGGGACGACGGATATCTTCCTGGTCCTGCCGCTGGAAGCGATTCGCGAACGCTACATCCGGTTCTACGGCGCCGAAGCCGACCGCTACGCTGCCTGATCAACCGGACGGTTTGACGTCCTCGGCCGGCGTGTCGTCGTTGGCGGCCGGCGTCTTGCTGGCTTTCGGCTTCTTGACCACCGATACGAAGGCCGGGCGCAGGACCCGGTCGCCGATGGCGTAGCCGACCTGGATTTCCTGGGCGACGCTCCCGGGCGCGGCGTCGGCGTCTTCCACTTCCATCATGGCCTGATGCATCGACGGGTCGAACTTCTGCCCCTCGGCCACGATCCGTTTCACGCCGAACTTCTCCAGCGTCTGTTCGAGGCTGCGCGCCGTCACCTCCACGCCCGCGATCAGGCTGGCGACCGCCTCGTCTTCACGCCGCTCCGCCGGTACCGCGTCCAGTGCCCGTTGCAGGTTGTCGCCGACGTTCAGCATCTCGCGCGCGAAGTTGGAGATGGCGTAACGGTGCGCGTCGGCGACCTCGCGTTCGGTGCGACGGCGAAGGTTTTCCATGTCGGCCAGCGCGTGGAGCAGGCGCTTCTCGGCGTCGGCCACCGCCTGCGCCATGTCGGCGGCGGTCGCTTCCGGCTCGGGCGCGGCCGCCGCGGCGGGCGCCGCATCGGCCTCGGACGCCTTGGGGTCGGGTTCGGGCGCGGCCTCGGCCGGTTTCTTGTCGTCGTCGCTCATGCTGTCGTCTTGCAACTTTGTCGGGTTTGTCGCGCCGGGATATCAGGTCTGGCGGTCAAAAAATCAAGGAGGGCGGCTGGTTAGGTTCTAGATCCGTCGCAGCGCCACCTGCTCGATATCGTGGCGGGCGTTCTTGCGCAGGATCAAATCGGCGCGCGGTCGCGTCGGGCGAATGTTCTGGCGCAGATTGACGAGGTTGATCCGGCTCCACAGGCCGTCGGCAGTCCCTACCGCCTCGTCTTCGGCGATATCGGCATAGCGGTGGAAGTACGATTCCGGCTTCTGAAACGCCGTCGCCCGCAGCTTCTGGAAACGGTCGATGTACCACGTGCGCAGCGCCTCCTCGTGCGCGTCGAGGAAGATCGAGAAATCGAAAAAGTCCGACACGAACGGCACGGCCGTACCCTCGGTCGGCAGACGCGACGTCTGCAGGACGTTGAGGCCCTCGACAATCAGGATATCGGGGCGGTCGATGGTCCGCGTCTCGCCTTCGACGATGTCGTAGGTGAGATGCGAGTAGACCGGCGCGGTCACCCGTTCCACGCCGGCCTTGATGTCGGTGAGGAAGGCGAGCAGCGCCGCGCGGTCGTAGCTTTCCGGAAAGCCCTTGCGCTCCATCAGGTTCAGGCTCTGCAGTTCGGCATTGGGGCGCAGGAAGCCGTCGGTGGTGATGAGCTCGACCTGCGGCGTGTTGGGCCAGCGGCGGAGGAGCGCGCGCAGGACGCGGGCGGTGGTCGACTTGCCGACCGCCACCGATCCGGCAATGCCGATGACGAAGGGCGTGACCCCGTCGTCGGTGCCGAGGAACCGGCCGGTGACCGCGTGCAGCCCTTGCGTGGCGGCGACATAGAGGCTGAGCAGACGCGACAGCGGCAGGTAGATCTCCACCACCTCGTCGAGCGAGATCGGATCGTTGAGGCTTTGCAGCCGCTCCAGGTCGTCGTCGGTGAGCGTCAGCGGCGTGCCCTTGCGCAGCGCCGCCCAGGCTGGGCGCGAGAACACGCGGTGCGGCGACAGCCTGGCAAGGTCGAAATTGTTCATCCGCCGTCGTCCGCCCGGCGCGCCGCCTTCTCCTCAAGCCCGCTTTGTCCGGTCCTTGCGGCGAGCCCGTCCACCACGTCCTGCAGGCTCACGCCGCGAGCCTGCAGCATCACCAGCAGGTGGTAGAGCACATCGCCGGCCTCGGCGATCAGCGCCTCGTCGTCCTCGGCCACCGCCGCCAGCGCGGCCTCGACCGCCTCCTCGCCGAATTTCTTGGCGCACCGGGCCACGCCCTTGGACAACAGCCGTGCCGTGTGCGAGGTGGCCGGATCGCCATCGCGCGCGCGTTCGGCGATGGTCGCCGCCAGCTCTTCCAGCGTGAAGCCGCTGCTCATGGCTCATCCCCCGTCGCGCCCAGCCCGTCGAGCCGCACCGGTACACCGGCGGCGGCCATGTGCTGTTTGGCCTCGCCGATCGTAAACGTGCCGAAGTGGAAGATCGAGGCGGCGAGCACCGCCGAGGCGCCGCCGTCCTTCACGCCCTCAACGAGATGGTCGAGCGTTCCGACGCCGCCGGAGGCGATGACCGGGATCGTCACCGCGTCGGCAATGGCCCGGGTCAGCTCCAGATCGAAGCCGTCGCGGGTGCCGTCGCGGTCCATCGAGGTGAGCAGGATCTCGCCGGCGCCGAGGTCGGCGACCTCGCGGGCATAGGCGAGTGCGTCGATTCCCGTCGGGTTGCGGCCGCCATGGGTGAAGATTTCCCAGCGTGGCGCTTCGCCGGGCGCGTTGACCCGCTTGGCGTCGATGGCAACGACGATCGCCTGGCCGCCGAACTTCTCCGACGCGTCGCGCACGATCCGGCGATCCTTCACCGCCGCGGTGTTGATCGCCACCTTGTCGGCGCCGGCGAGCATCAGCGCACGCACGTCGTCGACCGTGCGCACGCCGCCGCCGACGGTCACGGGGATGAACACGTGCTCGGCGGTACGGGCGACCACGTCGAGCAGGATGTCGCGCTCCTCGTGGCTGGCGGTGATGTCGAGGAAGCAAATCTCGTCTGCGCCCGCCGCGTCATAGGCTTCGGCCGCCTCCACCGGATCGCCCGCATCGGTGAGGTCGAGGAAGCGCACGCCCTTGACGACACGGCCGTCCTTGACGTCGAGGCAGGGGATGAGGCGCACCTTGAGGCTCATGCCGGCGCTCCCGCCAGCGCCCGTAGCGCTTCCGCCGCGTCGATGCGTCCGTCATAGAGCGCCCGGCCCGAGATCGCGCCGGCGAGCACGGCGTTTTCCGGTGTGGCGAGACGGCGGATGTCGTCCATCGAGGCAAGCCCGCCCGAGGCGATGACGGGGATCGACACCGCGCGCGCGAGCTTCACCGTCGCCGCGAGGTTGAGCCCGGACAGGAGGCCGTCGCGATCGATGTCGGTGTGGACGACCGCCGCCACCCCGGCGTCCTCGAAGCGGCGGGCGAGGTCGATATCGTCGAGATCGGTCATGTCGGCCCAGCCCTGGACCGCCACCCGGCCGCCCCGCGCGTCGATACCGACCGCGATCCGGCCCGGATGCGCGCGGGCAGCTTCGTGGACGAGATCGGGATCGCGCGCCGCCGCCGTGCCGAGGATGACGCGCGCGACGCCGGCTTCCAGCCATGCCTCGATGGCGGCACGGTCGCGGATGCCGCCGCCGAGCTGGACCGGCAGGTCAGTCGCGGCCAGCAGACTTCGGACCGGGGCATCGTTGACCGACCGGCCCGCGAAGGCGCCGTTGAGGTCGACCACGTGCAGCCACGCAAAGCCGGCGCGCGCGAACGCGGCCGCCTGATCCGCGGGATCGGCGTTGAAGACGGTGGCGCGATCCATGTCGCCCTGTTCCAGGCGCACGCAGGCGCCATCCTTCAGGTCGATGGCGGGAAACAGGATCATGCCGGCGACCAGGTGATGAAGTTGGCGATCAGGCCGAGCCCGAGCGCCTGGCTCTTCTCGGGATGGAACTGGGTTCCGGCCACATTGCCCCGCGCCACCACCGCGGTGACGGCGCCGCCATAGTCGGCGGTGGCGATCACGTCGTCGGCGTTGTCGGCAACGAGGTGATAGCTGTGCAGGAAATAGGCGTGCAGGCCGCCACGGCCGAGATCGATGCCGGCGAGCAGGGCATGGTCGCCACGGGGCGTGAGCGTGTTCCAGCCCATGTGCGGCACCTTGAGCGCCGGATCGGCGGGTTCGATCGCCCTGACCTCGCCCTGCACGCGATCGAGCCCCGGTGTCGATCCGTGCTCGTCGCCGCTGGTGGCAAGCAACTGCATGCCGACGCAGATGCCCAGAAACGGGCGACCGCGGACGTCGATCGCCTCGTCGATCGCCTCGATCATGCCTGAGATGGCGGCAAGGTTGGCGCGGCAGTCGGCGAACGCGCCGTCCCCCGGCAGGACGATGCGGTCGGCGCGGGCGACGATGTCGGGATTGGCCGTCACCATCACCTCGTCGGCACGGCCGGTTTCGCCCACCATGCGCTCGAACGCCTTGGCCGCGGACCGCAGATTGCCGGCGCCGTAGTCGATGATGGCGATGGTCACCGGGTCCCGCCCTCGGGGGCCGGGAACAGGCCGACCACGTCCTTCGTTTCGGCCGGCACGGCAGGTCCGGCGGCTGGTGTCGTCGGCTCGGCGGGCGGCGGCGGTCGCGTCGATGTCGCCTCGCGCCGCACGAAGAAGCGGATCTCGGCTTCCTCCAGATTGCGGCCGGCGGCGACGCCGACGAGGTCATAACCGCGCCGGTAAAGCCGGGCGCGCCGCAACTGGTTGCCTTCCAGCGCGACCAGCACCTGCAGGGTCAGGGCCGCCAGCGGCGGTACGGGGCCGCCCGCCACCTCGCCAGCGACGCCGATCGCGATGCCGAGCACCAGGAAGCCGACCAGTTCCAGCCACATGCGGTGGTAGAGCAGCCACAGCAGCGGCACGAACAGGGCCGGCCAGGCGATGCCTTCCTTGACGAAGACAACGCCCAGCGGATCGGAGCGACCGGACGCATCGGTGCGCGGCGCGAGAACGGTAAACGTCTTCATGGATCGTCGTTCAGCTCTTGAGGCTGCCCTTGGTCGACGGCACGCGGTCGCCGAGGCGCGGATCGATCGCCGCGGCCGATCGCAGCGCCCGCGCCAGCGCCTTGAAGCACGACTCGGCGATATGATGGTTGTTGCGGCCGTAGAGCGTCTCCACGTGCAGCGTCATCCGGCCGTTCTGTGCCAGCGCCTGGAAGAACTCGCGCACCAGCTCGGTGTCGAAGGTGCCGACCTTGCCGCGCGTGAAGGCGACCTTCCAGACCAGGAACGGACGGCCGGAGAGATCGAGGGCGCAGCGCGTCAGCGCCTCGTCCATCGGCAGGTGCACGTCGGCGTAGCGGGAGATGCCCCTCATGTCGCCGAGCGCCTGGTGGAGCGCGCGCCCGAGCGCAATGCCCACATCCTCGACCGTGTGATGCTGGTCGACCTGGAGATCGCCCTTGGCGGCGATGTCGAGGTCGATCAGGCCGTGCTTGGCGACCTGTTCCAGCATGTGGTCGAAAAAGCCGACCCCGGTGGCGATGGACGCGCTACCGGTCCCGTCGAGGTTCACCTCGACGGCGATGTCGGTTTCCTTGGTGCGGCGTTCCACCCTGGCGGTGCGCATGGGCGTGGTTTCCTGTGATGCGGGCGCCTTGTATCAGGGCGATGGCGCGATTTCCAACCGCCGGGCCGCCGGGCGCCGGTTTGCATGCGCTCCGCCGGTGCCTACATACAGGGCCTGCCGGGCGTCCGGCAGGGGTTGAGGTCCGCGGCGGGGCTTACGGGACCGCGCGGATCGGCAGCAAAGGCACGATACTCATGAACGACACACAGACGCCCGCCTGGCACGGCACCACCATCATCACGGTGCGCAAGGGCGGCAAGGTGGTGATCGCCGGCGACGGCCAGGTCTCGGTCGGCCAGACGGTCATCAAGCGCAACGCCACCAAGGTTCGCCCGCTGGGCAAGGGCAACGTCATCGCCGGCTTTGCCGGCGCTACGGCCGACGCCTTCACGCTGTTCGAGCGGCTGGAAGCCAAGCTGGAACAATACCCCGAGCAGTTGACGCGCGCCTGCGTCGAGCTTGCCAAGGACTGGCGGACCGACCGCTACCTGCGGCGCCTCGAGGCGATGATGCTGGTGGCCGACACGTCCACCAGCCTGGTGCTGACCGGCACCGGCGACGTGCTGGAGCCTGAAAACGGTGTCATGGGCATCGGCTCGGGCGGTAACTACGCGCTGGCCGCGGCGCGCGCCCTGGTCGATACCGACGCCGATGCCGAGGCGATCGCCCGCAAGGCGCTGGCCATCGCCGCCGACATCTGCGTCTACACCAACGCCGAGATCACCGTCGAAACGCTCGACGCGGCCGGTTGAATATGACCGGCACGGTTGCCAACACGCCCGAGCCCGAAGATCTCGACGCCGCGGTCGCCGCCGGGATCCTCGACGCCGACCAGGCGCGCAAGCTGTCGGCGTTCTTCGCCGATCGACGCGCGCGGGACGAGCGCGACGATGAGCGGCTGCTGTTCCTGCGCAGTTTCCAGGACATCTTCCTGACCATCGGCGTCGTCCTCATCCCGCTCGGCGCGGGATGGTGGCTCGGCGATCCCCTGATGCCGAACGGGCCCGCCGCGCTGGTCACCGCGGCCATCGCGCTCGCCCTGGCGTTCGTGGTGGTTCGCCGTGGCCGCCCCTTGCCGATGATGGCGCTGGCCGCCGTGTTCGTGCCGGCGACGGGCTTCTCGCTGGTTCCGGCAACGACCTCGCTTGCATCCCAGGGTATCCTGGGCGAGGGCACCTACTTGCTGTGGCTGCTTGCGCCGCCGCTGGCCGCCTTCGTCGCCGCGCTCGCCTACTATGCGCTCTTTCGGTTGCCCTTTGTGCTTGGCTTGGCCGCCGGTGCTGCCGCGGTCCTCGTGATGACGGCTACGACAACCTTCGCGCCGGACTTCACCCAGCCGGCGACCCTCGTCCTCGGCCTGGTGCTGTTCGCCACGGCCATGGCATTCGACGTGCGCGATCCGGGCCGCGGCACACGGCTTTCCGACATCGCCTTCTGGATTCACCTGGTCGCCGCCCCGCTGCTGGTGCACGGCGCCGTCCAGTGGCTGATCGATTTCGAGACGGACGCCGTCGGCCTCGGTCAGGCCTTCACCATCCTCGCCGTGCTGGCCGGCCTCGCCCTGCTGGCGGTGATCGTCGACCGGCGCGCCATGCTGGTGTCCGGGCTGGTCTATCTCGGCTATGCGCTCTTCACGCTGCTTAACGAGGCCACCGGCGGCGGCGCCGAAGTCGCGGTCGTCGTGATGCTGATCGGCGTGATCGTGTTCGGCCTCGCGACCGGCTGGCGCAGCGTCCGGCGGCTCGTGCTCGGCCGCTTTCCCCGGCGCGGCCTGCTCACCTACCTCCCACCCGTAGAGGCTCCCACGTCATGACGACCTTTTCCCCCCGCGAGATCGTGTCCGAACTGGACCGGTACATCATCGGTCAGAGCGATGCCAAGCGCTCGGTCGCGATCGCGCTCCGCAACCGCTGGCGCCGGCAGCAATTGACCGGGGCGATGCGCGAGGAGGTTCTGCCCAAGAACATCCTGATGATCGGGCCGACCGGCGTCGGCAAGACCGAGATCTCGCGCCGTCTGGCCAGGCTCGCCGGCGCGCCGTTCCTCAAGGTCGAGGCGACCAAGTTCACCGAGGTCGGCTATGTCGGCCGCGACGTCGAATCGATCATCCGCGATCTCGTCGAGGTCGGTATCGGGCTCGTCCGCGAGCGCCGCCGCAAGGAGGTGTCCGCCAAGGCCGAGCTCGCCGCCGAGGAGCGGGTACTCTCCGCGCTGGTGGGGCCGGCCGCGAGCCCGGCGACGCGCGAATCCTTCCGCAAGCGCCTGCGCGCCGGCGAGCTCGACGACAAGGAAATCGAGATCGAGGTGCGCGACACCGGCGGCGGCATGCCGTCCTTCGATATCCCCGGCGTGCCCGGCGGTTCGATCGGCGTGATGAACATCGGCGACATGCTCGGCAAGGCGCTGGGCGGCGGCCGCACCAAGACGCGGCGTGTGACCGTGTCGGACTCGCACCCCCTTCTCGTCAACGAGGAGTCCGACAAGCTGCTCGACGACGACGAGGTGACCCAGGAAGCGATCACCGCCGTGGAGAATGACGGCATCGTCTTCCTCGACGAGATCGACAAGATCACCGCCCGCGAGGGCCGCATGGGCGCCGACGTCAGCCGCGAGGGCGTGCAGCGCGATCTCCTGCCCCTGATCGAGGGCACGACGGTGGCGACCAAGTACGGGCCGGTGAAGACCGACCACGTCCTGTTCATCGCCTCGGGCGCCTTCCATGTCGCCAAGCCCTCCGACATGCTGCCGGAGCTTCAGGGCCGGCTGCCGATCCGCGTCGAGTTGCGGGCGCTGACGGAGGAGGATTTCCGCCGCATTCTGACCGAGACCGAGGCGAGCCTCATCAAGCAGTACGTGGCGCTGATGGCGACGGAAGGGCTGACGCTGGACATCACCGAGGACGCCATCGACAAGATCGCCGCCATCGCCGTGTCCATCAACGCCAATGTCGAGAACATCGGCGCGCGGCGTTTGCAGACCGTGATGGAGCGGGTGCTTGACGAGATCAGCTTCGAGGCCCCGGACCGCCACGGCGAGACGATGACCATCGATGCGGCCTATGTCGAGGACCACATCGGTGACCTCGCCCGCAACGCCGACCTGAGCCGGTTTATCCTGTAGCGGGAAGCGCTCGCCGCGCGCGCGGGTGCCTCAGCCCCGGCCGTGGGGCCGGCGGATGTGGACGTAGAGCGCGCCCTCGCCGCCGTGGCGGCGACCGGCTTCGCCGAAACCGACCACGAACGGACGGAACTCGGCCGATCCCAGCCATTGCGGCACGGCGCGACGCAGGACGCCGCGCGCTTCGCCCGGTGCGGCCGTCCGGCCCTTGCCGGTGATCACCAGCACCAGCCGTGCCCCGCCCGCCTGGGCCTGATGGAGAAACGCCGCCAGCCGGCGATGCGCCGCGGCTTGCGTCATCCCATGGAGATCGACCCGCGCGTCGATGGCCACGCGCCCGCGGACCGCCTTGCCGCGCAGGCGCTGATCGATGCCCGTCCCGGCCGGTTTCGCGCCCGCCGGCGGCGTTGATCCGACCCGAGGCGCGGCCGTAGCGGCCTTCGCCTTTACCTTCTCCGTTCGGCCGGCCGCGGGTGTCGTCTCGATCGGCGTCGCGGTGTCGCGCCCGATCGGTGTCACCGTGCCGGCCACCTGCCGCCACAGCCGCAATTCGTCGGGGTTGGGATGGCGCGGACGGCGGCTCACGGCACGTCACCCTTCGGCATCAGGAGCACGAAGCGGCCGCGCGCGTTCATGGCGCCGGCGATCTCTCCGGCCGCGCCGCCGGAGCCGAAGAAGATGTCGCCACGGGCCGGGCCGACGATGGCCGAGCCGGTGTCCTGCGCGATCATCAGCCGGTTGAAGGTCGCACCGCCGGGGACTTGTGTCTCGATCCAGACCGGGGCGTGGAAGGTGTGGAGCAGCCGGTCGACGGCGAGGCTCCGGCCGTCGGTGAGCGGCACCTTCGCGGCCGCGACAGGGCCGAGGCCGGGGTCATCCACCGGCGCTTCGCGGAAGAAGATGTAGGAGCGGTTCTGCGCCAGCACGTCGTCGCGCTCGTCCGGATGGTCGGCGAGCCAGGCGCGGATCGACTGCATGGTCACCGATCCGGCCGGCAGCGCGCCGCGCTCGATCAGCACCCGGCCGATCGGCGTGTAGGCGTGCCCGGACTTGGCGGCGTAGGTGACGCGCATGGCCTCGCCGCCGCCGAGATCGACGCGCGCTGCACCCTGGATGTGGATGAAGAAGGCGTCGACGGGATCGGCGAGGTAGCAGAGCTCCAGCCCGCGACCGTCGAGCGCGCCGGCCATGATCGCGCCGCGATCGTCGTAGGGCGCCAAGCCGCCGGGGGTCGCCCTGGCGAAGCGCATGTCGGGCTCCAGTCCGGCCCCGCCGGTCCCCGGTTCGATCTCGATCAGGTCGTCGGGGCGGCGGTGGAGCGGCACCTGAAAGTCGGCCGTGCGTTCGCGTGAACCGGCCACCACCGGCTCGTAATAGCCGGTGAAGTGGGCAGCCTCACCGTCGCTGACTTCGACGGGCTGGAAGCGCGCCTCGAAAAAGGCGCGCGCAGCCGCATCGGTCAGTGTCGTCGGCAGGTCGGCGGCTGCCTTCAGATGCGCCGCCAGACGGTCCGCATCGACGCCGAGCGCGCGGGATTTCGGCGGATGGTCGGAGAGGACCGCGGCGCCGCGGCGGAAGACGGCGAAGGCAGCCTGATGGTCGTCGTCGCGCCAGCCGTCGAGATCGTCAAAGGTGACGGGTCGCAGCTCGTCCTGCGGCGAACCTGGCGTCACGGTTCCCCCGGAGCCGCGCGTGCTACTCGACCGATTCGGTCGCGATCAATTTCCAGTTGGGGTCGCGCGATGACACGTCGCGGGCGAACGTCCAGATGTCGGTGACATCGCTGACGTGAATCGGATCGCCGTCGACCACGTTGCCGTCCTGGTCGTGGGTCGCGGAGATCAGCTTGGAGAGGAAGCGCGCCGTCACATGGGCGCTGCGGCCCTTGAGCTCGGCGTCGGTCAGTTCGGCCGCATCGATGCCGACGAAACGGAACTCAATCGTCTCGCCCCGCTTCTCGCGGTCGTCGATGGCGCTGACGAAGCCCTCATAGACTTCGCGGCTCAGCAACTGCCGCAGCGTCTTGCGGTCGCCCTCGGCAAACGCCGTCACGATCATCTCGTAGGCGGCCTTGGCACCGCTGACGAACTCCTCGGCGTTGAAGCTGCGGTCGGCCGTGGCGACCTCGGTGAGGGCGTCGTGCAGGGCCGAGCCCTCGCTCGCGACCGCGCCGATGCGGGCGCTGACGTCGAGATCCGCCGACGGCTTGGGCAGGTCCGGTGCCGGGCCCCGCTGCGGCAGTCCGATCACGTTGTCCTCGCCGTTGGCGACAGGTCCGTCGCGGCGCGAATAGGGGTCGAACGGCGGCCGTTCGCTGCCGGTCCGCCGCCCCAGCACGCTACGCAACCGCAGGAAGATCACCACGGCGATGGCGAGAAATATGATCGAATAGATATCGATAAAACCGTTCATCGACTGATGTCCCGACGCGATGCAAGGGCTGCCGGCTCCCACGGCCGCGGCCCCAGCATGGCCTCTATTTAGGGAACGAACGCCAATCTTTCGAGTCCGGCATTCGGCTCAACACGTTGTCTTGTAACACCCGTCCGGCCATGTTAGCCACCCGCGTTTCCTCGACACAAGGCCGCGCGACGGCCCCGATCAGCAGGCAGGAGCGAACATGGCCGACGAGAGCAACGGCGGGCAGACCGCAGGGCAGGCCGAGGGGCAGCCCGAGGCGCAGGCCGCCAGTCTTCGCGTCCTCGGGCAGTACGTGAAGGACCTCTCGTTCGAAAGCCCCGGTGCGCCCGGCACGCTGCAGCGCACCAAGGCGCCCAAGATCGGCATCAGCGTCGGCGTCCAGGTGAACCCCATCAACGAGGAGAATGTCGAGGTCGAGCTGAAGATCGAGGCCAGCGGCAAGGATGGCGAGACCACCGTCTTCGCCGTCGAGCTGGTCTATGCCGGCATCTTCCAGATGCAGAACATTCCGCAGGAGAACTTCCAGGCGCTGACGATGGTCGAGTGCCCGCGCCTGTTGTTTCCCTTCGCGCGCCAGGTGGTCGCCGACGCAACCCGCAATGGCGGCTTCCCGCCGCTGATGATCGATCCGATCGACTTCGTCACCCTGTTCCGCCAGCAGGTAGCGGCGGCCCAGCAGGGCGCGGCGGCGCAGCCCGGTCCGGCCAGCAACTGACCGTTCCTCAGAGACGAAAGCCCGCTTCCGCAGCCAGCGCCTCCAGCGAGCGCGCCGGACGCGGCCCGATGTGGCCGATGACCTCGGTCGCGGCCAGCGCGCCGAGACGCGCGGCGTCCTCCCGGCTCATGGCGCGGGCAAGGCCGAACAGGAAGCCCGCGGCGTAGAGGTCGCCGGCGCCGGTCAGATCCTCGACGTCGTCGGTGGCCACCGCCGGCACGCGCGTGACATCACCGCCCTCGACCACGATCGAGCCGTCGGCGCCGACGGTGACGGCCGACAGCCGGCAGTCGTGACGTACCGCCTCGATTGCGGCGTCGAGGCTTCCGGTCTTGTAGAGCGAGCGCAGTTCGGAATCGTTGGCGAACAGGATGTCGACGGTGCCGGAGCGCAGGAGCTCCAGGAACTCGTCGCGGAACCGGTCGACGCAGAACGGATCGGACAGCGTCAGCGACACCTCCCGGCCTGCCTCGTGGGCATAGTCGGCGGCCCGGCGGAACGCCTCCTTCGCGGCCGGCGGGTCCCACAGATAGCCTTCGAGATAGGTGACCCGCGCCGCGGCCACGGTGGCGCGGTCGATGTCGTCGGGGCCGAGATCCTGGCAGGCGCCGAGGTAGGTGTTCATGGTGCGCTCGCCGTCCGGCGTGATCAGGATCATGGAGCGCGCCGTGGGGGCGCCGCCGATGAGAGGCGCGGTCGCAAAGGCAATGCCGGCGGCGGTCATGTCGTGGCGGTAGAAGGTGCCGAGAGCGTCGTCGGCGACCTTGCCGATGAACGCCGCGCTGCCGCCGAGCGAGGCGATGCCGGCCGCGGTGTTGCCGGCGGAGCCGCCGGAGGCCTCGATCGCCGGTCCCATCGCCGCGTAGAGGGTCTCGGCGCGTTCGGCGTCGATCAGGTGCATGGTGCCCTTGATCAGCCCGTTGCCGACGAGGAAATCGTCCTCGGTGCGCGCCATGATGTCGACGATGGCGTTGCCGATGCACAGGGCATCGTAGGGCTGGTCGGGCATCGGCGAAGGGGCGGTTGGTCGCGGGGCGGCGCGAACCTAGTCGGGCCGCCGCCGTGACGCAAGCGGCCGTTCAGGCGGGTGTCAGGCCGGCGTCTTGTCGCGGTAGCCGCAGAGATCGGCGATCGTGCAGTCTGGACAGCGCGGCCGGCGGGCCGTGCAGATGTAGCGGCCGTGCAGGATCAGCCAGTGATGGGCGTGGCGGCGGTAGGCGTCCGGCACCACCTTCTCCAGTCCCGCTTCGACCGCGTCCGGCGTCTTGCCCGGCGCCATGCCGGTGCGGTTGCCGACCCGGAAGATATGGGTGTCGACGGCGATGGTCGGTTCGCCGAAGGCGACGTTGAGCACCACATTGGCGGTCTTGCGGCCGACGCCGGGGAGCGCCTGCAACGCCGTCCGGTCGCGGGGCACCTCGCCGTCATGCTCGTCGAGCAGGCGCTGTGAAAGGGCGACGACATTGCGGGCCTTGGTGCGATAGAGGCCGATCGAGCGGATGAGTTCGGTCACCTCAGCCTCGCCGAGCGCCACCATCTTGGCCGGGGTGTCGGCGCGGGCGAAGAGCCCGGGCGTCGCCCGGTTGACGCCGACGTCGGTGGCCTGGGCCGACAGCACTACGGCGACCAGCAGCGTATAGGGCGTGGTGTAGTTGAGCTCGGTCTGCGGCTCCGGATCGGCGGCTGCCAACCGTTCGAACGCGGTGGCGATATCGGCGCGGCGCATGCGCTTGGCGGGACGAGCCGTCTTAGCCATGAGCCGAAGCCCGACCGTCGTCGGCCGACCGCTGGCGAAGCCGTCCGGCCACGCTATAGTCGTTGGCCATGGAGTCTCCGGCCACCACGACGCCCGCCTCCGACGAGGCGCCGATCCTCGCGATCGTGCTCACGCCGCACCGCTCGCTCAGCGAGCGCGGCTTCGCCATGCTGATGGGCTCGATCGCGGCCGTGATGGCGCTGGCGGGTGTCGCCTTCTTCGCGCTCGGCGCCTGGCCGGTCGTGGGTTTCATGGGTCTGGACATCGCCCTCGTGGTCGCCGCGTTTCGTCTCAACGTCTGGTCCGCCCGCGCCGCGCAGGAGATCCACATCACACGCGAGATGTTGACGGTGCGCGACATTGCCCCCTCGGGCCGCCGCCGCGAGACCACGTTCAATCCCTACTGGGCGCGGCTGGAGATAACACGCCGTCCCGAACAGGGGATAGTCGACATGCGGCTGACCTCGCGCGGCCTGCGGATCGAGATCGGCCGTTTCTTGCCGCGTTCCGAGCGCGAAAGGGTCGCCGCGGCGGTTTCGGCGGCGCTCGCGGAAGTGCGGTCGACGCCGGGGTGAGCGGGCGTGCAGGAATCGGGTGGCGCGGCGCCCCGCCGGGCGGCTAGGACGGACCGGTTTCGATGACCCGGAGTGATCCGATGCTGAACCTGTCCGCCACCGAAGCGACACCCGCCGGCAATGTGCCCGACACCGCGCGCGGCCGCGACGACTACGAGATCGTCCGCCGGACGATCGAGATGATCTCCGATCGCTGGCGCGACCAGCCGTCGCTCGACGATCTCGCCGCTCATGTCGGTCTTTCGCCGCTCGCCCTGCAGCGCCTGTTCAGCCGCTGGGCCGGGCTCAGCCCCAAGAGCTTCCTGCAGGCGGTCACCCTCGACCACGCCCGTTCGCTCCTCGACGCTTCCGCCTCCGTGCTCGACGCCAGCCTCGAACTTGGCCTGTCCGGTCCCGGTCGCCTGCACGACCTGTTCGTCACCCACCACGCGATGACCCCCGGCGCCTATAAGCAGCGCGGCGAGGGGGTGGAGATGCGCTGGGCGTTCCACGCCTCGCCCTTCGGGCGGGCGCTGCTGATGGTCACCGAACACGGCCTCGCCGGCCTCGGCTTTTCCGACGGCGACGACGCGGCGACGCTGGCCGACATGATGAACCGCTGGCCGTGCGCCACCCATGTCGAGGACGAGGCGGCGACGGCGCCCTATGCGGCGCGCATCTTCGATCCCGCGATGTGGCGGCCGGACCGGCCGCTGCGGGTGGTCTTCATCGGCAGCGATTTCGAGCTGCGGGTATGGGAGACCCTGCTCGCGGTGCCCTTCGGCCGCGCCACTACCTATTCCGACATCGCCCGTCATATCGGCCGGCCGACCGCGGCCCGCGCCGTGGGCACGGCCGTCGGCCGCAACCCGATCTCTTTCGTGGTGCCGTGCCACCGCGTGCTCGGCAAGGGCGGTGGCCTGTGCGGCTATCACTGGGGCCTGACGCGCAAGCGCGCCATTCTCGGCTGGGAGGCGGGGGTGGCGACCGGGTAGGTCGAGCGCTACGCGAGAGCACCACACCGACGTCATCCCGTGCGCGGTGCGGCACGACGTGACGCTCCGCAGACCCGGGATCCTTTCTTCTGCCTGAGCGGTCAGTCGTCGAAGACCGTCTTCTCGGCGACCGAGGAGTCCGCGTTGAGCCGGTAGACGATCGGCACGCCGGTCGCGAGCTCCAGCTTCACCACCTCGTCGGGGTTCAGCCCATCGAGCGCCATGATCAGCGCCCGCAGCGAGTTGCCGTGGGCGGAGATCAGCACGCCCTCGCCGCGCAGCACATGGGGCTGGATCACGTGGAGATAGTAGGGCCACACCCGCGCACCGGTGTCGCGCAGGGATTCGCCGCCCGGCGGCTGGGTAGTGTAGGAGCGCCGCCACTGGTGCACCTGCTCCTCGCCCCATTTGGCCCGGGCGTCGTCCTTGTTGAGGCCGGCGAGATCGCCGTAGTCGCGTTCGTTGAGCGCCTGGTCGCGGGTGATCGGCAGGTCGGTTGCGCCGAGTTCCTCCAGCATCAGGTCGAGGGTACGCTGCGCCCGGATGAGGGCGGAGGTGAAGCAGGTGCCGAACGTCAGGCCGTGGGCCTTGAGCCGCCGGCCCGCGTCGCGGGCTTCGGTAATCCCCTTCTCCGTCAGGTCGACGTCGCGCCATCCGGTGAAGAGGTTCTTCATGTTCCATTCGCTCTGTCCGTGGCGGACGAGCACCATCATGCGTTCCATAGTCGAAAAAATCCCAGAGCTAGTCGTTCAGGCCCAGCACGTCCGCCATGGCGAACAGGCCCGGTTTGCGATCGCGTCCCCACAGCGCCGCCTTGACGGCGCCGCGGGCGAAGATGGCCCGGTCGGTCGCCTGGTGGGACAGCGTGATGGTCTCACCTTCGCCGGCCAGGATGACGCTGTGTTGGCCAACCACCGAACCGCCGCGGAGCGTGGCGAAGCCGATGGCGCCGCGCGGCCGCGGCCCGGTCTCGCCGTCGCGCACGCGCACCGCATGGGCGTCGAGGTCGATGTGCCGGCCGGCCGCGGCGGCCTCACCCAGCATGAGCGCGGTACCCGACGGCGCGTCGACCTTGTGGCGGTGGTGCATCTCCACGATCTCGATGTCGAAATCGGCGTCCAGCGCTTCGGCCGCCTTGCGCGCCAGCAGCGCCACGAGGTTGACGCCGAGGCTCATATTGCCGGCCCTGACGATCACCGCGTGGCGCGCGGCGGCGGTCAGCTTCACGTCATCGTCGTCGCTGAGGCCGGTGGTGCCGATGACGTGGACCAGACGCGCCTGCGCGGTGAGTTCGGCATAGCCGACGGTCGCGGCGGGCGAGGTGAAGTCGAGAAGCCCGTCGGCGGCGACGATCACCTCGGGCGCCTGGTCGGTGACGACCACGCCGTTGACGGGCAGGCCGGCAAGCGTGCCGGCGTCGGCGCCGATCGCTTCCGCGCCGGGCCGTTCGAGCGCGCCGTGCAACACCACCCCTTCCATCTCGCTCACCGCCCGGATGAGCGCCCGGCCCATGCGCCCGCCGGCGCCGGCGACCGCGAGTTTCATCGCCGTCATGGCGCCGCTCCGGCCAGTGCGTCCGCGCCGGCCGCCTCCGCGATCTCGGCAACGATGGCCTCGGCGGCGGCGCGCGGATCGGCGGCGGCGGTGACCGGCCGCCCGACCACGAGATAGTCGGCGCCCGCGGCGATCGCTTCGCCCGGAGTGGTGACGCGCTTCTGGTCGTCGGTAGCAGCGGCGCGGGGCCGGATGCCCGGCGTTACGATCAGGATGTCGGGGCCAAGCGCGCGGCGGAGGCGGGCGGCTTCGGTGGGCGCCGCGATCAGGCCGTCCATGCCGGCGGCCGCGGCGTCGCGGGCGCGCGCCGATACGAGATCGGCCGCACCGTCGCGATAGCCGGCGGCGGCAAGGTCGCCGTCGTCCATGGAGGTGAGCACGGTGACGCCGAGCAGCTTGAGATCGCCGTCACCCCGCGTCGCGACGGCAGCGCGCATGACCGCCGGATAGGCGTGAACGGTGAGGAAGGTCGCGCCGGTCGTGGTGATGGATCTCACCGCTCCGGCGACGGTGTTGTCGATGTCGAGCAGCTTGGCGTCGAGGAAGATCTGCTTGCCGTCGGCAATCAGCTCGCGCACCAGCGGCAGGCCGCCGGCATAGATCAGCTCGAGCCCGATCTTGTAGAACGAGACGGTGGTGCCGAGCCGCGCGACGAGCGCGCGCGCCTCATCCACGGTCGGTACGTCGAGGGCGACGATCATCCTGTCGCGCGGTGTGATGGTGTGCATGGGCCGGACGGTATCGGTGAGTTGCGACCGCCCGTCAATGGCAGGCCGGGCGGGCCAGGGTGGAAGGACGGTTCACAGCTTCCGTGCCCATGCAGCGAGCGTCCGGTAGGGAAACCGGACGTCCCCGCCAGCGGCAAGCTGCGGATAACCCCGCGCCATACGCCGGATCCGCCGCGCAATCTTCTCGCGCTCGGGCGCCGGCAACGCTGCGATGAAGCTGACCGACAAGACCCGGTCGACGACGACGCGCTCAAACGGGCCTTCATGCATATGCGGGAAGGTCGATTCCTCGAGTTCCGAGAAGTCTGGCGACGGGAACAGCGTCCGCCACAGCGAGGCGTGAAATCTCGGTGTGCCCTGCTCGTAGGGCGCCATGATCCGGGTGAGGGTCGCCACCCAGTCCACCGTTTCGTCACGCACGTTCCACACCAGCCCCAGCAGGCCGCCCGGTTTCAGAACCCGACCGATCTCGGCCAGCGCCGACGGCGTCGCAAACCAATGGAACGCCTGCGCGCAGAACACAGCATCGGCACAGGCGTCGTCGAGCGGCATGTGGTCGGCGTCGCCGACAAGGGCTTCGACCGAGGGCATTGATGTCCGCAAGGCGTCCAGCATCGGCGCGACCGGGTCGATCGCGATGATGCGCGCGCCGATGCTCTCCAGATGGCGGGTGAACTTGCCGGTGCCCGCGCCGAGGTCGATGAGCGTTTGTCCGGCGCCCGGTCCAAGGCCTTCGGTGATCCAGGCGTTCAGCTCCGGCGGGTAACCGGGTCGACCGCGTGCATAGGCGGCGCTGGAACGAGCAAAACCGGTTTGCGCGCTGGGATGGACCTCAGGCCCGAGGCGAGGACGGCGGGACACGTCAATAGCGCGGGTCGTCGGCGAAGCGTCGCGCCCCTTCGACCAGCGCCCGGGCGACCCTGTCGAGTGCCCGGCGGGCGGATTCCTCGGTCAACTCGCCGGCTTCGTTGAAGGCGTGCTGCGCCGTCGACAGCTCGAACTGGTCGGGCAGGACGATGCCGCCCAGGCCGGCGGCGATCACCTTGCGCAGGTCGATCACCGCCCGCGCGCCGCCGAAGCGGCCGTCGGACGACCCGGCCAGCGTGTAGACCCGGCGGCGATAGGCGGTGTCGCCCTCCGCCTTCACCCGGCTGATCCAGTCGATGGTGTTCTTCAGGAGCGGCGGCAGGGACCGGTTGTACTCCGGCGTGGCGACGAACACCCCCTGATGGGCGGCGACCAGCCGCGCGAGGTTGGTGGCGTTGCGCGGCACGCCCTCGGTGGCCTCGAGGTCGCCGTTATAGATCGGCAGCGGATAGTCGCCGAGGGAGATCAGGGTCACGTCGCCGTCGGCGAGCGCCAGCGCCTTGGCGGCCACGGCCGCGACCTTGCCCGACAGGGCACCGGTGCGCGTGGAGCCGGCGAAAACGAGGATCTTCGGGCTGGCCATGCTCTTCCCCGTGTTTCGCGCAGACGCGTCGCGTCAGCCGCCCAGGCCTTCCAGGAAATCCTTCACGCGGGTGAAGAAGCCGCTGGATTCGGGATGGTTGTTGGCCGAGGCTTCCTTCTCGAATTCTTCCAGCAGTTCGCGCTGGCGCCGCGTAAGGTTCTGGGGCGTCTCGACCGCGACCTGGATGTACATATCGCCGACGCGCGAGGACCGCAGCACCGGCATGCCCTTGCCCTTGAGGCGGAACTGCCGGCCGGTCTGGGTGCCGGCGGGGACCTTCACCTTGGTGAGGCCGCTGTCGATGGTCGGCACCTGGAAGTCACCGCCGAGCGCGGCAGTCGTGATGGAGATCGGTACGCGGCAGAAGATGTCGGCGCCGTCGCGCTGGAAGAACTCGTGCGGGCTGATCGACAGGAAGATGTAGAGGTCGCCGGCGACGCCGCCCCTCAGCCCCGCCTCGCCCTCGGCCGCCAGCCGGATGCGGGTGCCGTCCTCGATGCCGGCGGGGATGTTGACGCTGAGCTGGCGCTCCTCGGTGGTGCGGCCGCTGCCGTGGCAGACGTCGCACGGGTCGGTGATGACCGAGCCCCGGCCGTGGCAGGTGGGGCAGGTCCGCTCGATGGAGAAGAACCCCTGCGCCGCGCGCACCCGCCCGTGGCCGTCGCAGGTCGAGCACGTCGACGGCGTCGTCCCCGGCCGGGCGCCGCCGCCGGAACAGGTGGAGCAGACCACCTTGGTCGGCACCTCGATCTCGGCGGTCTTGCCGGCGAAGGCCTCCTCCAGCGTGATCTCCATGTCGTAGCGCAGATCGGCGCCGCGCTCGCGGCCCGAGCGTCCGCTGCGCTGGCGTCCGCCGCCCATGAAGTCGCCGAAGATGTCGTCGAAGATGTTGGACATCGACGAGGCGAAATCGGGATTGAAGCCGCCGCCGCCATTCTCGAACGCCGCATGGCCGAAGCGGTCATAGGCCGCCCGCCGCTGCGGGTCGCGTAGCGTCTCGTAGGCTTCGTTGACTTCCTTGAAGCGGACCTCGGCGTCGCCGTCGTCGGCGTTGCGATCCGGGTGGTACTTCATCGCGAGCTTGCGGAACGCGCTTTTCAGCGCCTTGTCGTCGCAGTCGCGCCGGACGCCGAGCACCTCGTAATAGTCGCGCTTGTCCATCAGCCCCTCGGCGTCTTCCGGCTCCGCCCCGGCGCTTCAGCCGGCGGCTGCGGAAGGAGCCGGCGCCCGCGACGTGCCGCCGCGAGCGCCTTGTTGTGTTACGCCGACTTCTTCTGGTCGTCGTCGACTTCCTCGAAGTCGGCGTCGACCACGTCTTCGGCGCCGGGCGTGCCTTCCGTGCCGTCGGCATCGGGCGCATCCGTCTCGGACGCCCCTTCCGCCTGGCTCGCCTGGTACATCGCCTCGCCGAGCTTCATCGACACCTGGGCAAGCTCGGTGGTCTTGGCCTTGATGGCTTCGGCATCGTCGCCTTCCATCGCCGTCTTGAGTTCGGCGACGGCAGCCTCGATGGCCGACTTGTCGGCCTCGGAGACCTTGTCGCCGTGCTCGCCGAGCGACTTCTCGGTCGAGTGGATCAGCGCTTCGCCCTGGTTGCGCGCCTCGACGGTCTCGCGGCGCTGCTTGTCGTCCTCGGCGTGGGCCTCGGCGTCCTTGACCATCTGGTCGATGTCGGTGTCGCTGAGGCCGCCCGACGCCTGGATGCGGATCTGCTGCTCCTTGCCGGTGCCCTTGTCCTTGGCCGACACGTTGACGATGCCGTTGGCGTCGATGTCGAAGGCGACCTCGATCTGCGGCACGCCGCGCGGCGCCGGCGGAATGCCCACCAGGTCGAACTGGCCGAGCACCTTGTTGTCGGCGGCCATCTCGCGCTCACCCTGGAAGACTCGGATGGTCACCGCGTTCTGGCCGTCCTCGGCAGTGGAGAACACCTGGCTCTTCTTGGTCGGGATCGTGGTGTTGCGGTCGATCAGCCGGGTGAATACGCCGCCCAGCGTCTCGATGCCCAGCGACAGCGGCGTCACGTCGAGCAGGAGTACGTCCTTGACGTCGCCCTGCAGCACGCCCGCCTGGATGGCGGCGCCGATGGCCACGACCTCGTCCGGGTTGACGCCCTTGTGCGGTTCGCGGCCGAAGAACGTCTTCACCGCCTCCTGCACCTTGGGCATGCGGGTCATGCCGCCGACCAGGACCACGTCCTCGATCTCGCCGGCCGACAGGCCCGCGTCCTTCAGCGCCGACTTGCACGGGCCGATGGTCCGCTGGATCAGGTCGTCGACCAGCGCCTCGAACTTCGCGCGCGTCAGCTTGAGCGTCAGGTGCTTGGGCCCGGACTGATCGGCGGTGATGAAGGGCAGGTTGACCTCGGTCTGGGTCGCCGAGGAGAGCTCGATCTTGGCCTTCTCGGCCGCCTCCTTGAGGCGCTGCAGCGCAAGCTTGTCGCCGCGCAGGTCGATGCCCTGCTCCTTCTTGAACTCGTCGGCCAGGTAGTTGACCAGCCGCATGTCGAAGTCCTCGCCGCCGAGGAAGGTGTCGCCGTTGGTCGACTTCACCTCGAACACGCCATCGCCGATCTCGAGGATGGAGATATCGAAGGTGCCGCCGCCGAGGTCGTAGACGGCGATGGTCTTCTGGCCGTCCTTCTTGTCGAGGCCGTAGGCCAGCGCCGCCGCGGTCGGCTCGTTGATGATGCGCAGCACCTCCAGCCCGGCGATCTTGCCGGCGTCCTTGGTCGCCTGGCGCTGGGCGTCGTTGAAATAGGCCGGCACGGTGATGACCGCCTGCTCGACGGTAGCGCCGAGGAACGCCTCCGCCGTCTCTTTCATCTTCTGCAGGATGAAGGCGGAAATCTGCGACGGCGAGTAATCCTTGCCGTCGGCGCGCACCCAGGCGTCGCCGTTGCCGGCCTTGACGATCTCGAACGGCACCAGTTCGGCGTCCTTGGCGACCGTCGGGTCGTCGAAGCGGCGCCCGATCAGGCGCTTGACCGCAAAGAAGGTCCCCTCGGGATTGGTGACGGCCTGGCGTTTCGCCGGCTGCCCGGTGAGGCGCTCGCTGTCGTCGGTGAAGGCGACCATCGACGGCGTGGTCCGTGCGCCTTCGGCGTTCTCGACCACCCGCGCTTCCTTGCCGTCCATCACCGCCACGCACGAATTGGTCGTGCCGAGGTCGATGCCGATGACTTTACCCATAATTCAATTCTCTCCTTCCGGCAGATCGCGCGGGTCCGAGCCGGCCCCCGTCGCGGTCCCCTGACCATGTCGTGTCGACGGGCCCGATTCCGCCCGCCGTCGTTCCCGGCGTATATAAGAAGGCGTCAAAACAGCCGCAAGGCGGCCCGTGGCACGCGTCTGGTGCGATGTCGGGCCGGTTTTTCACTCGCTGACTTGCAGCGATCCGGTGGCGCAGAGGTCGACGTCGGTTTCCTCGATGGCGTCGCCGGACGTGAACGAGTAGCGGATGTCGAAGGCGCAGCCGTCCGCGGAATCGGCGAGCGTCAATGTGACCGCGTTGCCGGCCGGCAGGAAGGCGCCGCCCAGCACGTTCTCGCCGAACGCGCCCGATCCGGCCGGGGCCAGTTCCAGCGCGGCGAGATCGCGGCCGGTGGTGTTGGCGACCTCGACGTCGATGGGATCGGCGAGCGCCGGTCCGGCCAGGACGGCGAAGGCCGCGGCGGCGACGGCGAAAACGGGAAGCGGGGAAGCCATGACGCAATGTCTCCTTGGGTAGGCCCTCCTCAAGACGTCGTCACGATGTATCAGGAGACCACCGCCGCCGCTACCGGGATGAACGGCGTCTGGAAGGGAGCGTCATGACGCAGGGAAGCCTGTTGCCCGACGACGACCTGCCGCCCGGCCTTCTCCACCGGCCGATGCTGTCGCGAGCCGATCAGGAAACCCTGGCCGGATTGTTGCGTGCGGCCGAGCGCAAGGCCCCGTTCTTCGTGCCGCGCATGCCGCGCACGGGCAAACCGTTCTCGGTACGCATGACCAATCTCGGTGACCTCGGTTGGGTGTCAGATCGCGAAGGCGGCTACCGCTACCAGCCGACCCACCCCGAGACCGGTAAACCGTGGCCGCCGATCCCAGTTGTGCTTCTCGATCTCTGGGGCGAGGTCGCCGGCGGAGCTCCGCCGCCCGAGGCCTGTCTCGTCAATCACTATCGGCCCGGCGCGCGCATGGGGCTCCACCAGGATCGCGACGAGGAGGATCTTGCCGCGCCGGTGGTGTCGGTGTCGCTGGGCGACGACGCCCGCTTCCGCGTCGGCGGCGTCACGCGGGGCGGACCGACCCGGTCGCTGATGCTCGTCTCAGGTGATGTGGTGGTGCTCGGTGGGCCGTCGCGGCTCGCTTACCACGGCGTCGACCGCATCTTCGCCGGCACCTCCGACCTCCTCGCCGACTGGCCGGAGGGCGGCGGGCGGATCAACCTGACGCTCAGGCGGGTGAGCATGTCAGAACGAGCTCACACCTGCCATCCCATGTAGCGGACCTCGCGCTTCCGAATTCGCGTTATGAGCTTGTAAGTCTCCAGCGTTATCGGAATTCCGAGCAGAACAGCGAAAAGCGTGCCGACAACATCTAGTATGTCCGTTTCGCCCACATCCAGCACCTCGGTCCTGCCCAGGAGCTGTACGACCAACCAGATAGTCAACACCGCTATCGCTGCGACCTGCACGCCCGTCAGCAAGTAACTTCCGTACCGAACCGAAAAGATCATCAGGAGCAGGACAAGGTAGTCGACGGCGACGTAGACAACGTAAAGGGCCAGTGTCACGAGCACGAACTGACCCGGGTCTGCGCCTGGGCCCTCCAATAGCTGGCTGATGGCAACCAACAGCGCGACGGTGTCAACCGCCGCCTGCGTTAGAAAAGCGATCACGCTGGCTTGAAGCAGTGTGTCGGCAGCGTCTTCCGGGTCGAATCGAGCTGGAAAAAAGAAGCCGGCGTGAGTGCGCATGTTTTCTGACTCGCTGAGGCTCGAACCACGCGAGGATAGTATCAATATTCAACGTAAAGTTGAAGGAGCCACCCCTCTGGGCGGCCTTTTCATGCTCGAAGCAATTAAGGAAATCCAACAATGAGCGCGCACTCAATCGGTCAGCAGACGAATACTCCTGACGGCCTCCGAGTGGCCTTCAAGCGGCGGGCGGATTAATCTCACGCTGAGGCGGGTGACAGGAGCAAAGCCATGACGATTCTGCGCAGAGCCGCCCTCGCCGCCGCCGTTCTCGCTGGCCTCGCCGCGCCGGCGCAAGCCCAAGGCCTGGCGGGGATGGAGAAGACGGTCCTGCCGATGACCACCGGCAACTGGGTCGCCTTCCGCAATTTCGACGGCAAGCAGTGGGTCTACTTCACCCATCTGGTCGTCTATCGCTGCGGCCTGTCGGAGGTGCGTTACTCGCTCGATTCCGATGCGCTCGACCAGACCTTCCCGCTCCAGCCCTGCGACGAGCAGAACCCCCACGCACTCGATCCGGTCGCCTTTCCGCCCTACCTCGCGCTGCCGCTCGGTTCGGCGGAGATGATCGCCGTCCAGGTGGTGTTTGACGATGGCGAGGAGAGCGAGACGGTCCGCCTCGCTCCCTGTGACGTGACGGGCGACCAGACCTGCGCGGTACTGGTCGAGTAGGGTGGGTTAACCCGGCTGCGCCGCAGGCGTCATCCAGCCGGATACGGCGCCACCCGAATCGGCGACCATGGCGATCCGGCCGACACCCTCGACGTCGAAGGGTTCGCTCAGGACCTTGCCACCTTCGGCCTTGAGAAGGTCAACCCGCTTGTCGATGTCGTCGACAGCGATATAGGCGACCCAGTGCTCCGGCATGCCCTCGAATTGCGGGCCGTCCATCTTCAACATGCCGCCGACCATGTTGTCGCCATGGCGAATGGTGGTGTAGGTCATGCCGCCCGGCATCGGCATGTCGTCGAAGGCCCAGCCAAGGGTCTTGCCGTAGAAATCCTTGGATTTCTGCACGTCGCGGGTCATCAGTTCATTCCAGTGAAAGTGGCCGTGATCGGTCATTTCTTGCTCCTCTTTAACCTGGCAGTTAACTGATACAGCAAGCGTCACGGCGAGCAAGTGACAAACCCGTGTTCACGCTTTGTCTCATGACAGATGCTGACTCAAGAGGCCCTCGCGAGGCCGCTATCCGCTGACGTTGAAGGCGGCGAGCGCCGCCATGTTGACGATGTCGGAGTCGCGCGCGCCCAGCGACACGATCTGCACCGGCTTGTCGAGGCCCACCAGCAGCGGGCCGATGACCGTCGAGCCGCCAAGCTCCTGCAGCATCGTGGTGGAGATCGCCGCCGAGTGGTACGCCGGCATCACCAGCACGTTGGCCGGGCCGGTCAGCCGGCAGAACGGGTAGGCGGCCATCATGTCGCCGTTGAGCGCCACGTCGGCGGCCATCTCGCCGTCATACTCGAAGTCGACCCGGCGCCGGTCGAGCAGTTGCACGGCCTCGCGGACCTTCTGGGCGCGCTCGCCCTCCGGCTGGCCGAAGGTTGAATAGGCGAGCAGCGCCACGCGCGGCGTGTAGCCGAGCCGCCGTGCGACCGTCGCGGCTTCCTCAGCGATGTCGGCGATCTCTTCGGGCTTGGGGAATTCGTAGACCGCTGTGTCGGCCACCAGCACCAGACGCCCCCGCGACAGGACCATCGAGACGCCGATCACCCGGTGCCCGGGCTTGGGATCGATCACCCGGCGTACATCCTCAAGCACCGTGGAGTAGTTCCGGGTGACGCCCGAGACCATGCCGTCGGCGTCGCCGACCGCCACCATGCAGGCGCCGAAATGGTTGCGGTCGGAGTTCACCAGCCGCTGGCAGTCGCGAAACAGGTAGCCCCGCCGCTGCAGCCGCGCATAGAGGTAGTCGGCGTAGTCGGTGTTGCGCTTCGAGAGCGCCGCGTTGTGGATTTCGATGCCTTCGCTGATGTCGATGCCGGCGTCGTCGGCCGCCCCGCGCACCACGTCCTCGCGCCCGATCAGGATGGCGGTGCCGAGATGGTGACTGACGAAGTTGTGCGCCGCCCGGATCATCTGGTCCGACTCGCCTTCAGCGAAGACGATCCGCTTCGGCGCCCGGCGTACGCGCTGGAAGATGCGCTGCAGCGTGCCGACGATCGGATCACGCCGCGCGGATAGTTCGAGCTTGTAGTTCTCCACGTCGTCGATGGTCTTGCGGGCGACCCCGGTGCGGATCGCGGCCTCGGCCACCGCGGCCGGCACCTCCGACAGCAGGCGCGGGTCGAACGGGACGGGGATGATGTATTGCGGCCCGAACTTCGGACGGATGCCCTGATAGGCGGCGGCGACCTCGTCGGGCACGTCCTCGCGGGCGAGCTCCGCCAGCGCATGGACCGCGGCGAGCTTCATGTCCTCGTTGATGGTGGTCGCGCGCACGTCGAGGGCGCCGCGGAAGATGTAGGGAAAGCCGAGGACGTTGTTGACCTGGTTGGGGTAGTCGGAGCGCCCGGTGGCGATGATGACGTCGTCGCGCACGGCGGCGGCCTCCTCCGGCGTGATTTCCGGATCGGGATTGGCCATGGCGAACACGATCGGCTGGTCGGCCATCGACCGCAGCATGTCCGGGGTCAGCGCGCCCTTCACCGAGAGGCCGAAGAACACGTCGGCGCCCGCGAGCGCCTCCCCCAGCGAGCGCGCCTCGGTTTCCACCGCGTGGGCCGCCTTCCACTGGTTCATCCCCTCCTCGCGGCCGGTGTAGATCGGCCCCTTGGTGTCGCAGAGGATCACGTTCTCCGCCGGCATGCCGAGCGCCTTGACCAGCGCCACACAGTTGATGCCGGCCGCGCCCGCGCCGTTGCACACCAGTTTGGTCGTCTTGATGTCCCGTCCGGTGAGGCGGATCGCGTTGATCAGCCCGGCCGCGGCAATGATGGCGGTGCCATGCTGGTCGTCGTGGAAGACCGGGATGTCCATCACCTCGCGCAACCGGTCCTCGATGATGAAGCAGTCCGGCGCGCGGATGTCCTCCAGGTTGATGCCCCCGAAGGAGGGGCCGAGATGCCGTACCGCCTCGATGAAGGTGTCGGCATCCTCGGCGTCGATCTCCAGGTCGATGGAATCGATGTCGGCGAAGCGCTTGAAGAGCACCGCCTTGCCTTCCATGACCGGCTTGGACGCCAGCGCCCCGAGATTGCCGAGACCGAGGATAGCGGTGCCGTTGGAGATCACGGCCACCAGGTTGCCCTTGGCGGTGTAGTCGTAGGCGGTGGCGGGATCGGCGGCGATCGCCTCGACCGGCACGGCGACGCCCGGCGAATAGGCCAGGCTGAGGTCGCGCTGGGTCGCCATCGGCTTGGTGGCGCGTATTTCGAGCTTGCCCGGCCGCCCGTCGGCGTGGAAATCGAGGGCCTGCTGGTCCGTGAAGGACGGACCCTGCGCGGTCGCCTTGGCGTCGTCGGGCATGTCGGCTTATCCCCCGGAAATTGCGGGGCGGCGATTGGCGCCGCCCGGTCGCCGGCGGGTATAACACCGCACGCGGTCAGGGCAATGCCGGCCCTCCCGGATTCGCTTGGCCGTCCGCTCAACGCCGTGCGAGTCCTGACGATCGTCCCATGAACGAACGCCCCCGCACCATCGCCAAGGCCGCCGCCACACCGATGATGGCGCAGTACCAGGCCATCAAGGCGGATCATCCCGACAGCCTGCTGTTCTACCGGATGGGGGATTTCTACGAGCTGTTCTTCGACGACGCGGTGGTCGCGGCCCGCGATCTCGGCATCACCCTGACCCGGCGCGGCAAGCATCAGGGCGAGGACATCCCCATGTGCGGCGTGCCGGTCCACGCCGCCGACCAATATCTCCAGAAGCTGATCGCCAAGGGGCACCGGGTCGCCGTCTGCGAGCAGACCGAGGACCCCCAGGCGGCCAAGAAGCGCGGCGCCAAGGCGGTGGTGCGCCGCGACGTGGTGCGTCTGGTGACGCCGGGGACGCTCACCGAGGACACGCTGCTCGAGCCCGGCGCCAACAACCACCTCGCCGCCGTGGCGCGCGTGCGCGGTCATCGCGACGGGGAAGCCTACGGGCTCGCATGGATCGACATGTCGACCGGCGAGTTCCGCCTGACCGAAGGCGATCGCGACCGTCTCGCCGCCACCCTGTCGCGGATCGCGCCGAGCGAGGTCGTCCTGCCGTCCGCACTGGAGGAGGTCGTGGCGCCGGACGGGCCCGACACCATCGAGGCGATGCTGACGCCGCTGCCGGCGGCCTTCTTCGACAGCGCCACCGCGTCCGAACGGCTGACCGCCTATTTCGAGGTAGCGACCCTCGATGCCTTCGGCACCTTCGGGCCGGCCGGGCTCGCGGCGGCCGCGGCGATTGTCGCCTATGTGGAGCGAACCCAGCTCGGCGCCCGCCCGCCGCTGCGGCCGCCGGTGCAGGAAACCGCCGGTCAGGCCATGCTGATCGACGCGGCGACCCGCGCCAATCTCGAACTGGTGCGCACGCTCGGCGGCACCCGCGGCGGCAGCCTGCTTGCCGCCATCGACCGCACGGTCACCGGCGCCGGCGCCCGGCTGCTCGAACGCCGTCTGGCCAGCCCGCTGACCGAACCGGCGAAGATCGGCGAACGCCTCGATTCGGTCGCCTCGCTGGTCGACCAGACCCCGCTCCGCGAAGCGTTGCGCACGGCGCTCGCCGCTGCGCCCGATCTCGCCCGTCCGCTCACGCGCCTGACGCTGGACCGTGGCGGCCCGCGCGATCTCGCCGCCATCCGCGACGGCTTGCAGGCGGCCGTCGAGATCGCCGAGTTGCTTGCGGCAGCCGACCTGCCGGCGGAGCTGGCCACCGTGTGCGACACCGTTGCCGCCGCCCCGTCTGACGTGGTCGCGACCCTGACCGCCGCCCTCGACGAGGCGCCTCCGCCGTTGAAACGCGACGGCAACTTCATCCGCGCCGGCTTCGACGCCGACCTCGACGACACCCGCCGGCTGCGCGACGACAGCCGCCGCCTGATCGCCGGGCTCCAGGCCGACTACGCGGAGGCGGCCGAGGTGCGCAACCTGCGCATCAAGCACAACAACGTGCTGGGCTATTTCATCGAGGTGGCGAGCGCCCACGGCGAAAGGCTCCTGCGTCCGCCCCACGACGCCCGGTTCATCCATCGCCAGACGCTGGCGAGCGCCATGCGTTTCACCACGTCCGAGCTCGCCGATCTCGACCGTCGCATCGCCGGTGCGGCCGATCGTGCGCTAGAGCTGGAGTTCGACATCTTCGCCCGGCTCGCCACCGACATCGTCGCGGTGGGTGACAATGTGAGGGCCGTGGCCGACGCGCTGGCAGTGCTCGACGTCACCGCCGCACTCGCAACGCTGGCGGTAGCCGAGAACCACGCCCGCCCGGTCGTCGACGGATCGCTGGCGTTCGAGATCACCGGCGGCCGCCATCCGGTGGTCGAACAGGCGCTGCGCGGCGGCAGCGAGGGTCCGTTCGTCGCCAACGATTGCGACCTGTCGCCGCCGGCGGACGCCGAAGCCGGCCGCATCTGGCTTCTCACCGGCCCCAACATGGCCGGCAAGTCCACCTTCCTGCGGCAGAACGCGTTGATCACGCTGCTCGCCCAGATCGGCGCCTATGTGCCGGCGACCTCGGCCCGTATCGGCGTCGTCGATCGCCTGTTCAGCCGCGTCGGTGCCGCCGACGATCTCGCCCGCGGCCGCTCCACCTTCATGGTCGAGATGGTCGAGACGGCGGCGATCCTGAACCAGGCGGGCGAGCGGGCGTTGGTGATCCTCGACGAGATCGGCCGCGGCACCGCCACCTTCGACGGCCTGTCGATCGCCTGGGCGGCCATCGAGCACCTCCACGAAACCAACCGCAGCCGGGCCCTGTTCGCGACCCACTATCACGAGCTCACGGCGCTCGCCGATCGCCTGCCGCGCCTCGATAACCACACGGTACGCGTCCGCGAATGGCACGACGAGGTCGTGTTCCTGCACGAAATCGCCGCCGGCACCGCCGACCGGTCCTATGGGGTGCAGGTCGCCCGTCTCGCCGGCCTGCCGCCGGCGGTGGTCGAGCGGGCGCGCGACGTGCTGGCCCGGCTCGAACGTTCCGATCGCGCCGCCCCCGTTGACGACCTGTTCGACGGTCTGCCCCTGTTCACGGCCGCGCCGGAGCCGGCCGCCGCCGACCCGGTCGTAGAGGCGCTGGACGGGATCGTGGCCGACGATCTCACGCCGCGCGAGGCGCTCGATCTCATCTACCGGCTGAAGCGGCTGCGATCGTCAGGCGATTGAAAACGCTGCACAATGCTGTAAGCCCCGCAGCGGCGTGGAGGATTCGCCCATGACCCTGAAGCTGGCACCGAAGGACCGCCTCGTGGATCCGGCCGCGCTCGCCGGCCGTCTGCTGGAGCTTGCCGGCAAGAGCGGGTCCCTCTCGACCGCACAGCGCAAGCGCGTCATCGAGCATCTCAAGAAGACGCTCGCCAACGGCCGCGACGAGGCCGAACGCCGCCTCAGCGACGACGGGCGCGGCACGCTGTGCGCCACCCGGCTCGCCCATCTCATGGACGCGATCGTCAAGGCGCTGTTCAAGCTCGCGACCCAGCGCGCCTATCCGGTCGACCAGCCGACCAAGGCGGAGCGTCTCGCCGTCGTTGCCGTGGGCGGTTACGGCCGCGGCACGCTGGCGCCGAGTTCCGACGTCGATCTCCTGTTCGTCCTGCCCTACAAGCAGACGCCCTGGGGCGACAGCGTCGTCGAGTTCATGCTCTACGCGCTGTGGGATCTCGGCCTCAAGGTCGGTCACGCGACCCGCAGCGTCGAAGAATGCATCCGCCTGTCGCGTTCCGACATGACCATCCGCACCTCGGTACTCGAAACCCGGTTCCTCGACGGCGACGAGGCCCTGTTCGACGAGCTGCAGTCGCGTTTCGACCGCGACATCGTCCGCCGCACCGGGCCGGAGTTCGCCACCGCCAAGCTCGCCGAGCGTGACGCCCGCCACACCCGGCAGGGACGCTCGCGCTACCTCGTCGAGCCCAACGTGAAGGAAGGCAAAGGCGGCCTCCGCGACCTCCACACCCTGTTCTGGATCGGCAAGTATCTGTTCCGCGTCACCACGCGTGAGGAGATGGTGACGGCCGGCGTGTTCACGCGCGCCGAACTGCGTCAGTTCCGCAAGGCCGAGGATTTCCTGTGGGCGGTGCGCTGCCACCTCCATTTCGTGGCCGGGCGCGCCGAGGAGCGGCTGTCCTTCGACGTCCAGCAGGAGATGGCCCGGCGGCTCGGCTACACGAGCCATGCCGGCCTGCGCGACGTTGAACGCTTCATGAAGCACTACTTCCTGATCGCCAAGGATGTCGGCGATCTCACCCGCATCGTCTGCGCCGAGCTCGAGGAGCATCACGTCAAGACCGCGCCGGTGCTCAACCGCTATCTCGGTCTCAAGCCCCGGCGCCGGCGCCTGTCGACCGTCGGTGACGGGCAGGATTTCGTGGTCGAGAACAATCGCCTGAACGTTGCCGACGACGGGGTGTTCGAGCGCGATCCCGTCAATCTCATCCGTATCTTCCACGCCGCCGACCGCCACGAACTGGCGTTCCATCCGGATGCGGTGCACCTGATCGCCCGCTCGCTCAAGCTGATCGACGCCGATCTTCGCGCCGACGAGGAGGCCAACCGGCTGTTCATCGAGATCCTCACCTCGCCGCGGCAGCCCGAGGCGATCCTGCGCCGCATGAACGAATCCGGCGTCCTCGGCCGCTTCGTGCGCGAGTTCGGCAAGGTGGTGTCGATGATGCAGTTCAACATGTACCACCACTACACCGTCGACGAGCATCTGCTGCGCTCCATCGGCGTCCTGTCGGAGATCGAACGCGGCAAGCTCGGCGACGAGCATCCGGTCTCCCACCGCCTGATCGGCGGCATCCGCGACCGCACCGTCCTTTATGTTGCCATGCTGCTCCACGATATCGCCAAGGGGCGCATGGAGGACCATTCCATCCTCGGCGCCGCGATCGCCCGCCGCCTGGGGCCGCGCTTCGGCCTCGACGCGGGCCAGACCGATACCGTCGCCTGGCTGGTGGAGCACCATCTCGACATGAGCATGACCGCCCAGTCGCGCGACCTGTCCGACCGCAAGACGATCCTCGACTTTGCCGAGACCGTCCAGTCTCTGGAGCGGCTGCGCATGCTCCTGATCCTGACGGTGGCCGACATTCGCGCGGTCGGCCCGGGTGTCTGGAACGGGTGGAAGGGCCAGCTCCTGCGCACGCTCTTCTTCCAGACCGAGGCGATCCTGAGCGGCGGCCACACCCGGGCGAGCCATGCCGAACGGGTGGCAGCAGCCCAGCAGGAACTGGCCGACGCCCTCGACGACTGGTCGGCGGCGGCCCGCAAGGCCTACGTCAAGCGCCACTACCCGGCTTACTGGCTGCGCGCCGACCTCGACCACAAGGTCCGCCACGCGCGGCTGATCGTCGAGGCCGACAAGTCGGACAAGGCGCTTGCCACCGATTTCGTCACCCGGGCGTTCGAGGGCATGACCGAGATCACCGTCTTCGCCCCCGACCATCCCCGCCTGCTGTCGGTGATCGCCGGCGCCTGCACGGTGACCGGGGCCAACATCTTCAGCGCCCAGATCTTCACCACCACCACCGGCGAGGCGCTCGACACCATCGCCATCCGGCGGGAGTTCGACGACGATGACGATGAGCGCCGACGGGCGGACCGGATCGGCGAACTGATCGAGGACACCCTGTCGGGCGCAACCCGGCTTCCCGAAATCGTCGCCACCAGGGTCGCAAAGCCGGCCCGCGTCCGCGCCTTCTCGCTGGAATCGGCCATCGCCATCGAGAACGACTGGTCCGACCATTTCACCGTCATCGAGGCCACCGGTCTCGATCGGCCCGGCCTGCTCTACGACCTCACGCGCGCGATTTCGGCGCTCAACCTCAACATCGGCTCGGCCCATATCGGCACCTTCGGCGAGCGCGCGGTGGACGTGTTCTACGTGCGCGACCTGACCGGCGAGAAGATCACCAACGGCAATCGCAAGGCCGCCATCCGGCGGCGGCTGAAGGCCGCTTTCGACGGCGTCCCGGTTGCCCCCACACGGTCGCGCACCCGGCGCAAGCCGGTCGCGGCCTGAGCGCCGCGTGTCGCTGCTTCGCAACTTCGCCACAGTCGGCGGCGCCACCGCGACCAGCCGTGTCCTCGGCTTCGTCCGCGACGTCATGATCGCGGCGGCGCTGGGCACGGGCCCGGTCGCCGACGCATTCTTCGTCGCCTTCCGTCTGCCCAACCTCTTCCGGCGCCTGTTTGCCGAAGGCGCGTTCAATCCCGCCTTCGTGCCGCTCTACGCCAAGTCGCTGGAAGGCGAGGGCGAGACGGCCGCCCGCGGCTTCGCCAGCGAGGCGATGAGCGCGCTCGTCTTTGCGCTTTTGGTCCTCACCGCCCTGGTCGAGATTCTGATGCCGGCGATCATGCTCGGCTATGCGCCGGGCTTCATCCGGGATCCGGACAAGTTCGACCTCACGGTCGTCCTTACGCGCATCACCTTCCCCTACCTCATCCTGGTGGTGCTGCTGGCGCTCTACAGCGGCGTCCTCAACGCCCGCGGCCGCTTCGCCGCCGCCGCCTTTGCGCCCGCTCTCCTCAACGTCGTCTTCATCGCGGCCCTGCTCGTCGTCTTCGTCGCCGGCCTTGCGGAAAGCCCGGGTGCCGGTCTGGTACTCGCCTGGGCGACGATCGCCGGCGGCGTGGCCCAGCTCGCGCTGGTCCTGTGGGCGGCCGGCCGCGACGGCGCCCATCTCCGGCTCCACTGGCCGCGCTGGACGCCGCGCCTCCGCCGCCTCGCCGGCCTCGCGCTGCCCGGACTGCTCGCTGGCGGCGTCACCCAGATCAACATCGTTGTCGGCACCATCATCGCCTCCCTGCAGGCGGGCGCGGTGTCGCTGCTCTACTTCGCCGATCGCGTCTACCAGTTGCCGCTCGGTATCGTCGGCATTGCCATCGGTATCGCCTTGCTGCCCGAACTCTCACGGCTCCTGCGGGCCGGGCGTATCGACCTCGTCGACGACCGTCAGAACCGGGCGACCGAATTCGCCCTGGCGCTGACCCTGCCCGCGTCGGTGGCGCTGATCGTGCTCGCCGAGCCGATCATCCGGGTCCTGTTCGAACGCGGCGCGTTCGGCCCCGAAGACACCGCCGGGTCGGCGGCCGCCCTCGTCGCCTTTGCCGTCGGCCTGCCGGCCTTCGTCATGATCAAGGTGCTGTCGCCGGGCTTCTTCGCCCGCGAGGATACGCGCACGCCCATGTGGTACGCGGCCTGGTCGGTTGCCGCCAACATCGTCTTGTCGCTGGCCCTGTTCCCGGTGTTCGGCCATGTCGGCATCGCCGTCGCTACCGCCGCTGCGGGCTGGCTGAACGCGATCCTCCTGTGGTGGACGCTGGTGCGGCGCGACCAGTTCCACGCCGATGCGGCGCTGGCGCGTCGCCTGCCACTGCTGGCGCTGGCGGCGGTGATCATGGGCGCCGTGCTTGTCGTGTCGCTGGGCGTGGCCGGGCCGTACCTCGCCGCCCCGTCGCTGCTGGCGAGGGTCGCGGCGCTGGCCGTCGAAGTCGCCCTCGGGGTTGCGGTCTTCGGGCTCGCCGCCCAGGTGACGGGCGCGATCGACCTTCGCGGGATGGCGCGGGCTTTGCGCGGCAACGCCTGAACGCTCGCCCGGAGCGCTTGCCCAGAATGCTTGCCCAGAATGCTTGCGAAGCCGGCGGGCCTTGGCCATAACCCGCGCGACCTTCACGGGGAGCCCCTTGATGACCACCTTCACGCCGCGCGTGTTTTCCGGCGTCCAGCCGACCGGCAACCTGCATCTCGGCAACTATCTCGGCGCCATCGTCCGCTTCGTCGAACTGCAGAAGACCCACGCCTGCATTTATTGCGTGGTCGATCTCCACGCGATCACCGTGTGGCAGGACCCGAAGGAACTGGCCGCCAACACCCGCGAGGTGACGGCCGCCTTCCTCGCCGCCGGCATCGACCCCAAGGCCAACATCGTCTTCAACCAGAGCCAGGTGCCGGAACACGCCGAACTCGCCTGGGTGTTCAACTGCGTTGCCCGCATGGGCTGGCTCAACCGCATGACCCAGTTCAAGGAGAAGGCCGGCAAGGACCGCGAGAACGCCTCGGTTGGCCTGTTCGCCTACCCGACCCTGATGGCTGCCGACATTCTCGCCTATCTCGCCACCCACGTGCCGGTCGGCGACGACCAGAAGCAGCATCTGGAGCTCACCCGCGACATCGCCATCAAGTTCAACAACGACTTTGCCGAGTCGATTGCCGGCCATGGCTATGGCGAGGCGTTCTTTCCCGTCACCGAACCGTTGATCACCGGGCCGGCGACGCGGGTCATGTCGCTGCGCGATGGCGCCAAGAAGATGTCGAAATCCGACCCGTCCGACCTGTCGCGGATCAACCTCACCGACGACAGCGACGCCATCGCCCGCAAGATCCGCAAGGCCAAGACCGATCCCGACGCCTTGCCGTCCGAGGTCGCGGGCCTCAAGGACCGGCCCGAGGCGGACAATCTCGTGGGCATCTATGCCGCACTCGCCCGCGTCACCAGGGACGACGTCCTGCGCGACCATGGCGGCGCCCAGTTCTCGGCCTTCAAGCCGGCGCTTGCCGATCTCGCCGTCGAGGTTCTGTCCCCCGTCACGGCGGAGATGCAGCGCCTGATGGCCGATCCGGGCCATATCGACGGTGTGCTCGCCGACGGTACACAGCGTGCCCGCGCCATCGCCGCGGAAACCGTGCGCGGCGCCAAGGATGTCCTCGGCCTCGTGCGCAGCGCCGGCTGAGTCCGCTTGAAGGGCGACCGGGCAGATGGCAGCATGATCCCATGGCGGTGAAGCGCAGAAGCGGCGAGGAAGGCCACAGCCGGAAGTTCCTCGCCATTGTCGACGATACGCCCGAGTGCAGCCGCTCGGTGCTGTATGCCGCGCTCCGCGCCGAGCACACCGGTGGCGGCCTGGTGCTGATGTTCATCATCGGCCCGCCCGACCGCCAGCAATGGATGGGCGTGGAGACCATCATGCGCGCCGAGGCGATGGAGGAGGCCGAGACGACGCTGGGCCGCTTTGCCGACTATGTGCGCGAGAAGAGCACCATCGAGCCGCAGATGTCGATCCGCGAGGGCAACAAGGCCGAGGAGATCGTCAAGGTGATCGACGAGGACGAGGATATCGCCATCATGGTGCTCGCCGCGGCGGTCGAGAAGGAAGGACCGGGACCGCTGGTTTCGGCGCTCGCCGGCAAGCAGGCCGGCTCGTTTCCGATCCCGATCACCATCGTGCCCGGCAATCTCGACGACGAAGCGATCGCCGCCATCGCTTGATGACGGGCCCCTGCCGGCCTAGATGTGCGGGGGACGATTGAGGGCGAGACCATGTTCATCCAGACCGAAGCGACACCCAATCCGGTCAGTCTGAAGTTCCTGCCCGGCCGCGATGTGCTCGGCTCCGGCACCGCCGAGTTCACCGATCCGGATGCGGCGGCGACGGCCTCGCCGCTGGCCGCGCGCCTGTTTGCGGTGCCCGGCGTGCGCGGTGTCTTCCTGGGCGGCGACTTCATCACCGTCACCAAGGACAACGACGACTGGCAGCACATCAAGCCGGCGGTCCTGGGCGCGATCATGGAATTCTACATGTCCGGCGATGACGTGGTCACCGGCGATCGCGACGACACCGACAGCGACGAATTCTTCGATCCGGCCGATGCCGAGACCGTGGCCACGATCAAGGAACTGATCGACACCCGGGTGCGCCCGGCGGTCGCCCAGGATGGCGGCGACATCACCTTCCACGGCTACCGCGACGGCGTCGTGTTCCTGAACATGCGCGGCTCCTGCGCCGGCTGTCCGTCCTCGACCGCCACGCTCAAGCACGGCATCGAGAACCTGCTGCGCCATTTCGTGCCGGACGTTCGCGAGATTCGCGAAAGGGTCTGACGCTCCGCCGTCTCGACTCGCGGCGCGGCACCATCTATGCCGCGCTCCATGCGCCTTCTGGCCCTCGATACGACGACCGCCGCCTGTGCGGTGGCGGCCTCGGGCAGCGACGACGCGCCGCCGCTCGTTCTGACCCGCGTCGTCGATCGCGCCCACGGCGAACATCTGTTGGGTCTGGTCGATGAGGTGATGGCGGAGACCGGCTGGCGTTTCCCTGACCTCGATCGCATCGCCGCCACCGTCGGACCGGGCTCCTTCACCGGGGTGCGGATCGGTGTCGCCGCCGCCCGCGGCCTGGCCCTGGTGACGGGCGCGGCGCTGGTTGGCGTGGGCAATCTCGACGTGGTCGCCGCCATGGCCCGTGACAAAGCCGGCGAGGGTCCGGTGCTCGCCACGCTGCAAGCGGGGCGCGGAAAGGTCTATGTGCAGCTTGTCCCGGCCGGCGGCGAACCGCCAGACACCCCGCGGGTCGTCGCGCTCGACGAGGCCGCCGCGCTCGCGACCGACGGGGTGCGTGTCGCCGGGTCCGCCGCGCGCGATGTCCTGGCCGCGGCCGGCCGCGCCGATCCGCCGGTGCACGAGGAGGCCACACCGGACATGGGCGTCGTCTGCGCATTGGCCAGGCTCACCACGCCGACGACGGCGCTGACGCCGCTCTATCTGCGCCCGCCGGATGCGAAGCCGCAGAGCGGCGGCAGGATCGCCCGCCAATGACCGCGGCCATCGTCCAGCGGCTGGAGGCATCGGCCGCGCCGGACCTTGCCGACATTCATGCGAGCGCGTTCCACCGGCCATGGAGCGCCGACGAGTTCGCGGCTCTGATGACCCAGCCCGGTGTCATGGCCTGGGGCGTCCTGCGCCGGCACTGGTTTCGCCCCGCGCGCCTGGCGGGTTTCGTGGCCCTGCGGGTCGCCGCCGACGAAGCCGAAGTACTCTCCGTCGCCGTCCGACCGCAGGCCCGCGGTCGCGGCTACGGGCGCCTTCTCATGGAGGAAGCGTTGCGCTCGCTCTACCGCGACCGTATCAAGACCTGCTTTCTCGAGGTCGACGGCGCCAACACGGTGGCGGTGCAGCTCTACCGGTCCCTCGGATTCGAGATCGCGTCGGAGCGCAAAGGCTACTATGGCGGCGTGAGCACTGCGCTCGTCATGCGCCTGGGACTCGAACCGGGCAGGACCGCCGCAACCGGATAGGACACGTGGCGCCGGAACGGAACGGATCGAAGCTGGAAGATCTGTGTGCGGCGAAGGGGCTGCGCATGACCGATCATCGCCGGGTGATCGCCCGCGTGCTCGATGCCGCCGACGACCACCCGGATGTCGAGGAGCTCTACCGCCGCGCCTCTGAGATCGATCCCCGCATCTCCATCGCCACGGTCTACCGGACGCTGAAGCTGTTCGAGGATGCCGGCGTGATCGAACGTCACGACTTCGGCGAAGGTCGCGCCCGCTATGAGACCGCACCCGAAGAGCATCACGACCATCTCATCGACCTCCGCTCCGGCGAGGTGATCGAGTTCGCCAACGAGGAGATCGAGGCGCTGCAGGCGGCGATCGCGGCCAAACTCGGTTACCGCCTCGTCGGCCATCGGCTGGAACTCTACGGCGTGCGTCTCGATTCGACCGACGAGGGTGAGTGATCGGGGCCGGCGGGTGTTCGCCCGGGGTAAAAACCAGTATGGAAAGCGGGCGCCCGCATCCGGAGCGCGCCTGGAAGTCCGCCATGGCTGAGCGTGGTCGCAACGACAGATCGGTCTTTGTGAAGACCTATGGCTGCCAGATGAACGTCTACGATTCCGAGCGGATCGGCGAGACGCTGGCCGGTGAGGGATTCCACACTGTCGAGGCGCCCGAAGACGCCGACCTCATTATTCTGAACACCTGCCACATCCGCGAAAAGGCGGCAGAGAAGGTGTTCTCCGAGATCGGCCGCCTGCGCACGCTGAAGGACGAGGCGGCGGCCGAGGGCCGCGAGGTGCGGATCGGTGTCGCCGGCTGCGTGGCGCAGGCGCAAGGCGCAGAGATCGCCCGCCGGGCCCCTGTGGTCGATTTCGTGGTCGGCCCGCAGGCCTACCACCGCCTGCCCCACATGCTCGCCCGGGTGGAGAACGGAGCGCGCCCGGTCGAGACCGACTTCGACGTGGTCGGCAAGTTTCGCGGCGCCCGGTTCGACGCCACGACGACAAAAACGCCGAAGCGCGTGGCGGCCTTCCTGACAATCCAGGAGGGCTGCGACAAATTCTGTTCCTTCTGTGTCGTGCCCTATACGCGCGGGGCCGAAGTGTCGCGCCCGGCGGGCGACCTCGTTGCCGAGGCGGAGGCGCTGGCGGCGACCGGGGTGCGCGAGCTCACGCTGCTCGGTCAGAACGTCAACGCCTGGCGCGAGCCGGACGGCGGCAAACGGCCCATGGGCCTCGCCGGCCTGCTCGTGTGCCTTGCACGCATCCCCGGCATCGACCGGCTGCGCTACACCACCAGCCACCCGCGCGACATGGACGACGAGTTGATCGCCGCCCACCGCGATCTGCCGCAACTGATGCCGTATCTGCATCTGCCCGTTCAGTCGGGCTCCGACCGTATCCTTACCGCCATGAACCGGCGTCACAGCCGCGACGACTATCTGCGGCTGATCGACCGACTGCGGACCGCGCGTCCCGACATCGCCCTGGCCGGTGACTTCATCGTCGGCTTTCCCGGCGAGACCGACGCCGATTTCGACGACACCATGCGGATCGTCGACGAAGCCGGCTACGCCGCGGCCTTTTCGTTCAAGTACAGCCCGCGCCCCGGTACCCCGGCCGCCACTGCGGAGGACCAGGTCGACGACGATGTGAAGAGCGAGCGTCTGACACGCCTCCAGGCGCGGCTGGCCGAGCGCCAGCAGGCCTTCATGGCCGCCCGGGTGGGCACCGTCGTCGATGTCCTGTTCGAGCGCGCCGGCCGCCATCGCGGGCAGATTGCAGGGCGGTCGCCGTGGCTGTGGCCGATCCATGTCGACGCGCCCGCGAGCATGATCGGCGCCATCGCGCCCGTCCGCATCGACGGTCACGGTCCCAACAGCCTTTCCGGCACGCTGGCCGGGGTCGAAGCCGCATGACCGGCCGCGGAGCGGACGCTTGACGGCACGACCCGAGAGCCATGACGGCGGCGAGATCGTCATCGCCTTTGACGACAACCGCCTCGTGCAGGACCTCTACGGCGAATACGACCAGAACCTCGCCCTGATCGAGCAGCGGCTCAACGTCGAGGCGGTCGCGCGCGGCAACGAGGTGACGCTGCGCGGCGCCGTCGACGCGCTGGCGCGGGCCCGGCTGGCGCTGGACATGCTCTACACCCGCCTGCAGGAGGGGCATCAGCTCGTTGCCGGCGACGTCGACGGCGCGGTGCGCATGGCCACTGTCGCCGAGGCGCAGCTCAGCCTGCCCAGCCTCGAGCCGCAGGGCCGGCTGGCCATGGCCCAGATCATCACCCGCCGCCGCACGGTCCTGGCGCGCTCGCCCATGCAGGACGCCTACATCCGCGCCTTCGACCGCGCCGAACTGGTGTTCGGCATCGGCCCGGCCGGCACCGGCAAGACCTATCTGGCCGTCGCCTATGCGGCCTCGGTGCTGGAGCGCGGGCTCGCCGACCGGGTGATCCTGTCGCGGCCGGCGGTCGAGGCGGGCGAGCGGCTCGGCTTCCTGCCCGGCGACATGCGCGACAAGGTCGACCCCTATCTGCGCCCCCTCTACGACGCGCTTTACGACATGATGCCGGCCGACAAGGTCGAGCGCAGCCTGCAGTCGGGCGCGATCGAGGTCGCGCCGCTGGCTTTCATGCGCGGACGGACCCTCGCCAACTCGGTCATCATCCTCGACGAGGCGCAGAACGCCTCGCCGATGCAGATGAAGATGTTCCTGACCCGCATCGGCGAGAACTCGCGCATGATCGTGACCGGCGACCCGAGCCAGATCGATCTGCCGCATGGCCAGGCCTCGGGGCTGGTGGAGGCACTGGGGCTCCTCGACGGCGTCGACGGCATCGTCAGCGTCACCTTCACCTCCGCCGATGTCGTCCGCCATCCGCTGGTCGCCCGGATCATCGATGCCTACGAGTCCGGCGGCCCCGGTTCCGCCGACGATGGCTGAGTCCGCCGCCGCGACAAGCGTGAGCGTGGCCGTGGCAAGGGACGGCGAAGGCTGGCCGCCGCTGGCGCATCTGGAAGCCCTCGCCGCGCGTGTTGTTGAGGAAGCGTCGGCGCAGCTGCCCGAACCACCTGCCGGCGAGGTGTCGGTCCTCTTCACCGACGACGCCCGCGTGCGCGACCTCAACCTGCGTCATCGCGGCAAGGACCGGGCCACCAACGTCCTGTCATTCCCCGCCCCGGACAGCGCCCGCAAGGGCGGTGCGCTGGGCGATATCGCACTGGCTTTGGAGACGGTGAGCGGCGAGGCGGCGGAGGGGGGCTTGACGCTTGACCACCACATTACCCATCTTCTCGTTCACGGTTTCTTGCATATTCTCGGTTTCGATCATCACGACGAACACGACGCCGAAGCGATGGAAAGCCTGGAGACGGCCATCATGGCGCGTCTGGGTCTGCCCGACCCCTACCGCGCCTGAGCGCGACGCTCCCGGCAAAGATTGATGGACCAGACCCACCAACCGACAGACAAGGGCGACGAACCGCCCGCCGGATCAAGTACCGGCACGGTCGCGACTGAAACGCAGGCGCGGCCGACCAACGAGCTTCTTAACCGCTTCCGCGCCCTCCTCGGGTTGCGGCCGCCGGCGACCATCCGCGAAGACCTCGAGGATGCGCTCGCCGCCGACGGCGGTGGTGGATTCTCCGCCTCCGAGCGGCGGATGCTCGCGAACATCCTGCGCCTGCGCGAGTCCGGCGTCGAGGACATCATGGTCCCCCGCGCCGATATCGACGCCGTCGAGATCGACACGCCGCTCGGCGAGCTCCTCGCCATGTTCCGGGCCTGCGCGCATTCCCGCATGCCGGTGTTCCGGGATTCGCTCGACGATCCGGTTGGCCTCGTCCACATCAAGGATCTGATGCACCACCTGACCGAGGCCACAGGCGCGACCAATGGCGAACCTGTCGACGAAAGCGATGCCGGCGAGACGTCCGGCAATGGCGCCTCGCCGCCGGCCGCCACGCTGCACGACGTCGATCTCAGCCGCCGCCTCGGCGACACTGGTCTGGTGCGCGACATCCTCTTCGTTCCGCCCTCGATGCCGGTCTCGATGCTGCTCGCCAGCATGCAGACGAGTCGCATGCAGATGGCGCTGGTGATCGACGAGTATGGCGGCACCGACGGCCTGGTGTCGCTCGAGGACGCCATCGAGACGGTGGTCGGCGATATCGTCGACGAGCACGACGACGAGACCGCGCCCATGGTCGTGCCCGACGGTGAGGGCGGATTCCTGGCCGACGCCCGCGCCGATCTCGACGAGGTCTCGGAAGCGCTGGGCGTCGATCTCACCGCCGACGCCGGCAGTGAGGATATCGATACATTGGGCGGGCTGGTCTTCGGTCTCATCGGCCGCGTGCCGGTTCGCGGCGAACTGGTGGCATCGCGCTCGGGGTTCGAGTTCGAGATCCTCGACGCCGACCCCCGGCGCATCAAGCGCATGCGCATCAGCCGCCGTCCGCAGGTTCGCCGCGATCTTCGCCGGCCCCGGCCGCGGGGATCGACCGAGGCCGACGCTTCCGCTTGACGCCGGCGCCCGCCGCGGCGACGTTCGCCGTCGAACGCGGGACGACACGCCATGCTGCGGCGGCTGGCCGATTCCATCATCGTGCTTTGGGGCTGGCGCCGGGTGGCGGTGGCGTTCGTCGCCGGATTGGTTTCCACACTGGCGCTGGCGCCCTGGCACGTCGTCCCGGTCCTCTGGCTGACCCTGCCGGTGTTCGTGTGGCTGCTCGACGGCGCCGCCGCCGCCGATGACGGCCGAGCATCGCCCTGGATTTCGGCCGCGATCGGCTGGTGCTTCGGCTTCGGTTACTTCCTCGGGGGCTTGTGGTGGCTGGCGCTCCCGGTCGCGGCGCGCGGTGGCCCGTGGATCGTCGCCGCACCGCTGATGCCGCTTGTGGCCGCGGCCGTCCTCGCCGTCTTCTGGGGCGCCGCTGCCGCCCTCGCGCGCGCCGCCTGGACCGAGGATGGTCGCCGCGTCGTGGTTCTGGCGGTGGCGATGACGGCAGCGGAGTGGCTCCGGCATGCCGTGGTCCCGCTGCCGTGGCACGCCTTCGGCAACACGCTGGCCCCGATCCCGGTCATGATGCAGTCGCTGGCCATTGTCGGGCCCTGGGGGCTGACCGCCATCGCCGTCGTCATCTTCGCCGCACCCGCCACGCTCCTCTCCGGCGAGGGCTGGCGTGCGCCCGCGTCGCGCCGGGTGGCGGTCGTTGCCGCCGCGCTCCTCGTCCTGCATGTCGCCGGTGGTGCGATCCGGCTTGCCGTCGATGCGCCGGCGACCTCGACGGCCGCGGTGCGGATCGTGCAACCCGCGGCGGTCGCCGAGCCGGGCACGACCACCTCGCAGGCGGCGCTGGACCGGCTCCTCGATCTCAGCGGCGAAACTGCCGTCACGGCGCCCGCCCTGATCGTCTGGCCGCAGGCGTCGTTGCCCACGGCCCTCACACGGGACGCGCGAGCGCTGGCGGCGATCGCCGCCCTTGTGTCACCGGGCGCCGCCCTGATCACAGGTGCCAGGCGTCCCGACGTAACCGGTGGCGAAGGACGACCGTTTCGAAGCCTCTTCATCGTCGACGACGCGGGCGAGGTCCGCGGCGCCTTCGATCAGGCTCGCTTCGTTCCGGTGCTCGAAACCTGGCCGGCGTTTCTTCCCGGTGCTGGGCTATCGTTTGCCTCCGGCACCGGCCGACGCGCGCTGTCGCTGCCGGATGGCCGCGAGATCGTGCCGCTCGTCGGCCTTGAGGGCGTCGCCCCGGCGTCGCCGGCCGAGACCGAGGGAGCGCCGGCGTGGCAGGTGAACGTTGCCGACGATAGCCTGCTTGGCGCGGTCGCGGCCGGCCAGAACCTGCATCAGGCGCGCCTGCGCGCGGTCGCCTTCGGGCACCCGGTGATCCGCGCCGCCAATTCCGGCGTATCAGCTGTCGTCGACGCTCGGGGCCGCCTCGTCGGGCGGTCGGTTTTTGGCGCAACCGGCACCGTCGATGTTATGCTGTCGGAGGCCGTGACAACACCTTATGCGCGCTATGGGGATATAGCGGCGGCGCTGGCAATACTTATGGTTGCTACTGCTGTGATCTTTGCCACAGGCGGCCGGCGGCGAGATTGACACCGCGTTGCAAGACTGCTCAAAGGAGCCCGCCCGCGGCTCCGTTTATGAGCGGCCGAATAAGAAGAATACAAGGACCCGCTAGTTAATGGCGAACAAGAAACAGCCCAATCCCATCGATGTTCATGTGGGTAGCCGGGTGCGGCTTCGCCGGATGATGCTCGGCATGAGTCAGGAGAAACTTGGCGAGCAACTCGGGATCACCTTCCAGCAGATTCAGAAATACGAAAAAGGTACCAACCGTATCGGTGCAAGCCGGCTCCAGCACATCTCGACGGTGCTGTCGGTGCCGGTGTCCTTCTTCTTCGAGGACGCTCCGGCCACGCCCGATCAGCCGCCCGGCATGGCCGAAAGTTCATCCGACTACGTCGTCGATTTCCTCTCCTCCTCGGAAGGCATCCAGCTCAACAAGGCCTTCGTCCGCATCCGCGACGCCAAGCTGCGCCGCCGCATCATCGACCTCGTCCGCGCCGCGGCCGGCGACGACTAGGCCCGATCGCACTGCGACCCCGAGGGGTCGCCGCATTGACCCGCATTCGATTCACTGCCAGAACGGCCGCCGCCCAAATCCCGGACGGATGCGGCTGACCTAGAGGCGGGGGATCTGCGTGGCACGCTCGGATTACATCTTCACAAGTGAATCGGTCTCCGAAGGCCATCCGGACAAGGTCTGCGACCGCATCTCCGATTCCATTCTCGACGCCTATCTGGCGGCGATGCCGGAATCGCGCGTGGCCGCCGAGACGCTGGCGACCACCAACCGGGTCGTCATCGCCGGCGAGGTCCGTGGTCCCGCCGAGATGACACCCGATGTCGTCAAGGAAATCGCCAGGAACGTCGTTCGCGACATCGGCTACGACCAGGAAGGTTTCAGCTGGAAGACGGTCGAGGTCGAGTACCTCCTCCACGAGCAATCCGTGAATATCGCCCAGGGCGTCGACGCCGGCGGTAACAAGGACGAGGGCGCCGGCGACCAGGGCATCATGTTCGGCTACGCCTGCCGGGAGACGCCGGAGCTCATGCCCGCGCCGATCTACTACGCCCACGGTATCCTGAGACGGCTGGCCGAAGCGCGGCACGGTGGCGAGGCCCCGCAACTGGGGCCGGATTCCAAGAGCCAGGTGAGCGTTCGCTACGTCGGCGGCAAGCCGGTCAGCGCGACCTCGATCGTTGTCTCCACGCAGCACACCGACGCCGATCTGAGTTCCTCCCACGTCCGCGAGATCGTCGAGCCCTACGTCCGCGAGGTCCTCCCCGACGACTGGATCAACGGCGAGACCGAGTGGCACGTCAATCCCACCGGGGCGTTCGTGATCGGTGGCCCCGACGGCGATGCCGGCCTCACCGGCCGCAAGATCATCGTCGACACCTATGGCGGCGCGGCCCTTCACGGCGGCGGCGCGTTCTCCGGCAAGGACCCGACCAAGGTCGACCGCTCGGCCGCCTATGCGGCCCGCTACCTGGCCAAGAACGCTGTTGCCGCCGGCCTCGCCGAGCGCTGCACCCTCCAGCTGTCCTACGCCATCGGCGTCTCCAAGCCGCTGTCGATCTATGTCGATCTTCACGGTACCGGCGAGGTTGACGAGCGCCGCCTCGAGCAGGCGTTCGGCGAGGTGATGGATCTGTCGCCGCGCGGCATCCGCAAGCATCTGCAGCTCAACCGTCCCATCTACGCGCGCACCGCGGCTTACGGCCATTTCGGTCGTCATCCGGAGGAGGATGGCGGCTTTTCCTGGGAACGCACCGATCTGGTCGATGCCTTGCGGTCCGCCGTCGCGTAGCCGGTCGCGCCGCGGCGCGGGATGGCACCGTGACGCAGGATCGCCGCTCGCTGTTCGGACGGCGCAAGGGCAAGCCCCTGTCCGCCCGCCGCGGCGACCTGATGCGGCGCGTCTATCCGTTGCTGCGCATCGCGTCCGACGGTGAGGTCGATCCGCAAAGTCTGTTCCCATCGCCCGTCGAAACGATCGTCATGGAGATCGGTTTCGGCGCCGGCGAGCACATGATCGCCGCCGCGGCGGCGCGACCGGCGACAGGCTTCATCGGCGTCGAACCGTTCGTGAACGGCATGGCGCGCGCGGTCTCCGAGATCGACCGCCTCGGTCTGCGCAACATTCGTCTCTACGACGACGACGCTGGCGCGCTGATGGACCGCATGCCGCCGTCGCGGATCGATTGCGTGGAACTCCCCTTTCCCGATCCCTGGCCGAAGCGCCGGCACTGGAAGCGGCGTTTCGTGCGCCAGCGCAACCTCGATCGCGTGGCGCGGGTCCTGCGCCCCGGCGGCATCTTCGTCGTCGCCACCGACATTGCCGACTACGCGGCCTGGACGCTGCAGAACGTGCGCGCCCACGCGGCCTTCCGCTGGGTCGCGCGGCGTCCGGGCGACTGGCGCGATCCGCCCGACGGCTGGGCGCCGACCCGCTACGAGGCGAAAGCGCGCCAGGCCGGCCGCGAGCCGGTCTACCTGGTCTTCGCCCGGCGCTAGCACCTTGCATTTCTCCGCCCGTCCGCCTACATAGCGGCCGTACTTTCTCACACGGTCGGTATCGTTTGGGAGTGGGCCCCCCGGGACCCGCTCTTTTTTGTTGGTACGGCCACGGAGTTGCGGATGAACGCACCGGCGGACGAGCCGCGTATCATCGTCGAGACCGGACTGGAGGCGCGCGTCGCCCATATCGTCGAGCCGGTCGTCACCGGACTGGGCTACCGCCTTGTCCGCGTGAAGCTGTCGGGTCTCAACGGTGCGACCTTGCAGATCATGGCCGAACGACCGGACGGATCGATGACGGTGGACGATTGCGAGATCCTGTCGCGTGACATCTCGCCGGCGCTCGATGTCGAGGACCCCATCGATCGCGCCTACCATCTGGAGATTTCATCGCCCGGCGTCGATCGCCCGCTGGTGCGCCGCTCCGACTTCGAGCGCTGGGCCGGCCATGTCGCCAAGATCAGCACCGACCGACCGGTGGACGGGCGGCGGCGGTTTCGCGGTGCCCTTGCGGGTCTGACCGAGGCCGCGGTGCGGCTGGCGATCGAGGGCGACGACCAGGCCGTCGAGGTGCCGGTCGACGCGATCGAGACCGCGCGTCTGGTCCTGACGGATGACTTGCTGCGCGCGGCGCGCCCCGAGGGCGAGGCCGCGGAAGTTGGATTGAACGGAGGATAGAACGACCATGGCCGTTAGCGCCAATCGTCTGGAACTGCTCCAGATCGCCGACGCGGTCGCGCGTGAGAAGGCGATCGACCGCATGATCGTCGTCGCCGCGATGGAGGACGCGATCCAGAAGGCCGCCCGCTCGCGATACGGTCAGGAGACCGATATCCGCGCCGAGATCAATCCCAAAACCGGCGACATCAAGCTCCAGCGCCTGATGCGCGTGGTCGAGGTGGTCACCGACCCGCTGACCGAGATCGCACTGGAGGAAGCTCGCGCCCGCAACGAGGCGGCGAAGTCCGGCGACTTCCTCGCCGAGCCGTTGCCGCCGATGGATTTCGGTCGCATCGCCGCCCAGTCGGCCAAGCAGGTCATCGTGCAGAAGGTGCGCGAGGCCGAGCGCGACCGCCAGTACGAGGAGTTCAAGGACCGGGCGGGCGAGATCGTCAACGGCCAGGTCAAGCGGGTCGAGTACGGCAACGTGATCGTCGACCTGGGGCGTGGCGAGGGCGTGGTGCGGCGCGACGAAGTGATCCCGCGCGAGAACTTCCGCTACGGCGACCGCATCCGCGCGCTGATCTTCGACGTGCGCCGCGAGCAGCGCGGCCCGCAGATCTTCATGTCGCGGACCAAGACCGATTTCATGGCCAAGCTGTTCGCGCAGGAGGTGCCGGAGATTTACGACGGCATCATCGAGATTCGCTCGGTGGCGCGCGATCCCGGCAGCCGCGCCAAGATCGCGGTGATCTCCAACGATTCGGCCATCGATCCCGTCGGTGCCTGCGTCGGCATGCGCGGCAGCCGCGTCCAGGCGGTGGTCAACGAGTTGCAGGGCGAGAAGATCGACATCATCCCGTGGTCCCACGATCCGGCCACCTTCATCGTCAACGCGCTGCAGCCGGCCGAGGTCGCCAAGGTCGTGCTCGACGAGGACCAGCGGCGCATCGAGGTCGTGGTGCCCGACGAGCAGTTGTCGCTCGCCATCGGCCGGCGAGGCCAGAACGTGCGGCTCGCCTCCCAGCTCACCGGTTGGGACATCGACATCCTCACCGAGCAGGAAGAGTCGGAGCGGCGCCAGAAGGAGTTCCACGACCGCAGCACGCTGTTCATCGAGGCGCTCGATCTCGACGAGGTGGTCGGTCAGTTGCTGGCCTCGGAGGGTTTCACCACCATCGAGGAAATCGCCTATGTCGAGTTCGTCGAGATCGCCGGCATCGAGGGCTTTGACGATGAGACCGCGGGCGAATTGCAGAACCGGGCCCGCGAATACCTTGAGCGTATCGAGGCCGAGCAGGATGCCGAGCGCGTGCGTCTCGGCGTCGAGGACGGTCTGCGGGAGATCCCGGGCCTGACCACGGCCATGCTGGTCGCCCTTGGCGGCGACGAGGTCAAGTCGGTCGAGGATTTCGCCGGCGCCGTGCCCGACGATCTGGTCGGCTGGACGGAGCGCAAGGACGGCGAGGTCACGCGCCATCCCGGCACGCTCGATCAGTTCGACGTGTCGCGCGCCGATGCCGAGGCGATGATCATGCAGGCCCGGCTGCTGGCCGGCTGGATCACCGAGGCCGATCTGGTGGCTGAAGAGGAGGTCGAGGCCGAAACCGATGACGAAGACGTCGCCGGTGAAGACGCGGAACCGGCAAGCGCCTGAGCGCGCGTCGCCGCAGCGGACCTGCGTCGTGACGCGCGAGACGCACCCGGTGGAAGCGTTGATCCGCTTCGTGGTCGCGCCCGACGGCACGGTCGCGCCGGACCTGCGCCGACGGCTGCCAGGCCGCGGCGCGTGGGTCACCGCGAGCCGCGACGTCGTCGAGACCGCGGTGCGCAAGCGCCGGCTGGAGCCGGCGCTGGGCCTTGCCGGCCCGGTCGATCCCGGCCTTGCCGACCAGGTCGACGCGTTGCTGCAGCGCGCGGCGGTGGCCGCCCTCAGCATGGCCCGCAAGGCGGGCGAGGCGGTCCAGGGCTTCGTCAAGGTCGGCGACGCGATCGATCGTGGCCGCGCGGTGGCGCTGGTCCAGGCGCCGGACGCCGGCGACGGAGCGCGCAAGCTGGCCGCCCGGTGGCGGCGATCACGGGGTGATGCGCCGGTGGTGATCGATTGTTTTAAGCATGAGGATTTGGATTTGGCATTCGGCCGAACAAATGTGATACATGCTGCGCTGCTCGCGGGGAGGGCAGGCGATAACGCTTTGCGGCGCGCGGCCGAGTGGGTCCGCTACCGTGACGGGCGTGTGTCGCCGTCAGGCGGCCGCAATCCGGATGATGACCTGGAACGCACGATGGACGTTCCGCGAGACGATGAGTGCGCATGACCGATACCAGTAACACCGGCGACAAGACGATTACCGTAAAGAAGCCGCTTGGGCTGAAGCGCGGCGCTGTCGAACGGGGGACCGTCCGGCAGAGCTTCTCGCATGGACGGACCAACACCGTTCAGGTCGAGCGCAAGAAACGCCGTGTTGTCGTGCCCGGAGAGCCGAAGGCCGAACCCGCTGCCAAGCCCGCCACCACCGCCAAGACGCGGGGCGGCGCTGCGGCCAAGCCCGCATCGGGCGGTCGCGCCGCGGCCGGCCCCCGTCGTCTGTCCGGTGCCGAGATGGATGCCCGCGCCAAGGCGCTGAGCGATGCCCGCGTCTCGGAGGTCGAGGAGCGCGCCCGCGCCAAGGAGCAGGCCGCGCGCGATGCGATCGAAGCCGAGCGCCGGGCCCGCGAAGCTGAGGAGACCGCACGGCGTGAGGCGGAAGAAGCCGCCAAGCGTGAGGTTGAGGCGAAGCGCCTGTCGGAGGAGGAAGCCCAGCGCCGCCGCAAGACCGAGACCGCGGCGCCGGCCAAGGTCGCCCGGCAGCCGGCCGAGGACGAGCGGCGCCCGGCGCGCGGCCGCGTCAAGACGCCGCGTCAGGACGACAACAAGCCCATCCGCCGGCCCGAGGACCAGCGCCGTCGTGGCAAGCTGACGCTCGCCAACGCCCTGGACCAGGAAGAGCGCTCCCGTTCGCTCGCCTCCATCCGCCGCCGCCGCGAGCGCGAACGCGCCCGCGCCGCCGAGCAGGGGCCGCGCGAGAAGATCACGCGCGAGGTGACGCTGCCGGAGACCATCACGATCCAGGAGCTCGCCAACCGCATGGCCGAGCGCGCGGTCGAGGTCATCAAGCTGATGATGAAGCAGGGTCAGCTCGTCAAGGCGACCGACGTCATCGACGCCGACACCGCGCAGCTCATCGCCGAGGAGATGGGCCACACGGTCCGTCGCGTCTCCGAGGCCGATGTCGAGGAAGGCCTGTTCACGCAGGACGAGGAAGACACCGAGGACCTGAAGTCCCGTGCGCCGGTCGTCACCATTATGGGTCATGTCGACCACGGCAAGACGTCGCTGCTCGATGCCATCCGCACCACCAACGTCGTCAGCGGCGAGGCCGGCGGCATCACCCAGCACATCGGCGCCTATCAGGTCATGCATGACGACCAGGCGATCACCTTCATCGATACGCCCGGCCACGCCGCCTTCACCGCCATGCGCGCCCGCGGCGCCAGGGTCACCGACATCGTCATCCTGGTGGTCGCGGCCGACGACGGCGTCATGCCGCAGACCATCGAGGCGATCCACCACGCCAAGGCGGCCGAGGTGCCGATCATCGTTGCCATCAACAAGATCGATCTCCCGGCCGGCGACCCGCAGCGCGTGCGCAACGAACTGCTGCAGCACGAGGTCTTCGTCGAATCCATGGGCGGTGAGGTGCTCGACATCGAGGTGTCGGCGGTCGCCGGCACCAATCTCGACAAGCTGCTGGAATCGATTCTCCTCCAGGCCGAACTGCAGGAGCTTCGCGCCAATCCCGACCGCAGCGCCGAGGGCGTGGTCATCGAGGCCCGGCTCGACAAGGGCCGCGGCCCCATGGCGACGGTGCTCGTCCAGCGCGGCACGTTGCGCATCGGCGACATCCTCGTCGCCGGCGGCGTGTGGGCCCGCGTGCGGGCGCTGATCGACGATCACGGACGCCAGATCAAGGCGGCGCTCCCGTCCATGCCGGTGGAGGTGCTGGGCTTCCAGGAAGCGCCCGAGGCCGGCGACCAGTTCGCCGTCGTCGAATCCGAGGCGCGCGCCCGCGAGGTCGCCGACTACCGCATCCGCCAGAAGCGCGAGAAGTCCATGGCCCGCTCGACGGCGGCGCGCGGTTCGCTCGAGCACATGATGAGCCAGCTCAACGAGGCCGGCACCAAGGTGCTGCCGCTGGTCATCAAGGGCGACGTGCAGGGCTCGGTCGAAGCGATCACCCAGGCTGTCGAGAAGCTCGGCAACGACGAGGTTTCCGCGCAGGTCATCCATGGCGGCGTCGGCGGTATCACCGAGTCCGACATCACCCTGGCCATGGCCTCCGAAGCGGCGATCATCGGGTTCAACGTGCGCGCCAACAAGCAGGCGCGCGAGGGTGCCGAACGCGCCGACCTCGATATCCGCTACTACTCGATCATTTACGACCTCGTCGACGACGTTAAGGCGGCCATGTCCGGCATGCTGTCGCCGGAGCGGCGCGAGACCATGCTCGGCAACGCCGAGATCCTGGAGATCTTCAACATCTCCAAGGTCGGCAAGGTCGCCGGTTGCCGCGTCACCGACGGCACGGTCGAGCGCGGTGCGGGCGTGCGCCTGATCCGCGACAGCGTCGTGATCCACGAAGGCAAGCTGTCGACCCTGAAACGCTTCAAGGACGAAGTCCGCGAGGTCACCAGCGGGCAGGAATGCGGCATGGCCTTCGAGACCTATCAGGACATGCGCGCCGGCGACGTGATCGAGTGCTTCCGCGTCGAGGAGGTGGCCCGCACGCTGTAATCGCGCGGCGGGCCTGCCGGCCATGAAACATCGACGGTCAGGCGAAGCGTCGCAGCGTCAGCTTCGCGTCGGCGAACTGATCCGCCACGCGCTGGCCGAGCTGCTTCAGCGCGGCGACATCCACGATCCCGGTTTCGACGGTGCCACGGTCACGATCTCCGAGGTTCGGCTGACCCCGGATCTGAAGACCGCGACCGCGTTCTTCATGCCGCTGGGCGGCCGCGAGGTCGACGGGATCGCCGCCGCCTTCGAGCGCAATCGCGGCGTGATCCGCCGCGAGGTGGCGCGCCGGGTCAACCTCCGCTACGCGCCCGACATCACATTCCGACCCGATCCATCCTTCGACGAAGGCGACCGCATCGACGCGCTGTTGCGGTCGCCCTCCGTCGCCCGCGATCTCGACGAGCCCGATCCGGAGGCGCGCTGATGGGCCGCCGCCGCAAGGGCCGGGCGGTCACCGGCTGGCTGTGCCTCGACAAGCCGGAGCGCATGACCTCGACTGACGCGGTCGGCAAGGTGCGCTGGCTGTTCGGCGCCGCCCGCGTCGGCCACGCCGGCACGCTCGATCCGCTGGCGACAGGCATCCTGCCGATCGCGCTGGGCGAGGCCACCAAGACGGTGGCGCTGGTGCAAGCGACGCCGAAGACCTACCGCTTCACGGTGCGCTGGGGGATGGCGACCGACACCGACGACGCCGAGGGCGAGACCGTCACGACCTCCGACGCGCGGCCGGGTGACGCTGAGATCGCGACCGCCCTGCCGGCCTTCACCGGGGCGATCATGCAGCGCCCGCCCGCCTTCTCCGCCATCAAGGTCGAGGGCGAACGCGCCTACGATCTCGCGCGCGAGGGCGCGCCGCCCGACCTGCCCGAGCGCCCGGTGACGATCGACGTGCTGGAGCTCGCGGATCGTCCCGATACCGATCATGCGGTCTTCGAATGCGTGTGCGGGTCCGGCACCTATGTGCGGGCGCTGGCGCGCGACCTCGGCCGGACGCTCGGCTGCCTCGGCCATGTGGTCGAGTTGCGCCGCCTGGCAGTGGGTCCCTTCACCGAGGACAACGCCATCACCCTCGACGAACTGACGCGCCGTCGCGCCGAGGCGGACGATCCCTGCGAGCTCGACGCTACGCTGCTGCCGCTCGGCTTCGGCCTCGTCGACCTTCCCGAGATTCCGGTGACCCGCAACGACGCCGCACGGCTCGGTCGCGGGCAGGCGGTTCTCCTGCGCGGCCGCGACGCGCCGGTCACCACCGGGCCGGCCCACGCCACACTGGCCGGCGAAACGATTGCGCTGGGCGAGGTCGACGCCGGCACCTTCCACCCGCGGCGGGTCTTTGCCGGAAAGCAATAAGGCGTTGAGAATCAAAGAGTTGGCTAGGGGTGGCTTTTCAAAGCGCTTTCAGCCATAGTGCCGCCGCCTTCGGCCCCGGTTCGGGGCGATGGCGCCCGATCCCGACCGTGCTGGACGACATCCCGGCCCTGGCCGCGCGATCAAGGCTGTTATCCGTTCACCGAACAAGGACATCCGATGTCGATCACTGCAGATCGCAAGCAGGAACTGATCAAGGACTACGCCACCAAGGACGGCGACACCGGGTCGCCCGAAGTCCAGGTGGCGATCCTCTCCGAGCGCATCGCCAATCTGACCGAGCACTTCAAGACCCACGGGAAGGACAACCATTCCCGGCGCGGTCTCCTGAAGCTCGTCAGCCAACGTCGGCGACTGCTCGACTATGTGAAGAAGACCGACAGCGAGCGCTACCGTTCGCTGATCGAGCGCCTCGGACTGAGGCGCTGACGCGCGCGCGGCCCTTGGTGGGCCGCCGCTCACGATGGCGGCACGAACCATGGCAGGATCGCCAGGCACTCTCCGATCGGGGGAGTTCCTCGCCGTCTTGCCCATGGTTCGCCGCACATCCATGAGGCAAGAAAGGACCCAACATGTTTGATATCCACAAGGTCGAGACCGAATGGGCCGGCCGTAAGCTGACTCTCGAATCGGGCCGCGTGGCCCGCCAGGCCGATGGCGCCGTGGTGGCGACCTATGGCGAGACCACGGTGCTGGCGACGATCGTCGCCGCCAGGGAAGAGCGGGCGGGAATCGACTTCTTCCCGCTCACCGTCAACTACCAGGAGAAGACCTTCGCGGCCGGCAAGATCCCCGGTGGCTACTTCAAGCGCGAGGGGCGTCCGACCGAGAAGGAAACGCTGACCTCGCGGCTGATCGACCGGCCGATCCGGCCGCTCTTTGCCGACGGCTTCAAGTGCGAGACCCAGGTCATCCTCACCGTGCTGTCGCACGATCTGGAGAACGATCCCGACATCGTCGCCATGGTCGCCGCCTCCGCGGCGCTGACCATCTCCGGCGTGCCCTTCATGGGGCCGATCGGTGCGGCGCGCGTCGGCTATATCGGCGACGACTACGTCATCAATCCGCAGCTCGACGAGATGCCGGAATCCGCGCTCGACCTGGTGGTCGCCGGCACCGGCGACGCCGTGCTGATGGTCGAGTCGGAGGCGCGTGAGCTGTCCGAGGACATCATGCTCGGCGCCGTGATGGCCGGCCACAGGAGCTTCCAGCCGGTGATCGAGGCGATCATCGATCTCGCCGAGCGCTGCGCCAAGGAGCCGCGCCAGCTCGACAAGCCTGACAACACGGTGCTCTACGAGCAGGTGCGCGCGGCCGCCGAGGATGATCTCCGCGCCGCCTATGCCATCACCTCCAAGTCGGAGCGCCAGGACGCCATCGCCGCCGTTCGCTCGCGCGTGGTCATGGAACTGGGCGGTGACGACGAAGGCGGACCGGCGCCGCAGCTCATCGGCGAACTCTTCAAGAAGGTCGAGAAGACCATCGTGCGTGGCGACATCCTCGATCGCAGCGTGCGCATCGACGGCCGCGACCTCGCGACCGTCCGGCCGATCGTGTCGGAAGTCGGCGTCTTGCCGCGCACCCACGGCAGCGCCCTGTTCACCCGCGGCGAGACCCAGGCCCTGGTGGTTGCGACGCTGGGCACCGGCGACGACGAGCAGTTCGTCGATGCCCTCGCCGGCACCTACAAAGAAACCTTCATGCTGCACTACAACTTCCCGCCCTACTCGGTGGGCGAGACGGGCCGCATGCTGAGCCCCGGCCGGCGCGAGATCGGCCACGGCAAGCTCGCCTGGCGCGCCATCCATCCGGTGCTGCCGCCGCACCACGAGTTCCCCTACACGTTGCGCGTCGTCTCCGAGATCACCGAATCCAACGGCTCGTCGTCGATGGCGACCGTGTGCGGCACCTCGCTGTCGCTGATGGACGCTGGCGTGCCGCTCGCCCGGCCGGTGGCCGGCATCGCCATGGGCCTCATCAAGGACGGCGACCGCTTCGCCGTCCTGTCGGACATCCTCGGCGACGAGGATCACCTCGGCGACATGGACTTCAAGGTCGCCGGCACCGCCGACGGCGTCACCTCGCTGCAGATGGACATCAAGATCCAGGGCATCACCGAGGAGATCATGCGCCAGGCGCTGGATCAGGCCCGCGGCGGCCGGCTCCACATCCTCGGCGAGATGGGCAAGGCGCTCCCCGAGGCGCGCGGCCAGCTCGGCGAGTACGCGCCGCGGATCGAGGTGATGACCATCCCCACCGACAAGATCCGCGACGTGATCGGATCGGGCGGCAAGGTCATCCGCGAAATCGTGGAGAAGACCGGCGCCAAGGTCGACATCTCCGACGACGGCACGGTGAAGATCGCTTCCGCCGACGGCAAGGCAATCGAGGCCGCCGTCACCTGGATCAAGTCGATCACCGCCGAGCCGGAAGTCGGCGTCATCTATCAGGGCACGGTGGTCAAGACGGTCGACTTCGGCGCCTTCGTGAACTTCTTCGGCGCCCGCGACGGACTGGTGCATATCTCGCAGCTCGCCAAGGAGCGGGTCGGCAAGACCACCGACGTCGTCAAGGAAGGCGACAAGGTCTGGGTCAAGCTGCTCGGCTTCGACGATCGCGGCAAGGTCCGCCTGTCGATGAAGGTCGTCGATCAGGAGAGCGGCGAGGAGATCAAACCGGAGAAGGCGCCCGCCGAGGCGGAGTAGGTTCGCTCAGGCCGGATCGATCAGGTCGGCCGGCGTCAGGTCGACGATCCGGCCGAACCCGGCCACCAGATGGGCGCGCTCGATGGCGAGCCGGTAGAAGGCGAAGTCCTTGAAGCCGGCATAGCCTTCCGCGCCCGGATCGCGGGCGAGATAGCGCCGCCGCGCCGCTTCGTCCGTGGTTGCCGACAGACGGCCGGTGACCGACAGGCGTGCCGTCGCGGTCGGATCGTCGCCGTCGCCCGCCGCGTCGACGACCAGCAGCGAGGCGCGCGCGTCCCTGGTGAGGTACTGTGTGTGGAGGGCAAGCTGCGACAGCAGGAGCACCGGCGCCCCACCCGTGTCGGTCGCGACCGCCACATGCGAGGCGTAGGGTGCGCCGTCATCGGCGAGCGTCGCCAGCGCCGCCGTGCCGGCCTCGCGCAACAGGCGCCGGGCGAGCGCGGCGTGATCGTCGGACGGGTCGGGTGACATCGCAGGGCTCCATTCTCGGCTGGCCGGTGGCGAGACTACCAGCGCTCACGGTCGGCCGGCACTGCGACGCGCCGCCACAATTTGCGCGCAATCATGCCGCCAAACCCTTGGCGATCGGCCGATCCGCGGCCGCCAACCGTTGACCGGGGAACGTGTTGATGCCCACCATCGCGCTTGTTGACGACGACCGTAACATCCTCACCTCCGTTTCCATCGCGCTGGAATCGGAGGGCTACCGCGTCCAGACCTACACCGACGGCACGTCGGCGCTGGACGGCTTCGGGACCGGCATGCCCGATCTCGCCATCCTCGACATCAAGATGCCGCGCATGGACGGGATGGAGCTTCTGCGTCGTCTGCGCCAGCGCACCGACATCCCGGTGATCTTTCTCACCTCCAAGGACGACGAGATCGACGAACTGTTCGGTCTCAAGATGGGCGCCGACGACTTCATCAAGAAGCCGTTCTCGCAGCGCCTCCTGGTCGAGCGGGTGAAGGCGGTGCTTCGCCGCGCCCAGCCCCGCGACCCGTCCGAGAAGCGCGCCGACGACGTTGCCGAGCTTCTCGAGCGTGGCGCGCTGGAGATGGACAAGGAGCGCCACGCCTGCACCTGGCGCGGCAAGCCGGTGACGCTGACCGTCACCGAATTCCTGATTCTCCACTCGCTGGCCCAGCGGCCGGGGGTCGTGAAGAGCCGCAACGCCTTGATGGACGCAGCCTATGATGATCAGGTCTATGTTGACGATCGCACCATTGACAGCCACATCAAGAGGCTGAGGAAGAAGTTCAAGGCCGTGGATGACGGTTTTGACATGATCGAAACGCTGTACGGCGTTGGATACCGCTTCAAGGAGGTCTGATCGCGACGGCCCGCGCGGCCCCGCGAACGCCTGCCATGACAGCCGGAGTTGACGAGTCAGGACTGCCCGCCAAGCCCGCCGCCGCCCCACGCGCGCGCGCGGCGTTCCGGCGTTTTCGCCGGGGCCTGGCCATGCCCGGCTTCAACAGCCTGACGCGGCGGATCATCTTCCTGAACCTTGCGGCGCTGCTGGTGCTGGTTTCCGGGATCCTGTTCCTCAACCAGTTCCGTGCCGGCCTGATCGATGCCCGCGTCAACAGCCTGCGCGTCCAGGGCGAGATCATCGCCTCGGCCGTCGCCTCGTCGGCCACCGTCGGTATTGACGCCATCACCATCGACCCGGAAGAACTCCTCGATCTCCAGGTCGGTCAGCCGTCGTCGTCGCTGGGCGCTTTCGGCGAACTGGATTTCGCCATCAACCCGGAGCGCGTCGCCCCGGTCCTGCAGCGCCTGATCCTGCCGACCGGCACGCGCGCGCGCATCTATGAGCGTGACGGCACGCTCATTCTCGATTCCGCGCGTCTGTATGCCCGCGGACAGAATCTCCGCTCCAGCCTGCCGCCGCCCGAGGTGCAGGTCGAATCGTGGACGGAGCGGGTGTGGCGGCAGTTCAACGCCTGGCTGTCGAGCCGCGACCTGCCGCTGTATGTCGAGCTCGGCGGTCGCAACGGCCGCGGCTACGAGGAGGTCGACCTGGCGCTCGAGGGCGAGCCTGCAAGCATCGTGCGTGTCACCGGCCAGGGCGAACCCATCGTCTCGGTCGCGGTGCCCATCCAGCGCTTCCGTGCCGTCCACGGCGTGCTGCTCCTGTCCACCCAGGGCGGCGACATTGACGACATCGTGCGCGCCGAGCGGCTGGCGATCGTCCGCGTGTTTCTGGTCGCCGTCGGTGTCACGGTGCTGCTGTCGATCCTGCTCGCCAGCACCATCGCCGCACCGCTCCATCGTCTGGCCGAAGCTGCCGACCGGGTCCGCAATCGCGTCAGCGCGCGCCCCGAAATCCCAGATTTCAGCCATCGCGGCGACGAGATCGGCCATCTCAGCCGGGCGCTCCGCGACATGACCGCGGCCCTTTACGACCGTATCGCCGCGATCGAGAACTTCGCCGCCGATGTCGCCCATGAAATCAAGAATCCCCTGACGTCGCTCAGGTCCGCGGTCGAGACGTTGCCGCTTGCGAAGACCGAGGACGAGCGCGCACGGCTGTCGGGCGTCATCCAGCACGACGTGCGCCGGCTCGACCGTCTGATCAGCGACATCTCCGACGCCTCGCGTCTCGATGCCGAACTGGCACGCCAGGAAGCCGCACCGGTCGACCTGCGTAAACTCCTCGACGTCGTCACGGCCATGACGCGCGACCGTCTGGAAGCCGGCGGCCCTGCCATCACGCTCGACTTCGGCGATGATGACGACGAACCGTTCACCGTCCTCGGCCACGACGGACGCCTCGGCCAGGTCTTCGACAATCTCATCGACAACGCGGTGTCGTTCTCCGGTGGGGACGGCGCCATCCGGATTGTCGTCACCCGCACCGACAAGACGGTCGATATCGTGGTCGAGGACACCGGCCCCGGCATTCGCGAAGACCAGTTCGAGCGCATCTTCGACCGCTTCTACACCGACCGCGTCGACACCGACGGCTTCGGCCAGAACTCCGGTCTCGGGCTTTCGATCAGCAAGCAGATCGTCGACGCCCATGGCGGCGAGATCCGGGCCGAGAACATCATGAGTGCCGGCGACGGCGCGACGCCGAAGGTGGCGGGCGCGCGCTTCGTGGTGTGCCTGCCCGCCGCATGACACAATCCAGCGTTCACGGATCGGCCTTGCGCGTCGGGTCGCACGGCGTGCTCATCCGTGGCGCGTCGGGCTCCGGCAAGTCGTCGCTGGCGCTGGCGCTCCTCTACGGCATCGCCGCGGAGGCGCATCTCGTCGCCGACGACCGGGTCGACCTGGAAGCGCGAGACGGGCGGCTGTTCGCGCGTCCGCCGGCCACCCTCGCCGGGCTCTTGGAAGTCCGCGGCCAGGGCGTGCTCCGCCATCCCCACGAGGCGGAGGTGGCGCTCGACCTCGTGGCCGATCTGCTGCCGCTTGCCGCCTGCGAACGCCTGCCCGAAGACGACGCTCGTCGGGAGACCATCCTTGGCGTCGAGCTCCGCCGTATCGTGCTTGCCGAGGGTGCTGCCGACAACGCCGCGCGGGTTGTTGTTGCGCTGGCCCCCGGTGTCGCGGTCGCCCCCGACGCGTCTTGATTCGGCAGCGCGTTCGTCCATGATGCTGCCCCGCCGCGCGCACCTGCTGCGGCCATCGACCACGGACCGACGATGATTGGCCTTGTCTTAGTGACCCACGGCGGCCTGGCCCGCGAGTTTCGTGCGGCGCTGGAACACGTGGTCGGTCCGCAGGACCGGATCGCCACCGTCTCCATCGGCCCGGACGACGACGTGGAGCAGCGCCGCCGCGATATTGTCGCCGCGGTCGACGAGGTGGCCGACGGCGCCGGCGTGATCCTGCTCACCGACATGTTTGGCGGCACGCCGTCCAACCTGGCGATTTCGGTGATGGACGAAGGCGAGATCGAGGTCGTCGCCGGTATCAACCTGCCGATGCTGGTGAAGCTCGCGAGCGTGCGGGCCGATCGCCCGATCGACGAGGCGATCGCCGAAGCGCGGGAGGCGGGGCGCAAGTACATCAGCATCGCCAGCCAGGTCCTGAACGACAAGGCATGAGCGGCCCCGGGTCCGGCGCCCCCTTGGTCAGGGATCTCACCATCACCAACAAGCGCGGGCTGCACGCGCGCGCTTCGGCGCGTTTCGTAAAATGCGCCGAGGGTTTCGACGCCGTGGTGGAGGTCTCACGGGATCATATGACCGTCGGCGGCACCTCGATCATGGGGCTGATGATGCTGGCGGCGGCGCCGGGCGCGGTGATCCGGGTCTCGGTCACCGGGCCGGAGGCGGAGAAGGCCATGGAGGCCCTCGCCGATCTGGTCGCCGATCGCTTCGGCGAGACCGATTGACGGCAAACATATAAAGAAATGTATATATCTTGTTGTCGGCGCGGCGGGCGCCGGTTATAAGCCTTTTCGACACTCATGCACCGGAGCCGTGGGACATGGACGCCGTTACCGATTTCGTCGTCAAGGACATCGGTCTGGCCGAATTCGGCCGCAACGAGATCACCATCGCCGAGACCGAAATGCCGGGCCTGATAGCCTGCCGCGAGGAGTTCGGCGAGGCAAGGCCGCTTGCCGGCGCCCGCATCGCCGGCTCGCTGCACATGACCGTGCAGACGGCGGTCCTGATCGAGACGCTGACGGCGCTCGGCGCCGACGTGCGCTGGGCCTCGTGCAACATCTTCTCCACCCAGGATCACGCCGCCGCCGCCATCGCCGCCACCGGCGTGCCGGTCTTTGCCGTCAAGGGCGAGACCCTGGAGGAGTACTGGACCTACACCGACCGCATCTTCCAGCGCGCCGATGGCGAGCTGATCAACATGATCCTCGACGACGGTGGCGACGCCACCATGTACATCCTGCTCGGCGCCCGTGCCGAGGAGGGCGAGGACGTGCTGTCCGCGCCCGGCTCGGAAGAGGAAGAGGTCCTCTTCGCCCAGATCAGGAAGCGCATGGCGGAGAGCCCCGGCTGGTTCGTGCGCCAGCGGCACGCGATCCAGGGCGTCACCGAGGAGACCACCACCGGCGTCAACCGCCTCTACCAGCTGATGGACAAGGGCATCCTGCCGTTCCCGGCCATCAACGTGAACGACAGCGTCACCAAGTCGAAGTTCGACAACAAGTACGGCTGCCGCGAATCGCTGGTCGACGGCATCCGCCGCGGCACCGATGTGATGATGGCCGGCAAGGTCGCGGTGGTGTGCGGCTATGGCGACGTGGGCAAGGGCTCGGCGGCCTCGCTCCGCGGCGCCGGCGCACGGGTCCAGGTGACCGAGGTCGATCCGATTTGCGCCCTGCAGGCCTCCATGGACGGCTACGAGGTGGTGACCCTCGACGCCGCCGCGCCGCACGCCGACATCGTCATCACGGCCACCGGCAACAAGGACGTGGTGACCATCGACCACATGCGGGCGATGAAGGACATGGCCATCGTCGGCAACATCGGCCATTTCGACAACGAGATTCAGGTCGCCGCCCTGCGCAACCACACCTGGACCAACATCAAGCCCCAGGTCGACATGATCGAGTTCCCGGACGGTAAGCGCATCCTGCTTCTGTCCGAAGGGCGGCTCCTCAATCTCGGCAACGCCACCGGCCATCCCAGCTTCGTGATGTCGGCGAGCTTCACCAACCAGGTGCTGGCGCAGATCGAGCTTTTCACCCGCGGCGAGGCCTACGAGAACCGCGTCTACGTGCTCCCCAAGCACCTCGACGAGAAGGTCGCCCGGCTGCACCTCGACAAGCTCGGTGTCGATCTCACCGAACTGTCGGACGATCAGGCCGATTACATCGGGATCAAGCAGACCGGTCCGTTCAAGCCCGAGCACTACCGCTACTGAGCCCCGGCGCCGGCGGTTCCCCCGCCCGCAAAAAGCCCGTCCTGACGCTTCATGGCGATTCGCCGAAGCGTTACAGTAGGGTGATTCGCGGGGTGCAATGGGCGGCGCCCCGCGCGTTGTTGCCATTCCCAGGGGTAGGGGGAGGCGCGCGGAAGGGGCGGATACGGGATGCGGCGCAAGGCTGTTGCAACAGCCCTCGGTTTGTCGGGAGTCCTCGCGCTCGTCGCCACCTCCGCCAACCCTGCCGCCGCCCAGATCGACAGCCTGCGCGACCTGATCTCGCCGGAGGCGATCACCCAGGAAACGATCCTGATGATTGCGCTCGCCGCGGCGATGACCTTCGCGGTGGTGAGCACCATCGCGCTGCTCGCGGCCCGTGATCGCGCGGTCGCCGAGAACACCGCGCTGCAGCAGAAGATCCTCGATCTCCAGACCGATATCGACCGCGCCGAGGCGCTTGTCAGCGAGCACGGACAGCGGCTCGTGGCCTGGCGCGACGCCGGCCCGGCGCTGACCGCCGGCGACATTCCGCCCGAACGCGGCGTGCCGCTTGACGACCATGCGTTCCTCGATTTTGCCGACTGGCTCGAACCTGAATCGGCCGACCTGCTCCTCGGTGCGATCGCCGGCCTTCGGACACGGGCCCTGCCCTTCGACCACACGCTGACGACCAACGCCGGCTTCCGCATCGGGGTCCGCGGCTGGAACACCGGCGGGACGGCGGCGGTGCGCTTTCGCGATCTCGCCGGCGATGCGCTGAAGCTCGCCGAACTCCAGGCCCGCCACGACGACCTGGCGACGCAGGCGGAAACCGTGCGGGCGATGCTCGCGGCCGCGCCGCTGCCGGTGTGGCAGCGCGACGGGCAGGGGAAACTCGTCTGGGTCAACGACGCCTATGCGGCGGCGGTCGAGGCCGACCGGCCGGAGGTCGCGGTGGCCGCCGGTTCGGAACTGTTCGACGGCGCCGGCCGCCACACCATTGCCGAGGCGCACCGGCGCGAGACGATCTATGCCGGCCGCCTGCCGGCGATCGTCGGCGGCGCGCGCCGGGTCTTCGACGTCGCCGACATCGTCGCCGCCGACGGCAGCGCTGGTCTCGCCACTGACGTGACCGAAGCCGAGGCCGCCCGCGCGTCGCTCCGCCGCGAGCTCGATTTCGGCGCCCGCACCCTCGACCAGTTGCAGACGGCAGTCGCGAGTTTCGGCCCGGATCGCCGGCTTCGTTCCTACAACGCCGCCTACCGCGCGCTGTTCGACCTCGATGCCGCCTTCCTGGAGTCGGCGCCGGACGAGACCACGGTCCTGGAGCGCCTGCGGGCCGCGCGCAAGCTTCCCGAGCAGGCCGACTTCCGCGACTGGCGCGAGAACCTGCTCAAGGCGTATGAATCGCGCGACGCCCGGGAGCATACCTGGCACCTGCCGGACGGCCGGTCGCTGCGCGTCGTCGCCAATCCCCATCCCGGCGGCGGCGTCACCTGGATCTACGAGAACGTCACCGAGCATCTCGATCTCGAGATCCGCTACAACACGCTCATCAATGTCCAGGGCGAGACCATCGATCATCTTTCCGAAGGCGTCGCCGTCTTCGGGTCCAACGGCCGGCTCAGGCTGCACAATCCCGCCTTCGCCGACATCTGGTCGCTCGACGGCGCGTTTCTGGAAGGCTCGCCCCACGTCTCCGACATTGTCGCCGCCTGCATGGACGGCGCGACCGATCGCGAACGGTGGCGCGGCTTCACCGCCGCCATCGCCGGCTTCGACGAGTCCCGCGCCGGCTCGGCCGATCGTCTTGAGCAGAGCGATGGCCGTATCATCGACTACGCGGCCGTGCCGCTGCCCGACGGCCAGACGATGGTGACCTTCGTCGACGTTACCGACTCCGCGCGCGTCGAGCGCGTCCTGATCGAGAAGAACGAGGCGCTCCAGGCCGCCGACCGGCTGAAGAACGCCTTCATCCGCCACGTCTCCTACGAGCTGCGCTCGCCGCTGACCAACATCATCGGCTTCGCCCAGCTCATGACCGACGACCGTGTCGGCCCGCTGAACGAGAAGCAGGACGAGTACGTCTCCTACATCCTGTCGTCGAGCGCCTCGCTGCTCGCCATCATCAACGACATCCTCGATCTGACCACGGTCGATGCCGGCGTCATGGAACTCGATATCGCCGAGGTCGCCATCGCCGACATGGTGCGCGACACGGTGGGCGAGCTCCGGGAGCAGATCGCCGCCAAGGACATCGCGCTGGAGGTGTCGCTGCCGCCGGGGCTCGGCCGCTTCGTCGCCGACGATCGCCGCATCCGCCAGGTGCTGTTCAACCTGGTGTCCAACGCCATCGAGTACTCCGATCCCGGAGCCCGCGTCTCGGTGGCGGTGGTGCGCAAGGACAGCGCCGTCGAATTCGAGATTCGCGACGAGGGCCACGGCATGCCCGCCGATTTCGTCGACATCGCCTTCGACCGTTTCTCCACCCTGCCGCGCGGCGATTCCCGCGGCGGCGCCGGCCTCGGCCTCGCGATCGTGAAGAGCTTCGTCGAACTCCACGGCGGCACGGTGCGCATCGATTCGACCGAGGGGCAGGGATCGGCGGTCGCGGTCAGTCTGCCGTTGCGGCCGCGCATCGCAGCCGCCGCCTGAGCCTGCCATGGCGATCGACCTGCCGCTCCGGGACGAAGCGGCGACTGCCGCGCTCGCCTCCGACATCGCCGCCATGGCGCGGCCGGGCGACGCCATCGCGCTGGCCGGCGGCCTCGGCGTCGGCAAGACCACCTTCGCGCGCGCCTTCCTGCGCGCCTTCTGCGACGATCCCGTGCTCGAGGTGCCGAGCCCCACCTTCACCCTCGTCCAGATCTACGAGGAGGGCAGGTTTCCGGTCGCCCATTTCGATCTTTACCGCGTGGAGACCGACAGCGAGCCGGACGAGCTGGGCCTCGACGACGCCCTCGACCGCGGCGCGGTCCTGGTCGAATGGCCGGAACGGGCGCCCGGGCGCCTGCCGCCGGAGCGACTCGACGTCACGCTCACCATGGAAGGCGCCGGCCGTGTGGCGCGCCTGGAGGGCGGCGGCGACTGGCCGGTGCGCCTCGCCCGCACCCTCGCGGTGCGCGATTTCCTCGCCCGTCAGAACTACGCCAGCGCCGTCCGACGCCACGTCAAGGGCGATGTGTCGACCCGCCGCTATGAGCGCATCGCCACCGACGCCGGCTCCCGGATCGTCATGGACTGGCCGCCGATGCCGCCCCCGGAACCGGGCAGCTACGATGCCCGCGCTGCCCGCGCCACCGATGTCGCGACGCTGGTGGCGGTCGCCGACGCCATGCGGCAGGCGGACCTGTCGGCACCCGCGATCCTGGCCGCCGATCGCGACCTTGGTTTCGCGCTGATCGAAGACCTGGGCACCGAGGGGATCGCCGCCGATGGCTCGCCGGTGCCTGACCGCTACGGCGTCTGCGTCGATGTTCTTCTCCGCCTCCACGACCCGGCCCGGCCGGTGCACGTCGATCGGCCGGCCTACGATGCCGAGGTGCTGCGCACCGAACTCACGCTGTTCGTCGATCATTATTTACCGTGGGCCGGCGCGCCTGTCGGTTCGGACGATCCCGGGCGCTTCGCGGCGGCGTGGTCGCCGCTTCTTGCCGCCGTCGACGACGCGCCGCGCACCCTCGTGCTGCGCGATGTCCACAGCCCCAATCTTCTGTGGCTGGCCGGGCGCACGGGCCTCGCGCGGGTCGGTCTTCTCGACACCCAGGACGCGCTGATGGGGCATCCCGCCTACGACCTCGTCTCGCTCCTCCAGGATGCGCGGGTGACGGTGCCCGAGGCGCTCGAAACCGCCAATCTGGAGCGCTACGTGGCCGCCCGGCAACGCGCCGATCCTGGCTTCGACGCCGACGCCTTCCGCGCGGCCTATGCCATCCTCGGCGCCCAGCGCGCCATGAAGATCCTCGGCGCCTTCGCCCGCCTCGCCGGCCGGGGGCGAAGCGGCTATCTGGTGCATATCCCCAGGATGCGCGAATATCTTGGGCGCAACCTTGCCCATCCGGTTCTTTCCGCTGTGCGGCGGTGGTATGAGGACCGCATGTCGGGGGCGGCCACCACGCAATGATCGACGCTTCGCCGGGTTTCGTGCTCAAACCACTGCGCGGCGCGCGACCGAAACGCGGCATGATTCTCGCCGCCGGTGTCGGTAAGCGCATGCGCCCCATCACCACCACGACGCCCAAGCCGCTGGTCGAGGTCGGCGGTCGCGCCCTCATCGACCACGCGCTCGATCGTCTGGAGGCGGCCGGCGTCGAGCAGGCGGTCGTCAACGTCCACTATCTGGCCGACCTGGTGCGGGTCCACGCTGAACGGCGCAACCAGCCCAGGGTCGTCATCTCCGACGAGAGCGAGCAGCTTCTCAACACCGGCGGCGGTATCGCCAAGGCCCTGCCGTCGCTGGGCGACGATCCGTTCTACCTGCTCAATTCCGATTCCTTCTGGATCGAGGGCGTGACCCGCAATCTCGACCTCCTGGCCGAGAGCTGGCGCGACGACGCCATGGACGCGCTGCTCCTGGTCTCGCCCACGGTCCACGCCATCGGTTATGCCGGCGCCGGCGATTTCCTCCTCGATCCCGCCGGCCGGCTGGTCCGCCGGCCCGAACGCCGGGTGGCGCCGTTCGCCTATGCGGGCGCCGCGATCCTGCATCCCCGCTTCTTCGCCGACGCGCCCGCCGGCCCGTTCTCGCTGAACCGGCTGTTCGACCAGGCGATCGAATCGGGTCGGCTGTTCGGCGTGCGGCTCGAAGGCATCTGGCTCCATGTCGGCACCCCCGGCGCCATCCGCGGAGCGGAGCGGGCACTCGCCGACAGCGCCGCCTGAGATGGCCGATGGCCGTCCGTCCGTCTTCACCATCCCCCCCGGCCTGCCGTTCCTGCCGACACTGGCCGACGCGCTCATGGCCGGCGATCTCGTGCCGTTCGATCGCGATCCGCTGGCGCTCGCCGGCCTGACCGTCCTGTTGCCGACCCGGCGCGCCGCGCGCGAACTCCGCGAGGTGCTGCTCGATCGCCTGGGCGGCGAGGCAATGATCCTGCCCCGTATCCGGCCGCTCGGCGACATCGACGACGAAGCGGTGTTTCTGACCGCCACGGACGGCCTGTCGGATGCGGGCGCGCTGCTGGCCGAAGCCGTGAGCCCGCTCGACCGCCGCCTGACCCTGACGGAACTGGCGCTCGCCTGGGCCGAGGGCGTCGAGCGTGAACTGCTGCAGATCGACGACGACGAGGATCTGGCGATCCCCGCCTCGGCGGCGGATGCAGCGCGCCTTGCCGGTGCTCTGGAACGCCTGCTGGACGATGTCGAATCCGCGGGGATCGGCTGGGAAGCGCTCCGCGACCTGCCGGAGGTGGAACAGACCGCCTTCTTCGACGTGACGCTGGATTTCCTCGGCATCGTCGCCGAGGCCTGGCCGACGTTTCTGGCCGAGATCGGTCGCGAGGACCCGACCGTCCAGCGCGACCGGATGCTGCACGCCGAGGCGCAGCGGTGGACCGAAGGCCGCGGCGGCCCGGTCGTCGCGGCCGGATCCACCGGCTCGATCCCGGCGACCGCCGCCCTCCTGCGCGCCGTCGCCCAAGCCCCGGCCGGTGCTCTCGTCTTGCCCGGCCTCGATCTCGATCTCGACGCGGCCGGCTGGGCGGCGGTCGACGACGAGGTCGACGCGGGCCCGGCCGTCCACGGCCATCCGCAGTTCGGTCTCAAGCGGCTGATCGCCTCGATCGGCATCGAACGCGCCGATGTCGCCGTCCTCGGCCGCGCAACCCCGGTGGCGACCGCCCGTGGCGCGCTCCTGTCGGAGACCATGCGGCCGTCGGCCACCAGCGAGGCCTGGGCCGACCACACACGTGATCTCGACGTCGCCGGCGCGCTCGACGGCATCAGCCTGGCGCTCGCTCGCAACGAGCAGGAGGAGGCGCTGGTCGCGGCCGTCGCCATGCGCGAGGCGGTGGAGACCGACGGCGTGACCGCGGCGCTGGTGACGCCGGACCGTCACCTGGCCGCGCGGGTGGCCGCCGAACTCGCCCGCTGGGGCCTGTCGGTGGACGATTCCGCCGGCCGGTCGCTGGCCGACGATGCCGCCGGTCGCCTGTGCCGGCTGGTCGCGGCGGCCGCCGACCCGGAGGTCGACGCCGTCACCCTGCTCGCCCTCCTGCGCCATCCGCTGGTGTCGTTCGGCATGGCGCCCAGCGATCGTTTCGCCGCGGTCGAGGCCCTGGAGCTGGCGACGTTGCGCGGCCAGCGTTTCACGGGCGGCATTGCCGGCCTTCCCGACCGTTTGGGACGGCAGGACGCTGCGTTGCCCCGTTCCGCACGCGATCCGGAACGCCGGCAGCGCGCCGTCGACTTCGCCGGTCGCGTCCGTAACGCCTTCGCGCCACTGCTCGACTGCCATGACGGCGACGGCAACGTGGCTCTGGCCGACCTCGCGACCCGTCTGGGCCAGGTCATCGACGCCGTCGCCGATCACGAGGCGCTGGCCAAGTCCGCCGGCGGCGAGGCGCTGGCGACGCTCCTTGAGACACTGGTGTCCAGCCCGGCCGCGGCGCGTTTCGAGCTGCGCGCGGCCGAGTTCGCGGGCCTGCTCGACGTCGTCCTGTCGGAAACCGTGCTGCCGCGCCCGCCCGGCGCTGATCCCCGCCTGCACATCTGGGGTGTCCTCGAAGCCCGCCTCCAGACCGCCGATCTCCTCATCCTCGGCGGGCTCGACGAGGGCGTCTGGCCGGCGTCGCCGCGGACCGATCCGTGGCTGTCGCGGACCATGCGCGCCGAGCTTGGTCTGCCGCCGCCGGAGCGCCGCCTGGGACTGGCGGCCCACGATTTCGTGCAGGCCTTCGCCCAGCCCAATGTTCTGTGCACGCGGGCGCTGAAGCGCGGCGGTGCGCCGACCATCGAAGCGCGCTGGCTCCAGCGCCTCCGCGCGGTCGTCGGCGAAGACGGCCTGGCGCCGGCCGCGGCGCGGGGCGAGCGCCTGATCGCGCTCGCACGGCTGGTCGATCGCCCCGTCGGGACGCTCCGTCCGGTCGGCCAGCCGGCGCCGACACCGCCGCTTGCCGCTCGCCCGGATACGCTGTCGATCACCGAGATCGAGACCCTGATCCGTGACCCCTACGCGGTCTATGCCAAGCGCGTCCTCGACCTTCGGCCGCTCGATCCCATCGGGCTCGCCCACGACCGGGCCCTGCGCGGCACGCTGTTCCACGAGAGCCTCGGGCGCTTCACGCAGGCCTGGGAGGGCCCCCACGACGAAGCGGCGCTGGAGCACCTGACGGGCATCGCGTCCGAAGTCCTTGAGGGCATCGCCGACGCGCCGGAGCTCCACGCCATCTGGACCGCGCGCTTCCATGCGATCGCCGAGTGGCTGATCGCCTGGGAAGCGGACCGCGACGCCCTCGTCGAGCGCCGTTATGCCGAGATCGACGGCCGGCTTGAGGTTGGCCCGGTCACCCTGAAGGGCCGCGCCGACCGCATCGATCTGATGCGGGACGGATCGCTGGCGATCTACGACTTCAAGACCACCTCGCCGCCGACCGCGCGCCAGGTCTATGCCGGCCTCTCGCCGCAGATGACGCTGGAGGCTGCGGTCGCCCGCGCAGGCGGGTTCGACCCCGCGTTCAGGGACCGGAGCGTGAGCGCGCTCGCCTGGCTGGCGCTTGGCCGGGTCGGGCGCAGTGAGGTGATCGCGTCCGCGGTGAAGCGCGGCGAGACGGCGGACGCCCTTGCCGATCGCGCACTCAGCCTCTTCACCGATCTGGTCGACGCCTATGCGAGTCCCGAGCACGGCTACCGCTCCCGCGCCCGGCCGCTTGAGGAGCGCACCCGGTTCCAGGGCGACTACGACCATCTGGCGCGCGCGCAGGAATGGTCGCTGCTGGAATCGGATGACGACTACCGATGAGCACCGACGTCCAGCATCGTGCCACCGATCCGGCCGTCTCCGCCTGGGTTTCGGCCAATGCCGGCGCCGGCAAGACCTACGTGCTGGCGCGCCGGGTGTTGCGCCTCCTGCTCGACGGCGTCGATCCGGCGCACATCCTCTGCCTCACCTTCACCAAGGCCGCCGCCGCCGAGATGGCGAGCCGCGTCTTCTCCACGCTGGCCGGCTGGACCGTCCTCGACGACGCGGCGCTCGCGGCCGAACTGACCGACATCGAAGGGACGCCCCCACCCGCGGAACGGCTGTCGACCGCGCGGCGTCTGTTCGCGCGTGCCCTCGACACGCCCGGCGGCCTCAAGATCCAGACCATCCACGCCTTCTGCGAGCGCATCCTCCAGCAGTTTCCCTTCGAGGCGAACGTGGCGGGCGGGTTCGAGGTGCTCGACGACGTGACTGCGCGGGCCATGCGCGACGAGGCCCGCCGCCGCGTCTGGGCCCGCGCTGCGGCGGCGCCGGGCGGGGTGCTCGGGCGGGCGCTCGCCGACGTGCTGGGCTTCGCCACCGACTTCACCCACGAAACCTCGATCGTCGAGTTCGTCGAGCGCCGCGACCAGATCGCCCGCTGGGTGGAGCGCTACGGCACCGTCGATGACGGCCTCGACGCCCTGCGCGACGAGCTGGATCTTGAGCCCGGCGAGACCATGGCGACCCTGCGGGCCGCGATCCGGGGCGGGTCGCCGCTCACCGACGATGACCTGACCCGCCTGCATGCAACGCTCACCGCCAGCGGCACGTCCGATCGGGCGGCGTCCGCGCGCCTCGCGCCCGCTGTCACCTTTGCCGATCCGGAGCGCCGCGCCGACGGCTATCTCGCCTTCTTCATCAAGAGCGACGGCGATTTCCGAGCAGCGAACCGGCTGGTCACCAGGAAGGTCAGCGACGGCTGGCCGGGGCTCGCCGACAGCCTTGCCGAGGAGGCCGCGCGGCTCGACGCGCTGGTCGACCGCATGCGGCTGGTCGCCTGCCATCAGGCCACCGCGGCGCTGTTGCGCCTCGCCGACGGCGCCATCGCTGATTACGAGGCCCTGAAGCACGAGACCGGTGTGCTCGACTTCGAGGATCTTGTGGTGCGCACCGCCAGGCTGCTCGACCGCAAGGGCGCGGCCGCCTGGTTCCACTACAAGCTCGATCGCGGCCTGCGCCACGTTCTGGTCGACGAAGCGCAGGACACCTCACCGCGCCAGTGGCAGGTGGTGAAGGCGCTGGTCGACGAGTTCTTCGCCGGCGAGGGCGCCGTCGAAACGGGGCGGACGGTGTTTGCCGTCGGCGACGAGAAGCAGTCGATCTATTCGTTCCAGGGCGCGGCACCCGCCTGGTTCGATGCGGTGCGGCGCGATCTCCGGACGCGCGCCACCGGCGGCGATTATGCGTGGAACGACGTGCCGCTTCGCGTCTCGTATCGCTCTACCCCGGCGGTGCTCTCCGCCGTCGATCGGGTCTTCGCCCGTGACGCCGTTCACGCCGGTGTCAGTTTCGGCGCCGGTGCACCGGTCCACGAGGCCCACCGCCGACGCGCGCCGGGATCGGTGACCATATGGCCCCTGTATGTGCCGCCGGTGCAGACGCCGCCGGAGGACTGGACCGCCCCTATCGACCATCTCGGCAGCGCGAGCCCGGAGCGGCGGCTGGCGCGTGACGTGGCCGAAACCGTTGCCGGCTGGCTCGCCTCCGGTGAACGTCTCGCGGCCACCGGCAAGCGGATCACCGCCGGCGATGTCCTGGTCCTCACCCGCACCCGCGGTTCGCTCAACGCCGCCATCAACCGCGAGCTCAAGCGCCGTGACGTGCCGATCGCTGGCGTCGACCGTCTGGCGCTCACCGAGCACATCGCCGTCCTCGACCTGATGGCGCTCGGCCGCTTCATCCAGTTGCCGGCCGACGACCTGTCGCTCGCCGCGGTCCTGAAGAGCCCGCTGTTCGGGCTCGACGACGAGGCCCTGTTCCGCCTCGCCCACGGCCGCGGCGGCCCGCTATGGGTGGCCTTGCAGCGGCTTGCCGGTGACGACGACAGCCTGCGTACGTTCGTCGAACGCCTGCGCGGCTGGCGGCGCGACGCGGCGCGGCGAAGCCCGTACGACTTCTATGCCCGCCTCCTCACCGGACCGACCGGGCGGCAGGCCTTCCTCGCCCGCCTCGGCCCCGAGGTCGACGACGTGCTCGACGAGTTCCTGTCGCTGGCGCTCGCCTATGAACGCGACAATATCGCTACCCTGCAGGGCTTCGTCGCCTGGCTCGCCGACGCCGACATCCAGGTGCGCCGCGACGCCGACACCGAGCGCGACGAGGTGCGCGTCATGACCGTGCACGGCGCTAAGGGGCTGGAGGCCGACATCGTCTTCCTGATCGACAACGGGTCGCAGCCGGTCCATTCCAGCCATGATCCCAAGCTCCTGGTCCTGCCGGACGACGACGACCCGACGGCGCCGCCCCGCGGGCTGATCTGGAACCGTGGCAAGCGCTCCCTGCCCAACAGTGTGGGCGAGAAGCTGGAAGCGTGGCGGGAGCGCGCGCGCGAGGAGTACCGCCGCCTTCTCTATGTCGGCATGACCAGGGCGCGCGACCGCCTGGTGGTGTGCGGGATCGAGAAGCAGGTCCCCCGCCCCGAGGACGGCTGGTACCGGCTGATCCGCGACGCGCTGGAGCCGGACTGCCGGGAAGACGTGCGCGCCGATGGCGAGGTCGATCTGGTGTGGGAGGCCGCCGATGCCGACGTGGCCGCGGGCGCGGCCGAACCCGAACGCGCGCCGCCTTCGCCGCCCGATGTGCCCGGCTGGCTCGATCGCGCCGCGCCGCCGCCGGCAGCCTGGCGGCGGGAGATCGCGCCGTCCGCGGTGGTTCCATGGTCAAGCTTGCGGGAGCCGCCCGCACCCCGGGCCGACGGGCTCGATCCGCGCGAGCGCGGCGATCTCGCCCACCGGCTGCTGCAATCCTTGCCGGACCTCCCGGCCGGTGAGCGGCGTTCGGCCGCGACGCGGTTCCTGTCGACCGCCGCGCAGCGCTGGCCCGAGGGTGCCCGCACCGCGCTCACCGACGAGGTGCTGGCGGTGATGGACGATCCTGCGATGGCGCCAGTCTTTGCCCCCGGCAGCCGCGCCGAGGTCGACGTCATCGGCCGCGACGGCGACGCGCTGATTGCGGGCCGCATCGACCGGCTGGCGGTGACCGACGACCGGGTCCTCATCGTCGACTTCAAGACCGGGCGCCACATGCCCGATGCGCCCGGTGACGTGCCCGAGGTCTACGTCGCGCAGATGGCGCTCTACCGGCGGCTGCTCGCGCGAATCTATCCTGGCCGCGCGGTCGAGGCGGCGCTGGTGTGGACGGCCGGCCCGCGTCTGATCGTTCTTCCCGAAGACGTGATGGCGTCCGTGAAGCTCACCGAATCGTCGGGCGTAGGCTGAATCCCGCCATTCCCGTCGTCTCGGTCCTCGACCGATGGCGCGCGACATGTCGCCCAGCTTGACAGGTGACCGGCACCACCTACGTTCGGAGCAGCTCCTTTCAACTCCCAATCCCAACCGAGGCCGACATGCCAGAAACTGTGACCGATGCGAATTTCGACAACGATGTCCTGAAGTCATCGGACCCCGTCGTCGTCGATTTCTGGGCCGAATGGTGCGGACCGTGCCGCATGATCTCCCCGGCGCTGGAGGAAATCGCCAAGGAGATGGACGGCAAGGTCAAGATCGCCAAGCTCAACATCGACGAGAATCCGAACGTCACCATCCGCTACGGGGTGCGGTCGATCCCGACCCTGATCATGTTCAAGGATGGCGAGCCCACGTCGATGCAGGTGGGCGCGGCGTCCAAGGCCAAGCTGTCGGCCTGGATCTCCGAGTCCGTCTGAGGGGCGGTCGAACCGACGAACCACCTCCCGGTCGTCCCGTGTGCGCCGCAGCACGAAGTGGTGCGGTGCAGACCCGGGACAGGCGCCGCTACTTGCATGAGATTCCGCATCTGCGGAGCGTCATCAGAGATGCCGCACCGCGTGCGGAATGACGGCAGGGTTTACCGCTTTGCGTGCAGGATGCGGTGACGGCGGAGATCACCCAACACCTCTCCGTCATTCCGGGCGCGCCGCAGCGCGAAGCGGTGCTGCGCAGACCCGGAATCCAGCGCCAACGTGCAAGTTTCAGGTCCCGTATCAGCAGCGCATCGTCGACGATGCTGCGCGGCGTGCGGAATGACGGTACGAAGCTGGCGATCAGGTCGGCAGCGTGCCGTTGGCCGCGAGCGTGGCGCCGGCCAGATACAGCGAACCGCAGATCAGGATACGCGGCGTCGGCGCGGCGTCGTGGTCGAGCCGGATACTGTCGAGCGCTGACGCCACATCGTCATAGGTGTCCGCCGGCAGCCCCACCGAACGCGCCGCCGCCGCCAGGTCCTCCGGCGGCCAGCCGGCGTCGGTGCCCGGCACCGGAACGCACAACACCCGCGAGGCGAGGCTCGCGAACGGGCGCAGGAAATCCTCCGCGCTCTTGGTCGACACCATGCCGGTGATCAGCATCAGCGGCTTGGGGTCGCGCTCCTCCAGATCGGCCATGGTTTCCGCGATCGCGGCGCCGGCGCCGGCATTGTGCGCGCCGTCGAGCCAAAGTTCGGCCCCCCGCGGTGCGTGCTGCACGAGGTTGCCGTTGACCAGTGCCTGCAGCCGCGCCGGCCAGTCGACGGTGGTGAGTCCGGTTTCCAGCGCCTCGACCGACGGGTCGAACCCGGCCGCGCGCAGGGCGGCGATCGCCGTCCCGGCATTGGTGAACTGGTGCCGGCCGGGCAGGCGCGGCCCGGGCAGGTCGAGAAGCCCGCGCTCGTCCTGATAGACCAGCCGCCCGCGCTCCGGCAGGGCGATCCAGTCCTGGTTGGCGATCGTCAGTGGCGCGTCGACCTCGGCCGCTTTGCGCTCGATCACCCTGAGGACCGACTCGGTCTGCGGTGCGATCACGCCCGGCGCGCGGGGCTTCAGGATACCGGCCTTCTCGCCGGCGATGTCCTCGACGCGGTCGCCGAGGAAGCTCTCATGGTCGAGCGAGATGGGGGTGAGCACCGCCGCGGCGGGGTCGCGCACGATGTTGGTCGCGTCCAGCCGCCCCCCAAGCCCCACCTCAAGCAGGAGCACATCCGCCGGATGGCGCGCGAACAGCATGAACGCGGCCGCGGTGGTGATCTCGTACTGGGTGATCGGCCCGCCGTCGTTGGCGCGTTCCGCGGCGGTCAGCGTGTCGGCGAGTTCGTCCTCGTTGACGAAGGACCCGCCGCCCGGCGCCGCCAGCCGGATGCGCTCGTGGAAGCGGACGAGATGCGGCGAGGCGTAGACGTGGACCGCGTGTCCGTCGGCCTCCAGCATCGCCCGCATGAAGGCGGTGGTGGAGCCCTTGCCGTTGGTGCCGGTGACGTGGATGACCGGCGGCAGCGCCAGATGCGGCCAGCCGAGGCGCGCCATCAGGTGCTCGATGCGGTCGAGCGCAAGGTCGATCCGCCGGGGATGCAGCGCCAGCAGGCGCTGCAGGATCGCGCTGGAACGGTCCATGAGACGTCTCGCAGTGTGGCGTATCCGGTCAGGCCGGCTCGGCCACATCCTCCATCGGCGGCAGAAGGGCCTCGGCCACCGGCGCGGACGATTGCGCGCCGAACAGCCGCAGGAGCCGGGCGATGACCGCCCGCAATTCGTGGCGATGCACGACCATGTCGATCATGCCGTGCTCGTGCAGATACTCCGAACGCTGGAAGCCTTCGGGCAGCTTCTCGCGGATCGTCTGCTCGATCACCCGCGGACCGGCGAAGCCGATCAGGGCGCCCGGCTCGGCGATGTGGATGTCGCCGAGCATGGCGTAGCTCGCGGTCACCCCGCCGGTGGTCGGGTTGGTGAGCACGACGATGTAGGGCAGCCCGGCGTCGCGGAGCGCGTTGAGCGCCACGGTGGTGCGCGGCAACTGCATCAGCGACAGGATGCCCTCCTGCATGCGCGCGCCGCCCGAGGCCGCGAACAGGATCATCGGGCGCTGCCGTTCCACCGCGGTGTTGAAGGCGGTGATGATGGCCTCGCCGGCCGCCATGCCGAGCGAGCCGCCCATGAACGCGAAATCCTGCACTGCGGCGATCACCGAGATATCCTCGACCTTGCCGTCGCCGATCAGCACCGCATCCTGTTCGCCGGTCTTGGCGCGGTTGTCGCGCAGCCGTTCCGAATAGCGCCGCTCGTCGCGGAAGCGCAGCGGGTCGGCGGCGACGTCCGGGGTGTCGATGCGCTCGTAACGGCCGTCGTCGAAGAAATCCTCAAGCCGTTGCCGGCCGGTCATGCGCATGTGGTAGCCAGACGACGGGATCACGAAGCGGTTGGCTTCGAGATCGCGGTGGAACACCATCTCGCCGGTCTCGGGGCATTTGATCCAGAGGTTCTTCGGCACCTCCCGCTTGTTGAGGAGGCTCTGAATCTTGGGTCGTACGACGTTGGTGATCCAGCTCACGTCTGTTGTCCTCTCATGCCGTCACCCCGGCCCTGGCCTCGCCGACGCCGCGCGCCAGCGTCCGGACGAGATCGGTGACCGATCCGACGGTGCGCGCCGTCGCCCGCCCGTCCTCAAGCGAATCGCGCACGGCGTTGACCAGTGCCGATCCCACAACCACGCCGTCGGCGTCGGCGGCGATGGCGCGCGCCTGGTCCTCGGTCTTGACGCCGAAACCGACGGCAACCGGTAATGTAGTGCGCCTCTTGATCCTTTGCACGGCCGTTTGCACGGCGCCGGTATCGGGCGAGGCCGTGCCGGTGATGCCGAGGATCGAGACGTAGTAGATGAAGCCGGAAGCGTTGGCGAGCACGGTCGGCAGGCGGTTGTCGTCGGTGGTCGGCGTCGCCAGGCGGATGAAGTTGAGCCCGCCCTCGCGCGCCGGCAGGCAGAGCTCGTCGTCGGCCTCCGGCGGCAGGTCGACCACGATCAGCCCATCGGCGCCGGCGTCCCTCGCGTCGGCGATGAAGCGGTCGTTGCCGTAGGAAAAGATCGGGTTGTAGTAGCCCATCAGCACGATCGGCGTGTCGGGATCGCCCTCGCGGAAGCGGCGCACCAGGTCGAGCGTGCGGACCATGGTCTGGCCGGCGGCGAGCGCCCGCTGCGACGACGCCTGGACCGGCGGCCCCTCGGCCATCGGGTCGGAGAACGGCATGCCGAGTTCGATCACGTCGGCACCGGCCGCGGGCAGCGCCTTCACGATCTCGAGCGAGGTGTCGAAATCGGGGTCGCCTGCGGTGACGAAGGTCACCAGCGCCGCCCGCCCCTCCGACCGGAGTGCCGCGAAGCGGGTATCGATGCGGGTGGTGATCACGATCCGAGTCCGAGCCCGAGATGTTCGGCTACCGCGAACACGTCCTTGTCGCCGCGCCCGCACAGGTTCATGAGGATGATCTGCTCGCGATCCATCTTGGGCGCGATCTTCATCACATGCGCCAGCGCATGGGCCGGCTCCAGCGCCGGGATGATGCCCTCGACCCGGGTCAGGAACTGGAAGGCCTCCAGCGCCTCGGCGTCGGTGGCCGGCACGTAGCTGACGCGGCCGGTCTCCTTCAGCCACGCGTGCTCCGGGCCGACGCCGGGATAGTCGAGTCCGGCGGAGATCGAATGACCCTCGAGGATCTGGCCGTCGTCGTCCTGGAGGAGATAGGTGCGGTTGCCGTGGAGGACGCCGGGCCGACCGCCGCTCATGGAGGCGGCGTGGCCGTTCTCCGTCTCCAGCCCGTGGCCGCCCGCCTCGACGCCGATGATGGCGACGTCGGTGTCGTCGAGGAAAGGATGGAACAGGCCGATGGCGTTCGATCCGCCGCCGATGCAGGCGACCAGCGTATCCGGCAGGCGGCCTTCGGCAGCCAGCATCTGCTCGCGCGCCTCGCGGCCGATCACCGACTGGAAGTCGCGCACCAGCTCCGGATAGGGGTGGGGGCCGGCGGCGGTGCCGATCAGGTAGTAGGTGGTCTCCACATTGGCGACCCAGTCGCGCAGCGCCTCGTTCATGGCGTCCTTGAGCGTCCCGTTGCCGGCGCTCACCGGGCGGACCTCGGCGCCCAGAAGGTGCATGCGGAAGACGTTCGGCTTCTGCCGCTCCACGTCGGTCTCGCCCATGTAAACGACGCAGGGGAGGCCGAACCGCGCCGCCACCGTCGCGGTCGCGACACCGTGCTGCCCGGCGCCGGTCTCGGCGATGATCCGGGTCTTGCCCATGCGCTGCGCCAGCAGGATCTGGCCGAGGCAGTTGTTGATCTTGTGGCTGCCGGTGTGGTTGAGCTCGTCGCGCTTGAAGTAGACCCTGGCGCCGCCTAGTTCGGCCGTGAGGCGCTCGGCGAAATAGAGCGGGCTCGGCCGGCCGCCATAGGTGCTGTTCAGCGTTTCCAGTTCCGCCCCGAACGCCGGGTCGGCCCTGGCCTCGCGATAGGCCGTATCCAGCTCCAGGATCAGCGGCATAAGCGTTTCGGCAACGAAACGACCGCCGAACTGACCGAAGAATCCACGATCGTCCGGGCCGCTGCGCAGCGTGTTGGGGGCGACGGTCACGAAGCGAGGCTCTCCGAAGCGGCGCGATCAGGAGCGTGTTCTGTTGCGCGGGCAGCGGCGATGAAGGCGCGGATCATGCCGGTGTCCTTGATCCCGCGCGCGCGTTCGACCCCGGACGACACGTCGACGCCCGGCGCACCGGAGACCGTCAGCGCCTCGGTGACATTGCCGGCGTCGAGTCCGCCCGACAGGAGCCAGGGCCTGTCGGGCGCTCGGCCGGCCACCAGCCGCCAGTCGAAGGTGATGCCGTGACCGCCCGGGCGGTCGCCGCCGGCCGGCGGCTTGGTCTCCAGGAGCAGCATGTCGCAGGCATCGGTCAGGTCGTTGGCCTGGCGCAGGTCGTCGTCGCCGGCGACTCCGACCGCGCGGATGGTTCGGCAGCCGCTCCGCGCCGCGAGCGCGGCCATGTGCTCGGCCGTCTCATGGCCGTGGAACTGCAGCCAGTCGGGCCGGATCGCCTCGGCCGCCGCGGCCAACGCGTCGCTCGCCATGTCGACGGTCACCAGCACGGTTTCGGCCTTGCCGCGGGCCTGTGCGGCGAGCCGTGCCGCGTCGGTCAGGTCGACGTGCCGGGGGCTGTGGGCGAAATGGACCAGGCCGACGAGATCGGCGCCGCTTTCGAGGGCGGCCGCCATGGCCTCTTCGGTCTTCAGGCCGCAGATTTTGACGAGGATCGACATCGGGCCAGCATGTCGCATGAAAGGTGGGGCGAGTCCATGTGGACCGCACGCCGACGATGGGGTGCCCGGGCGGCGGCGCTCAGGCGGCGTCGCGACCGCTCTCGGGCAGGGCGATCTGCGGCGGTGTGGCCTGCGCGCGCTGGCGCATGCGTTCCACGTCCTTCTCCAGCCCGGCTGCCCTTGATCGCTCCTGCCGTGCGGCCCGCCGCCACCGTGCCTGCCGTAGCCACACGGCCGCACCGCCCAGCACCGCACCGAGGGTCACGGCCGCGAACAGGATAAGGAACAGGGGCGCCTCGACGACGACGGCCGGCGGTTCGCCCACCGGCACAAGGACCAGCGTCACCGGCGCGCGGTTGACCACCGACAGGACGACGACCACGGCCGCCAGGGGGATCAGGACAAACAGCAGGAGAAGACGGCGCATCGCGGGGCGGGCTCGGATGGATCGCGGGGTGCGAGGCTCAGGGGTTCAGCCGCTCGCGCATTTCCTTGCCGGTCTTGAAGAACGGCACGTGCTTCTCGGTCACGTGTACCGTGGTGCCGGTGCGCGGATTGCGGCCGACACGGGCGGGGCGGTTCTTGACCGAGAACGCACCGAAGCCGCGCAACTCGACGCGGTCGCCGCGCGCCAGCGCCTCGGTGATTTCATCGAGGATGGCGTTGACGATGTGTTCGACGTCGCGCTGATAGAGGTGAGGATTGCGTTCCGCAATCTTCTGCACCAGTTCCGATTTGATCATCGGGAGCCCCCTCGTCGGCCGCGCGTCTACTCCGAACCCTGCCAAACGGACAGTAGGCCGTCAAGCGCAAGCCCTTCCGGCAACAGGCGATTTAGCGCCGACCCGTCGACCAGCGCGGGCGCCAGGCCGGTCTGGTAGGCGATCCACAACAGCGCCGCGCGGGCGAAACCGAAGTCGCCGTCGCCCTCCTCCACCTTCCAGTCCTTGACCGGCAGGTCGGGATTGATCTGGTGTTCCTCGGCGAGCCATGCGATGGCGGTTTGCTCGCCGCCGATCTCGTCGATCAGGTCGGCGTCCAGCGCCTGCCGGCCGGTGAAGATACGCCCGTCGGCGAGTCCCAGCGCGGTGGCACGGTCGAGGCCGCGCTGCTCGGCGACGATGTCCACGAACCAGTCGAAGCTGTCGCGCACGATGCCGACGATCATCTGGCGGGTGCGGGGCGGTGTTTCCTCCACGAGCGACGGCTCGGACTTCAGCGGCCCGCTCTTCACGTCCTCGACCTCGATCCCGAGATTGTCGAGCAGCTCCCCGACCTTCGGGTACTGGAACAGGACGCCGATCGAGCCGGTGATGGACGAGCGGCGGGCCACGATATGGTCGGTGGCGATCGCCGCCATGTAGGCCGCCGAGGCCCCCACCGTGCCGATGGTGGCGGTCATGGGCTTCTTTTCGGCCAGTGTCCTGAGGCTCTCGTAGAGCGCCTCGCCGCCGGTGGTCGAACCGCCGGTGGAATCGATCGAGACGATCACGGCCTTGACCGCGTTGGTCTCGGCGATCTTCTCCAGAAGCTCGTCGCGCTTGCGGTCGACCCCGATGAAGCCGGTGACCGAGACGCGGGCGATCTGGTCCTCCGCCAGCAGCGGGAAGGCGTCCCGCCCCGCGGTGCCGACGATCACGGCGACAATGAACAGCACCACCGCGATGATGCCGACGAAGCGCCAGAAGCTCAGCTTCCGGCGCACCCGGCGGCGGTCGACGATGTCCTCGGCCGTCATGGACATAGGTATCGTGCTCCTGCGCCCGCCTGGCCCCTGCCCCGGTTATGGGCGTGACCAGGCGGGGTCGTGACCGTCACGAAGCGGGCTTGTCCTCGTCGCCGGTCGCCGCCGCTTCCTCGCCGTCGCCGCCCTCGGCAGTCTCGCCGCCCTCGGCGGTCTCGGCGCTTTCCGTGCTCTCGGCGGCCTCGGCAGTCTCGGTACCTTCACCTTCCGAGCCCTCGGGGCCCTCGTCGCCTTCGCGGGCCTTCAGCGCCGCGCCCAGGATGTCGCCCAGCGACGCACCGGAATCCGACGACCCGTATTGGGCCACGGCTTCCTTCTCCTCGGCGATTTCCAGCGCCTTGATCGACACGCTGACCTTGCGGGCCTTCTTGTCGAAGTTGGTGACGCGGGCGTCGACCTTCTCGCCCTTGGCGAAGCGTTCCGGCCGCTGCTCCGAGCGGTCGCGGGAAAGGTCCGACCGCCGGATGAAGGCACTGAGGTCGGTGTCGGCGATGCGCACGTCGAGACCGCCGTCGCGGACGTCGATCACCTCGCAGGTGACTACCGAGCCCTTGCGGATGTTGCCCGCCTCGGCGAAGGGGTCGCCGCCGACCTGCTTGATGCCGAGCGAGATGCGTTCCTTCTCGACGTCCACGTCGAGGACCACCGCCTTGACCTCGTCACCGCGCGAATAGTCGTCGATGGCGTCCTCGCCCGGCCGGTTCCAGTCGAGGTCGGAAAGGTGGACCATGCCGTCCACGTCGCCGTCGAGGCCGACGAACAGGCCGAATTCGGTCTTGTTCTTGACCTCGCCCTCGACAGTGACGCCGACGGGATACTGCGCTGCGAAGCTCTCCCACGGATTGTCGAGCGTCTGCTTGAGGCCGAGCGAAATCCGCCGCTTGACCGCGTCGACCTCCAGCACCATCACCTCGACCTCCTGGCTGGTCGAGACGATCTTGCCGGGATGGACGTTCTTCTTGGTCCACGACATCTCCGAGACGTGGATCAGGCCCTCGATGCCGGGTTCCAGCTCCACGAAGGCGCCGTAATCGGTGATGTTGGTGACGCGACCCTTGAACTTGGCGTCGACCGGATACTTGGCCTCGATACCCTCCCACGGATCGGCTTCGAGCTGCTTCATGCCGAGGCTGATGCGGTGGGTCTCGTGGTTCACCCGGATGATCTGGACCTTAACCGTCTGGCCGATCGACAGCACCTCGGTCGGATGGTTGATCCGCCGCCAGGCGATGTCGGTCACGTGCAGGAGGCCGTCGATCCCGCCGAGGTCCACGAACGCACCGTAGTCGGTGATGTTCTTGACCACGCCGTCGATGACCTGGCCTTCCTCGAGGCTCTGGACCAGTTCGGAGCGCTGCTCGGCCCGGGTCTCCTCCAGCACCGTGCGTCGCGAGACCACGATGTTGCCGCGCCGCTTGTCCATCTTGAGGATCTGGAAGGGCTGCGGCGTGTTCATCAGCGGCGTCACGTCGCGCACCGGCCGGATGTCGACCTGGCTGCGCGGCAGGAAGGCCACGGCGCCGTCGAGATCGACGGTGAAGCCGCCCTTGACCTGGTTGAAGATGTGCCCGGTGACCTTCTCACCGCGCTCGAAGGAGCCTTCCAGCCGGCCCCAGCTTTCCTCGCGCCGCGCCTTGTCCCGTGATAGGACGGCCTCGCCCAGCGCGTTCTCGATCCGCTCGAGATAGACCTCGACCTCTTGGCCGACCTCGATATCGGGATCCTGTCCCGGGCTGGTGAATTCCTTGACGGCGACGCGTCCCTCGGTCTTGAGGCCGACGTCGATGACGGCGAGGTCCTTCTCGATGGCGACCACGGTACCTTTGACGACCGTACCCTCGGTCGGTGACGTGATGCTGAAGGACTCTTCGAGGAGGGCGGCAAAATCTTCCCGGGTGGGATTTACTTCGTTCATTCGAACTCCTGGATCGTCAGCGGGCGCTCGCCGACGGGTCTGTGTTGATCAACCCGACCGTCTGATCCTGCCCGTTCGGGGGACGCGGCACGTCGTGTGCGGCGTAGCGCTCCGGATCGGTAAGTCGGCAGTTTAGGTTCCGGCCGAAATCGCATCGGGTCGGTCCGCCAAACGCCAAAAGGCGCCGCTCCATCAAAGAGCGCGCCTCATGCGCGTCCGGCGCGAACCCGTTCGACGATGCCTACGGCCTCGCGGAACGCGGTTTCTATATCCATTCCGGTGGTGTCGAGCAAGTGCGCGTCCGCCGCCTTGGCAAGCGGCGCGGCCGCGCGTTCGGCATCGCGCGTGTCGCGTCGTCTGAGATCGGCGAGCACGGCGTCATACGTGGCTGGTTCGCCGCGGGCGCTCATCTCGGCGGTCCGCCGCCGCGCCCGTTCCGACGGCGATGCGGTGACGTAGAGCTTCACCGCCGCGTCGGGCAGGACCACGGTGCCGATGTCGCGTCCGTCGAGAACCGCCCCGGACCCCTGTGTGGCGAAGGTGCGCTGGCGTGCGGCGAGCACGGCCCGCACACCGGGCAGGACGGCGATCCGCGAAGCGGCTTCACCGATGGCGTGGGTCGACAGGGCCTGCCGGTCGAGGGCATCGAGGTCGATGGAACGCGCCGCGGTCTCCGCCGCGTCGGCGTCCTCGAGATCGCTGCCGCTGTTCAGCAGGGCGGCGGCCACCGCACGAAAGGTGAGGCCGGTGTCGAGATGGGACAGGCCGAATTCCGCAGCGAGGCGGCGGGCGAGCGTGCCCTTGCCGGACGCCGCCGGGCCGTCGACCGCGATGGCGAGCGGTGTCGCGCTCGCGCCGGCCGGTTCAGTCGCCATCCGGTTCGTCGAACGTGGCGCCGAGGCCTTCCATCAGCGGGCGGAAGTCCGGGAAGCTGGTGGCGATGGTGCGCGTATCGTCGACGGTGACACCATCCCGGGAGGCAAGGCCTAGGATCAGGAAGCTCATGGCGATCCGGTGGTCGTGGCGCGCCTCGACCGATCCGCCGGCGACCTTGTCGATCCCCTTCACCTTGAGGCTTTCCAGGTCTTCCTCGACCTCCACCCCGCACGCCCGCAAGCCGTCGGCGACCGCCGACATCCGGTCGCTCTCCTTGACCCGCAGCTCACCCAGGCCCTGCATGATGGTCTCGCCCTCGGCGAAGGCCGCGGCCACCGCCAGGATCGGATATTCGTCGATCATCGACGGCGCGCGCTCGGCCGGGACGGTCACGGCCTTGAGCGCGCTCGCCTTGACCGTCAGGTCACCGACCTCCTCGCCGCTGACGCCGCGGCGGTCGGTGATCTCGATCGACGCCCCCATCTCCACCAGCGTGTCGATGAGGCCGGTCCGGGTCGGGTTGAGGAGCACGTTCTCGATGGTGACGTCCGACCCCTCGACGATCAGTGCGGCGACGATGGCGAAGGCCGCCGAGGATGGATCGCCGGGCACGGTGATCTTCTGCGGGCGCAGGTCGCGCTCGCCCTGCAAGTGGATGCGGCGCGCCCCGTCATCATCGGTCTCGATGTCGAGATCTGCGCCGAAGGCCGTCAGCATACGCTCGGTGTGGTCGCGGGCCGGCACCGGTTCGATCACCGTGGTCACGCCGGCGCAGTTGAGCGCGGTGAGCAGGATCGCGGACTTCACCTGCGCCGAGGCCACCGGTAGGCGGTACTCCATCGGCACCACGGCGTCCGGGCCGCGGATCGTGCCGGGCAGGCGGTCGCCGGAGCGCAGCAGCGCCTGGACGCCCATGCGCTGCAGCGGCTCGACGATGCGCTGCATCGGGCGCTCGACCAGCGAGGCGTCGCCGGTGAAGGTGGTGGCGAAGGCATGGGCGCCGGCGAGGCCCATGGCGAGGCGGATGCCGGTGCCGGAGTTGCCGAAATCGATCACCCTGTCGGGTTCGAGCAGGCCGCCGACCCCGAGGCCACTGACCGTCCAGCTCCCCGGTCCGCCGCGTTCGATCGCCGCCCCGAAGCCGCGCATGGCCTCGGCCGTGGCCAGGACGTCTTCACCTTCCAGCAGGCCCTCGATCGTCGTCTCGCCGACGGCGAGGCTGCCGATCATCAGGCTGCGGTGCGAGATCGACTTGTCGCCGGGCGGTCGTATCGTCCCGGACAGCGGTCCCGAACGGAGGGCGCGAAGCCGGCGCGCGTCGGTGATGGCCATCTGCATCAGCTCCAGGGTAGTGCCCGCCCCCGCAGCGGGCGTTGTCCGATTACCACAGGCCGCATGGCGCCGTCATCTTCGCGCGATGGCGCAGAATGGTTTTGACAGTGCCAGTTGCCCGCATTATGGGGGGCGCGAATCTGGCGGAGGGGTCCGGTGGTGGTGAAGAAAGCCAAGCGCGGAACCAAGCGTGTGTGCCCCAATTGCGGCACCAAGTATTACGACCTAGAACGCGATCCGATTGTTTGCCCGAGTTGCGGTACCGTGTTCCAGGTGGCCGCGACCGGCAAGCCGAAACCGGCCGCCGCCGAAACGCCGGCGCCGCCTCCTCCGCCGGCCCCGGCTCCGGCCGCGGCCGAGACGGAGGAGAAGACCGAGGAAACCGAAGAGGGCACGATCTCGCTGGAAGAGGCCGACACCGAGGCGATGGAGACCGGTGCGGTCGAGGTCGAGATCGAGGATGACGAGTCCGACGGCGACGATGTCAATCAGGACGAGACCTTCCTCGCCGATGACGAGGATGACGATGCCGAGGATGTCGGCGGTCTGATCGGCGACGTCGACGACGAGCAGACCTGACGCCGGACGGGCGCGCGGCCTTGATCGCCGTCACGCCTCGGCCTAAGTTCCGGCGCCGCGCGACGCGGCGCATCGCTTGATGGGGCCATAGCTCAGTTGGGAGAGCGCTTGAATGGCATTCAAGAGGTCGGCGGTTCGATTCCGCCTGGCTCCACCAAGAATCTCAATGGGTTACCCGTTACCGCACAGTGAGCTGACCACCAAGGTCACACATAGGTCACAACATCATTTCTCGCACCGGATGTGATGTGTGAATGACTCAGCGACCGCTACGACTTCCTGGACGCTCAGCGTGGGTTTTGTTCCGATCGCCTTCCGGTGCCGAAATGGTTCAAGGAAGTCGAGCAGCGTCTCGGCACCAATCGCAAAACCAAGACTTCCGCCGGTCGTCCCTACGACCTCCAGCAACAGTGCTTCGGGTAATTTGCCCCGAGCGACGCCGACAACATGACCGCTCATGTCGACAACCGGCCCGCCTGAGTTGCCGGGTTGGATGTTTCCATCGACCGTGAATCCGGCTTCATCACCAAACAAGCCCGTCAAGTTGCCGACGTACCCAGGGCTCACCGTCAACGCGTCACCCATCAACGGTGACAGGGGGTAGCCGACGACTACAACTTCTTGTCCGAGCGCGAGGTCTCGGCCCTCGATTCTCGCGAATGACGGCGTGCGCCCGGCCACTCGGATTATCGCCAGATCTTTTTCCTCGTCGCTCGACAGGAGAGACGCGCGCCCATGACCCGCTACTTCAATTGCTGAGCAATTCTCCACGACGTGCGCGTTCGTCACGATCATTCCGCTGGTCGAAATCGAGAAACCGGAACCGGTGGACGGGTCGGAGCGTTCCTCGGGCGCCGATTTCGCCGGGGGGTCGTACCGCGGGCCTTGGCTTGGGACCTGGAATGCGGAAGCGAGGAAGACCGAGAGAACTGAGCCGACGTCATGATACTGACGCTCCCACGACACTGAATACCCGAAACTGGTTCCGCGCGATCGCACGAACGCCGTGTAGAACGACTTGTCGGCCAGGTGTCCGCTCAGGACGAACATGTCTTGGCGCTTCACGTCGTACGTGATTACCCGCCTTCCAGCAGTCCGCAAACGCCGATACAGGCTCTCGAACGACGTATCAGTCTCTGGGATAGCAAGTGTTTCAAGCTCGACGCCTCTATCCCACGCTTCCCAATGCGTGCCCCACTTCGCTCGGGAGGAACTGGGCGTCAGGTTGACGGGGACAGGCAACCGCATACCGGTCACCTCGTCCTCCAAATCCTCGAAGCCAAATGCCTCGTAGACTTCGTACGCGCCTAATTCCAGCTGCGTCAGCTGGTCCGCCGACAAGACACCGTCACCATAACCATGAGCGACACGTTCATATGCGGTGAGCGCGTTGTAGGTATTCCGACCGAAAACACCGTCGACGAGCCCCTTGTAGTGTCCGAGGAGAATCAAGGACACTTGGATGAGGGTACGGTCGTCCTCTGACTTGGATTTGTACCAGCGAGACGACGACGCGTAGTCGGCGTGCGCGCTGGACGCGTACATAAAAGACGCCAAACCTATTACAGCAAGCATGCTGGACAGACGACTACTCACGGACAGCCCCCGCCAGATACATTCAGGCAACTACACCACAGGTTGCGGTTGTTGAACAGACCGCTCCACGGGCCGGTATCGCAAATCGAGCGCTTCTTGCTTTGGCCAGGCTGCGAAGAGCGCCTGCGGGTTCGTTCGGCGTGGTGACCCCGCACTGCACGTGAGCGGGCCCTTTGAGCACTTCGATCAGATTGTTTGGTGCGGGCGGGAAGAGCGCCAAGCGGACGGCGTGCAGACTGCCGTCCGCTCCGATGAGGCAGTGTTACGACGCGCGGCGCGACCGCGCGTGGCCGTTGACGACGGACAGGCCGTTGTTCGCCGCTCTGTCCTGCCCGCAGCTTGCGCCCAGCAGCGTGCGAAATTCGTCGAAGGCGAGGGGACGGGAGAAGAAGTAGCCCTGCAGATGGTCGATCCCGACGTCACGGAGCAGGTCGGCCTGCTCCTGGGTCTCGACGCCCTCGGCGACGGTGCTGAGTTCCATGTTGCGGGCGAGACTGGCGACCGCCTCGACGATCTGGCGTGATCCGGCATTGATGCACACGTCGGCGACGAAGGTGCGATCGATCTTCAGCGCGTCCAGCGGCAGGACCTTCAGGATCGAGAGGGACGAATAGCCGGTGCCGAAGTCGTCAAGATGCACGCCGATCCCGCAGGTCCTCAGTGCGCCCAGGGTCCGCACCGCCATGTCGATGTCCTCGATCACCGTCGATTCGGTCACCTCGACATTAAGGAGGCCGGGATCGATGGATGCCGCGTGAATCGCGGCGACGAGGCGGGAGGCGAACGCCGCGTCGCGATACTGGAGTGACGACAGGTTGAACGCGATCGGCACCCTCGGCAGGCCGCCGGCGGTCAGTTCGTGCAGATGGGTGCACAACTCATCGAACAGGCCGAAGCTCAGATCGTTGATCCAGCCGGCCGATTCCGCAAGCGGGATGAACTCGCTCGGCGACACGGTCTCGTTGCCGCGCCAGCGCGCCAGGGCCTCCGCGGCCACGATGGCCCCCGTCCGCGCGTCGACGATCGGCTGGTAGTCGAAGCCGAAACGGCCGGCGGCGATGTCCTCGCGCATCCTTGCCTTGGTCCGGTGGCGGGCCTTGGCGTCGTGGTCCATGCGCTCGTCGTAGTAGTGGATGCGCCGGCTGGTATTCTTTGACTTGTACATGGCCAGATCGGCGTGGGAGATGAGCATGTCCGCCGTGCTGTGGTCGGACGGATAGATGGCGATCCCGACGCTCACGACCGGGTTGATGTTCTGACCGTTGACGACACCGATACCGTCGACCGCATCGACGATCTTTCGCGCCACCTCGAGCGCGCCGTCGGCGTCCCTGATGTTCGGGGCGATGACGGCGAATTCGTCGCCGCCGATGCGGCCGAGAGCATCGGTTTCGCGCAACTGGCCGCCGACCCGCCGGGCGATCTCCACCAGCAGGGTATCGCCGGTCTCGTGTCCGTAGAGGTCGTTGATCTGCTTGAACTTGTCGATGTCGAAGACCAGCACGCCGCAGTGCATGTCGGAGCGCGAGGTATGGGCGATCTCCAGCCGGAGGCGATCGAAGAAGGCCCGCCGGTTGAGAATGCCGGTAAGCGGGTCGCTATTGGCGAGACGGCGTAGCTGGAGCTCCTTCTTCTTGTGCTCCATGGCGTACCTGATCGCGCGCCACAGCGTCCGCGCCGCCAGGTCGCGTTTCTCCAGATAGTCGCTGGCGCCGCGCGCCAGCGCCTCCGTCGCGACCGCCGAGTCGTCAAGTCCGGTGAGCACGATCACCGGGGCGTTGCCGGTGTCCTTGCGCACCGCCTCAAGCGCCTCCATGCCGACGGCATCCGGCAGGTGGAGATCCTGGATGACGACATCGGGCAGGGTATCGCTCGCCTTCAGGTGCGCAATGGCATCGGCAAGCGTGTCGACCGATGCGATCAGGCAGCGCGATTCCGCAGCGTAGTCCAGGTCGTTGAGCGCAACCTCGATCAGCCGGCGGTCCGCGGGATTATCCTCCACGACAAGGAAGGACAGCGTTTTCCCGCTGCCGTTCATGCGCGCTTTCTCCGTCGTCAAGTTGTCACCCGTCATGCGGCCGGTTGCAGTGATACGTCTGTAGGCGCGGCATCCTGTTCGGTGGACGCCATCGTGAAGTAGAAGGTGCTGCCGACCCCGGGCGTCGACTTCGCCCAGATGTGGCCGCCGTGGCGCTCGACGATCTGCTTGGCGATCGTCAGGCCCAGCCCGTGGCCGGGATAGTTGGCGCGCCCGTTGAGCCGCTTGTAGAGCTGGAAGATCCGGTCGTGATGGCGCTCCTCGAACCCGATGCCGTTGTCGCTGATGGCGAAGCGCCAGCGGTTGCCGTCGCGCTCGGCGGTGATGTGGATTCGCGGCGCCTCGTCGGAGCGGAACTTGAGGGCGTTGCCGATGAGGTTGAGGAACAGGCGGCCGAGTTGATCTGTATCGGCCATCACCTTCGGCAGGTGGTCGTGGGTCACGATAGCCCCGGCGTCGCTGATCGTCGCGCTCAGGGCATGAAGCGTGCCGGCGAGAACCGCGTCCGCGTCGGTTTCGACCGGCTCCTGACCGCGCGTATGAATCCGCGAAAACTGCAGCAGGCCCTCGATGAGTGACCGCATGCGCTGTGCGCCGTCGACGGCGAAGTCGATGAACTCCCGCCCTTCGTCGTCCAGCTTGTCGTAGTAGCGGCGCCGGATAAGCTCGCAATAGCTGGCGACCGTTCGCAACGGTTCCTGCAGGTCGTGCGAGGCGACATAAGCGAACTGCTCCAGATCCTCATTGGACCGCGCAAGCGCCTGGTTCTTCTGGCGGATTTCGCGGTCGCGGGTCTGGAGGCTGAGGGCCATCGCGTCGAGCGAGCTGCCAATGGCGCCGATCTCGTCGTCGCCATGCAACCCGACCCGATGGCCGAGTTCGCCGGCGCTGAACCTCCGGATCGCCCCCTCCACCGTCCTGAGGGGTCGGAACAGCCGGTGGTTGACCAGCACCCACGTTGCAGCGATCGCCAGCACGGCGCCCAGGATCAGTGCGCCGGCCAACCAGGAGGCGGTCGCAATGGTACGCTCGGCGATGATGCGCGCATCGGCGTTCAGGCGGGTCACGACGTCGTCGATGGCCAGCGCCTTGTCCACTAGGCGTTCCTGCAGCCGCGCGGTCGCGATGCCGAAGGTTGTACGCACGCCCCCTTCGCCGTCGTCCTCGGCTCCGAGGAGCACCAACTGATCGAAGATGGCGGTCATGTCCCGATGGTGCCGCCTGAGCGCCCTGATGTCGTTGGCGCCGCCGTCCAGGTCGTTCGCAGCGAGCATCTCCCCGAGCGACGTGCTGGTTCGTTGCCACTGCATGCGTGACCGCGCCTCGGGACTGAGCAGGTAGTCCGTCGTCAGCGCCGTCAGCAGGAAGACCGACTGCCGAACCCGATCGGCGAATTCGGTTTGTCGCTGGGCATCGATGACGTTCACAATCGCGAACGAAACCGCCGCCATGCCGCCGACCGCCAGCGTCAGGCAGGTGGCGAGCCCGATGATAATGACGGTTCGTATGCGCATGATCAGAACGCGACCGACACCACGCTCTCGTCGGCTGCCCGCATCGCCGCAGCATCCAGGAAGTCAAGATAGTTCGGCGCCGTTGCCGCGTCGACAAGTCCGGCGCCGATCATCCACCGCGCCTGCTCCTCCATGGCCGGCAACAGGGCCTGGGGCAGAGTAACGGCGAACCGGTAGGAGTCGCGGATGCGTTCGGTGTACTCGGCCGAGTAGCCGAAGAACTCGGTGATGAAGGCCGCAAAAACGTTTGGCTTCTCGGTGGCCAGCCGTTGAGCCTCCAGCATGACCTCGATGAACCTCGTCGACAGCTCGCGATGATCGCTTGCCCAGGAGTCGGTCGTCACCAGGGTAAAGTAATAGTCCTGATAGGACTGGGCGGGAAAGACGACGATGTCGTCGCCGAGTTTCTGCTTGAGTTCAAACAGGCTCGGGTCCCAGAGCAAGGCCGCGTCCGCCCGCCCGGCGGTCAGCGCCTCGGCCAGCTCGGAGGGCTTGCCATTCAGAAGGCTCACATCGTCCTCCGTCAGGCCGTTGGCTTGAAGCAGGCCACCGAGGAAGTACTGCGCCGCGGAACCCATCGTGACTCCGATCGTTCTGCCGGCAAGGTCCGCCGGCGACCGAACGCCGCTGTCGCGCCGCACGACCAGCATGCCGTTGTCGGCGCTGGTGACCGAGGCAAGGATGCGCAGATTCGGGCGCGCGAAGCCTCGCTTCACGACCACGAACTCGGCCGTTGTCGCAATGTCGACCTCGCCTCTCAGCAACGCGTCGACCGCAAATATGCCGGCCTCGAACGTCTTGAAGTCCGGATCGAGGCCGGCCCGCTCGAAGAGCCCCTTGTCCCTGGCAAACCACATCAAGGCGTTGACGTCGGCGGTCGAGGCGCCGACCGTCATCTTCTCGGGCACAACGGGGCGATCTGTGGTTGTGGTGCCGCTCCAGGCGATAAATCCGGCCGCTGCAACGATGAAACCGGCACCGAACAGCGTCACGACCGTCGTTCGTGTGGTCAACCACATGGTTCCTACCTCCTTGCGGGTTACAACCGGCGACACACCTTAAACGGGCATTTTGGTGCATCTTCCATAACAAGGTGTGAACCTAGCGCATTTGATCATACAAGTTTACGTTGACGGCTTGGCAACGCTCGAGAGGACTGACGCCATGCCGACGATGGACCAGGAACCAACGCGTCCCGTCGAAATTCTCCTGGTGGAGGACAGCCCGGCGGACACGCGGCTCACGATCGAGGGGCTCAAGGACTCCAAGCTCGTTAACAATCTTCATACGGTTGTAGACGGAGAACAGGCGCTCGACTTCCTGTACAGGCGGGGCGTGTACAAGGGCGCACCCAAGCCGGACATGATCTTGCTCGATCTCAACCTGCCGGGAGTCGACGGGCGCGAGGTTCTCAATCAGATCAAGACCGATTCCGAACTGGCGCTGATCCCGGTCGTCATCATGACGTCGTCATCGGCGGACGCCGACGTGCTGCACGCCTACCGGATGCACGCCAACTGCTACATCCAGAAGCCGCTGGACTTTGCAGGATTCCAAGAGATCGTGCGGTCGATCAAGCACTTCTGGTTCCAGGTGGTCAAACTCCCGACCGTGGATTAGGTCACGGCGAGGACGTGTGCCACGGCGAGTCCGCGTCGATGGTCGGGTCGATGATCACGCCGACATCGCCCGCGGTCTCGTCGCGCAAGCTGCCGGCGAACTCTAAACGCTACTGGAATCCACGAGACGTCTCCTAGGGCTGCTCGATCGATTCGATTGACCTGACTGCCCCTTTGTGGCCCTGATCGGCGGCGAGCCGGAACCACTTCAGGGCCTCGGCCTCATCCGCGGCGACGCCCTGCCCAAGCTGATACATCTTGCCGAGATTGTATTGCGCGTTCCTGTCACCGGCCTCTGCGGCTCGCTCGAACCACCGGGCTGCTTCGGCGCGATCACGCGGAACGCCCGGCGCTCCACGGCGGAGGATGACCCCAAGTCGAAACTGCGCGGCGACGACATCCTGTTCCGCGGCCCTACGATACCAGACCGCTGATTCGGCCGGGTCCTGGAGCACGCCCTTGCCATCCGAGTACAGCCTGGCCAGCATTGCCTGAGCCTCGGCGTCACCGAGCATGCGTGCGAGCGGATTGAGGTGTTCGAAGGCCGCCAGGTACTCCTCGCTGTCATAGGCCTCCCGCGCGGCTTGCAGCCTCTCCGAGGCTGTCGACGCGAGAACGGACGGATCGACGTCCATGCCGATTTGCTTGAGCCTGGAGTCCGCCGCCGCGTTGTAGACGCATCCCAAGCCGATGCCGAAGTGCCAGTCCGAAGTCGCGGAGTTGGCATCGGGCGGCACCAGGCGCAGCAGCTCCTTGCTTTCGACCCGATCCGGGTAGCGATACGGGTAGATGTAAAGCCAACTGCCCCGGTAGATGGAGCTGTGCCAGCGGGCGAAATCGAAATCCTGCCTGCCGTCATAGGTGGCGTTGTGTCGTTTGCGAGCCCACGGATCGAGAACGTCCGGGTCTTCCACCGCTGCTACAAAAAGCGCTACGGCTTTGTGCAGCTTCTCTTCCACGCGACCGGATAGGGGCAAGCCTGCCGCCCTGATCATCTCCGTGGCAATTATCGCGTCGCTCAGGCTGGTGTATTGATACCAGAGAGCCCTGTCGCCCCGTGTTGTAGCTTTCTCGATCGAGCCGTCCGATTGCAGGAATCGGTTGAGGGCCTTTTCGACGCGTTGGAGCTTGGCGCGGGCTGCATCTGGCTTCGCCCCCACGTAGTCATTCACAATGGCGTCCATGAACGTGCGGCCGACATCGTAGATAACGTTGACGCTTCTCGCCGGGCGCAGCCGTGGGGGGAACTCCTCAAGCCAGTCCTTGATGATCCGGTGCTGCTCATCGCGTTCATCGGGTTCGAAATCGACCAGAGCAATGTAGTAGATCCGGATGAGACCTACCGCGCGGTCCATTGTGAACTCCCAGTCCTTTGTGGGAGACAGATCGCTGCCATCTCGAACGGTCCACTGTGTGCACAGGCTCTTCTTGTAGGTTCCGTTCGGCCGCATGCAGTTGGTGGTATCGAGGAGCGCCCCTTCAAGCGCCCAGCGTTCGAGGATGTCGAGCAGCTGGCCTTTGAGGGCGGCATCGTTGCCGGCGTACGCGCGCGTCGCAAGCTGGCCGAACTTGAAGACGAACTCGTCAAGTTCGGTCACGTTGGGCAGCGTCTTGACGACCCTCCGCATGTCCGAGGTGAAACCTTCGATTTTCTTGATTGGCTCGACCATGTTGATTTCACGGATCGCAACCCGCGGATCACACAAGTTGGCGCGAGCATTGGGATCGACGCTGGCAAATCCCAACAAAACATCCTTAGGGAGTAGCTGCCCAACAAACGTGCTGAGGATCGCCGCTTCGGGGCTGGCGGCGAAGGTCTGGATCTCTTCGCACCATTGGCCGGCGGTGTCGTCGGTGAGATCGGGCAGCGTCAGGCCCGTGTCCCCGGCAAAGAGGTTTGCCGCACCCACCGAACGCCGACCGAGAACGCCGTCCGCGGGGCCGGGCTGGTAGCCGAGCCCGGCCAGTTCTTCCTGAACGCACGCGGCCGATCCAAGCGCGGTTGATGGCGCCAGGGCCGATGATGCAGCGATCGCCAGCGCAACGCTGGTCAATCGGCCAATGGTTCGCCCTCGAGATTCCATCTCCGACCTCCCGTTCGACGGTCCGCTAGCGGCAAAAGAGCCGGATACTCCCCTCGCTCCAGCCGTTCGCGTGAAAGAACGTCTCGCCGGCGGGGTAGGTGGGGCCTTTCTCGTGGCGCGCGGGCAGGGTCACATAGATGGGCGGCTCGAACACCTCGCCCTCGGGGATGAAACGTTCGTAGTAGATCATCCGCCCGACCAGCTTGCCGTCGGTCGTGAGCGCAAGATTGGTCTGTTCCACGAGCTGTTCCGGTTGTGCGAAACCGCCAGTCCTCCATCTGGCGGTGGTCACGCTCACCCAGCCGTTGTCGATGGAGAGCGTGCCCGTCGCGATGTCGTCGGTGACATCCTCAGAGAACAGGTAGCGCTTGATGGTGAAGCTGCAGAAGCCGAAGTTGGCGTCTTCCGCAACCTTGACCTTCGAAAAATCGAATGCGGTGGGATCCGCCAGCAAATCGTCACCGTCGATGTCGAGGCTGATCGGATAGATCCTGAGCGCCAGCAGGTCGGCGATCTCACTGCCTTCCGGTCCGCTGAAGAGCGCGCAGACGGCATCGGTGTTGTTGCGACCGATGCCGCCCTCGACCTCGCGGTCAAGCTGCGCGAACGCGGATGTAAGCGCGTCGCCGGTTTTTCTGCCCCAGAGCCCGTCGACCGGCCCCGGGTCGAAGGCGGTCTCGGCGAGGAACGCCTGGACGCACCGCACGTCGGCACGGGCCTGATCAGGAGCAAACCAGGCAATCACGACGACAAGGGAGACCACCAGCAGCCGCATAGGATCACCCGAAGATGTACGGCGTGACGCGGCGCAGTTTGGGCGCAAAGAACACCTGGTCCGCAATCACGTCGTGGTCGAGCCCGAGCGCCGCCTCGATGCAGGCGGCGCAGACGGAACGGTAGTCCAGCGTCGACAGGAGGTCGCGCCCTTCCCACAGATCGGCCTCGGCCAGCCCCGGCCAGTTGGTGATGACACCGGCCCGCGAAATCAGGCCGCCGGCAAGGAGACCGGCCGAGCCATAGCCGTGGTCGGTGCCGGCCGAGCCGTTCTCGCGCACGGTGCGCCCGAACTCGGTGAGCGTCAGCAGCACGGTCTCGTTCCACACCGGCCCCAACCCTTCGCGGAACCTGGCGATCACACGGTCGATCAGGCCGATGAGTTCGGGATGCAGGCCGATGTCGGTGCCTTGGTTGGCGTGGGTGTCGAACTCGGGGATACGGATCATGGTCACCCGCGGCCCTTCCGGATCGCGCATGGCGCGTCCGGTCGCCAATGCCAGCCCTTCGGGATCGCGAACGCGGGGCAGCGACTCCGACGCCATGGCCTTCTCGTGCAGCTTCGCGAAGGTCCGTGCCGTCAGCCCGTCGTGCCCTTCGGCGATCAGGGCCAGCAGGGCGCCGTCGGGATCTTGCGAGCCGAGAAGCGAGGCGGGGTAGAAACTGTCGATATCCGTGGTCCCCCGGATCAGAAGCGGGGTGTCGAGGGTCAACGCGCGGCCGGCGATGCCGGCCTGATCCATGGCCCGGCCGAGCCACCCGGTCATCGTTTCCGCGCCGCTCGGATCGCCGGTCTGGGCGATCCTTTGGCCCTCGAAGTGCGACCGGCGCGTATAGGGCAGATTGGTGGCGTGGAAGACCGCGGCTTGGTTGCGGCCCAGGAGCTGCGCGAACACCTTCAGGTTCGGATGCAGCGCGAAGAACGGATTGACCTTCAATGGCTTGGACGCGACGAGGTTACGACGCATGCGGCTCAGCATCGGGTCGCCGATCGGCGGCACGGCGGCCAGACCGTCGAGGCCGCCTTCAAGGAACAGGACCGCGATCCTGCCCTTGGGAAGGGTCTTCGTCAGGCCCGGAACGGGAAAGCCGGCAAGGACGGCCGACGCGGAGCTGAGCTTGAGGAAGGTACGTCTGTCCATTCACACCTCCATGAAGGTCCGGCTGCACAGGCACAGGACAAAGCGCTCGCGTTCATTGGCGCCACGGTTGACGAGCGCACGACTCGCGGCGTCGAAGTCGAGCACGTCCATGATCTCGTCCACGGAACGCTCGGGGTTGCAGAAGCGATGGATCAGGGCGGCAAACCGCACGCGGCGATCCATGTGCTCGGTCGAGATCCAGTCCTCGTTGCGGTCGGAGTAGCCGTTCGGCTGCCGCTCGGCCCAGAAGTCGAAGCCAAGTTCCTCAAAGATCATGTCCGGATGGCGTTGCACCGTCTCGTGGAGTGCGTCGATCTCTTCATAGCCGTAGAACAGATGGGCGCCGCTGACGCGCAGCGCCTGGAACAGCCAGACCATCGGCCACAGGAACTTGCCGGGCGGTGCGGCCAGTGCGCGGTCGAGCACGACCCTGTGCACCGTCGGCAGGTCGCCGTCGGAACCGACCCACGCTTCGTGGATGGCCTCGATATCGTCGTCGGTCGCAGCGTCGCCGATGAAATGCGCGGCGAGCTTGCGCGACAGGAATCGCGGCGTGAACGGATCGGCCGCCAGTGTATCGGTCAGCATCCGCAGGGCCTTGTCCCCGGCCGGATACTCGACGCCGAGGACGGTTTTCGTGCCCGGCTCGGCGCGCGAGGAGAAGAAGGCCGTCCAGAAGTCCTTCGGCTCGAAGGGCAGCCCGTCGGCGTACGGATAGCCCCAACCGGTCAGGATGTCGGCGGCGCCGCGAATATCGTCTTCGGTGTAGCCCCGCGCCGGCGATACGGTGTGGAGTTCCATCAGTTCGCGGGCGAGATTGTCGTTGGAGCCGGCCTGACAGCCAGTGCGCCGGCAGCGGGCGGCGTATTTCGAGCGTTCCCCGACATTGACGTTGTTGTCGAGGTAGCTGAGCATCGCCGGATGGGTGGTCGCGCCGTACAGCATGTCGGCGAACGAACCGTCGAGTGCGCCGTAGATGGCGACGTCGAGATAGTGGCCGAGGAACTCGATGTTCTCGTCGCCCTTGCGCCCGACCGTGAAGTGGTTGGCCCAGAAGAACATGAGCCGCTGCCTGATCTGGTCGTCGCCGTAGGCGCCGCGCGCGGCGAAGTGATGAAGGTCCTGCTTGAAGACCGTGTACTCGCTCCAGATATCGTTCATGCGGCGGGAGCGGGTGGCGTTGTCGACGCGCGCCTTGTCGAGTTTCTTGACGGCCGCCCGACGATCGCGGAACCGCGTGACGCGTTCATCGAGGGAGTAGACGAGGTCGTCGGGCCACGTGCCGACGGCTTCGCCGTAGCGGGCGACGCCGGGATCCTGGAAGGTTTCGGTGAGTTGGCTTTCGATCCACGCGGCCGAGGTTACGTCGGTTCCTTTCGACGGACGAAACCCAAGGCCCAGTTTTCTCGCGGCAAGTTCAAGTGACACTGGGTTGACACCTCATGCAGTTGAACGCACGGCCGAGGTATTCGTTGCACGAACGTGCCCGCCCCAGCAACCCGGCGTCATGATCCATTTGGACTAAGAGACCAGCGCAAGACCCGCATGAGCGTGGTCGCCGGGCGGTCCATACCAGCGATGTGCGGAGAACGGCTTCTGTGTCTGCATCCTTGCGGATGCACGCGTCATCCCCGGCGGCTCGCCTTCGCCGCCGGGCAACCGTCCGACTCTTACGCGGTGCGAGACCTCAGATCTGGGCCACGCCGACGACGTAGTTCTTGCCGTAGGCCTTCGCGCATTTCGGGCACGTGGTGTAGAAGAAGTACACCTTCTTGGCCTCGCTCCCGGCCTTTCGTGCTTCGGCCTCCATCTCGCTCTGCCATGTGCCGATCGAACTGAAGGGGCCCTCGAACACACGCGTCACGAAGTCGCCGCTCAGCGTCGTCATCTCCTCACCGGGCACGTCCTTCGTCACGGCGATGAGATGCTCCGACGTCCAAAACGACGGATCGTGGCTGAGCATGACGTTTTCGTGGGGGTCCTGGGCATCGGCGGCGGCGATGGCGGTCTGCACGCGCTCCATCACCCGCCCCATGTTGAGCGGCACGTGCATGGCGCTCTTGGTCGTGGCGCGCAGGAACCGCTTGTCCTCGAAGTGGAGCCGGCGCCCGTCCCAGCCTTCGGGGTTGAACTTGGCGCAACATCCGGTGGTGTTGACGCTGTCGTCGTAGAACGGCAGCGCATTGGTCGGAAGGGCCGCGCCATCCGTGTGGCCGTGCGCGGACACCTCGTCCTGACCTGCAACGGTGGCCATCTTCACCTCCTTGTTGTGGTCCCCTCCTACATAGGGATTCCGCCGACGAAAGCGGAGTCGACCCGATAGCGCCCACCGTCGCTGATGTCGCACCGGCTACCGCCGAACGTCCGTTCTGTGCCAGACTTGGCGCCATGTTCGAAACGGCCGAACTCGGGCGCACCATCGCCAAGGCGGAGTTCAAGCGCATCGCCCCTCCCTTGCGGGAGGAGCTCCTGAAGCTCCAGAGCGACCTGCACGACAGCGGGCGCTTGCAGGTCATCCTGGTCATCGCCGGCGTCGACGGCGGCGGCAAGGGCGAGACCGTCAGCCAGCTCAATGAATGGCTCGATCCGCGCTGGCTGGTGACCCGCGCCTACGACACGGTGACGGAGGAGGAGCGGCAGCGGCCCGAATACTGGCGCTACTGGCGCGACCTCCCGCCACGCGGCCGGATCGGCATGTTCCTCAGCGCCTGGTACTCGCGGCCGGTGCTCGACCGGGTCTACGACGTGACCGACGAGGCGACCTTTCTCAAGCAGATGGAGCACATCGTCCGCTTCGAGCGGTCGCTGGCCCGCGACGGCGCGCTGATCCTCAAATACTGGATGCACCTCGGCAACGAGGCGCAGGAACACCGGCTGAAGAGCCTGGAACAGGATCCGCTGACCAAGGCGCGGGTGACCGAGCGCGACTGGGAGAACTGGCGACACTACGACCGCTTCATCGGTGTCGCCGAACAGCTCATCACCCGCACCAACAAGGGCGTGGCGCCCTGGCTGGTGGTCGAGGGCGCCGATCCCAACTATCGCGCCATCACCGTTGCGCGGGCGCTGCGCGACGCGCTGGAGCGACGGCTGTCGGCACCCGAGCCGGAACGGCCGCCACCGCCGAAACCCGCCCCGGTCGATCCCGGGCGGAACGGCAAGGGCAAGAAGAAGAACGCCGGGCAAGGGCCGACGGGCGTCTCCACCGACACCCTCACGGTGCTCAAGAGCCTCGACATGGCGCAGGCCCTCGACAAGCCGGTCTATCGGAAGCAGCTCGTCGAACAGCAGGCGCGCCTCCACCGCGCCCATTTGCGCGCCAAGGAAGCCGGCATGTCCAGCATCCTGGTCTTCGAGGGGCCGGACGCCGCCGGCAAGGGCGGGGCGATCCGCCGTGTCAACCAGGCGCTCGACGTTCGCAACTACCAGGTCCACGGCATCGCCGCCCCCACCGACGAGGAGAAGGCGCAGCACTATCTGTGGCGGTTCTGGCGGCTCCTGTCGCGGGCCGGCCACATCACCATCTTCGACCGCTCGTGGTACGGCCGCGTTCTCGTCGAACGGGTCGAGGGCTTCGCCACAGACGACGAGTGGCGCCGCTCCTACGGCGAGATCAACGAGTTCGAGGAGCAACTGATCGACCACGGCGTCGTGCTCCTGAAGTTCTGGATTCACATCACCGAGGACGAGCAGCTCGCCCGCTTCAAGTTCCGCGAGAAGACGCCGCACAAGCGTTGGAAGCTGACCGAGGAGGACTGGCGCAACCGCGGCCACTGGCACGATTACGAAACAGCGGTCGACGACATCCTGCAGTACACCAGCACCGCGTCGGCGCCGTGGACGCTGGTCGAAGGCAACGACAAGCGCTTCGCCCGGGTCAAGGTGGTCCGCACCTTCGCCGACCGGCTGGAAGCGGCGCTCGACCGGTTGATGGCGTAGGTCTCAACGTCGTCCCGCACGCGGTGCCGTAGGTGTCCGCGGCGGAAGCGGGCCACAGTTGAAGGGTGAAGGATTCCGTGTCTGCGACGCATCACTGCGTGCTGCATCGCGCACGGAATGACGGAGAGGTGTCGCTATCTCCGTACAACCGCAAGCCCCGCCGACGCACAGCTGCAAAATCCTCTACGTCATTCCGCACGCGGTGCGGCATCTCTGATGACGCTCCGCAGATGCGGAATCCAGCCCCGACGTTCGTCCTGGGTCCCGGGTCTGCACCGCACCACTTCGTGCTGCGGCGCGCACGGGACGACATCGTGGAGGTGGAACCGGTCCCTGTCCGCCGGGCTCTTGCGCGCGATGCACCAACCATTGCAAATTCGCGTCTGAGCCGCCTACAGGCTCGTCAGCTCGATCCGACCAAGTAATTGGCGATGCCGCCCTTCCGGCGGCCGCGGGTGCTGACGGCCGCTGGTGGGACAGGGCGCGGGCGGACCGCCGACGTTTTGGAGAGGAACCATCATGAAGCAGCGACAGACGGAGCGGCTTGGGGTCGCCGTGTCGGAAATCGGCTTTGGCGCCTGGGCGATCGGCGGCAACTGGGGCGAGGTCAGCGACGCGGCCGCCGAGGCGGCGCTCACGGCCGCCCTCGACGAGGGTGTCGACTTCATCGACACCGCCAACGTCTACGGCGCCGGCCGGTCGGAGAAGATCATCGGCAAGGTGCTCGCCGAACGTGGCGGCGAGCGCCCGTTCGTGGCGACCAAGGCCGGGCGCGAAGGCCCCAACACGCCGGAAAGCTACGACCGCGCGCGGCTGACCGCCGACGTCGAGCAGAGCCTGGCCAACCTGCGCACCGAGGCGATCGACCTCCTCCATCTCCACTGCCCGCCCACCGCCGTCTACTACATGCCGGAGGTCTTCGGCGTGCTCGACGACATCGTCGCCAGCGGCAAGCTGAAGCGTTACGGCGTCAGCGTCGAGAAGGTCGAGGAGGGCCTGAAGGCGATCGAGTATCCCGGCGTCGCCAGCGTCCAGATCATCTACAACGTCTTCCGCCAGCGGCCGGCGCGGCTGTTCTTCCGCGAGGCCGAGGCCCGCGGCGTCGCCGTCATCGTCCGCGTGCCGCTGGCGAGTGGCCTCCTGTCCGGCAAGATGAGCGCCGACACGACATTTGCCGCCGACGATCACCGCACCTTCAATCGCCACGGTGAGGCGTTCGACGTCGGCGAGACCTTTGCCGGCGTCCCGTTCGAAACCGGCATCGCCGCCGTCGACGCGTTGCGGCCGCTGGTGCCGCAGGGGGCCTCCATGGCGCAGTTCGCCTTGCGATGGATCCTGATGGAAGATGCCGTCACCGTCGTCATCCCCGGCGCGCGCGACGCTAACCAGGCTCGTGCCAACGCCGCCGCGGCCGCTCTGCCGCCGCTGGACGACGCGGTGATGCAAGGCGCCCGGCAGATCTACGACGACATGATCGCCCCGCACGTCGACCAGCGGTGGTGAGGGGAAACGGATTCAGGAGGAGGTCAGTATGGCTGCGACACGGAGCGAACAGGGCAAGCGGCGGGGCAAGGTACGGTGGGGGGTCATCTCGACCGCCGACATCGGCGTCGCCAAGGTGCTTCCGGCGATGATGACCGGCCGTAATCTCGAGATCGCGGCGATCGCGTCGCGGTCGCTGCCGAAGGCGCGCAAGGCGGCCAGGAAGCTCGGCATCCCGACCGCCTACGGCAGCTACGAGGAGATACTCGACGACCCGACGATCGAGGCGGTGTATAACCCGCTCCCCAACCATCTCCACGTCCCGCTGACCTTGCTGGCCGCGCGCAAGGGCAAGCACGTCCTGTGCGAGAAGCCGATCGCGCTCTCCGCCGCCGAGGCCCGCAAGCTGCGCAAGGTGCCGGACGGCGTCCTTGTCGCCGAGGCCTTCATGGTGCGCCATCATCCGCAATGGCTGCGGGCGCGCGACATCGTGCAGAGCGGTCGTCTCGGCACCGTGCGCATGATCAACGCGGTGTTCTCGTATCACAACGTCGATCCCGCCAACGTCCGCAACATGGCCGATATCGGCGGCGGTGCCATCTACGACATCGGCTGCTACCCGGTGGTCACGGCCCGTTTCGTGTTCGGGGCCGAGCCCAACCGGGTGGTGTCGCTTGTCGACCGCGATCCGACGTTCAGGACCGACCGCACCTCGAGCGCGCTGGTGGATTTCGGCGACGGCCGCCACCTGACCATGTCGGTGTCGACCCAGGCGACCGCCTACCAGCGGGTCAACATCCTGGGCGATCGCGCGCGCCTGGAGGTGCGCATTCCCTTCAACGCGCCGCCCGACGAGAAGACCACGCTGATGCTCGACGACGGCAGGAAGCTGGACGACCTCTCGGCGCGTCCGATCCGCATCCGCGCCTGCGACCAGTACCGGCTCCAGGGGGAAGCCTTCTCGCGCGCCGTCCGCGGCCAGGAGGCACTCGCCTACGGCGTCGACGACGCGATCCGGCAGATGCGCATTCTCGACGCGCTGTTCGCCTCGGAGAAACGCGCCGCCTGGGTCAGGCTGTAGACGGGTACGTCCGCCGGCACGCGGGCCACACCAACGCCGGCGACAACACCCCCACCGTCATCCCGCACGCGGTGCGGCATCTTGATGACGCTCCGCAGATGGGGAATCTCTGGACTAACGCGTCGTGCGGTACTCCACCCGCCGGTGGAAGGCGTGGAGCTGGTCCTCGGTGTACTTGCTGGCGTCGTCCGGCACGAAGGGTTCCCGCTCGCCGCGCCCGATCGTCTCGATCACGCCGCCATAGCCGACCGCGCGCAGCGCGTTCGCCACGGTCGTCGCCCGCGCCAGCGAAAGCTCGTCGTTGTAGGCGTCGGAACCCACCGGGTCGGTGTGGCCGACGATGGCGACCCAGTCGGGATAGCTGTCGCGGAGGTAGGCGTAGATGTCGATGACGGCCGCCTGGCCTTCGGCGGTCAGCGCCGAGGCGTTGAACTCGAACTGCACCGGTACCGGCACCGCCTTGGCCACGAAGTTGCGGAAGTTGGGCGAGGCCAGCCCGGTCTTGCGACCACGGAACTGCCGCGTGGCAAGGAAGGTCGGCGCCAGCGCCCGCGCCTCGATCGCGCGCTTGTAGGTGCGTCGCTCGATCGCCTCCGGCGGCGGCTTCGGGTTGGCGTCGAGGTTGCGCATGTCGTCGAGCGCCTCCTCGTAGACGCGCACCGCCGGGGCCCATTGATGCCGGTCGAAATGGGCGTCGCCCAGCGCCACCAGCACCTGCCACGGCCGCCCGAACCGGAGCGCCGTCTCGATCGCCACCGGTGGCGCCGCCCGGTCGATGGTCGTCAGCACCGAGCGCGCCATGGCGCGGCCGACGCGATCGCGATAGGCGGCGTCGCAACCGGGTTCCGCGACCATGTGGCCGTGGAGGCGCGCATAGGCCGTGACCTCACCGGCCGCGAGTGCCGCCCGCACGGCAGCGTCGATGTCGGTGCAGTCGGCGGTGGCCGGCCGCGTCAGCGCCGCGACGGCGAACAGCGTCGCCGCAAAGGTGAAGCCCCTGCCCATCATCACCGGACCTCGATCCTGATGGCCGTGCGCGCCACCACGCCGGCCGTGTTGAAGTCGGGCGGCACCACGGCGGTTGGCGAGGTCACCGGGGGCTTCCGCGCCTCGACCTGGATCGCCCTTGTCTTGCGCACATGCTGCTCGTAGTCGCCGAGATCGGTGAACACCTGGGCATAGTCGACCGCCACGCCGTCGACCTGGATATTGTCGAGGCTGCAGGTTGCGATCACCGTTTCCGTGCCCGGATCGGCGAAGCGGAACAGGAACGGCGCGCTCACCGACGGCACGTCGAGGTCGCGGTTGGCCGGCAGGAAGTTGTCGCGCTGGAACTGGTTGGGGAAGATCACCGACGCGCGTCCGTGGCTGTCGACGTTGACCAGTTGCAGGTAGCAGTCGCGGTCCGAGCGCGCGGTGAACACCACCTCGTCGCCGACCCGGTACGCCAGGTCGCTCGCGATCAGCGACAGGTCGAAATCGCGCGAGGCCTCGACCGGCCGATGGACGGTCGCCACGGGGATCGCGTGGCCGCCGATGCCGGTCAGGTCGATGGCGATGTGGTCGGACACGAACTCGACCAGATGGACGAACTGGTTCTCGAAGCTGTCGCGCGGCACCACGCCGCCCTGCTGCAGGCGCTTGTTGAGCCGGATGGCGTCGGCCGTCGCGGCACTGCCCAGCGAAGCGACGAAGGTGTCGGGATCCTGGCCGAACTCCGCCGCCCCCAACCGCAGGCCGAGGGCGTTCTCGTAGCGGTTGGCGAGTGCGTTGATCATCTCGACGTCGTGGTAGGTCAGGGTGGGATCAAGCCCGGCGGCCAGCATCGCATTCTGGAACCGCTGCTTGTCGGCGGTCAGCAGCGCGTCCATCTCGTCGTGGGTCGGGTAGAGCGCCTCCACCGCTTCGCGCACGCCGCGCGGGAAGGTGCGGTCGTTGACCACGTGCTCGCGCACGTCGTCCTTGGCGAAGCGCATGCCGTCGGCGTGGCACCCCATGCACGAAATGCCGTTGGTGACCGCCGGATCGCGCCTTGTGTTGTCCTGCACGATGTCGGTTGGACCCTTGATCAGCTTCGCCCCGTCGGCGGCGTTGAGATAGTAGGCCTGGAAGCCGTTGGGCAGCGAGTAGATGGTCTCGCCGCCGTCATGGTCGAAGCCGTCCGGCCCCTCCGGGCCGAGCGGATGCTCGAACAGGCTCTGGCGGGCCCGGTTGCCGGCGAAGTCGTACGACGTCCAGAAGTACCCCGAGGCGATGGTGTGCCGTTCGATCAGGCGATTGTTGCGCGACACGCCCGACTTCTGGAAGCCGGCCCGCTTGGCGGTGAAGTTGTTGATGCCGGCGTCCACGTCGACGCCGAGTTGCGCCTGGAGCCCCTGGAAGGTGTCGGGCAGCTTGAGCAGCCGGTCGTAGAGCGGCGGCTGCGCGGCGGTGAAGGCGAACCAGTCGCCGCGCACATAAGGGAGCGGCGTGAAGGTGGCGCTGGCCACGAGGTCGAACATCTGGCTGTCCGGCCGCATGGCGTAGGGATAGGAGGCGAGCACCGAGCGCCAGTCGTCGGTCGTCCAGCCAAGGTCCTTGAGGTTGAAGCGGATGATCGTGCCGGCGTCGTCGATGGTGGTGAGCCGCACCGGGTCGGCGACCTGCGACAGCGAGTTGAGAAGCTTCACCGTGCCCTGGCGGTAGACCTCCATCTCCTGGTCGTCGGCGCAGGCGTTGTAGAGGTGGGTCAGCGTGATGTAGCGGGTGTCGGCGACGCGCGCGGACTGCAGCTTGTCGATGTCGGCGGCCATCGCCGCGACCATGTCGACCGGGGTCACGAAGTCGCGCTGGGCGCAGGCCGCGGATTCGGTCTCGCCCAGTTGCGCGATCCATGTCCGCAGGCTGGCGAGCTCGTCGTCGCTCACCGGATCGGCCAGGCCGTAGTTCGCATCGCGCGGCATCTCACTGTTCTGAATCAGCTGGATGAGCTTCGAACCATCCGGGCTGCCCGACACCACGTAGGCGGGGTTGGCGGCGATCTGGTCGAGGAAGAGGACGTTGCCGAAATCGCCCTTGGGCGGCGTGTTGTCGAGGCGGCCGTCCTGGTGGCAGCGGGCGCAGTGGCGGTCGAGGATGTCGAAGGCGGTCTGGGCGACGGGATCGGCCGGTGTCGGGATGTCGACGGCGTCCTGGGCCAGCGCGCCGGAGCCGGCCGTCGCGGCGATCGCGGCGGCGACCAGGGGGGCGGCAAGCGCGCGGTTCGGGAAGAGGGTCATGGCTGCACTCCGGTTGTGTCGGCGGCGGTCGTCCATTGTCCGCCTCACGGGATGATGTCGTAGCGAAGGGTGGCGACCGACCAGTCGAGCGCCCGGGTCGCGGTCGGCGCGTGGGCGTCGACGGGGTCGGTCAGCGCGCCGGCGATCGCCGTCAGATAGTCCTGCGTCGCTTCCTCGCGGGCGATCACCTCGATCGCCCGGGTCTTGACCTGCGCCGGCAGGTCGATCGGCTCGTGGGTGACGAGCGCGATCAGGGTGCCGCTGGCCGGCGCCGTGGCGTCGAAGCTGATGCCGTAATAGTCGTCCGGCACGGTCACCGGGCTGCCGGCGAGCAGGACGCCCTCGCGGCCGCTCTGGCGCACATACTGGTTGGGAAAGAGCTGCACCAGCCGGCCGTCGTCGGAGACGTCGAGCAGGATGAGGTTGCCCGCAAACGGGCTCACCACCCGGAAGCGGATGTCCTTCTGGCCGACATAGACCGGCGACGGCGGTATCTGCCGAAGCGCCACGCGGTCGTCATTGCCGGCGGCGAAATAGTCGAGCACGACGTCCGGCGACAAGGCACCGCCGCCCGATGTCCCCAGCGGTGAGTGGGCCGCCGCCCCGGCCGGACCGAAGGTCGGCGTCTGCCCCAGCGCGCAGCCCTGCACCGACGTGCAGGCGGCCTCGGCGTGCTCGCGGATGTAGGCCAGGATCTCGGCGTTGGAGACATGGCCGTTCGCGTTATGGTCGCCGCCCCCGCCGACCGCCTCGATGAAGGCGTGGGTGAAGACGCCGCCCTTGTCGTTGACGATCGGGGCTTGCCCGCCGCTGGTCGCGGTGAAGACGGCAACGTTGTCGCCGAGCCCGTGGGTATCCATCGGCGGGCCGTCGGCCTTCTGCGCCTGGACACGCGGTTCCACGACGATCGCGCGGGTCTTCGGCAGCGCCACCGCACGCGTTGTGGTCGCGGCCGGGGCGGCCCCGTCGGCGCCCGCGACGAGGCCCGCATGGCCGGCGTCGATCACCATGGTCACCGCGCGCCCCTCGAGCCGCCGCGCCAGTGCGCGGAGGTCGTCGTCGGACAGGGTGTTGGCGATGGTGATCGGCGTCCCCGCGGCGACGACCGCATCATGAGGCAGCAGGGTTTCGTCGACGCCGTCGTTCTCGTCACCGTCGGCGTCGGGCTGGAAGTAGCCGAGGCCGGCGAAATAGAGGAACACGCGGTCGCCCGGCCCGGTGCCGGCGACCAGCCAGTCGTCGAACGCCTCGACGATGGCCTGACGCGTCGCCGCCCCGTCGACCAGCGTCAGGATCGCGCCGGCCGGATAGGCGAGGTGCGTCACCAGCGTGTCGGCGATCGCCGCGGCGTCGGCGGCGGCGGTCGCAACAGGTGGCGACAGCCGCGCATCGGCATGGTCATCGATCCCGATCACCAGCGCCCGGTCGGCGCCTGCCGCAGGTCCCGCCAGCAACAGTGTCGCGGCGATGCCGACCGCGAGACCGACCGATCGTCTGGTGCGCACCGCGGTCACGGTCCGCTGCTCGTGTAGATGGAGGTCACGCCCGCCTGGAACGGCGTCTCGGCGAGCAGTTCGCGGAGCGCCGCCGACAGGCCGCCGGCGGTCTCGGCCGTGGGCATGGCGCGCAGCGCCTGATGGAGCGCGACGGCCGGCTGGTCGGTGAGGATCGCCACCATGTGCTCGGCCCCGAACGGCGGCCGCGTCACCTGGAGGCGCTCGGCAAGCCGCCGGCCCCGCCAGTCGGCCGATGTTTCCGCCGCATTGGCCGGGATGAACAGTTCCACCCGCCCGTTCGGCGGCAGGTTGAACAGCGTGAGATACGGCTTGGCGGCGCCGTCCATGGCGAACTCGATGACATCGCCGCGCCGATAGGTCCGGTTGCCCGACGGCACCGACAGCGCCACCGGGTCGATCGCCGCCCGCGCCTTGATGAAGGAGAGCGCCGCCCATTTGGAGAGCACGGCGGCGATGTCGCTCTGGGTCACGCTGTCGGCGACCCGGCCGCCGATGCGGTGGTCGACCGTGCCGGCGCCCGGGTTCCAGATCAGATCGGCATCGGCTTCGCTGGCAACGACCTCAATGCCCGCCACGCCGACCTCGGCGGTCGCGCCGACGACGTAGAGCCCGACCGACGACGGGTCGCGGATCGGTGGCGGCGGATCGACCGGTGGGGGATCGACGGGCGGCGGGTCGATCGGTTCGGGGCCGTTGCGCGGCGGCCCGGCCCGCATGATCGGCCGTTGCTCGGGCCGCAACGGAAACACACCCGGTATCTGCTGGTTCTCCGCTTCCGCCTGCACGGTCGGCACCAGATAGCTGAGAAGCTCCTGCTGGGTCAGGCGTCCGTCATCGTTACGGTCGGCGGCGCCGCGGATGGCGCGCGAGAAGGAGACCGACAGGGCGCCGTGCGAGCGCCCGTCGATCACCAGTTCCGGCGTCAGCATCCCGTCCTGTGTGGCGGCGATGAAGGTGACCGAGGTGAACTCGGATTCCTTGATGCGGGCGGCCGCCGGCGGTGGCAGGTCGAGGAGGTCGGCGGACAGGTCCGGATCGACGAAGCGGCCCGTGCGGTAGCGCACCTGCGCGGAACCGGCCGTGCGGAACATCGTGCCCGAATGGCAGGAATCGGCCACGAACACCACCTCGATCCCCTTGCGGTCGGCCGCCTGGAGCCAGGTGTTGATCTCGTCGTCGACGATTCGCTCGCGCGTCGCCGGACCCTCGGGCGCATAGCCGGCGAGGATGAAGTTCTCGTTCTTGCCGTCTTCCTCGCCCTTGCGGCCGGGTCGCTCCGGCTCCTGGGCGCCGTGGCCGGCATAGGTGAAGACGATGGTGTCCCCGGCTTGGGCCGTGGCGAGCAGGCGGAACCAGGTCGCCTCGATCGCCGTCTTGGTCGCTTCGCGATCGCGCAGCACGGTCACGTCGCGCGCACCGATCTCGTGGAGGGCGGCGGCGATCAGATTGGCGTCGTTCACCGCGCCTTCGAGGTCGCCGACCTCGTCGTTGTAGTCGTTGATGCCGATGACCAGGCCGTAGAGCTCCTCGGCCTCGGCCGGGGCGTACGCCAGCAGCGCCGCCAGCGTCGCGGTCGTTGTCACGGCCCCCGTCAAGCCTGCGCGAAGTCCTCCCCTTCGGCTCATGCCCGCCCTTTGCGTTCGTTGCCCTTGTCGTTCCGCAGTATGCCCGCTCGTTTGAACCTGTGATGAACGCGCCGTTGTGATCGGGTCTAGCCCTCGGGTTTCGGGGGCGGCGCCACCGGCGGTATCGATTTCATGTAGGCCGCCATCGCCTGCCAGTCGGACGGGTCAAGGTTGGCCATGTTGCGCTGGACCTTGGCCATCGTGCCCGACAGGCCGGTGAAGCTGGCCGTCTGGCCGGTGCGGAACATGGTCACGATATCGTCCTCGGTCCACCAGCCGAGCGCGTCCTCGTGGGTGGTGATGTTGGGGATGGTGCCCTTGCCGTCCGGCGACGGTCCGCCGCCGTAGAGGCGGGCGGTATCGACGCCGCCGATGAGGTTGCGGGGGCTGTGGCACTCGCCGCAATGGCCGGGCCCCCCGATCAGATAGGCGCCGCGGTTGAAGAGTTCGTCCTTGCCGGGATCGGGCTCGAAGGTCGCCCCGTCCAGATAGAGCAGCTTCCACATGCCCAGACCCCGTCGGATGCCGAACGGGAACGGCAGCTCGTGCGGCGGCGCTTGTCCCTCCACCGCCGGCAGGGTGTCGAGGAACGCCTTCAGATCGATCAGGTGCTCCAGCGGCATGCGCTGATAGGAGGTGTAGGGGAAGGCCGGGTAGAGATGCTCGCCGCCGTCGCCGACACCGAACTTCATGGCGTTGACGAACTGCACCACCGTCCAGGTGCCGATGCCGTCTTCCGAGTCCGGCGAGATGTTGGGCGCGTGGAAGGTCCCGAACGGCGAGGGCAGCGGCTCGCCGCCGCCGAGCAGGAACAGGTCGTCGTCGCGCGCGTCGGGGTCGGCATGGCAGGAGGCACAGCCGCCCGCCCAGAACATCGCTTCGCCGTTGACGAGATCCGGCGTGTGGTCCGGAAGGTCGGAAGCGGCAAGCGTCCGCGGCGTGGTGAGAATCCAGAAGACGGCCAGCCCCGCGACCGCAAGGACCAGAACCGCGATCACCAATCTGCGAAACATACACCCCCCTTGCGGCGAATTCTCCCGCACCGGCGGCATCAGTCTTGCAGGTCGCCGAAGGGGCGGCAAGCCTTGCGTTTCGCCGCCTTTGGCTTGCGCTTCGCCGGCCCGGAACCCATATCACCACCGTCGCGGGCCGCTATAGCCGGGCGCGATGATGGTCGCTTACCGAAAGGACCGGACATGACACGCGTTTCCGCGTTTTCGAGCCCGCTTCTCCTGGGTTTCGAGGACATCGAACGGGCCCTCGAGCGCCTCTCCAAGGGGGCTGCCGACGGCTATCCGCCCTACAACATCGAGCGCCTCGCCCGCACCGGGGATCGGCCGGAGGTTCTCCGCATCGTGCTGGCGGTGGCCGGCTTCGGCGAGGACGACCTGGCGATCACGGTCGATCAGCGCGAACTGACCATCACCGGCCAGCAGAGCGACGACGATGGTCGCGAGTACCTCTATCGCGGGATCGCGGCGCGGCAGTTCAGGAAGTCGTTCGTGCTCGCCGAGGGCATCGAGGTTCTCGGCGCCAACCTCGACGACGGGCTCCTGTCGATCGACCTGACCCGTCCTGAGGTCGCGGCGGCGGCGCGCCGCATTGCCATCGGCCGCAAGTCCCCTGCCGATCTGGAGACGGAGGCGAGCTCATGACCGAAGCGAACATCGCGCCGGATTTCCGCAATCTGGCCTATATCCGCACGCTCAACGGCGCCGAAGCCAAGAGCCTGTTCCCGTCGATGCCCGATGTCGCGCCCGATCTTGAGCTGTGGGCGCTGCTCGATGCCGACGGTACGCCGATCATGCTCGCCGACACCCGTGAAGCGGTGGAGATGAACGCGCGCGACAACGACCTCGAGGCCGTCAGCCTCCACTGATCATCGGTTTCGGCGCGGTCGTTGTTGGGTGACCCGGACCGGCCAACCTCGCACCGCCGTCATCCCGCGCGCACCGCACCGCGTGCGGGACGACGGCAGGGGTGCCGGCACCACCGGTGTGTTAGACAACGTCAGAGAAGGATCGCCCGACAACCTCCCCGTCGTTCCGTGCGCGTGTGCAGCACGAAGTGGTGCACCGCAAACCCGGAACCCGGGACGAACGTACGAGCTTAAACTCGCGTCCTAAGCTGACGACTCGTCCGGCCTACGCCGCGTCCGAGGCGGCCTCGCCCGTCAGCAGCTTCATCAGCGATCCGGGCCCCGCCGCCTCGCGCAGGCCGTCGGTGACGGCCGGCTCGCGCATCAGGCGCGCGACCTTCGCCAGCGTCTTGAGGTGTTCCGCGCCCGCGTCCTCCGGCGCCAGCAACAGGAACACCAAGTCGACCGGCTGATCGTCGGGCGCCTCGAAATCGACCGGCGCCGTCAGCCGCGCGAACAGGCCGACGATCGTCGACAGGCCGGCCATCTTCCCGTGCGGGATCGCCACGCCGTGACCGACCCCGGTTGATCCCAGTTTCTCGCGGTTGATGAGGGTTTCGAAGATATCGCGATCGGCGAGTCCGGTGCGCGCGGCCGCCTTTCCGGCCAGCACCTCCAGCACCTGTTTCTTGCTGCTCGCCTTCAGGGCGGCGAACACGCATTCGGGTGTGAGGAGCTTGTCGATATCCATCGTCGATCCGCGTCAGCCGGCGGTGCCGCCGACCTCGCCCAGCGACGGGTCGACCCAGCCGATATTACCGTCGCGACGCTTGTAGACGATGTTGATCGCGCCATTGCCGGCGTTGCGGAAGACCACCACCGTGGCCTCGACCAGGTCCATTTCCATGACCGCATCGGCCACCGTCATGGTCGGCAGGTGGGTGGTTTCCTCGGCGATGATGGCCGGGCTGTAGTCGGGATGGACCTCTTCCTCGTCGCCCGGCGGTTCGATGACGTAGGTCTGCGCGGGGATGGTCTCGCGCTTTTCCTGGTGGGTGCGGCCCTTGAGGCGCCGCTTGTAACGGCGCAGCCGCGTCTCGATCCGGTGCGCGGCGGCCTCGAAGCTCTGATGGACGTCCTGCGCCCGCGCATGCGATTGCAGCGTCGCGCCGGTGTCCAGATGGATCGCGCAATCGGTGTGAAAGCCGGACCCCTCGCGTTCGATCGTCACGTGACCGCTGAAACCGCCGTCGAAGTACTTTTCCACCGCCTGCCGCACGCGCGACGACGCCACGTCGCGGAGCGAATCGCCGATGTCCATGTTCTTCCCGGAGACTCTGAGGCTCATCCGGAAATCCATCCTTTTGAAGCTGAACTCGAAAAGCAGGCCCGTTGAAGGGCGTCGCCAGCTTGGCCGCACGTCCCCCCGCCGGGGAGGCCGTCCTGTCGCTGCGCGGGCGCCGTTCTAGGGACCGCTATCAGGCGAGTCAACTACCGCCGGATCGCCACAGGACGGAATGAGAAACCTCAAACGCTGACGGTTTTTTCACGCCGGCGCTGGACCGAGGACGGAATCCTCATGGCTTCCCGATACTTGGCGACCGTACGGCGGGCGATGTCGATGCCGTTGTCGCCGAGCCGGCGGACGATGGCGTCGTCCGAAAGCACCGCGTCGGGTGACTCGCCGTCGATCATCTCGCGGATGCGGTGGCGTACCGCCTCGGCCGAATGCGCCTCGCCGGCGCCCGCCGCGGGGATCGCGGCGGTGAAGAAGTATTTGAGCTCGAACACGCCACGCGGCGTGGCGAGGTACTTGTTGGAGGTGACCCGCGATACCGTGGATTCATGCATCTCGATGGCGTCGGCGATGGCGCGGAGGTTGAGCGGTCGCAGGTGCTTGACCCCGTGGATCAGGAAGGCGTCCTGCTGGCGCACGATCTCCGAGGTGACGCGCAAGATCGTCCGCGCCCGCTGGTCGAGGCTCTTCACCAGCCAGTTGGCGGTCTGCATGCAGTCGCTCAGGAAGGCGCGGTCCGCCTCGCTGTTGCGCGCCCGCGACACGGTCGCATAGTAGGTCTGGTTGACGAGCAGGCGCGGCAGCGTCTCGCTGTTCAGTTCCACCAGCCAGTTGCCGTCCGGGCCCGCGCGCACGGTGACGTCCGGCACCACGATCTGGACCGGGCCGCCGCCGAAGGCCGCGCCCGGCTTGGGGTTGAGGGACCGGAGTTCGCCGATCATGTCGATCAGATCGTCCTGATCGACGCGGCACAGGGAGCGCAGGCGCGCGAGATCGCGGCGCGCCACCAGGTCGAGATGATCGATCAGGCACTGCATGGCCGGGTCGAAACGGTCCGCCTCGCGCAACTGCAGCGCCAGGCATTCCGCAAGGCCGCGCGCACCGACGCCGGTCGGCTCCAGCGTCTGGATGACCGCCAGTACCTTCTCCACCGCGGCGACATCCACGCCGAGGCGCTCCGCCAGCGCCGCCACGGTCACGCCCAGATAGCCCGCCTCGTCGAGGTCGTTGATGAGCGCGTGGCCGATCATCCGGTCGGCCGGATCGCTGACCGCCAGGTCGAACTGCCGGGTGAGGTGGTCGGCGAGCGTCGTTTCGCCGGAGACGAAGGCTTCGAGGTTGTAGCCCGACGAGCCCACCGGCGCGCGCGAGACCGGGGTTGACCAGCTTTCGGTTGGTGGCGCCGGTGGCGGCGCCTCCTCCGGCGGCTTCACGTGATCGTCGGGATAGAGATTGGACAGATCGTTGTCGTAGGCGTCCTCGGCGGTGATCGGCGCTTCGGCGAGTTCGGCCTCATCGGTTTCGCGTTCGCCCGTGCGGATCGGTTCGTCGCCGGGTCCGCCGGTCGCGTCCGTCTCGGCGCGCTCCAGCAGCGGGTTGCGCTCCAGTTCCGCGTCGACATAGGCCGTCAGGTCCAGGCTGGACATCTGCAGCAGCTTGATGGCCTGCATCAGCTGCGGCGTCATGACCAGAGACTGGCTCTGGCGAAGTTCGAATCTTGGCGAAATGGCCATAAACGCGGCCCCGGCTACGAAGTGGTCCGAGATTTGCTTGTCTCGTAGCGCAGGCCGGCGCGGAGTTAAAGGCTGAACTGCTCGCCAAGGTAAAGCCGCCGCACTTCCGGGCTCGCGACGATGTCCTGCGGGCGCCCCTCGAACAGCACCTCGCCGGAATGGATGATGTAGGCGCGGTCGATCAGGCCCAGGGTTTCGCGGACGTTGTGATCGGTAACCAGGATGCCGATGCCGAGCCCGGTGAGGTGCCGGACGAGGTCCTGGATATCGCCGACGGCGATCGGGTCGACGCCGGTGAAGGGCTCGTCGAGGAGCATGAAGGCCGGGCGCGAGGCAAGCGCCCGCGCGATTTCGCACCGCCGTCGCTCGCCGCCCGACAGTGCCACCGCCGGCGCCTTGCGCAAGTGCGTGATGCGGAACTCGTCGAGCAGCGCTTCGAGCTGGTCCTCGCGCTTGCGCTTATCCGGCTCCACGACTTCAAGAACCGCCCGAATGTTGGCTTCCACCGTCATGCCGCGGAAAATCGAGGTTTCCTGCGGCAGATAGCCGATCCCGAGGCGCGCGCGCCGGTACATGGGCAGGCCGGTGATGTCGTGGCCGTCGACTTCGATGCGGCCGCGATCGGCGCGCACGAGCCCGGTGATCATGTAGAAGATGGTGGTCTTGCCGGCGCCGTTGGAGCCGAGCAGACCGACGGCCTCGCCGCGCGCGACCGCCAGGCTTGCGCCGTGGACGACGCGCCGCCGCCGGTAGGTCTTCACCAGCCCGCGCGCGATCAGCCAGCCGCGACCGCCCGCATCCGGGACCAGCCGCGACGGTGCTTCCGCATTGACGCTAGCATACGCGTCGTCCGGAATCCGCGGATCAGCGGCGGTTGTGCGAGGATGGGCCAAGTGCAGACTTTCCTGTGGCGAGTCCGGGATAAGCCGTCCCGGCGCGCGTGTCTACGTCCCGCCGGGCGCGAAGACGCCGCGTATCCGCTCGCCGGCCTTCTGCTCCACGCGGGCCCGGCCGGTGGTCATGTCGACGACCAGCCGGTCGCCGCTGATGACGTTGGTGCCCTCGGCGAGCACGACGTCGCCGGCCACGATGATGCGGTTGTTGGGCGAGTCGACCACCGCGGTCGAGCCCGTCACGGTCTGGCCGCCGGACCGCACGAAGACGCCGCCCTTGGCCTCGATCCGCGTGAAGGTATCGGACGATTCACCGCTGAGCGGCGCGTAAAGGGTGACGGTGGCGGCGCGGATCAGCGTATCGCCCCGACGCACCTCGACGCCGCCGTCGAAGATCGTGATGCGTTGCTGACCTTCTTCGTAGATCTCCAGCGCCTCGGCGTCGATCTCGATCGGATCGCTGGATTGGGCCTGGAAGTCGGAGAAGATGTTGCCGGCGCTCTGCGCAAGGGTCGGACCGGCGAGCAGGCCGGCGGTCACCAGCGCGATGGCGAACGACGACATCCGGATCATGGTTGCGGCGCTCCGCCAGCCGGCGTCAGAAGATCGCTGGACGGCAGGTAGGACACCGACACGCCGCCCTCGAAGACCACGCGCCTGCCCTCGTCGGCGACACGGATGCTGTTGGCGCGGAGCTTCACCCAGTCGGCGCTGATCTCGATCGGGTCGGCGGAGACCAGCGTCCGTGCGTCAAGGTTGATGAAGGCCGTCGACAGCCGCGCTGCATAGCCGTCCGTAGTCGACATGGCGATCCCGTCGCGCAGATCGAGGGTGTTGCCGTTGCTGTCAAAGGTGCCGATCGTTGCCCTGACGGTGGCCGTCCCGGAGGTGTCGAGGCCGATTGCCGCATCGATGTCGTTGAAGGTGATGATGTTGGGGTCGGCCAGGCTTTGTACGGCGTTGGCGGCCTTGACCTCGTAGCTGCGCTGCGTGCCGGCGAAGCCCGAGATCAGGGGATTGTCCATGACCACGCTGTTGGACTCGATATCGATGCCGGAAATCGACACCAGCTCCGACCAGTTGCCCGGCACGATCCGCAGCGCCCCCCAGAACGCACCGGCGGCCACGAGGGCCAGCGCCGGCAGGATGATCCTCAGCCAGCGGACCCTGCGGCTGTGGCGGGCCGCGTCGCGAAAGGCGGTGTCCCCTCGCGCCTCGGTCGGGTCGTAGCGAATGCGCCGTCGCGGTGCGCGCGGCTCGCCATAGGCCATATCGCGGTCGGCGTAGGGGTGATCTGTCATCGTGTGTCAGGATCGCTCCGCCAGCCGGTGTCCCGATTTCGATCGGGACGGTCCATGCCTGCGCCCGGCGGCGGCGCCATTGTGAACGAGCCGGGCCACGACCGCAATCGCGGGGTCGTCGTGCCGGTTAATGGGCGAACAGGTCGTCGTCGCCCCAGCCGGCGAGATCGAGCCGTGCGCGCGTCGGCAGGAAATCGAAGCAGGCGGCGGCGAAGGCGGTCCGATCCTCGCGCGCGAGCCGCCGTTCCAGCTCCTGTTTCAGGGCGTGGAGATACACCACGTCGGCGGCCGCATAGGCGCGCTGGGCATCGCTCAGCTCGTCCGCCGCCCAATCGGAACTCTGCTGCTGCTTGGAGAGTTCCACACCCAGAAGCTCCCGCACCAGCTCCTTGAGGCTGTGACGATCAGTGTAGGTGCGGGTGAGCCGCGACGCGATCTTGGTGCAGAACAGCGGCGTGGCCATGACCCCGAAGGCGTGGAGCAGAACGGCGATGTCGAACCGCGCGAAGTGGAAGATCTTGGTGACGGCCGGATCGCCGAGAAGGCGCTCCAGGTTCGGTGCGCTGGTCTGACCGCGCGCGATCTGGACGAGATCGGCGCTGCCGTCGCCGTTGGAGAGCTGCACCAGGCAGAGCCGGTCGCGATGGGGATCGAGCCCCAGCGTTTCGGTGTCGATGGCGACGGAATCGCCGTAGCGATCGAGGTCGGGCAGGTCGCCGCGGTGGAGGCGGGTGGTCGGCGTGTCGGTCATGGGCGACATCGAACCTAGCAGGCACCGGTAAATCAAGTGTGCGTGGCCTACCATGCGCTTGTTGCGGATTTACTACCTGAGCGGTGCTAGGCTTGCGGCACCTGCCCTGCCCGCCACCGGAAACGAGCCATGCCGGCCAATGATGGGACCAGCCTGACCGTGGAACTGTTCGTCGCGGATGCGGCTGCTGCCCGCGATTTCTATGTTGGCGTCCTCGGTTTCACGGTGGTGCGCGAAGAGGCCAACGGCTGGGTCGCCTTGGAGCGGGGCGCGGCGCGGATCGCGTTGCTGCCGCGCAAGGTGGAGGCCGGTGCGCCCCGGACGTTCGAACTCACCCTCTCGGTCGACGATGTCGAGGCGCAGGCCGCGGCCGTTGCGGCGTCAGGCTGGCCCTTGCACAGCCCGCTGAAGCGACGGCCCTGGGGTCAACAGGATTTCCGGATTGTCGATCCGGACGGCCATGGCGTCCGGGTCACGTCGCCCTGAAAGTTCGCGCCGACGTTTCCTGATCGTCTTCGGCGCCGCTATCCGACCAGACGGCCGGCCGAGCGGCACCATGCGCCGGCGTGTGGCGGGCGCGCTTGCTGCCGACGACGGTGACACGACCTTCCTGCTGACCGGTGGCGGCCGTCGGCCGGGCCCGCCCGAGGCGGAGGTCATGGCGGGCCTGCTGGCGGAGGCCGGCGTGCCGGCGGATCGCATGATCCTCGAAACGGAAAGCCGCGATACGCTGGAGAGCGCGGTCAACTGCGCGCGCCTCCTCGCCGAGCAGGCCTCGCCCGGCGACGATCTGGTCGTGTGCACCAGCGGCTATCATCAGCCGCGCTGCGTGCTCCTGTTGCGGATGTTGGGCCTGCCGGCGCGAGCCGGCCGCCCCCTGCCCGATCGCCCGCACATGTCACTCTTGCGGTTGGCCTATGCCACCTTCCGCGAAGTCCCGGCGCTCGGCTGGGATGTCCTGCTGTTCGGAGTCGGCCTCGTGACCGGACGCGTCCGGCGGGTGCGGCTGCGGCCGCGCGAGATGTCGATGTGATCGGGCGGTCGGTTGGCGCGCGGCCCGGCATACGGTGCCGGACCGCGTCGGTCATGGTCAGGCGGCTGCGGCGTGCAGGCCGGCAATCTCGATCGGCCGGCCGATCTCGCCGCCCTTCTCGATCAGCCGTCCCGTCCGCAGATGATCCTCGAGCCCGTCGAACACCTTGAGCAGGATGCGGCGGAACCGTATCCGGATCATCGGCGCCATCAGGTTCATCGGGAAACCGATCGTCAGCCGCATATCGAACTTCACGCGCGTCCGGCCCGGGCCTTCCGGCACGGCGGTGATGATGGCCTGCGCCTTGCGGATGGGGCCGCTCTGCTTCACGTCGACGACCCAGCGGCCGTCGCCGACCTCGACGAGGCGCTCGTGGAAGGTCGAGCCGTCGTAGAAGTGGCAGACCCGCTCGGCCCCCACCCCGGACGTCTGGCCGTTGGTGGTCCCGGACTCGCGTATCGCCGGGTGGAACTTGTAGATGTTGGCGAAATCGTCGAACGCCGCCGACACCTGATCCATCGGCGCGGCGATGGTCTTCTCTGCGATGATGTTGATCATGACACTCTCCGTTCTTGCGAAACGTTGGCCGGGATCGTCCCCGGGGTGTCACGAAAAGTGGGGTCTGACGTAACGTCAGGGTCAAGCGCCTGAAGCGGCGGATTTGGCCCTCACGGGAAATTGAACCTCGAACACCGGCTGCCCCGCCAGGAAGTCGTTGAGGCCCAGGATCATCTCGCGCGGCGGCCCGGCGATCTCGTGGTCCTGCGCCTCGGTCCAGTAGCCCAGCGCGTTTGAGGCCAGGTGGGCGATCTCCGGCGGGCCGGCGCGCACGATGGTTGCGAGGTCGAAATCGTCATTGATCTCGCGCACCCGCGCCGTGCCGCCGTCGGGCGCCGGCAGCTCGATATCGAGCGGGCGGGACAGGAGAAAGCCGACCTCGAGCTCGAAGTCCGTGGTCGTGAATCCGCGCTCGCCGAAACCGAGCAGCATGTTCTGGGCGGCGTCCCTGGGCAGGGCCCGTTTGGCGTCGCGGGCGAACTCGCGGATCATCCCGATGGCCGTCGCGAGATCGGCGAAGCGCGCCCACCACGACACGTACCACTGTTGGAGGCCCGCCTTCAGCACCACGTCGTAGTCGGCCAGTTCGCCGCGCGTCTCGATCTGCCGCAGGCGCGCCTCGATCTCGCGGAAGCGCGCCTCCTCCTTGGAGATCAGCTCGGCGGCCTCGCGACGCCGCGTCTGCAGGAGCGCGCGCAACTCGTCGGTGTCGGCATCGTCGGTGACGACCCGTTTGATCTCCTCGAGCGACAGGCCGAGCTTCTTCAGGGCCAGGATCTGGTTGAGGCGGGGGAGCTGGCCGGCCTCATACGAGCGATAGCCGGACGACGCGTCGGTATGGGCCGGCGCCAGCAATCCGATCTCCTCGTAGTAGCGCAACTGCCGGATCGATACGCGCGCGATGTGGGAGAACTCGCCGATTCTGAACATGGACCTGCTCCGTTGTGGCCGTCGCGAGGGTGCACTCTGACGTGGCGTCAGAGTCAAGCGCGCGGCAATTTCCGTGCTAGTTTCCGGGGTCGGAACCGGGATTGGGATCGGACCCGCAATGTTTGGACTGAACGGTGGATCGAACGGCAGCGATCCGCTGCCGCCGCCGGCCGAGATCGCGGTCGAGATGACCGGCGTCCACAAATGGTTCGACGATTTCCATGTCCTCAAGGACGTCAATCTCACCGTCGCCCAGGGCGAGCGCATCGTCATCTGCGGCCCCTCCGGCTCCGGCAAGTCGACCCTGATCCGCTGCATCAACCGCCTGGAGATCCACCAGCAGGGCACCGTCGTCGTCGACGGCATCGAGCTGTGCCATGACCTGAAGAACGTCGACCGCGTCCGTCGCGAGGTCGGCATGGTCTTCCAGCATTTCAACCTGTTCCCCCATCTGACGATCCTGGAGAACTGCACGCTGGCGCTGATCTGGGTGCGTAAGATGTCCAAGCCTCGCGCAGCCGAGCTCGCCATGCACTATCTGGAGCGCGTCAAGATCCCCGAGCAGGCCGACAAGTATCCGGCGCAGTTGTCGGGCGGCCAGCAGCAGCGGGTGGCGATCGCGCGCTCGCTGTGCATGTCGCCACGGATCATGCTGTTCGACGAGCCGACCTCCGCCCTCGATCCGGAGATGATCAAGGAGGTCCTCGACGTCATGGTCGGGCTCGCCGAGGACGGCATGACCATGCTGGTCGTGTCTCACGAGATGGGTTTCGCCCGCCAGGTGGCGGACCGGGTGATCTTCATGGATCACGGCGAGATCGTCGAGGAGAACGAACCCGCGAAGTTCTTCGAGGCGCCGCGACACGAGCGCACCCGGCTGTTCCTGTCGCAGATCCTGGCCTGATGGCGCCGCGTCAGCCGTGTGCGGCCGACCGGAATTCGCCGGCGTAGCCGCGATAGGTCGGGATCGTTTCCGTCATCATCGCGCGCTTGGCATCGTCGAGCGGCGCGAGTGGTCGGGCCGGCCGCCCGGCCCACACCTGCCCCGCCGTCAGGCGCTGCCCGGGCTCGGTCTCGGCGCCGGCCGCCACCAGCACGTCCTCCTCGACCATGGTGCCGGGCGCCAGCACCGCGCCGATCCCGATCAGGCTGTCGTCGGCCACGTCGCTGTCGGTCAGGGTGACGTTGTGCCCGATGGTCACGCGCGCACCGATGGAGACATCGCGCTCGCGACGGAGGAGGACGGAGTTGTCCTGGATGTTGGTGTCGTGACCGACCGATATTCGCCCTGACCCGGCATCGAGCAGGCAGCCGTACCAGATGCTGACATCGGGGCCGGCCTCGACCCCACCCCTGACCCGGGCGGTCGGCGCGAGGAAGAAGATATCCGCGGCGTCGCCGTCGCCGCGATCCTCGCCGTCGCCGGCCGCGCTGCGGATGCGGTCGTGAAAGGCGTCGCGCTCACCGGGGGCGAGTTCGCGCACAGGTTTCGCCGGCAGGCCGGCATAGATCCAGCCGCCATCGAGCTGGTTGCGCGGGAAGACGATCGAGCCCGCCGTCAGCACCGCGCCCGACGCGACCTCCGCCCCGTCGAGGATCACCACGTTGTCCTCGAACGCGCAGTCGTCGCCGACCGTGCAGGCGTGGATCACCGTGTTGGTGCCCGCGGACACGTGGTCACCGACGATGGCCGGGTACTCGTCGTGGGCGATGTGAACGGTGCTGCGAGCGCCGATGAAAACGTCGTTGCCGAGGCGTACGTCGTGGCCGTCGGCGCGGAGGACCGACCATGCGCCGAGGCGCGCGCGTGCGCCGATGGTGGCCCGGCCGAGCACCACCGCGCCCGGGTCGGCGACGAGATCGTCGCCGAAGACCGGGTAGGTACCGTGATAGGCAGCGGTGACAGGGCGGATGACGGCAGGCGTGTTCAACGGACGACCCTTGTGATGCTGGGTGCCCCTTCTGTGGCGGCCGGCATGGTCGGTGTCAACGGCGGCACGCCGGCACGAATCACGCGGCGGGTGCGACGGGTCGTCCCTGCCAAAACCCCAAGCGGCTCACCATATAGAGGGGGTTGGAGCCAGCAATGGCTGACCGCCGGATCGCCGCGAGCGGCGTGGGCGTTGGATACCGTGACCGTCCTCCGCCGTTCCGGCGTTTCGGGACAACTGGAGGTCCTGGTATGGCTACCACCCATGACATGACCCACACCCACCATGCGACCGAAGATTCGCTCGGCAAGCGCCTTGAGACGCTCGGTTGGGGGCTGGTGTTCATCTGGCTGGGATCGACGTTCCTGGCCGGATTCGCGGGGCCGATGGTCCTGCTGGGCCTGGGCGTGATCGCCCTTGCCGTGCAGGCTGCCCGCTACGTCAACCATCTCCCCGCCGAAGGCTTCTGGCTGTTGGTCGGCGCGATCTTCGTCGTTACTGGTCTGTGGGGGATTTTCGGCACCGTTCAGGCGCTACTGGTCCCGATCGCCCTGATCGCGGCCGGCGTCATTCTGATCGGTCGTCTGTTCTGGCCGCGCCGGATGGGGTCTGCCTGACCGGCGTGGGCTGAAGGACCACGCGGACCGGCGGTGTTTCATCGCCGGTCCGCCGTGTTTGCTGTTCTGCGCCGGACGCGGTTCGTGTAGCTTCGCCCGCGAAGGGGTGGACTCCCTGTCCCTCCGCACGATCGCCAACGCCCCGGAGCCGGTCCCATGATCCGTCACGTCCTTCTCGCCACGGCGTTCGCCGTGACCGCGACCGCCACGCTGGCCGAGGAGCAGGAGATCGGCGCCGAGGAGTTTCAGCGCTCATGCGCCGTGTGCCATGGCGAGGGCGGCAGGGGTGACGGATCGATGGCCGCCATTCTCAAGGTTCCGCCCGCCGATCTCACCGTCCTGTCGAAGAACAACGGCGGCACCTTTCCGCTGCGTGGCGCCTTCGAGACCATCGACGGCCGCAACAACGTGCGTGGTCACGGCGACCGCGAAATGCCGATCTGGGGCAATACCTACAAGTTCGAGGCCGACAGCCGGTTCGGGCCAGATTTCGGCGAATGGGAGGCAGTGGCGCGGATGCTGGCGCTCGTCTTCTATCTGCAGACCATCCAGGAAGAGTAGCGCGGTCTAGTTTTCCGACCGGCGCCGCTCGCGGTAGGCGACATAGAGGCCCGCGGCGATGATGACCGCGGCGCCAACGCCGACCCTGACGCCCGGCAGGTCGCCGAACAGGATCCAACCGTAGAGGACCGCCCAGACGAGAAGCGTGTAGTTGAACGGCGCCAGCACTGACGCGCTGGCGCGGGCGAAGGCGTTGATGATGAGGGCGTGCGAGATGCCGCCCATCACGCCGATGACGACGAACCACGCCCAGTTGGCCGCCGAGGGCGCCGTCCAGAAGAACGGCGCGGCCGCCGTCAGGAGGACCCCGCCGACGACGGCGGTGTAGAGCAGCGTGGTCCACGGATCGTCGCCCTGCACGCTTCGCGTCAGGAGCTGGCCGAGCGCCCACAACACCGCCGCGCCCATGGCGAAGACCGCGCCGCCGGCCAGGAACGACCCGGACGGCCACACCAGGATCAGCATCCCACCGAAGCCGACGACGACCGCGGTCCAGCGATGGACGCCGACGCGCTCGCCGAGCAGCGGGCCGCTGAGCGCCACGATGAGGAGCGGTGCGATGAAGGTGATGGCGACGGCGTCGGCGAGCGGCATGCGGCTGAAGGCCATGACGATCAGCGCCGACGAACCGGCGAGCGTACACGCGCGGATGATCTGGACCGTCAGATGGTCGGTGTGGGCCCAGCGCCGCAGCCGCGTTGGCCCGGCGAAGGCCGCCATGATCACGAGGTGGAAGAAGTAGCGTGCCCAGGCGATCTGTACGCCGGAGTGCTCGGCGGTGAGGATCTTGGTGATGGCGTCCATGGCGTTGAGCACCGCCATGGCGAGCACCATCAGGAGGATCGCCATGACCGGATTCTGGACGGTGCGCGGCGCGGGGGACGCTGCGTCTGTACTCTGAAGCTCAGCCACCCCGCACCATAGCGCAGAGAATCATTCGCGATAGACGCGACCGCCGCTCAGGCGGCACGCAAATGTTTGACGATGTCCTTCTTGAGAAGGAAATGCGGTGAGACCAGTCGCCCGTTATGCACCACGGCGAACACGCCGAAGGGCGTCGGAGATTGGGCGCGCACCTTGGCGGCGCTCGTCAGCTCCACCTCCCTGAACGGCAGGCCCAGTTCCTCCGCCGCTGCCTTGGCGTGCAGGGTCGCGTCGTCGAGATAGGGGCATTGCGCGGTGCGGTAGACCACGAGACCCTTGGCGTGGGCGGTGAGCTTCTTCGCCCAGCCGCCGCAGAACGCGGGATCGGCGACCGCATCGTCGAACTTGCGCACCATGAGATCGAAGCTGGGCTCGACCTGGGCCACGCTCGTGTAGCCACGGTTTGCCAGAATGTCCTTGCGCATCAGCCAGTTACCGCCACTGGTCACGGCCGCCACGCCGGCGAAGCCCTCCCGCCGCGCATGGGCTTCGGCTTCCTCCAGCAGGACCGAGCCATGGCCCTTGCCCTTGCTGCGGCCCACCACCCACAGGCAGTGGATGACGACGTAGGGCTTCGCTTTCCTGATCGCCCGCCATGCATACTGGCCGGGGATGAACTCGATGAAGCCGCGCTCGCCGCCGCCGAGCAGGCGCATCTGCAGGCCCTCCGCGAAACGGGCCTTCAGCCAGGAGAGCTTCTGCTCGTAGCCCGGCTTGCCGCGCGCGCTCATCTTGCAGAAGAAGCCGGTCTTGTCGACGTTGTCGGCGGTCACGGTGATGAGGTCGGTCATCGTCGCTGCTCCTCTTTGGGGCAAGCCTAGCCCGAGCGCGCGGGGCGTGATCTGATCTGGCTCATGGCTGCCGGGTCACGCGGTGACACATCCGGCCGCTGCCCGGAACAGGAGATGCGCCCGTGCGGGCGATGGTGCTCAACGAAAGTCCCGGCCGGCTCGCCCTGACCGAGCGGGCGGTGCCCGATCCCGGGCCGCGGCAGGTGCTGGTGGGGGTCCACGCCTGCGGCGTCTGCCGGACTGACCTCCACGTCGTCGACGGCGAACTGCCCGACATCCCGGTCCCGATCGTGCCGGGCCACGAGGTCGTCGGCCGCGTCGAGGCGACCGGGCGCGAGGTCGAGGGGATCGGCGTCGGTGACCGCGTCGGCGTCCCGTGGCTGGGCGCGACCTGCGGCGTCTGCCGCTACTGCCGCGTCGGGCTGGAGAACCTGTGCGACGCGCCGACCTTCACTGGCTACACCGTCGACGGCGGCTATGCGGACCACATGGTCGCCGACCACCGCTACTGCTTTCCCCTGCCCGCCGCCTACACCAACGTCGAGGCCGCGCCGCTGCTCTGCGCCGGCCTGATCGGACACCGCAGCCTCAAGGCCGCGGGCGACGGCGAGCATCTCGGCATCTACGGCTTCGGCGCCGCCGCCCATATCGTCGCCCAGGTGGCGGCGTGGGAGGGACGCGAGGTCTACGCCTTCACCCGCGCCGGCGACGAGGCGGCGCAAGGCCTGGCGCTGGCCACCGGCGCCCACTGGGCCGGTGCGTCGGGGACGCCGCCGCCGCACCAGCTCGACGCCGCCATCATCTTCGCGCCGGTGGGCCCGCTGGTGGTCGAGGCGCTGCGGGCGGTGCGCAAGGGCGGCGTGGTCGTGTGCGGCGGTATCCACATGAGCGACATCCCCGCCTTTCCCTACGATCTCCTGTGGGGCGAACGCACCGTGCGTTCGATCGCCAACCTCACCCGCGACGACGCCCGCGCGTTTTTGGCGCTGGCGCCGCGCGTGCCGGTCAGGACCCACACGACGACCTTCCCGCTCGCCGACGCCAACGAAGCGCTCGACCGCCTGCGCGACGGTACGCTGAGCGGCGCGGCCGTGCTCGTGCCGTGATGCGAACGCCGCCTCAGAGCACCGACTTGGCGAGCATCATGTGGCAGCCCTTCTCGCCGTCGACGGTCTGGGTCACGCGCAGATCGCCCTGCAACGAGCACAGCATGTAGGCCTGCTCGCGCGTGAGGTCGGTGCGGCGGCCGATATGGTCGATCATCTCGCGAACCGCGATCCGCGCCGCCTCGTCGAGGTCCTCGTGGAGGCCGATGCTGATCAGATGCGTCGGGCTTTCCGCGAACGGCCTGGCGAAATCCAGATCCTTGCGCACCGTCAGACGGAAGGTGCCGGAAAGCCCGGTTTCCAGCGCCGTGATGCACACCTCGCCGTCGCCCTGGACGGCATGGCCGTCGCCGGCCGAGAACAGCGCGCCGTCGGTGAAGACCGGCAGGTAGAGCGTCGTCCCGGCCTGCAGTTCCTTGTTGTCCATATTGCCGCCGAACCGCCGCGGCTGGATGCTGGGCAGGCGACCCCAGTGGGGCGGTGGCGCCACCGCGATCACGCCGAAGAACGGCGCGAGCTCGATGTCCGTGCCCCACGGCAGCCGCGCCGTCCGGCGGTCGGGATCGATCTCCGGATGGATGGTGACGAGCCGGTCGAAGTCCCCCGGCAGAGTGCCGCGCAGCGGGCGGATTTGCACATAGCCCCAGCGGTCGATGAGATCGACCTCGAGGATGTCGATCTGCAGCACGTCGCCGGCAGCCGCACCTTTGATGAAGACCGGGCCGGTGAGCATGTGGCTGGCGACGCCCTTGGTGCACTGCGCCAGCGCTTCGAGCTGGCCGGCATGGACGAGCGATCTGTCCTCTGGCAGGTCCGCTTCGGTGCCCGCCGTCCAGCTGGTCAGATGGAGCGTGTCGCCGGAGTCGACCTCCAGCACCGGCGGCAGCGCGGCGTCGTGGAAGCCCCAATGGATGTTCTCCGGCAGCGCCGGAAGGTCGTGATGGCTGGGCATGGCGGGTCCTCCGACGGGTGCGACGGCATCTCGCGGCAACTATATAGGCTTGCGGCCCGACGGCCCGCGCGGCCGGTTTGATACAGTTCAAGGCCTGCCGGCCGCAGCGGCGTACTGAGGTCGGCGTCGGCGCGGAGACACCCATGCAACGCCACGTCCTGGAATATGTGTTCAATCCTCGGCGGGTGGCGGTGCTCGGCGCGAGCGAAAACCCCGAGAGCGTCGGCGGCCGGGTCTTCCGCAATCTGGTCGAGGGCGGATTTTCCGGCGAGGTCTGGCCGGTCAATCCCAAATACCAGACCGTTCTCGGCCGACCCTGCGTCGACGCACTGTCCGACATCGAAGGCGATCCCGACCTTGCCGTCATCGCCACGCCGGCACGCACCGTCGTCGAGATCATCCGGCAGTGCGGCGAGCAGGGGATCGGCGCCGCGATCATCCTGTCGGCGGGTTTCGGCGAAACCGGCGAGGCCGGCCAGCGCCTTGAGCGCGACCTGGCCGACGCCGCGCGTCATGCCAATGTGCGCTTTGTCGGCCCCAACTGTCTCGGCGTCATGCGACCCGGCAGTCAGTTCAACGCGACGTTTCTGGGCGCCGCGGCGCCCGCGGGGCGTCTGGCGCTGGTGTCGCAGTCCGGCGCCCTCTGTTCGGCGATCACCGACTGGGCGCGGCCGCACCGCCTCGGTTTCTCGACCATCGCGTCACTCGGCAACGCCACCAACGTCGATTTTGGCGACGTGCTCGACTACCTCGCCGGCGACCCCCACTCCGACGCCATCCTCCTCTACATGGAGGGCGTCAGGGATGCGCGCGCCTTCATCAGCGGTCTGCGTGTCGCCGCGCGCGCCAAGCCGGTGATCGTGCTCAAGGCCGGACGGCAGGAGGGCGGGTCGCGGGCCGCCAGCACCCATACCGGTGCGCTGGTCGGGTCCGACGACGTCTTCGATTCGGTCCTGGAGCGCGTCGGCGTCGTCCGGGCCATGACCTTCGGACAGTTGTTCGCCGCCGCGACGACCCTGTCGACAGTGAAGCGTGCGCGCGGTAACCGGCTCGCCATCGTCACCAATGGCGGCGGCGCCGGGGTGCTGGCCACCGACCGCGCCGGCGATCTCAGCGTAGCGCTTGCCGATCTCGAAGCGAAGACCATCGAGGGCTTCGACGCGCTGCTGCCGGCCCACTGGTCCCACGGCAATCCCGTCGACATCCTCGGCGACGCCACCGCCGAGACCTACGGCAAGGCCGTCGAACTCTGTCTCGACGACGCCAACGTCGACGGCGTGCTGGTGATGCTGACGCCCCAGGCGATGACAGGCGCCGACGCCGCTGCCGAGGCGGTGGTGAAGGCCGCCGGGAAACGCAAGACCAAACCGGTCCTGGCGTGCTTCATGGGCGAGGAAAGCGTGGCCCAGGCGCGGACATTCCTTCTCGACAACGGCATCGCCAGCTTCACAACGCCGGAGCGCGCGGTCGAGGCCTTCTCCTATCTCGCCAAGCATCGCCGCAACCAGGAGCTCCTGCTCCAGACGCCGGGGCCGGTTGCGAGCGAGCGCCGCGAGCCCGATCCCCGCGGGGCGCAGATGATCATCGAGGCCGCGCTCGCCGACGGTCGCTCGATGCTGTCCGACCTGGAATCGAAGGCCGTGCTCGGCGCGTTCGGCATCACCTGCAACCAGACGATCGCGGTGGAGGACAGCGCCGAGGCGATGGTGGCCGCGGAATCGTTGGGCTTCCCGGTGGCCTTGAAGATCAGTTCGCCGGACATCTCGCACAAGTCCGATGTCGACGGCGTCAGGACGCACATCACCAACGGCGTCGAGGTGCTGGTGGCGTTCGAGCAGATCATCGCCGCCGCCCGCAAGGCCCGGCCCGACGCCACGATCAAGGGCGTCACCGTCGAAAGGATGGCCGGCAGCGGCGATGTGCGGGAACTCATGGTCGGCGTGAAGTCCGATCCGGCCTTCGGGCCGGCGATCTCGTTCGGCGCCGGCGGCACCATGGCGGAGGTGCTCCGCGACAACGCGGTCGCCATTCCGCCGCTCAACCGGGTGCTGGCCCGCCGGCTGATCGACCGCACCCGGGTGGCGCAACTGCTGGGGCCCTTCCGCAATCTCGCCGCCGTCGATCGCAAGGTCGTCGAAGACCTGCTGATCCGCGTCTCCGACCTGGTATGCCAGCTACCCCATATCGAGGAGATGGACATCAACCCGGTCTTCGCCAGCGAGACCGAAGTGATCGCCGTCGACGCTCGCATCAGCGTGCGCCGGCCACCCGTCACCTCGGTGCCGTTCGCGCATATGGCGATCCACCCCTATCCGGCGACCCTGGCGCGGCGGAAGGTGCTGGGCGACGGCACCGAACTCACGATCCGCCCGATCCGCCCGGAGGACGCCGACATGGAGCAGGCGTTCGTGCGCGCGTTGTCACCTGAAGCCCGCTACTTCCGCTTCATGCACAGCGTCGAGGAGCTGACGCCGGAGATGCTGGTCCGCTTCACGCAGATCGACTACAGCCGCGAAATGGCGATGGTCGCGGTCGTTGATGCCGACGACGGCCGGAAGCAGATCGGCGTCGCGCGCTACGTCATCAATCCCGACGGCGAGTCGTGTGAGTTCGCGGTCGTCGTCGCCGACGAATGGCAGAAGAAGGGGATCGGCTCGGCGCTCATGCAGGGACTGATGGATTCCGCCCAATACCACCGCCTCAACTCGATCGAGGGGGCCGTGCTCGCCGACAACCGCGACATGCTGGCGTTGATGGAGTCGCTCGATTTCTCCGTCCGCCCGGACCCGCAGGACGCCAAGATACGGCTGGTCGAGAAGTGGCTGTGAGTTGCCGGCGGCCCTACATCGCCGCCTTGAGGAGGCTGAGATAATCCTCCGCGGTCGCCGGCCGCGGATTGGTCGCCGACAGGTGGTTCACGGCAGCCTTCCGGGCGATGCCGGGCAGGAGGTCGGCATCGACACCGAGCTCACCCAGCGTCAGCGTCAGGCCGATCGAAGCGACGAGGTCGCGCATCCAGTCCGCCGCGTCGACGTCGGCCGGTACGCCGGCCGCGGCCTTAATCGTCGCGATTGCCTCCGCCGCGTGGTCCTTGTTGAAGCGCAGAATGTGCGGCAGCAGGATGCCGATCAGCGTCCCGTGGTGAAGGTGAAGCTCGCCGAGTGGCGTCGCCATGGCGTGGGCGCCGCCCAGCGCCTTCTGCAGGCATAGGCCGCCTTCGAGCGCGGCCATCATCATCTGCCACCGCGCCTCGCGATTGGAACCGTCCTCGACCGCCACCGGCAGCCATTTGGCGGCGCGGGCCACGCAGTCGAGCGCGATCGCGCCGGCCGGTGGGTTGACCTGCGGGCTCATGGTCGTCTCGATCCCGTGGCTCAGCGCGTCGATCCCGGTGGCCGCGGTCAGGCGCGGCGGCAGCGACAGTGTCAGTTCGGGATCGCAGATCACCACGTCGGCGACCATGTTGAGGTTGACGGCCGCGATCTTGGTGCCGTCGGAAAGGCTCATCACGCAGGCCCGGCCCACCTCGGCGCCGGTGCCGGCGGCGGTGGGGACGGCGATCTGCGGCGCGACCTTGCCGATCCGGTCCGAGCCGCCGGTCCTGACGTCGTAGTCGGCGAGCTTGCCGCCGTGGCTCGCGAGCAACGCCACCGCCTTGGCGAGATCGATGGACGATCCGCCGCCGAGCGCGATGACGCCGTCGCAGCCCTTGTCGTTCCAGATGTCGAGGCACGCGAGCAGCGACTGCTCGGTCGGGTTCTCCGTCGTGCCGTCATAGACAACCGGCCGGACGGGCTTGGCGGCGGCGAGCGCCCTGTCGAGAATCCCGGCGCCGGCGACACCCCTGTCGGTGATCATGAGTGGCCGTTTCAGGCCAAGGCGCGCGATCTCGTCGCCGAGCAGCGAGATCGCCCCGAAGTCGAAGGGAATGCGCGACAGATACTGGATCAGCGCCATCGGCCTTGGTCTAGGTCTCGAAATAGAGGTGCTTGGTTTCGAGGAAATCGTTCATCGCCTCGACCCCATGCAGGCGTCCGATCCCGCTCTCGCGATAGCCGCCGGTCTCGACCTCGGCGAACAGACGGTTGTGGCAGTTCATCCACACGGTGCCCGATTTCAGTTGGCGGCCCATGCGCATCGCGCGGCTGAGGTCGTTGGTGTAGACGGAGGCCGCCAGCCCGTAGCGGGTCGCGTTGGCCTTCGCCAGCGCCTCGGCTTCGTCGGCGAACCGCTCCAGCGACACGACCGGGCCGAACAGTTCGTCCTGCACCAGGTCGCTCGTCACGTCGTCGATCTCGAACAGGGTTGGCGTCACGAAACAGCCGTTGGCCATCTCGTTCGCCATCGCCGTCCCGCGCACCACCAGCCGCGCCTCGTCGGCGGCCTTGTCGATCAGGCCGAGGATACGTTCCTGGTTGGGTCGGTCGATCAGCGGCCCGAGCTCGATACCGTCGGCCAGCGGATCGCCGGTGCGGGTCGCCTCGTACGCGGCGGTCATGCGCGCTTTCATGTCATCGTAGACCCGGTGGTGGACGAGGATGCGGCTGATGCAGGTGCACATCTGGCCGTTGAGCGCCAGCGAGCCGCGCTTGATCTCGGCGACGGCGGTGTCGAGATCGGCGTCGTCGAAGACGACCGCGGGCGCCTTGCCGCCGAGTTCCAGCGAAACGTGTTTGATGGTCGCGGCGGCGTTGGCCATGATGATCTTGCCGGTCCGCGACGAGCCGGTGAACGAGATGACGTCGATGTCGGGATGGGACGAGAGCACCGTGCCCACCTCGACGCCATGCTCGTTGACCGAGTTGACGATGCCTTTCGGGATCGCCTCGACCGCGTCGAAGCAGGCGATGACGGCGGCGTTGGTGAGCGGCGTCTGGGGGGCCGGCTTGATGACCACGGCGCAACCGGCGGCGAGCGCCGGCGCCACCGACCGCACCAGCAGCGTCACCGGCGCGTTCCACGGCACGATCACCGACACCACACCCGCCGGCTCGCGGGTCATGAGGGAGAGTTTGCCCGGCCCGCTCTCATAGGTGCGGCCGAAGACGTTGCGGGCGACGCCGGCGTAGTAGCGGGCCTCGCCGTAGCCGGCGGCGAGTTCGTGCATCGCCTGGGCGAACACCTTGCCGTTCTCGCGGGCCATCAGTGTCGCGATCTCGACCTTGCGCGCTTCGAGGCGGTCGGCGAAATCCATCAGCGCCTGGGCGCGGAGGCGCGGGCTCGACGCCCAGTCGGTGGCGTCGAACGCGCGGCGGGCTGCCTCCACGGCCTGCCCGGCGAGCGCGGCAGACCCGTTGGGGGCGGAGCCGACCACCTCGCCGTTGGTCGGGTTGACGCTGTCGTAGACGCCGTTCGGGGCGTCCGCCACCCACGTGCCGCCGATGTAGTGGTGTCCGGACTCCGTCACGAGACCTCTCCTTCCTGTTGCCCGCCGATGGCGGTGGTGAGGATACGCGTCGCATCGACAGAGCCGCCGGCCCACGCAACATAGCGATCCGGGCGGAGCAGGATCAGGGTCGCGCCCCAGCGCGCGGTTGCCGCCGTCGGAGCCATGGACACGATGTCGAGCGGCGCGCCAAGATCACCCGCGGCCGTGGCGAACGCGGCCTCGGCTTCGGCGTTGTCGCCCACCGACACGAGATTGAACCCGCTGCCGAGCCGCTCGGCCACGTCGTCCTGCGGCGACAGGATGTAACCGGCCCGCGCCGCGTGGCTGTGCTCCCCGACCGCGCTGGTCGGTCCGGCACCGCCGACCACGATCGGCGACCCGGCGTAGTTCGGGCAGTAATGGTCGACGTCTCGCCGGGTCAGTTCGGCGCGCTTCGCCCATGCGGTCTCGAAGGCGTCCCTGTCCTTCTCCGGGCTGTAGGTCTCGACGAAGGCGCGATCGCTGTCGATCATCCGGGCGATGAAGTCGTCGGCGGTGGACTCGAACACCGGCTGCCGTTCCGCCGAGTAGCTGTCGAGCAGGCCTTCACCGCCCCAGCCCCCGAGCGCCGCCTCCAGCTTCCAGGCGAGATTGCGCACGTCCTCGAAGCCATTGTTGACCCCGTAGCCGCCATAGGGCGGATGACTGTGGGCGGCATCGCCGGCGATGAAGATCGGGCCCTTGCGGTAGCTGTCGGCGATGGCGATGCGCAGATCCCAGAAACCGAGATAGTCGGTCTCGAAGGCAATCTCCCTGCCGACGGCCGCCGCCAGATGTTCACCGAGATCGAGGGTATCGAGGCTCGAATCGATCGGGACGGGGGTGTGGAAAAACCAGCTTCCCACCCCGACACGCCCGAAGAACTGCCAGTAGCCCTCCTTCTCGGGCGCCAGCGCGTTGAAGTAGGACTTGCCGGGAAAGCGTTCAAGCAGGTCGTGCAGCTCATCGGACCGGAACACCGCCAGGATCATCCGGCGGAAGTGTTCCCTGAGCGATCGGGTCAGGCCCGCGCTCTCGCGCACCATCGACCGCGCCCCGTCGCAGCCGACGGCAAAGCGGGCGACGGCCTCCATCGCGTCGCCCTGGTCATCAACGACACGCAGACGGACGCCGTCGTCGGTCGCGTCGATCTGCTCGACCTGGTGGTCGTAACGGACTGTGACGCTGTCCAACTGCGCCACCCGCTCGCGCAGCACGGCCTCAAGGTCGTATTGCGGGATGCGCATGTTGTCGGCGGCGTAGAACGCGCGCACGTCGGCGCGGATCAGCCAGTCGTAGCTGTAGTGGCTGAGCAGGGTCCGATAGGTCGTCACGCCGCCGGTGCCGTAGGCGGCCGGCATCGTGATGGCGTCCTTCACGGCGTCGTAGACGCCCCAGGCCTTGAAGTGCTCGCCGGTGCGCTGCGTCAGGTTCTGGCCCTTGGGGATGCGGTGGAGTTTGCTCGATCGCTCGAACAGGGCAACGTTGACGCCACGCTGACCGAGATCGATCGCCAGACCGAGCCCGACGGGACCGCCCCCGACAATCGCAACGTCGACCGCTTGCATCGCATCTCCTCCCGGCGCCGCGTTCCGGCGGTGTTATAGCCGCAGTGATCGACGACGGCAGATTGCATATATGCAACACGTGTCGTATAAATCAAACAAACGACCGTGAGACCATGACCGAGCGAGAGAAATACACCGCGCCCGCCCTCGACAAGGGCCTGGACATCCTCGAGGCCCTTGCGGACTCCGACACCGGGCTGACACAGGCGGAGATCGCGCGCAAGCTCGACCGCACGGTCGGCGAGATCTTCCGCATGCTGGTGGTGCTGCGCCGGCGTGGCCTCATCGCCCTCGACGACCGCAGCGATCACTATACGCTGACGACCAGATTGTTCGAGCTTGCGAACCGGACGCCGATCGTTCGCCGGCTCTCGGTGGCGTCGGGTCCGATCATGCGCACACTGGCGGTCCAGGTCCGGCAGTCGGTCCACATCGCGGTTCTCTCCGGCGACAACATTGTAGTGGTTTCGCAGGTCGACAATCCCGGCAACAACGTTCTTGCGGTGCGCATGGGCGCGCGCATCGATGTCTGGAGGACATCGTCCGGTCGCGTCATCCTCGCCTTTCAGCCGAGCCAGGTGATTGATCAGTATCTGCGCGACTATCCTCATCCCGACGGCCGTCCGCCGGGCGACATCCGCCATGACCTCGAGGAGATCCGCAAGGCGCGGGTCGAGACCATGCCGAGCTTCGTCATCAAGGGGGTGACGAACCTCAGCGCGCCCGTCATCGGCCATGACGGTTTCGCGGTCGCGGCGATCACCATCCCGATGCTCGGTCGGTATTTCGGCGGCGTCACGGTGGAAACCTGTCGCGAGAAGCTGCTGGATGCGGCCGCCGACCTGTCGCGGCAGATCGGCGGCGCCTTCGAGCTGGTTCAGGACGAGGCGTCACGCCAGTCGGGCACCGACGTCGACGGCGCAGCGTCGGAGGCGAAACAGGCTTCCGCCAGCGCCATGGTCCCGATCGCATCCTCGACCGATGTCGACAGTACGTCGTCCTCGCCGGCCGCAAAGCGCTGAAGATTGCTCATCGTGCCGATGAAGGCGTCCGGGAACCAGCCGCCTTCCAGCGGAACCGAGTCCCATTCGGCGCCTTTGGACGCGATCCACAACTCGTCCGGCTCGCCTTCGGGATAGTTCTTTAACACACCGAGCTCGGCGATAATCGCGCCGTCCGTACCCTCGAAGCGGAAGCGCGCCACCTGGAAGCGGCCGCCGGCCGGATGGTTGTGGTTGATGGACAGGCCGCACCGCAGATCCCGGCCGAAATCGAGGATCGCCGAGGTGCGTGTCTGGGCCATGTCGGCCGCGCGCGGATCGCCCAGGGTGCGGGCGAACACGCCCTGCGGCTCGCCGGCGAGCGAGCGGATGAGGTCCAGGTAGTGGATCGAGTGGACGGCGATCTCGACCCGGTCCATGGCCTTGAGGAACGGGAACAGGTGCCACGGCGTGCTGACGTTCAGATGGACGTCGATCTCCAGCAGGTCGCCGATGAGGCCGGCCTCCAGCGCACGCCGGACGGCGAGCATCTGCGGGCTGAACCTGAGCTGGAAGTTCACCGCCGCCGTCAGCGCCTTGCGCCGGCAGATGGCGCGGATGGCGACGGCCTGGTCGTAGTCCTGACCCATGGGCTTCTGGATGAGCACCGTGGCGTTGTCCGGTAGCTCCTCCAGCACGTCGTTGATGGCGGCAGGGGGCAGGGCGAGATCGTAGACGACGTCGTTGCCGGCGGCGGTCGCCGCGGCGAGGTCGGCGTGGACGACCGGAATCTCCCATTTGTCGGCGATCCCCCGGGCGTTGTCGGCGTTGATGTCGAACACGCCGGCGACCGGCAGGCCGGCCTTGCGGTAGGCCGGCATGTGCGCATCGTTGACGATGCCGCCGGCGCCGATGATGACGATCGGACGTGGCGCGCTCGGCGCGTCCCAGGTCTGCTTGAGCTCGATCATGTTGCCGGCGGCCTCCTTTCGACAAGCAGGACATGCTCGCAGTAGAGCACCGTCTCGTCCCTCTGGTTGAGAACGGTCGTCGCCTCGACGACGCGGCCGAAGTCCGGTCGTTTCTCATCGTCCTCGGCGGATTTGACCTCGACCACGGTGCGGATCGTGTCGCCGATCTTCACCGGGTTCGGAAACCGCAGGCGTTCGTAGCCGTAGGTGAAGGCGACCGGGTTCAGCACGGTCGCGGTCAGGCCCACGCCGATGGCGAAGGTCATGGTGCCATGCGCGATCCGGCCGCCGAACGGCGTGGTGCGCATGTGCTCCGCGTCCATGTGATGGGGGAAGAAATCGCCGGTGTGGCCGGCGTGGATGACGAAGTCGGTCTCGGTGATCGTGCGCGCATGGGTCTCGCGGGTGGCGCCGACCTCATACTCCTCGAAGTAGCGCGTCTGCTGCATGGGCCGTCTCCTCCCGCTCGGTTGACCGCAGGCTACGACAGTCTACCGCCCACGGGTAGATTGTACATATAAAAAGTCATTTGACTAACAAAATTCACGGGCCTATGGTTGCGACGCAAGGGGGAGGAAGCATGGTCGTTGAAATAGGAACCCACGTCCGGCCGCCGCCGGACATGCCGTCCGAGCACGGTGAGATTCCTGTCTGGAATGCGGAGAACTGGTTCTACGAGGACTTTGGGGTCGGCGACAAAATTCGTTCCCTAAGGCGCACGATCTCCGAAGGCGAGGCGATGTTGTTCAACACCCTCGTCACCGACATTCACCCCTACGTCGCCGACCAGCATTTCGCCGAGAAGGAAGGCATCTTCGGCCGCCGGCTCGTCGCCGGCGCGCAGGTCTTCTCCTACGGCCTCGGGCTCGTCGCGACCAACTGCCTGAACGCGTTTTCGTACGGTTACGACCGTCTGCGCTTCATCAAGCCGGTCTTCATCGGCGACACGATCTACTCCATCCGCGAGAACCTCGAGAAGCGGCCCAAATACGAGGAGATGGGGCTGGTCAAGGCCAGCTATTCGGTCTTCAAGGACGAGGGCGAACAGGTGCTCTACTGCGAGCACCTCATGACGGTGAAGTATCGCGACGCCGAGACCGCGCGCAAATCGGCGCCGGAATCCGTCCGCGACCGGGACGACGCCGATGCGTAACGAGCCGGTCGTGCTGAAGGGCATGACCTGGGACCACGCGCGCGGCTACGACCCCCTGGTCGTCACGTCGGAGATGTTTGCCGAACGCCACCCGGGCGTGCGGATCACCTGGGACAAGCGACCGCTCCAGGCGTTCGCCGACCGGCCGGTCGAGCGCATGGCCGAAGACTACGACCTGATCGTGATCGACCATCCCCATGTCGGCGAGGCGGCGGCGGCGGGCCTCCTGGTGGATCTGAGCGAGCAGGGGCGGGACGAGGAACTCGCGACGCTCGAACAGGAAAGCGCCGGGGTCTCCCACGACACCTACGCCTTCGACGGCAGCCAGTGGGCGCTGGCCATCGATGCCGCAACGCCGGTCGCGGCCTACCGGCCCGATCTCCTCGACGACGTGCCCACGCGCTGGGACGAGGTGGTGGCGCTGGCTGAATCGGGGCGCGTGATCTGGCCGATCAAGCCCGTCAACGCGTTGATGAGCTACTTCAACGTGCTGGCCAGCGTCGAGCAGCCGTTCGGCGTCGACAACGTCGGCGCCGACGAGGTGACCGGCGCCGATGCGCTGGAGGAGATGAGGCAGGTAACGGCGCATCTGCCGGCCGAATGCTTCGCCATGGACCCGATCGATGCATATGAGTGGTTGGCCTGCCGCTCCACGCATGCCTACGTGCCCTACCTCTACGGCTACACCAACTACGCCCGGCCCGGCTATCGCCCGCATCTCGTGCGGGTGGCCGATATCCCGGCCCACGCCGATGCGGGGCCGGTCGGATCGCCGATCGGCGGCTGCGGGATCGCCATCTCCGGCCGGACACGGTACCGCGACATCGCGCTCGACTACGCGTTCTGGATCGCCTCGGCCGCGTGCCAGCGCGGGCCGTACTTCGCCGCCGGCGGCCAACCCGGCAACGACCGGGCGTGGCGGGATCCGGCCTGCAATGCGGCGACCTCCAACTTCTTCACCGACACCATCGCGACGCTGGAGCACTCCTATCTGCGCCCGCGCCACCGCGGCTACATGGCGTTTCAGGACGAGGGTGGCGAACTCGTCCATGCCTGCCTGCGCGGCGATCTCGGGTCCCGCGAGGCGGCGGCGCGGATCAACCAGGCCTACGACCGGAGTTTGCCGGCATGAGTGAAACCTCCGCCGGCCCCGGTCTTCTCGACGGACTGCTCGTCGTCGACTTCTCGCAGTTCCTCGCCGGCCCGCTGGCCGGCCTCAAGCTCGCCGATTTCGGCGCCCGGGTGATCAAGATCGAACGCCCCGGTGTCGGTGATCTTTGCCGCACGCTCTACCTGTCCGAGATCGAGGTCGAGCGCACCAACACGCTGTTCCACGCCATCAACCGCAACAAGCAGAGCTACGCCGCCAACCTGAAGTCGGACGACGACCGCGCGAAGGTCGCCGCGCTCGTCGCCAAAGCCGACGTGGTGATCCAGAACTTCCGCCCCGGCATCATCGAGCGGCTGGGGCTCGATTACGAGTCGGTCAGGGCGCTCAATCCCGGCGTCGTCTATGCGTCCATCAGCGGCTTCGGTGCCGAGGGCGAGTGGCGCGATCTGCCGGGGCAGGACCTTCTGGCCCAGGCCCGCTCCGGTCTGATGTGGCTGACCGGCGACGCCGACCAGCAGCCCGTGCCCATCGGCCTTGCGATAGCCGACCAGCTCGCGGGCAACTTCGTCGTCCAGGGCGTGCTCGCCGCGCTCCTGCGCCGCGCGCGCACCGGCGAGGGCGCCCATGTCGAGACGAGCCTGCTGGAAGCGGTCCTCGACTTCCAGTTCGAGGTGCTCACCACCCATCTCAACGATCCCGAGCGCAAGCTTCCGCGGCGGAGCGCCATCAACAACGCCCACGCCTATCTCGCCGCCCCCTACGGGGTGTACCGGACATCCGACAGTTTCGTCGCCATTGCCATGACGCCGGTCGATGCGCTCGGCCGGATCGTCGGCTGCGAACCGCTCGCCGCCCTGACCGATCCCCAGTCCTGGTTCGATCGCCGCGACGAGATCAAGGCGACCCTTCGCGATCATCTGCTTCAGAATTCGACGGCCCACTGGATGCGCCTCCTTCAGGCGGAGGACGTGTGGGCGTCGGAAGTCTTGGACTGGCCGGCGCTGTTCCGCTCGCACGGATTCGCGGCCCTGAACTTCCTCCAGGATCTCGATCTTGGCGACGACCAGTCCATCACCACGACGCGCAGCCCGATACGTGTGGACGGCCACACGTTGACCAGTTCGCGTCCAGCCCCTGCCATTGGCCAGCACAACGAGCTCATCGAGCAGGAATTCGGCCTTGGCGGATAACCCCAGCGGGAAGCCGGAAAGCTTCCAAGGAGGAACCACATGCTGAAGACCGTTATACCGTCAGTGGCCGTGCTGCTGACCTCGACGGCGATCGCGACGTCGGCCATGGCGGCCGGCGAATACGAGGGCTACACGCTGCGCGTGAAGCTCATCGGCGGTGCCCAGTACGAGCCGCTCTACACCCTTATCCCGCAGTGGGAAGAGGAGACCGGCGCGACCGTCGAGATCCTGTCGCGCAAGAACCACTTCGAGCTCGACCGCGAGATCAAGCAGGACATCGCGTCCGGCACGATCAACTGGTGTGTCGGTTCCAACCACACCTCGTTCGCCCCGCAATACGGCAACATCTATGTCGACCTGCGCGAGCACCTCACCGAGGACGTCCTCGGCGGGTTCGTGCAGCTCACGCTGGAGCATTCGACCGTCAACGGGCGTCTGGTCCAGCTCCCGCGTCACTCGGATGTCTCCAACCTGTACTTCCAGCAGTCGCTGTACGACGATGCCGACAACCAGGCCGCGTTCAAGGCCGAGTACGGTTATGATCTCGCGCCGCCGGACACCTGGGCCCAGGTCAAGGACCAGGCGATCTTCTTTGCCGATCCGCCGAACTTCTTCGGCACCCAATATGTCGGCAAGGACGAGGCGATCACCGGTCGCTTCTACGAGATGCTGATCGCCGAAGGCGGCGCCCTGTTCGACGAGAGCTGGAACCCGACCTTCAACTCCGAGGCGGGCGCGCGCGCCCTGCAATGGTTTGTCGACCTCTACGAGGCCAACGCCGTCCCGGCCGGCGTCCCCAACTATCTGTGGGACGACACCGGTCTCGGCTTCGCCTCCGGCACCGTCGCCATGAACCTCGACTGGGCCGGCTGGGCATCGTTCTTCAACGATCCGGAGAACTCCAAGGTCGCCGGCAACATCGGCCTGGTTCGCGCGCCCATGGGTTCGGGCGGCAAGCGCACCGGCTGGTCGGGCAGCCACTCCTTCTCGGTCACCGAGTCGTGCGACAACAAGGAGGCCGCGGCGTCGTTCGTCGCCTTCCTGACCAGCCACGACAGCCAGATGGTCGAGGCCCGCACCGGTCTGCTGCCGACGCGCTCGCAGGTCTGGACCGACGCCAAGGCCGAGTTCCAGGCCAACGGCAACGACTTCCTCGTCCTGGTGTTCGATACCTACGCGGCCTCGATGGCGGAAGACGCCTTCACGCCGCCGCTCATCCCCGAGTGGATCGAGGTCTCGAACGTGTTGTGGCCGAACCTCCAGGCCGCCGTGGTCGGTGAGAAGTCGGTGCAGCAGGCGCTCGACGATGCCGCCAAGGATGCCCGGGAAGTCATGGAAGACGCCGGCTACCTGTAGTCGGACCTGATACAACAAGCGCGATCCCGGTTCGCCGGGGTCGCGCATGAACTGACGGAAACCGCATCCCCATGAAAGCGAAGATGGACAGGCGACTTGGACGCTGGGCGCTGCGCCCGCAGTCCATTCCGTTCGTCCTGCTGCTGCCGGCGATCCTGGTGATCGTGTTCGTGGTGCTGTTTCCGCTCATCTTCTCGCTCTACACCAGCTTCACGCCCTACCGGCTGACGCGGCCGGAGTCGCTGTGGACCTTCATCGGCCTGCGCAACTACCGCCGCATCTTCACTGACCTGGACTTCTGGATCGCCTTCGGCCGGACCATCCTGTTCCTGGCCGTGGTCATCAATCTGGAGTTCCTGTTCGGGCTGTTGATCGCGCTGCTGATCAACCGCATCACCTGGGGTCAGCGCGTGCTGCGCACGGTGATGATGTTCCCGATGATGTTTTCGCCGATCCTCGTCGGCTTCCAGTTCAAGTTCATCTTCAACGACAACATCGGCGTCCTGAACAACGCGCTCCAGTCGCTCGGCCTCACCGACCAGGCGATCGCGTGGCTGGTCGACGGCTGGCTTGCCATGGGCTCGATCGCGTTTGCCGAAATCTGGATGAGTACCAGCGTCTTCGCGATCCTGCTGCTCGCCGGCCTGTTCGCCATGCCGCGCGAACCGATCGAGGCGGCGCGGGTCGACGGCTGCAACAACTGGCAGGTCTTCCGGCACATCACGCTGCCGTTCATCATGCCGTTCGCCTTCATCGCCATGACGATCCGCTCGCTCGACGTGGCCCGCGCCTACGACATCGTCGACGTCATGACCGGCGGCGGTCCGGCCGGCCGCACCGAGCTCCTGTGGACCCTGATCGCGCGCACCGGCTACGACAACGCCCGCATGGGGCAGGCCAACGCCATGGCCTATGTGTCGATCATCCTGTCGATCGCCTTCACCTACTACTTCTTCACCCGGCTGGTGGCGGCGCGCCGCTACATGGGAGGCGCGGCCTGATGCCCAAGCGCCTCAACGCCGTGGTGAGCTGGGTGCTCACCTTCCTGGTGATGGTCATCATCGGCCTGCCGGGGCTGTGGGTCATCCTGTCGGGCTTCCGCCCCAACCGCGAAATCCTAGCCAAGCCGGCGGTCTGGGTGCCCGAGCGGCTGTCGCTCGACAACTTCGCCGCCATCTTCGGCCTCGGCGACACCCAGGTGGCGATTCCCGTCGCCAACTACTTCGCCAATTCGCTGGTGATCGCCGTCACCAGCACCGTGATCGCCATCGCCATCGGCATGTCCGGCGGCTACGCGTTCGCGCGCTTCCGCTTCCGCTTCAAGAACGGCGTGTTTCTCGGCCTGATGCTGTCGCGCACCGTGCCGGGGATCGCGCTCAGCCTGCCGGTCTTCATGGTGTGGTCCCGTATCGGCCTCATCGACACACAGTTCGGCCTGATCCTGGTCTACGTGGCGCTCAACATCCCGTTCACGATCTGGCTGATCGACGGCTTCTTCCGCCAGATTCCGAAGGAACTGTCGGAAGCCGGCCAGGTCGATGGCTGCACGCGCTGGCAGGCGTTCTGGCGCATCGAGTTTCCGCTCGCCCGCTCCGGCATCGCCTCGGCGGCGATCTTCGCCTTTCTGACGAGCTGGAACGAATACGCGCTGGCCAGCAACCTGACCCGCTCGACCGACAGCAAGACCCTGCCCGTCGGCCTCATGGATTTCACCGCCCAGTTCACCATCGACTGGGCCGGCATGTGCGCCATGGCGGTGATCATCATCGTGCCGGCGCTGGCGCTGACCTTCTTGGTCCAGAAACACCTGATCGCCGGCCTGACGTTCGGCGGCGTCAAGGGATGAACAGATGACCGAAGTCAGACTCGCCAACCTCACCAAGGCCTACGGCAACATGGAGGTCGTGCACGCCATCGATCTCGACATCGCCGACAACGAGTTCCTGGTCCTGGTCGGCCCGTCCGGCTGCGGCAAGTCGACGACGCTGCGCATGATCGCCGGGCTCGAGGAGATCACCGGTGGCACGATTCACATCGGCGACCGGGTGGTGAACGACCTGGCGCCGCGCGAACGCAATGTCTCGATGGTGTTCCAGAACTACGCGCTCTATCCGCACATGACCGTGCGCGAGAACCTCGGCTTCGGGCTGAAGATCGCCAAGGTTGCCGAACAGGACATCGGCACCCGCGTGACCCAGGCCGCCGATATCCTCGGGATCGCCGAACTGATGGAGCGCATGCCGGCGGAGCTCTCCGGCGGCCAGCGCCAGCGCGTGGCCATGGGCCGCGCGATCGTGCGCAATCCGGATGTGTTTCTGTTCGACGAGCCACTGTCCAATCTTGACGCCAAGCTGCGCGTGCAGATGCGCACCGAGATCAAGAAGCTCCACCGGCGGGTCGAGAACACCGTCGTCTACGTGACCCACGACCAGGTCGAGGCCATGACGCTTGCCGACCGCATCGTCATCATGCGCGACGGCTATATCGAGCAGGTCGGCACGCCGCTGGAGGTCTTCAACGAGCCGGCCAACACCTTCGTCGGTTCGTTCATCGGTTCGCCGCCCATGAACCAGCTCGACGGTATCGTCCGTCTCGCTGACGGCGACATCAGCCTTGCCGACGGGCTGTCCATCCCGATCCCGCAACGAACCCGCGCCCGGCTGTCGGAGGGGCAGAAGGTCGTCGTCGGGATCCGGCCGGACGATCTGGCGCCGCGCGGACACGGCATCCACGACAGCGAGGCAAGCGCCGAGCTGGAGCTGTCGGTATCGATTTCCGAGCCGCTGGGGACCGAGACGCTGCTGTTCACGTCCATCGGTGGCGTCGAGGTGCAGGGCAAGATGCTCAATCCGCGCATGGTGGCGCCCGATGAGCGCATGAAGTTCGTGCTCGCCGTCGACCGCGTGCACATCTTCGAAGCGGCCGGCGGACGCAACGTGATGATCGACAACTGACCCGTCTGGGAGGACGCGTGATGCAGAGAATGGGCATGGTGATCGGAATCGCGCCGGAGAAGATCCCCGAATACAAGGCGCTCCACGCCGACGTGTGGCCGGACATCCTGCAGTCGATCACCGACTGCAACATCCGCAACTACTCCATCTTCCTGCGCGAGCCGGAAAACCTGCTGTTCGGCTACTGGGAGTATGTCGGCGACGATTTCGAGGCCGACATGGCCAAGATGGCCGACTTGGAGATCACCAAGAAGTGGTGGGATCTGTGCATGCCGATCCAGCGGCCGCTGGAAAGCCGCAAGGAGGGCGAGTGGTGGGCGATGATGGAGCAGGTCTTCTACCATGCCTGACACGGACCCGATCCGGGACCAGCTCGCGGCCTGCTACACCGGCGTCGTTCACGACGTGATGCGCGCCGACGGGCTGCGCAACTTCACGCTGCCGCCGGAGATTCGGCCGCTCCTGCCCGACGAGGTGCTGTGCGGTCCGGTGTTCACCATCGAAGGGCGGCGCGACGACAGCGCGGACCCGCACGAAACGCTGCTTGCCTGGACGGGGCTTCTCTCCAAATCCCGCGCCGGTCATATCTGGGTGTCGCAACCGCACGACCGCGCCATCGCCCATATGGGGGAACTGTCGGCCGAAACCCTTGTGAAGCGCGGTGTCCTCGGCGTCGTGGTCGACGGTGCCATCCGCGACTCGCACTTTCTGAAGCGGCTGGGCTTCCAGGCCTGGCGCCGGTTCCACACCCCGCGCGACATCGTCGGCACCTGGCTGCCGACCGGCTTCGACATCGACATCGTCATCGGCGATGTGCTGATCCAGCCCGGTGACTATCTGCTCGGCGATCTCGACGGCATGGTCCGTGTGCCCAAGGCTTTGGCCGCCGATATCGCGGCCAGGTCCGAGGTCGCGATGAACACCGAGAACAAGGTCCGCACGGCGATCCTGGACGGCGTCGATCCCCAGGAAGCGTACCTGAAGTACGGCAAGTTCTGATGCGGATCACCGACCTTGAAGTGCGGTGCTGCAGGGCGTCGGAAACGGTGCTCGCCGGCGACACGTTTCGCGCCGGCGCCGGGTTCGACGGGCTGGAGTTCCTCGTGCTCACGCTCACGACGGACGAGGGCACGAAAGCCTCGTCGTTCGGCTTCGCCGGCCGCTCGGCGCGGGGATCGGGCGAACTTGCCGTCGCCGGCCTGAAACCTCTTCTGGTGGGCCGCAACGCGTTCGACCGCGAGGCCATCTGGAAGGAATTCCGCACCGCTGACCGCTGGTGGAACCACCTGCCGATCTACTCGTACGGTCCGGCCGATATCTGCCTCTGGCTGCTGGGTGCCGAGGCGGCCGGACAACCGCTGTTCGAATACATCGGCGCCGCCCGGCGGGAACTGCCGGTCTACTGCTCCTCGCTGGTGCTCGCCGACACCGCGGCCTACCAGGCCGAGGCCGTGGCCGTCAGGGACGCAGGGTTCAAGGCCTACAAGACCCACCCGCCGGGCCGCTCGCTGGAAGAGGACATCGACATCCATGTCGGTGTCCGCGAGGCGGTGGGCGACGACTTCACGCTGATGGCCGATCCGGTGGCGCCCTACACGCTGGAGGAAGCGGTCCGCTTCGGCCGCGAGGTGGAGCGGCTCGGCTACCGCTGGCTGGAGGAGCCGCTGCCGGACGAGTCGTTCGCCGCGCTACGCGAGCTGACCCGCGTGCTCGACATCCCGGTCGTCGGCACCGAGGTGCTCGCCAAGCACCCCTACAGCGTCGCCGAATGCGTGGCGACGCGCGTCGTCGACGCGGTGCGCGCCGACGTGTCGTGGACGGGCGGGATCACCGGCGCACTCAAGACGGCCCGGCTCGCCGAAGCCTTCCACATGAACTGCGAGATCCACACCACCATCATGCATCCGCTGGAGCTGGTGAACCTGCACGTTGCCGCCGCCACGCCCAACAACACCTACTTCGAACTGCTGACGCCGATCGAGCACTTCGCCTTCGGCCTCAAGCAGCCGATCCCCATCGACAACGGCATCGCGACGCTGCCCGACGGGCCGGGCCTCGGTATCGACCTCGACTGGGACCTCATCGACCGGGCCACTTACGCGGTGCTGTAGATGACCCGCGCCGACGCCACCGATCCGCGCCTGATCCTGCTTGACGAGGACGACAACATCGTCGCCGTCGCCCGGCCCATCAAGGCCGGCGAGAATGTGCTGATCGACGGCGCGATCCATGCGCTCGATGCCGAGGTCGGCCTCGGCTTCAAGCTCGCCCGGCGGGCGATCGCGGCCGACGAGCCGATCGTGAAGCACGGCGCCAGGATCGGCATCGCCACCACCGCGATCGCGGCCGGCGCCCTCGTCCACACCCACAACGTCCGCAGCGCTTATCTGCCGTCCACGGAGACGTTGGCCAAGGCGGGTGATCCGTCATGAAAGGCTACCTCCGCGCCGACGGCCGCAAGGGCATCCGGGACGTGACGCTGGTCGTCTATCTCGTCGAATGCGCCCACCACGTTGCCCGGAGCATCGCCGCGTCGTTCCCCGCACAGGACGTGCAGGTGATCGGATTTCCCGGCTGCTACCCCAACGCCTACGCGCAGGCGATGCTGGAGCGACTGGCGACCCATCCCAATGTCGGCGCGGTCCTGCTGGTGTCGCTGGGTTGCGAGGGGTTCGACAAGCTTGGCCTGCGCGACGCGATTACGGCCAGCGACCGGCCGGTGGAGGTGCTGACCATCCAGGGCGTCGGCGGCACGCGGGCCGCCATCGACGCGGGGACGCGCTGGGTCTCGGCCTGTCGCGCCGAACTGGCGGCGCGACCGACGGTGCCGCTGACGTTCGCTGATCTCACGATCGGCACCATCTGCGGCGGGTCCGACGGAGCGAGCGGGCTCACCGCCAATCCGTCCATCGGTCGCGCCTTTGACACGCTGATCGAGCGCGGTGCGGCGTGCATCTTCGAGGAAACCGGCGAGCTCATCGGCTGCGAGGCGCATATGGCCGATCGCGCCGTCACGCCGGCGCTCGGCCACGAACTGATCGCCGCCGTCGACAAGGCCGCGCGCTATTACGAGGTGCTCGGCTATCCGAGCTTCGCGCCGGGCAACGCTGACGGCGGCCTGACGACGATCGAGGAGAAGTCGATGGGCGCCTACGCCAAGAGCGGCCGCTCGGCGATCGCCGGCCTCATCAAGCCGGGCGACCGGCCGCCGGGCGGCGGCCTCTACCTGCTCGACGTCGTGCCCGACGGCGAGGTGCGCTTCGGCTTCCCCAACATCGTCGACAATGCCGAGATCGTCGAACTGATCGCCTGCGGCGCGCAGGTGATCCTGTTTTCCACCGGCCGCGGCTCGGTCGTCGGCTCGGCCATCTCGCCGGTCATCAAGGTCTGCTCCAACCCGGTCACCTTCGCACGCATGGCCGACGACATGGACGTCAATGCCGGACGGATCCTCGACGGCGAGGCGACGGTCGACGACGTGGGAGCGGAGATCGTCGAGGTGATCGAGAGCGTCGCATCGGACGCCACGACCAGGTCGGAAGCGCTCGGCCACATCGAGTTCATTCTGACTTATAAGAGCTTCGAACCGATCGGCCCCGCCTGCCTGCCGCTGGCGGGGGCTGCCTGACCCTGAGGAGGAAACTTCGCGTGCTACCGCTGCTCGACACCCACCAGCATCTCATCTACCGCGACCGCTTCAGCTACGCCTGGGCCGACGGTGTTCCGGCCCTCGCCGAGGGCAGCTACACGGAGGCGGATTACAGCAAGCTCGCCGCCGAGGCGGGAATCGCCGACGCCATCTTCATGGAGGCCGCCGTCGACGAACCGCAGGAGCTGGACGAGGCCCGCTTCGTTCATGGTCTTGCCGGCGACGACGACAATCTCACCCGCGCGGTCATCGCCGGCTGTTACCCGGAGCGCGACGAGGGCTTCGTCGCCTATCTCGAGGCAACGGCCGACCCGGCCTATGTCAGCTACCGCCGGATTCTCCATGTGGTCGACGACGGCGTCTCGCAGACCGACACCTTCCGCGCCAACGTGCGCAAGATCGGCGCCGCCGGCAAGGCGTTCGACGTCTGCGTTCTGCAGCGCCAGCTTGGCATCGCCTACGATCTCGCCGCCGCCTGCGACAACACCACGCTGATCCTCGATCATTGCGGCGTGCCCGATATCGCCGGCGGCGACTTCGATGGTTGGCGCGCCGGGATCGACCGCATCGCCGGCCTGCCGCACGTCAACTGCAAGGTGTCGGGCGTCGTCGCCTATGTCGGTCCCGACCAGGACGCGGAAACCACCGTGCGGCCTTATGTGGAGCACGTGATCGAGGCCTTCGGCTGGGATCGCGTGGTCTGGGGCAGCGACTGGCCGGTGGTCAATCTCGGCCTCGACCTTCCGGGATGGGCGGCGATCACCCGGCGCATCGTGGCCGGCGAGGACGAGGCCAATCAGGCCAAGCTGTTCAGCGCCAACGCGCGCCGTATCTACCGCCTGCCCGGCTGATCAGGCCGGCGCCGCGTCGACGTATTGTCGGAGCGCGGCGCGGCATCCGTGCGACCAGATGGTGGCGAGCCAGCGCTCGAACGCGTCGGCGAAACGCGGTTGGTCGATCAGGTCGCCGTAGTACTGAGCCTGCTCCAGCCAGGCGCGCGGGCGGTCCCTGGCCGCGCTGGCGGCCTTGACCAGCCCGTCCCAGAACGGATCGTTGGGATCGAGCGTGGTGCCGTCCTCGCGTGAGCCTTCGCACATGCGCGCCCACAGCGCCTCGACCAGAGCGAGACCCTCGATCGGTGCCCCCGACGCGATACCGTCCCTGAGAATCGGCAGGACGAAGCCGGTGTGGCGCGACGATCCGTCGAAGGCGACCCGGCGGGTGGTGTCGACGATCGCCGGATTGGCGAAGCGCCGGTCGATGAGATCGATATAGGCCTGCGGCGCGATCTCCGGCGCCGGCGCGACATGGGGCGCGATCTCCTCGCTCTGAACCTTGCGGAAGAAGGCGGAGATCAGGGGATTGGCCATGCACTCGGCGATCGTCGGTATGCCGAGGATCTCGCCGGCATTGGCGATCACCTGATGCCCGGCGTTGAGGATGCGGATCTTCATCGCCTCGTAGGCGTGCACGTCGTCGCTGATGATCGCGCCGACACGGTCCCAATCCGGGCGGCCGGCGCAGAAATCGTCTTCGATCACCCACTGGCGGTAGCGCTCATGGGTGACCGGTGCCGCGTCCGCCAGGCCGAAGCTCTCGGCGAGCGCGATCTCCTGCGGGCCGGTGGCCGGCACGATGCAATCGACCATCGAGTTCGGAAAGGCGCACCGCGCGTCGATCCAGTCGGCCAGGTCCGGATCCGACAATCGCGCCAGCGACACCACGGCCTGCCGCAGGATTCGACCGTTCCCCGACAGGTTGTCGCAACTCAGCAGCGTGAAGGGTGCAACCGCTGCGTCGCGCCTGCGCCTCAACGCTTCGGCGATGGCGCCGAAGATCGTGCGCGGACGGGCCGGGTTGGCGGCATCGTGGCGGACGTCGGGATGGTCGGCGTCGAATCCGCCGGTGACGGGATCGACGTAGTAGCCGCCCTCGGTCACGGTCATCGAGACGATGCGGATGGCCGAATCCGACATCGCGCGGATGAGCGACGCGTTGTCGTCGTCGATCGGCACGTAGTCGATCATCGACCCGATCACTTCGGCGGAAGTGCCCGAGGGATCGAGCTCGATCAGCGTCGTCAGGCAATCCTGCGCCAACAGCTTCTCGCGCATTGCGGCGTCGTAGGCGCGGACGCCGGCGCCGATGATGGCCCAGTCGTGGGCCTCGCCGAGCTGCATGAGGCGGTGGAGGTACCAGGCCTGATGGGCGCGGTGGAAATTGCCGAGACCGATATGGACGATGCCGGGCGACAGCGCGCGGCGATCGTAGCGCGGTCCCTCGACGCCCTCCGGCAGGTCTCCAAGGGCGGCACTCGACAGCCGTGTCAGCTCATCCATTGGCCGCCGTCGACGTTGTAGCATTGGGCAACGATGTAGTCGGCCTCGTCGGTGGCGAGGAAGACGGCCATGCCGGTGAGGTCGTCCGCCCGTCCCATGCGGCCATAGGGCACCGCTTCGCCGACTTCCTTCTTCTTCTGGCCCGGCGCCTTGCCCTCGTACTTGGCGAAGAGCGCGTCCACGCCGTCCCAGTGTTCCCCGTCGACGACGCCGGGGGCGATGGCGTTCACGTTGATGCCGTGGCGGATCAGGTCGAGTCCTGCCGATTGGGTCAGGCTGATGATGGCGGCCTTGGTGGCGCAATAGACCGCGACCAGCGGCTCACCGCGCCGGCCGGCCTGGCTGGCCATGTTGATGATCTTCCCGCCGCCGCCGCGCTCGATCATGTGGCGGGCGACGGCCTGCATGGTGAACAGCGTGCCCGCGACGTTGATGTCGAAGACCCGCTGGTAGTTGCGACGCTCGATCTCGACGATGGGAGCGGCGCTGAAGATGGCGGCGTTATTGATCAGGATGTCGATCTGGCCGAAGGCGTCGATCACCTCGGCCACGGCCCGATCGATGCTCTCCTGATCGGTGACGTCCATGTCCACGGCGAGCGCGTGTTCGCCCAGGTCCTCGGCCGAGCGTCGGGCACGCGCGATGTCGATATCGGCGAGCGCCACGCTGGCGCCCTCCCGGATGTAGGCTTCCGCGAAGGCGCGGCCGATACCGCGCGCCGCCCCCGTGATCAGGGCGCTCTTGCCGGCTAGGCGCGTCATCCAAGCCTGAGCCCCTGGGCGTCGAAGCGATGGATGCGCTCCGGGTCGGGCGTCAGGTAGATCGTGTCGCCGTGATACATCTCCACCTCGCCGCCGGCGCGCACGGTTACCGGCTGCGGCCAGTCTTCCACGTGGACGTGGAAGAACGTGTCCGATCCCAGGTGCTCCGAAACGCCGACCCGGCCCACCCAGTCGCCCTCGCTGGCCGAGGCACGGATATGCTCCGGCCGGATGCCGACGGTATCGGCGTTGAGCTTGCCGGCTTCCTCGCCGGCCAGGAAGTTCATCTTCGGCGACCCGATGAAGCCGGCCACGAACTTGTTGCGCGGCGACCGATAAAGCTCGAGCGGCGATCCCACCTGTTCGATGACGCCGGCGTGCAGGACGACGATCTTGTCGGCCATCGTCATCGCCTCCACCTGATCGTGGGTCACGTAGATCATCGTCGTCTCGAGCCGCTTGTGCAGCTCCGAGATTTCGAGGCGCATGCCGACGCGCAGCGCCGCGTCGAGATTCGACAACGGTTCGTCGAACAGGAACGCGGCCGGCTCGCGGACGATCGCCCGGCCGATGGCGACGCGCTGGCGCTGACCGCCGGAGAGCTGTCCCGGCCGCCGGTCGAGATAGTCGGTGAGGTTGAGCACGTCGGCCGCCTGCTCGACGCGCTTGTCCTGCTCGGCCTTGTCGAGCTTGGCCATGCGCAGCGGAAAGGCGATGTTCTTCCGCACGCTCATATGGGGATAGAGCGCGTAGGACTGGAACACCATCGCCAGGCCGCGCTTGGCGGGCGGCACGTCGGTCGCGTCGTTCCCGTCAATGCTGATGGTGCCCTGGGTGACGTCCTCCAGTCCGGCGATCAGCCGCAGCAGGGTCGACTTGCCGCACCCCGACGGGCCGACGAAGACGACGAACTCGCCATCGTTGATCTCCAGGTCCAGCGGCGGAATGACGGTGACCTGCTCGAAGTTCTTCTTCACGCGGTCGAGTACGATGCGTCCCATGTCTTCACCTCACTTCACGGCGCCGAACGTCAGGCCGCGGACGAGTTGCTTCTGGCTGAACCATCCCAGGATGAGGATGGGCGCGATGGCCATGGTCGAGGCCGCGCTGAGTTTTGCGAAAAAGAGGCCTTCCGGGCTGGAATAGCTGGCGATGAAGGCCGTGAGCGGTCCTGCCTTCGCCGCCGTCAGGTTGAGCGTCCAGAACGCCTCGTTCCAGGCCAGGATGAAGTTCAACAGGATTGTCGAGGCGATGCCCGGGATCGCCATCGGCGTCAGCACATAGAGGATCTCATCGCGCAGCCCGGCGCCGTCCATACGGGCGGCCTCGAGGATCTCGCCGGGGATCTCGCGGAAGTAGGTGTAGAGCATCCACACGATGATCGGCAGGTTGATCAGCATCATGATGATCACCAGACCGGTGCGGGTGTCGAGCAGCCCGAGCTGGATGAAGATCAGGTTGATCGGATAGAGGACGCCGACCGCCGGTAACATCTTGGTCGACAGCATCCACAACAGGATGTCCTTGGTGCGCTTCGAGGGCACGAACGCCATCGACCAGGCGGCCGGCACGGCGATGATGATGCCGACGATGGTCGAGCCGCCGGCGATGATCACCGAGTTCCACAGGAAGCGCATGTAGTCGGAGCGCTCCTGGACGATGGCGTAGTTTTCGAGCGTCCAGTCGAAGAACAGGAACAGCGGCGGATCGTTGATCGCCTGCGCTTCGGTCTTGAAGCTGGTCAGGATCGTCCACAGGATCGGGAAGAAGATCAGCAGGCCGATCGCCCAGGCGAGGACGGTGTTGATCGTCTTCTGTTGCGTTGAGACGGCGCGGGCCATGGCAGCTATCTCCTCCTCACGCGTCCAGGTTTCGGCCGACGATGCGCATCAGGAAGATCGCGACGATGTTCGCCAGGATGATCGCGTAGACGCCGCCCGCGGAGCCGAGGCCGACGTTCTGGCTCTCCAGCACCCGCTGGAAGATCATGTAGGTGAGCGTCCGCGTTCCGAAGGCGCCGCCCGTCGTCACGAAGATTTCGGCGAAGATCGACAGAAGGAAGATGGTCTGGATGAGGATCACGATCGTGATCGCGCGGCTGAGGTGCGGCAGGATGATGAAGCCGAACCGCGACAGCGGCGGCGCGCCGTCCATCTCCGCCGCTTCGAGCTGTTCGCTGTCCAGCGACTGGATGGCGGTCAGGAGGATCAGCGTCGCGAACGGCAGCCACTGCCACGAAACGATCAGGACGATCGAGAAAAGCGACGCATCGCTGAGCCACACGATCGGTTCGGCGCCGAAGGCCTGCCAGAGGTGGGCGAACAACCCGTTCACCGGGTCCATGAACATGTTCTTCCACACCAGCGCCGAGACCGTCGGCATGACGAAGAACGGGGCGATGATGAGGATGCGGACGACGCCCTGTCCCCACATCGGCTGGTCGAGCAGCATGGCGAGCAGCACGCCGAGAACCACGGTGATCAGGAGCACCCCGCCGACGAGAACGAGCGTGGTCTGCACGGCCGGCCAGAAGGAACTGGAGGTGACGAACCGGACGTAGTTCTCGAGGCCGATCCAGCCGAGGTCGCCGCCACGGAGCGGCAGGAACCTGCGGAAGGAGAACCACAGCGTCATCGTCAGCGGGATGAGCATCCATCCCAGGAGCAGGATTACCGCAGGCGCCATCATCACCCGGGCGGCCGAGCGGGAATGTTGCGTTGCCATGAGTACACCTCCCCGGTTGGCGGACTTCAGCAGTGCGCCTCGATAGTAACGCCGGTTCGCGAAAAAACGGGAGGGCGGCGCTAGAGACCGCCCTCCCAGTCAGGAGGATAGCTTACAGGTAGCCTGCGGCTTCCATCTCATCCCGTGTCAGCGCCTGGGCTTTCTCCAGCGCTTCCTCGACGGTCTGCTGCCCGGCCAGAGCCGCGGCGAACTCCTGGCCGACCAGGGTGGCGATACCCGCGAACTCGGGGATCGCGGCGAACTGGACGCCGACATACGGCACCGGATCGACCGTCGGGTTCGTCGGGTCGGCCGAGTTGATGCTGTCCAGCGTTATCTGGGCAAACGGCACCTTCTGGTACTCCGGATTCTCGTAGAGCGAGGTCCGGCTGCCGGGCGGCACGTTGGCCCATCCTTCGTTCGCGGCGACGAGCTCGAGATACTCCTTCGAGGTTGCCCACTGGATGAACTCCTTGGCCGCGTCGACCTTCTGCGTGCCGGCGGGGATCGCCAGCGCCCAGGCCCACAGCCAGTTGCCGCGCTTGCCGAGGCCGGTGTCCGGCGCGAGCGCGAAACCGACCTTGTCGGCGACGGTCGAATCGTTGGGGTTCGTCACGAACGATGCCGCAACAGTGGCGTCGATCCACATGCCGCACCGGCCCTGCTGGAACAGCGACAGGTTCTCGTTGAAGCCGTTCGTCGAGGCGCCGGGCGGGCCCGCGTCGTTCATGAGGTCGAGGTAGAAGGTGAGGGTTTCCTTCCACTGCGGGCTGTCGAACTGCGGGTTCCAGTTCTCGTCGAACCAGCGCGCGCCGAAGGCGTTGGACGTGGCGGTCAGGAACGCCATGTTCTCGCCCCAGCCGGCCTTGCCGCGCAGGCAGATGCCGAAGATTTCGTTGTCGCGGTCCGTCATCTTGCGGGCGGCGTCGGCAACGAAGTCCCATGTCGGCGCCCTGGGCATCTCCAGCCCGGCCGCTTCCATGAGATCGGTGCGATACATGATCATCGAGCTCTCGCCGTAGAACGGGGCGGCGTAGAGCGTGCCGTCGACGGACAGGCCGCCGCGCATGGCCGGCAGGATGTCGTCGATGTCGTAGTCGGCCGGAAGGTCGTCGAGCGAGACGAGCCAGTCCTGACGGCCCCAGATCGGCGTTTCGTACATGCCGATGGTCATGATGTCGAACTGGCCGCCCCTGGTCGCGATGTCCTGGGTGACGCGCTGGCGGAGCACGTTCTCCTCCAGCGTGACCCACTCGACCTCATGGCCGGTCTTGGCCGTGAAATCGTCGGTCAGGCCCTGCATACGGATCATGTCACCGTTGTTCACGGTGGCGATCGTGATGGTCTCGGCGGTGGCCCCACCAGCCATGATAAGCGCCAGGGCTGTGGCCATTCCGAATGATGTCTTCAGGTTCATCCCACTCCTCCCTTTGATTGGGTGAGCGAGACCCTAGGCGCAGCGCTAGTCCCGAGTCAATGAAAAACTTAACGCGCGTAAATTAATGAGGCAGCGCGCGGAACCGTCAGGCCGAGTCGCGCATGACCAGTTGGCCGTCAAAGAACGTCGCGTCGTGATCGCCGACGCCGTCGCCGGCATCGAGCAGGTGAAGCAGGGTCTCGAAGCTCCGGTCGGCGATGGCGGCGTAGTCCTGCGACACCGTCGTCAGCGGCGGACTGGTGAAGCGGGAGAAGGGATGGTCGTCATGTCCGGCGATCCGTACCGCATGCCCATGGCCACGCCCCACCCGCAGCCCGTTCTTGTAGGCTGCGGCGAGCACGCCGATGGCGAGGCGGTCGTTGCTGCACAGGATTGTGTTGGTCGGGAACGCCCGCTCGGCGAAGGCGCGCCCGCCCTCGGCATAGCCGATCTTCTCAAAATCCCAGTTCTTGCCCTTCGCCTGAACGATCTGTGGCGAGTGGCCGAGCCGCTCCATCGTACTCAGATAGGCGGCGCGACGACGTCGCGCGTTCGGGTTGACCGGCGTCTCCATCTCGAAGAAGCAGGGAGGTTCGCCGGTGCGGCAGAGGTATTCCACACTGAGTTCAACGAATTGCTGGTTGTTGGATCCTACGAACGCCCTGCCGATTCCTTCGACGAAGCTGTCGAACAGGACCGTGGGAACGTCGGCACAGAACTTCTCCAGGGCGGCGCGGTCGGAAGTTCGCCCAAGCGGCGCCAGCAGGACACCGGCCGGTTTGAGGGAGCGCAGACTTTCCAGTATGTCGATTTCGTAAGCCGTCACCCCGTGCGAGCTGAAGAGAATCGGCGAGAAGCCGGCATCGATGCAGCGACGTTCGATCGTGCGGCCGATCTCGGCGAAGAACGGATCGGCCAGGTACGGCACGACGATCCCGATGTTCTTGGTCAGCCGGCGGTTCTGGTTCACCGCGAAGATGTTGGGACGGTAGTCGTAGGCCTCCAGCGCGGCCTCGATCCGGTCGCGCGTCGATTGGCGGACGCTGTCCGGATCGTTGAAGTACTTCGAGACCGTCGGGCGGGAAATCCCGCTGACCGCCGCGAACTCTTCCATGTTCCTGATCTTGCGTTGGTCCATACTGGCCTTTTTCAGGGCTTCCTACCCTTGCAACGAGGCCCCGAAGCGAGGACTCACGCGGTGTTCGCCCGCCCTGAACTCATTACGCGCGTAAAGATTTGACCTTTACAGTAAAGGTGCATCGGAGCGGCGGTCAAGAAAAAGGGGCAAGGGCGAGGGCGGGGCCCGGTTACGCGCCTCCACCCGGCGACGCCGCCCGGACCTTCCGGGCGCGGGCGCGCACTGACGCTGAACTGTCCTTTTCCGCCTGAACGAGAGTGGCCTCGGCAACCGAAGCGAGGTCGGGCGCAATCCGTGCAGCGTGCTGGAGCGCATTCATCGACCAGGCGCGCAGGAAGGGGCGGTCATGGTCGCGATAAGGGGTCGCCCATTCGGCAAACCGTCGCGCCTGATCGGGCGTGAACGCGAGGAACTCCGCCGTCTGACACAGATGAAGCGCCGCCGGCCAGGTCGACACCGCATCAAGCCGCGCAACGATGGCAGCGACCTCCGGCGGCCCCGGAACGACGCCGCTTTCCGCGCAGTCCTTGATCAGCCAGGTCGCGCCGTCCGAAACGGAACCCTCCGGCGACCCGACCAGCGCGGCAAGCTCGCCCAGGAAGTCCGCGCGCCCGCCGAAGCACTTGCGGGCTTCGGACAGGGTCGAGACCGCCTTTCCGTCAAAGGCGCGCAGCGCCCGCAGCAGGTCCGACATGACGGCGTCCGCGCCTTTCCAGGGTGGCGGAGGGAGAGGGATTCGAACCCTCGATACGGTTGCCCGTATACACGCGTTCCAGGCGTGCGCCTTCGACCACTCGGCCACCCCTCCA
>JANQRX010000008.1 GCA_028284325.1 Bauldia sp. | reverse complement strand
CATCACTCAGATCGAAACGAGCCATGATCCATCCTCCTCAAAGAGGTTGAATCACGTCTCACCCAAAACCGGAATCCCCTTTATGGGTACACGACCTAGGCGGTGACCACGCCCGGCGCATCGATGGTTTGCACGCTGCCGGGATCCTCGCCGTCGATCAGCGCCATCACCGCCTTGGCCAGAGCACGACCTGCCCCGCGATGGTCCTCCTTGATGGTGTGCATGGCCGGGCGGAACTTGATCTCCGACGATTGCTTGGTCACGACGTCGATCTCGGCGCCGACCGTCATGCCGGATTCCTCGATGCCGATCATGGCGGCAAGCGCGGCCGCCGGGCCGGAGCACACCAGACCGTCCGGGCGGTTGCGCCCGCGCATCAACCGCTTCGTTTCCGCCACGATCGCGGCCGGCGGACTATCGATGGTGGCGTGCACCGGGACTTCGTCGAGGTCGTGTTGCGTGATGCCCTGCAGGAAGCCGTCCGACGTATGCCGTGCGAAGGTCAGGTTCGACGGCGGTCCGAGCAGCGCGACCCGACGCCGGCCGCGCCCCGCCAGCCATTGCACCGCCTCACGCGCATAGGCCTCGTTGTCGAAATCGTGGAACGCGTGATCGAAGCCGAGCTCGGTCCGGCCGTGGGTCACGAACGGGAAGCCGCGGTCGTGGAGGTAGCGGACACGCGCGTCCTTCGGCTCGATTCTCGAGATGATGATTCCGTCGGCCGATCCGGATTCGACCACATAGAGGACCGGATCCATCGGATCGCCGTCGACGAAGTACGGGGTCATGATGAGATGGTAGGGCGAACCGACCAGCGCCTCCGACACGCCGAACATGAGATGCGGCATGAAGTCGGCGATGTCGTCGTGATGATGCAGGACGATGCTGATGACGTTGGTCTTGCCGGTGCGCAGGCGCACGCCGGCACGGTTGGGGTGGTAGCCGATCTGCTTGGCGACGAGCCGCACGCGCTCCTTGGTGTCCTCGCCGATGTCGGGCGCGTCCTTGAGCGCGCGCGAGACGGTGGCGACGCCGAGGCCGGTCATGAAGGCGATGTCTTTGAGCGTCGGCCGGGCGCGCGCGTCCCTGCGCACGGTCTTCGCGGCCGGGCCGGCTGTGTCAGACATGCGTCTCCCCGCGCGCGCCGTGGACGCGTCTCTTATGCGTGGCGCGGGTATGTGCCTGCCTATCCGACGAAATCGTTATAGTTCCCACAAAAACCTCCCCTTGGGCGGCGGTGGTCGCGCGCCGTCAGCCACAACAAGCATATGAGATCGTGGCTACAATTCAACGTTCGAGTCGGAAATCGGCGATGACGATCCCTCGAGGACGCACCGATCGCGGCCCTTGATTCCCGGTTCGCTCTGACATAACGTCGCGAGGCTATAACGTTATAGTTGGAGGAAACATCCATGAAATCTCGCATCTTCAAGGCCGCCCTGGCGTCGATGATCGCCGTGCCGGTGGCGACGGCGGCATTTGCCGCCGATCTCGAGGTCACCCACTGGTGGACGTCGGGTGGTGAAGCCGCCGCCGTGGCCGAGTTCGCCAAGGCGTTCAACGAGAAGACCGACCACAACTGGATCGACGGCGCCATTGCCGGTTCCGGCGGCACCGCCCGCCCGATCATCGTCAGCCGCATTATCGGCGGCGAGCCCATGGGTGCGACCCAGCTCAACCATGGTCGCCAGGCCGAAGAGCTGATCGAGGCCGGCCTGATGCTCGACCTCACCGAGATCGCCGAAGCCGAAGGCTGGGCCGATTTCGTCAACCCGTCGAAGCTGCTCGACGCCTGCACCCTCGACGGCCGCATCTATTGTGCCCCGGTCAACATCCACTCCACGCAGTGGATCTGGCTGAGCCACGAGGCCTTTGCGAAGGCCGGTCTTGACGTGCCGTCGGACTGGGACGAGTTCGTGGCCGCAGCCCCGGCGCTTGAGGGCGCGGGCGTCGTGCCGCTCGCCATGGGCCAGCAGTCCTGGCAGACCAACCTTGCCTTCGGTGCGCTCGCCGTCGCGCTCGTCGACGACGCAGCGTGGACCGAGGTCAATGTCAACAAGAACGCCGAGGTTGCGGGCGGACCGGACTACCGCCGTGTCTTCGAGGCGTTCGACAACGCGCGCAAGCTGGCCGTCGGCTCCAACGTCAACGACTGGAACCAGGCGACCAACCTCGTCATCACCGGCCAGGCCGGTGGCCAGATCCACGGTGACTGGGCGCAGGGCGAGTTCCAGGTTGCCGGTCAGGTTGCCGGTCAGGACTACACCTGTCTGCCGGGCCTCGGCTTCCGCGAGGTGCTCGATACCGGTGGCGACGCCTTCTACTTCCCCAAGCAGGACGATCCGGAGATCGAGGCGGCGCAGAAGGAGCTCGCGGCTCTGCTTCTGTCCAAGGACGTCCAGGTGGCCTTCAACCTGAAGAAGGGCTCGCTGCCGATCCGCGGCGACATCGACATGTCGACCGCCAACGACTGCATGCAGAAGGGCATTCAGATCCTCAACGCCGGCAACGTGCTGCCCTCCGGCGACATCAACTTTTCGCGTGACACCCAGAACCAGTTCGAAGACCTGATGACCACGTTCTGGAACGATCACTCGATCACCGTTGAGCAGGTCCAGGCGGACTACGCGGCAATCGTCGCCGCCGCCGACTGATCGCACATACGGGACTGCACAAGAGCCCGCCGCCCCCTTATCATCGGGGGCGGCGGCGTCCGTAGCCGGGTTGCTGCGGCCGTCTCGCCGGACAAGGGTGGTCACTTCCATGCGGTCATTGGCTGAACGCGTCTATGTCTGGGCGATTCTGTTGTCCGGTGTGGCCTTCGCTGCTTCGCGGATCGGATTATTGGGCGACGCCGGCTGGCTCCACTGGCTCTTCCTGGCCGCCGCACTGGGCGCGGTGGCCGTGCTCGCCGTTGAGGCGAACGGGCTGAAGTTCGGTGACAACCGTCTTCGCCGTTACGCCCTGGGCTGGATCATCGCCGCCGCGGTTGCGCTCGTCCTGTGGGCGTTCGGTCAGAAGCAGGTCCAGGAAGCCCTGCCGTTCCTGACCGCGCAGCGTCGGATTTGGGGCGCCCTGGAACCCTTTGGCCTTTACCTGGCCGGTCTCTTTCTCACTTTCATGGCGTCGCTGCTCGTCATCGGCACGCTCGATCCGATCGCCGATCGCCCCCGGCCGATCGAGCGGACGCTCATCCGGCGTCTGCCGGCCAAGGTTGCCGCAGTGCCGATGGTCATGGTCGCCCTCGGCATCTTCGTCGGCGCGACCCTTTGGACGGTCTACCACTCCTTCACCAGCTCCAAGCTCCTGCCGAAGAGCGATTTCGTCGGTTTCGACCAGTACGAGCGCCTGTGGGCGACCAATCGCTGGATCATCTCGATCGAGAACCTCGCCATCTACGGCGTGTGCTCGCTGACCTTCTCGCTGATCATCGGCTTCTGCCTGGCCGCCCTGCTGGACCAGAAGATTCGCTTCGAGAACACCTTCCGCACCATCTTCCTGTATCCGTTCGCGCTCAGCTTCATCGTCACCGGGCTCGTGTGGCAGTGGCTGCTGACGCCGGAATTCGGCATCCAGAAGATCGTGCGCGACCTCGGCTGGACGAACTTCACGTTCGATCCGCTGTTCAACGCCGACATCGTCATCTACGGCATCCTGATCGCCGGCCTGTGGCAGGGGACCGGCCTGATCATGGTGATCATGCTCGCAGGCCTCCGCGGGATCGATCAGGAGATATGGAAGGCCTCGCGGGTCGACGGCATCCCGATGTGGAAGACCTATCTGTTCGTGGTCATTCCGATGATGCGCCCGGTGTTCATCACGGCGCTGGTGCTGATCGCAAGCGGCATCGTGCGCGTCTACGATCTCGTGGTCGCCCAGACCTCCGGCGGGCCCGGCCTCGCCTCCGAAGTGCCGGCGAAATACGTCTACGACTACATGTTCGGCGGCCAGAATCTCGGGCAGGGCTTTGCCGCCTCGACGATGATGCTGCTCACCGTGCTCGTGGTTCTGATCCCGTGGGCCTACCTCGAATTCGGAGGGCGCAAGCGTGTCTGATCTCGCCGTCAACGCCCCGGCCGTCGCGCCGGAGACCGATGTCGCCGCGCCGCGCGGCCCGCGCCCGACCCGCGCGCTCAGCCGCCGCAACATTATCCTTTACGGGACGCTGATCGTCGTGGCGGTCTACTACCTGCTGCCGCTCTACGTGATGATCATGACGTCGCTGAAGGGGATGCCGGAAATCCGCCTCGGCAACATCTTCGCGCCGCCGCTCGAAATGACGTTCGAGCCGTGGGTGAGGGCGTGGGCGGAGGCCTGCACCGGCCTCAACTGCGACGGCCTCAGCCGCGGTTTCTGGAACTCCGTGCGGATCACGATTCCCTCGGTGGTGGTCTCGATCGCCATCGCCTCCGTCAACGGCTACGCGCTCGCCAACTGGCGCTTCAAGGGCGCGGACGCGTTCTTCACCATCCTGATCTTCGGCGCCTTCATCCCCTATCAGGTGATGATCTATCCGATCGTCATCATCCTGCGCGAGATGGGCCTCTACACCACGCTGTCCGGGCTGGTGATCGTGCACTCCATCTTCGGCATGCCGATCCTGACGCTCCTGTTCCGCAACTACTTCACGTCGATCCCCGAGGAACTGTTCAAGGCCGCCCGCGTCGACGGCGCCGGTTTCTGGGGCATCTATTTCAAGATCATGCTGCCGATGTCGCTGCCGATCTTCACGGTCGCGGTCATCCTGCAGGTGACCGGCATCTGGAACGACTTCCTGTTCGGCGTGATCTACACCAAGCCCGACAACTATCCGATGACGGTCCAGCTCAACAACATCGTCAACTCGGTCCAGGGCGTGAAGGAATACAACGTCAACATGGCGGCAACGATCCTGACCGGGCTCGTGCCGCTGGTGATCTACTTCGTGTCAGGCAAGCTATTCGTGCGCGGCATCGCCGCCGGCGCGGTGAAAGGCTAGGTCCATGAGCAGCATTTCGATCCGCGAACTCAAGCTCAACTTCGGCTCCGTTGAAGTGCTCAAGCAGCTCGATCTGGAGATCGAGGACGGCGAGTTCCTGGTGCTTCTCGGCCCCTCGGGTTGCGGCAAGTCCACCTTGCTCAACTGCATTGCCGGCCTGCTGGACGCGACCGACGGCCAGATTTTCATCAAGGGCCGCAACGTCACGTGGGAGGAGCCCAAGGACCGCGGCATCGGCATGGTGTTCCAGTCCTACGCGCTCTACCCGCAGATGTCGGTCAAGGGCAATCTGTCGTTCGGGCTGCGGAACCAGCGCATGGCCCGCGACGAGATCGAGCAGCGTGTCAGCCGCGCCGCGGAGATGCTGCAGATCGAAGCGTTGCTCGACCGCAAGCCCGCCGCCCTGTCGGGCGGGCAGCGCCAGCGCGTCGCCATCGGCCGGGCGCTGGTCCGCGACGCCGACGTCTTTCTGTTCGACGAACCGCTTTCCAATCTCGACGCCAAGCTTCGGTCCGAGTTGCGCGTCGAGATCAAGCGGCTGCACGCCCGGCTCGCCAACACCATGGTCTACGTCACCCACGACCAGATCGAGGCCCTGACGCTGGCCGATCGCATCGCGGTGATGCGCCACGGCATCATCCAGCAGCTCGCCGATCCGCACACCATCTACGACCGCCCCGCCAACCGGTTCGTTGCCGGTTTCATCGGCTCGCCGTCGATGAACTTCCTCGACGGCAACCTGGTGCGCAACGGGTCGGCCGCCGCCTTCGATCTCGCCGGCCAGCGCATCTCGGTGGACGGCTACCGCGCCAACGGCGGCGACCTCAACGGCGGCGGGACCGCGGTGCTTGGGGTGCGCCCGGAGCACGTCACCATCCAGGCCCAAAGCCGGCCGGACCAGACGATCGAAGCCACGGTCGACATCGAGGAACCGATGGGGGCGGATTCGCTGCAGTGGCTGCGCGTCGGCGATCAGCAACTGTCGGTCCGCAAGCGCGCCGACGTCCAGCACGAACCGGGCAGCACGGTGCATCTCGACTTCGATCTCGCCAAGGCGTCTCTGTTCGACGCCAATTCGGAACAGCGGCTCTAGCCATAAGCCACCCGCTGCGCTAACGGAGCCATCCTTTCACGGGGACACGACGCATGACCGATTTCTCCTATCAGCTTTACAGTTCACGGAATTTCCCGCCCCTGTCCGACACGCTGGCCATGGTGGCCCGTCACGGTTACGCGCAGGTCGAGGGCTACGGCGCCCTCTACCAGAACGCCGACGCGGTCAGTCAGTTGCGCGGACTTCTGGACGCCAACGGCCTCGCCATGCCGTCCGGGCATTTCGGCCTCGATCACCTTGAGAACGATCCGCAGGGCGTCCTCTCGATCGCCGCCGACCTCGGCATCGAGCTCGTGGTCTGCCCCTACCTGCCGGCCGACCAGCGGCCGGGCGACGCGGCCGGTTACGTGGAGCTTGGCCGCCGCCTGCAGGCGGCCGGTGCGCCGTTCCGTGACGCCGGCCTGCAGTTTGGCTGGCACAACCACGATTTCGAGTTCGCGCCGCTGTCGGACGGATCGGTGCCGCTGGCGCGCATCTTCGAGGGTGGGCCGGACCTGCTCTGGGAGGTCGACGCCGCGTGGATCGCCCGTGGCGGCGCCGATCCGGCGGCCTGGATCAGCCAGGAATCTGCGCGCGTCATCTCCACCCACGTCAAGGACATCGCGCCCGCCGGGACCAAGACCGACGAGGATGGCTGGGCCGATGTCGGCGACGGCACCATGGACTGGGCGGGACTGATGACCGTCGTCAAGGCGACGCCCAACCGGTTCCTCATCATGGAACACGACAACCCCAGCGACGACGAGCGGTTTGCGCAACGGTCGATCGCCGCCGCCAAGAGCTACTGACGGGACCCGCGAAGCATGACACTGGGAATTGGTATTGTCGGGTGCGGCAACATCTCCACCACCTACTTCCGGCTGGTGCCGATCTTCCACGGCATGGAGGTGCGCGCCTGCGCCGACCTCAACATGGATCTGGCCCGCCAGCGGGCCGAGGAGTACGCGGTCGCCGCGCGCACGCCGGAGGATCTCATCGCCAGCGATGATATCGACGTCATCGTCAATCTCACGGTGCCGGACGCCCACTATGCGATCACGCGTGATGCGTTGGCGGCCGGCAAGCACGTGTACTCGGAGAAGCCGCTGGCGCTGACGCTGGAGGACGGCAAGTCGCTGGCCGACCTCGCCGCCGAGGTCGACCGTCGCGTCGGCTGCGCGCCCGATACCTTTATGGGTGGCGCCCACCAGCACGCGCGCGGTGTCCTCGACGAGGGGACGCTGGGCAACATCGTCGCCGGCACCTGCCACGTCATGGGCCACGGCATGGAGCACTGGCATCCCAATCCCGACTTCTTCTTCCTGCCCGGTGGCGGCCCGATCCTCGATATCGGCCCTTACTACGTCGCCAACCTGATCAACCTCATCGGCCCGGCGCGCCGGGTCGCGGCGCTGACATCGGCCGCCTCGTCGACGCGGACGATCGGCAACGGGCCCCGCGACGGCGAGGTGATTCCGGTCAAGACACCGACCAACATCCACGCCCTGGTGGAGTTCCAGAACGGCGCCACGGTCACCATCTCGGCGAGTTGGGACGTGTGGGCGCATGAGCACGCCAACATGGAGCTCTACGGCGAGAAGGGATCGCTCTTTGTGCCGGATCCCAATTTCTTCGGCGGCGACGTCAGGATCGCGGGCGAGGACGGGGAGATCAAACCGCTACCGCCCACCGAACATCCCTGCGCGGTGCCGAACGACCAGCATGACCGGGGCATGCTCGCCAACTATCGCGGTGTCGGTCTGGCCGACATGGTGGCGGCGATCGCCGAGGGGCGCGACCACCGCTGCTCCCTGGATCGGGCGCTGCACGCGCTCGATGTCATGCTGTCGATCCTGAAGTCGGGCGAAACCGGGGCGTTCGTCGACCTGACGACGATCTGCACGCGTCCCGACCATTTCGGCGAGGCTGAGGCCGCCGCGCTCCTTCGGGAAACCGCCTGACCGGATTACGGCATCAGCATGCCGCCGTTCACCTCAAGCACCTGTCCGATCACATAGCCGCTGAGCGACGCGGTCGACAGGAACAGATAAGCGCCGACGCAGTCGTCGGCACTGCCGAGCCGACCCGCCGGAATCATCGGTTTCGCCGCCTCGAGGAGTTCCGGCGTGGCGAACTGGTCCTGAAACGGCGTCAGGATCACCCCCGGCGCCACGGCGTTGACGCGTACATTGTCGGCGATGAACTCCTTGGCCATGCCGCGTGTGACATTGGCGACGAACGCCTTTGACGACCCGTAGAGGCCGGCGCCGATAGTGGCGCCGTTTCTGGCCGCGACGGATGTCGTGTTGATGATGAAGCCGCCATGGATCTTCAGGAACGGCAGGGCGGTCCTGGAGGCGGTCACGACCGAGCGCGCGTTGAGGTCCATGACCGCGTCGTAATACGCGTCGTCGGCGTTGGCGTAGCTGACCCGTTCGACCATGCTGCCGGCATTGTTCACCAGTCCGTTCAAGCCGCCGAAATGCGTGGCGGTCTCCTCGACGACGTGGCGCACATCGTCGGAAACGGAGAAGTCGCCCTGCACGACAAACGGCTCGCCGCCCGCTTCGCGTACCTTCGCGGCAACGTCTTCGGCGGCGTCGCGGTTGCTGTTGTAGTGAATGCCGACGCTCGCTTCCTGGCCGCCATAGGCGATGGCGAGCGCCGCGCCGATGCCGGTCGAAGCGCCGGTCACGAGAATGGCTTTCCCGGAAAGCTCTGGAATCTTCACGTTCTCAACCATGGGTCCTATCGCGTGCTGGTGTCTGTCGGGATATCGCGGCGGTCGTGGACATTGTCGGCGAAACGCCGTTCGGCGGGTAGCGACGAAGTGGCCATCTGCGGGGTCTGGACCAGAAAGAAAGGTCCGCTCGGCGACGTATCGGTGACCAGCAGCCTGAACCGCACCGTCTGGCTGTGATCGACGATGCCGTCGTAGAACATCAGCCGGTCGCCGGGATCGAACGTACGCTCGCCGTGACGAAACCTGTCAGCGTGGACCCGTTCGCGCTGCTTGGCGATCTGGTCGAAGGACAGGCCGTCGCTGTCGGTACTGGCCTGCCCGCGGATTTCCTCCAGTTCCATCTCGAAACCGAGCCATACGCGGCGGCTCTGGTTGATGACCCGCTTCTCCAGATAGAGGTGGGGGGCCGGCGGCAACAACACCGGGCCGTCCGTGTGCCGAATAATGGTCAGGACCGCCGGGCCGGTGCCCAGGAACTCCTCGACGATGACGATCGGATCCCCGGCCGAGCCCGAACCGGTGACCGACTTCAGGCGCAGGCCGCCAAGCTCGTCGGAAAACGTATAGGCGCCGCTCCTGATCGCCTCCGCCGCGCCGGTCGTCGGCAGCCAGATGGCCGTCCCGGCGACTAGGGCGGCTGCAAGGGTGGCGCGGGGCGGTCGGCGCATGTTCGTGTCCGGTCGGGCGGGCGATGTCGATCCAAGCTTAGCGGTAGGGCGCCGCGTCGACAAATGACGGGGGATCGCCGGTTTTCGGCCCATGACGCACATCAAATCCGGCGTGTGCCGAGCGACTATCATGGAGGCCGGACGACATCGGAGGAGGTACGATGCGCGCACGCGATGTCATGACCACCTCGGTCATCACCACCGGCCCGGACACGCCGGTGGCCGAAGTCGCCGCCTTACTCCTTGAGAATCGGATCAGCGGCGTTCCCATCGTCGATCATACCGGCGACATGCTCGGTATCGTCACCGAGGGCGATCTCGTGCGCCGGCCGGACATCGGGACCGGGCGGCAGCCGTCGTGGTGGCTGCGGATCGTCGGCGACCCGAACCAGGCGCAGACCTACGTGAAGAGCCACGGCCGTTTCGCCCGCGATGTGATGACCAAAAACGTGATCACCGTCGACGTGGAAACCGATCTCGGCGAGGTTGCCGAACGTCTGGAGAAGCACAGGATCAAGCGGGTGCCGGTCCTTCAGGACGGCAAGCTGGTCGGCCTGGTGAGTCGTGCCAACCTCATCGCCGCCCTGATGCGTCCCGCCGCCGCGGCCGACGTTGCCGACGACGACGCCGGTATCCGTGGCGCCATGGTCGCGGCGCTGGCGGAGGCGGGCCTGCAGGCGCACCTTCTGAGCGTGGTCGTGTCCGACAAGGTCGTGCAGGTCTACGGCTTCGTCCGCTCCGAGGACGAGTTGGCGGCCGTCAAGGTCGCCGCCGACAACGTTGCCGGCATTGCCCGGTTGGAGAATCACGTCGCGATCACCGAGGGGAGCCCGTACCCGACCCGCTGGTCACCGAAACCCTGAACCTGCGGCGCCGGCGACGCGCTATACCGAATTCCAATGGGCGCTCAGGCGGTTGGAATGGGTCGCCTGATCCCGTCGCGATAGTCTCCTGCTTCGCACGCAGGGACATCGATCATGAGCGAAACCAGGACCGCGTTGGTGATCAGCGCGCATGCCGCCGACTTCGTCTGGCGCGCCGGCGGCGCAATCGCCCTTCACGCGTCGAGGGGGTACGAGGTCACGATCGTCTGCCTGTCCTACGGCGAGCGAGGCGAGAGCGCCAAGCTGTGGAAGCAGGACGGCATGACGCTCGACCGGGTCAAGGCGGCGCGGAAGGCGGAGGCCGAAAACGCCGCCGCCGCGCTCGGCGTCGGCGACATCCGGTTCTTCGACCTCGGTGACTATCCGCTCGAACTGGATCGGGACGCCAAGTTCCGGCTGGTCGACGTCATTCGCGAGGTGCAGCCCGCCTTCATGATGTCCCATTCGCACTACGATCCGTACAACACCGACCACATGTACACGACCCAGGTGGCTCTGGAGTGCCGGATGATCGCCCAGGCCTGGGGGCACAATCCCGGCGAGAAGGTTCTCGGCGCGCCGCAGCTCTATCTGTTCGAGCCGCACCAGACCGAGCAGATGGGCTGGAAGCCCGACGTGTTCCTGGACATCTCACCGGTGTGGGACCGCAAGAAAGCCGCCATCGAGTGCATGGAAGGCCAGGAGCATCTGTGGCGCTACTACACCAATGCCGCCGAGAACCGCGGCAACCATTTCCGTCGCAACTCCGGCGGCATGGCCGGCGGCCGCAAGGCGACCCACGCCGAAGGATTCCAGCGCGTGTTTCCGATCACCGTGGATGAACTGACGTGAGCGGCGTCGTCGTCCGCGACGTCGAACGCGCCGATCCGGCCGTCGTCACCGCACTCGGGGCCTGTGGCGTTGCCACCGTCCATGAGGCCCAGAACCGTACGGGACTGATGGCGTCGTACATGCGGCCGATCTTCGCGGGCGCATCGGTCGGTGCCTCGGCAGTGACCGTGCTCGCGCCGCCGGCGGACAACTGGATGCTCCATGTCGCCGCCGAGCAGGTGCGCGAAGGCGACATCGTGGTCGTGGCCGTGACCTCGCCCTCCGACGCCGGCTATTTTGGCGAGCTGCTGGCGACGTCGTTCCGGACCCACGGTGGTGTCGGCCTGGTGATCGATGCCGGCGTCCGCGACAAGAAGGACCTGACGACCATGGGTTTCCCCGTCTGGTCGCGGGCGATCAGCGCGCAGGGCACGGTCAAGGAGACCGTCGGATCGGTCAACGTCCCGGTGGTGTGCGCCGGGGCCCTGGTCCATCCCGGCGATGTGATCGTGGCCGATGACGACGGGGTCGTCGTCGTCCCCCGCACCGAAGCGGTGACGGTTCTGGACAAGGCCAGGGCGCGGCTCGACAAGGAAGCCGAGACCCGTCGCCGGCTCGCCGCCGGCGAACTCGGTCTCGACATCTACGACATGCGCGAACGGTTGGCCGACAAGGGCCTCGACTATGACTGACGGCATCCGCGTCATGTGGATGCGGGGCGGCACGTCGAAGGGCGGCTACTTCCTGAAGTCGGACCTGCCGGACGATGTCGCGGCCCGCGATGCGCTTCTCCTGTCGATCATGGGCTCGCCCGATATCCGCCAGATCGACGGCATGGGCGGCGCCGACCCGCTGACGTCCAAGGTCGCCGTGGTGGCGCCGTCCGATCGTCCCGGCGTGGACGTCGACTACCATTTCCTCCAGGTGTACGTGGACCGGCCGCTGGTCTCCGACGCGCAGAACTGCGGCAACATCCTGGCCGGCGTCGGACCGTTCGCTATCGAGCGCGGCCTGGTCGAGGCTTCCGACGCCGACACGACCGTCACGATTCACATGGTCAACAGCGGACAGACGGCCGTCGCCACCGTCGCCACCCCCGGCGGTGAGGTCGCCTATCACGGCGATGCCGAGATCGACGGCGTCCCCGGCGCCGCCGCCGCGATCCCGATCGTCTTCAAGGAGACGGCCGGCTCCACCTGCGGCGCCCTCCTGCCCGCCGGCAACGTCGTCGACGCGGTGGCGGGCCACGAGGTCACGCTGATCGACAACGGCATGCCGGTGGTGGTCGTCCGGGCGAGCGACATGGGCATCGAGGGGAGCGAGAGCCGCGAGGAGCTGGAGGGCAACGCCGGTCTCCGCGAACGACTTGAAGCCCTGCGCCTTGCCTGCGGCCCGTTGATGAACCTGGGTGACGTGGCCGACAAGACGGTGCCCAAGATGACCATGGTCAGCGCGCCCGCCGCCGGCGGCGCCGTCTCGACCCGTACCTTCATTCCCCATCGCTGCCACGCATCGATCGGCGTGTTCGGCGCCGTCAGCGTCGGTACGGCCTGCCTCATGCCGGGCTCCGTCGCGGCCGCCCTGTCCGTGATCCCCGACGGCAATCCCAAGACGCTGCGGATCGAACATCCGAGTGGCGCAACCGCCATCGTCGCGACGCTGGACGAGCGCGGTGAGGTCGCTTCCGCGGCCATCCTGCGTACCGCCCGCAAGCTCATGGACGGCCGCGTCTTCGCCCATCACGTTTGCGGCGCCTGACGGACCGCGGACGGCCGAAAACGGGCCATATCCGGCTGGTGCGTGAAGCGTCCGAACTTGACGCATCGCATCGAACGTCGGTTACTGATCGCTCAGTCTATTCCGCCAGCGATCGGGACGCGTTATGGCCAAGACTCGTAGTGCCGAGGTGATGAGCCGCGAAGCTGTGGCCTTCGTCCTCGCCGGTGGCCGTGGGAGCCGCTTGCTGGAACTGACGGACAAGCGCGCCAAACCGGCCGTTCATTTCGGCGGCAAGAGCCGCATCATCGATTTCGCTCTGTCCAACGCCCTGAACTCCGGAATCCGCAACATCGGCGTCGCTACCCAGTACAAGGCGCACAGCCTGATCCGGCATCTTCAGCGCGGCTGGAGCTTCTTTCGCGCCGAGCGCAACGAGTCCCTCGACATCCTGCCGGCTTCGCAGCGCGTCAACGAGCGTCAATGGTACCTGGGTACCGCCGATGCCGTGACCCAGAACATCGACATCATCGAGAGCTACCGCAAGAAGTACATCATCATCCTGGCCGGCGATCACATCTACAAGCAGGACTACACCCACATGCTGCGGGAGCACGAGGCGACCGGTGCTCAGGTGACCGTCGGCTGCATCGCCGTCCCCCGCATGGAGGCGACGGGTTTCGGCGTCATGGAGGTTGACGAGAACGACCGCATCATCGACTTCGTCGAGAAGCCGGCCGATCCGCCGCCCATGCCCGGTGATCCGGACAGCGCGCTCGCCAGCATGGGCATCTACGTCTTCGAGACCGATTTCCTGATCGATCTCCTGCGCCGCGACGCCGAAAACAAGGACTCCAGTCACGACTTCGGCAAGGATCTGATCCCCGATCTGGTCAGGAACGGGACCGCCCGCGCCCACCCCTTCAGCCGGTCCTGCGTCATGAGCGGCAGCGAATCGAAGCCCTATTGGCGCGACGTGGGCACGGTCGCGGCGTTCTGGCAGGCGAACATCGATCTCACCGACTTCACGCCGGAACTCGATCTGTACGACCACGATTGGCCGATCTGGACCTACGGCGAGATCACACCGCCGGCCAAGTTCATCCACAACGAGGAAGGCCGTCGCGGCGAGGCCGTCAACTCCATGGTCTCAGGCGGCTGCATCGTGTCCGGTTCGCGGCTGCGCCGCAGTCTCCTGTTCACCAACGTCCACTGCCATTCGTACTCCGAACTCAACGGTGTGGTGGCGCTTCCCGAGGTCGAGGTCGCGCGCAACGCACGCCTCACCAACGTGGTGATCGATCGCGGCGTGAAGATTCCCGAAGGACTGGTGGTCGGCGAGGATCTCGACGACGACGAACGGCGGTTCCGTCGCACCGACGGGGGCGTTTGTCTGATCACCAAGGCCATGATCGCGCGGCTCGAAGCGTGAAGGTCCTCGCCGTCGCCTCGGAGTGCGCACCGCTGGTCAAGACCGGAGGGCTTGCCGACGTTGTCGGCGCACTGCCGAAGGCGCTGGCGCCCCATGACGTCGAGATCCGCACGCTGCTGCCCGCCTATGCGGCGCTGGTCGGCGTGAAGGCAGGCAAGCGCACCGCGCTCGGCACCCTGTTCGGCGGTGAGGCGGCCGTCGTTGAGGCTACCGCCGACGACCTCGATCTCCTGCTCCTCGATGCACCGCACCTGTTCGATCGTCCCGGGAACCCGTATCTCGACGAGACGGGCGCCGACTGGCCGGACAACCACCTGCGCTTCGGCGGCCTGTGCCAGGCGGCGGCTGCGCTCGCGCGCGAGGGCCTGGACGGCTGGCGCCCCGATGTCGTGCACGCCCACGACTGGCAGGCCGGCCTCGTGCCGGCCTATCTGCGCCTGGGCGAGGGGGCCACACCGCCGACGGTGGTGACGATCCACAACATCGCCTTTCAGGGGCTGTTCTCGCCGGTCACGATCGGCGATCTCGGCTTGCCGTCCTCGGCCTTCACCGCCGCCGATGGCTTCGAGTACTACAATCAGATCAGCTTCCTGAAGGCGGGCCTGGTGTTCGCCGACCGCCTGACGACCGTCAGCCCGAGCTATGCGCGCGAACTGATGACGCCGGAGTTCGGCATGGGGCTGCACGGCGTCCTGGCGAGCCGCGCCGGTGACCTCGTCGGCATCCTGAACGGTGTCGACACCGCCGTGTGGGACCCGCAGACCGACGGTGACCTGGCCGCGACCTATTCCGGCCGCGCGCGCAAGGGCAAGGCGGTCAACAAGGCCGAACTCGAGCGGCGCTTCGATCTGCCGATGCGTCCGGACGGGCCGCTGTTCTGCGTCGTCAGTCGGCTCACCCGCCAGAAGGGGATCGATGTTCTGCTCGAAGCGATCCCCCGCCTGGTGGCCCGCGGCGCCCGGCTCGCGGTGCTGGGGTCCGGCGACGCCGACCTGGAAGCCGGCATCCGGTACGCGACGACGACCTATCCCGAGCAGGTCAGCGCCGTGATCGGCTACGACGAACCGCTCTCGCACCTCATGCAGGGGGGCGCCGACGCGATCCTGATCCCGTCGCGCTTCGAGCCCTGCGGCCTCACCCAACTCTACGGTCTGCGCTACGGCACCATTCCGGTGGTGGCGCGCACGGGCGGCCTGGCGGACACGGTGATCGACGCCAACGACGCCGCGATGATTGCGGGCTGCGCCACCGGTTTCCAGTTCGCCCCGGTGACCCCGGAGGCGCTGGGTGATGCCATCGAGCGGGTGTGCGATCTCCATGCCGATCAGACGGCGTGGCGGGCCATGGTCGGGCGGGCCATGCGCCATCCCGTCGGCTGGGACCACGCGGCCCACGCCTACGCCACGCTCTACCGCTCGCTCACGGCGACGACGACGCCATGATCGCATCCTCCGGACGTTCGACGGTCGAGCTTCGCGCCGGCCAGGCCTTCCCGATGGGCGCCCGCCATGACGGCGAGGGCGTCAACTTCGCGGTGTTCTCCCAGAACGCCGATCGGGTCGATCTCTGCCTGTTCTCGCCCGACGACGGCCGCGAGATGTCGCGCACGCGCCTGCCGGAGCGCACGGGACCGATCTGGCATGGTTATGCGCCCGGCCTGGAACCGGGCGCCCATTACGGCTTCCGCGTCCACGGTGCCTACGCCCCGCATCGCGGGCATCGCTTCAATCCCAACAAGCTGCTGCTCGATCCGTACGCGCGGCGCTATCACGGCCGGTTCCTCAGAAGCCGGGCGCTGTTCGGCTACAGCGCCACCTCCGCCGAGGGCGATCTGTCGTTCTCCAAGCTCGACAGCGCGCCGTTCCTGCCGAAGTCGGTGGTGGTCGCCGACGCGCCGCCGCGGCCGGACGGGCGCCTGCAGCGCGCATGGGAGGACACGCTGATCTACGAGGCGCACGTCAAGGGCCTGACCCGGCAGCACCTGGACGTGCCGGACGACGTGCGCGGCACCTATGACGGCCTCGCCTCCGACGCCATGCTCGATCATCTCGGCCGGCTCGGCGTGACGGCGATCGAACTGCTGCCGGTCCACGCCTTCGTCAATGACGACTTTCTCCTCGACCGCGGCCTGACCAACTACTGGGGTTACAATTCGATCGGCTTCTTCGCGCTCGAGCCGCGCTATGCCGGCCCGGCCGGGGAGGCGGGGTTTGCCGCGATGGTCGACCGGTTCCACGCGGCCGGCATCGAGGTCATCCTCGACGTGGTCTACAACCACACGGCCGAAGGCGATCAGCGCGGGCCGACATTGTCGTTCCGTGGCCTCGACAACGCTTCCTACTACCGCCTGCACGCCGGCCAGCCGCGCTACTACGTCAACGACACCGGCACCGGCAACACGCTGAATGTCGCCAATCCCTATGTGCTGAGGATGGTGCTCGACAGCCTGCGTCACTGGGTCGAGACCTATCAGATCGACGGCTTCCGCTTCGACCTGGCGACGTCGCTGGCCCGGGAGCAACACGGCTTCGATCCCGACGGCGGCTTCCTCGACGCCCTGCGGCAGGATCCCGTGCTCTCGACGGTCAAGCTGATCGCGGAGCCGTGGGATGTGGGCCCGGGTGGTTATCGTCTCGGCGGCTTTCCGCCGGGCTTTGCCGAATGGAACGACGCCTATCGCGACACGGCGCGCCGCTTCTGGCGCGGCGACGCCCATAGCGCGCAGGAGCTGGCCCAGCGCGTCCTCGGCTCGGCCGCCAATTTCGACCATCTCGGGCGGCGAAGCTGGGCATCGGTCAACTTTCTGGCCGCCCATGACGGTTTCACGCTGGCCGACGTCACCAGCTACAACGCCAAGCACAACGAGGCCAACGGCGAAGACAACCGCGACGGTCACAACGAGAACTTCAGCGACAATTGCGGTGTCGAAGGGCCGAGCGACGATCCCGAGATCGTCGAGCGCCGCGCCCGCCGCCGGCGCAACCTGCTGGCGACGCTGTTCCTGTCGCAGGGCACGCCGATGCTCCTCGCCGGCGACGAGATCGCCAATTCGCAAGGCGGCAACAACAACGTCTATTGCCAGGACAACGCCATCGGCTGGGTCGACTGGGCCAACGCCGATGTGGATCTGAGGTCGTTCGTCCAGCGCCTGGCGCGCTTCCGCCGCGACCATCGGGTGCTGCATCAGACCCGTTTCCTGCACGCCACACCACGGCGCGACGGCCATCCCGATGTGTCCTGGCGCGCCTTCGACGGCAGCGACCTCAACTGGCGTGATCCCAGCCTGTCCGGGTTCGTTCTGGTGCTGCGCCACGCGGCCTATGCGCCGGCCTATTTCGACGATGGCGACGAAGTCGTCGTCGCCTTCAACGGCCGCCCGCAGGAGGCAAGCATGGTGCTGCCCGAGCCGCCGGCCGGCCGCCGCTGGCAGCGCGATGTCGACACCGCCGTACCCGGCGGCGCACCGGCCTTGTGCGATCGCGCCGGCCCGCAGGTCCTGGCCGCGGAATCCGTCGTCGCCTTCTCGCTCGCCGGCGGAGCGCACGCGTGACATCCGCCCCGGCGTCCGCGGCGGCGCTCGATTGGCTCGCCGCGCGCATGGGCATCATCGACAGCTACTACGGCTTCGATCGCGTCGAACAGGTCACCGCGCCGGACACCAAGCGCGCCTTTCTGGCCGGCATGGGCTTCGACACCGACGACGGAGCCATCGTCGCCGCGGCCGACGATCTGCGTCGGCGGGACGCCGCGCGGTTGGTGCCCGAGGAGATCCACGCCGTCGCCGGCCGGGACAGTTCGATCGCGGTTGCCGCGGCCTGCGACTGGCGTCTCGAATTCGACGGCCTCGGCGAAGACGACGGCAACCGGGAAGGCCGGACCGAGGACCGCATCGCGCTCGGCCAACTGCCGATGGGGCTCCACCGGCTGGAGGTCACGAGCGCCCACGGCACCGAAACCAGCCTCGTCGCCGTCGCGCCCGTTGACGTCCCCTCGGTCGGGGAGGTCACCGGCGCCGATCGCGTCTGGGGGTTCGCGTCGTCGCTCTACGGGCTGAGGTCGAACCGCAATCTCGGGCTGGGCGACTATGTCGATCTGGGTGATGCCGCGGCGGCACTCGCGGCCCACGGCGCCGACTTCGTCGGTATCAATCCCGTCCACGCCATCGGCACCGGGCCGGACGTCGCGATCAGCCCCTACTCGCCGACCCATCGCGGCTACTACCACACCGGCCACATCGCGCCGGATCGGGTGGCGTGGGACAGCACCGCCGATGCCGCCCGTCGCCTGCTGGGCGAAGCCGGCGAGGCGGCCGCGCGCCTGCGCGAGGCGCCGCTTGTCGATTATCCTGCGGTCGCGGGGCTCCGCGACCGGCTGCTCACCGCGCTCTATGAAGCGTTCACCGCAGCCGGTCCGTCGCTGGCCGAGGCTTCGGGGTTCGAACGCTTCCTGGTCGAGGGCGGTCCCGCACTGGGGCAGTTCGCGACCTACGAGGCGCTGAGCGACATCCATGGTCCGTCGTGGATGACGTGGCCGATGGCGCTGCAGGATGCCGGATCGGCAGCGGTCGCCGAGGCGGGAAGCGCCCTCGGGCCCGCCATCCGGTTTCACGGTTTCCTGCAATGGCTGGCGTCGTCGCAGCTCGCGGCCGCGAGCAACATGGCCCGCGATGCCGGCATGCGCCTCGGCCTGTTTCTCGATCTTGCCGTCGGGGCACGCATCGACGGCGCCGAGGTCTGGGCCAACCGCGGCGCCTTCGCGTCAGGCGTCTCTCAGGGCGCGCCGCCGGACGCCTTCACCCACGACGGACAGAACTGGGGTCTGGCCCCGTTCTCGCCGCCGGGCCTCAGGCGGGCCGGCTATCGGCCGTTCATCGACAATCTCCGGGCGACCATGCGTTATGCCGGCCTGGTGCGGATCGACCATGTGCTGGGTTTTGCCCGCGCCTTCTGGCTGCCGAACGATGGCGGGCCGGGTGCCTTCGTCCGCTATCCGCTTGAGACCCTCCTCGCCATCACCGCGATCGAGGCCCGCCGCAGCGGCTGCATCGTCGTCGGCGAGGACCTCGGGCTGGTGGCCGGCGATCTGCGCGACGCGCTGGCCCGCGCCGGCCTGTACGGATGCGCCGTCATTCAACTGACCCGCGACGACGATGATGACCGGATGATGATCGCACCTTCCGACTATCGGGCGCGCAGCCTCGCCAGCTTCGGCAACCACGACCTGCCGACGCTCGCCGGTTTCCGCAGCGGTCACGATCTCGACTGGCAGGAGCGCCTCGGCCACGTCGAGGATGACGAGACCGAGGCTGTTCGCGCCGACCGGGCCGCGGACAATGCGCGTCTCGATGCGCTGACGGCGGACGCGGGCGAGGTGTCCGACACGGACGCCGTTCACGCGACACTGGCGCGATCGCCGGCGGAACTGGTCGCCGTGCAGCTGGACGACGCTTTCGGTGAGGTCGACCAGCAGAACATTCCCGGCACGATCGACGAGCACCCCAACTGGCGCCGGCGGATCGCCGTGCCGGTCGAGAGCTTGCGCGACGATCCCCGGTTGGCGACTGTAGGCGCGATCATGCGCGCCGCCAGGCGGCCGCCCGAACCGGGGGACGGACAGTGACCACGCGACGCATCGAAACCGAACCGATCGACGGGCAGAAGCCCGGCACCTCCGGCCTGCGCAAGCGCACGTCCGTCTTCATGCGGCCGGGCTATCTGGAGAATTTCGTCCAGTCGATCTTCAATGCCATCGGTGGCGTACACGGCAAGACGCTGGTCCTGGGCGGTGACGGCCGCCATTTCTGCCGCGAGGCTGCGCTCACGATCCTGCGCGTGGCGGCCGGCAACCGTGCCGAGCGGATCCTCGTCGGACGCGGCGGCCTTCTGTCGACGCCGGCGGCCTCCCACCTCATCCGTAAGCGGGTCGCCGATGGCGGCATCATCCTGTCGGCGAGCCACAATCCCGGTGGTCCGGAGGGTGATTTCGGCGTCAAGTTCAACATCGCCAACGGCGGGCCGGCCCCGGAAGGCGTCACCGCGGCGATCTACGGTCAGACCCGGATCATCGGTGAGTACTTCATCGCCGACGATCCCGGCTTCGATCTCGACGGGGAGGCCGGTGGGACGGCCGATCTCGAAGGCATGACGGTGGAAATCGTCGACCCGGTCGCCGACTACCGGCGGCTGATGCAGGAGCTGTTCGACTTCGATGCGATCAGGGCGCTGTTCCGGACCGGCTTCACCATGCGCTTCGACGGCATGCACGCGATCACCGGCCCGTATGCCAAGGCGATTCTCGAAGACGATCTCGGCGCGCCGGCCGGGACCGTCGTCAACGCCGTGCCGCTGCCCGATTTCGGCGGCGGCCATCCCGACCCCAATCCGGTCTGGGCGCGTGACCTGATGGATCTGATGATGTCGGACGACGCGCCCGATTTCGGCGCCGCCTCCGACGGCGACGGCGATCGCAACATGATCGTCGGTCGCGGCGCCTACGTAACCCCCTCCGACAGCCTGGCCGTGCTCGCCGCCAACGCCACCGTCGCGCCGGCCTATGCCGGGGGCCTGAAGGGTGTGGCAAGGTCGATGCCGACCAGCCGCGCGATCGACGCCGTGGCCCGTGATCTCGGCATCGACGTCTACGCCACGCCGACCGGCTGGAAGTTCTTCGGCAATCTCCTCGATGCCGGGCGCGTGACGATCTGCGGCGAGGAAAGCGCCGGCACCGGGTCGGACCATGTGCGCGAGAAGGACGGCCTGTGGGCGGTGCTCCTGTGGCTCAACATCCTTGCCGAGCGCCGTCGGCCGGTCGCCAACATCCTGCGCGCCCACTGGGCCGACTTCGGCCGCCATTACTACTCCCGCCACGACTACGAAGCAGTTGACGCGGAGGCCGCGGCATCGTTGATAAGCGACCTTCGTGGCCGGCTGCCCGACCTGCCGGGCACGAGCGTCAACGGCATGGGGATCGTGGCGGCCGAAGATTTCGCCTACGACGATCCCGTCGACAAGACGACCACCACCGGGCAGGGTATCGAGATCAGGCTGGACGGGAATGCACGTATGATCTTTCGTCTGTCGGGCACCGGAACAGAGGGCGCGACGTTGCGCGTCTATCTGGAGCTCTTCGAGCCCGAGACCGACCGGCAGGCGCAGGAGACCCAGGCGGCGCTGGCGCCGCTCGCCGAGACCGCGTCGGTCCTGTGCGGCCTCACCGAACGCCTCGGGCGCACGTCGCCCGACGTCATGACCTGACTCCACCCGCTCCGCGTTCGGCGCGTCCGATCCCCCACATCCATGAGGTGACCATGTGAGCCAGGCCGACGATCTGCGCGCCGAAATCGTGCGTCACATCAAGGTATCGCTGGGCAAGGACACCGAGCATTCCTCGACCTATGACTGGCGGATCGCCGTGTCGCTGGCGCTCAGGGACCGGCTCGTCGACCCGTGGTTCGAGTCCACCCGCCGGACCTACGACGAGCAGCGCAAGCGCGTCTATTACCTGTCGATGGAGTTCCTCATCGGGCGGCTCCTGCAGAACACGGCCGTCAACCTGCGGCTCGAGGACGACCTTCGCCGCGCCGTCGAACCGCTGGGTGTCGACTACGACGCCGTTCTGGCCGACGAGCCCGACGCCGCGCTTGGCAATGGCGGCCTCGGACGGCTGGCCGCCTGCTTTCTCGATTCCCTGTCGACGCTGGGCATCCCGGCCTACGGCTACGGCATCCTCTACGAACACGGCCTGTTCCGGCAGCGCTTCCACGAAGGCCGTCAGGTCGAGACGGCCGAGGACTGGCTGCGCCAGCGCCAGGTCTGGCAGTTCGAGCGGCCGGAGGCGGCCTATCGCATCGGCTTCGGCGGCTATGTCAGCCACTCCGGCCGGGGGCCATCCTGGCACCCGGAGGAGACCGTCATCGCCGCCGCCAACGACACGCCGATCATCGGCTGGAATGCGCGGTGGGGGAACACCTTGCGCCTGTGGTCGGCACGCTCCACCGCGATCTTCGACCTGGAGCGGTTCAATCGCGGGGAGTACCTGGCGGCAGCCGAACAGGAAGAGCTGGCGCGCATGATCACGCGGGTGCTCTACCCCGACGACACCACCGACCAGGGCAAGGAGCTGCGGCTCAAGCAGGAGTACTTCTTCACCGCGGCGTCGATCCAGGACATCGTCCGCCGGCATCTCAGCGCCTACAACACGCTGTCGAACTTCGTCGACAAGGCCGCGATCCAGTTGAACGACACCCACCCGGCGATCGCCGGCCCGGAACTGATCCGGCTCTTGACCGATGAGCACCGCATGTCGTTCGAGGAGGCCGCTGCCACGGCGCGCGACTGTCTCGCCTACACCAACCATACCCTGCTGCCGGAGGCGCTGGAACGGTGGCCGGAGGGCATGTTCGCCAGCATTCTGCCGCGTCACCACGAGATCATCGAGCGCATCGATACCTGGCACGCCGACCACGCGGTGAAGAACGGCGGGGAGCCGGTCCACATCATCGAGAACCGGACGGTGAAGATGGGCGAACTCGCCTTCATCTGCGCCCACCGCGTCAACGGCGTCTCGGCGCTGCACACCGAGATCATGCGCGACACCGTGTTCGCGCGCCTGAACCGCCACTATCCCGGGCGGATCGTCAGCGAAACCAACGGCATCACGCCTCGTCGCTGGCTGCGCATGGCCAATCCGCCGCTGCGAACGCTGATCGATGAGGCGATCGGCGAGGACTGGGTCGCCGATCTCGAACAGCTTGAGCGCCTGGTCCCGCTGACGAACGACGCCGCGTTCCTCGATCGCTTCATGGCCGCCAAGCACGCCAACAAGCAGCGGCTTGTCGCCTGGCTGCAGGCGAGCCACGACGTGACCGTCGGCGCCGATGCGTTGTTCGACGTCCACATCAAGCGGTTCCACGAATACAAGCGCCAACTGCTCAACCTGCTTGAGGCCATCGCGCTGTGGAACGAGATGCGCGACAGGCCGTCGGCCGGGTGGACGCCGCGCGTGAAGCTGTTCGGCGGCAAGGCCGCGCCCGGCTACGTCGTTGCCAAGCAGATCATTCATCTGATCAACGACGTCGCCGCGGTCATCAACGCCGATCCCGTCACCCGCGACATGCTGCAGATCGTCTTCCCGGAGAACTACAACGTGTCGATGGCCGAACTCTTGATCCCGGCCGCCGACCTCTCCGAACAGGTGTCGACCGCCGGTAAGGAAGCCTCCGGCACCGGCAACATGAAGCTGGCGCTGAACGGGGCGCCGACCATCGGCACGCTCGACGGCGCCAATGTCGAAATCCGCGACCGCGTTGGCGCGGAGAACTTCTTCCTGTTCGGCCTCGACGCCACCGAGGCCGAGGCGCGCCGCCGCGAGCCGGACTACGGACGCCGGGCGATCGAAGCCAGCCCCCGCCTGAAACGGGTGCTGGGTCAGATTGCCGGCGGCCTGTTCTCGCCCGGCGAAGAGCACCGCTACGCCACCCTGGTCGGCCGGCTCTATGACGACGACTACTTTCTGGTGACCTGCGACTTCGACGACTATTTCGCCCGCCAGCGCGGGGTCGACGAAGCGTTCCGCGATCACGCGGCCTGGGCCCGGACCGCGGCGCTCAACACGGCGCGGATCGGATGGTTTTCGTCCGATCGGTCCATCCTGGGGTATGCTCGCGATATCTGGAACGTCGAGCCGCAAGACCGGGCGTAATGACTGAGACGGGGACACACGGGCGCATTCTGGGGCCGGACGAGGCGAGGCGGATCGCCGACGGCGATCTCCGTGATCCGTTTCGCCTGCTTGGTCCGCAGCCCGGCGCTGCCGGGTCCGACGGGCCGTGGACCATCCGCGCCATCCTGCCCGGCGCAACCGAGGCCGACGCCATCGACGCAACGTCCGGCGACGTGGTCGCGCGCCTGACCCCGACCGGTACCGGCAACGTTTGCGTCGGCACGACCACGGCCGAGGGGAGGCCGCCACGCTACTGGCTCGAGGCGCGCAACGGCGATGCAAGCTGGCGGGTCGAGGATCCGTACCAGTACGGTCCGGTCCTCGGCGCGCTCGACGAATATCTGGTCAACGAAGGCTCCCACCGCCGTCTGTGGCAGGCGCTGGGTGCCCATGTGATGGCCCACGAGGGCGTGGAGGGCGTGCACTTCGCGGTCTGGGCGCCGAACGCGCGACGGGTCTCGGTGGTCGGCGACTTCAACGACTGGGACGGCCGGCGCCACGCCATGCGCGCGCTGGGATCGTCGGGCGTCTGGGAAATCTTTCTGCCCGGCCTCGGCGAGGGCACGGTCTACAAGTACGAAGTGAAGGCCGGCGGCGATGGCGCCATCCTGCCGCTCAAGGCCGATCCGGTGGGGTTCGGCGCCGAGCATCCGCCGAAGACGGCGTCGGTGGTGCGCGACCTGCGCGGCTTCGACTGGCATGACGATGCCTGGATGGACACGCGGGGCGAGACATTCCGCGACGATCGCCCGATCTCGATCTACGAGGTGCATCTCGGCTCGTGGCGCCGCGCCGACGGTGGCGCGCGGCCGCTGTCGTACCGGGAGCTCGCCGACGTGCTGGTGCCGTATGTGGCCGATCTCGGCTACACGCATCTGGAACTGATGCCGATCACCGAGCATCCGTTTGACGGCTCGTGGGGGTACCAGCCCATTGGCCTGTTCGCCCCGACCATTCGCCACGGCACCCCCAACGAGTTCCGCGCCTTCGTCGCCGCCTGCCACGAGGCCGGCCTCGGCGTCATCCTCGACTGGGTGCCGGGTCATTTTCCGACCGATACGCACGGTCTCGGACGCTTCGACGGTACCGCGCTCTACGAACATGCCGACCCGCGGGAGGGCTTCCATCCCGACTGGAGCACCTTCGTCTACAATTACGGCCGCCGCGAAGTCGGCAACTATCTGATCGCCAACGCGCTCTACTGGCTGCAGGAGCACCACGTCGACGGCCTGCGCGTCGACGCTGTCGCCTCGATGCTCTACCGCGACTACTCCCGTCGCGAGGGCGAGTGGATTCCCAACGCCTATGGCGGACGCGAGAACCTCGAGGCCATCGCCCTCCTGAAACGCTTCAACGAAACGGTCTACGCCGAGGCACCGGGCATCGCCACCATGGCGGAGGAATCGACCGCCTGGCCGGGCGTGTCGCGGCCGACATCGGCCGGCGGCCTCGGCTTCGGCTACAAGTGGAACATGGGCTGGATGAACGACACCCTGTCGTACATCGCCCACGATCCCGTGCACCGGAAGTACCACCACCACCAGATGACCTTCGGGCTGCACTACGCGTTCTCCGAGAACTTCATCCTCCCGCTCAGCCACGACGAGGTCGTCCACGGCAAGGGCTCGCTGCTGGCGCGCATGCCCGGCGGAGATTTCGACAAGTTCGCCAATCTGCGCGCCTATTACGGGTTCATGTGGGGGCATCCGGGCAAGAAGCTGCTCTTCATGGGCGGCGAGTTCGCGCAGGGGCGCGAGTGGGACCACACCACCAGCCTCGACTGGCACCTGCTCGACATCGGCTGGCACGCCGGCGTGCAGCGGCTGATCCGCGACCTGAACCGCGTCTATCGCGACACGCCGGCGCTGCACCAGCGCGACTGCCGCGGCGACGGCTTCGGCTGGATCGAGGCCAATGCCGACGAGGATTCGGTCTATGGCTGGGTCCGGCACGGGGAGGAGGGGACCGCGCCCGTGGTGGTGGTGTGCAATTTCACGCCGATCGTGCGCGCCAATTGGCGGATCGGTGTGCCGGCCGCCGGCCGATGGTCGGAAATCCTCAACACCGATGCCGAGACCTATGGCGGCAGCGGCCAGGGCAATCTCGGCGGGATCGTCAGCGATGACGTCGCCTCGCACGGGCGTCAGCATTCGATCAGCATCGTGCTGCCGCCGCTGTCGACTGTCATGTTCAAACTGGAAGAGAGTTGATCGGATAACGCGATGTTTGTGGTGTGTGGCGAGGCGCTGTTCGACCTGTTTTCCGGCGCCAGTGAATCGACCGGTCAGCTCATGTTCGACGCCCGCTCGGGCGGTTCGCCGTTCAACGTTGCCATCGGGCTCGCCCGCCTGGGGCGCGACTCGGCGTTCTTCGGCGGCATTTCCAACGACTTTCTCGGCCAGCGGCTGATGGCTGTCCTCGGCGAGGAAGGGGTCGCGACCGACCTCGTCGTGCGCTCCAACGCTGCGACGACCCTGAGCATCGTCGGCGTCGGGGTCGACGGGTCGCCGCAATACACCTTCTACGGTGAGGGCGCGGCCGACCGTATCGTCGGCGTCCCCGACCTGCCGGAGCTGTCGGACGACGTCCGCGGCCTCCATTTCGGCTCCTACTCCATCGCTGTCGCACCTATCGCCGATGCCCTTGCCGAGATGGCCCGCCGGGCCCGGCCACGCTGCCTGATCTCGCTCGACCCCAATGTGCGCACCAACGTTGAGCCCGACCTCGATGTCTGGCGCGCGCGCGTCGCCACCCTCGCCGCTATGGCCGACGTGGTGAAGATCAGCATGGAGGACGTCGAGGCGCTCTACGGCGATGAGGATCCCGAGCACCTCACCCGGCACTGGCTCGACGGCGGCGCCGGCCTCGTGCTGGTGACCCACGGGGGCGACGGCGTCCTTGCTGCCACGGCCAGCGTCCGTACCCGGGTGCCGGCGGTGGAGGTGGAGGTCGTCGACACGGTCGGTGCCGGCGACACCTTCCAGGCTGCGCTCCTGACGGCCCTCGACGAGCTCGGTCTGGCCGATCGTGCCGGCCTCGCCCAACTCGATAACGACGCGCTTGGACGCATCGTCGGCTTCGCCACCCGCGCGTCGGCGATCACCTGTTCGCGCCGCGGTGCCGATCTGCCACACCGGGACGAGGTCGGGAACCTCTGAGCTAAATCCCCGCGACAAACGGCGAGAGCGTCGTTATGGTGCACGTTCGGGGTGCCGAGTCGCGCCCCCTTTTTCCGTCAGGACCGTCCTATGGCGCAGGGTCTCTTCCGAACTGCGGCGATTCTCGGCCTTTTGGCCGCCGCCGGACCGATCGCGATCGACATGTATCTGCCGGCGCTGCCGGCGATCGCCGCCGATCTGCAGACCTCGGTGCCGGCCACGCAGGCGACGCTCACGGTGTATTTCGTGGCCTTCGGCCTGTCGCAACTGGTCTACGGCCCGTGGGCGGATCAGGCCGGGCGCAAGCTGCCGCTCTATGTCGGCCTGGCGATCTTCGTCGCCGGCTCCGTCGGCAGCTTCCTCGCGCCCTCGATCGAGTGGCTGATGGCCGCCCGCTTTGTGCAAGGGATGGGCGGCGCGGTCCTGATGGTGGTGCCGCGCGCCATCATTCGTGACATGTACACCGGCGCCGAGGCGACGCGTCTCATGGCGCTGATCATGCTGGTCATCTCCGTGTCGCCGATGCTGGCGCCGCTTGGCGGCAGCCTGCTCATCACCGTCGTCGACTGGCGCGCGGTGTTCGTCGTGCTGGCGCTGGTCGGCGCCGCCAGCCTCGCGCTCGTCCATTTCGCGCTCGCCGAGACGTTGCCGCGCGAGCGGCGCGTGCCGGTCCATGTCGGGACCTTGTGGGCCGGCGTCCGCATTCTCCTGACCAGCCGCTCGTTCATGGGGCTGACGATGATCGGCGGCTTCGGATTCGCCAGCTTCATGGTTTTCATCGCCAGCGCCTCGTTCGTCTACACCGGCCAGTTCGGGCTGGACGAGTTCGGCTTCAGCCTCGCCTTCGCGTTCAACGCGATCGGCTTTTTCGGCGCCTCCCAGGCTGCCGCGCCGATCGGGATGCGCTTCGGCATGCGCCGGACCATCGCCACGGCGGTGGTCGGTTTTGCCGGCTTCACGACCTTGCTCTTCCTTCTCACCTGGGCCGGTTTCGGGTCGTTCCCGGTCCTGGTCGGCCTGCTGTTCCTCGCCAATGCTTGCCTCGGCCTGGTGATCCCGACGTCCATGGTGATGGCGCTGGACGATCACGGCGACATCGCCGGGCTGGCGTCGTCGCTGGGCGGGACGCTGCAGATGGTCTCCGGCGGTCTGGTGGTGACGCTGGCGGCGCCGTTCTTCAACGGCACGGCGACGCCCATGGTCGCGGCGATCGCGGTCTGCGGATGGTCGGCGCTGGCGGTTTCCCGCCTGATGCTGGGCAGCGACAAGGACAAGGAGCCCGCGCCGGCTCAGTGATGGCCTAAGTGTCGCGGCGCCGGCGTCGCGAAGCCACCAGTCGTGCCGCCTTGGCGCGGCGGGTGAGGTAGCGCGCGAGGCGCTGGGCGGCGGCCCGACCGCGACCGATCTCTTCGATCTCGCCGGCATAGACCTCGGCCAGCGCGGCGCGGAAGTCGTTGATGCCGCCCTCGGCGACGTCGTGGAAGCGCCGGATCGACACCAGCCAGATGGGGCTCACCAGGATCGAGATTGCGATCACCGCGATCGCCAGGCGGTAACCGTCGGCCGCAACGGCCCCGGCGGCGAGGCCGGTTGCGGCGAGGACGAACGAGAACTCGCCGACCTGCGCCATGATCAGGCCTGCGGGAAACGCATACTCCCATGGCTGGCGGACCACCCGCAGGAGGATGATGTTGACCGCGCTCTTGACCGCCAGGACGGCGATCACGAAGGCGGCCACCGTCGGCCAGTTGGCGGCGAGATAGTTGAGATCGATCAGGAGGCCGATCGACAGGAAGAACACGACCAGGAGGACGCTCTGGATCGGATGCGTGGCCGCGATCGCCTCGGAGCGCAGCGTCGACCCCGCGATCACCAGCCCGGCGAGAAACGCGCCGAAGGCGGCCGACAGGCCGGCGACGGCGGTGATGGACGCCGCGGCGAAGCACAGGGCGAGACAGGCCATGGCCACCAGGTCGACGCGACCGGTGATCCGATCCGCAAACGGCAGGGTCAGCTTCGACCGTCGTGAGCCGAGGAACCACAGGAACGCGAAGATAAGCACCATGGCGACGCCGAGGCGCAGGACCACGGGCCCGATGCCGCTGTCGCCGCCGAACGAGGTGATGACGATCAGCATCGGCACCACGGCCACGTCCTGGGCGATGAGGACGCCGATGGTGATGCGGCCGACGCGGGTGCGCAGCTCGTTCACGTCGCTCAGCATCTGCACGGCCACGGCGGTCGACGAGATGGCGACGATGAAGCCCAGGAGGACGACCAGTTCGATCGACCACCCGAGCAGCAGGCCGAAGACGCCGCTGATCGCGAGCGCGGCCGCGATCTGGCCGATCACCACCACCACCGCCCAGCTTGCCGCTGCCGCGAAGGCGCGGACCGAGAGCTCCATGCCGACAAGGAACAGGAGCATCACCACGCCGAGCTCGGCCAGGAGGGCGATCGACCCGGTTTCGGTCACCAAGCCGAATCCGGTTGGCCCCAGCACCACCCCGGCCAGGATGTAACCGACGACAGGCGGCTGCCGCAGGGCCAGGAGGGCAAAGCCCGAGAACACCGCAACCGTGGTGACGAGCGCGATGCCGGTGAGTTCGGCGAGATGGACGTCCATGATCCTGGCCCCAGCAAGCGACGTGCCAGACTCGGACGCCCGAGTCGCGGCCGTTCGCTTCGGCGGACGCCTTCGCCGCCGGAGGTGGCCAAATCAAGGCGGAAACCGGCGATTCTTGTCGGAACGCCGGTGATCGGGGGCAGGGGGGCTTACCTGCGCCGCCGGATCCGCCGGCGGCGCTTGCGTGCCCGTCCGGTGTCGTTGTGGCTACGAACCGAGCACGCGGCGCCACGACCAGGCGGGCTCGAAACCCAGTAGACGCCGCGCCTTGGCGATGGAAATCATGGTTTCGTTCTCGCCCAGATCGGGATCGATCTCGACACCGGGAAAGACGGCGTCGATCAAGGCGCGGTTCGACGTCTTCATGATCGTGTCGGCGGCGGCGATGATGAAGTTCTCCGAGCCGCCGAGGTCGGACTCCAGCCCCCGCCGCACCGCCTCCGCGGCGTCGCGGGCGTCGATGTAGCTCCACAGGTTGAAGCGCCGGGCCTGCGGATCGTCCCAGTAGCCCGGCACGTGCGCGTAGCTCGCCGGGTGGTCGGGATCTTCGAACAGGATGTTGGAGAAGCGAAGGCCGACGAAGGCGATGCCGTAGAGCCGGCTCATGTGGCCGGCCAGGTCCTCGGTGACGAGCTTGGAGAGGGCGTAGCTGTTCTGCGGCTGCGGGGTGTGCGTCTCGTCGACGGGAATCGAGGCCGGCCGGTTGGTGGCGAACGGGAAGCCGAGCGTGGTTTCGCTCGAGGCCCAGACCACCTTGGTGATGCCGAGCGCCACGGCCGCCTGGAAGGCGTTGTAGGCCGCCAGCGTATTGACGTGGAACCGCGCCGCCCCGGTCGTGGTGTCGAAATCCGGCTCGGGGTTGGCGGCCAGGTGGACGATGGCGTCATGGCCGTGGATGGCGGCGACCATCGCGCCGTAGTCGGTGACGTCGATCTCGACCCACGGGGCCACGTCGGCGGCGGGCTTCACCCTGTCGAGATTGGTCACCGTATGGCCGTGCTCGATGAGGTTCGCCACCACGAAGCGGCCCGCACCGCCGCTGCCACCCGTCACCGCGATCTTGGCCATGGTTCAGCATCCTTTCCGGCAGAAGATGATTGACGTACCTCACTAGATGATTATAACGACGGTAGCAATGGAGCAGACCAACAATCGTAAAGTCACCGCCGGCCGCGTCGCCGAGGAGGCCGGTGTCAGTCTCGCCACCGTTGATCGCGTGCTCAACAACCGGGCCGGCGTGCGGCACGAGACGCGCCAGCGGGTGATGGAGGCGGCCAGGAAACTGGACTTTCGCCGCAACGTCCACGCCGCCAATCTCGCCAGGCAACGCAGCTACCGTTTCCTGTTCCTGCTCCCGGCGCGCGCCAGCGGATTCGCCCTCGGCCTCGAGGGCGCCGTCAGCCGGACGCCCGACGCCTTCCCCGACGACGATCTGCATATTGCCATCGAGCACGTCGACATGGATCGGCCGTCCGACCTGTACGCGGCGCTCGAGAACGTCGATCCGACCGCGTGGGACGGGCTCGCCGTCAAGGCGACAGACGCGCCGGGCATTCGCGAGGTCATCGATCGACTCGCTGCCGAGGACTTGCCGGTCGTCACCCTGGTGACCGACGCGCCGGGCTCCAAACGCCACCATTATGTGGGGATCGACAACGTCTCCGCCGGGCGTGTGGCCGGCAGCCTGATGGGCCGCTTTCTCGACCGCGCGCCCGGCAAGGTCGGCATGATCGCCGGGTCGCTGCTGATGCGCGATCACGTCGAGCGACGCATCGGCTTCGAGCAGGTGATGGCGAGCGAGTACCCGCACCTGACCGTACTGCCCGTCGAGGAAAGCGGCGATCTCCCGGAAGCGACCGAGGCCATCACCAGGCGGCTCCTGCGGGACAGCGACGATCTGGTCGGCATCTATTCGATCAGCGCGGGCAACCGGGGCATCCTGAACGCCGTCAGCGGGCTTCCGCCCGACGAACGCCCGACGTTGATCGTCCACGAACTCTCGCCGGCCGTCCGCCGCGCCCTGATCGACGGCGGCGTAGCCGCCGTGATCAACCAGAGCCCTGAGCACGAAGCGCGAAGCGCCGTGCGGATCCTGAAGGCCCTGTCCGACGATCAGCCGCTGATCGAGAGCCGGGAGCGAATCCGGATCGATGTTTATCTGCGTGACAACCTGCCGTGATTGTCGCGCCGAAAATGATGTACGTACGGCAAATTCAGATGCGCATCATCATGCGCTGACAACCAGGAGGAAGACCATGAAACCGCTCGTGAGACTGTCCGGCGTGACGCTGCTTGCGGCCGTGATGGCCGGCACGGCCTACGCCGACACCACCGTGAAGGTGCTGTCGATCAACCGCGATACGCCTGCATGGAAGCAGCTCTACACCGACACCATCGCCGCCTACAACGCGGCCAACCCTGACGTCACCGTCGAGATCGAGTACATGGAGGATGAGGCGTTCAAGCAGAAGCTGCCGACGCTGCTGCAATCCGACGCCGCGCCCGACATCTTCTTCTCGTGGAGCGGCGGCGTCTTCTACGAGCAGGCCCGGCAAGGCTTCCTGCGGCCGATCACCGCTCTCGTCGGCGACGACTGGCGGGCCGAGGCGTCGGCCGGCGGGCTCGCTGCCCTGTCCTACGAGGGCGAGAACTATGGCGCACCCGAGGCCTCGCAGAACGTCGCCCTCTGGTACAACAAGGAGATGGCCGCCAAGGCCGGGGTCGACCCCACCGAGATCGAGACCTGGGACGACTTTCTCGATCAGGTGAAGACCGCCAAGGCGGCCGGCGTCACGCCGATCATCGTCGGTGGCCAGGACAAATGGACCTTGCATTTCTACTACTCGATGCTGGCGCTGCGCGTGATGGGCGGCGAGGGGATCTTCGCCTCTTCACGCGGTGAAAACGGCGGCTTCGACAACGAGGACTGGGTCCGCGTCGGCGAGGAGTACTTGCGCCTCATCGAGCTTGAGCCGTTCCAGGAAGGCTATCTCGGCGTCAAGTACGACCAGGCCACCGGCCTGTGGGGCGATGGCGGCGGTGTCTTCCACCTGATGGGCGACTGGGATCTCGGCGCCCAGCGCGCGGCGTCCTCCGGCGGCGGGCTCAGCAACGACCAGCTCGGCATCATCCCGTTCCCGACGGTCGAGGGCGGGCGCGGCGCCGCGACCGAGACCTTCGGCGGCGCGAGCGGCTTCGTGGTCACGAAGAACGCGCCCGATGAGGCGGTCGAATTCCTGCGCTACTTCCTGGGGCCGGAACCGCAGGCCATGGCCGCCAAGGCCGGCGTCTACATCCCGACCGCACCGGCGGCCGCGCCGCTGGTGGACGATTCGATCCTCAAGCAGTTTGCCGCGATCGGCGGTGGATCGACCTTCCACCAGCTCTTCCTGGATCAGGCTCTCGGCGCCGATCTCGGCGGGGCGGTCAACGACGTTTCGGCGCAACTCGCCACCGGCGACATCACGCCGAAGGAGGCTGCCGAAATCCTGGAGGAAACCCGGCAGTTCCAGTAGGCCGATAACCACGGCCCGGGCGACCCGCGCCCGGGCCACCCCCGTCCCCTTGCCGAGCACCACGCAATGAGCGTCGCCGTTTCCGATAAGCACCACGCCGCCGCGCACGACCGGTTCGGTGCGCTGCGCCGGTTCGCGCGCAGCGGCCAGCTCCGCCTGCTGCTCGTCTTCCTGCCGCCGGCGCTGCTCCTGTTCACGGTCTTCGTGATGCTGCCGATGCTCAACGCCAGCTTCTTCTCGCCCTACAAGTGGAGCGGCTACGGACCGGCGCCCTGGGCCTTCAACGTCGACACCGGGCGGGAGTTCGGCGACTGGGTGGGCCTGCGCAACTTCCGGCAACTGGCCGGTCATGCGGCGTTTGCGACCGCGGCCGGCAACACGGCGAAGATCGTCCTCGTCTCGCTGTTGATCCAGTTGCCGCTGGCGCTGGCACTCGCGCTGATGATCTACCAGAAGAGCTACGCCAACACCGTCTTCCGGCTGATCTTCTTCGTCCCCTACATCCTCGCCGAGGTGGCGACCGGCCTCATCTGGAGCTTCGTCTTCGACGGCAATTTCGGCCTATCGCGGACCGTCACCGACGTCCTGCAACTGGAGGAGGCGTTCTTCCCGCTGGGCGACAAGGCCTGGGCCTTCAACGCCATCCTGGCGGTGATCGTATGGAAGTATTTCGGCTTCCACATGATGATCTACATCGCCGGCCTGCAGGGCATCTCGCGGGATCTCATCGATGCCGCGGTCGTGGACGGCGCCCGCACGTTCGACCTCATCCGCTACATCAAGATTCCGCTGCTGGCGCCGGCGATCGCCATCTCGGTATTCTATTCCGTCCTCGGCGCCATACAGGTGTTCGACCTCGTCATGCCGATGACCGCGGGCGGCCCCTCGAACTCCAGCCACACGCTGGTCAGCTATCTCTACAATTTCGGCTTCATCCGCCTGCGCGTCGGCTTCGGCAGCGCCGTCGGCGTCGTGCTCTTTGTCGTCGGCATCACCTTTGCCTTTGCCTACCGCGCCACCATCCAGCGGAGGCTTGCCGCATGAGCCGGTTCGGCTGGGGCGCGGTCGCCCGGGTCTCCTTCCTCGTCCTGGTGTCGGCGCTGATCGTCGTGCCGCTGGCGGCGACCGTACTCGGCGGCTTCAAGTCGGCCGGTGAACTGCGCGTGGAACCCTTCGGCCTGCCGGACGTCTGGCGCACCGAGTTCTACGGCGAGATCCTCGGCGATCTGCAGTTCTGGCGCTATCTGTGGAACTCGCTGTTCATCTCGCTGGTGACCGTGTTCCTGACGCTGCTTCTGGGCTCCATGGCCGCCTACACCTTCGCCCAGATCCGCTTCTTCGGCTCCACCTTCCTGTTCACCTACCTGCTGCTCGGGCTGATGTTCCCGTTCGCCGCCGCGATCATGCCGCTGTTCCTGACGGTACGGAATCTCGGCATCCTCGACACCCCGTGGGGCGTGATCCTGCCGCAGGCGGCGTTCGGGATGGCCTTCTCGGTGATGTTCTTCCGTACCTTCTTCGAGCAGATCCCGGCCGATCTGTTCGATGCCGCCCGGGTCGACGGCTGCGGCTACATCCAGTTCTACTTCCGCATCACCCTGCCGCTGTCGACGCCGATCCTGGCGACCATCGCCGTGTTCGTCTTCGTGCAGAGCTGGAACAACTACCTGTTGCCGCTGATCATGCTCAACGATCGCGCCGGCTACACTTGGACGCTTGGCGCCATGGACTATCGCGGCGAGTACATCCAGGACTGGAACCGCACGCTCGCCTTCGTCACGGTGACGCTGGCGCCTGCCGTGGTGTTCTTTCTCGCCGCCCAGAAGTACATTGTCGCCGGCCTCACCGGCGGCGCCGTGAAGGGCTGATCGCACAGTGACGGGGGGCGTCATTCACAATCCGATACTGCGGGGCTTCAACCCCGACCCGTCGATCCTGCGCGTCGGCGACGATTATTACATCGCCACCTCCACCTTCGAGTGGTATCCGGGCGTCCAGATCCACCATTCGCGCGATCTGGCGACCTGGACGCTGATCACGCGGCCGCTCGACCGGGCCAGCCAGGTCGACATGCGCGGAAACCCCGATTCCTGCGGCGTCTGGGCGCCCTGTCTCACCCGCGCCGACGACCTGTTCTGGCTGATCTACACCGACGTCAAACGGTTCGACGGCAACTACAAGGACACGCCCAACTACCTCGTCACCGCACCGGCGATCGAGGGGCCGTGGTCCGATCCGGTGCCGCTCAACGCCTCCGGTTTCGATCCGTCGCTGTTCCACGACGACGACGGCCGCAAATGGCTGGTCAACATGGCCTGGGACCACCGGCCGGACATCAACCCGTTCGCCGGCATCCTGCTGCAGGAGTACGACCCGCGCGGGGAGAAGCTGGTCGGCCAGGCCACGAACATCTTCAGAGGCTCGGACCTTGGCGTGACCGAGGGGCCGCACCTCTACAAGCGCGACGGCTGGTACTATCTGCTCACCGCCGAGGGCGGCACCGGCTACAACCACGCCGTCACCATGGCGCGATCGCGCGCGATCGACGGCCCGTACGATCTGCACCCCGACAAACACATCCTGACGGCCAAGGACCATCCCGATGCCCCGCTGCAGCGGGTCGGCCATGGGGACTTCGTCGAGACGCCGGACGGAAGTGTCTACGCCGTCTCGCTGACGAGCCGCCCCCTGCCGGGCACCCGCCGCAGTCCCATGGGGCGGGAGACCTGCATCGAGCGCATGGTCTGGGGCGACGACGGTTGGCTGCACCCCGCAAGTGGGAGCCCGGCCCCGCGGCTGACGGTCCCGGGGCCTGACGGCGCGGTCGGCGAGCCCGCCGGGAAGGCGAGGTCGGTCTACGATTTCGCGGGCCCGGAGCTGCCACTCGATTTCCAGTGGTTGCGGACGCCCCGCCGCGAGCGGCTCCTTTCGCTGACCGACCGGCCCGGCTACTTGCGGCTCTACGGTCGCGAGGCGATCGGGAGCTGGTTCGAGCAGGCGCTCGTGGCGCGTCGCGTCACCGAGTTCGCCTATACGGCGTCGACGACTCTCGAGTTCGAACCGACGCTTCCGCAGCACTGCGCCGGCCTCACCGTCTACTACAACCGGTCGAGGTTCCACTATCTGTATGTCACCCACGACGAGGCGCTGGGGCGCGTGCTCCAGATCCAGTGCTGCCTTGGCGACTGGCAGGAACAAAACCTGACCTTCCCGCTGGATGCGCCGGTCGCGGCTGGCGACGGTCCGGTCGAGCTGGCCGTCAGGGTCGACGGCGCCGCGCTCCAATTCGCCTGGGCCCCGGCCGGCGAGCCGCTCCGGGACATCGGCCCGGTGCTCGACGCCTCCATCTGTTCCGACGAGGCCGGGCGCGGCGAACATGCAAGCTTCACCGGTACCTTCGTCGGCATGGCCTGCCAGGACCTGACCGGTAGGGGCCTGCCTGCGGACTTCCGCGGATTCTGCTACGAACTGCCCGCTTGAAGCCGGCGGGGCTCGGTGCGATGTTCGCCCCACCCGTTCTGCCGGACCACGACCGACCATCATGACCACTACGACGCAAGGCTCCGACGGCGCACAGCGCCCGATCCTCGTTGCGCCGTCGATCCTGTCGGCGGACTTCTCCCGCCTGGGCGACGAGGTCGAGGCCGTGGTGCGCGCCGGCGCCGACTGGATCCACCTCGACGTGATGGACGGCCACTTCGTGCCTAACATCACCTTCGGGCCGCCGGTGGTGAAGACGCTGCGCGATCGCACCGACCTGACGTTCGACTGCCACCTGATGATCGAGCCGGCCGATCCGTATCTCGGCGCGTTCGCCGACGCCGGCTGCGACATCATCACCGTCCATGCCGAGGCCTGCACCCATCTCGACCGCACGCTTCAGGCGATCCGCGACCTTGGTAGGAAGGCGGGCGTATCCATCAATCCGGCGACACCGGAATCGGTCCTCGCCTACGTGCTCGACAGGGTCGACCTGATCCTGCTGATGACCGTCAATCCCGGATTCGGGGGGCAGGCGTTCGTGGAGGCGGTGGTCGACAAGATCGAGCGGGTCCGGGCGATGGTCGGTCGTCGGCCGATCCACATCGAGGTGGACGGCGGCATCGATGCCGACACCGCGTCGACGGTCGCCGCGGCCGGCGCGAACGTTCTGGTGGCCGGGACCGCCATCTTCAGCGGGCGAACGGAAGACGCCTATCGCGAGCGTATCGCGGCGATCCGCGCGGCGGCCGAGACGACATCAAGGAGTACGACGTGATGACCGGGACAAAGCCATTGAGATCGCAGGCGTGGTTCGACAATCCCGATAATCCGGGCATGACGGCGCTCTATCTCGAGCGCTATCTCAATTTCGGCCTGACCCGCGAGGAACTGCAGTCCGGTCGGCCGATCATCGGGCTTGCCCAGACCGGGTCCGATCTGTCGCCGTGCAACCGCCATCATCTCGATCTTGCCACGCGGGTGCGTGACGGCATCACCGCCGCCGGCGGAATCTGCATGGAGTTCCCAGTCCACCCCATCCAGGAGACCGGACGCAGACCCACCGCCGCCATCGACCGCAACCTGGCCTATCTCGGGCTGGTCGAGGTCTTGCACGGCTATCCCCTCGACGGCGTGGTCCTGACCACCGGCTGCGACAAGACCACGCCGGCTTGCATCATGGCCGCCGCGACGGTGAACATCCCGGCCATCGTGCTCTCCGGCGGGCCGATGCTGAACGGCTGGTGGCGGGGCGAGCGCGCCGGCTCGGGCACGGTGGTGTGGGACGCGCGCAAGCGCCTTGCCGCCGGCGACATCGACTACCAGGAGTTCATGGCGACCGTTGCGTCGTCGGCGCCGTCCGTCGGCCATTGCAACACCATGGGCACGGCGAGCACCATGAACGCCATGGCCGAAGCGTTGGGCATGAGCCTGACGGGCTGCTCGGCGATTCCAGCGCCACATCGCGAGCGGGGCCAGATGGCGTATGTGACCGGTCGGCGCATCGTCGAGATGGTGCATGACGATCTCAAGCCCTCTGACATCCTCACCCGCGAGGCCTTCGAAAACGCCATCATCGTCAACTCGGCGATCGGCGGCTCGACCAACGCGCCGATCCACCTCAACGCCATCGCCCGCCATATCGGGGTGCCGCTGACGGTCGACGACTGGCAGACGATCGGCCACACCATTCCGATGATCGTCAACATGCAGCCAGCCGGCGCCTATCTGGGCGAGGAGTTCCATCGCGCCGGCGGTGTTCCCGCCGTGGTCGGTGAACTGATGAAGGCCGGCCACATCCGCGAAGGGGCGATGACGGTGACCGGCAACACCATGGGCGACAACTGTCGCGGCCGGGAATCCGTCGACGATGACGTCATCACCGCGGTCGACAAGCCGCTGGTGGAGGACGCCGGCTTTATCGTCCTGCGCGGCAACTTGTTCGAGTCCGCGATCATGAAGACCAGCGTCATCTCGGCCGCGTTCCGGGAGCGCTATTTGTCCAACCCGGACGATCCCAACGCCTTCGAGGGCCCGGCGGTCGTCTTCGACGGGCCGGAGGACTATCACGACCACATTGACGATCCCGAACTGGGGATCGACGAATCGACCATCCTGTTCATGCGCGGTGCCGGGCCGATCGGCTATCCGGGCGGCGCCGAGGTCGTCAACATGCAGCCCCCGGCAGAGCTGCTTCGTCGCGGCATCGACGAGCTTCCCTGCGTGGGCGACGGCCGGCAGTCGGGCACGTCCGGGTCGCCGTCGATCCTCAACGCTTCGCCGGAGGCGGCCGCCAATGGCGGTCTGGCGCTGCTCAGGACCGGCGACCGGGTGCGCATCGACCTCAATCGCGGTGAGGCTAACATCCTCATCTCTGACGACGAACTGACCGCGCGCCGCGCCGCGCTGGCCGAGGCGGGCGGCTACGCCTATCCCGATCACCAGACGCCGTGGCAGGAGATCCAGCGGTCGATGGTCGGTCAATTCTCCGAGGGCATGGTGCTGAAGCCGGCGATCAAGTACCAGCGCGTGGCCCAGACCAACGGGATCGCCCGTGACAATCACTAGCATCGCGCTGTGACTTCAAGCGAAAGCCGGGTCCCGCCGCCCCGGGAAGCGCTCGCGGTGCGGCTGTTCGAGGATCTCGATGCCGCCACCCGTGTGGGGCCTGGTATCCGCCGCGATTCCTACGGCGAGGGCGAGAACGCGGCCCATGTCATCGTCGCCGAGGCGGCCCGCGATCTCGGCCTCGACGTGACGACCGACGCGGGCCTCAATCTCTTCATGACCCTGCCGGGCCGGGACCGGGATCGGCCGGCGATCGTGATCGGTTCCCATCTCGATTCGGTCGATAACGGCGGCAATTTCGACGGCGCTGCCGGCGTGCTGGCGGGGCTGGCGATCGTCGCCGGCTACCGCGACGCCGGACGCACGCCCGGTTGCGACATCAAGGTGGCGGCGCTGCGCTGCGAGGAGGCGCACTGGTTCGACGGGCCGTATGTCGGCGCCAACATCGCCCTCGGCAAGCTTGATGCGATGTACCTCGACGGCTTGCGACGGTCCGACACCGGCCGGACGCTGGCCGACCATCTCCGTGAACACGGCGGCGACCCCGATGCCATCCGCGGCGGCGCGGCCCATCTCGATCCCGACCGCATCGCCGCCTATCTCGAACTCCATATCGAGCAGGCGCCGGTGCTCGTGGAGCGTGACCTGCCGGTTGGGCTCGTCACCGGCATCCGCGGCTACCGGCGCTATGCCAATGCCACCTGCCGCGGCGCCTACGGGCACTCCGGCGCGCTGCCGCGCATCTATCGCCACGACGCGGTCGCCGCCACCGTCGACGTGATCGCCCGGCTGCGGGAGGAATGGCGCCGGATCGAGGACGAGGGCGGTGATCTGGTGTTCACGGTCGGGCGTATCGCCACCGATCCCGATCATGACGGCCCCTCGAAGGTGCCCGGCGCCGTGGACTTTTCGATCGATATCCGCTCGACCGACACCGCGGTGCTGACGCGCATGGACGACCTCCTGCACGCAGCGATCGACGAGGCGGCCGCCGGCCACGGCGTGACCTTCGATCTCGGCGAGCGGAGCGCCAATCCGCCGGCCGCCATGGACGCGGACCTCCTGGCCAAGATGACGCGGGCGGCCGACGATGCCGGCATCGGCACCATGGAGATAGCCAGCGGCGCCGGCCACGATGCCGCCGCCTTCGCCACCGGCGGGGTGCCGACCGCGATGATCTTCATCCGCAACCGCCACGGCAGCCACAATCCCGACGAGCACATGGAGATGGCCGATTTCGGCGAGGCGGTCCGGCTTGCCGCCGGCCTTGTGGCCGAACTGACGGTCTGAGGCGTGGATCATCAGGCCCTGTCGCACGGCGAACTGGAACGGCTGGCCGACCTTGCCAACGCGTCGCTGCCGCTCTGGGACGTGCCGCCGGATGCGGCCGCGCGGCTCATCAACATCTCCGAAAACGCGACCTATCTGGTCGAGGGCGCCGGCGGCCATCGCTCGGTCCTGCGCCTCCATCGCGACGGCTACCATTCCGAGCGCGCGATCGAATGCGAGCTCGCCTGGATGGATGCCCTGACGCACGACGGCTGTGTCGAGGTACCGCGCGCGATCCCCGGCCGCGACGGCCGGCCGGTGCAGACGGCTGCCGGCCCCGATGGGAGCACGCGGTTCATGGTCATGTTCGCCTTTGTGCCCGGCACCCAGCCGGACGAATCCCACGATCTCGTCGGACCGTTCGAGGCCCTGGGCGAAATGGCGGCGAGGATGCACCAGCACGCGATCCACTGGCGGCGTCCCGAACCGTTCGAGCGGCTGACCTGGGACGTCGACGCGGTCTTCGGCGCCGACGCCACATGGGGGAACTGGCGCGATGCGCCTCACCTTGATGCTTCGGCGCGGAGCGTGCTGGAGCGTGCCGAAACCAAGGTCCGGGCGCGCCTCGCCGCCTTCGGCCGGGGCCCGGAGCGCTACGGGCTGATCCACGCCGACATGCGTCTAGCAAATCTCCTCATCGACGGCGGCACGACCCGGCTGATCGATTTCGACGACTGCGGCTTTGGCTGGTTTCTCTACGATTTCGCCGCCGGCATCAGCTTCATGGAAGACAGCCCCGTCGTTCCGGCCCTGCGCGAAGCGTGGGTCGCGGGGTATCGCCGGGTGCGGCCGCTGTCGGACGCGGACGAGCGCGAGATCGACACCTTCGTCATGCTGCGGCGGATGGCGCTTCTCGCCTGGATCGGCTCGCACAGCGCGGTCCCGGAGGCTGCCGCGCTGGCGCCCGACTTCGCGCGCAACTCCGCCGACCTCGCGGAGACGTACCTCGCCCGATCGCGCTGATGTGTCCGCCCTTCTGCTTGACCGGTGCGCCAACCACTCTAGTCTCCCGACGCCTTTTCACCGGATCCGGAGTTTCGAGCGTGACCCTGCCGACCCGCGCCGTTGCCGCCTTTGCCCTCATGCTGGCCGGTGTCGGCATCGCGCTCGCCCATGGCGGCGCAACCGGAATCGTCAAGGAACGCATGGACGCCATGGTCGAGATGGACCGCGCCATGAAGGCGCTGGTGGTCATCGTGCGCGCCGGCCCCCCGTTCGACGGCGGTGAGGTTGCGCGGCTCGCCGGCGTCCTCAGCGACCACAGCGGCGACGATCTACTGGACGGCTTCCCCGAGGGGACCGGCCACGCGCCCTCCGAAGCGCTGCCGGCCGTGTGGTCGGCGTGGGACGGGTTTGCCGCGCAGGCGGCCCAGCTCCAGCTCCTTGCCGACGCCCTCGCGGAACGCGCCGAAGACGATTTCAATGGCGCGACCGCGCCGGAGCCGTACCCGATCGCCGGGATCGATCTGGTCGACGGCGATCTTGCCGCGTCGCTGCCGGCCAGGATCCTGGTGGCGCATATGAGCGAGACGTGCTCGGCCTGCCACGCTGACTACCGCGCCAGATAGCCGGACCCGACATCGATCCCACCAAAGCAGGACGGCCAAGGCAGAACGGTATGAGCGAGACATTCAAGGCCGTCCTCGTCTCCCGCGACGAGGACAAGACACAGTCGGTGGCGGTTACCGAATTGACCGAGGCCGATCTGATGGAGGGCGACGTGACCGTCGCCGTCGAGGCCACCACCGTCAACTACAAGGACGGCCTCGCGATCACCGGCAAGAGCCCGGTCGTCCGCCACTGGCCGATGGTGCCCGGCATCGACCTTGCCGGCACCGTCACCCGCTCGTCGGATGCGCGTTACGCGGAAGGCGACAAGGTGCTCCTGAACGGCTGGGGCGTCGGCGAGACCCATTGGGGCGGCTATGCCGGCATGGCGCGCCTGTCCGGCGACTGGCTGATCCCGTTGCCGGACGGCCTGACGCCGCAACAGGCGATGGGCGTCGGCACGGCCGGTTACACGGCCATGCTGTCGGTGATGACCCTGGAGCGGCACGGCCTGACGCCGGATCGTGGCCCGGCGATCGTGACCGGCGCCAATGGCGGCGTCGGCACGGTGGCGATCTGCCTGCTGTCGCATCTCGGTTGGGAGGTGGCGGCGTCGACCGGACGGCCCGAGGAGGCCGGTTTCCTGACCGGCCTCGGCGCGTCCGAGATCATCGAGCGCAGCGAACTGTCGGAGCCCGGCCGGCCGCTCGGCAAGGAACGGTGGGCGGCCGGTATCGATTCCGTCGGCAGTCACACGCTGGCCAACGTGCTCGCGCAGACCCGGCGCTGGGGCGCGGTCGCCGCCTGCGGCCTGGCGCAGGGCCACGACCTGCCGGCGACGGTGATGCCGTTCATCCTGCGCGGCGTGGCGCTGCTTGGCGTCGATTCGGTCATGGCCCCGCGGGAGCTGCGCACTGAGGCATGGCGCCGGATCGCCGACGAGCTGGACATGGCGAAACTCGACGCCCTGACCACCACCGTCGACTTTGACGACATCATCGACACCGCCCGGGCCATCATCGACGGCAAGATCCGCGGCCGGGTCGTGGTCGATATGCAAAGGTAGGCCGGCTACAGACCCGGACGGAAGCGCCGCTCGCGCTGTCTTTCGCCGATCAGACAGTCCATCGGTTCCCGCTCCACCAACTGAACGGGTTGGACGCGCGCCGGCAAGCCCGCGATCTCCAGAATCAGCTTGCGGCGCACGGCGGTGCGAAACTGTGTGGTCTCGTACACCGGGATCAGGAACGCGCCGGCGCCGCCGATCACGCAATCCTCGTAATAGAGATCAAGGTCGCGGATGTTGTACGGGCCGATCGGCGCCTTCCATTGGAGCGGCAGACCGTTGATGACGATGCCGTCGGCCAGGGCCTCGTCGCGGGCCTCGGTCACCGGCCTGCCGCGGTTGTTCGGGCCGTCGCCGGAGATGTCGATCACCCGGCGCAGCCCGGCGACATCGTTGGCGGCGAACAGACCGCGCGCGTAGTCGATACCGTTGGAGATGGATGTCCCCAGTTCCGCCCGCGGGGGCACCGCCTGCAACGCCTCCGCAAAGCGATGGGCATCCTCCGGTCCGGCGATGACCGTCCAGGGCACGATGAGTCGGGTTCGGCCGGCCCCGGCCCATTCCACATAGCTGACAGCGATGCGGCCGATGAGACCGCGTTCGACGGCGCCGATCACGTCCGGATGGCGGAACGCGGCCGCATAACCGTCGCGCTGGAGCAGGAGCTCGTCGAAATCCATGGAACGCGAGACATCGACCGCGAGAACCAGCTCGATATCAACCTCGCTGGTCTGGGCGGCCGCCGACGTCCCGGCAAGGAGGGCCGCCCCGACGACGGTGGCATAAGGAAACCGGCCTGGCCCTGCCATCCCTGACCTCCGCCCCTGACCTCCGAACAGCGCGGCGCGAAGGCCGCGACCTGTCCTCATGTGATCTAGCGAGCGACGCGAGCGCGGCAATGGCGCTCCGGCTGAAACCAGCATGTGGCATCCTTGACGGTGGCGGTTGACCGATCCCGGCGCCTGGATGATACCAACACGCCTTCGGGGGGAGGCTTATGGCTGACATTGTTCCACATGAAGGTTGCCTGCTCGGCCGCGTCTGGCTGCCGCAGGCGTCGGGCCCGGCCGTCGTGACCGTCCGCGACGGCGCGTTCATCGACATCACCAGCCGCGAGGCGCCGACGGTTGCGGATATCTGCGACCGCGACGATCCGGCCGGCTATGTGCGCGCGGCGCCCGGGACGGCGCTGGGGTCGGTGGACGACATCCTTGCGGCCGATCCGTCCGATCCCGGTTCGGTGCATCTGCTGGCCCCCTGCGATCTCCAATCAGTGAAGGCCTGCGGCGTCACCTTCGCCCGATCGATGGTCGAGCGGGTCATCGAAGAGCGCGCGTCCGGCGACCCGACCGCGGCCGAAGGCATCCGCAAGCGCGTCGGCACGGCGGTCGGCGAGTCGCTGCGCGACATCGTGCCGGGCTCGGACGAGGCCGAGGAAGCCAAGCGGGCGCTGATCGCCGAGGGCCTGTGGAGCCAGTATCTCGAGGTCGGGATTGGCCCGGACGCCGAGGTGTTTTCCAAGGCGCAGATTCTCTCCTCCGTCGGCTATGGCGCCCGGATCGGCCTCCATCCCCGTTCGCGGTGGAACAATCCCGAGCCGGAAATCGTCCTTGCAGTCGCCTCGACCGGCCGGATCGTCGGCGCCTCGCTCGGCAACGACGTCAACCTCCGGGATTTCGAGGGCCGGTCGGCGCTCCTGCTGTCCAAGGCCAAGGACAACAATGCCTCCTGCGCCATCGGGCCGCTGCTGCGGCTGTTCGACGACGACTTCACCCTCGACGAGGTGCGCCGCGCCGAACTGACGCTGACGGTCGAAGGCACCGACGGCTATCGCCTCGAAGGCCGGTCATCCATGGCCGAGATCAGCCGCGATCCCGAGGATCTGGTGGCGCAGACCGTCGGCCGCCACCATCAGTACCCGGACGGGCTCGTCCTGTTTCTGGGGACGATGTTTGCCCCGACCGAGGACCGCGACGTCCCCGGCGAGGGCTTCACCCACAAGCTGGGCGATGTTGTCACCATCGAGGCCGAGGGGCTCGGTCGCCTGGTCAACACCGTCGACCTTGCGACCAACTGCCCCGAATGGACGTTCGGCACCCGGGCCTTCATGGCCAACCTGGCCGCGCGCGGCCTGATCTGACGGTCTCTGCCGTGTCAGGGCGCGACGTAGGTGGTCTTGACCTGGGTGTAGAACTCTCGCGCGTAGGTGCCTTGCTCACGCGGGCCGTAGCTTGAGCCTTTCCGCCCGCCGAACGGCACGTGATAGTCGACGCCCGCCGTCGGCAGGTTGACCATCACCATCCCGGCCTCTGCGTGCCGGCGGAAATGGCTCGCATGCTTCAGCGATGTCGTGCAGATGCCCGACGACAGTCCGAACTCGGTGTCGTTGGCGATGGCGAGCGCCTCGTCGTAGTCCGCCACCTTGATCACGCTGGCGGCCGGACCGAAGATTTCCTCGCGGCTGACGCGCATGGTGTTGTCGGCGCCTGCGAAGACGGCCGGGCGCTGGAAGTAGCCGGGACCGTTGGCGATGTCGCCGCCGGATACCTCGCAGCCTTCCTCCTTCGCCAGCGCGACATAGGCGAGGTTCTGGTCGAGCTGGTCCTGGTTGACCACCGGACCGATCTGCGTCTCCGGATCGAGCGCGTCGCCGACCTTCAGCGCCGCCGCGTCCGCGGTCAGCTTCTCGACGAAGGCGTCGTGGATGCCGGCGGTGACGATCAGCCGCGACGAGGCCGTGCAGCGCTGGCCGGTCGAGAAGAAAGCGCCGTTCAGCGACGCCGCGACGGCCACGCCGAGATCGGCGTCGTCGAGCACGACCATGGGGTTCTTGCCGCCCATTTCGAGCTGGACCTTCTTGCCGGTCTCGACGCACTGAACGCCGATGCGCCGGCCGGTGGGAACCGAGCCGGTGAAGCTGATGGCGTCGATCCCGGGATGCTCGACCATGCGCGCGCCGATCCTGGACCCCGGCCCCAGCACGAGGTTGAAGACACCGTCGGGACAGCCGCTCTCCTTGAGGATGTTGGCGATCTCCCACGCACAGCCCGGCGTCAGTTCGGCCGGCTTCATCACGACGCAGTTGCCGAAGGCGAGCGCCGGCGCGGCTTTCCATGCGGGAATCGCGATGGGGAAGTTCCACGGCGTGATGAGGCCGACGACGCCGACGGCCTCGCGCTCGATCAGGACTTCGATGCCCGGGCGCACCGAGGGCAGGGCCTCGCCGCCCGGCCGCAACGCCTCGCCGGCGAAGAACTTGAAGATCTGGGCGGCGCGGATGACCTCCCCGGTCCCTTCGGCCAGCGTCTTGCCCTCCTCGCGGCTCAGCAGCCGGCCGAGCTCGTCCTTGCGGGCCATGATCTTGGCGCCCGCGGCCTCCAGGACATCGTGACGCACCTGCGGCGAGGCTCCGGCCCAGGCCGGAAACGCCGCCCGCGCGGCCTCGACCGCCGCATCAACCGCCGAAGCGTCGCTCGAAGCGTAGTCGCCGACGATGTCCTCGATATCGGATGGATTGACGTTGGCGGTCGTTCCCGCGCCTTCCACCCACTCGCCGCCGATCAGATTGTCGAAGCGTGCCATGCCTGTTCCCTCGATGTCCCGTGTCATGCCGGATGTCTGCCGAAATTGGCGGCCGAGCCGCCCGGAGAGCTTTTGCCTCAGCCATCGGTCTTCGTCTACATGCCAACCGAAGTTCTTCAAGTGCGTGCCGAGGCCGTGCCATGACATGGGATGCCGCTGGCGATAGCCGGTGTCGCTACAGCGGCTTGAAGTACCGCGCCACGGGCCACGGCTGGAACCCGAACGCCTCGTAGGCGCGGCGCGCGGGCGCGTGACCGGCGTCACCGATGGTTTCCACCATCATCATCCTCATGCCCCGCGCCCGGACATGCTGTTCGGCGAAGTGCATGAGCTGGCGGCCGATGCCCCGGCGCTGATGCCGCGGCGAAACGGCGATGATGTGAATCTCGCCCATCTGGTCCTCCTCGTGGAGGCGCACGCCGAGAAAGCCGACGAGGTCCTGATCCAGGAACGCGAGCCAGATGTTGTCGGGTTCCGTGTCCAGCAACGCGGCCACGTCCGCCCTTTGCCTCGTCTCCCAGCCTTCGGGATAAAAGGCGTCGTAGACGAAACGCAGGACGTCCGACTTGGTCTTCACGAAGACGGGCGTCCATGCCGCCACGGTCAGGTCGAGCACCGCTTCTTTGTGCTCACCGGTGTACGGTGCGCAGAAATCCGGAACCGTGGCCTTGATCAGCAACGGCGTGGCCGCGCATACCGGCTTGCCCGCGTCGCGGGCCGGTGGGAGCCGACGATCAGGACACGGACAGGGGTGGGGCGATGGAGAGGTTTGACGGCAAGACGGTCATCGTCACGGGCGGCGCCCTGGGGATCGGGGGCGCCATCTCGCGCGCCTTCGCCCGACAGGGCGCCAACGTGGCGGTGATGGACGTCAACGAGGAGGCCGGGGCGGCGCTCCTGAAGGACATCGACGCCGCGGACGACCGCGTCCTCTTTGTCGCCGCCGACGCCGGGACCGACGAGGGCTGCCGCCTCACGGTGGAGAAGACGGTGGCGGCGTTCGGGGGCCTCGACATCCTCATCAACAATGTCGGGATCCAGCCTCCGGCCTCCTACGTGGATGCGGTCGAGCTGCCCGAGGACCTCTGGGACAGGATCCTGAACGTCAATCTCAAGAGCCGCTTCCTGATGGCCAAGCACGGCATTCCCCACATGCGCGAGGCCGGCGGCGGCGTCATCATCTCCATCGCCAGCGTCCAGGGGCTGCAGTCCATGAACAATGTCGCCGCCTACGCCGCCAGCAAGGGCGGCGACCTGTCCCTGACGCGCCAGCTGGCGATCGATTTCGCGCCCGACAACATCCGCGTCCTGTCGGTCAATCCCGGCACCATCGACACGCCGCTGGTGCGGGCGTCCTCCGGCGCGGACCGGACCGAGCTTGAGAGCGCGTTGGCGGACTACGGACGTGACCACCCCATCGGGCGCGTCGGTCGGCCGGAGGAAATTGCCTCCGTCGTTCTCTTCCTGGCGGGCGACGGTGCATCGTTCATGACCGGCGAGAGCGTCTCCGTCGACGGCGGGCTCATGGCCAAGGGCGCATGGGCCGATTGAACCGGAACCCGATCCTCACGGCGGAGATCGGCGCCAGCCACGGTTCCGTGCTCGAACTGTGGGCGGTGGGCATCGGCGAGTCCGCCGATACGCCGCTGGTCTTCAAGGCGGGAGACCGCGTGGCGCTCCGGTTGGAGGCGCCGCCATCGACGCCCCACTTCTATCGCTATCGTAACATCGGCGACGCGGACCTGACGGTGCTGTGGGACCCGACGTCGCTGCGGGTGCCGTACGCCTATCTTTACGATCCCGCGACGGTGGGCGATGAGGGCGTCGCGTTCGTTGACTTTGCGGAAGGCGGGATCCGGCTGTTGCCACCGCGTCAGGCCAACGCGGCAGTGGCGGACGAAAGCGCGCGGCCGCAGCTTCGTTTCTCACCGTTCAAGGGGTGGATGAACGATCCGAACGGCCTCTGCCTGGTGGATGGCGTCTACCATCTCTTCTACCAGTTCCATCCCCCCAGTGCCGACTGGGGGCCGATGCACTGGGGGCACGCCACCAGCCGGGACCTCGTGCGCTGGACCCACCAGCCGGTGTTCCTTCATCCCGAGCAGGACCTGTGGTCGCTGCGGGCGAGCGGGGGCGCGTTTTCGGGCAGCGCGGTGCGCGGCGAGACGGGCGACCTCTCCTTCTTCCACACCGAACGCCTCGCGGCCGATGATCCGTTCACCGGCTACCGCGAGATCCAGAAGCGGGTGTTTCCCGCCGAGGGTTTCATCGGCCCCCGCGAAGCACGGGTCGTCCTTGATCGCGCCCCGCCGACGACCTCCCACGATTTCCGCGACCCCAAGGTGTGGAAGCACGGGGATGACGGCACCTATCGGATGATCCTGGGGGCCGAGACCGACGGCGACCCGTCCGTCCTGCTCTACGCTTCGCCGGACGGTGACGACTGGCACCATGAGGGCGTGCTCTATCGCGCGCCGGCTCACTTCGCCGCGCACGGTGCGCGGTCCATTGAATGCCCCGACCTGTTCGAGCTCGACGGCCGCTGGGTGCTGATCATGAGCTTCGTCGGCTACCACGAGCCGGAAACCGGCCGGCACAATCTGATGTACGCGCTCGTGGGCGACTTCGACGGCGCTGCGTTCGTGCCATCGGGCGAACTGCAGGAGTTGGACTTCGGGACCGATTTCTACGCCATGCAGTCGTTCGAGCCCGATGGGCGCCGGCTGGCGCTGGCCTGGCTCTTCAACTGGGAAACCGGAAAGCCGCCGGGCTCCGCCTACAGCGGGGAATTGTCGCTGCCGCGCGTCCTGACGCTGGAGCCGGACGGGACGCTGGCCATGAAGCCCGATCCGGCCATCGACGGTTTGCGGCAGCGAAGGCTCTCCGCCGCCGACCTGAGCGACCTCGGCGTGCTGGGCGCGGATCCGATCGAGCTCAACGTGGCCGGCACCGCAAGCCGGATCACGATCGTCGCGACTTCGACGACCGGCAGCGAGGTCCGTGTCGGGCACGACGGGACGCGATTCGACATCACCGCGTCGGAACACGACGGCACGATCCGTTACGTCTCGCGCGACTGCGCGTTCCGGTCCGCGCGCATCTTCTTCGACCGTGGCGTCGTCGAAATCTTCGGCAATGGCGGCACGGTCTGCGGCACGACCCGCGCCTACCGGATGGACCGGCTGACATCGATTTCGGTCGACAGCGACGACAGCACCGTCGAGGTCGAAGCCTACGCCTGTTCGTCAGCGTGGACATCGGGCTAGCGACATATGCGTGGCATCAATGACCGCACGAAGCGCGTGACCTTGGCGCGATGAAATTTAATTCATGAATTGACATTGATATCACGCATGTGAGATGGATTGCGCTCACTGCAAGAAATTGCAATGATCCTTGCAGTGCCGAAGGGCGCCGGCAGGCCGGTTAGCCCGCAGACTTTTGAGCAAGGGAGCGAGTGGAAAATGAAGCGCACTACAGTGTTCATGGCGGGCCTGCTGGCCTCGTCATTGCTGGCGGCCGGAAGCGCGGCCGCTGACGGCAAGCGGATCGCGTTCTTCGTGTCCGACCTGTCGAATGTCTTCCATCAGTCGCAGGCGGCCGAAGCGCAGCGCTATGCGGCCGACAAATACGGCGCCGAGGTTGTCGTCTTCGACGGTCAGGCCGATTCGGCCGTGATGACCCAGAACATCGACCAGGTCGTCGCGGGCGGCTTCGACGCGGCGACGCTGCACATCTGGGACGGCGAAGCGGCGACGCCGGGTGTGAACGATGCCCTGAGCGAGGGCATTGTGATGACCTCGTTCTTCAGCCCGATCACCGATACCGGCATCCCGACCGCCCGCAGCGACGAGGCCGGCGTCTCGTTCGAGATGGGACGGCAGATGGCCGAAGCCTGGAAGGAAGCCCATCCCGACAAGCCGATCGTGATGGTCCAGCTCGGCTGGCCGAACCACACGGAGGTCAACTCCGGCCGCACCGCCCCATTCGCCGAGGGCGTGCTGTCGGTCGATCCGAGCGCCGAGAATCTTGGCGCCCTCGACGCCAGTGCCGGCCAGGAGGCGGCCAAGCAGATCATCGTCGACCTGCTCACCCAGCGTCCTGAGGTCAACCTCATCTATTCGGAGGCCTCGAACCTCACCGTCGGCACCATGGCCGGGCTCTCGCAGATCGGCCGCGGCAAGTTCGACGACGGCAACCCGCTGACGGAGATCGTCGCCAGCGTCGACTTCGACTCGGTCGAGTTCGAGCAGGTCTATGACCCGAACTCGAGCCTCAAGCTGTCCATGGGCCTGCCGCCGGTCGAGACCGCCCAGGGCCGCATCGATCTCATCATGGATGTGGTCAATGGCAAGGTCGACCCCTCGACCAATCCCGCCGAGGAGTTCTTCTACAAGGCCTACACCATCTCCTTCTGGACCATGCCGAAGGACGACGCCGAAAGCTGGCTGTCCTCCCAGTTCGGAGGTTAAGGGGATAACCTGTTGGCCGGGCGGTCAGCCGACCGTCCGGCCAGGAGGTGGAGCCGCCTCGACCGCCTTGGCCCGACTGATCGCGCCCGTCGCCGAAGGAGATCGACATGACCGGACAGGAGCCCGACGCCGTCCTTTCTGTCGAAAACCTGACCAAGGACTACCCCGGCGTCCGTGCCGTCGACGATGTGAGCTTCTCCATCCAAAGCCGCACGATCCACTGTCTGGTCGGCGAAAACGGCGCCGGCAAGTCGACACTGGTGAAGATGCTGACCGGCGCCCTCAAGCCCACCAGCGGCACCATGAAGGTGCGCGGCGCCGACTACCGACCGGGCAATCCCCACGATGCGCGGGAAGGCGGCATCGCCACGCTGTTCCAGGAACTCCATGTGGTCGACGAGCTCACCGTCCAGGAGAACCTGACGCTGGGCATGGAGGAAAGCCGCTTCGGCTTCCTGGTGAAATCCGACCTCGACCGGCGTGTCGTCGCCACCTTGAAGGCGATCGAACCGTCCATCGATCCCGCCACGCGCGTCTCACGTCTCAGCGTGGCGCAGAAGCAGATCGTCGAGATCGCGCGCGCCGCCTCGTCCGGCGCCAGCGTCATCATCATGGACGAGCCGACCGCCGCGCTGTCGGAGCGCGAGGTCGAGCGGCTCTTCGGCGTGATCCGGCGCCTGCGCGAAAGCGACGTGACTGTCGTCTACATCTCACACAAGCTCGACGAGATCTTCGATCTCGGCGATGCGGTGACGGTCCTGCGCGACGGCAAGCATATCGCCACCAAGCCGCTTTCGGAGGTCGCGGGCCGCGCCGAGCTGATCCAGATGATGATCGGCCGCACCGTCTTCCAGAGCTACACCCCGCGCGACACCGTGACCGACGACACGGTCCTGGTCGCCCGGAACCTCTCCAACCACCTCCTCCAGGACGTGAGCTTCCACATCAATCGCGGCGAGATCGTCGGCTTCTACGGTCTTGTCGGCGCCGGCAAGACCGAGATCGCGCGCGCCGTCTTCGGCGCCGACAGGTTCACCGGGTCGGTGCACTTCAAGGGCAAGGACATCGGCGGATCGCCGGAGCGCGCGATCGCGTCCGGCATCGCCCTCGTGCCGGAGGAGCGCCGCACCCAGGGTCTCTTCACCAGCATGACCATCCGCGAGAACATCCCGGTCATGAACCTGCGCCGGCTGTCGAACGGCGGCGTCTACCGCTCGTCGGCCGAACGCGCCGCAGCGGTGGAGTATGTCGGCAAGCTGTCGATCGCCACCGACACCATCGAGAAGCACGCCGAGAAGCTGTCGGGCGGCAACCAGCAGAAGGTGGTCCTATCCAAGTGCCTTTTCGCCGACGCCGACCTGCTGCTGCTCGACGAGCCGACGCGCGGCGTCGATGTCGGTGCCAAGACCGAGATCTACGCCATCATTCGCGATCTCGCCGACCGCGGAAACGCCGTTGCGGTCTTTTCGTCCGAACTGGAGGAGGTGCTGGGGCTCTGCGATCGCATCCTGCTCCTGTTCTCCGGTTCGCTGGAGGAGGAGATCGCCAACGGCCCGGAGGTCGATGTCGCCCACATTCTCCACGTCGTGACCGGTGGCGGGGAGCACGCGGTCCAATGACGGTTTCGACCGCGACCGAAGCCACCGCACGGCCTGGGCGACGGCTGAGCGACGAGGCCTTCATCACGTCGCTAGTCGCGGCCGTGGCGGTGGGCCTGTTCATCGTCGCGTCGGTGGCGGTGCCGAACTTCTTCCAGCCGCTCTCGATGCTGAACCTCATCACCAACAACTGGGCGGTCATCTCGCTCGGTGTCGGGGTGTCGTTCCTGCTGGTGTCGGGCAATTTCGATCTGTCGGTCGGCGGCATCGTCGCGCTGTCCGGCGTGCTGGCGGTCTGGTTCGCCCAGGCGCCCGACGGCGCCAATGCCCTGTCGACGGGATTCGGATTCCCGACCTGGCTCGCGATCGTGTGCGCCATGGCGGGCGCGTTGGCCGTCGGCGGGCTCAACGCGCTGTTCGTGGTGGCGCTTCGCGTGCCGTCCATCATCGTGACGCTGGGGGCCATGATGGTGGCCCGCGGCATCGCGCAGGTGATCACCCAGGGCTCTCAACGCAACACCAACCTGCCGGACGATTTCGGCGTCCTTGGCAACCTCACCATGTTCGGAACCTCGGTGAAGCTGCCGGTGGTGCTGATGATCGTCCTGGTGCTGGTGGCCGTCTTCATCGAGAAGAAGACGGTGTTCGGCCGGCTGACCTACTGGATCGGCGCCAACCCGGTGGCCGCCCGGCTGTCCGGCATCAACAACGCCCTGCACCTGACGCGGCTCTATCTGTTCAGCGCCGCCATCGCCGGCGCGGTCGGCATCCTGCTGGCGTCGGAGTTCAAGTCCGGCTTCTCCAACCGCGGCACGCTGATGGAGTTCGATGCGCTGGTCATCTCGCTTCTCGGCGGCATCGCCATCACCGGTGGCTTCGGCTCGGTGATCGGCATGGTCTTCGGCGCCCTGATCCTGGCCGTGGTGACCTCCGCCGCGACCGGGATGGTGCTGTCGCCGGACTGGCAGTTCATCCTCAAGGCCATTGCGGTCTTCCTCGCGATCGTCACCCAGACCTGGGCGCTGGCCCGAAGGAACCGGTGATGGCGGTCATGACGCAGACGGCAAGCCCCGACCCGGTCCAGCCCGCGAGCGGCGGCGACCGCATCGCCCGGTTCTTCCGCGAGTACTACATCTACTTCGTCCTGGTCGCGGTCGTGGTCCTCCTCAGCGTCGCCAACCTCGACAAGTTCGACCTGTTCGAGCGCGGCAACTTCCTGAACCAGAACAACATCATCAACATCCTCCGGGTGTCGGCGCCGCTGCTCACGCTGGCGGGCGCGTTCACGCTCCTGATGGTTTCCGGCTACATCGACCTCTCCGTCGGTAGCGCCATGAGCCTCAGCGCCGTGATCTACGCCCTCCTGGCCATCAACGGCGTGCCGTTCCTCCCGGCCTTCGCCCTGACGGTCGTGGCCGGTGCCGGCCTCGGAGCGATCAACGGTTTCCTCGTGGTGAGGCTGAGGATCACACCGGTGATCGCGACACTGATCACCCTCAGCCTCTATAAGGGGCTGGCGCTCCTGCTCGTCCAGGACGGGGTCTCGGCGATCAAGTCCGGCGGCGGGCTCAAGATGCCGTCCTGGTTCAACACCTATGGCCGCGTGGGCACGTTCCTGGAACTGCCGGCGGCATTCTGGGTGGCCGTGATCGTCACCGTCATCCTGATCGTGGCGCAGAACCGGACCCTGCTCGGCAAATATGCCGCGGCGACCGGCGGCAACCCGACCGCGGCGAAGCTGTCCGGTATCAACACCGGCGCGATCGTCTTCCTGCTCTACGTCATTGTCGGCATGACCGCGGCGCTCGCCGGCATCGCCCGGTCGAGCTTCATGTCGCTCGGTGATCCGCTCTCCGGCGACGGCATGGAACTGACCGCCATCCTCGTCGTCCTTCTGGGCGGCACCGCGTTCTCCGGCGGCGAGGGCAGGGTGATCAAGTCGTTCATCGGCGCCCTGATCATCATGGCGCTGACCGTGGGTATGCTGACGCTGGTGCCGGCCTACTTCCAGACGCTGGTGCTCGGCGCCGCGCTGCTGGCCGCCGCCGCGTCGAACCACCTCGTGAGCCGGAAGGAGAGCCGTTCGTGAACACCACCGGCCACGACATCGAGAACCTGCGCCTGATCGCACGTGTCCTCACGCTGCACTACGAGGACGGCCTGTTGCAGTCGCAGATCGCCACCGACCTCGGCCTGTCGACCGCCAAGGTCAACCGGCTCATCAAGCAGGGCCGCGAATCCGGGATGGTGAAGATCTCCATCGAGACGCCGTTCCAGCGCCAGTTCGATCTCGAGCGCCAACTGAAGCATCGTTGGAACCTGAAGAACTGCCTGGTCGTGCCCACGGTCTCCGGCAACGAGGACGCCACCCTCAACCAGGTCGGCCGCGGCGCGGCGCAGCTTCTTGTCGAGGCGGTTCGCGATGGTGACACCATCGGCGTTTCGGCCGGCAAGACGATGAAGGCGGTCAGCGAGAACATCGTCGTCGACCGGCACTTCGACGTCGACGTGGTGCCCATGGCCGGTGGCGTGCAGGGTCGGCACTACACCGACGTCAACCACATCGCGACCGAACTCGCCGACAAGCTCGGCGGCCGGGCGACGCTGATCCACGCACCGCTGCATGTCGACACGACGGAAGAGCGCGACCTTCTGATGTCGGTCCGCTCGGTGCGCGGCGTGCTGGACCTCGCCCGCAAGGCGGCCGCCTCCATCGTCGGCATCGGATCGGTGATCGGCCCCAAGGCGACCTACTACGAAGCCCATCCGGTGTCGCAGGCCGACAAGGAGAAGCTGCTGGAGTCGGGTGTGCGCGGCGAACTGCTGGGCCGCCTGATCAACGGCGACGGCTCGTCGTCGGCGATCGAGTTCAACGCCCATCTGGTGGCGCTGACGCCGGAGGATGCCGGCCGCATCCCGGTGCGGATCGGCGCCGCCTCCGGCCCCGAGAAGGTCGGGGCCATTGCGGCGGTCCTGAACGGCGGCCACATCAACATGCTGGTGGTCGACGAACTGACGGCCGCGGCCGTCCTGGAAGACGAGGTGGATGGTGCTTGAAACGACCGAACGCGAGCAGCTGACCCGGTCCATCGGGTCGTCCGGCATCACCGCGAGCGGGGTCGGTCTCGGCACCTGGGCGATCGGCGGCTGGATGTGGGGCGGCACGGACGAAAAGGCGTCGATCGCCGCCATCCAGGCAGCCATCGACGAAGGCGTGACGCTGATCGACACGGCACCGGCCTACGGTCACGGCACGGCGGAGCGCATCGTCGCCAGGGCACTGGAGGGCCGCCGCGGCCAGGTCGTGCTCGCCACCAAGTGCGGACTGGTCTGGAACACCCCGAAGGGCAACCACTTCTTCGACTACGAGGGCGAGCCGGTCCACCGCTATCTCGGCCCGGAATCGGTCGTCGCGGAGGTCGAGCAGAGCCTGAAGCGCCTGAACACCGACGTCATCGACCACTACATCACCCACTGGCAGGACCCGACGACGCCGATCGCCGACACCATGGAGGCACTGGAACGGCTGAAGACGGCGGGCAAGATCCGCTCGATCGGCGCCAGCAACACCTCCGTCGATGATCTCCGGGCCTACATCGCGGCCGGCCAGCTCGACGCGATCCAGGAAGAGTACTCGATGGTGAAGCGCGGCATCGAGGCGACCCATCTTCCCGTTTGCGCCGAGCACGGTGTGGCGACTCTCAGCTACTCCTCGCTGGCGCTTGGTTTTCTGTCCGGTCGCATCGGCCCGGAGCGCAAGTTCCGCGGCGACGACCACCGCAAGGACAATCCGCTGTTCTCGGTCGGCAATCGCGCCAGGGCTGCCGACTTCGCAACGGCCATCCGGCCGGTCGCCGACCGCCACGACGCGAGCACCGCGCAAATCGTCATCGCCTGGACGCTGCACCAGCCGGGGATCACCTTCGCGCTCTGCGGCGCGCGCAATCCCGAACAAGCTATCGAAAACGCAAGGGCCGGCAGGATCCGGCTGAGCGAAGAGGATTTACAAGCCATTGATTCGGCCGCCGATCGGTTTCTCGGCGACCTGGACCGTTAGACGACGCAAACAAGAGGGACTGGGAACGTGGGGACTCGGCCCCGCGTACAGGGCGGCTATGCCGACATCGCGCAAGGACAGGTTGGACCGGATTGCCGCCGACGGTGCGTTCGACGTCGCCGTGGTCGGCGGCGGCATCAACGGCATCGGCGTCTTTCGCGAGCTTGCCTTGCAGGGCCTGCGCGTGCTGCTGGTCGAGCGGTCCGACTTCTGCTCCGGTTGCAGCGCCGCGCCGTCGCGGATGATCCATGGCGGCCTGCGCTACCTGGAGAACGGCGAACTGTCGCTGGTGAAGGAGTCGCTGGCCGAGCGTGACGATCTCCTGCGCACCGCGTCGCACATGGTCCGTCCGCTCCCGACCGCCATTCCCATCGTCACCGTCTTCTCCGGCCTGCTCAACGCCGCGGCGAGCTTCCTGAGCGGCAGCGAGGGACGACCGGCCCGCCGCGGCGCACTGCCGATCAAGATCGGTCTCACCCTCTACGATCTCCTGACCGGAAAGCGGCGGGCGCTCGCGGGCCACACCTTCCGCGGCCGGCAGCCGACACGGGAGCAGTGGCCGGATCTCGCCGACGACGTTCGTTTCTCGGCCAGCTACTTCGATGCCTGGATCAGCCATCCCGAACGGCTGGGGCTGGAGCTGGTCGCTGATGCCGAGGCCATCGGGCCCACATCCGTCGCCCTGAATTACACGACGCTCGACCGGAGCCCGGACGGCAGCTACCGGCTCGTCGACATGGCCGGTGGCGGAAGCTGGCCGGTGTCGGCCGGCGTTATCATCAACGCCACCGGCGCGTGGCTCGACGACACCAAGGCGACGCTTTCGGACGATGAAGCTGCCGGTGAGCGGCTCGTCGAGGGCACCAAGGGTTCGCACCTGGTCCTGAACAACCCTGAGGTCTTGCAGGCGCTGCGGGGGCACATGCTCTACTACGAGAACGCCGACCGCCGAATCTGCATCGCCTTTCCCTATCTCGGCCGGGTCCTGGCCGGTGCCACCGATATACGCGTCGACAGGGCGACACGCGTGCGCTGCGAGGTGGACGAACGCGATTACATCCTCGAGTCGCTCCGCGGCCTGTTTCCCGGCATCGCCATCGATGTGGCGGACGTCGTCTATTCGTTCAGCGGCATCCGGCCGCTGCCGCGGAGCGCCCACGCCTTCACGGGACGTATCTCGCGCGGCCACGCGACCCGTCGCATCGAGGGATCGCCGGTGCAGATCTGCATGATCGGCGGCAAGTGGACCACCTTCCGGGCGTTTGCCGAACAGGCCTGCGACGAGGCGTTGGCCATCCTCGGCAAGCCGCGCGTGCGCGACAGCAAGGGACTCGCGATCGGCGGCGGCAAGGACTTCCCGGCCGCCGAGGGGGAACTGGAACGTCGCTTTGTGCGCGACCTCGGCGTCGACGCGGCGCGCGCGGCGCATCTCGCCAGCCACTACGGCACCCATGGCGCGGCCGTCCACGCCTCTTGCAGCGCCCGCGCCGACGATACGCCGCTGGTTGCGGGGTGCCCGTACACGCGGGCGGAAATCGCCTACCTCGTGGAGCACGAACAGGTCGTGCACCTGGCCGACATGGCGATGCGGCGGACCGATCTTGCGATCACCGGCCAGTTGACGCCGGCGCTGCTCGACGCGCTGGCCGATGTGGTCGGCGAGGCGCTCGGCTGGACGAGCGAGCGGCGCGCGCAGGAGCGTGCGACGCTTGTCGTTGATCTTGAGAACTACCACGGCGTCTGCCTGGCGTCGGCCGGTGACCAGTCTGAGAGGAGTGAGGCATGCGCATAAGCCCCAAGGCGCGGATGAACCGCATGTTCGCCAATGGCGGGTGTCTGGACGTCGCCGTCGATCATGGTGTGTGCAACGAGCCGAGCTTCATGGTCGGGCTGGAGGACATGGCATCCGTCATCGACGCCCTCGTCGCGGCGCGGCCCGACGCCATCCAGATGGCGTACGGGCAGGCGGACCTCCTGCAAAGCCGTCCCGAGCGGGACAAGCCCGCGCTGGTGATGCGGATCGACATGGGCAACCCCTACAACGCCGTTCGCCACCGGGTGATGTGGTCGCAGTTGCAGAACCACGACGAGCCGATCATCGGCGCGCTGGAGATGGACGCGGCTTGCGTGGTGGTGAACCTGTTCATGCTTCCGGACGAGCCCGAGCTGTTCCGCCAGTGCGTCGAGAACATTGCGCGTGTCCGCGCCGCGTGCGCCAAATACGGCATGCCGCTGATGATCGAGCCGCTGGTGATGCTGCCGAACGAAATCCGCGGCGGCTACCAGGTGGACGGTGACGCGGAGAAGATCGTCACCCTGGTCCGCCTGGCGTCGGAAATGGGCGCCGACATCATCAAGGCCGACCCGACGGAGAACCCGGAGGATTTCCACCGGGTCGTCGAGGCGGCCCGTGTCCCGGTGCTGGTGCGTGGCGGCGGCAAGGAGGACCTGAAGGACGTCCTCGGAAAGTCCGCCCGCCTGCTGGCCCAGGGCGCCAAGGGGATGGTTTACGGCCGCAACGTCTACCAGCACGACAACCCGCGCGCGGTGGTCGCCGCGCTGATGGCCCTGATCCACAAGGGCGCCTCGGGCGAGGAAGCCTGGGACGTTTACCAGCGCGGTGGCTGAGGCGCGCTACCTCCTCGGCTTGGATGCGGGCAACACCGTCATCAAGGCCGTCCTGTTCGGGACCGACGGCCGCGAGGTCGCCCGGGCGGCCCGCGACGGCGCGTCCGCGCACCCCGCACCCGGTCATGTCGAGCGCGATCCGGCTGAACTGTGGCGCCACGCCGACGACGTGATCCGCGTGTGCCTCGCGGAAGCCGCGGTCGATCCGTCCGAGATCGCCGCCGTCGGCTGCGCCGGTCACGGCAACGGGCTCTATCTGATCGACGCCGGCGGCGAGCCGCTGATCGGCATCCAGTCGATCGACGGCCGCGCGGCGGCGCTTGCCGACGAGCTGTCAGCCAGGAACGGTGCCGAACTCTACGCGGCGTGCCTGCAAAGGCCGTGGCCGTCGCAGACCGCGACGTTGCTCGCCTGGGTGAAGGCGAACCGACCCGATGTCTACGCCGCCGCGGCGACGGTGCTTCTCTGCAAGGACCTGATCACCTTCCGGCTGACCGGCGCGCGGGTCTCGGACGTGTCGGACATGAGCGGCGCCGGCCTGGTGCACATGCCCGAGGCGGCGGTCGATGACGGCCTCCTGCAGCTCTACGGCCTCGACGACGCCGGACCGCTGATGCCGCGGATCGCCGACCCTTGCGATGTCGTGGGCCGGGTGACGGAGGCGGCGGCGGCCGCGACGGGTCTCGCCGCCGGAACCCCCGTGGTCGGCGGTCTGTTCGACGTGGTGGCGTCGGCCGTCGGATCGGGTGCCGTCGCGCCCGGACAGGCATCGATCATCACCGGCACGTGGAGCATCAACCAGGTGCTGTCGGATGCGCCGGCCGCCGACCCGAGCGTCTTCATGGTCTCGAAGTTCGGCGACGGCCGCTACATGAACATCGACGCCAGTGCGACTTCGGCGGCCAATCTCGAATGGTATGTGCGCACCTTCGTCGAACGGGGCGCGCACCTCGACGATCCGTTCGGCTACTGCAATGCGCGCGTCGCTGAGGTGGAACCGGCGACCGATGATCCCTTCTTCCATCCGTATCTCTACGGCTCGGGCCAGGTGGCGGCCGCGCGCGGCGGATTCTACGGTCTGGCCGGCTGGCACAGCGAGGGACACATCCTGCGCGCGTTGTTCGAGGGTGTGGTCTTCGAGCATCGCCGGCACGTCGAGGTGCTGGCGGCCGCGGGGCTGTCCTTCGAAGCGGCGGTGATGTCGGGCGGCGGCGCGCGGAGCCCCCATTGGCCGCAGATGATGGCCGACTGCCTCGGCCTGCCCATCACGGTGTCGGAAGGCGAGGAAACCGGCGCGCTTGGCGCCGCGATCGCCGCCGGCGTGGGCAGCGGCGTCTTCGCGGACCTTGAGGCCGGCGTCGCCGCCATGACCCGCGTGCGGCAGGTGTACGAGCCGGCGGCCGCGGAAAAGCCGCGCTACGACGATCGCTACCGGACCTATCTCGATCTCGTCGATGCGATGATGCCGGTTTGGACCGCGCTACAGGCGGCGCGGGAGAAGGGGAGACCGAACCCGTGAAGGCCGTCGGATTCCTGACCTCGCACCCCATCGAGCACGAGGACGCGCTGCTCGATATCGAGCTGCCCGATCCCGCGCCGCGCCCGCATGATCTGCTGGTCAGGATCGAGGCGATCTCGGTCAATCCGGCCGACGCCAAGCGCCGCATCCGCACCGCGCCCGGCAAGGTGCTCGATGAACCGTTCATCCTCGGCTACGACGCCGTCGGGCGCGTCGAGGCGATGGGCGCCGACGTGGAAGGCTTCGTGGTCGGCGACCGCGTCTGGTACGCCGGCGACGCCGGCCGCCCCGGCTCCAACGCGGAGCTTCAGTGCGTCGACGCAAGGATTGCTGCAAAGGCGCCGTCCTTGGTCGCGCCGGAAGCGGCGGCCTCGCTGCCGCTGACGGCGATCACCGCCTGGGAGATGCTGTTCGACCGGCTTCAGGTCCCGACCGACGAGCGCAACGCATCGCTGCTCGTCATCGGCGGCGCCGGCGGCGTCGGTTCGGCCACCATCCAGCTCGCCCGCGTGCTGACGGGACTGACCGTTCTCGCCACCGCGTCGCGCGAGGACTCCGCCGACTGGTGTCGCAAGCTCGGAGCCCACGAGGTGATCGACCACCGTGATCTCGTCGCGAGCACCCGCGCGACCGGCCACACCTTCGTCAACACCATCGTCCAGTACGCGGACCTCGCGCAGCACTGGGACGCGATGGCCGAGCTCATCGCACCGCAGGGCCGCATCGGTTCGATCGTGGAGACGTCGGAGAAGATCGACGTGACGGCGCTGCAGGGGAAGTCGGCGGCGCTGATGTGGGAGCTGATGTTCACGCGCTCCATGTACGAGACCGCCGACATGCATCGTCAGGGGATGATCCTGGCGCGCGTCGCCCGGCTTGTCGACGACGGCCTCATCAAGACCACCGAGACCCGCACGCTGCACGGCCTGTCGGCGGCAACGCTCAAGGAGGCCCACCGCCTGATCGAAACCGCGTCGACCATCGGCAAGCTGGTCGTCCGGTACTAGGCGAGGTGTGACCGTGGCGCACCCGGAGATCATGGAGGGCACCTACGACTACGTGATCGTCGGCGCCGGGACGGCCGGGTGCGTGCTGGCCAACCGCCTGACGGAGGACCCGAACGTTCGGGTCCTGCTGCTGGAGGCGGGCGGGTCCGACGCCTATCACTGGGTGCACATCCCGATCGGCTATCTCTACTGCATCGGCAATCCGCGCACCGACTGGCTGATGAAGACGGCCAGCGAACCGGGGCTCAACGGACGCAGCCTCGTCTATCCGCGCGGCAAGGTCCTGGGCGGCTGCAGCTCCGTCAACGGCATGATCTATATGCGCGGTCAGGCGGCCGACTACGACGCCTGGCGCCAGATGGGGAATGTCGGCTGGGCGTGGGACGACGTCCTGCCGTATTTCCTGAAGTCGGAGGACGGTTTTCGCGGCGCGGCGCCGATGCACGGCGAGGGCGGCGCCTGGAAGGTCGAGCGGCAGCGCCTGTCGTGGGAGATCCTCCACGCCGTGCAGGAGGGGGCGAAGGAGTTCGGCATCCCGCCGCGCGAGGACTTCAACGACGGCGACAACGAGGGCTCCGGCTTCTTCGAGGTGAACCAGAAGCGCGGCATACGCTGGAGTACGGCGCGAGGATTCCTGCGGCCTGCCATGAAGCGCCCCAATCTTCGCGTCGTCACCCACGCCAACACCGAAACGATTCTGCTTGAGGACAAGCGCGCGACGGGCGTGGTGTTCGAGCGCGCCGGCCTGCGCTATCGGGCCATGGCCGAGGGCGAGGTCCTGCTCGCCGCCGGCGCGATCAATTCACCCAAGCTGCTGGAGCACGCGGGTATCGGCCGCCCCGCGCACTTGCGCGACCTCGGGATCGAGGTCCGGCACGCCCTCGACGGGGTGGGCGGTAACCTGCAGGACCATTTGCAGCTCCGCACGGTCTACAGAGTCAGGCACGCGAGCACGCTGAACACGCAGGCGAACAGCCTCGTCGGCAAGGCGGCGATCGCGCTGCAATACCTCCTGACGCAAAGCGGGCCGATGTCGATGGCGCCGAGCCAGTTCGGCATGTTCACGCGATCGGACCCGTCGAAAGCGACGCCCGATCTGGAATACCACGTCCAGCCCCTGTCCACGGACCGGCTTGGCGATCCCCTGCATCCGTTCCCGGCCATCACCGTTTCGGTCTGCAATCTGCGCCCCGACAGCGTCGGGACCTGCCACGTGACCTCGGCCGACCCGCACGCGCAACCGGACATCCGGCTGAATTACCTGTCGACCGAAAGTGATCGGGTCGTGGCCGTGAAGTCGCTGCGCCAGGCGCGCCGGATCATGACCGCACGGGCGCTTGCCCGGTTCACGCCGGAGGAAATCCTGCCGGGGCCGGCCTACCAGTCCGACGACGACCTGGTGGAACAGGCCGGCAATATCGGCACGACGATCTTCCACCCCGTGGGGACCTGCAAGATGGGCAACGACGCCGCGGCCGTCGTCGCGCCCGATCTGAAGGTGCGGGGCCTTGACCGCCTGCGGGTCGTCGACGCCTCGATCATGCCCCGGATCGTCTCGGGCAATACGGCGTCACCGGTGGTGATGATCGCGGAGAAGGCCGCCGACATGATCCGAGGGAACGGTCCGGCTACGAGCCCACATTGATCTTCGTCGGGTCGAGCGCCACGCCCATGTACTCGTTGTGCCCGCGCCCGCGCACCTCGATTGTGTCGCCGTTGATGGACCGGAACGTGCCCCTGGCCTCGAAGACCGCGTTGGGTTCCACCAGCGCGCTCCCGTCAGGTGCGCGCACGTCGATCGGGAAGGTCTCATACGAAAGCACGCCGTGCTCGTACTCGATCGTGGCGCGCCACCTGCGCGGCACCACCTGCCGCTCGCCCTCCGAACCGGCGTTGGCGGTGCCGGTGTCGAACTCCAGGTATTCGATCCGAACCGACTTCGCCGGCCGGTAGGCGCCGTCCGGCAGGGTCGTGCTGCCGTCGCGGATGTACGGCCGCCCGGACGCATCGAAATAGTTGAGCGCGCTCGACGTCATGCCGTTACCCCAGTTCACGGGCTCGTAGTGCCAGAAGCCGACGCTCGGGCTCGACGAGCTCCTCACATGCTTGGCCACGACGTGGTCAAACCCGCCGGCGCCGCTGACCGGATGGGCCTTGCCGGCGTGCGTGACGACGCCTTCGAACCTGAAGTCCGGAAAGCAGCAATACGTGTACATGTTCTCGTTCTGGATGTGATCCGGATACCAGTGGGTGCAGGTGACGCGACCGTTGAGCTGATAAGTGATGTCGAACGCCGGATCGCGGTAGTAGAGCTGGAAGTACGGCCAGCTCCCCTTGACCCGGCAGACGTCGGCCACCTGTACGTCCAGCCCGACCTTCGAATAGGTCGTGTCCATGCGCGTGTAGGAGGTATCGTCGGTCGAGCGATAGCTGACGCCGTCGATGACGGATGCCATGAGCGTGCAGATGCGGAAGGGATCGCCGTCCCATTGCGGCACGCCGAGTTCCCGCCCGTTGATCAGCCCGAGGAACACGCCGAGATTCAGCGCCTGCACGGGGCTGCCCTCGTCGGGGGCGGCGAAGAGGAAGTAGCCGGTCCAATCGACGTGCGGCATCCGCGGACTGAGGGTCCAGTCGTCGACCGCGCCGCTGGACCGCGCCATGATCTGCGACTTGGCGCCTGGCTCCAGTAACTTCATGACATCTTCTCCTGATCGTCGGTGGATTGCCGCGCTGCGGCGGTGTTGCGGCTTGCGGTGTCCAGCAGCTTGTGCACGGTCGCGACCGCCCGTTCCGGGTCGCGCAGGCGGATCGCTTCGAGCAGCTCGAAGTGCTCCTCCAGGGCCGATTCCATAGCGGCGTTGCTTGCCCGGTTGGTGATCGCCAGGATCGCCCGCAGGCTGGCCCGTAGAGGATCGATGAGGTTGATCAGCACGAGGTTGTGGCTGGCCAGGATGACCGCCGAATGGAAGGCGAGGTCGGCGGCGCAGGCGTCCTCGTAGCTGCCGGGCATGGCCTTGGCCATGGCGTTGTAGGATTTCTCGATCTCCGCCAGATCGGAGCTGTTGGCGCGCTCGGCGGCAAGGCGGGCGGCTTCCGGCTCGAAGATCCGTCGCGCTTCCAGCAGCTCGTCGAGGAGCTGGCTGTCGGAGCCGATGTCCGGGTGCCATGAGAGAACTTCGCCGTCGAGAAGCCGCCAGTTGATGCGAGGCAGGACGCAGACGCCCACGCGCGTGCGGGTTTCCAGCATCCCCTTGGCCACAAGGACCCGGATCGCTTCCCTGACGGTCGTGCGGCTGACGCCGAGGATGTCGCAGAGCTCCCGCTCCCGAGGAAGAAGCGCGTTCGGCGCGTACTTGCCGCCGAGGATCCATCCCCCGATCTCCGCCACGGTCTGCTCGTGGAGGCTCGGATTGGCATTCGGGCCCCGGAAACGGCGGTCGTCCAACACCGACCGGGCGAGGTAGCTTTCTCTGAGTGTCATGGCGCTATCCACCCCTCGCGATGCGCTGGTGTTCCTGGATCGAGACGGCCGCGATCAGCAGCGCGCCCTTGGCCAGGAGTTGATAGAAGGTCGGCACGCTTGTCAGGATCATGCCGTTGTTGAGCACGCCCAGGATGAGCACGCCCAGCATCGCCCCGACGATCGTTCCCCGTCCGCCCTGCAGGATGCAGCCACCGAGGATCGCCGCGGTGATGGCCTCAAGCTCCAGCCCCTGGCTCCCGGATGCCGGCTGGCCGGACATCGTGCGCCCCGCGAGCACTAGGCCCGCGATCGCGGCGGCGAAGCCGCTCATGACGTAAATCCCGATCTGGTAGCGTTTGATGGCCAGGCCCGCGAGGCGCGCGACCGAGATGTTGCCGCCGATGGCGTAGATGTTGCGGCCGACGACGGTGCTGCGCGTCACGAACATGAAGACGGCGATGACGCTCAGGAGGACGATGATGGCGGCGGGAATGCCGAGGACGTCGCCCGCACCGAGGAACCTCAGCGTATCGCCGCGGATCGGAATCGAGTTGCCGTTGTTGACGATGAAGGCGAGTCCTCGAAACGCCGACATCGTGCCCAGTGTGGCGATGACCGCGTTGACCCGGCCGTAGACGATCGCGATCCCGTTGACGGCGCCGGCCACGAGGCCTGCCGCGAGCGCGGCGAGCATGCCGAGCGTGTCCGAGCCGGTGGCCTGCGCCGTTGCGGCAAGCACCATGGTCGTCAGCCCGACGATCGAGCCGACCGAGATATCCAGGCCGCCCGACACGATGACCACCGTTTGCGCCATCGCCAGGATGCCCAGGATGGAGATCGCCAGGCCGATGTTGATGATGTTCCGGGGCGTGAAGAAGACGTCCGGGCGCAGAAATCCGAAGATCACAATTAGAATGACCAGAGAGATCAGCAGGCTGATGTTCTGCGTGCCGATCCGGGAGATGATGGACGGCTTTGTCGGCGTCGCCTGCAACACGTCGTCCTTGCTCATGATGCGGCTTCCTTGTTCATCGACAGACTGAGGATCGCTTCCTCGGTGGCGTCGTCGCCTGCGAGCGTGCCGACGATCGCGTTGTTGGCCATCACGACAATGCGGTCGGAGAGGCCGATCAACTCGGTCATCTCCGAACTGATGAGAATGATGGCCACGCCGGCCGCGGACATGGATTCGATCTGCCGGTAGATCTCCGCCTTGGAGCCGACATCGACCCCGCGCGTCGGTTCGTCGAGGATGAGAAGCTGCGGCTTGACCACCTCCCACCTGGCGAAAACCGTCTTCTGCTGGTTTCCGCCGGAGAGCTTGGCGACCTCCTGCCTGTTGCTTGGCGTCCGGATCCCGAGATCGCGGATGGCCTTGTCGGAGATGCGCGCATCGGTCCTGTCGTCGATCACGCCGTAGCGGCTGATGATCGGGCTGGCCGCGAGCGTCACGTTCTTGCGGATGGACTGCAGCATGAGGAGCGCCTGCTCCTTGCGGTCCTCCGGGACGATGCCGATACCGGCGCGAATGGCGTCGGCCGGCGATCGCGGCCGGTACGGCTCGCCCTGATAATGCATCTCACCATCTTCGATCGTGTCCATCCCGAACACCGCCATGGCGACATCGGACCTGCCGGCGCCGACGAGGCCGCCGATACCGACGACTTCGCCGGCTCGAACCGAGAGGTCGATGCCGCGCACCTTCGCGGTCGTCACGCCCTCCATGCGCAGGACCTCGTCACCGATGGTCCGGGAGGGATGCGTGAACAGGTCGGCGAGGGGGCGGCCGACCATCAACTGGACCATGCGATCCTCCTCCAGCCCCTCGGCCGGTTCCACGGCGACACACGCGCCGTCGCGCAGCACCATCACCTCGTCCGCCAGTTCGGTGATTTCGCCGAGGCGATGCGAGACGTAGGCGATGGCCGTGCCGTTGGCTCGCAGTTCGAGGATCAGACCGAACAGACGCTCGGCCTCGGCGCGCGTGAGCGACGACGTCGGTTCGTCGAAGGCGACGAGCCGCGCTCCTGGGCGCAGCGCGCGGAGAATCTCGATGAGCTGCCGCTGCGCGGGGCCAAGGTGCCTGCAGGGCATCCCGGGCTGCAAGGTGTCCTGGACCCCCATATGCTCGATCAGATGGTCCGCCCGGCGATAGAGGTCCTGACGGTCCAGCGAGACGCCACGGGTCCTGAAGTCGCCGACGAAGATGTTCTCCGCGGCGGTGAACTCGGGAATGATCTCGGGCTCCTGATGGATCACCCGGATGCCACGTTCGTGGGCGTCGCGGGGAGAACGGATCGTCACCGCCGCGCCATCGATCTCGATCGCGCCGCGATCGGGCTGTGTCTCACCTTCCAGAATGCGAAGGAGGGTGGACTTGCCGGCCCCGTTCTCGCCGATGAGCGCGGTGATCGCCCCCGACTTGAACGTGGCGGAGACATCGTCGAGCGCCTGCACCGGACCGAACCGTTTCGATATGCCGGTCAGCGAGACGACGGGGGCGTTCATGCCAAGCGAATCCTGATGTGGCGCCGCGGAGTCTTCGCACTTCGGGCGTGCAAAGGCTCCGCAGCCTTGTTGTTACTGGCAGCCGAGCAACTCGCTGTACGCCTCGAGGTTGTCGGGATTGATGAACACCGCGTCGGCGAAGTAGTTGTCCTGGAAAGGCTTGCCCTCGGCGACGTGGCTGTAGAGGGCCTTGATCGCGATCGCACCGTGATTGGCGGCGTCGAGCCACATCGTGCCGCGGAAGCCGGTCGACATGTCTTCGGCGTAGGCCTCGCAGGTGCGCGATCCATCGATACCGATGCCGATGACGTCTTCGGACGGAATGCCTGAGTTTTCCGTGGCCCGCACGGCGCCCAGCACGCCATCGTCGTTGCAGGAGTAGAAGATCCAGCGCGACGCGCCCGGGTTGGCGATCAGGGTCGTCGAGATCACGTCGATCGCGTTGACCATCGTGTTGTCGTACGGAACCGAGATGATGTTGGGCTCCAGCTCCGGGATCATCGCCAGCAGACCGTCGCGCGCACCGTGGTTGCGGCGCATGCAGCTCTCCGCCTTCTGATCCTCGATCGAGGCCACCTTCACGGTCCCGAGGTCGTCGGTCCAGCCCTGCGCCTTCACGAGCTTCGCGATTTCGGTCCCGACCTGGCGACCGATGCTGGCCGCGTCCATGCCGACATAGGGCACCACCTCGCCGTTCGGCCCCTCGATGTTGTCGTCGACCGAAACGAGCGCGATCCCGTGCTTCTCTGCCAGGCTGTAGATCGACGGACCGAGCGCGCGATCGGGAATGGCGATGGCCACGGCGGTCACGCCGTCGCCGGCGAAGGTCTCGAACGTGGTGACGGTCAGGTTGGCGTCGAACTGCACGTCTTGCGAGAGCATGTTGACGCCGAGGCTCTCCGCCGTCTCGCGCGCACCCGCGACCTCGCGTACGAACCACGGATGGTCGCCCATCTTCGTGATGAAGCCGAACTTCAGCTCGTCGGCCGCGGCCCCGCTGTACGCGACCCCGCCAATGAGCATTGAGACTGCGGCCATGCAGGCCAATCGGTTGATCATGGTGTCTTCCTCCCTGCGTACCCTCCGGGTTGGGACGCAACCTGATGCTGACGACTGTCCGACCCCGGCGCCGGACGTGGGTTCAATCGTGGTAGAGCGCAGACCGGCCGCCATCCACGACGATGCATTCGGCGTTGATGAAAGGGGCCTCGTCGCTGGCGAGGAACACCGCCGTCATGGCGACCTCCTCGGGCCGGCCGATGCGACGGGGCGGGTGCATTTGCAGGGTCCGCCGCTCGGCTTCCGCCGGCTTGGGGCTGCCGCGCCAGTAGTCCCGGACGGGCTGCGTATCGATGTAGCCCGGAGCGATCGCGTTGACGCGCAGACCGCGCGCCGCGTACTCCACCCCGACCGAGCGCACGAGCCCGAGAAGCGCGTGTTTGGCGACGGGGTACGGAAACGTGCCCGGGATGACCGAGAAGGCGTGGACCGATGCGATCGCCACGATCGAGCCGGCGCCGTTTTCGAGCATGCCGGGGATGACGGCGCGCATGCAGTTCCATGTCCCCTCGAGGTTCACCGCAAGCGCCTCGCGCCATTGGTCGGGATCCGTTTCAAGCGGCTCGGCGAACACGTTGCGGCCGGCGCAGGTCACCAGGATGTCGACGCGGCCGAGCTCGCCGAGCGCGCTGTCCGACATGGCCTGCACGGCCGCGGGATCGCTGACGTCGGCCGGCACGAAGGCGGCGAGGTGACCGGAATCGCGCAGGCGTTCGGCCATTGCCGCGCCGTCGGCGGCATTGCTGTCGGCGATGACGACTGAAGCGCCCTCGCGGCTAAAGGCTTCGGCGACGGCGGCGCCGATACCGCGGGCGCCGCCCGTGATGATAGCTGTCTTGTCGTTCAGGCGGTCCATCGTCCTACCAGTCCACGATCGTTCCGTCGGCGAGGATGGCTTCCCTGGGCAGCACCACCTCCTGCGCGAACGGATGGCGGGCGCAGGCGTCCTCGTTGACGTCGACCCCGAGGCCCGGCTTCGTCGGCACCGTCCAGTAGCCGCCGTCGCGCTGAAGGGGTTCGGTGACGACCTCGTCGAACCACGGCACCGCTCCGGTCATCTCCTCCTGGATGACGTGGTTCGGCGTCGAGACCGCGAAATGGAGGGCGGCCGCGCTCGCGATCGGGCCCAGGGGATTGTGCGGGGCGACACCCACGCTGGCGACCTCGGCCATCGCGGCCAGCTTCTTGGCCTCACCGAGGCCGCCGCAGTGGCAGATGTCCGGCTGAATGAAGCTGACCGCGCGCGTGCGAATGAGCTCGTCGAATTCGTTCCGTTCCACCAGGCGCTCCCCGGCGGCAATCGGGACCGGTGAAGTGTGGCTGAGCAACGCCAGGCTCGTACAATCGCCGGGCGGCAGGGGTTCCTCCACGAACATGGGCCGGGCAACGGAGACGGCCTCGACGTAAGCCCGGGCCAGCGAAAGCGAAGCCGGGCGGCCGTGGAAATCGAACATGAGGTCGATGTCGTCGCCGACGGTCTCGCGCAGCCGCCCGGCCAGGTTCGCGACCCGATCGACCTCGCGCGGTGTGGCCGTGAAGTGGGAGTAGGGCAGGCAGAGCACCTTCAGCGCCCGGTACCCGCGCTCGATCACGTCGGTGGCGCGCTCGATAGCCTCGGTCGGATCGCCGGAGCCGTAGACGGCCCGCATGTCGCCGAGGCCGAGATGGGCGTAGAGACGGACCCGGTCGCGGACCTTTCCCCCTAGGAGTTGCCAGACCGGAACGCCGAGCGACTTCCCCAGGATGTCGAACAGGGCGATCTCAATGCCGGAGATGGTGGAATTGCCGATCGCACCCATGCGCCAGAAGGAGTGCTTCTTCATCACGCGGTAGAGGTGCTCGGTGTTCGCCGGATCCTCGCCGATCAGCAGGCACGCGACATCCTCGATGGCGCCGACCACCGCCCGCGTCTTCCACTCGAGTGTGGCCTCGCCCCAGCCGATCAGGCCCGGCTGGTCCGTCTCGACACGCACGAACACCCAGTTCCGCATTTCGGCGTTGACCACCACCGGGTCGATTCGTGTGATCTTCAACAGATTAAATCCTACTTAACTATATCTTGGTATGATAAATCCTCCTCGCGGGTTGTCAATGGTGGATGGAGCGTGGACAGGTCCGACGTGCGGAAGGACGCCGCGGCGTACGGTTGAAGCCGCCGCGAGCGCACCAGGCAAGGTCCTGCGGAGGGTCGGAAACAGACGGGACGGGCTGACGGCGCGAACCTGATGCTGGCAGCTTCCCCGCATGGCATCAGACCGTCGGCGGGAAGCTCCGTGCGCACCGCGGGTCCGCGGCGGTCGGCTAGATTTCTGTCGCCCGGTTTCTTGCGCCGATGATGTGTTCGGCGATCGCTGAGCCGGCGGCGACCGGATCTCGCGATTCCAGGGCTTCGATGACCTTCATGTGCTCGGACATGACCGGCACGATCAGGCGCCGGAGGAGCCGTGTCTCCTCCTGGCGAATGAGCCGGATCTTGATGGAATTGACGCGATAGACGTCGGAGATGATCTCGTTGCCGAGCGCGTCGATCAGCGTGTCGTGGAACGCCCAGTCCAGGGCCTGCGCGCGGTCCCGCAGTTCGACCGATATGTTGCGCTCGGCCTCGGCGATGATCTCTTCATGGGATTCCCGTATCTCCCTGATCTCGCTGTCCAGGGCGTGTGTGGCGAAGTGCGACGCGGCCTCCCGTTCCAGGACCAGTCGCAACTGGAACGCGTTGCGGATCAGGTTCAGGTCGACCGGAGCGATCTGCATCCCCCGCTGGGGCACCGTCGTCACCAGGCCGTCCGCCTCCAGCCGCGGGATCAACTCACGGATCGCGCCGAGCGGCAGGCCGGTGAGCTGGACGAGTTCGCGCTGGGATACGAACTGACCGGGCAGAATCGACCGGTCGATGAGTTGCTGGGTGAATTTCTCGTAGGCGCGCTCGCGCAGGCGAGGCTTGACCGCGGACGTTTCACCTGCCGGCACGCGTCGCCTCCCTGATGTCGAAGAGCGTTTCGTACTTGCCCACAATCCCGGACGCCTGCTGCGTGGACAACGGCTGGAGCGGCGGGCGAACACGACGCCAGTGTGCACCGTTGCGGCGCGCCATCAGTTCCTTGACGGCCGGCACAACCGGGCACGCCACGATCATGTCGACGAGCGGTTGGGCGCGGTCGTCCTGCCGTCCGGCAACAAGCCGCGCAACAAGTTCCGGTTCGAAATTCGCGATCCCGCTGATCGTTCCACTTGCGCCCTTGAGAATGGCGTCGGCGAGGTAGCCTTCATGGCCGACCAGTATGCAGAGATCACGGTGGGATTGTAAGAACAGCCGCGTCGTCGCCTCGTCACCGGACGAGTCCTTGACGCCTGCGATCACCGGTCCGAAAGCGAGGCGCAACCGGTCGACGAGGTCCGGACCGACGTGAACGCCCGTCACGCCGGGGATGTTGTACAGGATGACATCGCGCGCTTCGCTGCCCATGCGCTCGACGGCTTCGGCAAACCAGGCGAACACCGCATCGTCGGAGACCGGCTCATAGTAGAAGGGCGGTGCGACCAGCACCGCCCGACAACCGTGGCGCAACGCACGTCGCGCCTGTGATCCGGCCTCGCGTGCGGATGATCGCAGCACCGCGTCGACCAGGACATCGGCCGCGATTCCGGCCTCGCCGAATCTCTCGATGGCCGTATCGCGCTCTTCCTCCGCAATCGACGCGCCTTCGCCGGTGGTCCCGAAGAGAGTCAGCGACGTGAGTCCGCGACCGAGAAGCTGCCCGGCATGGTCGGTCAGGCGCGCCCAGTCCACGTCGCTGTTGGGGGCGAAAGGCGTCACCAGTGCTGCGTTGGCTGAAACGAGCTCGGACAAGGGAGGTGCGCCTCTCAGGCTGTCAGGTTCAGTGAAAGTATCATTGACATGTTAGTCTGCAAACCATAACGTTGCAATGCGTTCCGACAAGGAATGAGCAAACCTGATTGATCCCGACCTGGTTCGGGAACACAATTTCACTCTCATGGGAGGAAGCCATGATCCAATCGAAGACGCGCCGAGGGACATTGGGTGGCCTTGCCGCCGCAGGCTTGGCGATCGGCGTTGCGTTGACGGCCATGCCGGCCGCGGCCGATGCCATCAAGTTGAAGATTTCGACGCCGGCGGTCGAGGCCGACTGGCACGCCAGGATGCTGACGGTGTTTAAGGATGAACTCGAGGGCTCGGCGCCGGGCGAGTTTGATGTCGAGATTCATCTCAACGCCACGCTGTTCAAGCAGGGAACCGAACCTGTTGCGATGCAGCGCGGCAATCTGGAGATGGCGATGATATCCGCGCAGGACATCGCCAAGCAGATTCCGGCATGGTCGATCTTCACCGCCGGCTATCTGATCCGCGATCCGGCCCACCAGCAGGCCGTGTTCCGTGGCGACATCGGCGAGGAGATGTATGGCCTGGTCGAGGACCAGATGGGCATCAGGATCCTCGATGTCGCCTATCTGGGAACGCGGCAGCTCAACCTCCGGACCGATCAGGCGGTCAGCGTTCCATCTGACCTCGACGGCGTGAACCTGCGCATGCCCGGTTCCGACGCGTGGCAGTTCCTGGGCAAGGCGCTTGGAGCCAATCCGACCCCGATGGCGTTCACGGAAGTCTATACCGCGCTCCAGACCGGCGCCGTCGACGGCCAAGACAACCCCCTTCCGACCGTCAGGGCCGCGAAGTTCTACGAGGTCACGAAGCAGATCGTGCTCACCGGGCACCTGGTCGACGGTGTGTTCCTGTCCATGTCGGGCGGGACCTGGAACGATCTTTCCGACGGGCAGAAGGACAAGGTGGTCGCGGCGGCACAGGCGGCGACGGCCTTCAACAACGAAGGGCGCCTGGGCGACGAAGCCGAACTGGTCGCCTTCTTCGAATCCGAAGGTCTGACGGTATCGACCCCCGACGTTGCAGCGTTCCGCGGACAGGTGCAGTCCATGTATCTGGACTCGGAATTCTCCTCGACCTGGCCCGAAGGGCTGCTCGAGCGCATCAACGCGGCAGAGTAGCGTGTCGGCGCGCCGCACAGATACCGTGCTGCGCGCGCTCAGGAGAGGCGCCGAATGGGTGGCGGTGAGCCTGTTCACCGCGCTCTTCGGCGCCTTTCTCCTTCAGATCTTCACCCGCTATGTCCTCAACAATCCGCTCGGCTGGACGCTTGAGCTCTGCCTGGCGGCATGGCTGTGGGTCGTCTTCTGGTCGGCGGCGTTCCTCGTTCGCGAACAGCAGCACGTGGCTTTCAACATCTTCTATCTCGGCGCGACACCGCCGGTGCGCCGCATCCTGGCGCTGACCGGAGCTGCCTCGCTGTTGGCGGCGTTCCTGATCGCCTTCCCGCCGACGCTGGATTTCATCGCGTTCATGAAGATCGACTCCACACCGGTCCTCAAGATCCGCTTCGACATCCTGTTCGTCGTCTTCGCGGTGTTCATGGCGGCGGTCATTGTGCGTTCGGTCGTTCGCCTGCGCCGCCTCCTGTCGCCCGACTGGGAGCGGGAAACCGAAGACATAGGGAGCGGCGGCCTGTGAGCGCGATCTTCGCGCTGACACTTGCGCTGTTTCTCCTTCTGGCGTCGGTCGGCCTGCCGGTCGCGTTCGCCATGATCGTGGCGGCGATCGCCTATCTCGGACTCTCGGGCCTCGACATAGGTCTGGCCGGCGAACAGATCCTGAATGGCCTGTTCGACAGCTTCGTCCTTCTCGCCGTGCCCCTGTTCATCCTCGCGGCCAACTTCATGAATGCGGGGACGGTGTCCGACCGCCTGCTCAACTTCTCGCTGGCCCTGGTCGGCCGGTTCCGGGGTGGCCTCGCCCATGTGAACGTCGTCGCGAGCCTCATCTTCTCCGGCATGTCGGGTTCGGCCATCGCCGATGCGGCCGGGATCGGCAAGGTCATCATCAACATGATGCGCCGGGAGGACCGGTATCCGCCCGGCTTCGCCGCCGCCATCACCGCGGCGTCGGCCACCATCGGCCCGATCATTCCGCCCTCGATCCCGATGATCCTCTACGCGCTGGTGTCGGATACATCGATCGGCTTCCTGTTTCTGGGAGGGATTCTTCCCGGCCTGTTCATGGGCGGCGTGCTGATGGCGATCACCGCGGTCATTGCCCGTCGCCGCGGCTTTCGCCGTGAGGAGGCGGTGCCGATCGCGCAGCTGCCACGGGTCACGCTGCGCGCACTGCCGCCGCTGATGCTGCCGGTCATTCTGCTGGCCGGAATCTACGGAGGCGCGACGACGCCGACCGAGGCGGCGGCGATTGCCGCGCTCTATGCGCTGTTCCTCGCCGCCGTGGTCTATCGGCAACTGTCGTTCCGTTCGTTCTTCCGGCTGGTACTTGACGCTTCCCGTTCGTCCGCCGTGGTCGGGATGATCATCGCCGGCGCCCTGGTCTTCAACTTCGTGGTCGCGAGCGAGAACATCCCGGGGCTGCTGGCCGATTGGCTGCGTTCGATCGACCTCTCCCCGATCGCGTTCCTGCTGCTGGCCAACCTCATCTTCCTGGCGCTGGGGTGCCTGTTCGACGCGACGACGATGTTGCTGATCGCGGTTCCCCTTTTCGTACCGGCATGCCGTGCGCTCGGCATCGATCTCGTTCACTTCGGTGTCGTGGTTGTCGTCAACATCATGATCGGGCTCATCACACCGCCCTATGGCGTGCTGCTGTTCGTCATCAACGCCATCACCGGTATTCCGCTTCGCGCCATCATCGCGGAAATATGGCCGTTCCTCGCGGCGTTGCTGGTGGCGCTGGTCACCATGACGCTGGTGCCGGACATCGTCCTGTGGCTGCCACGCCTGTTCGGATACGCCGGCTGAACACGCAAGCTGCGGCGTGGCTGACCTGACCGTGCACTGTGGTATCAACCACGCGCCGCCACCATCAGACCCGCCTACCCATGCATCAGCTCAACCCATCCACCTTGACGCACGCCGCCGATGACGTGGCCCGCCCCGCCTATGACCGGGCCCGGGTTCGCCGCGGCATTGTCCATCTCGGCGTCGGGGCGTTTCATCGCGCCCACCAGGCGGTCTACACCGACGCCTGCCTGGCCGCGGGCGAGACCGACTGGGGCATCCTCGGCGCGTCGTTGCGCAGCACCACGACCCGGGATTGCCTGGCGCCGCAGGACGCCCTCTACACCGTCGCCGTGCGCGAGTCCGACCGGCAGGATCTGCGTGTCGTCGGGGCGCTCATGGACGTCGTCGCCGCCCCGGCCCAGCGCGCGGAGTTGCTGGCGGCGATGGCCGATCCCGCGACGAGGATCGTGTCTCTGACCGTCAGCGAGAAGGGCTACACCGCCGACGTGGCAACGGGCGATCTGATCGCCGATCATCCCGGGGTCGTGTCCGATCTTGCCCGTCCCGACGAACCGTCGACCGTCCTCGGGTTCCTGGCCGAAGCGCTGGCGCGCCGCCGCGAGGCCGGAACCGCCCCGTTCACGATCCTGTCCTGCGACAACCTCCCCGACAACGGCAAGACGCTACGCCGCGCGCTGACACAGTTTGCCGAAGCGCGCGATGCGGCGCTCGGAAGGTTCGTTGCCGACCATGTGGCCTGTCCGTCCACGATGGTCGACCGAATCGTGCCGGCGACGACGGATGACGATCGCGCGGCGGTGGCCCGCGCGCTCGGTTTGCGGGACGCCTGGCCGGTGGTCACCGAACCCTTCAGCCAGTGGGTCGTCGAGGACAACTTTCCCGCCGGCCGACCGGGCTGGGACATCGGCGGGGCCGAGTTCGTGCCCGACGTCGAGCCCTATGAGCGCATGAAGCTGCGGCTTCTCAACGGGGCGCACACGGCGATCGCGCTTGTGTCGTTGCTGGCCGGCAAGCCCACCGTTGCCGATGCCATGGACGACGCGACGATCGCAGCCTTCGTCGATCGCCTGTGGTCGGAGGTCGCGCCGACAATCGCGACGTCGCTCGACACCGGCGCCTACATCGAGCGGCTGAGACGGCGGTTCCGCAACACGGCGCTGGACCACAGGGTGAGCCAGATCGCCAGCGATACCTCGCTGAAACTACCGCAGAGGATCGTCGCGCCGCTGCGCGATCTTCATGCGCAAGGTGCACCTCACGGTTCGCTGGTCTTTGTCCTTGCCGCGTGGATGCGGTGCTGTCTCGGCCGCGCCGACGCCGGCACGCCGATCGAACTCAACGATCCCGCGTTGGCCGCATGGTCAGGACGGCCCGGTGATCCGGACGCCTCCACGAGTGACGTGGTGGACGCGTTTCTCGCCTTCGAGACTGTCTTTCCGCAAGACGCGGTCACGCGTTCCCTCCGCGCGCCACTGATCGGCGCGCTGGACGACATCGCGTCGAAGGGGGTGCTCGGCGCGGCGTTGGCACGCCTTGCCGGCGGGTAACGCGCTCAGTGGCGCCGCGCCTTCCTCGTCCGCGCCTTGCCACGTGATCGCGGCGGCGGACAGTCGGTCGCACGCTCAACCAGGTTTGACTTGATCGTCGCCGTCTGGCGTTTCTTGCGACCCTCCAGTCGTGAGATCAGCATGCGCGCCATCCTGGCGCCGGCCTTGTCGATGTCCTGCGCGAACGTTGTGAGCGGCGGATCGTAGTAGGCGGCGATGGGCGTGTCGTCGCAGCCGATCACGGCGATGTCGCGGCCCGGTCGCAAACCCTGCCGCCGCATGCCGTCCATGGCGCTCATCGCGATGGCGTCGTTGCCGCAGACCAGCGCCGTCGGTCGCTGCCCCTCGGCCAGCATCTCCGCCAGCACCATTTCGCCCGAGAAGGTCTGTGAGCTCTCCCGTTCCAGCGACGGATCATGCGGCGCGCCGGCCTGCCGCAAGGCTGCCCGGTAGCCGCGGATGGCGGCATTGGAGAAGGCGAACCGCCGCGGCGTCGACAGAACGGCAATCCGCTCGTGCCCGAGGTCCAGCAGGCGCCGTGTCGCATCCCGGCCGATCGCATAGTGGTCGCGGTCGATCCAGTCGTGGTCGTCGCGCCGGGTCCGGCCGAGCGACACAAACGGGAATCCTCCGTCGACCAGGTAGTCGATGCGCTCGTCGTGCGGCTTGGTGCGCCCGAGCAGTACCCCGTCGCATCGACCCTGCTCCACAAGTCGCTTCAGGATCTGTAGCTCGTTGTCGAACCCGCGCGCCATGACGACATGCAGGTCGTAGCCGCGCGCCTGCAGCACCATCTCCAGGCCCTCGAGCAGGCTGAGATGAAGCGGGTCGACGAACTTCGTCCACGGCCGCGACGCGAGATAGGTGATGATGCTGGTCCTACTGCTGCGCAGGCTGGTCGCCGCGTAGTTGGCGCTGTAGCCGATCTCGCGCGCGGCGTCCTCGACCCGCCTACGGGTCAGATCGTTGACGTCGTCATACCCGTTGAGCGCCCGCGAGACCGTCGAGATCGACAGCCCGACCGCGTCGGCGAGATCGCGGATACCGGGACGATGGCCCGCAAAACTGCGCTTCAGGTTTCCGCCCCGGGCGGCCTTGGTGTCCATCAAAGCTCTTGCTTCGTTCATGCACAGGTGTTAGCAACTCATAGCCAAAAACGTTTTTGGAAACAACTTGGGAGGACAGCGTGTCTGGCATGAAGAGGATAACCAAGGCTTGTCTGGCGACCGTTGGACTGACGGCGCTGGTGGCCGGCACCCCGGCGCTTGCGGTCGATCTGAGCCTGATGATCAGCGACGTCGACGCCAAGGCGGGCATCGTCGCCGAGATGGCCGAGCGCTACAAGGCCGACAATCCCGACGTCAGCATCCAGCTCAATCTGGTCGGCTACAACGTCATCCGTGAGCAGCTTCCGATCCAGCTCGAAGCCGGGACCGGCCCCGATCTGGCCTTCGTCACCAATCTCGGCGGGCTCAACCCGCACTACGTCGACCTGACGCCCTATGTCGATGCCGACGCCTGGGAAGAGGCCTACGGCGCCGTTCTCCCGTGGTACCGCGCCGGCATGCCGGATGGCATCTACGGCTATCACACCGAGATGACGGTCACCGGCCCCTACGTCAATCTAACGATGTTCGAGGAAGCCGGCGTTGACGTCCCCGCGCCCGGCGCGACCTGGGAAGACTGGGCCGAGGCCACGCAGGCCGTTATGGACGCCACCGGCTCCTACGCCGGCATGGTGATGGACCGCTCCGGCCACCGCATGGCCGGCCCGGCGATGTCCTACGGCGCCCAGTATTTCGACGATGCCGGCAACATGATCGTTGACGACGGCTTTCGGACCTTCTCGCAGCTCATGCTCGACTGGCACGACAGCGGGCTGATGCCGCCTGATATCTGGCCGGCGGTCTCGGGCAGCAAGTACGCCAACGGCAACGAGATGTTCTTCAACAGCGACGTGCCGTTCTACATGTCGGGGTCGTGGAACACCGGCAACGTCCAGAAGAATGTCGGCGACTCCTTCGACTGGGCCGTCGTTCCGGTTCCGTGCGGTCCCTCCGGTTGCGGCATCATGCCCGGCGGCGCCGGCCTGGTGGCCTTCAAGAGCGGCGACGCGGAGAAGGAAGAGGCTTCGGCCAGGTTCGTCGCCTGGATGGCCGAGGAGGCCCAGGCGCGCGAGTGGTACGCGCGGACGTTCGCCATTCCCGCCCATGCCGGGTTGCAGGCCGAAGGCCTCGACTATGTGGGCGCCGGCGCGAGCGAAGCGGTGGCCAACGGCCTCCAGGCGTTCACCGCGATGGCGGCGGCGGCGGCCGAGCAGACGCCCCAGGCCTATCAGCTCCAGGGCAGCCCGAACGGCTTCGTCATCTACAACGCGACGACGCAGTATCTGGCCGCGGCCATGAACGGCGAACTCACGCTCGACGAGGCGATCGAGAAGATCGAGGAAGAGCTCGCCACCAACGCCAACAACTAGGCGACATCGCACAAGCGACCGGGTGCTTCAGGCGCCCGGTCGCACCACTCCGGCCACCCACTGACCTGAGTCCGGCTCATGTCCCTCGGCGGTATCGTTGTCCTCCTCATCCTCGTCTTCTGGGTCGGGGGTGGGGCGGTTTGGCTTCTGCGCCGCCGTCAGTACAAGGCCAATCAGATACCGCGATTCCTGGCCGACCTGCTCGGCTTTCCGGTCGAACTGGCGCAGAGCATGTTCGGCCGCGCTGGCGTGCCCTACGCCTTGCTGCTCCCCAACATGCTGATTTTCGGGCTGTTCACCTTCGTCCCGATGATCCTGAACTTCTACGTGTCGCTGACCACCGGCTCGTCGATCTCGCTGTTCGACCGCCCCTGGGTCGGCCTCGACAAGTATTTCGAGATCTTCAACTGTGAGAGCATCTTCGAGCCGAAGACCTGCACCAACGCCGGGTTCAATTTCTGGACCGGCATGTTCAACACCCTGTGGTTCGTCGTCATCCAGGTGCCGATCCTGTGCACCGTCGCGCTGATCACCGCACTGGTGGTCAACAAGAACATCAAGGGGCGCGGCTTCTGGCGGGCGATGTTCTTCTACCCCGTCATGCTGTCGCCGGTGGTGATCGCCAACATCTGGAACTGGGTGCTGCACCGCAAGGGCGTGCTCAACGAGGTCGTCGGCGGCACCCAGGACTCGCTCGCAAGTCTCGCCGGGCTGACCGGCTTCGACGTGGTGGCGACGGTCATCTTCGCCGTCATCCTCATGGTGGTGAGCGAAAGGACGCTCCGCTCATCGGACGAACCTTCGACGGCCTGGGCCGCGGTCTTCGGTCTGCTGCTGACGCTGCTGTTCGCCTGGGCCAACCCGACGAGCCTTGTCGGGCTATCCGGCAGCCTGTGGCTCGGCGCGGCCGTCGCCGCGGCTCTCATCTGGGTGGTCGCAAGCCGACAGCCCTACGCCCGGATCGCGGTGATCGGCGCCGGCATCGTCGCGGTGCTGCTCCTGCTGTCGATCCAGTTCGACGCCGTGTTCGACTTCGGCCGCTATCGTCCCATCAACTGGCTGGTGACGCCGCGAACCAACTGGCCGTTCTTCTGGCTCGTGTTCGTTTTCTGCTGGGCCCATATGGGCTTCTACATGCTGATCCTGCTGGCGGGGCTGCAGGCGATCCCGCGCGATCTCTACGAAGCGGCCAAGATGGACGCGACCAGCCAGTTCCGCGCCTTCTGGCGGATCACGCTGCCGCTGGTCATGCCGACGATGACGGTGGTGATCATCCTGTCGCTGATCCGCTCGTTCCAGATCTTCGACGAGGTGTTCCTGCTCACCGGCGGCGGGCCCGGCCGCGAGACCTTCATGATCGTGCAGAACATCTACGAGGTCGCCTTCACCAACAACAACCCGGACTACGGCCAGGCCGCGGCCGGTTCGGTGCTGATGGCCGTCGCCATCGCCGTCTTCACGTTCTTCCAGTTGTGGCTCACCCGCAGGCAGTCGGATCTCTGAGCATGGGCGCCATCACCACCTTCCTGACACGGACCGCCGGAAGCCGCGACCGCGCCGATCGCTTCGGCATCGGCGATTTCCTTGCCTACTCGTATCTGCTTCTCGGCGTCCTGATCATTCTCGTGCCCGTCATGTGGACCTTCTTCAGTTCGATCAAGCCGGAGCGCGCGGTGGACAGCTTCGACACGCGGTTGGCGCCAATCGCCCAGCGTACGACCGACATCGAGGGGATCGGCGAGCGGACGATCTGGGAGTACCATGCCGAAGACGGAACCGTGACCGAGGTCTTCAAGGCCGGCCCCACGCGCCGCATCACCGACGTTGCCCCGCTCGACGATCCGGAGGCGGTCTTTCCGGCGGAGCGCGTAAAGTTGCAGCCCGCGGAAGAGATCCGCGTCGCCACGGAGAATTATCTCGATCCGCTGCTCAAGCGTAACGGGCAGGAGAACTTCCTGTTCGGGACTTATCTCTACAACTCCGTCTTCGTGACGGTGGCGGCGACGCTGATCACGTTGCTGATCAACGCGATGGCCGCGTTCGGGCTGTCGAAATACAAGTTCCGGGGGCGCCTGACGTTCACGTTGTTGATCGTCGCGACGCTGCTGATCCCGCCCTCCATCATCCTGGTCTCGCTGTTCTTTGTCGTCTGGTCGTTCGGGATCTTCGGCTCTCTTTGGGGGGTGATCATTCCGGCCGCGGCAACACCGACCGGCGTGTTCCTGCTCCGCCAGTACATGCTGACCATCCCCGACGAACTGCTGGAGGCGGCGCGCATGGACGCGGCCAGCGAATGGCGCATCTTCTGGCGGATCATCATCCCGCTGTCCCTGCCGGCCCTGTCGGTGCTTGCGATCCTGAGCGTAATCTGGCGCTGGAACGATTTCCTCTGGCCGCTGATCGTCCTGATCTCGGATCCGGCCAAGCACACCCTGCAGTTGGGTCTGACGACCTTTGCCGGCGAGTTCGACATCAACTTCCACTACATCCTGGCGATGACGGTGGTGTCGCTCATTCCGATCACCCTGGTTTTCGTTTGGTTGCAGCGCTTCATCACCACCGGAATAGCGACGACGGGGCTCAAATGACCGACGCGCAGCATGCCTTGCAACTCAGCGACATCAAGAAGTCCTTCGGCTCGGTGGATGTGATCCATGGCGTCGACCTGGAGATCGAGGAAGGCGAGTTCGTCGTCTTCGTCGGCCCGTCGGGTTGCGGCAAGTCGACCCTGCTCAGGCTGATCGCCGGTCTCGACGACCCGACCAGCGGCGACATCTACCTTCAGGGCAAGCGGGTGAATGCGGTTCCGGCCTCCGAGCGCGGCCTGTCGATGGTCTTTCAGTCCTACGCGCTCTACCCCCACATGTCGGTGCGCCAGAACCTCTCCTTCGGGCTCGAGAACTTCCGCATGCCGCGCGAGGAGATCAAGAAACGCGTCGCCTCCGCCGCCGGGCTCCTGCAGATCGACGAGTTGCTCGAACGGCGTCCGGGCCAGCTCTCCGGCGGCCAGCGCCAGCGCGTGGCCATCGGGCGGGCGATCGTCCGCGAGCCGATCATCTTCCTGTTCGACGAGCCCCTGTCGAACCTCGATGCCGAGTTGCGCCTGCAGATGCGGGTCGAGATCTCCAACCTCCATGCCGAGCTCGGCAACACGATGATCTACGTCACCCACGATCAGATCGAGGCCATGACCATGGCCGACCGGATCGTCGTCCTGCGCGGTGGCAACATCGAACAGATCGGCCGCCCGCTCGACCTCTACAACAACCCCGCGAACCAGTTCGTCGCGGGCTTCATCGGCGCGCCCAAGATGAACTTCCTGGCCGCGAGCACGGTCGCCGGCGGTGTGACGCTGAAGGAAGGGCTGTCGAAGCAGGTGGCGCTGGCGAACGGACAGTCCGACACCCCCGTGGTGGTGGGCGTGCGACCGGAAGCGATCGGCGTGTCGCTCGACGGTGAGGGCGATACCAAGGCGACCGTGCGCAACTACGAACAGCTCGGTGCCGTCACCTACATCTACTCCGAACTGGCGACGGGCGAACCGCTCACCGTCCAGCTCGCCAGCCAGATTCCGCTCAACCGCGGTCAGGAAATCGGCGTCACCCTGCCGGCCGAGCGGCTCCACGTGTTTGACGACCAGGACGGGCGGGCGCTGACGGCGCACGGCACCCGGTGACCGAGGCCGGAACGCCCGAGCCGGTGCCCGCGGCGCTGATCGGCGTGGGCATGGTGACCTCCGCCTACGCCGCTGCCCTGAAGGAGTTGCGGTCATGGGTGGCGCTGGTCGGCGTTCTCGGGCGCCGGGCCGAAAGCGCCGGGGCATTCCTGGCAGAGCACGGCGCGGGGCTCGGGTCGCAGGTCCGCGCCCGTGCGTCGGTCGAGGACATCGCCGGCGATCCCGACATCGCCTTTGTGATGCTCACCACGCCGCCCAATGCGCGCCTGCAGATCGTGGAGACCCTGGCCGCCGCCGGCAAGCACATCCTCATGGAAAAGCCCGTCGAGCGGACCCTCGACGCGGCCGCGAAGCTGCGCGACATCTGTGAGGCGCACGGCGTGCAGCTCGGCATCATGCTGCAGCATCGCGTGCGGCCGTCGGCCCTGAGGCTGCAGGACATCGTCGCCGGTGGGGCGCTTGGCTCGCTCCAGACTGCGGAGATCAGCGTCCCGTGGTGGCGACCCCAGGCCTATTACGAAGAGCCGGAACGCGGCACCTACGCCCGCGACGGCGGCGGGGTGCTGATCAGCCAGGCGATCCACACCCTTGACCTTGCGCTGCAGTTCACCGGGCCGGTGGCGACCGTCACCGCGCTGACGGCGACCTCGTCCGCCCATGAGATGGAGGCCGAGGACTTCGTGTCGGCCGGCTTGACGTTCGCCAATGGTGCCGTTGGTGCACTTCTGGCCTCGACCGCCAGCTATCCGGGGCGGGCCGAGGAGATCATCCTCCACTTCGCCAACGCCTCGGTGCGACTCCAGTCGAGCCTGCTCGATGTCCATTGGCGCGACGGTCGTCACGACTCCCTTGGTGCGTCGACCGCGACCGGCGCCGGCGCCGACCCGATGGCGTTCACCTCGGACTGGCACCGGGACATGATCGTCGACTTCGTGGATGCCATCAGGGACGGACGCGAACCGCGCGCCTCCGTCGAATCCGCCCTGCCGGTCCACGCGGTGATCGAGGCGATCGAGCGCTCCGGCCGGTCCGGCTGCCGCGAGGAGGTCCGGCAGGTTCACGCGAGGGAAGCGGCATGACGGACGGTATCAAGCTCGGCGTACTCGGGATCGATCACGGGCACATCTTCGGCATGCTCGGCAACATGCTGGCCAACGGCTGCACGTGCGAGCATTGGTGGAGCGACGGCGCGCCGGTGACCGAGACCAAGTTCCGCGAGGTCTTCAATTCCGTGGAACGCGTCGACGACCGGCGGCGGATCCTCGATGATCCGGACGTCGACATGGTGCTCATCTCCGCGATCCCGTCCGACCGCGCGGTGCTGGCGATGGAGGCGATGGCAGCCGGCAAGGACGTGATGGTCGACAAGCCCGGCTGCACCACCCTTGAACAGCTTGCGGCCCTTCGCGCTGCGCAGGCGGCGACGCAGCGCATCTGGACCGTCAACTTTTCGGAGCGCTTCGAGGTGCGCTCGGTCATGAAGGCCGACAAACTCGTGCGCGCCGGTGCGATCGGCCGCGTCGTCCAGACCGTCAATCTGGCGCCCCACAAGCAGAACCTGCGCACCCGGCCGCCGTGGTACTTCGAGCGCGAGCGCTACGGCGGCGTCCTGTGCGACATCGGCTCCCACCAGATCGACCAGTTCCTCCACTTCACGGGTTCGACCGAGGTGACGATCGCCCATGCTCATGTGGAGAACACCACGCGCCCCGAATATCCGGGCTTCCAGGACTACGGCGAGGTGACGCTGGTCGGCGACAAGGGCCACGGTTTTGTCCGGGTCGACTGGTTCACGCCCGACGGCCTGCCGACCTGGGGAGACGGACGCCTGTTCCTGCTCGGCACGGAGGGCACGATCGAGCTCCGCAAGTACACCGACATCGGCCGGGAGCACCGCAAGGAGAACCTGTACCTCGTCAATGGGACGAAGAACGAGCACATCGACTGCAGCGACGTGACGCTCGATTACTTCCCGCGCCTGATCGCCGATGTCCGCGACCGGACGGAAACGGCGGTCGCGCAGGCGCATACGTTCCGCACCATGGACGTCGCCATCCGCGCGCAGATGTTGGCGGAGGGGAGCGACGCCGATGGCTGACCGGCGAAGGGTCGCTGTGGTCGGTGCCGGCATCGGCGCCGCCCATGTACGCGATTATCTCGCATTACCGGAGAGGTTCGAGGTCGCCGTCCTGTGCGACCGCGACACCGAACGTGCCCGCGTCGTCGTCGGTGACGCTGTGCCCGTCGCCGGCGATCTCGACGCCGTGCTGGCGGATCCGGGGATCGACATCGTCGACATCTGCCTGCCGCCCGACCTTCACTACGAGGCTGTCATCCGCGCGCTCGAAGCGGGCAAGCACGCAGTGTGCGAGAAACCGCTGGTGCCGAGCCTGCGCGATGCCGACGGGCTGATCGACAAGGCCGGTAAAACGGGGCGGAAGGTCTTTCCGGTCTTCCAGTACCGGTACGGCAAGAGCGCCTCGCAGCTGCGGGCCTTGCGCGACGCCAACCTGACCGGCCGGGCCTTTGTCGGCACCCTCGAAACGCACTGGAATCGCGGGGCGGCGTACTACGAGGTCGACTGGCGCGGCACCTGGAAGGGCGAACGCGGCGGCGCCGTGCTCGGGCACGCGATCCACATCCATGACTGGCTGAGCTTTGCGCTCGGCCCGGTCGCCTCGGTCCATGCCGAGACGACGACGCGGGTCAACGAGATCGAGGTCGAGGACTGCGCGGCGCTGGCCATCCGTATGGAGTCCGGTGCGGTGGTGACCAGTTCGGTCACCCTGGGTGCAGCCGACGACACCAGCCGGTTGCGGCTGTGTTTCGAGGGCCTGACCGCCGAGAGCGGCACGGCGCCCTACGCACCGGCGGAAGACACATGGTCGTTCAAGGCGCGTGCGCCCTACGAGCAACCGGCCATCGACGATGTCCTGGCCGGCGTCGACGACCCGCCGGCAGGCTATGTAGGTCTGTTCGCCGCTATGGCCGATGCGTTGGACGGGGATCCGGGCCGCGAGGTGACGCTGGAGGACGGTCGGCGCTCCATCGAGTTCGTCACCGCCGTCTACGCGTCGGCGCGGAGCGGGACCCCGGAGGCGCTTCCGCTTGGCCGGGACCATCCGCTGTATGACGGCTGGCTGCCGTAGGGCGCGCACGGCGATGGCCATTCTCGACCCCGACCGACTGCTGCCGTCAGAGCCGTCCGCACGCCGTGTGGCGCGCGACCTGTACACCTTGGTCCGCGACCTGCCGATCGTCAGTCCGCACAACCATGTCGATCCGGCCTGGTTCGCCGGGAACGAGCCGTTCACCGACGCCACCGAACTCCTGATCATCCCCGATCATTACGTCCTGCGCATGCTCGTCTCGCAGGGCAAGGGTTTCGACCAGTGGGGTGTGCCGCGGCAGGACGGAACCGTCGAGGTCCGCGACAAGCGGGCGATCTGGCGCGCCTTCGCCGACCACTACTATCTGTTCCGGGGCACGCCGACCCGCCTGTGGCTGGACCACGTCTTCCAGGACCTGTTCGGCCTGTCGGAAAGGCTGACGCCGGACAACGCCGACCACTACTTCGATGTGATCGGCGACAAGCTGGCGGACCTGGCCTTTCGCCCGCGCGCGCTGTTCGAACGTTTCGGCATCGAGGTGCTGGCGACGACGGAAGGCGCCCTCGATCCGCTCACCCACCACGAAGCGCTGCGGGCGTCGTCGTGGGACGGGCGGGTGATCACCACCTACCGCCCGGATGCACTGACCGACCCGGAAAAACCGGGCTTCGCCGAGCGGGTGGAACAGTTCGGGGACCTCACCGGAGAGGCGGCGACGACCTGGGCGGGCTTCCTGGCGGCGCATCGGGTACGCCGCGAATTCTTCCGCTCCCATGGTGCCACCGCGACCGACCACGGCCACGCGACGGCGCGCACCGAAGCCCTGTCGCCGTCCGACGCGGCGGCGCTGTTCGACCGCGCCCTGCGCGCCGGGCTGTCGCCGGACGAGGCGGAGCTGTTCCGCGCCCACATGCTGGTGGAGATGGCGCGCATGTCGGTCGAGGACGGCATGGTGATGCAGCTCCATCCCGGTGCGATGCGCGACCACTCGCCGGGCGTGGCCGCCGCGTTCGGCAGCGACATGGGCTTCGACATTCCGGTGCCGACGGACTTCGTCCACGGCCTCAAGCCGCTGCTCGACGAGCTGGGCCACGACCCGAACCTGACGCTCATCCTGTTCACCGTCGACGAGTCGACCATCTCGCGCGAACTTGCGCCGCTGGCCGGGGCTTATCCGGCGCTGAAGCTGGGGCCGGCCTGGTGGTTCTTCGACTCGGCCGACGGCATGCGCCGCTACCGCGAGCTGACCACCGAGACCGCCGGGTTCTACAACACGGTCGGTTTCAACGACGATACCCGGGCGCTGTGTTCCATCCCCGCGCGCCACGACGTGGCCCGCCGGGTCGACTGCGCCTTTCTCGCCGATCTGGTGGTCCAGGGCCGGCTGGACGAGGCCGAAGCCGGGGAGGTGGCCGGCGATCTCGCTTACGGTTTGGCGAAGCGCACCTATCGGCTGTGAGTTCGTGGCACAACCAATCGATCATCCTTGATCTGACCTGAGGCTGCGTCGATAAAAGCTTAGGCACAGTCCGCCCGATCAGGGGCGGGTGGGCCTCACCATCAATCGTCGGGACGTCCCGTGGGGGCGACGGGGGGAAGACATGGATTCGTTTCGTCTGGATGGTCGGGTGGCGCTGGTCACCGGCGCGAGCCGCGGTATCGCGGCGGCCATTGTCGAGGTCCTGGCGGAGTACGGTGCCGCTGTCGCCATCCACTATTCGTCGGCGTTCGACGCCAAGATCGGCCATCCCGATGCCGCCGAAAAGCTGAAGCAACGATGCGAGAGCCTCGGCGTGAAGGCCACGACCGTCGACTGCGATATCAGCGAGCGCGATGCCGTCCGTCGGATCGTCGCGTCGGCCTCCGACGCGCTCGGGCCGATCGACATCGCCGTGTCCAGTGCCTCGATGCAGGTCGTCGGCAAGCTGGCCGACTTCGACCAGGATCTCGTCGACGCGCATTTCCGCATGAACTACATGCGCACGCTGGAGCTGGCCCAGGAGACGGTGCCCGGCATGGCCGAGCGCGGGTGGGGCCGGTTCCTGGCCATCGGGTCGGTACAGCAATATCTGGCGAGCACGCGGATGCCGATCTACGCGTCGACCAAGGCCGCCCAGGTCTCGCTGGTCCAGTACCTCGCCAACGCCTACGGGCCGAACGGCGTCAACACCAACAGCATCTCGCCCGGCCTCGTCGCCACCGACCGCAACGCTTTCCGCCGCGAGGACGAGGACGAATGGCAGGCGCTGCAGAAGGGCATCTGTCCGTTGCAACGCGCTGGAACGCCGGAGGACATCAAGGGCGCGGCACTGCTTCTGTGCTCCGATGCCGGCGGCTACATCAACGGCGCCGACATCCAGGTCAACGGCGGCATGCTGCTGCGCGCCGCCGACTGAGGGGGAGGGTAGAGGAATGCCGACAGTCGTGGTGACCGGTGCCAACCGGAGTCTTGGTCTGGAGTTCTGCCGGCAGTACGCGGCCGAGCGCTGGTCGGTGATCGCGACCTGCCGCGCGCCGGCGCAGGCAAGCGCGCTCGAAGGGCTGGGGGTCGAGGTCTTCCCGCTCGACACGTCCGATGTCGCGCAGGCGGACGCTTTGGCTGCGACTCTCGCAGGCCGGCCGGTCGATCTCCTCCTCAACAACGCCGGCGTGATGGGCGACAAGACGAAAAGCGCGTTCGACGCCGATCTCGACGCGTGGCAGACGGCGTTCCGGATCAACGCCCTCGGTCCCGCCATCGTCACGCGCGCGCTGCTGCCCAACCTCCAGCTTACCGAGGCGCCGGTGGCCGCGACCATGGGCAGCCAGGCGGGCATCTACGACAGGATGCAGTCGGCCGAGCTGGCGATCTACCGGTCCACCAAGGCGGCCGCCCACGCCGTGACGATCTCGCTGGCCCATGCCTTGAAGGACAGGGGCGTGATCTATCTGTCGCTCAGACCTGGTCGCACGAAGACCGACATGACCGGACCGGATGCCGACTACGAGGCCGAGGATTCCGTGCGGCTGATGCGCAGCGTGCTCGCCAATGTGAAGCCGGAATGGGCCGGCAAGTTCGTCGACCGCAGCGGGGTCGTCTACCCGTATGGCGGCGGCTTCCAGGGTTATTCCTCAGTTTGAGCATCCCCGCTTGCGCTCTTGATCGCTTCCCGCGGTCGTTCGGGCCACTGGTGCGTTGTCTCAACGCCGATCGTCCAGCCCGGTAGAGCTGCCTCAACCTCACTCAAGGCTTCCGCGCTGGCCTCAATCAGAAACAACCGGCGAATGTCATTCTCGATGATTGTCACACCAGGGTTATCAACGATTTCCGCAAGTTCCGTTTTGGTGGCCTCTCCGCCACTTTTTTTGAACAAGACGTACCGTTTCATCGCGCTACACAGCTGAGGGATCCGGCAGGCCGTAACCTTCGAAATTCTGGCCGAAACCGCGCTTGACGCAGCTGCTTTGCAGCAAGCGCTCGATTGCGTTGGAGCGCATCCGACCACGCGGCATGTTATAGACGGATTGGTCCTGCGACAGAAGCGATGCCGCTGCTCCGGCGACCACCGGAGCTGCCATGGAAGTGCCGCTCTTTGGGCCGTAGCTGTCACGGGGTAAGGTCGACAATGTACCGACTCCCGGTCCCGTAACCGCAACCTCGGGCCCGATGTTGGAGAAGCCGGCTACAAATTCACGCGGTTCTGACATGCTTGCAGGTGGTCGTATGACGTCGGCCTCCTCAAGCGAGCCGGCCGGGAACGTTCCCTCGCGGCCCATTGCGGAGACTGCCGTCGCGCCGTCGTAAGCGGCAGGGTAGTTCACTCTTCGACGACCGTCGTTCCCTGCCGCAACGACAACCAGCATGCCCTGCTCCCGCGCATCCTGAACCGCCTCAAACACGATGCTATCGGCGGGGCCGCCGCCGAGGCTCAGGTTGATGATGTCGCAATCGTCCTGCGATGCCAGGATCATGGCTTTCAAAATGGCGTAATTGCTGGCTCCCCGCGCTCCCTGACCGAACACGCGGTAAGAGTAGAGGCCGACATTCGGGGCGACACCCTGCAATCCCGAAGGCGGGGTACCCATTGCGCCGATGAGACCGGCCACATGTGTTCCATGCGTATCGCCGTCGTGCCAGTCACCGTTGCGTTCGCCAGTCACGGTGTTGGCGCCACCCAGAATGTTAAGGTGGCCGTGCGGGCCGACACCTGAGTCGATTACCCCAACTTTCACGCCGGTGGCGGAATTGAAGCCGGTGCTCCCGTAATAGCGGCGCACGCTATCGTTGAAACTCAGATCGACGGGCTGCATGTCAATCTTATGGTCGGACGTTGTCGACAGCGCCTCGCGATAGGCTCCCCAATACCCGTCCGGGGGATAGACGTAGAGGCGTTCTATTCCTTGGTTCTCGAGCTGGAGCCGGACCTTGCCGTTTGCGCCTGTAGCGCCCGACGCGCCGCGTCGCGCGTCGAAATCGGTGAACGCTACAACATCAGCGTCTCGAACGGGGCCGCCTGACACCGCATCCGTGCATTCGATCTCAACATTGACAGTCGGGGTCGACATCATGGTTGCCGAGGACACGACCGGTAGAGGTTGCGGGCTGGGGTGGTCATAGAAGACGAGCGGAACGGCCCGAACAGGAGCCGAGGAGGTGTTGGTCCGCTCGGCGGCTTCTGCACTCATGTCAACAAGTTTGGCGCCGTCTTCGTTGATCGAGTCGACCACGGAAATTGCTTCGTCACCTGCGGGTTCGAAGGCGGACTCAAGTGCGACGTCGGTGCTGGACGCCGCTGGCAGATTCAGGAGCAATGAGCGGGTCGCGGCGTCGAAAGCGCGGATTCCGTCCTTTGGTAACAGAATGAATCTTCGAGTCTCAGCCATTTTCTATCCTTCCGATCAATTTCGAAGTGACGAAACAGTTTCCAACTCGCCTTAAAGTAGCAGAGTTCCTACAGGCCGGCGAGGCTTATCCGGATGTTCCGCAACCGCATCTGAGCGCTTGCGTTCGCCAGCTTCATCCTTGGGGGCTTGGCCCTCTTGCAATCGCCGTGCGAGCACAGCATTGCGGCGCGCTCTTCGCTATCGAGTGGCCGTGATCATGAATTGGTTCAATCGTCGAGAGTTGCCGGGACACCGACGGACATCGAAACTCAGCGATATCAAGCAGTTCGCCGGCGCGCTACGCCAGGCGAAACCCCTCGATTTCGTTGCGTACCAGCGGCTGCGTCACGTCGGCTTCGGCGACCGACTGGGTTTCCTCGTCAAGGCTTCCGCCGGCGCCCCAGTGCCGGTTCGGGTCCGGCCACGGGATCGAGTCGACCAGGAGGCGCGTATACGGATGCTGCGGATCGTCGATCACGGTCTCCGGCACGCCCGCCTCGACGACGCTGCCTTTATGGAGGACGAGGATGTAGTCGGCGATCTCGTAGGCGGTCGCCAGGTCGTGGGTGATGTAGAGGACGGAAATCCCCAGTTCCGTCTTCATGGTCTCCAGATTGCCGAGGATGGTCGAGCGAAGCGACGCATCGACCATGGAGACCGGCTCGTCGGCCACCAGCAGGCGCGGCTTCACCATGATGGCGCGACCGACCATTAGGCGCTGACGCTGCCCGCCCGACATCTGGTGGGCGTAGCGGTGGATCGTCTGCGCGGGATCGAGCCCCACGCTTTCGCACGCCCTGATCATGTGATCGAGAGCTTCCTCGCGGCTTGACGCCATGCCGAAGTTCTTCAGCGGCACGGTGAGCACGTGGTCGATCTTGTAGAACGGATTGTAGGACGCATAGGGGTCCTGGAAGACGGCCTGGACTTCGCGCCGGAAGCGGTTGACCGCGGCGCGGCCCATCCGGTTGACATCGTCGCCGCTGTAGGTGACGCGGCCGTTCGTCGCCGTCTCGAAGCCGAGGACCAGCGACCCCAACGTGGTCTTGCCGGAGCCGGACTGCCCGACGATAGCGACCACGCAGGGCATGTCGCCGGCGAGCGTGAAGCTCAGCGGCCGCAGCGCCTCGACCTGCCCGTACGCCTTGCTCACGCCGTCGAACGACAGAAGTGGCATGCCGTTCGTCGCGGCTTGCCCACCGTTGGTCGTCGCCCGTGACGGTTTTGATCTTCGTTCGAGCGACGGCACGCTCTCGATGAGCGTGCGCGTGTACGGGTGCGACGGATTGGCGAAGATGGTCCGCACGTCGCCGTGCTCGACCACCTTACCGTCGCGCATGACGACCATCTCGTCCACGAACTGGGCCATCAGGCCCATGTCGTGCCCGATCAGGATGAGCGCCGAACCGATGTCATCCTGCACCCTGCCCAGCGTTTCCATGACGCGCCGCTGGGTAATGACGTCGAGGGCGGAGGTCGGTTCGTCGGCGATGAGGAGCTTTGGCCTGAGCGCGATGGCGATGGCGATGCACGCCCGCTGCTTCATGCCGCCGGAAAGCTCGTGCGGGAACATCCGGCCGACCGCCGGCGGCAGGCCCACCTGCTCCAGAAGGCTGGCCACCCGGCGCTGCGCGTCGGCGCGGGCGAGGGGGGCTCCGTGATCCCGGAAGCCCTCGAGGATCTGTGCCTCGATCCGGGCGACCGGATTCAGTGAGTTCATCGCACCCTGCGGGATGTAGCTGACGGTCGCCAGCCGATGCTGTTCGAACGCGGCGTCCGAGAGCGACAGGAGGTCGAGGCCGTCGAGCCGCGCGACCCCGCTCGTCACCTTGCCCGGCGATTCGATCATGCCCATGAGCGCCAGCGCGGTCGTGGTCTTGCCGGAGCCCGACTCGCCCACGAAGCCCATGCGCACGCCGGGGCGAATGGCGAAGTCGATCCCGTCGACCGCCTTCACGATGCCGTCGTCGGTGTAGTACTCGACCTTGAGGTCGGCGACATGCAGTCCGGCGCTGGATGCCGGGGCGTTCACTGGCGGCGCCTCCGCAGACGCGGATTGGCGAGCTCGTCGAGACCGGCGCTGACGAGATAGAGCCCGACGAACAGCACCACCAGCGCCAGAACCGGGGTCAGCACCCACCACCACATGCCGAGCAGCAGGGCGCCGTAGAACATGGCCCAGTAGACCGACATCCCCAGCGTCGGCTCGTTCTGCGGACCGAGCCCGAGCGCCTCCAGGCCGACCGAGGCCAGCATGGCCGTGGCCATAGCGAGGACGAAACTCGCCATCAGATACGGAATGAGGTTGGGCATCAGTTCCTTGAAGACGATGCCCATCATCGAGGTGCCGCCGAGCCGCGCGGTCTTCAAGTAGCCGGCTTCGCGCATGATCAGCACCTGCGATCGGATCTGGCGGGTCGGCTCGCGCCAGGCCAGCAGCGCGATGATGAGAGCCATCTGGTTGGTGTCGAGCTTGGTCGCCAGGTTGGCCGCGACGACCACTAGCACCAGCAGCGGCGGGATCGTCAGGAGCACGTCGGTGATCGTCGAGATGACGACATCGACCCAGCCGCGGAAGAAGCCGGCCATGAATCCGAGGACCGCGCCGATGGCGACGCCGATGAGGCCGGCAATGACCCCGACCTTGGCCGTCAGGAAGGTGCCGTAGATCAGCACGCCGAGCATGCTGCGGCCTTGGGAATCCGTGCCGAGCGGATGCTCCCACGAGGGCGGCAGCTTGGGACGGTTCGCCAGCGGATCGGCGAATTTGGGCTCAAGCACGAGCTGCCCGCCGAGCGACACGGCGGCGAGCGCCGCCAGCAGCACGAGGCCGACGGTCAGGTTCGGGTTGCGTTTGAGATAGAGGAGCACCGTCCGCAAGCGCCGCGACGACGTGCCCCAATCCGACACCAGCGCATCGCGCGTGGCGGTCGCCGGCTTCGTCCCGGTGTCCGGCGTCGGATGCGACACGTTTTCCGGTTTGTTCATCGGCGACCCCGTCACCCGGCCGCGCGGATGCGCGGATCGATCAGCGGATAGATCAGGTCGAGGATCATCAGCGACAGACCGATGGTCAGCACCAGCACGTAGACGCAGCCGTAGATGAGGTAGTAGTCGATCACCAGGATCGCCTGGAACAGCAGGTTGCCGATGCCCGGATAGCCGAAGATGCGCTCGACCAGCACGGCGCCGGTCACGATGTTACCGAGCGCCAGGACGAGCGTCGTCACCTGGGGCGTGATGGCGTTGCGGACGGCGTAGCGCCAGAAGCGCCGCCACCCCGACAGCCCCCGGGCCTTGGCGAAGGTCATGTAGTCCTCGCCCTGCACGGTCACCATCATGCCGCGCATCGACAGCGCCCAGATGCCGATGGACGCGAGCAGGATCGACAGGATCGGCAGGATGGAGTGCACGAATACTTCGGCCAGGAACTCGAAGGAGTTGTCGGGGATGGTGCCCGGCGCATAGCCGCCGCCAGTCGGCAGCCAGTTGAGCTGACTGGCGAACAGGAAGATCAGCATGAGGCCGATGAGATAGAAGGGTATGGCGGCGAGCACCATGATCACCGGCACCACGACGTTCAGGAAACGCGGGGCGCCCGGCCACACGGTCAGGGCGCCGAGAGCGGTGCCGATGGCGAACGCGAAGGCGGTCGCGGTGCCGATCAGCGCAATCGACCACGGCAGCGCCTGCAGGACGAGCGTCGACACCCTTTCGGGGAAGAACGAGATCGAGATGCCGAGATCGAAGCGCAGCGAATCCCAGAGCGAGAACAGGTATTGCTTCCATAGCGGCTGATCGAGCCCGAAGCGGGCTTCGTAGGAGGCGACGATTTCCTCGATGCCTTCCATGGTGCCGCCGGATTCGCCCATGGACGCGGCGATCACTTCTTCGATCGGATTGCGATCGGTCAGGCGCGGCAGGAGGAAATTGAGCGATGCCGCGAGCCAGATGACCAGCAGCATGAGGAAAAGCCGCTTGAGGAAGCGCAACACAGCGTGGCCTCGCCCTGGACGCTAGAGTGCCGCCAAGTGGGGGCGCCGGCCTCGTGCGGCCGACGCCCGGTCTTGTCGTTTGGTCAGTCTACTGGGCGGCCTGCACGCCGTGCAATACGGCCGTCCCCATGCCGGAGATGAAGCACGGTATGCAGGTGAGCGCATACGGATTGGATTCATCCGGCCAGTTGGTCCAGTACTCGGTGTTGACCGGCACCGTGTGATAGGCCTGCTCGATCGGCACCTCGACGGCTTCCTCGAACCAGATGTCGAACGCTTCGCGGAACAGCGGCAGGATCTCGTCGCGGTTCTCCGGCGGGATCAGCGCCATCCGGGCGTAGATCTCGTCGACCTCCGGATGGGCCCACCGCGACACGAACATCGTCGCCGTGCCGATCGGCGTCCGGTTCGCCGAGATGTACATCCGCAGCGTATCGACCGGATCGAAGATCGAGCCGCCGTTGTGGCCGAAGATGTGCCACAGGCTTTCGCCCTTGCGGAACTTGTCGAAGCTCTCCGGGGTCTGGCTGTACTCGGCGCAGAAGCCGGCGTTCCTCAACTGCTGCACCACGACCTGACCGACCGGGGCGAGCGCCTGGTGGACTTCGAGCGGCCCGCCGGCGCACTGTCCGTCCTTCTCCCAGAAGCCGTCGGCGTTCTTCTCGTAGCCGGCCTCCATCATGAGGCGGGCGCTCGCGTCGAGGTCGGTGACGTCGGCCTGGTGCTTCTCGACCAGGTCGGCGGACTGATCCATGTACCAGACCAGCGGATCGTAGGCCGGGTAGGGCCACGGATTGGGCTGGTTGCCGCCGTTCCACACGAAGTCGATGACCTGCTGGCGGTCGACCGCGAAGCGGACCGCCTTGCGCACGCGCTTGTCGGCGAAGGGCGAGTCCTCGATCAGATGGTTGAAGTAGAGCGAGTGCGGCCACCAATCGAGATAGCCGTACGGTGCCCGGTCGCCGGAGAAGCTGTCCGACATCTCGCGCGTCTCGATGACCTTGGCCGCCAGATCGAGTGACGTGATGATGAAGGTCGCGTCGACCTCGCCGTTAATCAGCATCTCCGCCCGGCGTGCATTGTCGCCGACGCCGACGGTGACCACGCGTTCGACCTCCGGCAGCGGCCGGAACCCGGTCTCCGCACCCCACCAGTCATCGCGCCGGTCGAGAACGATCTGCTCCGGCGAGGCCAGTACGGTTTTCCAGGCGCCGGTGCCTACCGGCCAGCCCTTCTCGTCGTCGTACCAGGTGAAGGCGGCGGGATCGTCCACGTCCTTCCAGATGTGTTCGGGAACCCAGACCAGACCGTGGCCGTAGTAGTTGATCAACTGGCGGAAGGGATAGCGGGGGTCCGGCGAGTTGAGCGTGATCCTGACCGTCAGCGGGTCGACCACCTCGACGGTCTCGACCTGGTTCGCCACTTCCTTGGCCTTGCGCATGTCGGCGGCGCCGCGGCCGTTCTCCAGCAGCATGTTGAGCGTGAAGGCGACGTCCTCGGCGTCGAAGGCCTCACCGTCGGCCCATTTCGCGCCGTCGCGAAGGGTCACCGTCACCTCGGTGAAGTCGTCGTTCATCTCGAAGCCTTCGGCCAACCACGGCACCAGTTCCCCGGTCGGCGAATTGAACCAGAACAGCGGCTCGAAGTTGTGCATGTGGCCGTTACGGTACTCGCCGGCCAGGTTGTAGTAGTTCGCGTTGTTCGGCGTCTTGAGCGTCGGCGCGCCTTGCGACCAACCCTCGTGAATGAACGTCTTCGACCGCGGCACGTCCTTGATATCGGCGGCGGCCGTCGAGATTCCGACGACGGCCATCGCGGCGAGGCTTCCCACTGCGGCCACCGCAATTCTGCGCATTCTCATGTGATGTCCTCCCTCAATGATCCGGGTCGTCGCCGGTCTTCGCCGTGCCTGGTCGGCTGAACGCATCAACCCGGAGATCGAACGGCATGGCCGGTTCAGCCGGCCGCGTTAGCGGCGCGAAGTCTAGCAATTTGATCAAATCTGTGTCAACGAAACACATCATGACCACGATATTTGCCGTCTTTGATCAAAAATACCGTTGCGGTGGTGCCGGATCCGAGAGGCCGGAAGGAACGGTATGCGCGATATCGAGGGCGCTCCCGTGCGCCGGACGGGCGGGCGAAGCCGTGTGACGGGACATGGTTGAATCGCGCTACATCGCCGTCAGCGCCCGGCTTCGCGAGGACATCCTCAGCGGGGCGTTCTCGGCCGGCGAGCGTTTGAAGCTCAAGGATCTGGCCGATCGCTACGCCACCAGCCACATGCCGATCCGCGAGGCGCTCAGGCTGCTGAACGGCGAGGGCCTTCTGGAGTTTCACCCCAATGTGGGCGTGAAGGTTCGCGAAATCGACATCGACTTCATGGGCGACGTGTTCGACGTGCGCCAGGCGCTGGAGGGCATGCAGGCGCGCCGGGCCGCGAAACGGATCACGCAGGAAGCGGCGGACACGATCGTTAAGGCGCGCAAGGCCTTCGAGGCGGCGGTCAAGGGCAAGGGGCCCGAGCGGATCCTGCACGCCAACCACGCCTTCCACTCGGCGATCAGCGTCGCCGCGGGAAACCGCGAAGCGACGGAGATCGAGGCGCGGCATTGGCACATCCTGCGCATCGTCTGGGTCCGGTTCGGCAACATCGCCGGGCGACTCCCGACCGTGATCCAGGACCACCGGCAGCTCGAGGACGCGATTCTGGATGGTGACGCGGAAGGAGCGGAGTTGATCGCTGCGGCGCATGTGATTCGCGCACGGCGCGCCCTGTTTGCGGCCATGAGGGAATCGCAGTCCGGCGCCCGCCCCAAAAGGACACGGCGGGCCTGATGGCTGCGGCAAATGGTGCCGATCCGCAATCGCAGCGGCCGTTCTTGATTTAACGCAAGGTTGGGCTGCCCATTACGTAGTCACAGTCTGCCCAATCGGGGGGCAGATGGGCGCGACCATCAATCGTCGGGATTTTCTGAGCGGGCAACGGTCCGCAGCGCCGCCGCCGGCCGACGCCGACGGGCACGACGTTCCGGTAGCCCTGGATCTCGCCTCGTGCCTGGTGCGGCGCGGCGTGGTGTGTCGGGCCTGTGGCGATGCCTGCGACGCGCGCGCGATCCGTTTCAGGCTCCTGCCGCGGGGGCTGGCCGACATTTCCCTCGACCATAACCTGTGCACGGGCTGCGGCGATTGTGTGCCGCGCTGCCCGGTCGGCGCGATTTCCCTGAACCCACAATCCCGTCAGGTGACGACATGAATATCTGCGGCGTCCTCGTCCATGCCGGCGCCAAGGAGGCCGCCGCTGTCGAAGCGAAGCTCAAGACGATGCCAGGCGTGGAGGTTCACGATCGCGCACCCGGCGACCGCTTCATCGTTACGGTGGAGGATGTCGGCGAGGTCAGTGCCGCCGACACCATCCTGGAGATTCACCGTCTTTCCGGCGTGATCACCGCCACGCTGACCTTCCACAGTTTTGAGGAACTAGACCAAGCCGTCTGAGCGACGGCCAAGGAGACGCCATGGGCCAACAGCTTTCACGCCGCGACGTTCTCAAGACCTCTGCCGTGGCCGCAACCGCCGCCGCCGCCGGACTCACCGTGCCGGGCGCGGCGCAGGCCGCGGCCATCAACAGGTCGGATATCCGCTGGGACAAGGCCGCTTGCCGGTTCTGCGGCACCGGATGTTCGGTGCTGGTGGGTGTCAAGGAAGGGCGGGTCGTCGCCACGCAGGGTGACCCGGATTCGCCCGTCAACCGCGGCCTCAACTGCATCAAGGGCTACTTCCTGTCGAAGATCATGTACGGCGCCGACCGGCTGACCACGCCGCTCCTGCGCAAGCGCGACGGCGTGTTCGACAAGGAGGGCGACTTCGAGCCCGTCTCGTGGGACGAAGCCTTCGACATTATGGCCGAGAAGTGGAAGGCGGCGCTGCGCGACAAGGGTCCGACCGCGGTCGGCATGTTCGGCTCCGGCCAGTGGACCATCTGGGAAGGCTACGCCGCCGCCAAGCTGATGAAGGCGGGCTTCCGCTCCAACAACATCGACCCGAACGCCCGCCACTGCATGGCCTCCGCCGTGGCCGCCTTCATCCGCCATTTCGGCATCGACGAGCCGATGGGCTGCTACGACGACCTCGAGCACGCCGACACGTTCGTCCTGTGGGGGGCGAACATGGCGGAGATGCACCCGATCCTGTGGTCGCGCCTGACCGACACGCGCCTGACCCGGCCGGATACGGAAGTGCACGTCCTGTCGACGTTCGAGAACCGGAACTTCGAGCTCGCCGACAACGGCATCATCTTCAAGCCGCAGACCGATCTGGCGATCCTCAACTACATCGCCCATCACATCATCGAGACGGGCGCGGTCAACGAGGACTTCGTCACCAAACACGTCAACTTCACGCGGACGGCGACCGACATCGGCTATGGCCTGCGGCCGACCGACCAGCGCGAACAGGACGCGGCAAATCCGTCGCATGAGGGCAAGCACGGGGCGCTGACACCGATCAGTTTCGAGGAGTACGCCGAGGCGGTGTCGGCTTACACCCTGGAGCGGGTGTCGGAGATGTCGGGGGTGCCGGAGGCACAGCTCCTGCGCCTCGCCAAGGAGTACGCCGACCCGGACCGCAAGGTCATGTCGCTGTGGACGATGGGCTTCAACCAGCACACGCGCGGCACCTGGGTCAACGGCCTCTGCTACAACGTGCATCTGCTCACCGGCAAGATCGCCGAGCCCGGCAACAGCCCGTTCTCGCTGACCGGCCAGCCCTCGGCGTGCGGCACGGCGCGCGAGGTCGGCACCTTCGCCCACCGCCTGCCGGCCGACATGGTGGTGGCCAACGACAAGCACCGGCAAATCTGCGAGGAGGCGTGGGGCATTCCCGCCGGCACCATCCCGCCCAAACCCGGCTTCCATGCGGTGCTGCAGAACCGCATGCTCAAGGACGGCAAGCTGAACGCCTACTGGGTTCAGTGCACCAACAACCTGCAGGCCGCGCCCAACATGAACGAGGAGGGCTGGCCCGGCTACCGCAATCCCGAGAACTTCATCGTGGTGTCGGACCCGTATCCGACGGTCACCGCGCTTGCCGCCGATCTGATCCTGCCGACCGCCATGTGGGTCGAGAAGGAAGGCGCCTACGGCAACGCCGAACGCCGCACCCAGTTCTGGCGGGAGCAGGTGCCGGCACCGGGCGACGCCAAGTCCGACATGTGGCAGGTGATGGAGTTTTCCAAGCGCTTCACCACCGACGAGGTGTGGCCGGCCGAACTCCTCGACCAGAAGCCTGAGCTGCGCGGCAGGACGCTGTTCGAGGTGCTGTTCGCCAATGGTGTGGTCGACCGCTATCCCGTGAGCGAAACCGCGGAGGGCTTCGGCAACCACGAGGCGGAGCACTTCGGCTTCTATGTCCAGAAGGGACTGTTCGAGGAATACGCTGCCTTCGGGCGCGGCAAGGCCCACGATCTGGCGTCCTTCGAGACCTACCACGCCGAGCGCGGCCTGCGCTGGCCCGTCATCGACGGCAAGGAGACGCTCTACCGCTTCCGCGAAGGCTACGACCCCTACGTGCCGGAGGGCGAGGGGGTGCGGTTCTACGGCAAGCCGGACGGCCGGGCGAACATCATCTTCGCACCGTTCGAGCCCGCGGCCGAGGAACCCGACGACGACTACGATCTGTGGCTGATCACCGGCCGCGTGCTGGAGCACTGGCATTCCGGATCGATGACCCGCCGGGTGCCCGAGCTTCACCGGTCGTTCCCGCAGGCGGTGGTGTTCATGCACCCCGACGATGCCCGCGAGCGCGGTTTCCGGCGCGGACAGGAGATCAGGATCTCAACGCGGCGTGGCGAGGTGCTGAGCCGGGTCGAGACCCGCGGGCGCAACCGCATGCCGCGCGGCTCGGTCTTCATGCCCTGGTTCGACGAAGGACAGCTCGTCAACAAGCTCACGCTGGACGCGACCTGTCCGATCTCCAAGGAGACCGATTTCAAGAAATGCGCCTGCAAGGTCGAGCGGGCCTAAGGGGGTGCATATGCAACGTCAGTCCATATGGGTCGTGGCAGCGGTCGTCGGTCTGCTGTTGGCCGGGAGTTATCCGCTGGCACAGGAGCTCGGCGTCGCCTCGCTGCGGGGCGCGCAGGTCGACGTGCCGGTCGGCATCGAAGATCTCGCCGCGCAACACAAGCGGCGCTTCAACCGCGCCTATCGCATGCAGCCGCCGCTGATCCCGCACGGGATCGACCAGTACCAGATCGATGCGGCCAACAATCAGTGCCTCGGCTGCCATGACTGGTCGAACGCCGGCGACCAGGATGCGCCGACGCTGTCGATGACGCACTACCTGGACCGCGACGGCCGGCAGCTCGACGAAGTGGCGGGCACGCGCTGGTTCTGCAACCAGTGCCACGTCACCCAGGCCGACGTGGAGCCGCTGGTCGAGAACACCTTCGTGCCCTCGTCACAACGCTGACACCGGGGAGGGGCGCATGGCGAACGAAAAAGGCAGCTCCGGCGGCAAACGGCCGAACGTGATCGCGCGACTCTGGCGGTTCGTGTCGCGGCCGTCGTCGGTGTTCTCGCTCGGAGCGCTGGTCGTCGTCGGCGGGGTCGGCGGCGTCCTGTTCTGGGGCGGGTTCAACTGGGCGATGGAGATCAGCAACACCGAGACGTTCTGCATCTCGTGCCACGAGATGCGCGAGAACGTGTTCGTCGAGTACCAGAACACGATCCACTACAACAACCGGTCCGGCGTGCGGGCGACCTGCCCGGACTGCCATGTGCCGAAGGAGTGGATTCACAAGGTGCGCCGCAAGATCGTGGCGTCCCGCGAGCTGTACCACCATTTCGCCGGGACAGTGTCGACGCCCGAGAAGTTTAACGAGGAACGGCTGCGGCTGGCCTCCAACGTCTGGCGGGCGATGAAGACCACGGACAGCCGCGAGTGCAGGAATTGCCACGGTCTCGATTACATGGACTTCACGTTCCAGGAGAACCGTTCGGGGGAGGCGCACCAGCGCGCGATCGACGAGAACAAGACCTGCATCGATTGCCACCAGGGCATTGCCCATCAGCTCCCCGAGGGCGCCGAGGAGGCCTACGAGCAGATCGTTGCCGAGTATGGCGCGCGTGAGGAGGTGGCGAACCGGCCCTGGATCAGCGCGGTCGGTGATCTCGCCCACTTCGTGGCGCGGCTGGAGTAGCGGAGCCGCCGCCGACCGCGCGCGACCGGGACCGTGTGGATGGCGAGGCGGCACAGCCGCCTCGCCGACGCGGTCGGGCGGAGCTCAGAACATCCCGTTGTCGTGGGCCATCTCGGCCGGGATCGCCTGCAGGATGTCCCAGTGTTCGACGATCCGGCCATCCTCAACGCGGAAGAGGTCGTAAAAGGCGGTGGGCACACCTCCGACCTCGCCCTCGCTCTGGGTCATCACGAAGTTCCCTTCGGCGACGACGTTGTGGATCGTGGTGACGGCCAGCGAGATATTGTTCGCCTGGAGATGGGCGACAAAGGCCTGCAGCCCTTCCACCCCGTCGCCGATCTGCGGATTGTGCTGGTGGTAGGTGGCGCCGATGTATTCGGTGATGCGTTCGAACCTGCCGTCCTTCAGGATGTCGGTAACGAAGCCGACGACGAGCGCGCGGTTCGCTTCGGTCCGGTCGAGATCGGTGATCGCGGTCGGACCATCGATCATGGTCCGGCCGCTCGCCGTCGTTGCGGGCCGGGGCTGGATGGCGTCCCAGTGCTCCACCGCTATTCCGTCCTCGAAGCGGAAGAGGTCGAAGACGACGCTCTCCTCGCCCAGCATCAGTTCGCTGTGGACCGCGACCAGATCGCCGTCGCGCAGGACGCGCCGTGGCGTGATCCGCGGTGCGACGGGCTGGGCGCCGAGAAGGTCGATCGTGGCCAGGAGGCCGGCGCGGCCGTCGGGCACGGTCGGATTGTGCTGTCGGTAGTCTTCGGCGACATGCTCCTCGATGTAGGAGCGGTCGCCCTCGACGATCGCGGCGAGGATGCCGAGGGCAATCTCCTTGAGATCGATGTCGTTCGCCTGCGCGGCGGGGGCCGCAAGCAGGCCGCCGACGAGGGCGGCGGCCGCGAGAGCGGTGCGTTTGTGCTGAAGATGGGTCACCTTGGTCTCCATTCCTGATTGGCATTGCCATGTTGTCCCGCTATATTTGAGTTACTAACTCTCATTTGGGAAGTAGGCACTTTTTGGTAACAAGATGAGGACAAGGGATGCGACGCACGCCCGACATCGCGCCGGCCGAGTTCTACGACCTCGACTACTGCCCCGTGCGCAACGTGCTGAGCCGGATCGGCGACAAGTGGAGCCTGCTGATCATCGGTCACCTGTATTTCGGCACCCACCGGTTCTCCGAACTGCTGGGCGCGCTGCCGGACATCTCGCAGCGGATGCTGACCCAGAACCTGCGGAAGCTGCAGCGCGAGGGGCTGGTCAACCGCATCGTGACGCCGACCACACCGCCGCGCGTCGACTACGAGCTGACGAAGCTCGGCCGGTCGCTCATCGAGCCCCTGCGGACGCTCTCGGAGTGGGCCGTGGACAAGCGCCCCGAGATCGAGAGGGCGCGCGCGGACTTCGACGCCCGCACCGTCTGACGCTTTGCGGCGCGGGGTGCGCGCCTAACTGGCAGGGTCCGGCCGCACCGCCTATCCTCGGTCCGATGGAGACACGCCACATCAAGTTTCTCCGCGCGGTGGCGGAGAGCGGCAGCATCAGTGCGGCGTCGCGTTCACTGGGGATGACGCAGTCCGCGCTGACCAAGATCGTCGCCCGTGTCGAGGACGAACTCGGCGCGAAACTCTTCATCCGCAAGTCGCGTGGCGTCGATCTGAGCGCCTACGGCCGCGCCTTCCTGCAGCGCGCCCAGCGGATCGGTGCGGAGATGGACGATCTCGTCGCCGAGATGCGCTCGATACGCACCGGCATGACCGGCACGGTCACCTTCGGTGCCGGCGAGGCGTGGGAGCGGGACATCCTGCCGCCCGTGATCGAGACGTGCCGGGAGCGGTTTCCGCGCCTCGCCCTCCGCGTTCGGACAGGCTCGGCGGAGCAACTGATGGGTGATCTGTGGCAGGGCCATCTCGACTTCCTGCTGGTCCAAATGCGGCCCGAGTTCAGTAACAGCTCCGTGGTCGTCGAACCGATCCGGGACACGGTGCTGATGCCGACGGTCCGCAAGGGCCACCCGCTCGACGTGAGTGCCCGCCGCCCGAGCGCGGCGGCGCTGGTGCGCTATCCGTGGATCCTGCCGCCGTCCGGCGACCCGGCGCGCGACCACGTCGTCTATGCTCTCACCCAGCGCGGTGCCGGTCGACCGGAGATCGCGGTGGAATCGTCGTCGCTGCAGTTGCGCGCCCGCCTGCTGATGCGGACCGACATGGTGACGCTGATGCCGGACGTGCGCGGGACCCTCTACGCCAAACGGCTGAGCGTCCTGAAGGCCGACTGGTGCACCCATCGCCGGCCGGCGGGAATCGTGTCGGTGAGCGGACGCAACCACTCCAAGGCCGCCCTCAACTTTCTGGACGTCCTGCGCGAGGCGGCGCGTTCCACGTCGTGAAACGAATACCCCGTTTGGGTTTGAGGTGGCCGGGCCGGTGTCTAGAAACGTCGCACCGCGTGCCGACCTGACGACACCCGAGGAGGCGATGTCAGCGACCAAGAACATCCTGTTCATCATGGCCGACCAGCTACGGTGGGACTACCTGTCCTGCACCGGCCATCCGACGCTCGCCACGCCGAACATCGATCGTCTGGCCGCCCGCGGCGTGCTTTTCGACCGGACCTATGTCCAGTCCCCGGTCTGCGGCCCGTCGCGGATGTCGTTCTACACCGGCCGGTACGTCGCCTCGCACCGTTCGACCTGGCTGTTCGTCCCCCTGCCGTTGAGCGAGCGCACGATGGGCGACTACCTCGCCGCCGCCGGCTGTGACCTCACGCTGGTCGGCAAGAGCCACTTCTTCCCCGATGTCGCGACGATCGACCGGCTGGGCGGGAGCGCCGACAGGGACAAGGCGGCGCTCGCCCTGGAAGGCGGCTTCGAGGTGGTGGTCCGCGACGACGGCGTGTTCGGCCACGGCCGGATCGAAACCGACTACGCCAATTACCTGCGCCGCCACGGCTACGACAGCGACAATCCATGGCACGATTTCGCCAACTCGGCCGAGGGACCGGAGGGCGAGATTCTCTCCGGCTGGCATCTGCGCTACGCGCGCGAACCCGCACGAGTCCCCGACGAACACGGCGAGACGGCCTACATGACCGACCGGGCGATCGAGTTCATCGACCGGAAGGGCGATGCGCCCTGGTGCCTGCATCTGAGCTACATCAAGCCGCACTGGCCGTATGTGGTCTCCGCGCCTTACAACACCCTCTACGGCCCGGGTGACGCGCTGCCGGTGAATCGCCACGACGACGAGCGCGCCAGCGACCATCCCGTCTATCGAGCCTTCATGGAACGCGACGAGTCCCGCGCCTTCATGCGCGACGAGGTGCGCGACACCGTCGTTCCCATCTACATGGGCCTGATCAAGCAACTCGACGACCACATCGGCCGCCTGATCGACCATCTGGAAGCGGCGGGGCGGCTTGATGATACGCTGATCGTCTTCACCTCCGACCATGGTGACTATCTCGGCGACCACTGGCTCGGCGAAAAGGAGATGTTCCACGATGCGTCGGTGCGCGTCCCGCTGATCCTGGTCGATCCGAGCGCTGCGGCCGACGGCACCCGCGGCACCGTCGATCATCGGCTCGTCGAGAGCATCGACCTGGCCCCGACCTTCATGGAGGCGCTGGGGATCGCGCCGGCTGGCGAGGCGCTCGAGGGCCGGTCGCTCCTGCCGGTGACGCGCGGCACGCAAGGGAGCGACTGGCGCGACGCCACTTTCAGCGAGATCGACTACGCCTTCCACCGCGATGTGCGCGAAGCGCTGGATCGGCCCATCGATCTGTGTCGCGGCGCGATGGTCTTCGACGGGCGCTACAAGTACGTCCACTACGAAGGGTTTCCGCCGCAGCTCTTCGACCTCGAGGACGATCCGCAGGAGCTGATCGATCGCGGTGTCGACGGCGCCTACGCCGATGTCCGTGCCCGCCTGCACGAGCGCCTGTTCCGGTGGCAGCGCACGTTGAAACAGCGCACCACCGTCGACGACGCCTTCGTCGATCGGTGGCAGGCCGAGGCCAATGCCGGCGGCGTCATCGTCGGGCAGTGGTGAGGCGGTTCAGCCGCCGAACCGCGGTTCGGGGACGCCTTTGATGCCGAGGCCGCGAATACGATAGAGCGCGCCGGCGCCGTATTGCGGCTTCGCCTCGACCGCGAACCGCTCATGCACGGCCGGGTGCTTCACCCGCGCCATGGAGGTGACGTAGATGTCCTCCAGATCGTCGCCGCCGAACATCACCGACGTGATATTCCGGACCGGCATACCGATGCGCCGCTCCACCGAACCGTTGGGCGCGTAGCGGACGAGTTCGCCCGAGATCAGCTCCGCGTTCCACATATGGCCTTCCGCGTCGACGGTCGATCCGTCCGGCACGCCCGGCACGTCCTTCGTCGTGGCGAAGATGCGCCTGTTCGACAGCGAGCCGGTCTCGACATCGAAGTCATAGGCCCAGAACTCGTCGACGAAGGTGTCGGCGAAGTAGAAGGTGCTGTCGTCCGGGCTCCAGCAGGGGCCGTTGGAACAGATGATCCCGTCGTCGACCCTGGTCACCGAGAGATCAGGGTCGAGGCGCCAGAGCCCGCAGATCTTGAGCTCCTCCTTGTCGTCCATGCCGCCGGCGAAGAAGCGTCCCCGACGGTCGATCTTGCCGTCGTTCAGGCGCGTGCGCGGCTGGTCCTCGTCGATCCTGGTAATGAGTTCCGGCGATCCGCCGCCGTCGAGGTCGAGGAAGTAGAACCCGTCGTCGAGCGCCAGCACGAGCCCGCCGTCCTTGCGGAGTGCCAGCGCACCGATATCGCGGCCGATGTCCCAGCTCTCGACACGCCCGGTGCCGGGGTCGTAGCGCCAGATGCCCGGCTTGCCGACCCGGCGCCCCGTGCCGTCGACCCAGTAGAGGCGCCCTTCCTCGACGTCCCAGACCGGCCCCTCGCCGAGGTGATTGGCGCAGTCGACGACGCGTTCGATGGTCATACTCACGGCAAGGGTCCTCAGTTGAACGACAGGCCGCCATTGACGTCGAGGATGACGCCGGTGACGTAGCGGGCGGCGGGCGACAGCAGGAAGGCGATGGGGCCGGCGATCTCTTCCTCCGCGGCGACCCGGCCGAGCGGCATCGCCTCGGCGTCGATGTCCAGTCCCTCGACGAACGGCGTCCTGACCGGGCCGGGTGCAACGGCGTTGACCAGCACCCCGTCCGCCGCGCCCTTGCGTGCCAGCCAGCGCGTGAACGCGTGGAGCCCGCCCTTGGAAAACACGTAGTGCGGCGAGGAATAGGCGCCGCCGTGGCGTCCGGCCTGGCTGCCGACCAGGACGATGCGGCCGTCGTCACGTCCGCGCAGACCGTCGAAGAAGGCGCGCGCGACATTGACGGCGCCGCGCGCGTTGACGTCGAGCACCCTGTCCCAGTTGTCGTCCCACGCCTCGTCCTGCCAGTCGTCGTAGGGCTGGATACCGGCAGCGAGCACCAGACCGTCGACCGGGCCGAGATCCGTCGCCAGCGCCTCGACCGCGCCGCGGTCGCTCACGTCGATCGACGTGCCGCGCGCCTCGCCACCCGATGCTGCGATGTCGGTAACGATGGCGTCGGGCGGATGGACATCGACGAGGTCGACCGATGCGCCGAGACCGGCGCAGAGGCGGGCGGTGGCCGCACCGATGCCGCTGGCCGCGCCGGTGACGAGAATCCTGCGGCCGGTGAGATCGAAGTCGGGTGCAACGGGGCGGGCCATGGCGTCCTCCGATGAACCTGTCCGGCGGTCAGAGCGCCGGAACCGGGGTGTGGGGGATGTCCTCCGAGCCCAGGATGGCCGCCTCGCCGCCATGGGCCCGGATCACCTCAGCCTGGTCCCTGAACGCCAGGTCGCTGGTGTCCTCCGGGCTGACGATGGTGCGAAGCTCGCGTTCCAGTGTCGCGCGCGTCGCAGCGAACGCCGGGTCGTCACCCAGATCGACGCGCTCCCCCGGATCGGCGGCGAGGTCGAAGAGCTGCGGTCGGGCATCGAGGTAGCGGACGTACTTCCATGTGCCCTTGCGCAGCATGAAGTGCCCGGTGCGCGCGTTGACGGCATGATACTCGGACAACACCGCCCGCTCCGGATCGGGGTCGTCGATGATGTCGAACAGCGAGCGCCCGTCGCTTCCGAACGACGACGGATCGCCGGCCCCCGCGGCCTCGACCAGCGTCGGGAAAAGGTCGACCAGCGACACCGGCGTTTCGGCGACCCCGACGGGAAAGCCGTCGCCGACGCCGATCAGCGGCACCGCGACCGAGTCGTCGTAATGGACGGACTTTCCCCACATGCCGCGGTTGCCGAGGTTGTCGCCATGGTCGCTGGCATAGATCACCCGCGTCGTCGGGGTGAGGCCGCTGGCCTCCAGCGCGGCGACGACGCGGCCGACATTCTCGTCGAGCGCGGTGACCATGCCGAAATAGGCGCGCAAAGCGACCGCGCGGCGCTCGTCGTCGAAGTGGCGGTCGTAGTCGAACGTGTGCCGCAGGTCGTCGAGAACGGGATGGTCCGGTGGTGGTGCGTCGAGGCCGTGGCGGAGTTCGTCGAGGGAGAGGTTCTCGTAGAGCGCATAGTACGCCTTGGGGGCGATGAGCGGGAAGTGCGGCATCACGAACGAGACGAACAGGGTCCACGGCCGCTCGCTCTCCTGTCGCGCCGCGGCCTCGACCCACGCCACCGCCTCGTTGGTGATGCGCCGGTCGAAATCGAAATAGTCGGAGAAGCCGACCCCGGCGTCGGCGGCCAGGCTGGCGGTGCCTTCCTTCGGCGGCGGATTGCGCCGCAGCAGCCCCTTCAGGTCGCCCCTGCCGTCCTTGATGTGCATCGGCAGGATTTCGTGGCTGAACCCGTTGTCGTCGTCACCCGACCGGAAATGCAGCTTGCCGATGGCGACGACCTCGCTGCCGGCAGCCCGGACGACGTGGTGCCACGACGGCAGTTGACCGTGGTAGGGCATGGCGTTGTCCCAGCAGCGGATGCGGTGGACAAACCGGCCCGTCGCCAGCGCCGCACGGGACGGCACGCAGATGGGACTGTTGCAATAGGCATGGGCGAAGCGCGTACCGCGCGCGGCCAGCGCGTCGATCGCCGGCGTCCTGACGAACGGATGTCCGTAGCAGCCGGCGATGTTGCGATTGTGCTCGTCCGAGAGGATGAACAGCGTGTTCTGGGGAACCGGCACCCGTGTCCTGCCGCTGACTGAACCGCCACGATCTTTGTCGTCCGCCGCGGCGCACACAATGTCATAGACAGCGCACATCCATTCCATATCGGAATGATGCTTGTTGCCGGCCTATCCGTGTATCTGTCTGGTGGTGTTGTATTTTTCGGGACCCGGTGGCGTGGACGCGAGACAGCGGGCGCGCCGGGTCCGGCCACGAGACTTGCGGCCGGCAATCGTACTGACTAAAGCCGGCAGCGAGAGAGGGAGGACGCCCGTGTCCGCATCGTCGAAAGACACGAGCGCAGGAACGGTGATCATCACGTGTGCGGTGACCGGCGCCATCCACACGCCGACCATGTCGCCGCACCTGCCGATCACACCGGATGAGATCGTTGCCGACGCCGTTGGCGCTGCGGAGGCCGGCGCGTCGATCCTGCATCTGCACGCGCGCGATCCCGAGACCGGCAAGCCGGACCAGACGCCGGAAGCGTTCGCGCGGTTCCTTCCCCGGGTCAAGCAGGCGACGGATGCTGTGGTCAACATCACCACCGGCGGAAGCCCGTACATGCGGGTCGAGGAACGTGTTCTCCCGGCCGCGACCTACAAGCCGGAAGTCGCGTCGCTGAACATGGGGTCGATGAATTTCGGGCTCTACCACCTGCTCGACAAGTACAAGGAGTTCAAGCACGACTGGGAGCGCGAACACCTCGAGGCGACGCGCGACCTAGTGTTCCGCAACAGCTTCAAGGACATCCGCTACATCCTCGAGACCTGTTCCGGCAACGGCACGCGGTTCGAGTTCGAATGCTACGACATCGCTCACCTGTACAACCTGCATCACGTCGCCGGGCTTGGCCTGGTCGAGCCGCCGTTCTTCATCCAGTCGGTCTTCGGCCTGCTGGGCGGGATCGGTCCCCACCCGGAAGACGTGCTGCACATGAAGCGCACGGCCGACCGCCTGTTCGGCGGCGACTACCGCTGGTCAGTGCTCGGCGCGGGGTCCAACCAGCTGCGCGTCGCCGCGCAGGCAGCCGCCCTCGGCGGCAATGTTCGCGTCGGCCTGGAGGACAGCCTCTGGGCCGGCAAGGGCCGCCTCGCCCGGTCCAGCGCCGAACAGGTCGTGATGGTGCGCAAGATCATCGAAGGGCTTGGCCTGCGGATCGCAACGCCCGACGAGGCGCGCGAGATGCTCGCCCTCAAGGGTGGCGACGCCGTTGCCTTCTAGGAGCCGGAGATGACCAGTCAGCGCGTCGGCATCGTCGGGTTGGGCCTGATGGGATCGGCGATCGCCGATCGGCTGCTCGATGTCGGTCACGAGGTCGGTGCGGTCGCGCACCGCCGACGCGAGCGCATCGAGGCGCTGGTAGCCTGCGGCGGACGCGAGTTCGCGACCGTGGCCGACCTGGTCGGCGCCAGCGACGCGGTGATCCTCTGTCTTGGCGCGCCGGCGGCCAAACACATGCTGCCGCAGGTGGTCGCGGCGGCGCGGCCGGAACAGACGGTCGTCGACTGCTCGACCGGCGATCCGGACTTTACCGGTGGCATGGCCGAGGCGGCGGCGCGGCGCGGGGTGCCGCTGGTCGACGCGGCGATCCTCCACTCGACGCCCCGGACCCGCGCCGGCAAGGCCGTCCTGCTCGTCGGCGGTTCCGACGATGACATCGCCCGCGCCCGCTCCCTTCTGGAAGCGTTCGCCGAACGCCTGATCGTTGCCGGTCCGCCCGGGTCCGGCCAGCGTCTCAAGCTGTTCTCCAATGCGCTGGTCCACTCGGTGCTGGCGCTGACCTGCGAGCTTGCCGCGCACGCCAAGGTCCAGGGCATGGACCTGAACGTCCTGCAGGAGGTCTTCGCCAGCGCCGGTGCGAGCAGCAAGGTCGTCGACAACGTCATGCGTGCCGCCACGGCCGACGAACACAATCCGAACGCCCACATCGGCAACACGCTGAACGCCATCAGGACCTACCTGGGTGTCGCGCGGTCGGCGAACGCCCACGCACCGGTGGTCGAGGGCGCCTATCAGGCCTACCGGATCGGCGTCGGCAGTGGCCTGTCCGAGGATGCCATCACGCGGCTGGTCGACGTTCTGGCCGAGCAGAACGCGCGCCTCAAATCCTAGCCGAGGGAGCGCCATGCGCATCGACAGCCACGTCCATTTCTGGAACGCCGACCAGATCGAAGACATCCCGATCGCGCGCGGGATCGACGCCCTGCGCCGTCCGTTCCTGCCCGACGATCTGGCGGCCGTGGCGATGCCGTGCGGGGTCGGGAAGATCGTCCTGGTGGAGGCGGCGCCCGACACCGCCGAGACCGAGCTCATTCTCGAGTCGACGCGCGATGTCGACCTCGTCGCCGCGGTCGTCGGCTGGGTCGACCTCGACGAATCCGCCGACCATATCGCAAGCGAAATCAATCGCTTCCGCGCGTTTCCTAAATTCCGTGGAATCCGGTCTTTTTCCCCAGGCGGCTTCGATGGACGGTGGCTCGCGGGCGAGACCGTCACCGCAAACTACCGCTGGCTGATGGACAACGACGTGACCGTCGAGTTCCTCATCAACCACGATCACCTGCCGGCGACCCATGCGCTGGTCACGTCGATTCCCGGGTTCCGGCCGCTGATCAATCACGGCGCGCGGCCCGTCGTCATGAGCGGGGAACTGGAACCTTGGGCGAGCAACATCGGCGCCGTCGCGCGCGACACTGAAGCGGTGTGCAAGTTGTCGGCGCTGTGCGAGCGCGCCGGCGTCGAGTGGCGCCCCGAAACGGTCTACCCGTACATCGCCACCCTGGTTGAGGCCTTCGGACCGGACCGGCTGATGTTCGGCAGCAACTGGCCGGTCATGACGATCATGTCGACCTATCGCCGCTGGGTCGACGCGCTCGACGCGGCCCTGGCGCGGCTCGGCCTGTCGGCGGAGGACCAGGACGCGATCTACCGCCGAACCGCCATGCGGTTCTACGGGATCACGTCTTGATCGGCGCGGTTACGAGGCCGGAGAAGGCGCCGCCGGCGCGCGCCGGAACATGTCGATCGCGCGTTGCCAGATGGCTTCGCTCGCTTCGCGGTCGTAGCGCCACCGTTCCGGGAACGACCAGCCGTGCGCGGCCTGATAAAGCTCGCACGTTACGTGCGGTCCGCTCGCCGCGGCTTCCCGCCGGATCAGGGCCTGATGATCCTCGGGGCACGTCCCGTCGTCCACCGCAAACGCGAAATGGAAGGGGACCGTCAGATGCCTGATGAGCAGATGCGGCGAGTCCACGGTGTCGTCGACCAGACGCCCCCCGTGCACAGAGAGGCCCGCGTACACGTCGGGCTCTGCGACGGCCGCGGCCAGCGCATGCCGACCGCCCATGCAGTAGCCGATGACGCCGATACCGTCGGCGCGCGGGCCGACCAGCCCGTTGTCCAGCGCCGCGACGATCGCGCGGGTATCGGTCCTGGTGTGGTCGAGCGTCGTGGCGCGATTGGCCGCCTGGGCATCCGGATGCGGCTTCTCGCCCTTGACGTTGGCCGGTGGAAAGACCGGCGAGCCGAGGCGGTGGAACAGGTTCGGCAGCAGCGCGACGAAGCCGGCCTCGGTGAACCGCCGGCAGAAGTCGAACATCTCCTCGCGCGGACCGAAGAGGTCCATGTAGAGTATGATCGCCGGACAACCCGTAACGCCGTCGGGCGCCGTCACGAATGTGGGCATGGGGCCGTCGGTTGTAGGGATATCGAGGTGTCGTTCAATCAAGCCTGCCTCCATCGTTCGTATCGGGCTCTTGTCACCCGGTCTCCGGCAAGGCGCGTGACGTGATGGACGAGTCCTCCGCCGCCGGCGTGACCACACCTGCCCCGGATCAGGACGTCGAGACCGGGAGCCGGCCGTCCGCCGCGGCCGAGCCGACATCGTCGGTCTACGGCGCCCGGTCGCTCTCCAAGAGCCTGAACGCGCTGATCGCCGTCGCCAGCGCCAACGAGCCGCTGCGCCTGTCGCAGTTGCAACGCAAGACCCGGCTCCCCAAGAGTACGCTTTTTCGCATCCTCAGGGTCATGACCGATTACGGCATTCTCGCCGTCGATCCCAGCCGAAAGACGTACGGCATGGGGCCGCGTCTGTTCGAGATCGCCCACAAGCTCGTCGACAAATACGACCTGATCGGCGCGGCGGCGCCGGAGCTTCGGCGGCTGAGCGAGGAGACCGGCGAGGCCGCCCGGCTGTGTGCGCTGGACGGGCTTGATGTCGTCGTGATGGATCTCAGCCTGCCGCCGGAGCCGGTGCCGCTCGTCCATGGTCTGGGCGCGCGCATCCCGATCCATCGCAGCGCCGCCGGACTCGCCATGGTGGCGCAGATGCCGCGCGAAGCCCAGAACACGATGATTGCACGCATCGCCGCCGAGTTGCCGCGGGAAGCTTCGCGCCGCGCCATCCAGCGCATGAAATCGGCGGTCGGCTTCGCGATCTCCACCGGCTTCGCCATCGGCTCCGACGACGACGAGCCGGGCGTGCGCGAGGTTGCCGCGACGATCACGGACGAGGGCGGCAACGCGACCGCCGCCATCTCGGCGGTGTGTTCGCTCGATCGCGTCAGCAAGGATCAGTTTTATGACATCGGACGGCGGACGGTGGGTGCGGGACGCAATGCCTCGGCCGACGCCCGCCCGCGCGCCACCCATCGCAACATCCCCATTCGCCCGCGCGAGCTTCCCGAGTCCGGCACCGACTGGATTCAGGGAACCTCCGACAGCGTCGGCGGCGGACCCTGCTACGACGAACGCGCCAAGCGGCTCTACTGGGTCGACGTGCTGGCGCCGGCGCTGAACACGCTCGACCTCACGACCGGCAAGTCGAGCCGCCTGATGCTGCGGGAGCTGACCGGCGCGGTCGGATTGACGGACGGACGCGACCTGATCGCCGGCGGGCAGAGCGGGTTCCAGTTCATCGATCCGCGAAGCGGCAGCGTCACGAGTCTCGCCGACCCGGAGTTCGACAATCCCGGGAGCCGGTTCCAGGTCGGCAAGATCGATCCCGCCGGCCGTTACTGGGCAGCGTCGATGGTGCCCATACCGCGGCAGGCCCCCGGACGCCTGTACAGTCTCGAGCACGACTGCCAGGTAACGTTGCGCCTCGACGGCATCAACGCCGCCAAGGGACTGGCCTGGAGCCCCGACGCGCGACGGTTCTATCTGACCCAGGCATCGGCGGGCACCATTCATCAGTTCGACTTCGACATCGAGACCGGCCACATCACCAAGCGTCGCGTCTTCGCCGTCCACCGCGGCCAGGGGACGCCGAACGGTTTGGCCGTCGACGAAGAGGGGGGCGTCTGGGCGGCGATCTACGGCGGATGGCGCGTCCACCGCTATCGGCCCGACGGGACGCTTGACCGGTCGGTGCCGCTGCCCGTTCCGCTGCCGACCAACGTGGCCTTCGGCGGTCCGCGCATGTCGACCCTGTTCGTGACGTCGAGCCGCCTCTACGTGCCGCCCTCACGATTGGTCGAAGCGCCGCTCTCCGGCGGGCTCTTTCGCCTGCCTGCCGGCGTGCGCGGCCTCTCCACCGGACGTTTCCCCGCCGCGTCGCTGGGCCGCGTCCGGAGCTGAGCGGAGCCGGTCACGCATACTGGCCGGCCCCGGCAACGTTGTGGAAGTCGGCGCTCCGGTCGGGCCGTCCGATGGCGGCGACCGCCGCCTCGTCGAGATCGATGCCCCAGCCCGGCAGATCGCGTTCGACCAACGGCGCGTCCGCGGGATGACGGAGGCCGGGATCGACCAGCGTCGCCTGTCCCGCGACTTCCTCGAACGTGCGTTCGATCACGGTCGCGGCCGGCGCCGCACATGCCGTCTGTAGTGACACCGCGTCGAGGACGGGGCCGACCGGGTTGTGGAGCGAGAACTCGCACCCCGCCGACGTGACGTAGTGCGCGATCCGCAGCACTTCCTGCACCCCGCCGCAGAACCGAATGTCGGGAAGGACCACGTCGAGGCATTCGCTCTCGACGATGCCGCGATAGCCGGCGACGCCGAACTCGGACTCGCCGCCCGCCAGGCGGATGCCGCGATCGTTGGCATAGCTGCGCAGGCGACGGATCGCCTGATAGCGGTCGCGCCCTTCGGGGATCGGCTCCTCGAGCCAGTACAGATCGACGTCGGCGAGGTCGCGGATGATCGCCTTCGCCGTCACCTCGTTGAACCGGCCGTGACAGTCGACGTTGAGCCGCACGTCGCCGCCGACCGCATCGCGCACGGCGCGCACGCGGGCAACGCCGGCTGCGATCAGCCGGTCGCCGTCCGGACCGCCGAGCTCCTTCGCCACCACGCCGTCGAACGGTGCGAGCTTGAGCGTCCGATAGCCGAGGTCGACGGCGCGGCGCGCGCGCTCCGCATAGCCTTGCGGTGATCGGTCGACGGTGCCGCGGTTGACGTTGGCGTAGCACGCCACGGCGTCGGTGCGGGCGCCGCCGATCAGCTCGACCGCGGCGACCTGCAGCTCCCGGGCGCAGATGTCGATGAGCGCCTGTTCAAGCCCGCTCAATACGAGGCGCGCGATCCTGCCGCGCTCGCGCGCATGGCGGTCGCGCAGGAAAGCTTCGCGCTGCCGGACCGGCAGTCCCGCGGCCGCCCGCCGCAGGATATCGACCTGCTGCCGAACGCCGGCCTCGCGCCCGAAGTAGGTGATCTCGCCCAGACCGGTGACGCCCGATTGCGCCGTGACGCGAAGGAACAGCCACGTCGTCTTGGCCGAGATGCTGGCCTCGAAGACCTCGAAGTCCTTGATCGTGCTGGTGTCCTTCATGCGGCGGTGTCCAGGTCGAAACCGGGAATGCGGCTGCGCACGATGGTCTGGTGCGAGGCGGCGATCTCCTCCAGTCGTCGCTGGTCGTCCTCGACCGACTGCCGCGAACCCCAGTGCCGGTCGGGATCGGGCCAGGGAATCGAATCGATCAGCAACTGCGTGTAGGGGTGCTGCGGGTTGCCGATCACGTCGCGCGGGGTTCCGGCCTCGGCGACGTGGCCGTGGTGGAGCACGATCACATAATCGCTCACGTGATAGGCGGTCGCGAGGTCATGGGTGATGTAGGCGATCGAGATTCCGTGCCTGGCCTTGAGGTCGTAGAGGCTTTTCAGGATCGTCGCCCGGAGCGAGGCGTCGACCATGGAGACCGGCTCGTCGGCCACGATGAGTTTCGGATTGAGCATCAGCGCCCGCGCCACCTGCAGCCGCTGTCGCTGGCCGCCGGACAGTTCGTGGGTGTACCGGCCGAGGATGAGATGCGGATCGAGGCCGACCGCATCGCAGGCATGTTCCATGCAGACGTAGATGTCCCGCCGCGATGTCGCGATGCCGAAGCGGCGAAGCGGCAGCGCCAGCGTGTGGTCGACCTTGTAGAAGGGATTGAAGGCCCCGTAGGGGTCCTGGAAGATCGCCTGGACACCGCGCCGGAACGCAAGCGCCGCCGTGCCGCGCAGGCCGGCGACGGACTTGCCCTCGAAGCGGACGTCGCCGGTCGTCGGCCGGGTGATCCCGAGCAGGATGTTCGCCAGCGTCGTCTTGCCGGAGCCGGACTGGCCGACGACGGAGACGATCGCCGAGCGCCCGGCGTCGAGTTCGAAGGAGAGCGGCCGCAACGCGTGGACGCCGCCACGGCCGAAGAAGTCGCGCCCGTAGACCTTGCTCACGTTCCGGAAGGCGACCAGGGGCGACGGCGCGGCACCGGTCGCCGGCTTCGGCTCTGCCGGCGTCGGGATCGTCCCCAGGAACGAGCGGCCCTCGGTGATGTCCGGCACGCTTGAGATGAGCATCTTCGTGTAGGCGTGTTCCGGCGCCTGGAAGACGCCGCGGATCGCGCCGCGCTCGACGATGCGCCCGTCCTTCATCACCACGAGTTCGTCGACGAACTGTGCCATCAGTCCCATGTCGTGACCGATGAGGATCAGGCTGGCGCCGATGGCCTCCTGCACGCGCCCGAGCGTGTCCATCACCCGCCGCTGGGTGATGACGTCGAGCGCGGAGGTCGGTTCGTCGGCGACGATGACATCCGGCTTCAGGACGATGCCGATGGCGATGCAGACGCGCTGCTTCATCCCGCCCGACAGTTCGTGGGGGAACATCGCCGCCACGGTCGGGGCGAGGCCGACCCGGTCGAGCGACTCGGCCACCAGCGCCTTGAGGTCGGCGTCGCGCTGCGGTCCGAGGTGGTCGATGACGCCGTCGGCGATCTGCCGTCCGATCGGCAGGACCGGATTGAGCGAGTTCATCGCGCCCTGCGGGATGTAGGCGATGCGCCGCAGCCTGATCGCGCGCACCTCGGCGTCCGACATCTGCACCAGATCCGCGTCGTCCAGCCGGATCGAGCCGGCGACGATCCGTCCGGGTGCCTTGATCATGCGCATGATGGCGAGCGCGGTGGTCGTCTTGCCCGACCCGGACTCGCCGACGAAGCCCAGCCGCGTGCCGCGCTCCACGTCGAAGGAGATCCCGTCGACCGCGCGCACCACGCCGCGCTCGGTGGGGAAGTGCACCGCAAGGTCGCTGACCACGAGCCCGCCCGCCACGGTCAGGCCTTCCGCCGCAGGCGCGGGTTCGACAGTTCGTCGATCCCGACGTTGATGAGGTAGAGGCTGACGAACAGGATCACCAGTGCGATGATCGGCGGCAGGATCCACCACCACAGCCCCATCATGAAGGCCGACGACTGGATCATCCAGTAGATGGTCTGGCCGAGGGTCGGCTCGTTCTGCGGCCCGAGACCCATCGCCTCCAGGCCGACCGAGGCGAGGACGGCGGCCGAGACGGCGGTCACGAAGCTCGCCACCAGGTAGGGGAGGAGGTTGGGGATCATCTCCAGGAAGATGATCTCCAGATTGCTGGCGCCGGAGATCCGGGCGGTCTGGACGTAGCCGGCGGTGCGCATCACCAGCACCTGCGCCCTGATCTGGCGCGTCGGCCGTCGCCAGGCGAGTGCGGCGATGATGATCGCCATTGTCGTCGACGACAGCGGCTCGGTCGGCGTCGAGACGTTGGTGGCGATGACCACGAGGAACAGCATGGCCGGGACCGTGAGCAGGACGTCGACGGTCCAGTTGACGATGTTGTCGATCCAGCCGCCGAAATAGCCGGCGATGAAGCCGAGCGATGCGCCGAACACGATGCCCACCGCCCCGGCGATCAGGCCGACGCGGACGGTGAGCCAGGTGCCGTGGACCATGACCGCGAACAGGTCACGGCCCTGGCGGTCCGACCCGAACCACAGGTTGTCGGCCGGTGCGCGGGAGTGCGGCGCCGACATGACGCGCGTGTCGCCGATGTCGACAAGCAGACCGCCGATGACGCTGAACAGGATCAGCGCCGATAGCAGCGCCAGACCGACCGGCAGGCTGGGGTTGCGCCGCATGTAGCGAAGCGTGGCGCGCCACCGGCTGCGCAGCGTGCCCCACTCCGGTTCGCTCGGGCGCTGGTGGTCGTCTGCGTCGAAGGAAGTGACCTCGCGACGGTCGTCGGTCGCCGTGCTCATGCCCGCGACTTTCGCGTGCGCGGATCGAGGAGCGGATAGATCAGATCCATGATCAGCATCGAGAAGCCGATGGTCAGGATCAGGATGAACACGACGCCGTAGATGGTCGTGAAGTCGTTGATCTGGATGGAGCGCAGCAGCAGGAACCCGATACCGGGATAGGCGAACACCACCTCGACAAGGACGGCGCCGGTGACGACCTGGCCCATGAACAGCGCGAGCATGGTCACCTGCGGGAGGATCGCATTGCGGACGCCGTAGGCCAGGAACACGCGCCGCAGATTGAGGCCCTTGGCGTCGGCGAACGTCATGTAGTCTTCGCCCTGGACGGTGACCATCATGCCGCGCATCGACAGCGCCCACACGCCCGTGGAGGCGAGTACGATCGACAGGCCGGGCAGCACGGCGTGATAGGCCACGTCGAGGTAGAAGTCCCAGCCGGAGGTTACGGTCCGCGTCTCGACGAACCCGCCGGAGGCGGGAAACCACCCAAGGAGCGAGGAGAAGACGTAGATCAGCACCAGGCCGACCAGGTAGAAGGGCATCGCCGCCAGCACCATGATCACGGGCACGAAGAAGCCCAGCAGGCGCGACGACCGGAACCAGACCGTCAGCGCGCCGAGGATCGAGCCGAGCACGAAGGCGATCAGCGTCGAGGTAAGCATCAGCCCGATGGTCCAGGGCAGGGCGCTGGCGATGAGGTCGCCGACCCGCGTCGGGAAGTTCGCGATCGAGTAGCCGAGATCGAAGGTGACGAGGTCGCCCAGATAGTCGAGGTACTGGTGGAGGATCGGCCGGTCGAAACCGAAGCGCGCGTTCATCGCCGCAACGAACTGATCGAAGTCGTACTCGTTGGCGCCGCCGGAATCGGCGGAGTCCATCAGCTTCTCGATGATCGGATTGCGCCCGGTAATCCGGGGCAGGATGAAGTTCAGCGTCATCGCCGTCCAGATGACGGCGGCCAGCAAGACCAGGCGTCGAAGGAGGTCCGAGAGCGCCATCTGCCGTTGTCCCGCTACCGTCCGACGGCCGGCGAAACGCGTCGCCGACCGTCAGTCCCGGCCGATGCCTACTGCGCCGACTTCAGATTGTGGATCTGATAGGCGTAGGTGCCCGAGATGAAGGCCATGCCCGGCAGGATGTACGGGTTGTCCACGCTCGGCCAGTTGGTCCAGTTGGTGGTGAGCATCGGGAACCGCTGGACGTGCTCCATGAGGGGCACCTCGACGGCTTCGCGGTAGTAGATGTCGATCGCCTGGGCGCCGAGTTCGAGCATACGCGGGTCGCCGGGGGGAACGTCGGCCATCTGTGTGACGATGGCGTCGTACTCCTCGTTGCACCAGCGATCGAGGATCAGCGGCGCGTCCTGGTTGCGGCACAGATAGAGTTCAAACCCGGCCAGCGGATCCGATACCGCGCCGCGGTGGCCGAAGATCGCCATCTCCGCCTCGCCCTTGCGCATCAATGTCCGCGAGTCGGTGTTGGCCACGAACTCGATGTTGAAGCCGGCGTCCTGGAGCTGGCGGGCGACGAACGGCCCGAAGGCGCGGGTGAGCGGGATGCCGTGGATGGTCGACTTGAGCTCGACGCCGTCCTTCGCCCAGAAGCCGTCGCCGTTCTTGGCGTAGCCGGCGGCGGTCATGAGTTCGTCGACCTTGGCCAAATCCTGGCGCCCGAAATCGTACGCGCGGGCTTTGGCGAGCGCGACCTCGCGGATGTCGGCCAGCGACCCGAAGTCGGGGAACGGCGTCAGGTTGACCGGATTGGCCCCCTCGAACGCGAAGTCCGAGATCTGCTGCTGGTCGATGGCGTAGTTGAGCGCGCGCCGCACCCGCTGGTCGGCCCACTTGTCGAGCTTGTTGTTGGGGTAGAGCGACATCGTCCACCAGCCGGTCGCGCCGTAGGGCGATTCATCGCCCGAGAACGACGTGATGTGGTCGTTCTCCTGGACCATCTTCTTCATGAACAGGACGTCGCTGACGTTCGGCGACATGTCGACTTCGCCGCCGGTGATCATCTTCACGGCGCGATCGTTGTTGCCGAACGGGATCGAGACGATCCGCTCCACATCCGGTAGCGCGCGGAAACCGGTCGCAGCCCCCCACCAGTCGTCGCGCCGGTCGAGGAAGATCTGGTTTTCGGTGTAGCGTTTCAGGTGCCAGGCGCCGGTGGTGACGGGCCAGCCCTTGTCCTCATCGTAGTTGGTGAATGCCAGCTTGTCGTCGACGTTCTCCCAGATGTGCTTGGGTACCCAGATCAGCCCGTTGCCGAAATAGGCGTAGAGGTCGACGAAGGGGTAGCGCGGGTTGGGGCGATTGAGGTTGATCCGGACCGTCAGCGGGTCGGGTGCCTCGACGCTGGCAACGGTGCGCGCGACGTTGCCGGCAAAGCGCAGGTCGCCGTCGCCTTTGCCGTTCTCGATCAGCATGTCGTAGGTGAACTTCACGTCGGCCGAGGTGAAGGGCTCGCCGTCGCTCCACGTGACGCCCTCGCGCAGCTTGACCGTGTAGACGCTGAAGTCGTCGCTGGTCTCGAGGCTCTCGGCGATCCACGGGATCACCTCGTTGGTCAGGTTGTTGTAGTAGAACAGGGGCTCGGTCGAGAGCATGATCGTCCAGCGGATCGAGTTGACCCCGCCCCGATAGGGGTTGGCGATACCCGGATCGAGAAAGACCGGCGAACCGCGATCATTGCCCATCGAAACAAACGTCTTCTCGCGCGGTATCTCACGCAATTCGGCAGCGACCGCGCTGGTCGAAACGACAGCCGCGACAAGGCCGACGGCCACAGATGTCGGCAGGATGAACCGCTGTTTTCTACGGTATTCCATCGTTTTCCTCCCTCTGCGACAGAAGTGTCGACATGTTGCCTTCTGCCGGAAATCGTCGCACCACAGCGCGACGAAGATGGACCTGAAGGGTCCGCGGGCAGGGGTGGAGCGTCAATCATTGCGGCCGCTTTGTTCCATATCGTGGAACACGCGACGGTCCCTTTCATGCGGCCCGGCGCGGGCGTTGTAGAGGGCGAGCCTGGCAGGAACCCGGACACCGACGACACATGGCACGGCACACTCATCGCGGCATCTATCCGGTGGTCTTCACGTTCTTCGACGCGTCGGGCGATGTCGATGAAGCGCTGATGCGCGAGCAGATCGACGTCTGCATCGCGCACGGGGTCCACGGTCTGGTCCTGCTGGGCTTCGTCTCGCAGTTCTACAAGTTCGACGTCGAGGAGAAGATCGATCTCCTCCATCTGTGTGCGGAGGCCGTGGGCGGTCGCGTGCCCTTCGCGCTGACCCTCACCGAAACCTCGATCCGGGGGCAGAAGAAGCTCATCCGGGCGGGCGCGGCGGCCGGTGCGGCCTGGTTCATCGCCCAGCCCGCGGTCAAGTTCCCGGTCCCCAGCGAGACTTTCCTTCCCTATTTCCTGGAGTTGGCTGCGGAAACGGACAAACCGTTCGCGATCCAGAACGCGCCGGACACCGGCGTGTACTTCTCGGCGGCGTTTCTGGGACGCCTCCGCGAGGCCGCGCCCAACATCTCGATGCTCAAGGGTGAGGGCACCACCGCGCAGTCACTGGCGGCGATGAAGGGTCTGACGGATCGCTTCACCGTCTTCTCGGGGCAGCACGGCATGGACCTGGTGACCCAGTTGATGGCCGGCGCGCAAGGCTCTGTGCCGGCACCACTGCTGTTCGATGTACAGGTCAGGGTGTTCGAGCTCTTCGACGCCGGAGGGGCCGACAATCTGGCCGAGGCGGAGGCGTTACAGGCGCGCGCGGTGATGCCGCTCCAGTTCCTCACCAGCGGCCCGAACCTGGAGCACGTGCTCCCGCATCAGAAGCTGTTCTTCCTGAAACGGCTCGGACGCTGGACGGAGTCCCTGCATGAGCGCCACCCGGCGCCGGCACCAACAGAGGATGGAATGCGCATGGTTGAACACTTCGCCGGGCAGTGGCCGGTGCTGACGTGACCGACACCGTGAAGAACCTCGTTATCGTCATGTCCGACGAGCATGCGGCGGCGTGCACCGGGCTCGCCGGCCATCCGATCGTCAAGACTCCGCGGATCGACGCCATGGCGGCGGGCGGGACGTGGTTTCCCACCGCCTACACCAACTGCCCGCTGTGCGTGCCGGCGCGCGCGTCGTTCGCGACCGGCCAGTACGTCCACGAGATCGGCAACTGGGACAACGCCATGCCCTATGAGGGCTCACCCCCGTCCTGGGGCCACCGCCTGCAGGAGGCCGGCGTGCCGGTGACCTCGATCGGCAAGCTCCACTATCGCAACGACGATCCGGCCGGCTTCGACGAGCAGATCATTCCCATGCACGTCAACAAGGGGGTGGGCGACATCATGGGCTCGATCCGCGATCCCTTCCTGCCGGAGCGCCGGGCAGGGTCGGCGATCGCGGAGCGGGTCGGCCCCGGCGAGTCCAACTACACCCGCTACGACCGCGACATCGCCGAGCGCGCGGTGGCATGGATCGGGGAGAAGGGCAGGGCGCTGGAAAGCCCCTGGGTCCTGTACGTCGGATTCGTCGCGCCGCACTTCCCGCTGATCGCGCCGGAAGAGTTCTTCGCGCTCTACGATCCGGACGACATGCCGCTGCCCAAGGCCTACCGCGACGGCGAGCGACCCGATCATCCGTGGCTCGAAGCGCTGCGCGCCTGCTTCGTCACCGACTCGTATTTTGACGACGAACGTCGTCGCATCGCGATCGCCGCCTATTTCGGCCTCTGCAGCTTCGTCGACCACAATCTGGGGCGCGTTCTGGACGCCGTGACGGACGCGGGCCTCGGCGGGACCACCGACGTGATCTACACCAGCGACCACGGCGACAATCTCGGCGCGCGGGGCCTGTGGCAGAAGAACAACCTGTATGAGGAATCTGCCGCGATCCCGTTCGTCATGTCGGGGCCGGACATCCCTCAGGGCAAGGTCGCCGGAACCCCGATCTCGCTGGTCGATATGTTCCCGACGATCCTGCGTCATGCCGGCGTCGCGGTGACCGACGACGTGCCCGGCAGCGATATCTTCGAGATCATGGAGCAACCGGACGATCCCGAACGGGTGATCTTCAGCGAGTACCACGCGGCCGGCGCCGTGTCGGGGGCGTTCATGCTGCGCCAGGGCAGGTTCAAGTACATCCACTATGTCGGCCTGCCGCCGCAGCTCTTCGATCTGGTCGGTGACCCCGACGAGCTGAACGACCTGGGCCGGGCTGCGACGCACGCGGACGTGGTGGCGCGGTTCGAGACGATGCTGCGGGAGCGGCTGGATCCCGAAGGTATCGATGCGCGCGCCAAGGCCGATCAGAAGGCGCTGGTCGAGAGCCACGGCGGCGTCGAGGCGATCCTGGCGGACAAGGCGGTCGCCATGCCGGGCGGCACGCCGCCGCCGGGGACGGAAAGCGCGTTCTAGGTTCGCGCGGTCACGCGGCAATGAGGTGCCGCTTGGGGATCGCGTCCCTGACATAGCCGAGAAACGCCTCGCACAGGGGCGTCGTGGTGCCGGTGCGGCGGGTCGCGATCCCCGATCGGCTCTCCTCGCCTGCATGGCTGGTCGGCAGGATGGCGAACGGTCCCTCCGGGCGCGACCGCATTCTCGCTTCCGACACGAAGGTCACGAGCTCGGTCGTCGCCACCAGATTGAACAGGCAGCGCGCGTCCTCTACCTCCACGACCGGAATGGGCGGCGTGACGTTCCGGCGCTGGAACATGGCGTCGAACCGCTGGCGAACGAACGCGCCGGTCGGCAGGACCCATCGCAGGCGCGCGAGATCGCGTAAAGAAAGGTTGCCCTGGCCGAGGGCGGGGTGCTGCTGGCCGCCGATGACCACAAGCCGGGTGTGCAGGAGCGGCTCGACGCGCACCGAGTCCGACAGCTCGCGCGCGACATCGATGGGACCGAGCACCGCATCGAGCTCCCCGCGCACGAGGCCGCCGAACAGGACCTCGACGGAGTCGCTGACGATGCGTACGCGGGCGCCGGGCCGCCCGTTCTGAAAAGCCGCGACGGCCTGCGGCACCACGCTGTCGCGCCACGTGCCGCCGGCGCCGACGATGACCTGTCCGACCTGCGCGTCGCGGATGGCGTCGATCTGGCGGATGGCGCTGCGGAAGTTGGAATCGATCGCCTGCGCGAAGTGCGCGAGCGCGCGGCCGTAGACGTTGGGCTCGACGCCCCGCGACGAGCGGTCGAACAGGTCGACCTGCAACTCGCCCTCCAATCGCCGCAGCATCTTGGACAGGGCGGGCTGGTTCATGCCCAGGTCGTCGGCCGCCGACGAGATGTTGCCATGGCGGTAGACGGTCAGAAACATCCGTACGTGACGCAGATCCACGGCTATTCCTCCAATGGAATAACAATCGACAAGTTCAGGTTAATTGTGTTGTAGCAAAATCGCTAATCTGGCGACAGTCGATTGGGAGGAACATCATCATGCACACCATGAAAAAGCTGCTTTCGGCGGCCGTCGTCGCCCTGTTGCCGCTCGCGATGGCGGTGTCGCCGGCCGAGGCCGAGTACCCCGAGCGTCCGGTCACCGTCATCCTGCCTAACGCCGCCGGCGGCGCCGCCGACATCAACCTGCGGATCATCGCCAAGCACATGGAGAAGTACGCCGACCAGAAGCTCATCGTGAAGAACATTCCGGGCGGCGGCACCGCCACGGGGACGCGTGCCGCTTACGACGCGGCGAAGGACGGCTACACCCTGATGTTCTTCCATCAGGCGTTCATGGGCACCGCCGCGCAGGGCATTCTTGGGCGCGACTTCCGCGACATGACACCGGTCGCGCGGACCGGCGGCATCGACATCATGTACGTCGCCTCGCGCAGCGCGCCGTTCGACTCCCTTGGCGAGATGGTGGAACACGCCAAGGCGAACCCCGGTGAGGTCAAGGTGGGTGTGTTCCTGCGTGCCAACAGCCACATCGTTGCGTTGAGCGTGATGGATTCGCTCGGCCTCGATTTCAATCTGGTCAACATTCCCGGCGGCGGCGGCCCGATCCGTGCCGCCTTGATCGGTGAGCAGATCGACGTCGGCATCTCGGTACCCGGGATTGCCAAGAGCTACATCGAATCCGGCGAACTGAAGCCGCTGTTCATCTTCTCGAACATCACCCCGGCCGCCCTGCCGGACCTCGAGACGGCACGCGATGCGGGCTTTCCTGAGCTCGAAGCGATCGGCAACGTCACCAACTTCTTCTGGGCCCACAAGGACGTGCCGCAGGAGGCCAAGGACTACTGGGCCGACAAGCTGGAGCAGGTGATGGCAGATCCGGAGCTGCAGGCCGAGCTGGGCGAGCGGATCGAGGATCTTCGGTTCGCCCGCGGCGCGGACCTGCAGGCGGAGGTCGACGCCCAGTACGCGCTCTATGAGAACATCGTCGAGAAATTCGATCTGAAACAGTAGTCGATACGATCCTGGGATAGTGTTGCGGCCGGCCCCGGTTCCGCCGGCCGCAACAGAGTTGGGAGGTGACCTTGCGCGACGCAGCGACGGGCCTTGTCCTTGCGGTGCTGATGGTGGTCCTCCTGTGGCAGGCGCAGTCGATTCCCGGTCCGCAATTCGAACCGCTCGGGCCACGGTTTATGGCGGTTGTCGTCCCCGGCCTGATCCTGGCCCTGGCGCTCGCACTCATGGTTCGCGGTCTGCGCGCCGCACACGGTGACGGGACGCTCCGGGTCGCGCTCAACCTTGACCGGCGCATCGCGATCGCCGCGGCGGTGTTCGCGGCCCTTGCCGTTTATGCCGTCCTGCTTGAGCTCAGGCTCGGCTACTGGGCCTACGTCGTCTCCACGGCGGCGGTCTTCACGGTCTGCGGCGCGCTGGCCGTGGGTCGGGTCACGCCGCGCATCCTCGGCCTCGGCGCCGCCGTCGGCTTCGGGCTCGCCTTCGCCGTCGCCTACGTCTTCACCGAAGTCCTCTACGTCACGTTGCCGAGCTGATGGTCGCGGACAAACCAACCATCGGTATCGTCGGCCTCGGCATGATCGGGGGCGGCATGGCCGGCTCCGCCGTGCGCGCCGGCCACCGCGTCGTCGGCTACGACATCGCCGAGGCGGCATGCGAGCGGGCGCGAGCCCAGGGCGTCGAGGCCGCGGCCGATCTCCATGGCGTTGTCGCCGAGGCGGACATCATCGTCGTCAGCCTGGCCTCGCCCGGCGCACTGCAAGCCACCTGGCAAGGCGCGGACGGCATTCTGCAGACGGCCGAGCCCGGCAAAATCACGATCGAGACGTCGACGGTTGCCCCGGCCTACGCCGGCGAAGTCACGGCCGCGGCGACCGCGCGCGGCCTGCGGCACGTCGAGGCCTCCGTCGTCGGCATCGGTAAGGACGCTGACGCCGGGGCGCTCTACTACTACACCTCCGGTGATCACGCCGCGGTCGCCGCTGCCGTGCCCTTCTTCGCCGCCACCGGCCGCGGCCACGCCTATCTCGGTCCGTCCGGTGCGGCGGCCATCGCCAAGGTGCTGAACAACGCCATCGGCTACACAACAGTCGTCGCCATCGCCGAGGCACTCGCCGTCGCCAAACGCCACGGCATCGATCTGGATCAGTTCGTGCGCGTGGTTCGGGAAGGCCGTGGCGCCGGCGATTCGGTCGTCTTCCAGCGTCACGCCGAGGCCATGGCCAACTACAGCGCGCAGGAGAAGGGCGACGGCACGATCTACCTCAAGGACACCGCCGCCCTGGCCGACCTGCTGGCCGCCACCGACGGCCGCTACGACATCCTCGAAGACATGATCGCGAAGTACCGCGCGGCGCTGACCGACGGCGGCAAGGGGCCGATCGAGATGGCGCGGTACGCGGACCGGGGCGAGCGCGAGCCGCCGTCGGACGACGACGATGCTTGACGGCGATGTTTGAAGACGTCGTTGGCGCGCTGGTCGCCAACTTCGCCGCCACGCCGCTCGCGATGTCGCTGCTTGGCGTCGCGCTCGGCCTGGTGTTCGGCGCCATGCCGGGGCTGAACCAGGGCGTCCTGATGGCGCTGACGCTGCCGCTGACGTTTCACATGGAGTCCATCCTGGCGCAGTTTCTGCTCGTCGGCATGTATGTCGGCGGCGTCAGCGGCGCGATGGTCACCGGCGTCGTGCTCGGCATCCCCGGCTCGCCCGCGGCGGTCATGACGACCTTCGACGGTCACGCCATGGCGCGGCAGGGTCACGCGGCCAAGGCACTGGCGCTGGGCGTCACCTCGTCGTTCATCGGCGGCATGCTGTCGTGGCTCGTTCTTGCGAGCCTCGCCGCACCGCTCGCCCGCTTTGCACTGAAGAACTTCTCCGGCTTCGAGTTCTCCGCGCTGATCGTCGGCGGCCTCTTAATGATCGCCACGGCGAGCGGCTCGGATCTCCTGAAGGGGGTGCTGTCGGGCGCGCTTGGCGTCCTCGTCGGCCTGTTCGGCCTCGATCTGGTGTCGCAGGTGCCCCGCTTCACGTTCGGCGTCGAGCGGTTGGACACGGGGTTCGCCATCCTGCCGGTGCTGCTCGGCATCTTCGCGATCGGTCATGTCGTCTATGAGCTGCAGCACGATCGCGCCGCCGCCCAACAGGTCGCCGTCCGGTTCGCGGATGTGCTGCGAAGCGTGACCCGCGTGGCTCACCATGTTGGCAATCTGATCCGATCGTCACTGATCGGGACCTGGATCGGCATCCTGCCCGGCATCGGCGCCAACATCGGTTCGGTGATCGCCTACACCGTCGCCCGCAACGTGTCGCGGAATTCCGAGGCGTTCGGGAAGGGAACGGAGGAGGGCGTGGTCGCGTCCGAGGCCGGCAACAACTCGACCATCGGCGGCGCACTCATCCCGATGATCGCCATGGGCATTCCGGGCAGTCCGGCCGACGTCATCCTGATGGCGGCGCTGCTGTTCCACAGCATCCAGCCGGGCCCGCTCCTGATCATCGAACACCCGGACACGTTCTACGGCATCATCGCGACGCTGTTCTACGCCAACATCCTGATGTTCGTGCTGCTGCTGGCGGTGGCCGCCTGGCTCGGGCGCATCGCCGACATTCCCAAGAACCTGCTCGTGCCCGGCATCTTCGTCATCGCGGCGATCGGCATCTACTCGACCAACAACCGCCTGTTCGACGTCTGGGTGCTGATCGGTTTCGGCGTCGTCGGCTACCTGATGCGCGTGGCGCGTCTGCCGAGCGCGGCCTTTGTCATCGGCTTCATCCTGTCGCCGCTGCTGGAGGTGAAGCTCCGCTCCAGCCTCATGGAATCGGACGGCAGCTTCCTGCCGTTCCTGACCCGACCCCTCTCTCTCGGCATCCTGGTGTTCTCGATCGGGTTCGCGATGTGGCCGTTCATCGCCCGCCGACTCAACCAACGACGGATAAAACAGGCGAGCTGATCATGGACCACAGGAATCTCGGACGCACCGGCGTCAGGGTGAGCCCCCTCTGTCTCGGCACGATGATGTTCGGCGGCCGGACGCCACCCGACGAGTCGTACGCGATCATCGATCGCGCCCTCGATGCCGGCATCAACTTCATCGACACCGCCGACGTCTACCACCGCGGCGCCAGCGAGGAGGTCGTCGGCGAGGCCCTGAAGCGGAACGGCAAGCGCGCCGGCGTGATCCTCGCCACCAAGGCGCACGGCACGATGAGCGACGATCCCAACGACCAGGGCATCTCCCGCCGCCATATCATCGCTGCGTGCGAGGCGAGCCTGAAGCGCCTGCAAACCGACGTGATCGATCTCTACCAGCTCCATCGCCCGCGCACCGACGTGGCGATCGACGAATCGCTCCGGGCGCTCGACGATCTCATCCGCGCCGGCAAGGTCCGCTACATCGGCACGAGTTTCTTCACGTCGTGGAAGATCGTCGAATCGCTGTGGGCGGCGAAGGAACTCGGCCTCAACCGGTTCGTTTGCGAGCAGCCGCCCTACAACATCCTGGACCGCCGGATCGAACGCGAGCTGGTGCCGATGGCCCAGACGCACGGTATCGGGCTGATCCCGTTCGGCCCGCTCGCCGGTGGCATGCTGAGCGGCAAGTACCGCGACGCCGCCCGGCCGCCTGAAGGCTCACGCCTCGCCGACACCACCAACTGGCGCCACCGGATGCGGATCTCCGACGCGATCGTCGACGCCGCGCGCGCCGTCGCCGCCATTGCCGAACAGCGGAACGTCGCCCCGGCGACCTTCGCGACCGCCTGGGTGATGCAGCGACCCGGGGGTGACCAGTCCGATCGTCGGCCCGCGGACGATGGAGCAACTGGACGCCTATCTGGCGGCGCTGTCGCTGGACTGGGACACCGCGGACGATGCCGCCATCGACGCGATCGTGGCGCCGGGAGAGCACGTCTCGGCGTTCTACCAGGGCGACTTCGGCGACTTCGGGCCCAACCGATTCCGCTGGTGATGCCTGTCGCCGCGGACATGAAAGCAACAGTCGGCCCGCCAGCAAGTCTCACAATGTGGCACGGCGCGGTCGCGCGCTTGCTGGGCTTTGCGCCGTTTGGAACGGTCGCCAAAAGCGCAGGAGGGACCGCGCGTGCTTGATGCGTTCGTTCAGGGCGCGTTTCTGGTTTTCCAGTGGCCGGCGCTTGGCTACCTGCTGCTTGGCATCCTCATCGGCATCTGGCTTGGCGCCGTCCCCGGGCTGGGCGGCGGCCTCGGCATCGTGCTGGTGCTGCCGTTCACCTTCGGCATGGAGCCGGTGTCGGCGTTCGCGATCCTGCTCGCCATCTACGCGGTGACCTCGACCTCCGACACCATCGCCTCGGTCATGCTCGGTATCCCCGGCACGGCGTCGTCGCAGGCGACCATCCTCGACGGCTACCCGATGGCGCAGAAGGGACAGGCGTCGCGGGCCTTCGGCGCGGCCTTCACCGTCTCTGCGTTCGGCGGCGTGTTCGGCGCCGCGATCCTGGCCCTGTCGCTGCCCGTCGCGCTGCCGATCATCGTTCGCTTCAACAACCCCGAACTGTTCATGCTGGCGATCCTGGGCCTGGCGATGGTCGGTTCGCTCTCGGGCAGGTCGGTGTCCAAGGGGCTCGCGGCGGCCGCGCTGGGGCTGCTGTTCTCGGCCGTCGGCTATGCCGACGACCAGGCCATCCCCCGCTACTGGCTGGGAACCACCTACCTCCTCGACCGCCTGCCGCTGCTGCCGGTGGTGCTCGGACTGTTCGCCGTCCCCGAGCTCATGGAACTGGCCATTCGCGATCGATCCATATCCCGGGTACGACAGGACCTCGGCGGCTTGCAGCAATTGATGCAGGGCGTACGCGATGCCTACCGGAACAGTTGGCTCGCCGCCCGTTGCGCGGTGATCGGCGTCTATATCGGCATGATCCCGGGCCTCGGCGGCGCCATCGTCGACTGGGTCGCCTACGGACACGCCGTCCAGTCGACCAAGAACCCCGAGCGCTACGGGACCGGCGACGTGCGCGGCGTCATCGCGCCCGAGGCGGCCAATAACGCGGTCCGCGGCGGTGCGCTGATCCCGACGGTGGCGTTCGGCGTGCCCGGCAGCGCGATGAACGCGCTGCTCCTCAGCGCCCTGCTGATCCAGGGGTTGCGCCCCGGCGTGGAGATGCTGACCACGGAACTGCCGCTCACCTTCTCGATGGTCTGGACCATCGCAATCGCCAACATCATCGCCGCCGGCGGCCTGATGTTGTGGAGCAACCAGGTGGCGCGGGTGGCGTTCATGTCCGGGCATCTGATCGTGCCCGGTGTCCTGCTCTTCGTCTTCATGGGCGCCTGGCTCGCCTCGGCGAGCCTCGGCGACTGGGTCGCGCTCGTGGTGTTCGGAATCATCGGCTACCTGATGAAGCAGGGCGGCTGGCCGCGGCCGCCGGTGGTGCTCGCCTTCATCCTGGGCGGCCTGATGGAGAACTCGTTCCTCCTCAGCTGGCGCATCCACGAAGGTGTCGGCTGGCTGACCCGGCCCATCGTGCTGGTGATCCTGGTGCTCATCATCGCGACGCTGTTCTTCTCGGTCCGCGGGTCCATCGCCCGCGCCCGGCTGCGCGAGACGGCGGCCGGCGACGCGGCGGACGACACGCCCGCCGTGACCGGTGAGGGCGAAGCCGACAACGTCGTCATGTCGCTCGCGTTCGGCGCGATCGTGGTCGTGGTCTTCCTGCTCTCCGGCATCAGGGCCTTCGCCTGGCCGCAATTCGTTGCGCTGTTCCCGCTCATCGCCATCGTGCCGGGTCTTCTGCTTGCGGTGACCTCGGTCGGTTCGGACCTCATGGCGCTGCGCGCGGCCCGGCGGTTGGGGCAGCTCAGGCAGTTGGTGCACGACAAGGTCGCCGAGGCGCTGCTCGGGCGCTCGGCCTGGTTCATCGCCTATCTCGTGGGCACCGTCGTGCTCACCGCGATGGTCGGGCAGAAGCTCGCCATCCCGATTCTGATGTTCGTCTATCTGCGCGTGTGGGGCCGCTTCAGCGTCTGGCTGTCGGCCGCCTATGCCGCCGCAGGCTGGTTGCTGCTCGTCGGATTCTACGATCGCGTCGTCAACACGTTCTGGCTGCGCTCGATGATCTACGAGCCGCTGCGCGAGGGCCTGCCGGGCTGGTTCCCGGCGTGGCTGGTCATCTAGGCAAGACGCGGGCGGGGCCCGCGGCATCTGGGAGGAGAAAGGGAATGAAACGCAGAGACTTCATGGCCGTCGTGGCCGGCAGCGCCCTCGGTCTGGCCGTGGGACATAGTCCGGCGGTGGCGGACGACGTGTCGTTCGACACGCTGAACGTCATCATGTCGGTCCCGGCCGGCAGTGGCGGCGACATCGCCGGCCGCATCTTCACCAAGCACATGGCGGGGCACCTGCCCGGCAATCCCAACGTGGTGCCGCAGAACCGCCCCGGTGCGGCCGGCGCCGTCGCGCTGAACTTCATGTTCGAGAACGCACCGAAGGACGGCGCGACCATCTACTACGGCGCCTGGAACGCGCCGGCGGTGCTGGAGCAGCGCGAGGGTGTTCGCTACGTCCCCGAGGAGATGGGCGTCATCGGTTCGGGCGTCGGCTTTCCGTCGCTGGTCGTCCGCAAGGACGTCGCCCAGACCGCGCTCGACCTCGAGGACGCCGACCAGTTCATTGTCGGCGGACGCGGCGCGACCCGCACCATCGAGATCCTCGGCAATCTCGCCCTGAGGCTGCTGGACGTCGATTTCCGCTACGTCGGCGGCTTTGGCGGCTTCGGCAAGATCGCCCCCGCGATCAAGGCCAATGAGGTGCAGGCCGGCCATGCTGGCCTCGCGGGCGCGACACGGTTCTTCGGGACCGAGTCCGAACCGGGCCACCCGGTCTATCACCACGTCAACTTCGACGCCGAGGGCAACGTCGTCAATCCGGCCGAGGGTACCTATCCGCCGGCGACGATGAGCATCATCGATGTCTACAAGGCGTTCAACGACGGCGCCGAGCCGTCGGGCCCGTACTGGGAAGCCTACAAGTGGCATCGCTCGAACATCATGGCCGCCGACCAGGCCGTGATCGCGCCACCCGGCGTGCCCGACGCGGTCGTTGACGTGCTGCGCGAGGCCTATCAGGCGACGGCGAACGATCCGGCGTTCCTGGCGGAGTACACCGAGGTCATCGGAACGCCGCAGTACTACAACTCCACCGAAGCGACGCTGAACGTCTTCGCCAACTATCGCAACCGGCCCGAAGGCATCACGGCCACCATCGAGGAAATCAGCGGCCTGTAGGTTCGCTGGGCTGCGGGGCGCCCGACGGGCGCCCCGATCGCTTCAGGCGGAGGCGGAGAAGGCGATCTCACCCAGATCGCCGAAACGAAGCGCGACCTCCGCCGGTGCGGCGACCGGCGTCGGCTTGGTCAGCGTGCCGGTGCTGATGAACATGCCGGCCGACATGCCCTGGCCCGACGCCGACAGCCACGACAGAAAAACGCGCGCCACCCCGACCAGGTCGTGCGCCTGCGGACCGCGAAGTTCGTCGGCAACCGTTTCGCCGTCGACGGTGAGGGCGACCGGCGTCCCCGGCAGCGATGCCGGATCGGAATCGGCGACGGCCGGGCCGAGCATATAGGCGCCGAGATTGGCCAGGTCGGCGATCACCGAGGGCAGGCCGGCGGCGCCGGGATCGACATAGCGGCTGTCGGCGATCTCGCAACCGAGGCGAAGGCCGGAGAACAGGTCAGTGTCGTCGATGGCATCAATGTCGGCGCCGGGGTCGATATCCCGGCCGAGGATCAGCGCGAACTCAGGCTCGACCAGAGGGCGCCGGAAGCGCCCGAAGTCGATCGTCGGCGCGCTGTCGAGCAGCAGGTTTTCCGGCACCGGGCAGTACATGGGCACACCGTTCTTCTCGAGCACGGCCGGGCTCGCGCCAGCGATCTTCCAACCGGCGATCGGTGCACCGTGGAGGGCGATGACGCGGCGCTGAACGCGGTAGGCATCGCCGGTGTCGCGCGGCCGGATGGCCGGGTCCAGTTCGCCGATAAGATTGGAGCCGGACCAGGCCCTGAAGAGAAAGCCGGCCGCCGTGTCGCAGGCTTTGTCGTCGAGCATTGTGATGGCGTCCCGGAACTGGCCTGTCGCGCCGATCAGGTGTCTGTCGGCTTCATCGTGGGCCCGAGGCCCGGCATCCGTAACACGCGGCGATCGCGCGCCACAATGCCCCCGGCCGCCGCCTCGACCTTGTCGAAATCGTCCCAGGCGGAGACGCAGCGCCCGGACAGCGCGTCGAAGCGACCCGACGCGATGGCGACCGTCAGTTCGCCGGCGCGTTCCGCAGGCAGGTCGTCGCCGTCGGCAAATCGCTTGGCGATGCCGGCCATGTACTTTTTGCCCTCGGGGCTCGACAACTGCCATTCGGTCATGGCTGTGCGGACCAGTCCCGGCGCCATGGCGATGACGACGATCCCGTCGTCGGCGACGGTCGCAGCGATGCACTCGGTCATCCGCGCGACCCCGCTTTTGGCCGCCGCGTAGCCGCTGCCCATCGGCAAGGCGCCCGCCGTGCCGCCGCCGACGAGATTGACGATCCGTCCCCGCCGACGTTCGCGCATGTGGGGCAGGACGGCACGGCACATGTTGAAGGTGCCGCGCACGCTGACCTCGACATCCGTCCACCACGACGCCGGATCGACCTCCCAGATCGGACCGATGGCGCCGAACACGCCGTGATTGTTGATGACCGCGTCGATCGGGCCGTCGTCGCGTTCGATCCCTGCGACCGCCGTTTCCACGGCGGCGAGGTCGAGCACGTCGATGCGTATCGCCTTCGCGGTGCCGCCGGCGGTCTCCACGAGACGCGCCGTGTCCTCGATCTCCGCCGACGTGCGCGCCGCCACGATGACGGCAGCGCCGGCGGCGGCATTGGCAAGGGCCATGGCGCGGCCGATACCGCGCCCGGCCCCGGTGATCAGAACGCGTTGTCCGGCAAGATCAGCCATTCGGAGTCTCCTACTGAGGTGTCGTCTTCTCCGCGTCCGCCAATCGTTGTCGCCGGGCCTGGAGCAGGCCCGACAGCATCGGATAGGCAAGCGCCAGGGCCACCAGCACCAGAATGCCGGCGGCGATGGGGCGGCCCAGGAAGTAATCGACCGGTGCGTCGCCTGCGAGCGACGACATGCGGCGCAGATTCACCTCCAGCACCGGCCCGAGCACGAAGCCGATCACCAGTGGCGCACGCGGGATTTCAAGCTTGACCATGAAATACCCCACCAAACCGAAGATCATCATGGTCCAGAGGTCGAAGATCCGGCTTTGGACGGCAAATGTACCCCAGACCGCAAGCAGCAGGACGATGACGATGAGCAGGCTGCGCGGAATCCTGAGCACACGGGAGAACAGCGGCACCATGATGGCAGCCAGCGGCAACAGGAGCAGGGCACCGGTCAGGAACATGCCGAAGACGCCGGCCACCACATCCTTGTCGGTGATGAACAGGAGTGGCCCGGGTGTGATGCCGTGCACGAGGAGACCGCCCATCATCACCGCCACGATCGGGTCGCCGGGAATGCCGAGCGACAACATGGGGATGAGCGCGCCACCGGTGGTAGCCGAGTTGGCCGACTCGGTGGCGATGACCCCGTCCGGTTCGCCCTTGCCGAAGCGATCCTTGTCCCGCGACAAGTCGCGGGCGAGCTTGTAGGCGATGAACGACGAGACCACGCCGCCGATGCCCGGAATGGCGCCGACGGTGACACCCACTGCGCTCGAACGGACATAGGTCATCACGCGCGTCGCCAATGACCGCACGGCCTGCCAGCGCAGGCTGAGCATGATCGTTCCGCGCCCCACCATGTCGTGCCGCTCGATCTGGCGCAGCACCTCCGGGATGGCGAAGATGCCGACCAGAAGCGCGACGAACGTGATCCCGCCCGACAGTTCGGTCATGCCGAAGTTGAAGCGGCTGACGCCGGTGTACGGGTCGGCCCCGATCGTCGCTAGGAGGAGCCCGAGGACGCCGGCAAACAGCCCCTTAACGGCGGACGCTTCGCTGAGCGTGGCGATGGCGGTGAGGCCGAGCAGGGCCAGGCAGAAGATCTCCGCCGGCCCGAACTCCAGCGCGATATCCGCCAGGATCGGCGCGAACAGGAGGAGGGCGATGCCGCTGATGATGCCGCCGAACCACGAGCCCAGGGTGGCCAGCGTCACCGCGTCGGACGCGCGCCCGGCCTCGGCCATCGGCCGGCCGTCGAGCAGGGTCGCGGCCGCGATCGGCGTGCCCGGTATGCCGAGAACGATCGCCGTGATGGCGCCGCCGAACGATCCGCCCTGGTAGATGCCCATCAGCAGCGCCACGCCGGTCACGGGCTCGAGGTGGAAGGTGAAGGGGATGGCGAGGGTGACCCCCAGTAGCGGCCCGAGACCCGGCAGGACACCGACGATGATGCCGATGAACAGCCCGACGACGACCGCCAGGATCGGTGGGCCGAGGAGCAGGGTGTCGAGTTGTCCCGAGAGTTCGGAGAAGAGATCCATGGCTCAGGCGACACCCAGCGAACGCCAGAGCGAGCCCGATGGCAGCAGGATGGTGGCGCCGTAGCGGAAGGCGATAAAGAAGGTCGCAACAATGGCGACCGTCCACACCGCGATCACCGTCGGCCGGCGCTCGCCGGTCAACCACAACAGCACGCTGACGACCGCCGCCGTGGCGACGAAGTAGCCGAGGTGGGGGAGGAGGGCGACATAGGCGACGAACACGCCGAACGCCACCGCCGCGGCGCGGAACGACTCCGTCCCTTCCGATGGCTCGCCGGTGCCGGCACGGGTTGCCGGGGCCAGGGCCCGCAGATTGGCCAGCACCAGCAGCACGCCGATACCGATGGACAGGAGACCGAGCAGCCGCGGATAGCCGCCGGCATCGATCCCGCCCCCGATATGGCTCGACACCTGCACGGTGAAGCTCGTGAAGGTGTCGTAGACGATCCAGGCGCCGAAGATGATGGCTACCAGGCCGGCAATGAGGTCGCGTCGAGCCATGACGAAGTGCCGCCGGGGGATCGCACGGCACCCCGAAGGTACCGCACGATCCTTGGGAGGCGGGTGCGCTACTGCTGTTGCGACAGGCGCTCCACCGCGGGTGCCAGCGCCTCGGCCGATGTTTGCCAGAGCGCGGCGAAATCTTCCGGCGAGAGGTACATGGCGTTGAAGTTCAGCTCCGCCAGCTTGTCCCGGAACGCGTCCGACTCGGCGGCGTTGCCGAAGGCCTGCCGCAGCTTGGCGACGCGGTCGGCGGGCGTGCCCTTGACCACGGCCACCCCGGCCCAGCCCTGTGACGACAGGCCCCAGCCGATATCGAAGCCCTGCTCCGTGGACGTCGGCACGTCCGGCGACAGCGGATCGCGCTCGTCGGTCATGACGGCCAGGTGCTTCACCTGACCGGCGAAGACCTTCGTCGCCGCCAGGACGCCCACGGCCGCGTCCAGCGATCCGGCGATCAGGTCCTTCATGGCGTCGGGCATGCAGCCCGGATAGGCAACCGGGTTGATGTCCGTCACGCCGGCCTTCGCCAGCACTTCCTCGCCCACCATGCGCGGTACCGAGACGGCGCCGCAGATGCTGATGTTGATCGGACGGCCCTGCTCCTCGGCCCACGTCGCGAAGCTCGCGAGGTCGTCGGCGGGATTGTCGGCCTTGACGGTGATGGTGAACGGCAGGCGTACCGAGCCGGTGATCGGTTCGAAGCTGTCGATGTCGTAGCCGACATCCGGGTTGAACAGGCGCACGGCGATGTGGCCGGCGACCCAGTTGTTGATGATGGTGTAGCCGTCCGGCTCGGCATTGGCCGCCTGAAGCGTCCCGACGGAACTGGCGCCGCCCGGCACGTTCTGCACGATGACCTTCTGGCCGAGTTCCTCCTCGGCCATTTCGGCGAGAATCCGCGCCGAGATATCGGCCGAACCGCCCGGCGACCAACCGACGATCATCGTGATCGGCCGCTCGGGATACTCCGCCAGTGCCGGCGCTGCGGCCGTGAGGCCCACGACGGAGGCGAGGCCAACGCCGATCATACCCATCCAAGTCGTTTGCATGTCGTTTCCTCCCTTGATGGTTCCTTGGCGCGCGGGGCTAGAAGAGGGCCCGGCCCGCTGTTTCGGTTCGCGTCCGGTAGAGCGAGGTCGACGCCGTGACGAAGAGGCTCTTCAGGTCGTCCCCGCCCCAGGTGAAATTGGCCGCGCGCTCGGGGACGTGGATGACCCCGAGGCACGTGGCGTCCGGCGCGAAGACGTGAAGGCCCGCCGGTCCCGTCGTGTAGAGGTTGCCGTCGACGTCGAGCTTCATGCCGTCGGGCGCGCCTTCGCCATCGCCGGTGACGTCGGTCCAGACGGCGCCGCCCGAAGCCCCGCCGTCGGCCGTCAGGTCGAAGCAACGGATGTGTCCGCGCGGCGTGTCGTTGACGAACAGCCGGCCTTCGTCCAGCGACAGGCAGAGGCCGTTCGGTTGCTCGAAGTCGTCCGCCAGCAGGCGCAGGTTCGACCCGTCCGGATCGACGGCATACACGCCCTGGAAGCTCAGTTCCTGGTCCCGCGGAACGCCGTAGAACTCGTTACGCCCGAAGGTCGGATCGGTGAAGAAGATCGTGCCGTCCGACCGCACGACGATGTCGTTGGGGCTGTTGAGCTCCTTGCCGTCATAGTGCGTGGCGATGACGGTGATCGCGCCGTCGGGCTCGGTGCGGGTCACGCGGCTGGTCGCGTGTTCGCAGCTCAGGAGCCGCCCGTCGGCGTCGTAGGTGTTGCCGTTGGTCTTGTTGCTGGGCTGGCGAAACGTCTCGATGGTCCCGTCGGGACGCCACCGGCGCATGTGGTCGCCGGGCATGTCGGAGAAGATCAGGTGGCGCTCGCGCGGGTGCCAGACCGGGCCCTCGGTGAACAGGAACCCCGTGCCCAGCCGCTCGATCGCCGGATCGTCGCCGACGACGTCGCTGAACCGGTCTTCGCGAACCTCCACCGTCATGACGCGCGGCGAAGCTCCTTCACCCGGTCCTTGCCGACGAACCACTCCGTTTCCGGGACTTCCTCGAAGACGACCCACACCTGGTCTTCCTTCAGGCCGGTCGCCTGGCAGATCGACGTGACGATGCCCTTCGACATCGTCGCCTTGGCGGCAACGGGATCGTCCTCGATCACCTCCTTCACGAGGCGAATACTGACAAACGGCATGGCGTCCTCCTCGCCGGCAGCGCTCCCTTCTCGGCGGACGCTTGCCTGTTGACGGTCGGACACGGAGGCTAGGCGCGGCGCGGTCGGCTGTATGCGTGTCCCGCCGCACGACATTTGCGGGATCGCGCAGGTCTGTTGCGTGAATCCGCATCGGCCGCCGGTCAGCCGGGCTCGTCCTTGCCGGACAGGGCGGACCGCAGCTCGTCGTCGCCGCGGCGCAACGCATCGGCGTTGATCAGCCCCCGCGCCAGCGCAAGGTAGATGACGCGGGTTCTGGCGTTGAAGACCGGCCGCCGCTGCTCGCCCGAACGCAACGCGGCCTGGTCGACGCCGAGCCTCTGGTAGAGGTGCTGCAGCCGGCTCTGGATACCGCGCACCGAGACGTGACGACGCTCCGCGATCGCCTTGTCGGTCAACCCCAGCGCGACGTCGAGCAACACCTCGTAGTCGGTCTCGGTCAAACCGGTGTCGCGTCCGTCGGTCCGCGACTGGATTCCGCGGACCTCGCGGTCGATCACGCACTGGTCGCTCAGGAAGACCCCGCGGATGGCCACGCGCAGGCGGTCTTCGGACGCCGACTTCAGGACGTAGCCATAGACCGCCGATTCAGGAACGATCTTCGAGATTCCGCGGATGTAGGCTTCCTCGGCGTAGTTGGACCAGAACAGGATGCGTGTCTCGGGCCGATGCCCCCAGATGGCCCGGGCCGCCTCCACGCCGGTAACCCTGGGCATCTGCAGGTCGAGGATGATGGAGTCCGGGTCGCTCCTTCGCGCGATGTCGATGGCGCTGGCGCCGTCGGCGACCTCGATGATCTCGTCGCAGTCGGGGATGAGCGCCTCGACGGCGGTCCGCAGAAACGCGCGATGGAGGTCGTCGTCCTCGGCGATCATCAGCTTCATCACGCCGGCTCCGGCGTCCTGGCCGACCGTGCGCATGTCGACAGCGGCAAGGTGACCGAGACCACCGTGCCCGGCGAACCGTGCGGCCGCTCGAATACCGCGCTCGCCGAGATCAGCGCGGCGCGGGTGCGGATGTGGCCGATGCCGTTGGTCGACGCCAGTGCCCCGGGCGGGATACCCGTACCGTCGTCCTCGACGGCGATCTTCAGGTCGTCGCTGTCCTGCGTCACCGTGACCGAGATGGTCGTTGGCGCCCCGTGCTTCAGGGCGTTGTTGATCGCCTCCTGGACGATCCTGTAGAGCGCGATCCGGACGGTCTCCGGCAGGTCGTCGACCAGACCCTCGGTCCGGTCGGTGACCGCGACGTCGATGGCGGGAGTACGGTCGGCGACGCCGCGCCGCAGATGCGCGTCGACCGCTTCGGCGAACCCGAACAGTTGCAGCACGCCGGGCTTCATGTCCTCGACGATGGTCCGGAGCTCGATCAGGCAGGTATGAACCTCCTCCTCGACCCCGAGCAGATCGTCGGACGTGACGGTCGGATCGCGGCGGAGGCGGGCGATCCGGCGTGACAGGCGAGCGAGATCGGCAACGGTCTGGTCATGCAGGTCCATGCCGAGCCGCTGCCGCTCCTGCTCCATGCCCTCGGTCAGGCGCTGTGCGCCGACACGCAGCACCTTCTCGCGGGCGCGCGCCTCGCTCTCTGCGACCGCGGACCGTTGCGCCTCCCGGCCGCGCTGCAGGGCGAGGAAGTAGGGACCGATGAGGTCGCCCGCACTCTGGACGACGGCGACGATGTCCTCCGTGTAGCGGCCGACCTCGTGGCTGCTGACCGCCAGCGAGCCGATCACCTCGCCACACGCCAACAGGGGCACGATGACGCGGCTTCTGAGGTTGGCGTCGAAGATCGGCTGGTCGTCGGCGCCCTCGAAGTGGAACCGGATGTCGTCCCAGGCGTCCTCGGTGAGGATGTACGGCGCCTCGCCGAGGAGCACCGAGCGAATCGGGCTGGTCGAGGTCGGCTTGACGGGATTGGCGAGATTGCTCCAGGTGGTGAGCAGCGTCGCCTCGTAGCAAACCTGGTTGCCGTCCTCGCGCCGCAGGACGATGTCGAGGTGATCGTGGGGGATGAGCTGTTCGAGCTCGGTGGCGAAGTTCTTCAGGACGGCTTCGTAGTCCATCTGCCCGGCGATCGCACGTGAGATCGACAGGAAGCACGACAGCGCAGTGGAGTCGTTTCGCATGCGAACTCGCGTACCGTAACCGGCGACCGGACGGCTCCCGCCAAGCCACCCGACCCCGGTGAAGCCTGCGCCCGAGGGCACGGACTTTCCACTCGGCTTTCAGGCGGTTCCACATCGTGGCACGCACCCACGGCGCACCTTCAGTCGCCGCGCCGCAGGCCGCTGCTCTGGAACTCCGACGGGCTGACGCCGAACGTGCGCCGGAAGGCCTTGGCGAAGTAGTTGGGGTCGGTGAAACCGCATGCGCGGGCCACGGTCTTCACGGAGGCGTTGCCGACCTGGAGGAGACGGACCGCCTTGTTCATCCGCTCGCGCTGGACGAAGTCGATGGGGCTGAGCCCCTCGGAGTCCTTGAAGACGCGCGAGAAGTGATGGCGGGTGAACCCGGCCGTCTCGGCCAGCCGCTCGACGCTGATATTGGCATCGAGGCTGCCGCGCACATGGTCCACAACGCGCTGGATCGCGGGGTGGCGTTGGCGGTGGCGCCGGGTCGGCATCAGCATCAGCTCGTCGCCGAGGGTCATCACCGTCGCGTAGGCGGTCGCCGATGCCTTGCCGGCGCTGTCGCATCGGCCGTCGATGACGTCGAGGCACTGGCCAGCCAGCCGCTCGATGGTTTCGTTCGACAGCCTGACCACGGGCCCGTGCCGCTCGATCAGGTGCAGGAAGATTCTCAGCGCCTCGCGTCCGTTGACGCAGATCCAGAAGAACGTCCACTGCGCCCCGGGCGGCAGCCAATAGCGATTGTCGTGGGGGAACTGCAGCAACATGGTGTCGCCCGGTGCGATGTCGAAATGGCGGTCCTCGAAACGCATCCGCCCGTTCCCGGCCAGCGTGTGCTGGACCAGGGCGAACGGGGAGGGGCCGCGCTTCAATCCGTGCCAGTCGTAGTCGCGATCGCCGCAGGCCTCGCAGCCGGCGCTGGTCAGCATCGCGTGGAGGCTGACCTCGCCGCGATTGAAGATCATCGATCGCATCGCGGGCATGCGATCGCGGAGCTCGGGAAGCACGGAATTACCCATCAACGCACACTTTTCCTCTACAAAGCGCGGAAACGACGGCGTAGTCTAGCACGAATATACCCTGAGGAGAGGCGATAGGCATGCCCTTCAAAATCGCGTTCATCGGTGCCGGCAGCGTCGGCTTCACAAAGAAGCTGGTGTGCGACCTCCTGAAGGTGCCGGACTTCGCCGGCATCGAAATCGCGCTTCACGACATCAATGCGCACAACCTCGACATGATCCGCCAGATCATCGAGCGCATCGTCGAGGTGAACGATCTACCGACCACGGTCTCGGCGTCGACGGACCGGCGCGTCGCGCTGGAGGGCGCGCGCTATGTCATCAACTGCGTGCGCATCGGCGGCCTCGAGGCGTTTGCCGACGACATCCGCATCCCGCTGAAATACGGCGTCGACCAGTGCGTCGGCGACACGATCTGCGCCGGCGGGATCATGTACGGCCAGCGGTCGATCCCGCAAATGCTGGCGTTCTGCGACGACATCAGGGCCGTCGCCGATGCCGATTGCCGGATGCTCAACTACGCCAACCCCATGGCGATGAACACCTGGGCGGCCATCGATCATAGAGGTGTCGAGACCATCGGTCTGTGCCACGGCGTCCAGAACGGGTGGCGGCAGATCGCCAACGCGCTGGGCGCCGACGACCCGTCCGAGGTCGACATCATCTGCATCGGGATCAACCACCAGACCTGGTACACCGACATCCGCTATCGCGGGCGGCAGATCGGCAGCGAGGAGTTGCTCGAGGCCTTCGAGCGTCATCCCGACTACGCGCGCGAGGAGAAGGTCCGCATCGATGTCCTGCGGCGCTTCGGTTACTACTCGACCGAAAGCAACGGTCACCTGTCGGAGTACCTGCCCTGGTACCGCAAGCGTCCGGACGAGATCGCACGCTGGATCGACCTGACGAACTGGATCAACGGCGAGACCGGCGGCTACCTCAGGGTCTGCACAGAACGCCGCAACTGGTTCGAGGAAGACTTTCCGCGCTTCCTGTCCGACGCCGATCGCCCGCTCGCCGATTACCGGCGAAGCGACGAACACGCCAGCCGCATCATCGAGGCGTTGGAGATCGGCACCACCTATCGCGGCCACTTCAACGTCAAGAACGACGGCCTGATCACCAACCTCGCCGCCGACTGCGTGGTCGAGTCGCCCGGTTATGTCGATCGCTTCGGCCTCAACATGACGGCGGGCCTTACGCTGCCGCTGGCATGCGCGGCCACCTGTACCGCGTCGATTGACGTCCAGCGCATGGCGGTTACCGCGGCCATGACCGGCGACGTGGAGCTTCTGAAGCTTGCCGTCCTGCACGACCCGCTCGCCGGTGCCGTCTGCAACCCCGAGGAAGTCTGGCAGATGGTCGACGAGATGCTGGTCGCCCAGGCGGCGTGGTTGCCCCAGTACCGCGACGCTATTCCCCACGCCGAAGACCGTCTCAGGCACGCCACGGTGGCAACCCGCGACTGGCAGGGCGCCGCGCGCCTCGACGTGCGCTCGGTCGACGAACTGCGCGCCGCGGATCAGCGAAGCGCTCTCGAAGTGGAGGAGACGGGCGACTAGCGACCCGATGTACACGCGGGCGCGCCGATCGCCACGCCCGCATACGAAGACGCCGAAGGGATAGGACGACCGAATGTAAGATATGAATAAATTCAATAGGTTAAGTGGAGGCGCGGAATCAAACCATCAAGGTGTCCGTTGCTCTGCAGAAGCGGTTATCCGTGGCCGGAACGCCCATCCGTCGTCGGGTGGCTCCGCAACGCGGTCATCACGCCGCGCAGTTCGGCCAGACCTTTCAACCGGCCGATGGCCGTGTAGCCGGGGTTCGAGTCCGTCCTGTCCAGATCGGAGAGGATCTGGTGGCCGTGGTCGGGACGCATGGGGATCGGATCGTCGTCACCGGTAGCGCGTCGTCGCGTCTCTTCCGCCATGAGGTTGGCGATCACCGCCACCATGTCGGTATCGCCCGCGAGGTGTTCGTCCTCGACGAAGCCGGCGGGGATCGTGTCCGCGTCCCGTTTGACGTTGCGCAGATGCGCGAAGTGGATTCTGTCGCCGAGGCGCGCTGCGATTCCCGGCAGATCGTTGTCGGCGCGCGCGCCCAGCGAGCCGGAACAGAACGTCATTCCGTTGCTGGCCGTGTCGACCGCGGTGAAGAGGTCGTTGAAGTCACGCTCCGTGGACATGAAGCGCGGCAGCCCCAGGATCGGGAACGGCGGATCGTCGGGGTGATAGCAGAGCTTCATATCGAGCTGATCCGCAAGCGGCGCAATCTCCGACAGGAAGTCGACGAGATGTCCGCGCATCGTCCGGTCGTCCACGCCATCGTACATCGCGAGCCTTTCGCGGAACGACCCGAGCGACCAGCTTTCGCCGGAACCGGGCAGGCCGGCGGTCAGATTGGCCGTCAGACGGCTGCGCCAGGCGTCGTCCGAATCCGCGAACCGACGTTCGGCCTGCTCAACCGTCTCCGTCGGGTAATCGGCTTCTGCGCCGGGCCGACGGAGGATGTGCAGATCGAATGCGGCAAGGTCCGTCATGTCGAATCTCAACGCCAGGCCGCCCTGATGGGTGGGCCACGCGAGGTCGGTCCGTGTCCAGTCGAGGACCGGCATGAAGTGATACGCCACCCGCCGGATGCCGGCCGCGGCGAGGTTGCGCAGGCTTTGCTTGTACGCATCGATATGCGCGCGCCAGTCGCCGCGCTGCAGTTTGATGTCGTCCGAGACGAAGACGCTCTCGACCACCTCCCAGCGCAGGCCGCTCGGCGCACCGGAGGGCAGGCGGCCGACCTCCTCCTGGCGGCGCTCGATCTCGGCCGCCGTCCACACGTCGCCCGCGGGCACGTGATGAAGCGCAGTCACGATGGCCTCCGCGCCGGCCTGCCGCGCGTCGGCGATGGAGACGGGATCGGACGGGCCGAACCAGCGCCAGGTCTGTCTCATGATCTGTCGGGCTCCCGACATGTTTCCCGAGATGCCGGACGTTGCTCAGGCAAGGATACCGCCGTCAATGGCGTAGGCCTGACCGGTGGCGAAGCTGGCCGCGTCCGAAAGCAGGTAGACGGCGAACGTGCCGATCTCCTCCGGCTTGCCCAGCCTACCATTGGGCTGCCGGTCGATGAAGCGCTGCTCGGCCGCTTCATAGCTGCCCAGCTCCTTGCTCAACGCCTCGATCCGCAAACGCAGCGACGGCGTGTCGATCGTCCCCGGGCAGATCGCGTTGCAGCGAATGCCGTCGGCCATGTAGTCGACCGCCACCGACTTCGTCAGCCCGATCACCGCCGCCTTGCTTGCGCCGTAGGCGGCCCTGAAGGCGAAGCCCTTGGTTGACGCTGCCAGCGACGCGATGTTCACGATCGACCCGCCGCGGCGCGCCAGCATTCCGGGAACGAAGGCCCGCAGAATGCGGAACATGCCGTCGACATTGATCGAAAACGACCGGCGCCACGCGTCGTCGCTCGTGTCGGCGACCGTGCCGTGATGAACATAGCCGGCCGCGTTGACGATACCGTCGAAGCCGGACGTCGCTGCGGCGAAACCGTCGATCATGTCCTGATCGGTGACGTCCAGTCTGGCGGTCGTCATGGTCTTCCCGGACAGGGCTGTGGCGTCGACGTCGACGATATCGGTCGCCGTTACGTCGGCGCCGGCGGCCGCGGCCAGTTCGGCGGTCGCGCGGCCGATGCCTGCCGCGGCCCCCGTCACGAGAACCTTCTTTCCACGCAGGTCGATCATACGGAACGCTCTAGGCTGCGAGTTCGATTTCGACGTCAAGCCATGCGTCCAGGCGTGCGAGCGCAACCTTTGGCGCGGGCCTGAAAGGCCGCCGGCATGGGCCGACGGGAACGCCTGACCGTTCCATGGCGTATTTGAGCCCCTCGACCACGCCGGTCTCGTACAGGATCTCGATCAGCCCGTGCGACTTCGCCTGAAGCGTGCGCGCCCGCGCCAGGTCGCCCGCCTCTGTCGCCTGCAGGATGCCGACATAGACGTCGCCGATCAGGTTGTAGGTGCTGCCGATGCCGCCATCGGTACCGGCGGCGGCGGCGGCGATGAACATCTCGTCCGTGCCGAAGAAACACTTCCGTCCGTTGGAAGCTTTCCGCAGCCGGGTGAACTCGTGGATGTCGTTGGCCGTGTACTTGATCCCGCCCACGCCCGGCAACTGCAGCAGTTCGATCAACTGTTCGGTGCCGAGCGCGACGCCGGTCAGCGAGGGAATGTTGTAGACCATCAGCGGCACGCCGGCGGCGCCGGCAATGGCACGGTAGTAGTCGGCGATCTCTTCCACCGAGAACTTGTAGTAGAACGGTGGAACGGCAGCGACCGCGTCGTAGCCCACCTCGGCCGCCACCCGGGCGAGGGCGACGGCGTCATCGGTCGACGCTGCGCCGACATGGGCGATGAGCGAGCCCCGTCCGCGGCAAATCTCGGCCGTGGCGCGCAGCACCCGACCTCGCTCTTCCCGGCTCATGAGCATGGCCTCGCCGGTGCTGCCGCCCACATAGAGACCATCGACACCCCGCGAAAAAATGAAGTCCGCGAGAGGCTCTATGCCGTCGACCCGGATGGAGGAGTCATCCTTCATCGGGGTCAGCATCGCCGCGTAAATCGCGCCGGGAATTTCCATCGACCAAGCCCTCTTACCGCGGCTCGCCTCTGCACGCGCCACTGGCGCGGCAGAAGAAAACCGATCCGCCCCGAGGCTACTTCATTCGCAATTATGGTCAACCAAAAATCATATTTGGCATCCAAATTATCTTTTTCGCTTGCCAAAAAGGAAATTTCGGTCAACCATTCAGCCTATGAATGTCGAGGTCCCATCGCACAAAATCGTCGAGGCGCTTGCTGACGACGTCCGTCAGGGCGCGCTTGCTCCCGGGGAGATGCTGCCTTCCGAGCGCGATCTCTGCGAGCGCTTCGGCGTCGGTCGCAACGTCGCGCGCGGCGCCATCAACACCCTCCAGGCCATGGGCCTGGTGGATCAGGAGCCCGGGCACCGACCGCGGGTAGCCGTTCCCACGCTCAGCCGCGTCATGGACAGCGTGAGCGAGCTCGCAAGCACTTTCTTCTCCGGGACCGAAGGACGCGCCCATCTCGAGCAGGCGCGGCAGTTCCTGGAGACGAGCCTCGTTCGGTACGCGGTTTCACACGCAACCAATGCGCACATCGCAAGGCTGATCGAAGCGATCGAGGATTGCGATGCAAACATCTCCAACCACACCGGCTTCCGAAACGCCGATGTGCGGTTTCATCGCGTTCTCGCCGAGATCCCCGGCAATCCCATCTTCGTGGCCCTGCACGAGACGTTCGTCGAACGCTTGATGAAAAGCCGCACGATCCCCGGCAACTTCGACGCCTATGTGGCGCGGAGCAACGAGGAGCACAAGGAAATCGTCGCGGCGCTTCTCGACAAGGATGCCGACCGTGCGGAGGCCATCATGATCGAGCATCTGACCAGAAACTTCGCGTCGCATTTCCGCGACGCGCTGACCGGCGCGAAGAACGCCGGCGAGGGGACGAACACGCCCTGAGGTGAACTTCAAAGGAGGAAGACAGGAATGAAGAGAACACTCACAGCACTGGCGCTTTCGACGGCGCTTTCCGTGGGGGCGCTACCGGCGCTCGCGGAATCGGCGAATCCGTTGTCGGACGAGCGGGTGCGCCAGGCCATCGCCTACGCGATCGACATGGAGACCATCGTCGACACGCTCTTTGAGGGCAAGGCGATCGTGGCGGATTCCATGATCCCGAACGGCTTCTGGAAGGCGGACGGCCTCAACACCTACGCCTACGATCCCGACAAGGCGCGCGCGCTTCTCGAAGAGGCGAACTGGGACGAGGACTACGTCCTGGATGTGGTCTTCTACTACGGCGACCAGCTGACCGTTGACCTCATGACGGTCCTGCAATCGCAACTCGCCGATGTCGGCATGCAGATGACGTATCGCAAGCTGGAAGGCGACGTTGTAACGCAGCTCACGGCGGTGCCGGAGACCGGCTCCGATACGTCGGCCGTCGACTGGGACATTGCCTACGGCGCGAAGGCCGCTCTGGTGATGCAGGAGTACTACAACGTCTACATGGACGGTCACTCGACCTACACGCCCACCGATGACCAACGCAATGAGCTGATCAGGCGGATCAACGGCACCGCCGACATCGACGAGCAGCGGGCCGCCTTCGTGGACTTCCAGAAGCTCGAGAACGACGCCCTGTCGGATATCCCGCTGTACTACCAGCAGCTCTACATCTTCGAGAGCGATCGCGTGGACCGGATGGGCGGCCTCTACGGCAACGCCCAGTTCAACTACGATTGGGGCATCCTGGACTGGGAGATCGAGCCTGACGAGAACGGCAAGCGCATTCTCTACACCAACAAGGGCCCGATCCAGTTCTTCTTCCATCCATGGCTGAACCCCGGCCTGCGCATCGGCAACAAGGTGCTCTGGGATCGTCTGCTGTCGGCAGACGGGTCGCTGGTGCCGAACGGTCCGCAACTGGCCGAGAGCTGGGAGGTCTCGTCGGACGGCCTGACGGTCAGCTTCGACCTGCAGGACAATGCCACCTGGCACGACGGCACACCGGTCACGGCGGAAGACGTCAGCTGGTCGATCCACACCGCGCTCAAGGTTCCGGCGTTGAACGGCGTTCTCAGCAACACCTTCAGCTCCATCGAGGGCGCCGAGGACTACAAGGCCGGCAACGCCGACTCGATCGCAGGCATCACCGCCGACGGCGACAAGCTGACCCTGCAGTTTGCGGTTCTCGACCCGAACGTTCTGGTGAGCTTCGGCCAGTTCGCACCGATGCCGAAGCACCTGTTGGGTGACGTCAACCCGCTTGAGTTCCAGCAGCATGCCTACTGGCAGAACCCGGTCGGCAACGGTCCGTTCCGGATCGAGGAAGTCAAGATGAACGACTTCGCCCGGTTCGTCCCGTACGAGAACTACTACGGCGGCACCGCCAAGATCGACGAGATCGTCGCCTTCCCGTCCGAGGACAACGACCCGAACGTGGTCAAGAACGCGGCCGCCGGCCGTCTGGACTACGGCTTCACCAAGTCGGTGGCCGACGTGCAGGCGCTTGAAGCGATGGAGCATATGCGCGTCATCGCGGCCGACATCCCGTACACCCGTTCGCTGCGCATGAACGCCTATCCCAAGCAGCCGGACTAGTCCGTTCCGGTTGCCAACGCGTGCAGTCCGCGGTCCACTTGGGCCGCGGACTTTCTTTCACGGCCATCCAGCGTGAGGCGGCATGCTCACCTACACCCTTCGCCGGATCATGATCCTGATACCCATGCTGCTGGTCATCAGCTTCCTGGTCTATCTCGGGTTGGAGCTGACGCCCGGCGATGCGGTCGAGTACATGATCCCGCCGGACGTGGCGAACACGCTCTCCAGGGAGGCGCTCGACGAACTCCGCGAGGCGCTGGGGCTCAACAAGTCGTTTCTCGAGCGGTACTGGATCTGGCTGACCAACGTTCTCCAGGGCAATTTCGGGCACTCCACATCCGGCGGCGTTCCCATATCGCAGATCTTCCTCGACCGGCTGCCGGCGACGATCGAGCTGTCCATCCTGGCGCTGTTCTTCTCGACCGTCATCGGCTGCACCCTGGGTACGATCAGTGCGCTGCGCCGCGGGTCGGCGAGTGACAGCCTGCTCACCGTTGCGGGCATGCTGGGTGTCTCGATTCCGGAGTTCTTCTTCGGTCTGGTGGCCATCCTGACCTTTGCCCTCAACCTCGCCTGGCTTCCCGTCGGCGGACGCCTGCTGCCCGGCTACGAAACCCTGTGGGACCGCCTTCCGAACCTCATCCTCCCGGCCCTCGTCCTGTCGCTGATGATGACCGCCGGCGTCATGCGCTACTCCCGCGCCGCCATGCTTGACGCGCTGTCCCGGGAGTACATCCGCACTGCCCGCGCGAAGGGACTGCCCGAGTGGCGCGTGAACTTCGTGCACGGTTTCCGCACCGCCCTGACACCGGTCATCGTGCTCATCGGCTTCCGGCTGCCGACCCTGATCGGCGGATCGGTGATCATCGAGCAGGTCTTCCAGTGGCCCGGGGTGGGTAACGAGTTCGTCACCGCGGTGCGGAGCCAGGACTACCCCCTCGTCATGATGATCGCCCTGTTCTCCGTGCTGGCGATGCTGCTCGCCAGCCTGATCATCGACATTCTGACGGCGCTGATCGATCCGCGCGTTCGCCTGGAGTAGGTGGATGAGCACGAGCGCCGCATTGAATCGCCGTTTCGACAAGCTGAAGGCCCTGGAGGAGTCCGGCAAGCTCAAATCGAGGGGCAGCGGACGCGCGTTCCGCAAGCTTCTCAGCAATCGCCTCGCCGTGCTCGGGCTCGTCATGTTCACGATCATCCTGCTGGCGTCGGTCTTCGCGCCGCTGATCGCCGAGCACGATCCCTTGCGCGTCGATTTGCGCTCGCGCCTGTTGCCGCCTTCGGCCGAGCACTGGTTCGGAACCGACATGACGGGACGGGATGTGTTTGCCCGTGTGCTCTACGGCGGCCGGATTTCGATCCTCGTCGGGCTCGGCAGCGCCCTGCTGGCCGCGGTCGTCGGCGTCGGGATCGGCTGCTACACGGGCTACAAGGGCGGATGGATCGACACCGTTGCGTTGCGGACCTCCGAGATCTTCATGTCCTTTCCGCAACTGATCCTCGTGCTCATGCTGGTGGCGATCGTCGGGCAGTCGCTCGTCAACCTGATCCTCATCTTCGTGGTGACCGGATGGGGGCCGATGTACCGCATGGCCCGCGCGCGGATGCTCTCCATCCGCGAGGAGGAATTCGTCCAGGCGCTGGAGAGTTTCGGGGTCGGTTCGATCCGGATCGCCTACAAGCACATGCTGCCCAATGCGCTCGGCCCGATCATGGTCAACATCACCCTGACGACGGCGATGTTCATCCTCGCCGAAGCCGGGCTCAGCTTCCTCGGCCTCGGTGTTCCGCTCCAGATTCCGACCTGGGGCAACATCCTCAACGCCGCGCAGGACCTCCGCATCCTCCAGAATTACTGGTGGATCTGGCTGCCCGTGGGGCTGGTGATTTCGTCGTTCGTGCTCGCGGTCAATTTCATCGGCGATGGCCTCCGTGACAGCACGGATCCGACGATGCAGGGATGACGGCGATGGATGGCGATATCGCGCTGACGGTCAGCAACCTGCGCACCTACTTCTACAACAACAACCGCTGCAACAAGGCGATCGACGGTGTCGATTTCCAGGTCAGGCGCGGCCGCACGCTGTGCATCGTGGGTGAGAGCGGATGCGGCAAGTCGGTCACCGCCTCGTCGATCATGCAGTTGTTGCCCACCCTGTCGCGCATCGAAGAGGGCGAAATCATCTACCACGCCGAGAACGGCGACATACGGATCGACGAGCTGGAGCGCAACGGATGGCAGATGCGCGACATCCGCGGGGCGGAGATCGCCATGATCTTCCAGGACCCGATGACGGCCCTGAATCCCGTCTACACGATCGGGTTCCAGATCGGCGAGAACCTGAAGTACCACACGAAGCTGACCACAAGAGCCATCCGCAAGACGTGCATCGATCTGCTCGGAGCCATGGGCATTCCGCTTCCCGAGCGCAGGGTGGACGAATACCCGCACAACTACTCCGGCGGCATGCGGCAGCGCGCCATGATCGCCATGGCCATGGCGTGCAATCCGAAAATCCTGATCGCCGACGAACCGACGACCGCCCTGGACGTCACGATCCAGGCGCAGATCTTCGAGCTGATGGAGGCGCTCAAACGCGAGCACGGCACCGCGATCATGCTCATCACCCACGACATGGGCGTCGTTGCGGAACTCGCCGACGAAGTCGCCGTGATGTACATGGGCAAGATCGTCGAAGCGGGCTCCGTCGACGACGTGCTCCGCAACCCGCGGCATCCCTACACGCGTGCGCTGCTGTCATCGATTCCCGTACTTGGTCGCGGCAAGGCGCAGGACATTCGCCCCATTCGCGGCTCGACGCCCGATCCGTTCGACCGCCCGCCCGGGTGTCAGTTCGCGCCCCGGTGCGATTTCGCGACCGACGCCTGTTCGCGCCTGCCGGCCGAGGAGAATGTGACCGCGACGCACAGGGTGTCGTGCTGGAACCATCGTGAGGTTGCCGATGCCTGACAACCAGGACGTCATCCTCAGTCTTGACGGCGTGAAGACCTACTTCCCGGTGCGCGAGGGCGTGTTCAAACGCGTCGCCGGACATGTGAAGGCGGTCGACGGCGTGTCGCTCGACGTTTACCGCGGCGAGGTGCTGGCGGTCGTCGGCGAGAGCGGATGCGGCAAGACCACGCTTGGCAAGACGCTCCTGCAACTCGTACGTCCGACCGAAGGGAAGGTGGTGTTCCACGACGGTGACGAGCAGGTCGATCTCGACCAGCTATCGAGCGCCGATCTCTTTCCATACCGCAAGCGTCTGCAGATCGTCTTTCAGGACCCGTACTCGTCGCTGAACCCGGCCTTCACCGTCTTCGGCTCGCTTGAGGATGCGTTGAAGGCATACGGCGTGAAATCGCGGAAGGAGCGCCGGAAGATCGTTGGCGATCTTCTGGTCGCGGTGAATCTGCCCCGCGAGTACATGGACCGCTATCCCAACGAGTTTTCCGGCGGCCAGAGGCAGCGCGTCGGGATTGCGCGGGCGTTGTCGATCGAACCCGAGCTCATAGTGTGCGACGAACCCGTCAGCGCCCTCGACGTATCGGTGCAGGCCCAGGTTCTCCAGCTCCTGATGGAGCTGAAGCGCGAACGCAACCTGACCTACATCTTCATCACGCACGACCTCAGCGTCACGGAGTACATCTCCGATCGTATCGCGGTCATGTATCTCGGGCGTGTCGTCGAACTGGCGAAGAGCGAAGACATCTTTGCCAGGACGCTTCATCCCTACACCGAGGCGCTCTTGTCGGCGATCCCGGTCGCCGACCTCGAGAAGAAGACCGAGCGGATCGTTCTTCAGGGCGACGTGCCCAGTCCCATCAATCCCCCGGCGGCCTGTCCGTTCCACCCCCGTTGCCGCTACGCCACCGACATCTGCAAAACGGAGGTGCCGGCGCTGCGAAGCGTAGGGTCCGACGACCACCTGGTCGCGTGTCACCGTGTGGAGGAGATCCGTGGATAACCGCGTTGATCCGGCGGGCGGAACGCTGCCCAGCGGTGTTGCACGGACGGCTCCGGATTACGGTCCGGTATCGCGTGATCCGATGCCGGTTCCCTATCTCGAGCGACCGCCGAACATCGTTCGGATCGACGGCGGCCGGCAGCTCTTCGTGGACGATTTCCTCATCGAGAGAAGCTCGCTGCGACGGGTATTTCACCAGCCGGCGCCGCATCCCGCAAACCCGCTCCTGCGGCCTGCGACCACGTGGGAAACGGGCGACGTGCCCTTTGCCATGCCGTTCAGCGACGGCGTCTGGTTCGATCCGCGCGAGCAGGTCTACAAGATGTGGTACGCGGGCAACGAAATGTGGTGCACCTGCCTTGCCGTGTCGCGGGACGGGATCGCCTGGGAGCGCCCCGACTGGGGCGTGGTGCCGGGAACCAACATCGTCCTCGACGCACCGCGGGATTCGTCGACCGTCTGGCTCGACCCGGACGATGCCGATGCGCCCTACAAGATGATGCAGACGGTCAAGCGGCGTTTGTCGATGGCCGAACCGCTGGTCGGGGAATCGACCGGAACCTTCGCCTTCACCCTCAGCGGCTTCACCTCCGCCGACGGTGCTCATTGGCAGAAGGCGGTCGAAAGCCCGGTCGACCAGGCCACCGGCGACCGCTCGACCTTCTGGCGCGATCCGTTTCGCGGCACCTGGGTGTACTCGCTGCGGGACATCACCTGGCAGCTTGAGGGCAGAGACGCCTACCGGACCCGCAACTTTCGGGAGCACGGCGATTTCCTCGAGGGCATGCGCGACATTTCCGGGGCGATCCCGTGGTGCGGTGCTGACGATCTGGACCCACCGAACCCGGCCTATCCCGATCATGCACCGCAGCTTTATACGCTCGACGCCACGCCCTACGAGAGCCTGATGGTGGGGCTCTTCTCGATCCACCACGGACCGGAAAACGAAATCTGCGCCGAGGAAGGCCGCCAGAAGCGCAACCAACTCATGCTGGGCTATTCGCGCGACGGGTTTCACTGGCATCGGCACGATCGACGCCCGTTCGTCCGCGCGCAGGAGAGAGACGGGGCGTGGGACTGGGGCAACATCCAGTCGGTCGGCGGCGGATTCTGCGTCACCGAGGACGAACTTCTATTCTACTACAGCGGCCGCGCGCTGGCGGAAGGGCTGTGGGACGGCAACGGCATGACCGGCGTCACGGTTCTCCGGCGCGACGGTTTCGCGAGCCTTGAAGCCGACCGGGACGGCGGCATTCTGCTGACCCGGCCGCTGCAGTTCACCGGTCGCCATCTCTTCGTTAACCTCGATGCCCCGGAAGGGCGACTGCGCGCAGCGGTCATGGATGTGGATGGCGCGCCGCTGCCCGGGTTCGGCGCGGAGGACTGCCGCCCGGTTGGCGGCGATGGCTGCCGGCTCGCGCTGACGTGGCCGGGCCGGGATCTCGGCGAACTCGCCGGCCGGCCGCTGCGCTTTCGTTTCGAGCTCGTGTCGGGCGCCCTCTATGCGTTCTGGGTCAGCGCCCACGAGACGGGCGAGAGCGGCGGTTACCTTGCCGCGGGCGGCGCCGGGTATGATGGATACAGGGACGTGCGCAACGGATAGCCGAGCATGAAGACCGCCTATCTCAAACAGATCGAACGGCAACTCCTTTGGAATGCCTGCTGGACGATCCACCACGCCAATCACCTCCGCCCCAAGGGGCACGGCGAGGTGAAGGTCGGCGGACACCAGGCGTCGTCGGCCTCGATGGTCGCCATCATGACGGCGTTGTACTTCCACACGCTGCGGCCGGAGGACCGCGTTGCCGTCAAGCCTCACGCGTCGCCGGTCTTCCACGCCATGCAATACCTGATGGGCAACCAGACCCGCGAGAAGCTGGAGCGCTACCGCGGCTATGGCGGCGCGCAGATCGGGCGCCGACGCAACGAGCCACATCGAGACGCTGCTTGCCGGCGTGCCCCCGCACTGCACGATGATCACCGTCACCGACGGCCATCCGCTGACCCTGGCGTGGCTCGGCTCGGTCTGGGGCCACCGTGTCGCGCCGCTCGGCGTCGAACACTTCGGGCAGACGGGGACGATCGCCGATCTCTACCGCCACTTCGGGATCGACGCGAACAGCATCGCCGCGATCGCGCAGGAACTGGTGCCCGGGCCGCCCATACGGTTGCGAGCGATCTAGGAGTGAAGCAATGAAACCGGTCACCCTCGTGACGGGCGGCGCCAGCGGAATCGGCGAAGCGGTCGCCCACGTCTTGGCGGAAGCAGGCCACAGGCTCGTTCTTCTCGACAGGGACGGCGACCGGCTCGAGGCCTTGGTGGCCGCGCTTGGCGATCCCGACAGCACCGCGAGCATCGTTGGATCGGTCGCGTCGCTTCAGGATTGTGAAGCCGCGGTCGCCCTGGCCGTCGAGGAGTTTGGCCGGCTCGACGGGCTTTCCCACAATGCCGGCATCCAGACCTACGGCACGGCTGAAAGCACGTCGATCGAACTCTGGGAGAGGACGATCGGCGTCAACCTGACGGGGGCCTTCCTCGCCGCCAAGGCCGCCATGCCGGAGCTGCGCAAGACGAAGGGTGCGATCGTGCTGATGGGGTCCGGCCAGAGCCTTGCCGCGCAACAGGGTGCCGTGGCCTATGTGACCGCGAAGCACGGCATGCATGGCCTTTGCCAGGCAATGGCCGTGGATCATGCGGCCGAAGGGGTGCGGGTCAACGTCGTGGCCCCCGGCGCCATCGACACGCCCATGCTGCGTACCACGATCAACGGTGCCGATGACCCGGCCGGGTTGGAGCGGGTCCTGAACGCCATGCATCCGACAGGGCGGATCGGTCAGCCGCGCGAGATCGCCGAGGTCGTTGCTTTCCTCCTGTCCGATCGCGCGAGCTTCGTGACCGGCGATGTGATCCGCGCCGACGGTGGCCTGTTGAGCCTCATCGGCGGCTCGCCGGAGGCCTGATTCTTGGGCAAGGTGATGGTGGTAACGGGCGCAAGCCGCGGCATCGGCGCCGCGGTCGCCCGACGCGCGGCGGAAGATGGCTGGGACGTTGCGGTGAACTACCGTGGCTCGCGCGAGGCCGCGGATGCGCTCGCCGAGGAGTTACGAAATGGCGGTCACCGCGCTTTTGCCGTGCAGGCCGATATGGCTTCGGACGACGACGTCAAACGGCTGTTCGCGGAGGTGGATCGTGAACTCGGCCCGGTCGATGCCCTGATCAACAATGCCGGCGTCAACCACATGGCGCCGATCACGGAGTTCGATCAGGACGCATTCGACCACGTGTTCGGCGTGAACGTCCGCGGCGTGATGGCCGCCACCCGCGAGGCGGTCCGCCGCATGGTCGGCAGGGGCGGCGTGATCATCAACGTCTCCTCGGTATCGGCGCGCACCGGGGGCGGGCCGCACGGCACACTCTACGCCGCCACAAAGGGGGCCCTCGATGCGTTCACCATTGGGTTGGCCAAGGAAGTCGTTGCCGAGGGTATCCGCGTCTGCGGGGTGCGGCCGGGCATGACCGAGACCGATATCTTCGACGGCAATCTTGGCCTGGAGAGAGCCAGGGAGCGCGCCGCCGCGAAGGTGCCTATGGAACGCATGGGTACGACGGCTGAGATCGCCGCGATGGTCGTGTGGCTGTGCAGCGACGAGGCGTCCTACGTCACCGGGACGAACATCGACATCGCCGGCGGCCTCTGAGCCGTCGCCCCGGACCGTGAACGCGCGGATGGTGAGACGCGCTCCCCTTCGATCTTGCACGCGGCCGCGTCAGGTGGCGGCGCCGTCCCTACGGTGACGGAGGAACCGCCCGGCGCGTTCGCCCGTCGGCTGCTCCCCGACCCATGACGTCCGGCCGTTGACGAACACGGCCTCGATGCCGGCGGAAAGCCGCTTGGGGTCTTCATAGGTCGCGCGATCGGCAATCGCATCGGCGTCGAACACCACCAGATCGGCAAACGCGCCCGCGCGCACCACGCCCCGGTCGCGCATGTTGAAGTTTGCGGCCGACAGGCCCGTCATCTTGAAGATGGCGGTCTCCAAATCGAAGAGACCCTCGTCGCGGCTGAAGTGGCCGAGAACGCGCGGAAACGTCCCCCACAACCTCGGGTGCGGGTTGGTGTCCTTCGGCAGGCCGTCCGAGCCGATCATGGAGGTCGGATGGGCCAGGATCCGGCGCATGTCCTGCTCGTCCATCGAGAAATAGATCCCGCCGCCCGGGCTGAGCCGCACCGCCGCCTCCTTCTGCGTCACGCCCCAGTCTTCCGCGATGTCGGACAGATCACGGCCCACCATGTCCGGGTGGCTGTCCGACCAACTCACGAAGATCCGGTAGCGCTCGTCGATGTAGTCGGGATCGAGCACGGTCGAGCCCGCATGGTAGGGATAGACGTCGAGACCGACCGGTTGCGTCTTGCTGGCCCCTTCGATGACCGCGAGGGTCTCCGCGCTTCGGCCCCAGACCTCGGGGCTGGCGCATTTGTGGTGGGAGATGACGACCTTCACCCTGGCGCGCCGTCCGGTCGAGAAGGTTTCCTCCAGGGACTCGAAGATACGCGCCTTCTCGTCGCGCATATGCGTGGCGTAGACGCCGTCATACGGCGCGATGATTTCCGCCAGCGCAACGATCTCGTCCTCGTCCGCGGCCGCGCTCGGCTTGTAGTAGGTCCCGGTGGAGAACCCCAGCGCGCCTTGCCGCATGGCCGCGTCCAGCTTGTCGCGCATGTCGTCGAGTTCGGCCGGGTCGGCCTTGCGCCCCAGATCAGACATGGCGCCGACCCGCAACGTGTTGTGCCCCACCAGCAGCGCCACGTTGACGGCAGGTCGGGCCGCGTCCACGGCGTCGGCGTAGGCCGTGATCGAGTCGAACCGGTAGTCGGCCGGCGGCCCCAGGATGTTCAACGGCGTCGGGCAGTCGGTGTGCGTCAGGGGCGCCAGGCTGATCCCGCAATTGCCGGCGATAACCGTCGTCACGCCCTGGCTGATCTTCGGGGTCATCTCCGGACTCTTGATAACCGCGTTGTCGTCGTGGGTGTGCACGTCGATGAAGCCGGGCGCGACGATCTTGCCGCCGGCGTCCAGCACGCTTGCGCCGTTCGTCGCCAGCGTTCCCGGCGCGGCCACCGCCGCAATGCGTTCCCCACGGATGGCGATATCCATCGGCCGGCGCGGCGCACCGGTTCCGTCGATGAGGGTTCCGCCGACGATGACGGTCTCGAACGCGTGCGGAGTATCTTCGCTCACCTGCCGCCCCGGTTGCTGCGGAATCGACACATCCATGCTATAGATGAAATCGTATTCCATGTAATTCCGGCTGTCCACGCACGTACCCGGGCGGGGAGCTGTTTTTGTTCTTGCGAACAAGGAGATAGGGGAAGGGCAGGGAGGCGGGTTGACACTTTTGCCGCTGGCACGACAGAAGGGGAGGTCTCCGGCGCCTGTCCCGAACAGTCTGGGTGGGTCCGAAGCCGGCCCCGGGCCCGACATCGAACCCGCGAAGCTGAGGTGACCGCGTGTCCCCGAAATCCACGTCCTATCATGCCCAGGCGCTGACCCGCGGGCTGGAGATTTTGCGGCTTCTGGCCCACTCGACCCGCAAGCTGGAGAGCCTGGCGGACATTCATCGGGCCACCGGCTTGCCGAAGAGCACGCTGGTGCGGCTTCTCACGGTGCTTGAACAGTCCGGCTACGTCCTGCGTGTTGACGATGTCCCGAGCTTCCGCATCGGCCACGCCGTCATGGATCTGGCCGAGGGTTACCGCCGGACCAGCGATATCGGCGGGCTGGCCGCGCCGTATTTGCGCAGCCTGGCGGTCCGCACCAACCAGACGGCCAACCTCGGCGTGATCGACGATTCCGCAGTCGTGCATCTCTGCGTGGAAGAGCCCGACCGCGCGCTCCGCTTCCGCTCCAAGACCGGCTCCCGGGACGCCCTGCACTGCACCAGCCTGGGCAAGATGCTGCTTGCCGGCATGGATGGCGAACGGGCCCTGCAGACGCTCCTGCGCGGGGACCTGGACAACCGCACCGAAAAGACGCTGACCGAGCCGGAAGAGATCATGGCCGACGTCGCCCGGTCCCGGGTCCGCGGCTATGCCATCGACGACGAGGAAGGCGACCGGGGCGTCTACTGCGTGGCCGTCCCGTTGACCACCCATCCGCCGAAGCGCCCGTGGCATGCCTCGATCAGCCTGTCGGGGCCTGTCGGCGAGATGATCGGGCCGCAATGCGACCAGATGATCGACGATCTGCGCGCCGCGGCCACCGAGATGGCGCTCGATGCCGAACTGTCGGCCGCCCTCAAGATCTACGCCCGCACCTGACACGTTCACTCACGGGGATGGCGTCGCGCGGTCGAGCGGAAGCTCGCCGGCAAAGTGGCACGCCGCCTTGTGCGTCTCGCCGAGCGGAACCATGTCGGGTGCGTTCCGGCAGACGTCCTGGGCGAACGGGCAGCGCTCCACGAATGCGCAGGCCAGCGACGAGACGCCGAGGCGGGACTGCTGGGTGCCGGGAATGGCCCTGAACTCCTGCTCGGCCCGCGCCGGGTCGGGGGTCGCGGCCAGAAGTGCGGCCGTGTAGGGGTGCGCCGGCCGGCTGAACAGCGTCCGCACGTCGGCCGTCTCCACGATTCGCCCGCCATACATCACATTGACGACCTCGCAGAACCGCGCGGCCACGCCCATGTCATGGGTGATCATGAGGACGGCGATGTTCTGCTCGTCGCTCAGCCGGATCATGATCTCCAGGACGGTGTCCTGCGCCGTCACGTCGAGCGCCGATGTCGGCTCGTCGGCGATGATCAGCTTCGGTTCGCACAGGATCGCCATGGCGATCAGCACACGCTGGCGCTGCCCGCCGGAAAGCTCGTGCGGATAGCGGTGAACGAGCTGCTCGGCACCGGGCAGGTCCACCGCCTTGAGTGCATCGACGATGCGCCCGGTGGCGTCCCTCCGGCTGATCTTGCGATGCGCCTGGAGCACGCTGCGCAACTGGGTGCCGATCTTGAAGCTGGGATTGAGCGAGTGCATGGGGTTCTGGAACACCATGGACACCACATCGCCGCGCAGATGATGCAGGTCGCTCTCCGGCAGGGAGAGAACATCCCGGCCGTCGAGATCGATCCTGCTGCCGCTGGCGAACCGGGTCACGCGGCGGCTGTCGAGCTGCATGAAGGCGCGGGCCAGGACCGACTTGCCCGATCCCGACTCGCCGATGAGCCCGACCCGCTGGCCCGGCTCGATGGTCATGGAGGCCTCGACGACCGCGTGCACCGGCGCTTCGGCGGTCTCGAACGTCACCCCCAGGTTCTCGACGTGCAGGAGCGAGCTCATGATCGCCGCACCCCTTGCTCGATCTCCCGGACGTGGTGGCAGGCCACCCTGTGTCCGTCCTCCATTTCTTCGAAGGCCGGGGCCTCCGCGGCGCAGATGTCGGTCGCGTACGGACAGCGGGTTCGGAAGTAGCAGCCCGACGGCGGGTCCGCGGGGTCGGGAATCTCGCCGTGAAGCGGCTGATGTTTCCGGGCGGCCTCCCGTTCGGGATCGGGCACCGGCACGGCGTGCAGGAGGGCGATGGTGTAGGGGTGCAGCGGCCGGGCGAAGATCTTGCCGGTCTCGCCCGTTTCCACGAAACGACCGAGATACATCACGCCGATCCGGTCGGCGACGCCGCGTACCAGCCCGAGATCGTGGGAGATGAAGATCAGCGCCACCTGGGTCTGCGCCTTCAGGTCCTGCAGCAGCGAGATGATCTGCGCCTGCGTGGAGACGTCGAGCGCCGAGGTGATCTCGTCGCAGACGATCAGTTCCGGCTGGACCGCCAGCGCCCGGGCGATGCAGACGCGCTGACGCTGTCCGCCCGACAGCGCCGCGGGGTATCGTGCCGCCAGCTCCGCGCCGAGGCCGACCTGCTCCAGCAGGCGCGCGATCGCCCCGTCGCGTTCCTCCGCGCTTGCAAGCCCGTGCAGCTTGAGCGGTTCGCTCAGTGCCTGCCGAATGGTCCAGCGCGGATTGAGGCTCGAAAACGGGTCCTGAAAGACCACCTGCAACTGGCGGCGCAGGTCGCGCCACCGCGCGCTGCCTGGTACGGGCATGGGTTCGCCGCGGTAGCGCACCGTGCCGGAAAAGAGCTCTTGCAACCCGATGGCGGCGTTCCCGGCCGTCGATTTGCCGGAGCCGGATTCGCCCACCAGCCCGAACGTCTCGCCCGGGTCGACGGCAAAGCTCAGGCCGTCGACGGCCCGCACGACCTGGTTCTTGCGGCCGCTGCGCTTGGCGAAGCGGATGCGGATGTCCTCGGCTTCGAGCAGAACCTCGCTCACACGCGCCTCCGCGAGGGATTGACGGCCGCTGCCGCGAGATCGCCGCCGAAGACGAGCGCCGCGGCGGCCAGCGTGGTCACCGTGCCCACGGCCAGCGGATACCACGCGGCGGCGATGTAGTAGTTCTTCGACACCAGCAGCAGCGATCCCCACGAGATCTGGGGCGGCTGGACGCCGAGACCGACGAAGGAGAGGCCCGCCTCGATCAGGACGGCGATCGCCATGAGCTGGGGCACGATGACCAGTAGCGGCCCGAGGATGTTGGGCAGGATATGCCGGACCAGGATGGTCGGCGTCCGCACGCCCATGGCGCGTGCGGCCCGCACGAAACCGGTGGCGCGGATGACCTGTGTCTGCCCGCGCACCAGCCGGAAGATGCGCGGCACGAACACGAACCCCAGAACGCCGATCAGCGTGGCGACGGACGCGCCGAGGCTGGCCACGATCAGCACCGCGAACAGGACGATCGGGAAACTCAGGATCGAGTCGGCGACAAGCGTCAGCACCCAGTCGACCCAGCCGCCGAGATAGCCGGCCAGCAGCCCGCACGGGATGGCGACGACGCCGGCAAGCACCACGCTGCCCAGCGCAATCGCGAGCTCCAGCCGAACCCCGTAGATGACCCGGGCGAGCACGTCGGCGCCCAGTTCGTCGGTCCCGAACGGATGCCGCCAGCTCGGTGCGGCCAACAGGGCCGTCACGTCGATCCCGGTCGGATCGTAGGGCGTCAGCCACTGCGGAAAGACGGCGGCCACCACGGCCAGCAGTCCGACCGTGCTCAGGAAAATGGCGCTCGGTGATCGGGGCAGAAAGCTCATTCGGCGGCCTGCGGATTGAGGCGCCGGTAGATGAACTCGGCCAGGAGATTGAGAAGGATGACGGCGACCGTGATCGCCAGAACGCACCCCTGGACCAGCGGATAATCGCGCCCGAGAACGGCGTTGAGGAGCAGCCGGCCGAGACCCGGCAGACCGAAGACCTCCTCCACGATCACCGCGCCGCCGATCAGCGTGCCGATCTCAACTCCGACGACGATGATCATCGGTGTCAGCGAGTTGCGGGCGGCAAAGCGGAACAGGAGGCTTCTGGGGCGAATCCCCATGGCCCGCGACACGGTGATGTAGTCCTGTTCGAGGGTGTCGGCGGTCTCGGTGTAGACGAAGCGGGTGAGCGTGCCGACCAGATAGATGGCGAGCGTCGTCACCGGCAGGAGCATGTGCCGCAGGAACCCCAGGGGGTCCTCGCTCAGTGGCGCGTAGCCGCTCGCGGGCAGCCAGATCGTGCTGATCGCAAAGAAGTTGAGAAACAGGAGCCCGATCCAGAAGGATGGGATGGCCATGGCCAAAGTGGCCACCCCGCGCACCGTGATGTCATACGGGCTGTTCCGGTACCGCGCGGCCGTCATCCCGAGGAAGACGGCGATGGGGATGGCCACCAGGATCGACAACAGGATCAGGTTGATGGTCACCGGCGCGGCGGTGGCGATCAGCCCGATCACCGGGCGGTCGGATCGGTTGGAGTTGCCGAGGTCGCCGGTGACGATGTCGGTGAGATAGATGCCGTACTGGACGATCATCGGCCGGTCGAGCCCGTAGCGCTCGCGGATGTCCGCGAGGTTCTCCGCCACGTCCTGGCGCCCGGCCGTGGGACCCAGCAGCAGAACTGCCGGGTCCCCTGGTGCCAGCCGGAGGGAGATGAAGACGACGGTAACGACGATCCAAAGGATCAGGAAGAACCGCAGATATGGAGCGGCAGTCCTCAGCACGTCGTTCTACGTCGTTCCCGCCCCCGGAGAGGCTATTCGGACTTGGAGACGCCCTTGTAGAGCGGCCAGCCCAGCGGGTTCATGGCAAACCCTTCGACACTGTTGCTGGCGATCGAGGCGATCGGGCGCGACTGGACGGCCATCACCGGCAGGTCGGCCACCACGATCTCCTGCAGTTGCGTGTAGATCGCCTTGCGTTCGTCCATGTCCGAAGTTTCGATTCCCTGGCGGACCAGGTCAACAACCTCCTGATTCTGATACTCCCCTTCCAGGTGCGGCCGCATGATCACGTCGAAGAACGAGTGCGGATCAGGCGAGACGCCGAAGAAGTTCCAGGTCATGTCGTAGTTGCGGCTGACATAGCGGTCGAGCCAGACCGACAGTTCGGACACGACGACGTTGAGCTTGATGCCGACCTGCGCCAGCGAGGCCTGCCAGATGCGGCCCATCTGCTCCGCTTCCGGGAATCCGGCCAGCACCTCGAGGTCGACCTCGATGCCCTCGGCCGCGCCCGAGGCCGCGAACTCCTCGCGCGCCTTGTCGAGATCGAAGGGGAAACCCTCAAGATCGGCATAGACGAACGAGCTGGTGGGCAGCGGGCTCGGCACGGAATCGCCCTGGCCGCCATAGGCCACGGCCTTGACCGCCTCGCGGTCGAACGCATGGGCGAGCGCGCGGCGCAGATGGACATTGGCCAGCGTGCCCTTGGTGCCCATCATCTCGATGTAGACGACCGAGTTGGAGGCGCTGGGCCGGATGATCTGCGCGCGGCCCTCGTCGGTTTGGGCCACGACCGCGGTCGACGGCTCGGCGACCACGTCCACTTCGCCGGCGTAGAGGTTGGTCAGCGCCACCTGCGGATCGGGAATGGGCTTGAACACCAGCTGTCCGTAAGCCGGCTTGGCGCCCCAGTAGTCCTCGTTGCGGGACAGGACGATGCTGTCGTTGGGTGTCCAGCTTTCGAAAACGAACGGTCCCGAGCCGATGGGTGTCGACACGGCGTTCTCGTAGCTGCTCGGTGCGAGAATGGCGACGTTGGTCAGCGCGGTGAGGAAGGGCGCATAGGATGCGTTGAGGGTGAGCACGACGGTGTCGGCATCGGGTGCGTCGAACGAGGTGACCGCCTGGAGCGGTCCGCCGAATACGCCGCCGAGTTCCGCCGAGCGCTGCAGCGAGGAGATCACCGCGGCCGCGTCGACCGCTTCGCCGTTGTGGAAGGTCGCGCCATCCACCAGATCGAAGGTGAACACGCTCGCGTCCTCATTGACCTCATAGGTTTCAGCGAGCCTCGGCACGACGTTCAGGTCGGCGTCGTAGCCGACCAGCGAGTCGAACACGGTGGTGGCGATCGCGGCCTGGAAGGCGATGAGCTGGTTGGTGGCCGGATCGAAGTTGTCGATGTCGCCGGAAAGCGCGACGGTCAGCGTCGACTCGTCCGCCCATGCGGCCGGGGCGGACATACCCAGGGCGCACGCAACGAATCCGGCAACCGATGCGACTTTGATCGGTCGGTACATGTGCATGAAAGGTCCCCTTGTCTGGTTCCATGGACAGTGCGTCCGGCGGGTCGGGTCCGAAGCGCACAAGCGGCGTGAAGCGCAGTATATAGAATTGCGTTCCATGTATGAGTTTAAGTGAGCCCCGCGTCCAGCGTCAAGCAGGTTGCCGGTCTCGCGGCGAAGATGCCACCTTCGGGGGCGGCCGACAGGACGAAGCGATGATTGTGCTCGAGTTTTCGGCAGATTGGTGCGGTCTTTGGAACCGGTCGTGGTGTGGCCGTGAGATTGTCGCGCATGATCCGCGCGCTGCCGGAAGCCACGTGAACGTGTGAACCAAGGGTTGCTCCGCTTCTGAACATGAAATATCGTTTCATAATTCACCCACACTGAGTCGTCGCCATGCTGGACGTTCACACCCATATGCTCCGACCCGCCCATTGGGGCCGGGAATATGCCGACAACTGGGTTCGGGGTTACGGCGGCGGCGACTGGCCGGAGCCTGATCCCAAGGTCTTCGACGCGGCCATGAAAGAAGGCGGCATCGACATGGTCGCCGTATTCGGCATCCGCGCCAGCTTCGCGGGTGTCCGGACGCCGACGCGCGAGGTGGTGCAGTTCTGCAAGGAGCTGGAAACCCCGGCGGTCGCCTTCATGGCGCTCGATCTCAACGACGAAGACTGGCGCGCGCAGTTCGAGGAAGGGCTGGAACTGGGGGTCAGGGGCATCAAGCTCTACCCGGTGATGGCGGTGTTCGATCCGCGCGATCCGGTCCACGACCCGTTCTATGCGCTGGCGCAGGAGCATGGCCTGCCGATCCTGTGGCACATGGGCGCCACACTGTCGTCGCCGGGCGACCTGGAGGTCACCAATCCGCTGGTGGTCGACAAGGTTGCGCGGCGATTTCCCGACCTCAAACAGATCATCGCCCATATGGGGCACCCCTGGCAGCGGGACGCCGTCCAGGTGGTGCGCAAGAACCGCAACGTCGTCTGCGATATTTCCGGGTTCTGGACCCGGCCCATGGATGGCTATCTGGCTCTGGTCAACGCGCAGGAATGGGGCGTGGTCGACAAGCTGATCTTCGGTTCGGACTACCCGCTGTGGACGCCGAAGGAGACGATCGACGGCCTCTACAAGCTCACCGAGATAGGCAGTCCCGGTTTCCCCCGGGTGGAGACCGAAACCATCGACGTCATTCTGAAGAACGACAGCCGCGCCCTGTTGGGGCTCTAGGAGGAGGGCGGATGCTCAACCACGTCGGACGCAAGACCAACGATCTCTGGGAAAGCGCGCTCAACGCCATCCCGGGCGGCGTCAACTCCGCCACCCGGCGTATCGACGAGCCTTTTGTCGTGAGCGGTGCCGAGGGCGCCTACGTGTTCGACGCCGAGGGCCGCAAATACACCGACTATCACGCCGCGTTCGGCGCCACGCTTCTGGGCCACGCCCACAAGGACGTCGTCGACGCCGTGTCGGATGCGATCAGGACCCAGGATCTCGTGGGCATCGGGGTCACGGAGCAGGAGATCGCATGCGCCGAACTGGTGAATTCGATGATCCCGTCGGCGGAAAAGACCATCCTGACCATGAGCGGCACGGAATCGACCTTCCAGGCCGTCCGCCTGTCCCGCTCGGTGACGGGCCGCGATCTCATCATCAAGTTCCAGGGCTGTTTTCACGGCTGGCATGACGCCGTCGCGCGCAACGTCATCTCAACCAGCAACCGGGCCTACGGCTTCGATCCGCTCTCCACCGGCATCCTGCGCCCGGCGCTCGATGCCACCCTGATCGCCGAGTTCAACGACCTGTCGTCGGTCGAGGACCTCTTTGCCGCCCACAAGGACCAGATCGCCGCAGTCATTCTCGAGCCGATCCCGCACAATGTGGGCACGCTCCTGCCCGAGCAGGCCTTTCTGGAGGGCTTGCGCGCGCTCACGCGCGAAGAGGGTGCGCTCCTGATCTTCGACGAGGTGATCACCGGCTTCCGCCATGCACCGGGCGGTTATCAGGAGATCTGCGGGGTCCTGCCGGACCTGACCACCTACGGCAAGTCCATGGGCAACGGGTTCCCCGTGGCCGGTCTGTCCGGCCCGGCGGACCTCATGGACCAGTTCAACTCCGCCGGGGGCACCGTCCTGCTGGCCGGCACCTTCAACGGCGGTCCGGCCTCCACCGCCGCGGCCATCGCCACGCTCACCCACATCCGCGACACCGATTTCCACAAGCGGGTCCACGCGCTCGGCGACCGGATGCGGGCCGGGCTGAAGGAGATCACCGCCGATCTCGGCATCAACGCCCATGTGACCGGATACGGTTCCGTCTTTGCGACCTATTTCCTGGACGGTCCCGTTCGCGGTTATCGCGATCTGATGCGCAACAACGACGGGGCGTATGCCGAATTCCACCGCCGCATGCGCGCCCACGACATCCTGATGTTGCCCATGGCGCTGAAGCGCAATCACATCTCGGGCATGCACACCGAGGCCGACATCGAGAGCACGCTCGTGGCGGCGAGGACCGTGCTCACCGGGATGCAGAAAGACGGCCTGTTCGACGCATGACGCTGGGGGTCGCGATTGTCGGCGCCGGCTGGATGGGCGAGACCCACGCCAACGCCGTCATCGCCGAAGGTGATGCCGTCGATGTGATCATCGACGTGGATATCGACCGTGCCGCGAGCCTCGCTGGCAAGTTCGGCGCGCGCGCCGCCACCGACCTGTCGGCCGCGGAGGGCTGCCAGGCCGCCGTCGTCGCGACCCCGAGTGCGCTGCATCTCCGTCAATCCGAAGAGCTGGCGCGCATGGGCCTACCGCTGCTGGTGGAGAAGCCGCACCGCTTTCCCGGCGAGGACGCCACGCGCATGCGCGAAGCGCTCGCGAAAGGCAGCGCCCCTTTTCAGGTCGGGATGACGACCCGATTTCATCCCGGCGTTCGCGCCATCGCCGACGCGGTGCAGGCGGGCGAGCTGGGCGACGTCCTGAGCTACACCGACCGCTACTGGTTCAGACTGGACGACGACACGCTGCCCGGCTGGTACTTTGAGCCCGACACGGCCGGCGGCGGCGTGCTCCTTACCAACGGCGTGCACATACTCGACAGGTGCCGCTGGATTCTCGGGAGCGGCCTGCACGCGGACCTCTATCGTTCCCGTCGCCTGTTCGCTGCGCACAATGTCGAGGATTTCGCGCTGGTCCAGGGCCGGGCGAAGGGCACGGACACCGCCGTGCAGCTATCGCTGCTCTGGTCGCCCCACGAGCCGGGACCGTCCGAACTCGCCATCGTCGGCACGTCCGGATGCGCCCGGAGCGGGCCGGACGGCTGGTCCATCGTCAGCGCAACATCGCACCGGTCCGGTCCCGCACCGGAGCCCCAGGAACCCTTCAACCTGCAATGGCGGGATTTCCGGTCGAAGGTGCTCGGCGAGAATGAGTTCGCCGCCGATGACCCCACGCTCGACATGCTGGAGCTGACGCTCGCCGATATCGAAACGCTCTATCGCCTGGAGAAGGCCGATGGCTGACTGGGCATGTTTACCTACCCGTGGGATATCGCCGAGCAGGGGGTCATCCCCTTTGTCGAGGCGATGACCGAACTGGGCGTGGATCGTCTCGACGTGGCCACCTGCTACCACTCAGCCGAACTGGTGGCGCCGCGCCGGTGGCGGAACGTCGCCGTGCATGCCGAGGCCAATGTCGCCCATATCGCCTTGCCAGAGGATGCGTTTTCCGGTCTGCGGCCGCCGCCGGGCCGTCTGGCGACCGACGAGCCCGAACTCTACGCCCGGCTGGCCGACGCCGCTGCGGATCGCGACCTGAAGATGACAGCCTGGACCATCGCGTTCCACAACACCGACCTGGCCCTCGGCCACCCCGAGACCGCGATCGAGAATTGCTTCGGTGACCGCTTTGCCCACGGGCTGTGCGCCACCAACCCGGCCCCCCGGACGTATGCAAGGGAGATGACCGACGCGCTGTGCGGGACCGGCCATTTCGACATGCTGATGGTGGAAAGCCTCTCCTATCTTCTCCACGGGCACGGGCATCCGCATGAACTGTGGGGCGTGCGCATGGACGCCCATACGCGCTTTCTGCTCTCCATGTGTTTCTGCCCGTTCTGCATGGACGAGGGGGAGACCCGGGGTCTCGACGGGCCGGGTCTCAAGACGCGTGTCGCCGATGAACTGTCCCGGACCTGGAATGCGCCCATCGCCGTCGAGCGGAGTCCGGACGACGGCACGGAGTTGGCGTCGCGCCTCGTTCAGGACGACGACTTCGCCGGCTGGGTGAAGATGCGCTGTGAGGTGGTCAACGGACTGGCCGGGGAGATCGCGGACATCGTCCATGGCCACGACATGCAGTTCGAGATCAGCGCGGCGGTCTGGGGCCGCCCCTCGTCGCTCAACTGGACCGAAGGCGTCGACATCGCCGCAAGCGCCCGCATCGCCGACCGCTTCCTGCTCGAAAGCTACTATCCCGACGCCGGCGACGTGGCGCGCGAACTCGATCACGTCACCGGGTACGCCCCGGCCGAGCGGCTCGGCATGGTGCAGACCGTGTGGCCTTCCCATCATCGTTCGCTCGGCGGCCTGATGGCCAAGGTCGACCTGGCGCTCAGCCTGGGGATCGAGCGCATCGGGCTTTATAACTACTCCATGGCCCCGGCGCCGGTCCTGCCCTGGGTCAAAGCCGTATCCGACCGTCTTCGGAGCGCTTGATGATCCCTATCCCGCAGGTCGACCGCACGCCACGCCTGGTGGTGGAGGAGCCGGTACTCGACGCCAACATCGAGCGCATGGCTGGGGCGATCGTTCGCCATGGGGGCAGGGCGCTCAGGCCGCACTTCAAGACCTCCAAGATGGTCGAGGTCGCGCGGCGCCAGATCGCTGCCGGCGCAACGGGCATGACCTGTGCGACGGCCGGCGAACTCAGCGCCCTCGTCGATGCCGGGTTCACCGATCTGTTCTGGGCCCATCAGCCCGTGGGTGACGGCAAGGTGCGCGCCGTCATCGATCTGGCAAGGCGGTGCGACCTCAGGATCGCGCTCGATTCCATGGCCGCTGCGCAACCGGTCTCCGACGCCGCGGAGGCGGCGGAACGAACGATCTCCTGGCTGCTCGAAATCGACACGGGCCTCGGTCGCGCCGGTGTTCTGCCGGCGGACGCCGTGCCTGTCGCCCAGTCGCTGTCGAACCTGCCCGGGCTCCGCTTCCAGGGCATCTTCACCCATGAAGGTCATCTCTATCAGACGCGGGACGTGGCGGAACGCGCCGCGGCCGGCACCGCGCTCGGTGAGACCATGGCCGCGACCGCCGACGCCTTGCGTCATGCCGGTCTCGACTGTCCGACCGTGTCCGTCGGTGCGACCCCCGCCGCCGCGTCCGCGCCGTTTGCGCAGGGCGTCACCGAGGCCCGCCCAGGCACCTATGTGTTCAACGACGACAACCAGACCTTCCTTGGGGTCGCCACCCACGAGCAATGCGCGGTCCGCGTAATCGCCCGGGTGGTGAGCCGCCCGCGCGCCGGCGGAGCGATCATCGATGCGGGCCTGAAGGCGATGAGTTCGGACCGTTCGCTCCGCCATGACGGTTTCGGCACACCCGCCGGCTATGACCGGCTCGCCTTCGACGGCGCCTACGAGGAGCATGGCCTCCTGACCGGCCCGGACGCGGACCGGCTGGAGGTCGGTGACCTGGTCGCCATCATCCCCAACCATGTGTGCGGTGCCGTGAACATGTGGTCCTCAGCCCTGGTGACCCGCGACGGCGACATCATCGATGAATGGTCGATTGTCGGCCGCCACTGAGATCCAGGAGAAAGACCCATGAAGACCGCGATATCGACCGCCAAGGCCGCCCCTCCCGTTGGTCCCTACTCACAGGGGATCAGGGTCGGCAATCTTCTCTATGTCGCCGGTCAGGGTCCGTTCGACGACAAGGGTGAACGGGTGGGGGAGACGTTCGCCGATCAGGTCACACGGGCCTTCGACAATATCCAGGCGATTGCCGAAGCGGCCGGCACCGACATGAGCCAGATGGTCAAACTGGGCGTCTTTCTCTCCGATATGGACAACTTCCCCGTCTTCAACGAGATGTCGGGCCACCGCCTGAAGCCGCCTTACCCGGTGCGCGTCACCGTGCCGGCGTCCCTCCGCGGTTTCGACATCGAACTGGACGCGGTCTTCGTGGTGCCGGAGTAGCCGGAACTCCGCGACCGACCGCAACGGCTCTACCGCCTGCCGCTCGCCCGTGCGGACCGGTAGAGCGCGTCGAGCGCGTAATCATGCGCCCCGACAGGGGCCACATTGACTCCCGGCTGTCTCACTCCATAAAGTGTGATCACACTTTGGGGTCCGTGTCCGATCGTATGCGTAGACTGAGCGTTTCATCGGCGTTCGAAGGGGGGAGCATCGACGTCGATGCCGCCGACGACCCGCAGGACGTGCGTCTGCGCCTCAAGCCGGACGACGACGAGATCGACACCCACTGGTTCTACTTCCGCCTGACCGGCGCCAGGGATCAGGACTGCAAGCTCACCTTCGTCAACTCCGATCGCATGGCCCGGCTTGCGGGCCGCGAGGAGGTCCCGGACTGCTGGACGGGGTACCGCCCCTGGGTCTCCGACGACGGCGAGGCGTGGCGACGTACCGATGGCGAATACCAGAACGGCATCTTCTCCATTCGCCATCGGCCGGCGAGGGACACGGTCCACTTCGCCTACTATCCGCCCTACCGGATGGCCGAGCACGACCGGCTGATCGCCTTCGCGCTGGCCGACAAGCGCGCGCGCCTGGAGGTGCTCGGCCGGACCCCGGACGGCTGGGACCTCGACATGCTGCAGATCGGCACGCCGGCGGCCGGCAAGCCGAAGTGCTGGATCATGGGGCGGCAGCACCCCTCGGAGACCATGGCGAGCTTCTTCATGGAGGGCTTCGTGCGCCGGCTCCTCGATCCCGCCGACGCGCTCGCACGCACGCTGACCGAAGAGGCGGTGTTCTACGTCGTGCCGACCATGAACCCCGACGGCGCAGTGCGCGGGCGCACCCGCACCAACGCCCGAGGCATGAACCTCAACCGTGCCTGGGCCGAGCCTGATCCGCACAAGGCGCCCGAGGTGGTGCTGGTGCGCGACCGCATGATCGCCGAGGGCGCCGACTTCTGCCTCGACGCCCATGGCGACGAAGAGTTGCCCTACGTCTTCTTGGGCGGGCCGCTCAACGTCCCGTCCCGTACCGACCGCGTCGCCGACCTGTTCGCCGCCTATACCCAGGCGCAGCACCGGGCCAATCCCGATTACCGCCCCGAGGACCCGTATCCCGGCGGCATGCCGGCCGAGGCCGATCTGCGCATGGCCTGGAACTGGGTCGGGGAGGAGTTCGGGTGCCTCTCCGTCCTTCTGGAACAGCCGTTCAAGGACGCCGGGCACGCGCCCGACCCGCAGCTTGGATGGTCACCGGCCCGCTGCACGCACTTTGGCGCCACGACGCTCGATGCGCTCGCGGCCGTCCTGCCGGAGCTGCGGCCATGAGCGGTCGTGTCCTGAAACCGGACACGGAGCTCGCCCACGCCCGGGTGGCGAGCGCGCTTCGCCACGACATCATGTGCGGACGTTATGCACCGGGCGAGGTGATGACGCTGCGCAAGCTCGCCGTGAAGTTCGAGATGAGTCCGATGCCGGTGCGCGACGCGCTGCGGCAATTGGTGGCGGAGCGCGCGCTGGTGGTCGTCAACGGCAACCGTTCGGTCGCCGTGCCGGATTTCGACACGCAGCGCCTGCGCGATATCCGCGCCGTGCGCCAGAATCTGGAGGGCATGGCCGCCAGGCTCGCGGCCGAGCGCCGGACAGAGCAGCAGCTTGGCGAGATCGAGCGCGCCCTCGAGATGAGCGAGACCGGATCGGTGCCCGATCTGGAGCGCAATCTCGAATTCCACTTCGCCGTCTACGCCGCCTCGCAGTCGACGGTGATCCTGCCGCTGATCGAGAGCCTGTGGCTGCAGTTCGGCGCGTATCTGCGGCGGGTCATCGAAATGGTCGGCACCTCGCTCGGCACCGGTGACCAGCATCACCGCGACGTCTTCGACGCCATTCGGGATCGCGACGGCGACGCCGCCGGTGACGCCATCGTCCGCGATATCGCGCGCGCGATGGACATGCTCCTGGACGAGGATGTCGCCGCCGACGTGCGCGAACGGCGGACAGCCGCACGATGAGGATTTCTTCGCAACGGACTGCCACTTCAACACAACAGGACAGGAACCAGATGATGAGACACGAACGCGTAGAATCTCGCCTGACGCTCGCCAGGCGCGCTGTCTTCGGTGCGTTGGCTGGCGCCGGCCTTGCGCTTAGCGCGAGCGGTGCGCTCGCCGACGATCACGACACGTTGACAATGGCGATCCCCGCGGACCTCGGCGGCTGGGATCAGGACTATCTGGCCTTCGACCTCGTGGGCCTGGCGGTGATGAAGAACACCTATCCGTACGCGATCGACTACAGCGTGATGGAGGTCGGCGGCGGGCAGATCCACGACACCGAGAACGTTCTGCCGCTCTATGCCGAATCCTGGGAATCGAACGCGGACGGCACGGTCTGGACGCTGAAGCTGAGGCAGGGGATCAAGTTCCCGAGCGGCAACGAACTGACGGCGCACGATGTGAAATGGTCCAAGGATCGGGCGCTCGCCGCACAAGCCAATGTTGCCGGCATCTACCGCGTGATCGGCCTGACCGAACAGGAGCAGATCGAGGTCGTGGACGACTACACGGTGCGCTTCACCCAGTCGCAGCCGTCGGCACTCACGTCCCAGATCCAGATCATCTCGCTCTATGTCTTCGACAGCGAGCTCGCCAAGGCCAACGCCACCGATGATGATCCGTGGGCGAAGGAATGGATGAACCAGACGCCACCGCTCGGCGGCGCCTTCAACGTCACCTCCTATACGCCGGGTGAGGAGATCGTCCTGGAGGCCAATCCGGACTTCCCCGGCGAGACGGGCGTGTCCAAGGTGCGCATGCAGGTGATCCCCGCCGCCGCCAACCGCCGGCTTCTCCTGCAGAACGGCGCGGTCGATATCGCCCTCGGCCTGCCGCGCCGCGATGTGCAGGATCTGGCGAGCGCCGACGGCGTCAAGGTCATCTCGTCGCCGAGCAACGAGTTCGTCTTCATCCCGATGAACACCGCGCAAGCGCCGTTCGACAATGCGACGGTACGCAAGGCCATGGCCCATGCCGTGCCCTACGACGCCATCATCCGCAGCGTCTACAATGACGATGCCCGCGCCTCGACCAGCGTCGTGCCGCTCGACATGCCGGGCCATTCGCCCGCCGGCTACCCGTTCGACCACGACCCGGAGAAGGCCAAGACACTGCTGGCTGAAGCAGGCTTTGGCGACGGCTTTGAGACCTCCATAGTCATCGCCGCGAACAACCCGGAACAGGAGCGCCTCGCCGTCATCCTGCAGGCCGCGTTCGCCGACGTCGGTGTGACGCTGGAAATCGAGACGCTCGATCCGGCCACGATGCAGCAGCGCCGACAGGAACGTTCGATCCCCATGCAGGTCGCGTCAGGCCAGATGTGGGTCAACGACATCGAGTACCTGCTGTCGGTCGCGCTGACCGAGGGTGGCTTCCTCAACTACGCCAACTACAATTCGGCCGAGATCAACGAGATCTTCGGATCGTTGGCCGGCGAACTGGACCCGGACAAGCGCAGCGCGTTGTTTGCCCGGACCCAGGAGGTTCTGGCCGAGGAGGTACCGTGGCTCATGCTGGCGCAGCCGAACTTCGTTCTGCCGGTGTCGGAAACGGTGTCGGGCTGGGTGCAGCCGGTCGACGGCCTCTTCCGGCTGAAGCACCTGTCCAAGTAGCCGGCAAAACCTGAAGCTGGTCCGCCTGGTACGCCAGGCGGGCCCCTTGCAAAAGCACCACCGAAAGCGAGAGCAACCGTTGCGTCTCGTCGTCTTTGTTTCGAGGCGTCTTGCCCTGCTTGCTCCGGTCCTGATCGGCGTGAGCATCGCGACCTTTGTCCTCATCCGCGTGCTGCCGGGCGATCCGGTTCTGCTGATCGTGCCGGAGACGGCGACCGCACAGGACATCGCCGATACGCGTGAGCGCTACGGCCTCGACCGGCCGCTGGTCGTCCAGTACCTGGACTACGTGGCCGGCATCTTCCGGGGTGATTTCGGGTCCTCGATCACCACCAACCGGCCGATCGCGACCGATCTCGCCCAACGCCTGCCGCTGACCCTCGAACTGGTCGTGCTGGCGCTCGCGATCGCGCTGGTGTTGGCCATCACCGGCGGGCTCTACGCCGCCCGCCACGTCGGGCGCTGGCCGGATCATGTGACCCGGATCGGGGCGCTCATCGGCAACTCGCTGCCGGAGTTCTGGCTGGGGCTGGTGTTCATCCTCGTGCTGTTCCAGGGCCTCGGCATCGCGCCGCCGCCCACCGGGCGGATCGGCACCGGCTTCGATGTCGTGCGCGTCACCGGCTTCATCAGCATCGATGCCGCGCTGTCCGGCAACCCCGCGGCGTTTCTGTCGGCGCTGCACCATCTGATGCTGCCGGTGATGACGCTGGCGCTGGTCATCACCGCGCCGATGCTGCGCAGCGTCCGGGCGTCGGCGATCGAAACGCGGGACGGCGACAGCTTCCGCTGCGCGGAGGCGCACGGCCTCGCCGACCGCGTCCTGTCCCGCGCCTACCTGGTGCGCCAAACGCTGATCCGGCTGCCGACGCTGGCGGCGATCATCTTCGGCAACCTCCTCGGCGGCAGCGTGCTGATCGAGTTCGTGTTTTCGTGGCAGGGCCTCGGCCAGTGGGCGCTGCGCGGCCTGCTCCTGCGCGACTATCCGGTGATCCAGGCGTTCGTGCTGGTGACGGCCACGGCCTACGTGCTGGTCTTCCTGCTGGCCGACATCCTGCAGGCCGCACTCGACCCGCGGGTCAAGGTCTGAGGCCATGACCGCGCTCGAAGCTTCCCGTCACAGCCGGCCTGTCAGGATCAACGCCCTGCTGGTTGCCGGCGCCGTCATCCTGGCCCTGGTCGCGCTGGCAGCCGTATTCGCACCCCTGCTGTCGGCCTGGCCGCCGACAAGGATCGATCATCTCTCTTTCCTGGAACCGCCGGGTCCGGGTCATCTGTTCGGCACCGACAGCAACGGCATGGACGTGTATTCCCGCGTGTTGCACGCGGCGCGGATCGACCTCGGCGTTGCGGTCGCGGCGGTGGCGCTGGCCGTCACCGTCGGCACGCTTGTCGGCCTCATCGTCGGCTATATCGGCGGCTGGGCGGACGAGTTGACCATGCGCGGGCTCGACGTGGTGCAGGCGTTTCCCGTGTTCATCCTGGCGCTGACGGTGGTGGCGTTCCTCGGCAACTCCATCCCGACGCTCGTTCTGGCGATCGGGCTCATCAACGCACCGCCCTATGCGCGCATGATGCGTGCCGAGGTCAGATCGTTGCGGGAGCACATCTTTGTCGAGGCCGCGGAATGCGCAGGCAATTCGCGAACGTCGATCATGTTCCGCCACCTCCTGCCCAACGCGCTGACGCCCATTCTGGTGATCGCGCCGCTCAACTGCGGATGGGCGATCCTCATGCTCGCCGGGCTCTCCTTCGTCGGGCTGGGCGTCACCGTGCCCCAGGCCGAATGGGGTGCGATGATCTCCGCCGGGGCGGCCGATATCGTCGGCGGACGTTGGTGGACCACGATCTTCCCCGGCACCGCCCTGTTCATCACCGTGCTTGGCTTCAACCTCGTCGGCGAAGGCCTGCAGCAGATCACGGGGCGGCGCCGATGACCCCGCTGCTCGACATCGCGGACCTGTCAGTGGCGATCGACGGCGCGGACGGCACCGTGCGGGCGCTCGAGAAGGTCGCGCTGCGCGTGGACGCCGGTGAGGTGGTCGGGCTGGTCGGCGAGAGCGGTGGCGGCAAGTCGATGATCGCGCGGACCATCGTGCGCCTGCTGCCCGAACGGTCGCGCGTGACCGGTAGTGTGACATTGGACGGCCGCGATGTTCTGGGCTTGCGCGACGACGACCTCCGCGATCACCGGGGCGGGGGTGCGGCCCTTTGTTTCCAGGCGCCGCGCGCGTCGCTCAATCCCACCCGCACCGTCGGGCGTCAGGTGGTGGACCGCCTTCTTGCGCACGACCAGGCCACCCCCGAGGACGCACGCCAGCGGACGGTCGGCCTGTTCACCGAGGTTGGCCTGCGCGACCCGGATCGACAGTTCGACCGGTTTCCGCACGAGCTTTCCGGCGGCATGTGCCAACGGGTGATGATCGCCCTGGCGCTCGCCTGCCGGCCACGGCTGTTCATCGCCGACGAGCCGACCACCGGGCTCGACGTGACCCTGACCGGCGAGATCCTGAAGCTGATCGCCGCGCAGGCGGTGCCGGGGGAGCGCGGGGTGCTGATCATCTCCCACGATCTCGCGGCGATCGCGCGGGTGTGCGACCGGATCGCGGTGCTGGAATCCGGCCGCATGGTCGAGACCGGCCCGACGGTGCAAGTCCTGGGCGCGCCGTCGCACCCCTATACGCGCAAGCTGATCGCGGCGGTTCCCGATATCGCGCGCGTTCGCGAGGCGATGGCGTCGCCGGCAACCGCGAACGGCGATCCGGTGCTTTCGGTCTCGAACCTCGACGTGGTCTATCGCGCGCGTTTCGGCCGCCATGGCCTGCGCGCCATCAGCGATGTCTCGTTCAACCTTCATGCCGGCGAGACGCTGGCGATCGTCGGTGAAAGCGGCAGCGGCAAGTCCACGCTCTCGCGCGCGATCATGGGCCTGCTCAGGCCGACGGCCGGTCGGATCGTGTTCGAGGGCACCGATCTTGCGCATCTCGCGCGCCGCGATATCCGTGATCTGCGCAAGCGCATGCAGATGGTGTTCCAGGACCCCATCGACGCACTGAATCCGCGCATGAGCGTCGAGCAGATCGTCTCCGACCCGCTGCGGCTGGTGAAGATGCCGGCACACGAACGCCGGCCGAGGATCGAGGCCGCCCTGTCGGAGGTCGGCCTGGAGCCGAAGTTCCTCGGGCGGCACCGGCATGAACTGTCGGGCGGGCAAGCCCAGCGCGTCGGCATCGCCCGGGCGCTGGTGCTCGATCCGGCCATGGTCGTGCTGGACGAACCGACCTCGGCGCTGGACGTGACGATACAGGCGCAGATTCTGGATCTGATCCGCCAGCTCACCCGGCGCCGGGACCGCGCCTACATCATGGTCTCGCACGATCTCGCCACGGTGCGTGCCCTGTGCGACCGGGTGATCGTCATCGCCGACGGCCGGATCGCCGAACAGGGCGAAACCGAATCCCTGTTCACGCGGCCCTCGTCCCCCGTGACCGAAGCATTGCTCGCCGCCGCACCGCGGCTCTCGCCCGAAGCCCTGTCCATGAAGAAAGACGCGCATGTCCCGTGATCAGGAAATCCGCCTCGCCGTCGATATCGGCGGCACGTTTGTCGATGCGGTCGAGCTCGACATGGCGACCGGCGCGGCCCGGTTCGAAAAGGCGTCGACCACCCCGCAGGGCCCGTGGGAGGGCGTGATGAACGCACTCGCCCGGTTGCGGGACGATCTGTCGGCCGCGAGCGTGTTCACCCACGGCACGACGCTCGGTCTCAACGCCATCCTCGAACGGAAGGGCGCGCTGACGGGCATCATCACCAACAAGGGCTTTCGCGACATCTTCCTGATCGGTCGCGGGAACGTGCCCGACGCCCACATGTACGACTTCCGGTACGAGCGGCCGGAGCCGCTGGTGAAGCGGCGGCGCATCGCCGGCGTGACCTGCCGGCTGGACTACAAGGGTCGCGAACTGGAGCCGCTCGCCGAGGACGAGGTGCGCGAAGCCGCGCGCATGCTGGTCGAGGAGCAGGGGATCGAGACCATCGCGATCGCCTATCTCTTCTCGTTCCGCGATCCGCGGCATGAGCAGCGCACGGCGGAGATCGTCCGCGAGATGTACCCGGACGTGAAGGTGTCGGTCTCGTCCGACATCACCCGCGAGCAGCGCGAGTACGAGCGCACCAGCACCACCGTTCTCGACGCCTACATCCGCCCGATCTTCGAGCGCTACATCGACCGTCTGGAAACCGAACTGCGCGAGCGCGCGTTTGCCGGGCGCTTCAACATCATGCGCTCCGGCGGCGGCGCGATGACCGCCGGGGCGGCAAAACTGTCGCCGACCCAGACCGTCCTCTCCGGCCCGGCCGGCGGGGTGGTGGGCGGCGCCTTCATCGCCGAGGTTCTCAAGCGCCCCGACCTGGTGACCTTCGATGTCGGCGGCACGTCGCTCGACGTGTGTGTGATCGAGCAGACGGTGCCGCAGATCACCCATGAGGCGGAACTGGAAAACCATCCGCTGCTGGTGCCCTGCTACGACATCCGCACGATCGGTGCCGGTGGTGGATCGATCGCGTCCATGGACGCCGGCCTGCTGAAGGTCGGCCCTCGCAGCGCGGGCGCCGAGCCCGGCCCAATCTGCTACGGCCGGGGCGGCACCGAGCCGACGGTGACCGATGCCGCCGTGCTCTTGGGGTTTGTCGATCCGGAGCGGTTCCTGGGCGGACGCATGCCGCTGGACGCCGCGGCGGCGGAGAAGGGCATCGAGGCCAACATCGGCGCGGCGCTCGGCCTCGCCGCGATCGAAGCCGCGGCGCGAATCTACGACGTCATGCTCGCCAGGACCGTCGGTGCGGTGCGTCAGCTCACGGTGGAACGCGGCCGCGATCCAGGGGATTTCAGCCTGCTCGGCTTCGGCGGCGCCGGTCCGCTGATCGCGCCTCTGGTCGCCCGCGAGATGGGCTTGCGCGAGACGATCGTGCCCCTGCTGCCGTCGGGCTTCTCCGCCTGGGGGATGCTGGGCGCCGACATCGTCAACGACTTCGCGCAGACCGATCTCTCGGTGCTGTCGGACGTGGCGCCGGAGGCTCTCGACGAACGGTTCCGCGGCATGGAAGACGACGCGCGAACGTCGTTGCAAGCACAGGGGATCGGCGAGCAGGACGCGCTGACCGAGCGGCAGCTTGAACTGCGCTATCTCGGGCAGGAGCACGGGCTCACCCTTCCGGTCGGCCGGCCCCTCGACATCGATGCTATCACCGAGGCGTTCGGCGTCGCCCATGAGAGCCGCTACGGCCACCGCATGGACTCGCCGGTCCAGATCCTGAACGTGCGCGTGCGCGGCATCGGTCGCACACGGCGGCCGACCGTATCGGAGGCAGCGCCAGCGGAGGCGGCGCAGGCCGCCGCGCCACGCGCGCAGCGCGACGCTTACTGCTTCGCGCGCCGTGCGTTGACCTCTTTCGCCGCCTACGACCGCGGTCACCTGCCGGCCGGCAGCAGGATCGCCGGCCCGGCCCTGGTCGACGAGGGAACGTCGGTGACCGTGATCCATTCGGATCAGGCGCTGGAGGTGAACGCCTTCGGGCATCTCGTGATCACCCGATCCGGGGAGGGGGCGCGTCATGAGCGATAACGCTGCAGCCCCCGCTGTCGACGGCGCGCTGGCCGAGGTGGTCCAGAGCTATCTGAACGCCGCGGCCAACGAGATGAAGGCGACGCTGGTCCGCACGGCCTTCAATCCCGTCATCTACGAGGTGCTCGACTTCGGCATCTCGATCTACGACGCGCGGCTCGATCTGGTCGCCGAGGCGCCGGGGCTCACCTTCTTTCTCGGCGCCAACGACTACAGCGTCCGCAAGGTGGCGGAGTATCTCGGGCGCGAGAGCCTCGAACCCGGCGATGTCGTCCTGTCCAACTATCCCTACTGGAATGGTGCGCACACCTACGATGCGACGCTGCTGGCGCCCGTGTTCGAGCCCGGCAATGACGAGCTGTTCGCCGTTCTCTGCATTCGCGCCCACTGGATGGATCTTGGCGCCAAGGATCCGGGCTATGTGCTCGATTCCACCGACATGCATCAGGAAGGGGTGGTCTTCCCCGGCACCAAGGTGTTTCGCCGCGGCGAGGTCAACGAGGAGATCCTCGATCTCATTCGTTTCAACTCGCGCATGCCGGATCTGGTGATCGGCGACCTCAACGCGCAGGTGTCCGCGCTACGCACCGGCGAGCGGCGGCTGCGCGAGCTCCTGAAGAAGTTCGGGCGCGGATTGTTGGAGGGCGCGATCGCCGCCATCCATGAGCACGGCGAGGAGGTGACGCAATCCGCTCTCGCAGCGCTGCCGAAGGGAAGCTGGACGGCGGAGGACATCATCGACGACGACGGCATCAGCGACGAGCCGGTGAAGATGCAGGCGACCGTCACCATCACGGACTCGACGTTCGAGGTGGATTTCGCCGGATCGGCGTCGGCGACCCGCGGCCCGGTCAACATGCCGTTCGGATCGACGATCGCCATGTGCAAGGTGGTGTTCAAGGCGCTGACCTCGCCCGAGCGCCCGTCCAACGCCGGGCAGATGCGCGCCCTGCACGTGAAGGCGGAACCGGGCACCCTGTTCCACGCCGCCTATCCGGCGCCGACCTTCACTCTGTGGACCGGCATTGTCGGGCTCGAACTCATCCACAAGGCGCTGGCCAAGGCCATGCCGGAGCGCATGACCGCCTCGTCCGGCGGCGACGTGCCGGGCTTCATGATGCTGGGCACCCACCCGGATACCGGCCAGATGTTTGCGATCTCCAACAACGATCCGGTCGGCTGGGGCGCGGCCCATGACCATGACGGGTCCAATGCCCTGATCCACCTCTCGGAGAGCATCGTGCGCAACACGCCGCTGGAGGTTCTGGAAGCCAAGACGACCATGCTGATGGAACGCATGGAGATGCGCTGCGATTCCGGCGGCGCCGGCCAGTTCCGGGGCGGGCTCGGCATTCACCGCGATATTCGCTTCCAGACCGACGGCGAGTTCCTGACGGTGATGAAGAAGACGAAGAGCGCGCCCTGGGCGCTCGCCGGTGGGCTGGAAAGCGAACCGATCACCGCGATCATGTTTCCCGGCACGCCGCGCGAGCAGCGCGTGTCCACCCATCGCACGCCGGTGGCCGCGGGCGACCGGGTGACGCTGAAGACGGCGGGCGGCGGCGGTTACGGCCCGCCCGCATCCCGTTCGCGGGACAAGGTCCGGGAAGATCTGGCGGAAGGCTATGTCTCGGCCGAAGCCGCGCGCGACATCTACGGTCTGGCCGATGACGACGGTTGACGGCGGGCTCGCCGAGATCATGCGCGGCTACCTGCTGGGCGTCGCCGAGGAGATGCGGGCGACCCTGATGCGGACAGCCTTCAGTCCCGTCATCTACGACGTGCGCGATTTCGGCATCTCCATCTATGACGCCAACGCCGATCTGATTGCCGAGGCGCCGGGTCTGACGCGTTTTCTCGGCGCCAACGACTATGCGGTCCCCAAGGTGCTGGAGAGGATCGGCGCCGCAGGCCTGCGGCCCGGCGATGTCGTCGTCGCCAACTACCCTTACTGGAATGCCGCCCACACCTACGACACCACCATGCTGGCGCCGGTGTTCGCGCCGGACGGGCAGGGAGAGGCGGGGCCGTTTGCCTATCTGTGTCTGCGCGCCCACTGGATCGATCTCGGCGCCAAGGATCCGGGCTACGTGATCGACTCCACCGACGTGCATCAGGAGGGTCTGATCCTGCCGGCGGTCAGGCTGGTGAAGGCGGGAGAGCTCGATCGCGAACTCGTCGAACTCATCCGCTTCAACTCCCGCCTGCCCGACCAACTCATGGGCGACATCCATGCGCAACTCGCCGCCATCGCCGTCGGTGAGACGCGCCTGCACGCGCTGCTTCGCCGCTTCGGGCCGGCGACGATTAATGCCGGTATCGCCGCCTTCGTCGCCCAGGGCGAGACGGTGTCCCGGCGCGCGCTCGAACGCCTGCCGGAAGGCGAGTGGACGGCGGAGGACGAGCTCGAAGGCGACGGCCTCGACACAACGCCCATCCCGATGGCCGTGACGGTGCGCCACGCGGCCGGCCGCATGACGATGACCTTCGACGGGCCGGCGGCGCGCGGGCCGGTCAACCTGCCGCTCGGCTCGACCATCGCCACGGCCAAGGTCGCGTTCAAGGCGCTGACCTCGCCGTTCGAGCCGACCAATGCCGGCCACATGCGCCCGCTCCGGGTGGAAGCGACGCCCGGCTCGCTGTTTCACGCCACCTATCCCATGGCGACCTTCACCCAATGGACCGGGATCGTCGCGCTGGAGCTGGTCTTCGCCGCCCTGTCGAAGGGCATGCCCGATCGCGTGCAGGCTTCCTCCGGCGGCGACGTGCCGGGCTTCATGATGATCGGCCGCCATCCCGACACGGGCGAGATGTTCGCGCTCTCCAACAACGAGAGCGTCGGCTGGGGTGCGACGGCGCGCCACGACGGCCGGCTTGCCGGCAGTCACCTCAGCCAGTCGATCGTGCGCAACACGCCGGTCGAGGTTCTGGAGGCACGAACCGCGATGCGGGTGGACTCCTGCGAGCTTCGTCCTGGCAGTTTCGGCGCCGGACGTTACCGCGGCGGACCGGGGCTCACGCGCGACATCACGTTCACCGGTCCGGGCGAGTTCCTGAGCATCGCCAAGAAGACGCGCACACGACCTTGGTCGATTGCCGGCGGCGACACGCCCGAGCCGTCGCGTTTCGTCCTGTTTCCGGGCACCGAACGCGAGCGCTCCGTCGGGACCGCGCGGATCGAGGTGGAAGCCGGCGACCGCGTGCGCGTCGAGACCGCCGGTGGTGCCGGCTTCGGGCCGGCGAGCGAGCGTGACCCCGTCAGCGTCGAGGAGGATCGGCTGGACGGGCTGCTCGGCGAGCCGGTGCCGACGCCATCTCGTAGGGAGAGCGAGCATGCCTGACGACACGTTTGAACTGTACGACCTGCGCGTTGAGATCGTGGCGCCGGAAGGCGCGCGGACCTATTGCGGCCAACCCGGCGACTGGTTTGAACTGCGCGGCGAAATGCTCCACCTGCCGCCGGGGCAGGGGTTCTCCATCTATTCGCTGGCGGCGCTGATGCCCCTGCTGCCGGCGAAGCAGCGGGCGACGGACCCCAACGACTGGATGACCACCGACGCCGAGGTCGCGTGTCCAGACCCCAACTGTCCCTCGCGCTTTCGCATAACACGGCTCGGCAAACGGACCTTCAGCCACGCGGAGACGACCGCCGTGCCGCTCAAGGACGACGGTGCCTGATGGAGCAGATCGACCTCGCCCCCGGCTACCGGATTTCGCGCGTCATCCGCGGCGGCTGGCAGCTTGCCGGCGGCCACGGCGATGTCGACCGCGACGCCACGATCGCCGATCTCATGGCGACGGCGGAAGCCGGGATCACGACGTTCGACTGTGCCGACATCTACACCGGCGTCGAGGCGATCATGGGGGATTTTCGCGCGCGCTGGGCCGAGCTCCACGGGCAGGGCGCGCTCGATGGCGTCCGCGTGCACACCAAGTGCGTGCCGGACCTTGCGATGCTCGACCGCCTGCAGCGCAGCGACATCGAGGCGATCGTCGACACGTCGCTGAAGCGGCTGAGGGCCGAGCGGCTGGATCTGGTTCAGTTCCATTGGTGGGACTACGACAAGCCGCGCTGGCGCGACGCAGCGCGTTGGCTTGCCGATCTGCGAGGCGCGGGAAAGATCGAGAATCTTGGCGCGACCAACTTCGACGCGCAGCACACACGGGACCTTGCGGCCGAGGGTTTTCAGGCCGTGACCGCACAGCTCCAGTACTCGGTGATCGACGACCGCCCCGCGGGCGCGATCAGCGACGCGGCGGGCGAACTGGGCTTCAAGCTCCTGTGCTACGGCACCGTCGCGGGCGGGTTCCTGTCGGATCGCTGGCTGGGTCAGGCCGAGCCGACCGAGCCGCTGGAGAACCGGTCGCTCACCAAATACAAGCTCATCATCGACGACCGGGGCGGCTGGGAGCCGTTCCAGGCGCTCCTGTCGACGCTGCGGCAGGTCGCCGACCGCCACGACAGCGACATCGCGACCGTGGCCAGCCGCTTCGTGCTCGACCTGCCGCATGTCGCGGCGGTGATCGTCGGCGCCCGCCATCGCGACCATCTGGAGGCCAACCTCAGGATCGGCGCGCTGCGTCTCACCGACGACGATCGATCCGTTATCGAGGCGGCGCGGTCCGACATGCGGCCGCTCGCGGGCGATGTCTACGGCCTGGAGCGCGACCGCGACGGCCGCCATGGCCGCATCATCAAATACAATCTCAACACCGAGGCACCCGCGTCCTGATCGGGCCCTACCCCGACCACAGCGCGGTTTGCGGGTGGAACTGCGACCAGGCGAACCAGAACGCCTGGTGGCTGCCGAGATCGGCGCCGTCGGCATCGACGGCCCTGATGCCACCGGCATCGAGCTTCAGGCGCACGTTCTCGAAGGCGACCTCGTTGCCGTCCTTCAGGGCCAGGAACGCCTTGCTCCGCTGGAACGCGACCGGCTTGCCTGACGCGGTGACGACACCGATGACGTCCTCGTGGACCGGCAGACGCGGATCGACGTCGCCGACCGGAAAGATCGGACCGTCGGCATCGCGGCCGTTGCGGAAGTCGAAATCGCGACCAAGCGCCAGCGCCTCCACCAGCACGGTCGTCTCGGGGTGGGCCTTCTTCCACGTCCCCCAGTCGGTGGTCACGACACTGGCCTGCTTCAGTTGCAGGTTCTTCTCCGCAAGGAGCCCGGTGACGGCTTTGCCGAGAAACGTATCGAACACCGAGAACGTGTTGACGTCGTACATCACCTTGTTGGAGCGAATGAGCAGCCCCGAGGTGCGCAGGACGGGCCGCTCGATGCCGTCGGGCAGCTCATCGGTGAAGTAGGCCTGGGCCGCGCCGCACAGGGTGCAGTAGGGGATGCCGAGATGGCGTCCGCCCAGGGTATCGTTGACCATCTCGCGCACTTCCATGATGCGCCGGGGATAGGCGCGATATTCGCCGTTCACCCCGATGCCGAAGACGATGTCTTCATCCTTGAGCCAGGTGGCCTCTTCGGCGGTGCTCACGTCCGGGTTGTCGGCTGCGGGGATGCAGTTGCACCGCACATCTGTCGTGTCGTAGGCGCGATCGTCGATCAGCACGCCACCCCATGACACGAGCCGCCAGTCGATCTCGCCTTCGACGAAGATCCTGTCCCAGCCGGGCACGATGCTGGTGAAGATCGCGCGCTTGACCGGCAGGTAATCCGGGGGCGCGGGGATGTCCCAGGCTATGAGATGATCGGTAACGACGCCCCAGCGATTCTGGGGCGGCAGGTCCTTCTCCAGCAGTTGCGAAGCGGTATCGGCCAGGACCGCGCTCAACTGCGGCGAGGAGACGAAGCGCATCAGATCGGCGATGATCCAGACAATCCGCGGGTCCTTTGACGCAGCGATCTCGTCCAATGCGGCGTTCTGAACTTGCCCCCAGGACGATTGCGCCACGGCGTCGACAAAGGCTGTCTGAATGGCGGACCGCAACGCCTCGGACAGCGGGCCGTCGGGCACCGCAGGCGGCTGGCCGAACTGCTCGATCACATGGTCCGGCAGCGCTGCCGCCTCCGCGGCCCTTGGAGGGCCGAACCAGACCAGGGAAAGCGTTACGAACGACGCAACCAGGAAGATGCGAAACGGAGAGTTGATCGCCGATACCATGGACGTCCTTTCGCGTTGGCCGGCTCTCACTGCGAGAGACGGCGCGCGCCACTACGCCGAACCACATAGGGCCCGGACGCCGTGCGTCGCCGCCCGTTGCGTTAGCTTTCGGTAAGAATTGGCGTCGGGGATTATCGATGGGGCTCTCTGAACTTGATGTTCGCGGGAGAAAGCTCATCGATCGAGCGGCAGCCCATGAGCTTCATGTCGCGCTCGATTTCTGTCCGCATAAGGCCGAGTGCGCGCTCCACGCCGCGGCGCCCCGCTGCGGCCAGCGGGAACAGGTAGCCTCTGCCAAGGCCAACCGCCTTCGCGCCCAGCGATAGCGCCTTGAGGACATGTGTGCCGCGTTGGATGCCGCCATCCATCATGACGTCGATCTCATCGCCGACGGCGTCGGCGACCTCGGCGAGCTGGTCGATGGCTGTGCGCGATCCGTCGAGTTGGCGGCCGCCGTGATTGGACAGGACGATGCCGGTGCATCCGATGTCCACGGCCCGCCGCGCATCCTCAACGGCCATGACGCCCTTGAGGCAGAACTGCCCGTCCCACAGGTCCACCATCTCCGCGACGTCGTCCCAGGTCATGGACGGGTCGAGCAGCTCGGTGAAGTATCGCCCGATGGAGACGGCCCCGCCGCCGAGGTCGATGTGGTCGTCCAGTTGCGGCAACGTGAACGGCTCGTGCGTGACGTAGTTGAGTCCCCAGCGGGGCTTCAACGCGAATTGCAGCATGCCGCCCACGGTCAGGCGGAACGGGATGGAGAAGCCGGTCCGGAGATCGCGCTCGCGGTTGCCGCCTGTGATCGAGTCGACCGTCAGCATCATGACGTCGATGCCGGCTTCCTTGGCCCGTTGCATCATGGCGCGGTTCAGACCGCGGTCCCTGTGGAAGTAGAACTGGTAGATTTGCGGGTTGGCGTGCCGCTGCCGCAGCTCTTCGAGACTGACGGTACCGAGCGACGACACGCCGAACATGGTCTCGGCTTTGTCCGCGGCGGCGGCAACCGCGCGTTCGCCGTCGTGGTGGAACAGCCGCTGCAACGCCGTGGGCGAACAGTAGAACGGCACGGCAAGTCTCTGACCCATGACCGTCACCGACAGGTCGACGTTTTCCACCCCGCGAAGGACGTTGGGCACCAGATCGAAAGCGTCGAACGCCGACGTGTTCCGCCGATAGGTCGTCTCGTCGTCGGCGGCGCCGTCGATGTAGTTGAAAATGGGACCCGGAAGCCGCCGTTGCGCGAGCTTTCGGAAGTCGGAGAAGTTGTGGCAGTGGCTTAGTCGCCAGGGATTTGTCGTCACATCGTCAACGCTGGTCGGGTGAATCGGTAAAGACTGGGCCAATCCGCAGCATGCTGCGTGCGGTCCGCGAACGCCAGTCCGCCGATCGACTTCGTCGTGGTTGACGGAGCGCGTTCGCGCAGTTATGACATCAGTGTCATGATATCGATGTCATGATATCGATATCATTGCAGCGAAACACGGGGTCGACGTGGCGACCATCTACGATGTGGCGCGAAAGGCAGGGGTTTCTCCGAAAACCGTGTCGCGTGTCATGAACGGCGATGCTCCGGTCAAGGACTCGACGCGGGACGCCGTTCTGACCGCGATGGGGGACCTGTCGTACACGCCCCTGCGCGCCGCACGGTCCATGCGCTCCAGCAAGACCGGTCTCATCGGCCTCATCACCGGCGCCATCTCCGGAGCCCAGACGACGCCCGAGCTCGCCGGCCTGCCGGAAGTCCTGATCGTCCAGGGCATCCAGAGGCGGTTCGTCGATACCGGTTTCACGCTGGTCATCTCGGATTCCGGCGGCGTGACCGACAACTTCGCCGATCTGGCGCAGACCTTCGCCCAACACCGGGTCGAGGCGCTGATCTATGTGGCCGACCACCACCGCGAGGTGGACCTGACGCAGCAGAGCGCGATCGACGGCCTGCTCCTCGTCAACTGTTTTGATCGGGGGGGCACGCCCTGCATCCTGCCCGACGATCGCGGCGGCCAGCGTGCGCTCGTCGCCGAGCTCCTCAAGGCAGGACACAGGCGGATCGCGTTTCTCACGCTGCCGGTCGGACTGGTGGCCCACAAGCTCCGTCTCGACGGCTACCGGGACGCGCTGCGCGAGGCCGGCATAGCCTACGACCCCGACCTGGTGATCGATGTTGAGTTTCCCCACGACAACGCCAATGACGCGTCACTGGTGAGCGCGGCGGTCGATCGCCTGGTATCGCTGCCCGCGCCCCCCACCGTCGTCTGCTGCGGCAACGACCGCATGGCGCTGCAGCTCTACGGCATCTTCCGCAGTCGCGGCATCGCCGTCCCCGACGACATGTCGGTCGCCGGTTTCGACGACCATCGGCTGATCTCCGAAACCCTCTTCCCGCAGCTCACAACGGCCGTCCTGCCCTACCGCAAGATGGGCGAGCGGGCGGCTGAAGTGTTGCTTGCGAGACTACGCGGTGCACCCACCGCGACGGACGCAAGTACGTCCGTTATCAGTGGCCCGATTGTCTGGCGCCAGTCGGTCACTGATCTCACGAGTCGCGCCAAACAGGGGTGAACAGACATCCCCAATAGTGAGGAAACATGATCAAGACAGCCTTAGTGGCGGCCTCGAGCCTTGTGCTTGCCACCACAGCGCTTCCCGCGCTGGCGCAGACCGAACTCACCATGTGGTACCATGGTGCCGGCAATGAGGTCGAAAGTGCGATCATCAGTCAGATCATCGACGACTTCAACGCCAGCCAGTCCGACTGGACGGTCTCGATCGAGAGCTTTCCGCAGGAGAGCTACAACGACTCGGTCGTAGCCGCGGCGCTCGCCGGCAACCTGCCCGACATCGTCGACGTGGACGGTCCCGTCATGCCCAACTGGGCCTGGGCGGGGTATCTGCAGCCGCTGCCCATCGACCAGAGCAAGTTCGACAACTTCCTGCCGGGCACGAAGGGTATCTGGGACGGGCAGCTGTATTCGATCGGTCTCTGGGACGCGGCGGTCGCGCTCTACGCGCGGCAGTCGACGCTGGATGAATTGGGTCTGCGGACGCCGACCCTCGACAGTCCGTGGACCGGCGAGGAGTTCATGGCCGCCCTGGACGCGGCCAAGGCCAGCGGCAACTACGAATACGCCCTGGATCTGGGCATGGCCTGGACCGGTGAGTGGTACCCCTACGCCTTCAGTCCGTTCCTGCAGAGCTTCGGCGGCGATATTGTCGATCGGTCGACCTACAAGACGGCCGAGGGGGTGCTCAACGGCGACGCTGCGATCGCGTTTGGCGAATGGTGGCAGAACCTCTTCACCGGAGGCTACGTCCCCGGGACCAGCCAGGATCCGGCTGACCGCGAAACCGGCTTCATCGAGGGCGACTACGCCTTCAGCTGGAACGGCAACTGGTCCGGTGTGGCCACGATCGAAGCCGGCGTCGACGATCTCGTCTTCCTGCCGGCGCCGGACTTCGGCAGCGGCAACGTCATCGGCGCCGCCTCGTGGCAGTTCGCGGTGTCGACCGCCTCGGAGCATCCGGACGGCGCGGCCGCGTTCATCGAGTTCGCAACGCAGGACGCCTACCTGACCGCGTTCTCGGACGCTCTCGGCCTCGCACCCTCAACCGCCAGCGCGGCAGCCGCGACGAAGAACTACAGTTCGGGCGGCCCGATGGAAGTGTTCTTCGGGCTGAGCAACGATCAGGGTCTCGTGCGTCCCGTGACGCCCGGCTACGTCGTTGCGGCCAAGGTCTTCGAAAAGGCTCTGGCTGACATCGCCAACGGTGCCGACGTTGCCGACACGCTGGACGCAGCGGTCGACGAGATCAACGCGGACATCGAGAAGAACAGCGGCTACGGCCACTGATTTCTGATCCCGGACCCCGGCTACGGCCGGGGTCCATCTTCCCCCCGCGATGGAGAGGGTCATGGCGGCGCGATCAACGTTGACTCAATCGAACATGGCCGGCTGGGGCTTCGCGCTGCCCGCCTTCGCGCTGCTCGCGGTCTTCATCATTCTACCGTTCTTCTTTGCCTTCGCTTTCTCGCTAACGGATCAGCGTCTGATCTCGCCCAATCCGACACGCTATGTCGGGTTCGAGAACTACGAGCGGCTGCTCGGCATGAACATCCTGCGCATCGAACCTGCGCGGGACGATGCGGGCCAGATCGTGCGCGACGCGAACGGCGACCCGACCTATCCGCGCGTGCGCACGTTCACGCGGAACAATCCCGACCTCCCGCACCTGCAGGGCATGCGCGAATGGTTCGGCTGGCGCAGCGGCGACGATCGTGTGGTCGTCCTCGCCAGAGACGTCCTGTTCATGAAGTCGCTGGTCAACACGCTGACTTTCGTGATCGCCATCGTGCCGCTGCAAGGTGGTGGCGCCCTCCTGCTGGCGCTTCTGATCAACCAGCGGCTGCGCGGCATCAACGCCTTCAGGGCCATCTACTTCATGCCCGTGGTCATCTCGATCGTCGTCGTGTCCCTGCTCTGGCGATTCATCTACGACGGCAACGACGGGGTCCTGAACAACATCCTGCACGGTCTGACCCTGGGCGCGTTCCAACCGATCGACTGGCTGGGCCGGACCGACACGGCGCTCGCGTCCATCATCGTGATGTCCGCCTGGCAGGCGGTGGGGTTTCACATGGTGATATGGCTCGCCGGCCTGCAGACCATCTCGCCGACGTATTACGAGGTCGCGACGATCGAAGGCGCGAACAAGTGGCAGACCTTCCGCTACATCACCTGGCCGGGACTGCGCAACACGGCGGTTCTTGTCTTCATCGTCATCACCATCCAGGCCTTTGCCCTGTTCGCGCAGATCGACGTGATGACCAATGGCGGTCCGCTCGACAGCACCCAGACGCTGGTCTTCCAGGCGATCGAGCGGGGCTATGGCAAGCAGGACATCTCCGGCGGCTCGACCATCGCGGTCATCCTGTTCTTCGTGGTGCTGGCGATATCGCTTGTCCAGCGCTACCTGACGCGGGAGCGCACGTAATGGCCCTGGTTGCTCCCGAAAACACCGGCGTTCGACTGGGGGTCCGCTACGCCGTCCTCCTGCTGGTGGCGGTCGTCTTCGTCTTCCCGCTGGTGTTCATGGTGATCTCGTCGCTGAAGCCCGATCACCAGCTCCTCAGCGACACCAGCAGCCTTCGCGCGTTCCTGCCGGTGGGCGACATCAGCCTGAACAACTATGTCGCCGCCTTCGAGCGGGCGCCGATCGGGCGCTTTGTGATGAACTCGGTCCTGGTGACCGTGGTGACGGTCACGTGCTCAGTCATCCTCTGCTCGATTGCTGCCTTCTCGTTCGTCTACATGAACTGGCGCGGTCGCGACCTGCTGCTTTCGGTCGTGCTCGCCACCCTCATCATTCCGTTCGAGACGATCGCGATTCCCCTGCTGCTGCTGGTCTCGCGCTTGCCGTGGATGGGACTCGAGGGCGTGACGATCGGCTGGCTCAACACCTACCGCGTGCAGATCATTCCGTGGATCGTCGATGCCCTGACGGTCTTTCTGTTCGTGCAGTACTTCAAGGATCTGCCGAAAGAGCTGATCGAGGCCGCGCGGGCGGAAGGGGCAAGCTGGTGGCAGATCTATCGCCGCGTGGTCATGCCGCTCTCCGGCCCGGTGCTGGCAACGGCAGCGATCCTCAAGTCGTTGAAGATGTACAACGAACAGTATCTGTGGCCGCTGATCGTCGTTCAGGACGAGGCTCACCGGCCGATCATGGTGGGGCTGGGTTACTTCTTCCAGCTTGATGTCGCCTGGGGCGAACTGATGGCGTACCTGTCGGTGATTTCGGTGCCCATCCTGGCGTTCTACCTCATCCTCCAACGCGCTTTCATCGCGTCCATCGCCTCCACCGGCGTCAAAGGCTAACCGGGCGGCATTTCGACGATGGTGATCGCGCTGGACGACAAGTGGATCTGGGATAGCTGGTACGCCAGGGACGGCGATACCTGGCATGCCTTCTTTCTGCAGGCGGACAAGAGCCTGTCCGATCCCGAACTCCGGCACTGGAGCGCGACACATGGCCATGCGGTGAGCACCGACCTTGTGAGCTGGCAGCACCGAGGCACCTGCTTTGCCCCGGCCCCGGCGCCTGCCTGGGACGATTGCACCACGTGGACCGGTTCGGTGGTCCGGGGCGACGACGACCTCTGGCATCTCTTCTATACCGGTTCGAGCCGGGCGGAGCGGGGGCTGAAGCAGCGGATCGGCCACGCGATCTCAAGCGACCTGCACGATTGGCACCGCGTCGGCGACGGCCAATGCCTCGACCTATCAGGCGACGTTTACGAGGACTACACGCCCGGGCGATGGCACGACCGGGCCATGCGCGACCCCTGGGTCATGCGCGATCCGGCCGGCAACGGCTGGCTCATGTTCTTCACCGCGCGCGCGAACGCGACCGCCGAACCGAACGCCGCCGGGGCCATCGGTCTGGCGACCTCCGCCGACCTCCACGCCTGGACGCTCCGGGATCCGGTCTTTGTCGGCGGATTCGGTCAACTCGAAGTGCCGCAGGTCCTGCGCATCGGCCAGCGCTGGTATTGCCTGTTCTCGACCTCCGGCAACCATTGGTCGGCGGCTTATACCGAACGTGCGCCGCAGGCACCGGTGACCGGGACCCACTATCTGTTCGCAGATGATCCGCGCGGGCCTTGGGCCATCGCGCCCGGTCCGTTTCTGGACGGATCGTCACCGTGCCGTCGTTACGCCGGCCGGATCGTCCAGACCCCTGAAGGGATGCGCTTTCTGGGCTTCGCCCATCAGTCCGAGAACGGTGGATTTGTCGGACATGTCATGGAACCCGAACCGATCGAGACGGACTCCGAAGGCTGGCTGCTGTTCTCACGGCACAGGCGTTCGGCAGCGTAGGAGGCACATTCATGGCTGAGGTCAACCTCAAGCAGGTGCGCAAGAGCTTCGGCGACACCGAGGTCATCAAGGGCGTGGACATCGACATCGACGACGGGGAGTTCGTCGTGTTCGTCGGACCGTCCGGATGCGGCAAGTCCACGCTCCTGCGCATGATCGCGGGCCTGGAGGACATCACTTCGGGAACGCTCGAGATCGACGGGCGGGTGGTGAACGACGTCCAGCCCAAGGACCGCGGTATCGCGATGGTGTTCCAGACCTACGCGATCTTTCCGCACATGTCGGTTCGCGAGAATGTCGGTTTCGGCCTGACCATCGCCGGCGTGTCGCGTGACGAGAAGGACCGCAAGGTCATGGAGGCGGCGAAGATTCTCCAGATGGAGCACCTCCTGGATCGGCGGCCATCGCAGTTGTCCGGCGGTCAGCGCCAGCGCGTGGCGATCGGCCGCGCCATTGTGCGCGACCCGTCGGTGTTCCTGTTCGATGAGCCGCTCTCCAATCTCGACGCGGCCCTGCGGATGGACATGCGCATGGAGATCGCCAAGCTGCACAAGCAGCTTGACGCAACGATGGTCTACGTGACCCACGATCAGGTTGAGGCGATGACGCTGGCGGACAAGATCGTCGTGCTGCGTGACGGTATCGTCCAGCAAATCGGCGCGCCGATGGATCTCTATCACAAGCCGGCCAATCTGTTCGTCGCCGGTTTCATCGGCTCGCCTTCGATGAACTTCATGGACGTGGCGGTCAGGCAGGCTTCGGCCGAAAGCGTGACCGTCGAAGCACCCGCACTCGATCCCGTCACGCTGCCGGTCGCATCGGGCGAGTTTGCCGGCGGCGGTGGCGCCAAGCTGGGCATTCGTCCGCAGCATCTGTCGGTCGTGGAAGGCAACACCGGCGGAGCTCTTCATGGACGCGTCGTGCTTGTGGAACGGCTCGGGACCGAGACCGTGGTCAACGTCGACCTGGCCCGCGGCGGCAACATCGTGGCGGCGCTTGCGGAGGACAGGCCTCTCAGCGTGGGCGCCAACGTGGCGCTGAGTTTCGATCCGGCCCAGGCACATCTTTTCGCGGATGCGTGATGGCACGCCCGCGAGCAATCGTCGCGCCGCACTGGCGATCGATGGAGGAGCTGTTCGCCGAAGACGACCTCGCCAGGCTGCGCGACATCTGCGAGGTCGTCTGGGCCCGTGACGAGCCCATCGGCGGCGAGGAACTTTCGGCGCTGCTGCCCACGGCCAGCTTTCTGATCGCGGCGCGGCCGGAACTCACGACCGACGTCATCGAGGCAAGCCCGCATCTGCGCGGCATCGTCGAGGTCGCGGGCTCATTTCCGCCCACGATCGATTATGCGGCCTGCGCCAGGCGCGGCATCGAAGTGCTGTCATGCGCACCGGCGTTCCGGCATGTGGTCGCCGAAATGGCGGTCGCCATGGCGCTTTCGGGGGCGCGTGGGCTGGTCGCGGAGCACGAGCGATTTCGCGAAGGCCGGGAGCATTGGCTGGCCGACAACGCCGGAACCGACTTCTCGCTGTTTGGCGCGCGAGTCGGTTTTGTCGGATTTGGTTCAATCGCCCGTGAGATCGCGCGCCTGCTCGCACCGATGGACCTGCGGATCAAAGCCTATGATCCGTGGGTGAACGAAGCGACCGCCGCCCGGCACGGTGCGACGCTCGCCCCGCTTGCCGAGGTCATGGCGCACGCGCGGTGCCTGTTCGTCGCCGCTGCCCCCACGCCGCAGAACGAAGGCATCGTCGATCGGGCGGCGTTGTCCCTCATGCCCAAGGGCGGGCTCGTGGTCTTGATCAGCCGCGCCCATCTCGTCGACTTCGACGCGCTGGTCGCGTTCGTGCGGGACGGGTCCCTCCGCCTTGCGACCGACGTCTATCCGAAGGAACCGTTGGAGGCGAACCACGAGCTCCGCACGTTGCCGGGCGCCATTCTGTCGCCGCATCGCGGGGCGGCGGTGCGCGGCGGACGGCAGCTCATCGGCCGCATGGCCATTGCCGACATCGCGCGCATGATTGACGGCAAGGCACCGGAAAGCCTGCAGCGCGCGCAAAAGACGCCGGCGAACGCCAGGACGGGTACGGGAGATTTGGCGCGATGATCGGCAAGGGTGCGTGCCAATGGACGTGATGTCCAACGGTGTGTGAACTCGACGGTCCGACGCCGATCCTGAAGATCTCAAACACGCTCTGGAACATGACCCGAATCCGGCAACGATCCGCGGATGCGGGATATGCTCACGTCGTCCAGTCGAGGGTCACCTTGCCCGACTTGCCGACGGCCATGGCCTCGAAGCCCTCAAGGTAGTCTTCGACCGCCAAACGGTGCGTAATGAGCGGTGAGAGGTCAAGCCGGCCCTGGACCAGGGTCGCCATCTTGTACCAGGTCTCGAACATCTCGCGACCGTAGATGCCCTTCAGTGTCAGCATCTTGAAGATGACCTCGTTCCAGTCGATCTCGAACGCCGTGGGCGCGATACCGAGGATCGCGACCTTGCCGCCGTTGTTCATGGCGCGGATCATGTCGCGGAACGCGCTCGCCGCGCCCGACATCTCCAACCCGACGTCGAAACCTTCCGTCATGCCGATCCGGCGCATGATGTCCTCGAGCTTCTCGCTGCGCGCGTCGACCGCGTGATCGATACCCATGGCGCGGGCGCGTTCGAGCCGTTCCGGGTTGATGTCGGTGATGACGACCTTGCGCGCGCCGACCTCCTTGGCGACCAGCGCCGCCATGATGCCGATCGCGCCGGCGCCGGTGACCAGAACGTCCTCGCCGACCAGGTCGAAGGACAGCGCCGTGTGGACCGCGTTGCCGAACGGGTCGAAGATCGCGACGATCTCGTCGGGCACGTCGTCGGGCGGCACGAAGACATTGTATTCGGGCACCACGACATATTCGGCGAACGAACCCGGCCGGTGCACGCCGACGCCGAGCGTGTTGCGGCACAGATGCCCCCGGCCGGCGCGGCAGTTGCGGCAGGTGCCGCAGACGATGTGCCCTTCCGCCGTCACGCGCTGGCCGACCTTGTAGCGGGTGGCGGCGGAACCCAGCGCGGCAATCTCGCCGACGAACTCGTGCCCGATCGCCATCGGCACCGGAACCGTTTTCGCCGCCCAGTCGTCCCATTCGTAGATGTGGATGTCGGTGCCGCAGATCGCCGACTTCCTGACCTTGATCAGGACGTCGTTGGGGCCGGGCTCGGGCACCGGCACCTCGTCCATCCAGATGCCCTTTTCCGGTTTTGCCTTGACCAGCGCGCGCATCGTGTCCGCCATGGCCCGCCTCCCTTCAGTCGATGAGGCCGAGGTCGCGGGCCGTCTCAGCGAACATCGCGACGCAGCGGTCGACGTCCTCCGGCGAATGCGCCGCCGACATCTGCACCCGCACCCGCGCAGCTCCGTGCGGCACGACCGGGAACGAGAAGCCGATCACATAGATGCCGCGCTCCAGCATCGCGGCGGCGAGGTCCTGGGCGCGCTGGGCGTCGCCGATCATCACCGGGATGATCGGGTGCTCGCCCGGCACGAGGTCGAAACCGTGCTCCGTCATGCCGGCGCGGAAACGCTCGGCGTTCGCCCTCAGCCGCGCACGGCGGTCGTCGCCTGCCTCGATCAGGTCGAACGCCGTCAACGAGGCGGCGGCGATGACCGGTGCCAGCGTGTTCGAAAACAGATACGGACGTGAGCGCTGTCTCAGCCACGCCACAACGTCGGCCTTGCCGCAGGTATACCCGCCGGAAGCGCCTCCGAGCGCCTTGCCGAGCGTGCCCGTGACGAGGTCGACACGGCCCTCGACGCCACAGTATTCAGGCGTTCCGCGGCCGTGCCCGCCGAGGAATCCCACTGCGTGGCTGTCGTCGACCAGCACCGTTGCATCGTATCTCTCGGCGAGGTCGCAGATCGCGCCGAGATTGGCGATGATGCCGTCCATGGAGAACACGCCGTCGGTGGCGATCAGGCGGAAGCGGGCGTCGGCGGCTTCCTTCAGCTTCGCTTCGAGGTCGGCCATGTCGTTGTTGGCGTAGCGGTAGCGCTTCGCCTTGCAGAGCCTGACCCCGTCGATGATCGAGGCGTGGTTCAGCGCGTCGGAGATGATCGCGTCCTCCTCGCCAAGGAGGGTCTCGAACAGACCGGTGTTGGCGTCGAAGCAGGACGAATAGAGGATGGCGTCCTGGTAGCCGAGAAAGTCCGCAATCCGCCGTTCGAGTAGCTTGTGCTCCTCCTGCGTGCCGCAGATGAAGCGCACCGAGGCCATGCCGAAGCCGTAGCGGTCGAGGGCCGCCTTCGCGGCCGCGACCAGATCGGGATGGTCGGCGAGGCCCATGTAATTGTTGGCGCAGAAATTCAGCACCTCGCGGCCGTCGTCGAGCCGGATCGCGCCACCCTGCGGAGAAGCGATCACATGCTCCGGCTTGAACAGGCCGGCGTGCCTCAGGTCCTCAAGTTCGCTCTTCAGGTGATCAACGAGTGAACGGTCCGTCATGGTCTCTCGCCCTTCTGTCGGGCACGATTCGTTTGTGGCACGCCCTCGCATGGCCTGGCGGTCGCGTCCCCTACTATCCACGTTCATTCAACGCCCGCCAGCCGGCGTCCGCAACATTGCGGGCCGGCCGTCGCCGACCGTTTCGCGCCGAGGTGCATGGTTCATCGATGGATCCAACGACCGGCTCGTCGGCTGTGGCCGCTTCGATCCCGGCCGCCCGCACCACGCCGACACATCCGCGATCCTCGGCTCAGGATTCGACCGGCCGTTTCCTGAGTTCAGAGGCACGTGGTCGTGTCGACCAGGTGGCAAGCCGCCACGTGGTCCGGCGCCGCTTCGCGCAGATCGGGTGCGATCCGACCGCACCGTTTTTCCGCGACCGGACACCGTGGGTGGAAGTGACAGCCCGACGGCGGGTCCAGCGGGGAGGGTAGCTGCCCCTTGATCACGGCGAACCGCCTCTTTTGAGGCGAGAGGTTCGGCACGTCGGCCAGCAGGGCGCGGGTGTACGGATGTTGCGGCGACTCGAACAGCGCCTCTGTCGGCGCGTATTCGACCATGCGCCCCAGGTACATGACGCCGATCTGATCCGCCACCAGTCTCACGACGCCAAGATCGTGGCTGATGAAAATGCAGGTCAGCTTCAGTTCCGTCTGCAGGTCCAGCAGGAGGTTGAGAATCTGCGCCTGAACCGAAACATCCAGCGCAGCCGTCGCCTCGTCGCAGATCAGCACCGCCGGTTTGACTGCCAGAGCCCGGGCGATCGATATCCGCGCCCGCTGGCCGCCGGAAAACTGATGCGGATAGCGATACATGACGGACGGATCGAGACCCACGCGCCGCAGCAGATCGGCAACGAAAGGACCGAGATCGCGCCGGCCGACGAGACCGTGCCGGATCGGCGCCTGGCCAACCGCCTCGCGCACACGCATACGCGGGCTGAGCGACGCCGTCGGGTTCTGAAACACCATCTGAACGCTCAGATCGGCGGCACGTCTGTCGGCGCCGCGCATCGCGCGCCGAGCCTCACCGGCAATCCGAACGTCACCCGCACTCGGCTCGAGGATGCCGGCGGCGATTCTGGCAAGGGTCGACTTGCCGCAGCCGGATTCACCGACCAGCCCCAGGACTTCTCCCGGCTTCACCTCCACGCTGACATTATCGACAGCGCGGATTGTGTTGGGCCGGATGTTGGCGCCGAGCGCGTTGGCCAGGCGTTCGGCCGCGTCCATGTGCCGTCCAAACCGCTTGGACACGTTTTCGAAGGCGATCGCCGGCTCCATCACGCATGCGCCTCGTCGGATACAAGCGGATACAGGCACCGCACCGAGCGCCCGTGTTTGCCCTCGATCGTCGGAGGTGGCGCGGCCCGGCAAGCCGGAGCGGCAAAGTCGCAGCGATCGGAAAACGCACAGCCGGGAGGAATGTGCGACAACGACGGCGCCGATCCACGGATCTGGGCCAGCCGCCGGCTGGAGCGATCGTGCCGGGGCACCGAGGCGATCAGCCCCGCGGTATACGGGTGGGCCGGCGCGGTGAGGATGTCCGCCACCCGGCCGGTTTCGACGATCCGGCCGGCATACATGACCGCGATGCGGTCGGCGAGACCGGCGACGACCGAAAGGTCGTGCGTGATCCAGATCATCGCTGTGCCGGCGGCCTCGGCCAGGCTCTGGATCTCAGACAGCACCTGCGCCTGTCTCGAGACGTCGAGGGCGGTCGTCGCCTCGTCGGCGATCAGCACATCAGGATTGTGGAGCAGCGCGATGGCGATCGCTATCCGCTGCCGCATGCCACCCGAAAACTGGTGCGGATAGCTGTACATGCGTTCGCTTGCTGCGGGAATGCCGACCTTCTCTAGAGCCTCCGACACCCGGCGGCGGGCGCTGCGAACCGAGATGCGCTCATGCGCCCGGAGGGCCTCGATCATCTGGGTGTCGATACGAAGGACCGGATTGAGCGTCGTTGTCGGGTCCTGAAATATCATGGCCAATCGCCGACCGCGCACCGACCGCAGCTCGTGCTCCGCCTGGCCGACCAGTTCCTGCCCCGCCAGTCGGACCGATCCACCGGTGACGTGCCCGGGCGGGTCGATCAGGCCCATCATGGCGAGTCCGGTCACGGATTTGCCTGAGCCGGATTCGCCGACCAGGCCAAGCACCTCGCCGCGGTCGAGATCCAGGTCGACGCCGTTGACCGCCGTGAGTGCGGCCTGGTTCGATCTGAACTCGACACGAAGGTCGCGAACCCTGAGGACCGGGGTCGTCATCGTCAGCCCCGGCGGCGCCATGCGCCGAATGCCCGGTCCGCTATCCGCACGGGTCGCATCCGCCTAGTTCGCCAGGCGTGGATTGAGCACGTCACGCAGGCGGTCTCCCATCAGGTTGATCGCGCCGACGGCGATCACCAGGGCAATGCCGGGATACGTCGAAACCCAGTACTGGCCGGACAGGAGGTAGTTGTATCCCGACGCAATCAGCATGCCGAGCGACGGTTCGGTGACGGGAACGCCGGCGCCGAGGAACGACAGCGTCGCTTCGAGCGCGATGGCGTGCGCGATCTGGGCAGTGGCGATCACGATCAGGGGCGGCAGGGCGTTGGGCAGGAGGTGCGTGAACATGATCTGCAGGTTGGAGAGCTCAAGCGAGCGGGCGGCCTCGATGTACTCCTTGTTGCGTTCCACCAGCGCGGCACCCCGCGCGGCGCGTGCGTAGTAGGCCCATTGCACGATGATCAGGGCAAGGATGACCTTGTCCACGCCACGCCCGAACGCGGCGAGCAACACCAGGGCCACGAGGATGGACGGCACCGACAACTGAAGATCGACGATCCGCATGGTCAACGCGTCGATCCGGCCGCCGAAGTAGGCCGCGAGGATGCCGATGGCCGAACCGGCGAGGCAGGCGACGCCCGTGGAAACCACGCCGACGAGCAGCGACGTTCGCAGGCCGAAGAGGATGGCCGACAGGATGTCGCGGCCCTGTTCGTCGGTGCCCAGCAGGAGCAAGCGGTTGTCGCCGTCGCGCGCGCCGGGCGCCAGCATGCCGTTCATGATGTCGAGCTGGGCGAGATCGTAGGGGTGCTGCGGGGCGATCAGCGGCGCCAGTGTCGCTCCGACGATGATGAGCGTCAGCACAACCGTCGCCAGTGTCGCCGCCGGGCTGGCAAAGAACGCGGCGACTTGCAGCGACAACAGGCTTTGTCCGTCGGAATTGATCGTGCCCGAGTCGGCGGGCGCTGGGTTGGCGCGCGTTTCGCCCATATCAGGCTTCTCCGCCGGACAGGCGAATGCGCGGATCAAGCGCGGCGTACAGCAGATCGACGATCAGATTGATAACGACGAACATGAGGACCGTGGCCATCAGGTAGGCGACGATCACGGGGCGATCGAGCTGGCCGATCGAGTCGACCAGAAGCTTGCCCATGCCGGGATAGGCGAACACCGATTCAGTGACGATCGCGAAGGCGATGAGCGAGCCCAGTTCGAGACCCAGAACCGTGACGACCGGGATGAGTATGTTCTTGAGCAGATGAACGCCGACGAGCCGCGTCGGCGGCAGGCCCTTGGCGCGTGCGAACAGCATGAAGTCCTGGCCGATGGTCTCGCGCGTCGCGGCGCGTGCGACGCGGATGATCAGGGCGACCTTGAAAAGCGCCATGTTGAGAGCCGGCAGGAGCAGATGGCTGATGCCGTCGAAGGTGAAGAAGCTCGATTGCAGGCCCCAGATCGAACCGACGTCGCCACGCCCGCCGGCCGGCAGCCAACGCAGGACCACGGCGAATAGCAGGATCAGCATCAACCCCTGCCAGAAACTGGGGAGAGAGAATCCCAGTATCGAACCGAGCATGATCGACTTGCCACCGGCCGAGTCCGGCTTGAGGCCGGCGTACATGCCCAGCGGGACACCGATGACGACCGCCAGGAAGGCGGCGAAGAGAGCCAGTTCGAGCGTGGCTGGCAACCGGCTCAGGACGACGTTGAGCGCCGGCTCGCCGTAGACGAAGGATCGTCCGAAATCGCCCTGCGCCGCATTCGACAGGAAGATGAAGAACTGCTGGTAGAGCGGCCGGTCCATGCCCAACCGCCGCGCGGTCGCTTCCAGCTCGGCGGTCGTGGCGTCCTGCGGCGCCAGCGTGATGACCGGATCGCCGATCGCGTAGATCGCCAGAAACACGAGAAGGGCGATCGAGAACAGCACGAACACCGACTGAGCGACACGGCGGATGATGTACGCGAACACTGCTCATCGACCTCCCGGCGCGGTGGCGTCATCAACCAGCATTGTCATCACCGCGCGGTTCACGCCGCAGCGGATCGGGAGGCTCCGCGACTTGAGCCGCGAAGCCTCTGCCGTCCGTCTATTGCGAGCGGATCGACGCTGCCAAGGTCGCCTGGTCGGCGCGTCCCTGCATGGTCAACCCGTCCCGCAGACCCCAGTTGGTGATCTCGAAATAGATCGGCATCAGGCCGACGTCCCCGATCACCAGTTCGCTGGCGCGTGCGAGGACGTCGTTGCGGGCGTCGTTGTCGATTGTCCGCGCCGCCTCGGCGAGCAGTGCGTCTAAATCCGGGTTGGAGTAGCGGCCGCGATTGCCGCCACCCGAGCCGCGATCCGGGTCCACCGTGCCCGTCGTCACCAGCATCGACACGCCGGTCTCACCTGTAACGGAACCCCAGCCGCCGAAGAATGCGCTGATCTCCTGCGCGCGCAGGCGAGAGACATAGTTGCTCCACGGCAGCATCTCCACGCCTGTCTCGACACCGATCCGGTTGAACATCTGCGCAATCGCCTGAAGCACCTGACTTGCGTTGAGATAGCGGTCGCTGGGTCCGGTGATGGTCAGTTTGACCTTGTCGGCGAACCCGGACTCCTCGAGGAGCGCGCGTGCCATCTCAGGATCGTACTCGGGCAGATCGAGATTCTCCGACACGCCGAAGAATCCGTCCGGGAGAAACTGTCCGGCAGGCAGTGCGGCACCTTTCATGATCCGCGCGGCGATGGCCTCGCGATCGATGGCGTGGGTCAGCGCCTTGCGAACCAGCAGGTTCTTGAGCGGGTTGCCGCCGTCGGGTGTCGACACGAACGGGCTCTCGTCCCTCTCCTGGTCGAGGCCCACGAAGATGACGCGATTGGAGACAGCGCTGACGATCGTGTTGTCGCTCGCCTGGATCCGCTCGATGTCGGCGGGGGGAACGGCGTCGATGACGTCCACGTCACCGGCGAGCAGCGCGGCCGATCGCGCGCCGTTGTTGGCGATCAGGCGAACGGTGGCCGTCTCCCATTCCGGGGCCGGACCCCAGTAGTTCGGGTTCCGCACGAACTCCACATGATCATTGGGGACGTAGTTGACCGGGATGAAGGGACCGGTCCCGATGGTCGCTTCCAGATTGTTGAAAGCGTCGGTCGTGGCATTCCTGAGCTTCTCGGGAATGATCGAAATGTAGCTCATCTCAACCGGTAGCGTCGGATTGGGATGCGCGGTTTCGATGACCAGCGTCAGTGGATCGATCACGTCGACGTTGGCGATCGACCGGGTATAGAGCGCGAAACTCGACGGGCTGCCTTCGACGTCGGGTGCTCGCGCGAGCGACGCCGCGATGTCGTTGGCGGTCAGCGGCGTTCCGTCGGAGAAAACGACGTCCGGTCGAAGTTTGAACTCCCACCGCAGGTCGTCCTTGGCCTCCCAGCTCTCGGCCAGCGCCGGCACCACCTGCTGCCGTTCGTTCGTCGAGGTCAGCGCGTCGAACATGTAACGCGATATCATGATGTTGGCTGTGGCGACGAAGAAGTGCGGATCAAGCGACGTGAACGCGGCGCTGATGCCGAGCTTCAGGTCGTCCGCGCTTGCCGGCCTGGGGGCGGCGACGCCCGCGAGAACGGCGACGGCCACTATGAGTGCTCTGAACGTATGCATTCCAGTCTCCCTCTTCGGTGTGCCGGCCTTCAAGGCCGGTCTTTGCGGATCGACAGTTATTGGGCTTCCGTTTCGACGCGGACGGCCTGTTCGGTTCGTTCGCGATCGAACCGGGGCCACTGCGACGCGACCGCGCGGGGCGTGCCGCCGCTTTCGTGTGCGGCGAACAGGCCGTGGGCCGCCGCCGCGACGGTCTCGTCGCCGATCAGCGATGGCGTGTGGACCTCAAGCAGCGTGCAGCCGCTCGCGCCGACCCTTGACCAGTGAACGGCGCCTTCCGGGATTCTGAAGACGTCACCGGCCCGCGCCGCGAACCCACCGTCGTCGACGAAAATCCAGATCTCGCCTCTCAGTACGTAGTTGAGCTGCTCGCAGGCGTGCGAATGGGGCTTGGAGTGGTAGCCCGGCTCGCGCGTGGCGATCATCAGGCTGGCGTCGTTGCCGTGAACCACCTTGGCGGTGACGGCGCCGCCGATAACCTTGTCCTGCGGGACCAGCACCGCATCGGCCACATCCGCCAGGTGCCGCCAGAGTCCCTCATGCGATTTGCTGCCTTGATATGTCGACATCGGGATCGTTCTCCGTAACGCGCCGGGCAGGGACGCCCGCCTCACTCGGCCGCCTGCTTCGGACCGGTCGATCGCAGCTTTGCGGTTTCATCCCGGTCGAGCGTCAGTGACTGTGGATCGATGACGACGCCGTACTCGTCCCGGCTGCTTCGCAGGGACACGAGACCTTCCACCACGTCGTTCAGGACCATGTCCGGATCCCTCATCTCGGCAGGGCCGTAACCGCCGCCGCCGGGGATGGTCAGACAGATCGTGTCGCCGCTCTTCAAACGCATGGTCGCGCCATGTCGGCAGGGGCCGCCGTTGAGCGTCAGCGAGTCGCCGCGCCCGCATTCCCCGCCCAGAAGGCCGCGCACGGGATAAACCGAGTCCTCGGCTCGCATGGCGCCGCGTGCCGAGAGAAAGATCTCGCCTTGCGGGGCGACGCTGCCTTCGCCGACCTTGAACTCCACCGTCTGTCCCAGGCCGCCTCGCCATTGTCCCGGGCCGCCCGAGTCCGTGGCCAGTTCCTTGCGAACGAAGACGAGCGCCGTCTCGTTTTCCGTCACCTCGATGGGTATGGCCGCGGTGTTGTATGGGAAGCTCAGGCACGCCTTGCCGTCGGCACCGTTGGATGCGCCGTATCCGCCGCGATCCGATTGCAGTGCCAGGAACGGTTGGCCGTCATGGCGCAGGCCGCGGGAATAGATGCCGCTGATGGGTGTCGAACCGCAGTCGGCGATCAGTCGCTCGGGAATGGCATCACGCAAGGCCCCGAAAACGAGCTCGGGCAGGCTGTGCGAGATGACGGCTCGTCCCCAGGTCGGGGCAGGGCGGCGACAATTGAGGATCGTGCCCTCGGGACACCGGAAGGTGAAGGGCCGGATGCAGCCCTCGTTGTTGGGCACATGCGGGTCCAGCAGCAGTTTGAGCGCGTAGAACGCATACCCCTTGGCGTAGTAGACGGGGTTGTTGACGGCAGCGGCGACCTCGCCGGAGGTGCCGGTCATATCCAGTTCGACCGCATCGCTGCTCACATGGATGGTCATCACCAGCGGGATCGGATCGGTCAGGCTGCCGTGCGGAGGCAGCAGGATCCGGTTGGCGTAGGTCCCCTCCGGGATGGCGCCGATGGAAGCGCGCATACTGTCTTCGCTCAGGCCGATGATGCGCGCGGCGATGTCCCGGGTGGTGTCTTGGGGATAGTCGTCGAGCAGGCGCTGCATGCCGGTTTCGCAGATATGCAGCGCCGAAAGTTGCGCGCGGAGATCACCGTCAACTTCATCGGGCGTGCGCACATTGGCGCGGATCATCGACGTGATCGACCGGTCTTCTTTGCCGCCGCGAAACCATTTGAGCGGCGGTATCTGAATGCCTTCCTCATAGATGTCGCGCGACTCGATGTCGGCCCTGCGTCCGCCGATGTCGGAGTGATGGACGATGCACAGCGCGTACCCGACCAGCTGCCCGCGGTGAAAAATCGGCTTGGCGACCGTGATGTCCAACAGGTGGCCGCTGGCGAGCCACGGGTCGTTGGTGATCAGGACGTCGCCTTCCTGCACGTCATCGCCGAAGATTTCGACGAAGTGCTTCATGACTTCGCCGATGACGCCGATGAAGCCGCATGTGGTGCGCGTGGAATGCGCCAGCATGAATCCGCGGGTGTCGAACAGGCCGGTGCAATAATCGTGGTAATCGCGAACGACCTGGGAGTAGCAGGACCGGACGAGTCCGCTGGCTGCTTCGTCGACGATGGCGACCAGGCGGTTCCATATGACGCCCAGTTTGATCCCGGGCGCGTTCATGTCTGCGATTCCCGGGACATGGGGGTGGTGTTGCCGGCGGATTGTCGCGGGTTACCCGGTGCTTCACCGAGTTCGATGACGAGGGCGCCCGATTGGTCGACGCACAACCGGTCACCTGGCCACACGACGGTCGTGGATTCACGTTCCTCGATGATCACCGGGCCGTTGACGATGTCGCCCGGCGCCAGATCGTGTCGCGAACGCACCGGGCTCTCGTGTACGTCGTCGGGCCCGAACCTGACGGGGCGGCTTGGTCTGGACGGGGGAGGAGACGCCGGCGCACGTGGCGGGGTCAGCGCCGGATTATCGCGTGCCACGACGACGCGGAGCGACACGACCTGCAACGTCTTGCCGTCACCTCGCCGCCCGAAGAGCTGCGAATAGGATTCAGCGAAGTCTGCCTCCATGCGGGTCAACGTCTGCGGGTCGGACCAGTCTCCGGAGCCGTCCACCTCGACCGCCGCGTCCTGCCCGACATGGCAGAGCTCGGCATGACGCTCGACGCTGACGTCGGCGGACATCCCGCTGCGCTCAATGGTTTCCCGTTCGAGCTCCAGGAAGTCGCGGTCGATCCTGGGGCCGCATTGGGCCGACAGCGGAGCCCGCACCGCGCGGGACAGCTCGAATGCCGGACGGGCGGCGAGCAACCCGAAGGCGGACATGACGCCCGGCAACGGCGGTACGATCACGCGTGGGCAGTTCATCCGCCGCGCCAACGCGACGGCGTGAACCGGCCCCGCTCCCCCCGACGCGATCAACGTGCATCGCGTCGGATCCTCGCCGTGCTCCGACAGGTGCAGCCGCGCGGCGGCGGCCATCTTCTCGGTGACCATGTCGAAGACGCCCCAGGCCGCTTCGGGCGTCGACAGCCCCAGAGGTTTGGCGAGCCGCGACGAGATGGCGGATTCCGCTGCCGACGCGTCGAGGGCGAACGTGCCGCCCAGAAACGAGCCGGAGTCGATGAAGCCGATGACCAGATCGGCGTCGGTCACGGTCGGTTCGGTGCCGCCGCTGCCATAGCACGCCGGCCCCGGTTCCGATCCGGCGCTCTCGGGGCCGACCGACAGCAGACCGATCTGATCCAGCCGTGCGATGCTGCCGCCACCCGCGCCGATCTCCAGCAGGTCGTAAACGGACACGGCCAGCCGGTAGCCGCTTCCCCTTCGGAAACGATTGACCCGCGCCACCTCGAAATTGTCGGTTCGCGTCACCTTGCCGTTGCGGATGAGGCAGAGTTTGGCGGTGGTGCCGCCCATATCGAAGGCCAGGACGCGGTCGAGCTTCAGAAGACGCCCGTAGTACTGCGCAGCCTCGACGCCGGCCGCCGGGCCGGACTCAACGAGCTGGATGGGATGCTCGGCGGCGGTCGCGATCGGCGAGATGCCGCCGTTCGACAGCATGATCGAGACCGCGTCGCTACGACGGCTCCGGCGCATCCGGTCGGCCAGCCGTCGCATGTAATCGGAGGCGATGGGCTTCACGTAAGCGTCGGCGGCGGTGGTCGAAAGGCGCTCGAATTCCCGGGGGCGCGAGACGACCTCGTGCGAAAGCGACACCGGCATGTCCGGCGCAACGCGCCGGATTGCTTCTTTGGTTCGCAGTTCGTTGGCGGGGTTCCTGTAGGCGTGCAGGTACATCACGGCGATCGCCGTGACGCCTTCGTCGACCAGTTGCCGGACCCGTTCCTCGATTTCGTCGTCGCGGACTGGCGCGACGATCGATCCGTCGCTCAACGTTCGCTCGGAGACCTCCAGCCGCAACGCGCGCGGAACCAGGGGCGGCGGGAACTGCTGGACAAGATCGTAGACGTAGTATCGCGTCTCGTTGCCCATCTCGAGCACGTCCCGAAAGCCGCGTGTCGTCAGTAATCCGACTTTCGCGCCCTTCTTCTCGAGGATGGCGTTGGTGATGAGCGTGGTGGCATGCGCCACCTCGGCGCGTAGCGGACGACCGGACGCACACCGGTCTTCGATCTGTTCGATACCGGTGAAGATCGCTTGTTCCGGCGACTGCGGTGTCGTCAGGCACTTCTCGACAACGACGCCTCCGTGCTGCCGATCGATCAGCACGAAGTCGGTAAACGTGCCCCCGATATCCACGCCAAGTCGACGCTGCATGACTTTCCCCGCGATCTGACAGGCGCATAGCAGCATGCTCCGATAGTCGAGTCAATTATCATCGACAAGATAATTGTCGACAATTCACTCAGAGGTAACTACCGTGGGGTGAAATCCCGGCAGGGCGCCAAGCCTTCCCCGCGGCACGTGGGCGGTCTACGAAGCTTGCAGGACGGAAGACGAATCCGATGGATCAGATCAAACCACCAGAGACCCTGTCGCTACCCGAGCAGATCAGCCGGTTCCTGGCCGAAGCGATCATGGCCGGCCAGTTCCAGCCGGGCGAAAGCATCACCGAAAAGATGGTGTCGGAGCTGTTTCGCGTCAGCCGCGCTCCGGTCCGCGAGGCGTTCCGGATTCTCGAGCGCGACGGCGTGCTCCAGATCGTGCCTCGGCACGGTGCGCGGGTCACGGTGCTTCACTACGACGAGATGCTGGACGCGCTGGAGGTTCGGGCGATCCTGTTCGGCGCCGCCGCCGGCCACTTCGCGCGCGCCAGCGACGACGACGCGCTCGATCAGTTCGCCGAGCAACTGACGCTGCTGGAGACGATGATCTCGGTCGACGATGCGGGTGTGAGCTACAACCAGCACTCGGCCACGTTGACGGCGTTGATCATGGGTAAGTGCGACAACAAGCGTATCCGCGAGATGTTCCACCAGCTCGACTTTCAGGTCGGGCGCTATCGACGCCTCGGTCTGGAATCGACCGAGATGCGCCGTGAATCCTACACCTACTGGCAGCAGCTTCTCGATGTCTGCCGGCACAGCAACGCCGACGCCGCGGAGCGCATCGGACGCGCCATGATCGCACGCACACGCGAAGCTGCCGCGGCGAGTTTCGAGCGTTCGTGACGTTGGTGCCTTACGCGGTTCTGCGTCGACCGCGGCCATCCAGTTCCCGCCAGAAGCGCTCCGCGCCGGGGTGAATCGGCGCGCTCCAGCCCGTCAGCGCGAAGTCCTTTGAGAACTCGCTGTACGCCGGCGCGGCGAGCGCCAGCTGGTCGCGGTTGTCGTAAACGGCCTTGGTGATCGCATAGACCTCGTCCTCGGGCCGATCAGCGACGGTGCACAGCACGGTGGGAACTTTGAGCGTTTGTATGTCCTGGCGCTGGCTCGGGTAGGTTCCGGCCGGAATCGTGGCCAGGTCATAGGCGGGCTGTTCACGCACGAATTCGGCCGCAACGTCGGCCTCCACCTCGACGAGTTCTATCCCCGGATCCTGGGCCAGTTCCGAATAGGGCGGATTGGGCACACCGGCCAATGCCACCACGACGTCAAGCCGGCTGTCCCGCAACTGCCGATTGGCTTCGGCGTAGTCTAGATGAACGATCTTGCCGGCCGGACGCTTTTCGCTATGGCCACAGGCGATGCGAAACAGCTCGTCGAAGACGAAAGCCGTCGAGAACCCGGCTTCCGCGGGCGATATCCTGAGGCCTCGCAGGTCGGCAATGCCGGTCAGGCGACCGAGGCCCCGTCGAGCAACGATATGCAGGTGAAGGGGAAACAGGCTGAACATCCCGCGAAGTTCGGGATGCGGCCGGGAGAACGGTTTTCTGCCCTTGAACGCGGAATCAAGACTTGCCGCGACCGTCATGCAGTAGCCCGCCGTTCCGCGCGCCAGTTCATCGAGATTGCGGTTACCGGCACCCCACGAGGCCGTCATCTGAAGGTCGGGAATCTGATCGTTCACAAGGTCCGCAATGACGCCCATGCCGAGGCGCCACGTTCCGGCGGCGCTGCCGGCGAGCAGCTGCGAACCAAGGGCCTGCGACAAACGCGCCGTCGTCCTGGCAAGCAGCGCCGCGGCCCCGTCGACGTCGAGCGTCGCCGGCCTCAGCCCGCCGATCGCCATGCCGATGCAGCCGATCGGTCGATCCTGCGCATCGAAGATCGGCGCGGCCAGGACGTGCCCCGGCGCGGCGTCCGATTGATGCACGACCGCACAACCGCGCGATCGCGTTTCGGCGAGAATCTTCTCCAGTTGACGGTCGCCGGTCGTGAACGGCTCGCGTTGCTCCTGGGGCAGAAAGGCGAGGACCGCCAGACCTGCCGCGCCTTCCGTCATCGGTTCCCGATGGCCGATAGGGGCGTGGAGGCGGAACGGATGCGGTCCCTCGGTTTCGTCGACGTAGACGATGGATTCGGATTCCGCGTCGAACAGGGCCAGCCAACAACTCTCGCCCGTTCGATCGACGATCTTGCGCATGAATCGTTGCGCGACTTCCCGAATCCTGATGCGACGGCCGAGCACCGAAGAGAACCGGAAGAGTTCCATCCCGACCTTGTACTTCTGGATCTCCGCATCGAAGGTCAGGAACCCCTCGCGGCTGAAGATCTTCAGGATTCGATGGACGGTGCTGGGCGGCAAATCCAGGGCGACGGACAATTCCTTGACGCCCCATTGTTCCTGCCGGTCGACGAAGCAACGCAGAATGGCGAGCGCCTTGCCCAGGGACCCGGAGTCCTGCCGCCATGCTTTGGTCGATGCCATTGCTGCCCGCTACTCGATTCGCGCCGCGCGTTCTACGCACGAACGGTCACGAACTAGACCCGCTCGGCGCGCCCTGGCAACATGTTTCGCGTCACGATCGCCGCCAGAACAAGCAGGGCGACGACATCCAGCCAGGCGATCTGAAGCGCGGCGAAAAGAAAGGCGATCAGAATCAGCACGCCGCGTTCCGGCAGGGATATCTGACCACGGAGATAGCCCACCACGCCGATGGTCAACGCCAACAGTCCGGCCGTGGCGGTCATCAGTGCGTAGGTCGTGTCCCAGAAGCCCGTCCCGAGCACGAGCAGTCCGTCGCGGTCCACAAACAGGAACGGGATCAGGTAACCCACCATACCGAGCTTCATGCTGGCGAAGGACGTCTTCCACATGCCCGAACCGGAAATCCCGGCCGCGGCAAAGGAGGCCAGTGCAACGGGCGGTGTGATGGCCGACACGGCCGCATAGTAGAGCACGAAAAGATGTGCGGTGACCGGTGCGACGTCCATGGCGATCAGCACCGGCGCGGCCAAGGTCGCCGCGGTCAGATAGGCGGCGGTGATGGGCAGCCCCATGCCGAGAATGATCGTGATGAGACCGATCAGCGCGAGCGAGATGAGCAGGTTGTCGCCGCCGAGCTGCAAGACGATGTAGGTGAAGCGAAAACCCAGGCCGCTCACGTAGATCATGGCGATGACAATGCCGGCCGTCGCAGCCGCCATCATGAGCGCGGCCGTGGATCGTGTGCCGTGGATCAGTCCCTCGACAAGAATGCCCAAGCCACGTCGTGGACCCTTGACGACCAGAATACAGAGCACCAACGCCAGCAGCCCCATGCCGGCCGACCGCCCCGGGCTGTAACCGGAGACAAGCATTCCAACCAGAATCACGAACGGTATGGGGACCCACCATCCGTCGCGGCCGATCTCGCTGAACGAACGGAGTTCCTTCAGTTCAAGGCTGCCGGCTCCGGCCTTTCGCCCCTCGAGGTCGACGAACATATAGAGCGCGACGTAGTAGAGCAGGGCCGGCAGGGCAGCCGCGACGATGAACTGGCTGTAGGGAACGCCGGCATTCTGGGCCGCGACGAACGCCGCCGCGCCCATGACGGGCGGCATGATGATGCCACCCGTTGACGCCACGGCCTCGATGCCGCCGGCGATATGCGGCGGCATGCGCGTGCGCTTCATCAGCGGGATTGTGAACGCGCCCGTCGTGACGACATTGGCAACCGCGCTGCCCGATATCGTCGCCATCATAGAGCTCGATACGACGGCGACTTTGGACGGGCCGGCCACCGCATGACCGGCGATGCGCTTGGCAAGGTCCAGCAGAAGCTCGGCGGCGCCGGCACGTTCGAGGATCGCGCCGATGATGATGAAAAGGACGACGTAGCTGGCCATCACGCCGACGGCCACACCGTAGATGCCCGAAGAGTCGCGGAACGCGAATTCGATGATGTCGGCCCACGGCGCGCCACCATGCGCGATCAACAGCGGGGTATGACGCCCCCAGTGGGCGTAGGCGATGAACATCAGCGCCAGGATGACCAGTGGCCAGCCGAGCGTGCGCCGCGTCGCCTCGAGGAGCGTGACGATCAGCGCGATGCCGACAACCGCCCAGACCAGCGTCAGGCGACCGGTCGAATCGATGAACGAGACGTAGTTGAGGGTGATGTAGACGCCGACGCCGACGGCGCCGGCCAGCATGACGGCGTCCCAGGCCGTTCCCAGCAGGCGGAACGACGCCTTGCCACCGCGCGCCGACGGGGTCATCAGGATCGCCAGTGCCAGAAACAGCGCTAGAGAGACGATCCTGAGCTGTTGCCACGGGCCGAAGATGGGGGCGTACAGATGTACCAGGCCCGTTATCAGGGCGAGCAGGTTGACGACCTGTTCGCGTCGTATGGCAAACACGCTTTGAACCCCGGGGCCGCGCGATGGCATCGTGCGCCGGTTACTGTATCAGGCCCTCCTCACGCCAATACCGCTCGGCACCCGGATGCAGAGGGATGTCGATGCCGTTCAGGACGTTCTCCGGCTGGAAGTCCCTGTAGGGCGCGGCGGCGCCGGCCAACTCCTTCCGGTTCTCGAAGATTGTCTTGGTGATGCCGTAGACTTCGTCGTCGGTCCGGCTGCCATTGGTGATCAGGATCGTCGGTGAGGCGATGGTCAGCGAATCCTGACCCCAACTCGGATAGGCGCCGCCGGGCACCGTCGCGGCGCTGTAGCCGGGAAACGCTTCCGTGAACCGGCCCACCAGGTCTTCGTCCAGCGGCACGACCTTGATCGGGAACAGGCTTTCGAGCTCGCTGTAAGGCGGGTTCGGATAGCCCGTGAGCGCCATCACCGCGTCGAGCTGACCGTCCTGAAGCTGCTGGTTCGCATCGGCATAGTTCAGGTAGTAGTGGTCGACGTCGTCGATCGTGTGGCCCTTCAGCTTCAGGAGTTCCTGCAGCACGCCGAAGGTCGTGAACCCCTGCTGCCCGGCCGAGACGCGCCTGCCGACAAGATCGGTGAAGGTCTCGATCCCGGAGTCCTGCCGGGTGACGATCTGCAGCGTTAACGGAAACAGCGACGCAACCGCCCGAACACCATCCTGCTTGGCGTCGAAGCTCCCGACGCCCTGGAAGCCTTCGACCGCAGAACGGCCAACTGCGAAGCCATAGTCTGCCGCCCCTTCGTGGACGTCGACGATGTTCCGATTCCCCGCGCCCAGCGTTGCGGTCATGATCGTGTTCTCGATCTCGCGATTGACGATCGTCGAGATGATCGCACTGCCGATGTACCAGGACCCGGCGCTACCGCCGCCGCGGAGCGTCAGAAACGTGGGCGACTGAGCTTCAGCGGCGAGGTCGCCGGAGATCGGGATTGTGATGGCGATCGCGCCCAGTGCGGCCAGAAGTACGCGTCTTGTGGTCATGTCCTTTTCCTCCTGTTGGTCGTTGTCTGTTCTTCGTCCAGATTCAAGGTCTCCGGTTCGATCGCGACGCCGTAGTCGTCCACGGCGCCTTTGATCGAGACGTGCCCGCGCTGGACGTCGCGGACGACGGCATCGACATGTCTGCGAAGCGGGTCGCCGTACCCGCCGCCTCCGGGCAGACGGATGGTGACTCGATCTCCAGGGCGAAGCTGCTGTTGGGCGCCATGGGAGATCGGTTGATGATTGAGCAGCAGGCCCTCGTTGCGTCCGACGCCACCGCCGAGCCTTCCAAATACCGGGTAGGTTGAATCCGGATGACGGCCCGAGCCTCTGACGCCGGCGGTGACCGGTCCGTCCGGCGCGTGGCCGCCGTCGGGGATGCTGAACTCGACCTCTTGTCCAAGCCCGCCGCGGAACTCTCCCGGACCGCCGGAATCGGGCACCAGTTCCTTGCGCAGGTAGAGGATGGCCGCGTCGTTCTCCGTGACCTCGATGGGAATGTTGGACACGTTGAACGGGAAGCTGGTGCAGGATGGTCCGTCGTAACCCTGGCCCGCGCCGAGACCGCCGAGATGGGCGACAACGCCGATGAACGCGCGGCCGTTTTGCTTGCGGCCATGCACATACATGGCGCTGAGCGGCGTTGAGCCGCTTCCGGCGACGACCTTCTCCGGCGCGGCCTTGGCCAATGCGCCGAACACGATCTCAGGCAGGTTGTGGGCGATGATCGTGCGGCCCCAGGTGGCTGCCGGCGGCCGGCAATTGAGAAGTGTGCCTTCGGGGCAGGTCACCTTGATCGGCGCCAGGCAGCCGTCGTTGTTGGGTACGTCCGGGTCGAGCGCCAGCTTGATGGGGTAGGTGGAGTAGGAACGGGTCATGTTGAACGGGACGTTGAGCGCAGCGCTCACCTGACCGCTGGACCCCGCGTAGTCGACGATGATCTCGTCGCCACGTATCGTCAGCGCGACCCTGATCTCGATCTTGTCCGGACAGCCACCGATCGGCGGCAACGTGACGTGGTTCGTGTAGACACCGTCGGCGAGCTGCATGATCTTCGCGCGCAGGCTCGCCTCCGATCGCCGAACGATCTCCGCTCCGAGATCGCCAAGTCCGGTGAGCCCCGACTCGCCGATCATCTTCAGCAGACCGCGCGCACAGACGTTGTTCGCCGCCACCTGGGCCTTCAGGTCCCCGATGACCTTGTCGGGAACGCGCACGTTGGCGCGCAATATGTCGATGACCTGGTCGTCGATCCGGCCACGCCTGTAGAGCTTCAGAATGGGGACCTTCAGCCCCTCCTCGTACATGTCCTTCGATTCGGTGGTCGCCATGCGGCCGCCCATGTCGAGGTGGTGGACGACACACAGCGCGAAACCGACCAGGTTCGGCCCGTCGAAGACCGGCGTCGCGGCGGAGATATCGAGCAGGTGACCGCTCGCCAGCCACGGGTCGTTCGTGATCATGACATCGCCTGGTTTGATGTCCCGCTGATCGTAGCGGCGCAGAAAGTGGCGCATGACTTCCGGGATGATGCCGATGAAGCCGGCGGTGGTCTTCGTCGAGTGGGCCAGGAGATTGCCGTCGGCGTCGAACAGGCCACAGCAATAGTCATGGTAGTCGCGCACGACCGACGAGTAGGCGGTCCGAACCAGGCTCGTCGCCGCTTCGTCGCATATGGCGATCAATCTCTGCCAAAGGACCTGGGTCTGAAACGGATCCAGCGATGACGGATCGGTGGTCATGGGCATCAACTCGACGCAAACTCTGGATGCCGCTGCACGGCTTCGGCGCCGGTTGGCGCGATCTGGATGACGAGACAGCCGATGTCGTCGACGATCGCGAGGTCGCCAACGCCCAGCACGGTCGTCGACTCCCGTTCTTCGATCACGGCGGGGCCGGCCACCTCGGTTCCAGGTTTCAGCGACTCGCGCACGAAAACCGGTGCCTCGACCATCTCGTCGCGTGATCGCTGGTAGATCTGCCGCGTTCGATTTTCTTCCGCGCTTGCCGGCGTTCCCCGGGTATCGCTCCTCTCGAGCGCCGGCATCTCTATAGGGCGCGGCGGTGACAATGCCTGAACGCGGAGGGCGACGAGCTCCAGCGGATTGTCATCGTCCGTACGGCCGTAGGTGTCTTCGTACTGGCGACGGAAATCGGCCTTCGCCTTCTCCAGCGTCAGGGGTTTGCCGAGATCGCCGGAGATCTCCACCTCCAGCGGATAGTCCTGTGACAGATGGCAGATCTCTGCGATGCAGCGGAAACGCTCGGCTGCGTTGTCGGGCAGCGCCGCGGCCGCCGCGATCTCCAGGTCCCGTCGCTGTTTCTCGATCTCCGATCCGTCCAGTTCGTCGAGAAGCTGTCTGATCGCAGCAGCCTGCTCGAACGCCAGCGACGTCGCCAACAGGCCGAACGACGACATTACACCCGGCAAGGGTGGAATGATCACCCGGCGACAGCCGAGCTTGCGCGCCAGCGCGCAGGCATGCAGCGGGCCCGCGCCGCCGAAGGCGACGATGGTCAGGCCCTTTGCATCCTTGCCCTTGTCGGCGATGTGGATGCGTGCCGCGGCCGCCATGGTCTCGTTCACCAGGTCGACGATGCTGCAGGCGGCCTGCCGAACCGGCAGTTCCGACGGCTTCGCGATATCCTCGTTGACGGCTGTGCGCGCTGCCGCTGCGTCGAGCGGCATCTCGCCGCCGAGAAAGTGGTCGGGATCGAGGTGGCCGAGAACGACATTGGCGTCGGTCACCGTCGGAGCGGTGCCCCCCGATCGGTAACATGCCGGGCCGGGATCGGAGCCGGCGCTGTCCGGGCCCACCTGCAGGAGGCCGAGGTCGTTGAGACGAGCGATACTGCCGCCGCCGGCGCCGATCTCCAGCAGGTCATAAACCGGGATGGCCACGGGTATGCCGCTGCCCTGACGGAATCGGCTGACCCGGTCCACCTCGAACGAGCGGGTCCGGGCGGCGTCGCCGCCTTGCAGAAGACAGAGCTTGGCCGTCGTCCCGCCCATGTCGAAGGAAACGACGTCATGCTCGCCAAGCAGACGACCGTAGTAGGCGGCGGCTTCGACGCCGGCCGCTGGTCCCGACTCGATGATCTGGATCGGATGGCGGCGAGCGGTTTCGGCGGAGATGACGCCGCCGTTCGACTGCATCATCAGTAGCCGCTGGCTGTAGCCGAGACGATCCAGTCGCGCCTCCAGCCTCTCGAGATAACCGTCGATGACCGGCTTCACATAGGCGTCGACGACGGTTGTGGAGGTTCGCTCATACTCTTTCGGCTCCGGGTGCACTTCGTGCGACAGCGAAACCGAAACGCCCGGCAGGGCGTCGAGCAGAAGATCGCGGGTACGTCGCTCGTGCTCGGGCTCGCGGTAGGCGTGCAGGTAGCACACGGCAACCGAGCGCACACCGGCGCTCCTGAGAAGTTCGACTGCGCCAAGGACATCGTCTTCGTCGAGCGGCTTGATGACCGTGCCGTCGGCGTAAACCCGCTCGCTTACGCCGACGCGGAGGGGCCGGGGAATCAGCGGGACCGGAAACCTGATGAACGGATCGTACAGGTGGTAGCGCGACTCGCGACCGATCTCGAGGATGTCGCGAAAGCCCTCGGTCGTCAGCAACGCGGTTGGTGCGCCCTTTCGTTCGATCACGACATTGGTCGCCAGCGTCGTCGCGTGAACGACCGCTTCGGATTGTGGCAGCAGGTCGGGAAGGCGTTCCGTCAGGCCCTCCAGACCCGCCAGCACGGCTTTCTCCGGCTGGTCGGGTGTCGTCAGGTGTTTCGTGACCGTGATCTTCCCCGTCACGTCGTCGACAGCCGTGAAGTCGGTGAACGTGCCGCCGATGTCGATGCCGATGCGAAAGCGCGCCGGAGCCAATCCGTCCGTATCCGCGACGTCGTCGCCCATGTTCCGCCCATGTCTCGCATGCGATGGCCCGCGTCTTGATGCCGTGGGCACACACCGTTAAGTCCATTATTGGGATATCATTCAGCATTGTTGAATGCAACCGGATATCGCTCGGGCAGGCAACGTCCGGCAAACAGGCAACGACGCGGCGATGGTGGTGGCTGGGTCTTCGTGGGGTGGATTGCGGGGAGAAGGAGCCTCGAGAGCCGGCCTCGCGCCGGTTCGACCCCCAGGCTCCGCACCGGAACGGCACACGGTTCGACGGACCGTCTTCGGGGCGCGTCAACCGGCGCCGCCGGATCCTCGCCATACGAACCTGAGGGTCGCCGCGATCCCGTCGGCCATCAGGTCTCACCGGCTCCGACCCGGCATGGGTCGCGGTTCGTACCGGTCGCCAGGGACTTTCACCGGCCATCCGGGCGAACCCTAGTCATCCGACGGCTTGTCGACCCCTCAGATTCATGCATAGATGTCTATCTATGTCCATGAATGTACATGATACTATCAGCCCATCGCTGCCCGAGCCGCTCTATGTGCAGCTCGCCGATCTGATGCGGGCGCGTATCGAGTCGGGCTTCTGGCCCGCGCATCACAAACTGAGCGCCGAGCCGGACCTGGCACGGCAGTTCGGCGTGTCACGCGGGACGTTGCGGAATGCGATCCGCGTCCTCATGCGCGAAGACCTGATCTCCCAGGTCCAGGGTCGCGGCACATTCGTTCTGCCCCAGGTGAACGAGACCAAGGCGGATTCCAAGTCGCTCGCCAGCCTCCTGAAGGCCGGCGGGATCCACTTCGAGACGAAGATGATCGAGCGGGAGAGGATCGATCACTCCGACTTCCTCGAGGGCCTGATCGGCACGGCGCCTTATCTGCGGATGGTGCGACTCCGCTCCGTTCAGGAAGGGCCGTTCACCGTCATGGAGAACGTGATCTCGCTGTCGGTGTGCGGCGAGATTCCGGAAGACACCGCCTTCAACGACGGGTTCTATGCCGCGCTGGAGGCCTCGCTCGATATCGCCGTCGGCGAGTTCGACCGCTCGATCTCCGCGATCCCGGCCAGCGAGGACATCGCCGACCGGCTGCAACTGAAGACGGGTGATCCGGTCCTGCGGATCAAACAGATCGGCTACCTGGCGGACGGGCGGCCGTTCGAATATGCCAGCGCCGTCATTCGGACAGACTACCACAGCCTGAAAATGGTGGTCTGAGGATGCCGGCGTCCGTTTCTGCGTCTCCCTTCCTGGAACTGGACGGCATCTTCAAGGCATTTCAGCTTCCCGACGGCGAACTCAAGGTTCTTGAGGACATCACGCTCTCCGTCGGCGAACGCGAATTTCTGAGTTTCGTCGGACACAGCGGTTGCGGGAAGTCGACGCTCCTGCGGATCGTGGCCGGGCTCGAGACCGCCAGCCTCGGCGACGTGCGCATCGAGGGGCGCACGCGCGCGGAATGGGCGAGCAAGCGGCCGATGGGCTTCGTCTTCCAGTCGCCCGCCCTCCTTCCGTGGAAGACGCTCATGGAGAATGTCAGGCTGCCGCTCGACATCCTGGGCGACGGTGCGTCGAGCGAGCGCCAGAAGAAGGCCGAGGAGGTGATCGAACTGGTGCGCCTCTCCGGCTTCGAGCGCCAGTTCCCGGGCCAGCTTTCCGGCGGGATGAAGCAGCGGACATCGATCGCCCGGTCGCTCGTCTATCGGCCGGAACTTCTGTTGATGGACGAGCCGTTCGGGGCGCTGGACGATTTCACCCGACGCGAGCTCACCGACGAACTGCTTCGCATCTGGGATGAGACGGCGTGCACCGTCCTCTTCGTCACCCATTCGCTGCCCGAGGCGGTGCTGCTGTCGGATCGCGTCGTCGTGCTCGATACCAAGCCCGGACGCATCCGCGAGATCGTCCCGATCGATCTGCCACGCCCGCGCGGGCGCGACATGCGCCAGACGGACGCGTTCCTCGCCCATCTGCGGCGCCTCGAAGCCCTGATCTTCGCGGGTGAAGACCATGGGTGACGTCGCGCGGGGCTGGGTCAGCTCGCGTCTTCCGGCCTTCGTGTTGTTCGCGTCGGTGCTCGTCCTTTGGGAAGGTATCGTCCGGCTCGCCGAGATTCCGGCCTACCTCCTGCCTGCACCCGGCCGCATCGTGCTCCGTATCTTCACCGACTGGAGCAGCCTGTCGGGTAATGTCTGGGTCACCGTCCAGGCGGCGACCGCGGGATTCCTGCTCGGTACGTCGCTCGCCGTCTTCCTAGCCTTCGTCTTTCTCTACTCCAAGACGGTCGAGAACGCGGTCTTCCCCTGGGCCATCATCATCAAGACCATCCCGATCATCGCCATCGCGCCGCTGCTGACGATCTGGCTGGGTTTCGGCATCGCGCCGAAGATCGCCGTGGCCGCGATCGCCTGCTTCTTTCCGACGCTGGTCAACGTCACGCGAGGGCTGCGGGCGCTGGACCGCGAGATCGTGGACTACCTTCAGATTCTCGGTTCCACGCCGCGCCAGATGCTGGTGCACGCCCGCGTCTACAACGCTTTGCCGCTGCTCTTCGCAGCCATGAAGATCACCGTCGGCATGGCGATGATCGGGGCCATCGTGGCCGAGTTCACCGGCGCCAATCTGGGCATCGGAACGATCATCGTGAACGCGGGCTACCGCCAGGACGCCACGCTTCTCTTCGCCGCCATCTTTCTGTCTTCGGCCGCCACGCTGGCGCTCTACTACACGGTGCTGGCGCTCGAAAGGGTCGCCCTCTTTTGGCCGGAGTCGAGGGTCGACCACTGACGCGAGTTCAAAAAAATGGAGGATAATCAATGACCTACCCACGCACCTTCAAGCTGGCTCTGGTGACGTCCGTGCTCGCCCTGGCGGCGGGGCCTCTTGCCGCGGCCGAAGAGATCTCGCTGCGCATGTCGTGGCTGATGAACGTCCAGGGGGCCGGCTACGTGATGGCCGACAAGAAGGGCTTCTTCGCCGAGGAGGGTCTCGACGTCGAGATCATGGCCGGTGGCCCGAACCTCAATTCCATGACGCTCGTCGCGACCGGGCAGAACACCTTCGGCACCAACGACGTGTCCTCGGTGCTGTTCGGCAAGTCCGAAGGCATGCCGCTGGCGATCGTCGGCGCCTGCTTCCAGCGCAACCCCGCGGGTGTGCTGTCCCTTGAGAAGACCGGGATCAAGGAACCCGGCGATCTGGTCGGCAAATCACTCGCCTTCAACGAGGGCGGACCCTGGGTCTACACGCAGGCCATGCTGGCCGCCGCCGGCGTCGACATCTCGAAGGTCAACACCGTCACCGTCATCGGCAACGAGGTCCTGATGAGCGGGCAGGTGGACGCGAAGACGGCGTTCGTGGTCAACGAGCCGATCGCCCTGCAGCTTCAGGGCTTCGACACCTCGGTGCTGGTCGCCGCCGACTACGGCATCCAGGCCTACGCGGAGACCATCGTGACCACCGAAGACTATCTCGCGGAGAACCCCGAAACGGTGGCCGGGTTCATGCGCGCGGTGGCCAAGGGCTGGGAGTATGCCCTGTCGAACCAGGATGAAGCGGTTCAGGCCGTCCTGGCGCTGAACACCGAGCTCGACCCCGAACAGCAACGCCGGCAACTGGCCATGCAGGAGAGCTTCATCCGCTCCGATGCCACGGCCAAGAACGGATTGTGCTCGGTCACCACCGAGGCCGTCGCCGACAGTGCCGAGATTCTGGCCAAGTACGGCGGTCTGAAGGCCGAGGGTCTCGACATCGAGGCCCTGGTCCACGAAGAGTTCAACGTCGGCATGTGACGTGATGCTCGCTTCAGCATATCGCTTCCTGCGCTATGCCGTAGACAATATCCCGCGGCGAACACTCGCCGCGGGATCCGTGCCGCGCCCGGACACCTGTCGCAGTGCCGGACATACCCCGTCCGCCGTCCGGAAACGTGGCCACAACACTGGAAGGCAATGACATGGACGGTCGAGCGATACGCGTGAGCAAACTCCTGAATCCCGTCACGAAGCGCTCGGTCATCGTCGCTTTCGACCATGGCGGGACGGGCGTGCCGAAGGGCGGCGCGGACGTCCGGAGCATCCTGACGGCGATCGGGGCGTCGCCGGCGGAAGGTGTTCTTATCGGTTGCGGCAATGCCCGCGCCTACGCGGCGGAGTTTGCCCGACCCGACGCGCCGGCCCTGGTGATCGCGATCGACGGGCCGGTGTTCTCGTCGGTCTGCGGGGACCACGGAAAGCTGGTGGAGCAGTCGCGGCACGCAAGCCCCGCCTATGCGCTCAAGCTGGGTGCGACGGCGGCGAAGATCCTGCTTCCCGTCGGGACGGAGCACATCGCGCCCTTCCGACGCGGGGTCGAACTCGTGCGTGAGGCGGTGATGGCGTGCGAGGACGTCGGTCTTCCGCTGATGGTCGAGCCGGCGCTCTGGGGGCCCCATGCCGACGAAAAGAACAACGCGTTGATCGAGCACGCGACGCGCATGGCCGTGGAACTCGGTGCGGACATCGTCAAGATTCCGGCGCCCACGGACCCCGAGGTGCTGGCACGTATCTGCGCCAACGCGCCGGTGCCGGTCATGGTTCTCGGCGGCGCGCCGCGCGATGCGGCCTCCTTTGCCGCGGATATGCAGGACTGGATGCAGACCGGCGTCGCCGGCATCGTCGTCGGCCGCAACGTCTGGAGCCGGCCGAACCCGGCCAAGGCCGTCGAGGCGCTGGCGGCGGCCGTCCATCACAACGATCCGGAGCGCGTGGAAGCCTGCTGGCAGGACGCCGGCGATCCGGCAGCCTGACATGACGGCGACATCCTACCGCGCGATGGCGCTAACGGCGCCGATGACCATCGAGCCGATCTCGATACCGCGACCGGACCCCGAACCGGGCCAGGTCGTCCTGAAGGTCAGGTCGGTCAACCTCTGTCCGACCGACGTCAAGAAATGGCATGACAAGGGCCTGGCGCAGGCCCTGGCCGCCGGGCCGTTGATCCTCGGACACGAGATCGCCGGCGAGGTCATCGACTGCGGCGACGGCTGCACGACGCAGCCCGGCAGCCGGGTCGCGGTCGATCCGATCCTGAGGGAGCGCCGGGAGAACGGCAGCGAGTATCTGAAGGGGATCGGGGCCGCGGCCGGCAGCGCCGCGGACAACATCGCGCTGCTGGCCGAGCACGGTATCGGCGGCGGATTCGCCGAGCTTGTCGCGGTGCCGGAAGAGAATCTGATCCCGATACCGGACACCGTCGGCTTCGGCGCGGCGAGTCTGATCGAGCCGCTGGCCGATATCGTCCACGGGATCGCGAAATCGGGCGACGTGCGCGGCGCCCGCTGTGCCGTCTTCGGTCTCGGCCCGATGGGGCTTCTCCACGTCGAGCTCCTGGCCTGGCTGGGCGCCGAGGTGGTCGGCGTGGACCCGAGGGAGGATCGGCGCACCGAGGCGCGCGCCTATGGTGCGAGCGAGACCGTCGCACCGGGCGACGTGCCGAAGATCGATGTCGCCTACATCGCAGCGGGTGGGCCGGCGCTCGCGGCAGCATGTCGGGAGGCTCTCGAGCGCCTGAACAAGCACGGACGGATGATCGTTTTCGCCTCCGGCACGAAGGGGGCGAGCCTCGAGCTTGATCTGAACGCGCTGCATTACGGAAACCAGATGATTGTCGGCGTGGTCGGGTTCCGCCCCGAGGATGCGGCGAAGACCATCGCCTTTCTCGAACAGGGCGCCGTCGACGCGGAACGCATCCGCGCGCCCATGATCGGGCTTGAGGATCTGCAGGAGGCGTTCGCCCGCATGGGGCGGCCGGGCACCCTGAAGTACGGCATCGACCTTGGATGACACGGACGTGAGATGCGCCGGTTCGCTCGGCGTCGATGTCGGCAGCCACGGGGTGCGCTGCCGGCTGGGCGAGACCGTCTCTGCCAGCGCCTATTCCGGCGCGCCGCCGCCGGCCCGCCGCGACGCCGGGGAGATCATCTCCGCCGTCGATCTCGCCCTTCTCGCGCTCCCCGCCGAGGCGCGGGCGTCCGTACGGACCGTCGGCGTGACCGGCGTGCGTGGTTCCGTTCTCGGCCTTGGCGATGACGGCACCGTCGCGACGCAGGTCCTGCCCGACTTCGATCCCGACAGCATCGGGATCGCCCGGGACCTGGCCGATCGTTTCGGCGGCGAGCTTGCGTCGCGTACCGGTTGCCCGGCCTTTCCCCTCTCCGGACTGCCCAAGCTGCTGCGGCTAGCGAGGTCCCGACCGGATGTGGCGCGGATCACCACCCCGGCCGATCTCGTGGTGTTCCACCTCACCGGCGACCTCGGCCTGTCCCAGGGTGCCGCTCTCCGCCTCGGATGCCTCAACGCCGACGGCAGCGATCTGGAGCGGACCCTGCTCGACGAGCTTGACCTGGATGCGTCGTTGTTTGCCCCGCTGGTTCCGGTCGGCGGTGTCATGGGCAAGACACGGGACGGCTACCTGCCCGCCGGCCTGCCGGTGATGGCCTGCCCGGGGGACGGGCCGTCGGCCCAGGCCATCTGCGGCGGCGAGGGCAGCGTGCTCGTCAGCCTCGGAACAAGCACGGTGGCCATGGTCCCCCTCGCGGACGGCGCGCGCTTTCCGGACAGCGGCGACGTGACCGTCGAGATCGGGGCTTCCGGCCGCCGGCTGCTGGAATACGGCTCGGGCGTCGGCGGAGCCGCCGTTGACTGGCTCGCCCGCCTGGTGGGCAGCGACCCGGACGCCCTCGAACGCGGCTCGCGCGAGACCGAACCGGGCGGGATCATTGTCGACCCGTCCTTCCTCTCCGCATGGGGGGAAGCCCCCGGCGCAACCATCAGCGGCATTCCGTTGGGCGCTGCCATGCCGGAACTTGCGGCCGCCTTCCTCGACGCCATCGGTGACGATGCGGCGGACAGCGTCGACAGACTTCGTGCGCTTGGCGGGCGCGTCGAACGGATCACGTTGACCGGCGGTTGCGCAAACTCCGAGCGTGTCCGTGCCGCACTGACCCGCAGGTTTGGGAACCGCATTCGCCAGGCGGCCATCACCGACGGTGCCGCACGGGGCGCCGCCCTGGTCGCCGCCAGCTACGCAGAGGTGCCGGATGGACCGTAACGACATCGAACCTGTCCTCGCGCAATGCCCGACCGACCTGTTCCTGGCCGGCCGCTGGCGGGAGTCGTCGTCGGGATCCGTCCTGACGACCACCGACCCCGCCCGCGACGAGCCGCTGACGGACGTCGCGCTGGCGAGCGAGCAGGATGTCGATGTTGCCGTGGCCGCGGCCCGCACGACATTTGCGGAAGGCGACTGGCGTGGACCGCCGCCGGCGCAACGGGCCCGCGTGCTGTGGCGTGTCGGGGAGTTGATCGAGCGTGACGCGGAGAAGCTGGCGCTCCTCGAAACCTTGGACAACGGCAAGCCGGTCTCCAAGGCGCTGGCGATCGATGTGGTTCAGGCCGCGCAGCACTTCTTCTACCACGCCGGCTGGCCGACGAAGCTGGAAGGCGAGACGGTGCCGGTCAGTTGGCCGCACCACTTCGCCTATACGATCCGGGAACCCGTGGGCGTGGTCGGGCAGATCATCCCGTGGAACTACCCGCTGATCATGGCCGCCCGCAACCTCGCCCCGGCGCTCGCCTGCGGTAACTGCGTGGTCCTCAAACCGTCAGAACAAACACCGCTGACGGCGCTCTGGCTCGCCAGGCTGATGGAGGAAGCGGGGTTACCCGAAGGGACGGTCAGCGTGCTGCCGGGGCTGGGGGAAACGGCGGGTGCGCGACTGGCCGCTCATCCCGACGTCGACCGACTCGTCTTCACCGGCGGCACGGCAACCGCCCGATCGATCGTCGCCAGCTCTGCCGTCAACTTCAAGCGCCTCACGCTCGAACTCGGCGGAAAGGCGCCGTTCATCGTCTTTGCGGACGCCGACATCGAGGCTGCCATACGTGCCGCCGTCGACGGTGCATTCGGAAACCAGGGGCAGAACTGCGCCGCGGTGACCCGGATCTTCGTCGAGCGCTCCGTCTACGACTATGTGCTGGAGGGATTCGCGGCGGCCGTGGGCGAACTGAAGCTCGGTTCGGGCCTTGATCCAGACACCGACCTCGGTCCGCTCATCTCGTCCGGACACCGCGAGCGGGTCGAGCGTTATCTGGGCGTTGCGCGGGAGGAGGGCGCAAAGCTCGTCAGCGGCGGAACACGGCCCGACCGGCCCGGCTTCTTCCTGACGCCTGCCGTCCTCACCGATGCGTCTGACGCGGCGATCATATCCCGTGTGGAAGTGTTCGGACCTGTCGTGACCGTCTCGCCGTTCCAGCGGACCACCGAAGCCGTCAGCCGCGCCAACGACTCCCCGTACGGCCTCGCCGCATCGGTGTGGACCCAGGACCTGTCGCTCGCCCATGCGGTCGCGTCGCAACTGCGCGTCGGCTGTGTATGGACGAACTGCCACGGTCGTTTCGATGCCGCGGCACCCTGGGGCGGCGTCAAGGAGAGCGGTTACGGCACCGGAATCGGCCGGCACGCCATCGAGGAGTACACGGCGCCCAAGGCCGTCTGGATCGATACTCGAGTCGGTGCCCGGGCGGCCGCTCTGTCCGGCGGGGCGCGCACATGACCGAGCTCGCATCGAGACTCGCCGAAGGTCGCGACGACGGACCGTCCCTGCGGACGTACCTGGCCGGCGTCGCCGCAGACGAACGCCTCGACCTCCGCGAACCGACGCCCCTCGACCACGTGCCGACGGCCCTTGTCCTGGAGCTGGAGCGCCGCGGCCGTTCGCCGATCGTCAACGTCGACCGGCCGGAGGGATTCGAGGTGCCGGTGGTCAGCAATCTGTTCGCCAGTCGCGAACGGATCGCCGGGATGGTCGGGGCACCGCCCGGCGGCTTCAACGACCGCTGGAACCAAGCCGTCGCCAATCCCGAGGTGCCGGTCGTGGTGGACCGCGGGCCGGTGCACGACCACATTCTTCGGGGCAGGGACCTGGATGCCGGCACGCTGCCGATCAGCCGCCACTTCATGGCCGACGCCGGCCGCTACATCGGTTCCGGCATCCTGTTCTGCCGTGATCCCGACACCGGGGTGGGGAACCTGAGTTACCAGCGCCTGCAGCTCAAGGGTCCGGACCGGTTCGGCGCCAGCCTGCATTCCCGGGGTCACATCTGGGAGCATCTGCAGCGGGCGGAGGCACGGGGGCGGAACCTCGAGGTCGCGGTCGTCATCGGTGTGCACCCCGCGATCAATCTCGCCGCGGCGGCGAAGGTGTCCATGGATGTCGACGAACTCCACATTGCCGGGGCGCTGCTCGGGCAGCCGGTGGAGGTTGTTCGCTGCCGCACCATCGACGTCCAGGTGCCGGCCCATGCGGAGTACGTGCTCGAAGGAGAACTCCTCGCCGACGTCCGCGAGGACGAGGGTCCGTACGGCGAGTACACCGGCTACTCCACCTCCCGGTCGACGCGCAACGTCTTCGTGGTCAAGGCGATCACCCATCGCGACCGGCCCATCTTCCACGACATCATTCCCGGCTACTCTGCCGAGCACCTTCTCCTGGGGCGCGCGGCAAAGGAGGCCCACGTCTTCCTGCGCCTGAAGGAGATGGTCCCGGGGCTGAGGGCGATCAACTATCCGAAGTCGGGCACGCATTTCCACGCCTACATGTCGATCGAGAAATCGGCGGAGGGCCAGGCGCGCAACGCCATGCTGCTGCTGCTCGGCCTCGATCCTTACGTCAAGCTGGCGGTGACGGTCGACAACGACATCGACGTCTTCGATGAGCAGCAGGTATTGTGGGCGCTCGCCACGCGCTTCCAGGCCGACACCGACATGTTCATGGTGCCCGAAGCGCTCTGCAATCCGCTGGATCCGTCCTCCCGCGACGGCAAGTCGGCCAAACTCGCCCTCGACGCCACGGCCCCTCTCGATTCGGAGGACGTACGCGCCGTCGTGCCCGATGATGCTGTCGAACAGGCACGCCAGATCCTGAGCGAGGTCACAAGCTGAGTCCTTCCAGAAACACAGAATCCGGTCGCCTTGCGTCAGGCGGACTCCATGGCACCCATCAGCGTCCGAACGACGGACTCCGCGGTGCTTTCGGGGACGCCGCTGACCGTCAGGAACAGACGCAGATTGGCCGCGGTATGCGTTGTCGTCGCGGGCTCGGAGGGAAGACGCTCCTCCGCCCACCGGAAGAGTATGGCCTGCTCGATCTGCTCGGCCTGGAGTTCCACCTGTTTGAGGTGCTCACGGTGGGCGGCGATCGTCGGCTCCGCAGCATGGGCCTCCGCTGCGCGACGCGCCGTGCGCAACGGCTTGACGACCGTCGTATGCCACGCGTCGACCACATCGGCGACCTCCGCGGCGGTGGTTTCGGTCATGGCGAAACCTTGCGAGCCCACCCACGCGGCGAACAGCAGCAGATTGACATCGATGCCGTATCTGTCCTGAAGATCGATGCATTGGGGGCCGACGTCACCGGCAGCATAGACCGCGCATGAGAACCGCCAGAGAGCATTGTCGAGTGTGAGCGCCATGGTGTCGACCGTCCCTCTTGTGCCCGCCGTTCACCGATCCTCAGCGGGGCTTCTGCTATGAGTTCCAACCCCGAACGGCTGATTGTAGGCATATCGGGAGCCTCGGGCGCCATCTACGGCGTGAAGCTGCTTGAGATGCTGCGCGAAACCGGGATCGAGACCCATCTGGTGATCAGCAAGGCAGGCGTCATGTCACTCAAGGCCGAGACGGACATGACGCTCGACGGGCTCAAGTCGATGGCGACCACGTTCCATCCGGTCGGCGATGTCGGCGCTGCCATCGCTAGCGGATCGTTCCGGACGCTGGGCATGGTCATCGCGCCGTGCTCCATCAGGACGCTCGGCGAGATCCGATCGGGGGCGACATCGAGCCTCCTGACGCGTGCCGCCGACGTCACGCTCAAGGAGCGTCGCCGTCTCGTGCTGCTGGTGCGCGAAACGCCCCTTCACGTCGGGCATCTGAGGGCCATGGCAGAGGTCGCCGAGATGGGTGGGATCATCTTTCCGCCGGTGCCGGCCTTCTACACCAGGCCCAATACGATCGACGACATCGTGCGCCAGACGATCGGTCGTGTGCTCGATCAGTTCGGCATCGATACGGATATTCCCCGGTGGGGCGAGCCCTGATCGGGGCTGCCGGGGAATAGCTCAACTACACAAGCCGTTGCATGAGTTTGATCAGCAGGGCGCAGCGCGGCGCCAAGGACGAAATCAGGAGGTGCTCGGTCATGGTGTGGGCGCCGCCGCCGTCGACCCCGAGACCGTCGAGCGTCGGGATGATCGGCGCGGTGAGGTTGGCGTCGCTGGCGCCGCCGGTTGCCGTTTCCGGCAGGTCGAATCCGACATCCGCCGCGGCCGCCCTGGCGATCTCGTAGAGGCGCGCGACATCTTCGGTACGCTGGAACGCCGGCCGGCTGATGCCGCCGTCGACCGCCAGTTCCACATCGGGGTCATCGGGCCGCAGACGTTGCAGATAGTTGACGATGGCCTCGCCGGTCGCCTGATCGGGGAAGCGTGCGTCTACCTCGATCTCCGCCCTGTCCGGCACGATATTCGCCCGGGTACCGCCGCGGGCCGTGCCGACGTTAAGCGTGAGGCGCCGCGTCGACTCGGTCATCGCCTCAACGCGCAGGATCTGACGCGCCATCTCGGCGATCGCACTACGACCGGCGGCATGATCGATCCCTGCATGCGCGGCCTTGCCGTTGAAGCGCAGCTTGAAGCGGGCCGAGCCGCTCCGCTGCGTGACCACCGCACCACCGTCGCGGCAGGGTTCGACCACCAGCGCATATTTGTGCTGGCGCGCTTCGGTTTCGGTGACGGTTCGCGAGCTGAGGCTACCTGTCTCCTCGTCGGGCACGAACAGTATGGTCACCGGCAAGGCCGTGGCAGCGCCGGCTCCGACCAGCGTCTGCAGGGCCTGGAGCGCGATAAACGCGCCGCCCTTCATGTCATAGCTGCCGGGCCCGTAGAGCCGGTCGCCATCCACCCTGATCGGCTGCTCGACAAGGCTGCCAACGGCATGCACCGTATCCAGATGCGCCAGGATCAAGATACCGGGACGGCCCCTCCGCCATGGTGCCCGGACACGCAATCCATCGGCGTGACCGACACACACAAACCGATCCGTGACAAGCCCGGCCTCCTGTGATTGGCGTTCCACAAGGGCAACCAGCCGGCCGACCGCGTCGACATCACCGGTCGGCGTCTCCTGCCGTATCCACGCGGTGGCGCCACGAAGCAGCGCCTCCGGGTTGGGCTGCAGATCGCCGGGCATGCCGCGCCTCACGATACGTCGTTGAGATGGCAGGCGCTCAGCCGCGCCGGCGCCACCTCCCTGAGCCTCGGCCGCTCGCTGCGACACCGCGGCATGGCCTGGGGACAACGCGGATGGAAATGGCAGCCGTCCGGCGGATCGAGCGGCGAGGGGATTTCGCCGGCCACCGGCTGGAAGTCGATATCGCGGTTGTCGACCCGGGGAACGTCGCGGAGAAGCGCCTGGGTGTAGGGATGATTGGGCGAAGTGAACAGGTCGTCGGTGCGCCCTTCCTCCACGATCCGGCCGAGATACATGACCACGGTACGATCGGAGATATGCTCGACGACGCCGATATCGTGGCTGATGAAGAGGTAGGTGAGATCCAGCTCCTCCCGCAGCCGCATGAAGAGGTTGAGAATCTGCGCCTGAATGGAAACATCCAGCGAGGCCACGGCCTCGTCGCACACGATGAAATCCGGATCGACCGCCAACGCCCGGGCGATACCGATGCGCTGCTTCTGGCCACCGGAAAACTGATGGGGGTAACGGCCCTTGTAGCCGGGATCGAGACCGACGCGTCGCAGGATGGTGTCAACGTGCTCGTCGAGTTCGGCGCGCGAGACAAGCCCGTGGACTAACGGCGCTTCGCCAACGATGTCGCCCATGCGGCGGCGCGGATTGAGCGAAGCGGTCGGATCCTGGAAGATCATCTGCATCTTCAGGGCCGCGGTCCGAGCCGCCGCGCCTTTGAGCTCGACGACATCGTCGCCACGATAGAGGACGCGACCGCTGCTCGGCCGCAGGACACCGGCGATAAGTCGACCGAGTGTCGACTTACCGCAACCGGATTCGCCGACCAGTCCCACCACCTCGCCTTGGGCAATCGCCAGATCGGCATCCTCCACCGCGTGGACAACCTCCTCGCGGATGCCTGCACCCAGCTTCCTGGCCAGCTGGGCGGCGAGATCCAGTTGCTTGACGAACCGTTTGGACAGGCGTTCAACCGCCACCAGAGGCGTCGTTGTGTTCACGCCAATGCCTCCAACTGCGGATGGAAGCATCGTGCGGCTTGTTCGGCCCGGACCAGCTCCAGATCGGGCTCGGCGTTGCAGACATCGTCGGTATGAGGGCAGCGATCCCGGAAGGCGCATCCGCCGGGCAACGCCAGCAGGTTGGGTGGCGACCCCTGGATCTGATGAAGCGGACGACCCCGGCGATTACGACTGGGCACACTGCGAATCAGACCGCGTGTGTAGGGATGCAGAGGCCGGTCGAGAATATCGTCGAGGTGGCCCTGCTCGACGATGCGGCCCGCGTACATGACCGAGATGCTGCCGGCCAATCCGGCGATCACGGCAAAATCATGCGTGATCCAGATCATCGCTGTGGAGGTCTGACGGCAGAGCTTGCGGATTTCGTGCAGGATTTGCGCCTGGATCGTTACGTCCAGCGCCGTCGTCGGCTCGTCGGCAATAATCAGGTCCGGCTCGTTGAGGATCGCGGTGGCAATCGCGACCCGCTGGCGCATGCCGCCGGACAGCTGATGTGGAAAGGCGTCCAGGCGCTCTTCCGGGGCGGGAATTCCGACCCGCCCCAGTGCATCGCGGCTACGGGCGCGGGCCTCCGTCCGGGACACCTCGCGATTGTGCGCGGTAATGGCCTCGGCCATTTGTGTGCCGACCCGAAGGAGCGGATTGAGAGTCATCAGGGGGTCCTGGAAGACCATCGCAATGCGCGAACCGCGCAAGGCCCGCATCCTCTGTTCAGGTGCGGCGGCCAGATCCTCGCCTCGAAAACGTATGCGGCCGCCGACGATGCGCCCCGGCACGTCGATCAGCCGCATGATCGAAAGGCCGGTGATCGACTTGCCGGATCCGGACTCCCCGACGAGCCCCATGATCTCGCCCGCGGAGATCGCGAAGGAGACATCGTCGACGGCCTTGACGATGCCGGCGCGGGTCATGAAATGCGTGCGCAGGCGCTCCACTTCGAGGATGGGTGACGATTGGCGACCAGCCATCACCGGCGCAGTCTCGGGTTGAACACATCGCGAAGCTGATCGCCCACCAGATTGACGCTGACCAGAGTCAGCAGCAGCGCAACGCCGGGAAAGACACTGATCCAGTACCTGCCGCCCAGCAGGTAGTCGTAGCCGTTGGCGATCAGAAGACCCAGCGAAGGCTGTGTAATAGGCAAACCCAGGCCGAGGAAGCTCAGCGTGGCTTCGAGCGCAACCGCTTGGGCGATCAGCACGGTGAAGACCACCAGAAGCGGCGGCATGCAGTTGATCAGAAGGTGGTTGAACAGAAGCCGGTAGCGCGGCAGGGCCAGGCACAAGCCCGCTTCCATGTACTCCTTGCCGCGCTCGACAATCGCTGCTCCGCGCACGGTGCGGGCGTAGTAGGCCCACTGGATGACGACCAGTGCGAGGATGGTCCTGTCCACACCGCGGCCGAGTGCGACCAGGAGAATCAGAGCGATCAGGATCGTCGGGAAACTGATCTGGATGTCGACCACCCGCATGACGAAGGAATCGACCCGGCCACCGGCAAAGGCGGCCACGAGGCCGATGGTGGTTCCCACAGCCATCGACAGGAGCGCGCTGGTAACCCCCACGGTCAGGGACAGGCGCATGCCGTAGAAGATAGCGCTCAGCATATCCCGGCCCTGATCATCGGTGCCGAGCAGGTGGACATAGCCGGCGCCGCCGGTCTCACCGGGCGGCAGCATGGAATCCAGGATGTTGACCTCAAGAAGATCGTACGGGTTCTGCGGCGCGATGAGAGGCGCGAAGAAGGCGATCAGCACGATGAGGGACAAAAGCGCGAATCCGACAACGGCCAGTCGGCTCTCCGCGAAGTCGGCAACAAACCGGCGGAGCGGTGTCTCGACATCGGCCGGCCGGAGACTGTCTCCCGCCCCGGAAGCGCCAGCCGTCCCATCGCTCATTTTCTTGCGTCCCCGTAGCCTACACGGGGGTCGATCACCGCGTACAGCAGGTCGACCACCAGATTGATGAGGATGAAGAGCGAGACGGTGATGAGCATGTAGGCAACAATCACCGGGCGATCGAGCACGCCGATCGACTGGATCACCAGCCGGCCGATGCCGGGCCAGGCAAACACGACCTCCGTCACGATCGAGCCGGCCAGCAGCGATCCAAGCTCAAGTCCGAGAACGGTGATGATCGGAATAAGCGTGTTGGGAAAGGCATGCAGACCGATCACCCGGATGGGTGAGAGCCCCTTGGCGCGAGCGAACTTGACGTACTCCGTCAGCCACACTTCACGCATGCCGGCTCTGGCCATCCGGATCATCAGGGCCATGGGTATGAGCGAGAGGCTGAGGGCCGGAAGCACCAGATGCCTGAGACCGTCGATGGTCAGGAAGCTCCAGTCTACGCCGAACACCGTCACCACGTCGCCACGTCCGGTCGATGGCAGCCAGCCGAGCGCGACGGCAAAGATCATGATCAGCATCAGCGCGATCCAGAAGGACGGCAGGCTGAAGCCGAGGATGGACACCGACATGATGGTTCGTGAGAACCAGGCCGATGGATAGAGACCAGCCAGGATTCCCGCGGGAATACCGATGCCAACGGCAAGTATCAAAGCCGCGACCGTCAGTTCGATTGTCGCCGGCAGACGGAGCAGGATCAGCTCGATCGCAGGGATCTTGTAGACAAAGGACTGGCCCAGATCGCCCTGGGCTGCACCAGCGATGAACCTGGCAAACTGCTCCCAGAGGGGGCGATCCAGCCCGAGATTGCGCATTGCCTCAAGGCGTTGCGCCTCGGTTGCGGCCGGATCGATCAGCATGTCGACCGGATCGCCGATGGCATAGACGCTGACGAAGACACCGAACGCCATCACGATCAGCACCACGACCGTCTGCAGAAGCCTGCGGATGATGAACGCGGTTATCTTCGTAACCCCTTTGGGCAAATCGGCGCGCGACCGCCAGAAGGCGGCCGCGCTTGATTATTGTTACTCCACGGGCCGGACGTGATTGGCGAAGGTGTACTGATCCACGCGCGGAGAGTAGCGCAGGCCGTCGCGCGTCGCCCAGTGTACCGTCTGCAGCACCACGGTCGGCAACGTGTAATCCTCAATCACGATTTGTGCAGCCTGCTGCAAGAGGCGCTCGCGCTCCTCGATATCGAGCGTGTTCAGGACGGTCTCGACAATGCTGTCGACCTCGGGATTGCTGTAGCGGTTGCGGTTGGCGCCGCCGAGGCCCTTGTCCTTGTCCTTGGTGTGAAGCAGTGGGCCGAGGAAGAAGGACGCCTCGCCGGTCAGATTGCCCCAACTGCTGAAGAACACCGGCAGCTCGTTGCCGTTGCGCCGCGGCGAGAACATCGAATGCGGCATGGTCTCGACCTCGGTCTCCACGCCGATCCGAGTCCACATCTGGGCAATCGCCTGCACGGTCTTGACCGCGTTGGTGATGCGGTCGTTGGACGTGACCAGTGTCAGCTGGAAACCGTCCGGATACCCTGCCTCGGTCAGGAGCGCCTTCGCGGCATCCGGATCGGCGGTCCACAGCGGATAGTCAGGAATGTAGCCAACAAACCCTTCCGGCACGATCTGGTTGATCGGGATCGCATGGCCCTGGTTGACCCGTTCCGCGATGACGGTCTTGTCGATGGCCCGCGTCAGCGCCTCGCGAACCCGCGCATCACCGAGCGGATTCGTCGATGGCACGTTGCCTTCATGGTCGCGGATCATACCCGTGGACAAAGCGTCTTCGGTCGCATCGAGAGCCACGAAGACCAGACGGTTCGACGGCCCGCTCCACACATCCAGATTGTCGTCCTGTCGGAGGCGGTCGATTTCCGAGGTCGGCACATCATCGATCATGTCCACATCACCGGCGAGCAAGGCCGCCACACGGGCCGGACCACTGTCGATCATGCGCAAGGTGACGTTCTCCCACGGCTCGACGCCGCCCCAGTAGGCATCGTTGCGCTCGAGCTCGATCTTGTCGCCGGGTGTAAACGACACGAGCTTGTATGGCCCCGTGCCGATCACGGCGTCGCCCCGCATGTAGTCTTCGGTGGTGGCGCCCTCGCCGTGTTTCTTGGACACGACCCAGACATTGCTGAGCTCGTTGATCAGCATCGGGTAAGGTCCGTCGGTCTTGATGCGGATTCGGTGAGGATCGACGATCTCGAGCTCCATGATGCCCTTGGTATATCCTGACATCGGATTGGGGCTGTTGGGGACATCAGGCGCCCGCTCGAAGGTGAACGCTACATCTTCGGCCGTGAACGGCGATCCATCATGGAAGGTCACCCCCTTGCGGAGGTTGAACTCCCAGGTGGTTGGATCGACGACCTCCCACGACACCGCAAGGCCCGGCTGGATCTGCTGCTTCTCATCCTTGAGTGCCAGCGCATCGAAGATGTGCCCCGCAATCTGATGGTTGGGTCCCAGGTTGTGAAAATGGGGGTCAATCGAGGTAGGCGGTGCCGCGATTCCGATGGTCAGGTCTTCGGCGATTGCCGCCGTGGTCGTCAGCGCGGCGGCGAGTGCGGCCGCTGTCATCACGGAATGCCATCTATGCATGATCTTCTCCTTCTGCTCGACTCATAGACTGGTTTCGATCGTTACTTCGGCAGGTCATGGAGCCCCGCAAACCTGGATCGTCTGCCCTGTCATCCACTCGGCGTAATCGGAGGCCAGAAACATCGCCGCATGGGCGATGTCTTCGGGACGCCCGAGGCGCCGAATGGCCAGACGCTTCAGCATTTCGTCCTGACCGTCCGCGCCTTCGGCTTCCCATTGCCGCTCGGCGTCCGGATTGGTGCGCATGAAGCCGGGCGCAATGCCGTTGACGGTGATGCCGGCCGGACCCAGTTCCAGCGCGAGCTGGCGGACAAGGCCGAGTTGGGCGGTCTTGGCGGCGGCGTAACTGTGGATACCGGTCAGTGACGTCTTGAAGGCCGCGCGGCTGGATATGACGATGATGCGCCCCCGGCCGCGTTCCGCCATCAAGGGCGCCGCGGCCTGCGACAGATAGAACGCGCCCGTGACGTTCACGTCGAGAATGCTGTGCCACTGATCGGCTGTGACCGAGGTGAGCGGCTGGCGCACCTGTCCCAGGACACCACCGGCGGCGTGGATGGCGACATCGATCGCGCCGGCGGCCGTGTCCGCCGCCTCGCGTACCAACGCTTGCATGGCATCGCGATCGCGCACATTGACGACCCGCACGACCATGCGGCCATTCCCCAGCTCTTCCGCCAGGGCCTGGGATTCGCGCAGTTCCGGCTCAAGGATGTCGCAGGCATAAACGAGCGCCCCCCGGGCGACGAAGCCAGCGGCGATGGCGCGACCGATGCCGCGCGCCGCGCCGGTGACGACCACCGTCTGGTTCTGAAAATCGATGTGCATCGGCGTCGGCCGTTGAGTCCCTGCTTGCCGGACCGCTGCCTCAGGGTCCCGGCTATGGTTCCGGATACCGCGACAGCAGCGGTCGAAAACTGATGTGAAAGGCTAGCCAGCGGCTCTGGCAGCCTCCAGAAGCCGTGGGGCTCTAACAGTCAGAACCTCAAGTTTATGGCTCAGCGCAGTGCGGCTGACCGGTTCGGGCTGTGCTCAGGCCGACTCAAGCATCGGATGAGGTCCGGGCCCGGCACCGCTTCGCCCTGTTCGACCTCCGCGATCAGAGCCAGCAGCCGTCCAACCAGCGGCATGGCGAGGCCATGTCCCGCGGCGGCGACCTGCACCGGCGCCAGCTGGGCGGCCGATTCGGTCTGACGATGCAGGATGGCCAGGTCACGCCAGATACCGGTGCGCGACTTTCCCGATGTGGCGTTGAACGCCACCATCTGCGCGAACGAACGATCAATCGCCGTCTCGTCATCCCCGGCCATGGAACTAGGATCGAATCCATCGAAACCGACGGAATGAACGCCTTCGGCTTCGGCGATGCGGAGAATCTCACGGACCATGGTGACAAGGAGAGGGCGCAAGCCACGGTCATCAAGGAAATCGGCAATGGTGCGACCGGACAGGGCCGAAGCCTTGAGAAGGATGCCATAGCCGATCTTGCCCCACAGGTGACCGCGTATGTTGTCGGTGACGCGGGTTCTGGGCTCCAGTGCGGCAAGGCTGGCGCGGAGCACCTCCACCCGTTGCCCGTTGCGGCCATCGAGTTCGCCGACAGCGACGGTGCCGCGATTGCCGAACAGAATCTCGCCCGGTGCGACCCGATCGGCGCCAAAGTTGACCAGAGCCCCTATCGTACGTCCTGACCCGGCACGGTTGGCGATGGTGGCCTCGCAAAGGCCGTTCTGAAGCGACACGACCGCCCCATCGACGGCCAGATGGGGCAGCAATGCTGCGGTGGCGGCTTCCGTGTGGTGGGCCTTCACACTCAGGAATATCCATCGATAGGTCCCGGCAACCTGATCCGGGAGGGTCGCGGAGACGGGAACCGCGAACGACATCACCGGGCCGGTGACCTTCAGGTCATTGCGGGCCATGGCCGATACATGCTCGGGATCGACATCAACCAGTGTGATGTCACAGCCGGCACGGGCCAGAGCGGCCCCGACGGTGCCGCCAATGGCACCGGCACCCCAGATTAGAATCGGTTCGCGGATCATTCGGTGCCCGGCGGTGCCCCCAATCGACATCGCGAGCGAACCTAAACGCCGGTTGGGCCTTTGGCCCATTACGCTTGGGCTATATCGGTTCTGACGGACAGTGAATGGAAGGCCTGCGGCGGTGATCCTATCATCCCCGGGCCCGCGCGGATGCTGAAGAAACCGACGCCGGGAAGGACGAGAGATGGCGCGGACGGAACAACCCTGGCAATGGACGGAGAGCACGTGGCGCGACCATGTGCAACATGTTCGCGCCGGGCGCCGGTTGATGCCGACTTGGCCCGAAGGCGCCCGCGTGGCCGTGGCGCTCTCCTTCGACAGCGATCACGAAACGGTGGCGCTTCGCGATGGCCAGGTTTCACCGGGCCGTTTGAGTCAGGGGCAGTATGGCAACCGCGTCGCCGTCCCACGGATAAGGGAAACACTCGCTCGGCATGATGTGCGGGCCACTTTCTTCGTCCCCGCGGTTTCGGCCCTGCTCTATCCGGAAGAACAGCGCTGTCTGGTCGGCGAGGGTCACGAGATCGCCCTGCATGGATGGATCCACGAACGCAACAGCCAGCTCGCCCGGTCCGACGAGCGCGAACTCATGCATCGCTCCGCCGACACTTTGGAAAAGATCACCGGCGCTCGACCCTGCGGTCTGCGGACGCCATCATGGGAGTTCAGCGCCAACACACTCACCATCATTCGCGAAATGGGTCTCATCTACGACTCGTCATTGATGGCAGATGACGAGCCTTACGAGTTGATGGAGCGGAATGAGCCCACCGGCGTCGTCGAGATACCAGTCGAGTGGATTCGTGACGATGCCGTCTACTTCAACATGAGCCGCTTCGATGCGCTGCGTCCTTACACGCCACCATCAGCGGTTCTTGGAATCTTCAAGGCCGAGTTTGACGCCGCCCATCGCGAGGGCGGTCTTTTCCAGTTGACGATGCATCCGCACCACATCGGGCACCGTTCTCGGATGACCGTTCTTGACGACCTGATCAGCCACATGAAGGCAAAAGGCCAAGTATGGTTTGCCACCCACGGGGACGTTGCGCGGCTCTGCCGAGAAGAGATGTCCAATACCGATCCGAAAGGTCAGAAGCCTTGAAAATCGGGCGTGCGTTTCTCCCGGAAGCTGGCGATGCCTTCCCGGTAGTCGTCGCTTTCGTAGCAGGTGGTCTCGGCGGCGCGGATGGCTTCCAGATCCGGCGTCTCGGCGAACAGAAGCTGCTCCAGAGCGATCTTGGTGCAGCGGTGGCTGAGCGGTGCGGCAGCCGCAATCTCGGCGGCAAGATCCGTTACCGCAGCATCGAAAACTCCGCCTGGAACACAACGATTCACCAACCCCCATCGCATCGCAAAGGTGCTGTCGAACTTCGCGCCTGTGAGCAGCATCTCGCGCAGGCAGGGCGGCGGCAGAACGGCCAGCATCGTGCGAACGCCTTCCAACCGGTAGGGAAGTCCCAACCGAGCCGACGGAATGGCGAAAGTCGCCGTGTCGGTACAGAGACGCAGGTCGCAAAGCAGGGCAAGGTGGAGGCCGCCGCCTATGCAGGCGCCGTTGATGGCAGCGATCGTCGGCTTTTCAAGCGATCGGAGCCGTTCGGTCGCTTCGGCCATGATGTCGTTGTAGACGCGGATCTGCTCGGCCGTGCTGCGCTTCTCCCGATACTCGGAGACGTCGTTGCCGGCACAGAAGGCGGTTTCGCCGGCCCCCCGCAGAACCACGACCCGGTCGGCCGTGCGGTCCGCCGCCGCTTCCAGTTCGCTGGCCAGAGCGCGCCACATGTCCAGAGACATCGCGTTGCGTCGAGCGGGATTGTCGATGACCATTTCGACCACCGGCCCGTGCCGGCTGACACGCAGTCCCGGCGTCGCCGTTTCGCCGGAGTCCGTGGTCATGTGCGCCTCCCTTGCGATGATGGCACGATGCGTGCCGGCGTGGCTGATATATGAAATCGCTGAACCCAAGACAAACATGGTGATTGCGCTCACGCGGCGCCGGTCGCATCCCGACGGAAAACGAAGACGATGAACGCAGGAACGATCTCCTCCCGAATGGGAACGGCACTGACGGGCATACGGGTGGTCGATCTGACCCGCGTTCGATCGGGCCCCATGGCGGTGCGACAACTGGCCGACTGGGGTGCGGATGTCATCAGGGTCGAGGCGCCTGAGGCGATCGACAACACCGCCACGATGTCCATGGGGCGCTTCACCGGCGATTTTCAGAACACCCACCGCAACAAGCGCAGCCTGACGGTCAATCTCAAGGACCCGAAAGGTGTCGCCATCGTCGAGCGCCTTGCCGAGCGCGCCGACGTTCTGGTCGAGAACTTCCGTCCCGGCGTCGCGGATCGCCTGGGGGTCGGCCATGAACGGCTCTCCGCAATCAACCCGCGGCTCGTCTACGCGTCCATTACCGGCTTCGGTGAGAACGGCCCCTATGCCGGGTGGCCGGGCTTCGATCAGATCGTCCAGGGTCTGGGCGGGTTGATGTCGATCACCGGGACCTCCGAAAGCGGTCCGACGCGTGTCGGCCTCCCGATCGCCGATCTGGTGGCGGGCCTTCACGCCGCCATCGGCATTCTTGTCGCCCTGGTCGAGCGGCAGCACTCCAACCTCGGTCAGCGCGTGACGACCTCACTCCTGGAGAGCCAGATCGCCATGCTCGACCTGCAAGCGATGCGCTGGCTCAACGACAGTGACAATCCAGGGCTGCCCGGCAACATGCACCCCGTCCAGTATGCGACCGGCACCTTCCGGACGCGGGACGGCCACATCAACATGGCCTGCGGCGGCGATGTCCTGTGGGCACGCCTTCGTCGGGCCCTGGACGACGACCCGCGGATCGCGGACGATCCGCGGTTCGGCGACCATCCCTCACGGCTTCAGCACCGCGAAACGGTCAACGCGGTGCTTGGCGAGATTCTGTGCACACGAACCACCGACGCCTGGATGGCGTCGTTTGTTGACCACGACGTTCCCTGCGGGCCGATTCTGGACATAGCCGGCGTTTTTGCCGATCCCCACGTCAGGGAGCTTGCCATGGCCTGCGAGGTGACGGCCGGCGACGGCGAAAACAAGCGACTCGTTGGCAGCCCGTTCCGGCTGTCGCGCTCGTCCGGCCGGGCACCGTCGGCCGCGCCCGAACGCGGCGCTGACAATGCGGATGTCTTGAAAGAACTCGGCTACGGCCCGGAGGAAGTTGCCGCGCTGCGGGCCACCGGGGTGGTGTGACCAGCCGGGACGCCCGAAGGTGTCCGCGACCACCGCGCGCTCTTGGCTTCCTTCAGCAAGGACGCGCGCAGGAGGGACGCCGCTTGCCGGGCCACCGGCGACAGCGGCCGGACGGATGTCGTCGCGATCGCTATATCGCGAGTCAGGCAAGGATCGACAATTCGCGAAGCCTGCAGCGCACCGCTCTCGACCTCCTGTTTGACGACGCAGTAGGGAAAGAGCCCATAGCCCTTCTCTTGCCGGATCAGATCGAGGAGCGACACCGTAGCGTCCAGCTCAATGACAACGTTGGCCTGTTGTCCGAGGTCGCTGATCGCCCGGTCGAGCAGACCCCGGACTCCTTCCTGTCGGGTCGGCAGAATCAGGGGCAGCTTCAGCACCTCATGCAGCCCGATTTCAGAGACTTGAACGGCCGCGGCATCGGGTGGCCCGACAAGATAGATGTCCTCGCCAAGCACGTTCTCGCGGCTGATGGCCTGGGAAGCAGGGCCGGTATAGATCACGCCGACATCGACCGCACCGGTCGAGAGGCGGCGGACGATATCGCCGGTGAACGCTTCCGAGACGTGAATTCGGGCGACCGGAAAGAGCTCATTGAAGCGGGTGACAAAGGGCGCCATCGTCATCGAGGCGATGCCGGTCGGCATGGCGATCCGTGCGCTGCCCTGCAGCGTGGTGCTGAGTTCCTCAAGCTTGAGGCGTACGGCACGCACGTTGTCCAGGGTTTCGCGGCAGAAATCCAGAAACACCTGCCCGCCTTCGGTCAGTTCGACGCCGCGTCCGGTCCGAAACAGGAGCTGCACGCCAAGTTCGGCTTCCAGCAGGCGGATGGTGCGGCTCAGAGCCGGCTGCGACACGCCCAGGGTTGCCGCGGCCTGGGTCAGGCTGCCGCTCCGCGCGACGCACTCAAAGGCGCTCATCTGGTGCAGCGTGAACATCGGTGTCGCTCGATCACAGAGATCGTCGGCCGTCAGTATAGCGGGAATTTCGGTCCGGCGTGGGATCGGGTCCGGCGATGGCCCGTTCAGTTGCAAAACGTTGCGAACCGCCGGAGCAGCGGACAGGACACCGACCATCCATGAAGGCCGACCGATAGACCTAAGTGGCGACGTCGATGCTCCGACACGCCTGGTCGCTTGATTGAACCGCCAGGTCCAGAACCTTCTGCAGGTCCGCGCCGCGTGCGAAGTCCGGTTCGCCGCTGCGACCCGATCGGATCGCGGCGACGAACTTCTCGAAGTTGGTCGGCGCGGGTCTGAAGGGGATGTCGGCCCAGGTCCGTGACCCGACATCGTTACCCAGGCACCCGCGCAACTGTTCACGACCGTCGATGTCCGAAACCTGTAAGGCACCCCTGGTTCCATGAAGGGACAGGAGCAGGTCGTTGTGATGCCCGCTTGCGAACCTGCTGGAGTGGATGACGCCGGTCGCACCGTTGTCGAGTTGCAGGTGCATGGTGAAGCTGTCGTTGGCATCGAACACATAGTCTCCGACGCTCCTGCCCGGCGCCTTCTCGAACGTCGCCAGTCGGCAGGAGATGCTGGCCGGGGACGCGCCGGCGGCGAAGGTGGCGTAGTCGAGGATGTGCACGCCAAGGTCGCCCAGGGTGCCCGTCGATCCATGCGCTGTTGACAGGCGCCAGAGGAAAAACGGCTCCTCGGACCAGCCCGGCAGATTGAGCCAGTCCTGAAGATAACTTGCCTCGAAGTGACGTACCTCGCCGATGGCGCCGTCGCGTATCAACTCCGATGCGGTTGTGAGCGCGCCGCTGCGCCGATAAGTCAGGTTCACCATGTTGATGACACCGGCGTCCTCTGCCCGGACCACCATGTCCCGGGCGTCGCCGTGGTTTGTCGCGAGCGGCTTCTCGCAGAGCACATGCTTGCGCGCATCCAGCAACGGAAGCGTCGTGGCATGATGGACGCGATCGGGCGTTACATTGCTGGCGGCATCGAACTGCCCCCATGCGACCGCCGCTTCCACCGATGTGAAGGATTGGGATAGTCCATGCTGGCGGCAGAATTCGCTGAGCGTGTCCGCATCCCGGTCCACGCCACCCACAACCTCGACATCCTCCATTGCCTCAAACGCCTCGGTGTGGTGATGGGCCATCATACCTGTCCCGACGATCAGAATTCGTATGCTCATCGGTGCATCTCCCAACGTCCGTTGATGACGGACCTGCCTTTCCTTCGAGCCGTCGCCCGCCTCCGGCGTATCCGGCCGTTGTCGCCTGGCGACGGTCCCGGATTGTGAACGTGCGCATTGACTCCGCGAGCGAGCGTAGCATAACTTGCACATACGTGTTTACAATGCACATATGTGCAAGAGGGCGCTGTGCTCAAATCCTGCCTCAATGGCGCGACCACCATGACCAGTTCCCTGGAGCAGGATCTGGAGTATGCCGCGCAGGCAGGATTCAGCGGCGTCGAGCTTTGGTGGGACAAGGTTCAGGCTTATCTTGAGACCCATTCGCCGTCGGACCTGAAGGCGGCCCTTGACGGTCATGGGCTCGAGCCCGTCAGCATCTGCCCGCTGCTGATCTGGCCGTTCCGCGATTCGGAGCCGGCGCGCGCCTCGTTCGAATCCGCGGTCAGCCTTGCCCCGCAGATCGGCTGCGATCTGGTGATCGCCTGTCCGGACTTTCGCCCGGCCCGCCTCACGATCGACGAGGCCTTGGCGGCGCATGCTCGCGAGCTGAAGGATTTGGCCGCCTTGGCTGACCGCCACGGCGTGCGCCTGGCGGTGGAGCCGATCGGCCGGCACACACTTTGCGCCGGGTCCGATGACGCGCTCGACCTCATCCGCCGCGCAGGCAATCCGGGAAATGTCGGGCTTCTGGTCGACAGCTTCCACTATTTCCGTTCGCAGATCAGCGATGCCGAGCTCGACCGCATACCGCTCGACAAGCTCTTCATCATTCATGTCAACGATACCGAGGACGGCGCGATCGACGAACTGACCGACGCCAATCGCGTGTATCCGCTGGAGGGTGTGATTCCCCTCGACGGCATGCTCGGGCGCCTGGTCGCACGGGGATATGACGGCTTCCTGTCGGTCGAGATATTCCGGCCGGAATACTGGGAACAGCCGGGCGCCGACGTGGCCCGACAGTCCGCCCGCTCTCTTTCGAACTTGATGGACCTGCTGTCGCGCCACGCGACGGCTTCCTAACGACCGGAGAAACCGCATGTATCTTGGTGCAACCACCTGGACATTCTCGTGGGCACCTCCCTACGACAAGGCCCTGGAGTCGATTGCGGCTCTGGGGCTCCATGGGGCGGAGTTGACCGTCTGGGGCGAGGACTTCATCCGCGACTACTACACCGCCGAGACCAACAGGAACCTCGCAAGCCTTGCCGACGGCCTCGGCCTCAGTCTCATGAGCCTGTTTTGCATTCCTACCGGCATGGCCAGTGACGACGCCGCGGTTCGGCAGGGCGCCGTCGATCAGTTCAAGCGCGTGCTCGACGTCGCCAGCCAGCTTGGCATCGACAAGGTCATCGCGCTGCCGCCCAACCCGTTCGACATCGACATCCAGGTGATGCTGGGCAAGGCGACGTCGCAGGAGTGGACGGTGGATTTCCCGAAGGGCGACTGGAAGCAGAACTGGCTGGATGTCGTTGAGGTGCTGGGCAAGTTCGCCGAAGAGTGCGAGTCGCGCAACATGCGGGTTGCTCTCGAGCCGCATCCTCACCGCATGATGCACAACGCGGCCGGCATGTTGCGCATCATCGATGCGATCGACTCGCCGGCGATCGGCCTCAATCTTGATCCCAGTCACCTGTTTCCGAGCGGCGAACTGCCCAATGCGGTGGCTCACGAGGTTGGCGATCGCATCTTCCACACGCACCTCTCCGACAATGATGGCCAGACCAATGCGCACTGGCGACCGGGCAAGGGGAAGGTCGACTGGCGCGCCTTCCTGCGCGCGCTTGTCGACATTGGCTATGACGGCCCGCTGTCGCTTGAGCTGGAGGATGTGCCCGGTGCGGCTGGATACCCCGGCTTCAACCGTTCACCGGATTCAACGCCGGAGATCGTGACCCAGCACGAGTTGGCGCGCGACTACATGAAGGCGCTCTGCGACGAACAGGGTATCAAGCTGAAGCGACCCGTCTAGTCTAGTTGGCACAACAGGATAGATTCACCCGTGAGCGTCTCCCGAAATGCCGAAATGCTGCGCTGTTGCGTCCTCTATTATCAGGAGCAACTGGCGATCCAGCAGATCGCCGAGCGGCTGAACATCTCGCGGTTCAAGGTCTCACGCTACCTCAAGGAAGCCCAGGGGCGCGGCATCGTCGAGGTGCAGATTCACGATCCGAATGTCGAGTTCGAGCATCTGGCCTTGCGGGTTGAGCAGGCCCTTGGTCTCGACGAGGTCGTTGTCGTGCCGACGCCGTTTGAAGCCTCAAGCGAATCCATTCGCCTGGCGATCGGGCGCGCCGGCTCGGCGCTCTTCGACGATGTGACCCCCGAGACGTCGGTCTCGATCACCTGGGGGCGCACGATCGCCTACATGGTCGACAGCCTCCCGGGCGGCAAGCTCAACGGCCATCGGGTCGTCGACCTGGCGGGCGGCTTCGGCGAGGTCAGCTCTTCGGTCTCTTCGCGCGCCGTCACGCTCCGCACGGCCGAGAAGCTCAACGCCGAATGCGTCCAGGTGCCGGCGCCGACGATCGTCGGCAACGCCGAGACCGCCAGATCGCTTCTGGCGGAAGACAGCATCCGGCGCGCGCTCGACCTGGCCGCCGAAAGCCAGATCGCGGTCACCGGCATCGGGCCGGTCAGCAAGGACTCGCTGATCTATCTGTCCGGCTTCATGACCGACGCCGACATCACGGCCCTCAGGAAAAAGCACGGCGCTGTCGGTTCCATCATCGGCCGCTTCTACGACATCGAAGGAAGGGAAGTGGAAAGCGAGTTCAAGTCGCGAGCCATCGCGCTTGAAATGGATCGCTTCCTGAGCATTCCGAAACGCATCGCCTTCGCCGGTGGCCAGGCCAAGCTCGACTCCCTCATCGGCGTGGCGCGGGGCGGGCTGATTACGACCCTTGTGACCGACAGCCAGACGGCAACCGCGCTTCTGGAGGCCTACGGGCCGGCAACCGCTGCCGAACAGAAAGCTCTGACGTGACGACGAGTTACACGATACGCGCGCTCAACACCGGCTATCAGAACCTCGACAAGGCGCAGTACGCCACGTTCCGCCAGGGCGCGGGGACGATCATCGAGCATCCCGTGTTCTGTTTTCTGATCGAGGGCGATGGACGCAAGATCCTGGTGGATACCGGGATGAGCGACACCGAGCAGTCGGTGCGTTTTCACCACAGCGGACGACAGGAGCCGGGGCAGGCGATTCACGAGCAACTTGCCTCGGTGGGAGTCGAACCGGGGGAAGTCGACACGATCATCTTCACGCATTTGCACTGGGACCACTGTTACAACGTCGACAAGTTCCCCGACGCCCGGCTTGTGGTCAGCGAAATCGAGTACCGGTTCGCACTCAATCCGACGCCGCCCTACTGGATGACCTATGAGCATCCGAACAGCGGCCAGCAGCCGCCCTGGCATGACCGCGCGTTCGATCTTGTGCACGGCGAGGAAAGCATCGCCGAAGGGATAAGGGTTTTCCCCACGCCCGGACACAGCCCGGGACATCAGTCCGTTGCTGTCAGAACGCGTGCGGGAATCTACATCATCGTCGGCGACCTGTTCTTCGTTCAGGAGAACCTTGAGCCGGACGCCGAACGAGGGTGGCCGATGACGCCCATCGGTCGGTTCTCCGATTTCGTCGAGCTTTGGGAAAGCATGGAGATGGCCGTCCGGCGGGGCGACCACTTCCTGATGACGCACGATCCGTCGATCAAGGACCGTCAACTGTTCCCCTGAACCCCGGAAGCCGGCGGGAAGACCGGCACAACGCGAACCTGCCGGAGATCCGGCCAAAAGAAGAGGAAGAGACATGAAACTCTTGAAGGGACTTACATTGGGTGCCATGGCGAGCGCCCTTCTGCTGCCGACGGCCGTTGTCGCCCAGGACAAGGTCGAGCTTGTGATCGAAAGCTGGCGTGCCGATGACCTGGTCATCTGGCAGGATACGATCCTGCCGGCATTCGAGGCCGCCAATCCCGGCATCGACGTTGAATTCCGCCCGACGCCGAACACCGATTACAGCACGGCGCTGTCCACCAAGCTCCAGGCGGGCACAGCGGGCGATCTGATCATGGTCGAGCCGTTCGATTTCCGCCTCCAGATGTATCTCGACGGGGACCTGGCCAATCTGACCGATCTGGAGGGGATGGAGAACTTCTCCGACACCGCGAAGAGTGCGTGGAGCACGGATGACCGCACCGAGTTCTTCGGCGTGCCGCTGGCCGCCGTGCTGCATGGCTGGATCTACAACGCCGACATCTTCGAAGAGCTTGGCCTGAGCGAGCCGACCACGGCCGCGGAATTCACCGCCCTGCTCGAGGCGGTCAAGGAAGATGGCCGCTACACCCCCATCGCCATGGGGACGTCGCAGGACTTTGTGCCCGGGCTGCTCGGTTTCCAGCTGATCGGTCCGAACTACTGGAAGGGTGAGAACGGCCGCGCGGCGGTGATCGACGGGTCGCTGAGCTTTGATGATCCGGCCTTTGTCGACATCTGGAAGGAGCTCGCCTCGTGGGGCCCTCATCTCGTGCAGGGCTATCAGGGTGTCTCCTATCCGGACATGCAGAACCTGTTCACGCTGGGCACGTCGGCCGTCTACCCGGCTGGATCGTGGGAGATTCCGATCTTCAATTCGGCCGTGGACGGCGCGTTCAAGATGGGCGCCTTCATTCCGCCGGCAGTCGACGCGAACGGCGAATGCTTCTTCAATGACCATATGGACATGGGCATTGGAATGAACGCCAACGCGAAGCACCCCGAGGAAGCCAGGAAGTTCCTGACCTGGCTCACAAGCGAAGAGTTCGCGAAGATCTGGGCCGACGCGATGCCGGGCTTCTTCCCGCTGTCGACCCATGCGGTTCAGACCGACGACCCGTTGGCCAACACCTTCGCGAGCTGGCGCGAGCAGTGCGGTTCCACGCCGCGTATCTCGTACCAGATCATTTCGCGTGGCGAGCCGAACCTCGATGCCGAGATCAACCGGGTCACGGCACTCGTCATGAATGGCGAAATGGCACCGGAAGAGGCTGCCGGCGTCGTGCAGGAAGGCCTCGCCTCCTGGTACGAGCCGCAGCAGGGTAACTAACCGGTTCCTCCCAGGCCGGCCTGGCGACATGAGAGTGTCGTCGGGCCGGCCGCCTTCCACGGGGAAACATGATGCCCGGTTCCGTTTCGGCACCCGGAAAAAGGCGGTTCCCGATCCATATCGTCGTGTTCATCGCGCCCGGCGCGGTGATCTACACGCTCTTTCTGATCTACCCGCTGCTGGATTCGCTTCGGATTGGCTTCTTCGGCAACGAAACCGACGGCGGGGGCTTTGTCGGCTTCCGGAACTACGCCCTGTTGCTGTTCGATCCGGATTGGTCCGAACGCTTTCGCGGCGCCTTCGTCAACAGTCTCATCTTCTTTTTCATCAACGTGTTCGTGCAAACCCCCGTAGCCCTGATGCTCGCGGCGTTGCTGGCGAACAAGACCCGCTTCAGCACGTTCTACCGCACCGCCATCTTCGTGCCGGCTGTCCTGTCGCTTGTGATCGTTGCGTTCGTATGGCAGCTCATTCTGAGCCCGGTCTGGGGTGTCTCGCGCGACCTCATGGGCCTTTTCGGCCTGGCCCAGTTTTTCCAGCCCTGGCTTGGGCTGCAGGAAACCGCCTTGACGACGCTGGCCCTGATTTCGGTCTGGCAGTTTCTCGGGATACCGATGATGCTGTTTTATGCCGCGCTCCTGAGCATTCCGGAAGAACTGACCGAAGCCGCGCGCATCGATGGCGCAAGCAGTTGGAACGTCTTCTGGGACATCAAGTTCCCGTTGCTCCTGCCGATCATCGGCATCGTCACACTGCTGACCTACATCGGAAACATGAGCGCCTTTGACGTCATCTTCGCGGTCAAGGGGCCGTTGGCCGGGCCCAATTTCTCGACCGACACGCTGATGACGTTCTTCTACCGCACCTTCTTCGGAACCGGGTTCCAGCAACCCAATCCCGTCATGGGCGGCGCGGTTGCCGGTGCGACGTTCATCATTCTGATGGCCGGTGTCGCTGCGTACTTCTTCCTCTGGCAGAGAAGGGTGCGCAGCTATGAGCTCTGACAACCGCCCTTCCGCCGGCGTGCCCATAGGCGCGGTCGGCAAGCACGCCGTGCTGATTTTCTTCACCGCGCTTTCGATCGTGCCGGTGCTGATGATCCTGGTGAACTCGTTCAAATCACGGCGCGCGATCTTCTCCGATCCGGTTGCGTTCCCGGGTCCGGAGACCTTCAGCCTGATCGGCTACCACACGGTCTTCGTCCGCTCGAACTTCATGGATTATTACGTCAACAGCTTGACGGTGACCGTGGTCAGTCTCGTCCTCATCCTGATCCTCGCGACCATGATCGCCTTTGCCCTGGCCGAGTACGAGTTCACGGGCAACAAGCTCCTGGCGATGTTCTTTCTTCTGGGCATCATTCTGCCGGTTCGGCTTGGGTCGGTCAGCATGCTGCAGCTCATGGTGTCGCTGAAACTGGTCAACACACTGGCTGCCCTGATCTGCGTTTATACCGCGATGGGGATGCCGCTGGCGGTGTTCATCCTCACGCAGTTCATGCGGCAGGTACCGAGGGAAATCAAAGACGCCGCCCGCATCGACGGAGCCAATGAGTATCGGGTGTTCTTGCTGACGTTGCCGACCATCCGCCCGGCGATCGCCACCGTGGCGATCCTGACCATGATCCCGGTGTGGAACGACCTGTGGTTCCCGCTCATCCTGGCGCCGGCACCCGAAACGCAAACGGTGACCCTTGGGGCCGCGAGCTTCCTCGGACAGTTCCTGAGTGACTGGAATGCCGTCCTTGCGGCGCTGTCGCTGAGCGCGGGACCGATTCTGGCGCTCTACCTGATCTTTTCCCGGCAGTTCCTGAGCGGCCTGACGGCCGGAGCAGTCAAGTGACACGGCTCTGGAGCTAGCCTTGCACAAGTTCCGGTTCACCCACGACAAGATCGCCGCGAGACTCGCGCTGATCCAGGGCGCCATCTACCGGGAGCGCGCCGAGACCGGCGCGCTGCGGTTCCTTGCCGGCGATGACAGCCAGATCGCGCCGTCGGTGGATGACGGTGGGTGGCCTGTTCTTACTCCCGGAGACGACCTCGGCGGGCATCGCGAGAGCTTCACGTTGCGCACATACTTTGTTGTTCCGGCGCATTGGGACGGCGAGGCCGGGCTTCACATCGACCTCGGGCGCAGCACGAAGCTTGAGGCTCTGGCGTTTCTTTATGGTCCCGAGGCGCTGGCGCATATCGACGGGCGGCCGGTCCAGGGCGTTGACGTCAACCATACCTATCTTTCCTTGCCGGAAGCCGTGCGGGATGGGCGGTCGCATCTTCTGTCGCTTGCGGGATGGACCGGTATCAGCGACGAAAGGTATAGGCCGGGCGGCATCGAGCTCGTCAGGGTGGATACACCGACACAGGCCTTCCACGGTCTGGCGCGGCTGGTCTTTGAGTGCCTCTCGGAGATGGATGACGGCGATCCCGTCAGGGTTCGCCTTCTGAGCGCGCTGGACAACGCGTTTGGCGCGCTGGACCTGCGGGAACCGTTGGACGCGCGGTTCTATGACAGCGTTCCGGCGGCCATGGACGTGCTGAAGGAGACGGTGGCCGCGGCCGGACCGCCACGACCGGATCGGGTATTTGGCGTGGGTCACGCGCATCTGGACCTTGCGTGGCTTTGGCCGGTTGAGCAAACGAGGAAGAAGGGTGCGCGTACCTTCGCCACCGTTCTGCGCCTGATGGAGAAGCACCCCGAGTTTCGCTTCAGCCAAAGCCAGCCGCAGCTCTACCAGTGGATCGCGGACGCGCAGCCGGAGATGTTCGACGAGATCAGGTCGCGGGTCGCGAGCGGGCAGTGGGAACCGCTCGGCGGCATGTGGGTGGAATCCGACTGCAATCTGGCGGGCGCGGAATCGCTGGCACGACAGTTCGTGCTTGGTCGCCAATACTTCCGCGAGCAGTTTGGCGTCGATGGCGCACCCATCCTGTGGCTGCCGGATGTCTTTGGCTACGCCTGGCAGCTACCGCAGCTGATCCGGCAGGCCGGGCTCGACTACTTCGTCACCGCGAAGATGAGCTGGAACCAGTACAACCGGATGCCCTACGACCATTTCCATTGGCAGGGTCTCGATGGCACAGGCGTTCTCACCTATCTGATCACCACCACGAAGCCCGGCTGGTGGGGTGCGACCTATAGCGCCGACCTGTCGGCTGCGGAGATCGCGCAGACCAAGCGCGGTGCGCAGCAGCCCGAGTTGCACGACGAACTGATGATCGCCTACGGCCATGGCGATGGCGGCGGCGGTCCGACCGAACGCATGGTCGCGGACGCCGCCCATCTGGTGGATTTGCCGGGCATGCCGGTGACCAGACTGGGCACGGCCCTGGAGTTCCTGCGCGATCTGGATAAGCAATCCGGTGCCGCACTGCCGGTCTGGAACGGCGAGCTCTATTTCGAGCTTCACCGCGGCACGTACACCTCGCAGGCGGCGAACAAGCGGGCCAACCGCAAGATGGAGTTCCTGCTGCATGATGTGGAGTTTCTGGCGACCTGGGCTTCCGTCGCGTGCGGCGCCGACTATCCTCATAACGAGCTGCGCGAGGCGTGGCGGCTTCTGTGCCTGAACCAGTTCCACGACATCATTCCCGGATCGTCCATACCGGAGGTCTACGTCGACAGCGCCGCCGACTACGCGCGGATCAAGGACATCGGCGAGAAGGTTCGGGACGCAAGCCTGGATCGGCTTGACGCCGTCCTTCCAGCCGATGCCGCGCACGTGGTCTACAATCCCACGGCCTTTGCGCGCAGCGAGGTCGTTGACGGTCCCGCCGGTCCCATCCTGATCGACGACGTGCCGGCCTATGGCTACAAGGCTGTGCCCGATGGTGTGGGAAAACCGGACGGCTCGGTTGTTTGTGCGACGGTGTCCGATGCCTCGCCCGACCCCGATGGCCACGCCGCGACGGCCTTTGTGCTGGAACATGATGGCGTGCGCGTCGAGGTCGACGACTGCGGCGAAATCGTGCGGCTGCTGCACAAGGCCACGAACCGTGACGTGCTCTCCGGGGATATGCGCGCCAATGCCTGGCAGTTGTTCGAGGACCGGCCGCTCGATTGGGAAGCCTGGGACATCGACATCTTCTACGATGAGGCTCCACTCGCCATACCGCGGGAAGCCGACATCCGGGTTGTCGAAGCCGGTGGTTTGCGCGGCGTATTGGAGGTCCGGCGGCGGTTTGAGGCAAGCGAGATCGTGCAGCGCATCGTCCTGCGCGAGGGCAGCGATCGGATCGACTTCGATACGGAAGTGAACTGGCAGGAACGAAAGAAGCTTCTGAAAGTTGCCTTTCCCGTCAACGTCTTAAGTCCAACCGCGACCTATGACATCCAGTGGGGCAATGTCGAGCGGCCGACCCATCGGAACACGTCCTGGGACTGGGCCCGGTTCGAGTCCTGTGCCCACAAATGGGTGGATCTGAGTGAAGGCGACTTTGGCGTCAGCCTCCTGAATGACTGCAAATACGGTCACGACATTCTCGGCAGCACCATCCGGCTGACCGCACTCAAGGGCGCCACGTTCCCCGATCCGAATGCGGACCTTGGCAAGCACCGGTTCACCTACGCGTTGTTGCCGCATGCGGGATCGCAGGTGCGCAGCACGATGGCCGAGGCCTATGCGCTGAACGATCCGCTGATCTGGCGCGAACGCAACGGCCAAGGCGCCACGTCCGCGCCGGAGCAAGCCGCGTTCGTGACGGCGGACAACCCGAATGTCGTGATTGAAACCGTCAAGCGCGCCGAGGACGGCAGGGGCGTTGTTGTCCGGGCCTATGAGAGCGCGCGGACGCGCGGCGAACTCAACCTCACACCCTCCTTCGCCGTATCGGGCGCCGCACTGTGCAATCTGCACGAGGACCCCGAGCGAGCCCTCGATGCCGGCCGGATCACGGTGAACGTCACGCCGTTTCAGATCGTGACGCTGCGCCTGGACCAGCGGAGCGAGTCGTCGTGACGAAGATGGCCGCACTTGTGTTTCGGGGAGTCGGCGAGGTTGCCTTCGAGACGTTGGAGCGCCCATCGCCGAGGCCGGGTCATGTTCTGTTGCGTGTCAGCGGGTGCGGTATCTGCGGCACGGATATGCACGTCTACAAGGGGATGCCCGCGCCCTGGCCGGTGCCTGGCGTCCGAGGGCACGAGATTTCCGGTGTGGTGGAAGCCTTGGGACCCGAAGTTGACGGGCCGGTGATCGGAGATCGCGCCGTCGTCCAGCCGTTGATCTCTTGCGGCCGCTGCAGCGCGTGTCGACGCGGCGAGACCAACCTATGCGCCCGGGCCTACCTCATCGGCGGCGAGGTCGCGGGCGGATTTGCGGAGTTTGTGGAGGTGCCGGAGGCCGCTGTCTTCACGGTTCCCGACGGGCTGACGCTCCGGCACGCGGCGCTCGCCGAGACACTGGCCACGCCGGTCCATGCCTTTGAGATGCATGCGCGCGGCTTCATTCGCACGATCGCCGTTCTGGGGGCCGGCGCCCAGGGCTTGCTGTCGCTGCAGCTTGCGCGAATCCTCGGCGCACAAGACATTCTGGTGTCCGACGTGGTGCAAGCGCGCCTTGATCTCGCATCTCGACTGGGTGCGACCCGGGTGGTCCATGCTCTGGATGCCGATCCGGTCGCGGCGGCCATGGAGCTGTCGGACCATGAAGGCGTCGATCTGGTTGTTGATGCGGCAGGTCTGGCGATCAACCGGCAGCAGACGATCGAAATGCTGAGGCCCGGAGGGACGGGGATCTTCCTTGCGCTCGGCCCGGGCCGCGCTGAGATCGAATTTGGCCAACTGGTCCCGCGCGAACTGCACCTGCATGGTACGCAGTGTTACTCCAACGCGGACTTTGCGCGCGCCATTGAACTCCTGGCTTCCGGCGAGGTCGAGGCGGCGCCGCTTGTTGGCACCATGCCGCTGTCGCAGGGCGCAAAGGCGTTTGAAGCTCTGGCGACCGCCCCTGCGGATCACATCAAGATCGTTCTGGAGCCGGCATGAGTGGCGGTTCGCAGCGAGGTGGATTGTAGAGGCCGCGGATCGCAGTTCAGCGTCGCGGCGCGCGCGCCTCGCCGACGAACCAAACCGGGAATTGAAACGACATGGCTGAAGTCAGCATCAATCAGGCGAGGAAGTTCTACGGCACGTTCGAAGCCGTGAAGGGCATCGATGTTGATGTCGCCGATGGTGAGTTTGTCGTACTGGTGGGCCCGTCGGGATGCGGTAAGTCCACCCTGTTGCGCATGATTGCGGGGTTGGAAGACGTCAGCGGCGGCGAGATTGCGATCGCAAAGACCGTGGTCAACGATCTCCCGCCGAAGGACCGCGGCATTGCGATGGTGTTTCAGAACTATGCGCTTTATCCGCACATGTCGGTGCGCGCGAACATGAGCTACTCGCTGCGGCTGAAGCGTGTTCCCAAGCCGGAGATCAACGAGCGGGTCAACCGTGCGGCGGCGATCCTGGGGCTGGACGACCTGCTTGACCGGCACCCGAAGCAGCTTTCCGGTGGGCAGCGCCAAAGGGTCGCGATGGGTCGGGCGATCGTCCGCGAGCCGAAGGTCTTTCTCTTTGACGAACCGCTGAGCAATCTCGATGCGGCGCTGCGGGTGCAGATGCGATCGGAGATCAAGGCGCTGCACCAGCGTCTGGGGACGACCATCATCTATGTCACCCACGATCAGGTTGAGGCGATGACGATGGCCGACAAGATCGTGGTGATGCGCGACGGCGAGATCGAACAGATCGGCGAACCGCTGGACCTCTATGACCATCCGGCCAACCGGTTCGTAGCCGGTTTCATCGGATCGCCGGCGATGAATTTCATGCAGGGCACCGTGGACGACGGGGTGTTTCGCACGTCCGATGGCGTCGAGATGGCACGGGTCGGGTCCAGTGAAGCCACCACACTCGGTGTCAGACCGGAACATCTGGCCCTGTCGGATGAGGGTGTTCCACTGACTGTCGAGATGATCGAGCCGACGGGCGCCGAAACACAAGTGGCCGGCAAGATCGGGTCGCAGCCGATCGTGGGTGTTTTCCGTGAGCGGATTTCCGCGTGGCCGGGCGACATGCTGCATGTCCGGCTCGATCACGAACACGTTCACCTGTTTGATCCCGGCGGGTTGCGGGTGGCACGGTCCAGGTCTTCCGCGGACTGAAACATGGTCAAGGCGATGGCCGAGACCGCGGCCGCGCGGTTTGATGGGCAAGCGCGACGACCGATCGTTCGCCAGCGGTCCGGCGTAGGTCAGCGGGGACGGGCTGCCGTCACCGGCAAGGCGGGCTAGCGCGGTTCTTCCTCCAGCGCATCGATGCGGGCGATCTTGGCCGACGACGGGCCGGGGGTGAACGAGGAGCCGAGATAGGTTGCGACGATCGCCTTCGCCAGTTCGGGCCCGACCACGCGCGCGCCGATGGAGATGATCTGCGCGTCGTTGCTTTTCTGCGCCCGTTCGGCCGAATAGGTGTCGTGGCACTGCGCCGCGCGGATGCCGCGCACCTTGTTCGCGCTGATGGCCATGCCAATGCCGGTCCCGCACAGCAGGACACCGCGTTCGCTCTCGCCGCGCGCGACCGAGTGGGCGACCATCGCGGCGATGTCGGGATAGAGCACCGGCTCGGCGTCAAAGGTGCCGAAATCGGTGACCGTGTGCCCTTCCGCTTCAAGGTAGGCCAGCAAGATCTGCTTCAAGTCGTAGGCCGCTTCGTCACATCCCAGCGCGATCTGCATCCGATCCTCCAGCTTCAACCGTATCGCCGCCCCTGAGCTTCCAGGCTTCGTGACCTCGCGCCAGCACGGCGCCGAAGCCGTCGGCCGACCATGCGGCGCGGCCGACGAACAGGCCGTCGATGCCGCCCAGCACCGCATAGTCGGCGCAGTTGTCTCTGTTGACGCTGCCTCCGTAGAGGAGCGGAACCGCCCGCGCGGCCTTGCCGAACAACTCGGCCAGTACCGAGCGGATGGTTGCGATGGCGGGCGTGATATCCTCCGGTTCGGCGGCGACGCCACTTTCGCCGATGGACCAGACCGGCTCGTAGGCGACCTGCACCCGGCTGAGCTGTTCGGGTCGAACCGAGCCAAGCGCGGAGATCAGTTGTCGCCGGAGCACGTCGGTGAATTCGAGCGCACGGCGCTCGGCCATCCGTTCGCCCACGCAGAGCAGCAAATCAGGCGTACCGCCGAGGACGGCCGCAACCTTGCGAGCAATCACGTCGTCGGTTTCGGTCGGGAGTGCGCGCCGTTCGGCATGCCCGATCATGATCAGATCCACGTCGAGCGCCGCCAGCATGCCGACCGAGATTTCTCCGGTGTACGCTCCTGACGCAGCGAAATGGGCGTTTTGCGCGCCGATCTCGATACCGGCCGGGGCACCGATGGCCGCCAGCCCCTGCAACGACGTGTACGGTGGAATCACAAATCGCCGAACACCCGCGTCGACCGTCTGCGCGGCCAGTGCGGTGACGAACGCCCGGGTTTCCGGCGCAGCGGTGTGCATCTTGAGGTTTGTGCCGAAGTGGAAGCGCGCGGTCATGGGGCCGTCCGCACGATGTCGGTGATCGTGTTCGCCAGAAGCTCGGCAAACGCGGGATCATTCACGTGCATCGGCACCGGCGAAACCACCACGTGGCTGGCATCGCCCAGCTCCGCCCGCAGGCCCTCCATGAAGCCGGCATCGGCGTCCGGATCGTGCATGACGCCGCCTTCGATGTTGAGCTGACTGAAACCGCGCTCGGGGATGACGACGTGGACCGGGGCCGCGGACTGTTTCAGTCGCTCGCCCACGAAGCGACCGGCGCCTGCCATCTCTTCGCGTGAGGCACGGATGTGGGTATGGATCGGATTGTGCTTCACGTAACGCCGCGTGAGCAGTTTCGGCGGCACATCATCGACCGGTCCATGAAGGATGAAGTCGATGGCGCCGGGCACGAAGACGATCGGGATGCCGGCCGCCACACTGGCCTTGAGCCGATTGGGATGGGCCTGCATCAGCCCGCCGCGCAGAAGGCCGCCAATGTCGTGCGGGCTGAGATCAAGGACACGGTCGATCCTGCCGCCGGCGACCAGCTCCTCAAGGGCCTGGGCGCCGATGCCGTTGCAGTGGAAGCCGATGACCTCGAAGCCCCGGTCCTCCAGCAGCCGGCGGGTCGCCATCGCCGCGGGATTGGTCACGCCCGCCATGGTCATGCCGACGGTGGGGCGGCCCGAATTCCGGGCTTCGGTCGCGACATCGGCCATTCCCGTCACCGCGCCGGCAGCGGCCGCCAGGACCTGACGCGTCAGCATGTTGACGCCCATGATGTCCGCCACCGAATGCATGATGGCGATGTCCTTGGTGCCGACATACGGGCCGAACGTTGCTTGGCCGTTGGCCACGGCGGACAGCATGACCTTGGGAACGCCCACGGGAAGCGCCTGCATGGCGCGAGTCGCGATGATCGTGCCTTGCACGCCTCCGAGCCCGAGCACGCCGTCGAGCATGCCGTCGGCGTGGCGCCGGGCGACGAAGCCGGCCGCGCCGCGCGCCATGGCGTCGACCGCCGCATTCTTGTCGTTGCTATCGAGGATCTCGGCCATCGTGGTCCCGGCCGCAGCGGCCACGTCGTCGCGCGTGACGTCGGCCGCCACGGTTGGAGGGCTCTTGATTCCGCAGTCGACGAGCAGCGGCCTGCAACCTCGCGCGCGCAGGATGTCGGCCACGTAGGCCGCTTCCTCACCCTTGGTGTCCAGAGTCGCCAGAACTGCGATGGTCTTGGTCATGTCCAACCGCCTCGGCTAGTCGGCCGTGTCGCCCCAGCGATCGATCGCGGTACGAAGCTCGCTGTGTGTCGCGCTGTATTCACGAAGGCTGATCCCGGCCGAGGCCGCATCCAGTGCCTGCCGCATGGCCCGCCCGCCGGCCGTGGCGCCCCCGGGATGCCCCTGGATGGCGCCGCCGACGCTGAGCATCACGTCCTTGCCGAGATCTTCAACGATCCGGGCGGCGGTCGCCGGGTGGACGCCGCCGCCCGGTACCGGGAGCGTCGGCCGCATGGCGCCCAGCTTCATGGTCATGTTCCGGGCCGTCTCGGCATACTTCTCGCGCAGCAGCGGATAGACGCTGTAGGGAGAGTTGAACGACGCACCATCGGCCCCGCAGAGGCGCATCAGCTTGCCCAGGAGCAGGGGGGAGGCGATGCCGGCCCCGAGCCCCTCGATCGTCGAGGATGCGCCGGCATAATGAGCGAGAATAGGTACCGAGACGCCCGGATCGGCCGCGGCGGCCTGCAGGGCTCCGAGGCCCGACGTGACGGCGTTGATCATGATCATGTCGGCGCCCAGCTCGACGGCGCGCCGCGCCGCCTTCAGCATACGGTCCGGGCGGTCGGTCACGTTGACGCAGTAGAGGCTGGTATGGCCGGTTTCCTCGTAGACCTCCGCCGCGGCGCGCTTGTATGCGGATACGCGCTCGATGCTGCTGCTGAAGCTGGTGTTGCCCAGCAACTCGTCGTCCTTGACGATGTCGCACCCGCCGCGCGCGGCTTCGGCGAACATGCCCGCGCCTGTTTCCGCGTCGAAGCCGATGTTCGGCTTGATGACGTTCAGCAGCAAAGGCCGGTCCTGCACACCCGCCCTGTCGCGGATGCCGGCAATACCGTAGCGCGGGCCGGCCAGGGCCGTTGCGAGCTCTGGTGACACGGTCACGTCCAGGAGCTTGACCTGCGCCGACGTGGACACGTCATTGCCGAGCAGCACTGTCATCAGAAGCGGCAGCTGCGGGCCGAAGTTCACCTCCGGATAGGCGATCTGGACCACGTAACCGCGGTCGTCCTGCGGCACCTGGCTTCGCAGTTCACGCGGCGGCGTCTCGTAGAGTGCCACCACCTGGCCAAGGTGACGCTCCAGCATCGATGCGTCGAGGCCGGGGACATGCGTCCATGTGCCGATACTCTGACCGATCGCCAAGCCCGCCGCTCGTTTCCAGGCATCGGCGTCGGGCGGGCATTCCATGTAGTAGGTGGCAACCACACCCTCGCGCGCGAACGCTTCCTCCGGAAGCGCGAAAACGTGATCCATCGGGTTTGCGGAGGTCATCGTCGTCATCATCCTGTGGCGGATCGGGCAAGACGGCTCAGCAGCGCGATCTGCGCCGTCTCCTCGACCAACTCGGCGTTGTAGAAGGCCAGGTCGAGCGTAGCGGCGAAGCTGAAGATGCCGTGTTCGGCCTCAACGAAGGCACGGATGTCGGGCTCGGCGGAGACCAATTGGCCGATCGCCGTCGCGACGATCGCAGCTTCGGGGTTGGGGCCGAACCGCAGAACCGGGACCGTCCCGATCTTGTGCGTCGCATGGCGGGCAATCGCGGGAAGGACATCATGGGTTTCCGCGCACGCGATCGACCAGGGCGCATGGCAATGGAAAACTCCGCCGATATCGGGCCGCTTCCGGTAGATTTCGAGATGCGAATGCAGTTCGCTCGACGGAACGCCATCGATCGGCCGGCCGGTGTCGAGATCAACCTCAACGAGGTCTTCGGGCTCGCAATCGGCGAAGCTCACACCGCTTGGCTTGATCAGGATGCGCCGTCCATCGGGCAGCCGCGCGCTGAGGTTGCCGCCATTGCCGGTCTGCAGACGCACGGCATAGGCGCGCCGTGCGAGGGCGGCAACATCCTGGGCGACAGCCAGATCCGTCGTCATGCGGCCCTCAGCACGGCGCCGGGCCGCACCCCTGAATCGCTGCGCATCGCACGCAGCCGGGGGCCATTGGTCAACGCCTTCCGAACGACCATCGAACAGCCTTCATTGCACATATGTGCAGAAACAATACGAATGTGCAAAATACCACCGGCCAGCTGTCTGCGTCAATTTGGGCTGCCGCGATCTCGGGTCGCGGGGCCGGCTGCTGATCAGGCGGAGGGCGTCGTGTCGTTGGGCGAGCCCGACAGATGCGGCTTTCCGATGTCGGCGCCTTGACCGTGCTTGGCGTGACCTTCGATCCGCGCGTTGGTTGTGTCGTCTACGTGAGCCGTGCGTATGAACGACGGGTACGTGTTGTTGGCGCTGAGGGTGGCCGGCCTCAAACCCGTTGAAATCACCGAATGCGACAGCGCCGTTACGGCTGGCAGGCAGCTTGACGAGATGCAGGCAGCCACTAACGGTGATTTCGGGCTGCTCCGAGCCGGCTCGGTTGTTGGCGAATGCTACCCGTGGCGAGAATCACCCGCGGATAAACTCGTGGCCAGCTTCTGGGTCATGGTTTACTTTGCCCAGCGCTTCGATCTCGGTCCACAGGATCTCCGGGATGTGGGCAGTCGCCCAGGTAAGCGTTTCCTGGATGCGCTCCGGCCGCGTCACACCGATGATTGTTGATGCAATACGCGCTTCGCGCATTGAGAACTGCAGAGCGGCGGCACCGACAGAGACTTCGTGGCGCCGGCAGATCTGCTCGACGGCGCGCGCGCGCTCCAGAACATCCGGTGCTGCATCCCGATAGGCGATGCGCGGCACTTCGGCCACACCCTTCGCAAGAATACCGCCCGAATAAGGCGCCGCGTTCAGGACGGAGATGCCAGATGCTCGGGCCTGGTCCAGGATTTTCTCGGCGTTCTGATTGAGCAGCGAGAAGCGGTTGTGCGTGATGACAACATCGAACGGATACTGCTCCAACAACTGCGCCATCAGGTCGATCCGTCCCATGGCAAGACCGATCGCCTTTGTCAGGCCTTCTTCTTTCATGCGGATCAGTTCTGCGATTGCTCCGCCGGGCGCCGTGATCTCATTGAGGTCGGCTGCAAACTCCGGGTCGTGCAGGTGCAGGATATCGACTTTGTCTACGCCGAGCGCCGTTAGGCTTGATTCGAGCGACCGCCTCGCGCGCGCGGCGTCGAAAGCGTCGGTCTCCTCGTCGCGATCAAGCTTCGTCGAGATCACGAAATCTGGCGGCAGCCCGCCACGCTCTAGAATTACGGCGCCAATCCTTTGCTCGCTGCGTCCCAGTCCGTAATTGCGTGAGGTGTCCAGGAAGTTGACCGGACTGTCGAACAGCGCATGGAGCGTTGCGCGGGCGCGTTCCTCATCCACTGAATAACGGTAGGTGTTGGGCGCGTCCCCCAGGCTTGATGTGCCGAAGCAAATCGGCGTGGCATTGACACCGGTGTTCCCAATAGGGCGTACCGCGAGGGCTTCGGCCCTCATGCCGCGTTAACTCTCGCGAGCTGTTCGTCGATATAGGCGAAGGAGCGACGGTAGGCGCTTTCCGGATCTTGCAACGCGTGAACCTCCGGCGCGAAGGGTTCAAAGCTGATCGGCCCGTCGTAGCCGCCGTCGAGGAGTTGCGCGACCTGCAACGTGGTCTGCAGCCTGTCATTTTCATCGACCAGGATGCGCATCGGGTCCTCAAAATCCTCGACATCAATGCCGGTGTTCGGCACGCCGGAGACATGAACAATGCCGGTGAGGGCCGGGAAGATCTCTCCGCCGCCGGCCACCGCGTGGTGGAAGGTGTCGTGCACGATGCGGAACCGGTCCAAACCGCCGACCTCTTCGATCGCCTCAACAACTTCATTCTTGAAGCGCAGGCTACAGGTCTTGAAGCCGAGCGGCTCAATCAAGCCAATCAGGCCATGCTCCTCAAGAACAGGCTTCAACCCGACCAGTGCCTTGCGAAGATTGGTCTTTCGTTCCGTCGGATCGACCGCCATCCCATCGTTGCGTGCAATAAGGCTCAGCATCTCGGCGCCGCAATCATGGGCGATGCTGGCAAGTGCTGCGGCTTCATCCCGCTTGCTGTCTGACCAGTCGTCAAAAGCCTTGACCTCAGCCAGTGCAAGGATACGCAGACCGGCGGCGGCGACCGTCTCGCCCACAGCCTTGGGTGCGGCGCCGTCAAAAAGATCGCCATCCAGATCGTTGCGGAACTCCACCCCAACACAGTCCAGCGCCTTGGCGAGCTGTATAAGGTCGGCCCAGTCGTGCCGCGGGGCGGCCATGTGGTTGAGCGCGCGCTTTGTCATGTGATGACCCCCTGTCGTCAGTCCGAAGTCAGGCGAACGGCCGCGCCGGTTTCGGCACTTTTTTGGGCGGCGTCGGCCAGTACGAGTGCTCTACGGCCGTCTTCGGCGCCCACCGATGGTGCCTGGCCACTTTCAAGCGCGTCGAGAAAATCATCGAGTTCTATCTCGAAGCTCTGTTCGTACCTTTCCAGGAAGAACAGTTTCAGCCGATCTTGGGAGGATGTGGCTGTATCTGTGAACCGGAGCAGGCCGCTGTCCAGTTGGTTGGATGTCTGCAGCATACCCTTGGAGCCAAAGACCTCGACCCTCTGGTCGAAGCCGTACACGGCCCGGCGGGAGTTGTTGATGAGGCACAGCTTGCCGCTGGCTGTCTTGAGACTGGTGACGGCGGTATCGAAATCGCCGGCGTCCTTGATCTCTGGATCGACCTGGTTGCTGCCGAAGGCGCTCACCTCGACGATCTCATCGCCCATCAGCCAGGCGGCGAGATCAAGGTCATGGATTGTGCTGTCGCGGAAATAACCGCCGGAGGTCCGGACGTATTCGACCGGCGGCGGAGCCGGGTCGCGGCTCGTAATCACTACGATCTCGACATTACCGACGTCGCTGCCGTCGATCGCCTCCTTCAGTTTCTGGATGGTCGGGTCAAACCGACGGTTGAAGCCGACAGCGAAGGGGACGTTGAGCGTAGAGAGTTCGGCGAGGCAGGCATCGACGCGTGCGATGTCGAGATCGATGGGCTTCTCGCAGAAGACGGCTTTGCCGGCGCGCGCCGATGCGAGAATCATATCGACGTGCAACGTCGTTGGAGCACCGATGATGACGGCGTCGACCTCCGGCGCGGCCAACGCCGACGCAATGTCGGTTTCACCACGTGCACCGTATTGGACAGCAAGCTTTGACGCTGCTTCCTCCACGACGTCCACGACGCTGATCAGGCTAGCGCGTGGGTTGGCCGCAATGTTGGCGGCGTGAAGCTGGCCTATGCGGCCGGCTCCGAAGACTGAAATACCAATGGAGCTCATGATCCCCCCTTCGATCAGTTCGTCGCCAATCGCCGGCCTGTGGAATGGTCGAACAGCATGGCGCCACTGGTGTCCGTATGGACACTCAGACGGTCGCCGTTCGCCACCTTCTGCGGCCGGTCGGTATGAAGATGAATGCGCTGGCCGCTCACTTCGATGACGATTCGCTGTGCGTCATCAATCATCTCGTGGGCGCGAACGGTCCCCTCAACGGCGTCGGAGTCCTGGCTCGGGTCGGACAAGCTGAAACTGCTGGCCGGAAGAGCGAGCGTGAGGCGGTCGGGGGTAGAGCCTTTTTGGGCGGCTTGCAGGCCGTCGGGAAGTCGAAGCACTGTCCCGTCGTCAAGTTGCGCGGCCAGGCGGTCGCCGGCCTGCGTAACCTGTACATTCAGCAGGGTACGAGGCGGGTCGCCGATGAAGCTCGCGACAAAACTGGTGTCGGGATCCGAGTAAACGCTCATTGCGGGTGCCGCCTGCTCGATACGGCCACCGCGCATCACCACGAGCTCGTCTGCAATCGCGACAGCTTCCTGCTGGTCGTGCGTCACATGGATCGTGGTGGTCTTCATGATTTTGTGGATGCGCTTGAGTTCGGAACGCATGGCGTAGCGCAAGCGGGCGTCCAAATGGGTCAAGGGCTCGTCGAGGAGCAGCACTTTGGGGTGCCGCACGAGGGAGCGTCCCAAAGACACACGCTGTTGCTGACCGCCGCTCAGCTGATTGATGTTGCGATCGAGTAGCGGTGTGATCTGCAGCAGGTCGGCAATCTCACTGATCCGTTCTCGCACCCGTTGGGCCGGCCACTCGCTGCGACGCATGGGCGACTTAAGCGGGAACTCCAGGTTCTGGGCGACGGTAAGGTGGGGATAGAGCGCATAATTCTGGAAAGCCATGCCCACGTCGCGCCGGGCGCTGGTCAGCGTGCCCACATCCTCCGAGCCGAACCGAATCGTCCCCGAATTGGCCTCTTCCAGGCCGGAGATGATGCGCATCAATGTCGTCTTGCCGCAGCCCGAAGGCCCAAGCAGACACACATAGCTGCCGTCTTGGATGGTCAGGTCGAGTCCATCGAAGACATTTACGTTGCCGAACGACTTGGAGAGGCCCGAAACAGAGATGGCAACCATTGCTTACGAGCCCTGGTACATGATGTTGAGGCCGTCCGGGCCGAAGAGATGAAGATTATCGGGATCGACAGCTAGTCTGACGCTTTCGCCCTCGGACGGAAGATCGACTTGATCCAACAGCACGGTTGCCGGCCCGCACGCCGTCTTGCACAACACGATGGCGGTTTCGCCCATGGGCTGAACGGATTCAGCCACAGCGGATAGGCCAGTCGCGTCGGCGTCACCCAGAACAAAATCTGCGGGGCGAATGCCCACAGTCGCCGGTGGCGTCGCGGCGCAGGCGGCCGCGGCTTGCTCATTCAGGCCAATCGCGTAATCGCCAATCGTCAGGCGGCCGTCGGCAAAGGAGACATCCTCCAGGATCGAGATCGGCGTTTCGCCGACAAATTCGGCAACAAATCGATTGACCGGCTTGTTGATCAGATCGTGCATCGTGCCGACCTGCTGCAATTCACCGGCTGACATGACGGCGATCCGATCGCTCACCGCGGCCGCTTCCTGCTGATCGTGGGTGATGTAGCAGGTTGTCCCGCCCGTCGATTCATGGAGCGCACGGATCTCGCGTCTGAGCTCGATGCGCAGGTATTCCTCAAGATGACCCAGCGGCTCGTCCATCAGGAACATCGCTGGCCGTCTGATCATGGCGCGCGCCAGCGAAACGCGCTGACGTTGTCCGCCGCTCAGCTTGCCCGGGCGCTTCTCGAGGTGCTCGGTGATGTCCAGCATCTCGGCGATGCGGGTGACCCGGTCGTTGATTTCCTGCTTATCGGTCCGTCGCGCGACCAGCGGCATTGCCACATTGTTGAAGACGTTGAGGTGCGGGTAGAGGGCGTAGTTCTCAAACACCATCGCAATGTCGCGTTCGCGGGCGGGTTTGCCCACGACATTCTGCCCATCAATCAGGATCTGACCGTGGCTGATCTCCTCCAGGCCGGCGATCATCCGTAGCGTTGAAGATTTGCCGCAACCCGATGGCCCGAGAACGCAAAGAAACTCGCCGGTCGCGATCTCAAGGTTGAGATCGTTCACCGCAACGGCGCCGTTGGGATAGGTCTTTGTGACCGACTTGAGTTCAACGTGGGCCATGTCTTCTACCTCACCGCGCCAAAGGTCAGCCCGCGTACGAGGTGACGCTGCAACACGAGGGTGAAGATCATGATCGGCAACACGCCCATCACGCCGACGGCCATATACGGCCCCCACTCAAGACCCATCGAGCCTGAGAAGCTGGAGAGATAGACAGGCAGGGTTGCAGAACTACTTTGTGTGATGACGGTGGCGATCAGGAATTCGTTCCAGGCCAAGATCGCCGACAGGATGGATGTCGTGATCAGTCCTGGTTTGACGAGCGGAAGCGCGACCTTGGTGAAGATTTGCCAACGCGAGTACCCGTCGATCTGCGCGGCCTCTTCAATTTCAATCGGGATGGCTTCAAAGAAGCCCCTGATGACCCAAACGACCAGCGACAGGTTCATCGACGTGTAAATCGCGACTAATGCGAAGTGCGTGTCGAGCAGGCCAAACCGCTGCATCATCAAGTACAGCGGAACAATGAAGGCGACCGGCGGCGCGAAACGGGTCGAAAGAATGAAGAAGAACAGGTGGTCGCCCGCGACCACTTTGAAGCGCGTCAGGCCATAGGCAGCCATTGAGCCCAGGCCAACGGCAAGCACGGTGCTGGCCGCGGTGATGATGATGCTGTTGATGAGGAATGGGAGGACGCCCGAGCCGCCGAACACAAACAAGGCGGAGTGGTAGTTCTCGAAGGTGATATCGAACACCCACGAAGGCGGGAACGAGAAAATGTCGCTTTCCGGTTTCACCGACGTGGAGACGATCATGTAGAACGGGAACAGGCAAAAGCCGACAAAGACGGCGGCGCCAAGATAGCGCGCGTAGTCACCGAAGCGGAAACGGTGAACCGCCCCAGTGTCGGATAATGTGGCGGCTGACATCTAGTTTTTCCCCGGATCGGCGATCTGCCGCACGAAGACCTGTGCCGCCAGGGTCACCAATATGATCATGGTGACAGCCATGGCGGCGGCGTAGCCAAGGTCGAGGGACAGGAAGCCGGTCGTGTAGATGTACCAGGGCAGCACTTCAGTGGCGCCACCGGGTCCGCCTTTGGTCATCATGAAGATCAGTTCGATCATCCGGAACGCGTCGATCGCACGGATGATCAGGACGACAATGATTGCTGGCCGCAGCATCGGCAGCGTAATGCGGAAGAAAATCTCACGCTCGGTCAGGCCATCCATGCGGCCCGCTTCGAACACATACTCCGGCAATGATTGCAATGCCGCAAAGATGACGAGTGTGACGAATGGCGTCCATTGCCAGACGTCCGCGAGAACGATGCTCAGCATCGCCAGGGTCCGCTCGGTGAGGAACGGCAAGCGCTCGGAACCAAATAGCGTCACGAACCAGTTGATGACGCCGAAGTTCTCGTTGAGCATGTAGAACCACACGAGACCGACGACCAGCGGCATGGTCATGATCGGCAGCAGCGACAGGCGACGAAGGGTGTCGAGGCCGCGCAGCTTGGAATTGAAAACGAAGGCCAGCGCGAAGCCAAGCAGCAGCTGGATCACGACCCCGAGGGTCACGAAGGTGCCGGACACCCACAGTGAGTTGAAGAAACGGTCATCGACCAGCAGTTCGGCGAAATTGAAGTCGCCGGCGAATCTGGGCGGGTTGGGGCTTGCGAGCGACCAATGCCGCAAGCTGATGTACACCGCGAACGCGATCGGAAAGATGTTCAGAAGCACAAGCACCAGAACGGCCGGCGAAACAAGTACGGTCGCAGTCCACCGAGCTTCGCTTTTCTGAGACATCTCGCTACCCGCGGCGAAAGAGATTTCTGTGGTCGATCAAGGTGTCGGCGGCGGTCAACCGCCGCCGACAGGTTTGCTGAGAATACAGCGGCGACTAGTAGTAGCCGGCCTTCTGCATCTCGCGATCGACCAGGCGATGGGCTTCGGCAAGAGCGTCGGCCGAAGACTTGTCACCCGACAGCACCTGATGCATCTCGGTGCCGAGCGCGTCGACGATTTTCTGGATCTCCGGAACAGGAGGACGCTGCCAGCCGGCAATGAAGCCATCAGCAGACATCTGGTCAACGGCCGGAATCGACGGGCAACGCGCGGCGACTTCAGCGTCTTGGCTCACCGACTTGCGCGGCGACACGCAGTTGCCGTGCTTGGTGTACTCGGCAATCATGTCGGCCGAGGTCAGCCATTCGATGACCTTCCAAGCGAGATCCACACGATCCGGATCGATGTTGGTCGGGATCGACAGATACCAGCCGCCAAGCGTGGAACGGTTCGGCGAACCATCGGCGCTCGGATGCGGAACGTAACCAACGTTGCCGCGCGCAGGGGCGCTCTCGTCGAGCTCGTAGATCGCCGAACGACCCGACCAGATGTAGGTCATGGCGCAGCCACCCTGAGCAAAGACGCGAACACGCTCGTCCCACGCCATATTGAGGATACCTGGCGGGGAGACGTCCATCAGAGCCTCGAGATAGGCGGCCGTGCCGGCACCGGCTTCGGTGTCGATGGTCGGACGCATGTTCTCAGGCTGGATGTTGCCCATGTTGAAGTCGTCACCGATCTTCTCCATGTCGATCGGCGCCGCGCCAAAGTCACCCATGTTCATGATGAACGTTTGACCAAGAGCGGTGCCACGAGCGGCGTTCCAGCAAACGCCGGACATGCCGGGTTCGTTGGCCTGGATCGTTGCGCCCGCAGCCAGAACGTCAGCGTGGGTCTGCGGAGCGTCGAGCCCGTATTTCTCGAAGATATCCGAGCGGTAGGCCATGATTTCCGGATGCGGCTGAAGCGGTACGCCGAGCTGAGCGCCATCGAACTGAGCGCCGGTCCAAGCGACATCGTGGAAGTCAGAACCGTCGTAGCCATTGGCCTCAATCAGCGGATTGAGGTCGGTCAGGAACGACATGTACTCGCCAAACTGCGGCAGATCGACAGCGATCAGGTCGTAGTTTGACAGGTCATTCTGTGCGTTCAGCAACACCTGCTGACGCAGCACGTCGAACGGACGAACGTCGAGCTGGACGGTACCGCCGGCCATCTCTTCCAGTTCACCGTGAATCTTCTGCATGACCTGGAACACCGGATCACCGATACCCAGAATGCGGATTGTCTCGCCTTCAAGGACTGTATCGGCAAGGGCCGGCGTCGCGGCGCCCAAGACGCCGACGGCGCCTGCCGCCAGCGCCAGATGGCGAAGACGATTCGATGAGTTGAAGTGAAGCATTTAGATCCTCCAATCTGCCTCCCATTGAGGTGGACGCCGATCGCCGGAGCGTGACGCCTCACACCGCCGGAACACTCAATGCTGGACGCCGGCGCAGGAAGATGTTGTATGTCCGTTTCGGACAAAAATCGTCTAAGCATCTGATGCGTATGCAGTATTATCGTTCTTATCTCTCGCCGGCTCGGCGGAAGTCAGGGTTTCGAACTTGGCCGACAGCCGATCTTCAATGCGTCGAAGGACGGTTTTTTGAGACGATTGACCCCAGATAACGTCGTGAATTTCTTCGCCCACAATTCGCATCATTGAGGTCATGAACGGAATGGGCGGACGAGGCCAAATCTGAAGCTGACCACGCTTTTCCATGGAGTCCATGATGCTGAATACCGGCTGCATCTCGGCCACTTCCGGGTCCGCCGAAACGCTGTGCAGAAACTTGGCCGGACTGCCATTCTGGATCAGGCACTTGCTCATTTCGGGGCTGACCAACCACTGTAGCGCCCGCCACGCGCCACGCCGCCTCGACGGGTCGATGTTCGAAGGAATGGAAAGCACCCAGCCTCCCATTGGCGAAATCCGAGCGGCGTTGTCGTGGGAAGGGTGCGGCAGATATCCGGTCGCACCACGTGCCGGCGATTCCTGATCACTCTCAAAACTCATGGTGCGAGTCGACCACTCGTAGCACATCGCTGCCGAACCGTGCCGATAGGCCTCGCCGCGGGCGGTCCAGTCCATGACCTTGATATCGGGCGGTGAAAAGCGCACCAGCCTCTGCAGATAATCCAATGTCGCCTCGCCCGCTTCGTTGTCCAACGAGGGGCGAAGATCCTCCCAAGGCATGTTGAGATCGTAGCCGGCGCCATTGCGCTGAAGGTTGACTGGCGGCGACCCAAACGCCGCCATGACCTGAATGAAGGTCTGACCCATGGGCTGACCGCGGGCCGCGTTCCAGGCAATGCCGTACAGGCCGTCGTTCGGCGCATGAACCGCCTCGGCGGCGCGCAAGACATCCTGAGGTGACGATGGTGGGGCGAGGCCGTGGGCCTCGAAGATGTCGGTCCGGTAGAGAAGGAGCTCCGCCGTCGGTGAGAACGGAATACCGAACTGACGGCCGCGACAGCGTCCGCCCTCCCAGGCAGCCGCGTAGAAATCGAATGGGTTCAGACGGCTGCGCTGCAGTTCCTGGTCGAAGGGATGGAGCGCCCCTTCAATTGCCATGCGTCCGAGCCAGGGAATATCGAGCGCAATGATGTCGTAAGCTGAGTCAGCGGCTCGACTGTTGGCGACGACCTTGGCGTACAGATCTTCGTAGGCCAGCATCTCATATTCTATCGGAATACCCAGGAAGACCGACATCTCGGACGTCATCCGGGTGAGCACCTTGAATGTGGTCTCGTCCTTGATCAGCAGGCGAAGTGGCCCGTCCATGCCAAGTGACGCGGTCAGTTTCGTTGGCCCACCAATGATGCGCGCGCTCAGATGCGCGGCGCCAAAGACAAAGGCACCTTCACTGCTGTGACCCAGACCGAAGACGGCGCCGATCTGTCGTTTCAGCACCAGGCAGTACTCGTGAAAGTTTCTGAGAAGCCGGTCCGTCGGTTCTATGAAGACGAGCTTGGGCGACCGGCGGTCCTGTCGCCGCTCCACCAATCCGGAATCCAGCATGCGATCGATCTGCCGCAAGGCTGTAGTGCGCGCGGCGCCGGAGGATTGCGCGAGCGACGAAATCGTTATGCTCTGGTTGGAATAGTGACGACGCAACAGGGCGATCGACATCATCCAGATGGGATCTCGCGCATCGACGCCAAGGATATCGAGGCCCGGCGCGCGGGTTTCCTCCAGAAACCGCAAGATCGCAAGCATTTCAAACTTGGTCATACGCTCGTCCGTCGAGATTGGCCGGCGAGACTATCGAAGACGCTTGCGAAGCTGACAACTCAATCTTTGGGGGCGGAGTACCGCCGCAACGTGGTCCCGCCCGGCGACAGGTCACGCGTCGATTGTGTCGGCGGCTGTCATGTGAAGATTTGCCGCCAACTAGTCCGCGGGTCGACGATGGGCGCTGCGACTAAGATTCCGTGACGGTTGGGATTTTTGGACTGCCGTCGAACTCCCTCATACGCGAGGCGGTGGCGAGAATAATGGCCTGAGCAACGCACATCGGTGCGCCCAGCGAGCGCGAAAACGTGTGTCGATGCTCGGGAACTGCAAACAGAACGCGCGACGATTTGGCGATCGGCGACAGTGAGCTGTCGGATATCGCGATCACCGGGACCTCGTCGGCCACCGCTTGTTCGGTTACACCGACGACTTCGGTGGCGTAGTACCTGAAAGACACCGCGACGAGTACATCGCGCGTCGTCATGGTGCGCGCCATGTGCGTCGCGAGGCCACCGCTGGGATCAAGCAGGACACACTTCTTGCCGATCATGGTCAGCATGTAGCGAAGCAATTCGACGACCGGCGCTGAGCGTAGTTGCCCGACAAGGAACACCGTATCCGCTTCCTGCAGCAAGTCGGCCGCGTCGGCGAGGTCGCTGTCGGTTGTCTGTTCGAGCAACTCTTGAAGTGAGGCGATGTCGGTTACGACGAGCTCACGCAGGAAATCGAAATCCGTGCGGCGGTCGCGTCCACCCAGCTCCGTCTCCAAAGCACGGACGCGGGCCTCGAATCCTGGCGCAGCCGTTTCCAGGCGCATCTGGAAGAGTTGTTGAACGTCCTTGAAACCTCTGTAGCCCAGCGTTTGCGCAAACCTGACAAAGTTCGATGCGTGGACGCCGCATCGCCCGGCGATGGCGTTGACCGAATTAACCGCCACTTCGTTCGGATTCTGGGTCAGATAAACCGAAATCGCCTGATGCGTCTTGCTCATACCCTCGTAGCGTTCGTGAATGAGGCGAATGAGGGCTTCGTAGTCGGCTGGTCTATGCGGATCTGAAGCTGGCATATGGACAATCTTGCCTTCGAGTCACGACGCTGGAATCAACTTGCGACGTGTCAGTTTTCCACGTTCTGCCATGTGCCCTCACGAGATGATCGATGCGTGAGCTCCACCATTTTTTGGATGTGCAAGCCGGACCGGAAGTTGAACGGCTCGTCAGCCAGGCCGGCAATGGCAAGCACGAACCCCGCAACTTCAATGGCCTTCAGATCGTTGAAGCCAAGCTGATGCCCAGGCGCCACGCAAAAGTCCCCATACGGCGGGTGATCAGGTCCGGCCAGGATACGGCGAAAACCCTGTTGTCCCTGCCCATCTGAGTTTTTGTAAAGAAGCAGTTCATTCAGTCGCTCGCCGTGAAAAACCAACGCGCCGGTTGATCCATACACTTCGAAGTCGTGCTGCATCCGACGCCCGGTCGCGACCCAGTTCCCTTCGACCGTGCCAGTGGCGCCGCTGGCGAAGCGAAGGAGCGCGCGCCCGACGTCATCGACTTCAACACGCTTTGTGCCGCCCGCGCCGTCAGGACGCTCACCAATCTTGGTCACGCAGTCGCCCAGGATTTGCTCGATGGGACCTAGCAGGTACTCGGCGGTGGCAAGTGTGTGGCTTCCAAGGTCGGCAAAAGCACCGCCGCCGGCCGTGTCATGCCGAAAGGTGTAAGGGGCACGCGCATCGGTCATGTAATCTTCGGCGTGCAGGCCCCGATAGGTGCGGACCTCGCCAATTTCACCGGCTTTGATCATGTCTCTGGCGAGCCGGAAGAGGGGGTTGCACAGATAGTTGAACCCCACCTGAGTCTTGATGCCTGCCGTTTCGGCCGCGGCTGTCATCTCGCTGGCATCGGCGGCAGTCGGTGCCAGCGGTTTTTCGCAATAGACGTGCTTGCCTGCCGCGATCGCGGCAAGCGACATGTCCTTGTGAAGCTTGTTCGGCGTCGTCACCGAAACGATGTCGATCGAGGGGGCATCGATGATATCGCGCCAGTTGGTCGTCGCGCGGTCGAAGCCATATGCCGTGGCAGCATGCTGCGCCGCGGCTTCGTCGATGTCGGCGACCGTGGCCAACTCGATTTCGGCCGGAAGCTGAAACACCCGCGGCGCCAGCGCAAAAGCGAGCGCATGGGCTTTTCCCATGAATCCGGTGCCGATCAATCCAACCCGAAGTCTGGGGCTGGTTTGGCTCATCCAAGCGCGTCCCGGTTGACGATCAGCGATTGATCAATGGAACCGGCAAAGAAGTCCAATATGTTCTGCGCCGAGCTGATTGCCATGCGCTCGGCCGCACCATCTGTGAGCCCGGCAATATGCGGTGACATCACAACTTGGTCGAACGCCTTCAAGGGGTGATCGGCTGGCAGTGGCTCGTTCTCAAACACGTCCAGTCCGGCCGCTCCCACCTTACCGGAGCCCAGCGCATCAACCAGCGATGCTTCATCAATGACGCCGCCGCGGGAGGTATTCACGATCACGACTCCTTCGCGCATGGCCGCAAACTCTGAAGGACCAAGCAGCGGCGAGCCAGTGTGCGGCACGCTGACTGAGATCAGGTCCGCCCAGGCGAGACCGTCGCCGAGGCTTTCGACGGGCGTGACGCCGTCATCGGGCCAGCCGCGTTGGAGCAGGAACGGATCGTAGGCCCGAACCTGGACGCCGAAACCCTTCATCATCGCGCCGGTATGGCGACCAATGCGACCGTAGCCCACCAGAAGCAAGTTGCGCCCGCCGACGTCACGCGACTCGAGCTTCTCACGCCAGCTCCACGTCCCATTGCGAGTCGCTTTGTCGGCCCGCAGCAGGCGTTTGCTGGCCGACAACATCATGGTGACGGCGTGCTCGGTCACAGCTGTCGAATTGACGTCGCCGCAGGTAGCTAAAGCAATCCCACGCGCACTGAGCGCTGGCACGTCAATCGCGTCGTAGCCGACGCCATGTCGCGACACGATCTTCAAACGATCGGCCTTTGCTACGGTCGTTGCGCTCATCGGCTGCGTGCGAATCAGAACTGCGTCGGCGTTGCCAACATGTGGTGCGTATCCCTCCTCCGTGATCTCCTCAACAAAGGTGGTTGTGACGGTCTCAGCAGCATCGAGCAGGGCTCGACCCGAGGGGTGCAGCTTACCGACGACTAGAACGTGAGGCATCAGTAGCTCGTCTCCAAGCTGTCAGCTTGTACGCGGCCGTTCGTGAGTTCGCGGAAGCGCGCGACACTGGCGCCTGCCGCGGCAGCAAGCAGACGGGCATCCCCGGCAACCGTCGTGAGACTGTAACCCCAGTCGATGGCACGCGCGGCATAGTCCGCCGTTCCGCAATGCAAACAGGCCTTAACGCCGGCTGCCTCGCAGGTCATGGCAATGTGACGAATGATCTCGATCATCTCCGGCTCTTCGCGATCGAAGGCGGGCGGTAGTCTGCCGTTTTGGGTACCAAGTGTCAGATCTGCGGGCCCAACATAGATACCGTCAAGACCCGGCGTAGCGACAATTTCCTCGAGATTCTTGACGCCTTCGGCGGTTTCGATCATTGCCAGCGCCACAATTTCGTCATCCATGGCAGTGCTGTAGCCGGGCATGGCAAAACCGGCGCGGGTGGGGCCGAAACTTCGCTGCCCCGCCGGCGGATAGCGAAGGTAGCTAACGAACTCGGCCGCCTGAGCGGCTGTGTTGATCATCGGACAGATGACGTTCAGTGCGCCGGCGTCGAGTACCTTCATAATTATGGCCGGATCGAGCCACGGAACGCGTGCGCCCAAGGCGACACCCGAGGCGCGCATCGCCTGAAACGCGGGCAGTAGGGACGTGTAATCGAGCGCCCCGTGCTGCACATCGACGGAAATGGCGTCGTAACCTTGCGCCGCCATGATCTCGGCGGTGAATGAATTGCCGATCGACAGCCAGCCGTTAAGGACTGGCCGCCCCTCCGTCCACAGTTGTTTGACTTTGTTCCCAGCCATCTCTGCCTAGACCACGATCTGGGCGAGCTTGGTGTCGAGGTAGTCCTCGATACCCTCGACGCCGCCTTCGCGCCCCAGGCCGGAGAAATTCGTTCCACCGAATGGCGCCTCTGAGGCAGCTAACGCGAAGCTGTTGATGCCGACCATGCCGGATTTCAATGTGTCGACCGTTCGGCGGGCACGCGCAGGCGATGAAGTGAACGCGTAAGCTGATAGTCCCATTGTGGATGAATTGGCGCGCGCCAAAGCCTCGTCGTCTTCTCCGAACGATGTAATGGCAGCGATCGGGCCGAAGTTTTCCTCCGCGAATACAGCCATGTCGTCAGCGATGCCGAGCAGAACGGTCGGTTCGTAGAAGTGTCCTGTGTTGAAGGTCGCAGCTCGCTGGCCACCGTATGCGAGAGTGGCACCGGCGGCGGTGGCGGCGCTTACGATGCCGTCCACTTCCTCAAGTCGTGCGCGGCTGATGAGCGGGCCCATTTCGGTATCGGGCGCTAGTCCATCGCCAAGCTTGATCTTCGAAGCCCGGTCAACAAAGCCATCTACAAACTGTTCATAAAGACTGGCGTGGACAAAGAATCGGTCAGGCGCAACACATACCTGTCCGCAGTTGGCGAATTTGGTCGGTACGCTCATGTCAAGCGCCATCTGCAGATCCGCATCTTCATACACAATCAGCGGCGCATTGCCGCCGAGTTCCATGGATACTTTCTTAACCGTCTCGGCTGCATCGCGGATCATCTGTTGACCAACCTTGGTGGAGCCGGTCAGCGATACCTTGCGAACGCGCGGGTCCGACATGATTGGCGCGTAGGTGTCGCTCGTTGAGCCGACAACCAAGTTGACTGCGCCGTCCGGAAGGTTGCCGGCACGGACACAATCGATCATGACCATGGCGACACCGGGTGTCTGTGACGAGGGCCGAAGGACAACAGGACATGCAGCGGCGAGCGCCGGAGCAAGCTTGCGCGCCGGCAAAGCGGCAGGGAAATTCCAGGCCGTGAATGCGCCAACTATGCCCACGGCTTCGCGGAACACCTCAAATCGGCCGTTGGGAACGCGGCTTTCGATGATCCTGCCGTAAACCCGCCGTGCTTCTTCAGCGAACCAACGAAACTGATCCGTAGCCAAGCCCCATTCGCGGCCGGACTGGGCAAGCGGCTTTCCAGTTTCAGTCGATATGACCTCCACCGCCTCTTCGGTGCGGCGTGCCATCTCATCCGCGACCTTGTGCATCGCATCTGCACGGGCAAAACCACCCATGGCTCGCAGCGGCTCCAGCGCCGAAGCTGCGGCATCCAGTGCTGAATTGGTGTCGTGATGTGACGCTGTTGGAACGGTGCCGACCGCGAGTTCCGTGACCGGCGACATGACATCGGCCCTGCCACTGCCACTCGTCCAGGCGCCGCCAACATACAGGCCATAGCTGTCGTACATTGTGGAGATTCCCTAGCAGTTTCTGATCCTGATCACGGTGCCAACCGAACGCCCTTCAATGGGCTCGATGATCGTTGATGACCGATCTGCAATGATCATTGCAAAATTCTTGCAATGTCAATAATCATTCTCTACCGTCTTGGTAACAAAAAGTGGAGGAGAAAGACGCGATGCCCGACTCGACCGTGCGTCTGACGATGGCGCAAGCGCTGGTCCGCTACCTGTGCAGTCAGTACACCGTGGTCGACGGCAATAGAGTTGCGCTCTTTGCCGGCGTGTTCGGAATTTTCGGGCACGGCAATGTCACGTGCCTTTCAGAGGCGCTCTTTGACGTCCAGGATCAGCTTCCAACCTGGCGCGGCCAGAATGAACAATCGATGGCCCTAGCTGCCATCGGTTATGCCAAGGCCAAGTTGCGTCGGCAGATCATGATAGCTACGACCTCCATTGGACCGGGCGCCACAAACATGGTGACCGCGGCTGGCGTCGCTCACGCCAACCGGTTACCGGTACTGCTCCTGAGTGGCGACACCTACACAAACCGCCTGCCAGACCCGGTTCTCCAGCAGGTTGAACACTTCAATGATCCGTCTTTGACGGTTAACGACGCTTTCAAGCCCGTGGTTCGATATTGGGATCGTATCACCCATCCTGCGCAGCTCCTGGCCTCCTTACCTCAAGCGCTCGCAACTATGCTCGACCCGGCGGATTGTGGTCCGGCGTTCATCGCGCTTCCGCAGGATACGCAGGAACTCGCGTTCGATTATCCGTTGGCGTTCTTTGAAGAAAGAACCTGGATCGTCCCGCGCCCCCGACCATCGACAGACCAGATTGCTGCGGCGGCGGAGCTCCTCAGGAAAGCAGAGAGGCCTCTCATTGTCTCCGGCGGCGGCGTCCGCTACTCCGGCGCTGGCGATGCCTTAGCGGCTTTTGCCCTGAAGCGCAGCATTCCGATGGCGGAGACCATTTCGGGCAAGGGCGCGGTGGTCCACGATCACCCGGCGTATGTTGGACCGTTGGGGATCGAGGGTACCGACGCGGCCAAGGCGCTGGCGGAAGATGCGGACGTGGTCGTTGCCGTGGGGACGCGGCTGCAGGACTTCACGACCGGGTCCTGGACGACGTTTGCCAACGATACGCGCTTCATCAACATCAACGCGGCGCGTTTTGATGCTAACAAGCATCGCTCTCTTCCGGTGGTAGCCGATGCGTTGGAGGCAATCGGCGAACTGGATGCGGCGATGGAAGAGTGGGTATGCGACGCGAGCCGCATGGACCGGGCTCGCGACCTGTACAAAGAGTGGAACCAGCTTCTTGACAAGGGGCAGGCGCCGACCAACGCCGAGGTGCCCAGCTACGCTCAGGTGATAGCCGTTGTGAACAACGCCGCCGATGAGGGGGACACGATGGTGACGGCGGCCGGCGGCCTACCTGGAGAGACTGTCAAGAACTGGCGTGTCAAGGCGCCGAACACTTTTGACTGCGAGTTCGGATACTCCTGCATGGGCTACGAAATCGCCGGTGCGTGGGGAGTGGCGATGGCCACCGAGGGTAAGGGCACGCCGATCGTCATGGTCGGTGACGGCTCCTACCTGATGATGAACTCGGACATCTACTCGTCGGTGCTCTCGGGCCACAAGATGATTATCATTGTGTGCGACAACGGCGGCTTCGCCGTGATCAATCGGCTTCAGACGGGCTTTGGCGTTCCGGGTTTCAACAACCTGCTCAAGGATGCCCGCGTCGTTGACAGGAAAGATCCGCTGCATGTGGACTTTGCCAAGCACGCCGAATCCATGGGGGCGCTGACACAGCGCTGCGAAAGCCTCGCGGACCTCGAGCGCGCGATGGAGTGGGCGCAGTCGACGGATCGAACGACCGTGCTGACGATTACCTCTGACGCCTACACCTGGACCCCAGGCGGAGCCGACTGGTATGTCGGCGCGCCTGAGGTGTCGGATCGCGACGCCGTGCGCGAAGCCCGCACCGCGCAGGAACAGTTCCGCAGCAAGCAGCGCATTGGAATCTGACCGTGTTGAAGGCGAGACTCGGCATTGCCCCGATTGCCTGGTGGAACGATGACCTTGCCGAACTCAGCGATGATGTGAGCCTTGAGGAGTGTCTCCGACAGGCCTCGCTCGCTGGTTATTCCGGCATGGAAACAGGACGTCGCTTCCCGATGAACATGGTGGAGTTAGGTCCAATACTCGATCGTTATGGCATCTCGGTGTGTGGCGGGTGGTTCTCCGGGTTGCTCCTGGATGGTGACCTTGAGGTAGAGAAGGACCGGATTCGCGAACAGATGGACTTCTTCATCGCTGCCGGCGCACCCTGCATCGCTTACGGCGAAACAGCGCGGTCAATTCAGGGCGACCAGGCTCAGCCGCTGGCGCGCAAGCCTCGGCTGGACGACGCCGAGATGAAGGCTTACGGCGCAAGAATGACCGCGTTCGCGGAGTGGTGTGCCGAGCAGGGCATGCCGATCGCCTATCACCATCATATGGCGGCGGCGATTGAGTCCGAGCCGGAGATCAATGCTTTCATGAACGCGACAGGCGACGCGGTGAAGCTGCTCTATGACGCCGGTCACCTGCACTTCGCCGGCGGCGATGTGCTCGGTGTGATCGAGCGGCATCATGACCGCATCAGCCACGTTCACACCAAAGATGTCCGACACTCGGTCGTTGAGAAAATCGACCGCGAAACAGATAGTTTTCTGGATGCCGTGATGCGTGGTGTGTTTACCGTCCCCGGAGACGGTGACCTGCCATTCGGCAAGATTGTCAGACGTCTTGCCGAGCGAGGCTATGAAGGATGGTTCGTGGTCGAAGCCGAGCAAGACCCCAAGGTGAATCCGCCGCTTGAGATGGCCAAAGCGGGTCATGCGGCGATGAAACGCGACTTGTTTGACGCGGGGTATAGTCTGTCCGGTCGACCCTGAAGGTGTTCAATGCATAGACGGTGGTGATGGCGTTCCCCGGATTGACTGGTAATACCTTATGTAGTGCTTCTTCTGAGGCGATTGGCGTGAGCGCCGTGCCCGTCTCAGCTTTCGAGATTCGCTCTCTGAGCTGCTGCCCGTTTGGTGGACATCTAGAATGAGCGCGAGAGCGCTAAGGAGGCGTCAGGATGAACCAGCCAAAGCCGAAGCGTCGTTACAAGCGATACAGCTCCGAGTTCTAGCGAGAGGCTCTTCTTCGGGCGAGTGAGGAAGGGGTCACGGACAAGGCCGTATGCGACGAGCTCGGGATCAGCACACGGCAGTTCAAGCGTTGGCGGGATGAGCTGGCGCTGCTTGGTGACGGGCAAGTACACATCCTCCAACCGGGCTTACGACAACGCTGCCCTGTTGCCGGCTGACGAACCGGCTCGTGGCGCCGGACGAACGCCTGCCATGGACGGTCGCAGCGTCATGGGCTTGTTGGACGGAACCGGCACGGATAGATGGGATCTGCGAAACCCACTCCGATGCCATGGTCGGGGCGTCCTGCTTCATGCTGAGGCAGAAGCTGCACCGATACATCTACATCCATGGCCGTGACTGCCAGGTGTTTGACCTGGCGGTCGATCCCGCTGAGCGGGAGAACCTGGCCGGCCGCCCAGACGATCGGGAGATTGAGGCGCGCATGCGCGCCAGGATTCTTGAGCTGTTTGACCCCGACGCGATCGCCGCCGACGTGGCGCGGAGCGTGAGCCAGAGGCTGCTGATCGACCGAGCGATGAGGATAAACCAAACGACGTGGCATCATCACCGGTGTTCGATCCGAACAAGAAGCCGCTCGAACGCTACCTGCGCTAGCGTCACAGTGGAGCAATGGTGCGACCTTCAGGTTGGAACCCTGATGGTAGCGTCGCCTTGTGGCCGGCACATGGCGGAGGCAAACACCGCGCAGCCCGACGTCCGGCGAGCTAGAAATCCGGACGCCTCATAACTATCTGATTTGTTTAAGAAATTCGGTTGAGGGCAGGATGGAACCTGCGACTCGAACCCGTTGCGATCACGATATAATCGGCATCAACCCGGCTGCCGTCCTCGAGCGTAACGCCCGAACCATGGCCGCATCGTGCGCGAACTGCAGTATTCGGTGCGCCACCATTATCGGCAATCGATGGTCCTTCTGGTCGTGGTCGCTGCTCCGCCGGCAAGCCATGCGATCGTCGTCAACCTCCACGCTGTTCATGACGATCAAATCTCGCTAAGAGCGAATACCGGTGGGCGTCCGTGGGGCCGGAGCCGTTGAATCCCGCATGATCGCGGCCTTCCGATCCGCGGCGATATCGATCGCCACGACTTCAAAGGCGCCCACCGGCGGCAGGGAAAACCACCGGTATCGTTGATCGGAGACCTCGTCGGGCTGCGTCGCCTCGACGGTCAAGCCGGCCCTGAGGCAGCGCGCAAACGGTTCCGCGTTCGCAATGCCGAGGCGCAGTCCGTGGAGCTGCGGCGGCGTCTCGTAGAGGTTGTTGCGCTGGCCCGCGTAGTTGATGACGTGAACAAGCCACGCGCTGTCCCGAGTCTTTTGGAGGGTGACCTCCACCGGCCCGTCGCCCTCGAGGACCACGGGCTGATGCGGTGCGTGGGTGCGGATAAGACTTGAGACGAGCTTGCGATGATTGGGCAGGCTGTCGCGCCAGTACATCCAGTCGGGGTGCCAGGGGACGGAAATCGCGACGCCCTTGCCAGCTTTGCCGATCAGCATACCGGGCGCGCCGTCGTCGTCTTTGGGAAAGCACAGCTCCGGTGGGCCGAACCGCTGTGGCGGTAGCAGTCGTAGCCTGGATTCACTGGCCTCGCGCACCTGCATCGGCCGGTAGTACGGGCCGTCGAGCATCAACAGGCGGGTTCGTAGGTCGTCGAATTCCGGTGCCTCGATGCGGAAGTAAGCGCCCTCCTGCCGCATGTCGGAGCGATGCAGTTCGCTCGCCGACAGGCTCGTGAGCGCGACGCGGTCGCGGCGTTGACCCAACGCGTCGTAGTGGCCGGTCTCGCCTGTCGCGATAAGAAGCCCGCCGCCTTGCACCCACGCATCGAGCGCTGCGGCTTCGGTGTCGGACATGCAGGTCACGTTCGGTAGGAAAATGGCGTCGTAGCGGCCGAGTGCGTCCGGGTCGGCTTCCAGTTCTTCGTCCGTAAAGGTGTCGAAGGCGATTCGCGCTTCGACGAGCATTCTGTACGCGCCTCTGGCGGCCCCAGTTGCGTACGGCGCGCTGTCGGTGCGCCCAGAGAACCGCGACGTTGGCCGGCTCGCGTAGAGTGCGACGCGGGCGGCGGGTTTCACGCCGTCATATATGGCCTCGTGGCGTGCGTGCCATTTGAAGAGTTCGGAAACCTCGGCGAGCGGACCGCCATCGTCCTGGTCGAGGACGCCGAGCAAGTAGTAGTCGAGGGCGGCGCCGCTGCCGAGCTGCTGGGCAAACCGCAGCAGATGCAGCGCTCCAGTCTCGGCGTGGAAGCGCCATGCAAAGTCGATGAAGTTAGTCGAGGTCGACGATGCCGGACGCCCTCCGCCGGCCGATCGCCCCCACCGCGCCTGCTGCCCCGACTGATAGGGCCATGCCGGTGCGGGACGCGCGACGGCCCGTTGTGATTCCATTCGGATAACGTCCGAGTAAGAGTCCGGTCCGCAGATCGCCACTCCAGGCGCGGTAGCGTGGATGTGATCGGTCATGAGCCGCCACAGGCTACGCGTGGTCTTTTCCTTGAATTGAAGATAATCTGGATAGTTAGGGTCCGAGAAGTCTTCCTTCTCGGGGATCTCTTTCCCGGAAAAGTCGCGGAAGGCCCGGCTGCAGTTTTCGCACCTACACGGGCCGAAATACTCGTTCGAGTAAGTCCGGTTGCGATAGCCGAACATATTGAAGAAGACGCCGTCGACGTCATAACGTCCGAGCGCTTCATCGATGATCCTGAACGCGTAGTCCTGGTACCAGTCGCCGTTGACGCATGCTTGGTAGGTTCCGTTGTACTCCAGCGGTTCGCCGGCCCCGTTCATAACGAACCAGCTGGGGTGGGCGTCGTAAGCGAGACGCGTTGCCTTCGACATGTCGAACCTGCCGACAAGGGCCAGCCCTTCGTTGCGGGCGGCCGCAATGGCGCGTGCCAGCGCATCGCCTTCCATGAGCGGGTTGCGAGCCTGCAGGGGAAGGTCGGTCGGGTAGAAGGCGAAAATGCCACCGACATTATAGAGGAGTACGTTGGCGCCGAAGGCCCGGACCTGCCGTGCGAGATCGTCCTGTGGGAAGTTGGCGTCGCCCAGGCGCAGGTTGGTTTGGACCATGCGAAAAGGCTTCTTCCACCAATCGGTATGCTGACGATCACGTTCCACAAGACTGCCACTTCTTCAAAGGTCGAGATTCTCTGGTTAGTGACCGGCAATCTGGCGACTTCTAGCCACTCAAGACGGCGGATCGTCGGTCGTGCGCTGTGTCGCTCCAGCCTATTACGGTGCTGGCCCGGTCGTCTCTCGGACGATGAGCGTTTGGGCGATCTCGATCCGCCGCGACAGCGGATCGCGCCACTCGCCGAGCAGGCGCTGGGCCAAAACCTGAACGGCCGTGCGTCCGATCTGGCGCATCGGCGCCTGGAGCGTCGTCAGTTGCGGGGACATCAGAGAAGCCTGCGCGTAATCATTGCAGCCGACCACTGAGACATCGCCGGGGATGTCCTTCCCGAGCCGCGAGAGACCGTACACCACGGAGAAGGCAACATTGTCGGTTGCGCAGACAAAGGCGGTCGTTGCCCGTGTCGACTCTTCCTCCTGTATCGCCTGACGAAACGACGCGCCCGGCGGCAACAGCAGCCTACCCGGCCTGACACCAACGGCATCGGCAAGCCCCTCGTAGCGCAGTTCGCGCGATTGGTCGCCGTCGCGGTCGGTCACATAGACGATCCGGCGGTGGCCGTGGTCGCGAAGGTGCTGACCGATCAAGAAACCACCTTCCCAACTCGCGCCGGACACCGTGTCGTTCGGCTCCAGCGGTGCCGGATGGCCGATGCGTACGACCAAGTCGTGCGGCGCCTTGGCATGGTCGCTGGATTCGACCTGCCGCCGACCAGCTATGATGACGCCGCCTAAGCCGCGACAATCGTCCGGCGTAGCCTTGCCGTCGAGAATCCGGATCTCGAGCTTGAAGCCGATGCGTTTTGCCTCGGCTTCGGCGCCTCCCAGGACATGCATCCAAAACTCGCTGACCTCGGCGTCGCCGCGCGGAATAAGCAAGCCGACGGTATGCGACCCCGGAGAGATACTCCGTCCCGCCGACAACGCGGGGTGGCGGTATCCCAGCTCCCGCGCCATGGTCTCAACCGCCCTCCGCGTCTCTACGCTGACGCCGGGCTTGCCCGACAAAGCGCGCGAGACGGAGAACTTGGAGATGTTCAGTTCGCGCGCGAGGTCGTCGAGTGTTACGGATTTCAACGCACTACCTTCGGTCGCGCTTCTGCGGAAGCTACTGCGACTCGGTCCAGATCGAAAAACGGGCGGGTCCTGTGCATAAGGCAATGCTCCAGCCATTGGAAGGTCGAGCGCCCGTAGTCGAGCCGCTGCCCAAGAACCGGATTTGCGACCGGAGGGGACACGTTCAGCCAAAGATGATCGACGGTTTCATGTGGGTGATGCGCCAACCCTCCGGATAGCGCCGGAACTTCACCACCAGGTCACCAACAACGGGCGGGCCGACCTTTCCGCCATCACTCGAGCCTCGAAACGGCATGAAGCAGGCGGTCGCGCTAGCCGAACCATTCCGCTCGGCTTGCACGAGGACATTGGTAATGATGTGCCGTGTGACCTGATCCGCCGGCCGACTGTGCAATGACTCGCGTATCCCCTCACGGCCCTCGACCGGGTTGCCTCCACGCACCCAGACGGCGTCGTCGGCGAACAGTTCCGCGGCTTCATCATAGCGGCCGTGATCCATCAGGCTGTAAGCGGCAATCGCCAGCCGCTGACAGATTGTTTGCGTAGAGGCCTGATCTTCTGACATTACCTGGCAATCTCCTCCTAGCCGGCCAGTCGAAACGATCGGAGCGCACACACACGTGCCGCATGCTCAACTCCTGTACGCAACATATCGCATCAATATTACGCAATTTCAAACGCAATAGTTTTGGTCTAGGGTGTAGCCAGATTGGTCACCGACGGGGATTCTTCATGACCGGGCAGTCAAACGGGACGTTCAACGTTCACCTTCAGACAAAGTCCAGCGACGCCAAGATGGCCGCTCTTCGCCGCGCGGCGCCAGCAGCAACGATCCGGTTCTTCTCTGATCGGCAGTCGCTCGAAAACGGGATCGCCGAAGCGGACGTCGTCGGCGGTGACATTTCCGCCGGAGCGCTCGGCGCCGCCAAGCGCCTGAAGTGGATTCATTCCTGGGCAGCTGGACCGGATTCCATGCTCTATCCGGAAATGCGGTCGAGCGAGGTACCCTTCACCTGCTCGAAGGGGAACGGCGCCATCCCACTTGCAGAGCACGCTATGATGCTGATGTTGATGCTGAACCGAAACGCGACCCGGTGGATCGATGCGCAGCGCGGAAATAAGTGGGATCGCTTCACGCACGGGGAACTGGCCGGCAAGGTCTGCGGCATCCTCGGCCTAGGACACTCCGGTGCTGATTTGGCGCAGAAAGCCAAGGCTTTTCATATGGAAGTCAAGGGGCTCCGGCGACACCCAATGCCCATGGAGCATGTTGACCGCATGTACGGACCCGGCGACCTTTACGCCTTCCTGACAGGCTGCGACTTTATTGTGGTTGCGGCGCCGCGGACCGACGAAACGCTCGGCCTTCTCGACGCGGCCGCGTTCCGGACCATGAAACCGTCCGCATTTCTCGTGTGCTTCTCGCGTGGCGGGATCATCGTAGACGACGACCTTCTGGACGCCCTCAATAAGGGCGAGATCGCAGGCGCCGGGCTGGACGCCCACGGGGTTGAGCCACTGCCCAAGAACAGCCCGTTCTGGCAAGCACCGAACACCATCGTGACGCCGCACAATGGCGCGACCACCGAGGAGACGTTCGCCCGCGGGTTCGATATCTTCGTCGACAATCTGCGCCGTTTCGCCGCAGGACGCCCGCTGGTCAATCTCGTCGACAAGTCGCTCGGCTATTGATTGAGCGCAATTATTGCGCTCATTTTTACGCAATATTTAGTAACACAATCTTGCGCATTGTCGCGTTGTGTGGGACCGTCAGGGTTGGCGGTGGTTGACGCCGCGTGATCAGGAGGAATTCTTCATGAAGACAACACATCTGGCTTCCTTCACTTCGTGTTTGGCTGTAACTACGGCCGTGATGCTTACGGCGCCCGCGGCAATGGCGTTCGAGGAAGGACCCGCGACAGCGGCCATGGTCGCCGCCGGCACCTTGCCGGCGGTCGACGACCGGTTGCCTACCAATCCCAAGGTGATTGAGGCGGTCAGCGAGATCGGCGCCTATGGCGGCGTGATGAACAGCGACCTTCTCGGCGGCACCGATCGCGGATATGGGTGGCTGCAGCGTTTCATTGGCTACGAGCGGCTGCTGCAGTGGAACCGTAGTTGGTCGGCCGTCGAGCCGCATATCGCCGAGCGCTTCGAAGCGAGCGACGATGCCTCGACCTACACGTTCTATCTGCGTGAGGGCATGAAGTGGTCGGACGGCGAAGACTTCACCGCCGATGACATCCTGTTCTGGTGGGAGCATGTCGCCAACAACGAAGAGCTGGCGCCGGGCGGCCCCGGACGCACGCTCGTCATCGCCGGTGAGCCGGCCAAGGTGGAGAAGATCGACGACTACGCCGTACGCTTCACATTCGCCGCGCCATACGGCCAGTTCCCGCAGCAAGTCGCCGCCGGCTGGTCCGAAACGATGGCGCTGCCGGAGCACTACGCCCGGCAGTTCCACAAGGACACAAATCCCGACGGTATCGATCAGCTTGTCGCGGATGCCGGTGTTGATACGTGGGTCGACCTGTTTTCCCAGAGGGTTGGAGGCATGGGCCTGCAGAACATCGGCGCGTGGGCCAATCCCGAACGGCCGACCATCTACGCATGGAAAGTCACCACGCCCTACACCGGCGCGTCGACCGAAACCGTCTTCGAGCGCAATCCCTACTATTGGAAAGTCGACGCGGAAGGGAACCAGCTGCCGTATTTGGACGCGATGTCCTTCTCTGTCATCCAGGATGCCGAGGTCCTAAAACTCAAGACTCTCAACGGTGAGATGGACTTCGTCTATCGTCCGCAGATATTCGGTACGAATGACAAGTCGCTGTTTTTCGACGGTCAGGAGCAGGGCGGCTATCACCTGATCGACCTTGTCGAGGACAAGTCGACCGCCGCGGTCATTCACCTGAATCTTACGCATCAGGATCCGGTGAAGCATCAGCTGTTCAACGACAAGGATTTCCGGATTGCCCTGTCGCACGCGATCAACCGGCAGGAGATCATCGACGTGGTCTTCGTCAGCCAGGGAGAGCCTTACCAGGTATCGCCGCGGCCGGAATCGCCGTTCTTCGATGATTCTTTCGCAAAGCAGTACACCGAATACGATCCCGATCTCGCCAACGAGATGCTGGATGCGGCAGGCTACAGCGAACGAGACGGTAACGGATTCCGTCTTGGGCCGGACGGCAACCGAATCGCGTTCACGGTGGACGTGCGAACAACCAACGGCGAACAGATCGATGTCCTTGAACTTGTGCAGCAGCACATGAAGGCGGTCGGCATCGACATGCGCCCGAATGTGATCGACAGCGCTTTCTACAAGGAGAGGCAACTCCAGAACGTTCAGGACGCCGTCTCGAATGTGGGAGCCGGCGGGCTCGGCGCCATGCTGAATGCGCGTCTCTACGTGCCGATCAACAACAACGCGCTCTACGCAATCCCGTGGTCGGACTGGTATAACAACAACGAAATAGGCATCGAGCCACCGGAACAGGTGAAGTACCAGTTGTCGCTGTACGACCAGATGCTGGGCAGTGCCGACGCCGAGACACAGAACGCGCTGTTCAGCGAGATTATCGATATCGCCAAGGAACAATTCTACCACATCGGCATCAACCTAATCACGCCGCGGTACAGTGTTGTGTCGAACCGGATGGGCAACGTCGCCGATTCAATGCCGGCATCGTTCACCTACCCGACGCCAGGGCCCCAGGACACTAGCCACTGGTTCATCAGGAACTAGGGCCGCCCGGGCAAGACCGAACAAATACCCCGCGCGCCGAGACAACCGAAGCGCGCGGGGCCAGCTTGAAAGCGCCGGACATGCTGTCATTCATCTTGAGACGCCTCGCCCTGATGGTGCCCACGCTTCTGGCGATCTCGCTCGTTGCCTTTGCCATCATCCAGCTTCCCCCCGGAGATTTCCTGACCACCGTCGTCTCCCAACTCGACGAACAGGGTCAGAACATCGACCGTCAGCAGCTCCGGGCGCTGGAGGAACGTTACGGTCTCGGGCAGCCGTTCGTCGTCCAATACTGGAAATGGATATCAGCCATCGTGATCAGCGGCGACTTCGGCCAA
>JANQRX010000006.1 GCA_028284325.1 Bauldia sp. | reverse complement strand
GGAGAAGGTTTGGTTCAAGGTCAAGGGCTTCGGCGAAGGCCGTATCGGGATACGGTCGAGCCGAAGACCGAAGGATTTGGGCCAAACCGGCCCGGCCCTTCGGGTTTCCGGCCGGCGGTCGCCCACGGCGTCAAAGCGCTTGCCCGTAGCCCCGCTACGCGCTGCGCACTTTTCCTGGTGGAGCGTCTCACCGGCCGGGAAACAGAATTGATCCAATCCCATCACAGAGCGCTCTAGTGAACGAGCGCGGCCTCGCTTGAGCCGGCACGCGCAAGGATGAAGTCGCGCTCCATCGCGATGCCGGCCCATTCGTCGTCGTTCGTCCCCTCGTAGATCAGCGTGAAGGGACCTCTGTAGCCGGCGGCCTCCGCGACCGCGAGACACCGGCCATAATCGTCGGCATCCATGGTCATGTCGTCGGCGAAGGCGCACTTGGCGTGGCAGTTTTCGGCGCGCGGCAGGATCGAGGCGAGGTCGTCATACTTGCCGGGACCGCTCCAGTTGCCGAAATCGGCGAGCAGACCGACAGCGCCGTCCAGCCGGTCGAGCACCGCATGGACGGCGTCCGGGTTGGCGAGGGTCGCGTGCCAGTTCTCGGTGGTGACGCGCACGCCCTGCCCGTCGCCCCGGCGCGCCAGCCGGGCAAGCGCGTTGGTCACCCGCTGAAGGACGGCCGGATCCGGCGGCTGTTTGCCGCCGATCACGCGCGCCCGCTCGGCGCCGAGTTCAGCGGCAACGTCGATCCAGGCCCCAATCCACGCCGCATCGCGATCGCCGTGAAGGGGATCGGCGAGGTCGCCGTCGTCGATCAGGAGCGCCTGCAGCGCCACCCCCGCCCCGTCGAGCGCCCCACGCAACTCCCGCAGATAGCCCCGGTCCCCGCGCGGCAGGTGGAAGGAGCAGACCTCCAGGCGCCCGATACCGAGTGCGGCGATCCGTTCCGGCACCTCCATCAGCGACAGCGTGCCCGCACCCCAGGTCGGCTCGGACCCGCCCGACCGCCCGTCGGCGGGCGTGTCGGGAAACGAAAGCCCGAGCGCGCGGTGGATGCTCCAGGTCGACAGGGCCAGCGCAGGCCGCGTGTCTTGCACGCTCACGCCCCGCCGGTCACTGGCCCGCGCATTCCTGCGGCGCCATCGACATGAACATCGCCACGGTCGTCATCTCGTTGATGGTCATGCCGCCTCTCAGCGAATCGGCCGCCGTCTGGTTGCCCGCGATCATTGCGAGGAAGAATGCCTGCTCGTTCTCGCTGAGTTCCTCCTCGGCGCGCTCACCGATGCAGACGCAGACCTCATCGGGCACGTTGAGCTCCGCCAGGCAACTGGCGATCGCGGCATCGGCAGTGGGGCCGGCCTGCGCGCTGGCGGCGACAAACGCCGCGACGGCCATGACCGCGCCCACCCGGATCGATTGGATTAACATGGGTGCCCTCCGTTCTGGTGATCGGCGCAGCCTATCCCGCAACCGCCGTCAAATCACCCCGCGCAGGGCGATCAGGTGATTGTCCCACCTGAGATCCATGTCGGTGCGGGCGCCGTCTCGATCTGCGGTGAGCACCGCGCCGCGCAGGGACGTGGCGATCAGCCCCGCCGTTCCGTCGGCAACGCCACAGACCTCCGGCTCGTGCCGGAGCGCGTGGACGGTGCCGCGTGCGCGGTCGAGGGTCAGAAGGGCGTTGCCGACCGGCGAACTGAACGCGACCAGATCGCCGCTCACCGCAACCGCGCCGACATAGCCCTGCATCCCGGTCGCGGCATCGTCCGGCAGATCGAGGAGCCGGGCCTCGCCGCCGGGCTTGTAGTGGCCCACCGGCTGGGCCAGCCAGACACGATCCTGGCTCTGGCAACCGAACCAGACGGTGCCGTCGCGATCGACGGCGAGATGCCGGATCGAGAGCTGGTGGCTGGCCGGCGGCAGGCTCTGCCGTTCGATGATTTCGCCATGCCGCGGATCGATGATCGCCAGCGATGGCGACATGGTGCCCAGGTTGAGCTTGGCGCGCCCGAAATCCGGATGGGTCTCGATCCCGCCATTGGCGACCACCAGCGTGCGGCCGTCGCCAAGGAGGGCAAGCTCGTGCGGGCCCACACCGCCGGACCCGAACTCGCCGACACGCCGGTAACCGTCGGTGGCGTCATAGACGCCGATTACGCCGCGCGCGGCCTCGAAATCGTTCTCCGTTGCGTAGAGGAGATCGCCCGCGGCGGAAAACGTACCGTGGCCGTAGAAATGCCGGCCGGGCGGCGTGGCGAAGGTGACGGGCGGTTGCCGGGGTCCGTCGAGCGCCAGCGCAAAGGTGCCCGGTCGTCGCGCGAACACCGCCGCGCGTCGGCTCTGGTGGTGAACCACCACGTCGTGCCCCCGACCCGGCAGGTCGATGATCTTGAGGATCTCGCCGCGTTCCGTGAACAGCGCCAGCGCATGGGCGCCGCCGGGCAGACGGCACGCCGAGGCGAGGATCTGATCGGCCCGCTCCAGCGCCCGCAACGGTTCGTGGAGGAGCGTCGCCGCGAAGCCGGCGCCTGCCGCCCGGAGGAACGATCGCCGATCCATCGCTCAGTCGCCGTCCAGGGACGAGAAGCCCATCGTCAGCCCGAGCGCCGTCGCGATCTGCTCCCCGATCAGGCGCTGCAGGCTCCGCATGACGATGACCAGGTAGGTCAGCCGCCCGCGTCCGTCCACGTCGGCCACCTCGACGCCGAGGTCGGCTGCCATCGCGTCGAGGGTTCGCGTCGCGTTGCGGAACTCGAACAGCGCGCCGGCGCCCATCCAGCGATCGTCGTCGGAAAGCGCCAGCCCCAGCCCCGACACCTCGAACATGTGGGCGAGCCCGGCGAGTTCGGCGACGACCGCCCGGCGGCCCAGTTGCGAACGCCGGAAGACCGCGAGACCGGGGCGGGCCGTTGCAGCGTCGGCGCCCAGGACCGGTATCAGCTTCAGGTCGCGCAGCGCCTCGAAGCCCTGGGCCAGCGTCCCGACATACTCGGCCAGCACCTCGTCGTCGTCGCGATAGAGCGGGTTGTCGGGTCCCGGCCTGCGCAGAGACATGGCGAAGCCCTCGTCGTCGGCCCAGGCGCGATCAACCGCCGATGCCGTCGCCGCCAGCCGCAGCGCCACCGCGTGGGCGTACCGGCAGCGGTAACCGTCGCTCCCCGGCGCGGCCAGGTCGTCCGCGCCGGCGTCGAACAGGGCGATCTCCAGCGCGCCGAGGCCCTGCACCGCCACGCTCTGCTGCATAAGCCGCGCCGGATCGAGGAGCGTTTCGTCCGCGGCGGCGATCAGGCGCCGCGTCTGGCGCACGCCGATGCCGCGACGGTCGGGCCAGAAGTGGATCCGCTCGTAACGATTGTCCTCCGCCACCGGACCGAAGCGTATATGGGCAATCCGCGACCACGCCGCCACCGCCTCGCCGAAGGCGGCGCGCGCCGCCGCAAGCGCGGGCGCGCCGGGTGCGGTACACAAGTCGTCGATGGCGAGCGTGAGCAGGTCGAACTCCGACGCCAGGCGCTCGTAGGACGGCTGGATATGGCTGACGATGACCGCCTCGGTGACCGCACCGACGTCGGCGCCGGCCGCCGGTGATGCCGCCGTCAGGGCCACGACCGCTGCACCGGCGAGGTGGCGCATCACAGCGACTCCAGGAACCGCAGCAGCGCCTCGCGATCCGCCCGATCCATCTCGACCACCGAATCGCGGGCCGCCTGCGCCTCGCCGCCATGCCACAGCACCGCTTCGAGCAGGTTGCGGGCGCGACCGTCGTGGAGGAAGTTGGTGTGGCCACTGACGGTCTCCGTCAGCCCGATCCCCCACAGCGGCGCCGTGCGCCATTCCACCCCCGACGCATCGCCCACGGGACGGTTGTCGGCGAGCCCCTCGCCCATGTCGTGGAGCAGGAAGTCGGAGTAGGGCCAGATGAGCTGGAAGCGGTGGGTGGGATGCGGCGCATCCCGGCGCGTCACGTATTTCGGTGTGTGACAGCCGATGCATCCGGTCTCGTAGAACAGTTCCTTGCCCCGCAGGACATCCGGATCGTCCACGTCGCGGCGCGCCGGCACCGCCAGCGTTTGCGAGTAGAACGTCACCAGATCGAGGACCGGCGACGGCGCCTCGGTGTCGCCGAGGTGCGCCTGCACCCCGGTCGGCGCATCGCGGCACAGGGCCTGCCCGACGGTACAGTCGCCCCAATGCAACGGCACGTCGGGCGTCGAGATGCCGATATCGCCGGCAAACGCACCGGCCGACTGGGCGCGGATCGTCGGCATGGACGCCTTCCAGCCGAACAGACCGAGGATGGGCGCGCCGCCGCCGGGGTCGCGCACGAGGCTCGGCCGGCCGGAGATGCCGTCTTCGTCCTCGTCGTCGGGATCGACCCGCCGCAGGATGTCCGCCGGATGGACCTGCTCGATCAGGCCGAGGCCGATCATCTGCGGCGCGATCCGCGGCGACACCAGCACGTCGTCGGCGAAGGGGCCGTAACCAGGATCGGAGATGCTGTAGGTGGGCTTGCGCAAAGTGACCACGGTGCCGTCGCCCAGCGTTACCGGTTCGGGTTCGTAGCTGATCTCCATGCGCCCTTCGCCGGGCACGCCGGGGACGCCGAGATCCTGAAGCTGCCCGCCATAGGTCGATTCCGGAATCCTCTGGAGCACGCGGTCGGCCAGCGCTTCGCGCTCGGCGTCCGTGCGCGGCGGCACCGACAGGCGGAGGAACATCGAGACGCGGCTGTCGTCGGGTCCGGCGGGTGGGTGGCCCCGCCCGTCCTTGAGGTGGCAGCTCTGGCATCCCCGCGCGTTGAACAGCGGTCCCAGCCCGTCGGAGGCCAGCGTCGAGGCCGGTGACGACACCCACAACTTGCGGAACAGCGCGTTGCCGAGCCTGAACTGCTCCTCGTCGGCAAAATCGAGGTTGGGGAACGGCTGCGAGAAGGCGTCACGGTCGGGCGTGAGGTGCGAAGTCGCGGCACCAGCCGCATTGGTCTCGAAGGGCTCGGCGCTGGAGAAGTCACCGGTCGGCGCCGTGACGGCGAGGACCCGCGCCTGGTCCGTCGCGCTGAGATCGGAGCGCTCGACCCCTGCCGCAAGGGCAGCAATCGCAAAGACAGCCGCCCCTGCCGCAAGCGCGGTCAACGGAGCGATCCGCGATTGAATCGCCATCACATACTCCGATCGTCCGCCGCCACCGTGCACGGGCGGCGACGCGTCCTGCCGGTCGCCCCTTACTGGAAGACCGCGTTCGGATTGTCGAGGCTGTCCGACCCCTCGATCGCGATCCCGCCGAGACCAAGCGCCACCACCGCCCGTTCGATGGAGCGGGTCTGGTCGACCAGCGCATCGATCACGGCCTGCACCACCTGGTTCCCGTCAGCGTTGCCGGGCGCGATCATCTGGTCGTAGGCCTCCACGGTGTCGGCACGCTCGCGCATGATCTCCGCCGCTGCCAGCGTGGCGTCCAGCTTGTCGCGCAATTCGCGATCAAGGGCCGGATCGGCCGCCGCGACCAGATCGGCGATCGACGGTCCGCTGACCACCGAGCGATTGATGCGCTCGTAGCTGCCGCCATAGACGTTGCGGATGCCGACGATGTCGTAGAAGTGCGAGGCGTGGGTGTTGTCGGAGAAGCAGTCGTGCTCCTCCTCCGGGTCGTGCAGGAGCAGCCCGAGCTTCATACGCTCCCCGGCGAGTTCGCCATAGGACAGCGATCCCATCCCGGTGAGGATGGCGGCGAGCCCGGCATCGGGGTCGGCCAGCAGCGCAAGCCGGGCCGCGCCCTGCGCGCGCCAGTTGCCGACCATCTCCTCGAGGTCGGTGACCAGAAGCTCGGACGCCGCGGCGAGATAGGCGGCACGACGGTCGCAGCTGCCGTTGGTGCAGTTCGCCGTGTCGAAATCCGTGTGGGGCCGCGCACCGGCGCCGGGGCCGGTGCCGTTGAGGTCCTGCCCCCACAGCAGGAACTCGATCGCGTGATAGCCCGTGGCCACATTGGCCTCGACACCACCGGCCTCGTGCAATGTCTCGGCCAGGAAGCGCGGCGTCAGGTCCGACGCGTCGGTCGGCTGGCCGTTGATGGTGATCGAGGCGTTGGCGACGACGTTGGCGACGTAGAGGTCGTTGATATCGGAATCGATGCCGTAGCCGGCGTCCACGTAGTCGATCAGCCCCTCGTCGAGCGGCCAGGCATTGACCCGGCCCTCCCAGTCGTCGACCAGCGCGTTGCCGAAGCGGTAGGCCTCGGTCTGCTGGTAGGGCACGCGGGCCGCGATCCAGGCCTCGCGGGCCTCGTCGAGGGCGGCCGCGCTCGGCGCCGTCAGCAGGCGACCGATCGCAGCGTCAAGCGCGCGCGCCGTCGTCAGCGAGTCTTCGTATTTGGCAAGCGCGATATCGGCGTAGGTCGCGAGCACATCGCGCGAGTCGGCGGCCGATCCGCCGGTGGCGAACGCAACGGTCATGGCGGCGGCCAACGCCGCCGTTTTCGTGATGGACATGGGTCTCTCCTGGCCGGGGTTAAGGTCCGGGTGCGGTGAAAAGCGCTGCCGCCTATAGTCGGCCCGATGCCGACCGTCAAGAAATTGCGCTGCAATTACAATAGTTTAGAACTGTTCTAAGATTTACCATCTGCCGGACCCGCCCGGCGATCAGGACCAGTAGAGGCGCCGGGGATTATCCACCAGCAGCGCCTTCTGGAGGTCCGCGGTCGGTGCAATTCTTGGAATGAAGTCCACGAGCTGACCGTCGTCCGGCATGTGCGACGTCATGTTGGGATGGGGCCAGTCGGTGCCCCACAGGACGCGGTCGGGAAACCGCTCGACCAGCGCGGCGGCGAACGGCACCACGTCGTCGTAGGGTGGCCCGGAGGGTGACAGCCGCTCGGGGCAGGTGACCTTCGACCAAAGGTTCGGCATCTCCCCCATCAGCGACGCGAACCGCTGAAAGTCCGGATGGTCCACACCGGCGGCCACGTCCGGACGCCCCATGTGATCGACCACGATGGTGGTCGGCAGTTGCCGCAGGAACGGCGTCAGGTCGGCGAGGTCCTGCGCCTCGAAGTAGACGACCACATGCCAGCCGAGCGCGTGGATCCGTTGCGCGATCGACAGGAAAACGTCGCGCGGCGTGGCGTCGACCAGCCGGCGCACGAAGTTGAACCGCACGCCCCGGACGCCGGCCGCGTCGAGCGCCGCAAGCTCGTCGTCGCTGATGTCGGGCGCGACGCTGGCGACGCCGCGGGCACGGTTCCCCGCCGCGTCGAGGGCGTCGACCAGTGCCGCGTTGTCCTTGCCGTGGCAGGTCGCCTGGACGATGACGCTGCGCTCGAAGCCGAGGAAGTCGTGAAGCTCGAACAGCTTCTCCTTGGGCGCGTCGCACGGCGTGTATTTGCGCTCCGGCGCGAAGGGGAAGCGCGCCGCCGGACCGAACACATGGCAATGAGCGTCGACCGCGCCCGGCGGTGGCCGAAACGCCGGCTTCGATGGCGATGGGTGGAAGGGTCGGTAGTCCGCGTCCAAGGCCGCCCCCGCAAAAAGTAAAAGTGTTGTCGATCAGCCCCGCCAATCACCCTCGCGCGCCGACGACACTGGATCAAGGGTGCCGTCGCGCCCCGCCAGAGGCCAATGCGAAGCCCTCGCGCGCCATTCAATGATGCTATAGTCGCCTGTGATGAGCGATGATCATGGCCTTCTCGCGGGCATCCCAAACCTCCGTCATCTCAGGGTTTTCAGCGAGCTGGCGCGCTGCCGCAGGATCAGTGTGGCGGCCGAGCGCGAGCATCTGTCGCAACCGGCGGCAACCCAGGCCATCGCCCGGCTGGAGACCGGCGTGGGCGTGGCCCTGTTCGACCGGCGCGCCGACGGCTTCTTCACCACCGGCTTCGGCGAAACGCTGCGCGTCCGCGTCGATCGGGCCATGGCCTTGCTGGAATCCGGCGCCCGTGACGCGGCCCGGATCGGCGGCAAGCCCCGCGCCCGCGGCTTCCAGCGGTTCGATCGCCTGATGACGGCCTCGCAGCTTCGCGCCCTGATCGCCGTGGTCGAGGCGCGGAACTACAGCCTGGCCGCGCGCCACATCGGCATCTCCCAGCCCTCGATCCACCGCGCGGCCCGCAACCTCGAACGTGTCTCCGGGCTCAAGCTGTTCGAAAGCGCCCATGACGGCATTGCGCCGACCCCCGCCGCCCGCCTGCTCGCCCGCCACGCGCGCCTCGCTTTGGTCGAGCTCCGGCAAGGCCTTGACGAGATCGACCAGGTTCTCGAACGCGATTCCACCCGCATCGTGATCGGCACCCTGCCGCTGGCGCGCACCTTCGTGCTGCCCACCGCCATCGCCGCCCTGATCGACGAACACGAGCTCGTCCAGGTCAGGGCCGTCGACGGCCGCTATGACGAACTCCTGCGGTCGCTGCGACAGGGCGAGCTCGACTGCATGATCGGCGCGCTGCGCGATCCCGCACCTACCGACGATGTCGTGCAGGAACCTTTGTTCGAGGATCCCCTGGCTGTCGTCGTCGGCGCCGGCCATCCGCTGGCGGGCAAGCGGCGCATCGCCCTCGCCGATACGCTCGCCTATCCGTGGGTCGCCCCGCCGAAGAGCACGCCGGCCGGCAGCTATCTCTACGACACGCTGAGGATCGGTGAGCAGCCGCGAACGCCGGTACGCGTCGTCTCCAGTTCGCTGGTGCTCGTCCGCGGCCTGCTGGCGCGCGGAAATTACATCACCATCATCTCGCTGCAGCAGATCCGTTACGAACTCGAACACGGGACCATGCTACCGCTGGCAATCGACCTCCCCGGCAGCGAGCGCCCCATTGGCCTGACCTACCGGCGCGACTGGCGGGCCACACCCACGCAGACCCGCTTTCTCGACCACCTGCGCGCGGCCGGACGGCTGGCCGCGTCCAACCCGATCGCACGGTCTCGCCGAACCAATGGCAAGCCGCGCCGATTGAATACCAGGGGCCGGAAACGCGGTGCTACGCAGCCATGACACACACGAGCAGCCATCCTTTGACGCGCGAACCTGACCAGCACGTACGCAAGATCGCCGTGATCGGATTCGGCGAAGCCGGGCAGGCATTTGTCGACGGCTGGGATACGCCGATCCCGGTTCGCGCCTACGACATCAAGACCGACAATCCCGATCCGGCGGTCCGCGCCGGCAAACGGGCCGACTACGAATCTTCCGCGGTCGAAGGCTGCGGGGAGATCGCAGCGGCGCTCGCCGAATCCGACCGTGTGTTCTCGCTGGTTACGCCGGCCAACGCCGAACATGCCGCGACGGCCGCCGCGCCCCATCTGCAGCCGGGCGCCCTCTACCTCGATTGCAACTCCACCGCCCCGTCGACCAAGCGCAGGGCCGCCGCCATCATCGGCAACGCGGGCGCACACTTCATCGACGTCGCGATCATGGCGCCGGTTCGTCCGCGCGGCCACCGCACCCCGCTTCTCGTCGCCGGCCCCCATGCGGCAGCGGCCCTGACCGCACTCACCGACCTCGATATGGACGCGACCCTCGCCGGTCCGGGGATCGGCGATGCCGCCGCGATCAAGATGATCCGCAGCGTGATGATGAAGGGGCTCGAAGCGCTCATACTGGAATGCGTGCTGGCGGCGCGAAAGTCCGGCGTCGATGCCGCGGTGCTCGACTCTTTGGCCGACACCTATCCGGAGTTCGATTGGCCCGCCCGAGCCGCCTACATGCTCGAACGAGTGGCCGTCCACGGCACCAGGCGCGCCGGCGAGATGCGCGAGGTCGCGCGCACGGTCGACGATCTCGGGCTCGACAGCGTCATGAGCGCGGCCACCGAGGTCTGGCAGCGGCGGATCGGCGATCTCGCGCTTGCATCGGAACCCGGCGACGGCGATGACTACGCCGCGCTCGCCGACCGCATGCTTGCGGCGCTCGACGACCATCAGGACGCGCCCGCGGACTCACCACGGATCACGAAGACGGAAGAACGGGTATGAAGGTTTGTGTGGCCGGCGCCGCGGGCGCCTTCGGCATGAAGCATCTCGACGCGCTCGCCGCCATCGACGGCGTGGAGGTCACGTCGGTCGTCGGGCGCGTGGCTGGCGACATCGAGGCGTTCGCCAAGGAGCGCGGCATCGCGCACGCCACCACCGATCTCGCCGAAAGCCTCGCCCGACCGGATGTCGACGCCGTCATTCTCTCCACGCCGACGCAGGTGCACGCGGAGCAGGCGATCCAGTGCCTGCGCGCCGGCAAGCACGTGCTGATCGAGATTCCCATGGCCGACAGCCTCGCCGACTCCGAGGAGATCGTGCGTGTGCAGAAGGAGACCGGGCTTGTGGCCATGGCCGGCCACGTACGCCGCTTCAACCCGAGCCACCAATGGGTCCACGACCGCATCAGGGCCGGTGAGCTGACCATCCAGCAGATGGACATCCAGACCTACTTCTTCCGCCGCACCAACATGAACGCGCTGGGCAAGCCGCGCTCGTGGACCGATCATCTCCTGTGGCATCATGCTTGCCATTCGGTCGACCTGTTCCAGTACCAGACCGGCGGCGTCGCGACGGAGGCGTTCGGCCTGCAGGGGCCGATGCACCCGGAACTCGGTATCGCCATGGACATGGCGATCGGCATGAAGGCCGGGAACGGCGCGATCTGCACCCTCTCCCTGTCGTTCAACAACAAGGGCCCCCTCGGCACCTTCTTCCGCTACATCTGCGACAACGGCACCTATGTGGCGAACTACGACGACCTGTTCGACGGCGAGGGCAACAAGATCGACCTCACCGGCGTCGCGGTCTCCAGCAACGGGATCGAGTTGATCGACCGCGAGTTCCTCGGCGCCATCGCGGACGGCCGCGAGCCCAATGCCAGCGTCGCCCGGTGCCTGCCGGCGATGCGCACGCTCGATCTGATCGAGCGCACCATGCGCTGACGCCGAACGGGACGCCCATGCGCGAACGCACCATCGGTGGAATCCCGGTCGCGGCCATCGGCCTCGGCTGCATGAACCTGTCCCACGCCTATGGCGAGCCGCCGGCGCCGCAAGCGGCCGCGGACCTGCTGATGAAGGCGCTGGATCTCGGCTACAACCATTTCGACACTGCGACCATGTACGGCGGCGGCGCCAACGAGACACTGATCGGCGACACACTGGCGCACAAGCGCGACGCGTTCTTTCTCGCCAGCAAGTGCGGCCTTTATCCCGGCAAGGACGGCCCGCGCGATATCGACGGCGATCCGGCGCGGATCAGGCGCGCCTGCGACGACAGCCTCGCGCGCCTCCGCACCGATGTCATCGATCTCTACTATCTCCACCGCCTCGACCGGCGCGTACCGATCGAGGACAGCGTCGGTGCGCTGGCCGATCTGGTCCGGGCGGGGAAGATCCGCGCCATCGGTCTCTCTGAGATGTCGGCAGCCACCATCCGCCGCGCCCATGCGGTCCATCCAATCGCCGCGGTGCAGACGGAGTATTCCCTGTGGACACGCGAGGCCGAGATCGCCGTCCTCGACACCTGCCGTGAGCTCGACATCGCCTTCGTCGCCTTCAGCCCGCTCGCCCGCGGCTATCTGACCGGCAAGCTGCGCCTCGCCGATGTCGAGCGTTTCGTGCAGGGCGACATTCGACGGCGCATGCCCCGCTTCCAGCCCGACGCCTATGCGCGCAATCTGGAACTGCTCGACGGCTTCGCGGAGGCTGCCGACGACGTCGGCTGCTCCATGGCCCAGCTGGCGCTCGCCTGGGTGCTTGCCCGGGGCGACCATCTCGTCGCCATTCCCGGCACGACGCGGGCGGACCATCTTGCGGAGAACGCCCGCGGCGGCGACATCGACCTCGATCCGGCGGTCGTGGCGCGGCTGGACGGCCTGATCAACAACGCGCGGGTAGCCGGCCCGCGCTACCCCGACGCCCAGCTTCCCGACATCGACACCGAACGCTTCGCGCAACCCGAATCCTGATCTCGCGCAACGTGCGTGCAGCCGGCACCGGGTAATGCTACGCAGGGTGCGACTCGTTCCCGGAGCTTTTGTGACCCATGCGGCTGACTGGACTTGCCTTTTTCGCGACGTTCCTGGCGGCCGCAGCCGCCGCCCAGGCCCAGAACACCGAGACCCTGCGGATCCAGCGCGGCGAACAACTGGCCACCATCTGGTGCGCGCGCTGCCATCTGACCGGTGACCCGGCACAGACCTCCGCCCTGGTCGACGCGATCCCGTTTGCCACCCTCGGCGCCATGGAGGGTTTCGATGCAGGCGCCCTCGCGATCGCCCTTTTCGCGCCGCATCCGGCGATGCCCGATTTCCAGATCAGCCGGGCCGACGTCCAGGCGCTCGCCGACTACATTCGCGCCGTGGCCGGCCCGACCGGCGAGGCGGAGGAACGCAGCGAGATCGACATCGGCCGCGCGATCGCGGTGTCACGCTGCGGCGAATGCCATGCCATTGCCGGTGACGGTCCGGGCCGGGATCCCAACGCGCCGGCCTTTGTCACCTTCCCCCAGCGCTGGCCGGTGGAGGCGCTGGAAGAAGCCCTGGCGGAGGGAATCGTAGTCAGCCACGAGGACGTGAGCATGCCCGAATTCGAGCTCGATCCCGCCGATATCGCCGCCCTTCTGGCCTACATCGATTCCCTTCATCCCTGACGCGACGAGGCCACCTCTCGCGCCTCGGCCATGGCCGCAAGCGCCCGTTCACGCGCCGCACGATGGTCGACAATCGGCCGCGGATAGGTCTCGCCGAGACGAATCCCGGCATCGGCGAGGACGCCCGCCGGGGCTTCGAAGGGTGCATGCAGGTCGGTCGGCGGCAGAGATGCGAGTTCCGGCACGAAGGCACGCACATAGCCCCCGTCGGGATCGAACTTGCGGCCCTGCAGCATGGGATTGAACACGCGGAAATAGGGCGCGGCATCGACACCGCTGCCGGTCACCCACTGCCAGCCCGCCGAATTGTTGGCGACATCCGCGTCGACAAGGCGGTCCATGAACCAGGCGGCGCCCATCTGCCATGGCAGCAGGAGGTGCTTGACCAGGAACGAAGCGACGATCATGCGCGTGCGGTTGTGCATCCAGCCGGTTGCGGCAAGCTCGCGCATGGCCGCGTCGACGATCGGATAACCGGTCATGCCCGACCGCCAGGCCTCGAAATCGGCCTCGTTGTCCCGCCACGGAAATGGCTCGAACTCGGGCCGCATGGGACGTTCGGCCATGTCCGGGCAGCGGGCGAGCAGATGGCGCGCGAAGTCCCGCCACGCCAGTTGTCGCTGGAACGCGGTTACGCCGGGACCGGCCGACGGATCGGTCAGGGCCGTGACCGAGGCAGCGTGGAAACATGCGCGCGGACTGATCTCGCCCCAGTGCAAGTGGGGTGAAAGCCGCGAGGTCCCCGCGAGATCCGGCCGATCGCGGTCGCCGTTGTAAGCCGCCACGGCACGGGCAACGAAGTCAGCGAGCCGCGCCTTGGCGCCCGCCTCGCCCGGTTCCCAGTCCCCGACGAGTTTGGTCTCGCCGAGGTCGAGGTCAGCCAGGCTGAGGCTCTCGGGCGGATCGGCAAGGGGTGTCAGCTCCGGCGCCGGTACCGTCGGTGGATCGCCGGCAACGGTGCTCCATGCGCGATGAAACGGCGTGAAGACGCGATAGGGCACACCGCTGCCCGTCCGCAACGCATCGGGCGCCACCAGGCACTCGCCGCCAAACTGGCGCACACGGACGCCTGCCGCGCGGAGCGAAGTGGCCACCGACGCTTCGCGCGCCGCCTCCTCCGGCTCGTACAGCCGGGTCACATGTACGGTGTCCGCCCCGGTTTCGCCGGCCAGCGTCCCAAGGACCTCCCCCGGCTCGCCACGCCGGAGGACGACGCGGTTTCCCCGGGCCCGGAGCGACCCGTCGAGCGCCGCGAGGCTGTGGCCCAACCAGCGGCGCGCGGCGCTGCCAGGCGGCGGCAGGTCGTCACCGGCCACGAAAACCGCGACAACCGGCCGACCGCCCTGCGCTGCCGCCGACAGCGCCGGATGGTCGTGAAGCCGCAGGTCGCGGCGGAACCACACAACAACCGGGGTATCTGGCATGTTCGGGCCTCCGGTCACTCTACGGTGCCGGTCACCGGTTCGGATCAACGCTTCCGCAGAGGCTCGCGCCGATGATGACGACGCGCGCCCGCCGCCCGGACCGCCAAGGCCACCATGCGGCAACCGCGCCCCTGCGATCATCCGGCATTTGCGTTAGTGTTGGTCCACCCGGAGTGATCACGAATGAGAGTAGCATGAGAAGCGTTCTGACATTCGGTCTCGCGACCACCCTTGTATCGATCACCGCGCCCTGGGCGGGCGCCGCCGAGCCGCAGATTCCGGTCTTCGTGGAGGAGACGGCGTCGACGGGGATCGCGCACGTCTATGACGGCCCGTTCGAGCATTTCGTCGGCGGCGGTGTCGCGGTGTTTGACTGCGACGGCGACCGGCGCCCCGACATCTATGCCGCCGGCGGCAGCAATCCGGCCGGCCTCTATCGCAATGTGTCCGACCACGGCGGCGCGCTGCGTTTCGTGGCCGTCGACGCTCCCGCGGCAGCCCTGACCGGCGTGACCGGCGCCTATCCCATCGATATCGACGCCGACGGCCACCGCGACCTCGTGGTGCTGCGCGTCGGCGAGAACGTCGTCTTCCGCGGGCTCGGCGCGTGCCGGTTCGAACGCGCCAATGAAGCCTGGTCGATCGACGGCGGCGACGCCTGGACGACCGGCTTCACCGCCACCTGGGAGGGCGACAACCCGCTGCCGACGCTGGTGTTCGCCAACTACATCGATCACCACCACCCCGAGGCGCCGGCCGGCGGATGCGCCGACAACGTGATGCTGCGACCGCGGGCCGAAGGCATCGGCTATGACGCGCCGAGCGCCCTGTCACCGGGCTGGTGCGCGCTGTCGGCGCTGTTCAGCGACTGGAACCGCTCGGGCGAACCGGATCTCAGGATCAGCAACGACCGCCAGTACTATCGCGACGGCGAGGAGCAGCTCTGGCGTGCGCAGCCCGGCGAGACACCGAGCCTCTACGGACGCGAGGACGGCTGGCAGCAGCTCCGCATCTTCGGCATGGGGATCGCCTCGCGCGACATCACCGGCGACGGCTATCCCGAAGTGTTCATGACCAGCATGGCCGACAACAAGCTTCGCACGCTGGACTCGGTCGACGACACCCCTCGCCCCACCTATCGCGATATCGCCTTCGCCCGCGGGGTGACGGCGCAGCGCCCGCACACCGGCGACGACGTCCGCGTCTCTACCGCCTGGCACGCCGACTTCGGTGACGTGAACAATGACGGCCTGCCCGATCTCTTCATCGCCAAGGGCAATGTCGACGCCATGAAGGAGGCTGCCGAACGCGATCCCAACAACCTCCTGCTGGGTCGCACCGACGGAACCTTCGTCGAGCGCGCCGTCGAGGCGGGGGTCGCCAGCGGCAAACGCGGTCGCGGCGGGTCGCTGGTCGACCTCAATGCCGACGGCAGGCTCGATCTCGTGGTCGTCAACCGCCGCGCGCCCCTCCAGGTCTGGCGCAATACCGGCGCCGGAAGCGACGCCGATGGCGGCTGGCTGGCACTGGCGCTGGAACAGGAGGGCGCCAACGGTGACGGCATCGGCGCGTGGCTGGAGGTCCGTGTCGGCGATACGATCCACCATCGCGAGGTCACCTGCGGTGGCGGCCACGCCAGCGGCACCGCAAGCTGGATCCACGTCGGCCTCGGCGAAGCCGAGGGCGCCAGCGTCCGCATCACCTGGCCGGGCGGCGAGACCGGTGCGTGGGTCGATCTTCCGGCCGGTGCGTTCGCCACGCTGAACCGCGACGGCGGTGTGGACACCTGGTCGCCGGGCTGACGTGATGCGCCCGACACTGCGGTCGGTGGAGGTCCCCGATTTCGGCCTCCCCGACCATCAACCGGACCTGCCGGCCGGCCTCTACGCCGAGCGTCTGGAGGCCGTCCGGCGGCGCATGCGCGACGACAGCTACCAGCGCCTGGTGATCTACGGCGATCGCGAGCACAGCGCCAATCTGGCCTACCTGACCGGCTTCGACCCGCGGTTCGAGGAAGCCCTGCTGGTGGTCGGGCCCGACGGCGAACCGACCCTGCTTGCCGGCAATGAATGCGTTGGCCTGGCGGAGGCGGCACCGCTCCCGATGAAGGTGGTGCGGTTTCAGGATTTCAGCCTGCCCGGCCAGCCCCGCGGTGACGGCCTCGATCTCGACCAGGCCCTGCGGGACGCCGGCGTGGAGACCGGCCTGTCCGTCGGTGTCGTCGGCTGGAAACCGTTCGCCGACCGCCGCCGGATCGATGTTCCCGCGTTCATCGCCGACGCCCTGCGCAGCCTTGCCGGCGAGGACCGCGTACGCAATGCCACCCACCTCTTCATGGACGCCGTCGACGGTCTGCGGGTCGTCAACGAGGCGGCCCAGCTTGCCGCGTTCGAATACGCCGCCTGCCACACCTCGTCGGGCGTGCGGCGTCTGGTCGAGAACCTGCGTCCCGGCCTCGGCGAGCACGAGGCGGTGCGTCATCTCCAATGGAACGGATCGCCGCTCTCCTGCCACCTGATGCTGTCCTCGGGCCCGCGCGCCGCGCTGGGCCTGGTCAGCCCCACCGACCGGGTGATGGAACGGGGCGACCCGGTGACCGTCGCCTTCGGGATCTGGGGCGCCCTCAACTGCCGCGCGGGTTTTCTCGTCGCGGACGCGGACGAACTGCCGGCCGGGATCAGCGACTATGTCGACCGGCTTGTCGCCCCCTATTTCGCGGCGGTGGCCGCCTGGTACCGCACGCTCCGCGTCGGCGTGACCGGCGGCGAACTGTTTGCGGCCGTGGCCGAGCACGTCGGCGACCCGTTCTTCGGCGTGTTTCTCAATCCCGGCCACCAGATCCACCTCGATGAGTGGGTCAACTCGCCGGTCTTCACGGACTCCCCGATCGAACTGCGCTCCGGCATGGCGCTGCAATGCGACATCATCCCGGCGACCGGCGGGCCTTACTTCACGACCAACATCGAAGACGGGCTGGCGCTGGCCGACGACGATCTGCGCGCCGAACTCGCCGATCGCTCCCCGGCCGCGTGGGCGCGCATCCAGGCGCGACGCACATTTATGCGCGAGCACCTGGGTCTCGACCTTCACGCCAGCGTGTTGCCGTTTTCCAGTTTCCCGGCCTGCCTGCCGCCTTACCTGCTGAGCCCGGACCGGGTCATGACGGTGGCGAGCTAGGCCTCAACACCTCAGAAACTGAGGCGGATTGACCGTGCCAAACGTTCGTGCACATTATCGAAACGTCACGGTAAGACGACCGATGCCATGAGCCCAAGACGCCGCTCAAGAGCGTCGGGCCAAAACAAACCGGAGGACTTCATGAAATTGTGGAAAGCAACTCTCGCTGGCGTAGGCGCGATGGCGTTGGCCATGAGCGGCACCGCGATGGCGCAGGCGCTGACCGTCGGCGTGTCCTGGAACAACTTCCAGGAAGAGCGCTGGAAGACGGACGAGGCCGCGATCGTCGGCGCGCTTGACGCCGCTGGTGCCGAGTACGTTTCGACCGACGCCCAGTCGTCGGCGGAGAAGCAACTCTCCGACATCGAGAACCTTATCGCCCAGGGCGTCGACGCGCTGATCGTGCTCGCGCAGGATTCCGAGGCGATTCAGCCCGCCGTGCAGCGTGCTCTCGACGAGGGCATTCCGGTCATCGGCTACGACCGTCTGATCGAGATGCCGGGCGTGTTCTACATTACCTTCGACAACCGCGAAGTCGGCCGCATGCAGGCGCGCGCCGTTTTCGAGGCTGTACCGGAGGGCAATTACGTCTTCATCAAGGGCAACTCGGCTGACCCGAACGCGGACTTCGTCCACGCCGGCCAGCTTGATGTCCTGCAGGAGGCGATCGACGCCGGCAACATCATGAACGTCGGCGAATCCTACACCGACAACTGGAACCCCTCGGTCGCCCAGACCAACATGGAGCAGTTCCTGACCGCCAACGACAACAACGTCGATGCGGTGGTGTCGTCGAACGACGGCATGGCCGGCGGCGTGGTTGCCGCGTTGACGGCTCAGGGTCTTGCGGGTTCCGTGCCGGTTTCCGGTCAGGACGGCGACTTTGCGGCCCTCAACCGCGTCGCGCTGGGCACACAGACCGTGTCGGTCTGGAAGGACGCCCGGGCGCTCGGCAAGGCTGCCGGCGAAGCCGCGATCGAACTGGCCGGCGGCAAGGCGCTGAATCAGGTCATGGGCGCCGTGATGTTCTCCAACGGGCCCAAGGGTGTCGACATGAACTCGATCCTCCTGGCCCCGGTGCCGGTCACGGCCGACAACCTTAATCTGGTTGTCGACGCCGGCTGGATCAGCAAGGAAGAGCTGTGCCAGGGCGTTGGGGCCGGAGGCCCTGCCGCCTGCAACTAGCAGCGCATGACGATGGCCGTCTCCGCAAACCGCGGGGACGGCCTTCTTGTATCTGTTGATCCGTCACTGATGACCTGGAGACGTCATGGTTGAGGCAACCGGCTCGTCGCCGAACACGGCTCCCGCAACGGGCGGCGCTGTTCGCCGGCTGATGCGCGCAACCGAGGTCGACACCCGCCTTCTCGGCATGGTCGGTGCGCTCGCGATCCTGTGGATCGGCTTTCACATCATGTCCGACGGCCTCTTCCTGACGCCGCGCAATCTCTGGAACCTGTCGGTCCAGACCTCCTCGGTCGCGATCATGGCGACCGGGATGGTCTTGGTGATCGTCGCCCGGCACATCGACCTGTCCGTCGGCTCGCTCATGGCGTTCGTCGGCATGATCATGGGCACGGTCCAGGTCAACCTCCTGCCCCAGCTTGTCGGCTTCGACTTCCCGCTGACCTGGGTGATCACGCTCCTGATCGGCATGGCGCTGGGCGCCGCGATCGGCGCGTTCCAGGGCTACATCATCGCCTATCTGGGCATCCCCGCCTTTATCGTGACCCTCGGCGGCCTTCTGGTGTGGCGCGGCGCCGCCTGGTGGGTTGCCAGCGGCCAGACCATCGCGCCGCTGGATTCGACGTTCCGCATCGTCGGCGGCGCGCCCAATACCTCCATCGGTGCGACTGCCTCCTGGATCGTTGCGGCGCTCGCATGCGTCGGCATTGTGCTCGGCATCCTCGGCGGCCGCCGTCAGCGACGGAAATTCAACTTCCCGCTGCGCCCGATCTGGGCCGAGATCGTGCTCGGCGCGATCGGCATCGCCGCCGTGCTTGGCGGTGTCGGGATCGCCAACAGCTACGGCTGGCCCAAGGGCCTGGTCCGGCAATACGCCCAGGCCAACAACATTCCGGAGCCGGACTTCATCGCCACCGGCATCGCCGTGCCGGTGCTGATCGCGCTCGTGGTCGCGATCGTCATGACGTTCCTGTCTACCCGCACCCGTTTCGGTCGCTATGTCTTCGCCATCGGCGGCAATCCGGAAGCGGCCGAACTCGGCGGTATCGCCACCCGCTGGGTGACGCTGAAGATCTTCGTGCTCATGGGCATCCTGGTGACCATCAGCGCATCGATCCAGACCGCGCGGCTCAACGCCGCCACCAACGCGCTCGGCACGCTTCAGGAACTCTACGTCATCGCCGCGGCCGTGATCGGCGGTGCCTCCTTCGCCGGCGGCATCGGGACCGTACCGGGCGCCATCCTCGGCGCGCTGGTCATGCAGTCGCTGCAGTCGGGCATGGTGCTGATGGGCATCGATGCGCCGCTGCAGAACATCGTCATCGGTTCCGTGCTGGTCCTGGCCGTCGGCCTCGACACGCTCTACCGGCGCCAATCCGACTAGGAGACAGCAGGATGGCCGATCAACAGTCGCCACTCGTCGAGATGCGCAACATCTCCGTCGCGTTCGGCGGCGTGCACGCCGTCGAGGACGTCACCATCAACCTGTTCCCGGGCGAGGTCGTCGGTCTGGTTGGCGGCAACGGCGCCGGCAAGTCGACACTGATGAAGGTGCTGTCCGGCGCCTATTCGCGCGACGCGGGCAAGATCCTGATCGACGGCAAGGAGGTCACGATCGAGAATCCGCGCGACGCCAAGGCGCTCGGCATCGAGACCATCTACCAGACCCTGGCGCTCGCCGATAACGTCGACGCGGCCGCCAACGTCTTTCTCGGACGTGAGCTGCTGACCCGGTGGAACACGCTCGACGACGTCGCCATGGAGGCCGCCGCCCGCCAGGTGATCGGCCGGCTCAATCCGAGCTTCAAGAACTTCAAGACCCCGGTCCACTCCCTGTCCGGCGGCCAGCGCCAGGCCGTCGCCATCGGTCGCGCCATCCACTTCAACGCCCGCGTCCTGATCATGGACGAGCCGACCGCGGCCCTCGGGCCCGCCGAAACCGCACAGGTGACCGATCTGGTCAAGAAGCTGAGCGACGAGGGCATCGGCATCTTCCTGATCAGCCACGAACTCCGCGACGTCTTCGACCTGTCCGACCGCATCAGCGTGATGAAGAACAGCCGCCTGGTCGGCACGGTCTTCAAGAAGGACGTCGACGAGGACGACGTTCTCGGCATGATCATTGGCGGCAAGCACCCCGGCGTCCCTGAAGCGCTGACCTCGGGCGCGGCCCTGGCAACCGAGGCCGCCGCCACCGCCTGACGCGACGCGTCGTCCATTGGCAAACGCCTCGGCCTATTCTACTGTCTTATAGAAGACTTAGGAGCGCGCCCGTACGCGCCCCGTGGATTTGCACCGAGGACCTGCCATGGCTGCCGCCGACCGAACCATCACGGCTTATCGCCGCGACAACGGGCGCGTCGGCGTCCGCAACCACGTCGTCATCCTGCCGGTCGACGATATCTCCAACGCCGCCTGCGAGGCCGTGGCCAACAACGTCAAGGGCACCATGGCCCTGCCCCATGCCTACGGCCGGCTGCAGTTCGGGGCCGATCTCGACCTGCATTTCCGCACCATGATCGGCACGGGCGCCAATCCCAACGTCGCCGCGGTGGTCGTCATCGGCATCGAGCCGGGCTGGACCGGGCGCATCGCCGACGGCATCGCCGAGACCGGCAAGCCGGTGGCGGCGTTCTCGATCGAGCAGAACGGCGACTTCGCGACCATCGCCGTCGCCTCGCGCAAGGCTAAGGATTTCGTGCACTGGGCGACCGAGCTCCAGCGCGAGGACTGCAGCCTCTCGGAGTTGTGGATCTCGACCAAATGCGGCGAGAGCGACACCACCACCGGGCTCGGCTCATGCCCCACCGTCGGCAATATGTACGACAAGCTGCTGCCCGAGGGCATCTATGGCTGCTTCGGCGAGACCTCGGAGATCACCGGCGCCGAGCACATCTGCAAGGCTCGCGCCATCGACGAAGAGGTCGGAGAGCGCTGGTACGCCATGTGGAAGGCGTATCAGGACGACGTCATCGAGGCCCATAAGGTCGACGACCTGTCGGAAAGCCAGCCGACCAAGGGCAACATCGAAGGCGGCTTGACCACCATCGAGGAGAAGGCGCTCGGCAACCTGGAGAAGATCGGTCGCACCTCCCGCTATATCGACATCCTCGATCCGGCCGAGGCGCCGCAATCGGGCGCCGGCCTCTACTTCATGGACACCTCCAGCGCGGCCGCGGAGTGCGTGACGCTGATGGCCGCCGCCGGCTACGTCATCCACACCTTCCCCACCGGCCAGGGCAACGTGATCGGCAATCCGATCGTCCCGGTGGTCAAGATCACCGCCAATCCGCGCACCGTGCGCACGATGTCGGAGCACGTCGACGTCGACGTGTCGGGAATCCTGCGGCGCGAGATGACCCTCGATCAGGCTGGCGACGCCCTCATCGACATGATCCGGCGGACCGCCAACGGCCGGCACACCGCCGCCGAGGCGCTCGGGCACCGCGAATTCGTGATGACCAAGCTCTACCGCAGCGCCTGATTTGCCCGCTTGGGGTCAGCGCAAGTCGGAGAGGTAGTGGACGCGGTCGGTGAGGCAGGTGCTCTCGCGCATCTCGATCACGTCGCCGGTAATCCCAAACGCCGTGCGGTCGATCTTCAGGACCGGATGCCCCGGCCGACAGCCCAGCGCCTCGGCGTCGTCGGCGCGCGCCGGGACCGCGCGCAGTTCTTCCGCCGCGCGCACGATGGTCTGGCCGTAGGCCTGCTCGTAGAGGCGATAGATGTTGTTCGGCAACGGCTTGTGGGCGTCGAGATCGGGAAAGCGCGCCTTGTCGAGGGTGATGCGCTCGACCACGTCGGTGCAATCGCCGATCGCGCGCTGGCGCAGGATGCGCCACACCGTCGCGCCGGAGGGAAGCTCCAGCATCTCGCGCTCGCGCGTCGACGCCCGTCGGCTCGCCAGGCGCGAGAACACCGGTTCCGGCCACTGGATCGAACCGCCGTCGGGGCGCAGCTTGAAGAACTGGAACAGGGTGCGCTGCTGGTCGTGCTCGGCCACGAACGTGCCCCGGCCCTGCTGCCGCACCAGGAGGTTCTCGGCGGTGAGCTCGGCCAGCGCCTTGCGGACGGTCCCCTGCGATACCTCCAGTTCGCGCGCCAGTTCGTGCTCGCTCGGCAGCACCGCGCCCGGCGGCAGGTCGCCCGACGCCATGCGGTCGACGAGCCGCTGCTTCACCTGCCGGTACAGCGGGTTGTAGCCCGGTTTGGCCTTGAGATCGGTGTCAGCCGCCATCGCGTTGTCGTTGACCTGAGCGCCCTAACCTATATCTTATACATGAATTTGCCGTTCTTCTGACACTTGTACCGGCGCACCCGCACGTTTCCAACAGGGCGGCCCGCGCGGCTGATGGATAGGGCTCTCCCATGGCAGGCATTCCGCACGTTCTGGCCCACGACCACGAGGACAACGTCGCCGTCGTCGTCGTGGAGGATCTGAAGGCGGGGACGCAGATGCGCGGCGTGGTCACGGCGGACAACAGCGAGTTCGAGCTTGTGGCGCTGCACGACGTTCCCATCGGCCACAAGGTGGCGCTTGCCGATCTGAAGGAAGGCGACACGGCCATCAAGTACGGCGAGGACATCGGACGGTTCGTCGCCGGCGTCGAGAAGGGCGGCCACGTCCACGTCCACAATCTCAAGACCAAGCGCTGGTAGCCCGGATCCGGCGGAGTCGCTGACCATGCCGATGCGTTTGTCGACCGATGAGGCGAGCGCCATCGTCGTGGCCGCGCTCGTGGCCGCCGGGACCCGCGACGACAACGCCCAGGCGGTCGCCCGCGCCCTGATCGCCGCCGAACGCGCCGGCCAGCAGGGTCACGGTCTGCGCCGGCTTGCCGCCTACTGCGCACAGGTGCGCTCCGGCAAGGTCGACGGCCGGGCCCGACCGAGCGCGACGGTCGTGAAGCCCGCGACGCTGGCGATCGACGCAGGCTTCGGCTTCGCGTTCCCGGCGCTGGAGCTGGCGGTCGCGCGTCTCCCCGACATGGCCATGCACCAGGGCATCGCCGCCGCCGGCATCCGCCGCTCCCACCATTCCGGGGTCATGGGCACCCCGGTCGCCGAGCTTGCCGAGAAGGCCGGCCTGATCGCCCTGATGGTCGGCAACTCGCCGCCCGCCATCGCACCGTGGGGCGGACGGACGGCCATCTACGGCACCAACCCCATCGCCTTCGCCGCGCCCGTCGAAGATGGCCCGCCGATCGTCGTCGACACGTCGCTGTCCAAGGTCGCCCGCGGCAAGATCATGGCCGCCCGCCAGAAGGGCGAAGCCATCCCCGAAGGCTGGGCGCTCGACGCCGAAGGAAAGCCGACCACCGATCCGGACGCGGCCCTGGCCGGCACGATGGTGCCGCTCGGCGGCGCCAAGGGCACGGCGCTCGCGCTTATGGTCGAGATCCTGTGCGTCGCGCTCACCGGTGCCAATTTCAGCGTCGACGCGTCGTCCTTCTTCGACGACAAGGGTCCACCGCCCGGCGTCGGCCAGTCCCTGATCGTGATCGCACCCGACGCCTTCGGCGACGGCGCCGTGCGGCGCATCGCCGCGCTGGCCGCCATGATCGACGACGAACCGGGCGCCCGCCTCCCCGGCCGCCGCCGCCACGACCATGCGCGCGAGGTTGATCGCGACGGACTTGTCGTCGACGATGACCTCCACGCCGAAATCACCAGCCTCGCCGACGCCTGACCGGCCGCCCACACACGGAACCCACACCATGACCGAAACCGATCTCCTGCGCCGCAACGTCAACCTGATCGGCGGCCAGTGGGTGGCCGCCGACGACGGCGCCACCCTCGACGTCACCAATCCCGCCGACGGCGCGGTTATCGGCACGGTGCCGAAATCCGGCACCGCCGAAACCCGTCGCGCCATCGAGGCGGCCGCGTCGGCCTTCGAGACCTTCCGCAAGACCACCGCGGCCGAGCGCGCCGACATGCTGTTCGCGCTCTACGAGGCGATCCGGACCAACGTCGACGACCTCGCCTTCATCCTCACCAGCGAGCAGGGCAAGCCGCTAGCCGAGGCCAAGGGCGAACTCGGGCTCTCGGCCGCCTATGTCCGCTGGTTTGCCGAGGAGGCCCGCCGCGCCTATGGCGATCTCATTCCCTCGCCGTTCAAGGGGCGCAAGCTGATGGTCACCCGCGAGCCGGTGGGTGTGACGGCGGCGATCACGCCGTGGAACTTCCCGTCCTCGATGCTGTCGCGCAAGGTCGGCCCGGCGATCGCCGCCGGCTGTACCGTCGTCATCAAGCCGGCATCGCAGACGCCGTTCTCCGGCCTCGCCTGGGGCGCGCTCGCTGAACTGGCCGGCTTTCCGCCCGGCGTCATCAACGTCGTGACCGGCAGCGCCTCGGTGATCGGCGCCGAACTGACCGCCAATCCGCTGGTGCGCAAGATCACCTTCACCGGCTCCACCGAGGTCGGCAAGATCCTCATCCGCCAGGCGGCCGACACGGTGAAGCGGGTGTCGATGGAGCTCGGCGGCAACGCGCCGTTCATCGTCTTTGACGATGCCGACATCGACCGCGCCATCGAGGGCGCGATGATCGCCAAATACCGCAACGCCGGCCAGACCTGCGTCTGCACCAACCGCTTTCTCGTCCAGGACGGCATCCATGACGCTTTTGTCGACCGGCTGGCCAGGGCGACCGGGGAACTCAGGGTCGGCCGCGGCACCGACGAGGGCGTCCAGCAGGGGCCGCTGATCGACGAAGCCGCGGTCGCCAAGGTCGAGGAGCTGATCGCCGATGCCGCCGGCAAGGGCGGCCGGATCGTCGAGGGCGGCGCCCGCCATGCCCTCGGCGGCACCTACTTCCAGCCCACCGTCATCGCCGAAGCCACCACGGCCATGGAGATCGCGCAGGAGGAGATCTTCGGCCCAGTGTCGCCGGTCTTCCGCTTCAATGACGAGGCGGAGGCGATCGCGCTCGCCAACGACACCCCCTTCGGGCTCGCCTGCTACTTCTACACCAGCGATCTCGGCCGTGCGTTCCGTGTCTCCGACGAACTGCGCTACGGCCTCGTCGGCGTCAACGACGGCTTCATCACCACCGAGGTCGCACCCTTCGGTGGCGTCAAGGAATCCGGCATCGGATCGGAAGGCGGTCCCTACGGCATCGACGAGTACCTGGACCTCAAATACATCTCGCTGGGCGGATTGGATTGACACGTAACGTGTAGGTTACATATTGTCCCTGCCGTTCCAAGCAGGGAGACCGAATCCATGTTCAGATTGCTTTGCGCCGGCGCCATCGCGCTGGCCACCACATCGGCCGCCTCAGCCGCCACGCTGTCCCAGACCGTGCACTTCATCGGCGGCGACGCCGACGAGATGTTCCGCCTCTACAGCACCAGCGAGGGCCATGCGGCCATCACCGGCCTGCCCGCCACCTACCGCGACGGCACCGGCAACCCGGTCGACGCGGCCGAGGTTGGCGGCCAGTTGACCGCCTTCTGCTTCCAGCCCGAGCAATGCGGCCTGGCCGCGCGGGTGCTGGAAATCCAGTCCGCCCCGGGTCTCCACACTATCGTCTTGGCGTGGTGGAACTTCGGCTGGCTGCAGGCGCTCGACAAGGCCGATCTCGGCGGCGAGCGCGGTGCCGCCGACTCGATCCTGACGCTCACCTTCCGCGACACGCTGCGCGGTGCCCAGGTCGAACTGGTGCAGGTGAACGTGCCCGACTACAAGGTCGAGATCCCGAACCCGGACGAGACCCGCGAGGTCGGACCGCTGTCGACGATTGTCAACACCCACTGGAACACGCTGTACTGGGATCCGCTGCGCAGCCTGACCGGCGGCGAGTAGTGACAGCGGCCGCATCGAGCCGCCGGAGGACTGAGGCCATTGACCTACCGTCTGCAAGGCGTGTTCACCGCGATCGCCGATCCGAACCGTCGCCGGATTCTCGATCATCTGGCGACGGCCGAATTGACGGCGGGCGAGATCGCGGACCTGTTCCCGATCTCGCGGCCCGCCGTCACAAGGCATCTGCGCGTGCTGGAGGAGAGCGGTCTGGTGACCGTGACCCGGCGCGGGCGCGAACGCGTGCATCGGCTCAACCCGGAGCCGCTGATGACGGTGCGCGACTGGATCGCCAAGTACGACGCCTTCTGGGCCGACCGCCTGCACGTGCTGAAGACCCTGGTCGAAGACGACAGATCCAACTGAGGACGGACATGGACGACATCCGGCAGAGCGTTTCCTTCAACGCCCCGATCGAGCGGGTGTGGACCTTCATCACTGATTCCGACCTGATCGCCAAATGGCTGATGCCCAACACGTTTCAGCCGCGGCTCGGCCACGCCTTCGACCTGCAGGGACCGCCGGGGATTGGTTCCGGCGCGCCCATCAAGGCGGTCGTGACCGAGTTCGCACCGCCCGACGACGGCAAGTCGGCGCGCCTCTCCTACACCTGGGTTCTCGACGAACCGATCCTGCACACCGAGGTGCACATGGTGCTCCACGAGGCCGGCGGCGTGACCACGCTGGACCTGGTGCACACCGGCTGGCAGGCGCTCGCGCCCGAGCATCGCGAGATTCGCGACCGGCACGAGGGCGGCTGGATCCAGTTGCTCGGTACGGGCTTGCGAACTCTGGTCGAGTCCTGACTTAGTGGACCGGGCGCGCATTCACGCACCACAGGATCCGCAATGGCTCACGTCTTCGTTCTCGGCATCGCCGTGCTCGACCACGTCTTCTATCTGCCGGAAATGCCGCGCCGCGCGGCCAAGTTCCGCGCGGACGGTTACGACCTGGTGGTCGGCGGCTGCGCCGCCACGGCCGCCGCGACCATCGTCCGCCTTGGCGGCCGGGCCCGCCTCGCCGCACGCCTCGGTGACGACCCCAACTCGGACGCCATCGCCGGCGCCCTCACCGCGGCCGGGGTCGACGTATCGCTGGCGCGACGCACGCCCGGCGCCCGCGCGCCCGTCTCCAACGTCCTGGTCGACGCCGACGGCGAACGGCAGATCGTGAACTTCCGCGGCGCCCACCTCGATACCGGTCTCGACTGGCTCGGGCCCGACGCGATCGCCGGCTGCGCGGCTGTCCTCGTCGACACCCGCTGGCCCGAAGCGGCCGCCCGTGCGCTTGGGTTGGCGCGCGAGGCCGGTGTGCCCGGCATCGTCGATGCCGAACCGCCCTTCGAGGGCGCCGGTGAGATGCTGGCGGCGGCCAGCCACCTTGCCTTCCCGGCCGACGGCGTCCGCCTGCTGGCAGGCACGGACGATCTCGCGGCGGGCCTCACCACCCTGCGGGAACGCCATGACGCCTGGCTGGCCGTGACCGACGGCGCTGACGGTGTCCGTTTCACCGACGGTGACGCGATCGCCCATGAACCGGCGCTGCGCGTCGACGTGCGTGATTCGCTCGGCGCCGGCGACGTCTGGCACGGCGCGCTGGCCCTGGCCCTTGCGGAGAAGCGCGAAGCCCGCGCCGCCGTGCGCTTCGCCAACGCCGTCGCGGCCCTGAAATGCGCCAACGGCACCGGCTGGGAGGCGATCCCGGATCGTGCCGCGACCGAACGACTCGTCGCCGGCTGAGGAGATGTCACCCCGGTGTCATCACGAACGCGTCAATGCCCGCCGATTGTTTTGACATTCCCGTGACGGCACCTATCCTAAGGGCCGGTCGCCGACGGCTCCGGGCCCTGGAATCGACGTGCGCGGCGACCTTGCGATCCAGGGGCGCCCCGGAAAGTTGCTTCCCGAAGGTTGGCCTTCGCGGATTCGCCCTGATCGAGACGCGCTGACAGACCCGATACGTCCAGGTGGCAAGCTCGCCTGGCATCACGGCGACAGCCCGTACGGCTCGATCCATTTCTGCCACTCAGAAACCGAAACCCAGGAGCAAGCCCACATGGTTCGTCTTGTTTTCGCGGCCGCAATCGCCGCCTTCATGACCGCACCGGCCCTCGCCGACAATCACGCCTGCGAGCTCGACCGGCCGGTCGTTTTCGCCAACCTCAACTGGGGCTCGGCCCAGTTCCACACGGCGCTCGCCAAGTACATCGTCGAAAACGGCTATGGCTGTGCGGTCGACGCCATCCCCGGCGACACCATACCGCTCATTAACGGTGTGGCCCGCGGCGATGCCGATGTGATCATGGAGATCTGGACGGCCAACCCGGCCCAGGCCTGGATCGACGCCGAAGCCGAAGGCAAGACCGTGGCGCTCGGTACCACCTTCAATGACGCCGCCGAAGGCTGGTTCGTGCCCACCTCGGTCGTCTCCGGACCGGACGCCGTCGCGCCGGACCTGAAGTCGGTCGCCGACCTGGTGAAGTACAAGGACCTGTTCGCCGACCCGGAGGAACCGGGCAAGGGCCGGTTCTACAACTGCCCGGCGGGCTGGCAGTGCGAGGTGGTGAACTCCAAGAAGCTCGCCGCCTACGGCCTCGACGAGCACTTCACCAATTTCCGCCCCGGCACCGGCGACGCCCTCGCCGCCGCGGCCGAATCGGCAGCCAAGCGCAACAAGCCGGCTGTCTTCTACTACTGGAACCCGAGCTGGCTGACCGGCAAGTACGAGTTCACGCGCCTGCAGGAAGACCCGTTCGACCGGGCGACGTGGGATGCGATGATGGCCGCCGATGAGCCCGAGGCCGCGACGGCCTATCCGGTGAGCCGCGTCGTCGTCGGCGCCAACACGGCGTTTGCCGCCGCCGCGCCGGCGCTGGCCGAGTTCTTCTCCGACTACGCGTCCAGCACCAACGAGACGGCTGCCGCGCTCGCCTTCATGCGCGACAATGACGGCGACGCCGACGCTGCGGTCCTCAACTTCCTGAAGACGCAGGAAGCGACGTGGAGCGGCTGGGTTCCCGACGCCGTTGCCGACCGTATCCGGGCGGCGCTCGGCGCCTCCTGACGCCATTCGACACGTTCCGGGCGCGGCCGACGCTGCGTCCGGAACGGTTCTGATGCCGCCATCGGTCGGTCATACAGCGCATGGACTTTGACCTTTTCCCGGATTTCGGCAAGCCGGTCCGCGACGTCACCAACACCTTCGTCGACTTCGTCATCATCGAGTATGGCGACGTCTTCGAGGCGATCGCCAACGCCATTCTCCGCGTCCTGGTGCCGATCGAGCAGACGCTGCGCGGAGCGCCGCCGATTGTCATCCTGGCCGCGGTCGCGCTTCTGGCCTTTCTTGCCAGCCGCCGTCTGTTGCTCACGGCGTTGATCGTGTTCGGTACATGGCTCCTGGGCGCGTTTGGCCTGTGGGAACAGGCCATGCAGACCATCGCCATCACGGCCGTGTCTCTCATCATTTCGGTCGTGATCGGCCTGCCGCTCGGTATCCTTGCGGCGCGCTCCGCGCTGGTACGGACCGGCCTCAATCCGGTCCTCGACCTCATGCAGACGATCCCGAGCTTCGTCTATCTCATTCCCGCGGCAATGCTATTCGGCCTCGGCAAGGTGCCCGCGATCCTCGCCACCGTCATCTATGCGGCACCGCCGCTGATCCGCCTCACCGATCTCGGCATCCGGCTGGTGGATTCCAGCCTTGTCGAGGCCGCCCGCTCGTTCGGCGCCTCGCGCATGAAGATCCTCACCAGTGTCCAGATTCCCCTCGCCCTGCCGTCGATCATGCAAGGCATCAACCAGACCATGATGATGGCGCTGGCGATGGTGGTGATCGCTTCGATGATCGGTGCGCGGGGGATCGGCGAAACCGTTCTGGTCGGCCTCCAGCGCTCCGATCCCGGCATGGGTCTGGTGGGCGGCATCGGCATCGTCATCCTCGCCATTATCTTCGATCGCGTCAGCCAGGCCTTCGGCAACCGGCTGCAGGCCTACCGCACGGTCAGGAGCTGAGCGATGGCGCTGATCGAGGCTCGCGGTCTCACCAAGATCTTCGGCCCGCGGCCGCACGTCGCGCTCGCCCGCCTCAAGGAGGGCGCCGACAAGGAAACGCTGCTCGCCGAGACCGGTCACACCGTCGGCCTGCGCGACGTCTCCATCGACGTCGAGCGCGGCGAGGTGTTCGTGGTCATGGGCCTGTCGGGATCGGGCAAGTCGACGCTGATCCGCCACCTCAACCGCCTGATCGATCCGACCGAGGGGACCGTTCGCCTCGACGGCACCGACATCCTGAAGCTGTCCACAGGCGCGCTCAACGAGCTTCGGCGCGATAAGATGGGCATGGTTTTCCAGCGCTTCGCGCTGATGCCCCACCGCACCGTCCTCGACAATGTCGCCTACGGGCTGGAGGTCCAGCGGGTCGACAAGGCCGAGCGTCAACGGCGCGCCATGGAGTGGATCGAGACGGTCGAGCTCAACGGCTACGAACACCAGTACCCGGCGCAACTGTCCGGCGGCATGCAGCAGCGCGTCGGGCTCGCCCGGGCGCTGTGCACCGACCCGGAAATCCTCCTGATGGACGAGGCGTTCTCCGCCCTCGACCCGCTGATCCGCAGCCAGATGCAGGACCAGTTGATCGAGATCCAGGCGCGCCTCCACAAGACCATCGTCTTCATCACCCACGATCTCGACGAGGCCCTGCGCCTCGGCGACCGCATCGCCATCCTCAAGGACGGCGAGCTGACCCAGGTCGGCACGCCGGCCGAGATCCTGCTGCATCCGGCCGACGCCTACGTCCGCGCCTTCGTCAAGGACGTGAACCGCTCGCGGGTGCTGACGGTGGAGAACTGCATGCAGCCCCCGCCCCTTCGCCTCACCGACGAGACGCTGGAGCAGGCGCTCGCCGAGATGCAGAGCGTCGGCACCGATATCGGCTATGTCAGCAACGATCGTGGTTACGTCGGCGCGATCACACGCGACGCCTTGCAGAAGATCCCCCCCGCCAACGCCAGCCATCATGTCGAGGGCCACGTCATCCGCCTGCCCGCCGTCAACACCGGCAAGCCCCTTGCAGAGGCCTTGCGGGCGACGCTGACCGGCGAGTACCCGGTGCCGGTGGTCGACGAGGCGGGCGCGCTGCGGGGCGTTCTGTCGCGCGACCGGGTCGGCGAGGTCCTGTCGCCGGACGAGCCCGAAGCGGCCTGACCGGCCGCCTTGAAATCGCCGCTAGAGCGTTCTGTGATGAGATTGGATCAATTCTGTTTCTCGGCCGGTGCGACGGTCCACCAGGAAAAGCGTGCAGCGCGTAGCCGGGCTACGGGCAAGCGCTTTGACGCCGTGGGCGGCCGCCGGCCGGAAACCCGGAGGGCCGGGCTGGTTTGGCCCAAATCCAGCGGTCTTCGGCTCGGCCGTATCCCGATACGACCTTCGCCAAAGCCCTTGACCTTGAACCAAACCTACTCCGGCAGAATGGTTCAATCCCACCGCAGAACGCTCTAAAACCTGCGATCACCGCGCCGCCTCACGAGACCGCTATCATGTCGATCTGGAAACGCATCGCGCTTGTCGTCGCCGTGCCACTGATTCTGGCGTCTTGCGCCAGCAGCGGCCTGTTCTCCGGCGGACTCGACACCCGCGCCGGCGTCGTCGATGGCGCGAGCGCGGCCCGCATGATCTCCGACTACCGCCGCTCCAGGGGTCTGGGCCCCGTGAGCGTCAACGCCAAGCTGACCAGGCTCGCGGCCGACCAGGCGCGCCGTATGGCGCAGACCGACACGCTCGACCATCGGCTGCCGGGGCAGACCAGCTTCAAGCGCCGGATCGCCCAGGGCGGGTATCATGCGGCTCTCGTCGCGGAGAATGTGGGCGCCGGTTACCAGTCGCTGGAAACGGCTATCGCCCGCTGGCAGGCCTCGCCCAGCCACGACGCCAACCTGCTTCTGCCCGAGATCAAGGAAATCGGCATCGCCGTGGCCCATGTCCCTGAGGGACGCTACACAAGCTACTGGGCCCTGGTGCTGGCCGATCCGCTGCCGCCCGGCGCGATCGTCGTCAGCGACCGGTGACCACCGGAGCGGCATGACCGACGCCTATCGCGAAGCGTACGATCACTTTCGTTGGAAGGTGCCGACACACGGCAGCATCGCCACCGGCATCGATCGCTGGGCCCTTGCCGAACCGGACCGCCCCGCGCTCCTGAGATACGTCGACGGCAAGCTGACGACGACGAGCTTCGCCGACCTCAAATCCGAATCCGACCGCCTGGCGGCAGCCCTTGCGCAAATGGGCGTCGGCCGTGGCGACAGGATCGCGATCCTGCTGCCGCAATCGGTCGCCACCGTCGCCGGCCATCTCGCCGCCTACAAGCTGGGGGCGATCGCCGTCCCCCTCGCCGCCCTGTTCGGCCCGGAGGCCTTGCGCTACCGCCTGATCGCGTCGGGCGCTGTTGCTATCGTCACCGATGCGGGCGGTGTCGCCAAGCTTGCCGCCATCGACGAACCGCTGCCGTGCCGCGAGCGCGTGATCAGCGTCGACGGCAGCGACCGCACGGCGCTCGGCTACGGCCGCCTGGTAGCGGACGCGCCGGCCGGTTTCGCCGCCCCGGAGGCCCGCATCGACGATCCGTCGATGATGATCTTCACCTCAGGCACCACCGGCCGCCCCAAGGGCGTGCTGCATGCCCACAGGGTCCTCCACGGCCATTTGCCCGGCATCGGCTTCAGCCACGCGGACTTCCCGGCCGTTGGCGACCGTTTCTGGACACCGTCCGACTGGGCCTGGGCCGGCGGGCTCCTGAACGCGCTGTTGCCCAGCCTGCATCACGGCGTGCCTGTGGTGTTCGGGGCGTTCGGCCGCTTCGACCCGGACGCCGCACTTGCCCTGATGCGCGACGCGGCGGTCACCAATGTCTTCCTGCCGCCGACGGCTGTGCGCATGCTCATGGCCGACGATCCGGCAATCGAGCGGTCCAACTACGCGGTGCGCACCATCGCCGCGGCCGGCGAACGCCTCGGCGCCTCAGCCTACCGCTGGGTCGAGGCGGCCTTCGGCCTCCAGATCAACGAGTTCTACGGCCAGACCGAATGCAACTACGTGCTGGGATCGTCGTCGCGGCTGGGGATCGGGCGGCCCGGCGCGCTCGGCGTCCCAATCCCCGGACATCGCGTCCGCCTGCTCGATGACGAGGGCCGCGACGCGCCGCCGGAGGCACCGGGCGAAATCGCCATCCACCGCTCCGATCCGTCCATGTTCCTGGAATACTGGAACGACGCGCACGGGACCGCGGCCCGCTTTCGCGGCGACTGGCTCATGACCGGCGATCTCGCGACCGTCGACAAGGACGGCTACTGGACCTTCGTGGGCCGCAACGACGATCTGATCATCTCGTCGGGCTACCGCATCGGACCGACCGATATCGAGGACTGCCTGCAGGCCCATCCGGCCGTGGCGATGGCGGCGGTGGTCGGAAAGCCCGATCCCGTGCGCACCGAGATCGTCAAGGCGTATGTGAAGCTCGCAACCGGGGCCGACGCCTCGCCGGAGCTTGCCGACGACCTGCAGCGCCGTGTCCGCACCGCTCTGTCGGCGGCCGAATACCCCCGCGAAATCGCCTTCGTCAACGACATTCCGCTGACCGCGTCGGGCAAGGTCGTGCGCCGCCATTTCCGTGAGATCGCGAAGGACGAGGCGGAGGGTTAACGCCGCCCGCCTCGACGCCACATCCGACCGAGCACGCGACGCGCCGTCTGTTCGGCCCGCGCCGACGCCAGTCCGAGGCCGAGCACAACCCCGGGCGAAGGTCTCGGCCCGATCACCACCGTCGCCATCGGTCGGCGTTCCGGCCACAGCCGGTCGATCATCGGGTGGTCCGGCGCGGCACAGGAATCGATGGACCGGACCTCGGTTGCCCCGAACACCGTCGCCGGCAGGCCGAGCATGAGCTGGGCCCCGGGCGAGTAGGCCGCAAGGCGTTCGTCGTAGGCGATCTTCCATGTGAACAGCGTCGACCGCTCCACCAGCGAGACCACCATCGCCACCGGGCGCCCGTCGAGCGTCACGGAGTCGATGCGGACACGGCCGTCGTTGCGCATGAAGACGGCTTCGCGAGCGAACTGCATCACCGCGGTGGTCGACGCCAGCGCCGTTCCGCGCCGCCCCTTCCATCCCGACGCCTCCAGCGACAGGAAGCGCGGGAAGCCGGCCTGCACCTCGGCAGGCCGGGCAGCGGCGACGCGCTCGAACGCCCCCTGCTCCGCCAGCCGCCTTTCGAGGCGGGCGTAGTCCTTGCGGTGCCGGCGCGACAGGGCGGTGTGTACGTCGCCGCTGCCCCGGGTCGCCGTGGCACGCTGGTGCCGATCGAGATGGCTGACCGACCGGCCGCCGGCGGCGGCCACCGTGACCAGCGTCTCCGCGACGACGCCGTCGAGCGACAGGTCGGGGATGACCACGGCCCGGTCTCGACCGATGAGGTCGAGCAGGGCTTCGAGCGCCTCATTCTCCCGGCCGCGCCGCAGCAGCGGCGTGCCGAGCGGTGCGTAGGGATGGGTCCAGACCTGCCAGGCCCGGGCGATACCCCCGAGCCGCGTGCGCACGACCGGCGCCAGGGCGATCAGATCGCCACCGCCGGTCTCCGCAGTCGCGATCGCCACCTCGTGGCGCGCCAGATGGGCTGCCGCCGGCAGCAGGAAGCCCGGCCTCAGGAACGGATTGTCGTCGCTCGCCTCGCCGGCAAGCGCCTGCCACGCCGGGACGAGCGCCTGCGCCTCGTCCGGCGTCCGGAGGGTCGCGCGGTTGCCGGCCGCGCCCGCGGATGGGCTTCGAGCCTTCAAAGGTGTGGCCTCACCCTCCCTGTCGAACGCCCGCGGCCGCGGTCTCGGCACCGGTGTCATGCCACCGCGCGGGCCGTTCGCAAGCGTATCCGACATCGGCCTTCGCGTCCCGCCGCTTCTCTCGGGCCCCCGGCCGCGCTAACACATGGGGCGCCCCCAAGGTCACACGTCACGAAGCCGGAACATGGTTAACGATGTCTGAACGGCCGTCCGTCACCGAAGACCCTTGGCAAGGCGCCGTGCCGGTCGACGCCATCGACCTCAGATGCCCGCTGCCGGTCCTGAAGGCACAGACGGTGCTGCGGGCGCTGCCCGCGGGCGCAACAGTCGCGCTGGTCGCCAACGATCCGATGGCGAAGGTCGACGTGCCGCATTTCTGCACCGAAGGCGGCCACACCCTGGTCGAGCAGCGTTTCGACGGCGAGCGGTCGAGCTTCCTGATCCGCAAGCGTGCTTGAACCGTTCATCGCCGACCGGGACGGGCGCTGAAGCCGGCAATCGACAGCGGATTGTCGATGATCGCCGTGGCGTCGGGCGCATCCACCGCGCCGCCCATGAAGCCGTCGATCAACGTGACCAGAGCGTCGGCCGGCGCATCCCGCAACACCGCCCGCACGGTCACGGTCGGCGAGGCATGACCGGCCATGGCTTCGATCGGCAGCACGACACCGCCGAGCATGCGCAGGATCGCGCCCTCCTCCTCGTCGCCGGTGTCGCACCGGACCTTGACCAGATTCGGCCCGAAGACGGTGGCGAGATGGTCAGCGAGATCCGGCAGGCGGGCGATCGGGAGCACTCCCGGGCGCTCGAACGCCGTGCATGCGGCCGTTTCGTCGGCAACCGCGACATCGTCCGGCAAAGGCACGGGATCACGGCTCCAGAACGGGGCCATCGACATGGCCAATGCCTCGCCACCGACAGACCGGCGCATCTCGGCCAGCCGCACCGCCGCCGGGACGACCGAAGCTTCACCGGCATGGACCACGCGATCGGCCATCGCGGCCTGCATCAGCTCCACCGGGTCCGGTTGCCAATCCGCGAGCGAGCCGACCGCGGCAACGATCGCCGCCGTCCGGTAGCGCAGGGCGAGGTAGGGATGGCGGGACAGCGCGGCAACGATGGCCGACGGGTCGGCGGCGGCGTCGGCCTCGAGGATCACCCGGTCGACAGGCTCCAGCCGGCCGTTGTCGAGATCGCGCAACAGGCGCTCCAGCGCCCCGACGAGCTCGCCGCGCACGGCACAGCACACGCACCCCCTTCCGAGAGCAACGAAACCGTCGTCCAGCGCCGCGCTGGGCGAGGCGGCGAGCTCGGTGTGGCCGAAATCGTTGAGGATGACCGCGGAACGCTGATGGTCCGCCGCAGCGAGCAACCGGTTGATGAGCGTCGTCTTGCCGGCGCCGCGACGGCCGGTCACGAGCACGAAATCGATGGGTGGTTTGCGCGGCCGCCGGCTCGCGCCGGCCGTCTCGGCGCTCACTGGACCGCGGCGGCGTCTTCGTCGGCGAGCGCGGCGCTCTGCTCCTCGATCACCGGCCGCAGCCGCGGCAGCGGCACGTTGCGCAGGGGCACGGCCGCGTCACCGGTGTAGACCCGCACCGGGTCCATCAGCTTGAACCGGGGCACGAGCGCTGTCTGCTTCGGCTCCTTCCTGGCCGCTGCCCGCGCCTCCCGGCCGGCGGCGGTGCACATCAGGTCGCGAAGATCGGTCGGCTCCCCACGGGCGCGGGTGGCGCGAAACGACTCCAGCGGCGGCCGCCCGGTCAGCGATATCCACGACGAGAAGCCGCGATTGAGCAGCGAAGCGGCGAGCTCGGCCCGCTCACCCGACGACGGCGAGCCCAGCACCACGACCATCACTGTCCGGTCCTCGCGCGTGGCGGAGGCGACGACGTTGAAGCCCGACGAGCAGATATATCCGGTCTTCATGCCGTTGGCGCCCTGAAAGCGCTCCAGCAACGTGTTGTGCGAGCGCAGCAGCTTCTTGCCGACGCGAATGGCCGGAATCTGGAAATAGTCCCGGTAATCGGGAAAATGCCGCCAGACGGCGCGCGCCAGGATCGCCAGATCGCGCGCGGTCGACCATTGCTCGTCGTCGGGCAGCCCATTGGGATTGTTGAAGCGGGTCGAGTTCATGCCAAGGCGCTTGGCCTCGGCGTTCATGCGCTCGACGAACGTCGCCTCGCTGCCACCAACGGTCTCGGCGATCGCCACCGCGATATCGTTCGCGGATTTGACGATCATCATCTTCAGGGCGTTGTCGATGTTGAGGACCGTGCCGACCTTGAAACCCATCTTCGACGGCGCCTGGGCGAGCGCGTTCTTGCTGATCTTCACCGGCGAGCGCAACGAGACTTCACCGGCCTCCAGCGCGCGGAAGACCACATAGGCGGTCATGATCTTGGTGATCGACGCCGGGTACCAGAGACGCGCCGCCGACCGGTGGCTGAGCACCGTGCCCTTGTCCACGTCGACGACGATATAGGCGGGCGACGTGCCGGCCACGCCGTTCGGTGCGAATGCCAACACCGCTGCCAGTGCGAGCCCGAAAAGGAACGATCGCGCCGCCATAAGGGCCTCTTTGCCCGGCCCCGAAGGCCGATTTCCCACCGATCCGCGAGGTACTTTCCTAGCGCTTCGCCAATGCGTTTGCAAAAGCCGCGACCGGGCCCGGCGGGGAATCTCACCGGAAAGTGACATCCGTCCGCCATGACCGCACCCGGTACGTCGCGTTTGCATACCGGCGTCCATGCGTTATGTGCTTAGGCACGCCAGTCAGGGAGCTCGCGAATGCCCGTTGTCGAAGACGTCGCTCGGCGGCAAGCCGATATTGCCGCTTGGCGGCGGGAGCTGCACCAGCACCCCGAACTCCTCTATGACGTCAAGAAAACCGCGGGTTTCGTGGCCACGCACCTCAAGCGTTTCGGTGTCGACGATGTCGCCACCGGGATCGGCCGCACCGGCGTCGTCGCGACCATCGCCGGCGCCCGGCCCGGCAACCGCATGATCGGCCTTCGGGCCGACATGGATGCGCTCCCCATCCAGGAGAAATCGGGCAAGCCCCATGTGTCGAAGATCGACGGCAGGATGCATGCCTGCGGCCATGACGGCCACACGGCCATGCTTCTGGGCGCGGCCGAGTATCTGGCGGCGACCCGCAATTTCGCCGGCACGGCGGTGCTGATCTTTCAGCCGGCCGAGGAAGGCGGCGCCGGCGCCCGCGCCATGATCCGGGACGGCCTGCTCGAGCGTTGGCCGCTCGACGAGGTCTACGGCATGCACAACCTGCCGGGGCTGCCGGTCGGCGAGTTTTCCATTCGCGCCGGCCCGGTGATGGCCTCGACCGACGAGTTCAGTGTGTCGATCAACGGCACGGGCGGACACGCGGCGCTGCCGCACCTGACGGCCGATCCGCTGCTGGCGGCGGTCGCGATGGTTCAGGCGCTGCAGACCATCGTGGCGCGCAATGTCGACCCGATCTCCAGCGCCGTGGTCTCGGTCACCAGGATGAAGACCGGCCAGGCCACCAACATCATCGCCGAGACGGCGGAACTGGCCGGCACCGTCCGCACACTGGAAGAAAGCGTCCGCACGCTGATCGAGAAGCGCCTCGGCGAGATCGCCAACGGCATTGCCACAACCCATGGCGTCCTCGCCGCCCTCAACTACCGGCGGGGCTATCCGGTGACCGTCAACCATGGCGAGCAGACTGACTTCTGCGCCGGCGTCGCGCGGGATATCGCGGGCGCGGACAAGGTGTCGCAGGCGCAACCGATCATGGGCGGTGAGGATTTCTCGTTCATGCTGGCCGAACGTCCGGGCGCGTTCATCTTCACCGGCAACGGCGACACCGCCGGGCTCCATCATCCGGCCTACGACTTCAACGACGACGCCATTCCCTTCGGATCGTCGTACTGGGTGCGGCTTGTCGAGACCGCGCTCCCGGCCTGAACCCCCTGAAATCACGACGGGAGTCGTAATGCACACCCGTCTGGTCTTATATGTGCGGCGCCAGGGTCCGGACCGGACCCTGGCCTCGGACGCGGAGTTGACCGTCGATGGCGGTGATCGAATCCTGGCGAAAGCTGACCGAAGAGGGATCCGTCGCTCTGATGCGGCGGTTGTTCTCCGAGGTCGGGCGCGACTTCATGCCCCGCTACGCCTACGTCATCGTGATCAACCTGATCGTGGCGTCGGCGACGGCGGCCTCGGTATGGCTGATCCGCGACGTCGTCAACGAGGTCTTCTTCGAGAAGCGCGAGGCGATGCTCTACCTGCTCGTCATCGCCATGGCGATCCTCGGTGTCATACGTGGGGTCGGCAGGTTCCTGGCGACCGTCGCGATGGGCAGGATCGGCAACGCCATCGTCGCGCGGATGCAGAACCGGCTCTACAACCACCTCATCAACCTCGGCATCGACTTCTACGACCGGACCCCGTCCGGTGAGCTGGTCACGCGCATGGGCCACAACTCGACCGCAGCGCGAGATGTTCTCCACATCCTGTTCACGGCGGCTGGACGGGATCTCCTGACCCTCATCGGGCTGGTGGTCGTCATGGTCGCGCAGAATCCGTTGTTGTCGCTGGTCGTGATCGTGCTGGGACCGATCGCCGTCATCGGCATCGCCCACCTCGTCAGGCGCGTTCGCGGCGTGGCGCTTGCGCAGTTCAATTCGTTCGCCAGGTTGACCTCCGACATGCAGGAGACCGCGCGCGGCATTCGCGTGATCAAGGCCTTCAACATGGAACCCACGATGCGCCAGCGCATGGCCGACGCCATCGAGGACGTGCGGCTGCGCTCCGACAAGATCGTGCATATCGGCGCCCGAGCCAGCCCGCTGATGGAAATCCTCGGCGCCGTATCCCTGACCGTGGTCACCTTCATCGCCGGCTATCAGGTGATCTACATGGATGTCGATCCGGGCGCGCTGATTTCGTTCGTCGCCGCCGTCGGCCTCGCCTACGAGCCGGCCAAGCGGCTGGCCCGGGTGCAGATCGAACTGGAGGCCGGGCTGGTCGGTGTTCGCCTCATGTACGAGCTGCTGGACGTGGAGCCCACGATCGAGGTGCCGGAGCAACCGCAGCCTCTTCGCCTGGCTGACGGCACAGTGCGCTTCGACAAGGTCGACTTCGCCTACGACGCCACCGGGCCGCTGTTCAGGAACTTCGACTTCACGGCCGAAGGGGGCAAGGTGACGGCGCTCGTCGGGCCGTCGGGATCGGGCAAGTCGACCCTGATCTCGCTGATCGAACGGTTCTATGGCATCGGCGGTGGCCGCATCACCATCGACGGGCAGGACATCTCCACCCTCGACACCTCGTCGCTTCGCGATCACGTGACACTGGTCAGCCAGGATATCGTGCTGTTCCGCGATACGATCCGCGAGAACATCCGCTTTGGCCGCCCCGGAGCCAGCGACGCCGAGGTCGAGGCGGCCGCGCGCGCCGCCCTCGCCCACGACTTCATCCTGCGGACCGAGGACGGCTACGACACCCACCTGCTCGACTCCGCGTCGACGCTATCCGGCGGTCAGCGCCAGCGTCTCGCCATCGCCCGCGCGATCCTGCGCGACGCGTCCATCATCCTGCTCGACGAGGCCACCGCGTCGCTCGACACCGAGTCCGAGCACAAGGTCCAGACCGCGTTCGATCACCTGATGCAGGGTCGCACGACGATCGTGATCGCCCACCGCCTCTCGACGGTGAAGAACGCCGACAAGATATGCGTGCTGGTCGATGGCGAGATCGTCGAGGAAGGATCGCACGACGCATTGCTCGCCGCCGACGGCGCCTATGCGCGCCTCTACCGGCTCCAGTTCCGGACCGACGACGCGCCCACGACGGACGTGCGCGAGCCGGCCGAGTAGCCCGACCCGTGAAACGCGTCTTCACGTTCGGCGGCCAGGCGGCACGGCGTAACCTCACCGTCGCCGATCTGATCGCCGGCAAGGGCCAGCGCAAGTTCACGCAGACCACCGCCAACACGGCCGACGAGGCCCGCGCCGCCACCGATGCCGGCATCGATCTTCTGATCAGCGGCGCGCCGGTCTACGCATCGGCGCGCGAGGGCGCGCCCGAGCATTTCATCTCCTCGGCGGTCCAGATGATGAAGTTCCCGTCGCGGGACGAGGCCCTTCGGGAAGCCTATCGCCTCCTCGAAGCAGGCGCCGACACGATCTACTGTCCGCGCGAGCCGGCCTTTGTCGAATCTCTGGCGTCCGCGAGCGTTCCGGTGATGGGGCACGTCGGCCTGGTGCCGCGAAAAAGTACGTGGATCGGTGGGGTGCGCGCCTTCGGTCGCACCGCCGAGGAGGCCCTGGCGCTCTTTGGGCAGATCAAGGACCTGGAGAACGCCGGCGTCTATTGCGTCGAGGTTGAAGTCACCGCTGCCGACGCGTTGACCGAGATCTCCCGACGCACTTCCGTCGTCACCATATCGCTGGGCTCCGGCGGCGGTGGCGATGTCGACTACCTGTTCCAGGAAGACATTTGCGGCATCAACGACAGCAATCCGCGCCACGCCAAGGCCTACGGGGACCTTCGAACCTTGCAGGCGCGCCTGTACCGGGAACGCGTGGCGGCGCTGCGGGCTTTTCACGACGATGTCGCCGGGGGCGGTTTCCCCCCGGCGGAGAACACCGTCATGATGCACCCGTCCGAACATGACAAGCTGATCGACGGGCTGGAGAACGCCTAGACCGAGGTGAGGACGCGATGAACCGCAATCCCGATGTCGACGCTTGGCTCGACGCCTACGACAATCCCATGAAGCCCGTGGTCATGGCGGTGCGCGAGGCGATCCTCGCGTCCGATGACCGCATGTCGGAGACCATCAAATGGCAGGCGCCGACCTTCATTTACAAGGGCAATCTGGCGAGCTTCTTTCCCAAGGCGAAAGTGCACGCCACCCTCATGTTCCACAAGGGCGCAGAGATTGCCGGCGACTTTCCGAGCCTGGAAGGGGACGGCAAGGAGGCCCGCACAATGAAGTTCGCCGACCTCGCGGAGGTGGAAGCGAAGGGTGCGGAACTGGCCGCGATCGTCAGGGCATGGTGCGACGGCAAGGACGGCTGACCGGCGAACCGCTGGCGTGGCCGGCGGTCAGTTGCCGAGCCGCGCAACGATCCTCCTGATCTTCCGCACGAACTTGCGGATCGGCGTGTTCTCCGACAGACGGCCGTCGATGTACACCAGCGGCCGGTTGATGTGCAGGCAGTCCGTGCGCCGCAGGATCCGTTTCCATAGGTCCCGATCCTCCGGCCCGCCGTTGGACGTGTCCCAGATTCGGGTTTCCCTGAAGGGACCGACATCGTCCAGCAGCTTCTTCTGCACCATGACGGACGACACGATCACGAAGTTGTGCTTCTCGATCAGCTCAAGATCGAACACATCCGGAAGCTTCCCACGCCATTGACCGTAGTGGCGCTCGAAGAAGTCCCTGGAGAACGTCTCGAAATACCCGGCGTGGTAGACGGCATAGTCCTTGTCCTCGTCGAACGGCCCGCCACCGATCAGCGCCTCCGAGCACGAGAACGTCCAGCCGCCGCTCACCATGGCATCGAGCTGCGCCTTCACCTTGTCCGGCAGCCACGCATCGTCATCGTCGAGGAAGGCGACGTAGTCGCCTGTGGCCGCGGCGATCCCCGCGTTCTTGGTGTAGCCGCAACTTGGAAAGCCAAGGGCCTCGCGGCTGCTTGTCTCCAGATCGATCCAGGTAACGTCCCCGGGCGGTGTCCGGCCGTACTCGGGCATATCCGATTTGTCGTTGATGACAATGATCTCGACGTTCGGATGGGTCTGCTTCCTGACGCTGTCGACGGCCGTCATCAGAGATGAATAGCGATTGTAGCTGGTGATGATCGCGGAGACCTTGATCCCGCCGGTATCGACAGCGGTCACGTCCTGATCCTGTCCCTGACGCGGAGTTGCAGGCGTCCGACCGGTCATCGGCGCCCGCGATGCGTGCGCGCCGTCTCGCCCGTCGCATGCGCCACGATGGAGCCGTTGAGACGGGCGTTGAGGTCCGGCGGCTGCTCCAGGTGACTGTCGGTGAAGTAGCCGCGACGGATCGCGTGGCCGAGCACCCATTCCTGGACGGGAAAGAGCCTGGATTCGGCACCCAGTGTCGCCTTGCGCCGATGGAACCGCCGGAACCGGAGAGCTCGATCATCGAGCTTCACCAGATGCGCCTCGGGTTTCGTCTCGGACCACGCGGTGACCCGGTCGAAGAGATGTGATTGGTCGAAGGTCCAGCCGTTGTTTCCAACCTTGCGCAATTCCCAGCTGGGTGACGCAATCTGCCACCAGTTCGCCAGCACGTCGCGAACGTCCTGCGGGTCGCGCATGCCCGGAAAAACCTCCGCCCAGGTCCCCGGCCGCGCCGCGTTGTAGCATATCGGCAGTTGCCCGACGGCCTCCAGCAAGCCCGATCGGTAGACGACGAAACTGTCGTCGGGCAGCGTTGGCAGCGCCGCCGTGAAATAGCGTCGGGAGAGGGGCGCCATGTCCATGTCGGAGATGATCACCGCTCCGTCGTCGCGCATCATGGACGGCCACAACAGACGGATACACTGCGCCTGAAAGGCCGTGGGAACATCCGGCACCGGCTCGAACATCGTCACGACGTCCTCATGCCGCCCGACGTTCGGAGGAAGCTGCGACGCGACGAGAACCAGGCTGAGGTCGATGCCCACACAGTCCCGCCAGGCCGACCGGACCAGATCGACGAAACCGACGTAGTCGGGATTGGAATCGCTCGCCACCAGACAGCGCGACAATCTCACGGGCTTCGTCCCTCAAAGTGTGAGCCGGGGCGCGATGCGCCCGACGCGACAGAGGCTGGCACCTCTAGCGGAAGGCGCGGCGGTACGTCCAGTTGCGAGCGGTCCTTTTCGGTAGACGGCATATCTCTCCCGAAGGGAGTTCGCCGACGTCGCCGAGATCGAGCTCAAGCGGGGCGAACCGGAGGCTGACGACCCGGCATCACCCGCGCGAAGCCGCGCCCGCGACGGCGATACAAACCAGCCAATCGTGATAGAACGCGGTCATGCGCGGAGCGTTCAAAATCTTCTTTCGCAGCGAGGGCGCGCGGCCCTGGGCGGTCCTGTTCAGCCTGACTCTCGCCAGCGCCTTCGAAATGGTCGGCCTCGGCGCGCTGGTGCCCCTTTTCGCACTGACCGGCGGCGGGGTGGAAGGAGGCGAGGATCCCTGGCTGGGCCGTCTTGCGATCGGCGCACTGGACTCGCTGGGAGTCGCGATCGAACCCATCCCGTTGATATGTCTCGCGATCCTTGCGTTGTCGTCGAAGTACGTGATGACCTTTTTTGCGCTGAACTATGTGGCCTTCGCCGAGGCCGAGGTGTCGACGAGGATCAGAGCCAGGCTCCTTGAGCACCTCTTTGCCGCGCGGTGGAACTATCTTGTCGGCCGCAAGGTCGGTGAGTTCGCCAATGAGCTCAACAACAACGCCATGCGAGCCGGCAAGGTCTACATGGAGTCGGCGCGGCTGTTTTCTTACACGATTCAATCCGTCTTCTATCTGTGTGCGGCCTTCCTCATCTCCCTCGAACTGACGGTGCTCGGTATCGTCGTTGGGGTTGCGTTCTATATCCTGTTCGGAAGACTTGTCGCGAAGAGCCGGGAAGTGGGCCAACAGCAGACAGTCCATATGGCGACCATGTCGACGCTGGTCTCGGACACCCTCAACAACATGAAGCCGATCAGGGCGATGGAAAGACAGGATCAGATCCTGTCCGCGATTCAAGCCCAAAACGGCAAGATACGTGCTGCGGCGCGCCGCCTGGCCGTTCTGGCGAATGCCGTCCGCACCGGTGCCGATTCGTTCCTCGTCGCAGTGCTGGGAGCCGGTCTGCTGATCGCGACCGTATGGTGGCAGATCCAGTTCGCGAGCGTGGCTGTCCTGGCGATCATCGCCCTCAGGGGAGTCGATACCGTCAGACAGGCGCAGCATTTCCTGATGTCGGTTGCCGCGGACGAAAGCGCTTACTGGAGCGCGTTGCAGAGCGTTCAATCACTGGCTTCGATGCGCGAACAGCGGCCGGGAAACGCGTCTCCCACACTGGAGGGGAGTTGCCGTTTTGAGCACGTCTCGTTCAAGTACGGGACTTCGCCGGTGATTCAGGATGTCACCCTGACGATTCCGTCAAACGAGATCACGGTCCTGATTGGACCGTCGGGCGCCGGCAAGACCAGCATCGTCGACCTGCTGCTCGGGTTGCATACGCCCGATTCCGGAACGATCTGGCTTGACGACACGCCGCTTGATCAGGTCGATCTGCGCCAGTGGCGCAGGATGATCGGGTACGTTCCGCAGGAGACGACGCTGCTGCATGGAACGATCCGCCAGAACATCACGCTCGGCGATCCATCGGTGAGCGACGAGGCCGTTCGCCGGGCACTGACGATGGCCGGTGCCGAGACGTTCGTCGAAAAGCTTGAGGATGGGTTGGAGACAATAGCGGGCGAGTTGGGAGCGAGATTCTCCGGCGGCGAGAGGCAGCGTATTGCGTTGGCGCGTGCCCTCGTGTTCCAGCCCAAGCTGCTGATACTCGACGAAGTCACAAGCGCGCTTGATCCAAAGACGGAAGCGGAAATCTGCGCCAACATCGATGCGCTCAAGGGAGCCCTGACGATCGTCGCTGTCACCCACCGGGAGGCATGGACCTCAATCGCCGGCCGGATCTACAAGGTCGCGGGCGGAAGAGCCGAAAAGGTGGCCGCGTGGAAGCCCGACGGCGAGACTCCGGGGCGCGGACCTTCAGAGCAAGCACTGCATGAGACGCCGTAGCCGGCGCAGCCCAGGTCCCGTCACGGCTTCACCGACTGCCCCCAGAGCAGCCGCGCCTCGACCCAGATCTCACGCAGGGTGACGCCCTTTATCGTTTGCAGTCGCATGGCATTCTTTCGAAAGTTCGTGCGGCCGGACGAAACAAGTCGATAGTGCGACTGGAAGGCGTTCGCATCCGACTGGATCGGTGTCACCGCAGGATCAAGGAAGATCCTCCTGCCCATATCGTTGATCGCCTGATTGAAGGCGAGGTGTTCGCACTCGGAACGACCCGAGATGTACGTTATCGTCGGGTGATCAAGAACATCGCGACGGCCCAGGAAGAAACCTGAAAACGCCGACTTGACCTGTCGCGGCTCTTTGCCTCCGGCAATCGCCACATGCCTCTTCCACAGCATGCTCGGACGACGTTCCGTCAGCCACATGTATTCGTCGTCCATCTCCACATGGGCGTAAGTGTCATAGTAGAAACCCATCTTGTTGATCGAAAATGGCGCCACAAATGACGCATCGGCCGTTTCCAACGTCTTGATCATCTCCGCGACCATGTTCCCGTTGAACATGATATCGCTATCAATCATCAGGACGTAACTCGCCCTGGACTGCCGTATCATGTCCAACATCCGCTCTCTATAAACTGCCAGCCGCAGCGTTCGATGTAACGTCAGATGATCTTCGTCGTATTCATCTTCGACAATCCTGACGCTCGGCAGTACGCCCTGGCTTCTCAGCAATTCTGTTGTGTTATCGGTGTTGTTGTTTGTGTAGAAAAGGAACTCAAAATCATAATCTGCCAGTCGATTGAGCAACGACTCACAGCACTTCAAGTAGTAGGGAATATAGGCCGCGTTGTCGCGGAAGAGAGACGTTACGACCAGACTCTTCGAGGGGACTTTTTTCGGCACCGTACGATCGTGTCCTCTCTGGCTCGTCGGGCTCTCGTCCGGCGCAGCCGGTCAACGACCGGCGGCGCGCACCAAGGCTCTGGACTCGCCCGCTTCGCGAGCCGCCTCGAGCGGTCGTTCAGGCTGGCCAGCCCGATCGTGCCCGGTGTCCTTTTTCAAGGCCTTTCCCGGGTGTCGCGGAACACGTCTCGGGCTCCGGCGCATTGGCCGCCGCGCCGCTTCCCTTGTCAAGTGGACCGGGCGTGGACGCGGCGGGGCCGAGCCCGATCCAGGTCGCCCGGGCAGGGGATGTCGTCGGACAAACCAGATACGGAGTGATATGTGTGGCGGATGGACTCAGATGGGCTGCCTTGCGATGGGCGTACAGGATATCGAGCAAGCCAAGACCTCGGACGTCTCGGACTATCTGAATGTCGCGCTGCTGTTCGTGGGAGCCAGATTGTCGGATGCCGTCAGCTTTCAGCAACTGAACAGGGAACTGGCCGACCCGAACAGCTCCGAACTGAACTGCCGGTTCGTCTCCACGCGCGGGATCGCAAAGTCCTGCGATGTTTACCCGAAACCGATTGTCGCAGACGACGGTCGTTTCGACGCCGATCAATATCGAGACATCGAGAATGGTGACAGGGTTTACGTCGTCACCAGCGCGCTACGCCATTTTGTGCAACAGATTCTACCGCGCCTTGAGGAGAACCGCATAAGGATCCGACTGGTCACCGGGTCCAGCACGCGCGGAGCCCCCTCGGAAATCGGCAAGATCGACGGCATCGATTACGAGCACATCGTACCCAAGAGTCATGCCGTCGAAACATGGTTCACGCAGAACTACGACCTGCCCCGGGAACATGGGTCAATCAAGCCGATACCTCTGGGCCTCGACTACCACACATTGCAGAACGGCCTGCATTGGTGGGCGCCCAGAATGACGGCCGTCGGGCAGGAGCGCGTCCTGACCGAAATCCTCACGAAAGCCAAGCCATTTCAGAAGCGACGGGATCGCACACTATCGTGTCACCAGTTCAATATGTTCGAACGACACGGAAGAGACCGATATGTTGCCAACGAAGCCCTTCTCGACGCCCGGTACAACGACTTCCTGCCCGGACGAACGGATCGTCGGTCGCTCTGGCAACTGATGTCGGACTACAAGTATGTGATCTCACCGCATGGCAACGGCCTCGATTGTCACCGCACCTATGAGGCCATGTGTCTGGGTTGCGTTCCGGTGGTCAGATCATCGCCGCTCGACATCCTCCACAGGACCATGCCGGTCATCATTCTTGAGCAATGGGACGACATCAGCCTTGCCCATCTGGATCAGAAGGCCGCGGAGGTTCTGAGCAGAGACAGGGCCACACTTACACTGGATCACTGGCAGAACTACCTGAATAGCTGAATGCTAGAGGGTTGGTCGGCTGCCGCGCCGTCATCGGCGCCGCGGAAGTGGTTTTGCTTCCCATGCGGCGGGAGAGGCGGATGGCGGGCTCGATCGCGTCGTCGGCCGTGGTAGTGTGGAGCGAACGAGGCCGACGGCGGAACAAGTGACTTTTTGGCCGGCACAGTCTTTGGTCTGGCAGCTCTTTGCCAGATCGCAGAATGACAACGAAGAATCAGATCTGCTGGTCGATTTCGCGGATCGCTTCGGAGTTGACAGATCTTTTGTGGAGTTCGGTTTTCATGCCTACAGCTACAACTCGGTCGGCCTGACCAAGCTTGGATACAAGGGATTGCTGCTGGATGGCAATGAGCAGCAATGCGATCTGGCAAACTCGATCTTTCGAAAACTGAAGTACAACAGCGTGGCAGAGTGCCATTGGATCACGCTGGAGAGTCTGAACACCATTACAGATTTTATATCAGAGAACGGCGATAAGCTGGGCATACTCAGCATTGATATTGATGGCAACGACTATTGGATTCTCAAAGCATTACTGCATCGCACCAAACCCCACGTGATTTGCGTAGAATACAACGCGAGTTTCGGACTGAGATGCGTCACGGTGCCTTACAAAGCCGATTTCGACCGACACAAGGAACACCCAAGCGGATGGTATCATGGCGCTTCAATAGCAGCGTTCTGCAAACTTCTTGATGCGGATTATGCGCTCGTCAAAAATATTGCCGGAGTAAACCTGATCTTCGTCCGAAGAGATATATTGAATGGTTCGGTGGTACCTCTTGGTGCGTCGGATGCTTATGCTGAGGGTGTCCTTCGAAACCGGTGGAGTCATACCGACGCGCGACAGCAATGGGAGACAATCAAGGGACTGGACTACGTTGACCTGCAATGACGGCCAGTTGAGGAGCGGAGTCATTGCCGCCCTTTCGCCAACCGGCTTTGGCGGGAGCCGTCTGCACCGACATTCCGCGGGCGCCCTGCGCGCCAAACCTGGTGACGGTCCCACGAGCAGGCGGCATCTCTGTTTTGAGATTTCGTTGTCGCGCAGGACCGATCCCGGCCGGACGCAACACGCATGATCCCGAGAACCGCCCACTTCGTCTGGATCGGCCGAGAATTCCCTTGGCTGAACGTACTCGCCATCAGGTCGGCGATCCTGCGGGGCGGCTTTGAGCGTGTCGTTCTGCACCACACCGACGACCTCACCGGTTCGCGCTGGTGGGACGACCTGCAAAGCACGCCGCGCTTCACCGCTCGCCGCATGGATCCGCCGTCATACCTGGCCGATTGCGACAACGGGGACGCCCTGATTGCGTTGTACCCGCGATTGGTCAAACCGGCAGCCAAGTCCGATATCTTGCGAGCGGCCATTCTCGCCAAAGAGGGCGGCGTCTATCTCGACCTGGACACCGTCACCCTCGCCTCTCTCGAACCGCTCTGCCAGGAGGCGCAGTTCTTCTGTGGGTCGGAACGAATTGCCTGGCCGGATTTCGTGGTTCACTCGAACGACTGGATGAGGAAATCCAGGTCCGCGGGACTCGGAATTCTGCGCTACGGGTTTCGCATGGTGCCGGGCGGTTGGCGAGGATTTCGGCGCGTCGAAAGCCTGTACTACGTAGCCGTATGTCCGGGCATCATGGCCGGACGAAAGGGCCATCCGCTATTGCTGGATATGCTGCACGGCATCACGGAAGTTCCCGCCGACCGGCAAAACGACAAGTCCGCCATCGGGCCCCATCTGCTGCAGAAGTTCCTCCGGACCCGCGAGTATGAAGAGATCAAGGTGCATCCACCCGAAGTCTTCTACCCCCTTCCGCCGGAGATCTCGTGGCACTGGTTCAAACCGCATCGCAATCCAGCACTGGACGACGTCCTGTCCGATCGGACGCGGATCGTCCATTGGTATTCGTCCGTCAGCAATCGCGGCGTCGTTCGACGTATGTCGCCGGAGTTCGTGAGAGAGAACGCGGATCGGCAGATGCTGAGCGCCTTGGCTCGGCCGTTCCTCGACGCAGACTTTGCCGCGTCGGCGCCAAGCCCGACCGATTAGGCTCAGGACTCGTTGATCGATCCAGAAGATGAGCGTAGCTGCGATGCATCTTGCTGAGAAGAAAGTGTGGGCGCATCGTTCGTTGTCTGTTGCGACACGTCGCCTGTCCCCGGCGACATGACCGACGCATTTCCTCTGCGCTTCTTTCAGACCGGGCCAAGCGACCTCTCGTCGCGACCCAAGGACAAGACCCTGGCCGACGCACTCCGCACGTTCTGCGCCGATAATCAGATCCGGTATGACTACTACGACGATGAGGCCATGGAGTCCTTCGTCGAGACGGAGTGTCCCGAATGGCACCCGACCTTCCTCCAGCTCGAAAGCATGGTCGAGAAGGCCGACTTCTGGCGCTATCTGATCGTCCATCGCTATGGTGGTTTCTACTCGGACCTCGACTGTGAGATCCGGCCCGGCCTGAAGCGCGCGCTCGAACGCCGCGACCGTCCCATCGTCCAGATCGAACGGGACGACTGGTGCACCTATACCGCGTCAACCTGTCAGCTTCCCGAGTTCGGTCAGTTCTTCTTCGGCTTCCCCCAAGGATCCGAGATCCTGCTCGACGTCATCCGACTCGTGGACCACAGGATCCGAACGCGTCCGTTTGCACACCTGAGCGAGCTGCAGCAGATCCTGCACCATACCGGCCCCGGCGCCTTCGGGACGGTCATGCTACGACACCGCAAGGAGATACGGCTCTTTCGGCGCAACAGCCTCGTGCACCACCGCTGCTTCGGATCTTGGCTGGGAGATCGTTCCTGGGGGAAGAAGTTTCTGTTGATCCGTCGCCGCTTCATCTCCTACGAGGACGTTTGAGAGTCCGCAGCCTGTCGGGAGACGCGTCGATGGAACCGGCGGCGCTCCACGCGCGATGACTCCACCCGAGGGCTGTCAGCCGTTCACGCGACAGAGCGTGCTCCAGCCGTTCAGCTTCCCTTCCAGGTCCTGAGCCCTGGTCAGCCAGCGCACCGGTTGGCGTGGCAGGGCAAGTGCTTCCTCCTCCGTCATCTTGAGGGGGCGGTTGACCATGGTCACCGCGCTTCTGAACCCGACATCCTTGGCGAGTTGGAATTCGCGATGCCCTGCCTGCGCCTTGCCACCAAACGGATACGCGAGGTGATCGACACGATGATCCAGCAGTTGCTCGAGGAAGGTCTTCGACTCCTGCAATTCACGTCGGCACGTCGGCTCGTCCTGGTTCGCCAGCACGTCGTGGTTCACCGTGTGAGCTCCGATGGTGCACAACGGATCCCGATCGAGTTCCCGCACCTCTTGAGCGGACAGGCAAAGGCTCTCGTAGGTCCGCGGCCGCTCGTGCCCTCGCAACACATCCAGTAGGTCCGCCTGCTGGGCGGCATCACAGCTCATCAGGACAGCGCGAATCCGGCGGAACGCACGCAGCTTGGCGTTCGAGCTCCCCAGGGCGAGGCGATACCTTCGTCCTCTCCAGGTGAAGTCCAACGCCTGCCTTTGGTCGAGCAGGCCCGGAATTTCGTACCACCACATGGTGCAGTCGCCGGTCAGAAACCGCGTTGTGCAGTAGACGGCAAAGGGCACGCCGTAACGCTGCAAGACCGGCAGAGCGTGTGTCAGGTTGTCCCGGTATCCGTCGTCAAATGTGATGACCACGTTTCTTTCACGCGTTGAGACGTTTCCGCTGACCAGGTCGTCCAGCGAGAGGCAGACGCAGTGCGCGGCGAGCCAGGACATCTGTTCCTCGAACGCTTCCACGCTCACCGACAGGCCGGCTTGCCCGCGCTCCCGGGCATGCTCGGCTGCCGGCAGGACGCGATGGTAGGTCAACACGTAGGCACGCGAACGCGTGATGCGCCCAAGGATCGAACCGACGGGAGAACGCCCCACGCCGTAGAAGTACCTCAGCAGCAGCTCTTCCATGCCCTCGTCCGGTTAGAAACAGGAACAGAAGCTGGTCAGTGTTGAGATGGGAGCCGCTCCTCCATCCACGCGACCACACGCTCGGTATTGCCGGCAGCCGATACCCGCCGGCTCAGCGCCTGGCGGTATTGGGGAAGCCGCTCAAGAAAACGCTGAAGATGGTGATCGGCGAAGGCGTCGATCGACACGCCCATCCCGTAACCCATCTGTTCAAGCATGACGGCGTTCATGCGCTGCTCGTCGTGGACGGGCTCGTAGAGGGCCAACACCGGCTTGCGCAATTCTATCGCCTCGCAAAGAAGTTGATGACCGGCGGCGGCGATCACGAACGGCGCGGCGGAGAACACCTCAAGAAAGCGGCGCGGGTCTCGCTGCATGTGGACAAGGCGAGGGAAATCCCCGCAAGCCGACTCGGGCAGGCCAAACACATGCGCACTGATCTCCGAACGATGGATCAGTTCAAGCACGGGGCCATGATTGCTGTAACGGCGGAGATAGACCAGCGCTGCGCCATCATCGGAGGCAGTGTCCGCGAAACGAAACACATCCGGGCGGAGCAACCCGCCCACCAGCAGGGTTTCCGAATAGGCTTTCCGAAGCGCAGGCTGAAAGAACGAACTCAGCACCAGGCTGGATGGGTTGGGCGCAATGATCGACACATACGCTCTCAACACGAGGCTCCTGAGCCAGGAGACCCCTACAGACTCCGGATGGAATACCAACATAACGTGTTGGTGACTCAAGGATAGCACCGGCAGGCCGGCACAACGCCCCGCCCGGTTGAGCACGGGCTCAAAGTCACTGATCACCGCCACGGCTCCCGACCGCTTCAAGATCCGGCAGAACCGGTTTGCGGCAGTGGGAAAGCCGAACACAACCTGCTTCAGGAAGCCCAGGACGGTCAGCGACGTGCTGATCCGCTGACGTCGATAGGTGAAGGTGGGCGTCACGGGCACGTCCTCAAACGCGACATCAGGCTCCGAAGAAAAATGCTCGCGCAGAAGCGACTGGGCCGCCTCCGAGCCGCAGATCAGAATTCTGTATCGTCGAAGCAACAGAGGGACCAACACCAGCGCGCGGGCCGCGTGCCCCAATCCATCTCCATTGACGCCGTAGGCCAACAACGGCTTCGAGGACGGTGTCATCTCAGACATCACAATGCCCGTTGTCATGAGGAGCGGAACAGATGGTGGTGTGAGCAGATTGCGGCCCGCCCCATCCTTGTAGCAAGTTGATCGCGGCGGTCTTGCCGTGAAGCGAGCTTGGGTCTCGACGGTTTGTCGCTTGGCCGCCTTCGGAGAAAGCCGTTCGAGTGGGTTGTCGCCCTCTCAGCCGGCGCCTTCGGCGAGCCGTTCGCCGGCGGCGGTCCGTTCGAAGTACTCCTTGTATCTCACCGTCATCTCCATCCATCCGTATTTCCGCGATCGTAGTGTGGTTTGGAACCGTTCCGCCTGCTCGCCCAGAGAGGCGGGATCGGCGCACAGGTCGGCGATCGTTCGGATCCACGCATCTGCATCGCCGCTGGGCAGCAGGTAGCCGGTTTGGCCGTCGTGAACCGCGGACGGAATACCATCCACATCCGCGGCAAGGCAGAGCGCGCCGTGGGCGATCGCCTCCTGGGCCACCAGGCCAAATCCCTCGTAGTCGCCATCGACCTTCAGGTTGGGCATGACGAAGATCGTTGACGCCGCGTAGAGCTGTCCAAGCCGCGGCCCCGAGAGTCCCCCGGTGAGGCAGAGTCTGTTCTTCCATCCCTCGGACTTGCAGAGCTGCCGCAGCTTGAGGTCGTCCGTACCGACGCCATTCATCTGCAGCACATTGCGATAAACCCTCTCCGGGGCGAACCGCTTGACGAGACGGAAGCGCTCGATCCTCGCCTCTTTCGGGCCAACAATCAGGTAGACGACATTGCTCGGCAATTTCGGCAGGACCTGCGACGCGAACCAGCTGAATCCCTTGCGCGGAACAGGCCTGCCGACCGAGGAAACGATGACCTTGTCCTTCAGATCGAAACCGTAGGTGCGCTCGAACCAATCGATGAAGTCCGACGTGGACGCAGGGGTCTCCGCGATGGAGGAGGCGTTGGGGATAAACGTTACCCTGTCTGGCGACACGCCGCGCGCAATGCATTCGTCCCTCGTTTGCGCGCTGACGGCAGCAATCCCGTCGAACCGCGGAAGGAGCATTCTGATCCACCACTGGTAGATTCGACCCCGATGGACCACATCGAGCCCGTGTACCGTGAGGTACAGCTTCTTGCCGGACAGGAGGAAGGGCGTGAGGAACATGCCCATAAGCGCATCGTTCCCATGGATCGCATCGATATCGCGCTCCAGCAGAAGTCTGACCCACACCCACGGAACAACGATGACGAAGAAGAGCCAGATCGGATAACTGCTGTCGTATCTGATCAGGCTGGCGTCGCCGATCTGGCGGTAGTGCCTGACGAGTTCATAGCTTTGCCGTTGCATGCCGCCCACCGAGGGCGGGTGCTTGTGGGTCACAAACAGGACCCTGCCGGGCTTTTTCGCTCGCGGTTTGGGCACTGAATCTCCTCACAGCGGGCGGCGAGCGTTCGCGGCGGCTGTCGTGCAACCTTGCGCGTTTTCGCCTCGACAGTCCGAAAACGCTCATGCAAGATACTGGCCCATCGGGCGGTTTTGCAATCGTCGACACAGGCGCCGCGGCGTCTGTATTCGTTGCCCGCTTGCTCGTTACCCGTTTGCCCGTCATACGTCGAGGAGGAGCCCGTGCTGTTGAAGACCTTGTTCGCCGGGCTGCTCCTCGTGGCATCCGCAGGATGGTCGCAGGCAGCGCAGTCCTTTTGCACGGACGACCCCCAATATCCGGAGCCCGAAGACAAAGGTCTGGTCTTCTATCTCCAGCGTACAGGCAACGCCAACACGGTTGTTTATGCCATCAGGCGCCACGCCGATGGAACGATCAACGCGCGGGATCCGGTCGACATCTACTGGCGTTTTCTGGCCGGCGACGGCTCACGAGGAGAGTTGAAATGGTACGAACGCCAACTCGCGTTCGGCGTGCATTACGCTCCCATGAAAGGTCATCCGGGCAAGTACATCGTCAGACCCAACGCAAAACCGGAAATAGAAGTCCCGGTCGAGGTGACTGACGAGGGCGAAGTCCGCGCGCTCGTGCACATCAACGGCCAGGACGTGAAGCTCAAATGCGTCTACGTCGAATGGCGCAAGCAGCTCGGCATCATTCCGAGGATTCTCTACATCGACGCTTATGGCGTGAACCTGAGCAACGGCGACAAGGTCGTTGTGCGCGTTCATCCCTAGAGCGCTCTAGCCGGCGTCGTCCTTGTTGGCCCAACCCAAACGCGTTGATTGCCTGAGCACCGCATCGACCACCATGACCGGTGCGTAGCGCTGAAGTCCGACAAGCAGTCGAATGGGCCATGGAAACACGCTTTGCCGCGCACCCTTTGCCACGTCCGCCATGACGCGGTCGGCCGCCCGCTCCGCCGACCAGACCAGCGGTCGCGGCATGTCGAGCGAACGGCTCATCGGGGTGTCGACGAATCCCGGCAGCACCGACGTCACTCTGACGCCCCGGTCGGCCAGCAATCGTCGCAAGGCGTCGGCATAGATTTGAACTGCCGCCTTGGACGCGCAGTAGACCGGCGATTGCGGCAGGCCGATCGCACTTTGGATCGAGCCGACCATGACGATGTGGCCCGCCCCGCGTTCGGTCATCCTGGGCAGGACCGGCGTGACGGTGTTGATCACACCCATGGTGTTGATCCCCAGGATTTGTCGGGCAAGCGGCCCACTCTCGCCAGACGACGACGGCACAACGGCCGAGCCGCCGATTCCCGCGTTGGCGATCAGGATGTCGATCGGCAGCGCCTGATCTCGCTCGACCACCCAGCGCTCCATGGCCTCCGCGTCGGTGACATCGACCTTTTGCACGTCGACCTTGGCACCGCGATCGCGGCAGACGGACGCCACCGCGGCCAGACGCGTTTCGTCCCGGCCCGCGAGCGACAGTGTGCGTTCGGGTGCCGCGTAACGTTCGGCGAGCGCCCGTCCCAGACCGCTGGTGGATCCGGTGATGAGAACGTGGTCCGGGGCGCGGGAGATATCGCCGCGGGTCCGTCGCGTCGGTCTGTTCATCGGGTCGAGAATGTCATGAACCGTTGCGGCAACCTAGCGGTTTGCCGATGGAATCCCGGCCGTTTCACCGTTGGGTCGGCGTTGTTGACACCTTTCGAGACCCCCTTATAGTCGCCGGAATGCCGACGTCTTGACTTGATATGGACTTGGCTCACCCCAGTATTAATCAAGTATTGTCAGCCGGCGCGTCTTGTCTCCTGTGAACAACATAGTAGTAGAGCCCGTCGAGTCGCGGCGCGCCCTGAACGAATTCATCAGGCTGCCGGCCAGGCTCTACGACGGCCAGCCCCACTACTCGGCCCCGCTGTCGTTGGATCGACGGGGCCTCCTCGATCCGCGCAAGGCGCCGTTCTTCAGGCACGGCGAGGCGCAATACTGGATCGCGCGACGTGACGGCCAGGCCGTAGGCCGCGTCTCCGCGCAGATCGATCACGCCCAGCCGCCGGGCACGTTCGACGATGCCGGTCTGTTCGGGTGTCTCGACGCCATCGACGATGCCGAGGTCGTCCGCGCCCTGATGGAGGCCGCGCAGGGCTGGCTGCTGGACAAGGGGCGGACGCGCGCGCTCGGACCCTGTTCCCTGTCGATGAACGGCGAGCCCGGCCTGCTTGTCGAAGGCCACGCCGAAGCGCAGTTGATCATGGTGCCGTGGCACCCGCCCTATCTGGCGGCTCATCTGGAGGCTTGCGGTTACGCCGGTTGCCGGGACTTGCACTACTGGCGGCAGGCCGCCACGGCGGAGACCAGGTCAGCACACGAGTCGCGCAAGAAAGCGTCGCGCCGGATGGACCTCACCACGCGACCGCTCGACTGGAAGAACCTCGATCGCGACGTCGAGATCTTTCGCGAAGTCTACAATGACGCATGGCAGGACAATTGGGGCTTCGTTCCGCTCATGTCCGAGGACCTCCACGCCATCAAGACGGAGCTCAAGCCGTTCATGCGGCCCGAGTACGGGCTGATCGTCGAGATGGACAAACGCCCGGTCGGTGTGGCGCTGGCGCTGCCCAACCTGTTCGAAATCACCCGCGACGTGGGTGCGGACCCCTCGCCGCTCGGCTGGATCAAGCTCGCCTATCGCCGCTTCTTTCACCGCTTCCGCACCGCGCGCATCATCCTGCTCGGCGTGTCGTCCGAGTTTCGACGGAGCTTGGGCGGGGCCCTGATCGCCGCAACGATCGTCGACGAAGTGACCGAGATCCTGCTCGGGATCGAGCATGAAACCGACTGGATCGAGGGCGGTTGGGTTCTCGACAACAACACGGCCCTGATCGGACTTCTCAAGCAGTTCGGCTTCGAGCGTTCGCGAACGCTGCGGCTCTACGACCGGGCGCTGACGCCGTAGCAGCCGATGCGGGATGCGAGGTATCCCGCCCTCAGGTGGGTGCAGCGGGCGGTTGCGCCATCCGGGAACTGATCACGTTCTGCACACTCCGGTCGTGCCGATGGAGCACAAGAAACGAGCCGACGATCAGCCCGATCGGGAGAAGCCAGATCGCCAGCACCAGCGGAATGAGGCTGTGTTCGCCCAGAAGCTTGAGCACGGTTGAACTGACGTGGACCGCGTATCCGATGACGACGATCTGCAGCAGCTTCGTTGGAGGTACGTGCGGAGAGAACATGATCAGCGACAGGCTCGCACCGACCAGCGCCATGGCAATGCTGGTCAGCACCGCCGCATAGCGCTGCTGGTAGGCAGTCTGATAGACGACGCCGTCGGGCACGGCCGCGCCGGACGTCGCCAGATTGTGCAGGACCCCCATGGGCAGCAATCGCGGCAGGATGCCGATGTACTCCGCCCACACCGGATTGAACGAGATCGGCAGCTCCATCGTGTCGAAGTCCACTTCGCTCGCGGCCGTCCACCCGGTCGCGGCACCCGGCGTCCACCCGAAGGTCCAGGTTGTTCCGTTGCGGAAGGTCCAGTGTCCGGCTTGCGAAGACGGACTGGCGCGGGACGCGCGGACAATCGACTCCAGTCGGCCGGACGGCGCGAGGTGGTACACCACGACGTCGTGGAGAACGACGGGAGGGCCGAACTCGATCCGCGCGTTGAAGACGACGTCGTCGGCGACGAACCACTCGGCATTCTCGGTCTCAGACCTGGCGTAACGTGGTCCGTAGCCCCTGTACTCCATCACCGCCTGAATCTCGGTCGAATACGGTCGAGCGAAACTGAGAGCGGCAAACTGCGCCGCACCGATCAAGGCGCCGACGAGCAGGGCCGGTGCGAGCGACCACAGCGGCGCTCGGCCGCTGCCGAACACCATCACGCGTTCGTAGGTCCTCGACAAACCGAATTCCGCCCAGATCACGCCCATGACCGCCGCGATCGGCAAGATCGACGGTATGACGAACGCGGCTCGCAGCGCGGTATACCCGGCCAGGTCCACGAAGCCTTCGAGGCTCGTCGAGGTGGCATTGATCGTCAGGACGAGCGTCATGTTGGTCGCCACGTCGAGCGCCAGGACAATGGCCATGGCGATGCCGCAGAACATGATGGCGCGGCGCAGATAAATCCCGGCGACGTACGCCGTTTCACGACCGAACACGACCCAGGCCCGTCGGGCACCCCTCGACGCCGACCGTGTCGGGACGTCGGGCCCTTGCCGATCAAGCGCCCCACTCGTCACAGTCGTACTCCGAGGGCCCCGATGAAGCCCCGCTCGCTTCCGGCGACCCCGACGCTGATGGCGGCGGCAGCGCTCGCGGCAAGGGCAGCCAGAATGCCCGCCATCGCCGGCAAGCCGAGCGGCGCCACGAACTCGACCGCGAAGGAACCCAGGAACCCGCCGGACAGGACAATGCCGCCGGCGATCGGCAGGGCCACCAGATAGGTCTTGTCAGTGGTCAACGCGACAGCCAGCAAGCCAAGCAACGGAGCCAGCAGGCACACCACCCCCCGCAGGAGACGGTCGCCAAGAAGCGCGGCGGCGCCATTGTCGCGGGTGCTGAGGCTCCAGAGCTCCGGACTCGTCAACTCACGAAGATCGCTGCCGCGCGGCGCCGGCGGCGCTAGGTCGGCGGCAGGGAACTCGATGAACATACGGTCGAAGGTCGCCACCTGAAACGGCGAGCCCGCGGCGCGGCCGCCGCAATCGTCACACGCGTCGCTCGCGGTCTCCTCCGCGACCACAGGGGATCTGCGGTGTTCGAACTCATGGATCGCCACGTCCTCAAGCATCAATCCGACGTTCGGGCGCTGCGTGACCCTGACGCGGGTCGTCTGGTTGGCGATGACGATTCGGTTCTTCAACTCGCCAATGCGTTGATGGACGAAGAAGTTGCTGGCGACCTCGTTGATCCGGCCGCTCGAGGCGAAGACCGAATAGTCACCGAACTGGTAGAAGCGTCCGGCGGCAATCTTGCCGTCGCGAAGCGCATCAAACCTGATGTCGAAGACGGTTCTGGTCAGCTGGTGGCGGGCCAGCGGCTCGACAAACCCCGACAGGAAGAGCGACAGGACCAGGCCGCCCAGCCCGATCATGGCGGCGAGGGCAATCAGGGAGCGTGAACTGTGGCCGATCCCGGCAAGGACGGTGAATTCCGTGGCTTGCCGGCGAGCGACCATGGCGAGATAGGTTCCCACCAGGAGCGCCAGCGGAAGCGCCACCATCAGAACCCGGGGCACCGTCAGGACGATCAACGCCATCAGGCTCGTCGTGTCGGCCTGATGCCTCAGGACCTCGGGCAACAGGTCGGCAATGATCGCATCGGACAGGAAGATCGCCTCGGCGCCGGCGAGCACGAAGGCTGCGTACTTGAACGCTTCAAGGATGAGACCTGCCGCGTAGCGCTGGGAAAGCGAGCCCCACCAAGTCGGCAGCAACATCGTCATGGCCGGCGGACGTCCTCGCCGAGATGGTGTGTCGCGACGCCCATCAATCCTCGATGTTCGGCAAGCGCGCAACGACATCCGCCGTCGCCTCCACGGACCGGCGAATCTGCTCTTCGCTGTGGGTGCTTGAGACGAAGAAACGTATGCGTGCCATGCCCTCCGGAACGGCAGGGTGAACGATCGGCAGGGCAAGGACGCCCTTCTTCAACAGCCGCCGGGACAGAAGAACGGCCTTCTTCGAGCCACCGGTAATGACCGGAATGACGGCCGAATCGTGGCTGGCGCCGATATCGAGCCCGCGCTCCCTGGCCAGATCGCGAAACAGGTTGGCCCGCGCTTGCAGCGTCGCGACCCGCTCCGGCTCCTTCTGGACGAGGTTCAGCGACGCCAGCGCCGCGGCGGTGTTCGGCGGCGACAGGCCCACGCTGTAGACGAAGCCGGGGGCCGTGTATCGGATGTAGGCCACCAGCGACTTCGCCCCGGCGATATAGCCGCCGCAGCTCGCAAACATCTTGGAGAGCGTCCCCATCCACAGGTCGACGTCGCTTGCATCCACACCATAATGCTCGCCGACGCCGCGTCCGGTTCGCCCGAGAACACCGATCGAGTGCGCCTCGTCGACCATCAGCAGCGCATCGTGACGCTTCTTGATCTCGATCAGGCGCGGCAGATCCGGAAGGTCTCCGTCCATGCTGTAGACGCCTTCCGCGACGATCAGCACCTGATTGGCCGCGCCGCGCTGCCGCTGCAGCAGGTTCTCCAGGGCGTCGAGATTGTTATGCGGAAACGGCGCGATGGTCGCGCCCGACAGTTTGGCGCCCTGCTGGATGCTGGCGTGGATCAGCGAATCGTAGAGGATGAGATCGCCCTTGCCGAACAGGTGGCCGACGACATCCTCATTGGTGCCGAACCCGCCGACGAAGACGATCGCATCTTCGGTTCCGAGCCACCGCGCGAGCTCCGTCTCGAACTCCCGGTGGATCGAGCGCTCCCCTGAGACGACACGCGACGCGGAGACCGACGTCCCGTATGTGCCGATCGCGTCCACCGCTGCCTGCGACACGACCGGATCGCCGGACATGCCGAGGTAGTTGTAGCTGCAGAAGTTGATCAGTTCCCTGCCGCGGTGAACCGCGGTGTCGCGGTTGAGGCCGTCGAAACTCTGATAGAACAGGTCGGCAACGCCGCGCGTTCCGTCGTTTTCGGCGTACTGCCGGATCAGGGCGAACTCCGGCGGGAACTTGTACGCGGACGAGGTGTCGTCGGGCGGTTTGGACGCACCCTTCTTGAGGAGCCGTTTCAGGAGCGTCCGTTTTTCGCCGGACGAAAGCTCCGACAAGTCCTGCCGCGTACTCATGGACTACTCTCCGGCGGCCAGCTCTTTCAGAAGTTCGTCGACCTCTGAATCGCTCATCTCCTCAACGCGTATATCAGATTCCGCCGGAACCGGCTCGTCGTCGCTATCCTGTTTCGTGGCGACTTCCTTCTCAGGCCGCTTCTCGCCCGCCGTGCCGGCGATCTCATCGATCAGGTCGGCCGCCGAGAGATTGGGACGCAGGAGCGCCATCCGCTGGATGCTGTAGCCGGTCGCCTTCTCCACCGCGACCTGTAATTCGACCGCCATGAGGGAATCGAAACCGAGATCCTCCAGCGGATGGTCGATGTCGAGGTTGCTCGGATCCAGACCCAGCACCGCCGCCACCTCGGCCACCACGATCTCGTGAACGATCTCGCGCCGTTCCTCCGGCGTCAGGTTGGCGTCGAGGACGGCCTGTGCTCCTGCACCGGCGTGCCCGCCGCGATCATCGCGCACGAACGAGAAGCGGGGCGATTTGCTGACCGTCGTGAAGGCGCCACGTGCGAGCGACCAGTCGAGTGTGCCGGCGCTGATATACGGCGAGGAGCTGCGAAGACCATAGCTCAACGCGGCCCACGCCTTGTCCATGTCGAGATCATGGACGCCCTGGCGGGCCAGGAGGTCGCGAACTTCCTGATCGCGCGCCAGTTCACCGGTTTCGTTGATGGCGCCCCAGCCGATTGCCAGCCCGTGCATGCCGTTTGAGCGCCGGTACCGTGCCAGTGCCTCCAGATACTCGTTGGCGGCGGCGTAGTTCGCCTGGTTCCAGTTGCCGACGATATTCGACGCGGACGAGTACATGGCAAAGAAATCGAGCGGCAGATCACGCGTCGCCAGATGCAGGTTCCATGCACCTTCCGCTTTCGCCGCGAGCACCACGCGGATGTCCTCGACCGTCAGGTCGTCGATGGACTTGTCGCGCAGCACCACGGCCGCGTGGACGACCCCGCGCAACGGTGGCAGTTCTTCGCCATCGAACGTGGCGACGAGATCGGCCACCTGCTGTCGGTCGGTGACATCGCAGGCGACCGCCCGCGCGTCGACGTCCATCGCCTCAAAGGCTTCCAGTTCCTCCGCGATCCCCGGCGTGTCGGCGCCACGGCGACCGACCAGAACCAGCGACTTCGCTCCCTTGGAAGCAAGCCATTTCGCGGTTGCCAGCCCGAAGCCAGTGAGCCCGCCTGTGACCAGGTAGCTGCCGTCCTTCCGGAGTTCGAGGTCGTCCGAACGCGGCTGTACATCGACGGGAGAGTCGGCAAGCGACACGACGATCTTGCCGATATGCGAAGCCTTCTTGAAGCCCTCCACGGTCTCGGCAAGCTGCGAGAGCGGTGTGAGCCGATAGGGTATGGGGCTGAGGTCGCCGCTCTCGAAAAGTGCCTTCGTCTCCTCCGCGAGCTCGCGGATGTAGTCCGGGTTGGCCCCCATGATGATGTTGAGATCGAAGGCCGAAACCGAGACGCCCTTCTTCAGCGCGCCATAGTCCAGCTTCGCATCATAGTGGATGTTGCTGAGGTCGATCAGGCGGCCGGTGCCGGCGCGCAGGATATCGATGTTGTTGACGTTCCTCGCCGCAGCCAGCGTGTTCAACACCACATCGATGCCGCGCCCGCCGGTGTGTTCCATCACCTCGTCGGCGAACTTCGCGGTCCGGGAATCGCCCACATAATCGATGCCCAGGCCTCTGAGATAGGCGCGCTTCTCCTCGCTGCCGGCTGTGGCGACAACCGTCGCGCCCAGGGCGCGCGCCACCTGAATCGCGGCCAGACCGAAGCCGCTGGCGCCGGTGTGGACCATCACCGTCTCGCCCGGCGCCAGGCGGGCAAGCTTGGCAAGAGCGTGATAGGCGGACAGGAACACCGAGGGCGTCCCGGCGGCTTCGGCCAGAGAAAGGTTCGACGGCACGTTGCCGAGCACGTCCGCGGCCGTGTTGATGGGACTGGAAAGACTGTTTTCCATCGGTCCGACCACGGCGTCGCCGACCTTGAAGCGCTCGACGCCTTCGCCGACGGCGGTCACGATGCCGGCGCCCTCGAGCCCGATCTTGGTGCTGCCAGTGTCCACGAGGCCGCTATAGGTCGCGAAGTCCTTGAAGTTCAGGCCAGCCGCATGCACGCGGACCTGCACCTCGCCGGGCGCCGGCGGCGGCAATGTCGTTTCCCGGTAGACGAGATCGAGTGGCGGGATCGGACTGACGCGATCGACCCGATAGCTGCTGTCCACGCCATTTGCGAGATGAACGTTACGGCTTGCGGCAAACCGGGCGACGAACCTGCGACCGTCACGCAGGGCAACTTCGTCTTCCGCACTCTCCGCCGCGATCTCCCGGCCAAGTGCTGCAATATCGGCTGCCGTCGGACTGACGCTGAGGTCGACCAGTCGAACGTTGAGGTCAGGCCGCTCGTTCATCAGAACCCGTGCGAAACCGCGTACGGGAGCATGGGCCAGGACAACCTCGTCACCCGTGCCGGTCGCCTCGGCACCGTTGGTCACGATCCAGACCTTCGCCCCCCGGTCGCCGAACTGCCGCGCGAGCGCCTGCACCCGCTGACATGTTGCGGTGCCGATGTCCGCCGGCGCGCTCTTGTCATCGGTCGGCGCGGGCGCGAGCGCCCGTAGATCGACAATCACGGGCTGGGCACCGCTGTCGTCGTTCGCGAAGTCGTCCAGGGACCTGCCGGTATCATGGCCGTTGGTCCGCGGGGCACCCACGACGGTCACGTCATACCCACGCTCCTGCATCACCGCCCGCAAAGCCTCGGCGACACCCAGATCGTCGCTCAGAAGTACGGCCGGCGCCGGCGCAGCGCCGTCGGCCGCGTCCGGTTCGGCGGGCACGACCTCCTCCGGAAGATCCGCCATCGGTTTCCGGCCGAGCATCACGCTCTGGAGGCTCGCGCCGCCTTTCAACCCGTCGGTCACCTCGGCGCAGTCCTCGAAGCCGGATGCCGCCATCGCCGACATCCACGCCGGCCCGGTGAGAAGCGCATGATCGCGCCGCAGATCGGTGTCGCCGAACACCCACCAGCCCGGCAGGAGCCCCATCAGGAGATCCTCCCATGGACTCCGGATCGTTGATTCCACGAACGCCAGCAGGCCGCCGGGCGCGAGCAGGTCGTTGAGATTCGTCAGCGTCGCCCGCACATCGACCGTCGCGTGGATCGTGTTGGACGTGACGATCAGGTCGAAGGCACCGGGCGTGAACTCCTGCGGCGCGCCGCCCTGCTCCGGATCGAAAGTCTCGTAGTCCACAAAGTGATAGTCGCGGAACTTGTCGCGCGCGTGCTTCAGGGCGCTTTCGGACGCGTCGGTGCAGACATATTTGGTCTGCGCGGGTGGCAGCAATGGCAGAAGGTAGCTGGTCAGGCCGCCGGTGCCGACGCCAACTTCGAGGATCTTCAGGGTCTCGCCCGCGGGAAGCTCGTCAAGGATCGCGAGCGCGGCCTCGGCCATGACCTGGTTGTAGGGGCGGCTGACCGGCGCATCCGCGTAGAACTGTTCGGCGAAGGTGGACCCCGATGCGAACAGCGCCGACATCGGCTCCTCGTCGTCGCCGAGGAACCGCGCCAGACGCGATCCGATCTTGTGCACCAGCGACGCTTCCGCATGGTTGCCGGGGTACGTCCGCACGAACGTTGCCCAGGCCTGGCCCGGAGCGGCCCCCGCCGGATCGCCGGTGAGGTGCCACCCGGTTGCGTCACCGCCCAGATACCCTGCGTCCGCAAGATGCTCGAGCATGCACTGGACGAAGCGCATATGGCGCAGTGAGATGCCGAGGTCCTTAGTCAGCGACTCGGCCGTGAACGTTTCGCCGTCGGCCCATGTCCAGCCGCGCTCGTGCAGCGCCTCGATGAAGTATCCGATCGCGAGAGCGCCGAGCGCCTGCGTGCCTTCGGTCCGGAATGCAAGCTGCCCGTTATCGGCGAGACGCTCGCGGTGCCGCTCCTGCAGCGCCGGGGCAAGCGCGGCAGGCGACGGCAGATGCGCCACGATCCTGCGCTCAGGCGCATCCTGATCCAGCGGTTCCGCCAGCAACAGACGATCATGGATGTAGGCGCCGGCCAGGATGGACTGCGTGCGGCGGTCGCTCTCGAAGAGCTGGCAGCTCAGGCCCGAGACCTTGGCGACCACCCCGCCCTCGTCGTCCATCAGGACAATGTCGGCGGTGATCCTCAGTTCGCTCTTGCCGACCACACGCCCATAGGCCCACGCAACCGGCCGGCCGAACGCGACCAGATCGAGTCGGTTGATGCTGACCGGCAGGTACGTTCCGTCACCCGGCAGCGCCGCCAGGAGCTGGAAGCTGGCGTCGAGAATCGCCGGGTGGAGGCAGAAACGCTCAAGGTCTGCTTCGATGTCGTCGGTGAGCGCGATCTGGCCGAGCACCTCCTTGTCGCCGATCCATGTCGCCTCGAGGCACCGGAACTGCTCGCCGTACTGAAGCCCGATCCCGTCGAGATGCCGGTAGATCTCTTCCTGGTCGCGGCGAATGGACAGCCGGTCCCGTACCTCGGACAGCGCCACCTCGTCGTCCACCGGCTCGGCTGTGGCGAGGCGTCCTACCGCGTGCCGGTGCCAGTACGTCTCGTCTCGCGACTTGCGCCGTGCGTGAATCTCGAACAGATGATCGCCGTTCACCGACATCTGCAGCTCCGAACGAGCATCGCTCGTCAGGATGAGCGGCGCAGCGATCTTCAGCCCCTCGAGCGCGACGCCACTGCCCGTGTTGTGGACTTCCGCGGCCGCCGCCAGCCCGATTTCCGCAAAGCCGGCCGCCGGAAAGACGACCTCGCCCTGCACCTGATGATCGTTGAGGAAGGCGGGCCGATCATGGCCGACCTGCGACTTCCACGACGGGTTGGGCGTCGACTGCCGGGCGCCGAGCAGGGGGTTCGACGGCTTGCCGCCCTCCGCCGCGGCGCCGATCCGGCGTCGCCTGGAATCGCCCGACTCGGTCCAGAAGAACGTCCGTTGCCACGGATAGGTCGGCAGCTCGATCCTGTTCGCCGGTCGCTCGAACAGGGCGTCCAGCGGCAGCGCGAAGCCCTGGCAATACAGTTGCCCGATCGCACTCATGAACGTCGTGACATCATCCTGCTTGCGTCGCAGCGAGGTGATCGAAGCCTTGGCCTGCCCGGCCGCGTCGAAGCACTCGCTGATCGACGTTGCGAGAACTGGATGGGCGCCGATCTCGACGATCAGATGGGATCCTTCCAGATCGGCGAGTGTCTGCATGGCCTGCGCAAACGCGACCGGCTCCCGCACGTTGCGGTTCCAGTAGGCCGCACCGAGTTCCTCGCCTTGCGCGACCTCGCCGGTCACCGTCGAGATATAGGTGGCGGTTGTCGCTCCGGGCTCGATATCCGTGATGGCCGCTGCGAAGCGCTCCGCGATCTCATCCATCACCGGCGAGTGGTAGGGAACCTCGACATTGAGGACGCGGGCGAAGATGTCCTCCGCCGCCAACGTCTCGGCCAGGTCCTCAAGAGCGGCGACGTCGCCGGCGAGCGTCACACTGTTCGGACTGTTGATCGCCGCGACGCTGACCACGTCACCCAGGTGACGGATGTACTGCTCGGCATCGACCTGCGGCAGACCGACGGCGAGCATGCCGCCGCGTCCGGCCAGCGTCGCCTGCAGGCGGCTGCGGTTGACGCAGACCTTGACCGCATCCTCCAGTGACAGCGCGCCGGCCACATGGGCGGCGGCCACTTCGCCAACGCTGTGGCCGACGACGACGTCGGGGCGAACCCCGCGAGAGGCGTACAGCGACGCCAGCGCGACCTGCACGGCGAAGATCGCCGGCTGCGCAAACTCGGTCCTGTCGACCTCGCTGTCGTCTTCGTCGGCGCTCAGGATTTCCCGCACCGACAGGCCATCGCCGTGGCGGGCGAAGAGTGCATCGAGTTCGTCGACCTTGTCGGTAAAGACCGGTTCGCCTTCGATGAGCCTGCGTCCCATGGCCCACCACTGCTGGCCCATGCCGGAGAAGACGAAGGCAAGCTTCTGATCGGGATCGGCGTTGGCCGTGCCGGTGACGAGCCCGGCCGGCCTGAGATCGCGCGTATGCGCCTCCAGAAGGGAGATGGCCTCGGCGTGGGTCTTCGCCGCCGCCGCCAGCCTGAATCCGTGGTGCTCGCGGCCGAAAACGACCGCCGCCGCGACATCGCCGAGCCGCGCCGTCCCACCGGCCTCGGAGCGCAGGAAGTCCGCATACTGCTGGGCGTTGGCCTTGAGGGCGTCCTTGCTGCGCGCGGACAGACAGAAGAGCGTGGCTCCGTCGTCCGTGGTGGACCTTCCCGGCGCGATCGGCCGCTCCGGCGCCGGCCCGACGATGGCGTGGGCATTGGTGCCGCCGAATCCGAAGGAGTTGATCGCAGCCAGCCGCATGCCGCCCTCGTCCGCCTGCCAGTCCTCGACTTCGGTCGGCACGCGCAGCTTCAGGTCCTCGAACGGGATGTGCGGATTCGGCGTTTCGAAATGCAGGTTCGGCGGGATCTGTCCGTGCCGCTGCATCAGCGCGAGCTTGATGAGACCGGCAATGCCGGCGGCGGACTCGGTGTGGCCGAAATTGCTCTTGACCGAGCCCAGAAGGCAGGCGGCGCGATCGCCGTCGACGTCGCTCAGCACCGTGCCTAGCGCGTTGGCTTCGATCGGGTCGCCGACGGGCGTGCCCGTGCCGTGCGCTTCGACATAGCTGATGTCGCGCGGACCGGCGCCCGACAGGTCGAGCGCGTCGCGCATCACTTGCATCTGCGATTCGCCGCTGGGCACCGTGATGCCCTTGCTGCGACCGTCCTGATTGACCGCACTGCCGTGGACAACGGCGTAGATGTCGTCGCCATCGGCCACGGCGTCGCCGAGGCGCTTCAGAAGCACCATGCCGGCGCCGTCGGCGCGGGCGTAGCCGTCGGCCCCGGCGTCGAAGCTCTTGCAGCGTCCATCCGGAGCCAGCATCGACGCCTTGCAGAGCGCGGCGGTGAGATCCGGCATGAGCTGGAGATTGACACCACCGGCCAGGGCGACCTCCGCCTCGCCGTTGTGGAGCGCCCGGCAGGCCAGATGGACCGCGACCAGCGACGATGAACAGGCGGTGTCGATCACCATCGACGGACCGGTGAAATCGAACGCGTGCGACAGGCGATTGGCGGCGATGGTCGTCGACACGCCGGTCGCCGAATGCGGCCCGGTCAGTGCCTCTTCCGACAACCGCATGTGCAGGTTCTCGAAATCGTGCGTGAAGAGCCCGATGAACACGCCGACCTTGTGATGCGCCCACCGGCTCGGACGAATCGCGGCATCCTCGAAGGCTTCCCACGTCACCTCCAGCAGCAGCCGCTGCTGGGGATCCATGTACGAAGCCTCGCGCGGCGAGATGCCGAAGAACTGCGGGTCGAACTGTTCGACGTCGCCGGTCAGGAACCCGCCGCGGCGGACGTAGATCTTGCCGATCGCCTCGGGGTCGGGATCGTAGAAATCGTCGACGGCCCAGCGGCTGGGCGGAGCCTCGCAGGTCCCGTCACCGCCCCTGAGCAGGAAGTCCCAGAACGTCTTCGGGGACTCGATTCCACCCGGGAACCGGCAGCCGATTCCGACGATGGCGATGGGTGAATAATCTGAATCCTCGTCCGCACGATTTCGTACTGGCGTTGCGACGTTCATACTGCTTCACGTGAACTGGAAATTGCCTCATGGTCCAGCCTCACACATTACGGTATTGTCCCGCCGATCCTCAATTTTCTTTCGGGCGTGACTAAACAACCGGTGGTCGAGGGAGCTTCGCCTGGACGCTGCCCGAGCCGGACGGTTGACGGGCGAGAATCGATGGAAAACCATACGTTAACGCCCCAAAACTCCCCGATTCCCATGGGCCTGCTCCGCACCACGGACATCACGAAGTCTTTCCGCCGGCAGGAAGTCGTGATTGGCATCAGCATCGAAATCGCACGTGGCGAGATCGTGGGATTGCTTGGCCCCAATGGCGCCGGCAAATCCACGCTGATGAGCATGATCACCGGGGTGCAGGCTCCGGACGCCGGAGCGGTCGAAATCGACGGCATCGACGTGACCGATCTGCCGATCTACGCGCGCGCCCAACTCGGGCTCACCTACCTCCCGCAGGAGACATCGGTGTTCCGGGGTCTGTCGGTGGAAGACAACATCCTCCTCTACCTCGAAGCGTTCGTCCCGGACCGCCATCAGCGCCGACGGCGTCTCGAAGTCCTTCTCGACGAGTTCGGCCTGACCGGGATCCGTTCCCGCAAGGGCTCCAAGCTGTCCGGCGGCGAGCGGCGTCGTTGCGAAATCGCCCGCGCGCTCGCCGCCAGTCCCCGATACATCCTGCTCGATGAACCGTTCGCCGGCGTCGACCCGCTCGCGATCACCTATGTGCAGTCGACGATCGGCCGGCTGCGCGATCTCGGGATCGGCGTCCTGATCAGCGACCACAATGTTCGCGAGACACTGTCGATCGTGGACCGCGCCTACATCATGGAGTCCGGCCGGCTGCTCGCTTGGGGAACGCCGGAGGAGATCATTGCCGACGAGAACGTGCGGTACTTCTATCTCGGCGACAGCCTCGACCGATGATGAGGCGACCATGAAGATTGTCGTTGCCGGCGCCGGGTATGTCGGCCTCTCCAACGCGACCCTCTTGGCGCAGAACCACATCGTCACGGCGGTGGATGTGTCGGAGGAGCGGGTCCGGCTGATCAACGCGCGGCGGAGCCCGTTTGTCGACACCGAGCTCGAGGCGTTCTTCGCCGATCGCGAGCTTGATCTCACCGCCGTGACGGACGCGGAGCCCGCTTACCGCTCCGCGGACCTGGTGATGATCGCCACCCCCACCGACTACGATCCGAAGACCGACTTCTTCGACACCGCGTCGGTAGAGGGGGTCGCCCGTGAGGTCGCCCGCGTGAACCCTCGCGCGCTGATTGTCATCAGATCGACGATTCCCGTGGGTTTCGTCGCCGAGCTCCGGGCGACACTGGGCACGGACAACATCCTGTTCTCGCCGGAGTTCCTGCGAGAGAGCCGGGCGCTCCACGACAACCTCTATCCGTCGCGCATCGTCGTCGGCGAGCGCTCGGACCGGGCGCGGATGTTCGCCGACCTGCTCGTGGAAGGCGCCGTCCGCAAGGACATTCCGGTCCTGTTCACCGAGTCCCGCGAGGCGGAAGCCATCAAGCTGTTCGCCAACACCTTCCTGGCCATGCGCGTGGCCTTCTTCAACGAGCTCGACAGCTACGCCATGGCCGGCGGCATGGACGCCGGTCAGATCATCGAGGGCGTCGGGCTCGATCCGCGCATCGGCGACCACTACAACAATCCGTCCTTCGGCTACGGCGGCTACTGCCTGCCCAAGGACACCAAACAGCTTCTCGCCAACTATGCGCAGGTGCCCCAGAACCTGATCCAGGCCATCGTCGAGGCCAACCGGACGCGTAAGGACTTCCTTGCGCAGAGGATCATCGACATGGAGCCCACGGTGGTCGGTATCTACCGCCTGGCCATGAAGGCCGGCTCCGACAACTATCGCCATTCGTCGATCCTGGGCATCATGCGGCGCGTCAGGGCGAACGGGATCGAGGTGATCGTCTACGAGCCGGCGCTTGCCGAGACGACGTTCCTGGGTTCGGAGGTCGAACGCGATCTCGCCGCCTTCAAGGCACGGGCCGACGTGATCGTGGCCAACCGGCCGACACCGGAGCTTGACGACGTCGCCGACAGGGTCTTCACCCGCGACCTGTTCGGCGAGAGCTGACGGAGCGCTTGTCCGGCACGGAGACGGGTGTCGAGCGCCTAGATCTCCGTTCGGAGATGGGCTTGGCGCCCGTAGATGGCGACGACAAGAATGATCAGAGCCCCCAAGGCTGCCTGCACGATCGACTGTTCCAGGCCGAAGCCGATCAGAACCGTGTTGAGCTGGGTGAGCGCAAGCGCGCCGGCGACCGTGCCGAAGACACCGCCGCGACCGCCGGCCAGCGCCGTGCCGCCGATGACGGCGGCCGCAACCGTCTGAAACAGGAAGGGGCGTCCCGCATCGGCGAACGCCGCGCCCGAAAAGCCCAGAAGCAGGATGCCGGTGAGCGCCGCCAACACCGCCGACACCGAGAAGCAGAAGCTCCAGATCGTGAGCGGGTTGACCAGGATGTGCGGTGCGGCGGTCGGGTTGGAGCCGAGCGCATAGACATGCCGCCCCAGGACGGTGCGTTTCTCGAACAGGATAATGGCGATGACGAGCACAAGCGTCGCCGGCACCAGCAGGGGGAAGGGCAAGGGTCCGATCGACTTGCCGATGGACACGAAGTCGTTGATGTAGTCGGGAGCGCTGCCGGTGGGATAGCCGCGGGTCCACAGAAGAACCGCACCGAGCAGCGCCGTCCCGCTACCCAATGTGATAATCAGCGGATGAACGCGAAAAATCGATGATATGCCGCCGTTGAGCGCGCCAAAGAGTGCACTCAGCGCCAGCACCAGAACCATCGCGATCCAGAACGGCATGCCATTTGCCGACAGCTGGGCGACCGTCACGTTCGCGAAACCGATCACGAACGGGATTGACAGGTCGATGCCGCCAATGAGCATGACCAACGTCTGCCCCGCCGAGGCAATGATCAGGAAAGAGGCGATGACGAGCATCGCGCGAATGGAGAAGGTGGAGGTGTAGCCCTCGATGTAGAAAGCGCCAATCACGAAGATCACCGCGACCATGACGAAGGCCGGCGCCTGCTTGTTGCGCAGGATCTCACGCATCGGCCGACCTCCGGCGCGCGAACATCGCCGCAATCCGCTCCGAGTTCAGAACGACGGCGACCACCAGCACCAGCCCGTAGGTGATCCGGATGGCGAACGGCGACACGTTGAAGTGCGTGATCAGGTTCTGGAGCAGGAAGATGTCGACCGCGCCCAGCGCGGCTCCCGTCATGCGACCCTTGCCTCCGGCGAGGCTCACCCCACCAAGGGCTGCCGCGGCGATCGCGAGCAGAGTGAAGTCCGGACCGACCTGCGCGTCCGCCGATCCCAGCAGCGCAGTCAGCGACAGGGCAGCAACCGCTGCGATGGCGCCGGTGACGAGATAGGCGGAGAAACGAACCAGGTTGACGTTGACGCCCGCTGCGTAGGCGCCCCGGTCGTCGTTCCCGATCGCAAACAGAAGCCCGTGGAGCGGCAGTTTCTTGAAGGCGTACCAGCCCGCAGCAACGACGAGGAGCGGGATGAAGGACAACCCCTCCGACATGGCGATCAGCCAGTCGGGCGCTGGCCCCATGGGAGACGGCAGGATCCATGTCGCGATCCCCGAAAGGATCAGAAATGTTCCAAGCGTGGCCACGATGGGTTGAACGCCGAGGTAGACCGCCAGCCAGCCGTTGACCGCCCCGACAAAGACTCCAAGCACCAGCGCCGCGGGCACGATCACGAACGGCGTCGTGATGCCCGCGTCCAGCACGATCCATTTGACAAGGATAACGTTGATGACGCCGATCAGAGGGCCGACCGACAGATCGATGCCTTCGCGCCCTCCGACAATAACCGGCGTCGCGGCACATGCCGCGAGGATCAGCGGCACCATGAGACCGAGCGTAATCCCGAGATTCTCATACGAAAAGCGCGACGGCGTGATGAACACCGTGGCGAGAAACAGCGGGACGAACAGGAGAAGCGCAAACTGCGCCCCCTCCAGTCTGGAAAGCAGGCGGCTCATGACGCGGCGCGCTCCAATTGGCCGAACATCGCCGACATCAGAACGTCGAGCGTCATGTCTTCTCTCGGCAAGCGGGCTGAAATCGCATTGTCGCGAAACACCAGAACGCGATCGCAGAGCTCGATGATTTCCTCCAACTCGGTGGAAAGAATGACGTAGGTGAGGTCACGCTCATCGACCGAGCGGCGGAAGAAGTCGTAGAGCGTCCGGCGCGTCTGGATGTCCACGCCGCGTGTTGGATCGTTCAGGAGCATGACGTCGGGCATGCCGGCCATCGCGCGCGCCAGCAGCACCTTCTGCTGGTTCCCGCCGGACAGGCGGTTGATGTGCATGGAGGGTGAGGCGAACGCCATGGAGAGGTCTTTGCGGTATTCCTGCAGTGCGGCCCTGGCTGCGCGATAGCTCAGCCAGCCTCTCTTGGAGAACCGCGCGAAGTTGCCGAATGCGAAATTGTCCAGCACGCCGATGCCCGGGAAGATCCCGTTGCGCTTGCGGTCGGCCGGCATGTAGCCGACGCCCTTGCGAGCCGCTTCCACCGGTGAGGTGATCGTCACCGCCTGGCCTTTGGTCGCGACCGTGACCGTACCGGCTGACGCGCGCCGGAAGCCGGCAAGTATCTCGAGAAACGGCACCTGGCCATGTCCGTCGAGCCCGGCCAGGCCGACGATTTCTCCCTTGCGGACCGACTCGGTAATGGCTGGCCCGTCAGGGAAGATCACGATCTCGTCTGCGCGCAGGATGGACTCCGCGTCAGTCACCTTCGAACTCCTGGGTCAGGTGCGCGAGCAGCGTTTTCGGATTCAGGTCTTCGCCTTCGAGGCGCGCCGTGTTGTGCCCATTGTGCATGACGTGCACGACGTCGGACAGTTCCAGGACTTCAGGCAACCTGTGGGAGACGAACGCGACCGTTCCGCCATCACTGACGAACTGGCGAATGGTGCTGAACAGCATGTCCCGGTCAGCGAGGTCCAGGGCCGCGGTCGCTTCGTCAAGGATGAGCAGTTTCGGTTCGCACAGAAGGCCGCGGGCAATAACCAGGATCTGCTGCTCCTGCAGCTCGAGCTCGCCGACCATCTGGTCGAGGTCGAAGGTGCGTCTGGTCAGTTTCTGCAGAATATCCGAAACGATTTCCCGCCTTTCGCCATTGCTGTAGCGGAAGCGAAAAGGCGTATCGCGACCCAGCAGCACGTTGTCGACCACGGATCGGTTCAGCGCGACCAGCACCTCCTGCAGGACGATGGCCACGCCGAGTTCGAGCATGGACGGCGGGCTGAAGGTACGGACGCGTTGCCCGCCGATCGTCAGCTCACCGCTGTCTGGAGGGATGATCCCGGCGATAATCTTGCCGAGCGTGCTCTTGCCCGAGCCATTCTCGCCCAGGATCGCGTGAACCTGTCCCGTTGATATCTCGAGGGACACGTCGCGCAGGGCGTGGGTTTCGCCGAAGTGCTTGTCGAGCCCTTGAGCAACCAGAAGGGGGCGGTCCACCGGATGTTGTCCGTGTTCGTCTTTTTTATCCTTCAGAACGGCCGCAGGCCCGCCTGAGCGGGCCTGCGCTGGTCTTGGCCTTCAGGTTCAGTCGCAGGCGCGAGGCGCCTGGGCGTAGTCCCAGCCCGGTGCCGGCTTGTCGCTGCCGAAATAGGCGGCCATGACGGCCGGCGGCACCGGATCGGTCGGGGAGACCGGGAAGATCTCGGCCGAGTCGGGCTTCATGCAGTCCGCGTACCAGCCCGGGAAATCGGCCATTTCGACCGACGGAATCGGGATCATGACGGTGTTCAGAACCGGACTCTGACCGTCGAGGATGCGGCTCGCCGCGCGGAACAGCGACTGTCCGATGATGCTGGGCAGCACGGCACCACCGGTGAAGACGAACTCATCCGGATTGGCTTGCCAATAACCGAGCGCGTCGCCGGTAATCGAACCGGTCACGACCGGCAGCGGACGGCCGGCCTGCGTGAACGCCTCGGCGACTACGCGAGTCTCGGATCCCGTGGTCCACACGCCATCGATTGGCGACGGATTCGTCGCCAGCGTCTGAAGGATGACGTTCTTGGTGACACTCGGCGTCCAGTCACCGTTCACCATGCGGACGACCTTGACGTCCGGGTAGTCGGCAAACGCCGCCTGGGCGCCGGCGCGCTGCTGGTCGACGATCGACACGCCGGCAATGCCTTCAACCATGACGACATTGCCCTTGCCGCCCAACCGCTCCGACAAGTTCTTGGCCATGTCGTAGCCCCACTTCCAGTAGTTGGAGTCGACATTGATGGCCTTCTCGGTGGTCACGGTCGCCGCACCGGTCACGAAAGGAATGCCCGCTTCGAACGCGGCATCGACAGCCGAATCCAGACCCGTGGTCGATCCGGGTACGGACGTGATGATGTCGCAATCCTTCTCGATGAAGCTGCGGATGTTGGAGATCTCGATGCTCACATCGCCGTTCGAGTCGGACATCTCAAAGCTTGAGACGGTCCCCTCGGCGATCAGGACATCCACCAGACGGCGCAGTTCGTTGGTGAGGGCAACGCGCCACGGATTACCCTGATAGCTCTCCGAGTGGCACCACTTCCAGGGCCGATCAGGCGCCTGATAGGCGCCAAGCGGCGACAACGCGACCGTGGTGGTCGAATTCTCATATTCGGCTTGCAGGCCCTCCGGCAGGCCCATCTTGACCGAATCCACGTCGCTGGCAGACGCGGCCCCGGCGGCCAGTATCAATCCCGCTGCGGGGATCGCGACACTAGAAAAACGCATCCTATTCCCTCCCTACGCGCGACGATGGCCGCGCTTCACGATCCCGCATATTAGCAGATTTCATCGTATGTGAAACAGATTTCACATACAAACCGATAGATTCCGGTCGCCCGGTCCGCCAAATCCGGCGGCAAGCGGCTAGAAACCGCTGTTGACGGACATCAGCCGGGTAATCTCCTTCCCCGCGACAACGAGGTTCTCGGCAACTTCCTCAATGCTCACCGTGTGCCCGCGCTTCGCTATGTAGGGAACGGAGAGGGCGGCAAAAACTTCGTGCGAAGCCGGCGAGAGAATCGGCACGCTGAGATCGGTGACGCCGTCCGTTACGGTGCTTGCCCTCTGCACCCAGCCCTTCGAACGGTGAGTCTCCAGCTCTCTCACGAACGCTTTGCGGGCCTTCGCCGCTCCCAGTTCGCTGACCGCCTTGAAGATTTCCTCGCGGCTGGCGGGGTCCATCCACGCGAGTATTGCGCAACCGGAACCCATCTGTGTCACCGAATGCCGATAGCCGACGCGAACCGAGAAGCCGAGAAAGTCCGGATCCTCTATGCGGGCGATGACGACGGCTTCGGCGCCGCTCAAGACAGCCAGGTGGCAACTCTGTGAAACGCGACCGGAGAGAGACCGCATGACCGGAAGCGCATGCTCCAGCAGGCTGGCGAAACGCAATGAACGCGAGCCGAGGTTGAGCAGATGATCGGTCAGGTGGTAGCCGTCGGTTTGCTCGTCCTTCTGGATGTAGCCTCGCTGGCTGAGAACCAGAACCATCCTGAAAAGCTCGCCTTTCGACCGCGACAGCGCACGCCCGATTTCGGCGAGCGTCAGCGAACTGTTCGATCGTGCGAGAAGCTCAATGATGTCGAGCCCCTTCTCCAGCGCCGGAGCCGAGTACTTCTGTTCAGGTTCCTTGGTCTTCATCCGTGTTCGCCTGCTCCGCCAACGTTCATACGACGCCGCCTACTCTAGCGCCCCGTTGAACGAAACGCGCAACGCTATTGCGCGTTTCGCCAATAAAATAAGTTGCATTTATGAAATCAAGTGCTAGCATCGAGCCGGACGGGGATTATGGGCAACAATCTCTCAGTAGTCGTCGGCTGCGCAAACCGAAGCACGCCGTACTTCGCAACTTCGAACGGCGAGGGTCTCGCCGTATTCGAACTTGATACCGACAGCCTGTCCTTCGACAGGAGGGCGGTCACGGCGTGTTCCGACAATCCGACCTTTGCATCGGTTAGCCGCGACGGACGTCATATCTATGCGACCACGGAGGTCTTCGAGTGGCGCGAGGGCTTGATCACGGCCTACCGCTACGAGCCTGAAAACAGGAGCCTCGTCTACCTCAACACCCAACCGACGCTGGGCAGCATCGCCGCGCACAGCTCCATCACGCGGGATGGCAAGTGGCTGCTGCTCGTCAACTACGCCATGGGTACCGGCGGGCCGGACTGCGCCGCCGCGTCCTACCGTATCAACGAGGACGGCAGCCTTTCTTCGGCGGTCGGCACGATCGCCTTGGAAGGCTCGGGTCCGAATCAGGTCAGGCAGGAGCGCAGCCATCCCCACAGCATCAACGCAATCGGCGACACCGGTTTCGTCGTGGTCTGTGACCTGGGTACCGACCTCCTGCACACTTACCTGCTGAACGATGCTGGCGCATTCGAGCCGCGGTCGTCGGTCCAGCTTCCGAGCGGCTCCGGCCCGCGCCACGCGGTGGTGAGCCCGAATGGCGAGTACGTGTTCGTCACCAGCGAACTCGCATCGACCGTGGCGTCATTCGCCGTCGACCGCGCGACCGGCGCGTTGTCGTCAAGGGATACGATCTCATCCCTGCCCGACGGCACGACCGACGAGAGCTACCTGGCGGACATTGCCGTCTCGCCGGACGGAGCGTGGGTGTACTGCTCCAACCGCGGACACGACAGCATCGCCGTCGTTGGCGTAGGCGATGACGGTGAATTGACGCCCGACGGCCATGTGCCCAGCGGTGGCAAGACGCCGAGGTCCATCGCTATGAACAGCACCGGCGATCTCATTATCTGCGCCAATCAGGATTCCGACCGCGTATCGATCTTCCGGCGGAACGGACAAAACGGCCGGCTTGAAGATACCGGAACCGCGATCCCGACGGGCACGCCGACCTGTGTCCGCATACGCGATGTCGTGTAGCGCCGTCGTGCGGGGACCGACACGTTCCGCTTTCCATCGCGGACAACGCAACAGCGCACAATGATGAGGTAGCAAGTTGGATCGTTCACTCATTTCCCGTGTCGAAGTGCGGCAGTTCGCCTTCGACGCCGTCAATCTCGGCGTCGCCGACGGCGACCCGGCTTCGATGGACCGCGCCGGGGGAACCCCGGGCGGCGCCGTCGAATTTGCGCGCGGGCAGACAACGAAGATATCGCGCTACGCGGTCGCCATCGAAACCGCCGATGGCTGCCGTGGCGAGTACGTGACCCACTATGTCGGCACGCAGTCGGCACTCGCCCAGACGCTCATGCTGGCGCCTATGCTCATCGGACGCGACGCCGAAGCCCGCGAGGGCCTCTACGACGACATGAAGCGGGAACTCCGCCAGTATGACCGGATGGGCCAGGGTCCGATCGACATTGCGTTGTGGGACCTTGCCGGGAAGAAGCACGGTGCATCGGTCTCCACCCTGCTCGGCGGCTACCGCACCCGGCTTCCGGCCTATGCGTCGACCTACCACGGGGACCGCAACGGCGGTCTGGACGGCAAGGAAGCGTTTGGCGACTTCGCCATTGAGTGTCTCGAAATGGGGTACCGCGCGTTCAAGATCCACGGGTGGCATGAGGGCGATGCCCGGGAGGAAGCCGAGAACCTCCTCCACGTGCGTGACGTGGTGGGCGATCGCATGGCGCTGATGATCGACTGCGCCTGCGAGCTCAGAACCTTCGCCGACGCGCTCTTTGTGGGCCGCGCCTGCGACGAGGCCAACTACTTCTGGTACGAGGATCCCTTTCGCGACGCCGGGACAAGCGCCCACGCTCACAAGCTGCTGCGCGAGAAGATCTCGACACCCGTTCTCCAGACCGAACACATCCGTGGCGTCGAACCCAAAGCGGATTTCATTCTGGCCGGCGGCACCGACCTTCTGCGCTCCGACCCGGAATACGATATGGGCATCACCGGCGCCATGAAGATCGCCCACCTGGCTGAGGCATTGGGCGTGGATTGTGAAATCCATGCAACGGGCCCCGCGCACCGCGCGGTGATGAGTGCGACGCGCAACAGCAACTTCTACGAGGTCGCGCTCGTCGGTCCCGATTGCCCGAACGCGATACCGCCGGTTTACGACGGCGACTACAGTGATCAGATTGATTGCATCGATGCAGACGGAACCGTTGGCGTTCCCGATGGACCGGGCCTCGGCATCACCTATGACTGGGACTACGTCGTGGCAAACACAATTCAGCGTTTCGAGTTTGTCTAGCCGTTTGTCCGACAGCAGCGGACCGCATGTCGCCGTCCGGCATTCCGGGTGATGGCCGGCAGGGTCCAGGACGAGGTCGGCGACAAGACAAGAAACACGTGAAGCCGGCTCAGCCGATGACGCTCGCCACCGTCAGCGCAAGCGCGGCCGCCTCAAGCGGCCAGGCGCCGCTCTGCAGCCAGACCGCGCCGACGATCGGCAGCAAGCCGAAGGCGATGGCGACCCTCACCCCCCCTCGATAGCTCAGCTTGAGCGGCGGCGCCGTGTAGGCCACGCCGAGAGCCACCCCCACGATACCGAGGTAGACCACCGCTGGCGAAATCTATCCGGCCCGATGGCAACCGGGCTAATCCCATTCGGCCATCGCGGTGCGCGCGCCTCGTCATCGCGGCATGCGACCGAAGCGCCGATAGCACCAGTTCGACTGCGCCGGTCATCTAGTACGGGTTGCTGAAATCGAAATCATTGAATCTTCGCGACGGCTGTTCGGAAGACCGCCCGCGTCACGGTCGTCTCGGGATCAGGTCTCCAATTTCGTTAACGTTCACTATTTTCGTTGACTCATTTTGGCGCATTTGCAATCAGTATGTCGAAGAAAAGAGAACGTTCACGAAAATGGTTGATCGAAATCGAAATATCACGCTGAAGGATGTCGCGAAGGCGTCGAAAGTTTCGTACCAGACCGTCTCGCGCGCAGTGAACGACTTGCCCGGCATCAATGCCGCGACGCGTGAGCGGGTGCTGAAGATCGCAGGCGAACTTGGTTACAGGCGAAACGGCCTTGCCGGCAGCCTCAGAACAAACCGCTCGCGAGCGATCGGTATCGTTGTTTCCGATATTGAGAACACCTTTTTCGCGGAGGCGGTGCAGGCGGCCGAAACCGATGCGCGCTCCAGGGGATACAGCGTTCTTCTGGCAACAAGTAACGAGGATCTGGGGCGCGAGCAGGAAGCGGTACGGGCGCTCGTAGAGCGTCGGGTCGACGGTCTCATCGTAGCGCCGTCCGAAGGCGACCACGATTATCTCGTCCGAGATTTGCCCAGCGGCCTCCCCCTGGTTGCGATCAACCGCGCCATTCCCGAGTACCCAAGCGGTGCGGTGCTTCTGGACAACATCAAGGCGGCGCGCCAGGCGACGGAAGTTCTGATCCAGCGTGGTCACCGGAGGGTCGGCGCCCTGATCGGCGATCTGACGCTGATGACCTCACGTGAGCGACTGAAAGGATTCGAGGAGGCTTTGCACGCGGGCGGTGCACAAAGACATGGTCAATGGATCCGCCAGGCAGGCCTTCGCCGGGACACTGGGCGACGAGCAGCATTGGAACTGTTCGGTCAAACCAATAGACCGACCGCGCTTTTCACATCGAGCAACATGCTGACCGAAGGTGCGTTGCTAGCCTTGCGTGATCTCGGCTTGAGGCAGGGTATCGATGTGGAGATCGCCGGGTTCGATCTTGGCTACGCGGAACTCCTCAACCCGCCCGTCCCGGTCATGCGTCAGCCGACATACGAGATCGGGCGCAAAGCAGTCGGTCTATTGATCGATTTGGTCGAGGGAATCCGGTCACCGACCGAAATGCGGCTCGGCGCGAAGCTCGTGGCCGAGCCTGATCTGATGGCCCTGCGCGACAATTTGTGGCCGCCGGCGGCGGGGCCACATGATTCCGCTCCCCTGCGGAAGTGAACTGCCGCCATCCAACTCTGGGAGGAATACATGATTGGTAGGAACTTACTAACGGCCGCCGCTTGTGCGGTATGCGCGATCGGACTTGCCTCTTTAGCCGCCTCACCCGCCATGGCTCAAGACGTCAGGATCCTGGCGGAACATGACGAACCTGCAGGTAGCCTGGTCGACCGTCTCCTGAACGAGATGGCGAGCGAACTTTCTGACGCATCCAATGGTCGGATCGAACTCGTCGTCAACGCCGGCGCAAGTCTTTCGGGTGGCAACATCCGCACCATGATCCAGAACACGCAATCGGGTGCGGTTCACATGGGCATGATCGCCACAAGCATTTACACCAGCTTCGACTCGCGGTTGAACGTCTTCAGCCTGCCGTTCCTTGTGGCCGATATCGACCAATTGGAAGCGGTCGCCCGTAAAAGCGAAGTTGCAAAAGAGCTCTTCGCCGCACAGGAAGACAAGGGGCTTCATGTCGTCGATTCCTGGACCCGGGCCCTGCGTCAAATCGTGAACGCTCGTCGGCCCATCGAGTCGGTGGGTGATATCGAAGGCTTGCGTTTTCGCGTCCCGGAAATTCCGCTCTGGGCCGACGCGTTCCGCGCGGTCGGCGCGCAGCCGATCGCTATGCCGTTCTCCGAAATCCCGGTCGCGATGCAGACCAATGCGGTTGACGGCGGAGAGCGGCCGACAGCCTTTCTGGAGAGCGAGAAGTGGTGGACCATGGCCGACTACGTGACCATGGCCAATTACACCGGCGACGTTGTCATGGTCGCGTTCAACCTGGATTTCTGGAACGGTCTTACTTCCGAGGATCAGGAGCTCATTACCGCGACAGTGAAGCGCTATGGAGACCGCAATCATGTCGGCGAGAAAGACGGCGAAGCAGAGATCCTGGCGAAGCTGAAAAGCGAGGGCATGACCGTGACCATCCTGACCCCCGAAGCACACGGGCAGTTCAAGTCGGCCATGGAAAGCGTCTGGACCAAGTACCAGGGTGACATTGGCGAAGATATCGTCCAGCGAGCCGCGGCTGCGGTCCAGTAGTCACGCACCGGTTCGACTAAGATGTCTGCCACACTGGCAACGGTGGCGCTGTTCATCGTGTTCACCGCTGCTGGCGTGCCGATCACTTTCGCGATCGGCGTTGCCACTGCCGTGGCCGTCGTCTTTGTAGATGGCGGCCCCGGACAGACCGTAGCGCTGATGATGAACACCGCGCTGAACTCATTTGTCCTGACGGCTGTTCCGTTCTTTGTCCTTACCGGACTGGTCATGGAACGCAGCCGAATGGCCGACGACCTGTTCAGCTTTGCTCGGTCGTTGGTGGGAGCAGCGCGCGGCGGTCTTGGCTATGTGAACATTCTCGGTAGCCTGATGTTTGGCGGAACCTCGGGATCGGCCGCCGCCGATGCGGCCGGTCTCGGTCGTATGGAAATCGCCGCCATGCAACGACAAGGCTACCCGCTCCCCTACACAGCAGCGGTAACCCTCAGCAGTTCCATACTCTCCGCCATCGCTCCGCCAAGCGTAGTCATGGTGGTCTACGCGCAGGTTGCGGGCGTGTCGGCTGCGGACATGTTGCTGTCAGGCATCGGTCCGGCTCTGTTGTTCACGGGGGCGATGATGGCGGTCAACTGGACGACCGCCAGGCGACGTCAGTGGGGACCGGATCAAGCCTTTTCTCTGCGCGGCGTGGGCACAGCCTTCAAATCGTCGGTCTGGCCGCTCGGCGCCCCGGTCATTCTCATTGCCGGTATTGGTCTGGGATTTGCGACGCCAACGGAAGCCGGTTTTCTGTCGGCGCTCTATTCGCTGGTCATAGCTGTGTTTGTCTACCGTAAGATCCCGGTGCGCGAAGTGCCGGGCCTACTGCTCGATGCAGCGAAATCGACGGGCGTCGTCCTGTTTATTCTCGCCACCGGTGCAGCGGCAGGCCGGGTGTTCGGTGCCGACGGCATCCCGCGCCTGGTCGCCGACCATATCGAAGCCTTGTCTCTCGGACCGGTGGTGGTTCTGTTTCTGTTTGCAGCCTTCCTGCTCCTGATCGGGCTTGTGCTGGAGGCGCTTGCGGCCGTCGTGATCGTGACGCCGATTTTCCTTCCCGTCGTGCAGGCGCTGGGTGTGGACCCGGTTCATTTCGGAGTCGTTCTTGTTGCCACGCTTTGCGTCGGGCTGATCACGCCACCGGTTGGCGTGTGCCTGTTCATTGTTGCTTCCATTGCCGAATTACCGCTGCAACGTCTTGCCGTTGCAGCTCTTCCCTTCGTCGGAGCACTGATGCTCGCTCTCGCGCTCATCATTCTCGTTCCCGAGATTTCCCTCTTCCTGGTGGAGTAGAAAAATCACTAGCACTGCTGATCCACTAGGGATCGCCGTCATAGGCTGCGGTCGGATATCGTTCTCGCACATCAATGCGGTGACCTCACAGCCCGAACTGGGCCGACTGGTCGCGGTCGTCGATGCCAATCCCGAACGCGCTCGGCAGGCAGCCGAACGGCACGCATGCGAGGCCCTCGGCTCCCTTGAGGAGGCACTGGCACGCGACAATGTCGAGGCCGTCGATATCTGCCTTCCAAACGAACAGCATGAGCAGGCTGCCGTGAGCGCCCTGGAGGCAGGTCGGCACGTCCTTATGGAAAAGCCGATGGCCGAGAACGCGGCCGGCGCCGCGAAGATGGCGGAAGCGGCCGAACGTTCCGGGCGGGTCCTGGCGATCGGCCAATGTCGCCGGCATTTCCGTGCCATGCACACCTTTATGGACCGGGCCGAAGACCTGGGCGAAGCGTTTTCGGTCCAGGTGGATCTGGGCGTCAAATGGGACGAGGCCCAAGCGCCGTGGTGGCGGTCGCGAGAATCCGCGGCTGGGCTGGTGATAGCGCTCAACGGGCCGCATGCGCTCGATTTCGTCCAGATGGTCATGCGTGATCCGCCGGAACGTATCCACGCCGAGGCAGTCAGGCGGCAGGATTTCTGGAGCGGCGAGGACGAGGCAATGATGCTCTTGCATTATCCTCGAGGGCGTCTCGCGAATGTTCGCCTTTCATTCAATCAGCGACCCGAGGTCGACCGCAAGGTAGTGCTTTGCGAGCACGGGTCTGTGACCTTCGAGAACGATCGTTCGATGTGGATCGACGGGCGGCAAGTCGTCCAGCCGGACCCGGAGGAGGACCGGCACTACCTCGATGGTGCGGTTGAATTCGCTCGACAGTTCGAGGAGTTCGTCAAGGCTGTGCGCGGTGAACCGAACCGCAGCGTGCTTCACCGCGAGGGCCTGCAGCTGATGCGCGTGCTGGACGCCGTACTCGACGCGGCGTCGACTGGAAAGGTGATGGTGCCGTGATCCGAACGGTCGTAAGGGCGCTCGACCGGGCAGCCGCCTGGGTGGAGCACACCGTCCTCCTGGTCAGTCTTGTCCTGCTTGCATGCGTCACCGCGTTGCAGATCGCCAGCCGGGAGCTGCAGCTCTACACGACCTGGACACTGGAGGTTGGCAGCTATCTGCTGGTTTGGATGATCTTTGCCGGCGCGGCGCTGGGCGTGCGGGAACGGAAGCATGTGCGGTTCGACGCGCTTGTGCATACCCTTCCCGGATCGGTCACCATTGTGCTGGATCACCTCGCTGACGTCCTGGTGCTCGGCTTCGCCATCTTTCTCCTGTGGACCTCGACCGGCCTGGTAGAACGTCAGTTCAGTTGGGGTCAGATGACGGCGACCCTGCCGGTGAACATCAACATCGGACTGACGAGCATCATCATGCCCCTCGCGGGCGCGTTCATGATCGTCCATCTCCTCAATCGTTTTCTCGATGGCAGCAAAATATGACCGACCGATTTCAGGCAAAGAACTTCATCGTCACCGGCGCGGGACGCGGTATTGGCCGGGTCATCGCGGAGGACCTCGCCCGAGAGGGCGCGCGCGTTGCCATTATCGACCTCGACGAAGATCGCGCGACGATGGCAGCGGAAGCGCTGGGCCCGGGCCATCTCGGCACAAGCGCCGATGTCACCAGCCCGTCGGAAGTCGCCGCGGCGTTCGACACGGTCGATGCCGCCTTTGAGCGGCTGGACGGGCTCGTCAATTGCGCCGGCGGTTACTCGGAAAACATCACCTTTCTCGATATCACTGAGGCGGACTACGATCTTGTGTTGGATTCGAACCTGAAGGGCACGTTTCTGTGCTGCCAAGAGGCAGTGAGACGCATGCGCGTTTCGGGCGGGGGAGCGATCGTCAATTTCAGTTCGCTCGCCGGAAGGTCGACGAGCCCAGCGCTCGGATCGCATTACACCGCGGCCAAGGCTGGCGTGCTCGGCCTGACGCGCCATATCGCCCGCGAATTCGGCCCCGACGGTATTCGTGCGAATGCCATGGCTCCCGGGACGACGGAAGGCGAACGCGTTTCGGCCATCCTGACCGATGCGGATCGTCAACGTCAGATTGCCGGCATTCCGCTGGGCCGCCTCGCCACCGCGGGAGACCTGGCGCCGGTTGTCCTGTTCCTCCTGTCTTCTGATGCTGGCTACATCTCGGGAGCGACGATCGACGTAAGCGGCGCCGTCCTGCCGATCTAGCGGTGTCCAGATACGGAGATTGTTGCGCAGCATCAAATCTTGGACGGACGCATGTGTCTGAAACTGAACGGCCCGCCGCGCCACCGGGGCCGGGAACTTGGGAGCCAGCCGGCATGAGCAACGAACGCGCGACGATACTGAAACGGTTTCGTGACATGATTGAGCGCGGTGAGCCGATCATCGGCGGCGGCGCGGGGACGGGCCTATCGGCCAAATGCGAAGAAGAAGGCGGGATAGATCTGATTGTGATCTACAATTCTGGCCGCTACCGCATGGCCGGGCGTGGCTCCCTCGCCGGGCTCTTGGCCTATGGCGACGCGAACGCGATCGTCGTGGAGATGGCCTCCGAAGTGCTTCCGGTCGTCAAGCGTACGCCCGTGCTCGCCGGCGTCAACGGCACCGATCCCTTCCGCAGAATGGACATTTTCTTGGAAGAACTGAAACGCATGGGCTTTGCCGGCGTGCAGAACTTCCCCACTGTTGGGCTAATCGACGGAACCTTCGGGGCCAATCTCGAAGAGACAGGCATGAGCTATGATCTCGAGGTCGCAATGATCGCAAAGGCAGCGGCGCTCGATTTGCTGACGACTCCGTACGTGTTCGGCGAGGATGACGCTCGCTCGATGGCGCGGGCTGGCGCTGATATCATTGTTTGTCACCTGGGGCTGACGACCGGCGGCTCCATCGGCGCGGAAACGGCCTTGAAACTGGAAGATTGCCCCGTTTTGGTGGATGCTTGGGCGGAAGCGGCGATGAGCGTCAATCCCGATGCCATCGTTCTGGTGCATGGTGGTCCGGTCGCCATGCCCAGTGACGCTGAATTCATTCTGGACAACACCTCGAACTGCCACGGCTTTTATGGCGCTTCGTCGATGGAGCGCTTGCCGACCGAAACGGCGCTGACCGCGCAGACGCGTCAGTTTAAAACGATTCGATAGTTGGAATGTCATGCTGCGATGCCTGCCGTTCCGGCAAGCGCGCTAGATCGACACGCTCCGACGAACAGAAACGACGCCACCGGCATTTTCGAAGAAAGACGCTGTTGCGATCGGCGATGACTGAATGACGTCCGACAGCAGCCCTTATCAGGCGTCGCCCGAAAAGACCTCACCGATCGGACTCAGTACCACATCGCAAAGGAGCGCAGATGACCACGAAGGCTGCGCAGCAGGCTGTCGTATATCTTGAGTCTCCGGTTGGCAGGTCCGTTGTTTGCAGTAAGTGGCTACGTCAGAGTGTCCGGAGATGGCGGCGCGTATGAGACATACGACTGTACCAACTGAATCAGTCGCCGACCACACTCCTGCTGTCCGCGCCTAGGTCGGATCGGCGATGGCGTCAACCTGCTCGAAGCGCAAGATTTCGCTGAGATCGCGAACGGCCAAACGGTCTTCCACGCCCAGCGCCTGAACCGCAGCCGTGTACATCACCTTGTCCTTTGGGCAGGACACGGCAAACACCGAGACATCATCCCCCAGGGAAAGAGCTTCCCTGATGCGGTTCTCGCTCGGACGCTCCACCACGCCGGTGTCGTCGCCCCAGATGCGGCCACCGCCGGCCCCGCAACAGAACGAGTTCTCCTTGTTGCGAGGCATCTCGGCCAACCTGTATCCGGCAAGCGCCACCAATTCCCGAGGTGCGTCGAACTGACGGTTGTAGCGACCGAGGTAGCACGGATCGTGATAGGTCGCAGCCGGCGCGCCTGACGGGGGGAGTGGCGTCAGCGCGCCGGTGTGAACCAACTCGCGCACGATCTCGGCGTAATGGTGCACGAGGTAGTCCTTGCCGAGACTGCGGTACTCGTTTGCAAGCGCGTTCAGGCTGTGTGGGTCCGAGGTCATGATCCTCCGATAGTCGCAGCCATCGATCGCTTCGATATTCTGCATGGCAAGCATCTCGAATAGGCCTTCCTCGCCAGCGCGGCGCACGTCGTTGCCGCTGTTCTGCTCGGCCTCGTAGAGGAGGCCGAAATCAACACCGCCGGCATGAAGAATTTCAGCGATCCGCCGCGTCACTTCCTGCACCCGCGGGTCGTAGGAGGCGAAATCGCCAACAAACCAGAGCACGTCGACCGGCTCCTTGCGGGCGTCTTTCGGCTTGAAGGAGAGGCCCTTCGTCCAGCGTGCGCGCGTCCGCGCGGCCTTGCCTTGCGAGTTGCCGGACTGCTGCACGTTCAACAGCGCTTCCTGCAGGAGCTCGGGCATCACGCCGGAATCGACGAGTTCCCGCCGCAGGTCGACGATCTTAGGCACGTGCTCGATATGGACGGGACACACCTCCATGCAGGCGGAGCACGTAGTGCACGCCCACAGCGTCTCCGGCGCGATCACTTCACCCGCGAGCGGCGCGCCACCGTCGGCACCGTCGACGCCGATCATGTTGTCGCGCAGCGCCATGATCAGCTTCTTGGGGCTGAGCGGCTGACCGGCGGCATAAGCCGGACATGCGGCCTGGCAGCGGCCACATTCCGTGCAGGCCAGGGTGTCGTAGCGGTGCTTCCAGGTGAACCGCTCGATTGAGTTGACCGCGTTCTCGTCTGCCGGGGGCGCCGGCTGCTGACCGCGCGGCTCCAGCGAGCGGAGGTACACGTTCGGCCCGGCCAGAAACATGTGTCGGTGTTTCGATCCAGGAATGTAGACGAGGAACACGAGGATTGCGCCGACGTGCACCCAGTAGGCCAAACTCTCCCACAACGCTGCAACCTGCGGCGACACCCCGGCGACGGTGAGGAGCTCGGCCAGGACCCGCGAGACAGGACGCCATGACGCGTTTTCACCGGCGTCGGCCACTATCGCGGCAGCGGCCTCGCCCAGCATCGATACGACGATCGCTGCGATCAGCACGTAGATGATCGTCGCGTCTGTCGCGTTTGAGCCTTCAAACCGGGGCGGTCGGGTGACGAACCGCTGGTGGACGGCCATCCCCAGGCCCAACAGCATGATGACGCCGAAGAGGTCCTGAAGGAGCGCGATCCAGGTGTTCCCGCCTAATGGCGCGAGCGTGAACCCGGGGACAAGGCCCGAGCCAAAGGCTTCGATAATCGAGGTTAACAGCACCCAGAACGACACAAACACCAGCGCGTGAATGATGCCAGCTGGTTGCAGATTGAGCAGGCGCCGATGGAGCCCGATCGCCTCAAAGACCCCACGCCAGCGATCAGCTGGGCGATCGGTCCGCGGATCCGGCGGCCCTTTCAGCACCGGTACGAGCAGCCGCACAAAACGGGCGACAAAGACTGCGGCGGCGGCGAGCGTCAGGGCCCACAGAAGCAGCGTCTCCACCGGCACGTCAGGTGTCCGCCAACCGCGTTTCCAGCGCCTCGACGAAATCGAACAGATCGCAGACGACACCGTAGTGGGCGACCTCGAAGATCGGCGCTTTTGGGTCGGTGTTGACCGCGACGATCAGGTCGGCGCCGGACATGCCTTCCAGATGCTCCGGCGCGCCGGAAACGCCGAGCGAGAGGTAGAGTTTCGGCTTCACCCGAGTGCCCGATTTCCCAACCTGCCGTTCTTTCGGGAGCCAGCCTGCGTCGATCACCGGGCGGCTGCCGGCAAGCTCCGCGGCAAGCGCCGAGCGCAAATCGTCTGTAACCGAGATCGAGTCCGCGTCGCCGATGCCGCGCCCCACGCACACGATCCGCTCAGCAATCGTCAGGTCGACGCCGGTCGACGCCGGCTCGATCTGTTGGATGTTCTGAATACCCGTATCGGACAGGTCCAACGGCAGCAGAAGCGCTTCAACCGCCACAGCTTCGCCTTCGGCGGCCGCAAACGCACCCGGCATGACACTCACCACCGCGGGCAGCTGCGCCGAAACCGTTGCCTCGATCCGGCCGGCATACGGCGCCGTCGTGGCCTGCACCTTGTCGCCAACAACATCAATGCCACGCGAATAACCGATGACTGGCAGATTGCGCAGTCCGGCAAGCGCAGGCCCGAGATCCAGTCCGAAGGACGTGTAGCCGACCAGGACTACGTCCGGCTTCACCGCATCGAAAGCCGCGGCCAAGGCGCGGGCAAAGGCAACCGGATCGTAGACGGCCAGGTCAGGGCTATCGATCGTCAGCAGACGATCCACCCCGGGGCCCGCTTCGGCGCCGGCAGCGTGGCCGATAACCAGCGCGTCGACGCGACCACCGCCAGCAATCCCGCGGGCCGCAGTCGCCAACTCTGCACCAATCGGCTGCACGCTGCCGCCAAGAACATCAGCAAGAATGAGAACGTTGACCATCACCTAGCCCACCACGCCCTGATCGCGCAGGATTGCGGCAACCTTGTCGGCTGCCGCTTCGGCATCCTCGCCGAGCATCTCACCGCCGCCACGCGCCGCCGGCTCGGCCAGCGCGTCAATCGTCGCCACGGGCCAACCACCGGCCGTCCCCGCATCGCGTTGCGGTATCTTCTCCTTCATCGCGTCACGCAGCTTGCTTCCCGACACATAACGCGGCGCGCGTGATGCCGTCTGAATCCCAAGGACCGCCGGAAGCTGTACCCGAAGGATATTGGCATAGCCGCCCGCATGCTCCTGCCTGGCATCAAGATACCCCTCGCCCATCTCGACGCCGCTGATGGCGCTGGCGAACGGCCATCCCATCCGCGCGCCAAGCAGTGGGGCAAGATGGCCGAAAACATCTTCGGTGGTGAGGACCCCCGTCAGGACGAGGTCCGCGCCCTCTGCCGTCGCCAGATCTGCCAGTGCGGCGGCCATGTCACTTGCCGTCATGGGAGGCGGGCGGTCGTGAGTCAGGACCACCGCGCCATCGGCGCCGCGAGCAATAGCGGTCTTCAGCATGCGGTCGACACCATGGCCGTCGAAGGCAACAGCCGTTACCTCACCGCCGACAGCATCCCTGATCGCCAAGGCCTCTTCGAGCGCGTGATCATCGAACTCATTGAGCTTGAGGTCTATCCACTCACGGTCGATGTCTGCGCCGTCATCGGCAATGTCGATGTCACCCGTCAGGTCCGGCAGCAGCCGCAGGACGGCAAGTATACGCATCGGTTTTCCTCTCCGCGATCGGCGCGTTGACGCCTCCCGATCAATCCGCTTATATGCGGCTCTGAAATCGTTTTCAACGTCCTACTTCGTCCCGGCGTCCGCAAGCTGAGAATCGGGGTTCACCGTCCGCCGTAGCCAGAGGACACACCAAGGAGGAGTACCGCATGGCATCTGGGGATCAGAACGTTGCTGACGTCCTTATCATTGGCGGCGGCGCGTCCGGCGGGGTCGTGGCGAAGCACCTGACCGACGCCGGTGTCAGGGTGGTCTGTCTCGAACAGGGCGATCACGTCGATCCGTCGGAGTTCGCCGGCGACAAGCCGGAATGGGAGCTGGTCAGCAAGAAACGCTGGCATCCGAACCCCAACCGTCGCGACATCGAGACGGACTACCCGACCGACGTGCGCGATTCCGATGTGGAACCAATGATGTACTGCGGCGTCGGCGGCAGTACACTGCTCTACACGGCCATGTGGATGCGCTTCCTGCCGTCAGACTTCCGGGTCAAGACGCTCGATGGCGTCGCCGACGACTGGCCTATCACCTATGAAGACCTGGTCCCGTACTACAACATTCTCGATGAGGAATTGGGCCTCGCCGGTCTGGCCGGCGACCCAGCCTACCCGCCCGGTCAGCGGATGATCATGCCACCGCACCCGATCGGCAAGGTCGGCATGAAGGCGGTCAAGGGCATGGACCAGCTCGGTTGGCACTGGTGGCCGGGCTCCAACACGATTCCGACCGAGCCCTACCGCGGTCGGAACGAATGCGTGCGCTATGGCACTTGCTCGACCGGGTGTCCGCAGCGCGCCAAATCATCGTTCGACCAGACCCACTGGACCTTCGCAATCAAGAACGGCGCCAAGCTGATCACCCGCGCCCGCGTGAAGGAAATCACCGTCAACGACAGCGGCCTGGCGACCGGCGCGGTCTACATCGACCGCAACGGACGCGAGCGCCGTCAGAAGGCGAACGTGGTGATCATGTGCGCGAGTTCGATTGGAACGCCCCGCATTCTCCTGATGTCGGAATCCGGCAAGTTCCCGAACGGGCTTGGCAACAACTCCTCCGGTCTCCTCGGCAAGAACCTGATGATGCATCCGTTCTCGGCCGTGGCCGCCTACTCCGAGGAGCCGCTGGAAAGCTGGCTCGGACCAGCCGGGCACACCATCTACTCACTTCAGTTCTATGAAACCGACAAGTCACGCGGGTTTGTGCGCGGCGCCAAGTGGGGCATCACCCCGGTCGCCGGCCCGTTCAGCCTGCGCGGCGGGCAGGACAACGACCCGATTATCAACGCCTGGGACGACGGCATCCATTCGGTCTTCGACCAGACCGTCGGTAAAGTCTTCGAGTGGGGCGTGATCGCCGAGGACCTGCCGGAAGAACACAACCGCGTTACCTTGTCGGATGAGCTGACCGACAGCGACGGCCTGCCGGCGCCGAAGATCAACTACAAGACGTCCGAGAACACACGAAAGCTCCTGGACTGGCACATCGAACGGGTCATCGAGGCGATCGAAGCGTCGGGTTGTACCGGCTACACAGTTTCCAACCCTGTGCGTGAATGCGGCTGGCATCTCAGCGGTACGGCCCGGATGGGCACCGACCCGGAGCGTTCGGTGGTCAATGAGTTCGGCGTCTCCCACGATGTGGAGAACCTGCTCGTTTGCGACGGCAGTGTGTTCGTTACCTGCTCGGGCCTGCACCCCACCGCGACGATCACGGCCTCCGCGCTGCGATCCGTCGATAACCTTCTCCAGAACCGCTACAACCAGAGGGTCCCGCTATGAGCCAGATCACCCCGGCCCTGCGGAAGGCGTTTCGCAACCTCGCCGACATTATGATCCCCGGCACGGACACCATGCCCAGGGGCAGCGATGTGACGCTGCACGAGGACGTGCTTGACCGCATCATGGAGCTGCGCCCTGACCTTGAGGAGGGCTTCGTCCGCGGGATGACTGCGATCGCCGGCATGTCGGCGGCCGAGGGCAAAGAGCACCTGAAACAGAACGACAAGACCGCATACTACGATATCGGTCTGATCGCGGCGAGTGGCTACTACATGGACCCGCGCGTACGCGAAGCAATCGGCTACCCAGGCCAAGTGTCGAATCCGAAGAAACCGGCGCCCGTGCCTGAGTACATCGCCAACGGCATGCTGAAGCGGGTGATCGATCGCGGGTCGATCTACCGCCCGACACCTGACACTGACTGAGGCGTTGGCTGCACCGGAGGAGGGTCGGCGCCGTGAACACTTCCCAACCATTTGCGGAACACACGTGGCTCAACGAGCCCAAAAACTGGCATGTCGACGATAACGGGCTTCGGCTCGTCACCGACAACAAGACTGACTTCTGGCGGGGCACCTACTACGGTTTCCGACGGGACAACGGCCATGCATTGCTGCGCCAACTAACGGGTGACTTCACGGCAACTGCGACGCTTTCTGCGCCGTTCACGCAGCTCTACGATCAGGCAGGCCTGATGCTGCGCGCGGAAGAAGAAGTGTGGCTGAAGACCGGCGTCGAGGTCTCAGACGGCGTAGCCAACCTCAGCGCGGTGGTCACGCGCGGCCAGTCGGACTGGTCGGTCCTGCCGGCGCCCGACATCGGGGCCAGCGTTTCGGTCCGGGCGACGCGCCTCAAGGACGCGATCTTCGTGCAGTACCGGACGAAGGACGGTGACTGGCGAATGCTACGCTTGTGCTCCCTCACAGCCGCGCCGATATGGGTCGGACCGATGGCCTGCACGCCCGAGCGTGCCGGTCTTGAGGTGACCTTCATCAGCTTTACCGTCAGCGACCCGGTCGTCCAAGGCATCCACGACAACGACTGAGCGACGGGCGGGGACTGAGCTTTCAGGGCCCCGCTGGCGCGACCGCTACTCCGCTGGCGCGCCTGGTGCCCCCGCGCCAGGTGGAGCCGCCGCCCTGTTGGCTCGCGATCTCAACGCCCGCAGCAGATCCTGGTTCGAGTAAGACGCAACGGCAACCGCAAGCAACACCCCGACAACGATGCGCTGCCAGTTGGGATCGATGCCCAGCAGATTGAACGCGTTGGACATCATGCCGATGATCAGCGTGCCCGACACCGTACCGATAATGGTCCCGACGCCGCCCATAAGCGACATGCCGCCGATGGCCGCCGCAGCAATGGCATTAAGCTCCCAGCCAAGCCCCGTGCGAACCGCCTCGCCCGACTGGGTCCGCGCAGCCAGGATCAACCCGGCGACGGCCGCCATGAACCCGCAGATTGCGTAGGTCGTGATCTTGATCGATTCCACATCGACGCCAGCCAGGCGAGCCGCTTCCTCGTTGCCGCCCACCTGGTAGATCTCCCTGCCGTGTCGCGTGAAATGCAGGTAGAAGCCAGAAAGGAGCGCGGCGATGCCGAACAGAATCGCCGGCAGCGGCAGCCCCGCGAGCTCGGCATCTGAAAGGAGAAAGTAGTCGTTTGGCAACGTCCCAAAGATGGCCTGCGAGTTGGAGAAAACCATCGCGATGCCGCGCACGGATGCCATGGTCACAAGGGTGGCGATGATCGGCTGAAACCTGAAGCGCGTCACCAGGACGCCGTTGATGACCCCGACAGCCACACCGGCGAACAGGGCGGCGTTGATACCAAGGGCCGGCGGCAGCGTTCGCGACATCACGGTCACGATCACGGTAGCCAACGCCAGCGTGGAGCCGACGGACAGATCGATTCCGCCCGCCAGAATGACAAACGACATGCCGAGCGCGACAAAGCCCAGCATCGAAGACTGGCGCAGGATGTTGGTGATGTTGTCGGGCCGGCCGAAGTCCGGGCTTGCCAAAGCAAACACCACGGCAAAGGCGGCCAGGATCAGAAGGATCGGGTACTGCCGAATGACGTAGATGAGCCTGCCCATCGTAGCTACTCCTCCACAACGACCGTTTTGTTGAGACCGAGCTCGTACGATTCGAACAGCACCTCAAGATCCACATCCATCACGTAAGCGCCGGGTCCTTTCGCGCGCACCTTAAGCATCACGTCAAACGACTCCCCCTCGCTCAAGCTGTAGGACCAGGCGCGCTTGCCCCAGAACTCGGAGGCATTGTCCGGGTTCGGCTCGACCGACAGCAGGTCGAATCCCTTCCAGAACGCCAGATCCGTCTGCAACGTAAAATCAAAGCGGGCGTCCGGCTTGCGCCGCACGGTTATGACGAAGGTATCCTCTTCGCCGGCCTTGATTGCGTCCGGCACCTTGATGTCGTCGAGCGTCACGAAAACCGGCAAGTCAGCAAGCGCCGCGACGTCCACTTCAGCGTTACGTGCTGCGTCGATGGCGAGGAACTGCTCGCCTTCCGTTACCGCGGCGCTGTCGGGATAGCGTTCGCGCAACACGGCGAGAACGACGCCGAACGAGTCAAGATCCTCGATGGCACGGTGGATATCGGCCTGGTTCGACAGGATCTCGTACTCGTACTCGGCAAGGCTCTCGCCCTCCAGATCAGCGAGGAGGCCATCATAGATCTCGAGCGCGCGGGCATAGTTGCCGGGCTTGTCGGCGTCGTTGGGCCTGTCGGCCAGACCACGGTAGGCGGACGCCAGACCGAGCCTGGCAAGTGTGTGGTAGGCCGAGTTCGGATGGTCGCGAATAACCTCCTCATAGAAGGGGATCGCCTGCTCGTAGACGCGGGTAACGTTGAAGTTCTTGCCCTCCGCGTAGATGCCCTTGGCGAGATCGACCGCGAAGAAGCTGGGGAGCGCGACGAACAGCGTTGCGTTCATGATGACGATGAACCCAGCGAACGCCCAAATCAGCGGATTGACGCGCGCCATCATGCCGAGGCCCTCCACATGCGAACCCGCTCGTTCCCCTCAAGGGAGTGTATCCAGACCGCCAGGAAGATGATCAGGCCGCGCGAGACCTGCTGCCATTCGAGATCGACACCGAGCAAATTGAACAGGTTGGCGACGATCCCGATGATCAGCGCGCCGACGAAGGCGCCCCAAACGGACCCTTTGCCTCCCATCAGCGACGTGCCGCCGATCACCACAGCCGCGATCGCATCGAGTTCCCAGAACACGCCGGCCTGACCGGGCTCACCCGACTTCATGCGTGAGGTCAACACCATGCCGGCGATTGCGGCCAGCAACCCGCAGTAGACGTAAGCAATGATCTTGATACGGCCGACATTGACGCCCGACAGGAACGCCGCCGTGGAGTTTGAACCGATGGCGTAGATGTAGCGACCGAATGGACGGAACCGCAGCAGGTACCAAGTGAAAACGGTGATCGCCAGGAACATCACGGTCGGAACCGGAACGCCCAGCAGGTAACCGTTTGAGATGGCAGTGAAAAAATCAGGATAGACGACGTAGATCGGCTGGCCGTTGGTATAGACGAGGCCGGCGCCCCGCACGACTGTCATCATGATCAGTGTGGCGATGAACGGCTGCAGATGTAGGCGCGTGACCATCACACCGTTGACGAGGCCAACGGCGACGCCGACCAGAAGCGGCGCGGCGACAAGGAGCACTGGGTCGCCGGCCGACCACATGCTGGCAGCCACGGCGCCTGAGATTGCGGCCACCGAGCCGACCGACAGATCGATCCCGCCAGTCAGCATCACCACGTTCATGCCGACGGCAACAATGCCGATGAGCGACGCGGCGCGTAGCACGTTGAGCAGGTTGCCCGGCGTCAGGAAATCGCTGGAGATGATGGCCGCGGCAACAATAAGCAGCGCCAGAATGGCGAAGTTCATGTTGCCGATGACCCAAACGGCAACCCGCTTCATCAGACCGGCTCCGCCTGCTGTTCAATGTCTGGCGGCGGCGCGCCGGGCGCGGCCGTTATCTTCTTGCCCATGGCCCGCAGCATGATGGTGTCGAGGTCGAAATCACCGTGGGCGAATTCGCCGGTGACCCGGCCCAGGTGCAGGCAGATGATGCGGTCGCAGACCCTGACGAGTTCCTCGATGACCGAGGAAATGACGATCACCGCTGCACCCTGCAGCGTCAGCTCGCGGACTAGGTCGTAGATGACTTCCTTCGCGCCGACATCGACGCCGCGCGTCGGTTCGTCGAGCAGGTAGATATCGACGTTGCTGGAGATCAGCTTGGCGAGCACGATCTTCTGCTGATTGCCTCCTGACAGGCTGCCCACGTGCTGGCGAACCGACTGAAACTTGACGTTCATGCGCTCGCTGAGGCTGTGGATTTCGCGATGCTCGGTCCTGTGCTTGATGCCGGCAAGAGACGTTCGCGTGTGTACAGTTGGTAGCGAAACATTCTCGACAATCGGCAGATTAAGGATGAGTCCTTCGGTCTTGCGGTCTTCGGGGGCGAGGCCGATGCCGGCGCGCAGTGCCTTACCGGGCGATGTCACGCGGATCATCTCGCCCCGCAACTTGATTTCGCCCGAGTGGATGGCGTCGGCCCCGAACAGACACCTGACAAGCTCCGTGCGCCCCGCCCCCATCAGGCCGGCCAGTCCGATAATCTCGCCGCGCTTCAGATCGAAACTGATATCATCCAGCTCGGGCCGTCGCGTCAGATTGCGCACGGACAGAACAGCCTCTGCATCATCAGCGACGGTCGACTTCTGCCTGCGCTCCTTGTGCGCGCCAGCAAGCAAGCGACCGACCATCATTTGAATCAGGCTGTCCTCGGTCAGGTTCTCGATCCGCTCATCGCCGACGATGCGACCGTCGCGCAGGACAACGGCGCGGTCGCACATCTCGAATATTTCGTTGAGGTGATGGGTGACGAAGACGATTGTCATCCAGTTCGCCTTGAGCTCCCGAATGATTTCAAAGAGCTTCGTCACTTCCTCGGTAGCCAGCGAGGCGGTCGGCTCATCCATGATCAGAAGTCGCGACCGGGTGCTCAGCGCCTTGGCGATCTCGATGAGCTGTTGTTCAGCAACGCCGAGTTCGCGCACGTGGCGACCGGTATCAATGCTGAGCCCAAGTTGGTCGAGAAGCTTGGCGGTCTCCCGACGCATGCGGCCCCAGTCGACCGTGCCAACAGAGGTGGCGAGCAGATTGCCCAAGAAGACGTTCTCCACCACCGACAGCTCCGGGATCAGCATCAGTTCCTGGTAGATCGTTGAGAAGCCAAGAGCCTGCGCATCGCGCGGCGTCTGAATCGTTACTTCTTCGCCCCGCACCCTGATCACTCCGGAATCGGGCGTGAGCGACCCGGAGATAATCTTCATCAGCGTCGACTTGCCGGCGCCGTTCTCGCCGACCAGCGCCGTGATCTCACCTTCGTTGATGGTGAAATCGACATTCTGCAGTGCTTTCACGCCGGGGTAGGCCTTCGAAATACCCTCGGCACGCAGAAACGGTTCCATCGTCTTGTTTTCCCCCGGCGGCGCCATGACCTAGTCCGTCTTGCCGAACATCGGCGAGCGCTTGTCGGCAAAAGCGCTAACGCCTTCACGATGATCCGCCGTGCCGAACGCTTCCGCCAACTTCGCCCGTTCGATCCGCAGCCCCTCCGACAGCGGAGTTTCGTACGCTGCCAGAACCGCCGCCTTCACCAGCCGCGTCGACGCAGCCGGCTTTGTCGCAATCGCCTCAGCCAATGCGAGCGTGTGGTCCAACAGCGCCTCCGGCTCGACCACATCTGCGGCAAGCCCGCATGACCGCGCGGTCTCTGCGTCGATGGGCGATCCGGTCATCATCAACTTCATTGCCAGCGACTTTCCTACATATCGCGTCAAACGCTGAGTCGCGCCGTCCCCCGGAATGAGACCAATGTTCACTTCCGGCTGTGCAAACTCTGCGTCTGCAGCTGCGACGACGATGTCGGCAAGCATCGCGAGCTCGTGGCCACCGCCGTAACAGATGCCCCCCACCGCCGCGATCAACGGCTTGGGGAAGTCGGCGATGGTTGCCCAAGCGACATCACGTTGTGCGTTCAGCACCGCTTCAGGACCACGGTCAATCATCTCGCGAATATCTGCGCCGGCAGAGAACGCCACCGCATCGCCGGTCAGAACGACAACCCGTACCTCGTTGTCGTTTGCCGCGTCCGTAAACGCCGCCGCCAGATCGCCGATTAAGTCGTTGCTAATTGCGTTGCGCGCTTCCGGCCGGTTGATCGCGAACAGTGCCACACCATCACGCGGGCGCTCTTTCAAGATCAGCGGCTGGCTGCTTCGGTTCAGTCCCACGCGCATGACCTCCCTGTCGGCTCAGCGAGCGAGAGACAGGAACACAATTGCGAGTCCGGGGGCGGAAAGGCCCGCCTCCGGACAAGTTCGCCAGTCGTTCTACCGGACGTACTGGAGATCGGGATCGTAGAACTCGTCCACGTTGTCAGCCGTGATGATCGGCGCATCGGAGATGATGCGCTTCGGCACCGGACGGCCGAGCATCAGCTTGACGGCTGTGTCAACGCCGAGCGCACCGCCGGTTGGGTAGATGGCGGTAGCCTGGACCCAGCCCTCACGGATGGCCTCGAACGCCTCACGCTGGCCGTCCACACCGATCAAGGTGATCTCGCCAGGCTCGTACCCGGCCTCCTTGAGCACATTCACCGCACCAAGGATCATCGGGTCGTTGTGGGCGTAGATGGCCTGGAACTCGCCACGATGCTTGGTCAGCCAATCTTCCACGATCGGGATAGCCGGCGCGAGGTCATAGTTCGCCGGTTGAGCGTCCAGCTGGACGATTCCGTCGTGCTGACCGATGATCGCATGGAAGCCCTCACGGCGCTGGATGGTCGGGGTAGCGCCCGGAATGCCCTCCAGCTCAAGGAAGTTCCATTCGGTCCCGAGCAACTCAAGAGCGTACTCGCCGAGGCCGTTGCCGATCGGCAGATTGTCCGCGCCGATGAAGACGTTGTAGTCGTCGCCGACGATCTCGCGATCAAGCACGACTAGCGGCAGGCCTGCTTCCTTGATGGCGTCGACGGCCGGAACCAGGCCCTGTGCCTCACGCGGGCTCATCATGATGAGATCGCAACCGCGCGAGATCAGATCCTCGACATCAGCAATCTGCTTCTCGTTCGTTCCCTTGCCATCGGTGAAGATGAACTCTTCGATGAATTCGGGATACTTCTTGGCTTGTTCAGCCGCGCTGGTAACCATGAAAGAGCGCCACGGATGATCCATGGTGTCCTGCGCCATGCAGAAAGTCCACGGCGGAGCCCCATAAGGATTGTCCTGAGCCTGGGCGGCCGCCAAGGCGCCGACGCTGAGTACGGCACCGAGCGCCAGTGTGAGAGTTCTGTTGTACATAGTTCCTCCCTTCGATCTGTCAGGTTGGTTGCCGGGCTGGGTAGCCGCAAGAGCAACCAATGGCTTCTGTCGACCGGCTCCCTGTTCGCCATGCGACGACACCCGGGGCGCCTGATCCTGCAAACCGCTCTCATGGAGATCATCTGGTATCTTTCTGAAAACGATTTCAGTCATTATAGTAGCGGGACACTCCCATCGCAACATCGTTGTTTTGGCTGTATTCTGCGATTTATGTAGCTCATCCGCCGAACCATCTCAGCGATGGGCAAAGAAATTGTGTCGGTGAGACAGAAAATCCTGAAATCGTATGCAGACTCACCGGCCCCGCCCGGACGCCCACATCTTGCGCTCGCCATACTTCAAGTGGACCGTCTTGAACTCGGAGTAGGTGTCGAATCCGTATCGACCGGTCTCGCGGGCAAGCCCACTCTGTTTGTAACCACCGAGTGGCATCTCCACATGGCTGTCGATGACCCCGTTGACCCACGTCTTGCCAGCCCGCAGGCGGCGAATGGTGGACATGGCCTTGCCCACGTCGCGCGTCCACACGCTTCCTGACAGGCCGTAGACCGAGTCGTTGGCGACGCGCAAAGCCTCCTCCGGATCCTCGAACGAGAGCACCGACAGGACAGGGCCAAAGATCTCCTCGCGCGCGATCGACATGTCCTCGCGGACTTTTGAGAACACGGTCGGTTCAAAGTACAAGCCCTTGTTGGCAGCGATGCGCTGCCCGCCGGTCTCTACCTCCGCGCCGGCATCACGACCGGCAGCAACGTAGGAATCGATCTTCTCGATCTGGCTGCGGTTGATGACCGAGCCGACCATGGTCTTGTCGTTCAGCGGATCGCCAAAAGTCACTGATCCCACAACTTCGCGCAGGCGTGACAGGAACTCATCCTGAATCGAACGCTCGACGATGTTGCGGCTGCCGGAAATGCAGCACTGCCCGTTGTTGAAGAGAACACCAAATGCGGCGCCATCGACCGCGGCATCAATGTCGGCATCGGCGAAGATGATCTGCGGCCCCTTGCCGCCTAGTTCCAGACTGACCCGCTTCACCGATTCCGCTGCAACCGCACCGACAATACGTCCGACCTTAAGCGATCCGGTGAACGACACCATGTCGACGCCCGGATTGCGGGTCACTTCGTCGCCGACCGGGTCGCCATAGCCGGTGACGACGTTGACAGCACCGTCCGGCACACCCGCTTCCCGGAGCAGGTCGACCAGGCGCAGCGTCGCGCCGGAAGTGAACTCACTCGGCTTGACGACCGCCGTACAACCCATGCCCAGGATCCACGGAAGCCGCTCGCAGGCGATCAGCAACGGGAAGTTCCAGGGCGTGATCACACCGACCACGCCGACCGGTTCACGCAGAACCATCCCAACCAAGTCGTCGCCGAGGTTGGTATGTACGTCGCCGTGCATGGACCGGGCTACGCCGGCTGCATACCTCCATAGCTCGACGCAACCGTTCAAGTCCTTGCGCGCGTCAGCGATCGCCTTGCCAACCTCCAGCGATTCAATGGTCGCGAGCTCTTCGGCGTCCCGTTCAATAAGGTCGGCGACCTTCAGCATAATGCGCGAGCGCTCGCCGATGGGCATACGCGGCCACGGCCCTGTATCAAAGGCTTCGCGCGCTGCTGTCACAGCGTCGTTCACATCCTCCCGCGTGCCAAGCGGGTATCGGGCAACGATCACGCCCATGTGCCCGGGCGCTTCGCGCTCAATCATCTCGCCCGTCCGAGAGCCGACGTCTTTGCCATCGATCTTCATGTCGTACGTCGTTGTCGATTGGAGCCGTGGATCGGTGAAATCCGGTTCGATGAACGTAGCTTGGACGGTCATTCTTATTATCCTCCTGGTTGAGATTCGGCGGCGGCCGGTGCGGTCACGCTGCCGGTTCAAGCGCCCCTTCGCGGGCAATTCCGGCAGCATCGACCGCCGCGCTGATGTGAGCGATTTCCTCCGCGGGTAGTTTGACAAGCGGCGCTCGCACGACGGCTCGCTCCATGCGGCCGAGAGATACCAGCGCTTCCTTCATCCGGTTGTGCATGTCGACGAGCGGCGGACGGTAGAACTCTTCCGCCAGGGGCGCGATCTGGTCTGCTACTGACCTCGCCGCGACAAGATCGCCGAGCTGTACCGCGCGCCAAAGCGCAACGTGCAGATCAGCGATCACGCTGCCAGACCCGGAAAGGAGACCGGCGCACCCCGTCACAAGCGACGGTAGCAGCCAGGCGCTGTGCGTGGTCAGCACGTTGACCGGACGCGGCAGTGTCTGCAGCGCCCGTACGTGCCGAGCGTGCAGAACGGGATCGTTGCACCAGTCCTTGATGGCGCGGATGGGGGGGACGGCCTCTACCAGCCGGACCAGATCGTCAAGCTTCGGCTGTAGTCCGCTCGAAGCAGGGTAGACGAACAGGATCAGCGGCAGGTCGCAGGCATCAGCGATCGAGGCGACGTGGGCGCGGATGGCGTCAGGGCGCAGCTGACCGCCGATCGCCAGAGGCGCAGGCGGAAACACCAGAAGCGCGCCCGCCCCGGCATTGGCGGCAGAACGTGCAATGCGCGACGCTTCCGCGCTGTTGTCGGCATAGATGCCAGAAATGATCGGAATCCGGTCACCGGCGATCTCGCCGGCTGCGTCCAGGAGCTCCAGCTGCTCCGATAAGGTGCACGCATGCACCTCCGAAGCGTGACCGTTGACCGTGATCGCCTCGATGCCGTCAGTGCCGGCGACTGACGACAAATGCCGCCGGGTATCGGTCCAATCCACCGATCCGTCGGGCTGCATCGCCAGCAGCGTGGCTGGAATGACGCCCTTCGGCAGGTCGTCCTCGAACCGCATCGCAGCACCCTCTCCGCTACTCCGTTGGTTCGTTTCGCACCCACTTGATCAGGTGCTCGCCGACCGCGACCTCGACGCCGTCTTGGTTGACGATCGTGACCTTGGCGCGACTGCGACGACGCTCCTCGTCTACTTCGGCGATCTTGTAGGTCACGTGGATGGTGTCGTTGATGAAGACCGGGGCAATGAAGCGGATTCGGTCGTAGCCTAGCGAGACCGGCGTGGAATCAATTCCCTTCGCGAGGCTGCGCTCGATCATCAGCGTGGAAGCCGTCGACATGAACCCGACGAGAAGCACGCCATGGGCCACACGACGGCCGAACACAGACTTCTTCATGAACTCCTCGTCGACATGATTGCCGGAGAAGTCTCCGGTGACACCTGCGAACAGGTAGACATCGCTCTCGCCCACCGTCTTTGAGAAGTGGACTTCATCATCGATCTTGGCGTGCGTCGCTTTCATACGTAACTGCCCTCAGATCCTAGGTTTGTGTCGTGGCGAGCGAGTTGCCAGTGCGTTGCGCATCGCGCTTCAGCAGACCGCAACGACACCCTCTGTCACCAGGTCTTTGATCTCCGATTCGCCATAGCCGTGTTCCTGAAGAATCGCAGCGGTCTGCGCACCAAGTCGCTGCGGCGGCAGACGCACGGCGGGTGTCGCTCCGTCGTACCGCACCGGATGCGAGACCAGCGTAACCGGCACGCCGGTAGCGCCCTCGACCGTCGTGATGCTCTTATTGTGGCGAAACTGCGGGTCCTGCATGAGTGCCGCGTAGTCGTTGACTTCGGTGTGCCAGATGTCGCGTTCATTGAAGAGCGCAGACCATTCTGCGGTAGTGCGGGTCGCTACCGCTTCGGCGATGGTCGCCGCGGCTTCCGTGCGTCGACTGTAGTAATCGCCATCAGGAACGCGCTCTTCGTCGGGCGTGCCGAGCGCGTCATAAACATTGGAGAGCGGGCCAAGCGAAATGCAGATATAGCCGTCAGACGTCAGATAAACTCCGTAGGGCGCACCGTAGTACCAGCCGGAGAGATTGTCGGACTGGTAGACCGTTTCGGGCGTGTCGCCGTTGAGGTAGCAGGTCAGCGATTCCATCTGCAGGTCAAGGGCGGCGGACAACAGGTCCACGTCTACCCTCCCGCCGCGGCCCGTCCGTTCGCGCCGGAGCAGTGCCGCCAACACGCCCGCGGCGAGCAAGCTGGCGCCGTGGTGATCGACGGCAGAAACGCCAATAGCGCGCGGCCCGCCTCGCTTGTCGCCAGTGATCATCGCGAGACCGGACATGGCCTGCACGATCAGATCTTGGCCGGGACGCTTGGCGTAAGGACCGTCCTGACCGAACCCCGAGGCAGCTGCATAGATGATATCCGGCTTGATCTTGCAAAGGTTTTCATAATCAAGCCCGAAACGCTGCATCACACCCGGCCGATAATTCTCCGCGACCACGTCCGCCCGCTCGACGAGACGTCGCGCGATCTCAAGCCCCTTTTCGGATTTGAGGTTCAGGGCGCAACTGCGCTTGTTACGATTGCCCGTCAGAAGCAGCATTGACTGGCCATCAACCTGCTTGTCCGCTCCGCCCCATTTTCTCTGGAACGCGCCGTCGACCGGTTCGACCGCAATTACATCGGCACCCAGATCGCCCAGAAATTGCATCGCCAGCGGGCCCATCAGGAAATGATTGAAGCTGACTACACGCACCCCGGCCAGATGATCCACCCGATGCCTCCCGACAGTGAAAACGATTTCAGACAAACTACCGCCGTGACGGCGCCGGTGCAACAACCAAAATCCAGGAGAGCGGGAGAAGCCGGTCTCAGGCGGTGGCCGCTCTCGCTGACGCGCGGCGGCGGCGCCCCGACGTGGAACGCGCACGGGGCGGGGCCGTGCTGGCCCGCTCGATGATCCGCGCCGGCATGCGCACAGACATCGGAATGTCTTCGCCGTTGATGGCGCTGACGATATGTTCGGCTGCGAACTGACCGATAGCGGCGGCCGGGTTGTGAACCGTCGTCACCGCAGGATCAAACTGCCCCGCAAATTCAATGTCGTCAAAGCCGCTGACCGTCATATCGTCGGGAACGGAGATCCCCCGAACCCGCGCCTCTGCGATAACGCCGACGGCAAGCGAGTCGGTTGTGCACACCATGGCAGTGATGTCGGAGGCCGTTTCCAGCAGATCCCGGAACGCCGCGCGGCCGTCTGTAATGCGCGGATTGTCGACCTCGGCGATCCGGTCGCGCGAAAGGCGGATGCCCGCTTCGCGCAGCGCCGTCAGCACACCGTCGCGCCGTGCTGCGGATCTGTCGTTGGACAGGCGCGAGTTTGAAACGATGCCGAACTTGCGATGACCAAGCGCGAGAAGGCGTTCGGTCAACTCAACCATCGCCAGCGCGTTGTCGATGCCGATGGCCGGAATACCATTCTTCGATTCGGCCACGTAGGTTGTGACGACCGGAATCTCGTACTGCCGCAGACGATCGAGCGCTTCGGGTGCAAACCGGTCGCCGACGAGTACAACCCCATCGACACCCTGCTCGATCAGGGCTTGAAGCTGCGCCGCCTCCCGGTCCAGATCGTATTGCGAGTTGGCCAGAATAAGCGTGTAGCCGAGCTCTTCCAGCCGGTTCTGCAATGCCTCGACACCCACTGCAAAAGGCGAAAATCCCAGCGTGGGAATAATCGCGCCAACGGTCTGGGATTTGCCGGAAAGCAAGGCCCGCGCCTTCCGGTCGGGACTGTAGGACAGCTCCTCAATGGCAGCCTGCACGCGGTCGCGCAACTCCGAGCGGACGATTTCCGGTCGGTTGATTACCCGCGATGCTGTTGGCACCGAGACATTGGCGCGGCGGGCGACGTCGGCAAGCCGAGGTCTTCCTTCCCGTCTCGTCGTACCGCCAGACTTGCCCATGCGGTCAATGCCCCTTTCTGATTCCCCCACGCGGAGGGAACTCGCCACAACAGCGTATCAGCGGGTGCCCTCGGTTCGAAATATCATACTCTGGACAACGTTACAGCGAAGCGTTGGTCCAGAACCAGTCGTACAACAGCCTGGACAAAGAAGAAGTCGCCAAAAAGCACCGCCGCATCCACGCCGATGCCCTGCGGCCTGGCGTAACAACCGCCTGTCAGGATCCCACGAGGCCCCTGCTCCGGCAGGAGATGAGACCGGGCGAGCCCCGTCAACAACCGTATGGCGGATGCGCGAAATCCCTGCCCGGTTACGTCGTCCGGTTCGTAACTGGCAGCAAGGTCCAGCAGACCGCCGGCCATGATTGCGCCCGCAGCACTGTCCTCGTCTGGTGTTTCAGCCGGATCGTCAAAGTCCCACGGAGGGCAGGTCCGATCTCCCAGCTGTTCGAGCCAGCGCCGGGCGATCCGGGCGCCGAGCGCCTGGAACGCCGGATCGCCCGTCGCGGCGTAGCTCGCAACGAAGCCGATCACGGCCCAGCCGGCGCCGCGAGACCATGACGACTCGTCGCCGTAGCCCTGAAACGTAAAGCCTCGTGTGCGTCGCCCGGTCGCCACGTCAAACTCAACGGCGTGATAAAGCGTGTCGTCGTCGCGCAGATACGACCCGGCCGTCATGCGTGCATGCGCTTCGGCAGCCAGCGCGAAGCTCGCATCTCCGGTCTCGGCGCTCGCCCAGTAGAGAAGAGGTATGTTGGCCATTGTGTCGATGGCCGAACTCACGCGACCCCGCGGATCGTCGAGCGGCCCCCACGAGGACACGTAGGCGCCTTCGGGTGTCCGCACGACACGGGCACGAAGCTGACGCGCGGCCGTCAGCCCCAGGTCACGCCACCGGGTTTCGCCGGTCGCCATGTAGAGCGGCACCGCCGAACTCGAAAAGATGAAGCCGATGTCATGAGTGTTAGGATCTGTGGCGCGCTCGGCCGTCAGCTTCATGCGTTCGCGGGCCGTTTCCAGAAACCAGTCGTCGCCGGAGCGGTGCCAAGCCGCCACGAGGAGGCCAACCCAGAAACCGCAGAACCAGTTGCCATGGCTCCACGCATCCCCGTCGTAGCCGGCCGAGGCGGAGGCCGGCATTGTCATCCACGCCCCGTCGGGGGCTGTCACATAGGGAAAACGGACACCGAGCGTCGGCTCATCGGCCCGCAGTTTCGCGGCCAGCCGATCGAGCACACCTTCCAGCGTTGCTCGGTCCTGCGGGTCGAGGGGATCAGGCGTCATGTCAGGCACCGCGGTCACGGGACCGTCTGCGCCCAATAGTCGAACACCAAGACCTTCTCCAGCCACTGCTTGGCGAAGGCCACGAACTCCTGATGCTTCGGGTGCGGCAGGTAGGCGTCGCGCGCAGCTTCGTCCGCAAAGGTGAGCGTGAAGCAATGCGTGTGACCGTGGTTGATGTCTTCAGGGCTGTTATTCGCCCCCCACTCGAACCCCTCAATGCCTGGGACAACACCAGCGAGGGACGCGAAGCGACGGATGATCTCATCGAGCTCTTCCTCTGTGGTTCCATCCTTGAATCCCAAGAGGACGACGTGGCGCAATCTGGTCTGATCCATGGTGATGATTCCGGTTTTTAGGCTGGTCGGGAGGTGTTGGTGCGCGATTGGCGAGTTTGTTACTGGCTGGCCGCAGCACGCGTCGGCGCGTCCTGGCGCAGGAGCCCCTCCTGCTTGAGATCGGACCAAAGCGAATCAGGAATGTCGGCGCCGTACCAAACCGCGCTCTGGGCGAACTGCTCGCGACTGCGAGCGCCGACATTCAAGGTTGCGACCGCAGGATGGGCGGTGATGAACTGCATGGCAGCCGACTGAAGAGCCACGCCATGGCTTTCGCAGACACGGGTGATTGCCTCGACCTTCGCCAGGATCGCCGGCGACGCCTCGGCGTAATCGTAGCGCGCTCCAGGGCGGGCTCCGGTCGCAAGGATGCCGGAGTTGAAGCCGCCACCGACCACTACCGACGCGTTGCGCTCCTCGCAAAGCGGAAGGAACGTGTCGAGCGAGCCCTGATCCAGAAGTGTGTACCGGCCGGCCAGAAGGAAGCAATCGAAGTCATGGAGAAGAAGGGCTTCCTGGCAGACCTCCCACTCGTTGACGCCCACGCCAATCGCTTTGACGGTCCCGTCGTTGCGCAGTGCCTCTAGTGCACGCCAGCTTCCGTCCATGGCCTCGCGAAAGACCTCGGGCTGCTCGTCACCGCGGGTCCGACGATCGATGTCATGAATGAAAAGAATGTCCACGCGGTCGAGGCCAAGCCGCGTCATGGAATCCTCGAAGGACCGCATCGTCCCATCGTATGAGTAGTCGTAGACCATGTCGAAGGCCGGCACATCGACCCAGGTGCCGAAATCAATGTCCGCACGTGGGCGCGACTTCAGGATGCGCCCCACTTTGGTGGCGACCGTGAACGAGGTCGGATCGCGCTCCCGCAAGGCAGCGCCGACGCGTAGCTCGGCAAGGCCGTGCCCGTACATAGGCGCGGTATCAAAGAACCGCACGCCCGCGTCCCACGCTGCATCGATCACATCGGTCGCTTGGGCTTCGCTGATCGCTCCGTAGCGGTTGCCGACAATGGTGGTGCCTAGGCTGAGTGCGGTGACTTCAACGTCCGTCCGCCCCACCCTTCGCCGTTGTATTGGCTTCACGTTCTCCTCCTGACGTCGTGTCTTGTTCGGGCTCCGCGCCGCGCAAATTCAGTGCGCCAATGACGGCCCGGAACAGGCCGTCCTTGTGCCTTCGGTCAAATACGATGTTGGCTGCTTCGTTCGGATCGGCCTGCGGAAAGTCTTCTCGATAATGGCTGCCCCGACTTTCGCGCCGCAGCCGCGCGGCGGTCGCCATGATCGTTCCAACCTCGCAGAGATTGTTCAGTTCCAGCGCATGAACCAGGTCTTCAGACGTCTCGACCCGGCAGTTCTCGGCAAGTTCGTTCCGGATCGCAGCACAGTCGTCGAGAAACGCCTTCAACCCAAGTTCGCTGCGCAGGATCAGCAGGTTCCGGTTGGCACTTTTCTGTAGTTCGGACCGGAGATCCGCGAGCTCGCGGTCGCCCTTCCCGTTAAACGCCGCGAGCTGTGCATCGTGGGCTTCCGCCATACCGGCGACGTCGGCATGGTCGTTGGTCGCAGCGCGCGCGGCCGCCGCCCTTCCGGCGCGCTTGCCAAACACCTGACAGGTCACCGACATGTTGCCACCGAGACGGTCAGCGCCGTGGGGGCCGCCGGCCACCTCACCGGCAGCGTACAGGCCATCCAGCGATGACTCCCCGTTGGTATCGATCAGGATGCCGCCATTGATGGCGTGAGCGGCGCAGGCTATCTGGATCTTGTCTGTGCGTAGGTTGACGCCACGCTCCTCGTACCAGCTCTGCGTCACGGGCCACATGCGCGCGAAGCTCCTGCTCCTGTCCTGCAGGATCGCGTCAATGTCCTTTCCGATGAAGTCCATGTACACGCCACCCTCGTCGGTGGCGTGTCCTTCGTTGATGGCCTTCTGGATCGAGATCTCCACGTAGCGCGAGATATCCCGCGCAGAGAACGGGAAGTGCCGCTCCTTCTCGGCGATCACGTCAGCCGGATCGATGCCTTCGGGCACGTAGCGGTCGAGCACCGGGTCGCTTTCACGGTCGGTCAGGTTCGGGAAACCGTCCCACAGGTAGTTGCCGAACAGGTTGACGAAGGGATGCACGACGCTGACGCCCGCCTGCATGAACTCCATGTTGACGAGACGCGCACCGGCGCGGTGGGCCATGGCATAGCCATCGCCAGTGATCTCTGCCGGATAGAGGTTCCGCGCGAAGAGCTGGCTCGCTCCTCCGGTGGTCAGGATCACCGCCTTTGCACGGATCACATGGCGTACGCCTTCAAAGTCGACCGCGGTCACGCCATGGCAAGCACCGCCTTCGGCGATGAGATCGGTCACCATCAACCGGTCACGGACGGAGATCCCGCGGCGGGTCGCCTCCGACCCCAAAGCTTTTACGATCGGTTTGAAGTGATCCTTGATCACGTGGGAGCGGGCGCGTGAGGAGAAGCAGGCTCGGAACACCAAATAGGCGTCGCCTTCGCGCTCGAACGGAACGCCGTAGGCTTCCAGATACTGCAGCGCTTCCTCCGCTTCTTCGGCAACGACCGCGGACAGTCGCGGATCGGCCATGCCCTGCCCGGCGGTCAGGATGTCATCAAGAAAGACACTCGGTGAGTCGCCGTTGTCGCCGGCGTTGTCGGGCACGTTGAACGCCCCGACCTCGGCGACGCTGTGAAACGTGGCACCGCTCCGCCGAAACCCGCCCTTGATCACCACCAGCACATCGGCGCCGGCAGCGTCGGCCTCAAGCGCGGCACGCAACGCGGCCGCTCCGCTGCCAACGATTAGGACATCCGTCCGGTGTTCTTGATGGCCCGTCACCCACCCGCACCTCTGGTCTGTGGCTCTGCACGTAAATGCAACCACTCTTCTGAAATCGTTTTCACGATGCCTGCGGGAGAATACGGCGTCAACTCTCGTCGCAAAAATGCCTTGTCTCTGGGACGAAACTCACGAACTGCCGGAACACGGCAAAATCACCAATCTTGCCTACGCGCCCCGCGTAAATGTACTGCCCGGCGAGTACCAGTTTCTGCACGAGTCGGCGGTGATCTTCGACGGCGACTGATCCTCCCCCACTGAGTTGGTCCACCGTTATGGTTGGGAACGGAGGACCGAGAGATGGGAATCAAGCGACATCGGCCTGAGGAGATCGTCTCGAAGCTGAGGCAGATCGAGGTTCTGGTCGGCCGGGGAAAGCCGTGGACAACGTCTACCTTGAGGGCGGCGACCATCGCACGCCGGGGTGATGGCCGGCAGGGTCCAGGACGAGGTCGGCGACAACGACAAGACAGGAACACGTGAACCCGGCTCGCCGGGAGGGGGCGTCAGCCGATGACGCTTGCCACCGTCAGCCAGATCGTGCCGATCGCGTGGACGCCAAGCGTCATCTCGATCCGGCGCCGTAGCTCCGGCGACGACAGCGGTGCATCGCGGATCGGCGCGGCAACTAGCGCCGCACCGAGCGCAAGCGGCAGCGGGACCAACGCCGCCCAGACCGGCAGGATGTCGACGAGCACGATCGCCAGGACGGCGATCGCGGCCGCCACCTGAACACCCTGGTAGATGCGCAGGCTCGCCGAACGGCCGAAGCGCGCGGGCAGCGTCAGCTTGCCGGCCGCCCCGTCCGCCGCGGCATCGGGCACCTCGTTGATGAGGAGGATCGCCGCGACCCAGAGGCTCACCGGCAACGCAAGCGCGGCTACCTCGAGCGACCAGGCGCCGCTCTGCAGCCAGACCGCGCCGACGATCGGCAGCAAGCCGAAGGCGATGGCGACCGTCACCTCCCCCCAGCCTCGGTAGCTCAGCTTGAGCGGCGGCGCCGTGTAGGCCACACCGAGAGCCACCCCCACGATCCCGAGGTAGACCACCGGCCATCCCTTCATCCACGCCAGGAGAAGGCCGAGGACGACGCCACCGGCGATCAGCCCTGTGCCCAGAGCGGCCATGCCCGAACGTTCGATGACGCCGTCCTGGATGACGCGCGACCCGCCGGTGTAGGGGTGGATCCGGGCGTCGTTGCCCACGTCCGCGCCGCTGATGTCGTCGAAGACGTCGTTCAGGACGTTGGCGCCGGAATGCACCAGAACCGTTGCGGCCAGGCTCAGCACGAGGACCACTGGATCCAGGCTGCCGGAGAGACCCGCGCCCCAGAGATTGCCGAGGATGACCGGCAGCGCCGATGCCGTGAGAAATGCCGGCCGCGTTGCCAGCACGAACCGGCCGACGCCGTGCGCCGCCGCGCCGTCCTCGCGCCCGGCGTCGTGCCGGGGCCGCTCGTTCGCCGGGTTCGTCACGGTCGTCGCTCCGAACTGGACGCGTTGGGATGGTGCATGAAGATCGCCCGTGCCATCGGTCAGAACAACGAGACGGCCATGATGTTCGCGAACGCGAACGCCATGAGGGCGACGGCAAGTATCATGATGGCGTATCCGACTCCGAAATACAGGATGCGCAGGATCACCGGTGGTTCGGACGTCATCAGGCCCGCAAGTCGACCTTCGCGTTCCAGACGTTCAATCCACGCCGGATGTTCGGAGCGAGCGATGTCGAGCGGGACGGTGCCGTCGAACATCGCTGCGCTGAAGGGAAGACGGCCCGGGCGGAAATGTTCGACCAGGAAGTGGATCGTGAACACATGCGTGAACGCCAGGAACGCCTCGATCCGATGAATCCAGGTCATGACGTTCAACAGCCATCCGGGCATGTAGTCGCTGGTGAGAACCGGGTTGTAGATCAGCAGGCCGGTGACGCCCAGGACGGTGATTCCCCACCAGACGGCCCAGTAGTCGAACTTGCCCCACCACGTCCAGCGATCGAATCCGGGTGCCTTGCAGAGGCCGAAGATCCAGCCGAGATGGCGGAAGACGTTGCCGATGTCCCGCGGGGTCATCACCAGCATATCGGGCGAGACCAGCGATCGCGGCAGGTTCCGCCAATCCACTTTGGTAAGGGCGTAGACGATGTGGGCCGCGAATCCCGCGAGCATCACGATGCCGGTGATCCTGTGGACCTCGACGGTCAGCCGCGGCCCGCCAAACCAGGACGCGAGCATCCGGCCCCACGGCGTCTCGATGTACATCCAGGCGAGGCCGGTAACGGTCAACAGCATGAAGGCTGCGATCAGAGCGAGGTGCCACAACCGCATCGCAGGCGTGAAGCGCTTCAGGCGCACGGTCGCGTCAGCTCGGCCATGGCCGCGCGTGCGCAGCTTGCCGCCATATTCCCGGGCCAGCCAGAGAACGGTGAAGGGGATGAACAGGGCCAGGACCCCGCCCGCGAGAAAGATCATGAACCAGACCGCGTAAAAGAGCAGCGGAAACTGTTCCCGCGCCTCGGCGCTGATGGCTGAAGGCTCATGCACGACATATCCGGCGAAAGACGGTGTCGCTCCCTCGTGACACGCGGCGCAAACGGAGGCGTGACGGCGCATCGGATTCATGGGCGAATCGTCGTGATGCATGCCCACGATCGGCAGCGACACATGGCACTGACGACACCCGGTTCCTATCCGCGCGACATGCAGGTCCTTGGCTTCGTCGGTGTGGCACATCGTGCAGGGGTGCCGGACGTCGAAAGCGGCAACGTCGTCGTGAACGTCCGCCTTGAAGGAAGCCCGCTTGGCCGGACCGCGGTTGGGGCCCAGACCCCACAATCCGCCGCCGATATCGGTCTCGGTGTGAAGCCGATAGCTGCCGGGCAACGTATCGTCATCGGCAAAGACGCCGTTCGCCGGCTGATCGCCCTCCGCCAAAGCCGGCGCGGCCATGGCGGCGGCCGTCATCGCCGCCGGCAGGAACCATCGCCCGCAGACGCGGAGCAGCGATCTCATAGCCGGCATGTCCTCCCCGCGCGGCGGGCGCCATCCGCGCACCGCCGGTCCCCTGTCAGCAACGTCGCCGCTACGCTAGGTGCGAATTCAGAACCGATCTTTGATCGATCGCAGTCCCGGGTGCGGTGGCGACGTGCTTAACTTCGAGAATGAGCATGCATGACAACGCCAACCGGGCATTCGACCTCGTTGTGATCGGTGGCGGCGTGAACGGCTGCGGCATCGCCCGCGACGCCGCCGGACGCGGCCTCGACGTCCTCCTTGTCGAGCAGGACGACCTCGGCTCGGCGACGTCCTCGGCCTCGACGAAGATGCTCCATGGCGGCCTGCGCTATCTCGAGTACTACGAGTTCCGCCTGGTGCGCGAGGCGTTGATCGAACGCGAAGTGCTGCTGCGCGCCATGCCTCACATCGCCCGGCCCTTGCGGCTGGTGCTGCCGCACCATCGCGGGCTCAGGCCCGCCTGGATGCTCAGGATCGGCCTGTTCATCTACGACAACCTCGGCGGTCGGAAGATCCTCCCCGCCTGCAGTTCGCTCGACTTCGCCAGCGATCCGGCCGGCGCGCCGCTGAAGACGGACTACCGCCGCGGCTTCGAGTATTCCGATTGCTGGGTCGACGACAGCAGGCTCGTTGTCCTGAACGCGCGCGACGCCGCGCAGCGTGGCGCGACCATCCGGACGCGCACCGTGTTCGAGGGTGCCCGACGTCAGGACGGGCGATGGGAGGTGACGATAAGGTCGTTGCCGGACGGCGCGCCGGAGACCGTCACGGCCAGGGCGCTGGTCAATGCCGGTGGGCCGTGGGCCGGTGAAATCCTCGACCACCGAATCCAGACCGACACCGACGATCGCGTGCGGCTGGTCAAGGGCAGCCACGTCGTCGTGCCCAAGCTCTATGACCACGATCGGGCCTATCTGTTCCAGCGGGCCGACGGCCGGGTGGTCTTCGCCATTCCCTTTGCGGGCGACTTCACGCTGATCGGCACCACCGAAGTCGACTATGACGGCGATCCCGCGGCCGCGGCGTGTTCCGACGAGGAGGCCGACTATCTCTGCGCGGCGGTGTCGGAGTACTTCCGTACCCCGGTCGCGCGCGACGCTGTGGTCTGGAGCTTCGCCGGTGTGCGTCCGCTCTACGACGATGGCGCGTCGGCCGCGACCAGGGTCACACGCGACTACGTCCTGAAGCTCGACGATCGCGAAGGCGTGCCGGTTCTCAACATCCTGGGCGGCAAGCTCACGACCTTCCGCAAGCTTGCCGAGACCGTGGCCGACAAACTGGCGCCCTACGTCCCGGAGGCGTCCGGGCACTGGACGGCCGGCACGCCGCTGCCGGGGGGCGACTTTCCGGTCGATGGCGTCGGCGCGCTGGTCGCGGACCTGCACAGCCGCTTCGCTTTCCTCGACCAAGCCTGGGCGAACAGGCTCGTCCGCGCCTACGGAACCGAAGCCGCGGTCTTGCTCGACGGGGCGGAAGGAGTCGCTGACCTGGGGCAGGATTTCGGGGCAACCCTCACCGAACGCGAGGTCGCGTGGCTGATGGAGCACGAGTGGGCCCGAACCGCGGAAGATGTCCTGTGGAGGCGCACCAAGCTGGGCCTCCGCTTCGATGCGGCTGCCGCACGGCGGCTCGACGCCTGGATGGGCGAGCGCAGGGTATGACGTGATCTTCCAGGGGCGGTCACGCCCCCGGGGGAACCATGTCGGATCGGGAACTGGTGCCCCTGGCCGGACTCGAACCAGCACGCCCGTGAAGGCAACAGATTTTGAGTCTGCCGCGTCTACCAATTCCGCCACAGGGGCCCGACCGCCGCGTATAGGAGCCACCGGAATGGTGGTCAAGCGAGGCCGCTGGACAGGTCACAAGGCCACCGATAGACAGGCGCCATGCTTCGACGCCTCTACGACGGAACTATGGCGCTCGCGTCCGGCCGCGCCGCCGAACCGACCCTGGCCGGCGTGGCCTTCGCGGAAAGCTCGTTCTTTCCCATCCCGCCGGACCTCCTCCTGATCCCCATGGTGCTCGCCGAGCGCGCCAAAGCCTGGCGTTTCGCCATCATCGCCACGGTCAGTTCGGTCGTAGGCGGCCTCTTCGGCTACTTCATCGGCGCCTTCCTGTTCGAGCAGGTGGCCCGGCCGGTCATCGAGTTCTACGGCAACGCGCACTACTTCGACGCGTTCGCCGACCTCTACAATCAGTGGGGCATCTGGATCGTGCTCTTCGCCGGGGTGACGCCCTTCCCCTACAAGGTGGTCACCATCGCCAGCGGCGCGACCGGGCTCGGCCTGCCCGTCTTCATCGTCACCTCGATCATCGCGCGCGGCGGCCGGTTCCTCATCGTCACCGCCCTCCTCTACTGGGTCGGCCCGCCCATCCGCGACTTCATCGAGAAGCGTCTCGGCCTCGTGTTCACCGCCTTCATGGTCCTGCTCGTCGGCGGCTTCGTGCTGGTGAGGTTCGTCGTCTGATGGCCCGCGCGCTCGACGCGCGGACGGCCGCCGCGCTGATGCTGGCGTTGGCTGCGGCCACCATCGCCGCGGCATGGGCCTTCGAGCTCATCGGCGGCTACATCCCGTGCAAGCTCTGCCTGCAGGAGCGCTACCCCTATTACGCCGCCCTTCCGGTTCTCCTCGCCGCCGTCGCCCCGGTATCCGCGTCGCTCCGCCGGCTGCTGATCGCCGTGGCGGGTCTGATCTTCGTGGCCGGCTTCGCCCTCGGCGCCTACCACGCCGGCGTGGAATGGGGCTGGTGGCCCGGACCGTCGGATTGCGGCGTCGGCGGCAGCGGCGAGGCTGCGACGGCGGAAGACCTGCTCCGCCAGCTTGAGGGCATCCGCGTCGTCTCCTGCAGCGAGGCGAGCTGGCGCTTCCCGGAGGGCTGGGGGCTGTCGTTTGCCGGCTGGAACGCCGCCCTGTCGGCGGCCCTGGTGGCGATCGCCGCCTGGGCGGTCTTGCGCCCTCAAGGCTCGAGTTCGGTATCCCAGTAGAGATAGTCCATCCACGACTCGTGGAGGTAGTTGGGCGGGAAGGCCCGGCCGTTGTCGTGGAGGTCGGAGACCGACGGCTGGAACGGCATCTGCACCGGCCACATACGGGCGTCGCGCGGATGCTTGCCGCCCTTGCGCAGATTGCACGGCGAGCACGCTGCGACCACGTTGTCCCACGTCGTCTGGCCCCCGAGCGAACGGGGGATCAGATGATCGAAGGTGAGGTCGTCGGCGTCGCCGCAATACTGGCAGCGGAAGCTGTCGCGCAGGAACACGTTGAAGCGCGTGAAGGCCGGGTGCCGCGCCGGCCGCACGAACCGCTTGAGCGAGACGACCGACGGCAGCGGCATGGAGAACGACGGGCTGCGGACGGCGACGTCATACTCCGACACGATATTGACCCGATCCAGGAAGACCGCCTTGATCGCGTCCTGCCACGACCACAGCGACAGCGGGTAGTAGCTGAGCGGTCTGTAGTCGGCGTTCAGGACCAGCGCCGGGTTGGCTCCTGGCGAAACCGCGATCGTCAATCCCGCGCTCCCATCCTCTTGATCCGGCACACAAAGCGCGCGCGCGGGGATAGTCTATAGAGACTGTGACGGCCATGTGAAGGGGCGGGCCGAATCCGGCCCGGAACGACGGTTCCGTTATGGGGGTCCCAAAACGTCGTCCACCGGCCTAAGTGTATAGACAAGAGGGCGGCGGGACGCCCGGAGTACAGACATGCAAGACGACGATTGGGATATTCCGTCGGACATCCAGCCACAGCCGAGCGACTACAGCTTCGACGTCAGGCGGGCGTTGTCGGCGGTCGTCGGCCTGCGGAGCGTGATCCCGGCCGATGCATTCACCGCCGACATCCTCGGCACCGAGCGCGCCGGCCATGGCGTGGTCATCCGCGACCGCGGCATTGTGTTGACGGTCGGCTACCTGATCACCGAGGCCAGCGAGGTCTGGGTCACCCTCGACGACGGGCGCACGCTGGCCGCTCATCCGATCGGCTACGATCAGGAAACCGGCTTCGGCCTCGTCCAGATCCTCTCCCGCGAGGAGCTGCCGGCGCTGGACCTCGGCCGGTCCGAAGCCGCCAGCCCGTCGGCCAGCGTGATTGCCGCCGGCGCCGGCGGCCTCACCAGCGCCGTGGCGGCGCAGGTCGTCGCCCGGCAGGAGTTCGCCGGCTACTGGGAGTACGTCCTCGAAGACGCGATCTTCACCGCCCCGGCCCATCCGTTCTGGGGCGGCACGGGCCTGATCGACGAGAACGGCGACCTCATCGGCATCGGTTCGCTGCAGCTTGAGCAGACCCTGCGCGGCGGCGAGACCATGCCGCTCAACATGTATGTGCCGACCGATCTGCTGCGCCCGATCCTCGACGACATGCTGCAGATGGGACAGGCCAATCGCCCGCCCCGTCCGTGGCTCGGCCTCTACGCCACCGAGGTCGACGACCGGGTGGTGATCGCCGGCGTGGCCGGTCAGGGGCCGGCCGCCGAAGCCAACGTCCGCGAGGGCGACATCGTCATGACCGTCGGCGACCGCGAGGTGACAGGCCTTGCCCAACTGTTCAGGTCCATCTGGTCGCTCGGTGCGGCCGGCGTCGAGGTGCCGCTCACCGTCAACCGCGACGGCGAACCGGTCGATCTCACCGTGATGTCGGGCGACCGCAACCGCTACCTCAAGGGCCCGAGCCTGCACTGAGCGCCGCGAAGCGCCGCCCGGCGAAATCGGCGCCGAGGCGCAGGCCCTCCTCGTCGATACCGTGCTCCAGGCCGGGCCGCACATGGGCTTCGACCGCGAAGCCGGCGCGCTCCAGAACCTCCCGGGCCGCCTGCGTCGCCAGTGGCGGGATCAACGGGTCGTTGCCGCCGTGGACGAGCAGCACCGGCGGCACGTTGCGCATCTCCTCGTCCAGGAATTCCGGATCGGGCAGCAGGCCCGAATAGCCGATGATCCCGGCGGGCGGCTTCAGCCGGCGTGGCCCCACATGGAGCGCCATCATCGTGCCTTGGCTGAAACCGACGATCATCAGCGCCGCGTCGTCGAGGCCGAGGCGCGCGAGTTCCATGTCCAGGAACCGGTCGAGGGCCGGCGCCGAGGCTGTCACGCCTTCGCGCAGCGACGCCGGATCGACGGAGGCCAGCGGAAACCACTGCCGCCCGGCCGGCATCTCCGGCATGGGCTGCGGCGCATGGGGTGCGGCAAACGCCGTCGACGGCAGATCGGCCGCCCAGTGCGACCCGATCCCGATCAGATCGTTGCCGTCCGCCCCGTAGCCGTGGAGAAAGACGATCAGGCTCGTTGCGGGGCCGCCGTTCGCCGGCGCCAGCCGGGGGCCGTCGAGATCGATGGGCTGGTCGCTCATGCGGGTGCTCGTTCGCGGGCGCGGGTGGCACGAAAATAGGCCCAGAACAGGCGCGCGGCGACACTCCGCCACGGCGACCAGCGCTCGGCGATCTCGCGGAGGTCGGGCTCGGCGACCAGCTCGCTGCGGCCGAATGCGTCGGTCACGGCGTTGCGCAGGGCAAGGTCGCCGGCGGGGAAGATGTCGGCGTGCCCGAGGCAGAACATGAGATAGATTTCCGCCGTCCACGGACCGATCCCCTTGACCGCCGTCAGCCGGGCGATGGCCTCCGCCGCATCGCAGTCCGCCAGTGCGGCGAGGTCGAGCCCCGCGCCGCAGGCCGCCGCGATCGCCCGTAGCGTCCTGATCTTGGGCGCCGAGAGTCCGACGGCCCGCAAGTCCTCGTCCGCGGCCGCCGCGATCGCGCCCATCTCGACGCCGGGGTAGGCGGCATTGAAGCGGGTCCAGATGGCGTTGGCGCTCGCCGTCGACAATTGCTGCGACACCACGATGTGGGCGAGCCCCTCGAAGCCGCCGGGCCGCCGGCGCAGGCCGGGATCGCCGGCGACCTTGATGACGCGCCGCAGGCGACGGTCGCGACGCGCCAGGTCGGCAAGGCCGTCGGCAACGTCACGGTCGGTCTCGATGGTGCGCATGGGGAGCCGCATTTGGTGGCGGGAAACGCCGCTGCTAAACCATTGGCTACACCGCATCAAGGTGATCGACGAGCGGCCCGTGACGCCGGTTTTCAGATTCGCGCCCTCGCCCAACGGGCGCCTGCACCTCGGCCACGCCTACGCGGCCATGCGAGATTACGATCTTTGCCGCCGGGCCGGCGGGCGATTCCTCCTGCGGATCGAGGACATCGATCCGGAGCGCAGCCGGCCGCAGTTCGAGGCCGCCATCCTTGACGATCTCGCCTGGCTCGGCCTCGTCTGGGAGGAGCCGGTGATGCGGCAGTCCGAGCGCATGGACGCCTACCGCGCCGCACTCGACCGGCTCCGCGAGCTGGGGTTGCTCTACCCCGCCTTCATGAGCCGCAAGGAGATCGCGGAGGCGACAGCCGGCCCCGGTTGGCCGCGGGACCCCGACGGCGCCCCCCACTACCCGCCCCGTGATCGCGACCTGCCGGCCGCCGAGGTCGAGCACCGGCTCGCCGAAGGCGCGCGCCCGGCCCTGCGCCTGCGCATGGACCGCGCCGTCGCCGAAGCCGGCGACCTTCACTGGATCGAGGGCGGCGCCGACTCGAACGGCACGGACGAGCGCCGCACGGCCGATCCGGCGGCGTGGGGCGATGTGATCCTCGCACGCCGCGACGTGCCGACCTCGTATCACCTCGCGGTCGTCGTCGACGACGCTTACCAGGGCGTGACCCACGTCGTCCGCGGCCGCGACCTGCTGCACGCCACCTCGGTGCATGTGCTGCTCCAGCACCTCCTCGGCCTGCCGCGGCCGCACTACCACCACCACCGCCTGATCGTCGACGCTACCGGCGCCAAGCTGTCGAAGTCGGCCCGCGACACCACCCTCGCCGACCTGCGTGCCGACGGCGCCACCCCGGCCGAAATCCGCGACATGGTGGGGCTTTAAGGCGCCGTTAGGCATACCCCGCTACCTTCGCCCGCGTGTTTGTGTGTTGCGTGGGTGGACGGCGATGGCCGACGCGGATCAGTTGAAGCTCGTCACTCGCGAGGGCCACCCTCCCAACGTCGTCGTGGGTGGTGGAACGCCGGCACAGGCCACCGTCGCGACCCTGCTCGCCACCCAGTTCGGATGCCGCACCCGCCATATCGAATCGCCCGAGGCGTTGCTCGCGACGCTTGAGCGCCTGGCCGGGATCGATCTCGTCCTCCTCGACCAGGCCCACAGCCATGGTGCCGTCCCCGTTGCGGCGCCGGCGATCCGCCATCTGGCGCAAACGCTCGGCGTGCCTCTGATCCGCCTGGCCGGACACCCCGGCCGCGATCCCGACCGTCCCGATCGTATGGTGCACAAGCCCTACAGCCCCCGCGACCTCTACGCCGCCATGCGCGACGCGCTCCGGCCCGCCGCTTAGCCCCCTGCGCGCTCCGACCTGAACCGCCGCAGCGAGGCGTTGAACTCGGCGCCGAAGATCAGGATCGCCGCGACCACGTAGAGAAAGAAGATCGCCGTCACGACACCGGCGAGCCCGGCGTAGGTGCGGGCGAAATTGGCGAAGGTGGCAAGATAGGTGGTGATGGCGACCACCGCGATCAGCCACAGCACCAGGGTCAGCACGATGCCCGGCCACAGCTCGCGGGCCGGCGGCCGCCCCGACGGCAGCCACAGATGCGCGGCCACCAGCCCGCCGACCACCAGGATCGACGTGCCGGCGAGACCGGTGAGCGCCAGCACCGGCTGCAGCGGCCTGAGCCACGGCAGGTGCTCGGTGATCCAGTGGAAGGCGTTGGTCATGACCAGTCCGAGAAGCACCAGCAGCAGGCACAGCGCCGCACCGGCCAGCACGAACACCAGGCTCTGCAGCCGCATCCAAACGATCGAGCGCCGGTCGACGACGCGATAGGCGCGGTTGAGCGCCAGCCGCGCGGCCTCGACGCCGTTGGACGCCAGCCACAGCGAGATCGCCGCCGACAGCGTCAGGAGGCGGCCGCTCGACTGGGCGAGAACCTGCTGCACTTCTCCCGCGATCGGTCCCGCGACCTGTTCGGGCCAGGTCCGGAACAGAAGCTCCGCGACCTGCCCGGTCAGCGCCTGCTCGCCGAAGACGCCGGCCAGCGCCGCCACGAAGATGATGAACGGGAAGACCGCCATCAGGCCGGAGAGTGCCACATGGCTCGCCATGGCCCAGCCGTCGTCGGCGGCGAAGTGATTGCCGGCGTCGGACACCACTCGCCATGCATCCCGCAGGAGGTTGCGTTTCAACAGGACCACCCTTCGGCCGTGGACAGAAGCGCGCCGACGGCGCTATGCCTCGACGCGGCTAAGTGACGCCGTTGTAGCAAACGTCAGGATGGCGTTCAGCCACAGCCCAGCCCGAACGGAGACCCGATGCCATCCGACGGCCAGCGTTCCGTCCTCATCACCGGCTGCTCGACCGGGATCGGACACCATTGCGCCCACGCCCTCAAGGATCGCGGCTGGCAGGTGTTCGCCACCTGCCGCCAGGAGCGGGATTGCGAGCGCCTGCGCGACGAGGGTCTGGACTCCTTTCGGCTCGATTACACCGACCCCGCCTCCATCGAGACGGCGGTGGCGACCGCGCTGGAGCGCACCGGCGGCCGTCTCGACGCCCTGTTCAACAACGGCGCCTACGGTCACCCGGGCGCGGTCGAGGATCTGGAGGTCGAGCACCTCCGTCTCCTGTTCGAGACCAACTTCCTGGGCTGGTATGACCTCACCCGCCGCGTGCTGCCGGCGATGCGCGCGCAGGGGCACGGCCGTATCGTCCAGAATTCGTCGGTTCTCGGCTATGTGGCGCTGCGGTTCTCCTCCTCCTACGTCGCGTCCAAGCATGCGCTCGAGGGCTGGAGCGACACGCTACGGCTGGAGCTTGCCGGCACCGGCATCCATGTGAGCATCCTCCAGCCGGGTCCGATCCGCAGCAAGATGCTCGACAACGCCCGGGCCCGGTTCATGGCCACCATCGACGTGAAGGCGTCCCCGTTCCGCAAGGACTACAATCGTGAGATCAGCCGCATGAACTCCGGCCACACCTCGTCGCGGTTCAAGCTGGGGCCGGAGATCGTGTTCGACCGACTCGTCCATGCGCTGGAATCGAACCGGCCGCGGGCGCGGTACCGGATCACGATTCCCGCCCACGTCGCCGCCATCCTGAAGCGGGCGCTCACCACCCGCGCCGGCGACCGCATCCTGCTGGCGCAGCGTTAGGCCGCGTAACGGGGTTGTTCGCCGAGGGTGCCAAGCGGTGCGCTTGCCTTTATGGTCGCCGTCGGCAAGGAGATCGGCATGGCCTCGTTTTTCCAGACCCTGGCGCCGTTCGCCGTTCTGCTCGTGGCGGCGGTCCTGCTTCTGGGGCTCTTCAACATGATGCGCGGCGGGCCGGCCAATCGTTCGCAGCTCATCATGCGCTGGCGCGTGATCCTCCAGTTCGGCGCCGTCATCATCATGATGGCCGGCCTCTACTTCGCGACCCGCTGAGCCGATGGTCCGCCTCACCAGGATCTACACCCGCACCGGCGACAGCGGCGACAGCGCCCTCGCCGACGGCACGCGGCGGTCCAAGACCGACCTTCGTTTCGACGCGATCGGGGCCATCGACGAGTTGAACGCCGCACTGGGCGTGACGCGGACGGCGGCGGCCGCGTCGAGCCTCGATCCCTTCCTCGCCCGGATCCAGAACGATCTTTTCGATCTCGGCGCCGATCTTGCCACACCAAGCCGCGTCGACGGCAGCGAGCAGTTGCGGGTCGTCGATCGCCAGGTCGAGGCGCTGGAGGCGGAGATCGACCGCCTCAACGCCGACCTGGCGCCGCTCACCTCCTTCGTGCTGCCGGGCGGGTCGGCAACGGCCGCCAATCTCCATCTTGCGCGCACGATCGCCCGCCGTGCCGAACGCGACCTCTTGCGTCTGCACGCCCAGGAGCCGCTGAACGAGGCCGCGCTGCGGTTCATCAACCGCCTGTCCGACTATCTGTTCGTCGCCGCGCGCGCCGCCAACAATGGCGGCCGCGACGATGTCCTGTGGGAACCCGGCAAGAACCGTTAGGCCAACCCGTGCCTTTCATCCCGATCCATGACGCCAATCCGCTGAAGCACATCGCCCGCCCGTGGGTGGCATGGGGCATCATCGTCGCGAATGTCGTTGTCTTCGGGCTGCAGTTCGCGGGAACGTTCGGACACGTCGAGGAAGTCATCCTCTCCTACGGGCTGATCCCGTCGACCCTGTTCGACATCGTCGAGCGTCCCGCGAATCTCGCCGTCGTCCCCGACTCCTTCACCATCATCACGTCGGCGTTCCTGCACGCCGACATATGGCACCTCGGCGGCAACATGGTCTTCCTGTGGGTGTTCGCGGACAACATCGAGGATGCGCTCGGCCATCTGCGCTTTCTGCTGTTCTACCTCCTGTGCGCGGCCGGCGGCTCGCTGCTTCTGGTCCTGTCCGATCCGGCCTCGCAGATCCCGACAATCGGGGCCTCCGGGGCCGTGTCGGGCGTGGTCGCCGCGTACTTTCTCCTCCATCCGACCGTGCGCGTCTGGGTTCTCCTGTTCGCCCGCATTCCCTTGCGCCTCAGCGCCCTGTGGCTGCTCGGCGGGTGGCTGGCCTTCCAGGTCTACGCGGTGGTCACCGGCGGCGACGAGGGCGTGGCGTGGATCGCCCATATCGGTGGTGCGGTCGCCGGCGCCCTGCTGGTGATGGTCATGCGACGTCCCGGCGTCCCGCTGTTCGACCGCGATCCCAAATCCGCAACGCTGGTGGTGCCGGCCGGCAAGGTCGAGGAGACCGCCGCCGCAGCCGAGCATCCCGGCGTCCGCGGCCCCTGGGGCTGATCGCCGGCGCGCGATTTGCCGCATGCCGGCATCGCAATTGCGGTTCGCCGCGCCTTGGCTATATGGTCCCGCTCCATGACGGAAGGAATCAAGACCGTCGGCATCATCGGCGCCGGCCAGATGGGCAGCGGCATCGCCCACGTATGTGCCCTGGCCGGCCATGCGGTCATCCTGAATGACGTGAGCGGCGAGCGGATCGAATCCGGCCTCGCCACCATCCACGGCAACATGGCGCGGCAGTTGTCGTCGGATCGGATCAGCGAGGCCGACCGCGACGCTGCCGCGACCCGGATCACCCCGGCGCCCACCCTGGATTTGCTCGCGCCGTCCGACCTCGTGATCGAGGCCGCGACCGAAAACGAGAAGATCAAGGGCGAGATCTTCCGCGAGGTGGACGGCGTCATCCGGTCCGACTGCATCCTCGCGACCAACACCTCGTCGATCTCCGTCACCCGTCTCGCCTCGACGACCAACCGGCCCGATCGGTTCATCGGCATCCATTTCATGAATCCGGTGCCGGTGATGGAGCTCATCGAGCTGATCCGCGGGATCGCGACCAGCGACGAGACCTACGATGCCGCGCAGCGCTTCGTCGCCGGCCTCGGCAAGACCGCGTCGCTCGCCGAGGATTTCCCGGGCTTCATCGTCAATCGCATCCTCGTGCCGATGATCAACGAGGCCATCTACACCCTCCACGAGGGCGTCGGCACCGTCGAGGCGATCGATACCTCGATGCGGCTCGGCGCCCATCATCCCATGGGACCGCTGCAACTGGCCGACTTCATCGGCCTCGACACCTGCCTGTCGATCATGCAGGTGCTGTATGACGGTCTCGCCGATTCCAAGTACCGGCCCTGCCCGCTTCTGGTGAAGTACGTCGAAGCCGGTTGGCTCGGACGGAAATCCGGCCGCGGCTTCTACGACTACAGCGGCGAGACGCCCCAACCGACTCGTTAGCGCGTTCTGCGGCGCGTCGTTTCACGGTTCGTTAACCGCGATACGTCGCAGCATCTCAACGACTAACCCGAAATCAACGCTTCTCGCCTAGCGTGTGCCCACTTAAGGGGACACCGCGTTGAGCATCGACATCGAGACACTCATGCTGGCTGGTAGCTTCGTCGCTGCGGCCGGCGGCTCGTTTCTTGTTCTCGCCTGGCTGCAGAACCGCGATGCCTGGCCCATGCTGTGGTGGGCGGGCGCCAATTTCATGCTCGCCGCCAGCCTGCCGCTGGCTTTCGCGGCGTCCTCGTTCGACGCACCCGGCGCCATCCTCGGCGCCACGTTGCTCAATCTCAGCCCCGCCATGATCTGGGCTTCGGGGCGCTCCAGCAACAATCTGCCGGTGCGTCTCGAGCTGATGGCAGCCGGCGCCGTTCTCTGGCTCGTCGCGATCATGATCCCCGGTTTTCGCGAGATGGCCGGCTCGCCCGGCGCCCTCAGCCAGGCGATTGTCGCCATCTACCTGATCGCCGCCGCGCGCGAATTCCTGCGCAAGCCGGTCGACGACGTTGCCGCACGGCGACCACTGCTCGTCCTGCTCTCGGCGCACGCGCTGGTGTTCTGCTACGCCGCGTTCACCTCGATTCGCTTCGGTGCGGCCGGTGGCGGGTTCGCGTTCGATCTGTGGCTTGATTTCGTGCACTTCGAGACGCTGATCTTCATCGTCGGCACGTCGATCTTCTCCGTGGCGATGACGCGCGAGCAGAACGAGATCATTCAGCGCCGCCACGCGAACACCGACGAGCTGACCGGTCTCCACAACCGCCGCGCCTTCTACCGCGACGGCTGTGACGCCCTGGAGGTGGCCCGTGTGGCCGGTCGGAGCGTGTCCGTGATCGTCTTCGATCTCGATACGTTCAAATCGATCAACGACCGGTTCGGTCACGGCCTGGGCGACGCCGTCCTGAGGGTCTTTGCCACGGCAGCGCAGTCATCGGCGCGTACCACCGACGTGATCGGTCGCATCGGCGGCGAGGAATTCGCGGCCATCCTGCCCGGCGCCGGCAGCGAGGCCGCCAGGGACGTGGCCGAGCGGATCCGCGTGGAATTCTCCGAAGCCGGCCAGTTCATCGGCGTTCGCGAACTGCGGCCGACGCTGAGCGCCGGGGTGGCGACCATGACCGGCGGCGAGAGCCTCGACCGCCTGATCGGTCTGGCCGATCTGGCGCTCTACCGCGCCAAATGCGAGGGGCGGGATCGCGTCAGCGTCTACGATCCAACCGTCGACGGTGACGGCTTCCGCCGCCACGTTCACGCATCGAGAGCCGCCTGAATCAGGCTTTTTGCGTCCTCCGAATCCCATTCGGCCGGTCCTTGCAGGCCGCCGAGGCGGCAGCCCTGCGCATCGATCAGCAGCGTCACCGGCAGGCCGAGCGCCAGGCCGCGGCGCTTGAGATCGTTGAAGATCCCGGTGCTCGGGTCGGCATAGAAGGCAAGGTTCGACACCCCGATCTCGTCCAGGAACGCCTGCGCCCGGTCCCGCGACGACGTATCGATGTTGACCGCCACCACCTCGAACCGGTCGCCGCCGAGTTCGGCCTGCAGGCGATCGAGCGCCGGCATCTCCGCCCGGCACGGGCCGCACCACGTCGCCCATAGATTGAGCAGGACCGTCTTGCCGCCGAAGTCCGCGATGCCGGTGTCGCTTTCGTCCGGCGCCTTGAACACCAGGTCGTGGAGGAGCTCAGGCTCCTTGACGGCTCTGAACGCCGCGAGGTCGCCCTGGATCTCCGGCTCCAGCAGCCCGGCCGTCTGGATGGCGGCGCTGCAGTCGTGTGCGGCCAGTTCCGCAACATTGCCAGTGTCCCGGCTGTTGACATATACCGCGATCGCGCCGGCGACGACGCCGCCGATGGCCGCAAGGCCCAGTAGCGCGACTCCGCGTCGCGCCTTGATGAAGTCCGGTATCATCGTGGCTCCCAGGGGTGTCCGTTCATGAAAAACAGCATGTGGGGTGGACGGTTCACGCAAGGTCCCGACGCGATCATGGAGGACATCAACGCATCGATCGGCTTCGACCGGCGGCTGTTTCGCCAGGACGTCGCGGGTTCCCGGGCGCACGCCCGCATGCTCGCCCAACAGGGCATCATTACGGCCGACGATGCCGAAAACATCATCACGGGTCTAGACACGATCCTGCGAGAGATCGAGGCGGGCTCGTTCAAGTTCTCGCGCGCGCTTGAAGACATCCACCTCAACATCGAATCGCGGCTGACCGAGCTGATCGGCCCGACCGCCGGGCGCTTACATACCGCCCGCTCGCGCAACGACCAGGTCGCCACCGATTTGCGCCTGTGGATTCGCGACGCCATCGACCAGCTCGATGGCGCGCTGCACGTGCTCATGGGCCATCTCACCGAGCGCGCGCTCGAGACGGCGCCCATGGTCATGCCCGGCTTCACTCACCTGCAATCCGCGCAGCCTGTGACCATGGGCCATCACCTGCTGGCCTATGTGGAGATGTTCGGCCGCGACCGCGGGCGCTTTGCCGACGCCCGTCGCCGGCTGAACGAATCGCCCCTCGGCGCGGCTGCGCTCGCGGGCACCTCCTTCCCCATCGACCGGCGCGCGACCGCGGCGGAACTCGGCTTCGACCGGCCGACCGCCAACTCGCTCGACAGCGTGTCCGACCGCGACTTCGTGATGGAGACGCTGGCGGCCGCCGGCATCTGTGCCGTGCACCTGTCGCGGCTCGCCGAGGAGATCGTGATCTGGTCGACCTCGCAGTTTGCGTTCGTGAAGCTGTCCGACCGCTTCACCACCGGCTCGTCGATCATGCCCCAGAAGCGCAATCCGGACGCCGCCGAACTGGTCCGCGCCAAGGCCGGCCGGATCGTCGGCGCGCTGAACGCCCTGATGATCGTCATGAAGGGCCTGCCGCTCGCCTACTGCAAGGACATGCAGGAGGACAAGGAGCCGGTCTTCGACGCGCTTGAGGCATTGGCGCTGTCGCTGGCGGCGATGGCCGGCATGGTGGCCGACATGGAGCCTCAGGCGGCGAATCTCCGCAAGGCCGCCGGCGCCGGCTACGCCACCGCCACCGATCTTGCCGACTGGCTGGTGCGCGAGCTGGCGATGCCGTTTCGCGAGGCCCATCATGTGACCGGCCGCATCGTCGCTATCGCCGAGGAGCGCCGCCTGCCGCTCCATCGCCTGGCACTGGCCGATCTCCAGGCCGTCGAGCCGCGGATCACCGACGAGGTCTTCACGGTGCTCTCGGTCACCCGCTCGGTGCGCAGCCGCACCAGCCAGGGCGGCACGGCGCCGGCCAATGTCCGGCGCGAGGCGCGCCGCTGGCTGCGGCGTCTGGCCAAATCCGAACCCCGTCCCGCTGACGGTACTTGACGCGACGGCGCCGTTACGGTTTGGGTAGCCTGAGCGTCGTGGCGACATGCCGTCGCCCGGCGGCGCATCTCGGGGTGGATCGTGCAGCACAGTCGCCATCTTGTCTCCAGGCTCGGCGTGATCGGGCTGGTGGTGATAGCTGTCGGCCTGTCCGCCTGCGGTCGTCGCGGCCCGCTGGAACCGCCGCCGAGTTCGCTCGTGAGCCAGCCCGGCTATGCGCCCGGCGTGTACGGGCCGGTCCCGGGCTACACGGACGAAGAGAAGCCGAAAAGGCGTTTCTTCCTCGACTTCCTGCTCTGACGACACCGCCGTGCATCATTTCCAGTATCGCGACGGCGTGCTTCACGCCGAGGACGTGCCGTTGGATCGGATCGCCGCCGAGGTCGGCACGCCGTTCTACTGCTATGCCCACGCCACGCTGACGCGGCATTACCGCGTCTTGCGGGAGGCGTTTGCCGGCCTGCCGGTCCTGATCTGCTACGCCATGAAGGCGAACTCCAACCAGTCGGTGGTCCGCACCTTCGTCACCGAGGGCGCCGGCGTCGACGTGGTCTCGGGCGGCGAATTGCAGCGGGCGCTTGCGGCCGGCGCGGCACCTGACGCCATCGTCTTTTCCGGCGTCGCCAAGAGCCGCACCGAGATCGCGGCGGCACTCGATGCCGGGATCCTCACCTTCAACGTCGAGAGCGAACCGGAACTGGAACGCCTGTCGGCCATCGCCACGGCGCGCGGCACGGTCGCGCCGGTCTCGATCCGCATCAATCCCGACGTCGACGCGCGGACCCACCGCAAGATCACCACCGGTCGCGCCGAGAACAAGTTCGGCATCCCCTATCAGAAGGCCCGTGAGGTCTACGCCCGGGCAGCAAGCCTGCCGGGCGTGCAGGTGACCGGCGTGGCCATGCATATCGGCAGCCAGATCACCGATCTCGACCCCTATGACGCGGCCTATGCCCGTCTCGCCGAGGTGGTCCGCACCTTGCGCGCCGACGGCCACGCCATCACCCATGTCGACGCCGGCGGCGGTCTCGGCGTGCCCTATCGCCTCGACGATCCTCCGCCGCCGGGCCCCAACGCTTACGCCGCGGTCGTGCGCCGGCATCTCGGCGATCTCGATGTCACCATCCTGATCGAGCCGGGGCGTGTGCTGGTCGGCAATGCCGGCATCCTCGTCACCGAGGTCGAGTATGTGAAGACCGGCGCCGACAAGACCTTCATCATCGTCGACGCGGCCATGAACGACCTCATCCGGCCGACGCTCTACGATGCCCACCACGATCTCCTGCCCGTGCGCGCGGCCGACGGCAGCCCTGAGGCGATCACCGCCGATGTCGTCGGCGGCGTCTGCGAAACCGGCGACTACCTGGCCCGCGACCGTGCCTTGCCGCGTTTCGAGGCCGGCGATCTCCTCGCGGTGATGACGGCGGGCGCCTATGGCGCCGTCCAGTCCTCGACCTACAACACGCGGCCGCTGGCCGCGGAGGTGATGGTCCGCGGTGACCAGTGGGCAGTAGTCCGGCCACGGCAGAGCACCGACGATCTGATCGCCATGGATCGTCTGGCGCCGTGGCTCGCGCCTTCGTGATTCGCTAGCCCCGGTCACCGCCTCGCGAGGGCCGTTTTCTGTGCTACGTTCGCCGCTCACGGGGCGCGGAGCATAGGCACGGAGGGGCACGGATATGACCCTGGCCGGCGATCAGTTGCGCCCGGATCAGACGCAAGCCCAAGGGACGCAAGCCCGGGAAACGCCGACCGCGGTCGGCGAGGCACAGGCCGGACGCCGCCTTGCCCGCACGCTTAGGCGCGCCCGCCTCAGCCTCCTGTGGGAGGAGGCATGGCGGCGGCTGGCGCCGGTCCTCGGCGTCGCCGGCCTGTTCGTCGCGGTGTCGTGGCTGGGCCTCTGGCGCCTGACCAACGTCCCCGTCCGCCTGGCACTGCTGGCACTGTTCGCCGCCGTCCTCCTCGCAGCATTGTGGCGACTCGCCCGCCTGCCGGGCGCCGGCGCCGAGGCGGCCCTTGCCCGCGTGGAAGCCGCAACGGGCCTCGATCACCGGCCGGCCACGGCCTTCGGCGACGCGCTGGCGACCGAGACCGACCCCGCCGCCCGCCGATTGTGGCGGGCCCATCGGGAGCGCATCATCGCCCGTCTGCACGGCCTGAAGGCCGGCGCACCGCGGCCTGACCTCGCGACCCGCGACCCGTATGCCCTGCGCTTCGCCGTCGTCCTCGTCCTGGTCGTCGGCTTCGTCGTCGCCGGGCCGGAGCGCCAGGCACGCGTGGCCGAGGCCTTTCTCGGCATCGACAACACGGCGGAGGCCGTGGCCCGGGTCGATGCCTGGGTCACGCCCCCTTCCTACACGGCGCGTCCGCCGCTCTTCCTCACCGGCGAGTTTGCCGCCCATCGCGGCACCATCCATGTCGTGCCTTCCGGCAGCGTGCTCACGGTGCGCGTGGGCGACGGCGACCGGTTCGAGATCGCGACCAATCTCGGCGCCGGAGCGGCCCGGTTCGAGCCGCAGGCGCCGGGCGACAATCCCGGCGCACCGGTGGAACACCGTATCGAGCTCACCTCGGATCAGGACGTCACCATCCGTCGGTCGGGCCGGCGGGTGCTCGGATGGCAGTTTCGCGTCGAACCCGACGAGCCACCTACGGTTGCCTTCCAGGGAGCGCCCGAAACCACCGACGGCGCGCTACGCCTCGCCTACGATCTTGCCGACGACTACGGCGTGGTCACGGCCCTCGGCGAGCTGGCGCCCGTCACCGGCGCGGACGGCGTGCCCGCGCGGCCCCTCTACCGGCCGCCGACGCTGCCGCTCAACCTGCCCCAGTTGCGGACCCGCGACGGCACCGGCCAGACCGAGCGCAATCTCGCCGCCCATCCCTGGGCCGGCGCTGAGGTCGACCTCACCCTGGTCGCGCGCGACGAGGTCGATCAGGAAGGCCGCAGCGAAACCATGACGCTGGAGCTGCCGTCGCGGCGCTTCAACCGCCCGCTCGCCCGCGCCATCGTCGAGCAGCGCTCCAACCTCGCCCTCGACGCCAATGCCCGCGAGCACGTCGCCGAGGCACTGGACGCGTTGACGCTGCCGGGCGTCGTTGAGAGCGCCGGTAATCACCTTGCCCTGCGGTCGGCCTACCGGCGGCTGGTGCTGGCCCGCGACGATGACGGCTTGCGCGACGTGGTCGACTATCTGTGGGAGATCGCGCTGGGCGTCGAGCAGGGCTCCATGTCGCCGCTCCAGCAACGGCTGGCGGACGCCCAGGAAGCGCTGCGCGAAGCCCTGGAGAATGGTGCCAGCGACGAGGAGATCGCCCGCCTGACCGAGGAACTCCGCGCCGCCATGCAGGACTACCTGCGGGCGCTGGCGGAACAGGCGCTCCAGAACCCACAGCTTGGCAATCCGCCCCGGGATCTGAATGCGCCGACCCTCGACAGCGACGATCTCGAACGCCTCCTCGACCGGATCGAGGACCTTGCCCAGAGTGGCGCCCGCGACGCCGCCCAGCAGCTTCTGAGCGAGTTGCAGGCCATGCTCGAAAACCTGCAGGCGGGGCGTCCCCTGTTCGGCGACGATCCGCAGCTTGGCGAGATGATGGAGGGGCTCAACGAGCTCGGCGACATCATCCGCCGTCAGGAAGAGCTGATGAACCGGACCTTCCGCGCCGACCGGGAGCAGGCCGGCGAAGGTCAGGCCAGCGAAGGTCAGGACGGCGCGCCCACCCGGGAGCAGCTCGAAGAAGCCCTCCGTCAGCTTGGCCAGCAGCAGGGCGATCTCGCCGACCAGTTGCGTGAACTCCTGGAGGGACTCGCCGACATGGGCGGTGCGGAACAGTTGGGACGCGCCGGCGAGGAGATGGGACAGGCCGCCGGACAGCTTGGCGAGGGTGCTCCGGGTGCTGCCGTCGGTTCACAGGGGCGCGCCCTCGAGGCGCTGCGTCAGGGCTCGCAGGCGCTCATGGAGCAGTTGGCCGAGATGGGCCAGCAGCCCGGCAACGGACCGGGCAATCAGGGGCAGCTCTCCGGCACCCTGCCGCCGACCGATCCCCTCGGCCGGCCGCGGAGCGACAACAGCCCCGATCTCGGCGCCAGCGTGCGCGTACCCGACGAGATCGACGCCCAGCGGGCGCGGGAGATTCTGGAGGCCATCCGCCGCCGCCTCTCCGAAACCGGCCGGACGATCATCGAGCGCGAGTACCTGGAACGCCTGCTGGAGCGGTTCTAGAACCGCTCAGGCCTCGTCCTCGATCACGCCGATGAACGGCAGCTCGCGGAAGGCGTGGGCCTGGTCCATGCCGTAGCCGACCACGAACAGGTCGGGACATGTGAAGCCCACGAAGTCAGGATGGACCGGCTGCACCGCCTTGTCCGGCTTTTCAAGGAGCACCGCGATCCCGACGCGGTGGGCCCCGCGTTTGACCAGGAGCTCGCGGGTAAAGCCGAGCGTGCGGCCCGACTCCAGGATATCGTCCACCAGCAGCACGTCGCGGCCGCTGACGTCGTTGTCGAGATCGCGCAGGAGATCGACCTTGCCCGACGAGGTCGTGCCCGTGCCGTAGCTCGCCACGGAGATGAACTCGACCTCCGGCGTCAGACCGGCGCGGTGGAGCGCCCGGATAAGGTCGGCGGCAAACACGAAGCTGCCCTTGAGGATCGAGACCACCAGGAGATCGCGGTAGCCGGCGCCGGTGATCTCGGCCGCCAGCGCGTCATTGCGCGCGGCGATCGTCACGGCGTCGAAGATCACGCGGATGGAGCGTCCGCGGATGCGCAAGTCAGGACGCTCCGGCCGGACGCGCCAGCCGTGGCACGAGCGTGAGCCGTACGTCGCTGGCCTTCGCCGCCGGCAAGGCTGACCCGGTACGGAAGCCGATGGCCTCGCCGGCATCGATCCTCGTGCGCGCAAGGTCGAGTCGCCAGCGCCGCATCACCGCGCCATGGTCGTCGACCAGGACGACCTCGATCGCCGGCAACGCCAACTCGGCCTCGGTGGGATTGACCAGCCGCCCCTCGACGACCACGCCCGAGCGGCCGGACCCGTCGGATCGTGCGCTGCGCACCCGCTCGAAGATGAGGGCATCGTTGTCGACCTTCACGGTCTCGACCGTATTGCCGGCCAGCGCCCCGGCGATCGGCCCGCGAACCACAAGCACCGCCGCGATGACCAGCGCCACGCCGACGGCGAACTGTCCGAGCCCCTTGAGCGGCATCTTGCGCGGCAGCGGTGCCGGCGCAGCGGGGCTGTGCTCGATGATCAGGCCCGTCTCGCCGCTTGCCGCGGGCTCCATCCGGCCCCGAAATTCACCCCGATGGTAGGGATTCTCGGTTTCCGGCCGCGCCATCCACTGGGTGCCGCAGCGATGGCACCGGGTGAGCCGTCCGCGCTTGCCGGGGATGACGGCGATCGCTTCGCGGCAATGCGGACAGGTGAAGGCCATGGGCGTGCCCCGGATGACGGACCGCCGGAACCCTAGGTGGATTACGGTTAACAATGCGGAAAGACCGGCGCCAATCGCTTGCCACGATCCTGTGCAGGATCATTAACAAATGCTTAAACACCCGCGCCCTACTAAGTCCTGCCCGCCTTGCGACGGGCGAGCGAACCTGGACCCGCCATGCAGCAGCGCCACCAGCAGGAGGCCGGCGACCTGATCCGTTTCGAGAATGTCGGTCTGCGCTACGGCGTCGGGCCCGAGGTTCTGCGCGACATTAACTTCAATATCGCGCCGCAGTCGTTCCAGTTTCTCACCGGGCCGTCGGGTGCCGGCAAGACGACGCTGATCCGCCTGCTGTTCATGTCACTCAGGCCGACGCGCGGCCTCGTCACCGTGTTCGGCCGCGAGATCTCGACCTTGACCGCCGCCGACTACGCGCCGTTCCGCCGCCGTATCGGCGTCGTGTTCCAGGATTTCCGCCTGCTCGACCATCTCACCACGTTCGAGAACGTCGCCCTGCCGCTGCGGGTGATCGGCCGAGAGGAATCGTCCTATCGCGCCGACGTCGTCGAACTCCTGCGCTGGGTCGGCCTCGGCGACCAGATCAACGTCCACCCCCCGATCATGTCGGGCGGCGAGAAGCAGCGGGCGGCCATCGCCCGCGCCCTGATCACCCAGCCGGAGATGCTGCTCGCCGACGAGCCGACCGGTAACGTCGATCCGCCGCTGGCGCGCCGGCTGATGCGCCTGTTCATCGAGCTCAACCGGCTCGGCACGGCGGTCCTCATCGCCACCCACGACATCAACCTGATGAACCAGTTCGACGCCCGTCGCCTGGTGCTCGAAGACGGCAGGCTGACGATCTATGGCTGACGCGGATCTGGCCCATCGCCTTCAGGTCGCGGCCGAGCGCCGCCGGCGACGTGTGGGCGCCCGGCGGTCGAACCAGCTCATTCCCGAAAGCAGCATCGCCGGCAGCGCGCTGACGATGGTCATCGCCATCATGAGCTTTCTCGCCAGCCTCACCCTCGGCGCCGTTACGCTGGTGCGCGACGCCTCCAGCGACTGGCAGCTCGATATCCGCCGCGAGGTCACCATCCAGGTGCGGCCGGTGGAGGGCGCCGACATCGAGACCGAACTCGCCCGGGCCGCGGCCATGGCCCGGCTCACCCAGGGCGTGAGCAGCGTCGAAGTGCTCGATCAGGCCCAGAACCTCAGCCTCCTCGAACCCTGGCTGGGCACCGGGCTGGCCATTTCCGATCTGCCGCTGCCGCGGCTCATCGTCGTCCGGCTCGGCGGCCGCAACGCCGACCTTGCCGGGCTTGCCGCGCGCCTTCAGGCGGAGATTCCCGGCACCTCGCTGGACGACCATGGCGCCTGGGCATCGCGATTGCGAACCATGGCCGGGGCGACCGTCGCCGCCGGCCTCCTGATCCTCGGCCTGGTATTCGCGGCCACCGCCGTCTCGATCGTCTTCGCCACCCGCGGCGCCATGGCCGGCAACAGCCACATCGTCTCGGTGCTCCACTTCGTCGGCGCCGAGGACGGCTACATCGCCCGGGAGTTCCAGCGGCACTTCCTCCTTCTCGGCCTGCGCGGCGGCCTCGCCGGTGCCGGCGCCGCCGCGCTGATGTTCGCCGTGATCGGCTTCATCCTCGTGCCGCTCCTGTTCGGCTCCGACACCCAGAGCCTCTCCGTCCTGTTCGGACGCTTCACCGTCGGGCCGATCGGCTATTTCGGCGCGCTGGCGATCGCCTTCGTGATCGCGCTGATGACAGCCCTGACCTCGCGGCTCACCGTCTACAGCCAGTTGGCCGAGAACCGTTGACCGGCAAACGGCGGCTTGGAAGTTTGGCCCCGATGGGCGATCCTGAGGGCGCGGACGCGGTGAGGGAATCGCGCCGCCCGTTTCGGGAAGCGAACGAAGATACCCTGATGCGCCGTGCCGGACGGCTACGTCTGATCCTGATCCTGGCTCTGGGCGCCGGCGCGGTTGCGCTCGCCGTCAGCTTCGTGGATTTCGCGGCAGCGGTCGCCGAACGGACCGCACCCGAGGCGCCGCAGGCCGACGGCATCGTGGTGCTGACCGGTGGCAGCGCCCGCATCGACGCGGGGCTCGATCTGCTCGCCGAAGGCCGAGCCGAACGGCTCCTGATTTCCGGCGTCAATCCCGCCGTCGGCGCCGACGCGCTCGCCGACGTCCTGGCCAACGACCCGACCGGTCCCCTGTCCTGCTGCATCGACCTCGGCCACGCCGCCCGCGACACCATCGGCAACGCCGTCGAGACCGGCGCCTGGGCGCGCGACAACGGCTATGACAGCCTCATCGTCGTCACCAGCGACTACCACCTGCCCCGCGCGTTGGCCGAACTGTCGGCGGCTATGCCGGAGACCCGTCTGGTCGGGTACCCGGTGCACAATCACGATCTCGATTTCGGCACCTGGTGGTCGCAGCCGGACGCGGTCTCGCTGCTCACCCGCGAATACATCAAGCTGCTGGCGGCGCGCCTCCGCATGGCCGTCGGTCCCGGGGCTTCCCCATGACGGTGCTGCGCTCGCTTCTCTACCACCTCGGATTCTACCTCTCGACCTCGGTAATGGTGCTGGTGACCCTGCCGATCTTGCCGTTTCTCGGCCAGAACGGAATAACGTTCATCGTCCGCACCTGGGCGCGTTGGACCACCTTTCTCCTGCTCGTGACCGCCGGCACGAGGATGGAGGTGCGTGGCCTCCACCACCTGCCCGACGGTGCCTGCATCGTCGCCGCGCAGCATCAGTCCATGTTCGAGACCATTGCGCTGATCCCGCTGCTCGACGAGCCGAGCATCGTCATGAAGGAGCAGATCCGGCGCATACCGGTGTTCGGTGTCTACACCGAGCGCGCCGGGATGATCGCGGTCGATCGTTCGGCCGGGGCGTCGGCGCTCCGCGCCATGACCGCGCGGGCGCGCGAGGAAATCGCCAAAGGCCGCAAGATCCTCATCTTTCCCGAAGGCACGCGCCGCCCGCCCGGCGCGCCGGCCCGCTATCAGAGCGGCATCGGGCTGGTGTACCGGCGCCTCGACGTGCCCGTCGTCCCCGTCGCCCTTAACTCCGGCCTCTACTGGCCGCGGAACAGCTTCATGCGCTACCCAGGCACCATCGTCGTCGAGGTCCTGCCGCCGATCGAGCCCGGCCTCGACGTGAAGGCGTTCCAGAGCGAGCTGGCGGCCCGGATCAGCGAGGCGTCGGCGCGCCTCATCGACGAAGCCGCGGCCACCGACCGGCCGCCGCCGCTGCCCGACGGCCTCGCGCAGCCGGCCGGACGACGCTGAGACCGCGACCACGGCTTTTTCCGCTTGCGCGAATCGCGAGCGATGTTCTATGTTTGTTCCATGGTCGCCGTACCCGCTGCCCTCCTCTCCGATCAGCCCCCGGAGTCGCCCCAAATGGCCGGGTTCGGCGACCTTTATCACTATTTTCGCGGACGCTCGGGCCGTCGTTACTTGTTCTCGCGCATCGACGTCGCCGACCTCGACGATTTCGGCCCCGCGGTCGCCATCGCCGCCGAACCGAGTGGCGGTGAGCGGCTGGTGATCCGCGCGATCACCCTGCTGGAAGAGCCTGGAGACGATCGCCTCGGCCCGCCCGACGACCGATGCGTCGTCCTGGTGCATCTTCTGGCGGACACCGCCGACGAACGGCGTGCCGTGGTCGAGGATCTGGCCGGCGTTCGCCTGCCGGCCGCCTGCGACCTCAGGCGTTGGCGCCGAGCGCCCGCGCCAGTTGCTCCAGCGCGTGATCGCGGACGCCGAGTTCCCGCAGGTGCGCGGTGGTGTTGAGCACATAGTCGCGATTGGCGCCTGATCGCCCGCGCGAATCCCGCACCAAACTGTACTGCTCATCCAGCGTGAGCCGACCGGCATACTGCGCGTGCGCCTTGTCGACCGTGTAGGTCACTGCTTCGATCGGTCCGCGCCCGTCGACCGGAACCACCTTGCGCGGCGTCTCGATATAGACCGAGGTGACCATCTCGCGGGCGCGCAGATAGGCCAGCACCGCCTCGCGCCGCCGCCCCTCGACGCGAAACGCCACGCCGCGGCACGACCCGCCGGTGTCGAGCCCGAGAACCAGTCCCGGACGTCGCCGTGTGCCGCGGTGCACCCACGAATAGACGCACAGCGAACGATGGCCGCCGAACAGACGTGCCGGCACCGCTTCGGCATAGGCGAAGCCCGGATTCCACAGCAACGAGCCGTAGCCAAAGACCCATAAATCGGACATACCGCGACCTTAAGACATGGAGATGCGGCCCGCGGCAAGGCGGCGCGGTCAGGGAGCGGCAGAGATGGCGAGACGACGCGGCGCGGCCGGAGCATGGATCATCGGCCTTGTGGTCATCGTCGTGGCGGCGTGGGCCGGGTACTGGGCCGCGGCGCGCTACGCCGCCACGGTGGCGCTGGAGCGGATCGAGGCCGGGCCGATCGCCGGCAGCCGGATCGGTTGCAGCGGCGAGGAACTCAGCGGCTTTCCCCTCACCGTCGACTTGAGATGCCGGACGGTCTCGCTCGCCATGACGGCGCAGGCGCTGGTCGGCGAACTGGGCGGGCTGGAAGCCAGCGCGCCGCTCTACCGGCCCGGATTCGTCACAGCGACCCTGACCAGCCCCCTCTCGCTCAACGCCGCGGCCGACGGCATCGCCGCGACCATCGCCTGGTCGCTGGCCACCGCCGAGGCGGTCGCCGGCCTGAACGGGCTCAGGGATCTCGCTGCCGATCTCCACAGCGTGTCGGTCGAGACCGCCGGATCGGCCCGCCTGCCGGTCATCGCCGGCACCGCGTCGCGCGCCGTCGTTGCGGCGGAGGCGGCCGCCGACCGCGCCTATCGCTTTTCCGGCCAGGCCCGCGAGGTTGCACTGACGCGCAATGGCGGCGGCACCCTGCCGGTCTTCGATGTCGACGTCCTGCTGACGGCCCACGACTTCGGCGGCTCGCTGGGCACCGATCCGCGCGCCGCGCTGCGCGACTGGCTGAGCCGCGGCGGCAGCGCCCGCGTCGAGCGCATCCGCCTCGCCTCCGGCGGCGCCGTCGTCGAGGCCGACGGCGATCTGGCCCTGTCCGCCGACGGGGCTCTCTCCGGCAACCTCAACCTGCGCTACGGCGATCTCGGCGCCCTTGTCGATCTCGCCGAGCGTCTTCGCCCGGGCTCGCGTGAGCAGTTGGAGCCCGCGCTCGCGGCCTTCACGCTGATGACCGTGCCGGCGGAGATCGACGGCGCCCCGGCGCGTCAGACGACGCTGGCCATCACCGACGGCCTCGTCTCGGTGGGCATCCTGCCGATCGCGGTTCTGCCCGCTCTGCGCTTCTAGGGCAGCTCCTCAGCCGGCAAAGGCGCGATGCACGGCGGCGCGAAAATGGGCTTCCAGCGCCTCCTCGGCACCCGGCGCATCGCGCGCCGCCAGCCTGTCGAGGATGGCCATGTGCTCGCGCAACGCGTCCGCCGCCTTCGACGGCGCGGCGAGCTCCGCATTGAGCACCCGCGCCAGCCTGATGTTCTCCTGCAGCCGGAAATGGGTCTCGGCGATCATCGGGTTGTGCAACGCGGCCACGACGCCACTGTGAAAATCCCAGTCGATCACCCGTAGCGTCTCCTCGAGCTCGCCCGCCGGCGCCTTGTCGGCGAAGGAACGCAGGGCGGCGCGATGCCGCTCGCCCATCTCCGCAATCCACGCTTCGTCCGCGAGTTCGGAGAACTGCCGCATCGCCTCGCGCTCGATCAGCGCCCGGAACTGGAAATTCCGCCGGATGAACGGCACGTCCGGGCTGACGATGGTGATGCCGGCGCGTCGACGGATGGTCACCAGCCCGTCGGATTCCAGGAGGGTCAGCGTGTCGCGCAGCGGCGACAGCGACATGCCCAGCACCTCGCAGAGTTCGGCCTGGGTGTGGACCGTGCCCGGCCGCAAGCGGCCCTCCAGCATGGCGGCGCGAAACGCCGCGTAGCCGGCATTGCCCCTGTTGCCGTCGGTCTCCATCAGTCCATGCCTCCTCCGCAATAAATATATTTAAACTAATAATTGACATACGCAACATGCATTTGCGTAGATTAATAACCTGCCGGGAGGACGGAATTGCGGATCGAAGATTTCACCTGCTGGGTCGTCGAGCACGAGCCGATGCCGTCCTTCGCCTGGCGATCCGGCCTGCCGTCGACCGCCAGCGACTCGCCGCAGGGCGTGCCGCGCAAGGCCGTCATCCGCATGCGCACGGACGCCGGCATCGAGGGCGCGGCGGAGTTCGGCAAGGGCGACGGTGTCGCCGACACCGTGCGCCGCCGGTTCGCGAGCTTCGTCGGCGAGAACCCGCTGATGACGGAGCGCATGTGGCACCTGGTCTGGGAAATGGACCGGATCGAGGAGTTTCCGATTCACACCACCGGCGCGCTCGATCTGCTGTGCTGGGACGTCAAGTCGAAGGCCAGCGGCCTCCCCGTCCATCAACTGGTCGGTGGTGGCGGTACCGAAATCCCGGCCTACGCCTCGACCGTCACCTGGGCGACGCTGGACGACTACGAGCGGCACATCCGCCAGTGCGTCGACATCGGCTTCAAGGCGTTCAAGCTGCACGCCTGGGGCGACCTCGCCGCCGACATCGAGCTTTCGCGCAAGCTTCGGCAATGGGTCGGGCCGGACGCCGACCTCATGTACGACGGTTCGGCCGGTTTCGATTACGTCGACGCGCTGAAGCTCGGGCGCGCTTTGGAGGCCGAGGGGTTCCTTTGGTACGAGGAGCCGATGCGCGAGCACTATGTCGGGCACTACGCCCGGCTGCGCGACAAGCTCTCCGTTCCGATCCTCGCGGCCGAAACCTCCGACGGCGCCCATTGGAACATGGCCTCATGGATCGAGGCCGGCGCGCTCGACATGGTGCGCATCTCGGCCGCGCTCAAGGGTGGCATCACCGGCTCCATGAAGATCGCGCATATGGCCGAGAGCTTCGGCATGCGCGCCCAGGTGCACGGCATGGGCCACGCCAACGCCCAGCTCTGCGCTGCAGTGACCAACAACGACTACTACGAACAACTCGTCATCAACGAGGATCAAATTGCCGGCCTTGCCGATCTCGGCGACCTCGCGGTCGTCGACGGCAAGCTCAACGTCGCATCCGGCCCCGGCATCGCGCCGGACTTCGACTGGGACGAGATCGAAGCGACGGCGCGCACGCGGATCGACATCGACGCGGACGGCATCCGCGAGGAGCAACGTCCGTGAGCGCACCGACGGGGCGTACCCCATCCGCCTTCAACAACCAGAACCAAGCTACCTAGGGAGGAACATATCCATGCCTGAGAGACATCCGACCGCGGTCAACGGCGCCCTGGCGCTCATCGCAGTCGCCATGACGGCCGCACCAGCCGTCGCCCAGACGACCCTGATCGTCTGGGGCGATACGCTGCGCGTCGAATCCTACAAGGTCTACGACGAGATCACCGAGGGCGTCGAGATCGACATCGTCACCGTCGCACCCGAGGAGGTCGTCACTAAGCTGCAACTGTCGATGCGTGCCGGCAGCGAGATCCCCGATCTGATCTTCATCTCCGACGCGCCGAACTCCGCGATGCTCTCGACCCGTCGCACCGACTACCTGATGGAGCTGGAGAGCCGGCTCGATCCGGCCCTCCTGGCCGATTTCTATCCGAACGCGAATGCGCCCTGCATCGTCAACGGCCGGCTGGTCTGCCTGCGCTCCGACCTGGCGCACAACCTGATCTGGTACGACAAGCAGCAGATGGAGGCGTTCGGGTACGAGGTTCCGACCACCTGGGAGGAATTCCAACAGCTCGGCGCCGATCTCGCCGAACATCATCCGGGCCACTTCCTCGGCTCGGCCGTCGACCCCTACGGTCTGTACGGCATGCTGATGGCCGCCGGCTGCGACACCGCGACCACCATCGAAGGCCGCGACGACACGCTTCTCGTCGACATGCAGTCGCCGGACTGTCTGCGGGCCGCGGAGATGATCGACGCCATGGCCGGCAACGGATCGCTCATCAAGTCGGGCCCGTTCGATCCTGAGTTCGCCGCCAGCGCCCAGGAGGGCAAGCTGCTCCTCTATGTGGGACCGACCTGGTTCGGCGAGTTCATCCTCAAGCCGAGCTACGAGATCCCGGCCGGCCGGATCGCCGCCGCCCCGCCGCCGCGCTGGGAAAGCGAGCCGGGTCCGGTGACGTGGAGCTTCGGCGGCGGCGGTTTCGGCGTGTGGAAGGACACCGAGCATCCCGACGAGGCCCTCGACATGCTGGTCTGGCTGACCACCAGCGAAGCCAACCAGAAGGACGCCGTGACCTTCCCGCCCTACTCGCCGGTCACCCGGCTCTGGGGCGAAAAGCTGATCACCGATCAGTACTATGCCGACGATCAGGTCTTCGCCGCCATGGAAGAGGCCGCCACTTATGCCGACCCCAACTACGGCGCCCGCCGCTTCGACATGCCGTCGGTCATCGGCAAGATCGTGTCGCCGATCATGGCGTCCGGCGGTTCGCTGGCGGACACGATTCCCGCACTGGAAGAGGAGATCCGCAACACGGCCCGCGTCTCCGGCTACGACATTGTCGAGGAGTAGTCCCGAACGAAGGTGCGCCGGGCGCATGTCCCGGCGCACCCGCCTCCCGGCCGGTGGGGCGTGACCGCCGGCATGGCCTCCGGCACCGCACAACTGGCCAGGGCGTTGCGCGCGCGCAAGCGCCGTAACGCGATCACCGCCTATCTCTTTCTCGCGCCTTACCTCGTTCTTCTGCTGATGTTCGGGATGTTTCCGGTCGGCTACGCCATCGGCCTGAGCTTCTTCGACACCATCTCCGGCGCGTTCGCCGGACTGTCGAACTACATGCTGGCGCTGGAGGATTTCCGGCTCCGCCGAAGCTTCGTCAACGTGTTCACCTACGTCGCGATCTGGGTCAGCCTCATGCTCGCCGGCGTCATCACGCTGGCGGTGATCATCGACATGATGCCCCGCCGGCTCGGCACGGCGGTGCGCACCATGACCTTCCTGCCGGGCGCGGTGACGTCGGCGGCGGTCGTGGTGCTGTGGCTGTTCCTGCTCGATCCGCTGGTGAGCCCGTTCGGCGGCGTCTATGCGCTGTTCGGCCTCGGCAACCGCTTCCAGGTCATCGACGCGATCGGCCTCGCCAGCGTGTTCGCGCTGATGGGGTTCTTCGCCTATGCCGGCGGCTGGATCGTCGTCCTCCACGGCGCGCTGACGGCGCTGCCCGAGGAGGTGATGGAAGCGGCCCGCATGGACGGGTGCAAGCCGGTCGCCATGGCCTGGCGCATCAAGATACCCATGATCTGGCGATCGATCGCCCTGATGGCGGTGCTGTCGATCGCCAACGGGCTGCAACTGTTCGTCGAGCCGCACCTCCTCGGTCTCGCCGGGCCGCAACTTGCGCGCAACGACTGGTCGCTCAATCAGTTGGCCTACCAGTACGCGTTCTCGCTGGGCGACTTCGGCGTGTCGGCGGCGCTCTCCACGATCACCCTGGCCCTGGCGATGTCGATCGCGCTGTGGATCGTGCTCGGCACCCGTTTCTATCGGATCGACCAATGAGCGGCGCCCGCACGACCATCCGGCGCCGCCCGCGGCGTAAGCTCGCCTTCTGGCAGCTCGCCGCCGGCCTCATCGTGCTGTTCGCCATGTGCTTCTTCGGCCTGCCGCTTCTCTGGCTGTTCCTGGCGGCCACGCAAACCGACGCCTCGCTGTTCAGCGAACCGCCGCTGTCGTTCGGAAGCTGGGAGAACGTTGGACAGACCTGGACCAACCTCGTCACCTATGAGGGAACGCAGCTCGGCACCTGGGCCCTCAACTCGCTGATCTACTCCGTGGGCGGCGTCGGGCTCTCGCTGGTGGCCGCCTTGCCGGCGGGTTACGCGCTCGCCACCCACGCTTTTCCCGGCCGCCGCGCCATCCTGTTGGTGACCATGGTCGCCATGATCACCCCCAACGCAGCGGTGGTCCTGCCGATCTTCCTGGAGATGAACCTCCTCGGGCTCAACAACACGCGCATCTCGATCATCCTGGCAACCGCATTCTTCCCGTTCGGGGTCTATCTCGCCTTCATCTACTTCGCGACCTCGCTGCCGCGGGAGATCCTCAACTCCGCCCGTGTCGACGGCGCCTCACCGTGGCAGGTGTTCAGATGGATCGCGCTGCCGCTCGCCAAGCCGGCAATCGCGCTGATCGCGTTCTTCAGCTTCGTGGCCAACTGGTCGAACTACTTTCTCGCCTTCGTGCTCCTGAGCGACGACGAGCTCTACAACCTGCCGGTCGGCCTGACATCGCTCATCTCCGGCGCGCGCGCACTCAGCTTTTCGGCCGCGACCGGAATCCCTGTCCGCCGGCCCGAGGCGATCCAGGCGGCCCTGCTGCTGGTGCTGCCGGTGCTGGTGATCTTCCTGTTTTCGCAGCGGTTCATCCGCACCGGACAGCTCGCCGGCAGCGAAAAGGGCTGACGACAAACGGCGTAACGCCGGGCAAAGGCGTCCGCTTGACCGCCCCGGAAGAACAAGCCGGCGCAATCAGATCGATTGTCATGCGACCACCCACTGTCATCCCGTGCGCGGTGCAGCACGAAGTGGTGCGCCGCAGACACGGGATCTTGTCTTCCGTCCGCTCTGGGCCCCGCATCTGCGGAGCGTCATCGAGATGCCGCACCGCGTGCGGGGCGACGGAATCGCTGGTTAGGCCCGAACCTTCGTCGTTGAACCCGACCGGCTCAGTCACCGGCGCCGTGCGGGCGTCCGAAGTCGGGCAGGTCGGCTTCCTGGCCGGCATCGATGATGCCGCGCCGGATTGCACGGGTTTTGGTGAACAGGTCGAACAGCGCGTCACCGTCGGACCAGCGGATGGCACGCTGCAGCGCCGTCAGGTCTTCACTGAACCGGCCGAGCATTTCGAGCACCGCCTCCCGGTTATGCAGGAACACGTCGCGCCACATGGTCGGGTCCGAGGCGGCGATGCGGGTGAAGTCGCGAAAGCCGCCGGCCGCGAACTTCATGACCTCGGAGCGGGTCACCGTCTGGAGGTCGTTGGCGGTGCTGACGATGTTGTAGGCGATGAGGTGGGGCACATGGCTGGTGATGGCGAGCACCAGGTCGTGATGGGCCGCGTCCATGGTCTCGACGCTGGCCCCCAGCCGCTCCCAGAAGGCGGTGAGCTTCGCCAGAGCATCCGCGTCGACATCACCTTCGGGCGTGAAGATGCACCAGCGCCCGTCGAACAGTTCGGCGAAGGCGGCGTCCGGCCCCGACTGTTCCGTGCCCGCCACCGGATGCGCCGGGATGAAATGCACGGTCTCCGGCAGGTGCGGCCGCGCCAGCGCGATCACCGACGCCTTGACCGATCCCGCATCCGAGACGATGGCCCCCGGTTTCAGCGCCGGGCCGATCGCCGCCGCGACCTCGCCGGTCGCGCCCACGGGCACACAGATGATCACGCAGTCGGCATCGGCCACGGCTTCCGCCGCGTCATGCGTGTAGGTCTCGGCGAAGCCGCGTTGACGCGCGCGCTCCAGCGTGTCCGCCTTGCGCGCCGCGACCGCGATCGACGCCGCGGCGCCGCGTTCACGCGCCGCCAGCGCAATCGACCCTCCGATCAGACCACAGCCGATCACCGCCAGGCGTTGGAACACCGGCTCGGTCATGGAGCGTCACGATCGTTAGCGACAAAGTCGGCGAGCGCCGCCAGCACGGCCTTGTTGGCCGCCGCACTGCCGATGGTGATCCGCAGGGCGTTAGGCAGGCCGTAGCCGCCGACCTGACGCGCCACGATCCCGCGCGATTGCAGGAAACGGTCGGCGTCGGCCGCCCGCCGTCCCTCCTCGTCGGGAAAGTGCACCAGCAGGAAATTGGCCACACTCGGCGTCACCGTCAGCCCGAGGGCCCCAAGGCCGTTGATGAGCCGCTCCCGCCATGCCTCGTTGTGGGCGACCGAGGTCTCCACATGCGCCCGGTCGGCGATCGCGGCCGCGCCGGCGGCAATCGCCGGCGCCGACAGGTTGAACGGTCCGCGCACGCGGTTGATCGCGTCGATAACCTCCGGTGGGCCGTAGCACCACCCGATCCTGAGCGCCGCCAGCCCGTAGATCTTCGAGAAGGTCCGCGTCATCACGACGTTCTGCGAGGTGGCCACCAGTTCCACGCCGCTCTCGTAGTCGTTGCGCCGCACATATTCGGCGTACGCGGCGTCGAGCACGAGCAGCACGTTCGGCGGCAACGCCTCGTGCAGCCGGTTGATCTCGCTGAACGGCAGATAGGTCCCGGTCGGGTTGTTGGGATTGGCGAGAAAAACCATCCGTGTGCGGTCGGTGACCTTGCGCAGGATGGCGTCGGGATCGGCTGTCAGGTCGGTCTCGCGGGCGACGACCGGCGTACCGCCGGCCGCCCGGATGGCGATCGGGTAGATGAGGAAGCCGTGTTCGGTGTGGATCGCCTCATCGCCGGGACCGAGATAGGCCTGGGCGAGAAGGTTGAGGAGTTCGTCCGATCCCGCTCCGCAGACGATGCGATCGGCGCTGAGGCCATAAATCGTCGCAATGGCGGTGCGAAGCTCCGACGCCGAACCGTCCGGATAGCGCTCCAGCGCCGCACCAACCGCGCGATAGGCCTCGATCGCGGCCGGGCTCGGCCCCAGCGGCGTCTCGTTGGCCGAGAGCTTGTGCGCGGCCGTTTCCCCTTCCGCGTCGGCGCGTCCGGGGACGTAGGGCGCGATATCGAGCACCCCGCTGCGGGCGACCGGACGCCGGTTCATGCCGCGTCCTTCCCGGGGGCGCCGATGCGCATCGTGAGGTCGTCGCGCGATCGCCCGCGCGCGCCTGTGGGCTCGGCCATGACGTTGCTACCCATTCCCCGAAAACTCCGGCGGCCACGGGGCCGCGACGGCGCCGACTCATAGGCGAGCGGACAGCCGAAAGCAAAGAAAACATTGACAGTTTGCGGGTCGAGACCTAGAGCGGTCCATCCTTCGAGCAGAGTTGTGGCAATGACCGAAACCCGCGACGCTGGCACCCTGAGCCATCGGGCGAACGACGAATCGACACAGCCGTCGAGCCCGTCGGTCACCTTTGGCCCCGACCGGCCGCTGGAGCTCGATTCGGGCGCGCGGATCGAGGATTTGCGCATCGCCTACCAGACCTACGGCCGGCTCAACGACGACTGCAGCAACGCCGTCCTGATCTGCCACGCGCTCACCGGCGACCAGCACGTCGCCAACACCAACCCGGTGACCGGCAAGCCCGGCTGGTGGAGCCTGATGGTCGGTCCGGGCAAGCCGATCGACACCGATCGCTTCTTCGTTATCTGCACCAATGTCGTCGGCGGCTGCATGGGCTCCACCGGGCCCGCCTCCATCAATCCCGCGACCGGCCGGCCCTACGGTCTCGACCTGCCGGTGATCACCGTGGGCGACATGGTGCGCGCCCAGGCCATGCTCCTCGACCATCTGGGCATCGAGACGCTGTTTTCCGTTGCCGGCGGGTCGCTCGGCGGTATGCAGGTCCTGCAATGGGCCGCCGCTTATCCGGAGCGTGTGTTTTCGGCGCTGCCCATCGCCACGGCCGCGCGCCACACGTCGCAGAACATCGCCTTCCACGAGGTCGGCCGCCAGGCCGTGATGGCCGACCCCGACTGGCGTCACGGCCGTTATCTCGAGGAAGGCGTGAACCCGAGCAAGGGCCTGGCGGTGGCGCGCATGGCCGCCCACGTCACGTACCTGTCGGACGAGGCGCTCCACCGCAAGTTCGGCCGCAACCTCCAGGACCGCGACAGTCTCACCTTCGGTTTCGACGCCGACTTCCAGATCGAATCCTATCTGCGCCACCAGGGATCGAGCTTCGTCGAGCGCTTCGACGCCAACTCGTACCTCTACCTGACGCGCGCCATGGACTATTTCGACCTCGCCGAGACCCACGACGGACGGCTGGTCAACGCCTTCCTCGGCACCTCGACCCGTTTCTGCGTCGCCTCCTTCACCTCGGACTGGCTGTTCCCGACGGTCGAGAACAAGGCCGTGGTGCGCGCCCTCAACGGCGCCGGTGCCAGTGTCAGCTTTGTCGAGATCGCGACCGATCGCGGCCACGACGCGTTTCTCCTCGACGAGCCCGAGCTTTTCGCGACCATTCGCGGCTTCCTGAGCGCCGCCGCCGACGCGCGCGGATTAGCGGCATGACCGCGCAGCCGCCCACACCCGAAACCAGCCGTGCCGACCTTCTGGCGGTTGCCGAACTCGTTGAGCCGGGCGCGCGGGTCCTCGACGTCGGCTGCGGCACCGGCTCGCTGCTGGCACTCTTGCAAACGACCCGCCGGGTCGACGGGCGCGGCATCGAGATCTCGCAGCGCGGCGTCAACGAGTGCGTCGCCCGCGGACTGTCGGTGGTGCAGGGCGACGCCGACGAGGACCTGACCGACTACGCCGACGACTCCTTCGATTATGCGATCCTGAGCCAGACGCTCCAGACGACCCGCCGGCCGCGTCACGTGCTGGAACAGCTCCTGCGGATCGGGACCAAGGTCATCGTCTCGTTCCCGAATTTCGGCCACTGGCGCGTGCGCCTGCTGCTCGGCCTGACGGGACGCATGCCGGTCACCCGCAGCCTGCCGATGACCTGGTACGAGACGCCCAACATCCATTTCTGCACCATCCGCGACTTCGTCGAGTTGTGTGCGGTGGTCGACGCCAGGGTCGAGCAGGCGATCGCGCTCAACCGCGCCGGCGCCCGCATCGGCTTCCGTGCCCCGCTGTGGTTCTGGAACGTATTCGGCCAGCAGGCCGTCTTCCTGCTGTCGCGCGGCAACGGATCGGCAACGCGTCAGGCCGGAGACGCCGGCGCCGGCTGAAACACGCCGCGGATGCGCCGCCGACGCACCGGCGCCACCGCCGGGTCGTGGACGTGCTTGCTGGCCTCGACCACGAGAACGCCGGAAAACGTCGGCCACAGCAGGCGGCCAGCCCGCTCCCACGACACGCCAGAGCGCAGGATCGGCCGGAACCGGAACGGGGGAAACGCTAGCACCTCCGACCACGCCACCGGCGCGAAGCTCGTATGCCGCAGCAGCGCGGCGAGCTGGCTGCGCCCGAACGGACGCCCGTAGCCGAAGGGCGTCGATTCGGAACGCGCCCAGATACCGGCCCGGTTGGGAACCACCGCGATCAGCCGGCCGGCCGGCGTCAGCACCCGCCAGATCTCGCGGAGCTGCTCACCGGGATTGTCGACCATCTCCAGGCTGTGGACCACCAGCACACGGTCGACACAGGCATCGGGAAGCGGCAGGCAGCCCTCCTCGACCAACGCGGTCCGGTTGGGGCTGTCGAGGGGCCAGTGCACGACGCCCTGGGCTGCCGGCATAAAGGCAAGCACCCGCTCGCCGTTGGGCGCCAAGCCGTTGAGGTAGGGTGTCGCGTAGCCGATGCCGAGCACACACTGGCTGCTGTCGAGGCTCGGCCAGTGGCGCTTGAGCCGCTCCGAGATCAGCCGGCGCGCGATCGTGCCCAGCGCGTCGCTGTAAAACGTGCGGAGATCGACAACATCGATATACATGCGCCAATAATAGTGCACTTCACGCTGATGATCCCCTCTATCGGGAGCACCCGCCCACATGACGCTCGCAATCGACCAATCCATCGCCCGCAACGACAATTTCGCGGTGCTTGTCAACGACGACGCGTCCGGGCAGACACTGTCGATCGACGCGCCGGACGCGGCCTCGATCACGCAGCGGCTGGAAGCGCGCGGCTGGCGGCTGGACCTCATCCTGGTCACGCACCACCACGCCGACCATGTCGACGGGATCGCTGAGCTGAAGGCCGCCTACGGCGCCGAAGTCCTCGGACCAACCCTGAACGCCATTCCCGGGCTCGACCGCGGCCTCGGCGACGGCGACACGGCGCGCTTCGGCGGACTCGATATCGAGGTCATCGCCACCCCCGGCCACACCCTCGACCATCTCTCCTACGTGATGCCCGCGGCCAACCTGGCGTTCACCGCCGATACCCTCTTTGCCGTCGGTTGCGGGCGGGTCTTCGAAGGCACGCCGGCGATGATGTGGGAGAGCTTGCAGAAACTCGCGGCCCTGCCGGACGACACCACCGTCTATTGCGGCCACGAGTACACCGCCGACAACATCCGCTTCGCGCTCACCGTCGACCCCGACAACGCCGATTTGCAGGCGCGGGCGCGCGAGGTCGCAGCGCTCGTCAGCGACGGTCGCGCGACGCTACCCACGACCATCGGACTTGAGAAGCGCATCAATCCGTTCCTGCGCGCGGCCGATCCCGCCATCCGTGCGCGCCTGGCGATGCCCGACGCGACCGACGCCGAGGTCTTCGCCGAGATCCGGCAGCGCAAGGACACGTTCCGATGACCGGGGCGCCTGGGGCCGAGGCGCGCGCCATCATCGAGCGCCTCAATCTCGAACCCCATCCCGAGGGCGGCTGGTACCGCGAAACGTTTCGCGACCCGGCCGGGGCCGACGGACGCAGCCACGCCACGGCGATCTACTACTTGCTGGCCGCCGGCGAGCGCTCGTGGTGGCACCGCGTCGATTCGGCTGAAATCTGGCACTATTACGCCGGCGCGGCGCTCGAACTGCTGCAATCCGAAGACGGCGAAACCGCCACCCGCGCGCTCCTCGGTCCCGATCTCGCCAAAGGCCAGGCGCCACAGCTTGTCGTTCCGAGCCAAACATGGCAAAGCGCCTTTACCACGGGAGACTGGACGTTGGTCGGCTGCACGGTCGCGCCAGGGTTCGAGTTCTCCGGATTCGAACTCGCGCCAGCGGATTTCAGTCCGCGCGGTTGACCTGAGGCGATGGCCAAAACCATCACGTCCGTCCTGCTCGTCGACTTCGACAGCCTTCGTCGAAGCCTGGACCGCATCGATCCGGTCGCCGGCGGCATGCTTGCCGAGCGGGCCGACGACCTCCTGGAGGCGCTGGAGCGCGGTGACCTGATCACGCCGCGCAAGCCGCGCCGCATCCTGATCCGCCGCTGCTTCGTCGACCCCGACCGGCTGGGGGGCGGCAGCGTCCATCTGGCGGCGGCAGGTTTCGACATCGTCGAGTACCCGCGCAACGCCGGCGGCCGCAGTTCGGCCGACGTGCATCTGACGATCGACGCGGTCGACGCGCTGCGCAGCGATACGGCCTACGACGAGTTCATCATCCTGTCGGCGGAGAGCGACCTCGCCCCGTTGCTGATGCGCCTCAAGGGCGACAACCGGCTGACGGCCATGTACGCCGACGGTCCTGCAGGAACGTCGACAAGCGACCATCTTGCCAACGGCCATCTGGCCGCCGAGGCCCTGGTCGAGTTCGTCGTCGGCGACGATCCCGTCGCCCCCGAAACGATGGGTCGCGACAAGATCGAGGCGCTCGCCCGTCGCGTGTGCGCGGCCACCAACATCCCGCTGCTCTCGCCGAAGAGCTACGGCGAACTCTTTCGCCAGTTGGCGCGCGAGGTCGCGACCAACGGCTACGACTTCCAGACGACCGCGCGCGAGGTCGCCGCGCGATTGAGCGAAGCCGGCCGCAATGTCAGCCGCCGTCAGGTGCTTTTCGTGGTCAAGGGGCTGGCCCTGAAGGGCCACGTCTTCTCCGCCGACGATACGGCCGAGACCCTTGCCGGGGTCTTTCTCGAGCAGGCGCGTTATCTGATCGCCAATGCCGGTATCGATCTGGGCGCAAACGAGGAGCGCCTGCTCCACGCCTGGCTGGTCGCGCGCGCCCGCAACCGCCGGGTGAGCGGCAAGAAGGCCGCCGCCACGCCCGACGCCAAGAAGAAGCGCAAGCCGGCCAAGCGCGCGCGGAAGCCGGCGCCAACCCCGGAACCGGCGAAAGTCGAGGCCAAGCAGCCCTCGGACGAGCCATCGGCGGAGCCGGCCAAACCGACGAAGCGCGCGCGGAAGTCGGCGCCGATCCCGCCGCCACCCAAGGTCGAGGCCGAGCAGCCCGAAATCGAACCGCCGGCCGAGGCGGTCGCGTCCGGCGACGAGCCGTCAGCGCCTGAACTGGAGACGTCGGCCTCCCTCCGCAAGGGTCGATCCGCTGAAGAAATCCGCGCCGAGATCGCGGCACGGATTTCGCGCACTTTGCGCGAGCGTGAAACGGCCCGCACGACGGCCGAGGCGTCGGACTCCGACGCTCCGAAGGCGGCCAAGCCGAAGAAGACCGGGCGCAAGACGCCGGCGTCCGATGGTCCTCCCGCCGACGCAGCGTCGGGCGACCTGCCCGACGAAGCTGTCTCGCTGGACCCGGCGGGCGATGACGAGGCGCCGCTTGAGGATTCGATCCTCGCTGCGATCGCCGAGGCCGTCGACGTGTTGGTGGAAAGCAGCGGCGGCACCCCGACCGGCGACGGGCAGGGGCAGCCGGAGCCGCAACCCGCCCAACCGGCCTCCGACCGACCGGCCGAAGAACCTGCGCCCGAGGACGTCGAGGGCGAAGATATCGGCGACGAGATCCAGCGGATCATCGCGTCCTACGATCGCGACCGCGACTGACTCCGGCGTTGCCCGTATTCCCGTCGTCATCCTGCGGCTTGACCGGAGGATCGTCAGCAGCGTTTCGACGGCCGAGATCCGACCCGTCACGTGAGGTGCGACACGCGGACGTGATCTCGTCCGAGCGGCGGCTTGCGTCACCCGATCCTCCGGTCAAGCCGGAGGATGACGGGTGGGTCAAGCCGGAGGATGACGAAAGTGAGTCTGGAGGTCTGCTGCCCTGAACACGTCATCCCGCACGCGGTGCGGCACGTAGTGACGCTCCGCAGATGCGGAATCCAGCCCCGACGTTCGTCCTGGGTCCCGTGTCTGCGCAGCACCGCTTCGCGCTGCAGCGCGCACGGGACGACGGGGAGGTGGTCGGGCGCTATCCGTTCGCCATGTACTGACCGCCATTGGCCGACAGCACCGAGCCGGTCACGAAGGCCGCGTCATCCGACGCCAGATACACCACGAGACTGGCGATCTCCTGCGCCCGCCCTAGGCGGCCGACGGGAATCTGGCCGACGATGCTCTCCAGGACCTTCTCCGGAACGCCGGAAACCATGTCGGTGTCGATGTAGCCCGGGCACACGCAATTGACGGTGATGCCCTTGCGCGCATTCTCCTGGGCGAGCGCCTTGGTGAAGCCGATCACCCCGGCCTTTGCGGCCGAATAGTTGGCCTGGCCCATCTGGCCCTTCTGGCCGTTCACCGACGAGATATTGATGATCCGCCCGTGACCGCGGGTGCGCATGCCCTCGATCACCGGCCGGGTCATGGCGAACATGGAGCCGAGATTGGTGTCGATGACCGCCTTCCACTGGTCGAAGGTCATCTTGTGGAACATGCCGTCGCGGGTGATGCCGGCATTGTTGACCAGCACGTCGACCGGGCCGAGGTCCGCTTCGATCTTCTCGACACCGGCCGCGGACTCGCCCGGATCGGCGACATCCCACTTGTAGACGGCGACCCCGGTTTCCTCGTTGAACGCCTGGGCCGCGGCGTCGTTGCCGCGATAGGTCGCCGCGACCTCGTAGCCTGCTTGCTTGAGCCCGCTGGCAATGGCGGCCCCGATACCGCGGGTTCCGCCCGTGACGATCGCCGTTCTGGTCATCTTGTTCCCCCCTCGCCGAGTCTTAACGCTCGACGCACATGGCGATGCCCATTCCACCACCGATGCACAGCGTCGCCAATCCCTTCTTCGCGTCGCGACGCTTCATCTCGTGGAGTAGCGTCACCAGCACCCGGGCACCGGACGCGCCGATGGGATGGCCGATGGCGATCGCGCCGCCGTTGACGTTCAGCCTGTCGTCGTCGAGCGACAGTTCCTTGCCGACCGCGCAGGCCTGGGCGGCAAACGCCTCATTGGCCTCGACGAGATCGAGATCGTCGACCGCCCAACCGGCGAGCTTGAGCGCCTTGCGTGACGCCGGGATCGGTCCGGTGCCCATCACCGCCGGGTCGACGCCGGCGGTGGCCCACGACACGACCCGTGCCATCGGCTCGGCGCCGCGCCGCTCGGCCTCCCCGGCGGTCATCACCACGACCGCGGCGGCGCCGTCATTGATGCCCGAGGCATTGCCCGCCGTCACCGATCCTTCTTTCTCGAAAGCCGGACGGAGCTTGGCGACGTTGTCGATCGTCGTGCCGGCGCGGATGTACTCGTCCTGATCGACCACAACCTCCGCCTTGCGCGTCTTGATCGTGATCGGGACGATCTCGTCCTTGAAGCGGCCGGCGGTTTGCGCGGCCTCGGCCTTGTTCTGGGATTTCACCGCGAAGTCGTCCTGCTGTTCGCGGGTGATCTGGTACTCGCGCGCGACGTTCTCGGCCGTGTTGCCCATGTGGTAGCCGTTGAAGGCGTCCATCAGTCCGTCAGCAATCATCGTGTCGACCAGGCCGGCGTCGCCCATCTTGAGGCCGTTGCGCATGTGCACCGCGTGCGGCGCCTTCGACATCGACTCCTGGCCGCCCGCCACGATGATGTTGGCGGCACCCGTCTGGATCTGCTGCATGCCGAGCGCCACCGATCGCAGGCCCGAGCCGCAGAGCTGGTTGACGCCCCACGCCGTGGTCTCCTTGGGCAGGCCGGCGTTGATCGCCGCCTGACGGGCCGGGTTCTGGCCCTGACCGGCCGACAGCACCTGACCCAGGATCACCTCGTCGACCTCGCCGGGCTCGGTCGCCGCCCGCGACAGCGCCTCGACGATGACCGCCTTGCCGAGTTCGTGGGCCGGCAGCGGGGACAACGCGCCGTTGAAGGACCCGACCGCGGTCCGCACCGCGCCGGCGAGAACGATTTCGTTCGTGGACATGGACTGGGCTCCCGTTGGCAGACGGGCGGCCATCAGCGGCCGGCCGCCGAAAAAGACCAGCCACTAATGCATTGCACCCGTCGGGGAAGTCAATCGCTGCACTGCACCAGACTTGCGCGGCGCACAAAAGTATTGCCGCGCAAGGCGAATTCGCCTTATCGTGAAGCGGCTTGGCGCAACGCAGCGCCGGCAATCGGAGGTTTGGGCTACCCGTATGACGGACGACGCTGAACCGACAGTCATCAAGAAATACGCCAATCGCCGCCTGTACAACACAGGCACCTCGACCTACGTGACCCTCGGCGACCTCGCCACCATGGTCAAGGAAGGCGACGATTTCACCGTCGTTGACGCCAAGTCCGGCGAGGACATCACACGGTCGGTGCTCACCCAGATCATCTTCGAGCAGGAAGCCAAGGGTCAGAACCTGCTACCCATCACCTTCCTGCGGCAGCTCATCCGCTTCTACGGCGACTCCATGCAGACGCTGGTGCCGACCTATCTCGATTTCTCCCTCGATTCCTTCGTCCGCGATCAGGAGAAGCTGCGGTCACTGATGTCCAGCACCTTCGGCACCGGCGCCCTCGACGCTCTGGGCGATCAGGTGCGGCGCAACACGGAGATGTTCGAACAGGCGATGCGGATGTTTTCGCCCTTCGCCGCCAACCGCGCCGACGCCGCCGAGGGCGAGGCGCCGAAGCGCGAGGACGCGGGCGATCTCGACGCGCTCAAGCGCCAACTCGACGAGATGCAGAAGAAGCTCGACCGGCTGACCGGCGACGAGTGACCGCCCGCCGTTCGCGGCGCCCCTCTCCCTTCTCAGGCTGGATCCCGCATCTGCTCCGGTCGAGCCGGAGGATGACGGAGAGAATATGGGCGAAGGGCAACGTCATTCCGTGCGCGGTGCAGCGCGTGTGGGATAACAGCGGGATGTGGACGCGGCGGTGAACGCCTCGCCGCGTGTGGGATGCCGACAACAGAGAAGGACCGCCCAAACCACCTCCCCGTCATCCCGTGCGCACCGCAGCACGAAGTGGTGCGCCGCAGACCCGGAATCGACCGCCCCTACACAGGGCCGTCGATCGAATGCCCGAGCGCAATGTCGCGGGTGGCGGTGCGGATCGAGATCGTGAAGCCCGCGATCACGTCGAACAGTGCGATCGTCGTCAGGATGAAGAACAGCGAATTGGCCGCCGCGCCGACGACGATGAACTCGACGATGTAGATGACGAGAACCACCGTCGAGCCGATGTGGTTGTAGATGGTGTTCGGGCTCGGCCGCGCCGCACGCACGATTTCCAGGAACAGGACTACGATGGCGAGCACGATCATGACGTCGGCCAGCGTCATCGACCACTGAGCCCCCGACACCATGGTGATCGCGAACACCTCGCTGCCCCACGGATCCCCGCCGACGAGGAAGCCGATGGCATTGAAGGCGATCAGTGGGATGAGCGTCAGGGGAAATGCGGCAAGCATCGCGAGGGGCCCGGCTGGAACGACGACGCCGGCCTTATACCATGATGAGAGCCGCGCCGCTGTGACGGCGACGCCCGCGAAGACGGTCAGCTATCGTCGCGCGGCTCGATCACCTGCCGGCCACGGTACATGCCGGATTTCAGGTCGATATGGTGCGGCCGGCGCAGCTCGCCGGAATCCTTGTCTTCCACATAGGCCGGCTGCTTCAGCGCGTCCGTCGAGCGCCGGAAACCGCGCTTCATGCGCGAGACTTTACGTTTTGGAACAGCCATCTGCGGCTCCCGCCATGTCAACGGTGTCGGTGATTGCCGGCGGTTATAGCGACACGCCGGGCGCGAGGCAATCAGTCGTTGCGCCCCGGGCGCGCGCCTCGATGGTGCGGGCCAACCTCCGATGTGTCGACGTCGGCCGCGCCGGGTCGCGCAGCCCCGGATTGGGCAGCGTCGTGACAAGCAGCGCGGCCTGCGCCGGCGACACGTCGGCCGCCGACCGGCCGAAATGATGCAGCGCGGCCGCCTCGATCCCGAACACGCCGGGCCCCCACTCGGCGACGTTCAGGTAGATCTCCAGCGTGCGCCGCTTGCCCCACACGGTATCGGCGAACATCGCCAGCGGAATCTCGATGGCCTTCCGCACGACGGTTCGGCTTTGCCACAGGAAGACGTTCTTGACCGTCTGCATGGTGATCGTCGAGGCCCCGCGCAGGCGCTCGCCGTTGCTCTGGAGCACCTTGTTGAGCTCCACCCAGTCGACGCCCTCATGGGCGCAGAACCGCGAATCCTCCGAGGCGACGACCGAGGCGATCACGGCCGGCGACACCTCGTCGAGGCCGACCCATCGCCGATCCACCGGGCCGCCGGTGACCACCTGCCATGCCATCAGGGTCGAGGCGGGCGGTACGGCGGTGGCGAGCGGCACCAGGACCAGCGGGGCGAAGGCAACCAGGGCGATGGTCCACAGCACCACCGACCGCAGCCGCGCCATGGCGCCGGCGCTGCGTTTCTTCCGCGACCGTCGGGTTTTTGCACGACCGTTGCCGCGCTTCTGCGATGTCGCTGCTGTCGATGTCTTGGCCACGGAGGTCCCTTAGCCGTCGCGCCGGTGCCGTGCAAACCACGTCAGGCGCCCACCGCTTGACCGGACCCGTCTATTCGCCGCATGTGGCCGGGCGATGACCGCCACCACCTCCGATCGCCTTGCCGCCGCCCGCGAAGGCGTGGACGCCGTTCTCACCGCTCTTCTCGACGACGCGGCCAAGGGCGTGCCTGACCGGCTTGCGGCGGCCATGCGTTATGCCGCGCTCGCCGGCGGTAAGCGGTTGCGGCCGTTCTTCGTCCTCGAATCCGCCGCGATGTTCGACGCGCCCCGCGAGGGTCTGGCCCGCGTGGCCGCGGCGATCGAATGCATCCACAGCTACAGCCTGGTGCACGACGACCTGCCGGCGATGGACGACGACGACCTGCGCCGCGGACAACCCACCGTCCATCGCGCCTTCGACGAGGCGACGGCGATCCTTGCCGGCGACGCGCTGCTGACGCTCGCCTTCGAGGTGCTCGCCGATCCGGCCACCCATCCCGACGCCGGTGTCCGCGTCGCACTCGTGGCTGGTCTCGCGCGCCACGCTGGCGCGGCCGGCATGGTGGGCGGCCAGGAGCTCGATCTCGCGGCCGAACGCGAACCGCCCGGGGCCGAAGGCATCGGCCGCCTCCAGCGCATGAAAACCGGAGCGTTGTTCGGTTTCGCCTGCGAAGCCGGCGCCTGTCACGCCGGCGCCGATGACGCCGGGATCGCCGCGCTTGCGGCTTTCGGCGTCGGGTATGGCGCAGCCTTCCAGATGGCTGACGACCTCATCGACGCCACCGGGGACACGGCAAGCGCCGGCAAGCGCACGGGCAAGGACGCCGACCGCGGCAAGGCGACCTTCGTCGCCCTCGACGGGGTGGATGGCGCGCGCCGGCGTCTGGAGGAGGCGGTCGACGACGCCGTCCGGCACCTCGCCCCCTTCGGCGACCGCGCCGACATCCTCATCGCCGCCGCGCGGTCGCTAGTCGCCTGAACCGGGCTGCCCGAAGCGGCGCTCCACGTAGGCGTGGACCATGGCGCGGAAGTCCTCGGCGATGGTCGCGCCGCGCAGCGTCGCCGCCTTCTTGCCGTCGATGAAGACGGGCGCGGCCGGCGACTCGCCGGTGCCGGGCAGCGAGATGCCGATATCGGCGTGCTTGGATTCGCCCGGTCCGTTGACGATGCAACCCATGACCGCGACCTTCATCGCCTCCACGCCGGGATAGCGCGCCCGCCAATCGGGCATGGCCGCGTCGAGATCCTGGCGGATGCGCTGGGCCAGCTCCTGGAACAGGGTCGAGGTGGTGCGTCCACAGCCCGGACAGGCGGCGACATCCGGCGCGAAATCGCGGAACCCCATGGTCTGGAGCAGATCCTGCGCGACCCTGACCTCCAGCGTCCGGTCGCCACCGGGCTCCGGCGTCAGCGAAATGCGGATGGTGTCGCCGATCCCCTGCTGCAGGAGCAGCGCCAGCGCCGCCGAGGACGCCACGATCCCCTTGGCGCCCATGCCGGCCTCGGTGAGACCGAGATGCAGCGCATGGTCGCTGCGCTGCGCCAGGTCGCGGTAGACGGCGACCAGATCCTGCACCTTGCTGACCTTGGCGGAGAGGATGATCCGGTCGCGGCCAAGGCCGAGCTCCTCCGCGCGCTCGGCCGACAAGAGCGCCGACTGGACGATGGCTTCGCGCAGCACCGCCGCGGCCGACACCGGCGTCGGCGATTGCGCGTTGCGATCCATGAGACTGGTCAGCAGCGCCTGGTCGAGCGAGCCCCAGTTGACGCCGATGCGAACCGGCTTGTCGTAGGTCAGCGCCGTCTCAATCATCGCCGCGAACTGGCGGTCCTTCTTCTCGCCGAAACCGACATTGCCCGGATTGATGCGGTACTTGGCCAGCGCCTCGGCGCAGGCGGGATGCTCGGCGAGCAGCGTGTGGCCGATGTAGTGGAAGTCCCCCACCAGCGGCGCCGCGACCCCGGCGGCGCGCAGCCGGTCGCGGATGTGCGGCACCGCCCGGGCCGCTTCCGGGCGGTCGACCGTAATACGCACGATCTCCGACCCCGCCTCGGCGAGCGCGGCGACCTGCGCCACGGTCGCCTCGATGTCGGCCGTATCCGTGTTGGTCATCGACTGCACGACGATCGGGGCGTCGCCGCCCACCGTCACACCGCCGACGTCGACCGCCACCGACCGGCGGCGTGCGTCCGGCCCCGCGACAGCGGGGTCCGGGGTCGGGGAGGTCATGGTATCGGCGGTCATGGTGTCGGCGGTCATGGGTTGGCCGAGGGTCAGGCGGCTATATAGCGCCTCGCGGTGACCGGCTCCATGACAACCGCGTGCATTGTCAGGGCGCCGCCAGCGCCTGGAGGTCGGGCAGACAGGCAAGCGCCGCGTCGCGGCCGGCGGCGATCAGCTCCTCGCCCTGGCCGAACTCGAACTGCTTGATGTGACCGACCCGCGGCACGATGGTCACCTCGGCCGGATGGGTGGTCTGGTTGGCGGCGGCGAGCCTGCGCATGGCCATGGCCCAGGACAGGGTGACGACCTCGAACAGGCCGCCCTTGAAGTCGCCGCCCGGATAGATGCCCGCCGCGGCCGCCTGGCCGCTATAGTCGCCGGTCACGTCGACGGCGATCACCCGGTCCGCGCCCAGGGCGTGGCAGGTGGAGACCGGCACCGGGTTGGTCATGCCGCCGTCGATCAGGAACCGGCCCTCCCGCTCGACCGGCGGGAAGATGCCCGGCAGCGAGATCGAGGCGCGGATCGCGTGCGCCACGCTACCCGCGTTGATGACCACTTCCTCGCCCGAGGCGAGATCGGACGCCACCACCGCAAACGGGCGGTCGGCATCGTCAAAGGTCGCCTCGCCGATGTAGCGCTGCACCTCCTTGACCACCGCATCGCCCGCCAGCAGGCCGCGATTGCCGATGCGCACGTCGCTGAGCCGCATGACCTCCAGCCAGGTGACGCCGCGCGCCGCCGCTTCGAGCTCGTCGAGCTTGCCGAACAGATGGGCCGCACCGACGATGGCGCCAATCGACGTGCCGGCCACCACATCGGGCACGATGCCGTTGTCGAGGAGGACGCGCAGCACCCCGATGTGGGCGAGGCCGAGCGCGGCGCCGCCGCCGAGCGCCAGGCCGAGGCGCGGTTTCGTCGAGGTCATGGGCGGCAGGCTCCCGGGCACTGAAGTCGTGACCTCTTATGCCCGGGAATCCCGGCGGCTTCGAGACCCTATCTGAGTTCGAACGCCTCCGTATGGATGCGGGCGCGGGGCACCTTCGCGCGGCCGAGGTCCCTGACCAGCCCGTTCACCATCGGTTTGGGCCCACACAGGAAGAACTCGTAGCCGGGCAGCGGTTCGGCGAGCTTGGTCTTCATCATGTCGACGCGCACGAACTCGCCGAGATTGGACTGAAGGAGCACGACCTTGACGTTGCCGAGCGTCGCTGCCCGCTCCCTGATCTCGTCGAGAAAGACGGCCTCCTTGGTCTCGCGCACGGCGTAGACCAGCACGATCTCACGGTCGTCGCCGGGCTCCATGTCGCGCAGCATCGACAGGAACGGCGTGATGCCGATCCCGCCCGCCAACCACACCTGCTTGGGGCCGACGGCGGTGCTGTCGAACCGGCCATAGGGTCCGTGGACCGCGATCTCGACGCCCGGTTTCAGGTCCTCGCGCACCTTGCGCGTCCAGTCGCCCAGCACCTTGACCACGAACCGCAGGCGATCGTCCTTCGGGTCGCTGGCGATGGTGAACGGGTGGGGTTCGGAGAACGCCGCGTCCCGCACCTCGACGAAGGCGAACTGGCCGGGCCGGAACGCGAGGCCCCCGGCCATCGGCTTCAGCACCAGCTCGGTCGCCCGTTCCAGATGGTTGACTGCCTCGATGACGAACCTGCGGCCCGAACGCCGGCTGAGCCCGAACAGATTGGCCACCCACGACACGATGCCGATCACCGCGGCCGCCATCAGCATCACGCCCGACGGTCCGAACCGGTCGACGAAGATATCCGGTGCGGTCAGGAAGTGCCCGGTCACCAGGATGAACACGACGCCCATCGCCTTATGGGGCAGGCGCCAGCGGTGGTAGGCGATCTTGCGGTTGAGGGTCATCGCCAGCAGGACCATCAGCGCGATCAACGACAGCATGCCGAGCGGCGACGACGGCGCGAGGCTGATCTCGGCCCCGGCGCCGGCCGGCAGGTCCTTCGGCGCCAGGAAGAAGTGCACCAGCACCAGCAAGCCGGCGATCACGCCACTGATCTTGTGCGCGCGGTACATGCGGTCGAGCCCGCCGAACGCGTCCTCCAGGAACCGCGGCCGCGTCGCCAGGAAGATCGAGGTGGCCATCAGCAGATAGGCGGTGCCACCGGCCAGCGTGGCGACGGCGACGCCACCGCCGGCCTCCGGTTGGGAGAAGCCGAGATGGAGGACGGCGAACAGAACGACGATGGCGACAATGCCATAGCCGCCGATGCGCTGTGTCATGACTGCGTCTCTCCGGGCTACTCGTCGGACCCGACCGCGGCGCGCAGGGCCGCGATCACCGAGAAGCCGTTGGTGAACTCGGCCTCGGTCAGCAGCGCGTCGTCGTCGAGATCGGCGCGGCGGAAATCGGCGACGATGGCGTGGCGATGTTCGGCCGGGGTGACCGCACCGTCACCGTTGCGGTCCCAGAAGACGAACACGACCTTCATGGCCGTCTCGTAGGCGACGAAACGGTCGCGGTCCTCGGCGAGCGGCGCGAAGCCGAAGTCCCAGGCCAGGAACTCATCGAGCGTGATACGCTCGTCCTCGTCGCCGTCCATGGAGACGAAGACGAGGTCCCGGTACGTCTCCATGTCGCCGAGGTTGACGTAGCCGTTGCCGTGCTGATCGACCGACGAGAAGGCGAGTTGCGCAAGTTCGCGCCCCTCGGAAGCGGAGTCGGCGGCGGAAGCGCCGGCGACCATTGAAAGCGCAGCCGCAAGGGCCAGGATCGTGGGGGTCTTCATGGGTGTATGCTCCGGATCTGCAAGGCGGGTCGGGGCTCTTCGCGTCGCTGCCCGGCATGACCGGCACGAACGACACACAAAACGTTTCTGAGCTCTCGACTATTTAGATTACATGGAAGATAATACCATGGAAAATAACGGAGCGCCACCTTATTTGCCGTCGTTCGGTCGACTTCTCGGATTTGCCACCGGCGCCACCAACGCGCTGAGCCAGAAGCTGCTCGACCGCCACGACCTGCTGCTGGCGCACTGGGTGATCCTGACCGCTCTCTGGCGCCGCGACGGCCTGCTGATCAGCGAGATCGCCGACTATTACCGGGTCAACAGCTCCGCCGCGTCGCGCATTGTCGACCGCATGATCGACCGCGGGCTCGTCGACCGGCGACCGGATCCGGACGATCGCCGCGCCGCGCGCGTCTACCTCACCGCCAAGGCGCGCAAAATGTCGCACCTTCTCGATTTCTATCAGGACGTGAACGGCCATCTCCTGGAGGGCTTCACCCCCGAGGAAGCCGAGCAGCTTGCCCGAATGCTGGAACGCATCGCCGCCAATGCCGTGGCGGGCATGGCGCCGGACGACGACTGACGCCGCCCGTCGACGCGGCCTCCCGGCAAGGGGCTGCGCCGGATATTGCGATGCAATATAACCGGTGCGGACACGCCACCTTCAGGGAAACACCACCATGCTCAAAGGCAAAGCGGCGCTGGTGACCGGCTCGACCTCCGGCATCGGCCTCGGCATCGCCCGTGCGCTCGCCGCGCAGGGCTGCAACGTCACCATGAACGGGTTCGGCGACGCCGACGAGATCGAGGCCGCCCGCGCCGCCATGGCCGAGGAGAACGGCGTCGAGGTGCGCTACTCCGGCGCCGATATGTCCAAGCCCGACGAGATCGCCGCCATGATGGCCGAGGCGGACGCGGCGTTCGGCGGGGTCGATATCCTCGTCAACAACGCCGGCATCCAGTTCGTGGCGCCAGTGGAGGAGTTTCCGGTCGAGAAGTGGGACGCGATCGTCGCCATCAACATGTCGTCGTCCTTCCACACCATCCGCGCCGCGATTCCCGCCATGAAGGCGAAGGGCTGGGGGCGGATCGTCAATATCGCCTCGGCCCATGCGCTGGTCGCCTCCCCCTTCAAGAGCGCCTACGTGACCGCCAAGCACGGGGTCGCCGGACTCACCAAGACCATCGCACTCGAGGTCGCCGAGCAGGGCATCACCGTGAACGCCATCTGCCCCGGCTACGTGTGGACGCCGCTGGTGGAGAAGCAGATCCCCGACACCATGAAGGCGCGCAACATGACCGAGGAGGAGGTCAAGCGCGACGTCATGCTGCTCGCCCAGCCGACCAAACAGTTCGTCAAGATCGAGGAGGTCGCGGCCTTCGCGCTCTTCCTCTGTTCCGACGGCGCCGCCCAGGTGACCGGCGCCATGCACCAGATCGACGGCGGCTGGATCGCCAAGTGAGCGACGCGCCGAAGGCGATCAACCTGGCGCTCCAGGGCGGCGGTGCCCACGGCGCCTTCACCTGGGGCGTGCTCGACCGTCTGATCGAGGACGGCCGGCTGACCTTCGCCGCCATCTCCGGCACCAGCGCCGGGGCCATGAATGCCGTGGTGCTGGCCGACGGCTTCGATCGCGGCGGCACCGGCGAGGGTGCGCGGGAGCGGCTGCGCAAGTTCTGGCAGGGGGTCAGCCATGACGGCCCCTCGGTCGGCGGCAGCGACATCATCGACCGGCTGTTCGGATTCTGGGACGTGCCGTCCTTCTCGCCCCTCGCCTACTGGCAGCGCTGGGCCGACCTCGTCTCGCCGTATGCGGGCAATCCGCTCAACATCAATCCGCTGCGCAACCTGTTGGAATCGCTGGTCGATTTCGATCGCGTTCGCCACTGCCGATCACCCGCCCTGTTCATCTCGGCGACCAATGTCCGCACCGGCAAGATCAGGGTGTTCAGCGGCGACGAGGTCACCGCCGACGCGGTGATGGCGTCGGCCTGCCTGCCCCATCTGTTCCAGGCGGTAGAGATCGACGGCGAAGCCTATTGGGACGGCGGCTATATGGGCAATCCGGCGCTCTTTCCCTTCTTCGACGGCTCGGCCTGTGAGGACACCCTCCTCATCCAGGTCAACCCGATCCGCCGCGACACCGTGCCCACCACGGCGACCGGGATCATGGAGCGGGTGAGCGAGATCACCTTCAACGCCTCGCTCTTGCGCGAGTTCCGCGCCATCGATTTCGTCAACCGGCTGCACGAGGAACACCGGCTCGACGACACCCGCTATCGCCACAACCGCCTCCACCGCATCGACGCCACGCGGGCGCTTGCCGGCCGCACCGCCTCCTCCAAGCTCGACACGAGCTGGACATTCTTCGAGGAGCTGCACGCGGCCGGTCGCGAGGCGGCCGACGCCTGGCTCGCCGCGAACTTCGACGCCGTCGGCCACCGCGCCACCCTCGATCTTCGGGACGAGTTCGCGTGAGGCGGCGGCTTACCGTCGCGATCGCCCTCGCCGCAGTCGTCGGGACGACGACCGCGGTGGCGCAGGAATCGCCGCTCGGCCTGTTGCGCGATCTTCTCACGACGCCGGAAGCCGAAACGCCGCGCTCGCATGTCCCCGGTTCGACCACGACGCCGCTGCCGCGTCTGCGCCCGCAGGCCGCATCCCTCACGTCGGTTCCGCACAACGCGCGGCCTGTATCGGCATGCCTGGCATCCTTGAAGGCTTTGGGCGTCGTCGCGCAACGCCGCGCGCCGATTCGCGAAGGCCGCTGCGGGATTGCCGACCCGGTCGCCGTGTCCGCCCTCGCCGACGGAGCGGTGCGCCTGTCGCGAACCGCCGTCTTGAATTGCCCCGCCGCCGCGGCGTTGGCGCGGTTCGTGCGCGACGAGGCGAACCCCGCCGCCCGCGCCGTGACCGGCGGCGATCTCACCGGCCTGCGCGTCGCGGCCGCCTATGTCTGTCGTACCCGCAATTCCCAGCCCGGTGCACGGCTGTCCGAGCACGGCCGCGGCAACGCCATCGACATCTCCGCCTTCCGGCTCGTCGACGGGAGTTGGATCGAGGTTCAAGGCGCTGAAGCCGATGGCCGCCGTTTCGTGGAGAGTGTGCGCAAGGCGGCATGCGGTCCGTTCAAGACCGTGCTGGGGCCGGGCGCCGACGCCCACCACGACGACCATCTGCACCTCGATCTTGCCGAACGACGCAACGGCTCGACCTACTGCCGCTGACTCACCTGGTCACTACGTCGCCGTGCAACAAGGTGATCAACCGGCGCGGTCGCACGTCGCTTGATCCACGTCATACGCGGCGACCCATGAATCTCCCAGTCTCGTCGACACGCGCAAGTGAGTGGGAGGCAAGACCGTGACCGACACAACGTCAACGGCGCGGCGCCGGGACATGCCGTCTGTGGCGCTACCCATCTTCTTTGTTCTGACCTTCGCGATCACGTGGGGGCTGACCGGCGTCTACATCGTGTTGCCTGAATGGGCGTCTTCCACGTTCGGTGAGATCAGTGGCTCGCACCCGTTCTTCTTCCTCGCCACCTGGGCGCCGGCGATCTCCGCTTTCGCCTTGGTCATCTACTACGGGAGAATGGCAGGCCTGCGGGGCTTCCTGTCGCGGTTGCTGATGTGGCGATGCCCGCTGCCGTGGGCGGTCTTCATCCTGATCGGTGTTCCTGTCGTGTTCGCGATCGGCTCTCTGCTCAAGGGCGGGCCGCTTCTCGCCCCGGTTCCGCCTGAAGGCGTGGGAGCGATGGTGGCCGTGCTGCTCATGATGCTCCTGCTCGGCCCGATCGAGGAGTTCGGTTGGCGGGGTACCGCTCAGCCGCTTCTTCAGCGGTACGTAGCTCCGATCTGGGCCGGGATCATCATCGGTGTGATCTGGGGAGTCTGGCACTTTCCAGCCTTCTTCCTGGGGGGCACCGTCTTCGGCGGCTGGGACTTCCTTCCTTTCCTGATTGGCACCATAGCCCTTGCCCTCATCTTCACGCCGATCCTCAACCGGTCTCAGGGAAGCCTGCTGTGGCCGGTGGTCTTCCACTGGCAACTCATCAATCCGTTCTGGCCCGATGCACAGCCCTACGACACCTGGATTTACGTCGCCGTGGCCGCCGTCGTGGTCTGGTGGCACCGCGAGAGCATGTTCACCCGGAAGGATGCGGTAACCAGGGTCGTGCCGTGATGGGCTGGATCGATCGGGAACGAGCGCGCGCAGCGTCGCGCCTTTAGCCCCCGAACACGACGAGCAGGTCCTTGGCGTCGACCTGCTGGCCGGACTGGACCAGCACCTCGGCGATCTCGCCGTCGTGCTCGGCGTGGAGTGCGGTCTCCATCTTCATCGCTTCGATCGAGAGCAGCACGTCGCCGCCCTTGACCTTCTGGCCGGGCTTGACCGCCAGCGTCGCGATCACCCCGGGCATGGGCGCGGCGACGTGGTTGTCGTTGCCGTCCTCGGCCTTGCGGCGGGCCTCGCGGCCGGAAGCGCCGTGCGCCCGGTCGGGCACCTTGGCCATGCGCGGCTGGCCGTTGAGCTCGAAGAACACCCGCGCGAAGCCGTCCTCGTCGGTCTCGCCGATCGCCTGGGTGCGGACCACCAGCGTCTTGCCGCGCTCCAGTTCGACCAGGATCTCCTCGCCCACCGGCAGGCCGTAGAAGAACACCTGCGTCGGCAGCACCGAGACCGGCCCGTAGGTCTCCGCCGCGGTGGCGAAATCGGTGAACACCTTGGGGTACATGAGGTAGGAGGCGAGCGCTTGGTCGTCGATCTCCAGATCCGTCTTCTCCGCCGCCGCAGCACGCTCCGCTTCCAGATCGGCCGGTGGAAGCAGCGAACCCGGCCGCGCCGTCACCGGTTCCTCGCCCTTCAGCACCTTGGCCTGGATCGCCTCCGGCCAGCCCCCCGGCGGCTGCCCGAGATCGCCGTGCATCATCTGCACCACCGAATCCGGGAAGGCGATCTCCTTGTCCGGCGACAGCACGTCGTCGGGCGTCAGGTCCGAGGCGACCATCATCAACGCCAGATCGCCCACCACCTTGGACGACGGCGTCACCTTGACGATGTCGCCGAACATCCGGTTCACGTCGGCATAGGCCTGCGCCACCTCGTGCCAGCGCGATTCCAGCCCCAGCGAGCGCGCCTGCTCCTTGAGGTTGGTGAACTGCCCGCCCGGCATCTCGTGGAGATAGACCTCCGACGCGCCGAAGCGGAGATCGGACTCGAACGCGGCATAGTGGGCCCGCACCGCCTCGAAATAGAAGGAGATTTGCCGGATCGCCTCCACGTCGAGCCCGGTATCGCGCTCGGTCCCCTCCAGCGCCTCGACCAGCGAGCCGAGGCAGGGCTGCGAGGTCAGCCCGGACATGGAATCGATCGCAGCGTCGAAGGCGTCGACCCCGGCCTCCACCGCCGCCGTGATCGTCGCGCCGGCAATGCCCGACGTGTCGTGGGTGTGGAGATGGATCGGCAGGTCGGTTTCCTGCCTGAGCGTCGCGATCAGCCTGGTCGCCGCCGCCGGCTTCAGCACGCCGGCCATGTCCTTGATACCGATGATGTGCGCGCCGGCCGCTTCCAGCTCGCGCGCCAGGCCGACATAGTACTTGAGGTCGTACTTGGCCCGATCGGGATCGAGGATGTCGCCGGTGTAGCAGATCGCGCCCTCGCACAGTTTGCCGGCCTCGCGCACCGCATCCATCGACACGCGCATGTTCTCCACCCAGTTCAGGCAGTCGAACACGCGGAACAGGTCGATCCCCGCATCGGCCGCCTGGGCGACGAAGAACTTGACCACGTTGTCGGGATAGTTGGCGTAGCCGACGCCGTTGGAGCCCCGGAGCAGCATCTGCAGGAGGATGTTGGGTGCAGCCTCGCGAATGCCGGCGAGCCGCTCCCACGGGTCCTCGGCCAGGAAGCGCATGGCGACGTCGAAGGTCGCCCCGCCCCAGCACTCCAGCGACAGGAGCTGCGGCAGGGCCGAGGCGTAGGCCGGCGCGATCTGCACCAGGTCGTGGCTGCGCATGCGGGTGGCGAGCAGCGACTGGTGCCCGTCGCGCATGGTCGTGTCGGTGACCAGAGGCCGCTTGGTCTCGCGCATCCAGCGGCCGAAGGCCTCCGGCCCAGCGTCGTCGAGCCGCTGCCTGGTGCCGTCGGCCGGGGCCGCCGGGAATTTCGGCGGCGGCACGTCGAGGCCGCCGATCGCCGGCGTCGGCCGGTCGCGGGTATCGGGATGGCCGTTGACCGTCACGTCGGCGAGATAGGTGAGCAGCTTGGTCGCCCGGTCGCGCCGCCGTACCGCCTCGAACAGTTCCGGCGTCTCGTCGATGAAGCGCGTCGTGTAGCTGGCGTCGCGGAACTTGGGATGGCTGATGATGTTTTCGAGAAAGGTGAGATTGGTCGCCACACCGCGGATGCGGAACTCGCGCAGCGCCCGGTCCATACGACGGATGGCGTCCTCGGGCGTCGGCGCCCAGGCGGTCACCTTCTCCAGCAGCGGATCGTAGAACCGCGTGATCACCGCGCCGGAATAGGCAGTGCCGCCGTCGAGCCGGATGCCGAAACCGGTGGCGCCGCGATAGGCGGTGATGCGGCCGTAGTCGGGGATGAAGTTCTGTTCCGGGTCCTCGGTGGTGATCCGGCATTGCAGGGCGTGGCCGTTGAGCTTGATGTCCTCCTGCGCCGGAATCCCGCAGCCGGGCGAACCGATGGTTGCGCCCTCGGCGATACGGATCTGGGCCTTGACGATGTCGATCCCGGTGACCTCCTCGGTCACCGTGTGCTCGACCTGGACGCGTGGATTGACCTCGATGAAGTAGAACGCGCCGGTGTCAGCGTCCATCAGGAACTCGATCGTCCCCGCGCCCGCATAGTCGGCCGCCTTGGCGATCGCCACCGCGTAGCCGCAGAGTTCGGCCCGGCGCGCTTCGTCGAGATACGGGGCCGGCGCCCGCTCGACCACCTTCTGGTGCCGGCGCTGGACCGTGCAGTCGCGCTCGTTGAGGTGGACGACGTTGCCCGCCTTGTCGGCCAGGATCTGCACCTCGACGTGGCGCGCATTCTCGACCAGCTTTTCGAGATAGACGTCGTCCTTGCCGAAGGCGGCGGGCGCTTCGCGGCGGGCCGTCTCCACGTCGCGCTCCAGCGTCGCCTGGTCCGGGATCACGCGCATGCCGCGCCCACCGCCGCCCCAGGCCGCCTTCAACATCAGCGGATAGCCGATGTCGCCTGCGATCTTCACGATCGCGTCCATGTCGTCGGGCAGCGGATCGCTCGCCGGCATCACCGGCACGTCGACCGAGACCGCCAGGTCGCGCGCCGACACCTTGTCGCCGAGCCGGCGCATGGTCGCCGGCGCCGGGCCGATGAAGGTGATCCCGGCCGCGGCACAGGCTTCGGCGAACTCCGGGCTCTCGGACAGGAAGCCGTAGCCCGGATGGACGGCGTCGACCCCGGCCAGCCGCGCCACCCGCAGCATCTCGTCGATGGACAGATAGGCCTCGATCGGCCCCAGCCCCTCGCCGATCCGGTAGGCCTCGTCGGCCTTGAAGCGGTGGAGCGCCAGCTTGTCCTCGTCGGCGAACACCGCGACCGTGCCGAGGTCCAACTCGTTGGCGGCACGGAAGACGCGAATCGCGATTTCCGAGCGATTGGCGACGAGAATCTTCTTGATCGGCATGGCGAACCCCCAGAACTGCACGCCTGTCTAGCCCGTTTTCCGCAGTGCCGAAAAGCCTTTTGCACGCGCGAAGGCCGGCTTGCCCGTTGCGGCCAGACGCTGGCAGGCTAAAACCGTCCCGTGATCAAGCTCCTTCCGCCGCCGATCCGGTCGTGACGACCGTCTTCGGCTCCATCAACGTCGATCTCGTGTCCCGGGTGGCGACCCTGCCCGGGCCGGGCGAGACCGTGTCCGGCTCCGATTATGTGCTGTTCCCGGGCGGCAAGGGCGCCAACCAGGCGCTGGCGGCACGCCGCGCCGGCGCCGCGGTCCGCATGATCGGGGCCGTGGGCGACGACGCGATGGCCGCGACCGCGCTCGCCGAACTCCGGGCCGGGGGCGTCGATCTAGCGGCCGTGCGCGCGCTCGAAGGCGCAACCGGGCTCGCCCTCATCACCGTCGACGCGCAGGGCGAGAACAGCATCGTCGTGACCGCCGGCGCCAATGCCCGCGCCGAGGCGGCGTGGTACGACGGACCGCAGGCGGCACCCGACATGCTGCTCGCCCAAATGGAGGTGCCCTTCGGCCAGACCGCCGCCGCGGCCCGCAAGGCGCACGAGGCCGGCGGCCGCGTCATGTTGTCGATCGCACCGTTCACGCCCCTGTCGGTCGACGATCTCGGCCCCTTTGCCTTCATCGTCGTCAACGAGCACGAGGCACGTGACCTCGCGGCCGCCTACGGCCTGGCGACCGGCGATCCGCGGGCGATACCCGACCTGCTCGCCGGCCATCTCGACCGGCAGATCGTCGTCACGCTGGGCGCGGCCGGCGCCGTGACCGCCGGCCCCGAGGGCGCGGTATCGGTGCCGGCACCGACAGTTCAGGTGGTCGACACGACCGGCGCCGGTGATACATTCGCCGGCGCGCTTGCCGCCTTTCTCGACGAGGGCCGGCCGCTGGATGCGGCAATGCGGCTCGCCGCGGTTGCCGGCGCCCTTACATGTACGCGCGAGGGGGCGCAACCGAGCTTCCCGCAACGCGACGACATTCTGGCAATGGCGACATGACCGCGACCCGCGCCGGAACCCGACCACGAGAGCCACGCCCATGACGAGCCCCCGATCGAACCTCAGCGAGCGCGCCGCCGCGCCGCGGACCGTTCGCCTCACCGACAACGACAACGTGGTGGTCGCCGTCGACCCCATCCTGCCCGGCGCCCGGGTGGAATCGATCGAAGCCACGGATCGCGTCCCCAAGGGGCACAAGATGGCGAGCGCCACCATCGCCACCGGATCGCCGGTCGTGAAATACGGTCAGATCATCGGCATCGCCACGAGCGACATCGCGCCCGGCCAGCATGTCCACGAGCACAATTGCGGCATGGGCACGTTCGAGCGCGACTACCGCTTCGCCGAGGCGGCGGTCGACGAGGTGATGGTGCCGGAGACGGAGCGCCGGACCTTCGAGGGCTACCGCCGCGCCAACGGCCGCGTCGGCACGCGCAACTACATCGGCGTGCTGACCAGCGTGAACTGCTCCGCCACCGTGGCCCGTTTCATCGCCGAAGAAGTCAATCGCTCCGACCTTCTCGACGACTATCCCGACGTCGACGGCGTCATCGCCTTCGTGCATGGCACCGGCTGCGGCATGGACGGCAACGGCGAGGGCTTCGAAACCCTGTCGCGGGTGGAGTGGGGCTACGCCGCCCACCCCAATCTGGGCGGCGCGCTGATGGTCGGGCTGGGCTGCGAGATCATGCAGATCCCTCCATTCATGCGCAGCTACGACCTGAAGGAGAACGACACTTTCCGCCACATGACCATCCAGGCGACGGGCGGCACCCGCAAGACGGTGGACCGCGGGGTCGACATGATCCGGGAGATGCTGCCGCGTGTCGCTTCGGCCCGGCGGGAAACCGTTTCGGCCGAGCACCTGACGCTGGCGCTGCAATGCGGCGGCTCGGACGGCTACTCCGGCATCACCGCCAACCCCGCGCTCGGCCATGCGACCGACCTGCTCGTCCGCCAGGGCGGCACCGGCGTGCTGGCCGAAACGCCGGAGATCTACGGTGCCGAACATCTGCTCACCCGCCGCGCCGCCACCCGCGAGATCGGCGAGCAGCTCGTGGCGCGGCTCAAATGGTGGGAGGACTACACCGCCCGCAACCTCGGCGAGATGAACAACAACCCGTCGCCGGGCAACAAGGCCGGCGGACTGACCACCATCCTGGAAAAATCCCTCGGCGCCACCGCCAAGGGTGGGACGACGGCGCTGCGTGGTGTCTACCGCTACGCCGAGCCGGTGACGGCGAACGGTTTCGTCTTCATGGATTCGCCCGGCTACGACCCGGTCTCCGTGACCGGCCAGGTGGCCTCCGGCTGCAATATCGTCTGCTTCACCACCGGCCGCGGGTCGGCGTTCGGCTACAAGCCGGCCCCCTCGATCAAGCTCGCCACCAACCCGGACACCTACGCCAACATGGTCGACGACATGGATATCAACTGCGGCGATATCCTCGATGGCGTGTCGGTGGAGGAAAAGGGCCGCGAGATCCTCGAGGAAATCCTCGCCGTCGCCTCCGGCAAGCGCACCAAGTCGGAGGCGCTGGGCTACGGCGACAACGAGTTCGTGCCCTGGCAGATCGGCGCGGTGATGTAGGCCGCCCCTCGACTCGGAAGGAATCCTGTCGGTGAACGATCATCCCGGCGCGCCGCCCGGCAGCCTCGAACCGCGCCCCTTTCTTCACGCGCTGCTGACGGCGGCCATCGACGCGGCGGCCCCCGACAAGGTGGTCCCGCCGCATCTGCCGCCCCCGCCGCGCGGCCGCACCATCGTGATCGGCGCCGGCAAGGCGTCCGCCGCGATGGCGCGCGCCGTCGAGAGCAACTGGCCCGGGCCCGTCGAGGGCCTGGTCGTGACCCGCTACGACCACGCCGTGCCCTGCGACCGTATCGAGATCGTCGAGGCGGGCCATCCGGTCCCCGACGCCAACGGCGAGGCCGCAGCACGGCGCATCCTGGCGCTCGCGCGCGCCGCCGGCCCGGACGATCTGGTGCTCTGCCTCATCTCCGGAGGCGGGTCGTCGCTCCTGAGCCTGCCGGCCGACGGACTGACGCTGGACGACAAGATGGCCGTGAACCGGGCGTTGCTGGATTCCGGCGCGGCCATCGCCGAGATGAACACGATCCGCAAGCACCTGTCGGCGATCAAGGGCGGCCGGCTGGCGGCCGCCACCCACCCCGCAAAGGTCCGCACGCTCCTGATTTCCGACGTCCCCGGCGACGATCCGTCCGTCATCGCATCGGGCCCCACGGTTGCCGATACGTCGACCGCGGCCGACGCCCGCGCGATCCTCAGGCGCCACGGGATCACGGTCCCGCCGGCCGTCGAGGCGCACCTGGCGAGCGACGCCGCCGAAACGCCGGGCCCCGGCGACCCGCATCTCGCGACCTCGAACGCCGTGATCGTCGCCTCGCCGCAGGCGAGCCTCGAGGCGGCCGCCGCCGTGGCACGTGCGCGGGGTGTGAACGCCCTCATCCTCGGCGACGCCATCGAGGGCGAGGCGCGCGAGGTCGGCCGGGTGATGGCGGGCATCGCTCTGTCGGTCCGCAAACACGGTCATCCGGCGAGCCCGCCGGCGGTCCTGCTCTCCGGCGGCGAAACCACCGTGACGATCCGCGAGCGTGGCCGCCACCGTGGCCGTGGCGGCCGCAACACCGAGTTCCTGGCCGGTCTGGCGGTTCAGCTCAACGGTGAAGCTGGCATCACCGCCCTTGCCGCCGATACCGACGGCATCGACGGCAGCGAGGACAATGCCGGCGCGATCGTGACGCCCGACACCCTGTCCCGCGCGCGGGAAGCCGGAATCGATATCCGGACCGCGCTCGACCGGAACGACGTCTACCCGGTCTTCGCCGCCATCGGCGACATCGTGCACACCGGCCCGACGCTGACCAACGTCAACGACTTCCGCGCCATCCTCGTCATGTGAGAACGGTCAGGCCGAGACCTTCTTGGCCGCGGTGGCGTCCCGCACCTGTCGATCCGTCCGCAACGACGCGGCCGGCGACAGCGTGCGCGCGGCCGCGCGGTCGGGCCGCTCCGCCGACCAGTCGAGCGGCAGTCCCGGCGCCTCGAACAGGGCGCGACGCTCGAAATAGGACGACCGGTAGAACGGGAAGCGCCGGTGGACCTTGTCCTTGACGCCCGGATAGTCGAGCACCATCAGGCTGAGCGGCTTGACCAGTCCATGGTAGGGCCGCACGCCGCAGACCAGGCGGTGCCCGAAGATCCGCCGGTAGAAGGCCTGGTGCTCGCGCCGCGCCGTGGCGAGGATGAGGTCGGCACCGAAGTACTCGCCGGCCATCCAGCCGATCCGCGTCGTCAGATAGGCGAGTTCCGGATAGACCTTGGAAAAATCCTGATCGACCACGAAGCGCGAAGGGTCGACCACGGTCTTTCCGAGCGCGATGTGCTCGGCAAGATGGTCACCGAACACCGGTGTGGCCGGCAACTCGGGATGGTCGGGCGAGGTCACGTGAATCCGCAACGTGCCGGCGAGTACGCCTTCGACGTGGACGCCGAAGATCCACACATTGTCCATGTCGTCGAAACGGTCGCTCATCCGCTCCGAGAAATCGGGCTTGATGGCCCCTTCCCGGAGGTAGCACTTGTAGCGCAAGCGAAAGATCGCATCGCGCTCTTCATCGGTGATAGCCGGCCGGTAGTCGACGATCTCCATCAGATCGTAGACATGGTCGACAAAGCTGCCCGCCGACCGCGATTGGGCCAAAGTACTCATAACTGTCTCCTCGTCCCGGCCGGAGCCGACGCCACGAGGAGAGTTTACAGATCGTTTACCAAAGCGGAAGGCAAATAATTAACCAATCGCCGACCTTCACGGTTCTTGGTTAACAATGAAGAACTACTTCACGATGGGTAAGGCGAGGAAGACAATACTCCGAACAACGCGAAGTCTTGTCGAAATCGACGACAGTGGAAAATGGTTAACGGCCGACCGTCCGGCCGTGTTGATCATGAATCGCCGAAAGGTTGCAGAGCTAGGCGACCATTTTTTGGCGAAGTGTACCGGCGTCGAGCAGGGTTTTGATTTCCCGCGCGGGGATCGGCGGGCTGAACAGGAAACCCTGGACTTCGGTCACTGACGGCTGCGCCATCATCAGATTGAGCTGATCGGGCGTTTCGATGCCCTCGACGGTCACCACGAGCCCGAGTTCGGCGCCGAGATTGGCCATGCCGCGCAACAGGACGACGGCGCGGCTGTCGTCGTCGCTGGCCGGCACGAACGAGCGGTCGATCTTGACCTTGGTGATGGGCAGGCTCTGCAGATAGCTGAGATTGGAGTAGCCCGTGCCGAAATCGTCGAGCGACACGCGGACGCCGAGCTGGCGGATTTCGCGCAGCCGCGCGCTGGTCAGCTCGCTGTCCTGGAGCAACAAGGACTCGGTGATCTCGACCTCGAGGCGATTGGGATCGAGTACGGCATCGGTGACGGCGCGGCGAATGGTGTCGACGATATCTCCGCTCTTGAACTGGATCACCGACAGGTTGACGGCAACGCTGACGCTGCCCGGCCAGCCGGCACAGGTCCGGCATGCTTCGCGCAGGACCCATTCGCCCAACTCGGTGATCAGGCCCATGTCCTCGGCCACCGGGATGAACTCCGACGGCGGCACCATGCCGCGCTCGGCATGCGGCCAGCGCACCAGCGCCTCGCAGGTCGACACCTTGCGGTTCTTGACGTTGATGATCGGCTGGTAGTGGACCTCGAAGTCGCCGTTGGAGAGCGCCTCGCGAAGGTCGAGCTCGAGACTGCGCCGCGCCTGCGCCCGCGAATCCATGTCGGCCTCGAAGAACCTGAAGCTGCCCTTCGCGTCCTGCTTGGCCCAGTAGAGCGCCATGTCGGCAATCTTCAGCAGTTCGTCGACATTGCTCGTATCGGCCGGCGACATTGCAATGCCCACGGTCGCGCCGATCACGATCCGGTTGCCATCGATGTCGTACGACCCGGCGATTCCGTCGACCAGCCGCTGAGCGAAGGCGGCGGCATCGTCGCGACCGCCCATCGGCGTCTGCAGTATCGCAAACTCGTCGCCGCCGAAGCGGGCGAGCAGGTCGGTGTCGCGCACTTCGTGCCGCAGCTTGTCGGCCACCGCGCGCAGGAGCGCGTCGCCCACCTGATGGCCGAGCGTGTCGTTGACCTGCTTGAAGCCGTCGATGTCGACGAAGAGGACGGCGCAGGGCTTCTGGCCGGCGGCCGCCAGCGCCGCGCGCATGAGTTCGCCCATGTGGACGCGGTTCGGCAGCCCGGTGAGGGTATCGAAGCGGGCGAGCTGGTTGATCTTCGCCTCGGCGGCCCGCCGCGCGGTGATGTCCTCGATCACCACGACCGAACCGCCGCTGTCCATCGGCTGGAACGTGAGGTGGAGGACCGTGCCGTCCTCCCGCTCGTTCACGAAACTGGTCGGTGAACGCGATGCCAGGCGTTCGTCGAACGTCGTGGTAAAGCCGTCGACCTCGGACCTCAGCAGCCTGCCGGCCGCGACGCTTTCGCGCGAGAGCTCGCGGATTGTCTGACCAAGCCTGTCCTTGCCGGCCGACAGGCCGAAGATCTCGCCGAGGCGGCGGTTGGTCACGACCAGCCGGCGATCGGCGTCGAACATCGCCAGGCCATGCGGCATGTTGTTGAGCGCGGTGTCGAAGCGGCGCGCAATCAGGCCGACATCGCGGTTGGCGATGACGGCGTCGAGAAGCGTGTGGCGCAGGCGATCGGAAATGAACTTGAGCGCGACGAAGAACGGCAGCAGCACCAGGGCGAAGACGACGTAGTAGAAGCCGCCGGCGTAGAAGAGCGCCGCGCTGAGGGGAATGCCCTCGCCGATGATCTGCGCCGTGACCAGCCGGTTGCTGGCGAAGTTGCGGCCCGGCGTACCGACCAGGTAGGCGAGCGTGACCGCGAAGCTGAACAGCCAGCTGAAAGGATCGGTGGTCAGATAGAACGTGAGAAACGTCCAGCCGCCGAGAAGGGCGGCGTAGATCGCCGCGCCGATGGTGTAGCGGTCCTCCCAGCGGCGGATCGCCTCCATGGTGTTGAGCTGCGGGCGGCGGCGGACATAGGCCCGCATGTCGCGGGCGCGGGCGGCGGTGACGATGACGATCGCGACCGCACAGAGGTAGATCAGCGGTTCGCCGTTCTTGAACGCCACCAGCAGGGCGGCCAGCGATGCGGCGGCCGAGCCGATGTAAAGGCTCTTGACGTCGGAGTAGAGCGCGTCGACCAGCGGCACGTAGATTTCCGCCGGCAGATCCTCACGGCGTGCCGCCTTCTTCGACGGCCCGTCGACCTGCGACGAAAGCGGCGGCGCGTCTTCGCCGCCGGCCACCGTGTATGTTTCTGCGTGTTTCACCGGTTCAACAGTTCGGCGGTCGGGCACTGTTCCATCCCGTCAGACGCGATGTGCACGTGCCGGCTGCCACGATCAGGCAGCGCTGACCGCCTTGGTCGAACCCCCCGCCGCCGGCGTCGACGCCGCGATATTTTCCATATCGGCGGCGAACCGCTCGAAGATCGGGTTGAAGACCTCGGGCATCTGCATGAACGGCGCATGCCCGCCGCCGCGCAGGACGAAGCGATGGTCTTCCCACAGATTCGCGAAGGGTAGCGACGCGATGTAATCGTGGCTGATGACGGGATCGTTCTCGCCGTTCACCACCGCGACGGGCTTGGTCGACGTGGCCACGATCCGGCGTTCGTCGGCCGGGCCGCCCGCCAGCATATCGGCGAACACCGTTTCCCGCGCCCGCCCGTCGGTGCGCATGATGGCCGCATGGGCGTCCTGGTTCTGCGGATCGCCGCAGGCGATGAAGGCAAGAATCCCGCGCTCTTCCTCGGTGAGCTCGGCCTTGAACGGTACGGCCGCATGCGGGCTCGGCTGGAAGCCGGCCATGATCTCCTCGGGCGTGCCGCCGATCGGCGGCGTGCCGGTGACCATGCCACCGACCAGACCCGGAAAGCGGTCAAAAAGCTCGAGCGCCACATGTCCGCCCAGCGACCAGCCGAAGACGGCGGCGCGCTCGACACCCATCGACGCGAGCATTTCGACGATCGCGTCGGCATACCCGCCGACGGTGTAGCTGCGCCCCGGATCGTCGGCGTCGCTCGACGCGCCATGACCGGGAAGGTCGGGCGCGATGAGGCGGAAGCGCTGTCCCGCGGCGCCGGCGAACTGGTGGCCAAAAACTTCCTTCGAGGCCGAGTTCCCGTGGATCATGACGACCGGCAAACCGTCGCCAGACGTCTCCCAGACGGCAAGATCGGCGTGGCTGGTCGGTATCCGCCTGTTACTGGCTGACATGATCGAATCCCCGCACACACTACTTCTTGAGCCGCGACGATAGGACCAAGACCCTTATCAATGATTAAATTGCTGCGATTTATTCGAAATTCGCCGTATCGTTCAGGTTGTATTGATCTTTCCTTTCGCAATCTTCTGACGACTGGAAACAAGCTTGTTTTCGCCAACGAGGTGCTGTAACAGCGAAATTGCGCCGAGGAAAAAACAATTCTGGATTGCAGGCTGAGTATATCGTGAACCAACCTGGACGCGGCGCAGGCTACATCCTCGGCCACTCCGACGGCGAACTCCTCCGCCTGGAGCAGCAGGCGGAGATTTTCCGCGCTGAAACCGAGGATGTGCTTCAGCGCGCCGGTCTGCAATCCGGGATGCGGGTTCTCGACATCGGTTGCGGCGTCGGCGACGTGGCCCTGGCCGCAGCCGCGATTGTCGGCAGCGACGGCGAGGTCGTGGGCGTCGACAATGCCGGCAGCGCCCTGTTCATGGCCCGCGCGCGGGCGGCCGAAGCCGGCGTCGCCTGGACGGATTTCGTCGAGGCCGACATTCACGAGTTCGAGCCTACCGGCGCCTTCGACGCGCTGGTCGGTCGCTTCATCCTGATGCACCTGCCGGATCCGTCCGAAGCGCTGCGCCGCCTGACCCGCTTCCTCCGCCCCGGCGGCGTCGTCGCCTTCATCGAGATGGACATCGAGCAGGCGGGCGCGTTCCCGGACCTGCCGCTGCTCGACCGCTGCGTCGACTGGATCGCATCGACCTACCGCAAGGTTGGTGTCGAACCCAACATGGGCGCGCGTCTTTACCCGACCTTCCGCGCCGCCGGCCTCGATCCCGCGATGCACGGCAGCTGCAAGATCGAGAACGGGCCCGACTCCATCACCTACGAGTTTGCCGCCGAGACGCTGCGCACGCTGATCCCGGCGATGGAGGAGCATGGCATCGCCACCGAGATCGAGGTCGGTGTCGACATCCTGGCCGATCGGCTTCGTCAGAAGGCCGTGGGCGGCGACCACTGCATCTTCTTCCCGCGGATCGTGGGCGCCTGGGCGACGACCGCGACCTAGGCTGTATCGACCTTCAGGTCATTGCCACGATTGCAGCGCCCTGCCTCCATGCGGGTGAGCACGTCGTCGAGCCACACTGTCTGCGGTAGCGACGTTTGGCGTGGTCTGCATGTTGATTGACGCGAACCGCTAGTGCAGTGTCGTAAAACAAAGCCTAGGTGTTGCGCCGAACGCGGGTCCACAGAGGTTTCGGCATGAGACAAACGGACAAAAACGGGAAGGTGGCACTGGTCACCGGCGCATCGTCGGGCATGGGCAAGGCGATCGCCGAGCAACTGCTCACCGACGGCATGACGGTCATCGCGGCCGCACGCGGCGTCGACCGCATGGAGGATCTCAAGGCGCGCGGCGCCGAGACCATCGCCCTCGACGTCACCGACGCGGCCGCCATGGAGGCCGTGGTCGCCGACATCCTCGAGCGCCACGGCGCCGTCGACGTTCTCGTCAACAACGCCGGCTTCGGCCTCTACGGCGCCGTCGAGGACGTGCCCATGGACGAGGCGCGCTACCAGTTCGACGTGAACCTGTTCGGCGCCGCGCAGCTCACCCGGCTGCTGCTGCCGGCGATGCGGGCGCAGAAGGCCGGCAAGATCGTCAACATCACCTCGATGGGCGGCAAGATCTACACGCCGCTCGGCGCCTGGTACCACGCGTCCAAGCATGCCCTCGAGGGCTGGTCGGACTGCCTGCGGCTGGAAGTCTCGCCCTTCGGCATCGACGTCATCATCGTGGAGCCGGGCATCATCCGCACCGCCTTCGCCGAGGTGCTGCTCGACCGCATGGTCGGGCGCGCCACCTCCGGCGCCTACGAGGACCTGACCGCGGCCGTCGCGGAGTCGTCCAGAAACGCCTACGCGGCCAATCGCGGCTCCGCCCCGGAGCTGATCGCCGGCGTGGTCTCCCGGGCGCTGAAGGCGCCGAGGCCAAGGACCCGCTACGCCGCCGGCCAGTTTGCCCGGCCGCTGATGTGGGCGCGCAAATATCTCGGCGATCGCCTGTTCGATCGCATCGTCCTCAGCACCGTCGGCGGGTGACGATGGCCGCACGCAAGTTCGTCATCAGTCTGGCGTGGCAGTTGCTGCTCGACGATGTCGGCCTGGAGGCGCCGGATCTCCTGCGCCACGCCCGCCTGCCGCCAGGTCTGCTGTCGCAGGAGGCCCCGGCGCTGACCACCGAGGAGTATTTCCGGCTGTGGACCAGCATCGAGACCATGCTGGCGGCGGACGACCTGCCCCTGCAACTTGGCCGCGCCATCTCGGTCGAATCGTTCAGTCCGCCGATCTTCGCCGCGTTCTGCAGCCCCGACCTCGCCGTCGCCCTGAAGCGGCTGGCCAAATACAAGCCGCTCATCGGGCCGATGACGCTGGATGTCGCGGAAGGCCCGCGTGGCGAGGCGACGGTCACCCTTGGCGGCCTGGAGGCGTCCGAGCCTCCGCCGGCCTCGCTGATTCTCACCGAACTGGTCTTCCTGGTGAACATGGCGCGCCTTGCCACCCGCCATCGCGTCGAGCCGCTGGCGGTCCGCACCACCGCAACGGTCACCCGCCCCGATCCCTACACCGCGTTCTTCGGCACCGGGCTGGAGGACGCCGGTGTCAACGGCCTCACCTTCTCCGCAACCGACCTCCAACGTCCGTTCCTCAGCGCCAATCCCGGCATGTGGCAGGTGTTCGAACCGGCGCTGCGCAAGCGTCTCGCCGACCTGACGGCCGACGACGGCTTTCGTGAGCGGGTGCGCGCCTGCCTGGTGGAGTCCATCGCCGGCGGCCGGACATCCATGAACGATGTCGCCGACCGCCTGGCCATCAGCCCGCGCACCCTGCAGCGGCGGCTGCGCGACGAGGACACCAGCTTCCAGGCCGAACTGGCGACGCTGCGCAAAGAGCTCGCCCGCCACTATCTGAAGAGCTCCACCTATTCGAGCGCCGAGATTTCGTTCCTGCTCGGCTACGACGACCCGAACTCGTTCATCCGCGCCTTCCACGCCTGGACGGGCGAAACCCCGGAACGGGCGCGGGCGGCACTCCACATGCATTGACTCAAGCGTTGACGCGGGGCATCCGTCCGGCACGACAAACTTGGGAACGCGACCCCTGTGAAACAGACGTGGCGCTGGTTCGGGCCGGACGACCCGGTCTCCATCGACGACATCCGTCAGGCAGGCGCCGCCGGCGTTGTCACCGCCCTCCACCATGTGCCCACCGGCGACGTCTGGCCTGCCGACGAGATCGCCCGACGCCAGCGCGAGGTGGCCACGGCCGGCGACGGATCGGCCTCCGGCCTGACGTGGGACGTGGTCGAGAGCCTGCCCGTCTCCGAGGCGATCAAGCGCCAGCAGGGACCGTGGCGCGAGCATCTGGCGACCTACCGGCAGAGCCTTGAAAACCTGGCGGCGGCCGGGATCGAGATCGTCTGTTACAACTTCATGCCGGTCCTCGACTGGACGCGCACCGATCTCGCCTGGCGGCTCGACCATGGCGGCACGTGCATGCGTTTCGACCTCACCGACTTTGCGGTGTTCGACATCCACATCCTGGCGCGCGCCGATGCGGCCGCCGACTATCCGCCGGCGGTGGTCGAAGCCGCCGCGCGGCGCGTCCACGACCTGGACGACAAGGCACGCGAGCAACTGACGGCGAACATCGTCGCCGGCCTGCCAGGTGCCGCCGAGCACCTCGACCTCGATCAGGTCCGCGACCTGCTCGCCACCTATGCCGATATCGACGACGCGACCTTGCGGCGGCATCTCGCGGATTTCCTGGCCGAGGTCGTCCCCACCGCCGAGCGGCTCGGCCTGCGTCTCTGCTGCCACCCGGACGACCCGCCGTTTCCGCTGCTCGGCCTGCCGCGCATCGTCTCCACCGCGGACGATTACGTCGACCTCCTGAAGGCGGCCGACTCGCCCGCCAACGGCATCACCCTGTGCTCCGGATCGCTGGGCGCCCGTCCCGACAACGACCTGCCGGCGATGATGGAGCGGCTCGGCGACCGCGTGCATTTCATCCATCTGCGCAATGTCCGGCGCGAGAGCGCCGACCTGGTCGGATCGTTCCACGAGGCCGAGCACCTCGGCGGCGACACCGACATGGTGGCGCTGATCGCCGCCATCCTCGCCGAAGAGGCCCGGCGACGCGCGGCCGGGCGCGCCGATCACGAGATCCCGATGCGGCCCGACCACGGCCAGGACATCCTCGACGATCTCCGCCGGGACTCGCAGCCGGGCTACCCGGCGATCGGCCGGCTCCGCGGCCTCGCCGAACTCCGCGGCGTCATGACCGCGCTCGCCCATGGCTGAGCCTGCTGCCCCCGTTGCCAATCGTCCATCGGTTGCTATGGTCGGCCGGTCCGGCCGGCTCGGGACGCGCCGACAAGAACAAGAACAAGAGAGCGCGCAATGGCCGGCGTGGAGACAAGCCCCTACGTTTCTGACGAGGTCCGTCAGACCACCTGCTACATGTGCGCCTGCCGCTGCGGCATCAACGTGCACCTGCGCGACGGCAAGGTTCGCTACATCGAAGGCAACCGCGACCACCCGGTGAACCGCGGCGTGCTCTGCGCCAAGGGCTCGGCCGGGATCATGCAGCACTATTCGCCGGCGCGGCTGACGACGCCGCTGATGCGCACCGGCGAGCGCGGCGAGGGCAAGTTCCGGCCGATCTCCTGGGATGAAGCGCTCGATGTCGCGGCAAGCTGGCTGCGCGAGGTGCGCCACAGCGATCCGCGCAAGCTCGCCTTCTTCACCGGCCGCGACCAGAGCCAGTCGCTCACCGGCTGGTGGGCGCAACAGTTCGGCACCCCCAACTTCGCCGCCCACGGCGGCTTCTGTTCCGTCAACATGGCGACCGCCGGCATCTACACGTTCGGCGGCGCGTTCTGGGAGTTCGGATCGCCCGACTGGGAGCGCACCGAGCTGTTCCTCCTGTTCGGCGTCGCCGAGGACCACGATTCCAACCCCATCAAGCTCGGCCTCGCCCACCTCAAGGAGCGGGGCGTCAAGGTCGTCGGCGTCAATCCGGTCCGCACCGGCTACAACGCCGTCGCCGACGAGTGGGTGGGCATCACCCCCGGCACCGACGGCCTGTTCGTCGCCTCGCTGATCCACGAACTCCTGCGCGCCGGCAAGGTCGATACCGACTATCTGCTGCGCTACACCAACGCCGCCTGGCTGGTGATCGACAATATCGGCGCCACCGACCACGGCCTGATCGCCCGCGACGACAACGGTACGCCGCTGGTGCTCGATCGCGGTTCGTCGACCGCCCGGCCAAGCGATGCACCGGATGTCCGGCCGGCGCTGAAGGGCCGCGTCGACCTCGGCGACGGCCGCTCCGCCACGCCCGTCTTCGAACTCCTCGCCCGGACCTATCTGGACCCGCGCTACGCCCCGGCGGCAACGGCCGAAGAGACCGGCGTGTCGGCCGCGCAGACGGAGCGGATCGCCCGCGACATCGCCGAGGCTGCGTTCGAGCGCACGGTGGTGGTCGAGCAGCCGTGGACCGATCTCAAGGGCGAGCGTCACGAGCGCATGGTCGGCCGGCCGGTGTCGGTGCATGCCATGCGGGGTATCTCGGCCCACTCCAACGGCTTCCAGACCTGTCGGCTCCTGCACCTCCTGCAGATCCTGATCGGCTCCATCGACGTGCCCGGCGGCTATCGCTTCAAGCCCCCCTACCCGCGCCCGATCGCCGGCCAGCCACGCCCCCACGGCAAGGAGAGCCACGCCGACGCGCCCCTGTCCGGGCCCCATCTCGGCTTCCCCCGCGGCCCCGAAGACCTGCTCCTGGAGGACGACGGCGTCACGCCGATCCGGATCGACAAGGGGTTCTCGTGGGACGCGCCGCTGTCGGCCCACGGCCTCATGCACATGGTGATCGCCAACGCCCATGCGCACGATCCGTACGGGCTCGACGTCCTGTTCATGTACATGGCCAACATGGCCTGGAACTCGTCGATGAACACGGGCGGCGTCATGGAGATGCTGACCGACCGCGACGACAGCGGCGCCTACAGGATCCCGAAGATCATCTATTCCGACGCCTATGCCTCGGAGATGGTCGCCTACGCCGATCTCATCCTGCCCGACACCACCTATCTGGAACGCCACGACGCGATCTCGCTGCTCGACCGGCCGATCAGCGAGCCCGACGCCATGTGCGACGCCCTTCGCTGGCCGGTGTGCGAGCCCGACCGCGAAGTGCGTGGCTTCCAGAGCGTGCTGCTCGATCTCGGCGCCCGCCTCGGCCTGCCGGGCATGGTCGACGACGCAGGCGAGCCCCTCTATCGCGACTACGCCGACTACATCGTCAACCACCAGCGCAAGCCCGGCATCGGTCCGCTGGCCGGCTGGCGCGGCCCCGACGGCGCCGACACCGGCCGCGGCGAACCCAATCCCGACCAGTTGGACCGCTACCGCGAGAACGGCGGCTTCTTCATGGACCACGTGCCGGAGGAGGCGCGCTACTTCAAGCACGCCAACGCCGCCTGGGCCGACTGGGCGACGGCGCGGGGGCTCCAGGACGGCCCGGTCGAGAACGTCTTCCAGCTCTATCTGGAGCCGCTGCGGCGCTTCCAGCTTGCGGCGGAAGGCCATCTCGATCTCGCGCCGCCGCAGCATCTGAAGGCCCAGATCCGAGACCATTTCACGCCGCTGCCGATCTGGTACCCGCCGTTCGAGGGCGCGCGTCTCGACACGGTCGACTACCCGCTCCACGCCATCACCCAGCGGCCCGCCGCCATGTACCATTCCTGGGGGTCGCAGAACGCGTGGCTACGCCAGATCCACGGCACCAATCCGCTCTTCGTGCCGGCCGAGGTGTGCGACGCCGCCGGGTTGGAGGACGGCGACTGGGCGTTCGTCATCTCCTCCCATGGCCGCATCCGCGTGCCCGTGCAACGCATGCACGCCGTCAACGGCAAGACGCTGTGGACGTGGAACGCCATCGGCAAGCGCGCCGGCGCTTGGTCGCTGTCGCCGGAAGCGCCGGAAGCGCGCCGGGGCTTTCTCCTCAACCACCTGATCAACGAGCTTCTGCCGCCGCGCGGCGACGGCCGCCGCTGGTCGAACTCCGACCCCATCACCGGTCAGGCCGCGTGGTTCGATCTCAGGGTGCGGATCGAGAAGGCGCCGCCGGCCGACCATGCCGAGCCCCGCTTCACACCGCTCGCGAGCCCGGTCGAAAAACCGCCCCGCAACGTCGTCTACGGGAGCGAATGGACGTGACCGCGCTGCCGGCATTGACCGAGGCCAAGCTCGGGCTGGTCATCGATCTCGACACCTGCGTCGGCTGCCACGCCTGCGTCGTGAGCTGCAAGGAGTGGAACACCGGCGGCTACGGCGCCCCGCTCGGCGACCGCGACGCCTATGGCGACACGCCGGAAGGCGCGTGGCTCAACCGCATCCACAGCTACGAAATCTCGCCGGAGAACGGACCGGCGGAAATCGTCCACTTTCCGAAATCGTGCCTGCACTGCGACGACGCCCCTTGCGTCACCGTTTGCCCCACCGGCGCCAGCTACAAGCGCAGCGAGGACGGCATCGTGCTCGTCGACGAGGACCGCTGCATCGGCTGCGGCCTGTGCGCCTGGGCCTGCCCCTACGGCGCGCGCGAGATGGACCCGGTCGAGAAGGTGATGAAGAAGTGCACCCTGTGCGTCGACCGCATCTACAACGACAACATCCCGGAGGAGGATCGCGTACCGGCCTGCGTGCGCACCTGCCCCGCCAATGCCCGTCATTTCGGCGATCTCGCCGATCCCGAGTCGGACGTGTCGCAGCTCGTGGCCGCCCGCGGCGGCATGGACCTGATGCCGGCGCTGGGCACGAAGCCGGTCAACAAATACCTGCCGCCGCGCCGCAAGGCCGACCGGGACAGCGGCACACCCCATGCCGACCGCCTGCCCGACGCACCGGGCGGCTTCCTGGGCTGGCTCGACGCCACCCTCGACCGGCTCGGCTGACCCGATGCATCCCGCGGTCTCGATCATCTTCTTCACCGTCACCTCGGGGGCCGGTTTCGGCATGATCGCCCTTCTGGGTCTCGGCTTTCCGATGCCGGAGGGCTGGCTCGCCGCCTTTCTCGTCTCGGCCCTGGCGGGCGTTCTCGCGGTCGCCGGCCTGATCTCGTCGACGCTCCATCTCGGTCACCCCGAACGGGCGCTGCTCGCCTTCACCCAGTGGCCGACCTCGTGGCTGTCACGCGAAGGGGTGCTGGCGGTGGCGACCATGGTCGCGTTCGGGATCTACGTGCTTGTCTGGATGGTGACGGGAAGCCGGGTTCTGCTGCTCGGCATCGCGATCGCGGCACTGGCCGTCGCCACCATCTACTCCACCGCCATGATCTACGGTCAGTTGCGCACCGTGCCCGCCTGGCATACCGGCCTGACGCCGGCGGTCTACCTGGGCTTCGCATTCGCCTCGGCCCTGCTCGCAGCCACGGCCGTCGGCGCGGCAACAGCGCTCGGCCCGCTGCCGCTGGTGGTGATCGCCATCCTCGCTGTCGTCGTCGCCTGGGCCATCAAGTTCGCCTGGTGGCGACGGGCGGAAACGGCAACGCTCGCCAGCATCGGCGCCGGGACCGGCCCGGCGACGGGCCTGTCGTCCCTCGGCACCGTCCGCCCCTTCGAGCCGCCCCACACCGGACCCACCTACCTCACCCGCGAGATGGTCCACCGCATCGGGCGGAAGCACGCACGCGTCCTGCGCATCATCGCTGTGGTTCTGGGCGGCGCGATCCCGATCGGCCTTGCCCTGCTGGGCTGGCTGGGGCTGCCGACACCGCTCTGGGCGGGCCTGGCCTTCGCGGCGATGATCTCCGGCCTGTTCGTCGAACGCTGGCTGTTCTTCGCCGAGGCCGAACACTCGGTCGCGGCCTACTACCATCCGCATTGAGCTGATCAGACCACCAGATCCCAGGGGCTTTGCGTGTCGTCGTGGCTGGGGTTCGGGGGCAGGTTGAGATCGCGGCGTGCGCCCGGCGAGAGATCATCGACATGCACACGTCGGACGCGGCGGCGGAGCAGATATGACGTCAGGGCGGGCAGGCGGCGGACGATGTCGAAGCCGGTATCGGTTCTGTGGCGGGTGTCGTGGACGGCCAGAGTCATGGCGATCTCCTGCGAGGCGTGATGGCGATGAAGCGATCCTGCCCCTCGCCCGCGACACGCCCGGCAAATCGGCGTGACGCCACCGGCAAAAACCCGTTAAATCGGCGGCTGTGACGAAAAATGGCGATCAGACGGGGGGCGACAGTGGCGGGTCCGACAACGCACCCTTCTTCCTGCGCACCCTGGGCGAGGTCGCGCTCAGCGATGCGGACGGCCGCCCGGTGCGCCTGCGAACCCGCAAGGCGCTCCTTGTCCTCACCTGCCTCGCCACGGAGCCGGATCGCCCGTGGACGCGCGAGACGCTGGCGGCGTTCTTCTGGGGCGACCGGCAGGACGAACAGGCGCGCAACAGCCTGCGCACGGCGCTGTCCGACATCCGCCGCGGGCTGGGCCAGGATGCGGTCGCCGTCGACGGCCACCTCGTCCGGCTGACGCCCGGGATCATCGCCACCGACACCGCGCGGCTCGACGCACAGCTCCAGACCACGACCGCCAGCAACACCGACACTATCGATGACACCGGCGAGTTTGCCGCCGGCGTCGACGAGAGCGAGGCCTTCGCGGGCTGGGCCGCCGAGTTGCGCGCCAGATACCGCGACAGGGTCGCGACTCTGCTCGACCGGGACATCGCGCAGCTGGACGGCGCCGGCGAAACCGCGGCAGCGATTGCCCGCGCTCGACAGCTCCTCGCGCTCGATCCCCTTTCCGAGCAAAGTCACAGAACGCTTATGCGGCTCTACGCCGACAACGGCGAACGCTCCAAGGCGATCGCCCAGTATCAGGCCTGCCGGCAGATGCTGCGGCACGAGCTTGATGTTGACCCGTCGGAGGAGACGACGCGGCTCGCCGACGAGATCGCGGTCCGTACGCCCGCAGCCGTGTCGGAGCTCCGCCAGATCGTCGGCACCGGGCCTCAACCGCCGGAGTCGTCCGCGGCCACCCGCGATGTCGACCAGCTGTCGGTGGCGGTGCTGCCCTTCGTGAACATGAGCGGCGACGCCGGCCAGGGCTACTTCGCGGAGGGCGTGGCGGAAGACATCGCCACCGACCTGTCCGCCAGCGACCATCTGTCGGTCGTCGCCGGCGGTTCGACGCGGCCCTACCTGTCGTCGCCGATGCGGCCCGACGCCATCGCGGCCGAACTGGGGGTTTGCTATCTCCTCGAAGGCAGCGTCCGGCGTGTCGGCGCTGATCTGCGCATCACCGCCAAGCTGATCGACGGCCGTTCCAACCGGCAGTTATGGGCCGAGCGCTTCGACCGTACGCACGACAAGCTGTTCGAGGTCCAGAGCGAAATCGCAGCGGCGGTGACGGCGGCGGTCACCGAGCGCCTTGCCGAACCCACTCCGGACAGTGACGGTGGCGGACCCGGCACCGAAAGCCGGGAAGCCCACGAGCACTATCTCCGGGGCCGCGCCTTTCTCAAGGAAATGACCCGGCAAAGCGTGGAGTTGTCCCGAGGCTCGTTCGAGCACGCCCTTGAGATCGATCCCGACTACGCGCTCGCCCACGCCGGGCTCGCCGAGGCGATTTCGATGCTGGGCTTCCATTACGATTACGCCGGCGATCTTCTGGACAGCGCCCTCGTCCACTGCGAACGCGCGCTGGCGCTCAATCCCGGCCTCGCCGAGGCGCACTGTTCCCGTGGCCGCCTGCACTCCCTGCTCGACCGCATCGCGGAATCGGAGGGGGACTTCGCGCGCGCCATCGAGCTTTCGCCCAGGCTCCACACCGCCCACTATTACCGTGGCCTGATGTACCTCGTGGACGGACGGCCACATGAAGCGCGCGGGTCCATGGAGCGGGCGTTCGAACTCGATCCGCAGGATCTGCAGATCGGGATGATGCTCCTCAACTGCCATACCGCCGTCGGCGACGCCGCCGCCATCGAACAAACCGCGCGGCGGGTGTTGACCCTTGCGAGGAAGCGGCTCCGGCTCAACGCCTACGACAACAGCGCCGCCTATGTCGGCGCCTTCGCGCTGACCGCGTTGGGCGAGCGCGAGGAGGCTGTCCGCTGGGCAAGTGTCGCCGCCGCCTTCGATATCGACGACCCGCGCACGGCCTACAACATCGCCTGCCTCTACGCGCTCATGGGCGACGACGACCAGGCGCTTCGCCATCTCCGCAAGACGCTGGAGCTGGGCGTCCCGCCGCACAAGATTCGCTGGATCCGCGACAATGACAGCGACTGGTCGTCCCTGCGCGGCGACCCGCGTTTTGAGGCGCTGTTCGAGGCCACGGACAAGTCCGCGTCGTCGTGACGGCTGTCTCTCCATCGCCCCTCCACATTCGGCTGACATGACGCCTGCCAATGTGGAAGCGTCTGCCGGTCACCTGGAAGCTGTTCGTGGCGATTGCCGCGACGGTGGCGATCATCGTCGCCGCGCTGGCCGCCCTGACGGCGACGAGCATGCGCGCAGGCTTCTCGCAGTATCTGCTGCAGACCGAACTCGACGGCTTCGACGCGCTGGTGACGGCGCTGGCGGAAACCTACGACGCCGACGCACCGGGCTGGCCGGAGCTCGCGGGGACACCCGACACCTGGCGAAGCTTCCAGCGCGAGAACCTGCAGCCCGCCGGCGCCGGACCGGTTGGCAATCCGCCGCCCCGGGCGCGCGCGCCCGGTGATCGCCGGGGACCGCCCCCCGGCGCGCGACCGCCACCGAACGATCCCCTCCAGCTCGGCAGCCGGCTGGCGTTGCTCGACGCGAACCGAAACGTGATCGCCGGCCCGATAGACGAGGGCCGCGTTTCGGCCATCCGGGCCGTCGACGTCACCGACGCAGACGGCCGGACCACGACCGTCGGCTGGTTGTCGCTGAGCGTCACCGATGTCGGCCAGATCACCGCCGACAACGCCTTCCTGGCGCGCCAGTTGCAGACGCTGATCCTGACCGCCGTTCTGGCGGTGGCCCTGTCGGCGATCGCCGCCTTCCTTCTCGCCCGGCAGTTCCTCTCGCCGGTGCGCGACCTGATCGCCGGCACCCGCGAGCTCGCCGCCGGCAACTTCGCTGCGCGCATGGCCAACACACGGCGCGACGAGTTCGGCCATCTCATCGACCGCTTCAATGCGCTGGCCGCGAGCCTGGAAGAAGCCGAGCAGGCCGAGCGCCGCTGGATTTCCGATGCGTCCCACGAACTGCAGACGCCGCTCGCCGTGCTGCGCGCCGAGGTCGAGGCCCTGCTCGACGGCGTGCGCCAGCCCGACGAGAAGACGCTCGCCGACATCCGCGCATCGATCCTGCGGCTATCCCGGCTGGTCGCCGACCTGAACACGCTTTCCCGCGCCGACGAGCAACGCCTGATGGTCGAACGGGTCGACGACGATCTGTCGGAGATCGTGACCGAGGCGGTCGATGCCGCGGCCATCCGCATGGAGGGCGCCGGGCTGACCGTGGAGACCGACATCGCGCCCGACGTCAACTTCGCGTGCGACCGGGTGCGGCTGCGGCAACTGCTCGACAATCTGCTGGAGAACGCGCGCCGCTACACCGATGCGCCGGGCCGCGTTGTGGTGCGCCTTGCCGCCACCCCCTCCGGCGTCATGCTCACGATCGAGGACACGCCACCCGCGCCGCCCGACGAGGTGCTCGACGACCTGTTCCGCCGCTTCTACCGCGTCGACGCTTCGCGCTCGCGTGAGCACGGCGGCTCCGGCCTCGGCCTCGCCATTTGCCGCGCCATCGTTCTGGCCCATGATGGCGCCATCGAAGCGCAGCGGTCCGACCTCGGCGGGCTCGCCGTCATTGTCACGTTCCCGCGCGATACCTAGGCCATGAGCACACCCAGACGCATCATGATCGTCGAGGACGAACCGGCGCTCGCCGCCGTCATGAAGGATTATCTCGTCGCCGCCGGGATGGAGGCGGATGTCCTCACCGAGGGCGGGACAGCAGTCGAGACCATCCTCGAGACCCGGCCCGATCTGGTGATCCTCGACATCATGCTCCCCGGCAAGGACGGGCTTGCCATCTGCCGCGAGGTGCGCGCGGTGAGCGACGTGCCGATCATCCTCGAAACCGCCAAGGTCGAGGAGATCGACCGCTTGCTCGGCCTCGAACTCGGCGCCGACGACTACATCTGCAAGCCCTTCTCGCCGCGCGAGCTGGTGGCGCGGGTCAAGGCGATCCTCCGCCGCCTCGACCGTCAGGGCGCCAGCGCGACCGCCGCCGAGGCAGCCGACGACGCCATCGTCCTCGATCCCGACCGTTGGCTGGCGACGCTGGGCGGCCGCTCGCTCGACCTGACCCGTCGCGAGTTCGACCTGCTCTACGTGCTCTACAAGCGGCCGGGCCGCGTGTTCTCGCGCGCGCAGCTGCTGGAGCTGGCGTTCCCGGACGATACGGACGTGTTCGACCGGACGATCGACAGCCACATCAAGAACATCCGCCACAAGATCCGCGCCCTCGATCCGGACCGGGCCTCGATCCGCTCGGTCTACGGCGTCGGCTACGCCTTCGACCGCTGAGCACACGCCTGCACCGTCTCTCCACATTTCCTGCAAATCCGGTGCGCAATCCGCGGGCATCGTCCTTGTCCGACGAAGACAGCGGCCCCGCCCGCATCGACACGAGAGGACGATACGATGACCCGCACGACCCCGAAGCGCCCGGTCGCCTGTGCGATCACCGGCGCCATCGTCGCCGCGCTCGCCGCGACCGCGACGGTGCAGGCCCACGACAGCGAAGTCTCCATCACCGAAAGCGGCGGCCAGCGCTGCATCGTGGCCAACGGCCTGCCCGATCACGCCACCGGTCAGTTCCCCAACGCCGGCAACCCGCACACCATCTCCGAACAGGACATCCGCCTGTGCGTGGCGGCCAATCCGGTGAAGAACAGCCAGCCCACCATGGTCCGCGGATCGGTCGGCGTCGCCATCAACGGCGTCCAGTTTCGCCCCGGCACCGCCGACTATTGGGATCCGTCGAGCCCGCGCGGCTTCAGCCGCGACCGCAGCTCCGGCTGGAACCTCGAGGGTCTCGGCGCCGCCGACCTGCTCGGCATGGACCAGAACAACGCCCATGTCGACGAGCGTGGCCTCTACCACTATCACGGGGTCGCCGATGCGCTGGCCGACGCGGCCCACGGGACACTGATCGGCTACGCCGCCGACGGTTTCGAGATCCACTATGTCGGCGACGCCGTGTCGTCGAGCTACCGGCTCAAATCCGGCACGCGGACATCCGGTCCGGGTGGCGCCCATGACGGCACCTACAATGAGGATTGGGAATACGTGGCCGGATCGGGGACGCTCGACCAATGCAACGGCGGCATGCTGAACGGCGCGTTCGTCTACTTCGCGACCGACACCTATCCGTTCTTCCCGCGCTGCATGTGGGGCGACATCAGCTCCGACTTCGTCCAGGGCCCGCCGGCCCAGGCCAACGTCGGGAACGGTGTCCGGAACCAGGGTCGCGCCTCGCCCGGCAACGGGTTCCGTCGTCCCGGTCAACGCCCGCAGACTCAGAGCCCCCGGAACGTGAGCGCCCGGTTCGGTCCGCCGCAGGAAGCGATGCAGGCCTGCGCCGGCGCCACCCGCGGCAGCGCCTGCACGTTCACGGCCCCGCAGCGCGGCCAGCAGATCTCCGGCACCTGCGCCGTGACGCCTGAAGGCACCACCGCCTGTATCCCGGCCGGCGGCCCGCCGCCACGACGGTAACCCGGACACGCCGTCCGCCGCCCTGCACACTAGAGCGTTCTGTGGTGAGATTGGATCAATTCTGTTTCTCGGCCGGTGAGACGATCCACCAGGAAAAGTGCGCGGCGCGTAGCGGGGCTACGGGCAAGCGCTTTGACGCCGTGGGCGGCCGCCGGCCGGAAACCCGGAGGGCCGGGCCGGTTTGGCCCAAATCCTTCGGTCTTCGGCTCGACCGTATCCCGATACGGCCTTCGCCGAAGCCCTTGACCTTGAACCAAACCTTCTCC
>JANQRX010000009.1 GCA_028284325.1 Bauldia sp. | reverse complement strand
TCCGGTTCGGGTTGTCGACGCCGAGGATCAAACGGCCTCCCGTCCGCCACCGCACCTCTCAGCCTAACAGAGGTACCAAACTCCAAGTTACAAGGATCGCCCTCCACAACCCACCGCCGACCTCACCGGCTAGCGCACTTTGCGTCCGACGCCTGCCCAGGCGTCACCCGATCCTCCGGTCAAGCCGGAGGATGACAGGGGGAGGGACCTCCGCCGTTTATTCCGCGCGCGGTGCGGCATCTTCGATGACGCGCCGCAGACGCGGAATCCCGCTGACCTGATCAGAAGCCCTGAGGCCCTCAGCCCGGCGCGCAGCCCATCTGCGTTTCGGACACCAGGTGGTCGACCACGGCAGCCAGCGCCTCCCGTTCGTCGGCGCCGTCGGTCTTGGCCTGTTCGTAGACGCCGATCTGGCGGTCGGCGGACGTGCCGTCGCGGGCGATGGCCGCCGCCCGTGCGACATCGGCCTCGCAGCCGAGAAACGCCGCGTCTTCTGCGATCAGCTCAAGGAGTTCGCTGGCGAGTTCGCCGAACGGAACCGAGGCGCCCCTGCCGAAATCGATCAGGTCGCCGGTGGTGCCGTAGCGCTGCGCCAGCCAGCGGTTTTCGTTGATGAGGAAGTTGGAGTAGGAGCGCCAGCGCTGGTTGTCGCGGCGAAGCCGCGCGAGCATCCGGGCGATGCAGCGGAAGAGGGCCGCCACGGTGATGGCGTCGTCGAGGCGGGGGCACATGTCGGTGATGCGCATCTCGACGGTCGGGAAACGGGCGGACGGCCGCATGTCCCACCAGATCTTGGTGGCGTCCTCGATCTCGCCGGCCCCGACCAGCACCGCGACCGTGCGGTGATACTCGTCCGGGCTCGTGAAGGCGGGCGGCAGGCCGGTCCGCGGCAGCTCGTCGAACACCGAGAGCCGGTAGGAGTGCAGGCCCGTGTTCTCGCCCCGCCAGAACGGCGACGATGTCGACAGCGCCAGAAGATGGGGCAGGAAGTAGGAAAGCTGCGACAGGAGGTCGAAGCGCAGCGGCTCGTCCTCGATGCCGAGGTGGACATGCATGCCGCTGATGACCATGCGGCGGGCGACGTACTGCATGTCGTTGGCGATCGCCAGGTACCGCTCCTTGGCGGTCCGGCGCTGGCGGTCCCACTCGGCGAACGGATGGGTCGAGGCGGCGATCGGCGCAAGGCCGTACTTGGCCGCGCATGCCGCAATGGTATGGCGCAGGTCGGCAAGCTGCCCGCGCGCCTCGTCGATGGACGTGCAGACCGACGTTTCGACCTCGATCTGACAGCGCATGAACTCCGACGTCACCCTGCCGGCGAGCTTGGCCTCGCAGTCCTTCATCAGTTCGGGCGGCGGGTCCTCGGCAAGATCGCGCGTGGCCAGGTCGACCAGGAGGTACTCCTCCTCGATCCCGATGGTGAGGGAAGGATCGCCGCTGGTCATGGGCCGCTCTGCGGCGCAATGCCGTTGACGAAAAGCGTGTTCAATGTGCTCAGGGCTGCGTCATAATGACCTTCGTCGGCGATTGTTCCGCCGAGCAGGGCGCGGATCTGCGTCTCGAAGTCGGCATAATGCTGTGTCGTCGCCCAGACCATGAAGATCAGATGGTAGGGATCGATCGGCGCCAGCCGGCCGGTGGTCACCCAGCGCTGGATCACGGCCGCCTTCTGGTCGACGAGCAGCTTCAACTGTCCGGTGAGCACGTCGCTGAGGATTGGCGCGCCTTGCAGGATCTCCAGCGCGAAGAGCCGCGACGCCAGCGGGTTGTCGCGCGACATCTCGAGTTTGCGGTTGATGTAGGCCTGGATTTCCGATAGCGGATCGCCCTCGGAATCAAGCGCTTCGAGAGGGGTCAGCCAGTTGTCGAGTGTCCGTCGCAGCACCGCCAGATAGATGTCGCGCTTGCGCCGGAAGTAGTAGAGCAGGTTGGGCTTGGTCATGCCGGCGCGGGTGGCGATCTGATCGATCGTCGCGCCGCGGAAACCAAAGGTCGAGAACACCTCCAGCGCCGCGTCGAGGATCGTCTCCTCCTTCTCGGCCTGGATCCTGGTCCGCTTCTTGGTCAGGCTGGCGCGAGAGAGGTACTGTTGGTCGGTTTCGTGCAATTTGTTTTTTGTCGTCCGCTGCGGCGTTGGCTAAACTGTTATCCTCTTGAGCGGGTTCTGGAAACAATCTAACGTAATGTTGACCAATTGGTCAGGATTTTGCGCGTAACGCGCGAAGCAACGCGGAACCCCCAGGCGTCAGACGGGTACAGGGAGGCGACCATGGCAGGCGCGCCGGCGACCAACAATCTTGAAGCTTTCTGGATGCCCTTCACGGCCAACCGGCAGTTCAAGGCCGCCCCGCGCATGATGGTCTCGGCGGAGGGGATGTACTACCGCAGCGCCGACGGGCGCGCCGTCCTCGACGGCACGGCCGGGCTGTGGTGCTGCAATGCCGGGCACGCCCGGCCCCGCATCGTCGAGGCGCTGGGCAAGCAGGCGGCCGAGCTCGACTATGCGCCGGCGTTCCAGATGGGCCACCCCAAGGTGTTCGAGCTCGCCGCCCGGCTGGTGGCCAACATGGTGCCCGGGCTGGACCACGTCTTCTTCACCAATTCCGGCTCCGAATCCGTCGAAACCGGCCTGAAGATGGCGCTCGCCTATCATCGCGCCCGCGGCGAAGGCGGCCGGTTCCGCCTGATCGGCCGCGAGCGCGGCTATCACGGCGTCAACTTCGGCGGCATCTCGGTCGGCGGTATTGTCAACAACCGCAAGATGTTCGGAACGCTGCTGACCGGCGTCGATCACATGCGGTCCACCCACGATCTGGAGCGCAACGCCTTCTCGCGCGGCGAGCCCGAACACGGCGCCGATTTCGCCGACGACCTCACCCGGATTCTCGCGCTCCACGACCCCTCGACGGTCGCGGCCGTGATCGTCGAGCCGGTCGCCGGATCGACCGGCGTGCTGATCCCGCCTCAGGGCTATCTCAAGCGGCTGCGCGAGATCTGCGACCAGCACGGCATCCTGCTCATCTTCGACGAGGTCATCACCGGCTTCGGCCGCCTCGGCGCGCCCTTCGCGGTCGACTATTTCGGCGTCGAGCCGGACATCGTCTTGACCGCCAAGGGTCTCACCAACGGCGTTGTGCCGATGGGCGCGGTGTTCGTGCAGAAGAAGATCTACGACGCCTTCATGCAGGGGCCGGACTACCTGATCGAGTTCTTCCACGGCTACACCTATTCGGGCAATCCGGTGGCCACGGCCGCGGCCCTGGCGACGCTGGACACCTATGAGGACGAAGGGCTGCTCACCCGCGCCGCCGATCTCGCCCAGCACTGGGAAGACGCGCTCCACAGCCTCAGGGACCTGCCGCACGTCATCGACATCCGCAATCTCGGCCTGATCGGCGCCATCGAACTGGAACCGATCGCGGGCGAGCCGACGCGGCGTGCCTTCGACGCCTTCGTGCGCGCCTTCGAAAGCGGGCTCCTGATCCGCACCACCGGCGACATCATCGCGCTGTCACCGCCGCTGATTATCGAGACCTCCGAGATCGACCAACTCTTTGAGACACTGACGGCCGTCCTGAAGGCCGTCGACTGAAGACACCAGCGAGAAAGGGCTTTTCTGCGTGGAGACCTTCACCAACATCATCGGCGGGGCCGCGGTGGCATCGGCGTCCACCCGGACCGTCCCGGTCTTCAATCCTGCGACCGGCGAGCAGTCCGGCGAACTGGCGCTGTCGACAGCCGCCGAGCTCGACGCCGCCGTCCAGGCGGCCGTGAAGGCGCTGCCGGCATGGGCCAACACGCCGCCGCTCAAGCGCGCGCGCTTCATGTTTCGCTTCAAGGAGTTGCTTGAGGCCAACGCCGATCGCATCGCCCGCGCGATTTCCGCCGAGCACGGCAAGACCCATGACGACGCCCTTGGCGAGTTGCAACGCGGCGTCGAGGTGGTGGAGTTCTGCTGCGGCATACCGCACCTGTTGAAGGGCGAGTTCTCCCGCCATGTCGGGCCGGCGATCGACACCCATTCCGACCGTCAGCCGCTCGGCGTGTGCGCCGGCATCACCCCGTTCAACTTCCCGGCCATGGTGCCGATGTGGATGTATCCGGTGGCGATCGCCTGCGGGAACACGTTCGTGCTGAAGCCGTCGGAGCGCGACCCGGGCGCGTCGATGGTGATCGCTGAACTGTTCCGGGAGGCGGGTTTCCCCGAAGGCGTGCTCAACGTCGTGCACGGCGACAAGGAGGTGGTCGACGCCATCCTGACCCACCCCGACATCAAGGCGGTGAGCTTCGTCGGCTCAACGCCGATCGCCGAGTACGTCTACCGGACCGGCACGGCGCACGGTAAGCGCGTCCAGGCGCTGGGCGGCGCCAAGAACCACATGGTCATCATGCCCGACGCCGACATGGACAAGGCCGCCGACGCGCTGATGGGCGCCGGCTACGGTTCGGCCGGCGAACGTTGCATGGCGATTTCGGTGGCCGTGCCTGTGGGCGAGGAGACCGCCGACAAGCTGGTCGAGACGCTCGCCCCGCGCGTGTCGGCGCTGAAGATCGGCCCGTCCACCGATCCGGACGCCGAGATGGGCCCGCTGGTCACCAAGCAGCACATGGACAAGGTGCTCGGCTACATCGAGACCGGGGTCGAGGAGGGCGCCGAACTCGTCGTCGACGGCCGCGGCTTCTCGTTGCAGGGCTACGAGAACGGCTACTTCGTCGGCGGCACGCTGTTCGACCGGGTCACCACCGATATGCGCATCTACAAGGAGGAGATCTTCGGCCCCGTCCTGTCGGTGGCGCGCGCGCCCGACTACGAAGAGGCGGTCCGTATGGTGAACGAGCACGAATACGGCAACGGCACGGCGATCTTCACCCGTGACGGCGATGCCGCCCGCACCTTCGCCGACCAGATCGAGGTCGGTATGGTCGGCATCAACGTGCCGATCCCCGTGCCGGTGGCCTACCATTCGTTCGGCGGCTGGAAGCGCTCGCTGTTCGGCGACCACTCCATCTACGGCCCGGAAGGCGTGCACTTCTACACCCGCCTCAAGACGGTCACCACGCGCTGGCCGGACGGCATCAAGTCCGGGGCGGCGTTCGCCTTCCCGACCATGAACTGAGGTTGCCCGACGCCATGGCCACACCCACCGACAATCTGCGCATCAAGGGCCAGCGGCTCTGGGATTCGATCCACGAGATGGCCGAGATCGGTCCCGGTGTCCGTGGCGGCAACAATCGCCAGACGCTGACCGACGAGGACGGCGAGGGGCGGCGCCTGTTCCAGGCCTGGTGCGAGGAAGCCGGATTGACGGTGACCGTCGATTCCATGGGCACCATGTTCGCCCGCCGCGAAGGCGAGGATAAATCGCTGCCGCCGGTGATGGTCGGCAGCCATCTCGACACCCAGCCGACCGGCGGACGCTATGACGGCGTGCTGGGTGTGCTGTCGGGGCTGGAGATCATCCGCACGCTGAACGATTTCGGTATCAAGACCCGCCATCCGATCGAGGTCGTCAACTGGACCAACGAGGAGGGCACCCGCTTCGCGCCGGCCATGCTCGCCTCGGGCGTGTTCGCCGGCGTCCACGACCAAGCCTGGGCCTACGACCGCGAGGACGCCGCCGGCCTGAAGTTCGGCGACGAGCTGGAGCGCATCGGCTTCAAGGGGTCCGAACCGGTCGGCCACCGCAAGCTGCGCGCCTTCTTCGAGCTCCACATCGAGCAGGGTCCGATCCTGGAGAAGGAGGAGCGCGACATCGGCGTCGTGACCCACGGCCAGGGGCTCAACTGGCTGCAGGTCACGTTGGTCGGCAAGGAGAGCCACACGGGTTCGACGCCGATGCCGATGCGGGTCAACGCCGGGCTCGGCATGGCCCGCATCACCGAAGCCGTCGACGAGATCGCGCTCGGCCACGCGCCGCTCGCCGTCGGCGCCGTCGGCCATTGCGACGTCTATCCCAACTCGCGCAACATCATCCCAGGCAAGGTCGTCTTCACCATCGACTTCCGCCATCCGGAAAAGGAGGTGATCGCCGCCATGGAGGCGAAGCTGCGCGAGCGTGCGGCGAAGATCGCCGCCGACATCGGGCTTGAGATGGAGATCGAACAGGTCGGCGCCTTCGATCCGGTGACCTTCGATCCCGAGTGCGTCGGCCGGGTCCGCGCCGCTGCCGACCGTCTCGGTTACACCCACCGCGACATCGTCTCCGGCGCCGGCCACGACGCCTGCTGGATCAACCGGGTGGCGCCGACGGCGATGGTGTTCTGCCCGTGCGTGGACGGGCTCAGCCACAACGAGGACGAGGACATCACCCAGGAATGGTCGACGGCCGGCGCCAACGTCCTGTTCCACGCCGTGGTCGAAACCGCGGAGATTGTTGGCTAGTGGTTTCTTCGCTGGCATACAGGGCGAACACACTGGCCCGGGAGCACCGTCCATGGCGACCGACAGCGCCATCCTTGACCACCTTTGGGCGATCCGCGCCACGCTGGAGCAGCAGTCCGAGGACCTGCGAGAGATCAAGGGCCGCCTTGGCATTCTCGGGCAGCAGTATGCGAGCGTATCGAACCGGCTCGATCGGATGGACGACCGTATCGGTCGGATCGAGGTCAGGCTCGAACTCGTCGAAGGCTGAGGCTCCCCTGACCGTCAGCCATCGGCGCCAGAAGGAACGTTACCGATGACCACACTGATCAAGGGCGGCACGGTGGTGACCGCCGATCACACCCACACCGCCGATGTGCTGATCGACGACGGCAAGATCACCGCGGTCGGCCCGGGCCTCTCCGGCGACACCGTGCTCGACGCCGCCGGCTGTTTCGTGATGCCGGGCGGGATCGATCCGCACACCCACCTCGAGATGCCCTTCATGGGCACCCATTCCACCGACGACTTCAACTCCGGCACCAAGGCGGCGCTCTCCGGCGGCACCACCATGGTGGTCGATTTCGTCCTGCCCGATTTCGATCAGCCGCCGATCGACGCGCTCGGCACCTGGCACCAGAAGGCCGGCAAGGCGGTGAGCGACTATTCGTTCCACATGGCCGTGACCTGGTGGGGCGAGGCGATGTGGAAGCAGATGCCCGAGGTCGTCGCCCGCGGCGTCAACACCTTCAAGCACTTCATGGCCTACAAGGGCGCGCTGATGGTGAACGACGACGAGATGTACCAGTCGTTCCTGCGCTGCGCCGAGATCGGCGCCCTGCCGCTGGTGCATGCCGAGAACGGCGATCTCGTCGCCCGCCTGCAGCAGAAGTACATGGAAGCCGGCACCACCGGGCCCGAGGGCCACGCCTATTCGCGCCCGCCGGACGTGGAAGGGGAGGCCGCCAACCGCGCGATCATGATCGCCGATGCCGCGGGCGTGCCGCTCTACGTGGTCCACGTCTCCAGCGAGCCGGCGCACGAGGCGATCCGCCGCGCCCGCATGCAGGGCAAGCGCGTCTACGGCGAACCGCTGATCCAGCATCTCACCCTCGACGAGAGCGAGTACTTCCATCCCGACTGGGATCATGCGGCCCGGCGAGTCATGTCGCCACCCTTCCGCGACAAGAAGAACCAGGACTCGCTGTGGGCCGGCCTGTCGGCCGGATCGCTCCAGGTGGTGGCCACCGACCACTGCGCCTTCACCAGCGAGCAGAAGCGCATGGGCGTCGGCGACTTCACCAGGATCCCCAACGGCACCGGCGGGCTCGAGGACCGGATGCCGGTCCTGTGGACGCGCGGCGTCAACACCGGCCGCCTGACCAAGAACGAGTTCGTGGCCGTGACCTCCACCAACATCGCCAAGATCCTCAACATCTATCCGCGCAAGGGCGCGGTCGCCGTTGGCGCCGACGCCGATCTCGTGGTCTGGGATCCGAAGGCGAAGAAGACCATCAGCGCCGCGACCCAGGCGTCGATCATCGACTACAACGTGTTCGAGGGCTTCGAGATCGAGGGTTTGCCGCGGTTCACCCTGTCGCGCGGCGACGTCGTCGCCTCCGAGGGCAAGGTTGACGCCGAGGACGGCCGCGGCCGCTTCGTCGAGCGTCCGCCCAACCAGGCGGTGAGCCAGGCGCTGTCGTCGTGGAAGGCGCTGACAACGCCCCAGCCGGTGAAGCGCTCGCCGGACAACATGCCGGTCGGCGTATGAACGACACCGTCGACCAGGGCGACAAAGCCAAGCCCGCCGACAATAAGCCCGCCGACGAAGCGACCGCCGGCGACAAGCCGCGCGACTCTGACGTGTCGCCGAAGGAGAGCGGTGCGGGGTCCCCGGCAGGTCCGGCAGCCGAGGCCGCCGCCACGCTGGGCGGGATCAAGCTGCGGGCCAAGGAGCGCCTGCCGGAAGCGACCGTTCCGGATTGGCTGAAGCACGAGCCGGACTCACCGAAGCCGCAACCGGCCGACGAACCGCCCAAGCGACCCGAGCCACCGAAGATACCCGAGCCGCCGCGCGCGCAACCCGCCCCGTCCGCATCGACAACGCCCGCGCCCACGGAGTCGGAATCGCCGCAGTCGGAACCGCCAGAGCCGGAACCGACCCCGGAACCCGCGCCGCCGCCCCCACCGCCGGCGCCGGAGCCCGTCCGCGACAACGTGGTGATCGAGGCGTCGCAGCTGGCGCTCACCTTCGTCACCCGCGACGGGCCGGTGGAGGCGCTGTCGGGCATCGACCTCAAGATCGAGCAGGGCGAGTTCGTCTCGCTGATCGGCCCGTCCGGCTGTGGCAAGACCACGCTGCTCAGGGTGATCGCCGACCTCGAACAGCCGACCGGCGGCAACATCACCGTCGACGGCCTGTCGCCGGCCGAAGCGCGCGAGCAGCGCGCCTACGGCTACGTGTTCCAGGCGCCGGCGCTGTTCCCGTGGCGCAACATCGCCCGCAACGTCGCCCTCCCGCTGGAGGTCATGGGGCTGGGGTCGGTGGAACGCGAACGCCGCGTGGCGATGAATCTCGAACTGGTGAACCTCAACGGCTTCGAGAAGAAGTACCCGTGGCAACTGTCCGGCGGCATGCAGCAGCGCGTCTCGATCGCCCGCGCGCTCGCGGTCGAACCCGACCTGTTGCTGATGGACGAGCCGTTCGGTGCGCTGGACGAGATCGTCCGAGACCACCTCAACGAGCAGCTTCACCAGTTGTGGAGCCAGACGAAGAAGACGGTGGTCTTCGTCACCCACTCGATCCCCGAGGCGGTCTTCCTGTCGACCAGGATCGTGGTCATGACGCCGCGTCCCGGCAAGATCTACGACGTGATCGACTCGCCGCTGCCGCGCGCCCGCACCCTCGATCTCCGCGATACGCCGGAGTTCCTGGAAGTCGCCCATCGCGTCCGCGACGGGCTGAAGGCGGGCCATGCCTATGAGGATTAAATGACCGCGGTAACCGCTGACATCAGACCGCCCCGCCGCGGGCTGCTGGCGCGTTTCTTCGGTAGCCAGCTCGTGGCCGTCGTCGTGATCGTCGCGGCCATCATTGCGGTCTGGTACGTCGCCGCGGTGTTCATGAACCTCGATCTGGTGCAGCGCGGGGATGTTCGCGCTGGCGTCGAGCGCAGCCTCACGGAGCAGGTTCTGGCGACCTATGAGATGCAGAAGCCGATCCTGCCGGCACCGCATCAGCTCGCGATCGAACTCTACAACACCACGGTGCTGGTTGCGCCGACGTCGAAGCGCAGTCTCGTTTTCCACGGTTGGATCACACTCACCTCCACCGTGCTCGGCTTCGTCATCGGCACGGCGCTCGGCATCCTGCTCGCCGTGCTGATCGTCCACGTCAGGAGTCTCGATCTGAGCCTGATGCCGTGGATCGTATCGTCACAGACGGTGCCCATTCTGGCGATCGCGCCCATGGTGGTCGTGGCCTTCGCGGCGGTCGGGCTCACCGGGCTGTTGCCCAAGGCCTTCATCTCGACCTACCTGTCATTCTTCCCGGTCACCGTCGGCATGGTGAAGGGGCTGCGCTCGCCCGATCCCATCCACCTCGACCTCATGCGCACCTATTCCGCTAATCGCTGGCAGACCTACTGGAAACTGCGCTGGCCGGCCGCGCTGCCGTTCCTGTTCGTTTCCATGAAGATCGCCGTCGCCGCCAGCCTGGTTGGTGCCATCGTCGGCGAGTTGCCGACCGGTGCGGCCGGCGGGCTGGGATCGCGCCTTCTCAGCGGTTCCTATTACGGCCAGACCATCCAGATCTGGTCGGCCCTGTTCGGCGCGTCTCTGATGGCGGCGATTCTGGTCGCGGCCGTGGGCATGGCGCAGCGGTTCTTCCTGCGTCACGCGGGGCCGCCCCGGTGACGCCTGCGCGCGATACCTGGCAAGCCTGGGCGGCGCTGGTTGCCTTCGTGGCCGCCGTGACGCTGCCGGTCTCGGTCGTGGACGGCGCGCCGGGTTACGTTCTGGAAGGTGGCACGACGTCGGTTCTGGTTCTGCTGCTTCTGGGCGTGGCGGTTCTTGGCGCGATCCGTCCTCGCGGCACGGGTGCGGCCGCCGTCGTCACCGGCCTCGCCGCGCATGTCGGCGGCGCCTATGCGATCTGGCTGTTGTCGTCGGTTGATGGTGTGGCGGGGCCGGGGTTCTGGGGCCTGATTGCGACGTCCTGGCTGCTGGCCTGGGCGCTCGTAGTGCAGATGTCCGGGCAGGCGGGCGAAAGCGCATCGCCCGCACGCAGGCTGTTCGTGCCGGCGGTCTTCGGCTTCTGGCTGCTGGTGCTGTGGGAAGTTCTGGTGCGTGGCTTCGGCGTGCCGCAAGTCATCTTGCCGCCGCCAAGCGACATCGCGGCGCGGATCGCGGAAGATCTTTCGGCCCTGAATACGCCGGACCAGACGTCGCTCCTGTGGGCCGACTTCCAGCAGACGTTCATTCGCGCTGTGCTGGCGGGCTACGTCATCGGCTGTGCGTCGGGTTTCGTGGTCGCCCTGCTGGCCGACCGGTACGGCTTCCTGCGCCGCGGCCTTCTCCCCATCGGCAACCTGATGTCGGCGTTGCCGATCATCGGCGTCGCCCCGATCATGGTCATGTGGTTCGGTTTCGACTGGCCGTCCAAAGCCGCCGTCGTGGCGATCATGACGTTTTTCCCCATGATGGTGAACGCCGTCGCCGGGCTCGCGGCCACCGACCCGATGCATCGTGACCTGATGCGGACGTATGCAGCGGACCACCGTCAATCGCTGTCGCTGCTCCGCCTGCCGGCAGCCATGCCGTTCATCTTCAACGCGTTGAAGATCAACACGACGCTTGCCTTGATCGGGGCCATCGTTGCCGAATTCTTCGGCACACCCATCGTCGGCATGGGGTTCAGGATATCAACCGAGATCGGGCGCCTGGGCGTCGACATGGTCTGGGCCGAGATTGCAGTTGCGGCCCTTGCCGGATCGTCGTTTTATGGCGTCATGGTACTGTTGGAGCGCGTGATCACCTTCTGGCATCCGTCGTTTCGCAGTTGACTAAACGCTTGTGCAACCACCCGTTTTGGAGGGTCGAATGAAAAAAACACTTGTGACGACACTGGCCGTAGGCATGGCGATGCTTGGCGGTTCCGCGCTCGCGGCGGATGAATTGACGCTCCAGTTGAAGTGGGTCGCGCAGGCTCAGTTCGCCGGCTACTTCGTCGCGAAGGACAAGGGCTTCTATGACGAGGAGAACCTTGACGTGACCATTCTGGCGGGCGGTCCCGACATCGCACCCGTCCAGGTGATCGCCGGCGGTGGCGCCGATGTGGTGGTCGAGTGGATGGGCGCTGCGCTCGCCGCCCGTGACCGCGGCGTGAACATGATCAACATCGCCCAGCCGTTCAAACGGTCGGGCCTGATGATGATCTGCCCGCAGGAGACCGGCATCGCGTCTCCCGACGATTTCCCCGGCAAGAACCTCGGTGTCTGGTTCTTCGGCAACGAGTATCCGTTCTTCGCCTGGATGAACAAGATCGGCATGTCGACCGAGGGCGGCGACGATGGCGTGACGGTCATCAAGCAGAGCTTCGACATTCAGCCGATGATCCAGGGCCAGGCCGATTGCATCTCGGTCATGACCTACAACGAGTACGGCCAGGCACTGGACGCCGGCTACGGCCCCGACAACCTGACCATCTTCAACTACACGGACATGGGCAACGATCTGCTTGAGGACGGTCTCTACGTCCTTGAGGAAGATCTCGCCGACGAGGCGTTCTTCGACAAGATGGTCCGCTTCGTGCGCGCCTCGATGAAGGGCTGGGAGTACGTGAAGGCGAACCCCGAGGAAGCGGCTCAGGTCACCATCGACAATGACGACACCGGCGCTCAGACCCTCGAGCATCAGCTCTATATGGTCGGCGAGGTCGGCAAGCTTATCGCCGGCGCCAATGGCGTTCTCGACGTTGCCGCCTACGAGCGGACGGCCCAGGCCGTGCTGGATCAGGGGATCATCGAGAATCCGGCCGCGGGCGCGTGGACCCACGACGTCACCACGGCCGCCGGTCTGCAATAGGCTGGAAATCCAGTAACGCGGATATCAGGGGCGCCTCAGGGCGCCCCTTTTCCTTTGCGGGCCTTGATGCCCTCCCGTATGCGCGACAGCGCGAGCGCTGCAAGCTCCGGCCAACGCTGGAGGTCCTCCGGACCCACCAGGATCCAGTCCTTCATCGGCGGCTTGGTCTTGAACGGCGCCAGGTACGACCATGATGTGAGGTCGAGGCTCTCCACGTCGAAGTCGCGCCCAAGGCGCAGCCCCAACCCCTCGAACCGGCCCTTGGTGGTGTGGAAGGCGAACACCTTGCCGCGCAGGGTCACCGCGTCCGACGACATCATCTTGCCGGGCTCCACGCCCTTCTCGCGCGCGACGAGCTCGTCCGCCAGCGACTGCCAGTGGGCCGTGTGCTCCGCGGTGGTGGCTGTCTTCGCCATGGGCCAACCATGACCCACAACGGCCCGCACTGCCAGCGCATGCGCCGGGTGCTGCTGACATCGTTCTGTCAGCGGCGCCGTCGGTGGCGATGAATCAGCGCGGCCGCGCGATCGGCAGGACCGCGCGGTTCGTCACCTCGCGCAGCGAAAACTTGGATTCGATCCGCGACACGCCGGGCAGATGGCTGAGGAACCCGGAGTGCAGGCGTTCGAAGTCGGAAATGTCCTGCGCCACCATGTGCACCAGATAGTCGCTCTGTCCCGACATCAGGTGGCATGAGAGCACGTTGGGGCAGTCCATAAGCGCCGCCTCGAATCCGGTCAGCGTCTCGGCGTCCTGACGTTCCAGCGCGAACTCCACGAAGATATCGACGGCCAGTCCCAGCGCCGCCGGGTCCAGCATGGCCCGGTAGCCGCGAATAACGCCGTTTCGCTCCAGCGCCTGGACCCGCCGCGTGCAGGCCGAGGGTGACAATCCCACCTGCTCCGCCAGATCCTGCATGGTGAGCTTGCCGTCCCTGGCGAGGAGCGTCGCGATGTTGCGGTCGAAGTCGTCCATCTGCACGTATCCGCTGTCTTTCGGTCAAGATACGCCGATTTGGTGCACGCGGACAACGAATCAAAGGGAAGAATCACGAAATCACCGCGCGAGGGGATGTAGACTCGCCACGAAACCTGACTCGAGAGCCTGACTGGGGAGGCAGCCATGCGCGTGGGCGTTCCGAAAGAGGTCAAGCCGAGCGAATACCGCGTCGGGCTGACCCCGGCCGCGGTCGGCGAATACGTGGCCCACGGCCACGAGGTCGTGGTCGAATCGGGTGCCGGGGCCGGCATGGCCGCAAGCGACGACGAGTATCGCGTTGCCGGCGCCGAGATCGTCGACGGCGCCGTGGCCGTCTTCGAGGCCGCCGACATGATCGTCAAGGTCAAGGAGCCCCAGGCCGAGGAGATTGGCCGTTTGCGCCCGGGCCAGATCCTCTTCACCTATCTCCACCTCGCCGCCGACCGGGCGCAGACCGAAGGCCTCATGGCGTCCGGCGCCACGGCGATCGCCTACGAGACTGTCACCGACGACAACGGCCACCTGCCGTTGCTGGCGCCCATGAGCGAGGTGGCCGGTCGCCTGTCCATCCAGGCCGCGGCGGCGGCGCTGCAGCGGCCCAATGGCGGTCGCGGCGTCCTGCTCGGCGGCGTGCCGGGCGTGCCGCCCGGTCGCGTGGTCATCATCGGCGGCGGTGTCGTCGGCATGCACGCGGCGCTGATGGCCGTCGGCCTTGGCGCACGGGTGACGATGCTCGAACGCTCGGTGCCGCGCATGCGCGAACTCGACGAGATCTTCCAGGGCCGCGTGGTGACCCATTACTCGACCCGCGAATCCCTGTCGGAGGAGCTACGCTCGGCCGACGCTGTTATCGGCGCGATCCTGGTGCCGGGCGCGGCGGCGCCCAAGCTGGTCACCCGCGCCATGCTGGCGCTCATGAAGCCCCACGCGGTGCTCGTCGATGTCGCGATCGACCAAGGCGGCTGCTTCGAGACCTCGCGCCCCACCACCCACGACGCGCCGACCTACGATGTCGACGGCGTGGTCCACTATTGCGTCGCCAACATGCCGGGCGCGGTGCCGCTGACGGCGAGCCATGCCCTGAACCACGCCACCCTGCCGCTCGGTCTGACGTTGGCCGATCGCGGCCTCGACGCGCTGAAGGCCGATCGCCACGGCCTGAACGGCCTCAACGTCCATGACGGCCGGATCACCCACCCGGCTGTGGCCGAAAGCCTCGGTCTGCCGTTCACCGCGCCGGAGGCGGCCCTCGGCTGAGCGCGGCTGCTCGCCCGCGGTTGCGCCCCGGTGCGTTTGCTGTAGACAGGCGGCCATGTCCGCACCTGTCCAGTTGAACGACGCGCCGCCATCCGGTCTCGTCGACGGCATCAATCGCGCCGCGATCGACGCCGGTGCCACCATCCTCGATGTCCGCCGCCGCGGGGCCAAGGTCGAGATCAAGGCCGACAAGTCGCCCGTGACCGAGGCCGACCGCGCCGCCGAGGAGCTCATCCTCGCGCGGCTTGGCGATCTGGCGCCCGGCGTCGCCACCATCGCCGAGGAATCGATCGATGCCGGTCGCGAGCCGGCCCTGGGACGGCGGTTCTTCCTCGTCGATCCGCTCGACGGCACCCGCGAGTTCGCCCGCGGCGGTGACGATTTCACGGTCAACATCGGTCTGGTCGAGGACGGCCTGCCGGTTCTCGGCGTCATCTACGTGCCGGTGACCGGGGCGCTTTACTTCGGCGAGGTCGGCCGCGGCGCCTGGCGTGCCGAGGTCGAGGACGGCCGGATCGGTCCGTTGACACAGATCGCCGTTCGCCCGCCGCTCTCGCCGGCGATCGACGTGGTCGCCAGCCGCTCGCACCGCACACCCCAGACCAATGACTTCATCGCCCGGTTCGACGTGCGCCAACTGGTCTCGGCCGGCTCGTCGCTGAAGTTCTGCGTTGTCGCCGAGGGTGGGGCCGACCTCTACCCGCGCATGGGCACGACCATGCAATGGGACACGGCCGCCGGCGAGGCGATCCTGCGCGCGGCCGGCGGGCGCGTCGTGACCATGGAGGGCACGCCGCTGCCCTACGGACCGAACCCGGAGGCCGAGGGCGCCAACCGGTTCCTCAATCCCTGGTTCATCGCCACTGGCGGCCTCGATCCGCTGGACCGTTGAGCGATAGAAAGCTGTTCCACGCGATCGCCCCGGACGGCGAAACCGCTGCGCGCGCCGTCGCTCGCGCGCTGTCCTGATGCTTGAGATGGCCGCTGCGTTGGCTAGTCTGCGCTCCCGCTGCGTCCAATCCGTGCCGAGCCATGCCGATACCTCCTGAGTCTCACCTCGCGCGCCTTGAATCGGAGGCCATCTTCATCCTGCGGGAGGTGGTCGCGACCTGCGAGCGGCCGGTGATGCTCTATTCGATCGGCAAGGATTCGTCGGTCATGCTGCATGTGGCGCTGAAGGCCTTCTATCCCGCGCCGCTGCCGTTCCCGCTCCTGCACATCGACACGACGTGGAAGTTCCGCGAGATGATCCTCTTTCGCGACGAGGTGGCGCAGAGGCACGGACTCGATCTCCGCGTCCACACCAACCAGGCCGGGGTCGCCGACGACGTCACGCCGTTCAGCCACGGCTCCAGCGACTACACCAACATCATGAAGACCGAGGCGCTCAAGCAGGCGCTCGATGCCGGCGGCTACGACGCTGCGTTCGGCGGCGGCCGCCGCGACGAGGAGAAGAGCCGCGCCAAGGAGCGCGTCTTCTCGTTTCGCTCCGCCGGCCACGTCTGGGACCCGAAGAACCAGCGTCCCGAACTCTGGTCGATCTACAACACCCGGGTGAAGGCCGGGGAATCGATCCGGGTCTTCCCGCTCTCCAACTGGACCGAGACCGATATCTGGCAGTACATCCAGGCCGAGGGCATCGACATCGTGCCGCTCTACTTCGCCGCGCGCCGCCCGGTTGTGGAGCGCGACGGCCAGTGGATCATGGTCGACGACGACCGCATGCCGCTCCGCCCCGGCGAGACGCCGCAGGAGCGCAGCGTCCGCTTCCGCACCCTCGGTTGCTATCCGCTCACCGCCGCGATCGAGTCCGAGGCCGACAGCCTCGACGCCATCGTGGCCGAGATGTTTGCCGCCCGCACCTCCGAACGCCAGGGCCGGCTGATCGACCACGACACGGTCGCCTCCATGGAGTTCAAGAAGCGCGAGGGCTATTTCTGATGACCGCGGCGCTGATCTCGGCCCAGGATACGTTGCGCTTCCTCACCTGCGGCAGCGTCGACGACGGCAAGTCGACGCTGATCGGCCGGCTCCTCTACGATTCCAAGCTGCTGTTCGACGACCAGCTCGCCAGCCTGCGCGCCGAGACCGAGCGGTTCGGCACCACCGGCGACGAGTTCGATTTCGCCCTGCTCGTCGACGGCCTGGCGGCGGAGCGCGAGCAGGGCATCACCATCGATGTCGCTTACCGCTTCTTCGCCACCCCCCGCCGCCGCTTCATCGTCGCCGATACCCCGGGACACGAGCAGTACACCCGCAACATGGCGACCGGCGCCTCGACCGCCGATCTCGCCGTGCTCCTGGTCGACGCCCGCACCGGCGTGATCACCCAGACCCGCCGCCACGCCTACGTCGCCGGCCTGCTCGGCATCCGTCACGTCGTGCTCGCGGTCAACAAGATGGATCTGGTGGACTTCGACGCCGCACGCTTCGCCGCGATCGAGGCCGCGTTCCGCGAGGCGGTCCGCGACCTCGGCTTCACGCAGATCGCTGCGATCCCGGTGTCGGCGCGCTTCGGCGACAACGTCTCGACGGCGAGCGAACGGACCGGCTGGTATGCCGGGCCGACGCTGCTCGGCTACCTCGAAACCGCGCGCATCGATGACGGCGCCGCCGACCAGCCGCTGCGTCTCCCGGTTCAGTGGGTCAACCGCCCGAACGCCGATTTCCGGGGCTACACGGGCACCGTCGCCGCCGGCCGCCTCCGCGCCGGCGACGAGATCGCCGTGCCGCGCACCGGCCAGACGACCCGGATTGAGCGCGTCGTCGGCGCCGGTGTCGATCGCGAAGACGCCCGCGCCGGGGACGCGGTGACGATCACCACCGCCGGCGAGATCGACATTTCCCGCGGCGATGTCCTGTCGCCGCCGACGGCACGGCCGGCGGTGTCCGACCAGTTGGCCGCGCACATCATCTGGATGTCGGAGACCGAGCTCCTGCCCGGCCGTCCCTATCTCCTGAAGACGGGCGCGCAGAACGCGCTCGCCACCGTCAGCGAGCTCACCCACCGCATCGATCCCGACACCTACCACCAGGAGCCGGCCAAGACGCTGGGGCTCAACGACATCGGCGCCTGCAAGCTGTCCTTGTCCGAGCCGGTGACCTTCGACGCCTATGACGACAGCCGCGCCACCGGGTCGTTCATCCTCGTCGACCGGTTCTCCAACGCCACGGTCGCGGCCGGCATGTTCCGCTTCGGCCTGCGCCGGGCCGACAACGTCCACTGGCAGGCGCTCGACATCGACAAGACGTTGCGCGCCGACCAGCTCGGCCAGCGGCCATGCGTCTTGTGGTTCACCGGCCTGTCGGGCGCCGGCAAGTCGACCGTCGCCAATCTGGTCGAGAAGAAGCTCCAGGCCGCCGGCCGCCACACCTACCTGCTCGACGGCGACAACATCCGCCACGGCCTCAACCGCGACCTCGGCTTCACCGATGCCGACCGCGTCGAGAACATCCGCCGCGTGGCCGAGACGGCGCGGCTGTTCGTCGACGCCGGCCTGATCGTGCTGGTGTCGTTCATCTCGCCGTTCCGGGCCGAGCGGCTGCTGGCGCGCGGCCTCGTCGAGGAGGGCGAATTCGTCGAGGTCTTCGTCGATGCGCCGCTCGACGTCGTCGAAGAGCGCGATCCCAAGGGGCTCTACCGCAAGGCGCGCGCCGGCGAGATCGCCAACTTCACCGGCATCGATTCACCGTATGAGGCGCCCGAGTCGCCGGAGATTCGCCTTCCCACCGATTCGCTCGCGCCGGAAACCGCCGCCGACCAGGTGATCGACTACCTGCGCGACCGCGGCTACCTCGACCGCGGCTGACCCGTCGCCTTCTCCCGCTCTCCTCCACCGTCATTCCGCACACCTCTTCCGTCATCCTCCGGCTTGACCGGAGCGACTGTCTTGTCGGTCAAGCGTTTTGCCATGGTCTTCGGTCTCTGATTATGGCGTTGAGGATGGTGAGGAGC
>JANQRX010000002.1 GCA_028284325.1 Bauldia sp. | reverse complement strand
AGGCTCAGCCGGAGCACGCGTCCTGGAGCTATGTCTGGCAAGATGTTTGGGGAACCAAGCCCGAAGCTGATGTACGCAAGATCGCGCTCGACTGGTTGGGGGCTCAGCCGGAGCACGCGTCCTGGAAATTCACCTGGGAGAAGCTGTGGGAGGTAGCGCCGGGGGAGGCCGAGGTGCGCAAGATCGCGTTCGACTGGTTGGAGGCTCAGCCAGGGCATCAGTTCTGGATATTCATTTGGAATATGCTGTGGACGGCGACTCCGGGCGACGCAGTGCTGCAAGCAGTCGCGCTCGAGTGGCTCAAAACGCCACGAGACTACGCGGGCCTCATGAGAAGGTGTCTGGCGGGGACCCCGTCCCCGGCGTTGTCCTGGGAATGGTCAGACAAGTGGAAGATAGATTGGTGCGACGCAGCGGACGATGGCCCGCGTCGCAGGAGCCTATTCACTGAAGCGCTGACCACTTTGTCCGAGACGCTGCCCGAATTAGGCGGGTGGACAAGTGTCTGGGACCTGCTCTGGGAAAACCGGGGGCAGGATCCCGCAACGCATGCCGAGCTGCAGAAGATTGCGATCGAATGGCTCTTTTTGACCGATCCCGAGCATCCGCGCTGGGCTCCCCTCTGGTGCACGTTGTGGAGCGACATGCCCGACACAATTGCCCCCGGAACCAGCTCCGTAGACAGGCTGTCGTCGCAAGCAATAGACTGGCTCAACGGCCCGACTAAACGCCCGTTCTGGCCAAGGGTCTGGCTCGCGCTTTGGCGTGACTGCGTGCATCTGCGCGAACATCTTGGATCGATAGTCAGGTTCGGTGCCAGATCAGACGACTTTACAAGCGAGCCCGACGCAGAAGTAGCGACGTGCCTAAGAAGCTGAACCATTCAGCTCACTCGCTCTACTCAAACTCAAACGTACACCACTTGAATCAAGCTGCAATGAAGGTGATGAGTTGCGGCTTTTTTCATTCCAAGCGCCCCGTGGCTTGAACTGTCCGCGGCGCGCTTGACGTGTCCCGCGGCAATGTAGCTTTTTTTGAGTTTTGCGTTTCTTGAATGTCTGCTTTCTGTACGAGAGCATTGCTAGCTGGCACTTGCAGCGAATTCACACTTCCGCCGTCATTGTTTTTCGCTGCGGTTGCGAACCGCACAGAGCAGTCATTCAGCAACAGAAATCGAACGGCAGCCTCGTCCGCAAAGCTGTCACCCAACCCGCGTAGTAAAACATCGAACAAACGGCGGTGAATGGCGGATGGGGTGGGATTCGAACCCACGAGACGGTTGCCCGCCTGGCGGTTTTCAAGACCGCTGCCTTCGACCACTCGGCCACCCATCCCCTGGCGTCAGCCTCAGCCGACATCCGGCGCACGTAAGGTACCAGATTCCGCAAACCACCCGTTACCACGCGATCCGGCGCAACTATGACTCTTGCCGCCGCGTCAACGCCTGGACCTCGGCGCGGAGCGCGCGCACCTCCTTCAGGATCTGCTCCTGGTCGTCGTGCATCTGCCCGCGCTCCTCGGCCGCCACCGCCTCGTAGTCCGCCTGCATCGCCGACACGATGATGCCGATGAACAGGTTGAGCACCGTGAAGGAGGTGGCGATGATGAACGGCACGAAGAACATCCACGCCTGCGGAAACACCTCCATGACCGGCCGCACGATGCCCATCGACCAGCTCTCCAGCGTCATGATCTGGAACAGCGAGTAGGCGGAACGGGGAATGGAACCGAACCAGTCGGGGAACGTCGCCCCGTAGAGCTTGGTCGCCATCACCGAGAAGACGTAGAAGACCAGGCTGAGGAGGACGAGGATCGAGCCCATGCCGGGGAGGGCGCCGATCAGGCCGCCGACCACGCGGCGCAGCGACGGCACCGTGCTGACCAGCCGGAAGACCCGCAGGATGCGCAGGGTCCGCAGCACCGACAGGTTGCCGCTCGCCGGCACCAGCGAGATGCCCACGATCAGCATATCGAAGATCTTCCAGGGGTCGCGGAAGAAGGCGAGCCGATAGACGAACAGCTTGAGCGCGACCTCGATGGTGAAGATCGCCAGGATGACGCGGTCGATCGCCCACAGCAGGTCGCCATAGCGCGCCATGGCTTCCGGCACGGTTTCCAGCCCCAGTGTCACCGCGTTGATGCAGATGACGACGGTGATCGCGAGCTCGAATCGGCGGGATTCGAAGAGCGTTTTCAGGCGTTTGGTCAGGCTGTTCATGGGAACTGCTGGGGGACTCTGGAGGATCGGTGAAGCGTGGCGTTTGGCGGCTTGTCATACGCTGCCGGTAGATTGTGCGCCAGTGATCCGGTGTCCACCGCCCGCAGGCCGGTTTTGACCGGTGTGTTAACCCTGCCACCGACGTTAACCATCGTCGCCGAGGGTGCGAAAAATCGCCGCAAACCCTTGCGTTCGCGACCGCAATTTGGTCCATTCCAGTCGCTGGGGTTTACCATTCGTTAAGACACCGTCTCCATTCAATGGTTGCGGGTCGGTGACATTGTGGGGACGGGGACTAGGCTTGCAGCGGGATTCTGATCGACTTCACGGCGCGCGCCGCCCTGCGCGCCTGATGCCGGGCATTGTGGTGACGATCGCGGGCATGCTGCTCGCGGCCTGCTCGTCGGCGCCGCCGGTCGCCGAGAAGACCAAGGAATACTTCAGCCAGGCCGTCTACGGTAAGGCCAGCCCGCGCAAGGTCGCGAGCGGCAAGCCGGTGCCCAAGGGCGGCGGCCGCTACCACGTCGGCAAGCCCTACCGGATCGCCGGCAAGACCTACGTTCCGCGCGACAACCCGAACTATACCGCGACCGGTCTCGCCTCCTGGTACGGCGCCGCCTTCCACGGCCGCCAGACCGCCAACGGCGAGGTCTACGACATGAACGCGCTGACCGCGGCGCATCCGACCCTGCCGCTCCCCAGCTATGTGCGGGTGACGAACCTCGAAAACGGCCGCTCGGTGGTCGTGCGCGTGAATGACCGCGGTCCGTTCGCCCACAACCGGATCATCGACGTCTCGAAGGCGACGGCCCAGGTTCTCGACTTCCAGAAGAAGGGAACCGTCAAGGTCCGCGTCGACTATGTCCGCCAGGCCGGGCTGGAGGGCAGCAGCGACCGCGCCTTGCTGGCCACGCTCACCGGGCCGGGCATCAGGTCGAACGGCGGCGCTCTGCCGAAGGTCGGCTTGCGCGGCCATATCCAGCTTGCCGCGGCGCCCGCGCCGCGGATCAGGAACGGGCATGTGTTCGACGCCACCCTGAAGCCGATGGCGGCCGGATCGCCCCTGTCCATCGTGCCCGCCTACGCACCGGCCGACACCCAGCCGGACCTCATCAAGCCGCTCATCATGAGCGCAGGCTTCGCCCATTCCTTCGCGCCCGCGAAACCGGCAAGCGCGGCCCATGCCGCCGCGGCGTCGCTGGCAGGCGGGAGCGTCGAACAGGCCGTGGCGGCGCGCGTGACCGTCCAGGTCGGGACGTTCGGCAACGCCGACAACGCACGGCGGGCCGCCGATGCCCTCGGCGCCTATGGCAAGGTCGATCTCGCAACGAGCAGCCGGTCCGACGGACGACGCCTGCAGATCGTCCGCGTGACCGTTGCCGACGCCGCGAAGGCCCAACGGGTCATCGATGCCGCCGCCGCCCACGGGCTGCGCGGCGCCTTCGTCGTCAGCCGCTGACGCCTGCCACCCGCATCTCCGTTTGATTCGTTGCGGCTCATGCTGTTGAGTCCGCGCATGGACGCGCGACCGGCAGCACAAGCGATGGGCCAACGACACCCCGGATACCTCCATAGGGCCGCACTGAGCGTCTGCGCGGCGCTGGCCGTCGGCCTGACCGCGACGCTTCCCATATCTCCCATATCGGCCCAGCAGTTCGATTCGCGCGCCGAGCAGGTTCTGCTGGTCGACATGGAGACCGGCACGGTTCTGTTCGAGAAGGCCGCCGCCGACCGCATGCCGCCCGCGAGCATGGGCAAGCTGATGACCCTCCAGGTGGTCTTCGAGGCACTGGCCACCGGCGAGCTGGCGCTCGACGATACGTTTGTCGTCAGCGAGACCGCGTGGCGCGAGGGCGGCGCCTCGTCGGGCGGATCGACCATGTTCGCCGAGCTTGGCTCGGAGATCGAGGTGGTCGACCTCCTGCGCGGCGTCATCATCCAGTCGGGCAACGACGCGTGCATCGTGCTTGCCGAAGGCATGGCCGGCACCGAATCGACGTTCGCCGATGTCATGAACCAGCACGCCCGCCAGCTTGGACTGACCGAGTCGCACTTCGCCAACTCCACCGGCCTGCCGGACCCGGACCAGTATGTCACCGCCTGGGATCTCGCCCGTCTGGCCGAGCACCTGATCATCGAACATGACGAGCACTACGCCATGTTCCGCGAGCCCGATTTCACCTGGAACGGCATCACCCAGCGCAATCGCAATCCGCTGGTTGAGATGGGCATCGGCGCCGACGGGCTGAAGACCGGATTCACCGAGGAATCGGGCTACGGGCTGGTCGGATCGGCCGAACGCGATGGTCAACGCCTGATCCTGGTCATCAATGGCGCGGAATCGGCCAAGCAACGCGCCGAGGAATCCCGCAAGCTGCTGGAATGGGGCTTCCGCGCCTTCGAGCAGGTGCGCCTGTTTGAGCGCGACGAGGTGATCGGCGAGGCGAGGGTGTTCGGCGGCGACAAGGGTTCCGTCGGCGTCGTCGCCCGGGGCGGCGTCGATCTGCTGCTGCCGCGCGGGTCCAGCGATCTCCTGAAGGGGCGCGTCCACTACCAGGGTCCGGTTCAGGCCCCGATCGAGAAGGGCGACGAGATTGGTATGCTGCGCGTGACCATCGACGACCGCCTGATCAGGGAAGCGCCCGTCTACGCCGCCGAGGACATCGGCCAGGGATCGCTGACCCAGCGCGCCCGCGACGGCCTCCAGGAACTGCTTCTGGGTTGGCTGTAGCCTCGCAATGCTGGGGAAGTTCATCACCTTCGAGGGCGGCGAGGGCACCGGCAAGTCGACCCAGGTGAGGGCGCTCGCCGAACGCCTTGCGGGCCACGGGCTCGACCATCTGGTCACCCGCGAGCCCGGCGGTACGCCGGCCGCCGAGGCGATCCGGGACCTTCTCCTCTCCGGCCGCGCGGCCCGCTTCGGCGCCGAGGGCGAAGCCTACCTCTTCGCCGCCGCGCGGGCCGATCACGTCGACGCGGTGATTGCCCCGGCGCTCGGCGCCGGTCGCTGGGTGATCTGCGACCGCTTCATCGATTCGACCCGCGTCTATCAGGCCGACGCCGGTGAGACCCTCCTGCGCCGGCTGGAGGCGGCGGCCATCGGCGAGCATGTTCCGGACCTCACCATCATCCTCGACCTGCCGGCCGAGCTCGGTGTCGAGCGCGCCGCCCATCGTGGCCGGTCCGCGCCGCCGGACCGGTTCGAACGCGACGCGCTCGGCATCCATGCCCGTCGCCGGGCCGCGTTTCTGGCGATCGCCGAGGCCGAGCCGGAGCGCTGCGCCGTCGTCGACGCCGACGCGTCGGCCGAGGAAGTGGCGGGCCGGGTCTACGGCGTGGTCGAGGCGAGATTGCTGACGGCCGGCGGAACACCATGACCGAAGCCAACGACATCCCACGCCCGGACGCGCTGCCCGGCTGGCCGGCCCCGGAGGAACAGGGAGCGTGGTTCGGCGACCCGCATGTCGAACGTGCGCTCCTCGACAGCTACCGTTCCGGCACCATGCATCATGCCTGGCTCCTGGGCGGGCCCAAGGGCATCGGTAAGGCGACGCTCGCCTACCGTTTCGCGCGGTTCGTGCTGGCCCATCCCGACCCGGCCACCGTCGACGCGACCGATCTTGCCGTTGCGCCCGACGATCCGGTCGCGCGCAAGGTGGCGGGCCGGGCCCATGGCGGCCTGCTGATCCTCGAGCGGCCGTGGGACGACCGCGGCAAGAAGTTCCGCACCGAACTCACCGTCGACGTCGTCCGCCGGACCCTGCCCTTCTTCGGCACCACCGCCGGGGAGGGCGCGTGGCGGATCGCCATCGTCGATGCCGCCGACGAGATGAACCTCAGCGCCGCCAACGCGCTCCTGAAGGTGCTGGAGGAGCCGCCGCCGCGCTCGCTGTTTCTGATCGTGAGCCATGTGCCCGGCCGGCTCCTGCCGACCATCCGCTCCCGCTGCCGGCGCCTGAACGTCCCGGTGCTCCCCATGGAGCGCGTCGAATCCGCCCTTGAGGCGACCGGCGTCGACCGGGCCGTCGCCGTGGCCGCCGCCGCGCTCTCCGGCGGCAGCCTGCGCCGGGCGGCCGCCTATTGCGACGGCGACAGCCTCGACGCCTGGCGCGCCTTCGCGGCCGTGACGGCACACCTGCCCGACATGGACCTGCCGGCAGTGCACGATCTCGCCGACCGGGTCGCCACGCGCGGCCGCGACGACCTCTGGGCGGGGTTTGTCGACATGCTGTCCGGCTGGCTGAGCCGCCGCGTGCGCGGCGAGCCGGAACCGGGGGAGGCCGCGGCGGTGTCGGCCGCCGTTGCCGCCACGCCGCTTGAAAGGTGGGCGGAGGTGTGGGACAACCTCGGCCGCGTCGTCACCGACACCGATATCTACAACCTCGACCGAAAACGCGCCGTGCTTCGGCTCATGCTGCACCTCGCCCACGCTGCTCGAATGTGATGGTCCGATCCGGCCGCAGGGCCGGGTGAGCGACATCGATCGGACCAAGCGAGCAGACCATGAGCCGGCAAACCTTCTACATCACCACCGCGATTTCCTACCCCAACGGGGCGCCGCATGTGGGCCACGCCTACGAGGCGTTGGCGACCGATGCGATCGCGCGCTTCATGCGCCTGGACGGCCGCGACGTCTACTTTCTGACCGGTACCGACGAGCACGGTATCAAGATGAAGCACACGGCGACGCGCGAGGGGCTCGAGCCGCGCGAACTGGCCGACCGCAATGCCAAGCTGTTCTTGGACATGGTGGCAGCACTCGGCTGTACCAACGACGATTTCATCCGCACCACCGAGGAGCGCCATCACCTGGCGTCGAAGGAGGTGTGGCGCCGCCTGGAGGCCGCCGGGGACATCTACAAGGACACGTATGCCGGCTGGTATTCGGTCCGCGACGAGGCCTACTACGCGGAATCGGAGACGGAAGTCCGCGAGGACAAGGTGCGTTACGGTCCGCAGGGGACCCCGGTCGAGTGGGTGGAGGAGGAGACCTACTTCTTCCGCCTGTCGCGCTATCAGGAGCCGCTGCTCGCCCACTACGCCGCCAACCCGGACTTCATCGGCCCGGCGGAACGCCGCAACGAGGTCGTCAGCTTCGTCAAGTCGGGGCTGAAGGACCTGTCCATGTCGCGGACGACGTTCGACTGGGGGATCAAGGTCCCGAACGACGAACGGCACGTCATGTATGTGTGGGTGGACGCGCTCACCAACTACATCACCGGCGTCGGCTATCCCGATCCCGACGCGCCGCTCTGGCACTACTGGCCCGCCGATCTCCACGTCATCGGCAAGGACATCGTGCGCTTCCACGCCATCTACTGGCCGGCCTTCCTGATGTCGGCCGGCGTCGAACTGCCGAAGCGCGTCTTCGCCCACGGGTTCCTGTTCAACCGCGGCGAGAAGATGTCGAAGTCGGCCGGCAACGTCGTCGACCCGTTCGACCTGATCGATGCCTATGGCCGCGACCAGGTGCGCTACTTCTTCCTGCGCGAGGTGCCGTTCGGTCAGGACGGCAACTACAGCCACGAAGCGATCGTGGCACGGATCAACGCCGATCTCGCCAACGATCTCGGCAACCTGGCCCAGCGATCGCTGACGATGATCGCCCGCAACTGCGACGGCCAGACGCCCGAGCCGGGACCGCTCGACGCCGCCGACGAGGCGCTGCTGGCCCAGGTCGACGGGCTCTTGCCCGCCTGCCGGGCGGCCATGGAGCGGCAGCAGATCCACGCCATGCTGAACGATATCTGGACCGTCGTCGCCGCCGCGAACCGCTACTTCGCCGCCGCCGAGCCGTGGGCGCTGCGCAAGACCGACCCGGCGCGCATGGCGACGGTGCTGTGGGTCACGTCGGAAGTCCTGCGTCAGGTGGCGATCCTTGCCGCACCGGTGATCCCGGAAGCGTCGGCGCGCCTACTCGACCTGCTTGGCGTTCCGGCCGACACCCGCGATTTCGCCGTCCTTGGTCCGGAGCACAGGCTTGCCGCCGGTCAGTCGCTGCCGGCGCCGTCGCCGATCTTCCCCCGCGTGGCGGTGGCGACGGACTGATCCCATGCTGGTGGACAGCCACTGCCATCTCGATTTTCCCGATTTTGAGGAGGATCGCGACGCGGTGGTCGGGCGTGCGGCCGCGGCCGGCGTGACGACGATGGTGACGATCTGCACCCGCGTCCGTCGCTTCGACGAGGTCCGCGCCATCGCCGAAGCCTATCCGGGCGTCTACTGCTCGGTCGGCACGCACCCGCATAACGCCGACGAGGAAACCGACGTCACGGCCGCCCATCTGGTCAGGATGGCCGACGACCCGCTGGTGGTCGCCATCGGCGAGGCCGGGCTCGACTATCACTACGACAATTCTTCACGCGACAATCAGCGGCGCGGTCTTGTGGAGCATATCGCCGCGGCCCGCGAGACCGGTCTGCCGCTGGTGATCCACGCCCGCGATGCCGATGACGACATGATCGAGATCCTGTCCGGCGAGATGGGGAAGGGGGCCTTCCCGGCCGTCCTGCACTGCTTTTCCTCGGGCGAGAAATTCGCCGCCCGCGGCGTCGACCTGGGGTTCTACGTGTCGTTTTCGGGCATTCTCGCCTTCAAGCGCTCCGACGAGCTCCGCGCCATTGCCGCCACGGTGCCGATGGACCGGCTCCTGGTCGAGACGGACGCACCGTTCCTGGCGCCGCCACCGCATCGCGGCAAGCGCAACGAACCGGCCTATGTGGCTCGTACCGCCGATGTGCTCGCCGACGTGAAAGGCGTCAGCCCGGACGCCATCGCGCGGACCACCAGCGACAATTTCTTTCGCCTTTTCAACAAGGTACCGCGCTCTTGAGCGAGGTCTGGCGCGTCCGTATCCTCGGCTGTGGGGCGTCGCCGGGCGTGCCGCGTATCGGCAACGATTGGGGTGCCTGCGATCCGTCGGAGCCGCGCAACCGCCGCCGGCGGGCCGCCATTCTCATCGAGCGGATCGCCGAGCATGGCACCACGCGCGTGCTCGTCGATTGCGGTGCTGATATTCGCGAACAGCTCCTCGACGCCGACGTCGGCGAGATCGACGCGCTGATCATCACCCATGCCCATGCCGACCATACCCACGGCATCGACGACATGCGCGCGTTCTGGCTGAACACCCACCGGCGGCTGCCGGTCTATTCCGATGAGACCGCGTTCGAGCGCCTCGACCAGGCCTTCGCGTACTGCTTTCACGGTCATGTCGACGGCTATCCGGCCATCCTCGAACACCGCATGATCACCTATGGTGTGCCGTTCACGGTCGACGGCGCCGGTGGCCCGATCGACATCCATCCGTTTCGGCAGATCCACGGCTCCATCGACAGTCTTGGTCTCCGTGTCGGCGGCTTCGCGTACTCCAGCGACATCAGCGACGTGCCGCCGGACTCGATGGCGGCCGTCACCGGGCTCGACGTCTGGCTCGTCGACGCCTTGCGTCACCGGCCGCATCCGAGCCATTTCAGCCTGAGCGAGACGCTGGCTTGGATCGAACGCGTGACGCCGCGTCGCGCGATCCTCACGCATCTCCACGGCGATCTCGACTACGCAGAGGTGAGCGCCATGGTGCCGGACGGCGTGGATGTGGCGTATGACGGCATGGCCTTCGATTTCCCGGCACCGACTGATCTGGAGGTTCCATAATATATGTTATGCGACATTGATATGATCCTGAGTGTCCAGGCCTGCGCACCACCTCCCGGAGCGCATTGACATGGAACCCGGCCGCGACATCGACCGCCTGATCGCCATCATGGCGGCGCTGCGCCATCCCGAGACCGGCTGCCCGTGGGACATTGAGCAGTCGTTCGGCACCATCGCGCCGTACACGATCGAGGAAGCTTACGAGGTCGCCAATGCGATCGCGCGCAACGACATGGTCGACCTTTGCGACGAGCTTGGCGACCTCCTGCTCCAGGTCGTGTACCACGCGCGTCTCGCCGAGGAAGCCGGCCTGTTTGCGTTCCCGGACGTGGTCGAGGCCGTCACCACCAAGATGATCCGACGGCACCCGCACGTCTTCGGCGACGACGCGGCGCGCTCCGCCGGCGCGGCCAAAGGTTTCTGGGAAGCCGCCAAGTCGCAGGAGAAACAGGCTCGCCGTGCCGGCTCGGGCGAGACGGAATCTGCGCCGGGACTGCTTGACGACGTGCCCGCCTACCTGCCCGGCCTCGCCCGCGCCATGAAGCTGCAGAAGGTCGCTGCCACGGTGGGCTTCGACTGGGACGACCGGCGTCAGGTGGTGAAGAAGATTCGCGAGGAGCTGGACGAGGTCGAGCGCGAGCTCGACAAGGACGATCCGCCGCGGGAGAAGCTCGAGGACGAGATCGGCGACCTCCTCTTCACGGTCGTCAACCTCGCGCGCCATGTCGGCGCCGATCCCGATCACGGCCTGCAACGCACCAACGCCAAGGTCGTCCGCCGGTTCGGCGCCATCGAGGCCGCCCTGCGGCGGTCCGGACGCACGCTTGAGGACGCGTCGCTGGAGGAGATGGAGCGCCTGTGGCAGGCGGCTAAACGCGATGAAACCGACGCTCAGCCGCGCTCTGCCGACGGCTGAGCGGTGACCGGCCTGGCTTCGGGAAACGTCTCGCGAAACCGGGTCAGCCGGGTGTGCGGCACGCGGATGCGCGCGGTGACCGCGCCGTCATCATCGTCGCGGCGATCCAGGACTCTCCCCAGTTCGTACAGCCGGTGCAGACGGCCGAGACCGTCGCCGGCGAGCGTCACTCGATAATCCGCGCGCGCGACCGACGCCCGCTCCGCCAGCGCGGCAAGTAATCCGTCCACACCCTCGCCGGTGCGCGCCGACAGCGCGATCGTTTCCGGCCTGGCGCGCCCGTTCGCGGCCGCTTCGGAGATAACCGGCAACGGCGCGCCCTCGGGCAGCAGGTCGATCTTGTTCCAGACGTCGATCACCCGATCCGGGTCGTGCACGTCGATGCCGAGCTCGGACAGGACGTCGGCCACGTCCTCGGCCTGGGCCGAGGCACTGGACGAGGTGGCATCGCGGACGTGGACGACGATGTCGGCCTCGGCGACCTCCTCCAGCGTGGCGCGGAACGCGGCCACCAGCGTCGTCGGCAGGTCGGCGACGAAGCCGACCGTGTCCGACAGGACCGCGCCGTCGCTGCCGGGCAACTCGATGCGGCGCAGCGTCGGGTCGAGCGTCGCGAACAGTTGATCGTGCGCGAACACGCCGGACCGGGTGAGCGCGTTGAACAAGGTCGACTTGCCGGCGTTGGTGTAGCCGACCAGCGCCACGGTGATCTCGCTGCCCTTCGCCCGGTTGCGGCGCTGCAGGCGGCGCCGCGTCGCGACCGCGGCAAGGTCCGCCTTGATACGCTCCACCCGTTCGTCGATCTGGCGCCGGTCGGCCTCGATCTGGGTTTCGCCCGGCCCGCCGAGAAAACCGAAGCCGCCGCGCTGGCGCTCCAGATGGGTCCAGCTCCGGACCAGCCGGCTCTTCTGGTAGGTCAGGTGGGCGAGTTCCACCTGCAACCGCCCTTCCCGCGTCCGCGCCCGTTCGCCGAAGATCTCCAGGATCAGGCCGGTGCGGTCGAGAACCTTGGCCTTGAGCGCGCGTTCGAGATTGCGTTGCTGAACCGGCGAAAGGGCTGTGTCGAAGATGACGAGATCGCAGCCCTCGGCCGCGACCTGGGCGGTGAGATCGGCGACCTTGCCCGGACCGATGAAGGTCGACGGCTTGATGCGGCCCACCCGCACGGCGAACGCGGCCCGGACGTCGAGGTCGATGGCCTCGGCGAGACCTTGCGCTTCGGCGACCCGTGCTTCGGGCGAGCGCCTGTCGGTCGTGTCGGTGATCGGGACGACGACCACGGCCCGATCCCGCCGCGGTGTCGTGGCAATGCCGTTCCTGCCCTGGACCTTGTCGGACGAGTCGGTCAATCGCCGTCCTGAAACTCCGTCTCTTCGGCGGATGGTTCGCCGTCTTCATAGAGATTGATCGGCGCGCCCGGCATCACCGTCGAGATCGCGTGCTTGTAGACCAGTTGCGAATGGCCGTCGCGCCGCAACAGGACGCAGAAATTGTCGAACCAGGTCACGATACCCTGCAGCTTGACGCCGTTGACCAGGAAGATCGTCAGCGGCGTCTTGTTACGCCGGACGTGGTTCAGGAAAGTGTCTTGCAAATTCTGCTGGCGGTCCGCCATCAACGTCAGCTCTTTTGTTGTTGTCCACCCTGAATCGACCTTCGCGAACACGTCGAGAAGTTCGGCACAAAAGCGAACTTACGGTTTAGTCAGTTCCGCCCAAATTCACGCCACACGTCCAAAAAAGTACCGTTATCGGCCGGCGGGTTCATAGTCCACTACGTCGTAAAAGCATTGCAGGAGCGACTTTGCAACCGGACCAGGCCGACCATCGCCCACCGTGTGGTCGTCAATTCGTATCACGGGCGCGATATCGTTGCCGGCTGACGTCAGGAACGCCTCCCTCGCCGCCAGCGCTTCGGCCAGCGTGAAGGCCCGTTCAACCAGCCGAATCTCCCCCGCCGCGGCGGCCTTCTTGGTCGCGATCCGGGTGATTCCGGCCAGAATCTTGCGGTCGGCCGCCCGCGTGATCAACGCGCCGTCGGTATTGACGATCCATGCATTCGACGACGAACCTTCGGTGATATGCCCGTCGGTGTCGACGAACCACGCCTCGACGGCACCGGCGTTGGCCGCCTGCTCCTTGGCGAGCACATTCGCCACCAGCGCGGTGGTCTTGATATCCACGCGCGCCCAGCGCGTCTCCGGCACCGTGATGACGGCGACGCCGTCCGTCTGGCGCGCGGTGTGGTCGTCCTGGTTGCGCGTGCGCGCCAGAACGATCAGCCCCGGCCGCACGCTTGGAACCGGAAAGGCGTGATTACGGGGCGCGACACCGCGCGTTACCTGGACGTACACCAGACCGTTGACGAGCCGCTCCCGCGCCGCGACCTCCCGCATCACGTGCTCAAGCGCCCGGCGGCCGAGCGGCATCGCCATCGTCAGTTCGCCGAGCGACCGTTCCAGGCGATCGAGATGCTTGGCGATATCCATGAAGCGGCCGCCGCGGACGGCGCACACTTCGTAGACGCTGTCGGCGAACTGCAGCCCGCGGTCCTCGACGTGGACCGCGGCGCGGGCATACGGCAGGTAACGGCCGTTGACGTAGACGATACGCGGCATGGGGCTGAGCTCAGAAGCGACGGTCGGCGAAGAGGCCGATAAGGGCGAGGAAGGCGAACAGTTCGATGCGGCCGAGGATCATGGTGACGATCATCACGGTTTTCGAAACCGCGTCAAACGCTGCGAAGTCTGGCCAGGCGGCCTGCTCCACGCCCATCGACGCATAGAGCGGCCCGATGCTGGCGAAGGCCGCAACGGCCGCCGTCAGCGCCGCGCCGATCGTGGGAAGTTGCAGCGACAGCCCGACGGCCGCCGCGATCACCACGAACACCGAAAGCGTCAGGTTCGCCCACAGTGCCTTCATGAGGTCGACGTCGCGCGTCATCCCCGCGAGCCCGATCCCGAGCACACCGCTTGGGAAGACGAGCCGGTGGAACTCGCGCTGGGAGGCCAGCATCATCGCGCCGATGCGGTAGAGCTTGACGCCGCCCGCTGTCGACAGCGCGGCCCCGCCGGCAAGGGCGATCAGCACCGGGATAGCACCCGGAAGCGACGCCAGTGCCCCCTCGCCGATCTCGAACCCGGTGGTGGTGACCAGCGAGGCCGCGGTGAACAGCCCCTCGCCGATCGCCGCGCCCAACGGATGGTTGCCGGCGAAGCTGGCCGCGTAGGCGATCGCGACCACCGCGACCATGGCGATGACGGCGTAGGATTCCAGATGCCGCGAGAACGCGCCGTGGCGGAACTCGACCACGGCGCGGTGCCAGGTGATGCTGGTCCCGCCGATGATCATGAAGACCACGATCACCGCGTTCCCGGCTGGACTCCCGTAACTGGCGAGCCCCCCGTCGCGCGGCATGAAGCCGCCGGTCGAGACCGTCGCGAATCCCAGGCAAAGCGCGTCGAACGGCGGCAAGCCGGTCAGGAGCAGCGCCGCGACGCACAGTCCCGTCGCGAGCAGGTAGAGGACGGTGATCCCGCGCACCAGGTACTGGCCGCGGGTAAGCTCGCCCTCCCGGCGTCCGATCGCCGCGATCCCGCGCGACGACAGGCCGCCGACCCCGAGCGGTGCCAGGATGCCGGCGAAGGTGATGAGCGTCAGGAGACCGCCCAGCCATTGCAGTTCGCAGCGCCAGAACAGGGTAGCCGCGCTTACGCCCTCCAGGGTCGCGAACGTCGTGGCGCCGGTCGTCGTCAGGCCGGACGCGGCCTCGAACACCGCATCGAGGCCGTTGAGCGGCGTCGCCCACGCCAGCGGCAGCGCCGCCACCAGCGGCAGTGTCGCCCAGGTCACGACCACGGCGCCAAGCCCGGTGCCCCGGTCGAGGACACCGACGCGATCCTGCAGCGTGAAGAAGGTCGCCCCGGCGATGAAGCCAACGAGGCCGGCGATGACCAGATAGGTGCCGCCCGCGGGATCGCCGTTGACCAGGCCGATCACCGCCGGGGCCAGAAGCGCGAACGCGCCGATCCCCAGGGTCTGGCTCAGGGTGTACAGGACACCGTTCATGGACGGCCTAGAAAAACTCCAGACTGACGCGGAACATCTGCTCGACTTCCCGGACGCGCTCGGCAAGGGCGAAGATGATGACGCGATCGCCGGCGCGGATCTGCAGGCTGCCGCTTGGCACCAGCACCGTGTCGTCGCGGTAGACGGCGCCGATGCGGATGCCGTCGGGAAGATCGAGTTCCTTCAACGGCTTGCCGACCAGCGGCGAGGTTTCGAGCGCCTCCGCCTCTATGACCTCCGCCCGGCCGTCACCGATGGAGTGGACCAGCCGGATGCGGCCGCGCCGCACGTGCTGGAGCACCTTGGAGACGGTCACCGAGCGTGGATTGACGGTGGCGTCGATGCCCAGCGTGTCGGAGAAATCGGGATAGGAACGGTTGTTGATCAGCGCCATCGTCCGCCGGCAGCCCATCTGCTTGGCCATGACGCAGGTAATGACGTTCACCTCGTCGTCGTTGCTGAGCGCCACCAGCGTATCGGCCGCCGCCGCGCCGGCCTCGGTGAGCACCTCGCGCTCGAGCGAATTGCCGTTCAGCACCACCGTTCGCCGCAGTTCGTCCGCGACCTCGACGGCGCGATCGTGGGAGCGCTCGATGATCTTGATCCTGGCGGTGCGGTTCCGTTCCTCCAGCGTCCGGGCGACGTAGAGGCCGATGTTGCCGCCGCCGGCGATGATGACGCGGTTGGCGACCTGTTCCTCGTGTCCGAACAGGCCAAGCGTGCGGGCGACCTGGCCACGTTCGCAGATCACGAAGACATCGTCCCCGATCAGCATTGAATCCGACGAATGGGGGACGAACAGGCGGCCGTCGCGCTGGATGCCCACCACGACGGCGCGGAGATCGGGGAACAGCTCGGTCAGTTGCGAGAGCGGCGTATCGACGACCGGGCAGTCCTCCGTGCAGTGGATGCCGATCGAGACCACCTCGCCGCCGGCGAAGTACACCGTGTCGAACGCGCCCGGCACGGCGAGCCGCCGGAGCACCATCTCGCCGACCTCGACCTCCGGCGAGATGATCACGTCGATCGGCATGTTGTTCGACGAATAGAGGTCGCTCCAGTGCGGCTTAAGATAGCTCTGCGCCCGCACCCGCGCGATCTTGGTGGGCACGTTGAACAGCGAGTGCGCCACCTGGCAGGCGATCATGTTGACCTCGTCGTAGAGGGTGACCGCCACGATCATGTCGGCCTGCTCGATGCCCGCCTCCGCAAGCGCGTCGGGATGGGCGCCGTGGCCGACGAAACCCTGAACGTCGAGGTTGTCGCGGATGATGTCGATCAGTTCGCGCTTGGTGTCGATGACGGAGACGTCGTTGTCCTCCGCCGCCAGCCGTTCGGCGATGCCGTAGCCGACCTGGCCGGCGCCGCAGATCAGAACGCGCATGAGCCGTCCCCGGGCATGGCCGCTAGTGTACGCCCAGCGACTTGAGCTTGCGATGGAGGGCGGAGCGCTCCATGCCGACGAACTCGGCCGTGCGCGAGATGTTGCCGCCGAACCGGTTCACCTGGGCAGTCAGGTACTCGCGCTCGAAGATCTCGCGGGCATCGCGAAGCGGCAATGACATCAGGTGTTCACCCCCCTGCCCCGGCGTCGCCGGCAGCATCTCTCCGATCTCGGCCGGAAGCATGTCGGCGCGAATCACCTCGTCGCTTCCGCCGCGTGCGAGGATCATAAGCCGCTCGACGTTGTTGCGCAGTTGACGGATGTTGCCCGGCCAGTCGTGCGCCTGGAGCACGGCCATGGCGTCGTCGCCGATCGCGCGCGCCGGCAGCCCCGAGGCCTGCGATATCTGGTCAACGAAATGGCGCACCAGATCGGGGATATCCTCCCGCCGCTCCGCCAGCGACGGCACCCGCAGCGGCACCACCGCCAGCCGGTGGAACAGGTCCTCGCGGAACGCTCCCTTGGCGATCTCCTGTTCGAGGTCGCGCGCGGTGCTCGCGATAATGCGGACATCGACGCTGACCTTGGCGCTGCCGCCGACACGGATGAAGGCCTGGTCGACGAGGACACGCAGGATCTTGTTCTGGGTCTCGCGCGGCATGTCGGCGACTTCGTCGAGATAGAGCGTGCCGCCGTGCGCCTCCTCCAGGGCGCCGACCTTGCGGGTGGCGCCGTTCGCCGGCTCGGTGCCGAACAGTTCCTCCTCCATGCGCTCCGGTGTGATGTTGGCGGCGTTGACCACCACGAACGGTCCGGCCGCGCGCTGCGACAGGTCGTGGAGCGTGCGGGCGACGAGCTCCTTGCCGGCGCCCGACGCGCCGGTGATCATGACGCGGCTGTTGGTCGGCGCGACGCGTTCGATCACGCTCCTGAGGCTGGAGATCGGCTGCGAGTCGCCGAGCATCCTGATGGCGCCACCGGTCTTCACGCGCAGCTCCTCGACCTCACGCCTGAGCTTCGAGGTCTCCAGCGCCCGCTCCGCCACCAGCACCAGCCGGTCCGACTTGAACGGCTTCTCGATGTAGTCGTAGGCGCCGCGCTTGATCGCGGAAACCGCGGTCTCGATGTTGCCGTGGCCCGAGATCATCACCACGGGCAGGTCGGGATGATCGACCCGGATGGTGTCGAGCAGCGCGAGCCCGTCCATGGCGCTGCCCTGCAGCCAGATATCGAGGAAGACGAGGTTCGGCCGGCGGGACTTGATCTCCTCCTGGGCCGCATCGGTGTTCGCGGCCGTGCGGGTGGTGTGACCCTCGTCGGTCAGGATTCCCGCAACCAGTTCGCGGATATCATCTTCATCGTCGACGATCAGAATATCGGAGGGCATGGCGTTCGATCAGGCTGGCGTTTGGTCAGGTTCTTTTTGATTGTCCGCCGGGGCGACGGGCGTGTCGGCAACAACGTTGGGCAGCGTGACACGAACCATGGCGCCGTGTCCGCCATCGGCCGCCGCGGGCGCGTCCAGGAGCTCGATCCGGCCGCTGTGTTCCTCGACGATCTTTGTGACGATCGCGAGACCGAGCCCCGTCCCCTTCTCACGGGTGGTCATGTACGGCTCCAGGAGTTGCCGCCGGTTTTCCTGCGGCAGGCCGATGCCGTTGTCGATGACCTCGATCACAACCGTGCCGCCCTCGGCCCGCGCGCGCACCACGACCTCGCCCTTGCGGCTCTCCTCGGCCGGAACGGCGGCGATCGCCTCGGTGGCGTTCTTGATCAGGTTGGCAAGCGCCTGGCCGAGCAGGCGCGCATCGAACCGACAGGTCAGCGCCTCGTCCGGCAGACGCACGTCGAAGTCGATGTCAGGTTTGGAAACGCTGATGAGGAAGGCCGATTCACGGATCGTGCCGGCCACGTCACCGACTTCGAAGGTCGGTTTGGGCATGCGCGCAAACGATGAGAATTCGTCGACCATGCGCCCGATGTCGCCGACCTGGCGGATGATGGTGTCCGTGCACTGGTCGAAGACCTCGCGGTCGTCGTCGATGCTTCGCCCGAACTTCCGCTTCAGGCGCTCGGCCGACAACTGGATGGGCGTCAGCGGATTCTTGATCTCGTGGGCGATCCGGCGGGCGATGTCGGCCCAGGCCGAACTGCGCTGCGCCGTGACCAGATCGGTGATGTCGTCGAGTGTGATGACGTAGCCGTGCTCGCTGGCGCCGCCGCGCTCGGTCGTCACGCGGACGTTGACCGTGCGCTCGCGTCCGTCGCGCATCAGCGCGATCTGGCCGCGATGTTCCGGGCGCCCGTCCTGCAACGCCGCTTCGACGATGCTGCGAAGCTGGGGCACCAGATCGGTGACATCGGCCCCGACGGCCTCGCGCGTCTCGACCCCCAGCAGCGTCGTCGCCACCCGGTTGGCGATCGTCACCTTGCCTTCGGCGTCGATCCCGACCACGCCGGCCGTCACGCCGGACAGGACGGCCTCGGTGAACCGGCGGCGGCTGTCCATCTGCTCGCTGGCGGTCACCAGGTCGCTGCGCTGCGTCCGCAGTTGGGCGGTCATGTTGTTGAACGTCGCGCCCAGCGTGCCGACGTCGCCGTCGGACGCCTGGGTTTCGACCGCCGTCTCCAGATTGCCTTCCGACACCTCCTTGGCGGCGTCGATCAGGCGGCGGATCGGGGCGACGAGCCGGTTGGCGAAGCCGATCGCCAACCAGATCGCCGAGAGGAGCACCACGAGCGTGACGCCCAGGAACAGGATAACGAACGCGATCTGAAGGTTGGCGCGACTCGCCTCCAGTTGCCGATACTCGCCGACGCTGGCCGATGTGAGGGCCAAGTACCGCGCCGTGTCACCGCTGAGTGGACGTGCGCCGAACAGGAAGATGTCGTCGTAGCCGGCGAGCAGTGTCAGCGCGCCGATCATGTTCTCCGGCCCCGGCGGTATGATGAACACCGAATCGGGTTGCGTCCCGGCCTGTTCGAGGATCGCCGGACCCGGCGGCGGCAGCGACGTGTTGGAGAACGGCGTCTGGCGCACCAGCGTTCCGTCGACCCGAACCAGAAACGCACCGGCCAGGCGCTGTTCGGCCGCGACGGTGCGGAAAAAGGCGTCGAAAACCTGGGGCGACTCGTTCAGCATGTCCGGGCCGGCCCGTTCCAGCTCAACCTTGGCCGACGCCATGTTCGCCCTCAGGAGCTCCGCCTGCTGTCCGGCGTAGGCCTGGGCGATCGACAGCGAGTTGTTGACGATGGCCTGGGTGCGCACCGAGAACCAGTTGTCGAGGCCCCGGTCGAGGGTGGTGCTGGCGGTGATGGTGAGGATCAGCGCCGGCGCCGCGGCGAGCAGGCTCACCAGCAGGACGATGCGGATGTGAAGGCGCGATGCCGCCTTGCCGCGCCGCCTTGCGACAACGAGGTTGCCGGCCTCCCACGCAACGATCAGCGCCAGGATGACGACCAGCCCGCCATTGACCAGCATGGCCACGTAGACGACGTCCGGACCGGGCTCGATCTGCGTCAGGCCGGTGAGGACGAAATAGGTGACGCTGGCCGAGATCAGCGAAAGAAGGACGCCGACCAGGCCGATTCCGCGGATGGCGCGCGCCAGCGGCGTCCCCTCGGTTCCCGACCGCGGCGGGGCCGCGGCTGATTGAACAGGCGTTTCCGCTGCGGTGATGGCGGCTGGATCGGCGGTCATGGAGGGCGTGTTCGTCAGCCTGCGCGTGATGTCGTCTCGACCATGTTGCAGAGTGCCGCCAAAATGCAACAACAATGTGGTCAGAAAGCAACAGAACGCTCTAAGCACCGCCCCCGCGGATGAAGGTGATTTCCAGTTCCCTGATCTTCTTCCGCAAAGTGTTGCGATTAACACCCAGTAGCTCGGCGGCCTTGATCTGGTTGCCCCGCGTAGACGCAAGTGCCGCGGCGATCAGCGGATGCTCCACTTCGCGCAGGATGCGGTGATAGAGGCCGGGCGGCGGCAGTTCGGTCCCGAACTCGCTGAAATAGCGGTTGAGATAGGATTCGACCGCATGCGACAGCGAGGTCTCGTCGTCGACCGCATCGACCGGCTGTGACGGCACGGCGCCGTCCGCCAGTTCGCTCTCGATCACCTGGGCGCCGATCGACTCCTGCGGATAGAGCGCGGCCAGGCGGCGGATCAGGTTCTCCAGTTCGCGGACATTGCCGGGCCAGGCATGGGCCTTGAGGAGGTCGAGCGCCTCGGGCGCGATCTGCTTGGCCGTCAGTCCTTCCTTCTCGACCACCTCGAAGAAGTGGCGGATGAGGTCGGGAATGTCCTCGCGGCGTTCGCGGAGCGGCGGCAAGCGCAGGGGCACGACGTTCAGCCGGAAGAACAGGTCCTCCCGGAACAGGCCCTGATTGATAAGCCGGCGAAGGTCCTTGTTGGTCGCCGCCACGATTCGCACGTCGGTCCGGATCGGCGTGCGCCCGCCGACGGTGGTGTACTCGCCCTGCTGCAGCACCCGCAGGAGCCGCGTCTGCGCCTCCATCGGCATGTCGCCAATCTCGTCCAGGAACAGCGTGCCGCCGTCGGCCTGCTCGAAACGGCCCGCGCTCCGGGCCTGCGCCCCGGTGAAGGCGCCTTTCTCGTGGCCGAACAGTTCGGCCTCGATCAGGTCGCGGGGGATCGCGGCCATGTTGACGGCGACGAAGGTGCCGTTACGGCGCTTGCCGTAGTCGTGCAGCGCGCGCGCCACCAGTTCCTTGCCGGTGCCGGATTCGCCGGAGATCATCACCGTGAGATCGGTCTGCATCAGCCGGGCGAGCACCCGGTAGACGTCCTGCATCGCCGGCGAGCGCCCCACCAGCGGGATCCCGTCGCCGACGTCGTGGTCACCGGCCCGCGGTGCCTTGCGGGTCTTCCGTTCATCGAGCGCCCGCCCGACGATGGCGATCAGTTCCTTCAGGTCGAAGGGTTTCGGCAGATAGTCGTAGGCACCGCGCTCCGAGGCCCGGATCGCCGTCATGAACGTGTTCTGGGCGCTCATGACGATCACCGGCAGGTCCGGGCGGTTCTTGCGGATGCGCGGCAGGACGTCGAACACGTTCTCGTCGGGCATGACCACGTCGGTCACCACCAGATCGCCCTCCCCGCGGCTGATCCAGTGCCACAGCGTGGTGGCGTTGGAGGTCAGGCGGACGTTGTAGCCAGCCCGCGACAGCGCCTGGTTGAGGACGGTGCGGATCGCCGAATCGTCGTCCGCGACAAGGATGGTGCCGAGCGACATCAGGCGTCGTTCCCCGGCGTTTCCTTGTAGGCGGGCATCAGCACGCGGAAGACCGTGTTCCCCGGTGTCGAGTTGCACTCAATCACGCCGCCGTGGTCGCCGACGATCTTGGCGACCAGCGCGAGGCCGAGCCCGGTGCCGTTCGCCCGCGTCGTGACGAACGGATCGAACAGATGGGGCAGCAGGTCCTCCGGCACCCCCGGACCGTTGTCGCGGACGCAGAACTCCAGCGGCAGCGTCGCCTTGCTGTGGGTTCCCGGCACGGTCAGCCGGAAGCCGGGCTTGTAGGCGGTGGTCAGGCGGATTTCGCCCTCGTCATCCGGGCCGAAGGCCTCGACCGCGTTCTTGACCAGGTTGAGGAAGACCTGGACGAGCTGGTCGTGGTTGCCGAGAAGCAGCGGCAACGACGGATCGAACTCGTCGCGAATGGGGATGCCGCGCGCGAATCCCGCCTCGGCCGAGGTTCTGACCCGGTCAAGAACCACGTGGATGTTGACCGGCTCCACCTCCGGCGGCCGGTCGTCGGAAAAGACTTCCATGCGATCGACGAGGCGGACGATCCGGTCGGCCTCGGCGCAGATGAGCTGCGTCAGGGTCCGGTCGTCGGGCTCGGCCGAGCCTTCCAGCAATTGCGCCGCGCCCCGGATGCCGGACAGCGGATTCCTGATCTCGTGCGCCAGCATCGCGGCCAGCCCGCTGACCGACCGCGCCGCGCCCCGCGAGGTCAGTTGCCGGTCGATCATGTCAGCCATGGTGCGTTCCTGGAGCACGATCACCACGCTATCGTCGTCCTCGCCGCTCGACGTGGCGTGGATATCCACAATCCGCTCGCCATTGCGCGGCGTCCCGAGGTCGATGCGGTAGCCGTTGACGGGCGCGCCACGCGACCGGACCTGGTCGACCAGCGACAAAAGCGGGCTGCCGAACGGCACGAAGTCGGCGAGCGCGCTGCCCCGCAGCAGGTTGGCGGAGACGGCGAAGAAGCTCTCCGCCGCCGCATTGGCCTCCAGGATCGCCCCGTCAGCCCCGATCAGGAGGACCGCGTGCGGCAGGGCGTCGAGCACGTCGCCGCGCCGCCGTTCGCTGCGATCCAGGAGCTGCGCTTCCGCCGACATCACGCAGCAATATTTGCCGGCTGAACGATATCACCAAGCCGGCGAAGTATACCGTGGATGGCGGGCACGTCGAGCGCGGTCAGAAGCTCTTGGCGCAGCGCGGCCGGCACCGACGACCGGTCGAGCCCGTCGAGATACCAGCCAAGGTGCTTGCGCGCTGCGCGGATACCCACCCGGGGGCCGTAATGGTCGAGGATCGCGTCGTGATGCCCGACCACGAGGTCAGCCCAGGCGCTACCGGTCGGCGCTGGCGCAATCGCGCGCGACGACCGCGCGTGGGCGGCCAGGTGTCCGGGAAACCACGGCCGCCCGCAGGCGCCGCGGCCGATCATGACCCCGTCGGCGCCGGACTGATCGAGCATCGTCGCGAGATCATCGACGTCGGTCAGGTCGCCGTTGGCGATGACGGGGATGGTCACGGCCGCCTTGACGGCGCGGATGGCGGCCCAGTCGGCCCGGCCCTTGAAGAACTGGCTGCGCGTGCGCCCGTGGACGGTCACCATGGCGATGCCCGAGGCCTCCGCCCGGGCGGCGAGCTCCGGCGCGTTGATGGCCGCCGCGTCCCAGCCGAGACGCATCTTGAGCGTCACCGGACGATCGGTCGCTCCAACCGTTGCGTCGATGAGGTCGACGGCATGATCGAGGTCGCGCATCAGCGCCGAGCCCGACAGGCCGCCCGTCACCTTGCGCGCCGGGCAGCCCATGTTGATGTCGATGATATCCGCGCCGGCATCGGTCGCCGCGCGGGCGCCTTCGGCCATCCACCGCGCCTCGCGGCCGGCGAGCTGGACGATATGCGGCTTGCCGCGTCCCCTCTCCGCTTTCATGCGCGCGACCGGTTTGCCGCCGGCAAGCTGGTCGCTGGCCACCATCTCGGAGACGACAGCACCGGCGCCGAATCCCATGACGAGATCCCGGAACGGCCGGTCGGAAATGCCCGACATCGGCGCGAGCAGGACGCGGTTGTCCAGCTCGATATCGCCGATCCGCAGGGGTTCGGCCAGTTTCGCGATCGACGATCCAATTTGCATATTCAATGTGCATCTATTCGATTGCACAGCGTTTAGTCAATCCATGGTGCGATGCAACCGCGATCCCCGGAGATCGGCCGGTGTGTTCACGCGCCGCCGGTGCTATGGGAAGGCGCATGGAGTGCGCGGCCATCATTGTCGCGGCCGGACGTGGCGAACGCGCCGGCGCGGCCCGGACACCGAAACAGTATCGCCGTATCGGCGGCCGATCGGTGCTCGCCCACGCGGCGGCCGCGTTCGCGGACCATGCCGCGGTTGATCGCGTTCTCGCGGTGATCGGACCGGATCATGCGGCGGATTATGCGGCCGATCCCGACCTCACGCAGGCCGGACTGCTGCCGCCGGTGGTCGGCGGTGAGCACCGACAGGAGTCCGTCTTGCGCGGCCTCGAGGCGCTGGCCGACGATCCCCCGGACACGGTGCTCATCCACGACGCGGCACGGCCGTTTGTCGGCACCGAGGTCATCGGCCGCGTCCTCGATCGCCTCGCTACGCACCCCGCAGTGATCCCCACCGTGCCGATCGTCAACACCGTCAAGCGCGTCGCCGCCGACGGCACGGTCTCCCAGACCATCCCGCGGGAGACGCTGGTCGCCGCCCAGACCCCCCAGGGCTTCGCCTACGAGGCGATCCTCGCCGCGCACCGGCAGGCGGCCGGTACGTCCAAGCCCTTCACCGATGACGCCGCCATCGCCGCCGCCAGCGGCCTCGCCATCGAGCGCGTCGACGGTGACCCTGCCAACGTCAAGCTCACCACCGCCGACGACCTGGCCATGGCCGAGGCCCGGTTCAGCGCCTGGCCGTGGTTCGAGACCAGGACCGGACAGGGCTTCGACGTGCACGCCTTCGGCCCCGGCGACGCCGTCATGCTGGGCGGTATCCGGATCGCCCACGACGCCGGTCTCACGGGCCATTCCGACGCCGATGTCATCCTCCACGCCCTCACCGACGCGGTTCTCGCGGCGATCAGCGACGGCGATATCGGCGCCCATTTCCCGCCGGGCGACCCGCAATGGCAGGGCGCCGCCTCCGATCGCTTCCTGGCCTTCGCAGCCGATCGCGTGCGCGCCCGCGGCGGCACGGTGGTCAACCTCGACGCCACCCTGATTGGCGAGGCGCCGAAGCTCGCCCCCCACCGCGACGCCATCCGCGCGCGCATCGCCGACATTGCCGGGCTCGATATCGACCGCATCGCCGTCAAGGCAACCACCAGCGAAGGCCTCGGCTTCACCGGACGGCGCGAAGGACTGGCGGCGCAAGCCATCGCCACGGTCCGTCTCCCGAGCGGGCGCTGAACGCATGCTGCGGGCGGACATCCTGGCGCAGGCGAAGGCGTTGATCGACCGTCTCGTTGCCGCCGACCTCACCGTGACCACGGCCGAGTCCTGCACCGGCGGCCTGATCGCCGCGGCACTCACCAGCGTGCCTGGATCGTCGGCCGTCTTCGAACGCGGCATCGTCAGCTACGCCGACAGCGCCAAGACCGACCTCCTCGGTGTCCCGGCCACGCTTCTCGCCACCGACGGCGCGGTCAGCGCTTCCGTTGCGCAAGCGATGGCCGAAGGTGCGCGGACACGGTCCAACGCTGACGTCGCCGTGGCGGTAACGGGAATCGCCGGCCCCGACGGCGGCAGCGAGGCGAAGCCGGTCGGGCTCGTCTTCCTGGCCGTCGCCGGACTGCAGGAAACCCGCGTCGAGGAGCGCCGCTACGGCGATATCGGCCGCGATGCTGTGCGCGAGGCGACGGTCGCCGATGCGCTCAGGCTGCTGGCGTCGTGTCTTCCGTCGCCGTAACCCGGCCGTAGACCTCGTCGGCGCGGGCCGCGAAGGCGTCGGCAAAGCGCTCGAACGCCCGGCCAAACGCCGCGCCCACGAGCTTGCCCAGCACCGGCGACTTGAAGGCATAGGCGATTGAGAAGGTCACCCGCGAGCGGCCGTCGCCCACCGGCTCGAACGACCACGAGGTGTCGAGATACCGGAACGGGCCGTCGAGGTTGCTGGCCTCGACCCGCCTTGCGCCGCGATCGACGATGACCCGCGACGCGAAGGTTTCGCGGTAGGGCTTGAAGGCGACGGTCATGTCGGCGACCAGGGTCGTCAGGTCGCCGTCGTCATGCCGCTCGCGCACGCTCAGCGCCTCGCACAGCGGCACAAACTGGGGATAGGCCTCCACATCCGCCACCAGCGCCAGCATCCGGTCGACCGGATGGGGCACCGTCCGTTCGGCGCTGAACTGCGGCAAGTGTCAGGCGCCCTGCAGGGCTTCGCGGGCCGCGCGCAGACGCGCGAAGTCCTCGCCGGCGTGATGGGACGAGCGCGTCAGCGGGCTCGCCGAAACCATGAGGAAACCCTTGGCGTAGGCGATCGTCTCGTAGGCCTTGAACGCCTCCGGACTGATATAGGCGGCGACCTCGTGATGCTTGCGCGTCGGCTGGAGGTACTGCCCGATGGTCAGGAAGTCGACGTCGGCGGCCCGCAGGTCGTCCATCACCTGCAATACCTCGTTGCGCTCCTCGCCGAGCCCGACCATCAGTCCCGACTTGGTGAACATGCCCGGATTGATGTCCTTGACCTGCTGGAGAAGCCGCAGCGAGGCGAAATAGCGCGCACCCGGCCGCACGCTCAGATAGAGCGACGGCACGGTTTCGAGATTGTGGTTGAAGACGTCCGGCGCGGCCTCGACCACGGTTTCGATCGCGCCCGGCTTGCGCAGGAAGTCCGGCGTCAGGATCTCGATCGTGGCGCTGCTCGCCCGGCGAATCGCGGTGATGGTGTCGGCGAAGTGCCGCGCCCCGCCGTCGTCGAGATCGTCGCGATCCACGGAGGTGACCACGACGTGCTCGAGCCCCAGCTTCGCCGTCGCTTCCGCCACCCGCTCCGGCTCGTTCGGATCAAGCGGTTCCGGCAGGCCGGTGCGGACGTTGCAGAAGGCGCAGGCGCGCGTGCACGTATCGCCCATGATCATGAAGGTGGCGTGCTTCTTCGACCAGCATTCGCCGATATTCGGGCATCCGGCCTCCTCGCACACCGTGACGAGACCGTGCTCCCGCACGATCTCCATCGTCTCGCGGTAGACCGGCGAGCCGGGCGCCTTGACGCGGATCCAGTCCGGCTTGCGCCGCACCGGCGTGTCCGGCCGGTGGGCCTTCTCCGGATGACGCGGGCGCGCCTCGGGTCGCTCGGCCAGCGTGTCGATCACTGTCGTCATAGAAACCGTACCGATGGGACCATCCCAACGGGTCAGATATAGCGCGTTTGCGCCCCCGCCGCCCCCTTTTGCCGCATGGCGGCCATGCGCGGGGCTATCGCGGATTGCGCCCGGTGACGAGCCGGAAGGCGAAAATCAGCAGGCACGCCCCGATCGAAGCCACGATGAGCTGCCCCACCAGCCCGCCATAGGTGGTGCCGGTGAACCGGATCAGGAGGAAGTTGAGGACGACCGCCCCGGCGATCCCGAGCATGATGTTGCCGAGCAGACCGATGCGCGATCGCATGACCCGCTCGGCAATCCATCCTGCCAGCCCGCCGACGACCAGCGTGCCGATCCAGCCGAGGCCTTCCATGGCCGCCGGTGCGCGCGCCTAGAGAATCAGACGCGCGATGATGATCACGATGATCGCGCCGACGACGGCGATGATCACCTGCTCAAGAAAGGCGTTGCCCAGATTGAGCTTGATGTTGAACTGCCGTGCCAGGAACCCGCCGACAACCGAGCCGATAAGGCCGGCGATCAGCCAACCGATGATGCCGCCGCCACCGCCCAGAATCAGGCTCGCGACAAAGCCGGCGATCAGACCGATGATGATCCAGGCCACGATCGATTGAGTTTGCTCGTTCATGGTGTTTCCCCCGTTCGTCGCACAACGAATCGCTATCCTTAGTGTGACAACAGTACGACCGAACGCCTTGGGCGCCAAATGTCTCCCCGCTCAGCTTCGCGGCGGTTCGTCCGAACTTTCGGCACTATCGGTGGGCGTTGGCCCCTCCGGCGCCGGTTCGGCCTCCGGCTGGGGCAGCGTCGGCTCAGGCGAAGGCGCCGGTTCCGCCGCGGCGGCCGGTGGCGTGGCGGGTGCCGCGGTGACGCCCGGCTGGCCTGTCGGCGCTGGCGCAGGCGGTGCCTCCGGAACCGGCGCCGGTTCCGGTTCGCGGCGGCGCAACCGGCCGACCACGGTGCGCCCGAACGCACCCACGCCGACCAGAAGCGCGATCGCCACGGCCAACGGGCCGACCCACGGTATGAGACCGACCAGCGCCAGCACGATGCTGCCGACAATGAGCAGGAAGAAAGCGCGGAACGGCCCCAGATCCTGCCCCGATGCGATCAGCACGCTGCCCGGGAGCCCGGTCGCCACCGTCACGAAACCGAAGACCAGGAAGAACGGCAAGGTCAGAAAGACCGCCACGGCCGCGGTGACGCCGATACCCGTGGCAAGCAGAATCAGGCCGATGACCGGAATCGCGATGACGATCAGGAGACCCAGCGCGAGGCTGGTGATCGGCTGATCACGCACCTTGACGGCCGAGGCCGGAAGCAGCCGCCCGCCGAACAGCAGCAGGACCAGGCCCGCGAGGATCGTGCCGGCGGCGAAGAAGATCGCAAAGCCGAACGGCCACAACCAGTCCGGAACGTCGACCCAGTCGTCGGCCGGGCGCACGACCTCCACCGTCCCGGTGATCGAGGCGGCGTCGCTGATCGTCGGCTCGTTCCGCGAAATGACGGTGAGATTGCCGGCGATCGACGCGAGACCGCCGATATCGATCTGCTCGCCGGTCAGGGTAACGTCGCCGCCGGCGCGCCCCGAGAACGCGATCACGGCGCCGAAGAGCTCGACATCCTCGGCCACGTCGCCGGCCATACGGACCACGGCGCCCCCGCCCCTTAGCCTGCCGCCCACCGTCGTGCCCCGGGCGATCGTGAGATTGGCGCCGCCGGCGTCGAGGCCGCCGCCGATCGTGGCATCGATCTCGATCACGACGCCACCGGCGCCGGTGTCGCCCTCGACACTGCCACTGATCCGCACCAGCGCCCCGCCGGCCCGCAGGTTGCGTCCCACCGAACCGTCGACCGCCACCTGGCCGCCGAAGGCCCACACATCGTCGGTCGTGTCCGACCGGATGTCGACATGGGCGCCGCCGGTCCGGATCGTGTCCGCGGGCCCGCGGATGACGACCGACGCGCCGCCGGCTTCGATGTCGCCTCCGTTGCCGGCCACTTCGACGGCCGGGCCGGCGACCGACTGGTCGGTGCTCTGGCCGAAGGCCGTTCCAGACAGCGTGATGCCGGCGGCGACAATCGTCGCGACCAGGATCGTACGATCGGTCAGATGAGTGCCCATCGATCTTTCCCCCGTCGAGAGCCGTGACTCACGGCATACGTCGACACGGGTCAGATGTGAATAGCGCGTCCGTAGGCCGCCATGACGCTCTCGTGCATGGTCTCCGAGATCGTCGGGTGCGGGAAGACGCTGTTGATGAGGTCTTCCTCGGTGGTTTCCAGGTTCATGGCCACGACGAATCCCTGAATGAGTTCCGTCACTTCCGCGCCAACCAGGTGGGCGCCGAGCAGTTGCCCGGTCTTGGCGTCGAACACCGTCTTGACCAGACCATCCGGCTCGCCGAGGGCCACGGCCTTGCCGTTGCCGATGAACGGAAACTTGCCGACCCGGACCTCGTGGCCGGCCTCCTTCGCCTTCTTTTCCGTCAGCCCGACCGAGGCGACCTGCGGCATGCAGTAGGTGCAGCCGGGAATCTTCGCCTTGTCCATGGGATGCGGGTTCAGGCCGGCGATGGCCTCGACACAGAGCGCGCCCTCGTGCTCGGCCTTGTGCGCCAGCATGGGCGGACCGGCCACGTCGCCAATGGCATGGATGCCCGGCACGTTGGTGCGGCCCAGGCCGTCGACGGCGATGGTGCCGCGCTCGATTTTGACACCGAGTTTTTCCAGCCCCAGATCCTCGACGTTCCCGACCACGCCCACAGCCGAGATGACCCGGTCGACCTTGAGCTCTTCGGTCTTCCCGTCCTTGAGCTCGATCCTGGCCGTGACCGAACCGCGTCCCTTCCTGGTGGCGGTGACCTTGCTCTCCGTCAGGATGCGGATGCCCTGCTTCTCGAAGCGCTCGCGCGCGGCCGCCGCGATTTCCTCGTCCTCGACCGGCAGGATCTGCGGCAGGATCTCGACGATCGTCACGTCGGCGCCCATGGTGCGATAGAAGGACGCGAACTCGACACCGATGGCGCCGGAGCCGACGACCAGCAGTGACTTCGGCATGGTCTCGGGCACCATCGCCTCGAAATAGGTCCAGATCAGCTTGCCGTCCGGTTCGAGTCCAGGCAGCGCCCGCGGCCTGGCGCCGGTGGCCACAATGATATTCTTAGCCGCATAAGTTCCGGCGCCGAGCGCCCCCTTGGGCGGATTGTCAGCCGCCTTCACGTCCACCTTGCCGGGCGCCGTCAGCGTCGCCGCCCCCCAGATGACGTCGACCTTGTTTTTCTTCAGGAGGAAGCCGACGCCGTTCGCCATCTGGTCGGCGATGCCCCGCGACCGCTTGACGACCGCTGCCGGATCGAAACCGACCGAACCGGCCGACAGCCCGTAGTCGCCGGCGTGCTCCATCGCGTGATAGATCTCGGCCGAGCGCAGGAGCGCCTTGGTCGGGATGCACCCCCAGTTCGGGCAGATGCCGCCGATATGGGTGCGTTCGACCACGGCCGCCTTGAGGCCGAGCTGGGCGGCCCGGATTGCGGCGACGTAGCCGCCGGGGCCGGACCCGATGATGATGAGATCGTAGGTGGTGTCAGCCATGTCGTGCTCCTGCGGGGCGGCGGTGCTGGACGCGCCACCCGCCTGCGGATCGAAGCAAGCGCTGCTTCGGTATCAGGCCAGCATGCCTGCCGGCTGTTCGATAAGCGTCTTGAAGGCGTTGAGCAGCTCCGCGCCGAGCGCGCCGTCCACGGCCCGGTGATCGGTGGAGAGCGTTACCGTCATGATCGTGCGCGCGACCATCTCGCCGTCGCGCACGACGGGGGTCGGGATGCCGGCGCCGACCGCCAGGATCGTCGCATGGGGCGGGTTGATGACGGCCGCGAAGTCCTTGATGCCGAACATGCCGAGGTTCGAGATGGCGGTGGTGCCGCCCTGATACTCCTCGGGCGCCAGCCGGCGGTTGCGGGCCCGCGCCGCGTAGTCCTTCATCTCGATCGAGATCTGCGAGATCGGCTTGCTCTCGGCGTTCCGCACCACCGGGGTGATGAGACCGCCGGGGATCGCCACCGCGACGCCGATGTCGGAGCGCGTGTGACGCAGCATGCCGCCTTCCGTCCAGGTGACGTTGGCGTCGGGCACCCGCTGCAGCGCCACCGCCATCGCCTTGATGACCAGGTCGTTGACCGACACCTTCCACGCCGGCTTGCCGTCCTCGCCTTCCGGCGCGGCCGCATTGAGCTCCGCCCGCAGTCGCAGCAGCGCGTCGATCTCGGTGTCGAGCGTCAGGTAGAAATGCGGGATGGTCTGCTTGGCCTCGACCAGCCGCGTGGCGATGATCTTCCGCATCTTGTCGTGCGGAACCACCTCGTAGCTGCCCTCCTCGTAGAGGGCGAGAATGGCCTTGTCGGCCATTGGCGTTGCGGCCGGCGCCGCTGCGGCGGCCGGTGCCGCGGCGCGGGCGCCGCCACCGGCCTGCGCCGCTTCCACATCGGCCTTGACGATCCGCCCATGGGGGCCGGAGCCGGCGATCGACGCCAGATCGAGGCCGGCGTCCTTGGCCATGCGGCGGGCGAGCGGCGAGGCGAACACGCGTGCACCGCCATTGGTGACCGGCGTCGCCGGCGCGGCCGCAGCAGCCGGAGCCGCCGCGGGTGTCGGCTTGGCTTCCGTTTCCGGTTCGGGCGCAGCGGTCGGTTCGGGCGAAGGCGTCGGCGCGGGCGCTGCCGGCGCGGGTGGGGCGCCGGCATCCATGCCGGCCATGGCGTCCGCCGATTCCCCTTCCTCCAGCAGGATGGCGATCGGCTGGTTGATCGGCACTTCCTCACTACCTTCGGCGACGAGAATCTTGCCGATCGTCCCCTCGTCGATGGCCTCGAACTCCATCGTCGCCTTGTCGGTCTCGATCTCGGCGATGATGTCGCCGACCCGGACCTCGTCGCCTTCCTTCTTCAGCCATTTGGCGAGGCTGCCGGATTCCATGGTCGGCGACAGCGCCGGCATGAGGATGTTGATGGGCATAAGCTCAGGTCCGGTAGGTGACGGCCTTGACCGCCGCGATGACCTCGGCGACCGACGGCAGCGCCAGCTTCTCGAGATTGGCGGCGTAGGGCATCGGTACGTCCTTGCCGGTCACGTTGATCGCCGGCGCGTCGAGCCAGTCGAACGCCTGCCGGGTGACCTCGGCGGCGATATAGGAGGTGATCGAGGCCACAGGCCAAGCCTCCTCGACCGCAACGCAGCGATTGGTCTTCTTGACCGACTCGATGACGGTTTCGAGGTCCATGGGCCGCAGCGTGCGCAGATCGACGACTTCCGCCGCGATCCCCTCGCCCGCCAGTTCGTCGGCCGCCTGCAGCGCGTAGGTCATGCCGATCCCGAACGACACGATGGTCACGTCGGTGCCCTCGCGCACCACCTTCGCGCGCCCGATCGGGACGATATGGTCGTCCAGCCGCGGGACCTCGAAGGACTGTCCGTAGAGGATCTCGTTTTCCAGGAAGATCACCGGGTTGGGATCGCGAATGGCCGATTTCAGCAGGCCCTTGGCGTCGGCCGCCGCGTACGGCTGGACGACCTTGAGGCCGGGCACGTGGCTGTACCAGGCTGCATAATCCTGGCTGTGCTGGGCGGCGACGCGGGAGGCGGCGCCGTTCGGCCCGCGGAACACGATGGGGCTGCCCATCTGCCCGCCGGACATGTAGAGCGTCTTGGCCGCCGAGTTCACGATCTGGTCCATCGCCTGCATGGCGAAGTTGAAGGTCATGAACTCGACGATCGGTTTCAGCCCGGCAAGCGCCGCGCCGACGCCGAGACCGGCGAAACCGTGCTCGGTGATCGGGGTGTCGATCACCCGCTCGGCGCCGAACTCGTCGAGCAGGCCCTGGGTGACCTTGTAGGCGCCCTGATACTCGGCCACCTCCTCGCCCATGACAAAGACATCCGCGTCGCGCCGCATCTCCTCGGCCATGGCGTCGCGCAGGGCCTCGCGGACGGTCATCCTGACCATCTCGGTGCCCGCCGGCAGTTCCGGATCGGGTGCGGCTCGCGCCTGCACCGGTTCGGCCGCTACCGGCTCGTCGGCGGGCGCCGGCGGTGTTTCAACGGGCGGCGCTTCTGCGGGAGCGGTGGCCGGGGCCGCGCCGCCATTGGCGCCCGCGGTTGCCGGCACATCGGCGGCGCTTTCGCCGTCGCCGGCGAGCACTGCGATCGGTGTGTTCACCTTGACGTTCTCCGTGCCTTCCGCGACCAGCAGCCGGGCAACCGTCCCCTCGTCGACGGCTTCGACCTCCATCGTCGCCTTGTCGGTCTCGATCTCGGCCACCACGTCGCCGGCCTTGACCTCGTCACCCTCTTTCTTGAGCCATTTGGCGAGGGTGCCTTCTTCCATGGTCGGCGACAGAGCCGGCATGAGGATGTCGATCGGCATAGGTTTCCTCGGTTCCTCCCGTCACCGCGACAGCGTCGCGGTGTCAGTGATAAACGTCAGTCCAAAGCTCCGACGGATCCGGTTCGAGGCCCTGCTGCGCGTACTCCGCCGCTTCGGTCACCGTCGTGCGGACGTCCTTTTCGAGCGCCTTGAGATCGTCCTCGGACGCGACCTTGTTCTTGAGGATGCGCGCCCGCGCCATCTCGATCGGATCGCTTTCGTCGCGCACGTGCTGCACTTCCTCCCGCGAGCGGTACTTGGCCGGGTCCGACATCGAATGGCCCCGGTACCGGTAGGTCAGCATCTCCAGGATGTAGGGACCCTTGCCGGAGCGGCACCAGTCCAGCGCCTTGTCGCCGGCCGCCTTGACGGCGCGCACGTCCATGCCGTCCACCTGCTCGCCGGGAATGTTGAAGGACTCGCCGCGCCGGGAAAAATCCGTCTGCGCCGACGAGCGCGCCACCGACGTGCCCATGGCGTAGCGGTTGTTCTCGATGATGTAGACGACCGGCAGCTTCCACAGCTCGGCCATGTTGAAGCTCTCGTAGACTTGGCCCTGGTTGGCGGCCCCGTCGCCGAAATAGGTCATGCAGACGCTGCTGTTCTTGCGATAGCGGTTCGCAAAGGCGATGCCGGTGCCCAGCGGCACCTGGGCAGCGACGATGCCGTGTCCGCCGAAGAACTCCTTCTCGCGGCTGAACATGTGCATCGAACCGCCCTTGCCGGCCGAATAGCCGGTGCGGCGGCCCGTCAGTTCGGCCATGACGCCGCGCGGGTCCATGCCCGTCGCCAGCATGTGGCCGTGATCGCGATAGCCGGTGATGACCTGATCGCTGTCCTCGGCCGCCATCTGCATGCCGACCACGACCGCCTCCTGGCCGATGTAGAGATGGCAGAAGCCGCCGATGAGGCCCATGCCGTAGAGCTGCCCGGCACGCTCCTCGAAGCGGCGGATGAGCAACATCTGCTCGAAGGCGTGGAGTTCTTCCTCGCGCGAGAAGGCCGACGCTACGTCGCCCGCCTTGCCGCTGCCGTTCGCCTTCTTGGCAGCACTTTTCGTCGACGCCCGTTTTCGGGGGGTGGTTTTCTCCGGAGCCTTGCTTTGGCGCTTCGCCATACCCGCTCTCCCAAGCGCGCCTGTCGGCGCCTTAGGGCAAGAAGTAGCGGAACGAGGTGACCAAACCAACAGCGCGGCCCCACCAGCGGCGCATTCCTATCATGCGGCTGGTGCAGGGCTTATCGATTGAGCTACCCGGAATTGTTGCAGCGCACCCGCGCCAACTGCCTCATTTGTCGGCAGCAATCCGATCTCGCGCCAGAGATTTGATGCAACGCAACAGGGAGCGCGGCCGGCGGCGGGCTACCTTGTGGAGATCACGATTTCGTCCGCGCGCATCAGGTTGAGCGCAAGCCGCGCCTCCATGTCGACCACATCGGGGTCGAGCGCATCGGGTCGCACGGTGGCGATCCGCGCCTCGAGTGCGGCGTGTTGGCGGCGCAGGTAGGAGAGCTGCATGGCCAGCGTCGCGCGGTCGGAGCGGTACTGCTCCAGCGCCTGCATGCCGTATGAGCCGCTATAGGCGTGGAACCCGAAATAGCCGAGGAAGGCCGCCGTCAGCGCCGGCATCCACAGATAGTGGAGAGGTGAGGTCTTGCGTTGGCGCGTGATCACGGGAGCCGCCGTCGGTCGTGGGACGCCACACCGTACGGCGCGACGTTTAACGGAGCGTTGCGGCGGTCGCTAGCGCTGTTTGCCGCCCAGCACCGTCGCGCCCGCATAGACGGCCTCGCCACCGAGTTCTTCCTCGATGCGGAGCAACTGATTGTATTTCGCGGTCCGGTCCGAGCGGGCGAGCGAGCCGGTCTTGATCTGCCCGCAATTGGTAGCGACGGCGAGATCGGCGATCGTGGCGTCCTCGGTCTCGCCCGAGCGGTGGGACATGACGGCCGAATAGCCGGCCTTGTGTGCCATCTCGACGGCGTCGAGCGTTTCGCTAAGCGTCCCGATCTGGTTGACCTTGACCAGGATCGAGTTGCCGACGCCTTCGTCGATACCGCGGGCAAGCCGGGTCGTGTTGGTGACGAACAGGTCGTCGCCGACGAGCTGGCAGCGGTCGCCGATCGCCGATGTCAGCGACGCCCAGCCTTCCCAGTCGTCCTCGGCCATGCCGTCTTCGATCGACACGATCGGGTATGCGTCGACAAGCTTGGCCAGATAGTCGACCTGCGCGGCGCCCGTCCGGGTCGTCCCCTCGCCTTCGTAGACATAGGCGTCGTCCTTGAAGAACTCGGTCGCGGCGCAGTCGAGCGCCAGCGCCACGTCGTCGCCCGGCCGGTAGCCGGCCTTGTCGATGGCCGCCAGCACCAGGTCGAGCGCCGCCTCGGCGGAAGGGACGTTGGGCGCGAAGCCGCCCTCGTCGCCGACGCTGGTGTTGTGGCCCGCCGCCTTCAGCTCGCCCTTGAGCGTATGGAACACCTCGGCGCCGGTGCGCAGCGCCTCCTGGAACGTCTCCGCGCCGAGCGGCACGATCATGAACTCCTGGAAGTCGACCGGATTGTCGGCATGGGCGCCACCGTTGAGGATGTTCATCAGCGGCACCGGCAGGAGGTGCGCGTTGGTCCCGCCCACGTAGCGGAACAGCGGCGTTTCCGCCGCCGCGGCCGCCGCCTTGGCCACCGCCAGCGAGACCCCGAGGATGGCGTTAGCGCCGAGCCGCCCCTTGTTCTCGGTCGTATCCAGCTCGATCAGCGTGCGGTCGATGTGGATCTGGTTCCGGGCATCCATGCCGCTCAGCGCTTCGAAGATCTCGCCGTTGACGAACCCGACCGCCCGGGTCACGCCCTTGCCGAGATAGCGGTCCTTGTCGCCGTCCCGCAGCTCGACCGCCTCGTGGACGCCGGTCGACGCCCCCGACGGCACGCCGGCGCGCCCCATGGCACCGCTTTCCAGCATGACATCGACCTCGACAGTCGGATTACCGCGGCTGTCGAGGATTTCCCGGCCCAGAATATCGACGATGGCAGTCATGATGTCCCCGGTTGTAGTGGTCGGCCATGAACGCATCGTGACGGCCGAAGCGCGCGTGACATAGCCGTTTCCAGCCGTCAAGGTAAGGGGCATGTCGACCTTGCTCATCACCAATGGCGACAGTGCCGTCGATCTGCTGAAGGATGCCGGCCGCGACGCTGAATTCCTGCCCTGGCGCGACGTCCTGCACGAAGGCCCGATCGTCCCCGGCGGTCTTGCCGCATGCACCGCCGCCCGCGCCCCGTGGCTGGCCGGCCGCTTCTTCCTCGAGCCGGAGCCGGTCCAGGCCTCGATGGCCGAGCGCGACCGGACCATCGACGGTCACGCCGCCTTCGACACCATCGAACTGTGGTTCGAGCACGATCTCTACGACCAACTGCAATTGGCGCAGATTCTGAGCGCGCTGGCGGAAGCCGGACGCGACACCGACGTGGTCCTGGTCCAGGCGGACGATTTCCTCGGCCATCAGCGGCCGGACACCGTCCTGCGCTTCGCCGACAAGGCCCGCGCCCTGGAAGCCGCCGATTACAGCGCGGGCGCCCACGTTTGGTCGGCGCTCGCGGCCAGCACGCCGTCCGCCGTGGTCGACCTCCTGACCGATGGCAGCATCGATCGCCTCCCCTTCATGCGCCCGGCCCTGCAGCGGTTCCTTCTGGAACTCCCCGGCACCACCGACGGCCTTGGCCTGTCCGAACGTCACGCCCTCGACCTCTTGTCGGAGGACGGCGCGATGCCGATGTCCGACCTGTTCCGCGGCGCGCTGGAGCGCGAGGAGGCCGCCTTCATGGGCGACTGGAACTTCTCGCTGCTCATCCGCGATCTCGCCGGCTGCGAACTGCCCCTGGTCTCCGGCGGGATCGAGGAAACCGACGCGGACGATCCCTTCCAGGCCTTCCAGACCGCCACCGTCGACCTGACCGACGCCGGCCGCGTCGTCCTTGCCGGCCGGCTCGACCACCTCTCGGTCAACCGGATCGACCGCTGGTGGGCCGGCACCCACCTCGCCTCGCCGGATGTGTGGCGCTTCGACCGCGAAACCGGAAAGCTTGCGCCGCCCGCCCCCGCCGACGCATAACCGCGCCCATGGCCGACAGTGATCTTCAGCTTGGTCGCGCGGTCGCCACCCCGGAATCGCCGGAAGCCGCGACCCTCGACCGTGTCCCCAACCCCCACGGCGACGCGCGCTACGTCGCCCGTTTCACCTTTCCCGAGTTCACCTCGATCTGCCCGGTGACGGGCCAGCCCGATTTCGGGATCCTGCTGATCGACTATGTGCCGGATGCCTGGCTGGTGGAATCCAAGTCGCTGAAGCTCTACCTGCAATCCTTCCGCAACCACGGTGCCTTCCACGAGGACTGCACGGTGTCGATCGGCAAGCGCCTGGTCGACACGCTGGCGCCGCACTGGCTCAGGATCGGCGGTTACTTCAATCCGCGCGGCGGCATGCCGATCGACGTGTTCTGGCAGACCGCCGAACCGCCGGCAGGAGTCTGGGTGCCGCCCCAGGACGTCCCCACCTACCGCGGCCGTTAGCGGCGCTTCGCAACCCCGTCCATCGCCTGCAGCGCATCGATCAGCGCCGGCATATCGTCGAGCGGGACCATGTTGGGTCCGTCGGACGGGGCGTTGTCGGGATCGTCGTGGGTTTCGATGAAGACACCGGCCACGCCGACGGCAACGGCCGCGCGCGCCAGCACCGGGACGAAGCGGCGGTCGCCGCCGGTCGAGCCCCCCGCGCCGCCCGGGCTCTGCACCGCATGGGTGGCATCGAAGACGACCGGCGCCCCGGTCTCGGCCAGGATCGGCAGCGACCGCATGTCCGACACCAGTGTGTTGTAGCCGAACGACGTCCCGCGCTCGGTCAGAATCAGGTCGGCGTTGCCACCGCCGAGCAGCTTGTCCACCACATGGCGCATGTCCCACGGCGCCAGGAACTGACCCTTCTTGACGTTCACCGGCTTGCCGGCGGCAGCGGCCGCAAGCAAGAGATCGGTTTGCCGGCTCAGGAACGCCGGGATCTGGAGGCAGTCGACCACGTCGGCCACCTCGGCGCAGTGCTCCGGCAGATGCACGTCGGTCAGCACCGGCACATCCAACTCCGCGCGCAGGGCTGCGAAGATGGGCAGGGCCTCATTAAGTCCGATCCCGCGGGCCGAACCCAGGCTGGTCCGGTTGGCCTTGTCGTAAGACGTCTTATAGACGAGCCCGATCCCGGCCTCGGCCGTGATCTCCCTGAGGCGGCCCGCGATATCGAAGGCATGATCGCGGCTTTCGAGCTGGCACGGGCCGGCGATCAGCGCCAGCGGCCCGGCATTGTCGAACCGGACGCCGCCGATCGTCACGGTCGGCTTGGGCGCTGACGGGGTTTGGTCGGACATCGCGATCAACCTCGCTCAGGTCGCGAACAGCGCAATGGCGGTGCCGTGCGCCGCTTCGGCGGGTACGATCACGGTGTCGGCGACGACCCGATACACGATCCCCCCTTGGTCCAGCACGTCCCGCGTTGCCGCAAGATCATCCACCTCGATCGTGACGGCCGCAAGGCGCCCCGACATGCCGCCGGCATCTTCACCGAACAGCCTTTCGTAGGCGAACGGCGCCATCACCTCGAAGCCCGTGTCGCCCATGCGGAACTCGATCCCGAGGCTCGTGGAGCGGATGTCGTGCTGGCCGGTCACATGGGTGAGGAACTCGTGATAGTCGACCGGATCGGGCGCCACCATCACCACGCTGTCGAGGCGCTTTGCGCCATTGGCGTGGCGCTGGTAGTCGGCAAACCAGTAGTTCTCCGGCGCGTGACCCTGGCAGGCCATGAACTTCGCCTGGTCGAGCCGCGGATCGCCGGTAAAGGCGAGCGAAAACGATACCTGCCGGTCGGCGCCGTCCGGGCCCGTCGCCGCCCGCTCGAAGGTCAGGAGATCGTAGGTCTGCAGCCCCGCCGCCGCGAACGCGTTTCGGTCCGCCGTAGCATCGGTCGACCGCACGGCCACCATGGACGGCCCTTCGTGGGCGGCGAGAAAGTCCCGGTTGAAGGCAGCGAACGAGAACGCGTCGCCCTCGGTCTCCGGCACCGCCTCGGGACGCTCGACCGCCATCGGCTCGAGATAGACGCGGTTGGCAAACTGGATGGTCGCATTGGCGGTGCCGAACGGATGCCGGGCGCGCGGCGTAAGCGTGAAGCCCAGTGCCGCGTAGGTCGCGCAACTCGCGTCGAGATCGCGTTGCGCCACGACCACATGATCGAGCGGGCGCGGCTCCACGGTCAGACCAGGCGGCTTTGCTGGACCGCCGCGGCGATGAACGCGGCGAAGAGCGGATGAGGAGAAAGCGGCCGTGACTTGAGTTCGGGATGGTACTGGACGCCCACGAACCAGGGATGGCCGGCAAGTTCCACGACCTCCGGCAGCAGGCCGTCGGGCGACATGCCGGAGAATGCCAGCCCGCTCGCCTCCAGCCGCTCCCGGTAGTTGATGTTGATCTCGTAGCGATGCCGGTGCCGCTCGGAGATGTCCGTCGCGCCGTCGTAGATCTGCGACACGAGGCTGTCCTTGCCGAGTACCGCCGGGTAGGCGCCGAGCCGCATCGTGCCGCCGAGATCGTCGTCGGCCGAGCGCTGCTCGACCGCATTTCCGCGCGTCCACTCGGTGAGAAGACCGACCACCGGCTCCTCGGTCGCGCCGAACTCGGTCGAGCCGGCGTTCGCGATCCCCGCCAGCGACCGTGCCGCCTCGATGACCGCCATCTGCATACCGAAGCAGATACCGAAATAGGGAATGGCCCGCTCCCGCGCGAAACCGGCGGCGGCGATCTTGCCTTCCGAGCCCCGCGAGCCGAATCCGCCGGGCACCAGGATGCCGTTGACGCCCTCCAGCCACGGTGCCGGCTCCTCCTTCTCGAAGGTCTCCGATTCAATCCATTCGAGCCGGACGCCGACCTTGTTGGCGATGCCACCATGCTGGAGCGCCTCGATCAGCGATTTGTAGGCATCCTTGAGACCGGTGTACTTGCCGACCACCGCAATCTTCACCTCGCCTTCCGGCTCGGCGATACGCGTGGAGATGTTCTGCCACGGCGCCATGTCGGCGTCCGGCGCGTCCTCCAGACCGAAGGCGCGCAGCACTTCGGCGTCCAGGTTCTCGCGCTGGTAGGTCAGCGGCGCGTCGTAGATGCTCGCCACGTCGAGGGCCTGGATCACCGCCTCGCGGCGCACGGTGCAGAACAGCGCCAGCTTGCGGCGCTCCGGTTCCGGGATCGGGTGCTCGGTCCGCACCAGCAGCACGTCCGGCTGGATACCGATCGAGCGCAGTTCCTTGACCGAGTGCTGGGTCGGCTTGGTCTTGAGCTCCCCGGCGGCGGCCACGTACGGCATCAGCGTCAGGTGGATGTAGACGGCGGAGCGCTCGGGCAGTTCGTTGCCGAGCTGGCGGATCGCTTCGAAGAACGGCAGCGCCTCGATGTCGCCCACCGTCCCGCCGATCTCGCACAGGACGAAGTCGGTCTCCTCGTTGCCGGCGGTGATGAAGTCCTTGATGGCGTCGGTGACGTGCGGGATGACCTGGACGGTCGCGCCCAGGTAATCGCCCCGGCGCTCGCGCGTGATGATGTTCTGGTAGATGCGGCCTGTGGTGATGTTGTCGAGCTGGGTCGCCGGTGTGCCGGTGAACCGCTCATAGTGGCCGAGGTCGAGATCGGTCTCCGCGCCGTCGTCGGTGACGAACACCTCGCCGTGCTGGTAGGGGCTCATCGTCCCCGGATCGACGTTGAGGTAGGGGTCGAGCTTGCGCAGGCGGACGCTGTAGCCGCGTGCCTGCAGGAGCGCGCCGAGGGCCGCCGATGCGATGCCTTTGCCGAGGGAGGAGACCACGCCGCCGGTGATGAAGATGTACCGCGCCATGGGCCCCGAACTTAACCCGAGCAGACGATTCGTAAAAAGGAAATTCGCAGGGTCGCGAGAATGCGCGACGCCGCGCTATTCGCTGACCGGTGGCGCGGGCTCCGGCGCCGGCGTGGATCCGCCAACCTCTTCCCCGGTGAAGGCCTCAAGCTGGTCGAGGATGCCGCGGCCATCGCCGTCCGTGCCCGTCGCCGCGGCATCGGACCCGGCTTCGACCGGCGCCGTGATTACCTCGCCCTCGCCGACGTCGAGGATCGCCGACGGCGGCGCGTTGAGCCGCGCCAGGATCGACATGGCGATCGAGGTGCCGAAGAACACCACGCCGAGGATGGTCGTCACCCGCGTGAGCATGTTGCCCTGCCCGCGCGCCGTCATGAACGAGTTGCCGCCGCCGATACCGAGCGCGCCGCCCTCGGAACGCTGCAGGAGCACGACGGCGATCAGCGCCACGATCACCATCAGGTGAATGACAATAACGACGGTTTCCATGGGATTCCAGTCCGGACCTCGGATTGCGGGCGCCTTGTACACGATCGCCCATGTGGTGGCCAGTATGCCTACGGAGCGGCGGCGACGATGGCCAGGAAGTCGCTTGCCTTCAGGCTGGCGCCGCCCACCAGCGCCCCGTTCACCCCGTCCAGCGCCAGGATCGTTTCGGCGTTGCCGGGCTTGACGGAGCCGCCGTAGAGAACCCGCACGCCCTCGGCGCCGTCCGCGAACCGCTCCCGAAGACGCCGCTTTATATGGGCATGGGCCGCCACGATGTCATCCTCCGACGGCGTCAGCCCGGTGCCGATCGCCCAGACCGGTTCATAGGCGATGACGAGATTGGCCGCGGTCGCGCCGTCGGGCACCGATCCGGCGAGTTGACGGTCGAGAACATCCTCGGTCGCGCCGGCCCGTCGCTCCGCTTCGGTCTCGCCGATGCACAGGATCACGGTCAGACCGGCCCGCCATCCGGCTTCGGCCTTGGCCCGCACCTCCGCGTCGGTCTCGCCGTGGTCGGTCCGGCGCTCCGAATGCCCCACGATCACCACGCTGGCACCGGTGTCGGTGATCATCTCGGCGGCGAGATCGCCCGTGTGGGCGCCGTTTGTGGCGGCATGGCAATCCTGCCCGCCGATCGCGACATCCGATCCGGCCGCACGGGCGACCGCGCGGGTGAGAAGGGTCGCCGGCGGACAGACCGCAACCTCGCACGAGGCCCCGCCGGCGCCGGCAATCGTCGCGTCCAGCTCGGCCAGCGACGCCTCCAGACCGTTCATTTTCCAGTTGCCGGCGACAAGGGATTTGGGCCGTTCCATCAACATTGTCTCGCGCTTCGGTGAAAACGCCGGTGCCCTAACAAAAACGGACGGAGAATCAAAGCTCTCCTGCTTGCCGGTCGTGGGCCGGCTCCATATTATCCGCGCCAAATCGGCCGGGGCGGCACAGCGTCCATCCGGACGAAGGACAGAGGTACGCATGCTCAGTTCGCTTAAACAGTTCGCCTCGGGCTGGATTGCCCAGATTCTCCTGGTGCTCCTGATCCTCAGCTTCGCCGTGTGGGGCATCGCCGATATCTTCACCGGCTTCGGCGCGGGCTCGGTCGCAACGGTCGGCAAGGCCGAGGTCTCGGTTGCGAGCTTCCAGCGCCGCTACCAGGACTCGGTGAACAACCTCCAGCGGCGTTTCGGGTCGGCCCTCACCTTCGAACAGGCCGCCCAACTGGGCATCCCCACGCAGGTGCTCTCCGTCCTCGTGGCGGAGGCGACGTTGGACAGCGAAAGCCAGGATATGGGGCTTGGCCTCTCCAACGACGCGCTCGGGCGTCTGATCACCACCGACCCCAGCCTCATCGGTCCGAGCGGGGTCTACAGCCAGACCTACCTCGAACAGCTCGTGTTTCAGCAGGGCTTCAACCTCGACGACTTCGTGACCAGCCGCCGCGACCAGTATGTGCGCGAGCAGATCATCAATGCGCTGGCCGGCGGGCTCGACGTGCCCGATGCCTATGTCCGTGCCGTGACCGAGTTCCGCGACGAGCAGCGGACCATCGACTACGCCATCATCGAGCCGCAGCCGGCGGCGACCGTCGCCGATCCGTCCGACACGGTGCTCGAAGCGTTCTTCACCGAGACCGCCGAGCGCTGGCGGTCGCCGGAACTGCGCTCATTCCGCTACTTCGTCCTGTCGCCCGACACCGTCGCGCGCCTCGAAGACGTTGGCGACGCCGAGATCGCCGATCGCTATGAGGAGCAGATCGCGCGCTTCTCCGTGCCTGAGCGTCGCACCATCGAGCAGATCGTGTTCGACAGCGCCGAGGCCGCCGGTGCGGCCGCCGCCGGCCTGTCGTCCGGGACCACATTCGAAGCGACCGCGCTGGATCAGGGGCTGGCGCCGGCCGACACCGCGTTCGGCACATTCACGCGCGCCGAGATCGCCGACGAGCCCCTGGCCGACGCGGCATTCGGGCTTGAGATCGGTCAGACGAGTGGCGTCATCGACGGCCGGTTCGGGCCGGTGATCCTGCGGGTGACCGACATCGCGACCGGATCGGTGCAGCCGCTGGAGAGCGTGCGCGAACAGCTCCGCGGCGAAATTGCCCGTGAGCGGGCCGCCGCCGAGATCGACGACCTCCACGACACCATCGAGGATGCTCGCGCCGGCGGCACCAACATCGTCGATGCCTCGGCCATTCTTGGCTTGCCGGTCGTCGCGGTCGACGGCACCAGCGCCGAGGGGGTCGACGAGAACGGCGACGCCGTCGGCGACCTGCCCGTCCCCGATCTGGTGGCGCAGGTGTTCGGCAGCGACGTCGGCCTCGAGAACGATCCCATCCGGGTCGGTCGAACCTATGTCTGGTACGACGTTACGGCCGTCGCTGCACCGCGGGACCGCCCGCTGACGGAAGTCCGCGACCGCGCGATCGCCGCATGGAAGGACGCCGAGCTTGCCAAGTCCGCGCAAGAGCAGGCCGAAGCCATCCGCACCCGGCTGGAGGAAGGCGAAGCCTTTGCGACCGTCGTCGCCGAGAGCGGGCTTGAAGTCGCCCGGGCCGAGGGCCTGACCCGTGGCGGCGCCGCACCGGCGGGACTCGCGGCGGAAGCGCTGACACACGTCTTCGACGGTCCGGTCGGCCACACCGCCGTGGTGTCCGGGGTCGATCCTCTCGCCCGCGCGGTCATCCGCGTGGCCGATGTCGCGACACCGGCCTTCTTCTCCGGCGCCCCCAATCTCGCGGCGATCGAAGCGCAACTCGACCGCCAGATCGCCGTCGACCTCATCCAGCTCTACGTCACCGAGCTCCAGAGCGACCTGGAGATCCGCTACAACCAGGCCGCCCTCGAACAGCTCATCTCCGGCGTCGGCCCCTCGCACGGCGGGTAGCGCCCGAACGCGTCATGCTGGTCCATCCTGACGGCGAAGAGTTTGCCCGCCGCTACGACAACGGCGCGCCCCAGGTCGTGTGGACCTCCATGGTCGCCGATCTGGAAACGCCGGTCTCGGCGATGCTCAAGCTTTCGGCCGGCGAAACGCGGAGTTTTCTCCTGGAATCCGTCGAGGGCGCGGCCGTGCGCGGCCGCTACTCGATCATCGGCCTCGACCCCGACCTCCTGTTCCGGATCCGCGGCGATAAGGCGGAGGTCAACCGCGCCCCGCGCGCGCATCCCGACGACTTCGAGCGCCTCGACGCCCCGCCGCTCGCGGCACTTCGTGAGGTGATCGAGGAGTCCCGCATCCACCTGCCCGAAACCCTGCCGCCCATGTCGGCCGGCATCTTCGGCTATCTCGGCTACGACATCGTCCGCCACATGGAGGAGCTCGGCGATCCCAACCCCGATCCGCTGGGCTTCGACGACACCCTGCTCATGCGTCCGACGGTGATCGTCGTCTTCGATGCGGTGAAGGACCAGATCGTCGTGGTCACGCCGGTGCGCCCCGAGGCCGGGACCGGCGCGAAAGCGGCGCTCGCCCGCGCCGTCGACCGCCTGACGGAGATCGTCGACCGCTTCGACGTGCCCATCGCCCACGCACCGGCACCGCCGACCGACCTCGCCATCGACGTCACCTCCAACACGCCGCCGGACCGCTATCTGGCAATGGTGGACCGCGCCAAGGACTACATCGCCGCCGGCGACATCTTCCAGGTGGTGCTATCGCAACGCTTCGAGGCCAAGTTCGACCTGCCGCCGTTCGCGCTCTACCGGGCGCTGCGGCGCACCAACCCGTCACCGTTCCTCTACTATTTCGACTTCGGCGGGTTTTCGCTCGCGGGCTCCAGCCCGGAGATCCTGGTGCGCGTCCGCGAGGGTGAGGTCAACATCCGCCCCATCGCCGGCACCCGACCGCGCGGCGCGACCGCGGCCGAGGACCGGGCTTTAGCCGACGAACTCCTGGCCGACCCCAAGGAGCGGGCGGAGCACCTCATGCTCCTCGATCTCGGGCGCAACGATGTCGGCCGGGTTGCCGAGATCGGTTCGGTGACGGTCACCGATCAGTTCTTCATCGAGGTCTACAGCCACGTCATGCACATCGTCTCCAATGTCGTCGGCCGGCTTGCCGACGACCACGACGCCCTCGACGCGCTGTCGGCCGGCTTTCCGGCGGGCACGGTCTCGGGCGCGCCCAAGGTCCGGGCGATGGAGATCATCGACGAACTGGAACTGGAGAAGCGCGGCATCTACGCCGGCTGTGTCGGCTACTTCTCGGCCGACGGCGCCATGGACACCTGCATCGTGCTCCGCACCTCGATCATCAAGGACGGGGTGATGTACGTGCAGGCCGGCGCCGGTATCGTCGCCGACTCCGTGCCCCGGCGTGAGCACGAGGAGTGCGTCGCCAAGGCGAGCGCCCTTTTCCGCGCCGCCGAGGAAGCGGTAAGGTTCGCCGCCCGCGCCGAGCGGGGCCAGTAGCGGGACCGCCATGACGATCCTCGTTATCGATAACTACGACAGCTTCACCTACAACCTCGTCCACTTCCTGGGCGAGCTGGGGGCGAAGCTCGACGTGTGGCGGAACGACAGGATCACCGTCGACGAGGTCGCCGCGCGCAACCCCGAGGCCATCGTCCTCTCCCCCGGCCCCTGCACGCCCAACGAGGCCGGCATCTGCCTCGATCTCGTGGCGCGGATGGCGCCTGCGACGCCGATCCTGGGGGTGTGCCTGGGCCACCAGTCCATCGCCCAGGCCTTCGGCGCCACGGTCGTGCGCGCGCCGGTCCTCATGCACGGCAAGCTGAGCCCGATCGCCCATACCAGCCGCGGCGTGTTTCGCGGCCTCAACGACGGGTTCGCGGCGACCCGCTACCACTCGCTCACCGTCGCGCCGGACACGGTGCCCGCGGACCTCGAGGTCACGGCAACGGCCGGCGACGTGATCATGGGGCTGATGCACCGCACCCTTCCGGCCCACGGCGTGCAGTTCCATCCCGAGTCGATCGCCTCCGAGCACGGTCACGCGATCCTGAAGAACTTCCTGGAGATCGCCGCCGACTGGAACCGGACGCGGCGTCCCGATCGATCGGTTGCCTGAGGAGCGACGATGGCCGACCTGAAGACCACCATCCAGACCATTGCCGCCGGCAAGCCCCTCACCTTCGAGGAAGCCCGCGACGCCTTCGCGGCGATCATGGCGGGCGAGGCCTCGCCGGTGCAGCTCGGCGCGTTCCTGACCGGTCTGCGCGTGAAGGGCGAGACCGTCGACGAGATCAGCGGCGCCGTCGCGGTGATGCGGGAGCGCATGGTCCCCGTCGAGGCGCCGGCCGAGGCCATCGATATTGTCGGCACCGGGGGCGATTCCTCCGGCAGCTACAACATCTCGACCACCGCCGCGCTCATCGTTGCCGGGGCCGGCGTCCCGGTGGCCAAGCACGGCAACCGGGCGCTGTCGTCGAAGTCCGGGGCCGCCGACACGCTGTCGGCGCTGGGCGTCAACCGCGACCTCACGCCCGAGCAGATCGCCGCCTGTATCCGCGAGGCCGGCATCGGCTTCATGTTCGCGCCCGCCCATCATGCGGCGATGAAGCATGTGGGTCCGGCCCGCGCCGAGCTCGCCTTCCGCACCATCTTCAACCTCGTCGGCCCGCTGTCCAATCCGGCCGGTGTCAGGCGTTATCTCCTGGGTGTCTATGCGCCCGACTGGGTGGAACCCCTGGCGCATGCGCTGAAGGGCCTGGGCGCCGAAGCCGCCTGGGTCGTCCACGGCAGGGGCGGGCTCGACGAGATCTCGCCGGCCGGTCCGACCGAGGCCGCCGTGCTTGCCGACGGCGAGGTCACGCGCACGACGATCGGGCCGGAGGACGCGGGGCTCCCCGTCCATGATCTCGACGCCATCCGCGGCGGCGATGCCGAGCACAACGCTGCCGCCCTTCGTGACGTTTTGGGCGGCGCGGCCGGGGCCTATCGCGACACCGCCGTCCTCAACGCGGCCGCCGCGCTGGTGGTCGCGGGCCGGGCCGACGATCTCCGGCAGGGCGCGGAGCAGGCTGCGCAAGCGATCGACTCCGGCGCCGCGCTCGAACGGCTCGACACCCTGGTCCGTGTCTCCAACGGCTGACGCAATGGACACCATCCTCGACCGCATCGGCCGGACCAAGCGCGACGAAATCCGCGCCGCCAGGGCCGCGATTCCCGAAGCGGAGATGGCCGAGCGCGCCGCCGCCGCCCCGCCGCCGCGGGACTTCGTGGCCGCATTGGCGGAGCGCGTGGAGCGCGGCGAACCGGCGCTCATTGCCGAGATCAAGAAGGCGAGCCCGTCGAAGGGCCTGATCCGGGCCGACTTCGATCCGCCAGTCCTCGCCCGCGCCTATGAGGCCGGCGGCGCGGCCTGCCTCTCGGTCCTCACCGACCGGGACTATTTCCAGGGCGACCCCGCCTACCTCAAGGCGGCGCGGGCCGAGGTGGCGCTGCCGGTGCTCCGCAAGGATTTCATGTACGAGCCGTACCAGGTGCTCGAAGCCCGCGCGATGTCCGCCGATTGCGTGCTCATCATCATGGCGGCGGTGTCCGATGCCCAGGCGCGCGAGATCGAAACGGCCGCCCTCGATCTCGGCATGGCGGTGCTGGTCGAGATCCACGATCAGCCGGAACTGGACCGGGCACTCGCGCTCCGCTCGCCCCTGATCGGCGTCAACAACCGCAACCTGCGCACCTTCGAGACCTCGCTCGCGGTCAGTGAGGCGCTGGCCCCGCTGGTGCCGGCCGATCGCCTGCTCGTCGGCGAAAGCGGCATCCACACCCCCGCCGACATCGGCCGCCTGCGCGCGGCTGGGATCGGCGCCTATCTGGTCGGCGAAAGCCTGATGCGCCACGCCAACGTGGCCGCGGCGACCCGGGCGCTGCTCGCGCGTGAGACGGTGGCCGCAACGGACCGGCCGGCCTGACATGGGCGACAAGCTCAGCCACCTCGGCGGCGACGGCTCCGCCCGCATGGTCGACGTGGCCGACAAGGACGAAACCGCGCGCCGCGCCACAGCCGAGGGCGCGGTCAGCATGGCGGCCGACACCCTCGCCGCCATCCTCGCCGGTGACGCCAAAAAGGGCGACGTGATCGGCACCGCCCGCATCGCCGGCATCATGGCCGCCAAGCGCACCGCCGACCTGATCCCGCTGTGCCATCCCCTCCCGCTCACGTCGGTCACCGTCGATATCGCGCCGGACCGCGACCTGCCCGGGCTGCGGGTCACCGCGACGGCCCGCGTCACGGGACGGACCGGCGTCGAGATGGAGGCGCTGACCGCCGTGTCCGTCGCCTGCCTCACCATCTACGACATGGCCAAGGCCATCGACCGCGGCATGGTCATCGGCCCTGTCCGGCTGCTCGAAAAGTCGGGCGGCGCCTCGGGCGACTGGCAAGCCCCCCATGACGCGTGACAGGTAACATGACACGTGACACGTAACGTGAGCCTGCTCCCCCTGGCCGAAGCCCGGCAGCGGGTGATCGCGGCCGCCCCCCGGCTTGGCGCCGAGACCGTCGACCTCGCCGACGCCGCCGGCCGCGTGCTCGCCGAACCGCTTGTGGCGACGCGCGACCAGCCGCCCTTTCGCTCCTCGGCCATGGACGGCTATGCGGTGCGCGCCGCTGACACCGTCGAGGCCGCAAGCGGGCTGAAGGTTGTCGGCGTCTCAGCCGCCGGCCATCGGTTCACCGGCGACATGCCGCCGGGCGCCTGCGTGGGTATCTTCACCGGCGCCCCGGTCCCCGACGCCGCCGACACCATCCTGATCCAGGAAAACGCCACGGTCGTCGATGACGACACAATCACGGCGACGGAACCCGCGATCGCGGGACGGCACATCCGCGAGCCGGCCATCGACTTCGCCACGGGCGACATCGTGATCCCGGCCGGCACGGTCCTCGATTTCGGCGAGATTGGCCTGGCGGCCGCCACCGGCGCCGCCACGCTCAGCGTCGTCCGCCGGCCGGTGGTCGCGATCCTCGCCACCGGCGACGAGCTGGTGCCGCCGGGCGCCGAGGCAGGCGACGACCAGATCTATGCGTCCGGCGGTCACGCGGTCGCGGCGCTTGTGGAGTCCGCCGGCGGGCGCGCCCTGCCTCTTGGTATCGCCCGCGACGATACCGACCACCTCCGCGGCCGGATCGATGCGGCGCGCGACGCGAAGGCCGACCTTCTGGTCACCATCGGCGGCGTCTCTGTCGGCGATCACGATCTGGTCGGCCGCGCCCTGAAGGACGCCGGCATGACGCTCGACTTCTGGCGGATCGCCATGCGGCCCGGCAAGCCGCTGATGTTCGGCAAGCTGGACAGCATGACCGTCATCGGACTGCCGGGAAATCCTGTGTCCGCAATCGTCTGCGCGCTTTTGTTCATAAAACCGTTGATCGCTGCGAGTCTTGGCCGCGACGCCGCCCTCGGCGACCGGCCGGCGATCCTGGGTGTCGATCTGCCGGCCAACGGTGTCCGCACGTTCTTCCTCCGCGCCCGCCTCACCGACGGCGACGACGGCCTGCCGGTCGCCACCCCGTTCAGGGTCCAGGATTCCTCGGTGATGACCTCACTGGTCGCCGCCGACGCGCTCCTCATCCGCGACGCCGAGGCGCCGCCCGCCCGCGCCGGCGACCCCTGCCGGATCCTGATGCTGCGGTAGGACTGAAACTCCCGTTCAGGTCAGGACGAGACGGTTGGGACAACGACTGGCGTAGGCTGGTCAGGTGTGGAGCATTGGGCGTCGCTTGCGACGAGGGGCAACAACCCCACCGTCGTCCCGCACGCCGCGCAGCATCTTCGATGATGCGCTGCAGATGCGGGACCTGATTCCCGATCGCTTTGGACAGCTCCTGCAACATGGAGCAACGACCCCGCCGTCATTCCGCACACGGTGCGGCATCTTGATGACGTTCCGCAGATGCGGAATCCAGCCCCGACGTTCGTCCTGGGTCCCGGGTCTGCGCAGTACCGCTTCGCGCTGCGGCGCGCACGGGACGACGGAGAGTTGGTTGGGCGTTCGTCCCTTGTCGTCGCTCCCCGCTCGTCTTCTTCTATCCGTCGTCCTCCGACCCGCTCCCCGTCATCCTCCGGCTTGGCCGGAGGATCGCCCTCCGAACCCACCGACGGCCACACTGGATGGCGCCCTTGCGTCCGACGTTCGCTCATGCGTCGCGGGATCCTCCGGCCAAGCCGGAGGATGACAAGAGGAGCGACAACCACCATCGTCCCGCACGCCGCGTAGCATCTTCGATGACGCACCGCAGACGCGGAACCTCGCCCCCGCGTAACACGCGCTATCCGTCTCGTCCGGGTTCGTCCGGATCGTTGGAGAACAGTGCGATCTTGTTGCCTTGCGGGTCGCGAAGGTAGCCGACATAGAATTGCGCGCTGTAGGAATCGCGGAAACCCGGCTGGCCCTCGTCAGAGCCTCCTGCGGCAAGCGCGGCGGCGTGAAGGTCACGAACCTGCTTCTGACTGCGAGCCTGGAAGGCGATCATGGCGCCGTTCCCGGCCGAAGCCGGACGTCCATCGAAGGGTGGCTTCACGTAGAATTCCGGCAGAGCGGCAGAATGACCCGGTTGCTCGGGCAGCGCGTAGCTCAGGCCCCCCGGCCCCTCCTCCAGCTCGTAACCAAGGGCCGGCAGAAACGCGGAGTAGAACCGCTTCGCGCGAGCGATGTCATCAGCACCGACAGTGATGTAGGCAATCATGCTGCGTGGGTCTTTTTCCCGGAGTTTCGTTGTCGCAACGAGTTTGCTGCAACAGGGGCCAACACACAATTCGGTTCACCAACCGCGACACGTCCGGAGCGCTGCCGAACCACAGCACCAACAGCGCCGGCGATCCCTGCCGGATCCTGATGCTGCGATGGGACGTGAAACGCCGGTTAACCCGGAGGGCGAGGCAACCCCCACCGTCGTCCCGCACGCCGCGCAGCATCTCTGATGATGCGCTGCAGATGCGGGGCCTGATTCCTGATCGCTTCGGACAGCTCCTGCGACGCAGGGCAACAACCCCGCCGTCATTCCGCACGCGGTGCGGCATCTTGATGACGCTCCGCAGATGCGGAATCCAGCCCCGACGTTCGTCCTGGGTCCCGGGTCTGCACCGCACCACTTCGTGCTGCGGCGCGCACGGGACGACGGAGAGCTGGTTGGGCGCTCCTTCTCCTCCGTATCGTTATCGCCCTCCGCTCGCTTCTCTCCGTTACCCTCCGGCTTGTCCGGAGGACGGACACCCACCGTCGTCCCGCGCGCGGCGCGGCATCTTTGATGATGCGCTGCAGATGCGGGACCTGATTCCCCATCGCGTATGGCAGGCCCCGGAAGCACGTATGGCACCACGTCCAGGCGACAGCGAAGGCTACGAAGCGTGATCCGCGACAATGTTGATGGGCGCGCCATGTTCGAGAAGCGCCTTCACCGCGACAACGACCTGATTGAAGCCGGATGTGGAATCGAGGGCTCGGGCAACAATCTCCTCACGTGATCCGCTGAAGCCGCGCTCCTCGATCACGAGCCGGGTGACATCACGCCCCTCTTCCGCAAACGTCCATTCCACCGTGGTGAACTGGTCGCCATGACCCCACGCGATGTTGATTCGGGAAGGCCTCTCGATCGACGTCACGCGGACCTCAATCTCGAAAGCATCTCGCGCGTCGCCGACGTACCAGGTGACGGTCTCGCCTTCGCGCAGGCCCTGGTCTTTCCGCGTGAACCAGAACTTGCTCATGATCTGCGGATCGATGAAGGCATCGAACACGTCTTCACGCGGCCTGCGCACCAGAATCTGTGCTTTGGCTCTCAATGCGTCCGCCATCGTCGGCTCCATTGGCGTCTCCGGATCCGAAACGTTCGTGTTTGAGTTTCGCGAGCCAGAATCCTAATCAGGGCGTCGAGAGCTTCAGTGTACCCGCAACTCGGCCATCCGGGCCCCCTCACCCGCCCTTAACCGATAATTCACCATTGCGGAACACAACTGGAACATATAAACAATGTTCGTGTTTTGTGCTTGATTCTGCGACCGGGAAAGAACCCATGCTGACGCGCAAACAGTACGAGCTCCTCATGTTCGTTGACGAGCGGGTGAAGGAGACCGGCGTGCCGCCGTCCTTCGACGAGATGAAGGACGCCCTCGACCTGCGGTCGAAGTCCGGCATCCACCGTCTCATCAAGGCGCTGGAGGAGCGCGGCTTCATTCGCCGGCTGCCGAACCGGGCCCGCGCCATCGAGGTCCTGCGCCTGCCCGAGGCGGTCCAGCGCAGCGTGCCTGCCGCCCGCACGCGCGGCGGCTTCTCGCCCAGCGTGATCGAGGGCAATCTCGGCAAGGCGCGCATGCCGGCCGAGGGCGCGAACAACAACGAGCCTGTGCTGGTGCCCGTCATGGGCCGCATCGCCGCCGGCACGCCCATCGAGGCGATCCAGAACCAGAGCCACACCATCGGCGTCCCGCCCGACATGCTGGGCACCGGCGAGCACTACGCGCTCGAGGTCCGCGGCGATTCGATGATCGAGGCCGGCATCTTCGACGGCGACACCGTCCTCGTCCGCAAGACCGACACCGCCGACACCGGCGACATCGTGGTCGCGCTGGTCGACCGCGAGGAAGCGACCCTCAAGCGGCTGCGGCGCAAGGGCGCCTCGATCGCGCTGGAGGCCGCGAATCCGTCCTACGAAACGCGTATCTTCGGGCCCGACCGGGTCGACATCCAGGGCCGCCTCATCGGCCTCATCCGCCGCTACTGACGCGGCTCGTCCTGCGCGGCTTCATGTAGGGCCGGCGCGCCGCCGGATAGGCGGTCTCGACCTCGAACCGCGCCGCGTCCGGCATCCAGCGGAGCGCATGGGCGCCGCCGGCATCAAGCGTATCCCTATCGATGACAAGCGTTGCCGCGCAGGTCGACGGGGCGGTGCGCCTCGTCACCACCACATCGGCCAGGCGACAGTCCTCGGCGAGCCCGTGGGAATCGAGCGACAGCGCCACCAGCGGCCCGTCGGCACCGATCCGGGCGGTGCAGCCGAGCGGATCGCAGCGCACGTCCCGCGCGAGGCTCTCGTCGGCGATGTCGCGTCCGTCGCCGTCGGCCCTCAGCCAGCCACCGACCACGAATCCCTGCTGCCGCCGCCGCAGCATCACGAGGCTGCCGTCCGCGCCGCGCACCGCTACCACCTCGCCGCCTTCGTGGATCATCACGTCGGGCTGCTCGGGACTGAACGTCAGGACCAGGGCGACGAGGATCGGGCCGAGCCCGTACCAGCGCCATCGGTTGCGCCACAGCACTAACCAGAGGAAGCCGCCCGTGAACACCAGGAGCGGCGCCAGCGGAATCCTCGGAATCAGCCCCGCGTCGCCTGACAGGTTCGTGACCCACGTCGCCACGCCCCGAACCCAGTCGATGCCGAGCCCCATGACGAACAGCGGCAGGCCTTCGAGACCCAGCGGCAGCACCGCGACGCCGATCAGGGCCGGCGGCATGACCAGCAGGCCCACCGCCGGCATGGCCAGCACATTGGCAAGCAGGGTCAGCGGCACGACCCGCTGGAAGTGGAACAGGCCGAACGGCGCGGTCGCCAGCCCGGCGATCAGGGAGGTGAAGACCAGCGCCAGAAATCCCGTGAGGATCGCACGAAAGATCGTCCGCCGGCTCTCGCCCCGCCGCCTCGCGGCGACCGCCTCATAGGCCGCCACCAGCGCGGCCGTGGCGGCGAACGACATCTGGAACGAGGCCGAGAGCAGCGCTTCCGGCGCAAACAGGAGGATCAGGATCGCGGCGAGCGCCACGTTGCGGAGCGTCAGCGCGCGTCGGTCGAGAAGCACGGCGGTGAGCATGATCGCCAGCATCAGGAAGGCGCGCTGGGTGGCGATGCTGCCGCCGGAGATGGCGAGATAAGCGGCCGCGACGCCGAGCGCGACGGCTGCCGCCCATTTCTTGATCGGATAGCGCAGCGCGATCGCCGGCACGGCGGCGAGCAACGCCCGCACGATCCAGAAGGCCGAGCCGGCGACCAGCGCCATGTGCAGGCCCGAGATCGCCAGGATGTGCCCGAGGCCGGAGGCCCGCATCGCCTCCTGGGTCGCGGGCGAAATGCCGCCCCGGTCCCCCGTGATCAGCGCCGCGGCGATCTCGCCGGTGTCACCCGGCAGCGCGGCTTCGACACGCTGCCTGATCGTTTCGCGGATATCCCCGAGCGGCTTCAGCAGGCGAAGGTCCAGGGGCGGGTCGCCGGCCTCAAGGAGCTCGGGCCGGCCGAGGGAGAAGCCGACGGCGTCGTAGCCGGCGAAATACGCCCGTTGCGCGAAGTCGAAACCGCCCGGGAACAGCGGCCCGCTGGGCGGCAGGAGCCGGACCAGAGCTCGCAGGTGGTCGCCGACCCGCGCCTCGAAATCGTCGGCCGCGACCGTGACCCGGATCACCTGCGGCACAATGCGGTCATCGTCGATGTCAACGACCCGGACCCACAGCCGCAGGCCCGACCGGCGCCCCTCCTCCACCCACGCCACCCAGCCGGTCACCGTCGTCGTCACCTCACGCGTGATGGTCGGCGACTGGACCAGCGCCGTGCGCGTCGTGATCGCGGTCAGTCCGGCGAGCACCGCCGTCGCCACGAGCAGGACCCGGAACCGGGCGGCGTGGTTCCGTGCCGCAAACGTCAGCCATGCGGATACCGCGGCAGCGATCGCGATAGCGGGCAGAGACGGCTCCCGCGGCAGGGCGAAGTAGATCGCGATCCCGCAGCCCAGCGCCACCGGCAGCCACAGGAACCCCCGGCCGCCGTCGAGTTCGCGTTCCAGATTGTCGATGAGGGGCCGGAGGATGGCGCCCCTGCGCCGCCGCGGCGGTTCGTCGTGATCGGCGTGGTCGGCGGGCGCTGAAATCCGGTCTTACCTCTTGCCGGACGGCAGCGTGCGCGAAAACGTGTCGCGCAGACCCACGGTCCGGTTGAATACGGGCCGGTCGTCGTCGCCGTCCCGGTCCGGCGTGAAATAGCCGAGCCGCTCGAACTGGACGACCTCGCCGACCGACAGGTCCTTGAGCGCCATTTCGCAGCGCACGTCGTCGAGCACCTCCAGCGAGCCGGGATTGATCTCCTCGTGGAACCGCGACACGTCCGGCTCCGGCGAGGAAAACAGCGGGTTGATCAGCCGCGCCTCGGCCCGGAACGAGTCGGTCGCGCTCACCCAGTGGAGCGTGCCCTTGACCTTGCGCCCGTCCGGCGCGTCGCCGCCGCGGGTGGCGGGATCGTAGGTGCAGCGCAGTTCCACCACCTCGCCGGCCGCGTCCTTCACCACCTCGCGACAGGTGATGAAGTAGGCGTAGCGCAGGCGCACCTCGCGGCCGGGCGCGAGGCGGAAGAACTTCTTCGGCGGATCCTCCAGAAAATCATCGCGCTCGATATAGAGTTCGCGTCCGAACGCGATACGGCGCGAACCGGCCTCCGGGTCCTGCGGATTGTTGGCGGCATCGAGCTGTTCCGTCTCACCCTCGGGGTAGTTTTCGATCACCACCTTCAGCGGCCGCAAAACGGCCATCCTGCGCGGCGCGGACGGGTTCAGAGCATCGCGCACGGCGTGGTCGAACATCGCGATCTCCACCAGATTGTCCGCCCGCGCCACGCCGACGGCCTTCGCGAAATCGCGGATCGCCTCGGGCGGCACCCCGCGCCGCCGCAGCCCGGCCAGCGTCGGCATGCGCGGATCGTCCCAGCCGTCGACGACGCCTTCCTTCACCAGCGCGGTCAGCACCCGCTTGCTGAGCACCGTGTGGGCGAGGTTGAGCCGCGCGAACTCGAACTGGCGCGGGCGCGAAGGCACCGGCAGATGGTCGAGCAGCCAGTCGTAGAGCGGCCGGTGCGCCTCGAATTCCAGCGTGCACAGCGAGTGGGTGATCCCCTCGATGGCGTCGGACTGGCCGTGGGCGAAGTCGTAGCTCGGGTAGATGCTCCACGTCCGGCCGGTACGCGGGTGCTCGCGGTCGACGATCCGGTAGAGGACGGGATCGCGCAGATTGATGTTGCCCGACGCCATGTCGATCTTCGCGCGGAGCACGCGCGCACCCTCGGGAAAGGCGCCGTCGCGCATCTGCCGGAAGAGATCGAGGTTCTCCGCCACGCTGCGGCCGCGGTAGGGGCTGTCGGTGCCTGGCTCCGTCAGCGTGCCGCGATTGGCCCGCATCTCGTCGGCGCTCTGGTCGTCGACATAGGCGTGCCCGGTCTCAATCAGGTGCTCGGCCCAGGCGTAGAGCTGGTCGAAATAGTCCGACGCATGAAACAGCCGGTCGCCCCAGTCGAAGCCCAGCCACCGCACGTCTTCAAGGATGGCGTCGATGTAGGCCTGCTCCTCCTTCGCCGGGTTGGTGTCGTCGAAGCGCAGGTTGCAGAGGCCGCCGAACTCCTCGGCCACGCCGAAGTTGAGGCAGATCGCCTTGGCGTGACCGATGTGAAGGAATCCGTTCGGTTCGGGCGGAAAGCGGGTCACCACCCGGTCGACCCGGCCCTCGGCCAGCTCGCGGCGGATGAGTTCGCGGACGAAATCGCGGGTTTCCGGCGCGTCGGTCGCGGCGTCGGTGTTCGGATTGCTGGTCAACGGTGACGGGTCCCGTTCTGGTATTTCTTCTGGCGTTTCTTGTCCGCCGGTCGGCGGCGCGCCCTATCTGCCAAATCCCGCCGACCGCGCCAAGCCGCTTCGCCTCCCCCGGTGCGTGTGGTAGACGGCCCGGACCTCCATCCCGGCATCCGGCACCATGTCCGACATCGTCACCCGCTTCGCGCCCTCACCCACCGGATTCCTGCATATCGGCGGGGCCCGTACGGCGCTGTTCAACTGGCTCTACGCCCGCCATCACGGCGGCACGATGCGGCTGCGGATCGAGGATACCGATCGCCGGCGCTCCACCGACGATGCCGTGGCCGCCATCTTCGCCGGTCTTGAATGGCTGGGGATCGACTGGGACGGCGGGCCGGTCCACCAGTTCGCCCGCGCCGACCGCCATCGCGAGGTCGCCGAGGCGCTGCTCGCCGCCGGCCATGCCTATCGCTGCTATGCCAGTGCGGACGATCTCGCCGCCATGCGCGAGGCGGCGCGTGCCGAAGGCCGCGCTGCGAGCTACGACCGCCGCTGGCGCGACCGCGATCCGGCCAATGCGCCCGAGGGCGTCGCACCGGCGGTGCGCATCAAGCTGCCGATCGACGGCGAAACGAGGATCGACGACCTCGTGCAGGGCGACGTGACGTTCCGGAACGCTGATCTCGACGACTTCGTCATCCTGCGCGCCGACGGCACGCCCACCTACATGCTGTCCGTCGTGGTCGACGATCACGACATGGGCGTGACCCACATCATCCGCGGCGACGACCATCTCACCAACGCCGCCCGCCAGGCGTTGCTCTACGAGGCGCTCGACTGGGCACCGCCCCGCTTTGCCCATGTACCGCTGATCCATGGGCCGGACGGCGCCAAACTCTCCAAGCGCCACGGCGCGCTCGGCGTCGAGGCCTATCGCGATCAGGGTTTCCTGCCCGAGGCGGTGCGCAACTACCTCGTGCGGCTCGGCTGGTCGCACGGCGACGCCGACATCATGTCGCTTGACGATATGACCCGCTGGTTCGACACGGACGGTATCGGACGCGGCGCGGCACGCTTCGACCTCGACAAGCTGCAGCACATCAACGCCCACTACCTGCGCGCGATGGACCCGGACGCGCTGATTGGGGCACTGGCGGACCTGCTACCCCATCTCGGCGACGATGCGGAGACGTTCGCGCCGCTGTTCGGCGACGGGTGGCAGGCCGACGGTTTTCGGCGCGCCCTGCCGCATCTGACGGAGCGGGCGAAGACGCTGATCGAGGTGCTGGAGGGCGCGCGCTATCTCATCGCAACCCGCCCGCTGGCGCTCGAGCCGCAGGCCGCGGCCCTGCTGGATACCGAAGCGCGGGCGCTGCTCGGCCGTCTCCACGACCGTCTGGGCGCGACCGACTGGACCGGCGACGGTCCGGAAACCGCGATCCGCGCCTTCGCGGCTGACGAGAACCTCAAGCTAGGCAAGATCGCCCAGCCGCTCCGCGCCGCGCTCACCGGCCGCAAGACCTCGCCGGGCATCTTCGACGTCCTGGCCAGCCTCGGCCGCGACGAAAGCCTCGCCCGGATCGCCGATCAGGCGGCCTCCCCGTGAGTCTCGCTGCACTGCGCCATTAGACTTGTTGCGTCGCAGCAAGGTATAATGGCGACCGCGAAACGATAAGAGGAGGGATGCGGATGCCGGAGAACGCAACGACGACCGAACTCGAGACGCCGACCGCGGCGGCCGCGGACGACGACACCGCGCGCCTTTCCATTGACGCTGATTCCTGGGATTTCGCCGTGGAATCAGGGTCGCTGGGACCCGACGTCATCGACATCTCCGCCCTCTACGGAACGACGGGCCGCTTCACCTACGATCCCGGCTTCACCTCCACCGCCTCGTGCCGGTCCGCGATTACCTATATCGACGGCGACGAAGGCATCCTCCTCTACCGGGGCTACCCGATCGAGCAGCTCGCCGAGCAGGGGGACTTCCTCGAAACCTGTTATCTCCTCCTCTACGGCGAACTGCCGACGCCGGCGCAGAAGGCCGATTTCGACCATCGCGTCACCTATCACACCATGCTCCATGAGCAGATGACGCGCTTCTATGCCGGGTTCCGCCGCGACGCCCATCCCATGGCGATCATGTGCGGAACCGTCGGGGCACTCTCGGCCTTCTATCACGACTCCGTCGACATCTCGGATACGCACCAGCGTATGGTCGCGTCGCTGCGCATGATCGCCAAGATGCCGACAATCGCCGCCATGGCCTACAAATACCATGTCGGGCAACCGATCGTTTATCCGCTTAATACACTTGATTATGCGTCAAACTTTTTGCGCATGTGCTTCGCGGTCCCTTGCGAGGAGTACAAGGTCAATCCGGTGCTGTCGCGCGCCATGGACCGCATCTTCATCCTCCACGCCGATCACGAGCAGAACGCCTCGACCTCCACGGTGCGTCTGGCCGGCTCATCGGGTGCCAACCCCTTCGCCTGCATCGCCGCCGGTATCGCCTGTCTCTGGGGCCCGGCCCATGGCGGCGCCAACGAGGCGGCACTCAACATGCTCCAGGAGATCGGGACGGTCGACAACATCCCGAAGTTTGTGGCCCGTGCCAAGGACCGCGACGATCCGTTCCGCCTCATGGGCTTCGGCCACCGCGTCTACAAGAACTACGACCCGCGGGCGCGGATCATGCAGAAGACCACCCACGAAGTGCTGTCCGAACTCGGCATCCAGGACGACCCGCTGCTCGAAGTCGCCATGGAGCTGGAACGGATCGCGTTGACCGACGACTATTTCATCGAGAAGAAGCTCTACCCGAACATCGACTTCTACTCGGGTATCACATTGAAAGCGCTGGGCTTTCCGACGACGATGTTCACCGTCCTGTTCGCGCTCGCGCGCACTGTCGGCTGGATCGCCCAGTGGAAGGAGATGGTCGAGGATCCCTCCCAGCGGATCGGTCGCCCGCGCCAGCTCTACGTCGGCGCGACACGGCGGGATTACGTGCCGCTCTCCAAGCGGCGCTGACGCCCGCCCTCGACCCAGGCGAGCACCTCCGCCGCGGCGAGATCGCTCGGATCGCCCTCGCCGGCCGACAGCCGCTCGGGGAAGTTCTCCAGCGTCGCCAGCTGCGCGCGCCGTTCGGGCGTATCGTTCAGGAGCGCCACGACCGCGTCGGCCAGCGTTGCCGGCGACGCGCGGCGATCGACGAACTCCGGGACGATGTTCTCGCCGATGATCAGATTGGCGAGCACGATGGAGCTTTGCCGGTAGAGGAAAGGCTTGGCCAGCCGCATCAGCGGATCGAGCCGGTAGGCGATCGCCATGGGTACGCCGGCGAGCGCGAGTTCCACCGACACCGTGCCGGACGCGGCGAGCGCCGCATGCGCCGACCGGAACGCGGCGTATTTATCCTCGTCCGCGGTCACGATCCTGGGTTGGATCGCCCACCGGGCGACCTCTCGCTCAACGGCCTCCAGCAGATACGGCAGGGTCGGCAGCACCACCTCGAGCCGCTCCACGCCCTCCCCGATCAGGGCGACCGTGGCACCGAACACCGGCAGAAGCCGGTCGATCTCGCTCCGTCGGCTACCCGGCAGGACCAGCAGGCGTCGCGGTCCGTCGACGTCGAGTGGCGCACGTTCGCCCGGCGCCGGCCGCAGCCGGACGACATCCGTCAGAACGGGATGACCCACATAGCGGGCCGGCGGGCCGCCTAGGCGCTCCACGGCGTCCGGCTCGAACGGCAGGAGCGTCAGCACCTGATCTACATTGGGCCGCATCCGGCGCGCCCGCCACGGCGCGTACCCCCAGACCATGGGCGGCACGTAGTCGATGACCGGAATGTCGGGGTGGGCGCGACGCACGGACCGGGCGACCGGCATGTTGAAGCCGGGTGAATCGATCAGAACCACGACGTGCGGGTTGACCTCGCCCACCGCCCGGGCGACCTGGCGGCCCCGGGCGAAGACGCGCGGCAGGTGGGGCACGACCTGCAGAAGACCATGAAGCGCGAGGTCCTCCATGGGAAAGAGGCTGACGAGACCCCGCGCGGCCATGCCGCGACCGCCGACGCCGTGAAACGACAAGGGCCCGGACGCCCGTTTGATCAGCGCATCCATCAGGGAGGCGCCCAGCCGGTCCCCCGACTCCTCGCCCGCCACAATGAAGATGCGCCGGGCCGCGGGGGTCATGCCTCGCCTGCGCCGGGCGCCCCCGGTTGGAATTCGACCGCCATGACCGACGTCGCCGTTGCGGCCGCACGCTCGACCAGCGTCTCGCGATCGGCGAGGAGCACGCGACCCGCCTCGATGACGATGCCGCGGAGCCCGGCGGCCGCGACGGCATCGACGGTCATCGGACCGATCGTCGGCAGATCGACGCGCAGATCCTGTTGCGGCTTGGCGCGCTTGGCGAGCACGCCGGCCCGGTCCCGCCAACGGATCCGCCCGATCTCGCGCAGATGCTCGACGCGGGCCAGCATGGCATCGGTGCCTTCGGCCGCTTCGAGCGCGACGACACGGCCGCCGACCGCCACCGCGCCCTGCCCGATATCGAGCCGACCGATGGCAAGCGCCGCCTCCATCGCCAGACGGCCGTCGCGTTCGAGTTCGCCCGTCACAGCGGGCCCCGCGACATGGCCCGGAGACGCCGTGAGCGCGGGCGCGACCTCGTGTGCGCCGACAACGCGAACACCCTGGTCCTCGAACAGTTCGATCAGGCTGCGCAGGACCATGTCGTCGCCACCGGCGGCCAACGCCTTGGCGATCCTTGGGACGAGGCCAATGGCGCCGAGATCGAGGCCGAGGCCGGCAAGGTCCGGGCGCTTGTCGATCGACCCGATCAGCACGACATCCTTGATGTTCTGATCCTTGGCGATCCGCTGCATCTTGCCGACCTGCCCCGGCTTCACCAGCGCGTGCGCGAAGGCGGTAAGATCGGCGTCCACCATCCCTTCCAGCCCAAGCACGAACACTGGCCGTCCGGCGGCCACCGCCGCGGCCGCCACCTGCACCGGCAGGCCACCGCCCGCGGCAATGATACCCAGAGTGGAGACCGGCGAACTGCCCATCGGCGCGGGGACCTGATCCTACCGGCGACGGACCATGGGCGCGTCGCCGCAGGCTTCGATGAAATCCGCCAGCTCGGCGATCATCTCGTCGTCGGGATGTTGGGCACGCAGGGCCGCGATCCGCTCTTCCCGGCTTCCGGAACCTTCGAAATAGGCGCGGTAGGCCGAGCGCAAGGTCATGATCGCCGCCTGGTCGAAGCCCCGTCGGCGCAGGCCGATCACGTTCAGTCCGGAGATTTCCGCGCGGCTGCCGCGCGCGCTCGCCATCGCATAGGGCACGACGTTGGAATCGACCCCGGTGACCATGCCGACAAAGGCGTGGGCGCCGACCTTGGTCCGCTGCTGGACCGCCGACAGCGCCCCGACCACGACGCGGTCGCCGACCTCGCAGTGGCCCGAAATCACGACGTTGTTGACCAGGATGACATGGTCGCCGAGCACACAGTCATGGGCGACATGGGACCCGAGCATGAGAAAGCAGTGGTCACCGACCACGGTGCGTCCGCGGCCGGCCGACGTCCCGCCATGCACGGTGACGTATTCGCGGAGCAGGCAATGGCGCCCGATCTCGACCTCGGTCTTCTCGCCCTTGTATTTCAGATCCTGCGGCGGGCCGCCGAGAAAGGCGAAGGGCCACACCCTGGTGCCTTCGCCGATCCTGGTTCGCCCCTCGACGACGACATGGGACTGCAGGCGAACGCCGTCACCGAGCTCGACCTCGCTGCCGACTGTGCAGTAGGGCCCGATCTCGACATCCTGGCCGAGGCGTGCGCCGTCCTCGACGATCGCTGTGGGGTGAATGCGGCTCATGGCGCCCGCGGGTCGTCCGCCATCATGGCGCTGATCACGGCCTCGGCGACCTTCTCGCCGTCGACCTGCGCTTCGCCGTAGAACTTCCAGATGTTCCGCCGCCGCCGCAGTTGCTGCATGTGGTAGCGGAGCGTGTCGCCGGGAACCACCGGCTTGCGGAACTTCGCCTGATCGATGGTCATGAAATAGACCACCGCGCGGCTCTTGCGTTCCATCGCCGCCATGCAGATGGCGCCGGCCGTCTGGGCCATGCCTTCGATCATCAGCACACCGGGCATCAGCGGCTGTCCCGGGAAGTGCCCCTGGAAGTGCGGCTCGTTGGCGGTCACGTTCTTGACCCCAACGGCTGAGCGATCACCGTCGATATCGACAATCCGGTCGACCAGAAGAAACGGATAGCGGTGCGGTAAATACGCCAGGAGCGCCTGGATATCGAGCGCGTCCAGTGTCCGTTTCGGGGAGTCTTCCATGGCGAGGCGTTCTCCGCCTTCGTATCGCGCGCCGCGGCGCGCTGCAGGGCGCGGCGCGGCGGCGCGTCAGCCCCGCGGGCCTAGAACGTCGCCCCGGCTCCGAACCTCAGGAACTGGGTCTTGTCGTACGACGCCTTGGTCAGCGGAACGGCCAGATCGAGCCGCAGGACACCGAACGGCGAGGCCCAGACCACCGAACCACCGACCGATGTCCGCACGATGGTGTCGGAAACGATCGTCCCGCCGGCCGTGGGATCGACGCCGGTCAGGATGCCCGCATCGGCGAAGGCAGCGCCGCGCAGGCCGAAGTCCGGCGGCAGACCCGGTAGCGGGAACTGCACCTCGGCGGTACCGGACACGTGGTTCTTGCCGCCGACCGCGAAGCCCGACGTCGTGTCGCGTGGTCCGTAGCCGTAGGTGGCGAAGCCGCGGACCGTCTCACCGCCCTTGTAGAAATTGTCGTAGGGCGAAACCGACTGCCCGATACCGGTGATGTTGCCGGCGCTGGCCTTGAGCATGGCGATGAAGTCGGCGTCCGGGATGATCGGTCGATAGTAGCGGGCCTTGACGGTCGAGCGCAGATAGCGGGCATCACCGCCGAGACCGGCAACGTCCTGCGTCAGCACGACGTGGACGCCTTCACGCGGATCCAGCATGCTGTCGAGCGTCGAGTAGGACAGCGAGTAGCCGACCGAACTCGTCAGCCGCGTGCCATTCGCGAACGGACCGGCGGCCGGCACCGCCGTCGAACCGGACACGGTGTCCGACCGGATGTTGTAGCGGAAGTCGAGCTGCGTCTCGTCGGACAGCGGAAGGCCCAGCCGCAACCCGCCGCCGGTCGAAGTGATGGCGTAGGGGCGGATGATCCCGGCGGTGCTGGCGTTGCGGAACACATCGATACCGGCCGACATGCGATTGCCCATGAAGAACGGTTCGGTGAACGAGACGTTGAACGTCCGATCGTTCAGCCCGCCACCGACGGCGATGCGCAGATTCTGTCCGCGACCGAGGAAGTTCCGCTCCTCCAGAGCGATTTCGCCGATCAGCCCGTCGCTGGTCGAAACGCCGACGGCCGCTGATATCGACCCGGTCGACTTGTCGGCCAGGTTGACGGCCACGACCACCTTGTCGAGCGCCGACCCCGGTTCCGTGGTGATGTTGACGAACTCGAAGAAGTCCAGCTCCCGGAGCCGTCGTTGGGCCTTGTCGACGAGGACCCGGTTGTAGGCATCGCCCTCCGAGATATCGAACTCGCGGCGAATGACGTAGTCGCGGGTCTTGGTGTTGCCGCGAATATCGATGCGTTCGATGTAGGTCCGCGGCCCTTCGTCGACCACGTAGGTGATGTCGATGACGTTGTCGACGTAGTTGCGGTCACCGCGGGGCTGGACCTGCGCGAACACGAAACCGGCCCGCGACAGTTCGATCGCCATCCGTTCGACCGACTTCTCGACCTTGTCGGCGTTGAACGTCGATCCCGTCCGCGTGGTCAGGACGCGCCGAAGCGCGTCGGAATCGACGCCGGGAATCGAGGAATCGACGGCAATCTCACCGAAGCGGTACTTCGGCCCCTCCTCAATCGTGAAGACGAGGTGGTACTTGCCGGAAACCGCGTCAAAGCTGGATTCGGCGGCCAGAACCTGGAAGTCGGCATAGCCGAACTTGAGATAGTGCCGGCGCAGGAGTTCCTGATCGGCGGCCAGCCTCTCCTCGCTGAAGATGTCGTTCTTGCTGAGCCAACTCATGAAGTTGGTTTTGCGCGAGCGAATGACGCGGCGCAGCCGGCTCTTGGAGAACGCCTCGTTGCCGACAAAGTCGATGCTGCCGATCCCGGTCCTGTCGCCCTCGACGATGAAGAACACGACGGTGACGCGGTTGTTGCCGATATCGGTGACGCTCGGATCGACCTGGACCGAACTGCGGCCGTTGCGGGCGTAGTAGCCCTCGATCCGCCGGATGTCCGATTGCAGCTTGGCTTCGGTCAGGACCTCGCGCGGCGCCAGATTGACGACCTGCGACAGGATGTTGGTCTTGATCTTCTTGTTGCCTTCGAACGCGACGCTGGCGACGATCGGATTCTCGGCGACGCTGACGATCAGCACGCTGCCGCTGCGGCCGATATTGACGTCGGAGAACAGTCCGGTGCCATAGAGGATCTTCACCGATTCATCGACATCGGCGGCGCCGTAGCTCTGTCCCGGCTTGATCGTGATGTAGGTCTTGATGGTCGCCGCTTCGACGCGCTGGTTGCCGCGCACCGAAATGCTCGACACCACCGCGGCCTCGACGCTGGTCGCCGACCCGATCGTGACCACGCCCGCGGCCACCGGAACGGCCAGACACGCGGCCACCGCAAGGACCGCACGCCGCAGGAAATTCTTAAATGAATTCATAGGTAAGTGTCGCCTTGCCGTCTCTCGCAACGATCGGTCAGAGCCGCCAAGGACTTGCCCCTCAACTTCCGATCCGATGCCACGTTTACAGGCTTTTCCCGTCCCTGCAAATCGCCCCCCGGCGCCCACGATCGAATTTAACCCTTCCGTGGCTTCCGCGACACGCTCCCCGCCGCAGAAAATGGCCGTTTTCCTAGCGCACTATATCGTTCCAGACCGTGAAAATCATTAACATGCCGATTGCGGCGAATCCAAGTCGGTAACCGATCTCCAAAACCCTGTCGCTCAGCGGTTTTCCGCGAATCGCCTCGATGGCAAAGAAGACCAGATGACCGCCGTCCAGGAGCGGGATGGGAAACAGGTTGATGAACCCGATGCTGACGGAGATGATCGCCGCCCACCGGATCAGCTCGATGATGCCGAGACTCGCGACCTGCGAGGAGACCTGGGCGATACGGATCGGTCCGCCAAGCTGATCGGTCGATTCCACCCCGACCACGACGCGGTAGAGATAGGTCAGCGACTGGTCGATCACGAACCAGCTCTCCGTGACCCCGAGGAGGGCGGCCTGCGGCAACGTGTAGCGTTCCGTGGTGACCGTGGCGTCGCGGGTGTTGCGCGTGATGCCGAGAATGCCGACGCTCAGCGTGTTGCCGAACCCGTCTTCGATCTCCTGGCGCCGCGGCGTCGCGGTGACGTCGAACGCCTCCCCGCCGCGGTCGATCGTCAGGGTCAGCCTCTGCTCGGCGTTCGTGCCCACGATCCGCTGCAGGTCCGAGAACCCGCCGATGGCGCTGCCGTTGATGGCCACGACCACGTCGCCGGGGGCGAGCCCCGCCTCCTCTGCGGCACTCCCCGGCACCACGGAGTCGACCGTGGCCGAGATCACGTCGCGTCCGTAGACCGCGAAGATTCCGGCAAAGATGACGACCGCCAGGATGAAGTTGGCGATCGGCCCCGCGGCGACGATCGCCGCACGCACGCCAACCGGTTTACCGGCAAAGGACCGGCTCCTGTCGGCCTCCGACATGTGCTCCAGGGCGTCCTTGTCGGGGACGCTCGCGGCGTTTTCGTCCCCCCGGAAGCGCACATAGCCGCCGAGCGGGATCGCCGAAAGCTGCCAGCGCGTTCCCTTGCCGTCGGTGAAGCCCGCCAGCGACGGACCGAACCCGACGGAAAACACCTCGACGTCGACGCCGAGCCAGCGGGCGACCAGGAAATGCCCCAGTTCGTGGAAGAACACGACAATGGTGAGAACGACCAGAAACGGGACGATGAAGACGACCGCGTCCGTGATCGGGGTGAAGAAGTTCAACAGGTCCATGGGCGTTCCGGGTTCGTCATGCGGCTGGCCGAAGGTCGAGGCGCTCCAGCGCCAGGCGCCGACCCCGGCCGTCTATGTCCATCGCCTCGTCGATCGTTGCCGGCGCGGCGATGCCCTCACAGATCGCGGCCTCCACGGTCTCGCCGACAAGCGCGGCGATCTCGGGAAAGCGTATCCTTTCGGCCAGAAACGCTTCGACGGCGATCTCGTTGGCAGCGTTGAGAATGTTAGTGGCCGCGCCGCCGGCATCAAGGGCGGTCATGGCGGTTGCGAAGGCCGGGTACCGCGCGACGTCCACGTCCTCGAAGGTCAGCCGGCCTAGGCGCACGAGATCCAGCGGCTCGATGGCCCCGCGCGGCGCCCGCTCCGGCCAGGCGAGGCAGTAGGCGACCGGCACCCGCATGTCCGGCGGGCTGAGCGCGGCGATATGTCCGCCGTCGGTGAACTCGACCAGGCCGTGGACGATCGATTCCGGGTGGATGAGCACGCCGACCCGGTCGCGCGCCACACCGAACAGGTGGCACGCTTCGATCACCTCGAGCCCCTTGTTCATCATGGTGGCGGAATCGACGCTGATCTTCGCGCCCATGGACCAGTTGGGATGGGCGATCGCGTCGGCCGGGCGCGCGGCTGTGATCTCCTCCGCACTCGACGTGCGAAACGGCCCGCCGGAGGCGGTCAGCACCAGGCGCGCGACCTCGCCGATGGCGTGGCCCTGCAGGATCTGGAACACCGCGTTGTGCTCCGAATCCACCGGCAGCAGGCGGCCACCGAAGCGTCGCACCGCTTCCATGAACACGTCACCGGCGGCCACCAGGCATTCCTTGTTGGCGATCGCCACCGTCCGGCCCGCCGCCAGCGCGGCGTAGGTCGGCGCCAGGCCCGCCGCCCCGACGATGGCCGCCATCACCACGTCGACCGGGCGCGTCGCCGCCTCGACAAGGGCGGACGGGCCCGCCGCGACCGTGGTCCCGGTACCTGCGAGTCCTGCTTTCAGATCAACGTAGCGATCGTTGTTGGCAATGACCGCGTGCCGCGCACGCACATCGCGGGCAAGCCGCGCAAGCTCGTCAACGTTGTCCCGCGCCGATACTGTGTCGACTTCATAGGCCCCCGGCTGCTCCGCCATGACCGAGCGGGTGCTGGCGCCCACCGAGCCGGTGGCGCCCAGGATCGAGATGGTCTTGGCGGCCGTCACCACAGGAGGAGGCCCGTTGCCGGCGCCAGCGGATCGCGCATCGCCCCGACGATCGCGGCCGCACCGGCGGCAAAGGTCAGGCCGTCGACCCGGTCCATGACGCCGCCGTGACCGGGGATCAGCCGGCCGCTGTCCTTGCGGTCGAAGCGGCGCTTGATCCACGATTCGAACAGATCCCCGATCTGCGCGATGATCGACAGGGCCGCGGCCGTCAGGACGCCCGCCACGCCCACCGGCAGATCCGCGATCACGAGAACGATGACGCCGGCCGCCGTACCGCCGACCAACCCCGATATGGCACCGGCGCGCGTCTTCTTCGGCGAGATCGCGACCCATAAGGGCGGGCCGCCGATGGCCCGCCCGCCGACATAGGCAGCGGTGTCGGTCGCCCAGACCACCGCGAAGACGAACAGGATCGCGACCAAGCCGTCGCCGGTCGATTGGCGCAGGACCAGAAGCGCGAGTGCGAAGGCGAGCGCGTAGACCACCCCAACCGGTCGCCACGGCCACCCTCCGACGATCGCCGCAGCCGCGATCGCGACAAGCGCCAGCACTAGCGCCTCGACCTGATATCCGGCCATCCAGGCTGCGAGCACCGCGGCCGGGGCAGCGATCCAGACGAGGCCCGGCCAGCGCTGCCGTTCAGTGATCCCGATCCATTCCCAGAGGATCGCGGCCGCAAAGGCGGCCAGCAGGATCGCGGCCGGCCAGCCGCCGAAGACGGCGGCCATGAGCGCGATCGTCGCCAGCGCCAGGGCCGAGATCGTGCGCGCGACGATCTCGCTCTCCAGGCGCCCGCGCGCCGCCGGGGACTCCTCCGATTGCATCAGGCGGATTCGCGGGCCTTCACCCCGCCATAGCGGCGCGATCGGCTGCGGAACAGATCGATCGCCGTCTCCAGATCGGCGCGGCCGAAATCCGGCCACAGGACCGGAAGAAAGACGAACTCAGCGTAGGCGCACTGCCACAGCAGGAAGTTGCTGAGCCGCATTTCGCCGCTGGTGCGGATGATCAGATCCGGATCGGGCAGCGCCGCGGTGTCCAGATGGTCGGCGATGAACCCCTCGTCGATGTCCGAGGCGGCGATCTCGCCGGCCACCGCCTTGACAGCCAGCGCGGCCGCCGCCCGGGCGATCTCGTCACGGCCGCCATAGTTGAACGCGAAGACCACCTGCAGCACCCGATTGGCGGCGGTCTTGGTCTCCACTTCGTCGATCAGGTCGCGGATATCGTCAGGAAGACCAGCGCGCCGGCCGATGACCTTCACCCTGACGCCGGCTTCGTGCAGCTTTTCGATGTCACGCCGGACGTAGCCGCGGAAGAGGCCGAAGAGCATGTCGATCTCGTCGGCGGGGCGCGTCCAGTTCTCCGACGAGAACCCGAACAGGGTCACCGTCCTGATGTTCAGGTCGATCGCGGCCTGGATGGTGTCGCGCACCGCCTCGACACCGCGGCGGTGGCCCTCGGTCCGCGGCAGCCCGCGCGAGGTCGCCCATCGGCCGTTGCCATCCATGATGATGGCCACGTGACGCACCGGCTCGGCCGCCCGCTCGGTCGCGGGGCTGCGATCTTGGTTCGTGAGCGCGGTCATGCCGCCCCACCGCGCCCGTTACACTTGGAGTATTTCGGCCTCTTTCTCGGCGAGAACCTCGTTGATCTCGCCGATGAACTCATCCGTGAGCTTCTGAACACGGTCGGCCGCGGCATGCTGTTCGTCCTGTCCCATGCCACCTTCTTTCTCCTCCGCCTTCAGGTGGTCGAGCCCGTCGCGGCGAACGTGGCGAACCGCGATTCGCGCCTGTTCGGCATAGTTATGGGCAACTTTGGCCAATTCCTGACGGCGTTCCTCATTGAGTTCGGGGATGGGCACGCGCACGAGCGTGCCCTCGGTCATGGGGTTGAGCCCGAGACTGGATTCGCGGATCGCGCGCTCGACCGCCGCCACGTTGGACTGGTCCCACACCTGCGCCGACAACATGCGCGGCTCCGGCACGCTGATCGTCGCGACCTGGTTCATCGGCATCTGCGTTCCGTAGACGTCCACCATCAGCGGTTCCAGCAGGCTGATCGACGCCCGCCCCGTGCGCAGCCCGCCGAGTTCCTCACGCAACACCGACACCGCACCCTTCATTCGCCTGGTGAGGTCATCAAAATCCATAGCCGTCTTCCACTCTTCGCTACCGCCTCGCCGTGACCGGCCTATACCTAGCCGGCCGTCACCACGGTGGCGAGTCCGCGCCCCTGCACCACCTTGACGAGTGCGTCGGGCTCCCGGATCGAGAACACCACGATCGGGATAGCGTTGTCACGCGCAAGCGCCACCGCGGCCGCGTCCATGACCGCAAGCCCGTCGCGCAGGACATCGGCATAGGTCAGCCGATCGTAGCGTGTCGCGTCGGCGTGCGTCTTCGGATCGGCCGAATAGACGCCGTCGACCTGAGTGGCCTTCAGGAGTGCATCACATCCGAGTTCGGCCGCCCGCAAAGCGGCGCCGGAATCGGTGGTGAAAAAGGGATTGCCCGTCCCCCCGGCGCAGACCACGACCTGTCCCGCCGCCATCGCGGCCGTCGCCTCGCGCTGGGTGAAGGTGGCACAGACGGACGGCACCGACAGCCCGGAAAACAGCGTCGCCGGGATGTCGCTAGTCCGGAGAGCGTCGCGCAGCGACAGCCCATTCATGATGGTCGCGAGCATGCCCATGTGATCGCCGGTGACACGATCACCGCCGGATCGCGCGACCTCGATGCCACGAAAGATGTTGCCGCCGCCGACGACGACGCCGATCTCGGTGCCGAGCTCGCGGACCGCGCCGATGTCGGCGGCCACGCGCTCCATCATGTCGGGATCAATACCGTGCGAGCGATCGCCGAGAAGGGCCTCGCCGGAGATTTTCAGCAGAACGCGCCGATAGGCGGCGTCACCGGACATGGCGTCGATTCGCTTTCAGGACAACGGCCTCGGGGATACACGAAGGCCGTTGTCCTGTCACGAAGCCGGGCGCCTCAGCCGGCGGCTGCGGCCACTTCTGCGGCGAAGTCCGTCTCTTCCTTCTCGACGCCCTCGCCGAGGCGGAAGAGCTTGAACGCCGTCACCTCGACCGGAGCGCCGACCTCGTCGGCCACCGCCTTGACGGCGGCCTCGACGGTCTTGTCGGTGTCGACCACGAACGCCTGCGAGAGGAGGACGACCTCCTCGTAGAACTTGCGCATGCGGCCCTCGACCATCTTCTCGATGATGTTCTCCGGCTTGCCGGATTCGCGGGCCTGCTCGGCGAACACCGACCTCTCGCGCTCCGCGACGGCCGCGTCGACGTCCTCCGCACGCAGGGCGAGCGGATTGGCGGCCGCCACATGCATGGCGACCTGCTTGCCGATCTGCGCGACCGCGTCGTTGTCGGCGGTCGTCGATAGCCCGACAAGCACGCCGATCTTGCCGAGGCCCGACGCCACGGCGTTGTGGACGTAGCTCGCCACGACGCCGGATTCGACGCCCACCGCGGCCACGCGGCGGAGGTTCATGTTCTCGCCGATGGTCGCGACCGCCGCCTGGACGGCATCGGCCACGGTGCCGCTGCCGTCGGGCATGGCCGCGGCCTCGACGGCCGCCAACGTGCCGTCCGTGACGAGCGCCGCCTTGGCGATGTTGCTGACCAGCGCCTGGAACTCGGGATTGCGCGCGACGAAGTCGGTCTCGGAATTGACCTCGACCATGATCGCCCGGTTGCCGTCGCCGGCGACGGCCACGAGGCCCTCGGCGGCTGCCCGGCCGGCCTTCTTGGCCGCCTTGGACAGGCCCTTGGCGCGCAGCCAATCCACCGCGGCTTCCATGTCGCCGGAGGTCTCCACCAGCGCCGTCTTGCAGTCCATCATGCCCGCGCCCGTGCTGTCGCGGAGCTCCTTCACCATTGCCGCCGTAACGGTCATCGTCCTGGTTCCTTCGCGTATGGGATGCCGGTGAAGTCAGCCTTCGCCGGCAAGTTTCTTGGCCTGGCCGATCCAGTCGTCCCTCTGGACCCGCCCCTTGAAGTTGAGGGCATCGTCGATTTTGGCGACGTCCTCATCCGACAGGGCGGCGATCTGATCGAAGCGGGTCACGCCAAGGGCGTGCAGCTTCTTCTCCAGCACCGGTCCGACGCCGCTGATCTGCTTGAGATCGTCGGCATCGCCCTCGGGTGCCGCGAACAGCGGCTGGTCCGCCGGCTCGGCCGGTGTTTCGGTCGGTTCGGCGGGCGCTTCGGCCGGGGGTTCCGTGGCTTCGGCCGCAGGTTCTGCGGTTTCGGCTGGCGGTTCCTTGGTCGCGGCGGCCTCCGGGGTCGCGGGACTTTCGGTCGCCGCCGCGGCAGTGCTGTCGATCGCCTGGGGTTCGACGGATTCGGCCGCGCTCATATCGACATCGCCGGCGCCGTTTTCAACCCGCTTGGCATCGGCCGTCGCCTGCTCGCTGACATCCTCGGCCGCGCCGACGTCGAGACCGGCATGGTCGGCCGACCGCGACAGGCCGTCGATTGCGGCGCGCGCAGCCAGATCACAGTAGAGAGTGATCGCCCGGCCTGCGTCGTCATTGCCCGGAATCGGCAAAGCGATCGGGTCGGGATCACAGTTGGAATCGACGATCGCCGCCACGGGAATGTTGAGGCGGTTGGCCTCCTGGATCGCGATCGCCTCCTTGTTGGTGTCGATCACGAACAGGAGATCGGGAACGCCACCCATGTCGCGGATGCCGCCGAGATCGCGCTCGAGACGGTCGCGCTCGCGGGTGAGCGTCAGGAGTTCCTTCTTGGTGAGCCCCTGGCCGCCGCCACCCAGCGTCTCGTCGAGCTCGCGCAGCCGCTTGATCGACTTCGACATGGTGTTCCAGTTGGTCAGCATGCCGCCCAGCCACCGCGCGTTGACGTAGTACTGGGCCGACCGCTTGGCCGCGCTGGTGATCGGCTCCGACGCCTGCCGCTTGGTGCCCACGAACAGCACGCGACCGCCGCCGGCCACGGTGTCGCTGATCCGCAGCAGCGCTTGGTGCAGCATGGGCACCGTCTGGGCGAGGTCGATGATGTGGATGTTGTCGCGGATCCCGTAGATGTACGAGGACATCTTGGGGTTCCAGCGGTGTTTCTGATGTCCGAAATGCACGCCCGCTTCGAGAAGCTGACGCATGGAAAAATCGGGCAGTGCCATGACTACCTGGTCTCCTTCACCGGTTAAGCCTCCACGGGATCGCGACCTGCGGGTCGCCGCTCTGATGAGCACCGGTCGGACCGATCGTTGGGAAAGGCCCAAATCCCGTGTGTGTGATGGGGCGGCTTATAGTCGCCGCATCGGGCCGGCGCAAGGCCGGTGACGACCGCAGGTTCTACGGGCCAAGTTCTAGACGAGTTCGACCTGCACGACGCCCGGGACGGCACGGATGGCACCGGCAATTTCCGGCGACACGGTGTAGGCGTCCTTGAGGCGGATCTCGACCTCATGGGCGCCCTCTTCCCGCATGAGCACCACGCTGACTTCGCCCCGTTGGCCGGCGGCCAGATGTGGGCGGACATGGGCCAGCGGCGCGGTGTCGCGCACGAAGATGCGCAACCGGCTGAGATGGGCGGCGGCCGTTGCCAGCGGTTCCACCGACTGGAGGCGCAGGCTGATGCCCTCGGGGCGATCCTCGGCCTCGACCAGCATCACCACGGACTCCCCGACCTCAAGCAGATCCCGGTACTGCACCAGCGCCTCGGAGAACAGGACGCCCTCAAAGGTGCCGGTGGGATCGGAGAACTGGATGACGCCCATGCGATTGCCGTTGCGGGTGCGCCGCTCCTGCCGCGCCGTGACCGTACCGGCCAGCCGGCCGGCGCTCGCGCCGCTCCGCACCCCTTCGGCGAACTCGGCCCAGCTCTGCACCCGCATCTTCTTCAGCATCGGGCCGTACTCGTCGAGCGGGTGGGCCGACAGGTAGAACCCCACCGCCTCATGCTCGCGCCGCAGCCGTTCCGACGGCATCCACGGATCGGCATCCGGCAGGATCAGCGGTCCGTCGCCGCCGGACCCGCCGAACAGATCGTTCTGGCCGGTCGCCTGACCTTCATGTTCGCGCGCCGCGAGGCCAATGATGCGGTCGATGCCGGCCATCAGCCGGGCGCGATCCGGTGCGAGCTCGTCAAGGGCGCCGGCGGCGATCAGGCTTTCCAGCACCCGCTTGTTGATGATCCGCGGATCGATGCGGCGGGCGAAATCACCCAGATCGCCGAACGGCTTCTCGCGACGTGCCTCGATCAGGTGTTCCACCGCATGGACGCCCACGCCGCGCACCGCCGCCAGCGAATAGGCGATGCGGCTGTCGATGACGTCGAAATCGAGGCCGGAGCGGTTGATCGACGGCGGATCGACGGCGATATCGAGGCGCATTGCCTCGCGGCGGAACTCGGCGATCTTGTCGGTGTTGCCGATTTCCAGCGTCAGCGACGCCGCCATGAACTCGACCGGATAGTTCGCCTTCATGTACGCGGTCTGGTAGGCGACCAGCGCGTAGGCCGCGGCATGCCCCTTGGGGAAGCCGTATTCGGCGAACTTGGCCAGCAACTCGAAGATCGCCTCGGCGCGATGGCGCTCCACGGCCCGCTCGACGGCGCCTTCCACGAACCGGTCCCGCTGCGCATTCATCTCCGAGCGGATCTTCTTGCCCATCGCGCGCCGCAGGAGATCGGCTTCGGCTAATGAATAGCCGGCTAAGACGCGGGCGATCTGCATCACCTGTTCCTGGTAGACGATGACCCCGTAGGTCTCCTTCAGGAACGGTTCGAGCTTGGGATGGATGTAGTCCGGCTCCTCCATCCCGTGCTTGCGCATGCAGTAGGTCGGGATGTTGGCCATGGGCCCAGGTCGATAGAGCGCGACCAGCGCGATCAGATCGTCGAAACGGTCGGGCCGCATGTCGACCACGGCGCGGCGCATGCCGGCACTTTCAAGCTGGAACACGCCGACGGTCTCGCCGCGGGTCAGCATCTCGAAGCTCCCGGTATCGTCAAGCGGAAGCTTAGCCAGAGAAATATCACGTCCGACGGCCCGAACGTTCTTCACCGCGTGGTCGAGCACCGTGAGCGTCTTCAGCCCCAGGAAGTCGAACTTCACCAGGCCCGCCTGCTCGACCCACTTCATGTTGAACTGCGTCACCTTCATGCCCGAGCGCGGATCGCGGTAGAGCGGCACGAGCTTGTCGAGCGCCCGGTCGCCGATGACGACGCCGGCCGCATGGGTGGAGGCGTGGCGGTAGAGGCCTTCGAGCTTCTGGGCGATGGCCAGCAGCCGGGCGACAATCGGCTTCTCCTCGGCCTCGGCCTGCAGCCGCGGTTCGTCGGCGATCGCCTGGGGGAGCGTTACCGGGGCGGCAGGATTCTGCGGTACCATCTTGGCCAGCCGGTCCACCTGCCCGTAGGGCATCTGCAGGACGCGGCCGACATCGCGGAGGACGGCGCGGGCCTGCAGCGTCCCGAAGGTGATGATCTGCGCCACCTGATCGCGGCCGTACTTTTCACGCACATGCTCGATCACCCGGTCCCGCCCGTTCTGGCAGAAATCCACGTCGAAATCGGGCATCGACACGCGGTCGGGATTGAGGAAGCGCTCGAACAGGAGGTCGAAGCGCAGCGGATCGAGATCGGTGATGGTCAGCGACCAGGCGACCACCGAGCCCGCGCCGGAACCGCGTCCCGGACCGACCGGGATGCCCTCGGCCTTGGCCCACTGGATGAACTCGGCCACGATCAGGAAGTAGCCGGGATAGCGCATCGCCTCGATGACGCCGAGCTCGTAGTCGAGCCGGTCGCGGTAGTCCTTTTCGCCAAGGCCCTCGGCGCGCCCCAGTTCGCTGAGGCGCCGGGTCAGGCCCTCATGGGCGGCCTCGCGCAGCATCGCCGCCTCGGCGGCGTCCGCCTCCTCCGGTGAGGCGCCCTCGTCGGCGAAGCGCGGCAGGATGGGCCGGCGGGTGGTCGGCCACCACTGGCAGCGGAGCGCGATCTCGACGGTATTCGCGACCGCCTCGGGCAGGTCGGCGAACAGCTCCACCATCTCCGCCCGCGACTTGAAGTGATGCTCCTCGGTCAGGCGCCGGCGGCTGGCATCCTCGACGACCACGCCGTCGGCGATGGCGATCAGGGTGTCGTGGGCGTCGTAGTCGTCGCGGGCCGCGAAATAGGCCTCGTTGGTGGCGACCAGCGGCAGCTTCGCGGCATAGGCCAGGTCGGCGAGCGGCGCCTCGACAGCGGTTTCCCCTGCCGCGCCGTGGCGCTGGATCTCCACATAGAGCCGGTCGTCGAACAGGCCCGCCAGATGGCCGAGCCGCGCCTCGGCAAGGCTTCGGTCACCGTCGACCAGCGCGCGGTTGATCGGCCCGGACGGTCCGCCGGTCAGCGCGATCAGGCCGGCGCTGCGGCCGGCAAGCGCTTCGAGGTCCACATGGGGCGGGTGATGGTCGTCCGCGTCGAAGGAACGCGAGACCAGATGGACGAGGTTCCAGTAGCCGGTCTCGTCCGCGGCAAGCAGCACCAGATCGCTGAGGTCGCGCGCCTCGCCGTCCTCGCCGCCGGGGCCGAAATCGACGGTCACCTGGCAGCCGATGATCGGCTGGACCCCCGCCTCCGCCGCCTTGACCGCGAACTCCAGCGCGCCGAACAGGTTGCCGGTGTCGGTGATCGCCAGCGCTGGCATGGCATCGGCGACGGCAAGATCCACGAGCCGCTTGATCGGCAGCGCTCCCTCCAGGAGGGAGAAGGCCGAATGAACGCGCAGATGGACGAAGCCGACATCCGCCGCAAGACGACTCACGGTGCGATCCTCCTCGCACCGAGTGTCGGCCATCGGCCGGGCGGAGTCTATGCGGCGGGCCGGCGCGATGGCAACGCGTCAGGCAAGGTTCACAAGAAGCGCGTCCGACCACACCAGAACGACGAACATGAAGCCCGACAGCGCGACGGCGGCGGCGGTATCCCGAAGCCAGTGTGACATGATCCAAACTCCCCTGAGACACGAGATGGACGGAGTATGTTCATGTTTTGTTCTCTTGTCAAGGAAGTGGTGCTTGGGGTCGTGTCTCCGGTGGAATTCAGCAGCAGGATTGGCCGGCTTCTGACTGTCCGTCGTGAGTTGGACTGGATCGGCCACGCGGCTCGCCCGTCGTCCATCACCGTGTCGGTTTCGCGATCCGGATGAGGTGCGCGGTTACCTTTTCAACCCCTCGTTAGCCGAGTCAGTATGTCACACCTTCACAAGAATTGGTTGTTGACTTAAATGTCAATACGCGATGTGATCAGTGCGAGGGTCCAAGAGGGGCGGTTGTTTCACCTTCCACCGCTGATCGCGAGCCAGCAAACTGTCAGGAATCTATTCGTGGGGACAGAGCTTCACAGCGTCGTGTCGCCGCCTTGGAGTCAGAGTACAGAAGGGTTTCGTCTTTCGCAGCTTCGAGCGAACCTGGACGCCTACACCGAAGGCCAAACCATCAGTATGGCCGACGATCCGTTCACTAAGCCCAAAAGCACTTTCATGGCCCGCACTGCTCCGGTGGTCCATGAGGTTTGGGACATCCGGTCCCGCGATCCGAAGCCGGGCATCCGCGTCCTTGGGTGCTTTGCCGAAACGGATACGTTTGTCGCGCTCGTGTGGGATTATCGGGAAGCGCTTGGGGGCCCCAATTCAAAGGAGTGGCGCGATCTCATCGAGCGCTGCAAAGCTGAGTGGCGAAACCTGTTCATCACCTATCCCCCCCACCAAGGGAGCAACATCAATGATTACGTCTCCGCAAACGTCCTTCCCGTATAGGCCAGAAGGCGATGAGAGGATTCCGCTGGGGACACTAGGGTACATGGAGGCGCGAAATCGCAACCGTGTCTACGATCTTGTGATCAAGGAGTTCATGAACAGTGGCCTCTCGCAAGCGACGCTGGCGAGACGGTTAGGAAAGAGGCCCGATGTTGTCTGCCGTTGGCTCGGCTCCCCCGGCAATTGGACACTCGACACGGTGAGCAACCTCTTATTCGCGATATCTGGAGCCGAAGCCAGCTACAGTTTGGCCTACCCTGCGGACGAGGCTGCGAGAAACTACATCGGCCCTGAATGGCTTCTCAACGCAGAGATCACGGAGGCCGACAGTACGGACATGGCATCGATTATACTTCCCGAAGAGCGCTCGTTTTCACATGCCGGCTAAGTTCTCTGCTTTTGCGCTTTTTTGTTCGGACATCCGACAGGAGAAGGGCGAGAGCGACACCATTGTCGGTGTTATGAAAGACAATCTCATACTAGGGGAAATACCGAACACCATCCCGAAGCTCTCACTATACATCCGTGTGATCTTTCCGGTCGACAGCGAAATTGAGTCGGTTTCAACATTCTTCGTCGACGCCATGGGCGAGGAGGTTCGATTCAACGAACTCACCATTGAGCACATCTCGGAACACATCGATAGGGCCAAGGCCAAGGGCGCGCCAACAGTAACCTTCATTACACGCATTCACTTCGCCGCCTTCCCGATTCCCAAAGCGGGGCGGATAATCGTTTATGCCGAGGGCGATTCGGGGCGAGTGGTAGCTGGTCACCTTGACGTCAAGGCTTCCGAGACTGCAAACTCCCCGGAAGAGCTTCCCGAGCAATCACAGCCGGACGGCGAGGACTAAACTAGCCACCCTCGCGGCGGGTAGAAATCCCGCGCCACGACGCGCCCCGTCGCCGCCCCTACAGCTCCACCACCTGACCGCCTTCCAGCGTGATCCGCCGATCCATGCGGGCGGCAAGTTCGTGGTTGTGGGTGGCGATGACCGCGGCCAGCCCCGAGGCCCGGACGAGCCGCATCAGCCCTTCGAACACGAAGCCTGAGGTGCGCGGATCGAGATTGCCAGTCGGCTCGTCGGCAAGCAGCACACGCGGCGCATTGGCAACCGCTCGGGCGATCGCGACCCGCTGCTGTTCGCCGCCGGAGAGTTCCGCCGGCCGGTGGGTCGCGCGATGGTCGACGCGCATATAGGCGAGAAGCTGCGCCGCCCGGCGCGCCGCCTCCTGCTTCGGGATGCCGCGGATCAGTTGCGGCATCATCAGGTTCTCCTGCGCGGTGAACTCCGGCAGCAGATGATGGAACTGGTAGACGAAACCGATCAGGACCCGGCGGATCGCCGTCCGGTTGGAATCGGTGAGCTCACTGGTCTTGCGGCCACCGACCACCACCTCGCCCGCGTCCGGCCGTTCGAGCAGCCCGGCGACCTGGAGCAGCGTCGATTTGCCGGCCCCCGACGGCGCGACGAGCGCGACCATCTCACCGGCGCGCAACTCCAGATCGGCGCCGGTCAGGACATCGACCCGCGCCTCCTCCGCGCCGAAGCCGAGCGAAATCTTCGACAGGCGCAGCATCACCCGCTGCTCGGCAGCGGCCGCGGGCCGCCGGGCCGGGTCGGGCGCGTTCATTCGTACCGCAACGCCTCGACCGGATCGAGGCGGGCGGCCCGCCAGGCCGGATAGAGCGTCGCCAGATAGGACAGGCACAGCGCCATGAGAATGACGGCGATGGTTTCGCCGGCGTCGATCTCCGAGGGTAGTTGCGTCAGGAAATAGAGCTCCGGCGAGAACAGCTCGGTCTGCAGAAGGCGGGAGATGAACCGGCGAATGGACTCCACGTTCGCGGCAATCACCACCCCCAGCAGGAGGCCGGCGAAGGTGCCCACCGTGCCGATCGCCGCCCCGGTGATGAAGAACACGCGCATGATCGCGCCGCGGGTCGCGCCCATGGTCCGCAGGATGGCGATGTCGTGTCCCTTGTCCTTCACCAGCATGGTCAGGCCGGAAATGATGTTGAGCGCGGCCACCAGCACGATCAGCGTCAGGATCAGGAACATGACGTTGCGCTCCACCTCCAGCGCGGTGAAGAAGGTCACGTTGCGCTGCTGCCAGTCGACGACCAGGGCCTGCCGGTCGACCGCGACCTCCACCGGCGCACGGAGCTCGTCCACCGCATCGGCATCGTCGAGATAGACCTCGACAACGCTGGCCTCGTCGTCGAGGTTGAAATAGGCCTGCGCCTCCACGAACGGCAGATAGACGAAGGTCGAATCGAACTCGGCCATGCCGATCTCGAAGATCGCCACGACCGGATAGGCCTTGATCCGGGGGGTCACGCCGATGGGCGTAACGTTGCCGCGCGGCGACACCAGCGTGAGGTTGGAGCCGAGCGTCAGGCCGAGCTGGGTGGCAAGCCGCGTGCCGATCACCACCCCGCCCTGTGCGGTCAGATCGTTGAGCGACCCGAGCTGGATGTTGTTGGCGATCGACGGGACCAGCGGGAGGTCCTGCTGCCGGATGCCGCGCACAAGGACGCCGCTCGACGTGATCTCGCCGGAGGCGAGCGCCTGCCCCTCGACCAGCGGCAGGGCGGCGCGAACGCCGGGAACGGCACTGACCCGCGCGGCGATGGCGGCGAAGTCGGTGAGCGGCGTGTCCTGCGCCTCGACGATCATGTGGCCGTTGAGGCCCAGGATCTTCTCGATGAGCTGGGAGCGGAATCCGTTCATCACCGACATGACGATGATGAGCGTCGCAACGCCGAGCATAATGCCGATGAACGAGAACGCGGCGACGACGGAGATGAACGTCTCCTTGCGCCGCGAGCGAAGATAGCGGAGCGCCAGCATCCACTCGAACGGCGCGAAGGGTCGCGACCCGACGGGCATGCGCCGCTGCTGCGGCCGGCGCTGCCGCGACCTAGGTTCCGGTAAGCTTGCTGAGCGCTGAGTCAAGGCTGAGGTTTTCCCGCTCGCCGGTCGCGCGGTTCTTCAACTCGACCTCGCCGGCGCTGGCCCCTTTCGGTCCGACGATCACCTGCCACGGCAGGCCGATCAGATCCATGGTGGCGAACTTGGCGCCCGCCCTTTGATCCAGGTCGTCTAGGAGCGGCTCCCTGCCCGCTCCCGACAGCCTCTCATACAGGGATTCGCACATTGCATCGACAGCATCGGCTCCGGGCTTGAGATTAAGGATGCCGACGCCGAACGGCGCCACCGGTTCCGGCCAGATGATCCCGGCCTCGTCGTGGCTGGCCTCGATGATCGCGCCGGCGAGCCGCGACACGCCGATCCCGTAGGAGCCGCTGACCACCGGGCGGTCGGCGCCGTCGGGATGGGAGACCACCGCATTCATGGGCCTGGAGTACTTGTCGCCGAAGTAGAAGATCTGACCCACCTCGATACCGCGCGTCGCCAGGCGCCGTGCCTCGGGCACCTCGCGCTCGAACCGCGCCTGATCGTGGACGTCTTCCGTGGCCGCATAGTGGCGCGTCCACGGCTCGATCAGCGGGTCGAGATCGGCATCGTAGTCGACGTCGTCGCCGGGCACCGGTGTTTCCAGCACCGCACGATCGCAGAAGACGCCGGACTCGCCGGTCTCGGCCAAGACCAGGAACTCGTGGGAGAGGTCGCCGCCGATCGGCCCGGTCTCGGCCCGCATCGGGATCGCCGTCAGGCCCATGCGGGCGAACGTCCGGAGGTAGGCGACAAACATGCGGTTGTAGGACCGCCTCCCCTGCTCATCGTCGATGTCGAACGAGTAGGCGTCCTTCATCAGGAACTCGCGACCGCGCATCACCCCGAACCGCGGCCGCACCTCGTCCCGAAACTTCCACTGGATATGATAGAGGTTGAGCGGCAGCGACCGGTAGGAGCTGATGTAGGTGCGGACGATGTCGGTGACCATTTCCTCGTTGGTCGGGCCGTACAGCATGTCGCGCTCGTGCCGGTCGGCGATGCGCAGCATCTCCCGGCCGTAGTCGTCATACCGTCCGCTCTCGCGCCACAGGTCGGCGGGCTGGATGGTCGGCATGAGGATTTCGACCGCGCCAGCCCGGTCCTGTTCCTCGCGCACAATGCGCTCGATCCGCGCCAGCACCCGCTGTCCGAGCGGCAGCCACGAGTAGATGCCGGCCGCCTGCTGGCGGATGAGCCCGGCCCGCAGCATCAGGCGGTGGGAAACGATCTCGGCTTCCTTCGGTGTTTCCCTCAGGATCGGCAGAAAATAACGGGACAGGCGCATGCGAGTCGTCTCCGGGCAAGGTCGGCGGCAGTCAATCGGGTGGGCTCGAAAAACTCAAGCGCTTTGCGTCTCCGGGCAGGATTGTCCGGCGGGCGCGCCCGATAGAATTCGTCGGCAAACTAATCTCGGCGGATGCAATTCATGGTGACATGGACAGGAGATTTGGTTATGGTCCCATTACAAAAGAATGAGGGCCGAAAGTGGTCTCTCACAACGAAAAGTCACGCGTTCTAGGTCTTGGGAGGATGACCCTCGTTTTCCGTTGATGGTAGCTGCCGCACGGTGCCGAGAACGGCATAGGGCGCAGCTCTCCGGCGAGGGTATAGACGCGACAACTTCAGGCGAGGCCTTGGCCTTGCCTTTTTTATTGGCCCGGCACCAACTTCACTGACCCGACGCCGGACGCACGCGGAAGCGCTCCGCGGCCCAGTCGAGATCGAAGCCCAGAATCTCGACACCGTACCAGATCAGCGCGACGACGATCGCCGCCACGACCGTGGTGGCCAGCGCCTTGCGAACGAGCATGGGGCGCACCGGCGCGCTCGGCGCCGTGCCGAGGATCACGTCCTTGTCCTCGTCATGGGTGCGCACGCCCCACGGCAGGACCGCGAACAGGACGATCCACCAGACGATGAAGAAGACGGCTGACAACGTGAGCGCATTCACGCCTGTTCGAGCTCGATGAGCGTGCCGAGGAAGTCCCGCGGATGGATGAAGATCACCGGCTTACCATGCGCCCCGATCTTCGGTTTGCCGTCGCCGAGTATCCGCGCGCCGTCGGCGGCAAGCTGCCGGCAGGCGGCGTCGATGTCCTCCACCTCGTAGCACACGTGGTGAATGCCGCCGAACGGATTGCGCTTGAGGAATCCCTCGATCGGCGAGTTCTCGCCGAGCGGCTCCAGAAGCTCGATCTTGGTGTTCGGCAGATCGATGAACACGGTGGTCACGCCGTGATCCGGCTGCGGTACCGGCGCGGAGACCTCGGCGCCGAGGCGATCCCGATACATGGCGACACCGGTCGCGAGGTCCGGAACGGCGATGGCCACGTGGTTGAGACGTCCGATCATGGCTGGCTCAGATGATGCTCGCGACGACGGTGCAGACGGGCTTCTTGCCCCACAGTTCAGAGACGCTGCCGCGCACGGCCCGGCGAACCGACTCGGCCACCTGATCGCCGTCGCGGCGGCGCGGACGCGGCAGCCCCTCCACGACCCCGATAACAATATCCTCAAGAAGGTCCTCTGTCGCCACACCGTCCGGCATGGTCTCCGGCAAGCCTTCCGCGACGATCACCGGATCAGCGGCAAGGTCACCGCGCCGGTCGAGGACGAGCGACACTACGACGTGGCCGGCAAACGACAGCCGGCGTCGCGCGAGCACACCCGTCTCCTCGGCCGTGCCGACCACCTTGCCGTCCTTGTACCAGCGGCCGGTCTCGATGTGATCGACGACCTCCGCCGGTGCCGGCGCCAGGCGCGCGATGGCGCCGTTGCGCAAGTTCAGCACCGTCCCGACCCCGGCCGCTCGGGCGAGATCGGCATGGGCGTTGAGGTGGACGGCTTCGCCATGCACGGGCACCGCGACCTGCGGCCGGATCCAATCGTACATGGTGCGCATTTCGTCACGGCGCGGATGACCGGAGGTGTGCACCACCCGGTCCTCGCGGGTGACGATCCGCACGCCGCGATCGGCGAGATCGTTCATGATGTCGATCACCGGCCGTTCGTTGCCCGGGATCGCCCAGGCCGAGTAGATCAGCGTGTCGCCCCGGTCGAGGCTGATGCGCGGATGCTCGTCGCGGGCGACGCGGGCGAGCGACGCACGGGATTCGCCCTGACTACCGGTGAGCACGACGGCCACCTTGTGGGCCGGCAGGCTGTCGAAGGCCTCCTCGTCCAGGAACCTCGGCACGCCGTCGAGCATCCCCAGTTCGCGGGCAACGCCGACGACCCGCTGGAACGCCCTCCCCGACAGCACGACTTGGCGGCCGGCCGCCTTGGCCGCGAGCGCGATCGACCGCAGCCGTCCGACATTGGACGCAAAGGTGGTGAGGGCGACCCGCCGCTTGCAGCCGGCGACGATGTCGGCGATTTCGGCGGCAACCTCGGCCTCGCTCGGCCCCGTCCCGTCCCGCACCGCGTTGGTCGAATCGGAGATGAGCGCCAGGACACCGGCGTCGCCCGCGGCGCGCAGGCGCGCCTCGTCGGTTCGATCGCCGAGCACCGGCGTGGGGTCGAGCTTGTAGTCGCCCGAATGCACGACCGTCCCCAACGGCGTCTCGATGACAAGGGCATGGGATTCGGGGATCGAATGCGCGACGTTAACGTACTCCACGGTGAACGGTCCTGCCCCGATCATGTGGCCGGGCGCCACGACCTCGACCGGCACGCGCGGCGCGCCGGGCTCGCCAGCGAGCTTGGCGGCCAGCAGATCGGCGGTGAACGCGGTGGCGTAGACCGGCACCTTGAGCCGCGGCCACAACGCCGCCAGGGCGCCATAGTGGTCCTCATGGGCGTGGGTCACGAAGATGCCGGCGATGTTGCCTCGTTCCTCCTCGAGGAAGCCGATATCGGCGAACATGAGGTCGACGCCCGGCAGCTCCATGCCCGGGAAGGCAACGCCCATGTCGACGGCAATCCACGTCCGGTCGAAGCGCGGGCCGTAGCCGTAAAGGGCGAGATTCATGCCGATCTCGCCCACGCCGCCGAGCGGCAGGAAGACCAGTTCGGGATCGTTCCGCGACGCCATCGAAGCGCTAGCGACGCTCGCCCGGACCGAAGACGTCGCCGGCCGAGACCGTCGTGGCCTCGCCGTCGGAGCGGCGGAGCACCAGATTACCGGCCTCGTCCAGCGTCTCGAAAACGCCCGCATCCTCCCGGTTCGCGAGCCGCACCGTCACCTGTTCGCCGACGCCGGAGGCGCGGGACAGCCAGTCCTCCCGGATGTCGGTGAAGCCGGCGCCGGACGCCCATCTTGCAAGCTGCCGATCCATGGATCGTGCCAGGACGGGAAGAAGCCGCCTGGCTTCGACGACAAAGCCGCGCTCGAACAGGCTCGACGACGGATACCGGCTTTCAAGTCCCGGATGGGCGATGCAGTTGACGCCCCAGCCGATGGCCAGGCCGAAGGCGCCGTCCTCCAGTTTCTGGCCCTCGATCAGGATGCCGGCGATCTTGCAACCGTCGAGCAGCACATCGTTGGGCCATTTGAGCGCCAGACGTTCCACGATCGGCGGCCCGGCCATGTAGGCGAGCGCGTCATGCAGGGCGAGCGAAGCGACAAGCGACAGGGTCGCCAGCCGTTCGGCCGGCGCCGGGTCGCGCAGGGCCAGCGTTGCGGCCAGGTTCCCCGGCTGGGTCACCCATGCGCGGCCATGGCGCCCGCGGCCGCTGTCCTGCACCTCCGCAACGATCCACAGCCTGCCCGGATCGCCGTCGGCGAGCGCCGCCAAGGCAGCCGCATTGGTCGACGGCAGCTTGGCGTGGGTCTCGAGGCGATGACCGTCCGGCAGATCGGAACCCATACCGGTCCTAGAAGAACGAGCGCGCCGCCAAATCCGCGGCGCTGTTGATCGGCCCGGCGATGATCACGAACAGGACGACAAACGCGCCGCTGACGCCGACCACCACGCCGAGCTCGGCCGGGACCCGCGACATCGCCTCGGACGGCTTGTCGAAGTACATGATCTTGACGATGCGCAGATAGTAGTAGGCGCCGACAACGCTGGCCAACACGCCGATCACGGCGAGGCCGTAGAGCCCCACCTCGATCGCCGCGAGGAAGACGTAGAACTTGCCGAAGAAGCCCGCGAGCGGCGGGATGCCGGCCAGCGAGAAAAGGAGCATCGCCAGCACGAAGGCGAGCACCGGGTTGGTCCGCGCCAGCCCGGACAGTTCGTTGATGTCCTCGACCATGCCGTCACCGCGCCGCATGGCGAGGATACAGGCGAAGGCGCCGAGATTGGTCGCCATGTAGATGATCAGGTAGACCACCACGCCCTGCACGCCCGCTTCCGTGCCGGCCGCCAGACCCACCAGCGCGAAGCCCATGTGGCCGATCGACGAGTAGGCCATCAGGCGCTTGATGTTGCGCTGGCCGATGGCGGCAAACGCGCCCAGCACCATCGACAGGATTGAGATGAAGACCAGCACCTGCTGCCAGTCGGGCGTCACCGCCGAGAACGGCTCGATGATGGCGCGCACGAACAGCGCCATGGCCGCAACCTTGGGCGCGGCGGCGAAGAAGGCCGTCACCGGCGTCGGCGCGCCTTCGTAGACGTCCGGCGTCCACATGTGGAACGGCACCGCCGAGACCTTGAACGCCAGTCCGGCGATCAGGAAGACCAGCCCGAAGGTGAGACCCAGCGGCACATCACCACCGGCGGCCTCGAGCGCCCCGGCGATCCCGGCGAACGAGGTGTGGCCGCTGAAACCGTAGATCAGCGACGCGCCATAGAGCAGCATGCCCGACGACAGGGCGCCGAGGACGAAGTACTTGAGGCCGGCCTCGGTGGAACGCAGGGAATCCCGGTTGATGGCCGCGATCACGTAAAGCGACAGCGACTGCAGTTCGAGGCCGAGATAGAGCGCGATCAGATCGTTGGCCGAGATCATCATCATCATGCCGAGGGTGGCAATGACGATCAGGATCGGGAACTCGAACCGCTCGAAACCCATGCGCCGGGCGAAGCCGCCGGCCATGACGATGGCGACGGCCGAACCGACGATGGTGACGAACTTCAGGAGCCGCGCAAACGGATCGACGACGAACGCATCGTTGAAGGCGAGACCGTTGGTCTGCGCAAACACCACCATCAGGGCGGCAATGGCGAGAAGCAGGACGCTGAGCGAGGTGACGAGCGAGACCGAGCGCTCGCCGCCGAAGACGCCGACCATCAGGAGCACCATGGCTCCGACGGCCAGCGTGATCTCGGGTAGCGCTAACGTGATGGCGAGACCTTCCATGACCACCGTCCTCAGGGCGAAGCCGCGGCCAGTTGGCCGGCCGCGGCCAGCGCCGCCTCGTAATTGCTGATCAGGAGATCGGTCGACGCCGCCGTCACATCCATGATCGGGGCCGGGTAGACACCGAACAGGATGGTCAGCAACGCCAGCGGCGCAAGGATCAGCACCTCACGGCGCGACACGTCGAGCACCGATTTCAGGTTCTCCTTCTCAAGCTCGCCGAAGATGACCCGCCGATAGAGCCACAGCGCGTAGCCGGCTGACAGGATGACGCCGGAGGTCGCCAGAAACGCGACCCAGGTGTTGACGCGGAAGGCTCCGATGAGGGTCAGGAACTCGCCGACGAACCCGCTCGTGCCCGGCAGGCCGGTGTTGGCCAGCGTGAAGATCAGGAACAGGAAGGCGTAGATCGGCATCCGGTGGACCAGACCGCCGAAGGCCGCGATCTGCCGCGTGTGAAACCGGTCGTAGATGACGCCGACGCACAGGAACAGGGCCCCGGAGATGATCCCGTGCGACAGCATCTGGAAGATGCCGCCCTGGATCCCTTGGGGGTTGGCGACGAAGATCCCCATCGTCACGAAGCCCATATGGGCGACCGATGAGTAGGCGATGAGCTTCTTCACGTCCTCCTGCATCAGCGCGACAATCGAGGTGTAGACGATCGCGATCACCGACAGGGCGAAGACCAGCGGCGCGAACGCATCGGACGCCAGCGGGAACATCGGCAGCGAGAAGCGCAGGAAACCGTAGCCGCCCATCTTCAGGAGCACGGCGGCGAGCACCACCGAGCCCGCCGTCGGCGCCTCCACATGGGCATCCGGCAGCCAGGTGTGCACCGGCCACATGGGCATCTTGACCGCGAACGAGGCGAAGAACGCCAACCACAGCCAGGTCTGCATGCCGGCCGGGAAGTTGTGGTTCATCAGCGTCGGAATGTCGGTGGTGCCGGCGTTCCAGAACATCGCCATGATGGCGAGCAGCATGAGCACCGAGCCGAGCAGCGTGTAGAGGAAGAACTTGAAGCTCGCATAGACCCGGCGCCCGCCGCCCCAGATGCCGATAATGAGGAACATCGGGATCAGGCCGCCTTCGAAGAAGACGTAGAACAGCACCAGGTCGAGGGCGCAGAACACGCCCACCATCAGCGTTTCGAGGATCAGGAACGCGATCATGTACTCGCGCAGGCTGGTCTTGATGGTGAGCTTGCTGGCGATGATGCAGAGCGGCATCAGGAACGTCGTGAGGATCACGAAGAGCATCGAGATGCCGTCGACGCCCATCTTGTAGTTGATCCGGTCGCCGAGCCACCCGGCCTCCTCGACCAGTTGGAAGCCGGCTTCGTTGTTGTCGAAGTTCGCCCAGATGAACAGCGACAGGATGAAGGTGACCGACGTCGTCCACAGCGCCACGTGGTAGATGTTGCGCCGGGCAATCTCGTCGTCGCCGCGGATCGCGAGCAGCAGCAGCGCGCCGACCGTGGGCAGGAACGTGACGGTGGAGAGGATCGGCCAGTCGATCATCGCGCCATCCTCAGCCGGCAAACATCAGCCAGGTAACCAGCGCGGCGACGCCGATCAGCATGGCAAAGGCATAGTGGTAGAGGTAGCCCGACTGCAGCTTGACGACGCGTGCGGTGGCGTCGAGGACGCGGGCCGAGACGCCGTCCGGCCCGAAGCCGTCGATCAGCCAGCCGTCGCCCTTCTTCCACAGGAACCGGCCGAGCCACTTGATCGAGCGCACGAACAGCACGTCGTAGAGCTCGTCGAAGTACCATTTGTTGAGCAGGAAGGCGTGCAGCCAGTCGTGGCGCCTCGCGAGACGCTGCGGCACCTGCGGCGAGAGCAGGTAGAACCAGATGGCGATCAGCGTGCCGATGGCCATCATCGCAGTCGGCGTCCAGACCACCCATTGCGGCGGATGCGCCTCACCATGATGGCCGTCGTCGGCGCTGTGGGCGTCCTCGGTCCCGTGGCCATCGTCGGTGCCATGGGCGTCGGCCGGTGTTGCGTGCGCGTCCTCGCCGGCCGTGGCGCTGGCGTGGATCTCCGTCGGCGACGCCCAGAACGCTTCCTTGCCGTCCTTGATGAACGGTCCGGCGAACAGCAGCCCGGCGAACAGGGACCCGGCCGCCAGCACGTAGAGCGGCACCATCATCACCTGCGGGGACTCGTGGATGTGCTTCATGACCTCGGCGGGCGCGCGGACGCGGCCATGGAAGGTCATGAAGATCAGGCGCCAAGAGTAGAACGCCGTCATCATCGCCGCGACCACCGTAAGCACGAAGGCGTAGCCGGCCAGCGGTCCGTCGCCGAGGAAGGCGTATTCGATGATCGCGTCCTTGGAGAAGAACCCTGCGGTCAGCGGGAAACCGGTGAGCGCCAGCGTGCCGATGACCATCATCGCGTAGGTCAGCGGAATGTGGGTGCGCAGCCCGCCCATCTTGCGCATGTCCTGCTCGTCGGCGACGGCGTGGATCACCGATCCGGACCCGAGGAACAGCAGTGCCTTGAAGAAGGCGTGGGTGAAGAGGTGGAAGATCGCGATCTGCCAGACGCCGACGCCCAGCGCCACGAACATGTAGCCGAGCTGCGAGCAGGTCGAATAGGCGACCACGCGCTTGATGTCGTTCTGGACGAGGCCGACGGTGGCGGCGAAGAACGCCGTCGTCGCCCCGAAGAAGGTCACGACCGTCAGCGCGGTGGTCGAGAGCTCGAACAGCGGCCACAGCCGCGCCACCATGAACACGCCGGCGGTCACCATGGTCGCGGCATGGATGAGGGCCGAGACCGGCGTCGGGCCTTCCATGGCGTCCGGCAGCCAGGTGTGGAGCAGAAACTGCGCCGACTTGCCCATCGCCCCCATGAACAGGAGGATGCAGGCCAGCGTCAGCGCATCGACCTCCCACGACAGGAAGGCGAGCGTCGCGCCCTCGACGTCATGGGCGTTGGCGAAGATGGTCTGGTAGTCGACCGACTGGAACAGGACGAAGACGGCGAAGATCCCGAGCGCGAAGCCGAAGTCGCCCACCCGGTTGACGACGAAGGCCTTGATCGCGGCGGCGTTCGCCGACGGGCGCTTGTACCAGAATCCGATCAGCAGATACGAGGCGAGCCCCACCCCCTCCCAGCCGAAGAAGAGCTGGACGAGGTTGTCGGAGGTCACCAGCATCAGCATGGCGAAGGTGAACAGCGACAGATAGGCAAAGAAGCGCGGCCGGTGCGGATCGTGCGCCATGTAGCCGATCGAGTAGACGTGCACGAGCGCCGACACCGTCGTGACCACGACCAGCATCACCACCGTCAGCGTGTCGATCCTGAGCGCCCAGTCGACGGACAGCGTGCCCGAGGCGAACCAGTTGAGGACCTGGATGCGCAGGTCCGGCGCCTCGCCCAGCCCGACCGTGGCGAACGCGATCCACGAGAGGACCGCTGTGACCACGAGGAATCCGCTGGTGATGATCTCCGCCGGCCCGGTGGTCGGGGCATCGTGGTGGTCGTGGCCGGCCTCCGCCTCATCGTCATCGCGGACGGGCGCCTCGACGCCGGGCTCGCCCGAGGCATGCGCGGCGCGCGCACTGAAGACCGAGATGGCGCCCGCGATGATGGCGCCGAGCAGCGGCAGGAAGACGATGATCTGATACATGGCCCGCCCGCTCAGCCCTTCATCACGTTCACGTCTTCGACCGCGATCGAACCGCGGTTGCGGTAGAACACCACGAGGATGGCGAGGCCGATCGAGGCTTCTGCGGCCGCTACCGTCAGCACCAACATCGCGAAGATCTGCCCGACGAGATCGCCGAGGAACGAGGAGAAGGCCACCAGGTTGATGTTGACGGCCAGCAAGAGCAGCTCCACCGACATCAGGATGATGATGACGTTCTTGCGGTTGATGAAGATCCCGAACACGCCGATCGTGAACAGGATCGCGGCAACCGCCAGATAGTGGGACAGACCGACCGCCATCAGATGCCCTGCCCCGACTCGACGTCGCGAACCTCGATGGCCGTCGCCGGTGTCCGCGCCACCTGATCGGCGATCGACTGGCGCTTGACGTTGGCCTTGTGTCGCAGCGTCAGCACGATCGCGCCGATCATGGCCACCAGCAGGATAAGCCCGGCGACCTGGAAGAAGTAGATGTAGCGGGTGTAGAGCACCGCCCCGATCGCCGCCGTGTTCGACGTGGTTTCGATCGCCGGCGTCGGTTCGGGCAGCGTCGCCGCCACCTCCGGCGCGAAGACCCAGCCGGCAAGGACCGCCAGGAGCTCGACCAGCAGGATCACGCCGATCATGCCCCCGATTGGCAGATAGTCGAGGAAGCCCTCGCGCAGTTCGGTGAAATCGACGTCGAGCATCATCACGACGAACAGGAACAGCACCGCCACCGCGCCGACGTAGACGACGACCAGGATCATCGCCAGGAACTCGGCGCCAAGGAGCACGAACAGGCCGGCGGCGTTGAAGAAAGCGAGGATCAGGAACAGCACCGAATGGACCGGATTGCGCGACCCGACGACCATCACCGCCGCGCCGATCGCCACGGCCGAGAACAGGTAGAAGAAGAGCGAGGAGAGGATCATCGGAAGGGCGCATCCTCGGCGAGATTGCGCGCGATCTCGCGCTCCCAGCGATCGCCGTTGGCGAGCAGCTTGTCCTTGTCGTAGAGGAGTTCCTCCCGCGTCTCGGTCGCGAACTCGAAGTTCGGTCCCTCGACGATCGCATCCACCGGGCACGCCTCCTGGCAGAAGCCGCAATAGATGCACTTCACCATGTCGATGTCGTAGCGCGTGGTGCGGCGCGTGCCGTCATTGCCGCGCGGACCCGCCTCGATGGTGATCGCCTGGGCCGGGCAGATGGCCTCGCAGAGCTTGCAGGCGATGCAGCGCTCCTCCCCGTTGGGATACCGCCGCAACGCGTGCTCGCCACGGAAGCGCGGGCTGACCTCACCCTTCTCGAACGGATAGTTGACCGTCGCCTTGGGACTGAAGAAGTAGCGCATGGACAGAAAGAACGCCTGCACGAACTCCTGGAGAAAAAGCGCCCTGGCCGCCTGATCGAGTCGCATACCCGCCGCCTATGCCAGTCCGGTGATCTGGAGGAAGGCCGCCGTGGCCGCGACCATGAACAGCGAGATCGGCAGGAACACCTTCCAGCCGAGCCGCATGAGCTGGTCGTAGCGGTAGCGCGGCACGAACGCCTTCACCAGGGCGAACATGAAGAACACGAAGCTCACCTTGATGACGAACCACACGACGCCCGGGATCCAGGTGAAGGGCGCGACGTCGAGCGGCGGCAGCCAGCCGCCGAGGAAGAGGATGGTCGTCAGCGCGCACATGAGCACGATGGCCACGTACTCGCCGAGCATGAACATCATGTACTGGGTGGAGCCGTACTCGACCATGAAGCCGGCAACGAGCTCCGACTCCGCCTCGACCAGATCGAAGGGCGGCCGGTTGGTCTCCGCCAGCGCCGAGATGAAGAAGATCACGAACATCGGCAGGAGCGACAGCCAGTGCCAGTCGATCAGGCTTGCCGGCAGCCCGGCCATGGTGCCGAGACCGGTCTGCTGGGCGAGCACGATGTCGGAGAGGTTGAGCGAGCCCACCGCCAGGAGGACGGTGACGATGACGAAACCGATGGAGACCTCGTAGGACACCATCTGCGCCGCCGACCGAAGGGCGCTCAGGAACGGATACTTCGAGTTCGACGCCCAGCCGGCCATGATGATGCCGTAGACCATCAGCGACGAGATCGCGAACAGGTAGAGAATCCCGACATTGATGTCGGCAATGACCCAGCCGGCATCGAACGGCACGACGACCCAGGCCGACAGCGCCAACGTCACGGTGACCAGCGGCGCGAGCAGGAAGATGCCCTTGTTGGCGCCGGCCGGAATGATCGGCTCCTTGAAGACGAATTTCAGGAGATCGGCGAAGCTCTGCAGCAGACCCCAGGGGCCCACGACATTCGGTCCGCGCCGCATCTGGACCGCCGCCCACACCTTGCGGTCGGCGTAGAGTACGTAGGCGACGAAGATCAGCAGCGTGACCATGAGCAAGAGGCTCTGGCCGATGATGATCGCGCCGGGGATCACGTAGTCCTGAACGAATGCGCTCATCGCCCGCTCACTCCGCCGCCGCCGCGAGGGTCGACGATGCCAGCGCCGAACACTCCGCCATCACCGCTGAGGCACGGGCGATGGGATTGGTGAGGTAGAAGTCGTCGATCCGGTTGGCGATCGGCGCGGGATCAATGTCCCCGCCCGCTTCGGCAAGCGCGCGGACGTCGGCGAGGTCGCCGGCGGCGATGCCGTCGATGGCCGCAAGGTGCGGATGCGCCTGGTACATCTGACCACGCAGTGCGTTGAGATCGTCGAACGGCAATGTCGCCGACAGGGAATCCGACAGGGCGCGCAGGACCGCCCAGTCCTCGCGCGCCTCGCCGGGCGGAAAGGCCGCCCGCGCGGTCATCTGCACGCGGCCTTCGGTGTTCACATAGGTCGCGGACTTTTCGGTGTAGGTCGCGGCCGGCAGGATGACATCGGCGCGGTGCGCGCCGGCGTCGCCGTGGGTACCGATGTAGACCACATGGGCGCTCCCCAGCGCCGACATGTCGACATCGTCCTCACCGAGAAGGATCACCACGTCGAGGTCACCGCGACCGGCAGCCGCAACGATTCCCGCTGTCGCCAAACCGCCCTCGCCGGGCACGAAACCGATGTCGAGCCCACCGACCGCCGAGGCGGCGTCATGGAGCACGCAGAGCCCGTTCCACCCTTCGTCGCGCTCGCCGTTGGTCGCCAGCGCGGCGGCGCGCGACAGGATGGCGGCACCATCGGCCCGCGTCAGCGCCCCCTGCCCGACGATCACCAGCGGCCGCTTGGCCTCCGCGAGCACCCCGGCAAACGCGCCTTCGCCCGCCAGCAGGGCGTCGAGCGCTTGCGGACCGCTGCCCAGATGCTCGGCCGGATAGGTCAGATCGGCCACCTCACCCACGAGGGCAATCGGCAGATTGGTCGCGCGGAAGTGCTTGCGGATGCGCGCGTTCAGGACCGCCGCCTCGTGGCGCGGGTTGGACCCGACGATCAGGATCGCGTCGGCGGCTTCGATACCGGCGATGGTCGTGTTGAACAGATAGGACGCGCGGCCGTTCTTCGGGGCCAGCACGCTGCCCGCCGGCCGGCTGTCGAAATGAGGGCTGCCCAGCCGCTCCATCAGCACCCGCAGCGCATACATCTCCTCGACACCGGCGAGCGGCCCGGCCAGCGCGGCGATCTTCTCGCCCGACGACCGACCAACCGCCTCGGCGACATTCATGAAGGCCTCGCCCCAGGTGGCCGCCACCAGACGCCCGTCGCGGCGCACATAGGGCCGGTCGAGGCGCTGGGTCCGGAGCCCGTCCCAGATGAAACGGGTCTTGTCGGAGATCCACTCCTCGTTCACGTCCTCGTTGGTGCGCGGCAGGATGCGCATCACCTCCCGGCCGCGCGTATCGACCCGGATCGCCGACCCGACAGCATCCATGGCGTCCACAGATTCCGTCTTGGTGAGCTCCCACGGCCGGGCATGGAATTCGTAGGGCCGCGAGGTCAGCGCGCCCACCGGGCAGAGATCGATGACGTTGCCCTGGAGTTCGGAGCCCATCGCCGCTTCGAGATAGGTGGTGATCTCCATGTCCTCGCCGCGGCCGGTCGCGCCGAGATCGGGGGCGCCGGCCACCTCCGCCGCAAAGCGGATGCAGCGCGTGCAGTGAATGCAGCGCGTCATCGTCGTCTTCACCAGCGGGCCGATGTACTTGTCCTCGACGGCGCGCTTGTTCTCGTGGAAGCGGCTGCCGTCGACGCCGTAGGCCATGGCCTGATCCTGCAAGTCGCACTCGCCACCCTGGTCGCAGATCGGGCAATCGAGCGGATGGTTGATGAGCAGGAACTCCATCACCCCTTCGCGCGCCTTCCTGACCATGGGCGAGCGGGTGAGCATTTCGGGCGGTGCGCCCTCGGGGCCGGGGCGCAGGTCGCGGACGTTCATTGCGCACGAGGCGACCGGCTTCGGCGGTCCGCCCTTCACCTCAATCAGGCACATGCGGCAATTGCCGGCGATCGACAAGCGCTCGTGGAAGCAGAAGCGCGGAATCTCTGCGCCCGCTGCCTCGCACGCCTGCAGGAGCGTGTAGTCCTGCGGCACGTCGATCTCGGCGCCGTCGACCTTCACGGTGCGAAGCTCGCTCATTCCGCGGCCTCCATCACCGGCTCGCCCAGGAGCCGGGCGTCGATGCGCCGTTCGATCTCGCCGCGGAAGTGGCGGATGAGGCCCTGCACCGGCCACGCCGCCGCGTCGCCCAGCGCACAGATGGTGTGGCCCTCGACCTGATAGGTGACGTTGAGAAGCATGTCGATCTCGTGCTTCTCCGCGCGACCGTCGGCCATGCGTTCCAGCACCCGCCACATCCAGCCCGTGCCCTCGCGGCAAGGCGTGCACTGCCCGCAGCTCTCGTGCTTGTAGAAGTACGACAGCCGCGAGATGGCACGCACGATGTCGGTGGACTTGTCCATCACGATCACGGCCGCCGTGCCGAGGCCGGACTTCAGCTCCTTCAGGGAATCGAAGTCCATGTTCAGATCGTTGCACTGGGACGCGGGAATGAGCGGCACCGAGGCGCCGCCGGGGATAACGGCGAGCAGATTGTCCCAGCCGCCGCGCACACCGCCGCAATGCCGGTCGATCAGCTCGCGCAGCGTGATCCCCATCTCCTCCTCGACCGTGCACGGCTGTTCCACGTGTCCGGAAACACAGAAGAGCTTGGTGCCGGTGTTGTTCTCCCGACCGAGCCCGGCGAACCAAGCGGCCCCCCGGCGCAGGATGGTCGGCGCGACGGCGATCGATTCGACGTTGTTGACGGTGGTCGGGCAGCCGTAGACGCCGACGCTCGCCGGGAACGGCGGCTTCATGCGCGGCATGCCCTTCTTGCCCTCGAGCGATTCGAGCAGCGCCGTCTCCTCGCCGCAGATATACGCGCCCGCGCCGTGGTGGACGATGACGTCGAAGTCCCAGCCATATTTGGTGTTCTTGCCGAGGAGGCCCGCCTCATAGGCCTGGTCGACCGCGGCCTGGAGATTTTCGCGCTCGCGGATGAACTCGCCGCGCACATAGATGAAGGCGGTGTGGGCGCCCATGGCGAAACCGGCGACCACGCATCCCTCGATCAGGAGATGCGGGTCGTGGCGCATGATCTCCCGGTCCTTGCAGGTACCGGGCTCGGATTCGTCGGCGTTGACGACCAGATAATGCGGCCGCCCATCCGACTCCTTGGGCATGAACGACCATTTGAGCCCGGTCGGGAAGCCGGCGCCGCCCCGACCGCGCAGGCCCGACGCCTTCATCTGCTCGATGATCCAGTCGCCGCCCTTGTCGATCAGGGCCTTGGTGTCGTCCCAGGCGCCTCGCGCCATGGCCCCTTCGAGGCCCCAGTCGCCCTGGCCGTAGAGGTTGGTGAAGATGCGATCGCGATCGGAGAGCATGCTCTAGTCCGTCTCCGAGTCGGCGGATGCGCGGCGGGAGAAGTCCGTCTCGCCACCAGCGGCGAGCACCTTCGCCTGCCCGATCCAGTCTTCCCGGTCAATGCGACCTTTGAACTTCAGGTGCTCGTCGACCCAGGCGACGGTGTCGGGGCTCCAGCCCGCAATCTGGTCGTAGTGGAAGATGCCGAGATCGTTGAGGATGCCTTCGAGCTTGGGGCCGACGCCGGAGATCTTCTTGAGATCGTCGGCGTCGCCGCGCGGCGCATCCAGCGCCCCCGCCGGCCTGTCACCGCTGCCCGTCGGCGGTAATTCCTCGGTGGCTGTGTCCGCCTCGGGCACCTCCAGCAAGCTCGTCAGCCCGCCGGCCGGCGCCGCGCGCATGCGCTCCGTTTGGGGTCCGGGTGTCACCGGGCGTCCGTCCGCCAGGGCGTCGAGGATCGCCTCGAACGATCCCCGGTCGAGATCCTCGAACGTGTCGGCGCCGATCTGGATCATCGGCGCGTTGACGCACGCGCCCAGGCACTCGACCTCCTCCCACGAAAACCGCCCGTCCTCGCTGAGAGCGTGCTGGTCGCCATGGATGCGCTGCCGGCAGACGTCCTTGAGGTCGTTCGCCCCGCGCAGCCAGCACGGCGTCGTGCCGCAGACCTGGACATGGGCCACGCGACCGACCGGCTGGAGCTGGAACATGGTGTAGAAGGTCGCCACCTCGAGCACGCGGATGCGCGGCATGTCGAGCATCTCGGCCACGACCCGGATCGCCGGCTCGCTGACCCAACCTTCCTGTTCCTGCACCCGCCACAGAAGGGCGATCACCGCCGAGGCCGCCCGCCCTTCCGGATACTTGGCGATCTCGCGCCCGGCCCACGCCCTGTTGTCGGCGCTGAAGGCAAACGTCGTCGGCTGGTCGGCGGCGAGCCTGCGAACGGCCATCAGCGGTCCACCTCGCCGAACACGATGTCGAGGGAGCCCAGCACCGCCGACACGTCGGCAAGCAGGTGGCCGCGGCAGATCGGATGCATGGCCGCAAGATGCGGGAACCCGGGCGCGCGGATCTTGCACCGGTATGGCTTGTTGCTGCCGTCGGACACCAGGTAGACGCCGAACTCACCCTTGGGCGCCTCGACGGCCGCGTACACCTCGCCCTCGGGCACGTGGTAGCCCTCAGTGTAGAGCTTGAAGTGATGGATCAGCGCCTCCATGGAGCGCTTCATCTCGGTGCGCTTGGGCGGCACGATCTTGCCGTCGGTCGTGGCCACCGGGCCCTTGCCATCCGGCTTGTTCATCAGCGCAATGCACTGGCGCATGATCCGCACCGACTGGCGCATCTCCTCCATGCGGATCAGATAGCGGTCATAGCAGTCGCCGTTCTTGCCGACGGGGATATCGAACTCCAGCTCGTCGTAGCACTCATAGGGTTGGGACTTGCGCAGGTCCCAGGCGGCACCCGAACCTCGCACCATGACGCCAGAGAACCCCATGCCCCAGGCCTCGTCGAGGTCCACCACGCCGATGTCGACATTGCGCTGCTTGAAGATGCGGTTGCCGGTCAGCAGGCCGTCGATGTCGTCGACGGCCTTGAGAAACGGATCGCAGAACGCCTCGATGTCGTCGATCAGCGCCTGCGGCAGGTCCTGATGGACACCGCCCGGCCGGACGAAGGCCGCGTGCATGCGGCTGCCACTGGCGCGCTCATAGAAGACCAGGAGCTTTTCACGTTGCTCGAAGCCCCACAGTGGCGGGGTTAGCGCACCAACATCAAGGGCTTGCGTCGTAACATTTATAAGATGGTTCAGGATGCGGCCGATTTCCGAATAAAGCACCCGGATCAACTGTCCGCGCCGCGGCACGGTGATGCCGAGCAGCTTCTCGACCGCTAGCGCGAATGCGTGCTCCTGATTCATCGGCGCGACATAGTCGAGCCGGTCGAAATACGGCACGGCCTGGAGATAGGTCTTGTGCTCGATCAGCTTTTCGGTGCCGCGATGGAGGAAGCCGACATGGGGGTCGACCCGCTCGACCACCTCGCCGTCGAGTTCCAGCACCAGGCGCAGCACGCCGTGGGCCGCCGGGTGCTGCGGCCCGAAGTTGAGGGTGAAGGTGCGGACGTCGGTTTCCGCCATCATCCGGCTCCGTTGCCGCTCGCCTTCTCGTCGCCGGGCAAGGGATAGTCGGTCCCTTCCCACGGCGATTCGAAGTCGAAATCGCGGAACTGTTGCGCGAGCTTGACCGGCTCGTAGACGACGCGCTTCCGCTCGTCGTCGTAGCGCACCTCGACGAACCCGGTCAGCGGGAAATCCTTCCTGAGCGGATGCCCGGCGAAGCCGTAATCGGTGAGGAGGCGGCGCAGATCGGGGTGATCGGAAAACAGGATGCCGTAGAGGTCGTACGCCTCGCGCTCGAACCAGTCGGCACCGGGGAAGATCCGGGTCGCCGACGGCACCGGCGAGGCTTCGTCGGTCCGCACCTTGACCCGCACGCGGATGTTCTGCCGCGGGCTCATCAGGTGGTAGACCACGTCGAAGCGCCGGTTGCGGCCGGGCCAGTCGACCCCGCAGATATCGATCAGGCTGACGAAGGACAGGCGCGGATCGTCGCGCAGGAACCGCAGCACCTCGATGATGTGGGTCGCCGGCGCCTCGACGGTCAGTTCGCCGTGCGCGATCTCCCAGCCGCCGAGGTCCTCACCGAACCTCGCCTGGATGAACTCGCCGATTTCGACCAGCGCCTCGTCCACGCCTCAGCTCCGCTCCGTCGCCTTAGCGCTCGATCGTGCCCGTGCGCCGGATCTTCTTCTGCAGGAGAAGAACACCGTAGACCAGCGCCTCGGCCGTGGGCGGACAGCCCGGCACGTAGATGTCGACCGGCACCACGCGGTCGCAGCCGCGCACCACCGCGTAGGAATAGTGGTAGTAGCCGCCGCCATTGGCGCACGAGCCCATGGAAATCACGTAGCGGGGCTCGGGCATCTGGTCGTAGACCTTGCGCAGCACCGGCGCCATCTTGTTGGTGAGCGTGCCGGCGACGATCATCACGTCGGACTGGCGCGGCGAGGCCCGCGGCGCGAAGCCGAAGCGCTCCAGATCGTAACGCGGCATCGACGCCTGCATCATCTCCACGGCGCAGCAGGCGAGGCCGAACGTCATCCACATCAGCGAGCCGGTGCGCGCCCAGTTGATCAGGTCGTCGGTGGTGGTGACGAGGAAGCCCTTGTCGGCGAGCTCGTTGTTGATCTCGACAAGCTGATGGTCGCGGGCATGGCCGGGCGTGGCGACCAGCGGGGCATCGGCCGGCGGCGTGGCGGCCGGAGGTGTGGTGGCCGGAGGTGTGGCGGCGGAGTCGGTTAATCCCATTCCAGTGCTCCCTTCCGCCATTCGTAAATAAAGCCGACGGTCAGGACGCCAAGGAAGATCATCATCGACCAGAAGCCGGCCCAACCGAGATCGCCGAAGGCGACCGCCCAGGGGAAGAGGAAGGCGACCTCGAGGTCGAAAATGATGAAGAGGATGGCGACCAGATAGAACCGGACGTCGAACTGCATCCGGGCGTCGTCAAAGGCGTCAAACCCGCACTCATAGGCCGACAGTTTCTCCGGATCGGGATTCTTGAACGCCACCACGAACGGCGCAATCAGGAGCGCCAGACCGATCACCGCGGCAATGCCCATGAAGATGATGATCGGCAGGTATTCGCTCAGTAAGTCGTTCATGTCACCGGTCCGGTGAGGCGGGTCTTGCGACCCGGATTCGCCAGCGCCCGCCGCCGACCGGCAGGGCCGCCATCCGCTTGAACGGAACGCGCGAGGCTTAGCCGACACCGTGCCGGGTGGCAAGCCATATCGGGGTCGCAGCAACCTCAGGGAAGGACCGTCAGGATCGCATCCAGAGGTTTCTTCCGTTTCGCGGCGGCGGGAACCGTGGCGCCGGCTGCCGGATGGCCGACCGCCAGGATCATCACCGGCTTGAACCGCTCCGGCAGACCGCACAGCTCGTTGAGGAATTTCATGGGATTCGGGGTGTGGGTCAGGCTCACCAGTCCCGCGTGATGGAGGGCAGTGATCAGCACGCCGGTGGCGATGCCGACGCTCTCGCCGACATAGTAGTGCTTGATCCGCCGGCCGTCGTCGCCGACGCCATAACGTTCGGCGAAGATGACGATCAGCCACGGCGCAAGTTCCAGGTGCGGCTTGTCGGCGTCCGTCCCGATCGGTTCGAGGGCCGCGAGCCAGGCCTCGCCGCCACCACCGTCGTAGAAGCGCCACTCCTCGTCCTCCGCCGCCCGGCGGATGCGGCGCTTGGCATCCGCTTCGGCCACGGCGACGAACCGCCACGGCTGCTGGTTGGCGCCGCTGGGCGCCAGTCCGGCCGCCTCCACACAGGCGGCGATGACCTCCACCGGCACTGCGCGGGTGTCGTAGTCGCGCACGGTGTGGCGCGTCGCCATCGTGTCGCGGAAGACCCTGGCCGAGGCCAGCATCTCCTCGTCGCTCATGTCGTGGCGGAACGGCAGCGGCAGCGGCTGATAAGTCGGGTCGTCGCTCATTCGGCACACGTAAGGCGCAGCATCGACATCATTCGGTTGATCTCCCGCGGGAACACCCCACCGGCTCCGGTGACCTCACTATCCGCTGTTTCCGTATGGAGACAACCTCCCCAACCCGGCGCGTCACGCCCCACGAGGCTCCGCTCGCTTGACAATCACCACAAATGTTCATGTTATGTTCTCATGCTGCAGAGTGGGGACGGAAGCACTATGGGCGCCGCTGCGACCATCCTTCATGCCGACCTCGACTCGTTCTACGCGTCGGTGGAGCAACTGCTCGACCCGTCCTTGATGGGGCGTCCGATCGCGGTCGGCGGCGGGGTCGTGCTCGCCTGTTCGTACGAGGCCAAGGCGTTCGGCGTCTACGGCGGCATGCCCGGGCGGCGGGCGCGCGAACTGTGCCCCGATCTTCAGTTCGTCAGCGGCCATTTCGACCAGTACCAGCGCCTCGGCGACGCTGCGATCGCCGTGCTCGGCGACTTCACGCCGGTGGTCGAGCGCATCTCGATCGACGAGGCCTTCGCCGATGTGGCCGGTACCAAACATCTGTTCGGCCCACCGGGCCAGATCGCCGGAGAAATCCGGCGACGCGTCCGGGACGAACTCGGACTCCCGATCTCCGTCGGCGTCGCGAGCACGAAGCACCTCGCCAAGATCGCCTCGCAGGTTGCCAAACCGGACGGGCTCGTCACCGTTGCGGCCGGCCAGGAGATGGACTTCCTGCAGGACCTGCCGGTCGGCCTGATGTGGGGGGTCGGGCCGGTCACCCGCACGCAGCTCGCCGAGGCCGGCATCCACACCATCGGCCAGCTCGCCGCCCGCCCGGGATCCTCGTTGCGCGGCCTAGTCGGCGTCGCCGCCGGCGACAAGCTCGGCGCGCTCGCCCGCAACCGCGACCCAAGACGGCTCGTCACCGGCCCGCGCGCCCGATCGGTGAGCGCGCAGTCGGCGCTGGGACGCCGCGCGGCCACGACCGCGGTGATCCGCCCGGTCCTCCGCCATTTGGCCGACCGTGTCGCCGCCCGCCTGCGCGCCAAGGACCGCGCCGGCTTCACCATCACCGCCCGCGTGCGCTTCGCCGATCTGAGGGCCGTGACCCGCTCCGTCACCCTTCCGGCCGCCGTCTCCGCGACGGCGATCGTCGCCGAGGTCGCCGAAGAACTGGTCCGTCAGGCGCTTCGCGACCATCCGGCCGAGAAGGACATTTCCCTGCTGGCGGTCGCCGTCGCCCACCTCGTCGGCGACAAGCCGCTCCAGCTTGAACTGCCCATGCGCATGGCCGGCGACCGGCGGCGCCCGGGCAGCAACACGGGCCACGCCCGCTGGCGGGCCGACCGTGCCATGGACGCGATCCGCGAACGGTTCGGCCGCGAAGCGGTGAGCTACGGCTCCGTGGCGCTCAGCGCCCGCGGCCGCATTCCCGACGATTTCCGCGAACTGGCCGAGCGTGAGCTGTGAGGCCTGTCACAAGAGAGGAGTATCGACGATGAAGCGACCTGCTACGACCACCCTGTTGGCCGCGGCCATCGTGCTGACCGCGACGATCGGACCCCGGGCGTTCGATCTCTTCGACCAGGACATCAGTTTCCAGCGCGATTGCGACGATCGTATTCACTGGGCCGAGCAGGATGCCGTCGATGCCTACCGGCACCGCGTCGCGGCCTGCCTCTGGTCGGTCGCGAACGTCGACGACGCCCGCTTCTGTGCTGACGCATTCTGAGCGGTTCCGCCGCGGGGCGGAGAACGACGCCGGTTCAGACGTGGTCTGCAGGGACGTGGCGGGAGTGACGAGACTCGAACTCGCGACCTCTGGCGTGACAGGCCAGCGCTCTAACCAACTGAGCTACACCCCCGAGAAACCCGTTCGGGAGACCGCAAGCAAATAAGAGGCGGCCGAAGGCAAGTCAAGCATCGCGCGCGGCGGCGCCCGATGCTCGCTTATGGTGGGCGGTGAGAGGCTCGAACTCCCGACATCCACGGTGTAAACGTGGCGCTCTACCAGCTGAGCTAACCGCCCATGCGCACCCGCATGTAGGCGGATCGGGGATCGCGCGCAACCGCTCGACCGCTTGTCCGGTCCCGCACCTCAGCGCCGTCGAAGCGCGCCGGGTTCGGGCGACGGCGATCCGGGAAAGACCGCCGCCTCGCCCGCTTAGCGGTTGACCGCGTCGCGCAGCCCCTTGCCCGCGCGGAACTTCGGCGACTTCGACGCCGGGATGTCGATTTCCTCGCCGGTGCGGGGATTGCGCCCCTTGCTGGCCTGGCGTTGCGTAACGGCAAAATTGCCAAAGCCGATGATCTTCACCTCCTGCCCCGACTTGAGGGAGTTGGTGATGGCGTCAATGACGGCCTCGACAGCCTGCGAAGCGCTGGCTTTCGACATACCCGTCCGTTCGGCAACATCAGCGATCAGATCATTCTTGTTCATGAAACTTCCTTTCCGTGAACATGCAGGGCGAATCGCTTCGCCATGCTTCGGCGAGCCTCATCCCTAAACGTGCCCGAAGCAAGGGAAAACGGCGGAATTCAGCGATTTTCGTTGAGGACGCCAGACGGCAAGGAAAAGGCGCCGGACGCGGGGTCCGACGCCTTTTCTTGAATGATTACAGACGCTTAGTGGGCGATCTGCGCGGCCGCACCGGTGTCTTCGCCAACAACCGCCGTTTCAGCGGCCCGGGCCTCATCCCACTCAATCGCCTCCGGAACCTCGACAAGAGCCACTTTAAGGACCTCGTCCATGCGGTCGACCGGAATGATGTCGAGCGCGTTTTTCACGTTGTCCGGGATCTCCGTCAGGTCCTTGGCGTTCTCCTGCGGGATCAGAACGGTCTTGATGCCGCCGCGTAGCGCCGCCAGCATCTTCTCCTTCAGCCCGCCGATCGGCAGGACGCGGCCGCGGAGCGTGATCTCGCCAGTCATGGCGACATCCCTGCGCACCGGAATGCCGGTCATCACCGAGATGATGGCCGTCACCATCGCCACGCCGGCAGACGGTCCGTCCTTCGGCGTTGCGCCTTCGGGCACGTGGACGTGGATGTCCCGCTTGTCGAACAGGGGCGGCTCGATGCCGAAATCGACGGCCCTGCTGCGGACGTAGGACGCCGCCGCGGAGATCGATTCCTTCATCACGTCGCGCAGATTCCCGGTGACGGTCATCTTGCCCTTGCCCGGCATCATCACGCCCTCGATGGTCAGGAGTTCGCCGCCGACCTCGGTCCAGGCAAGCCCGGTGACCACGCCCACCAGATCCTCGTGCTCCGCCGCGCCGTAGCGATACTTGGGCACGCCGAGATAGGTCTCGATGGTCTTGGGCGTGATCTTGATCGACTTCTTGCGCGACATCATGAGGTCCTTGACCCCCTTGCGCGCCAGCGTCGCCAGCTCACGCTCGAGATTGCGCACGCCGGCCTCCCGCGTGTAGCGGCGGATGACGGTGAGCAACGCCTCCTCGTCGACGCTGAACTCCTTCGCGTCCAGCGCGTGCTCGCGCAGCGTCTTCGGAATCAGATGGCGCCGGGCGATCTCGACCTTCTCATCCTCGGTGTAGCCGGCGATGCGAATGATCTCCATCCGGTCCATCAGCGCCGGCGGGATGTTCAGCGTGTTGGCCGTGGTGATGAACAGCACCTTCGACAGGTCGTACTCGACCTCCAGATAGTGGTCCGCGAAGGTCGAGTTCTGCTCGGGATCGAGCACCTCCAGGAGCGCCGACGACGGATCGCCGCGGAAGTCCATGCCGATCTTGTCGACCTCGTCGAGCAGGAGCAGCGGGTTGACCTTCTTCGCCTTGCGCATGGACTGCACGACCTTGCCCGGCATGGAGCCGATATAGGTCCGCCGGTGGCCCCTGATCTCGGCCTCGTCGCGCACGCCGCCCAGCGACATGCGTACGAATTCGCGGCCGGTCGCCTTGGCGATCGACTTGCCGAGGGACGTCTTGCCGACGCCGGGCGGGCCGACCAGGCAGAGGATCGGTCCACGCAGCTTGCTGGAACGGCTCTGGACCGCGAGATATTCGACGATCCGGTCCTTGACCTTCTCAAGCCCGTAGTGGTCGGCGTCGAGCACCTGCTGTGCGTAGTCGAGATCGTTCTTGATGCGTGACTTCTTGCCCCACGGAATGCCGAGCAGCCAGTCCAGATAGTTGCGGATGACCGTCGCCTCCGCCGACATCGGACTCATCTGCTTGAGCTTCTTGAACTCGTTGCGCGCCTTCTCGCGGGCTTCCTTCGACAGGCGCGTCTTCTCGATCTTGGTTTCGAGTTCCTGCAGTTCGTCGCGGCCGTCCTCGGCGTCACCCAGTTCCTTCTGGATCGCCTTCATCTGCTCGTTGAGATAGTACTCGCGCTGCGTCTTCTCCATCTGGCGCTTGACGCGAGAGCGGATGCGCTTCTCCACCTGGAGGACGGAGATTTCGCTTTCCATCAGTTCGAGCACGCGCTCCAGCCGCTCGACCACGGTCGGCAACGCCAGGATCGCCTGCTTCTCGGGCAGCTTGATCGCCAGATGCGACGCCACTGTGTCGGCGATCTTGGCGAAGTCGTCGAGCTGATTGACCGCGCCGACGACCTCCGGCGAAATCTTCTTGTTGAGCTTGATGTAGTTCTCGAACTCGCTCACGACCGAGCGGGACAGCGCCTCGGCCTCGACCTCGTCGCCCATCTCCTCGGCGATCGCTTCGACGACCGCCTCGTAATAGACCTCGTTGTCGGTGTAGCGCAGCACCCGCGCGCGGCTGCCGCCCTCCACCAGCACCTTCACCGTGCCGTCGGGCAGCTTCAGGAGCTGGAGGACGGAGGCGAGCGTGCCCACGTCATAGATGGTCTCGGGCGTCGGCTCGTCTTCGTTCGCGTTCTGCTGGGTCGCAAGCAGAATCTGCTTGTCGGCCCGCATCACCTCTTCGAGCGCCTTGATGGACTTCTCCCGCCCCACGAACAGCGGGACGATGATGTGCGGGAACACGACGATGTCGCGCAGCGGCAGCACGGGGAACGTGCCATCGCCGGCGGACACTTCGATCGTCTTTGGCGTATCGGCGCTCATGTCAGATTTCCTTTCGGGACCGGCACGGGGGGTTCCGTTATCCGGCCTTACGGCGAGAACGTACCGAACGGATCAACAGTAGCGGGAATGTTCTGCGCCCGAAACGGCTTCGCACGCCATTAGTTGGCGACGTATCAACGCGCTTTCAAGGCCGCGGGAGGCTCAGCCCTCGACCGTCCACTCGGCCTCACGAAAATCGCAGAAAACCGCGCTTGTCAGGCCGACGTTTCGACCTCTTGCTGCCGGTCGGCGTAGATGTAGAGCGGCCGCGCCTTGCCTTCGACCACCTCGGCCGAGATCACCACTTCCTGCACGCCGTCGAGTCCCGGCAGGTCAAACATGGTTTCGAGCAGAATCGATTCCATGATCGAGCGCAGGCCACGGGCGCCGGTCTTGCGCTCGATCGCCTTGCGGGCGATCGCCGCCAGCGCGTCCGGATGCAGCGCCAGCTCGACGTTCTCCATGTCGAACAGGCGCTGATACTGCTTCACCAGCGCGTTCTTCGGCTCGCTGAGGATCGTCACCAGCGCCGCCTCGTCGAGGTCTTCGAGCGTCGCCAGCACCGGCAGCCGACCGACGAATTCCGGGATCAGGCCGAACTTCAGAAGGTCTTCCGGCTCCACCTCGCGGAACAGTTCGCCGGTCTTGCGATCCTCGGGCGAGGCCACCTGCGCCGCGAAGCCGATCGACGTCTTGCGGCCACGGTCGGAGATGATCTTGTCGAGGCCGGCAAAGGCGCCGCCGCAGATGAACAGGATGTTGGTCGTGTCGACCTGCAGGAACTCCTGCTGCGGGTGCTTGCGCCCGCCCTGGGGCGGCACGCTCGCGACGGTGCCTTCCATGATCTTGAGCAGCGCCTGCTGGACGCCCTCGCCCGACACATCGCGGGTGATCGACGGGTTGTCCGACTTGCGGCTGATCTTGTCGACCTCGTCGATGTAGACGATACCGCGCTGGGCCCGCTCGACATTGTAGTCGGCCGCCTGCAGCAGCTTGAGGATGATGTTCTCCACATCCTCGCCGACATAGCCGGCCTCGGTCAGCGTCGTCGCATCGGCCATGGTGAACGGCACGTCGAGGATGCGCGCCAGCGTCTGCGCCAGCAGCGTCTTGCCGCAGCCCGTGGGCCCAATCAGCAGGATGTTGGACTTGGCGAGCTCCACCTCGTTGTTCTTGGCAACGTGGTTGAGCCGCTTGTAGTGGTTGTGGACCGCCACGGAGAGCACGCGCTTGGCGTGGTCCTGGCCGATCACGTAATCGTCGAGGACCGCGCAGATTTCGGTCGGCGTCGGCACGCCGTCGCGCGACTTCACCAGCGAGGACTTGTTCTCCTCGCGGATGATGTCCATGCACAGTTCGACGCATTCATCACAGATGAAGACGGTCGGCCCCGCAATCAGCTTGCGGACCTCGTGCTGGCTCTTGCCGCAGAAAGAGCAGTAGAGCGTGTTCTTGCTGTCGCCGCCCCCGGCTTTGCTCGTTCCGTCCATGCGTCTTCCTATCCGGGGTTCCGGCCGCGCCGGGCGTGGCCAACTGTACCTGCCGACATCCGGCCGATGCTAGCGCATCGATGCGACTCAATCATGGTATCGGCGATTTGTTCAAGAGATACTTAACGGAGGCGGTCGCGGTCAGTCGCCGTCGGTGGCCGCATCCATCGCCTCCCGGTCGATCATCACCGCATCGATCAGTCCGAACTCCTTGGCCTCGTCGGCGTTCATGAAGTAGTCGCGGTCGAGCGTCGTCTCGATCGTGTCGTAGTCCTGTCCGGTGTGCTTCACGTACACTTCGTTCAGGCGCCGCTTCATCTTGATGATGTCCTCGGCGTGCCGCTCGATATCAGACGCCTGTCCCTGGAAGCCGCCCGAGGGCTGGTGCACCAGGATGCGGGCGTGCGGCAAAGCGTAGCGCATGCCCTTCTCGCCTCCGGCAAGCAGCAGGGAGCCCATCGACGCCGCCAGTCCGATGCAGAGCGTCGAGACTGCCGGGCGGATGAACTGCATGGTGTCGTAGATCGCCATGCCCGACGTCACCACGCCGCCGGGCGAATTGATGTACATGGCAATCTCTTTCTTCGGATTGTCCGCCTCGAGGTAGAGCAGTTGCGCCGTCACCAGCGTCGCCATGTGGTCCTCGATCGGCCCGGTCACGAAGATCACACGCTCCTTGAGCAACCGCGAATAGATATCGAAGGCGCGCTCGCCGCGATTGGTCTGCTCGACCACCATCGGGACGAGATTCATGGCGGTTCGGACGGGATCGGTCATGGCAGGCCTCAAGCTTGGAATGGCGCACGCAATCCGCGAATCGTGCGGTGTCGCGGCGGCTGGGCACCATAGATAGGTCATGGACGGGCCGGCCGGAAGCCCCGGCCCGTGCCGGTCCGGATCAGGGTTACTTCGCGTCGTCGTCGTCGTCTTCGTCGTCGCGGAGCAGGTCCTCGGCCGAGACCGGCTGATCCTCGACCTGGACGAGCTCAAGCAGGTAGTCGACGACCTTCTCCTCGAAGACCGGTGCCCGCAGGCTCGCCAGGGCGTCAGGATTGTTGCGGTAGTAATCGATCAGTTGCTGCTCCTGACCGGGGAACTGCCGCAACTGGGCGGCGAGCGCGCGCTGCACCTCTTCCTCGGTCACCTCGATCTTGTTGGTCTCGCCGATCTCCGACATCACCAGTCCAAGCCGGACGCGACGCTCTGCGATCTTGCGATAGTCGTCGCGCGCGGCGTCTTCGGTCGTGTCCTCGTTCTCGAAGGTCGTGCCCGAGGAGGCCATTTCCTCGCTGACCTGCCGCCAGATCGTGTCGAACTCCTGGTCGACCAGACCGATCGGCAGGTCGAAGGCGTGGGCCGAATCGAGCTTGTCGAGAAGCTGCCGCTTCACCTTCTGCCGCGCCGCCTGGGTGTATTCGGACTTGATCTGGTCGCCGAGCGCCTTCTTGAGGGCCTCGAGCGATTCCATGCCCAGGCGTTCGGCCAGCGCATCGTCGATCACCAGATCCTCAGGCGCGGCCACCGCCTTCACCTCGATCGCAAACTGGGCGGCCTTGCCGGCGAGATGCTTCGCACCGTAGTCGTCCGGGAAGGTCACGTCGATCGTCTTGGTATCGCCGGTTTCGAGGCCGACGAGCTGCTCCGCAAACCCCGGAATGAACCGGCCGTCACCGATGCGGACCACGGCGTTGTCGTCGGTGCCGCCTTCAAAGGCCTCGCCGTCGATCGTCCCGGCGTAGGAGATCGTCAACTGGTCGCCGTCGGCGGCCTTGCCGGACTTGGTGGTGTAGCCGCGGGTGCTCTCGGCCAGGTCGTTGAGGCGCTTGTCGATGTCGCCGTCACCGACCTCGGCCGTCTGGCGCACGACGTCGATCGTCTTGAAGTCGACCAGCTTGATCTCCGGCAGGACATCGAGCGACATGGTGTAGGTCAGGTCGGACTTGCCGAGCAGCACCTGGTTCGTCTCGGCCTGGTCTTCAGGAAGCTTGAAGTCCGGCGACATCGCCGCCTTCTCGCCACGCTCTTCCAACGTGTCGCGCGCGACCTCGGTCAGCACCGACTGGACGATCTCGGCCATCGCGGAACGACCGAACAGGCGGCGCAGATGGCTCACCGGCACCTTGCCCGGACGGAAGCCCTTGAGCCGCACCTCCGATTTCATGGCCGTCAGACGCTCGACCAGACGCTTGTCCAGTTCCTCCGCCGGAACGACGACCTTGAACTCGCGCCGCAAACCTTCCGTCGATACTTCCGTTACCTGCATGTCGCGTCCGTCATCTGGCTCAGGCTGAAAAACCGGTCTTCGCGTGTGGTGCGGGCGGAGGGACTCGAACCCCCACGACTTTCGTCACGGGAACCTAAATCCCGCGCGTCTACCAGTTCCGCCACGCCCGCCCTGGCCCGCGGGCATGGGGCTCACGCGGAAAGCGGCCTCCTATATCACCGGCGCCAACCGGGTCAAAGGGAAAACCCTTGAGCCGTCTAGAGTCCCAGCGACGTGAACACGCCCGGCAGCGATTCCGGCAGGTCCTCCGCGATCAGGCCGCGTTCGAAGCGCTGGCCGGCGGCGCCGTGGAGCCACACGCCCGCCGCGGCCGCCTGGAACGCCCCCATGCGCTGCGCCAGGAGTCCGCAGATCATCCCGGCCAACACGTCGCCGCTGCCGGCGGTCGCGAGTTGCGGCGGCGCGTTGTCGTTGATGACGCCGTAGCCGTCCGGCGAGGCGATCACCGTGTCGGGGCCTTTGAGAACCACAACGGCGCCCGATCGCGCCGCCGCCTGCCGTGCCCGGTCGAGTTTGGAGGGCAGCGCCGCAAGATCGCCGAAGAGCTTGCCGAACTCGCCCTCGTGCGGCGTCAGGACGACGGGCGAGGCACGGCCGGCGATCTTGCCGAACAGGGCGTCGCCGGCATCGACGAAACTCGTCAGCGCATCCGCGTCCAGGACCAGCGCCGCCTTGCTGTCGAGCGCCGCCTCGACGAGGTTGCGCGTCGGCGCCCCGACGCCGAGCCCCGGGCCCATCACCACCGCGTTGAGACGGGCATCGGCCAGCATCTCGGTGAGCCCCGAGGCGCCGGCGACCTCGCGCACCATGATGGCCGTCACATGCGCGGCGACCACCTGGGCGGCCGGCGCCGAGGCGGCGACCGTCACCAGTCCCGCGCCGCATCGAAGCGCCCCCCGCGCCGCAAGGCGCGCCGCACCGGTCGCGGTCGCCGGTCCGGCAACGGCAACGGCGTGGCCGCGATCATACTTGTGGCCGTCGGCGGTGAGCGCCGGCAATCCCCAGAAGTCGGGTTGGTTGAGACGCGTCTTCGGCTTGATCGTCGCGAGCACCGTGTCGGCGATGCCGATATCGGCGATGCTCACCCGGCCGCACAGCCGGCGGCCCGGAAACAGGATGTGCCCCGGCTTCTTGCGGAAGAAGGTCACCGTTTCGCGGGCCTTCAGGGCGCTGCCCAGAACCTGACCGCTGGCGCCGTCGACACCGCTGGGCAGATCGACGGCGACCACCGGCACGCCGGATTCGTTGATGGCATCGAAGACCCGCGTCGTCATGCCGGTGATCGGTTTGGAAAGGCCGGCGCCGAAGATGGCGTCGACGATCACGTCGGCATCGGCCACCACGGCCGTCGACAGGCCCTTGGCGGTTCCCGTCCACGAGGCGGCGGCAAAGGCGGCGTCGCCGCTCAGCTTCTCCCGCGAAGACTGCATCCACACGTTGGTGGTGTAGCCGGCCTCCTGCAGGAGCCGCGCGGCCACGAAGCCGTCGCCGCCATTGTTGCCCGGCCCGGTCAGGACCGCGACGCGTCCGCCTGCCGGCCGGATGGCACGGACGGCATCGGCGACGGCAAGCCCGGCGGCCTCCATCAGCGCGATCCCCGGCGTGCCGCCCTCGATGGTCATGGTGTCGGCGCGGCCCATCTCCTCGGGCGTCAGCAATTCCGGCTGCTGGCCGAGCGGAATGCTGAACGGCGCGACGTCGTCCAGGATGGCTTCGGTGCCCTGCTCCTCGATCAGGGTCTCGAACTGCGCCGCCCAGGCCCGGTCAATTGATGAATCTTTGGTCATTTGCACATCTGTTAATCGCTAGGAGGGTCGGCACCGGGCCGTCCGTCCCTGGTAATCCGGCCGGTTCGCGCATTTGGCGGACCTTCCGCCGCACCTGTGTTTTGGCACAAAGCCTGCTAGGGGCCTGTGACCTACCTCACGCCGTCTGATCAGCCGGAGACCCGAAGTCCATGAAGAAGATCGAAGCCATTATCAAGCCCTTCAAACTTGACGAGGTGAAGGAAGCACTTCAGGAGGTCGGCATACAGGGGATTACGGTGACCGAGGCCAAGGGCTTCGGCCGGCAGAAGGGACACACCGAGCTTTATCGCGGCGCCGAGTACGTGGTGGACTTCCTGCCCAAGGTGAAGGTCGAGGTCGTCCTCGACGACGACCAGGTCGACGCCGCCGTCGAGGCGATCCGGAAGTCGGCCGAGACCGGGCGTATCGGCGACGGCAAGATTTTCGTCTCGCCGGTCGACAACGCGATCCGCATCAGGACGGGCGAGACCGGCGTCGAGGCGATCTAGCGCCCGCCGCATCCATCCGAACGCATTCAGAACCAGCACTCCAGAAGGCCCGCCGGGCAACAGAAAGGGAACTCTCGATGGCGACCGTCAAAGACGTCATGAAAATGATCAAGGAAAAGGACGTGAAATACGTCGATTTCCGTTTCACCGATCCGCGCGGCAAGTGGCAGCACGTCACCTTCGACGTCGGCATCACCGACGAGGACATGCTGAGCGACGGCGTCATGTTCGACGGATCGTCGGTGGCCGGCTGGAAGGTCATCAACGAATCCGACATGAAGCTGAAGCCGGATCCCAACACGGCGACGATCGATCCGTTCTTCGCGCAGACCACCCTGTCGATCGTCTGTGACGTTCTGGAGCCCCTGACCGACGAGCCCTACGGCCGCGATCCGCGGTCGATCGCGCGCAAGGCGCTGGCCTATCTCAAGCAGACCAAGATCGGCTCGGACGTCATGTTCGGCCCGGAAGCCGAATTCTTCGTCTTCGAGGACGTCCGGTTCTCCGCCGACCCGTACAACACCGGGTTCCGCCTCGACGATGTCGAGATCCCGACCAACGCCGACACCGAGTACGAGATGGGCAATCTCGGCCACCGGATGCGCACCAAGGGCGGCTACTTTCCGGTTCCGCCGCAGGATTCCATGCAGGACATGCGCTCCGAGATGCTCTCGGCGATGGCGGCCATGGGCGTCCAGACCGAGAAGCACCACCACGAGGTGGGTGCCGCGCAGCACGAGCTGGGCGTGAAGTTCGCCAGCCTGCTCACCAGCGCCGACCAGTTGCAGATCTACAAGTACTGCATCCACAACGTCGCCAACGCGTACGGCAAGACCGCGACCTTCATGCCGAAGCCGGTCTATGGCGACAACGGCTCGGGCATGCACGTCCACCAGTCGATCTGGAAGGGCAACAAGCCGCTGTTCGCCGGCAAGCTCTACAGCGACCTGTCGCAGGAGTGCCTGTACTACATCGGCGGCCTGATCAAGCACGCCCGCGCCATCAACGCCTTCACCAACCCGACGACCAACTCGTACAAGCGTCTGGTCCCGGGCTACGAGGCGCCGGTGCTTCTGGCCTACTCGTCGCGCAACCGCTCGGCCTCGTGCCGCATTCCGGTGGCGAGCTCACCGAAGGCCAAGCGCGTCGAGGTCCGCTTCCCGGATCCGGGCGCCAATCCGTACCTCGCCTACGCGGCGATGCTGATGGCCGGCCTCGACGGCATCCGCAACAAGATCGATCCCGGCGATCCGATCGACAAGAACCTCTACGATCTGCCGCCGAAGGAACTGAAGAGGATTCCGACGGTCAGTGCGTCGCTCCGCGAGGCGCTGGAGAACCTCGACAAGGATCGTGCCTTCCTCAAGACCGGCGACGTCTTCAACGACGACATGATCGATGCCTACATCGAACTCAAGATGGAGGAGGTCGTCCGCTTCGAGCAGACGCCGCATCCCGTCGAGTTCGACCTGTACTACTCGATCTGACCAAGGTCGGCGGACAACGGACAACGAAAAAGGGCGCCCCGCGGGGCGCCCTTTGTTTTCGCCTGCAATCAGGCTCAGAAGTGGAGCGGCAGGCTGGCCCTGAAGGGGGCCTCCCGATAGTGGCCGCGAAGCGTCGTGCCGGGATCGTTGAACAGAATCGTCCCGCCGACCAGCGCGTAGGCATTGGAATTGAACACGCCCGCGCGGCCAAAGCCGACGACCGGTGTTCCCGCGAACCGGTGATAGATGCCGCCGACGATACCGGCGCCGGAACCCGAAGCGCCCGAGAACACGAAATCGCCGCGCAGCTTGGTGTCCGGCGTCAGATAGTAGGCCACCCACAGATCGGCCGCCGCAAAACCACCGGCACCGGTGTAGTAGGCGAGATTGCCGCCGAGCACGAACTCGTTGCTCTCGATAGCGCCCTCGATACCGATGATGGCCCTGCCGGTCCCGCCGATCGAGCCGGCGCCGGCGAACACACCGACGACCGCGCCGGCCATGTGGGTGTAGATGTGGCCGTAGCCGGCCGCGTTTGTGCTGCCGTGGGTAATGCCGGCGATCTCGCCCATGGCGCGCCAGCCGGACCCGAGATCGAAGGCCAGCCGACCCGCGCCGGCCAGCGCAAAGTTCGAATTAGCCACGCCGGCCGCAAGCGACAGATCGCCGACCACCGACTGCTGTCCGTAGATCGGGTCGCCGGCCGGAGGCGGCGCCGGATAATAAAGGTCGCCGGCCTGGGCACTGCCTGCCGCAACGCCAGCCGTAAGAACGCCAGCGGCGATCGCCGCAATCAATGTCCGCATGATGAACGCCCCATCTTGTTGAGCCGGTCACTGCCGGCCGGTTCCGCCTGACGACGGATTCTTAGCCCGAACATACCGCCAAACCGGGGCAGCGCCAATGCCCGATCGGCGGCCTGGTGGATTAGCCGCTGCCGAGCCGGGCGAGCGCCGCCTCGGTCTTGGTGCGCAGCGTGGAGGCTTCCTCCAGCCGCGCCCGCTGGACCGCGATCACCTCGTCCGGCGCCTTGGCCAGGAACTGCTCGTTGGCGAGCTTGGCGTCCAGCTTGGCGATTTCCTTGCCGACCTTGGCGAGTTCGTTGGAGAGCCGCGACCGTTCCGCCTCGATGTCGACCACGCCGGAAAGCGGCATGCAGACCGTCGCCTCGCCGATCACGATCTGGGCGGAACGCGGCGTCGGCCCGTCGGCAAGATCGAGCGATTCGAGCCGCGCCAGCCGCTTGATCAGCGTCGCGTGGGTCGCAAGCCGCGCCCGGGTGACGTCGTTCGCGCCCGACACGGTGACCGGGATCCGGGCGCCGGCCGGCACGTTCACGTCCGCCCGCACCGAACGGATCGCAGCGATCAGGTCGATCATCCAGTTGATCTCGTCGGCGGCGGCGGTGTCCTCGAAGTCGAGCTCCGGCCACCGGCTCAGCATCAGCGGCGCGCCATCCGCGGCCGTCGCGCCGGGCAGCTTCGCCGCCAGGTCCTCGGTGATGAACGGCATCAGCGGATGGAGCAGTTCGACGATGCGGCGCAGCCCCCAGGCGACGGTCGCCCGGGTCTCGTCGCGCGCACCTTCGTCATCGCCGGTCAGGATCGGCTTGGCGAACTCCACATACCAGTCGCAGAACTGGTGCCAGACGAACCGGTAGAGCGCCGAGGCGGCTTCGTTGAACCTGTAGCCCTCGATCGCCGTCGTCACCGACCGTGCCGCACGGGTGGTCTCGGTGGCGATCCAGCGGTTCAGGGTTTCCTTCGCCTCGGCCGGGTCAAACCCGTCCACCACCCGGCAGTCGTGGTGCTCGGCGAACCGGGCCGCATTCCAGAGCTTGGTGGCGAAGTTGCGGTAGCCCTCGACCCGGGAGGTCGCGAGCTTGATGTCGCGCCCCTGCGCAGTGATCGAAGCGAGCGTGAAGCGCAGCGCATCGGCCCCGTACTGGTCGACCAGGTCCAGCGGATCGATGACGTTGCCCTTGGACTTCGACATCTTGGCGCCGGTCTCGTCGCGCACCAGCGCGTGCAAATAGACGTCGCGGAACGGCTCCTTGCCGGTGAAGTGGAGCCCCATCATCATCATGCGTGCGACCCAGAAGAAGATGATGTCAAAAGCGGTGACCAGCGTGGTCGTGGGGTAGTAGCGGGCAAGCTCCGGCGTTTCCTCCGGCCAGCCGAGCGTCGAGAACGGCCACAGCGCCGACGAGAACCAGGTGTCGAGCACGTCCGGGTCGCGGGTCAGTGGCTCCGCGCGGCCGTAATGGGCCTCGGCGTCGGCCTGCGCCTCTTCCTCGCTGTGCGCGACGAACACGGTGCCGTCCGGCCCGTACCAGGCCGGGATCTGGTGGCCCCACCAGAGCTGCCGCGAGATGCACCACGGCTGGATGTTCTCCATCCACTCGAAATAGGTCTTCTCCCAGGTCTTCGGCACGAACCGCGTGCGGCCCTCGCGCACCGACGCGATCGCCGGTTTGGCAAGCGTCTTGGCGTCCGCGAACCATTGGTCAGTGAGATACGGCTCGATCACCGTCGTCTTCGACTTCTCGTCATGGGGCACCATGACCGGCTTGTCCTCGACGGTCGCGATCAGCCCACGCTCCTCCATCAGCGCCACGACACGCTTGCGCGCGGCGAACCGGTCGAGCCCGTCGAGCGCCGCGATCGTCGCCGCCAGGTCGTCCGACTGCGGCACGCCGGCGAGGAAGTCCTCGTTGTCTTTGAGGACGACGTTAGCCTCCGCGTCGAACACGTTGACCATCGGCAGGTCGTGGCGCTTGCCGACCTCGAAGTCGTTGAAGTCGTGCGCCGGCGTGATCTTCACGGCGCCGGACCCGAGTTCCGGATCGGCGTGCTCGTCGGCCACGATCCGCATGCGGCGGCCGACCAGCGGTAGGATCGCGTTCTTGCCGACCAGGTCCCGATAGCGCTCGTCGTCCGGGTGGACGGCGACGCCGGTGTCGCCCAGCATCGTCTCCGGCCGCGTCGTGGCGACGACGATGAAGCGGCCCTCCTGCTCCTCGATCGGGTACTTGAAGTGCCAGAGATGGCCGGGAATCTCGACGTTCTCGACCTCGAGATCGGAGACGGCCGTCTGCAGCTTCGGGTCCCAGTTCACCAGCCGCTTGTCGCGGTAGATCAAGTCGTCGCGATAGAGGTCGACGAAGACCTTGAGGACCGCCTTCGACAGGCCCTCGTCGAGGGTGAAGCGCTCGCGGTCCCAGTCGCATGAACAGCCGAGCCGCTTGAGCTGGTTCAGGATGTCCCCGCCGGATTCCGCCTGCCACGCCCACACCTTGTCGACGAAGGCCGCGCGACCGATCTCGCGCCGACCCGGCTCCTGCCGCTCCATCATCTGACGCTCGACCACCATCTGCGTGGCGATGCCGGCGTGGTCCATGCCCGGCTGCCACAACACGTCGCGCCCGCGCATCCGTTCGAAGCGGATCAGGATGTCCTGCAGCGTGTTGTTGAGCGCGTGACCGATGTGGAGCGACCCGGTGACGTTGGGTGGCGGAATGACGATCGTGAACGTCTCCGCGCCATCGCGCGCCGCCGCCCCGGCGCGAAACGCGCCCGCGGCTTCCCAAGCGGCGTAGATCCGCGGCTCGGTGGCCGTGGAATCGTGGGTTTTCTCAAGCATTTGATCGTCCGGCGGTCGTCAGTCGGCCCGCTGTAAATCGGATGCGTCAGCGCAAGTCAACCGACGAAGGCGCCGGCGATCAGCTTCCGTCGCGCCGACGCGAAACGCGCTCGATTTCCTCCCGCACGATCCGCTCCGCCATGCCCGGCAGATTGTCGGCGAGCCAATCGCGAATGATCGGGCGCATGATGCCTTCGACGATCTCGTCCATGGTGCGTCCGCCGGACGCATCGACCGCTCGGCTGATGTCCTCCAGCGAGGCGGGCGGGGTCATGCGGGCCAGGATCTGCCCGAGCGGCTTGCCCTCGCCTTGCGGCGCGTTGCCGGCGGGGTCCTGCCCGGAGGTCTCCGTGGGCGGCGCGATCGCGTCCATGGGCGGAGGCGCGCCGGCCATGATGACCTCGTCCTCGGCGGTCGCGGTGCCCTTTGGGTCGGGCCGTGGCGCCGCCGTCTTCGCCGACGGCGTCTTGCCGGCCGACGGATCGGACTCGGGCGCGCCGGCACTACTGACGGTCTTCGGTTCCGCCTGGTCGTCGGCTGCCTTGGCCGCCGCCTCCATTTCGGCATCGGCTACGGCTTCGAGCTCGACGCGAACGCCCTCAAGCGCCTGTTCGATCGCCTGTTCGACCATCGACCGATCGCGTTCGTCTGGATCGCCGGGCTTGGCGGACGGCGCCGCCGGCTTCTTCGCGGGAGCGGCTGTGGCAGCCTCGGGCTTGGCAGCGGCGTTGGCGGTCATGGCCCATCTCCGAGCACAGGCAACGGACGAATCAACGTCAAACGTTACCTGACTCGCTCAGTGCGGGAAATGTAAGATGAGAGCGGCCTAGCGGCCGTCCGGAGTCCGCAGGCCGAACCACCGGTCGCGCACCTGCTGGTAGTGCTCGGTCTCGTCGTAACGCTGGACTGAGAGGCCGAGGTTCTCGGCGCCGAGCTTCCCGACCGCGGAGAGCAGCGTGTAGGACGCCACCACCCGGTCGTGCTGGGCGCTGACCTGGCCGACCCGGGCGTTGAGCAGGTCCTGCTGCGCGTTGAGGACATCCAGGGTGGTCCGCTGGCCCACCTTGCGTTCCTCGGTCACGCCGGACAGGACAAGGCGCTCGGCCGCCACCTGGGCATCCGCCGCGCGGATTTGCGCACGGGACGCGTCGAGCCCACCCCAGGCCGAGATGACGTCCTGACGCGATTGCGCCATCGCCGCGTCGTACTCCAGCCGCCGCTGGCCCAGCGTCTGCTTGGCCGCACGCACCCGCGACGACGGCAGGCCGGCGCCGTAGATCGGCACGCTGACCCGTCCGACAACCGAGGCGGAGTTGGTGTGGGTCCCCGGCCCGGTGGCATCGATCCGGTGCGAAGCCGTCCCGGACACCGACACGGTGGGTAGCAGCGCACCTTCGAGCACGCTCACATTGTAGGACGCGATGTCGACGTTGTAGTGGCTTGCCAGCACCGAGGGATTGTACTTGGCGGCCATGTCGAGGCTTTGCTGCAGCGACTTCGGCAGATAGGGGTCGACCGCCTTGGCCGCGCCCAGGCTCGATGGCCGATGGCCGATCACGTTCTCGTAGACCGCGATGGCGGTGTTCAGCGCCGCGCGCGCCGCATTGAGTTCGGACTGTCCGGCAGCGAGCCGGGCACGGGTCTGGGCGACGTCGGTGCGCGTGCCCTCGCCCACGTTGAGCCGATCCTCGGCAGCGCGCACCTGCTCCCGCTGGAAATCGACGTTCTGGACCCGAAGGTTGAGGATCGCCTGGGCGCGCACCAGCCCCATGAAGGCCTGGACGCCGCCGAGCAGGACCTGCTGCTCGACCACGCGCAACGCCTCGCGCCCAGCAAGGACCGCGGTCTCGGCGAGCAGGACGCCGTTGGTGGTGCGGTTGCCGGCGTAGATCGGCTGCTCGATGGTGATGGACACCCCGGCCGGGGTCGTATTGACGCCGTTGGTGCGAGCGACGCCGGCGTCGGCCGCGGCGGTGATCGTCGGACGGTAGCCGGCCAGCGCCTGGGGCACGCCCTCGTCGGTGGCCCTGAGCGCCGCGCGTTGGGCGTTCAACGTGGGATTGTTGGCGTAGGCCGCCGCCAGCGCCGCCGCCAGCGTCTCGGCCTGAGCCGCCGTCCCCCAAACCGTCAGCGCCCCCGCGACCACGGCCGCGATACGCGTACTACGCCCCAGCAACACCACAAACCACCCCGTTCGCGCCGCCTATGTTGCGCCGCAGCCTAACCTTTCGGGCACCATAGCCGCCCTGACGGCGCCCTACAAACGCTGTCCGCGCGCCGGGCAACGATTCCCGCAATTTGCGGCAGCGCTACAACACCTGGTGAATGAACCACGCCTCAGAAGACGAAGCTCGGCGGGCGAGCAAACTCCACCAATGATCGTACGTCGGCGTCGAACGAGACCCGCACGCCGATGTCGGATCCCGAGCGCGTGTAGAGCGTGGCCTTTCCGGTCCGGCCGGCCCCGACCACGGCAACCAGCCTGCCGCCATCGCGCAACTGGCCGAGCAGCGCGTTCGGCACCGCCTCGACCGCGCCCTGGACGACGATGGCGTCGAAGGGCGCCTCGTCGGGGCACCCGGCGTCCAGCGGACCGGTGACCACAGCGGCGTTGTCGACCTCGAGCGCGCTCAGGGTTTCGGAGGCGCGGGCCACCATGTCCTCGTCGGCCTCCAGCCCCACGACCGACGCCGCAAGCCGGGCGATCACGGCCGTCGAGTAGCCGGTGCCACAGCCGACATCGAGCACCACCTCGGTTCCGGTCAGGTCGGCAAGCTGCAGCAGACGGGCGAAGGGCGCCGGCTCCATGAGGTAGCGCGGCGCACCGGCAACGGGCCCGACGTCGATATCGCGGTCGAGATAGGCAAGGTCGCGCTGCGCCGAGGGCACGAAGGCCTCCCGTTCGACATCGCCCATCGCCGCCAGGACCTGCCGATCGGTGACGCCTTCCGTGCGCAGTTGCGAATCGACCATGCGTTGCCGCGCATCGGCATAATCTCTCATCAGCGGCTCCCGCTTGCGCCTGCCGGACCGCTGCTTAGCACGCCAGTTTACGCTGACAAGACGTGCCGCGGGATTTCCCTTTGCGGGGCCGGAGCAACCATTTATACCGGCAGCACCCCCGGCCTCGTGGCAGAGCGGCCATGCACGGGTCTGCAAAACCCGCTACCCCGGTTCGACTCCGGGCGAGGCCTCCAACTTCGTCATGCCCCATCGGGATCGGCCGCCACCGGCACGGCGATGGGCGTGCCGGCGACCTCGATAATGCGGGCGGCGATTCCGAACACCTCCCCGATCAGCGATTCCGTCAGGATGTCGCCGGGCGGTCCGTCGGCAACGATGCGTCCTTGGTGAAGTACCGCGATCCGGTCGGCGTATCGGGCGGCCAGCCCGAGGTCGTGCATCACCGCCAGCACCGCCCCACCCGCGTTCGCCTTGTCGCGGAGAAGCTCCGACACGACGAGCTGGTAACGCAGATCGAGCGACGCGGTGGGCTCGTCGGCAAGGAGGATCGGCGCTTCGCCCGCCAGCGCCCGCGCCAGCGCCACCCGGGCCCGCTCGCCGCCGGAGAGGGTCGTCACCGGACGGCCCGCGAACGCATCAACGCCCGCGGCAACCATGGCCCGATCGACCGCGGCGGAATCGGATTCGCCGAGATCGGCGCCGCCCAGATGAGGGATGCGGCCAATCGCCACCACGTCGCGCACACTCATGGGCCAGTGGAACACATGGCCCTGCGGGAGATAGGCGACCTGCCGCGCGATCTCGGTGCGCCGGAGGTCATCCATGCGCCGTTCGCCCAGGCAGGCTTCGCCCTCGAACGTTTGCAGACCGACCAGACAGCGCAGAAGCGTCGTCTTGCCGGCGCCGTTGGGGCCGACCAGCGCCACGAGCTCGCCCGGAGCACAGGCCAGGCTGACCCGATCGAGGATCGTGGCGCCGCCAAGACGGCAGGTGGCGTTGTCGAGGCGGAGGCCGTCAGTCATGGCGCCCGCCCGAAAGTTCGGCCCGGCGGCGCATCACCAGGAGCACGAAGAACGGCGCGCCGATCAGCGCGGTGAGCACCCCGACCTTGATCTCGCTCTGGCTCGGGATGAGCCGCACGGCGATGTCGGCGACCAGCAGCAGGAGAGCGCCGGCGAGCGCTGCCGGCACGAGCACCCGCTCGGGATCGTGGCGCACGAACGGCCGCACGGCGTGGGGCGCCATCAGCCCGACGAAGCCGATCGAGCCCGCGACCGCCACACCGGCTCCGACGGCCAGGGCCACACCGGCGACGACCCGAAGCCGAATGGCGCCGAGATCGAAACCCAGCGTCGCGGCGGCCTCCTCGCCCAATGTGAGCGCGCGAAAGGCACGCCGGTCCCATGCCAGTACAACTGTGCCAGCGACAACGAAGGGCACGGCGATCAGGACGTGGCGAAAGCTGCGATCTTCCAGCGAGCCGAGAAGCCAGAACGCGATTTCCAGCGCCGCGAAGGGGTTGGGGGCGAGATTGAGCGCCAGCGCGGTGCCGGCACCGGCCAGGCTCGAGATCGCCAACCCGGCCAGGATGAGCACGAGAAGGCTCGCCCGCGGTCCGGCGACCAGCAGGAGCAGCGCAACGGAGGCGAAGGCACCCGCAATCGCCGCGACCGGCAGTTGCCACGACAACGTCCCGGCCAGGCCCAGCGTGATCGCCGTCACCGCCCCGAAGGCGGCCGAGGCCGGCGCGCCGAACAGCGACGGCGCCGCCAGCGGATTGCGCAGGAGGCCCTGCAGCGCCGCGCCCGACAGGGCGAGCGAGCCGCCGATCAGCACCGCCAGGAGGGCGCGGGGGAGCCGGATTTCGATCACGATGATCCGGGCGGCGAGATCGCCGCCGCCGAACAGCACCGCCACCACCTCGCCCGGCGGCAGGACCACCGGCCCGACCGCGAGCGACCCAGCGAAGGCGATCGCCACAAGCACGGCGAGACCGGCGGTCAGCGGCATCCTCACATCCACTCGCTCAGTTGCGCCAGATCAGCCCGGCATAGGCCGACAGGCCGGGCGCGTTGTACCCCGTCGCTTCCTGATAGGTGGCATTGAACAGGTTCTCGATCCGGCCGAACAGCTCGGTCTGGTCGTTGAGCCGAAAGCGCGCATGCGCGTCCACCCGGACGTAGGCCGGCAGTTTGACCGTGGCGGCATCGTCGTTGAACCGCGGACCCACCGCTGTCGCGGTCATCGACGCCGTGAGGCGGTCTATCCCTGTATAGGTCAGAGTCAGCTTGCCGCTGTGCATCGGCCGGCGCTGGAGCGGCAGGCCGGTGCCGAGATCGCGTGTGTGGAGGTAGGTGTAGGCGGCTTCCGCCGCGAGTTTCCCCGAAATGATCCGTTTCCTTGCCGCAACCTCGATACCGGCGGTCTCGGCGGCCGAAATGTTCTTGTAGGTGCCGGTCAGGAAGCTCCCCTCCCAGTCGATCATGTCGGTGAAACGGTTCCAGAAGCCCGTCACCGAGACGGTTGCCTTGCCGTCGAACAGGGTCTTCTCGACCCCGACATCCACGCCGATGCTGAATTCCGGCTTCAGCGCCGCGTTGTAGGACAACTGGAACGCCGTCGGCCGCTTGGCGCCGGTGCCGACACTGCCGCGGACACGCGTCTCCATCTCCGGCACGTCGTAGACCGCCGTCGCCCGGCCGGTGGTGAAGCTCTTGCCGCCGATCTCCACATCCTGGCGCGCGGCGAAGGACAGGTGCAGGTTCTCCAGCGGCACCTGATAGACGGCATAGGCCGCCAGCAGGCTGCGCCCGGAGTCGTAGCTCGGCGACGACGAGGTGGTGCGCTTGCGATACGCCGTTTCGTGCTCGCCGCGCAGGCCGACCAGCAGGTCGCCGGGCCCGAGCTTGCGGACGTGGCCCTGATACTCCGCACCGGTGGTGCCGCCGCGATAGAAGGTCGTCCGGGTCGGCTCGACGAAGGCGCGGGTGGAGCGCGTGGTGAAGATCGTCACCGTGTTGGCAACGTTGCCGCCACCGAAGCGCACCCGGCCGAAGCCGTTCACGAGGTTGCGTTCGGAGGTGTAGCCGGCCGCGTCCGTGGTCGACGAGGCGTCGATTTCCGACATCTGGTGGTGGGCATCGACGCCGACATCGACGGCCGTACCGTCCTTGCCGGCGATGGTCACACGGGCGGTTCCGGCCATCTTCTCGGTACCGTCGGCCTCGCCGGAATCGCGATCGCCCACGCGCGAGAACCCGTTGGAGGCGAAGTAGGTGCCGCTGAACAGCGCGCTGATGCCGTTCGCCCCACCACCGACCGAGGCTGACGCGCGGCGGGTGCCGTAGCTGCCGCCTTCGACCGTGGCGGAGGCGCGCGCGGCGGTCGCGGGCCGCCGGGTGATGATGTTGATGACGCCGCCCATGGCGTCGGAGCCGTAGACGGCGCTCTGCGGTCCGCGCAGGATTTCGATGCGCTCCACATCGGTCAGCGAGAACTGCGCGAAGTCGAAATCCGCCCGCGCGCTCGACGGATCGTTGACGCGCAGGCCGTCGATCAGCACCAGCGTGTGCTGCGCCTCGGCCCCGCGCAGGCTAACCTGTGCCTGCCCCCCGGCCCCGCCGCGCTCGGTGACCGTGACGCCCGGCACCGTGCGCAGGAGTTCGGCGACGGTACCCGCGGAAGTGCGTTCGATGGCGGCGCGGTCGATCACCGAGACCGTCGATCCAGCGCGCGCGATCGGGGTCGCCACGACATAGGGCGAGACGACGATCACCGGGACGTCGTCGGCACGGGACGTGACGGGAAGCACGAGGGCGAGAAGAAGCGCGGACAGGCCGCGCCGAAGGGCAACCATGGGATCTCCTGTCGGGATCGATCCTGCCCCGTCACGGTATGTGTCCCGGGGCGCCGGCTTTGCCGCCAGCGTGATCACGGTTAAAGGATCGAGGCATGGCCCGCAACGGATTGTTCCGCTGGTTCACAGCTTCGCTCGTCATCGCCGCGGCGATGGGCGCTGGCGGCGGCGCGGCGGCATCCGAATCGGCGACCGCGAAGCGGTTCGTGTCCATCAACCTTTGCGCCGACGCGCTGTTGATGGCGCTCGCCGATCCCGACCAGATCGCCGCGCTGTCGCCGGTGGCGGTCGACCCGACACTGTCCTTCCTTGCGGACGAAGCGAAGGCCTACCGCCACGACGCGGGTTCGGCCGAGCGCGTGGTCGCCATCGATCCCGACGTGGTGCTTGCCGGCCGCTTCACCCGTCGCGCTACCCGCGACATGCTGGCGCGCCTCGGCTACGAGGTGATTCTCATCAATCCCGCGCGCAGCGTCGAGGACTCCATCGCCCAGATTCGCCTGGTGGCCGGGCTGCTGGACCGGGAGGTGCGCGGCGAGGCCTTGGTCGCCGAGATCGACCGGGCGCGGGCCGATGCGGCCGCCACAGACGGTGCCGCGCCGTCGGCGGCCATCTATCAGCGCCGCGGCTACGTGACCGGCGGGGGTACGTTGTCGGAGGACCTGATGCGGATCGTCGGCCTCGCCAACCACGGCGGCGAGCTTTCCGGCGAGATCGGCGGATTCGTGCCGCTGGAACGGCTGATCGCCCGACCGCCGGACGTGCTGGTCGTGAGCGAACGCGACGCCGCGCCCGAAGACCAGGGCAGCGCCCTCCTCGCCCATCCCGCCCTCCAGCGCCTGTTTCCACCGGAGCGCAGGATCGTCCTGCCGCAGCGCCTCACCGTGTGCGGCGGCCCGTCGCTGCCGGCAGCGATCGACTGGCTGAAAGCGCAGATCGCCCAGATTACCGACGCGACCGGGCGATGATCGCCAACAACCTGTGGATTCTTGCCGCGGCGCTGGTGATCGACGCCGTGGTCGGCGATCCGCCGGCCCTCTGGCGGCGATGGCCGCACCCCGTGGTGTGGATGGGACGCGCGGTCGAGGCGCTGGACCGGCGACTCAACGACGCGAGCGCGGGTGCGGCCGCACGACGGCAGCGCGGTGGAATCGCGATTGCCCTGCTGGTCGCCGGCGCCGTCGTCGTCGGCTGGCTGGTGTCGGCAGCGCTGGCACGCCTGCCCTATGGCGGCGTGGCGATGGCGGTCATCGCCTCGGTCTTCCTCGCCGGCCGGTCGCTCCACGACCATGTCCGGCGCGTGGCCCGCGCCTTCGACCGCGGCCTCGACGAGGCGCGGCGCGAGGTCGCCGCCATCGTCGGCCGCGACCCGCAGACGCTCGACGAGGCAGGCGTGTGCCGCGCGGCCATCGAAAGTGCGGCGGAAAACGCTTCCGACGGCCTGGTCGCGCCCGCCTTCTGGTTCGCGATTCTCGGCCTGCCGGGGCTGCTGGCCTACAAGGTGGTCAACACGGCCGATTCCATGATCGGCCATCGCACTGACCGTTATCTGGACTTCGGCCGCGCGACCGCCCGGCTCGACGACCTCGTGAACCTGATCCCGAGCCGCCTCACCGCCGCGCTGATCGCCTTGGCCGCACCCGTCGTCGGCGGATCGACCGGCGCGGCATGGGCGGTGGTGCGGACCGACGCCCGGCTCCACGCCTCGCCTAACGCCGGCTGGCCCGAGGCGGCCATGGCCGGCGGTCTCAAGGTCGCGCTCGCCGGACCGCGCGTCTATGACGGCCGGCGGGTCGACGACCCGTACGTCAACGCCGCGGGCCGCGCCGCCACCCCGGCCGATATCGGCCGGGCGCTCACGGTCCTGATCGCCGCCGGCGCCCTGCTCGCTGTCCTGGTCGTGGCGCTGGCACTCGTTCTGTCGGCCTAACCACGCGCCAGGTCGAGCAGCCCGTCGATGTCGAGCGTGGCTTCGAGATGGTCCGCGAGCCGGTCGAGGGTCGCGTCGACCATCGCTTCGAAGCGCAGATCCGAGGTTTCTCGGCCGAACCATCCAAGCAGAGCGGCACGCAGCTCGTCCGACGCAAAGAGCCCGTGGACATAGGTTCCCATGACGCGTCCGTCGGCGGATACGGCGCCGTCGTCGCGCCCGTCGATACGAGCGAACGGGCGCACGCAATCGGGGCCGTCGGTGGCGCCCATATGGATTTCATAGCCGGCAAATGATGCATCAAGGGAAAGACAACGCCCGGTGACCGACCGCGTGGTCTTGTCCGGCTCCATCACCGTGGTCACGTCGAGCAGGCCGAGGCCGTCGGCCGAGCCGCTTAGCGGATCGGAGACGGTGCGTCCCAACATCTGATAGCCGGCGCATAATCCGAGCACCGTGCCGCCGCGCCGGTGGTGGGCGGCGATATCCACGTCCCATCCCTCGGCACGGAGAACGTTGAGATCGTCGACCGTCGACTTCGATCCCGGCAACAGCACCAGGTCGGTGTCGGCCGGCACCGGCTCTCCGGACTCGACGACGACCACATCGACGCCCGGTTCGGCGCGGAGCGGATCGAGATCGTCGAAGTTGGCGATCCGCGGCAGGCGCGGGACGGCGATACGGAGCCCGCCGCCGCTCTCCGAACCGCCAAGCCCCAGCGTATCCTCCGCCGGCAGAAGATGCGCTTCCGCGAACCACGGCACCACGCCGTAGGAACGCCAACCGGTGCGGCCGGCGATATCCGCAAGCGCGGTGTCGAACAGCCCGGCGTCGCCACGGAACTTGTTGATGACGAAGCCTCGAATGCGCGCCGTGTCGTCGGGCGCGAGCACGGCGTGGGTGCCCACCAGCGCCGCGATGACCCCGCCCCGGTCGATGTCGGCGGCAAGCACCACCGGCACCTCAGCCGCGGCGGCGAAGCCCATGTTGGCGATGTCGCCGGCGCGGAGATTGGTCTCGGCCGGGCTCCCTGCCCCTTCCACCAGCACGATCTCGGCGGTCGCGGCGACCTTGGCGAACGAGTCCATGACCCGCGGCAGCAGATCGGCTTTGCCGGCAAAATACTCCGCGGCGGTCACGCGGCCTTCGACGCGACCCTGCACCACCACCTGCGCGCCGGCCTCTGCCTCCGGCTTCAGGAGCACCGGATTCATGTGAACCGAGGGATCGCGGCAGGCGGCACGCGCCTGCAGCGTCTGGGCGCGGCCGATCTCGCCGCCGTCCACGGCGACCGCGGCGTTGTTCGACATGTTCTGCGGCTTGAATGGCGCCACCGCCAGGCCACGGCGCGCCAACGTGCGGCAGAGGCCGGCCACCAGCAGCGACTTGCCCACATGGCTGCCGGTGCCCTGGATCATCAGGGCCGGGGTGCGGCTCAGAATTCGATCCCCTCCTGCGCCTTCACGCCCGAGCGGAAGGGATGCTTGACCATCTCCATGCTCGTGACGAGATCGGCGGCATCGATCAGTTCGTCGCGGGCGTTGCGCCCTGTCACCACCACATGCACGTCGTCGGGACGGCCTTCGCGCAGGAAGGCGACGATGTCGGCGATGGGCAGGTAGTCGTAGCGCAGCACGATGTTGAGTTCGTCGAGCAGGACGAGCTTGTGCTTGCCGGCGGCGATCAGGTCCTTCGCCTTGTCCCAGGCGGCGCGCGCAGCCGCGAGATCGCGCTGGCGGTCCTGCGTCTCCCAGGTGAAGCCCTCACCCATGGTGTGGATGTCGACCTGGTCGCCGAACCGCTCCAGCGCGGTGCGCTCGCCGGTCTGCCAGGCGCCCTTGACGAACTGGACCACCGCCACCCGCTGCCCGTGGCCGAGCATGCGCAGGACCAGCCCGAAGGCGGCGGTCGACTTGCCCTTGCCCTTGCCGGTGTGGACGATCAGCAGCCCCTTCTCGATCGTCTTGGTGGCGACGATCTTGTCGCGGGCGGCCTTCTTCTTGCGCATCTTCTCGGCGTGGCGTGCGTCGAGTTCGGCTTCGCTTCGCTCGGTCATGTCCGTTGTCCGAATTGTTCCATCAGTCCGGTGAGGCGATCGTAGGCGCTGTTGGAGCGCGGTGACCAGATCTGCCGGTCGATTGCCTCGCGGAACCGCGCCGCCATCTCGGCGAGCGCCGCCGGATTGGCGCGCTCGATGAAGCTCCGCACCCGCTCGTCGTCGAGGTAGGCGGCGTGGAGCATATCGAAATGGTGGTCACCCACCGCTTCGGTGGTTGCGGCGAAGGCGAAGAGATAGTCGACGGTCGCCGCCATCTCGAAGGCGCCCTTGTAGCCGTGGCGCATGGCGCCCGCGATCCATTTCGGATTGGTAGCGCGCCCGCGCACGACCCGCGCGATCTCCTCGTCGAGCGAGCGTACCTTCGGGTGCTCCGGGCGCGAGGTGTCGCCGTGATAGACCGGCGGCGGCCGGCCCGACAGCACCTCGACAGTTGCGGCGAGGCCGCCCTGGAACTGGTAGTAGTCGTCGGAATCCAGAATATCGTGCTCGCGGTTGTCCTGCGCCTGGTAGACGGCCTCGGCCGCCGCCAAACGTTCGCTGAGGAGGTCGGCCGCGTCCGTGCCCTCGCGGCCGTCGCCATAGGCAAACCCGCCCCAGGCGAGAAAGGCCTCGGCGAAGTCCCGCCGGTCGGTCCACCCGCCATGGTCGATCAGGGCCTGGAGCCCGGCCCCATAGGCGCCCGGCTTGGCGCCGTAGATGCGCGACTGCGCAAGCCGGCGTGCAGCGTCGGGGGCGAGCCCGCTGCCCTGCAAACGACACGACAGTTCGGCGACGTTGGCGGCCAACGGATTGGCGTCGGCGTCCTCGTCGCGCGCCGCGACGGCGGCCACCGCTGCGTCGAGAAGCTCGACCTGCTCGGGAAACGCGTCGCGGAACATGCCCGAGATGCGCAGCGTCACGTCCACGCGCGGGCGGCCGAGCTCGGCAAGCGGCGTGACCGCGACGCCGGTGATGCGCCCGGTTCCCGCCTCCCATACCGGCCGCGCGCCCATCAGCGCCAGCGCATGGGCGATGTCGTCGCCGCCGGTACGCATGTTGGAGGTGCCCCAGGCGGTCATGGCGATCACCCGCGGCCAGGCGCCGTGATCGTCGCGGTAGCGGCGCACCAGCGCCTCGGCCGCCGCCTGTCCCAGCGCCCAGGCGGCCTCGGTGGGAATGCCGCGGATGTCGACGGAGTAGAAGTTGCGCCCGCTCGGCAGCACGTCGGCGCGGCCACGGGTCGGCGCGCCGGCCGGACCCGGCGCCACGAACCGGCCGTCGAGCGCCGCGAGCAGGCCGTCGATCTCGCGCGCACCGCTGGTGTCCAGCGACGGCGCCAGCGCCGCTTCGATCCAGCCGAGCACCCTGGCCGTCTCGGACATGGCTGTGGCGTTGTCCGGCGTCTCGATGAGCTGCGCGGCGAGGAGCTCGATCCGTTCTACGGTGTCCCCCGTGGTCCGCCACGGCATGTCCGACACCGCCGAAAGCATCTCTGGCCGTGGTCCTTCCCATGGCTCCGCGGGCTCGTTGGCCAGCGGATCGAAGCCGAGATCGAGGTCGTCGGCGATCGCCCGGTGGAGCGAGGCGGTGTGGCCGGCGGTGCCGGAACGCGGCACCCGGGCGATGGCGACCAGCGTGTCGCGCCGCTGGCGGCCTGTGGGCGAAGCGCCGAAGACGTGCAGGCCGTCGCGGATCTGCATCTCCTTGAGGTCGCAAAGATGGGCGTCGATCGCCTGGAGCGAGCCCTCCATGTCGTCCGGCCGGAGGTCGAGATCGCCGTCGAGCCGCTCGCCCCGCGCGGTCTCGAGGATCTGCTCCGCGAGATAGTCCCGCCGCCGTATATCGATCCCGTCGGCGACGTAGAACTCGTCGACCAGGGTCTCCAGCCGCGCCAGCCCGCCATGGACCTCGGCCCGTGTCATCGGCGGCATCAGGTGATCGATGATCACCGCGCTCGAGCGGCGCTTGGCCTGGCTGCCCTCGCCGGGATCGTTGACGATGAACGGATAGACCAGCGGCACCGGCCCCAGCGCCACCTCCGGCCAGCATGTCGCCGAGAGGCCCGCCGCCTTGCCCGGCAGCCATTCGAGATTGCCGTGCTTGCCGAGATGGACGACGGCATGGGCCCCGAACGCCTCCCGCAGCCACAGATAGAACGCCAGATAGCTGTGCGGTGGCACCAGCGCCGGATCATGATAGGCGGATTTGGGGTCGACGCCGTAGCCGCGCGGCGGCTGGATCGCCACGATCACGCGGCCGAAGCGCTGCACGGCCAGTTGGAACGCGCCGTTCTGGACGGCGGGATCGTCGGTCGCTTCGCCCCAGCGCTCGATCACCGCCTCGCGACAGGCGGTCGGCAAGCACGCGAAGGCCTGCCCGTAGGCGTCGAGGTCGTAGGCCACGCCGCCGGTCCCACCGGCATTGGTGCGGCCGGCAAGCAGGCGCGTCATCAGCGCATCGCTGTCCGTCGGCGGGTCCTCGACCCCGTAGCCGGCGGCGGCCATGGCCCCCATGACGTCGACGGCGCTGGCCGGGCTGTCGAGCCCGACACCGTTGGCGATCCGGCCGTCGCGGTCGGGATAGTTGGAGAGCACGATGGCGACGTTGCGTTCGTCCGGCGCCGTGGCCCCGAGCCGCACCCAGGCCGCGGCCTGCGCGGCCACGAACCCGCACCGTTCTCGGTCGGCGTGGTAGCGCGCGATGCGCAGGCCCGCCGGCGCGTCGCGGTCGGGTTCCTTGAAGGCGACGGCGCGGGTGATCAGCCGCCCGTCGAGTTCGGGCAGCACCACATGCATCACCAGATCGCGCGGCAGCAGCCCCCGCGCGCTGTCTTCCCAGACCTCGCGCCGCGAACCGGCGAGCACCGCCTGCAGCACCGGACGGTCGGGCCGGTCGAGCACGGTGCCTGCGCCGTTCCCGCCGGTCTTCGACAGCGCGAACGCGGTCGTGTTCACCACCACCTGCGGCGCGAAGCGCGTCAACGCGGCCTCCGTGAAGGCGGCCGAGGCCGGCGATTTGAGGCTGTCGACAAAGATCGGGACTGCTGCGAGGCCCTTCTCGTCCAGCGCGTCCGCCAGGGCATCGATGGCGGCGAGCGAGCCCCCGGTCAGCACCGACTTGTAGAAGATCAGGGCGGCGACCGGCGTCGCCGGGTCGAGGACATCGGCCACGGCGTCGGCGTCCACGATCCCCCGGCGCGGCAGGTAGAAGCCGGCCGGCGGCACCAGAACCGGCTCCGCCGGGCGTTCGCCGTGGCCGATCAGGTGATCGAGATAGGCGAGGCAAAGGCCGGCATTCTCGGCGCCGCCCTCCACGAGATAGCGCCACAGCCGCCGGCCGTCTTCGGCGTCGACGGTGGCGTAGGCTTCGAGGTCCGGATTCCAGGTGGTCTCCCCCGGCACCGTGGCGAGAAACGGACCGCCGCCGCGGGCGAGGCTCCGGAGACCTTCGACACCGTCGCGCCAGTAGCCGGGACCGCCCAACTGCCGCAAAAGGACGATGCGGGCGTGGGCGGCGGTATCGTGGAGGAAATGGTCGAGGTCGTGGGCGTCGGCCAGACCGAGCGGATTGACGAGACCCAGCGTCAGCGCCCCGTCCCCGCGCGCGGCGGCCGCCTCGGCGAGGCTGGCAAGGTCGGAATCGGCCGCCGACAGGACGAGAATGTCGCAGGGCGGGATGGCCTCGGCATGGTCGCCCGCACCATGGGCGTGATCGTGGACGTGGGGCTGCTGCAAATGCATCGGCGTTACAGCACCACCTGGCCGGACGCGGGCTTCAGCGTCACCGGCTGACCGGCGACGACCAGCACCACGCGCCCCACCGCCTCGGCGACCGCCTGGTTGAGCCGGCCGAGGTCATCCGCATAGGTCCGCGCCGCGGCATTGGTGGGGATGATGCCGGAGCCGACCTCGCCCGACACGATGACCAGCGCCCCGGGCGCGGCCGCGATCGCCGCGACCAACTCGGCGGTCGCGTCATCAACGGATCGTCGGCCGGCAAGATTGCTCAGCCATAGCGTCAGGCAGTCGACCAGCACCGCCCTGTCCGGTCCCGCATGCGCCTGAATCACGCCCGCGAGATCGAGCGGTTCTTCGATCGTGGTCCAGCCGTCACCCCGGCGGGCCTTGTGGGCCGCGATCCGCGCGGCCATTTCCCCGTCGCCGGCCGTGGCCGTCGCGACGTAAACACGGTCGAGCCCGGACGATTCCACCAGCGTTTCGGCGAACCGGGATTTGCCGGACCGCTGGCCGCCGAGGACGAGAACGTGGCGGTCGGTCACGCCGGCCTGCCGGACAGCGACGGCCGCAACGCGACGATAGAATTCGGATAGAGCATGGCCTCCCCTTCCGTCCCACCGACGGCGGTCGTTAACGGGTGTCGGCCGGTCTCCTGGCTTTCGGCTCTGGCGGTGCGGCGGCTCCTTCCCGGTTGATGACCGGTGGCGTGCCGTCGTCCCTTGCCGACTACAGTTGCGGGGGCAGCCACGGCTCGGCCCGCGAGGGCTTCCCGTGTTCCCGTTTCACCCCGAGGATTCGGGGCACCGACAGGCGGCAGCCTACGCCGTCAGCGGTTGGGTTCCAAGCGCTGTTTCGGATCGGCCTGCGCGGGATCGGCAGCCGATCCGTTCCGTTTCGACCTCCGCCGCTTCCACCATCCCGCGACGGCCACGGTCACGCGGCGGTTGAAGCGCCGGAGTGGCGGCAGGTCCGTGGCGAGCACGATGAAACCGAGCGGCAGCATCCACAGACCGACGACGGGCAGGAACCACAGCATCCCGCCGAGGATCAGCCCGAACCCCAGCGCCATGCGCGCCAGCCGGTTGCGCGGCAGTTTGATGGTTCGGCTTCCGATCCGCACCTGCATGGCGGGGCGCTCCTCCGTGGACCTCAACTAGGATGGGGACCGTGGCCGGCGCGCGCAAGCTACGGGCGCGAAAACCAGCGCCGAAATCGACTTTGCAAGTCCGGACCGCCTTGCTATAGCGGGCGCCACCTGATCCCCGGTAGCTCAGTTGGTAGAGCAAGCGGCTGTTAACCGCTGGGTCGCTGGTTCGAGTCCGGCCCGGGGAGCCAACAACGAAAAGGGGTTAGCCCGTCGGCTGGCCCCTTTTCGCCCTCGGCATGCCGGATTGCCGGCATCGACCGGACCAACCACTGGAGACTGTTGTCATGTCGGATAACGCGCAAGGCGCCGGCGGCCCCAACCGCACACTCATCTACATCGTCGTCGCGGCCGCCGTCCTGATCATCCTCTACTTCGCGGTCGGATTCTTCACGGCCGGCGACGAGGAGCCCACCGTGGTGCAGGGCACCGAAACCGAAGAGGTGATGGAAACCGAGGAGGTGGTCGACACCGCCGAGACCGAGGCGACGCCGGAGGAAACCGTCGTCGAGGAGGTCCAGGAGGCGGCCGACCAGATCGGCGAGGCGATCGAGGCAGCCGGCGAGGCCGCCGAAGAAGCCGTCGGTGAAGCCGTCGAAAGCGCAGGCGAGGCTGCAGCCGAAGCGGCTGAAGGTGCGGCCGAGGCGATCCGGGACGCTTTGCCGTCGCAATAGGCTGACACGCCACAATCAACGGGCCGGCAGCCGTTCGCGCCGGCCCGTTTACGTTAATGCCAAAAATTGGAGACGCGTTCACGGAATGCGCGCGCTTGCGCGTTAGGTTTGCCGTCAACTTCCACCGACGGTGAACCGCGGATGAGCACGCCGGCACGTATCGCCTGGGTCGATTACGCCAAGGGAATCTGCATCGTCCTCGTGGTGATGATGCATTCGACGCTGGGCGTCGAGGCGGCCGCCGGCGGCGAAAGCTGGATGCACGGATTCGTGGCCTTCGCCGGCCCGTTCCGGATGCCCGATTTCTTCCTTCTCGCCGGCCTCTTTCTCGCGCGAACCGTCGACCGGCCATGGCCGACCTACGTCGACCGCAAGGTCCTCCATTTCGCGTACTTCTACGTGCTCTGGCTGCTGATCCAGTTCGCGTTCAAGGCGCCGGGCATGGTCGTGGAGTCCGGGACCGCGGCAACGTTCCAGCTCTTTGCGCTGTCCTTCATCGAGCCCTTCGGCACCATGTGGTTCATCTACGCCCTGCCGATCTTCTTCGTGGTGACCAAGCTGGTCCGCAACGTTCCGGTGTGGCTCGTGTGGTTGGTCGCAGCGGCGCTTGAGATGTCCGATCTCACCACCGGCTGGCTGATCATCGACGAGTTCGCCGACAAATATGTCTACTTCTTCACCGGCTACGCGTTCGCCCCGGCAGCATTCGCCTTCGCCGAACGTGTCGCCGACCGACCGCGCGCGGCGCTCGCCGGGCTCGTCGGCTGGGCCGTCGTGAACGCGGCGGCGGTCTGGTTCGGCATCGCCGGAGCCCCGATCGTCAGCCTCGCGCTCGGTCTTGCGGGCGCCGGCGCCGTCATCGCCATGTCGGTCCTCCTGTTGCGCCTGCCGGTGACGGACCTCCTCCGCTATGCCGGCGAGCATTCGCTGGTGATCTACCTCGCCTTCTTCCTGCCCATGGCCGTCGGTCGAGTGGTGCTCCTGGAGCTCGATCTCATCCCCGACCTCGGCGCGGTCGCGTTGATCGTCACCATGGGTGCGGTGGCCGCGCCGCTGGTGCTCAACTGGCTGGTCCAGGCGACACCGATCCGTTTCCTGTTCGTCCGGCCGGAATGGGCGCGCCTGCGGCCCCGCCGCACCGATCTCGCCCCGGCCCAATAAAACTATCGTGGCCCGGCCTACGGCCGGGATGGTTTTCTCCGCCCACGCCCCTGCCGCTATCTGCATCCTTGATGGACGGCGCACCACGACATAGGTTCGCGCCCTCGAATTGCTGCAGAAAGCGGATCCGGCGCCCATGGACGTGAACACGAGCGTTGTCGGCCTCGTCGGCAACACGCCGCTGGTGCGTTTGCGCCGCGCGTCGGAAGCCACCGGCTGCGACATTCTCGGCAAGGCCGAGTTCCTGAATCCCGGGCAGTCGGTGAAGGACCGCGCCGCGCTCTCCATCATTCGCGACGCCGAGGCACGCGGCACCCTCCGCCCCGGCGGGGTCATCGTCGAGGGGACCGCCGGCAACACCGGCATCGGCCTGGCCGTCATCGGCCGCGCTCTGGGATATCGGGCGGTGATCGTGATCCCGGACAGCCAGAGCCGGGAGAAGAAGGACGCCCTGGTCGCCGCCGGCGCGGAACTGATCCAGGTTCCCCCGGTCCCGTACCGCAATCCCAACAACTACGTGAAGGTATCCGGCCGTCTCGCCGAGCAGCTGGCGGCCGCCGAACCCAACGGCGCGATCTGGGCCAACCAGTTCGACAACACCGCCAATCGCCAGGCCCATATCGACACCACCGGGCCAGAGATCTGGCGCCAGACCGACGGCCGCGTCGACGGCTTCGTGAGCGCCGTCGGCACCGGTGGCACGCTCGCCGGGGTGGGGATGGCGCTCAAGAAGCGCAGGTCGGACGTGACGATCGCGCTTGCCGACCCCCACGGGTCAGCGATCTACGGCCACTACACCGCCGGCGAACTGAAGGCCGAAGGCAATTCGATCACCGAGGGCATCGGTCAGGGCCGGGTCACCGCCAATCTCGAGGACGCGCCGGTCGACAAGGCCTACCGCATCGACGACCGCGAGGCGCTGGATGTGGTCTTCGACCTGGTGGAGCACGAGGGCCTGGTCCTCGGCAGCTCGTCGGGGATCAATATCGCCGGGGCGATGCACCTTGCCCGCGACATGGGGCCGGGGCACACCATCGTGACCATGCTCTGCGACTACGGCACCCGCTACCAGTCCAAGCTGTTCAACCCGGCCTTCCTGAAGGAGCGCGACCTGCCGGTGCCGCCCTGGATGGGCGATGGCCCTGCGATCGACATCCCCTTCGAGCCGACACCCGACTGACCGGAGGACCGCCATGGGCACGGAGCTTCTGTTCCGGGACGACCCCTATCGCCGCGAGACTGAGGCGACCGTGACCGCCATCAACGACCGTGGCGGCATCGTTCTCGACCGCACCGTGTTCTACGCCACGGGCGGCGGCCAGCCGGGCGACGCCGGCCACCTGACCACCCCGGCCGGCACCAGCCGGGTCGCCACCGCCGTGTACGGCGACGACAAGGCCGACATCGTCCACGTCCCGAACGAGGGCGAGCCGCTGCCGGAGCCGGGCGAGCGCGTGACCGCCATCCTCGACTGGGAGCGGCGCCACCGCCACATGCGCGTCCACACCGGCCTTCATCTCCTGTCGGTGGTCCTGCCGTTCCCGGTCACCGGCGGCCAGATCAAGGCCGACCAGGGCCGGCTCGATTTCGACCTCGACGGCGAGATACCGCCGAAGGACGAACTGAACGCGCGCCTGAACGAGCTGGTCGCGGCCGACCATCCGGTCACCGAGGAATGGATCATAGACGACGAACTGCGCGCCAATCCTTCGCTGGTGAAGACCATGAAGGTGATGCCGCCCATGGGTGCGGGCCGCGTGCGGTTGATCCGGATCGGCGACATCGATCTGCAGCCCTGCGGCGGCACCCATGTGAAGAGCACGGGCGAGATCGGCACGCTGGCGATCGGCAAGATCGAGAGCAAGGGCCGGCAGAACCGCCGCGTGCGCATCCGCTTCGCGGACGGACCCTGATGGATTGGCCGCGCGGTCCGATCGTCGGCACCGACTGGCTGGCACAGCATCTCGACCATCCGGAGGTGCGGATCGTCGACGGGTCGTGGTTCCTGCCCACCGCCGGACGCGATCCGCACGGCGAGTACGGTCAGGCCCGTATTCCCGGCGCCGTTTTCTTCGACCTCGACGAGCACGCCGACCACGAGACCGACCTGCCCCACATGTTGCCCACGCCGGCGGCCTTCGCGACGGCCGTCGGCCGTATGGGAATCGCCCACGATCACGCGATCGTGGTCTACGACAGCGAGGGCCTGTTTTCCGGCCCCCGTGTCTGGTGGACCTTCAAGGTCATGGGGGCCGAACGCGTGGCGGTGCTGGACGGCGGGCTGAAGCGCTGGCGCGAGGAAGGCCGTCCGGTCACGGGCGACACCACGACGCACCCGCCGGCAACGTTCGAGCCTGCGTTTCGTGCCGACCGGGTCATCGCCTTCGACGAGGTACGCGCGGCGTCCGCCGGCGCTGCGTCGCAGCAGATCGTGGATGCGCGGTCGGCGGGGCGGTTTCGCGGCGAGGCGCCCGAACCCCGGCCGGGCCTGTCCTCCGGCAGCATGCCCGGCAGCCTCAACCTTCCCTACGACCGCCTGATCACCGACGGCAGCTTGCGCACGCCCGACGACCTCCGGGCGGCCTTCACGGAGGCCGGAGTCGACCTCGATCGCGCCATCATCACCACCTGCGGCACCGGCGTCACCGCCGCGATCCTGAGCCTCGCCCTCGATCGCCTCGGCGCGCCGCCACCGCGCCTCTATGACGGTTCGTGGACGGAATGGGCGGGCCGCGACGACACCGAAATCGTGGTCGCGACATCGCCCTGATCCGTTCAGGTCCCGTTCAACCGCATTGTCCTTGTTTAGCCGCATGTTCGCGGTGCACAGCGCCGCTTGAGACCAAGGACGACGGAAGATGAAGATCGGACTCATCGTGACGGCGGTCGTGGCCGCCGGGTTCATCACCGCCGCCGGCGGACCGGCGGTCGCCGAACAGCGCGGATTGTGGATTCTGGCCCAGGCCGAGACCAGCGGGCCGGCCATCGACCCGGTGGCGCAGGCCGAGCAGGAGGTGCGCGACGCACGCGCGATCCTGCGTTCGGCCATGGCCGGCAACGGCAATGTGCGGGAGGCCCGCCGCGCGCTGCGACGCGCCCTGGGACGCCTCGAACTCGCCCGCGCCAACCCGAACCAGCCGCTGCCGCCGCTGGAGCCGGAGGCAGGCGAAACCGAGATCACGGAGGCCCCGCCGGAAGAGGCACCGGTAGAGGAACTGCCGCTCAAAGCCCCGCCTGAGCAGGTGGTCGAAACCGACGACGACCGCGTGATCGTGCGCCGCGGCAGCCAGCTCGAGGTCCAGCACGACGACACCGCGCGCCTGGCCGGCGATGGCGGCCAGCGCACCCGCAGCGTCGCCGACGACGGCACCACGACGACCACGGTGGTGCGCCCCAACGGCGTCCGCATCGTCACCGTGCGCGCCCCGGACGGCGAGATCATCCGGCGCACGCGCCAGGGTCGCAACGGCCGGACGCGGATCCTGATCGATACGGCCGCCGAGCAGACCGGCCCCGCCCTCGATCTGCGCGTCGACCTCCCCCGGTTGGAGGTTCGCATCCCGCAGCAGGAGTACATCGTGGAGAGCGAACGCGCCTCCGATCGCCAGCTCGAACAGGCGTTGCTGGCGCCTCCGGTCGAGCAGGTCGAGCGGGCCTACTCCTTGCGGGAAATCCGCAGCAGCGGGCGCCTGCGCAACAAGCTGCGCCGCATCGACGTCGATGCCGTCACCTTCGAGTTTGGCAGCGCCGATATCCCGCGCGACCAGGTCCGGCGCATGGAACGCATCGGCTGGGCGCTGGAGCGCATCCTCCGGCGCGATCCCGACGAGATCATCCTCGTCGAGGGCCACACCGATGCCGTGGGCACCGATCTCGCCAACCTGGCCCTGTCGGATCGCCGCGCGGAAAGCGTCGCCTATGTGCTGACCGCCTACTTCAACGTGCCGCCGGAGAACCTGATCACCCAGGGCTACGGCGAGCATTTCCTGAAGGTTCCGACCGCCGGGCCGGAGCGGCAGAACCGTAGGGTGACCTTGCGCCGGATCACCCCCCTGCTGCACGGCGGCGACTTCTGATCGAGGCGGGCGTCGGCGGTTCCGGCCGCCGGCGCTACCGGATCGGGGGCGCGTACTGGAGACCGCCGGCGTTCCACAGGGCGTTCAGCCCGCGCTCCATCCGCAGCCGCGTCTCGGCACCGAGGTTGCGCTCGAAGATTTCGGCGTAGTTGCCGACCTCGCCGACCATGCGCGCCGCCCAGTCCGGCGCGAGGCCCAGACCTTCGGCCAGTGCGCCGTCGGCGCCCAGAAGCCGGCGGACGTCCTCGTCGTCACCGTCGGCCATGGCCCCGACGGTCGCCGAGGTCACGTCGAGCGCTTCGGCCGTCACCAGCGCGAAATGGACCCATCGCACGATCGTCTTCCAGGCATCGTCGTCGCCGCGCACCACCAGCCCCACCGGTTTGCGCGACAGGACATCCGGCAGGATCGCGTGCTCGCGCGGGCGCTCTTGATCGGCGCGGATCGCGTGCAGCGCCGCATAGGTGGCGCTGAGGGCTCGGCAACGGCCGCTCGCATAGGCCGAGACCGCCTCGTCCAGCGTTTCGAAGACGACCGCGTCGAGGGTCATGTCGTTGCGGGCGAAGAAGCGCCCGAGATCGAGTTCGGCCAGCGTGCCGGACTCGACGCAGATCGGCGACCCGGAGAGTTCGATCGCGGAGGTGACCCCCGTCTCCAACGGGGTCATGATCCCCTGCCCGTCGTAATACGTGATCGCCGCGAACGACAGGCCGAGCGAGGTTTCGCGCGACATCGTCCATTCGGTGTGGCGTGACAGGAGATCGACATCGCCGTTGAGCAGCGCGTCGAAGCGATCGCGATCGGCGAGCGGCACGAACGTCACGGCGCTCCCGTCGCCAAGGACCGCCGCCGCCACCGCCCGGCAATAGTCGACATGGAAGCCGCGCCACGGACCGACCGCGGGGTTTTCGCTGAATCCCGGCACATCGTCGGCCACGCCGCACAGCAGTTCGTCGCGATCGATCACCGAGTCCAGCGTCGACGGGCTCGCCGCCGTGGCCCAGACCATCACGATCGCCAGAGTAACTGTCCGCAGCATAGCGTCCTTTTGCGCTGCACAACGCGCGGGGTTCGCCGTCGTTGTGGCCGGGGCGCGGCGAATCGTCAAGCTGGACACGCGCCGTTTGACGGCCTCCGGCCACCCCGCTAATCCGTCTGCTTCACAGCGTGAAAGGCGTTGCCCCGTGTCAGGCAAATCCGACCGCGATCAGCAACCCGCCACGCGCCTGGCAAACACCGGCCGCGACCGCGACCTCACCGGACCGTTCATCAATCCGCCGGTGATCCGCGCCTCGACCGTGCTGTTCGACTCCGCCGCCGATCTCGCCGCCGACAACCAGCGCTACACCTACGGCAGGGCCGGGACGCCAACGACCGAGGCACTGGCTACGGCCATCTCCGAACTGCACGGCGCCGCAGGCACGGTGGCGTGTCCCTCGGGCCTGTCGGCCTGCACCACCGCGCTGCTCGCCACGCTGTCCGCCGGCGACGAGGTGCTGATGGTCGACAGCGTGTACTACCCCACGCGTCGGGCGGCCGAGAAGCTGTTCCGGCGGTTCGGCGTGACCACCCGGTACGTAGACCCCGGGATCGGCGCGGAGATCGCCGACCTCGTGACCCCGGCGACCAGGGCGATCTATCTCGAGAGCCCGGGATCCTACACGCTGGACATGCAGGATCTGCCGGCGATCGCCGGCGTCGCCAAGGCCCGCGATCTCATCGTCCTGTGCGACAACACCTGGGCGACGCCGCTCGGGTGCCGGCCGCTCGATCTCGGCGCCGACATCGTCGTCGAAGCCGCGACCAAGTACATCGCCGGCCACTCGGATGCCTCCATCGGCACGGTTTCGGCCAACAGCGATCTGTGGCCGCGGCTCAGGGACACGCACCGCCAGATGGGTCTCTACGTCGGCCCCGACGACGTCTTCCTGACGCTGCGCGGCCTGCGGACGCTGGGCGTGCGGCTCGATCGGCACGCCAGTTCGGGGCTGGAGGTCGCGCGCTGGCTGCAAAGGCGATCCGAGATCGAGCGCGTCCTCTACCCACCGCTGCCCGACGATCCCGGCCACGCGCTGTGGAAGCGCGACATGACCGGCGCCGCGGGACTGCTTGGATTCAGGCTCCGCGATCGCAGTGTCGAGGCCGCCCAGCGCTTCATCGACGCCCTGCGCCTGTTCGGGATCGGCTGGTCGTGGGGCGGGTATGAAAGCCTCGTCGCCTACGCCGAACCGGCCCGGTACCGGGCGCTGCCGACCGAGGAAGGCCCGATCGTGCGGCTGTCGATCGGTCTGGAAGATCCCGGCGACCTGATCGCCGACCTCGATCAGGCGTTCGCCGGCTTGTCGTCGGACGGCTGAGACCGGTCGAACCCAAGCGCCCGCACCAGCGCCGTCAGAAGCACCACGTGGAGGATTGGCCCGCTCTGCCGCGCGACTTGGCAGAGCGCCCCAAAACGCCACCGGATGACGCCGTCCCGCCGCTCGAAGCCGAAGCCGAAGGACGCGAAGGCCCGGATGATCAGGAAAGTGACCGCGGCGCCCACCGCGAGCCCGGCCACCACGTCGCTCGGATAGTGCGCCGACACCATGACCCGGCTGATCGCCACGACCCCGGCCGCGATCAGCCCCGGAACGCGCAGCCAGCGGGGCCCGAACGCGATCACCACCGCCATCGCCCCCATCACGGTCGAATGGCCCGAGGGGAAACTGGCGAAGCGGAAATCGCCGAAGGTGAACGGCGCGAAGTGCAGGACGTGGTCGGCATAGATCGGGCGCAGGCGGCCGAACAGCGGCTTGAGGACGTTCGTCAGCAGGCCGGAGGCGGCGACGACGATGAACACCGTGACCGCAAACGCCAGGATTTGCGACCACGCCGCGGCATAGCGCGGCCGGCACCGTCGCCAGTCGGCGGCGCCGCCGATCAGGGCGAGCACAGCAGTGGGGAACAGGATCCAGTCGGACTTGCCGTAGCGGGTAATGGCGCCGAACAGGACATCGATCCGGTCGGGCTGCGTGGCGACCGCCGCCATGATCCGGGCGTCGAAGGCGACCATCATCAGGACGGTCGCCACCAGCACCAACCCAACCGCCTGCAACGTTGACCGCATCGGCAGTGCCGGGGGGCGCGAGCGTCCGCGACGCCACGTGAAAAACATCCGCGCGTTCGTCGCCATCCGCCGCGGCACCTCGACGATCCGGCTGGCGATCACCTCCGGGCTCACGATCCCTCCCCCGCCGATCGCGTGAACAGGTGGAGTTCGACGAGATCGAGCTTGCGCAGATTGACCCCCGCGACGCGCGCATTGTCGACGACGACGATGCCGAGATCGTCCGCGCGCTGCCGGAAGGACGCCAGGAGGCCGCGATCGACGACCGCGACCCGGCACGCGCCGTCGGCGGCCAGAAACGCGACCGCTGCCTCGGTGTCGACGAACCGCACCGCGCCGTTGAAAGCGAACGTCACGCTCTCTTCGGCGAAACCGGCGACGGTGACGTCCGGCATCGCGCAGCCGGTGGTGGCCATGGTCGCGGCGTTCAGACGCTCCGCCACCCGCAGGCCGCCGATGTGGGGCAGGAGCGACCCGAACAGCCCCCAGATGATCAGCATGGACATGGCGACGGCCAGCACCGCGGAGCCGACGGCGTAGCGGCGGAACAGCCACCACCAGGCGACCGACCCGGCCACCGCACCGGCAATGAGCCACACCGCTGCAAGGACCGGGACGCCGCCTTCGGCAAGGATCACCACGGCGAGCGCGCCGACGGCGATGAGCGGTGGCCAGACGAACAGGCCCAGCGAGAACAGCCACGCAATGAAGCCGGACACCAGCGCCACGCGCCGGTCCGTGGCGATGGCCGCCAGCAGGCACAGACCCGGCACCGCCGCGAGGAACAGCGCGGCGACTTTGTCGGGCGAGAATTCGGCCATCAGCCACGGCGGGATCGCCCACGCCGCTGCGAACCACACCGGCGGCCGGCCACCGTTTTCCAGAAGCCAGATGAACCCCGCGAACAGGAACGCCAATGCCGGTCCTGCCAAGAGCGGGGCGAGGAGGAAATAGGTCCCCGGTGGCGCCTCGATCCGCGAGGGGATGCCAAGCCGCATCAGCTCGGCCGGCTCCAGCCCGGCCCCCTTACCGGCGGTGGCGATCAGCGACACGGCGACCCACAGCGCAATCGCGGCCGCGAGCGCCGCCGGACCGGCTTTCGAGTGCAGGAAACCCGGTTGGACGGACCGGCGGAACGACAAGACTCCGGCCGTCACCAGCAACGGACTGATTGCCGCCACGCCACCGAAGACGAACGCCAGCGCAACGCACCCCCAAAACCCCAACGCGTACCGCGTCCGCTTGTCCTCAGGGAGGCCAGGACGCCATGCTCGGGCGAGGAACCCCGCGGCCAGCACCGACGCCAGCAGCACCGCCATGTCCGGCGTGGCCAGCCGCGCCTGCATATTGAACAGGCCGCTCGCGGCGACGAACAGCGCCGCCAGGACGGCGCCACGGGCGCGGATGAGGCCCAGGGCCGCCCACCACGCGGCCACGGGAACAGCCAGGGCCGCGGCAAGGGACGGCATGCGATACGCCGCAATCGTATCGGCAGCACCGGTGACCGCCACGACCAGGGCCTGCACCCAGTAGCCGCCGCGCGCATCCCATTGGTCGGTTGCGGCCGCCGTCGGGCGCTGGATGGCGACCATGTTGCCGCTGTCGGCCATCGCCCGGGCGCCGACGGCGAAGGCCGACTCCGAACCGTCGACGATCGGCAGGGTCAGGAAACCGGGGGCGGTCGCCAGCAGCGTGACGAGCAGGATGGTCGCCAGGGACGCGGCGCGCGAGCGCGCCACCGCGTCCAGACCCCGCTCCAAACGAACCGCAACGTCCACCCACACACCGCCAGGCTGTCATTGTCGGACCCAACGGCCCGGCGCCTGTAGTGAACGCGCCGCAAGGGGTTTGCAAGGTTTGCCGCCGCGCAGAGGCAGCGATCAGGCGGGCAGGATCGCCCGTGTGATCAAGGCCCCGAGCCACGCCGAGACACCGGTCAGGGCGGTCCCCCAGATGATGTCGACCACCGAGACCGTCAGCGGCCAGTTCTTCAGGGTCGCGTAGTTGGTCATGTCGTAGGTGGCATAGGCGAAGAACCCGAACAGCGCCCCGAACGCCAGCGCCGTCAGGGCGCTTCCCGAACGCAGGGCCGGCGCGACGGCAAAGATCACGATGCCGATGACGTAGACGGCATAAAACGCGGCGGCCGCGCCTATCCGCGGATTGGCGAGCAGCAGGTCGCCGAGATTCTCGCGGTAGAATTGCAGGGCGACACGCGTTAACCAGACATAGTCGATCGCCAGAAAGACGACCGCGGTCGCCAGATAGGCAACGATATACCTCAACATTTCCGGCCCTTTCCCGACGGATATGCTCTGAGAACGTCGCCGCGCCGTTCGCGGATCACTCCTCCTCGACGGCGGGTGATCCGTCGGCCACCCGGGCGCGTAGTGAACATGTCGCAACGAACCCGCACCCCGACATGAAACCATTGAGCATCGCCGTCATCGGGTCCGGCATATCCGGTCTGTCCGCCGCCTGGCTGCTCGCACGCCGACACCGTGTGACGCTGTTCGAGCAGGCGCCGACGCCCGGCGGCCATGCCCACACCGTCGACGTCGAGACCCCGTCCGGCACGGTCGCCGTCGACACCGGTTTCGTCGTCTACAACGAGGCCAATTACCCGAATCTCACGGCGATGTTCGATCATCTCGGTGTCGCCACGCAACCGACCGAGATGAGCTTTTCGGTCTCGGTCGATCGCGGCCGCTACGAGTATGCGAGCGCCGGGTTCCCGGGATTCTTCGGTCAGCCCCACAATGTCGCCAGCCCCCGCCACTGGCGGCTGCTCGCCGACGTCGCTCGATTCTTCAGAACGGCCGAAGACGAGGCACGCCGGCACCCCGATGAGACGCTGGGCGCCTTCCTGGCCCGCTGCGGCTACTCCGAGGCCTTCGTCCACGACCACATCCTGCCGATGGGGGCGGCCATCTGGTCGACGTCGATGGCGAGTTTCCTGGACTTCCCCGCCAGGACCTTCGTCGAGTTCTACGCCAACCACGGCATGCTGCGGTTCCGCAACCGCCCCGACTGGCGCACGGTGGCCGGCGGCAGCCGGACCTATGTTAGCCGGCTTCTTGATGATGTTTCAGTGGAAATTTCCTCCGCCAACCCGGTCCGAAAGATCATTCGCCGGCAAAACCATGCCGTCATTCGCGACGATCGCGGCGTCGACCGGCCGTTCGATCACGTGGTCATGGCCACCCATGCAGGCACCGCCCTCGCCCTGCTCGACGCCCCGACGCCGGCGGAACGGTCGGTTCTCAGCAGCTTCGGCTATCAGACCAACCGCGTGGTCCTCCACCGCGACCGACACCTGATGCCACGGCGCCGCCGGCTGTGGTCGAGCTGGAACTATCTCAAACAAGGCGCCGGCCCCGACAGCGATCTCTGTGTCACCTACTGGACCAACCGCCTCCAGAACCTCCCCACGTCCACGGACCTGTTCGTGACGCTCAATCCCGACCGCGCGATCGACCCGGCCCTCATCGACCTTGAGATCGACTTCGACCACCCGGTGCTCGACGCCGGCGCCATCGCCGCACAGAGCCGGCTGCCGGAGGTGCAGGGCGTGAACCGGACCTGGTTCTGCGGCAGCTATTTCGGCTACGGCTTCCACGAGGACGGCCTCCAGGCCGGCCTAGCGGTGGCCGAACGGCTGGGCGGCGTCAAACGCCCTTGGACCGTGCCGCAGGAATCGGGACGGATTGCAACGGCACTGGAGCCTCCGATACGCGAGGCGGCGGAGTAGCATGATGCTGGACGGCGCTTTGTACGAGGGTTTCGTGGTCCACCGGCGGGTGCGGCCGGTGGCGCACCGGCTCCGCTACCGCGTCTTCTCGCTGCTCGTTGACGTCGACCGGCTGGAGCAACTCGACCGGCGTCTCCGGCTCCTGTCCGTAAATCGCGCCAACCTGATCAGCCTCCATACCCGCGATCACGGCGACGGCAGCGGCGATCTTCGCCGCCACCTCGATCGCGCCGCCGGTCCGGCCGGCACGTCAGTAACCCGCTACCGCATGCTCTGCTATCCGCGGATTCTCGGTTACGCGTTCAATCCGCTCACCGTTTATTACGGCACCGACGCCGACGACCGGCTTCGCGTGACCATCTACGAGGTCAACAACACCTTCGGCGAGCGCACCACCTACACCCTGCCGGCCGAGCCTCTCGATGACGGCTCGGTGCGGCAGTCCTGCGCCAAACGCATGCATGTTTCGCCGTTTAACGATGTGACCGGCCGTTACACCTTCCGCCTGACCGAGCCGGGCCAGCGCCTGACCGTCGGCATCGCCCTGCGCGATGAGGCCGGACCGGTCCTGAACGCGACGTTCGCCGCCGAGCGGCGTCCGCTCACCGACGCCGCCCTGGTCGCGGCGCTGGCACGCACCGGCTGGATGACCGCGAAGGTGATCGTCGGCATCCATGTCGAGGCGGCGCGCCTGTGGATGAAGGGCCTCAAGGTCTACCGTCGCCCCCGAGCCCAATCACAAGCCCGACCGCTTGCCGGTGACACGGCCACGCGCGAGGGCACGTCGTGAGTTCCAACGACCACCTTCTCGCCGGGCCGCCGCCCCGCACCGGTTTCGCGCTGCGCGCGGTGACGGCGCTGATCAAGACGGCCGCCCGCCCCTTCCTCGCCTGGGAGCCGGACGGCGCGATCGTCATCGATCTGCCGACCGGCGAGTCGGTCCGTTTCGGCCGCGCCGACGACGACGAGGCCCGCCTGATCGTCAACGATTATGCGGTCCTCGCGCGGGCGCTGAGGCGCGGTGCGCTCGGCTTCGCCGAGGCCTATCTCGACGGCGGGATCGACTCGCCGGACCTCGCCGCGCTCTTCCGGTTCTTCCTGCGCAACCGCGCCCGCCTGGGCGAGGCCGGACCGTCCGTTTTCCGCGTCCGCGATGGCGACCGCCGCGCCCATCGCCGACGGCGGAACACGCGCCGGGGCAGCCGCCGCAACATTGCCGCCCACTACGACCTCGGCAACGACTTCTTCCGGCAATGGCTCGACGCCGACATGGTCTATTCCAGCGGGCTTTTCCGCGACCCGGGCGACAGCCTGGACGATGCGCAGAAGGCCAAGCTCGACCTCGTCCTCGACGAAGCCGACCTCGCGCCGGGCCAGCGGCTCCTGGAAATCGGCTGCGGCTGGGGTGCGCTCGCCCGCCGGGCCGCCCGTCGCGGCGTCGACGTCACCGGCATCACGCTCTCGCGCGAGCAGTACGACCATGCCGTCGCCGCCACCGCGGCCGAGGGGCTGGATACGTGCCGTTTCGAGCTCACCGACTACCGCGACGCCGACGGCACCTACGACCGCATCGTGTCGGTGGAGATGGTTGAGGCGGTCGGCGAGGTCTATTGGCCGACCTATTTCGCCGCCCTCCACGACCGCCTGAAGTCCGGCGGCCTGGCGGTGATCCAAGCGATCACCATCGACGAAGCGCGCTTTGACGCCTATCGGCGCAACCCGGATTTCATCCAGCGCTACATCTTCCCCGGCGGCATGCTGCCGACGAAGACAGCGATCGCCGACGAAGCGCGCGCGGCCGGGCTCGTTCTCGAGCGCCAGCGCACGTTCGGCTTGAGTTACGCGCGGACGCTCCGCCTATGGCGGGAGCGCTTCGAGGCGGCCTGGCCGGCCATCCGGCCGCTCGGCTTCGACGAACGGTTCCGCCGCATGTGGCGCTACTACCTCGCCTATTGCGAGGCGGGATTCCTGGAAGGCGCCATCGACGTCGGTGTCTATACGCTGCGCCGGCCTTGACCCGGCGCATGCCTCACGCGGCGTTGCGCATCACCGTGCGGCGCATGATCCACAGATAGGCCACGGTCGGCATGGTGCGCAGCGCCTTCATGGCCATCGTGAAACCGAACGGAAAGGCGATCTCGAACCGCCGGCGCTCCAGACCGCGCAGGATCCGGCGCGCCGCCGCCTCCGCCGTCATCAGGCCCGGCATGGGGAACGGGTTGGTGCGCGTCAGCGGCGTGTCGACAAAGCCGGGATTGATGAGCGACACGGTGATGCCTTTGCCGGCTAACTCGACCCGCAGGGTCTCGGCGAGGTTGATCAGCGCCGCCTTGGTCGGGCCGTAGGCGATCGAGCGCGGCAGCCCGCGATATCCGGCCACCGACGCCATGATCGCGATATGACCGCGACCGCGGGCGAGCATGCCCGGCAGCACCGCAGCCAGGCCGTGGATCGTGCCCATGTAGTTCACCTCGACCCCGCGGCGGACGGCGTCGATATCGAGATCGGCGGCGTCCATCAGCGTCCACGCGCCGGCGCTGAGCACGACGAGGTCGATCGGGCCGCCCGTGGCTTCGATTGCCCGCGCGGCCGTGGCGACGTCGTCCGGCCCGGTGACGTCGAGCGGATAGGCGTGGATCGTCCGGCTTTCCCTCGCGAGGTTCGTCAGGGCGCCCTCGGATCGGGCGGAGACGGCGACGTAGGCCACCCGCCCGTCGAGGAGGCGGGCGAGTTCGCGGCCCATGCCGGAGCTCGCACCGATGATCCAGGCGCAGGACCAGGGCAGACTCATGGGGGGTTCACGGAAAACGCGTCAGATACGGACGATCGGCTGCAGCAGGCGGCTGACGACGTCCTTGAAGCGCGTCGGCGCCTCGGTCGCCACCAGACAGATGCACGCCTCGTCCGGCTCGACGACCGGCTGGTGCTCCACATGCACGTCGAGATCGGCGATGTCGCCCGGTCCGAACCGGCCGATGGCATCGCGATAGGCACCGGAGAGGATCAGCGTCATCTCCTGCCCGCCGTGACCGTGCTCGGGCATCGCCTTGCCCGGACCGATGTTGAGAAGATAGAGCGACGACGACCCGCCAAGCCTGATGGAATGCCGCTTGATTCCGGGCGCCACGGGCCGCCACGAGATCGCGTCGAGCTCGCCGCCGACGAAGCGCTGCAACGGGTACGGCACCTCCCCGTCGGTGCGCGGCGCCGGTGTCGGCTCCGCCGTCTCGACATCGTCGAGACCAGCCATGACCCGGTCGAGGAGGCCGGGATCGAGGTCCGCCTCGCCGTCGTCTTCCAGCAACTGGCCGCCGACATCCTCGGCTGCGGCGACCGCGCGCCGGCAGACCGGACACATCGCCAGATGGGACGCGACCACGACCGAGAACGCCTCGTCGAGATCGCCGGCCGCGTAGCGCAGGACGGTCGCGTGATCGAGGTGGTGATGGACGCTTGTCATTGCAGTCCCTCAAGCTGGACTTTCAGTTTGGAATAGGCGAGCCGCATCCGCGACTTGACGGTCCCCAGCGGCAGGTCGAGCCTGGCCGCGATCGCGCTTTGCGGGATGTCTTCGACGAAGGCCATGTGGATGACCTCGCGTTGCTCGTCCGGCAGGCCGGCGAGCGCCGCCGCGACGCGTTCCGCACGCTGGCCGGCAAGCGTCACATCCTCGCCGCTCGGCTCCTCGCCCGCAATCTCGATCGTCTCCAGATCTTCATAGGGCTGCGACGACCCGGCGCGCAGCCGATCGATGCGCAGATTACGGGCGATGGTGAAGATCCAGCCGCTGACCGACCCGCGGTCGGCCGAATAGAGGTGCACCTTGCGCCACACCGTCAGCATGACGTCCTGGACCAGATCCTCGGCCTGCGCCGCGGAGGCGCCGGATTTCATCATGAACGACTTCAGGCGTGGACCGAAGTGGAGAAAAAGCGCCTTGAAGGCCGTCCGGTCGCCGAATTCGGCGATCCGCGCCATCATCGCCTTGTGTTCCTCGGCCGCGTCCGCCAACGGTCGAGACTCCGGCTGAACGTCTGTCACAGCCAATGCGGCTAGCATGTCCCAGGTCTCCTGCCTACCCGTTGGCTACGGACGTGACGCGGCAACGGATCACCGGCACCGGCAGGGACCCGCCCGGAGGCGGCCCCGCCGGCGTCGGTGGCGTGATCAGTCCGAGGGAAGCAGGACCTTGTCGATCACGTGGATGATGCCGTTGTCGGCGCGGATGTCGGCGGCGACGACGTTGGCCTCGTCGACGGTCACGCCATGCCCGTCCTTCGATACGGCCAGGAGGCGATCGCCGTCGCCCTTGATGGTCTTCACGTGGATCGTGCGGCCGGGAAGCATGTTGGAGGCCAGTTCACGCGGCAGCACGTGGTAAGTCAGCACGGCGATGAGCTGGTCCTTGTTCTCGGGCTTCAGCAGTGTGTCGACCGTGCCCTCAGGCAGGGCGGCGAAGGCTTCGTCGGTCGGGGCGAAAACCGTGAGATTCTCGCCGGTCGCCAGCGCCTCGGCGAGGCCGGCCGCGGTCGCGGCCGCCAGCAGCGTGTTGAACGTGCCGGCCGACTGGGCGGTCTCGACGATGTTGGCGGCCTGGGCGCCCGAGGCGCCCGCGAACATGACGGCGAACGCGGCACCGAAGATGGTCTTGCGCATGGAGTCTGTCTCCCATTGTTGACGATGGGCCTGTCCGGCAGGCCCGCATCGACACCACATGCGCCGATGCTTGCGTCATCTACGCGGACACCCGACATTCGGATCACAGCGCGCGGAAGCGCGATCCATCGATCAACGATTTTTGGCGGAGAAGAGGAGAAGCGGAGATGGAAAGGATCAAGATCGAACAGCACAGCTCACTCGGCATGCTCTGGGCGGCCGGCTGGCTGTTCTCGATCGGCTACCTCGGCCTCGGATTCTGGCAGGGCGTTCTGGCCATCCTGATCTGGCCCTACTATCTCGGCGCCGCGCTCGCACCCGCGGGCTTCTGACGCCGACCGAGCCAGGCGCGGCGGACCGCACGAAGCGCGATTCCCGCCGCGATCAGGCCGAGGCCGGCCGCGATCATGAGCGTCCCGGTCTCGGTCGCAAGATCGAAGACCATTGTCGGCACGGCCGGGGCCTGGCTAGCGATCCGCAGCCCCATAACCAGCGTTAGCGCGCCAGCGAAGATCATCAGCAGACCGACGATCATGGGTGCGGATATAGGGCGGATCGGCGGGGGCGCCGAACTCGTCACCGCCGCAGGATCAGGGCCAGCGTCAACACGTGGTTGGCAAATTCCTTGGTGGGATCGTTGGAACGCTGCCACTCGAGCCGGTAGTCGGCGCGCACGTCAGTCTGCACGCCCAGGAGTTCCTTGAACAGAACCGAGGCGCCCGGCGTCACGGTGATGTCCGACCGCATGGCGCCGCCCGGTGCCACGTCGACAAGGAACCGACGGTGGCCGAGCGTCAGGCTCGCCCCGACGTTGATGTCCCGCGACAGCGCCTTGTCGTAGCCGAACCTGACCTTGCCGACGAGGTAACGCCCCGGCGAGAAGTCGGAGACGCCGTTGTTGAACACGCCGTTGATGCCGTTCCACCTGAGTTGCGGCGCGACGGACAACGCGTCGCCCGGGTGGATGACGTTCGGAAATGTGTACTGCCCGCTGGCGTTGAGAAAGAAGCCGCTGGTCGCCGTCAGCGATGAATCGTAGGTGCGAAAGCCGGCGCGGAAGCGGGCAGCCATGTTGCGCGCCTCGAAATCGGCGTTGGCGTTGGCCTCGGCGTAATAGAAGCCGCCGGCGAGGGACGCGAGAGCGCCGCCGGCCGACGGCCGGAAGGTCGCCAGCGACGCGCCGAGGTCGATCAGCGGTCCGACGGAACCCCAAGCGCGGCCGTAGTTGAGATTGTTGCTGGCGGTATGGACTTCGCCGAGCAGGTTCCCCTCGGACCGCCAGCGAACCGTGCCGATGCGCCTTTCATCGGTCACGCCGATTCGCCCGTATGCGGCCAGGCCTGCGGGTCCGCCGCCGAGGCCCATGGGATTGGACTGGGCGCTCCCGCCGGCCTCGTAGACGAACCGCGTGAACGGCGGCTCGATGATGCGCCGAATCCTGACAAGCCCCCTCCGCGCGGCCTCGTTGTCGGGGTGGTTGAGGAGAATGCGCTCGTAGGCGGCAAGCGCCAGCCGGTACTTCCCCTGGCCTTCGGCAACCAGCGCGTAGTCGAGGTTGAGCTCGACGTTGGCGGGATCGTCGATGATCAGCGCGTTGAGATAAGCGAGGTCGCTGCTGGCGGCGGCGGCGGACGCAACCAACAACCCAAAGGCCATCGCCAAAGCGGTATGCACCGCCTTCATCGGTTCCTGCCTCGCCAAACGCCCCGGTTTTTAGCCACGTTAGGTTCTAAGCCCCTCACAGACAACGCGAGACCACCCGCCTCGTCGTCGCGAGGCCCCGGCTGTTGCACAAAAAGCTCACTGGTTTCGCCCCCGGCGCGCCGCTACGATCCGGCGCAAGCGAGCGACGTCAACAACCGAGTTCATCACGCAATGAACCGCAGGTACCTGATGTGCGTGGTCGCGGCCGGCCTGGCCGTCGCTTCGGCCCCGTCCCTGGCAGCCGACAAGGTCGGCGTGGCGGCGGCGGTGCAGAACAACGTCCAGGGCGTCCAGAACGGGGCGCCGCGACGCCTGGCGACCGGCAGCAGCGTCTTCGAGCAGGAGCTGATCCGCACCGGCGAGCAGTCGGTCGCGCAATTGCTGTTTCTCGACGAAACCACACTGTCGATCGGGCCGTTGTCGGAAGTGATCCTCGACCGGTTCGTCTACGACCCGGCCAACGGCACCGGCAATGTCGTCCTGTCCGCCACCAAGGGCGCGTTCCGGTTCATCTCGGGCAGCCAGGACCCGCTCAACTACACCATCGAAACGCCGGTAGCGACGATCGGCGTCCGCGGGACCATCATCGACTGCGCGATCGGCAGCCTGACCTGCATCGTGCAGCAGGGCAGCGTCGTCATCGTGGTCGGCGGGGTCCCGCGCACCTTCACGGCGGGCGATACCTTCTCCGTCGACGATGGCGGGACGGTGACCGGCCCCTATCAGCACGACGGGGTGTTCGACGCCGCCTCCTTCGGCACGACGTGGCCACTGTTCGGCGGCCTCCCACCGACGGAGTCGTGGCGGATCGAGGTGCCGGACGGATCCCCGCTCCGCATCGGCGACATCGTGCCGCCGCCGACGGTGGAGGAGGGCTGCGAAGGCGAGGCGTGCGAGTAGGGGTTGCATTGTCGCTTCCACCCGTACGCCGACGCATCTATCCTACGGTCACGCGCGCGGCGATTCGGACGAGGCATGCGCCCAAACGGCACCGTGACATCGTTGTCCCGAACGGCGAGGGCCGGCTTGCTGGCCGGCGTGTTTCTCGCCCTTCCCCTTGCCATGTCCACCGGCGCGACCGCCGGCCCCTTCGACGGCTTTTCCGGTGTCTGGGGAGGCACCGGTACCGTGGTCTTCAAGGACGGCAACGAGGAATCGTTGAGTTGCCGGGTCCAGTACTTCCAGCCCAACGACGACAACCTGCAGCAGGCCATGCGCTGCGCAACCGGCGACGACACCTATCAGATCAACGCGGTGTTCATTCACAAGGATGGCGCCATTCGCGGCCGCTGGTGGGAGAAGCTGTTCAACGTCACCGGCAAGCTGACGGGCACGGTCGGCACGGGACGTTTCGACGGGTCGCTGAGCGCGCTGGGACATTCGGCCGACCTGACCATGTCGATGACCGACAACCAGCAGACGGTCACGATCGTGACGACGACCGACCTGCCGGTGAAGCAGGTCGATGTGGAGTTTCGGCGCTAGCGGCGTGCCCTCCCTCCGATGGCGACCCCGGCAGGACTCGAACCTGCGACCGGCGGCTTAGAAGGCCGCTGCTCTATCCAGCTGAGCTACGGGGCCCTGGATCGCACTAGTGGGTCCACGGCTGATACCGCGTGGAGCGGAAGTTGTCGGCATAGGATTGCGGCTTGACCACCCGCTCGTCGCCCGCCGCGACCCGGTAGGCGATACCGGAACGCGCGGCGTAGGCTTCCGCCGCCTCGCGCGTCTCGAAGGTCAGCCGCACCTGCCGCATCATGTCCGTCGAAGCGTTGGTGCCCATCAGCGGGTCGGCCGCCGGCCGGTCCCGGGGCGCAAACTCCAGCACCCAGCGATCCGTACCCCGGCGCCCCGACTGCATCGCCGTCTTGGTTGGTCTGTAGATTCGTGCCAGCATCATCCGTCCAGCGTCATCGGTATCCTTGGTCGGGGCAGCAGGATTTGAACCTGCGACCCCCTGCTCCCAAAGCAGGTGCGCTACCAGGCTGCGCCATGCCCCGACATCTTGTCGCTCCGTCCCTTACACGCTCGCCCCATGGCCGGCAACCGACCGGGCGCGGCGGCGGTCGGGGCGCGAAGGGCGCATTGTCAGCCCTTGCGCGCCCGCTATATTGACCGCCCACCATCCCGCCGCAACGAGGCCCGCAGAAGCGCCGACCATGGGTAACCGCGCCGGCAACAAGACCCGCAAGCCGGAGGCCGATCCGCGGCGGCGCCTGCTGATCTGGGCGATTCCGGCGGTGGTCGTACTGTCGGCGGCGGCGATCGCCGCCCTCGCCTTCTTCGCGCCGGAAAGGGTCTCGGAGCAGGAGGCCCTGGCCGCGGAGGCGAGCGCCGAACCCGGCCTCGTCGCCCGTGTCGAGTCGCTCTACAACGACATCTATTTGTACCGCCAGCCGGACGGCAACTACATGCTCTCCTTCGGCGCGCGGCGGCTGCGCTACATCGAATCGGTGGTCAATCCCGACGACGAGCTGGATCTCCCCGTCTACTACACCCAGTCCATGACCGTCGGCCTCGCCTATGCCGACAAGCTCGACAGCGCCGCGATCGTCGGGCTCGGCGGCGGGCGCACCGCCTGGTATCTGCACAAGTCGGTCCCCGATCTCGATTTCACCGCCATCGAGCTCGATCCCGAGGTCGCCAGGATCGCCGACCGCTACTTCGGTGTGCGCGCCGAGGACAAGTTCGCCGTGGAGATCCGCGACGGCCGGGTGCATCTCGCCAGCCACGACGACACTTACGACCTGATCCTCGTCGACGCCTATCGCGGGCCGTTCGTGCCGTTTCATCTGCTGACGCGCCAGTTCTACGAGCTCATCGGCGAGCGCCTGCGGCCGGGCGGTGTGGTCGTCCAGAACGTCGAGCCCACGACCATGCTGTTCGACAGCGCGGTGGCGACGATCCGGGCGGCGTTCGACCACCTCGCCTTCTACGAGGGCCGCGGCAACATCGTCATCGTCGCCTACAACGGTCCCGAACTGCCCGACGATGTGCTGCGCGAACGGGCGCGCGCGCGGCAGGCGCAGCACGGGTTCCGCTACGACCTCAACGCCATCCTCGACCGCACCTTCGAACCCGACTGGGACGAGGAGACCCAACCACTGACCGACGACTTCGCGCCGGTCGAATACCTGAAGGCGGTCGAGCGTCACAACCGAAAGCAGACATGACCGCCACGGCAACGCGAACACCAACCGCACCAGCGGCTCCGCTGCACCGCCGTCTCGCCGTCGGCATCGGGCCGGCCGTGCTCGTCGTCACCGACGTCGTGACGCTCGGCTTCGTCACCCTCGGCTTCGAGATGGTCGCAAGCCGCATCCTCACGCCGCTGTTCGGCAGCGGCATCTACACTTGGGCGACCATCATCTCGATCGTCGTCGCGGGGCTGATGGCCGGCTACTTCCTCGGCGGCATCGTCGCCGATCGCATGCCCGGCTTCGGTCTCGCCGCCGCCATCAAGTTCGTCGCCGCCGCTTATCTCCTCGCGGTGTTCGTGCTCACCGCCGGCGGGCTCGAAACCATCATCGACGCGGTCGACGGCGAGATCGCGGCGCTGTTCGTCAGCGGCTTCATCGTGTGCTTTCCGCCGCTGGTCGTGCTCGGCATGTACGCGCCGCTATCGGTGCGTCTGTTGCTGGGCGACCCCACCGACGCCGGCAAGATCTCCGGCGGCCTGTTCGCCATCTCGTCGTTCGGCAACATCACCGGCATCCTGGTGACGACGTTCTTCCTGATCCCGTCGATGGGGACGCGTACGATCACCATCGGCTTCGCGATCTATCTGATCGCCTCGGGCGTCGTTTCGGTTGTCGCGGCCCTGGTGTCGCCGGCCCCGATCCGCGATTAACTACCTGAAAGCAAAAACGAAAAGTTCAGTGCGACGACGGCGTGTTGTCGCCGCCAACGGGCCTGATCTCGGCCGCCATCAGCCCCTTGGGACCGCGGCCGTAGCGCACCAGCACATCCTGTCCGGGCCGCAACTCGGCCATGCCGTACTGGCGCAGCGTCTCCATGTGGACGAAGATGTCCTCGGTGTCGTCGCCGCGTGTCACGAAACCATAGCCGCGAACACGGTTGAACCACTTCACCACGGCGGTTTCGAGATCGCTGGTCGGCTCGACCGTGGTGTGCGTGCGCGCAATCGCGACCTGCGGCGGCCGAACGGCGGTGGCCTCGTCCATGCTGAGCACGCGAAACGCCTGCAGGCCCTTCGGCCGGTCGAAGGCCTCGCACACCACGCGCGCGCCTTCATAGGCGGTCTGGAAACCGCCGCGCCGGAGACAGGTCACATGGAGAAGAACGTCGGGCAGCTCGTCATCGGGGATGATGAAACCGTAGCCCTTTGATGCGTCGAACCATTTGATGGTGCCGGAGACTTCGATCAGGTCGGTTGGCGTCTCTTCGAGACGCTCGTCGGTTTCCTGAACTGTGGAGAGCTTGGCTCCCATGAACTACACGCCCCACGCGCCGCATCGATCGGTCAGCCCACCGATTCTCTTGAAAAAAAGCATATCACCCGGCAGGTCCATGACCACCCCCAAATAGCACTCCGGCTGCTTGGTGCACATGTCTGTGTGACCCATGTCACAGTGATCCTATGGTTGTCATCGCGCCGTGACGGGCTAGGTTAGGCGCCCCGGTTGCAATTGGCGGTGACACACAATGAAGTACCTGCACACGATGGTTCGCGTCGCGGATGTCGACGCGTCACTGAGATTCTATCGCGACCTTCTCGGTCTCGAGGAGCTACGGCGGCACGAGAACGAGGGCGGTCGCTACACGCTGATCTTCCTCGCGCCCCCCGGCCAGCCCGAGGCGCCGATCGAACTCACGTTCAACTGGGATCCGGAGGAGTACACGGGCGGACGCAACTTCGGTCACCTCGCCTACGAGGTCGACGACATCTATGCGTTCTGCCAGAAGCTGATGGACGCGGGCGTGACCATCAATCGGCCGCCGCGCGACGGCAACATGGCGTTCGTGCGGTCGCCGGACGGCATCTCGGTCGAGCTCCTGCAGAAGGGCGACCGCCTGCCGCCGCAGGAACCGTGGGCGTCGATGGAGAACACCGGCTCCTGGTAGCGCCGGCCCGTATTGGGTCTTTGCGCCGCGGGGCAAGCCTTATATAAGGCGCGCGCCTGCGCCCTTCGTCTAGTGGTCTAGGACGCCGCCCTTTCACGGCGGAAACAGGGGTTCGAGTCCCCTAGGGCGTACCAGTGTTTTCAAGGACTTAGCGCTTTCGCCGAGCCTCCGGGGAGCGCTACTTCTCGCCGTCGTCGGGGCCGATCCTGACGTCGAGGAGCACCTGCTGGCGCTCATCGCGGACGTAGTCACGGGCACGCGCCAGCGCCGCTGGCAGGTCCTCGGCCTTCTCGACCGTCTCGGCACGGCACCCCGCCGCCGCGGCGATGCGCGCGAACTCCGGCGACGGGGTGAGCGGCGCCATGGGTACGTGATTGGCCCGCGCCGCCTCGCCTTCGGGATAGACCTCGAGGGTCGACAGGCGAACGGCGTCGTAGCCGCCATTGTTGAGGACCACCATCAGCACCGGCAAGTCCTGCGCCGCGGCGACCTGATGGCACGCCACCGGATTGGCGAACATGTAGCTGCCGTCGCCGATCACGCACACGGTGAGCCTGTCGCGATCGGCGAGCTGACAGCCGAGCGCGGCCGGCAGCGCCCAGCCAAGGCCGCCGGCCTGCGTGTTGCCGAACCACTGGTTCGGACCGTCGACGTGGAAAAGGGGCAGCGGTCCCCCGCGCTCGGAGAAGACGGTGCCGTCGTCGAGGATATCGGAGACGCAGGACGCCACCCACGGCTTGTTGGCGAGCCCGGACCGACCAGCCTCGGCCTTGGCTGCGATCCGCGCCCGGAAGGCGTCGTGGCGGGCGGCGATTCCAGCCTGACGCGCCGGATTCAGTTTGCCGGGGAGTGCCGCGTGCAGCGCCGTCAGCCCGGCCACGGCATTGCACGGGATCGCCTGTGTGGTCCTGTAGCCGCGCACCGGCATGCGCGCGAAGAGCGGATCGGGGCCGAGGTGGATGACCTCCGCGTCGGGCGCCGGCGACGCGCTCCCCGCGATCCAGGCAACGCTGGCGTCGACCACCAGAACGACATCCGCGTCGGGCAGGTGGGCGGCGATGTTGCCGCCGACGCTGTTCACGAAGTCGGTCGGCAGGACGTTGCGGGTGACGAACACCTCGCTGACCGCGATCGCATTCTCAGTGGCGATCGCCTGCACCAGGTCGCCGACGTCGCCGGCGGCATCGCCGCGTGAGCAGATGATCAGCGGGTTGTCCGCCGCGGCCAGCTTGCGCGCGGCCGTCGCGATCGCGTCCGGGTCGGGATGGGTCCGGGCCGGCGCTACCTGAACCGGCGGGCCGGGCATCTCCGTCAGTTCGCACAGCGGCTCGCGTGGCAGGGACAGGTAGACGGCGCCCTGCGGCTCCGTGCAGGCGATCGCGCAGCCGCGGCTCACCAGATCGGCGGCGTTTTCCGCATAGCGCAGTTCGTAGTCCCATTTGACTGCTTCCCGCACCATGCCGGTCTGGTCGAACATCTCCTGGCCGTACTGGATCGGTGTTTGCCGGCTACCCAACCGCTGCCCTTCGGTGAGCGGGTTGCGGCCCGAAAGCATGAAGATCGGCACGTCGTCGGCGTGGGCGTTGAGGAGCCCCATGGCGGCGTTCGCCAGCCCGACGTTCACGTGCACGGCCGCCGCGGCCATGCGGCCGGTGGCCAGGTGGTAGCCGTGGGCCATACCCACCACGACGTTCTCGTGGGCCGCGACGATCGCGTGCGGGATGCCCTGCCCGCCGGTCCCGGCGTAGGCCTCGATGACGGGCGCGAAATCGCTGCCGGGATTGATGAAGAGATGGTCGACGTCATTCAGACGGAGCGCGCGCAGAATGGCCTCAGCGGCCGATATCCGGTCCCTGTCGCTCATCCTGCCTGTCCCGTCCGCATGCCGACGGTCACGAAAAAGGGTGGCGCCGGCTTTCGCCATCGCCACCCCGATGATGTCCGCGCCGTCACAAGGTAACGGCTGCCCTGTCCGCTAGTTGTACGGCGAGTTGCAGCGCCGCTGCTTGCCGGGCTTATAGTAGTACATGTCCGTGTAGCGGTTGTAGGTCTTGAAGTTCGCCTCGCACCAGCGGACATGCTTCCAGTGAAGCGTGTGGAAGCCGTGCGGGTGCAAGAGATGGTAGGCGACAGCAGCGCCGACCACGACGGCACCAAAGAACAACACGGGATTGTCGGCCTTCGCCTGCTGCGGCGCGCTGGTCAGGGTGGCTGCAAACAGGGCCACGCCCAGACTCAAGGCGGCGAGTTTCTTCATGAACGTCTCCTGCCGTTGGGATGCATCGGTTGCCTGTAACTAACGATTATACACTGCCCTGCCCGTGGAAAGCTATGATGGCGGACACAGGATGCCGGCGTCATCCACACCGGTCGTCTTACAGGCGCGCGCGTTGGTCCGAAGCCGACTTCAAGTCTCGGTTTCGGCCGAAAGCCCCGCGCCACCGCGGTATTCGCTGATCTCGAACAGGTGGCCGTCGGGATCACGGAAGAACGCCCGCACCTCAGCCCCGTGATCGACCGGCGGGGTCAGGAAGGCCGCGCCCCGATCCTTCAGGATGCCGTAGGCCGCCTGGCAATCGGGCACGCGGATGGTCATGGCGTGCGATACGTGATTCGGCGCATCGGGCGGCGCAAAGTGGACATCGGGCTTGTCGTCGGTCGGTCCGCCGGGCGTCACCAGCAGAAGCCACGCGCCCTGAAAGCGAAAAACCGCCGACGTCCCGCCGTAATCGCGATAGGGCTCGGCGCCCAGAACGTCGCGATAGAACGCCATGCTTCGATGGAGGTCCGACACCACCAGGATGTGGGTGAGTTCCATCCCCTCGAGGGGAAAACCGCCTGCTTCGCTCATGCCGCGAAGTGTAGTCGCCTGACCGGCGCCTGCCAACGCGGCCGCTCAGTCGTCGTCCGGTCCGCGCCGGCGGATGTCGGCGTAAGGCGTACCGTCGCGACGGGTATAAACGGCCGGCCGGGCATCGGCCGGCATTAGGAGATCGATATCCGGATAGGTCGCGGCATCGCCATCGACACGCGTCCCGATTTCAAGCACCAGCGCGTCTGTATCGCTCCGGTTCATGAGGTGATGTCCGTCCTCGTCACCGGCCACGAATCCGGCCGCGTCGCCGGCGCGCAACGTTTCCTCACCGGCATTGGTCGCCAGCACGACCTCACCGCTCAGCACATAGACGAACTCGTCGGAATGCGTGTGCCAATGCCGCTGGCTCGACCAGGCGCCCGGCGGCAGGCGCAGGAGATTGACGCCGAACTGCGTCAGGCCGGCGGCGTCCCCCAGCTTGCTCCGTTCCCGCGCCCGACAGGGCACGTCATAGGGCGACGGATAGAGCGTGCCGACGACGGGCGGCAGATCGGCGGCGTCGATGCGTTTGGCCATGGCGGATCGTCCTGATGGGAGCGGTTCGTGACGACGGAAGGTGTACCACGTCGGCGCACCCTTCCCCGCGCCGCTCGCCGCTATAGTTGGGACGCAAGCCCGCGGGCCCACGACGGAGGAACATCATGACCGACAAGATTTGTGCGGTGATCGGCATCGGCCCCGGCAACGGCGCCGCGCTGGCGAGGCGGTTCGGCGACGACCATCGCGTGGCGATGCTGTCGCGCAGCACCGACCTGTCGTCGAAGCTGGCCGGCGAGATGGCGGGCGCCCGCGCCTATGCCTGCGATGCCGCCGACGCCGCATCGGTGACCGACGTGCTGGCCGCCGTGGCGCGGGACATGGGCCCCGTCGACACGCTGGTCTACAACGCCGGATCGGGCGTGTTCGCGTCCATCGAGGATGTCTCGGGCGACGATTTCGAGCGCGCGTGGCGGGTCAATGCGGCCGGCCTGTTCCACGCCGCCAAGGCCGTGATCCCGAGCATGAAGCAGAAGGGCGCCGGCAACATCGTCATCATCGGCGCCACCGCCTCACGCCGCGGCGCGCCGATGACCGCGGCGTTCGCACCGGCGAAGGCGGCGCAACGCAGTCTCGCGGAATCGATGGCCAAGCATCTCGGCCCCGCCGGCATCCACGTGGCGCTGATCATCGTCGACGGCATGGTCGACCTGCCGCGCACGCGCGAACGGATGCCGGACAAGCCCGACGAGGCCTTCATCCGGCCGGCCGATCTCGCCGAAGCCGCCCACTGGCTGACCCGCCAGCCCCGTTCGGCCTGGTCGTTCGAGGTCGAAGCCCGGCCGTTCGTCGAAAAGTGGTAGGCGGCCGGCCGCCGGTAGCGCCCTCAAGCGCCGGCGGCCAGCCGATATCGTCAGGCGTCGCTACTGCGCCGCTGGGCCGGGCTCGCCTTGCGGGCCCTGTGGACCAGCCTCGCCTTGCGGCCCCGGTTCGCCCTGTGGTCCGGCGGATCCGGCCGGTCCGGCTTCACCCGCGGGCCCCTGGGGCCCGGCCGGGCCCGCTTCGCCTTGCGGTCCGGGGGTGCCTTCAACCGCCTCGATGGCATCGGCCAGTTGTTCGGCGGTCACGCCACCGAACAGGCTCAGAACCTGGCCGCCGCTGGCGACATTCCAGATCCAGAGCAGGAGCACCAGCACAACGGCTGCAATGAAGCCGGGAATGAATTTGTCGCGAAACCACATTCGAAAACCCCCTGATTTGTCCTGCGAATCAAAGACCTAGCTTACCACCGTCGGATGAAGCGCTCTAATCGGCGATCGCCGCGTCGCGAATCCGAAGCTGGGCGGTCGTCCGGTCGCGCCACCGATCGATGGTGAGATGACCGGCAACGTGAAACAGCCGCCCGCGGCCCCGCGCCAGCGCCGCCCCCAGATCGGTGCCGACGGCGCGAAACGCGACACCGGACAGGACGGCGCCGTCGCTGCTGGCAAGCCGCGCGCGCACGTGACCGGCCGCGTGCTCCTCGACAAACGCCAGCCGATGACCGGGCAGGACCACCAACGGTTCCGGATGACCGGCGCCATAGGGCCCGGCGGTCTCCAGCGCCTCGATCAGGTCTATGGACGCACCGCGCGCGGTCACGGCGCCGTCGACGAGGAGATCGTGGCGATCGGGCAGCGTCGAGGTCGCGGCGAAGCGGCGTTCGAGGAAGGCGCGCAGATCGCCGAGCCTGTCGGCCGTCACCGTCAGTCCGGCCGCCATGGGGTGCCCGCCGCCCTTGAGCAACAGGCCCTCGTCGACCGCGTCGCGCATGGCCCGCCCGATATCGAAGCCCGGAATCGACCGCCCGCTGCCAGTGCCCTGACCGTTCATCTGCAGCGCGATCGCGACCGCCGGCCGCTTGAACCGGTCCTTGAGGCGCGAGGCGATCAGGCCGACGACCCCCGGATGCCAGCCTTCCTGGGCGGACACCAGCACCGGGGGGCCCTCGCCGTCACCGATCTCGCGGTCCGCCTCGGCGACGGCGCGCTCCAACATCTCGGTTTCGATCGCCCGGCGCTCGCCGTTCAGGCGCTCCAGCGTTGTCGCAATATCGCCGGCCTGCGCCGCATCGTCGGTCGACAGGAGCGTCGCGCCGAGGGTGGCGTCGCCGATGCGTCCGCCGGCATTGATCCGGGGACCGAGCACGAAACCGAGATGATAGGGCGACAGCGGGCCGGTGAGCCCGGCACTGTCGGCCAAGGCCGCAAGGCCGCGGTTTCCCCGGCGGGCCATGACGACCAGCCCCTTGGTGACCAGCGCCCGGTTGAGCCCGACCAATGGCACGACGTCGCAGACCGTGCCGAGCGCCACCAGATCCGCCCATTGGAGAAGATCGGGGACCGAGCGTCCCTCATACCAGCCCTTTTCGCGCAGGCGGCGATGGGTGGCGACCAGTGTCATGTAGACGACGCCGACGGCGGCGAGATAGCCGAGGCCCGACAGATCGTCCTGCCGGTTGGGATTGGCGATCGCAGCCGCCGGCGGCAGGCGATCGCCGGTCTCGTGATGGTCGAGGACAACCACGTCGAGGCCCAGGCGCTCGGCTTCCTCCAGCGCCTCGAAGCTCGCCGAACCGCAATCGACCGCGACGATCAGGGTCGCGCCCGACTCCGCCAGCTTCCGCATGGCCTCGACGTTGGGACCGTAGCCCTCGAAGATCCGATCGGGGATGTAGATGCGCGGCGCAAGCCCGAGCGACGACAGGAAGCGGTGCATCAGCGCCGCCGACGCCGCGCCGTCGACATCATAGTCGCCGAAGATCGCGACCGTTTCGCGCGCCTCCACCGCCGCCACCAGCCGGCCGGCCGCGACCTCCAGATCGGTGATCACGGCCGGGTCCGGCATCAGCTCGCGCAGGGTCGGGTTGAGAAAGCCCTCGACGGCGTCGACCGTGACGTCCCGGCCGGCCAGCACACGTGCGACAATATCCGGCACGCCGTGGTGTTGGGCGATAGCGACCGCGGTCTCGGCGCCGCGCTCGTCCAGTCGACTGATCCAGCGATGGCCGCCGAGCGAAGCGTCGACGCCCAGAAAGCTCCGGCTCGCGCCGGCCGTCAAGCGCGCCGTCCCCGATCAGGGATCATTGTCGATCGCATCGACGAACTTCTGCAGGTCCTGATGCTCGGCCCTGATCCAGCGCACCGTGCCCGATGAGGATCGCATCACCAGCGTGTGGGTAGACACCGCGCGATGGGAGAAGCGGACACCGGAGAGAAGGTTACCGTCGGTCACGCCGGTCGCGGAGAACAGCACGTCGCCGCCGGCGAGTTCGGTCGCCTCGTAGATGCGGTCGAGGTCCGACACACCCATCTTGATCGCGCGTTCGCGCTGCGTGTCGGAGTGGATGACGAGCCGGCCCTGCATCTGCCCGCCAATGCACCGTAGCGCCGCCGCGGCCAGCACACCCTCGGGTGCGCCGCCGATGCCCATGTAGATGTCGATGCCGGAGGTCTCCGGATCGGTCACGTGGATGACGCCGGCCACGTCACCGTCGCCGATCAGGCTGATCGCGGCGCCCGCCTCGCGGATTTCGTCGATCATCTTGGCGTGCCGAGGACGATCGAGGACGCAGGCCGTGATCTGCGACACCGACACGCCGCGTGCCTTGGCGAGCGCCTTCAGGCGTTCGGCCGGCGGCATGTCGAGCGTAACCAGCCCCGGATCGAAACCGGGCCCGATCGCGACCTTATCCATGTAGACGTCCGGCGCCGCGAGCAGGCTCCCCTTCTCGGCGAGTGCGATCACGGCGATCGAGTTGGGCAGGTTCTTCGCCGCGATCGTCGTCCCTTCCAGCGGATCGAGCGCGATATCGAGGGCCGGCCCGCCGGACGCCCCGACCTTCTCGCCGATGAACAGCATCGGTGCCTCGTCGCGCTCACCCTCGCCGATCACCACGGTGCCGTCGATGGGAAGCGCGTTCAGCTCCTTGCGCATGGCATCGACGGCCGCCTGATCGGCCGCGAACTCGTCGCCACGCCCCCGCAGGCGGGCTGCGGCAACGGCCGCCCGCTCGGTCACCCGCGCGAGCTCCAGCGTCAGGATGCGTGTGAGCGGCGATTCCTTCCGCGTGGACGCGGCCACCGTGGTCATGTCTCTGTGATCCTCCCCCGTGGCGGAACGCTCAGTCGAGATTCTCGATCCGGATCATCTGCGGACCGTCGGCGATATGGCCATCCCCGAGAATGGCGGCGAGCGCGTCGCGGATCGCCTTTTCGGTCGTTTCGTAAGTGACGAGGATGACCGGCTGCGGCGCCTCCGGCTCCATATGGCTGGGTGCCGCCGTCCGTGGCGCCCGCGCGCGCTGAACGATCGATTCCAGCGAGATGTCGGCCTCCGCCATCCGCTTGGCGATCGCGGCGAACGCGCCCGGCCGGTCATAGACCGACAGGCGGACATAGTAGCCGCCGGCATGACGCCGCATGGCGGCGCGGCGATAAGGCTCGAGCGTCGAGGCCGGACGGCCAAACGTGCTCATCCGGTCACCGCGGGCAAGATCGGCGATGTCCGCCGCGACGGCCGAGGCGGTGGCCTCGCCACCCGCACCCGGACCGGACAGCACCAGTTGTCCCACGAAATCGCCGTCGACGGCGACGGCGTTGGTCACGCCTTCCACCCGCGCGAGCACCGAAGACTTCGGCACCATGGCGAGGTGGACGCGTTGCTCGATCCCGGTTTCGGTCCGGTTGGCGACACCGAGTAGCTTGATCCGGTAGCCGAGCTCGTCGGCGGCGACGATATCGGCCGGCGTCACCGACGTGATGCCCTCGACATAGATCGAATCGAGCTCGACCCTTGTGCCGAAGGCGATCGCCGTGAGCAGGGCGAGCTTGTGGGCCGTGTCCTGGCCGCCGATATCGAAGGCCGGGTCCGCCTCGGCGTAACCGAGCCGCTGCGCTTCCGCGAGGCAGGCGTCGAAGGTCAGGCCCTCGTGCTCCATGCGGGTGAGGATGTAGTTACAGGTGCCGTTGAGGATGCCATAGACGCGGCTGACATTGTTGCCGGACAGCGCTTCGCGCATGGTCTTGATGACCGGGATGCCGCCGGCAGCGGCCGCCTCGAAGTTGAGACTGACACCGATCTCGTCGGCAAGTTCCGCCAAGGCGTTGCCGTGGGTGGCGAGCAGCGCCTTGTTGGCGGTCACCACGTGTTTGCCGGCCTTGAGCGCCTGCTTGACCGAGCCATGGGCCACGCCGTCGGCACCGCCCATCAGTTCCACGAAGACGTCGATCTCGTCGCTGGCCGCCATGTCGACGGGGTCGTCGAACCATGTGTACGCGGAGATGTCGAAACCGCGGTCGCGGCTGCGGTCGCGGGCGCACACGGACGTGATCCGCACCCGCCGCCCGTTGCGGACGGCGAACTCGTTGCCGTGACGTTCAAGGAGTCGGACGAGCGAGCCACCGACCGTGCCAAGGCCGGCCACGCCGAGCCGCAACGCTTCCGCCATCTGATCGCTCCGGACGCGCCGCGCTATCGGCCGGCGCCCGCCATGGGGACGACGTTGTGCAATGTTTCGTCGGCGGTTTCAAGAAACCGGCGGAGGTTGCGGCCGGCCTGGCGGATGCGCTGTTCGTTCTCCACCAGGGCGATCCGCACATAGTCGTCGCCGTGCTCGCCGAAGCCGATGCCGGGCGCCACCGCGACCTCGGCCTTCTCGATCAGGATCTTGGAAAACTCCAGCGATCCCAGGGCGCGGAAACGCTCGGGCACCGGCGCCCAGGCGAACATCGACGCCGTCGGCGCCGGAATCGACCAGCCGGCGCGCCCGAAACTCTCCACCAGCGCGTCGCGGCGCTTCCGGTAGGTGGAACGCATCTCCTCGATGCAGTCGGCCGGCCCGTTGAGCGCGGCCGTTGCCGCGACCTGGATCGGCGTGAAGGCGCCGTAGTCGAGGTACGACTTGACCCGGCCCAGTGCGGCGATCAGCCGCTCATTGCCGACCGCGAAACCGATCCGCCACCCGGCCATGGAGAAGGTCTTCGACAGCGAGGTGAACTCGATCGCCACCTCCATCGCGCCCGGCACCTCGAGGATCGAGGGCGGCGGATTGTCGTCGAAATAGACCTCGGCGTAGGCGAGATCGGACAGCACGATCAGATCGTGGCGCCGGGCGAAGCTCACCAGATCGCGATAGAAGTCGAGATCGGCGATGTTGGCGGTCGGATTCGACGGGTAGCACGTCACCACGGCAATCGGCTTGGGGATCGAATGCATGACCGCCCGTTCCAGCGCGTGGAAATAGTCCGGACCGGGCTCGGCGGGCAGCGCGCGGATGACGCCGCCGGCCATGAGGAAGCCGAAGGCGTGGATCGGGTAGCTGGGATTGGGGCAGAGCACCACATCGCCTGGCGCGGTGATCGCCTGGGCGATGTTGGCGAAGCCCTCCTTGGAGCCGATCGTCACGATCACCTGGCGATCGGGATCGACCTTCACGCCGAAACGCCGGTCGTAATAGGCCGCCTGCGCCTTGCGCAGACCGTTGATGCCGCGCGAGGCGGAGTAGCCGTGGGTGTCTTCGCGGCGCGCCGTGTGAACGAGCTTGTCGACGATATGCGGTGGCGTCGGCAGGTCCGGATTGCCCATGCCGAGGTCGATGATGTCCGCGCCCTCGCCGCGCGCGGCGGCCTTCAGGCGGTTGACCTGCTCGAAGACGTAGGGCGGCAGACGTTTGACGCGAAAGAAGTCCGACGACATGGATATCAACCGATCCGCGTGATGTTGGCGCCTGCTTAGTACTCCGACTGACGCCGGGCAAGGGCTTCGAGTTCGGCGATGATCCTGGCCCGCTCCTCCGGCGTCAGGATGCGGGGCGACTCGTCGGTGCTCGCCTGCGCCTCATCGGGCAGCGGCGGCGGCGCAACGGCCGCATCGAACGTTGCCCCTCCGGGCGGCGGCGGTTCGACCGCCAGCGCCGTCGGCGGTACATCGCCCGGAACCGATCCGGTGGTCGCGGGCGCAATTACCACTGGGCCACCGGCCGCCGGGGGCGTTGCACCATTCTCGGCAAATTCGCCCATCGAGCGCGAACATCCGGCCGACAGAGCCGCCACGACTGCGACGCAGCCGCAGACCGCAAGAAACCGGCCCGGTCCATTTCGTCCCGGACCGGCGCGGGAGATGATCGTTAGCGAAGAATGCAAATTCGTGCGCCTTGTGCCTTCAAACCTTAACTACAGGCGTATTATGACGAAATAAGGGGGGCGCATCGCCCCAGGGGCAGGAAAACGATGGACGACGAACCAACTTCAACAGACCTGCCGTTCACGGTCAAGAATCCCGAGGTTCTGGCGGGCAACATCGCGCGCTTCATCGAGGAAGGCGGCCGGGTGCTGGCGGCCTATCTCAAGCCGCGCGAGGAGGGCAACCCGCCGCCGGAGCTCTCCGGTCACCTGACCGACATGATCAAGACCCTGACCGCGGTCTACGAATACTGGACGGCCGATCCCGCGCGGCTGCTCCAGGCCCAGAGCTATCTCTACGCCGGCTACGTGAACCTCTGGACGTCGTCGCTCGCCCGCATGCTCGGCGAGGCCGTCCCCCCGGCTGTCGTTCCCAAACCGACCGACAAGCGCTTCGGCGCGGCGGAATGGGAGCGGAACCAGCTCTTCGACTTCGTCAAGCAGGCCTATCTCATCACCACCGGCTGGGCGGAACTCCTGGTCACCAACGCCCACGGCCTGGACGAGAAGACCCGCCACAAGGCCGCGTTCTACGTCCGTCAGATCGCGAGCGCGCTGTCGCCCACCAACTTCATCCTCACCAATCCGGAACTCCTGCGCGAAACCCTGGCCACCGACGGCGACAATCTGGTGCGCGGCATGCATATGCTGGCCGAGGACATCCAGGCCGGCAAGGGCACGCTCAAGATCCGGCATTCGGAGCCCGGCCGGTTCGAGCTCGGCGTCGACGTGGCGTCCACACCCGGCAAGGTCGTCCATCAGAACGATCTCTGCCAACTGATCCAGTACGCGCCGGCGACCGACAAGGTCCTCAAGCGGCCGCTGCTGATCGTGCCGCCGTGGATCAACAAGTTCTACATCCTCGATCTCAATCCGCAGAAATCCTTCATCAAGTGGTGCGTGGAACAGGGCCACACCGTGTTCGTCGTGTCCTGGGTCAACCCCGGCCCCAAACAGGCCAGGAAGGATTTCAGCCACTACATGCGCCAGGGGATCTTCGAATCCCTCGACGTCATCGGCGACATCACCGGCTCCGACAGCGTCAACACCGTCGGCTATTGCGTCGGCGGGACGTTGCTGACGGTCGCGCTCGCCTACGCCGCCGCCAAGGGCGACAAGCGGATACGCTCGGCGACGCTGTTCGCGACCCAGGTCGACTTTACCCATGCCGGCGACCTCAAGGTCTTTGTCGACGAGGAGCAGATCGCCTCGCTCGAGAAGCAGATGGGCGTGCGCGGCTACCTCGAAGGCCAGAACATGGCCGTCGCATTCAACATGCTGCGGCCCGACGACCTCATCTGGCCCTACGTGATTTCGAACTACTTCATGGGCAAGCACCCCTCGGCGTTCGATCTCCTGTCGTGGAACGCCGACACGACCCGGATGCCGGCGGCCAACCACGCCTTCTATCTGCGCAATTGTTACCTGGATAACCGTCTGGCTCGCGGTGAGATGATCATCGACGGCGAGCTGCTCGACCTGAAGAAGATCAAGGTGCCGATCTACAATCTCGCGACGCGGGACGATCACATCGCCCCGCCGCGGTCGGTGGCCTACGGATCGAGCTTCTTCGGCGGCAAGGTGAAGTTCGTGCTGGCCGGTTCGGGCCATATCGCCGGTGTCATCAACCCGCCGGCCCGCAACAAGTACCAGTACTGGACGGGCAAACGGCCCCGGGGCGACACCTATGACGCGTGGCTGGAACGCGCGGAGCTGCACCCGGGCTCCTGGTGGGACCACTGGCAGGGCTGGATCGAAGACCTGTCCAAGTCGCGCACGAAGCCGCCGCCCATGGGCAGCAAGAAGCACAAGCCGACCGAGGACGCGCCCGGCAGCTACGTCCGCGTCAAATCCTGAGGCCGCACCTCACCGCAAAGCGGCGAGCAGGCGCCTCGACGGGTAGGAATCGGCCGGCAGACCCAGTTGAAGCTGCACCGCCTTGACCGCCGCGCGGGTGCGACGGCCGATGATGCCGTCGATCTTGCCGACATCGTAGCCGCGGGCGGCGAGCAGCCGCTGGACCTCCTTGACCTCGCCGAGGCTCAGAACCTGGGCCCCTCGCCCGGCGCTGACCTTGGGCTGGCCGGCGAGGCGCGTGGCGAAATAGGCCGCGGTCGTGGAGTAGACGAGCGAGTTGTTCCACACGAGATAGACGTCGAAGTTGGTGTAGGACAGGAACGCCGGACCGTCCTTGCCCATGGGCAGGAGCAGCGAGGCGGGCGGGTCGCCGGCCGGAACGGCGCCGCCGTCGCGCAACCTCACGCCCCACGCCGTCCATTGCGACACCGGGTGCTTGATGGCGATATCGGCCTGCTCCCACGGCAGCGACTCCGGCACCCGCACCTCGCGCAGCCACGGCTCGCCGCGGCGCCAGCCGAGATGTTGGAGATAGTTAGCCGCCGAAGCAAGCGAGTCGGAGCGGCTCTTCAGAAGATCGACCCGGCCGTCGCCGTCATAGTCGATGCCGAATTCGACATAGTGCTCGGGCAGGAACTGCACCTGGCCCAGCTCGCCCGCCCAGGGCCCGCGCAACTGCCGCGCCGTCAGGTCGCCGCGATCGATAATCCGGATGGCGCTCAGAAGCTGGCGGCGAAAGAGGTCGGGCCGCCGGCAGTCATAGGCCAGCGTCGCCAGCGAGGTGAGCGTCGGGCCGTCGCCGATATTGGCGCCGAAATCGGTCTCCAGCCCCCAGAACGCCGTCAGGACCGGCGCCGGCACCCCGTAATCGCGCTCGATGCGCGCAAACGTGTCCCGATACTTGCCGATGTTGTTGGCGCCGTGCTGCAGCCGGTAGGAGGCCACCATGCGCCCGGAAAAGGTCAGGAAATCCTGCGCGAAGACGCCCTGCGCCCGGTCCTTCTTCACGATCGAGGGATCGAAGCGGACATTGCCGAGCGCCGAATCGATGGCGCGCTGGGACATGCCCATCGCCCGCGCCTCGGCCTTCACGTTCTGGAGCCAGGCGCCGAAGCTGCCTTCCGATTGACAGGCCAGGGCCGATCCGCTGCCGGCGGTCAGACCGGCGGCGAGGGCGACCGCCGGTAGCATCTTCTGAAGTCGCATCATCATGTTCTCCGTTGTCTCCTTGGCCGTCCCGAGCCCCCCACGGGACGGCGTTCGGAGTCGCCTTTTTCGGGTCCCCTGCCCGTCTCAGGTCTGCGCCAGCCCCTGCTCGAGGTCGGCGATGATGTCGGCGGCATCCTCGATCCCGACCGAAAGGCGCACCACGTCCGGCCCGGCGCCCGCCTTGGCCTTCTGCTCCTCGGAGAGCTGGCTGTGCGTCGTCGACCACGGGTGGATGATCAGGCTCCGCGTGTCACCGATATTGGCCAGGTGCGACAGAAGCTTGACGTTGGAGACCAGCGCCTTACCGACCTCGCCGCCACCTTCGACACCGAAGGTGAGCACCGCGCCGGCGCCGCGCGGGCAGTACTTCTGCGCCAGCGCGTGGTAGCGGTCGCCCGGCAGGCCGGCGTAGCTGACCCACGTCACCTTGTCGTGGTTGGCGAGGTACTCCGCCACCGCGCGGGCATTGTCGGAATGCTTCTGCATGCGCAAGGGCAGCGTCTCGCAGCCGGTCGCGATCAGGAAGGCGTTGAACGGCGACAGCGACGGCCCGAGGTCGCGCAGACCGAGGACCCGGCAGGCAATGGCGAAGGCGAAATTGCCGAACGCCTCGCCGAGCACCATGTCGTTGTACTCCGGACGCGGCGCCGAGAGCATCGGATAGCGGTCCGACGCCATCCAGTTGAACTTGCCGCCGTCGACGATCATGCCGCCCATGGAGTTGCCGTGGCCGCCAATGAACTTGGTCAGCGAATGGACGACGATATCGGCGCCGAAATCGAGCGGCCGGCAGAGATACGGGGTGGCCAGGGTGTTGTCGACGATCAGCGGCACGCCGGCCCGTTTGGCGACCGCGGCAATCGGCTCAAGGTCGGTGACCACGCCGCCGGGATTGGCGATCGATTCGACGAAGATCGCCTTGGTCTTCGGCGAGATCGCGGCCTCGAAAGTCGCGATATCGTCGATGTCGGCCCACTTCACGTCCCAGCCGAAGCTCTTGAACGAGTGGTTGAACTGGTTGATCGAGCCGCCGTAGAGCTGGCGCGCGGCGACGAATTCGTCGCCCGGCTGCATCAGCGTGTGGAAGATGAGCATCTGCGCCGCGTGGCCGGACCCGACGGCCAGCGCCGCGGTGCCGCCTTCCAGCGCCGCGATCCGCTCCTCCAGCACCCCCGTGGTGGGGTTCATGATGCGGGTGTAGATGTTGCCGAACGCCTGCAGCCCGAACAGCGACGCGGCATGCTCGACATTCTCGAAGACGTACGACGTCGTCTGGTAGATCGGCGTCGCGCGTGCGCCGGTGGTCGGGTCGGGCTGGGCGCCGGCGTGGATGGCGAGTGTCGCGAACTCGGGAACGCGGTCTTCCATGATGCAGTTTCCTCAGCTTCTGGGCGATTGGCAGTGGCGTAGGTATTCGATCTTGGTGCAGCGGTCCATAACGACCGTCACACCCGCCGCCCGCGCTCGCGCGGCCGCGTCGTCGTCGCGGAGGCCGAGCTGCATCCAGATCACCCGCGGCCGCGGATCAAGCGCCAGCGCCTCGTTGACCATCGCGCCCATTGCCGTGTTGCGGCGGAAGATGTCGACGAGGCCGACCGGCCGCGGCAGGTCGCGAAGGCGGCCGACGACCTCCTGACCGAGGAGGGTCTGGCCGGCGAGACCCGGATTGATCGGGATCACGTCGAAGCCCTGAGCAAGCAGGAACCGCATCACGCCGTGCGACGGCCGGTGCGGCTTGTGCGACGCGCCGACGAGCGCAATCGACCTCACGTCGCAGATGATATCTTCGGCGGTCACAGGCGCTCCTTTGCCGGTGATGGCAGGTGACGTCAACACGTTGGCGCGGGTGTCGTCGGGGCGCTATCGTGGAACCGGCGTGTTTCGGTCTTAGGGACAACCCATGCCGCCGTCGGAAGGTCAGTTCGGGACGGATCGGCACCTGCCCGAGGGCGACTGGATCAGGGCGACCGGGGTGGTGTCGGTCGTCGGGATTCCGTATCGCAAGCAGGCGGCGCAGAGCTTTGCGGACGCCGTCCGCGTGGCCGAGCGCAAGGGGCTCCACTACGGGCTGTCGCTTGAGCCGGAGCCGGACAACCCCCACGACCCCAACGCGATCGCCGTCCACGGCGTTGCCGAAACGCGCGGGCTTCTGCGCACCACCACCGGAACGTGGCATATCGGCTATTTGCCCCGGGATCTGGCGGCCGACATCCACCGCGAACTCCTGGACCACGATGTGCCGATCGCGGTGGAACTCTACCGGATCTTTGAAGGCGACGACGGTTTCCTGGATGTGAAGGCCGTGGTGCTTGCCCCGCGCGGGTTCGTCGCCGCACGAGAGCGGAGCGCGCAGGGAGACGCATCATAACGATGTGTTACGGTATCATGATACCGCGACCGTACCTGTCTGATTTTGCACATCTATTTCGAGATTCATCTTGACGATACGCGGGGCGCGGTCTACATCGCAGCCGGGCGCCGCGGAGCGCCTTCCTTTTTGCGTGTGGGTAATCTCGGACAATGGGCACGTTTAACCTGAAACCGGCCGATGTCGACAAGAAGTGGGTGCTGATCGACGCCGACGGCCTGGTCGTCGGCCGCGTGGCATCGATCATCGCGCGGCGGCTGCGCGGCAAGCACAAGGCCGACTACACGCCGCACGTCGATTGCGGCGACAACATCGTGGTCGTGAACGCCGAGAAGGTGGTGCTGACCGGCCAGAAGCGCAGCGACAAGACCTATTACTGGCACACCGGCCATCCCGGCGGCATCAAGCAGCGCACAGCCGCCCAGTATCTGGAGGGGCGCTTCCCCGAGCGGGTACTGGAGAAGGCGGTCAGGCGGATGATGCCCGACGGACCGCTGGCCCGCCGCCAGTTGAAGAACCTCCGGATCTACGCCGGCCCCGACCATCCCCATGCCGCCCAGCAGCCGGAAGCGCTCGACGTCGCCGGCCTGAACGCCAAGAACGCGAGGACCGCCTGAAATGGCTGAGCTTCATTCACTGCAGGATCTGGCCACCGAGGCGCCGACCGAGACGGCGGAACCCGCCGCGCCCGTCCACGTCCAGAAACTCGACGCCCAGGGGCGCGCCTACGCGACCGGCAAGCGCAAGGACGCCATCGCCCGCGTCTGGATCTCGCCCGGCGCCGGCCGCATCATCGTCAACGACAAGGACTTCACCGACTATTTCGCGCGTCCGGTGTTGCAGATGGTGGTGCAGCAGCCGATCGTCGCCGCCGGCCGCAACGGCCAGTACGACGTGAAGGCGACCGTCTCCGGCGGCGGCCTGTCCGGGCAGGCCGGCGCGTTGCGCCACGGTATCTCGCGGGCGCTGACCTTCTACGAGCCCGAACTGCGGCCCATCCTGAAGAAGGGCGGCTTCCTGACCCGCGACGCCCGCGTGGTGGAACGCAAGAAGTACGGCAAGCGCAAGGCCCGACGTTCGTTCCAGTTCTCCAAGCGCTGACCGCGCGTCCCCTATCCGAATGTCGAGGGCGGGCCGGTCGGTCCGCCCTTTTCATTTGTGCCTCAGAGGTTTAACCCGCAGAACGCTCTAGGAGTCACCGACATGGCCCCAACCGTCTTCATCGATGGCGAGGTCGGTACCACCGGCCTGCAGATCCGCGAGCGGCTGAAGGATCGCGGCGATCTCGACCTGGTGTCGATCGCGCCCGACAGGCGCAAGGACGCGGCGGCAAGGGCCGAGCTCCTGAACGGCGCCGATGCGGTGATCCTGTGCCTGCCCGACGCGGCGGCGCGCGAGGCCGTGGCCATGATCACCAGCAACAGCGTCAAGGTCATCGACGCCTCGACCGCCCATCGCGTCGCCGACGGCTGGACGTTCGGCTTTCCCGAGATGGCGCCCGGACAGCGGGAACGGATCGCCCAGGCGAGCCGGGTGTCCAATCCCGGCTGCTGGTCCACCGGCGCGATCGGCCTGGTGCGTCCCCTGGTCGACGCCGGCCTCGTACCCGCGGACACCGCCCTCACCATCTTCGGCGTGTCCGGCTATTCGGGTGGCGGCAAGGCGCTGATCGCAGCCTTCGAGGACGCTACCGCCGACAACGCCACCGACGACAATGTCCGCATCTACGCCCTGACGCTGCAGCACAAGCACGTGCCCGAGATCATGCGCCACGGCGGTGTGTCCGCCCGCCCCGTCTTCGCGCCGTCCGTCGGACGCTATTTCAAGGGCATGATCGTCGAGGTGCCGCTGCATCTCGACCTCCTGCCGGGCCACCCGTCACTGGCCGACATCCACGGCGCGCTGGCCGCGCACTACGCGGGCGAGCGCTTCATCGAGGTCGCGCCGCTGGAGAAATCGCAGGCGCCCACCGGCCTTTCGCCGGAAGGGCTCAACGGCACCAACCGCATGAAGCTGTTCGTTTTCGGCGCCGACGAGGCCCGTCAGGCGCGGCTGGTGGCCCTCCTCGACAATCTCGGCAAGGGCGCCTCGGGCGCGGCGGTGCAGAATCTCAACCTGATGCTCGGGCTGGACGAGGACGCGGGCCTCGCCTGAGAAGTCGCTCAGGCAGCGCCGACGGCCACCGACGCGCGTCCCAGCCTGCCGATCGCGATCTCGGCACGGTCGCCGGGTTCCAGCCAACGCGTCTCCACCAGGCTTCCGGTCAGGACCACGTCGCCCGGACCTAGCGGATCGCCGGTCTGCCGCAGCTTGCGGGCAAGCCAGACGAGGGCGTTCGCCGGATGGTCCATGACGTCGGAACCGGTCCCCTCGCCCACCGTCATGTCGTTGATCCTCGTCTTGCCGAGGACCGTGGTCAGGTCGTCGATCTCGCCGGCCGGCACTGCGGGTCCCAGTACCGCCCCGGCCGAAAAGAAGTCGTCGGCAACGAGTGTCGGCGCGTCGAGCGCGCGCCAGTCCTCGTAGCGTTCGTCGACGAGTTCGATCGCCGCATGGACGCTCGCGACGGCGGCCATGGCCGCGCCCGGTGAGTCCGCGGCAAGGAGCACGTCCGGGTGCGCGACCGTCATGCCGATCTCGCACTCGACCCCGATCCGGATGTGGTCGGCGGCGCCGAGATCGACGTGGTCGCGCCAGACCCTGTTGGTGCGCAGGCGCCCGTAGCAGGGATCGGGGATACCCAGAAAGGCCTGCATCACCAGCGTGGTGCAGCCGATCTTGTAGCCGACCACCGCGCCAAGATCGGAGGCGAAGTGCTCGCTGGCAAGGCGCTGGACGCGATAGGCTTCGGCCTCGTCCCGCGGCCGGTCGGCCTCCGGCAGGGGACCGAGGGGGATGCGCTCACGCCGGGCAGCCACGATCGCCGCCGCCGCCCGCTCGGTCGCGTTCACGGCGTCGCTCGCTGCCCGGATAATGCCGGGTCGGGATGGGTCACCACGTAAAGGTGCGCCGTGACCGCGATCAGCACCAATGCGGCACCGACTTGATGGAGGAGTGCCCATCCCAGCGGCACGACCAGCACCAGTGTTGCGATCCCGATCGCGGCCTGCGCCAGAACCAGCACCAGGATCACGGCGCCGGTGGTCGCGAACGCCGTGCCCGCCGTCCGCCACGCGTACCAGGCGGCGACCGCCACCAGAACGTAGGCGACCAGCCGGTGCTGCAACTGCACCATCGCGACGTTCTCGAACACGTTCAGCCACCACGGCGTCATTTGGAACGCCGCACCGGGCACGAGCGTGCCGTCCATCAGCGGCCAGGTGTTGAAGGTGAGCCCGGCGTCGAGGCCCGCCACCAGTCCGCCGAGAAACACCTGCACGAACACCAGCGCGGCAAGCACCCACGCACCGATCGTGACCGATGGCGGCGCCGGTCCCTGACGGACCGGCAGGAGGCTGCGGGCGACCCAGACCGTGAAGGCGAGGATCACGAACGCCAGTGTCAGATGGATCGCAAGCCGATACTGGCTGACGTCGGTGCGCTCGGTGAGGCCGCTCACCACCATCCACCAGCCGATCACCCCCTGCAGGCCGCCGAGGACGAGCAGCGCCGTGAGGCTGACCTTGAGACCGGTCGTGAGCCGCCCCTGCACCCAGAAGACGACCAGCGGCACGAAGACGACGAAACCGATCACCCGGCCCAGCAGCCGATGGCCCCACTCCCACCAGAAGATGCCCTTGAAGCCCTCCAGATCCATGTCGAAGTTCTTGATCTTGAACTCCGGGATTTCCCGGTAGCGGGCGAACTCCTCCTCCCATTGCGTCGCGTTGAGCGGTGGAATGACCCCGTGGATCGGCTTCCATTCGGTGATCGACAGCCCGGAGTCGGTCAGCCGCGTGGCGCCGCCGACCACGATCATGGCGATCAGCAGGCAGGCCACCACCACCAGCCAGATCAGGATCGGACGGGTGGAGGGTGCCGGCGCGGCGGCGTGTGTGGTTTCGGCGGCGGTCACGGGCATGTTGTCCTTGCCACCTCGATACAGGCGGCCTAGGTGGGGAGCAACCGCGCCATAACATCACGGGTCGACACACATGGGACGCCGGGCAAGGAAGCTGATCGGGACCGCGCTACTGGTGGTGCTCGTACCGATCTACGCGCTGATTGTTGCGGCGGTCGCCGGCGGGAGCATCAGTGATCAGGGCACGCTGATCCAGGTCGTCTTCTACGCGTTCTTCGGACTTGCGTGGATCGTACCGGCAGGCGTCATCATCAAGTGGATGGCCGATCCCCGCCCGGGCACCTGAAGACCCCTAGGCCACCTCGCCGGCGCTGCGCTTGCTTGTCGGCGGTTTGTCGGCCGACTCCGGTTCCACGACCAGAAGCAGGATTTGCGCCTCCGAAACGCCGCTGATGCGCTCGAACGCTTTCACGGTCCGGGCATCGCTGGCGGCGTGCTCGCTGACGACGACGGCCGTCCGGCATCCCGGCGCCAGTGCCTCGATCATGGCATCGCCGGCATCGAGGATGACGAGATCGTAGGTCATCGACAGCGCTGACAGGACCGTGTCGAGCTTGCCGTCGCGAACGCTGTCGGCGCTCAGCCGGTTGGTACCGGATGGTACGAAATGCGCACGGGACTTGCGGTCCCGGAAGATCGCCTGGGCAAACGACGCCTCGCCCGACACCAGATCGGCAAGTCCCGGCAGGCCCGGACGCTCTCCCATGGTCTCGGTGTTGGCGTCGTCCTCACGCAGGTCGACGACCACAGCCCGGCGATCGTTCTTCGCCAGAGCGCGCGCCAGCGCCACCGCGGCAAGAGGCCGGCCCGCCTGATCGGAGCCTTCGACCAGCGTGACGATGATGCGCCCCGGACCTTCCTCTTTGATCCGGGCGACGATGGCGCCAAGTGAATCCTCGACCCTGTCGGCCAGTTCCGGCGCGATGGTCGGCGCGCCCGGCATCATGCGTCGGACCCCGTGATCGGCCGCCCAGCGCGCGCCGCTGTCGCCTTCGTTCTTGGCGTCGGTCTCGGCTTCGGCGTCGTCAGGTACCTTTGCGTCAGCACCGGGTGTCGCCAGCGCGGCAACCGCCACCGGCCTGAGCGAGCGGCCACTCGCCAGGTCGCGGAGCATCACCAGGGCAATGGCCAGGATCAGCGCCGCCGCCCCCGCCATCGCGCTCATCGACGTCTTGCGCGGAAACGCGGGCTCCAGCGCCGCCGACGCGGTCGAAATCACCCGCGCGTCAGCCGGCAGGGCGTCGGTCTGTTCCCGCGCCAGGGCTTCGCGATAGCGGCGAAGGTAGGAATCGAGCAGATCGCGCTGGGCCGCAGCCTCCCGCTCCAGCGCTCGCAGGTCGACGCCGGCATCGTTGGCGCGCGCCGTCACCGCCTTCAGGCGACCGAGCTCGGCAGCGATCTCCACCTCGCGCGCCCGGGCGAGGTCGGCCTGGGCTTCGAGCGAGGCGAGTATCTTGCCCGCCTCGACGGCGACCTGGCGATCGAGATCGATGATCTGCGCTTCGAGCTCGAGCATCCGCGGGTGCTGAGGCAGGAGCGTCGCCGACAGTTGTGCAATCTCGGTCCTGAGCGCGACCTGTTGCTCGACCAGCCGCTGGATGAGCGGCGAGGCAAGAACCTCGGTCTGGTTGATGGTCGCACCGCCGTCGATGCCCGCCTGTATCTGCTGGGTGCGCGCCTGCGCATCCGCGCGCTGGGCCCGCACGCGCGCGAGTTCGGCATTGAGGCTGGCGAGCTCCTGTTGCGGAAGCGTCGACGGATTGGCGCCGCCCGAGGAGAACAGATCGTTTTCGGATCGGAACGACTCGACCCGGCCCTCGGCCGCCTGCACCTGCGCGCTCAGATCCTCGATCTCGCCGGACAGAAACGCGACCGCCTCGGAACTTCTCTCCCGCTTCGCCTGCGCCTGAAGCGTCAGGTACTCGGCCGCCACAGCGTTGGCGATGTCGGCGGCAAGGCGCGGGTCGCTGGAGCGGAAGGCGATGCTGATGACACGCGAGCCCTCGATCGCGAACACGCCGAGTCGCTTTGCGAAGGCGTTGAGCACGCGATCGTCGCGGCGGTCATCGTCGGGCTCGCTGCCGGCGAAGCCCAGCCGTGCCATGACCGTGTCGATGAGACCGGGCGAGGCCGCGGGATCGAACTCCTTTCGCGACGTCAGGTCGAGCTTCTCCACCACGCGCGCGGCAAGGTCGCGCGAGAGGATCAACTGGACCTGGCTGGCGATCGCCGCCTCGTCCAGGACCGCGGACGCCCGATCGTCGGGCGCCTGGGTGGGACGGGTGAGACCGGTCTCCCGCGCCTCGATGAGAACGGTGGTTTCGGAGCTGAACTGCGGCGTCATCGTGCCAAGGAAGACGTAGACAGCCGCCGTAACGAACACAACGAATACAAGTATGTAAGGCAATTTCTTCAGAAGAGATCTGAGGAAATGCCGAACATCCAGTTCAACTTCCGCAGGCGAAAATGCCTCTTCGCGCATAACGGCGACTCGCACTCCGTGTTCGGGCGCGATGATTCCGCCTTATGGTAATCGAAGTGTTAACGGCCCGATCGCCGGGGTCGCCGACACTGCCGTCCGATTTACGACGGATTAACCATGTTGCGGTTAGCGTGTCTCGCAACAACGGGTCGCTGGACTGACACGCTCTTCATGCCGAAGCTTCTTCTTCTCGCTGCAACGATGCTGCTCGCCGGGTGTGCGTTCAACCCGTCGCTGAAGCCGGCCTACCACGGCGAACTGGTCGACCCCTACCGCCTCGACAGCGGCGATCGCCTGCGCGTGATCGTGTTCGGCCAGGCCGACCTTTCCAACACCTATATCGTGGACCAGGCCGGCGACGTGACCGTCCCGCTCATCGGCAAGGTTGCGGCGCGCGACAGGACGACGGCTGAACTGGAAGCCGCGATTGCCGCACGCCTTCTGAACGGTTATCTGCGCAACCCCGACGTTTCGGTCGAACTCGACCGGTATCGTCCGTTCTTCGCCATGGGCCAGGTGAACGCCGGCGGCCAGTACGACTTCGTGCCCGGCATGACGGTGCAGCAGGCGGTTGCCGCCGCCGGCGGTTTCACGGAGCGGGCCGACACGTGGTCGGTGCGCGTGACCCGCAACATCGACGGTCAGGTCGAGACCGCCAACCTGCGCCTCACCGATCCGATCCGCCCCGGCGACACACTGTATGTCCGCGAGCGCCTTCTCTGATGGCCGCGACAATGATCGCCCGGCGCCGCCCCTCTTGGACCCGCGCCGCAGGCCGCACGCGTCATGAACATCCTCCATGTCTTCCGCGAGCCCGCGGGCGGGCTGTTCCGGCATGTCCGCGATCTGTCGGAGCGGCAGGCTGCGGCCGGCCACAATGTCGGGGTGATCTGCGATTCATCCACCGGCGGCCAGCAAGCGGACGACCTGCTCGAGGCCTTACGGCCGCATCTCTCACTCGGCCTGCTGCGATCACCCATGCATCGCGGTATCGCACCGTCCGATCTTGCCGCCTCCTGGCGGATCGGCCGCTGGGTCCGGCCTCTGAATCCCGACGTCCTGCACGGTCACGGCGCCAAGGGCGGCGCCTACGCGCGGTTCGTCGGCACGCTCTTGCGGGCAACTGGTAAAAGCGTAGCCCGCATCTACACCCCCCACGGCGGCAGCCTTCATTTCGATGAGGGCTCCGCCAGGGGGCGGTTGTACTTCACGGTCGAGCGCATACTGGCGCGCTGGACCGACATGTTCGTGTTCGTCGGACAGCACGAGACCGAGACGTTCACCGCCAAAGTTACGGCGCCAAAGTACGCGGCGATCGTGCCCAACGGCCTGCGCCCGGAAGAGTTCGACCCGGTCGCCGACGTCTCCGACGCGGCCGATTTTGTCTTCATCGGAACCCTCAGGGATCTCAAGGGTCCGGACGTTTTCATCAAGGCGCTCGCCATCGCGCGGGCGGGCGATCACCCGTCGCTCAGCGCGGTCGTCGTCGGCAGCGGCCCCGAAGAGCAGGCCTGCCGGGAGCTGGCCGATGTGCTCGGCCTTACCCCGGCGGTCACGTTTTATCCGGCGATGCCGGCCCGCGAGGCCTTTGGCCTCGGCCGCACCCTGGTCGTGCCCTCACGCGCCGAGTCCATGCCTTACATCGTGCTGGAGGGCCTCGCCGCCGGCCGGCCGCTGATCGCTACGGACGTCGGCGGCATCACGGAGATCATGGGGGCCGAGGCGCACCGGCTTGTCCCGGCCGATGACGCGGAGGCCCTGGCCACAGCCATGACCGCCGACCTGGCGTCGCCCGCCGGCAACCGCGACGCCGCCGGCCGGGTACGCGAACGGCTGCGCCATGACTTCTCGGTCGAAACCATGGCTGCCAAGATCGAAGACGCCTACCGCGCGGCGATGACCAACCGTTAGCGTTAACGGCCGATTGCCGGCATATGATTCAAATTTTACCGATTTCGGAAAGCCCGCGTTGACTGAGAAGGGCGTAAGGATGCCGGCGATCGATGTTCTGAAGTCGGGTCTCCAGCCATGGTCCATCATGAAGCCACGCCCCGATCGGCTCGCGCCGTCGCCGGTGATGGCGACATCCGTTCGCTGCCGCGGGAAGCGCCGGCATCGCTGAACGCAGCGGCCCGCAAGGTAGCCGAGTCGCTGTCCAAGCAGTCGCTGTCGCCGGTGCTGATGGTCGGGATGGCCCGCCTTATCGAATACACGGCGGTGATGGTCCTCGGCCTCGCGATCTATCTGCTCTACGTCGAGCGCGACCCGGGTCTCGACTGGCTCTACGTCGCACCGATTGTCGGCGGTCCGTTCCTGGTGGTGCTCTTCATCCAGCTTGCCGACGGCTACAGCGTCCCCGCGTTGCGGTCGATCGCCATGAGTCTCGGACGGGTCTTCGTCGCCTGGACGCTGGTCTTCGCGTTCTTCACGGTGATCGCCTTCCTGGCCAAGATCGGCGACCACTATTCGCGTGTCTGGATCGGCACGTGGTATCTCGGCGGCCTCGCCCTGTTCACCGCCCTTCGGATCGGCCTCGCCCGCTATGTCGGCGCCTCGACCAAATCCGGCCGGCTCGAGCGCCGTGCGGTGATCGTCGGCGGCGGCGACGCGGCCATCAAGCTGATCGGCGCCATCGAGGCCCAGCCTGACAACGACATCCGCATCTGCGGCGTGTTCGACGATCGCGGCGACGAGCGGTCGCCGCCGATGGTGGCCGGCTATCCCAAGCTCGGCACCTTCGGCGAGCTGGTCGACTTCGGCCGGATCGCGCGGATCGACATGCTGATCGTCTCGCTGCCGGTGACGGCCGAGAACCGGCTGCTCACCCTCCTGAAGCGCCTCTGGGTCCTGCCGGTCGATATTCGCCTGTCAGCCCATGCGGCCAAGGTCAGGTTCCGTCCCCGCTCCTATTCGTTCGTGGGCACGGTTCCTCTGTTCGACGTCTACGACAAGCCGATCGCCGACTGGGACCGGATCGCCAAGCGCGCCTTCGACATCCTGTTCGCCGCGATCGCGCTCCTCGCCCTGTCGCCGGTCATGGCGCTGACCGCGCTCGCCGTCCGCCTCGACAGCCCCGGCCCGGTGCTGTTCAGGCAGAAGCGCTACGGCTTCAACAACGAGCTGATCGAGGTCTTCAAGTTCCGCTCGATGTACACCGAGCTGACCGATCACCGCGCCGACAAGCTGGTGACCCGGGACGATCCGCGCGTGACCCGCGTCGGCCGTTTCATCCGCAAGACCAGCCTCGACGAGCTGCCCCAGCTCTTCAATGCGCTCCGCGGCGACCTGTCGCTGGTGGGCCCGCGCCCCCACGCCACCAACGCCAAGGCCGGCAGCGAGTTTTACGAGAACGTGGTCGACGGCTACTTCGCCCGCCACCGGGTGAAGCCGGGCATCACCGGCTGGGCCCAGATCAACGGCTGGCGCGGCGAGACCGACACGCAGGAGAAGATCGAGCAGCGGGTCAAGCACGACCTCTACTACATCGAGAACTGGTCGATCCCGCTCGACCTCTACATCCTGTTCGTGACGCCGTTCCGCATCCTCAAGACCGACGAGGTCCACTGAGCGCGGCGCCGGCTGGACGCATTGCGCGCCCGCGACCGCAGACCTATAGTCCGCCACGGTCGGAGCGTGGCGCAGTCTGGTAGCGCACTTGACTGGGGGTCAAGGGGTCGCTGGTTCGAGTCCAGTCGCTCCGACCAGAAGATTCCAACCAAATCAGCGGTTCACCACGGTGTTCATGGCTTTTCCACCGCCGCAACAGGCACGCACCTTCAGACATTCCTAACCATCCGCGACCCCGGGGCAGGCCCCCACATACACGCGTGCGAAAGGTTTTCCGCCTAGCCTGAGCTGGCGCGGCTGCGCATCCGTCGAACGCAGCGATCGGCGCGAAGGTTGCGTTTATGGCCGGTCCGGCAGTTCCCACCCACCTTGAGAAACCCGTATGGCGGACGGGCGCCCGCCTGTCCGACTGGGCGATCGCGGTCATCGTCTTTCTCGGCGGTTTCGTGCTCTTCGAGCCCGCGCCCTACGAACTGGTCCTCGCGGCGGTGCTGCCGCTGTGGGTCTTTGCCGGTCTGCGGCTCAACCGGTTCACCGCGCCCCTCATCACCCTGTGCGCGCTGTTCGTCGTTGGCGGTATCGTGGCGATGACCCAGGTGACCTCGATGGCGGGCGTCCTGCTTTTCGTGGCCGTCTCGGCCTTCCTGGCCATCTCCGCCATCTGGTTCGCCAGCATCATCGCCGACGCGCCGGAGCGGCGATTGCCGCTGATCCTCAACGCCTATGTCGCCAGCGCGGTCGTGATCGCCCTGTTCGGCATCGCCGCCTACTTCGAGATCTTCCCCGGCGCCGCGACGTTCAAGCTCGCAGGACGGGCCACCAGCACCTTCCAGGATCCCAACGTCTTCGGCCCCTACCTGGCGCTACCGCTATGCCTCATGGCGCACCGGATTCTGACGCGCCCCCTGCACAAGTCGGCGATGACCTTTGTCCTGTTCGCCATTCTGGCGCTCGGCGTGCTCCTGTCGTTTTCCCGGGCGGCGTGGGGGCTTTCCGTGCTCGCCCTGATCGTAACTGCGATCATCGCCTTCATGACACGGAGGGACGACAAGAGCCGCGCTCGCGTGGCCATCTACGTTGTGCTGCTGTCGGTCGTATCGGTCGTGATCCTTGCCCTGGTGATCTCGTCCCCACTCGTTGCCGACCTGTTCGGCGAGCGGGCCCGCCTGGTTCAGTACTACGATGGAGGGCGACTGGGCCGCTTCGACCGCATCCTCCTCGGCTTCGCGACCATACCGGAGCATCCTCTCGGCCTCGGGGCTTTCGAGTTCAGCCGCGAGCTCTTCGGCGAGGACGAGCACAACACGTGGCTGAAGGGGTTCACCACCTATGGCTGGATCGGCGGCGGCGCCTATGTGGTTCTCGCGCTCTGGACCCTGATCGCCTCTTTCCCCCTCCTGTTTCGCGATCGGCCCTGGCAGCCCTACGTGCACGCGACCTATGCAGCTTTCATCGGTCACCTGATGGTGCACATGGTGATCGACGTGGACCACTGGAGGCACATGTTCCTGATCTACGGAATCCTCTGGGGGGCGATCGCCGTCGAGAAGACGGAACGATGGCGTCGGTCGCAGCCCGCGATTCCGCGCGCCCGACCCCACGCCCGGCCGGTGGCCGCCGCCGTCTGAACAACGACCTCCCGGTCGAACGTCCTGCGGCTCATAGCGTCGATCGCCATTTGCCGGTCGACAGACCCCTGCCGGCCGGCTACTGCGGGAAAGCTTCCCGCCCGTAGCAGCCACAACACGCGACATGCCAGCATCCTCACCGGACACGCACGACCACGGTGCGATCAGCGGTCACCTCGCCGCGCTCGCCTCAGCGGCGGTCTACGCGGTCGGTCTGATCGGCCAGAAGGTTCTCGCGGCCGATTTCAGCATTGCGTCGGTGGCGCTGTGGCAATTCGGCACCGCGGCGATCGTCCTGTGGGCCATCACGCTCGCGACCGACGGGTTGCGCGGACCGTCCGTTCGCTCGTTCGTCCTGCCCCTGATCTGGGGCGTCGTGGCGCCCGGCGCGTCGCTCATGATCAACATGCTCGCCTCGCGCCACACCGACGGCGTGACGATGATGCTGGTCTGGGGCTTCCTTCCCCTGGTCGCGCCGCTGATCTCGCCGCTGCTGATCGGCGAGCGGCTGCGGCTCGATGTCCTGGCCGGCGCCGCCCTGACACTGGCGGGCGTGGCCATCGGCGCTTCCTTCCGGCAGGCGGAGGGCTGGACCACACTCCAGGGCGTCGCCTTGACGAGCGCCGCCGTGATGATGGCCGGTTGCGGCTTCGTGCTCGGCCGCTTCATCAACCGCGCCGGGGGGACCTGGAGACGCTCGGCCGCGCTTCAGATCACCGGTGCCGCGCTGGTTGCCCTGGCGTTCACCATGGTCGACGGCGACGCACGGGCGTTCCCGGATCAGGCAGGCGCGGGGCATGTCGCGATCCTAGTCTACCTCATTCTGGTCATGACCGTGCTGAACTTCCTGATCTTCAACTACGCCCTGGCCGTTGTGCCGGTGGCCCTGGTCTCCCTTTACAGCGCGCTCGCCCCGGTTTTCGGCGCCGCGGCGGCATGGATCTGGCTGGGCGACGCCATGACGCTCGTCGATCTCGCGACCTTCGGCCTCGTGGTCGTCGGCGTCGCCCTGCCGAACGTCCTGCAGCTTCGGCGGCGCGCCAGAAATCCCGACCCATCAAGCCTTCATTAGCGTTGCCGCGGTAGCATCAAGCGGTTGTAACGTTCACGGGGCGCGCGGAAGCGCCCGCGACAGGACAGGTCATGACGCTGCGAACGACCGCCATTCGCACCCTCCTCGACACCTTGCACGTGACCGGGATGCATCGGCTATCGACGCCCGTCTTCGGCGGGCTTGGCGCGATTCTGATGTTTCACCGGGTCCGGCCGCCTCGCGACGACGCCTTCCAGCCCAACGCCTTCCTTGAGGTCACGCCCGAATTTCTCGAACAGACGATCAGGGCGGTGCGCCAGCGCGGGATCGAGATCGTGTCGATCGACGAGGCCTGCGACCGCATTCGCGCCGGAGCATCGGAACCCCGTTTTGCCGTGCTCACCTTCGACGACGGCTACCGCGACAACCTTGAGTACGCGGTACCCATTCTTGAGCGCGAGAAGGCGCCCTTCACCATCTACGTCACGACCGATTTCGCCGAAGGAACCGGCAAGCTCTGGTGGATCGCCCTCGAAGAGGTCATTGCCGCCAACGACGAGGTCGTCGTGCCGGTCGCCGGTCGCGACGTGACGGTCGACGGCCGGACGGCGGAGGCCAAGGCCGCCGCCTACGGGACGATCGTGAGGCTCCTGAGGTCCAGCGAAACCGGCACCCGGGACCTGGCGGTGTCCCTTGCCGAACGCTACGCCTTCGATTTCGCCGGCCAAGGCCGCGACACCTGCATGACGTGGGCGGAGCTGACATCCGTCAGCGAGTCGGACCTGTGCACCCTCGGCGCCCACACGGTCACCCACCCGTCGCTTGCCCGCCTGTCCGACGAAGCCGCACTTCGGGAGATGCGCGAGGGCGCCGAACGCATGGCCGACAAGCTGGGATCCCCGCCCCGCCACTTCGCCTACCCGCACGGAGGACCGGCCGACGCAGGCGGACGCGAATTCAAGGCAGCCGCCGATCTCGGTTTCGTATCCGCCGTGACGACCCGGCACGGCGTGATCTACCCCGATCACAGCGCCCACATGACCGCCCTGCCGCGCATCTCGGTCAACGGCCTGTTCCAGGCCCAACGTTATCTCGATGTGATGCTGTCGGGCGCCTCAACCGCGATCGGTAACCGCTTCGCCCGCGTCAACGCCGCCTGACGGATGGCGATCAACGGGCGCGCCCGACGGCGTCGCCGCTGACCGGCTGACGAGCGGCCGCACGAGCCGGAGCACCGACGCCGGGATCACCATCGACAGCAGGGTACGGGCGGCTCCGAGCCAGAAATGCGGCGAGCGCAGGTCGCGATACCGCCACTGGATGCGCAGCCGCGAGAAGAGCTGTGCGTGGCGCCGCCGCGCGGACACCCCGCCTCTGCTTTCTACGACCTTCAGGAGCGTCTGCGGCAGGTTTGCAAGTTCTGCAACGGCGGCGGCGCGCCGTGCCAGTTCGTAGTCCTCGGCCACGGCGAACTCGTCGCTGTAGGGACCGATCTCGCGCCACAGGCTGGCGCGTACCATCATCGCGGGGTGCTTGAACGTCGTCCCGTAGAACAGCGCAGTACGGATGTCCTCAGACGTCTGCGGCGGCATGTAGGTGTAGGCGAAGTGGCCGTCGTTCCCGTGGATGGCCGCCGCCGAACCGACCAGCGAAATCTCGGGATGAGCGTCCAGAAAGCGACGCTGGTCCTCCAGCCGCGTGGGGAAGGACCAGTCGCCGCAATCCATCTGCGCGACGTAGTCGTATCCCTGGTCGAGCGCGCGCTGGACCGCTGGATTGCGCACGGTATTGGGCCCGACGTTCTCCGCAAGTTCGATCAGCTCATGATCGAACCCGGCAAGAAGCGTGGCATAGTCGGGTTTGTCGACGCTGCCGTCGTCGACCACGAACAGCTTGAACGGCACCGTCTGGGCGCGAAAGCTCTCAAGCGTCCAGGCGATCTCTTCGCCCGGGTTGTAACTGGGCAGAACGACCGCGATATCGGTCCGTGGCGTCATGGTCCGGGCAGGTTTCCTGTGGAGCCTTTATCTAGGTTGGTTTCCGCTACCAAACCTTGAATCAAAACCGACAAAGACCGGCATGGTTAACGGCGTTGGTCATCCCGTCGGCGGCAGGCGGCGCGAGAGCGAAAGCACGAAGGCGCTCTCGCCGATGCTTGCCTTGACGGCCCGGTTCATGAGCCACGATTCCAGGACGATCGCCGACGACGTGGCGGCCGCCGCGCCCATGATCCCGAAAGTCGGGACCAGGATGAGATTGAGCGTGATGTTGGCGAGGAGCGCGGTGAAGAACACGCGGGCGCAGGCGTCCTGCTCGCCGATGACGTTGAGGAGGCGCTCCGACGGCCCGATCGAGGCCCGCGCCATGAGACCGACGGCAAGGATGAACATCACCGGATAGGCGGCGGTGAAGGACTCGCCGAACAGCCACAGCAGCGGATAGCCGAGTGCCAGCAGGGCGAGCGCCGACGCCAGCGACGGCCAGAACGTCCATCGCGCCGCATCGCGGACGAAGCGGCGCAAGCCCTCACGGTCGCCCTTGGCGTGGAACGCGGCGTAGCGATGGCCCGTCGCCGCCGAGACGGCGAAGAGGATGATCGACACCAGCGCCAGGATCTTGGCCGCCGCGTAGTACAGCGCGACGTCGCTCGGCCCCACGAACAGGCCGAGGATCAGGACGTCGGTGTTGATCATGACGACGTGGAAGCCCTCGACCAGCAACATGGGCAGGGACACGCGCATCCACGTGGCGGTGCGGTAGACCGGCCTGTCGCCGGGCACCTGGCGGCGAAGTCGGCGGCCGAGTGCGAGGAACTGGCCGAGCCCGGCGACCCAGGCCGCCGCGATGAGGCAGAGCACCGCGGTCACGGCGGTCGTCGGCGCCCCGGCGAGCAGCGCCACCACCATGAAGGCCAGAAGCAGGAGCGGACGCCACAGGAAGACCGGCAGCAGCGCGACGCCCAGCCAATCGAAGGCACGCCCGATGCCGTCCTGAACGTCCATCAGGGCGAACATCGGCACGACCACCAGCCCCAGAAGCAGGGGTGCGAGGTAGTAGTCGTCGATCGTGTCGCGCAGGAGGTAGACGACCAGGGCGCCGATCAGCGCGAGCAAGGTCGCCGCACCGAAAGCGGCACCGCGACTGAAGATTAGCACGCCCTTGAGATCGCCGCCGTCGCCCGCCACGCGGTATTGGGGAATGAAACGCAGGACGGCCGTCGCCAGACCAAGCGCGGCGAAGCTGCCCAGAAGCTGCACCCAGGTCCAGATCAGCACGTAGATGCCGTACTGGAAGTCGCCCATCCAGCGAGCGAGGATCAGTTGCGACAGAAACAGGACGGCGGCGCTGCCGATACGGACGGAATAGGCGAACAGCGCCGCCCGGGGGGCGGCGTCGGCCGCGCCCAGGACGCCCCTGGCGGCGTCGATCAGCCGGCTCGGGCCCGGCAGGCCGATGCCGGCCGTCACCGCAGCCAACCCGAGGCGCGGGCCGCGGTCACCGCGCGCCAGACGTGCGGATTCGCGCGGGCCAGGGTCTTGGCCTGCCGTGACAGCCGCCGCGCCGACAGATACGCCCCGCCGAGCGGCGTCGCCGCATGCGTGAAGGACGCCAGCGGCTGGACCCGGTTGGCCCAGCGCGCCTTGTAGGCCTGGTCGCCGTAGGTGAAGTCGAAGACGCCGATCCCGCGGTCGATGCACCAGCCGAACAGCTCCATGAGCAGCGCCTCGCCCGGCGAAGACCGCCGCAACTCGGCGTCGCGGGTGTAGCTCGGCAGCAGATAGATGAACGCACCGGCCTCCACGAGCCCGAGATGCGCCGCCAGCACCGTCTCGCCGGCGCACAGCGCCGACAGATGGCCATTACCGCCGCGAATCCCCGCCAGCGCCAGATCGCGATAGAACGCGCGGCGGTCCGGATCGGCGGTGAGATCGGCGGCGCCGGTTTCGCGGTACTGCGCCGACTTCTGCGTGAACAGCGGCGTCAGAAACGCATCGACCTGGCTCTCGGTTTCCGCGACGACGAGCGACAGCTCCCCCACCGCCTTTTCGAGCTTGCGCCGGCGTCGCCGGATCGTCTGCAGGGTCTTGGAACCGCAACGATCGCGAAGGAAGCGATCGAGATCGTCCGGCAGATCGGCGACATGGGCGTTTTCGAAATAGGGTTCGTGCGCAGCATCGAACAGCGGATTGCGCACACCGGCGATGGTTTCCGGCATCCGCTCCAGCACGACCGCATCGTGCCGCGGCAGGGCGCCGAGCACGGCGCGCATGACCGCCGCCGGGTCGGACAGTTCGGTCCGCAGCGGTTGGGCAAGCAGCGGCGCGTGGTAATCGGCCTCGCCGGCACCGAGCGGCACGACCAGCCGCACCGTACCGGGCGCCACGCAGAGCGGCATCAGCGCGAGGAGATCGGCCCCGGCGCGGACCGAAACGATAGCCGGCGAATAACCCGCCTTCGCGCCGACCGTCTCGAACCACGATCGGCCCCAGGCATAGGTCTGAAACGGCGAATGGGCGGCATCGCGCTCGAAGGCGCGCCAGCGATCGGCGACGGCGGTCAGGTCGTGGGCGACGTCGATCCGCAGCGTCGATTCCGCGCGCGGCGGCGCGTCGAACGCGGCTTCCGAGAGGCCCATAATGGACATGACACCTGCTTTCCGGCGTGTTGATGCAGCGGAACCGCCACCCTTTACAGTTCCTTGGCAACACCACCACGGATGCATGAAAACAGGGTAAATACGGCCAGATACTGAGGAGGATTCGCATGGCCCATCCACGCAAGGACCGATCCATCAACTACGTCGAGTTCACGGTCGCCGACATCGACAAGGCCAAGCGCTTCTACGGCGAGGCCTTCGGCTGGACCTACACCGATTACGGCCCCACCTACTGCGAGTTCTCCGACGGTCACATGACCGGTGGCTTCGAAGTGGGCGAGGTCACGAGCGCCGGCGGCCCGCTGGTGATCCTCTACGGCGACGACCTGGCGGAGATCGAGGCCGCGGTCGTCAAGGCCGGCGGTCGGATCACCAAACCGGTGTTCGACTTCCCCGGCGGCCGCCGTTTCCACTTCCAGGATCCCGACGGCTACGAACTGGCAGTCTGGTCGGCGGCGACCTGATCTAGCGCCGCAGCGCCTCCGACAGGACCGCCTCGTCGATGTTGGCGCCCGTCAGCACGACGGCGACGGTGCGCCCGTCCGCGGCGACGTGCCCGGCGAGCACCGCGGCCAAGGCCGCGGCGCCCCCCGGCTCGGCCACCAGCCGCAACTCGCGGAAGGCGAAGGCGACTGCCGCCAGGGCCTCGTCGTCGGTGACGGCGATCCCCCGGCGCACCCGCGTACGATTGATGGCGAAGGTCAGTTCGCCGGGCATGCGGGGCAGCAACGCGTCGCAGACCGAGCCGCTTTCGCGCTCGTTGGCGACCCGCTCGCCCTTCCGGATCGACCGCCACATGTCGTCGAATCCGGCCGGTTCGACCACGACGATGTCGGTCGCGGGTGATGCCGCCTCCAGGGCCAGCGCGCAGCCCGCCGTCAGACCACCGCCACCGCAACAGATGAGCACCGTGTCCAGCCCCTCGGGCGCGAGGACGGGTGCTTCCTCGGCGATTTCGAGGCCGACGGTCCCCTGCCCGGCGATCACCTCGGGATCGTCATAGGGCGGCACGATCAGGCTGCCGTCACGCGCGGCGATCGCGGCGGCCACGGCGGCGCGGTCCTCGCTTCCACGTTCGTAATCGACGATATCGGCGCCCAGGGCCCGCGTGCGTTCGCGTTTCACCGCCGGCGCGTCGGCGGGCATGACGATGGTCGCCCGGATTCCGAGCAGGCGGGCGGCGGCGGCGACACCTTGCGCATGGTTGCCCGACGAATAGGCCACGACGCCGGCCCGGCGCTCCGAGGCAGGAAGCTGGGCAAGCCGGTTGTAGGCGCCGCGAAACTTGAACGAACCGGTGCGCTGGAGCGATTCCGGCTTGAGCAACACACGGCCCCCGGCGATCTCGTTCAGGACGGCGTTCTCCAGGAGCGGCGTGCGATGGGCGACGGGCTCCAGCCGGCGCGCGGCGGCGCGGATGTCGTCGATGTCGGGAAGTCGGACCGGCACGTTGTCGCGCGGGTCTATTTCGCGGAATCGAGCAGGCGCTTGAGCTCCACCAACTCCGCCAAGGCAGTCTTGAGGCGTTCTGCGTCCTCGCGCGGAAGCCCGGCCTGCGCGGCAGGTGCGGCGCGAGCCGCAGGTGCGGGCGATGGCGGCGCCTGCTCCCCGTCGGCGTTCGGCTCGGCGGTCGCCGGTTGGGCCTCGGGCGGCGCTATCGGCCGCCCCTCACCGACGGCGACGACGAAACCGACCCCCTTCTCTTTCAGGATCCGCTGGACGCCGCGAATGGTGTAGCCCTCGCCGTAGAGGAGACGGCGAATGCCGCGCAACAGCGCAACGTCTTCGGGCCGGTAGTACCGCCGGCCGCCGCCGCGCTTCATCGGCTTGATCTGTTTGAACCGCGATTCCCAGAACCGCAGCACGTGCTGCGGCAGATCGAGAACCTCAGCGACTTCGCTGATGGTGCGAAAGGCGTCGGGGCCTTTAGCCACGCGGCAATCCCCACCTATGCCAGTGGCGGTTAGTCGCGCTCGCTGTCGTCGCGCGTGCTGAGCGCGGCGTTGATCTTTTGCTTGAGAACATTGCTGGGCTTGAAAACCATCACCCGCCGCGGGCTGATGGGTACCTCCTCGCCGGTTTTCGGGTTGCGCCCGATGCGCTCCCCCTTGCTGCGGACAAGAAACGATCCGAAGGACGACAGCTTGACCTGTTCGCCGCGAACGATGCAATCGCTGATCTCGTCGATGACGAGCTTGACCAGATCGGCGGATTCCGTGCGCGACAGCCCCACCGATCGATACACCGCCTCGCTTAAATCCGCCCTCGTGATCGTCTTGCCCGACATAGCCCCCGCACCTGCCAAACCCCGGCACAATAAAAGCAAATCCGCGCCGGTGAAACAACGACGATAGCCCATCGGCATCGCGAAGCCGAATCAAAACACGATCGCCGCCGCGTCAACGCGCTTCTACCAGCGCATGATCACCGATCCCCAGGTGAAGCCGCCGCCCATCGCTTCGAGCAGCAGGACCTGGCCCTGTTTGATCCGTCCGTCGGCCGCAGCTTCCGACAGCGCCATCGGGATCGACGCCGCCGAGGTGTTGCCCTGCTTGTCGACGGTCTTGATGACCTTGTGATCGGGAATGCCGAAGCGCTTCGCCGTCGCGTCGATGATACGGATGTTGGCCTGGTGGGGAACAAACCAGTCGAGGTCGTCCGCGGTCATGCCGGTTGCATCAAAGGCGGCCTCGATCACGTCTTCGATCCGCGCGACAGCGTGCTTGAAGACCTCCCGGCCCTCCATCCTGAGATGCCCCACGGTGCCGGTGGAGGACGGGCCGCCGTCGACGTAGAGCTTGTCGCGGTACCGACCGTCGGAACGTAGATGCGCGGACAGAATCCCCCGGTCCTGCGGGTTGTCGCCGGCGTCGAGGCATTCCATCACCACCGCCCCGGCGCCGTCGCCGAACAGGACGCAGGTCGAGCGGTCGGTCCAGTCGAGGATGCGCGAAAAGGTCTCGGAGCCGATGACCAGGGCGCGCTGCCCCTGCCCGGCCTTCAGCATGGCATCGGTGTTGGCGAGCGCAAAGACGAAGCCCGAGCACACGGCCTGGAGGTCGTAGGCGGCGCCGGCGGTGATCCCGAGCTTGGCCTGCACCGACACCGCTGCCGCGGGAAAGGTGTTGTCCGGCGTCGAGGTGGCGACGACGACGATATCGATGTCGGTGGCCTTCAGCCCGGCCGCGGCCAGCGCCCGCTCGGCGGCGATCACCGCCATATCCGACGTTGTCTCGCCTTCGGCGGCAATCCGCCGTTCGGCGATGCCGGTCCTTTGCCTGATCCAGGCGTCGGAGGTGTCGATTGTCCGGGACAGTTCGTCGTTGGTGAGAACGCGCGCTGGCAAATAGTGACCGCTGCCGGCCACAACACATCTGGATTTCGTCACGCCGCCCCCGACCTGGCGACCTCGTCCACTTCGACCGGCTGCGCGCGTCGGTAGGAGGACAGGTCCTGATTGATCTTCTCCACGACCTCGACGCGGGCCATGCTGACGCCGGTCTCGACCGCCGCGGCAAACCCCTCGGCGTCGGTCCCGCCGTGGCTTTTGATGACGAGCCCGTTCAGGCCCAGGAACACGCCGCCGTTCATGCGGCGGGTGTCGACGCGGCGCTTCAGTTGCGCAAACGTGCGGCTCGCCAGCAGGAAGCCGATCCGCGACATGGGATTACGGCGGGCGGCCTCGCGGAAATAGGCCGTGATCTGGCGCGCGGTACCTTCCGCGGTCTTGAGGGCGATATTGCCGGAGAAGCCCTCGGTCACCACGACATCGACCGCCCCCATGCCGATGTCGTCGCCCTCGACGAAGCCGCGATAGTTGAGGAAGGGCAGATCGGCGTCGCGCAGGAGCTGTCCGGCGTTGCGGACGGCTTCCAGCCCCTTGACCTCTTCCACGCCGATGTTGAGGAGGCCGACGGTCGGCCGGCGTTCGCCGAACAGCGCCCGGCTCATGGCCGCGCCCATCACGGCGAACTGCATGAGCTGATCCGTGGTGGCGCCGATCGTCGCCCCGACGTCGAGCACGACGGTTTCGCCGCGTACGGTCGGCCAGACCGCGGCGATTGCGGGGCGGGTGCTGCCGGTAGCGTCGCGCAGGCAGAACTTGGCCATCGCCATCAGCGCGCCGGTGTTGCCGGCCGATATGGCGACGCTGGCCCGGCGCTCCTTCACCGCCTCAATCGCCCGCCACATGCTTGACTTGTAACGGCCGCGCCTCAGGGCCTGGCTGGGCTTGTCGTCCATGCCCACGGCCACATCGCAATGAACGAGCTCCGAAGCCGCCTGCAGGTCGCGATGCTGTTCGAGCTCGGGCTCGACCGCGGCGCGGTCGCCGTAGAGCAGGAAGCGGAGGCCCGGAATCCGCGCGAGCGCGTCGGCCGCGCCGGGGATGGCCACTGCGGGCCCGGCGTCACCGCCCATGACATCGAGGGCTGCGGTAACTGTCGCCACTCTCGTCCTCTACGTCAGCAAACGTACTGCACTACTCGAAACGGGAATCATAAGTTTGCCGCCCTCGCGAAGCGCTGGAACATGCCAGCCTTCACCCCAACACTCAATCCTTAGGTTTATCAGCGACATCGGCGCCGGTCATGGCCTGTCTGAGCCCGGCCAAGCCGGCGAAGGCGCCACCGCCCTCCCCCTCGTCGGCACGATAACCGTCCGGAAGGTGCGCATCGGCGACACGGGGGTACGGATCGAGCGCCAGCACGAGGTGCTCCTCGAACAGCGTCCCGAAGTCGATCATATCGTCGATCATGACATCGGGCGGATCGGTTTCGGTCTCCCCGCCAGCGTCGGCGGCCGCACCGGCCGCCTCTTCGCGCACGAGATCGACCTCGAACGCCTCGTCGATCGACTGCTCGACGGGCGCGAGGCTGACGACGCAGGCGGCCACCGCTTTCGCCTGCAAACGGCCCGCCACACGCACGCCGGTATCCGTCCGGCGAATCTCGGCCGAACCGGTAAACGCCGGAAGGTCGAGAAGCCCGCAAGCCGCCGCCAGCGACGCCCGCTCGGCCTCCGTCGTCGACAGGACCATGGACGCGCCGTCGGGCGGGATGTCCTGGAGACGCAGGCGGTTCCCGAGCACGGGCAACGAAGCGCCGCCTGCCCCGGATTTCGCGTGCCCGGCCGTCATGACACCGGCCCCGCTTCGGCGGCCACGACCGTCGGATCGGCGGCAATGGCCCCCTTCGGAATGCCGCCGAGCCGGGCACGGAGCGCGACCACGCGCGGCACCAGCGTGCCGTTGATGGCGGCGTCGTCGGCCGGAAACAGGTTGCGATTGACCGCGGCGACGAGATCCACCGGGCGATCGGCCGCGAATGCCTCGCGATAGGCGCGGCTGCGACCGAAATAGCTCTGCGCCACCTTCTTCATCCTCTTGCCCATCACGGCATCGTTGACCCCGAACTCCCTCAGCGTGGCGCTCATGTCATCGCAGAAGATCTCGAACACAAGCTGCCCCAGGCGCCGCTCGTCGTCGCTGCCGCCCTCCAGCCGCTCCAGGAAGACGACCATGTGGAGGACGACCATCTCGAAACGGCCGGCAACCGAATCGGGCACCCCGTCGTCGGCGTAGAACGCACGGCGCCGGGCATGTGCCACGATGACGCCGTAAAGATCGTTTGCTGTCGCCTTGTGGGCGCGCTGAGAGCGCATCCGTTTGTTCAACATGGCCAATTTCCTGTCGGCCGAGCCGCGTGCGTTGCACCTTGCGGGCGATCGCGGTAGTGAGCCGGGGCAATCTGGAGGCCCGCTTGACCACACATAGCCACTTCACCGTCTCCCGTCTGGCACGGACCACCGCCTTTGTCGCGCTCGCAGCCTTGGCCGGCTGCAGTTCCTCAGGAACGTTCCGCGGGCTCGGCCAGATCAGCACCACCTCCCAGCACGGTTATGTGGTGTCGCCCACCGCGCTCGAACAGGTACCTGTGGGATCGAGCCGCGATCAGGTGCTGATTGCGCTAGGATCGCCCTCCACCGCCGCGCATTACTCCGGCGAGGAGGTCTTCTACTACATCAGCCAGACCCGCAAGCGTCGGGCCGCGTTCCTCCCCGACCGGGTCGTCGACCAGCGTGTCGTCGCCGTCTACTTCGACCAGGAGAGCGAGGTCCGGCAGATCGCCGATTACGGCCTGAAAGACGGCAAGGTCTTCGACTTCATCAGTCGCACGACGCCCACCGGGGGCCGCGATTCGAATTTCCTCCAGCAGGTCCTGAGCGGCGTGATCGGCGTCGGACCGCGGCTCGGCGGCTGATCGGGCCGGCCCGCGACCCGAAGTCGCGGGCCTGTCCCCAATCGCGTCAGGCGGCCAGCACCGCCAGCAAGAGCAGCGCCACGATGTTGGTGATCTTGATCATCGGGTTGATGGCCGGCCCCGCGGTGTCCTTGTAGGGGTCGCCGACGGTGTCGCCGGTCACGGCCGCCTTGTGGGCTTCCGAGCCCTTACCGCCGTAGTTGCCGTCCTCGATGAACTTCTTGGCGTTGTCCCACGCACCGCCGCCGGCGGTCATGGAAATCGCCACGAACAGGCCGGTGACGATCACGCCGAGCAGCATCGCGCCGAGCGAGGAGAACGCCGCGCCTTTGCCGGCGATCAGGTTGATCACCACGAAGATGAAGATCGGCGACAGCACCGGCAGAAGCGACGGCACGATCATCTCGCGGATCGCCGACCTGGTCAGCATGTCGACCGCACGACCGTAGTCGGGCTTCTCCTTGCCATCCATGATGCCCGGCTTTTCCTTGAACTGTCGGCGCACCTCCTCGACGATCGACGCCGCCGCCCGCCCGACGGCGGTCATGGTGATCCCGCCGAACAGGAATGGCAGAAGGCCGCCGAACATCAGCCCGACGACGACGTACGGATTGGACAGCGAGAAATCGACCTCCACCCCTTCGAAATAGGGGAACTCGGCCGCATGGTCGGCGAAATGGGCGAGGTCCGCTGTGTAGGCGGCAAACAGCACCAGGGCGCCGAGACCGGCCGAGCCGATCGCATAGCCCTTGGTGACCGCCTTGGTCGTGTTGCCGACCGCGTCGAGCGCGTCGGTGGTCTTGCGCACGTCCTCGGGCAGGTCCGCCATCTCGGCGATGCCGCCGGCATTGTCGGTGACCGGACCGAACGCATCCAGCGCCACGACGACGCCGGCCAGCGCCAGCATGGTCGTGACCGCAATGGCGATACCGAACAGGCCACCCAGCGAGAAGGTCACCAGGATGCCGGCGATAATCACCAGCGCCGGCAGCGCCGTCGATTCCAGCGAGACGGCGAGCCCCTGGATGACGTTGGTACCGTGGCCGGTCTGCGACGCCGCGGCGATCGACTTGACCGGACGGAAGCCGGTGCCGGTGTAGTACTCCGTGATCCAGACGATCAGCCCGGTGACCACCAGGCCGGCGACACCGCAGAGATACAGCGCGAACGGCGTGGCATCGCCGATGGCGACGTCCATGCTGCCGAACACGACCCACGTGACCGGATAGAGCAGGATCACAGAGAGCACGGCGGTGGCGAAGAAGCCCTTGTAGAGCGCGCCCATGATCGAGTTGTTGCTGCCGAGGCGCACGAAGAAGGTGCCGATGATCGACGTCACGACGCAGGCGGCGCCGATCGCCAGCGGGTACATCATCGCCGGCAGGGCGAGATCGGTGCCGCTGTAGAAAATGGAGGCGAGCACCATGGTCGCGACCACGGTCACGGCGTAGGTCTCGAACAGGTCGGCCGCCATGCCGGCGCAGTCGCCGACATTGTCGCCGACATTGTCGGCGATGGTCGCGGGGTTGCGGGGGTCGTCCTCCGGAATACCGGCCTCGACCTTGCCCACGAGATCGCCGCCCACGTCCGCGCCTTTGGTGAAGATACCGCCGCCGAGACGGGCAAAGATGGAGATCAGCGAAGCGCCGAAACCGAGCGCCACGAGGGCGTCGATGACCACCCGGTCACCGGCGTCGAAGCCCAGGAAATTGGTCAGGATGAGGAAATAGACGGCCACACCGAGAAGGGCGAGGCCCGCCACCAGCATGCCGGTGATGGCGCCGGAGCGGAAGGCGATCGACAGCCCGCCGGCGAGGCTCTGGCTCGCCGCCTGGGCGGTGCGGACGTTGGCCCGGACCGACACCAGCATGCCCATGAACCCGGCCAGGCCCGACAGCACGGCACCGATCAGGAAGCCGATGGCCACCGTGATCGACAGGAGCCATGCCACGATCACGAAGATCACCACACCGACGATGCCGATGGTGGTGTACTGCCGCGTGAGGTACGCCGTGGCGCCCTCCTGGATCGCGCCCGAAATCTCCTGCATGCGCGCGTTGCCGGCGTCGGCGGCCAGCACGTCCCGCGCGGCCCAGATGCCGTACGCGACCGAAAGCAGGCCGCAGAGGACTACGATGTAAATCACCTCGTCTGATTCCTTTTGTTTGCCCGCCGGCCGCGCGGCGCCCCGCCGCGCCAGGCCGATGCGAAATGAAGGGGAAAGATCCGGACGGCCCCCCGCCGGCCCCTCGGGTCGGCGAGGGGTATGGACCGCCGCTTTTCGGCCGTCAAGATCGGCCGCGTGCGGCATTCTCGGGTGTCCGACACCCGCAACGGCGGTGCCTCAGGCCGCCCTTCGCCTCTGCAGCACCGTCGCGATCGCAAGGGTCGTCACGCAGATGGCGATGACCGGGAAGGCGACGACGTTGATCCATGCCCATCCGAGCGTCGCGAAGAGTTGGCCCGACAGCAGGGAGGCCAGCGCGACGGACGAGAACACCAGGAAATCGTTCAGTCCCTGGACGCGGCCCTTCTCCTCCGGACGGTAGGTGCCGGTGAGCAGCGTGGTCGCGCCGATGAAGCCGAAGTTCCAGCCGACGCCCAGCAGGATCAGCGACAGCCAGAAGTGCATGAGATCGACCCCGGCGAGCGCGATCAGGGCGCAAACGGTGAGCAGTGCGAAGCCGACGGCGATGATGAGCGGCTCGCCGAAGCGGGCGATCAGCCGTCCGGTGAAGAAACTTGGCCCGAACATGGCAAGCACATGCCACTGGATGCCGAGCGCCGTGTTGGTGTGGCTATGATCGCTGGCCACCATCGCGAGCGGCGCTGCGGTCATCAGGAGGCTCATGAGCGCGTAGGAGCCGATTCCGCACACCACGGCGGCGATGAAGGTCGGCTGCGCGATGATGTCGATCAGGGGCCGGCCGGCGGCCACGCGGCCTTTCTCGTCCTTCGCGGACTCGGTGTCGCGCAGGAAGGACAGCAGGATGAGCGCGAGGAAGGTGAGCACCGACATGCCGAAATATGCGCCGGCAAAGGGAACCGGCGCCAGCAGATCGCGGGTGAGGATCACCGTCTGCGGCCCGACCACCGCCGCGCCCACACCACCCAGCATCACCAGCGAGATGGCCTTGGCGCGGTACGCCGCGTCGCCGGTATCGGCCACCGCGAAACGATATTGCTGGACGAAGGCCATCGAGGCGCCGGCAAACAACAAGGCCAAAGAAAAGCCGGCAAAGGACCCATTGAGCAGCATCCATGCCGCCAGTGCGCCGCCGACGATGCCGAGGAGCGCGCCGGCCTGGAAACCGCGTCGCCGTCCGACCCGGCGCATCAGGGCCGCCGCCGGCACCGTGGTCAGCGCCAGTCCGACCGTCATCGCGCTCACCGGCAGGGTCGCCAGCGACTTGTCCGGCCCGAGCAGATAGGACCCCGCCAGTCCGCTCACCGCCACGCCGATCGACCCCACGCTGCCGCCGACCGCAGCCGCCATGGCGAGAATCAAGGCGTTGCGCCGCGCGGCGCGCGCATCGAAGGCTGGCTGTGATCCGGTCGAGGCCATGGCGGGCCCACCTCTATCAGAAATGGCGGTGGCCGCCGACATCAGTGGATGCGATCTGGCGGCCGTTGGCCGTGAGGCTGACGGTTGCGGCCGACGAAGCCACAATGGAGCCCACCGCGGTGACCGGAACACCGGCAGCAACGGCGGCACGCGCGAACGACACCGCCTTCTTGGCATCGACCGCGGCCAGCACCTCGTAATCGTCGCCGCCCGAGGCGAGTTTCTTCTTCCGGGCGACGGACCGCCCTGCCCATCGCGCGGCCGGCGGCGATAGGGGCAGAGCATCGAGGTCGAGCACGGCGCCCACCCCGGACGCGGCGCAGAGATGACCGAGATCGGCGATCAGCCCGTCGGACACATCAAGCGCTGCACGCGCATGGCGGCGCAGGGGCTCGATAAGGCCCACGCGCGGCTGCGGCACAAGGTAGCGGTTGATGAGCTTCGCGGCCCCGCGCCCGAACTTGTCGGCGAAACCGAATTCGGCGCTCAGCCGGTAGCCGAGCCAGGCGTCGCCGATGGTGCCGCTGACGAAAACCACGTCCCCCGGCCCCGCCCCGCCGCGTTCGATCATGCCCCGCCGTCCCGCATGGCCCAGCGCCGTGATGGAGATGACGAGACCGTCCGGGCTGCGCAGGGTATCGCCACCGAGGAGCGACATGCCGAAGGCCGCCTGGTCGCGCTTCAGGGCGCGGGAGAACGTCGACAACCACGCCGGCGTCCAGTCCGCCGGCAACGCAATGGAGAGAAAGTAACCGAACGGTTTCGCACCCTTGGCGGCGAGGTCCGAGACATTGACCCGCAAGGCCTTGCGCGCGATCGCGGCCGGCGGATCGTCGGCAAAGAAATGGACCCCCGCCGCCACGGTATCGGTGGTGACGACCACACGACCGCCGCGGTCGAACCGAAGCTCGGCCGCGTCATCCGTGAGCGCCCGCGCATCCCGCGTGGTGGCGAGGGGTCGGAAGTAGCGGCGAATAAGCTCAAATTCGCCGGGCCGGCCGGTCATGGCGTACGAGCGGCGGACGCGTCGGCCCGCAACACGCGCCCGAGCTGGTCCAGCACCGCATTGACCATCGGGACGACATCGTCCTCATGGAAAGCGCGGGTGACGTCGAGATACTCCGTCACCACCACCGGCACCGGCACGTCCGGCCGGCAGGCGAGTTCGTAAGCGCCCGACCGCAGGATCGCCCGTAGCGTCCGGTCGATCCGCGTCAGCGGCCAGCCCGAGGCGAGCGCCTCATCGATGGCCGGATCGAGACGCCGCTGCTCGCGAACGACGCCTTCGACGAGATCGCGGAAGAACAGCGGATCGGCCGTCCGGTAGGCAAGCCCGTCGTCCGCACCGAGCCGACCGGAGTCGAACTGCTCCAGAACCTCCGCTGTCGTCCCGCCCATATCCATCTGATAGAGCGCCTGAACGGCGGCGAGCCGGGCCGCACCGCGCTGGTTGGCCGCCCGCGGCGAAGCGTTGGCGGCAGCACTCACGAGCGCAACGCCTCACGCACGGACAGCATGGCCAGCGCCGCCTGCGCGGCCATCCCACCCTTGTCGAGCCGGTCCGCCCGCGCCCGTTCCACGGCCTGATCCCGGTTTTCCACCGTCAGAATGCCGAAACCAACCGCCAGGCGATGACGGGTGATCAGCGCCATCACACCCCGCGCCGATTCGTTGACGACGATGTCGTAGTGGCTGGTTTCGCCGCGAATCACGCAACCGAGCAGCACGAAGGCGTCGAAGCCCGGTTCGTGATCGAGCGCCATGGCGAGCGCCGCCGGCATTTCAAGCGCACCGGGCACATCGATAACCTCGACCGAGGCGCCGGCCTTGGCCAGTTCCGCCTTGGCGCCGGCGAGAAGCTGATCGGCAATATCGATGTAGTAGCGCGCCTGGATGACCAGCACGCGCGGTGCATCGCTCATGTTTCGGTCCCGCTGCGCAAGCCGACGCCCACGTCGGCAAGGCGGGCAACGTAGCGCGCCATGGTATCGACTTCCAGATTCACCCGATCGCCCGGCTGCCGGTCCTTCCACGTCGTCACCGCCAGCGTGTGGGGGACGAGCAGGCAGTCGAACCGCGAGCCGTCGACCTGATTGACCGTCAGCGAGGTCCCATCGAGGGCGACCGACCCCTTCGGGGCGATGAAGCGGGCGAGGTCATCCGGAGCGACGAACGCGAAGCGGATCACGTCGCCGGTGTCTTCCCGCTCGTCGATCACGGCCAGCCCGTCGACATGCCCGGCCACCACATGACCGCCAAGCTCGTCGCCCATCCTGAGCGGACGCTCCAGGTTGATCCGGGTGCCCTCCTTCCAGTCCCCGGCCGTGGTCAGCCGCAACGCCTCTGGCGCCGCATCCACGTCGATAACCGCCCCATTCTCGGCCGGCACGCACGCAACGACCGTCAGACAGACGCCGGCGCAGGCGATCGAGGCGCCGATGTCGATCCCGGCCGGATCGTAGGCACACGCGATCCTGATGCGGCGAACGTCGTTGCCCCGCTCGACCGCCACGACCGAGCCGACGTCGGAGACGATCCCCGTGAACATCAGGCCACCCGGACGTAGGTGCGCATCACGTCGTCGCCGACCGATGTGGTCTGGATCGGCATGTAGCGCGGACTGCGCTCCACGGCCGACATCGCCATGGAATCGAGCGCCCGCACGCCGTCGGGCCCGACCACCACCGGCGCGCGGATAATGACCACCTCGTCGAGCAAATCCTGCGACACCAGATTGGCCGCGACCTTGGCGCCGCCCTCGACGAAGACGCGTGAAAAACCACGCTCGTAGAGGACGTGCAGCGCCTCGCCGAGATGGAGACCGTTGGCGCGCGCCGCGATCTCCACCACCTCCGCGCCGCGATCCCTGAGGAATCTGACCTTGGCCGGCTCGGCCTTTTCGCCGACCATCACGAGCAGCGGCAACGCGTCGATGGTGTCGAGCAGCCGCGAAGTCTCGGGAATGCGCGCCTGGGCGTCGAGAATGACGCGCATCGGCGACCGGCCGTCGAGCCCCGGCAGGCGCACGTTCAGCAGCGGATCGTCGACCAGGACGGTGCCGATCCCCACCATCAGGACATCGTGGCGGGTGCGCATCATCTGCACCGCGTCGAAGGCCGGCTTGCCGGTGATGATCATGCGCTCGCCGTCGCGGCGCCCGATCATGCCGTCGGCCGACACCGCCAGTTTGAGCGTGACCTGCGGGCGCTCGTTGGCGACACGGGCGAAATGGCCGGCATGGGCCCGCCGGGCCTGGTCGCGCAGGACCCCGGTGGTGACGGCCACGCCGCCATCGACGAGCCGCTTGTGCCCGGCGCCGGCCGTGCGCGGATCGGGATCCTCGATGGCCGAAACCACCCGGGCGACGCCGGCATCGACCAGCGCCTGCGAACAGGAATCCTCGCCATGGGCGCAGGGTTCGAGCGTGACATAGGCGGTCGCCCCCCGCGCCGCCTCACCGGCCTGACGCAGCGCCTGCCGCTCGGCGTGCGGGCGTCCCCCCGCCGCGGTGACGCCGACGCCGACCACCGCGCGCGCACCCCCCTCGCCCGCCACGATCACACAACCGACGGACGGATTGGGACCGGTCTGGCCAAGATGCCGGGTGCCCAGCCGCAGCGCGGCCGCCATGTGGCGACGGTCCGCGCGCGTGCCGCCTTCAGGCGTTGCGACCTGGTTCACGATCGCTCATCTCCGTCGTCCGCCTCGCCCCCGAGTTCCGTCAGGACGGTCTTGAAGTCCTCGGTATTGTCGAAGTTCCTGTAGACCGATGCAAACCGGACGTAGGCCACCTCATCGAGGCCGAGCAGCCCTTCGAGGACAAGATGGCCGATGCGTTCGGAATGGACCTCGCTGTCGCCCGAGCTTTCGAGCTGCCGGACGATCCCGTTGATCATGCGCTCCACGCGGTCGGGCGCGACCGACCGCTTGCGCAGAGCCACCTGAACCGACCGCGCCAGCTTGTCGCGATCGAACGGCACCCGCCGGCCGTTGCGTTTGATGACGGTGAGTTCGCGGAGCTGGACGCGTTCGAAGGTCGTGAAGCGGCCGCCGCAATCCGGACAGACGCGACGGCGGCGAATGGCGGTGTTGTCCTCGGTCGGACGCGAATCCTTGACCTGCGTATCCGGGTTACCGCAGAACGGGCACCGCATCCGCGAACCGTCAGTAGATCGGGAAGCGGTCGGTGAGCGCGATCACCCGCTTCTTGACCGCCGCCTCCACGAGCGGAGCGGCCCCGTCGTCGGACTGCGCCACACCGTCCAGAACCTCGGCGATCATGCGCCCGACCTCCTGGAATTCGGCCACCCCGAAGCCGCGGGTGGTGGCGGCCGGGGTGCCGAGCCGGATGCCCGAGGTCACGAACGGCTTCTCCGGGTCGTAAGGCACCGCGTTCTTGTTGCAGGTCAGCCCGGCGCGCACGAGCGCCTTTTCCGACACGTTGCCCTTGATCCCCTTGGGACGCAGATCGACCAGCATCAGATGGTTGTCGGTGCCGCCCGAGACGATATCGAAGCCGGCGTCGGCCAGCGTGGCGGCCAGCGCGCGCGCATTGTCGACGACGGCGTGGGCATAGACCTTGAAATCGGGCTGGAGCGCCTCCTGCAGCGCCACCGCCTTGGCGGCGATCACGTGCATCAGCGGCCCGCCCTGGAGGCCCGGAAAGACCCCCGAATTGATCTTCTTGGCGATCGCCTCGTCATTGGTGAGGATCAGGCCGCCGCGCGGGCCGCGCAGCGACTTGTGGGTCGTCGACGTCACCACATGGGCGTGCGGCACCGGTGACGGATGCGCGCCACCGGCGACCAGGCCCGCGAAATGGGCCATGTCCACCATCAGATAGGCGCCGACGGCATCGGCAATCGCCCGCAGGCGTTCGAAATCCCAGAGGCGCGAATAGGCCGTCGCGCCGGCCAGGATGAGTTTGGGCTGGTGTTCGTTCGCCAGCCGCTCGATCTCCTCATAGTCGAGAAGCTGGTCGTCCTCGCGCACGCCGTAGGTGACCGGCGTGAACCATTTGCCCGACAGGTTGACCTTCGAGCCGTGGGTCAGATGACCACCGGCAGCGAGATCGAGCCCCATGAAGACATCGCCGGGCTTGAGGAGCGCCAGGAAGACGGCCTGGTTCATCGCGCTGCCGCTGTGCGGCTGGACGTTGGCGAATTCGGCCGAGAACAGGCGCTTCGCCCGCTCGATGGCCAGCGATTCGGCCACGTCCACGAACTCGCAGCCGCCATAGTAGCGCTTGCCCGGATAACCTTCGGCATACTTGTTGGTGAGCACCGAGCCCTGCGCCTCAAGAACGGCACGCGAGACGATGTTCTCCGACGCGATCAGCTCGATGTCCTGGCGCTGCCGACCCAGTTCGCCGTCGATCACGGCGGCAATTTCGGGGTCGACCTCGGCGAGTGAAGCGCCGAAGAACGCGGATGACGCGTCGCCGGGTGCTGCGGCGGTTTCGGTCAGTGACATGAGCTGGGTCCCAGAGAGATAAACATGCCGGCCACGAAGGCCGGCACGCCTTATCACATAGGTCCGTCGACCGCCAAGGCGACCTCGTGAGTGGCCTACAGAGGCTGCGGTACGGACGCCGTGGTGTATTGCTCCAGGCCGTCCAGATTGTAGACATCGTGGCGGAACTGGACCACGCCGTCGGTCACCGCCCAGGCGGTGACATAGGCGAAGAAGAGCGGAACCTGCTCCTGAAGCCTGAGGTCGTGTCGCTCGCCGGTCTGCAGAGTCGAATCGATCTGCGAGCGGTTCCACCCGTCGTTCGACCGCGCCAGCCAGGTGATGAGCTCGCGCACGTTCTGGACGCGCACGCACCCGGACGAGAAGAACCGGGTCTCCTCGCGAAAGAGCCCCTTGTTGGGCGTGTCGTGGAGGTAGACCGCGTGCTCGTTGTGGAAGTTGATCCGCACCTGCCCCAGTGAATTGAAGTCGCCCGGATCCTGGCGGAACATGTAGTTGACCGCGTCGTCCGTGGTCCAGTCGATCTGCTGGGGCGGCAGTTCCTCGCCGGTGGCATTGTAGATCCGGATGCGCTGCTCGGTCAGATAGTTGGGCTGTTCGCGCATCAGCGGGATCAGATCCTTCCTGATGATGCTCTTGGGCACCGTCCAGAACGGATTGAAGTTGATCTCGTAGATCTTGCTGTTGAGGATCGGCGTCTGCCGGTCGATCTTGCCGACGATGGCATTGTGACGCAGCACCACCTGGCCGTACTCCACCGCCTCGATGGTGGTCGCGGGAACGTTGACCATCACGAATCGCTCGGGCAGCGACGAGGTCAGCATCCTCAGCCGCGTCAGATTGGTCGCGAGCTGGTTGAGACGCAGGGTGGCCGGGATGTTGAGCGCCTCGTAGGTCGTCTTGCCGACCACCCCGTCGGCGGGAATGCCGTGCCGGGCCTGAAACCGCTTGACCGCGGCATCCACATAGGAATCGAACGCGTCGGCCACACCCGGCGCCGGCGGCAGATCGCCGGACACTTCGAGCCGGCGCCGCAGCGTGACCACGATCGGGTCGCGCATGCCGATCTTGAGGATCTTCTCGACCGGGACGTGGGGCCAGCCGCCCCGCGCAACAATATCGGCGTAGCGCGCGATCGCACCCTGCAGTTCGGACACGATCTGCGGCGACATGACCGGCACGCTGGTGCGCACGTCGTTGGCGCCGACCGACACCGCATCGAAGCCGTCGGACCATTCGGCACCGCGGCTCTCGGCCAGGGCGACGCTCAACGGAACATGGCCGGCGAGCGCCGTGACGGCCGATCCCGCGAGCAGGCGCTTCAGGACGGTCCGTCGCGTCGGGACTGGATTCACCGGATCGGAAGTTCGCATCTGTCGCCCGCTCTCCTGCGACGCCTGACGCCCTTTGGGCGCGAAAGACGGTCGCCTGACTTATCGACCGCGGTCCCCATGGGCAAGAGGATCACGCGCGTTGGAATCGCGCCAAACCCCGGCCCGTGGCCGCGATCGCAGATGCGGTCAGTAATATGGCGCTTTCGCGGCGAGGTCCCGCCGCGAAACCACAACAAAGCGTGAGGACGGTGTGACGGGGCCCGCACCGGCCCCGCGGCGTCAAAGCCGGTAGAGGATCTGGTCGGTCCAGAACCGCTCAAGCCGCTGCAGCGACTTGTTGAGGCGCTGGAAGTCGTCCTGGCCGATTTCGCCGACCTGGTCGATGGAGCCGATATGGCGCTCGTAGAGCTGATCGACCACCCGCGCGACTTCGCGGCCCTTGTCGGTCAGGCTGACCCGCACCGAACGGCGATCGACCCGCGAGCGCTGATGGTGGATGAAGCCCATCTCGACCAGCTTCTTGAGATTGTACGAGACGTTGGAGCCCAGATAGTAGCCGCGGGTACGCAACTCGCCCGCGGTCAGCTCGGCGTCGCCGATGTTGAACAGGAGCAAGGCCTGGACCGCGTTCACGTCCGACCGGCCCTGACGGTCGAATTCGTCCTTGATCACGTCCAGGAGCCGGCGATGAAGCCGCTCCAGAAGCGTCAGGGCTTCCATGTAGAGGGATTTCAGACGCGCATCATCGCGCGTTTCAGCGGCCGCCCCGGCCACCGTGTTCGCTGCTTCCATAACCGCCTCACCTGTTCGGCAGGTTAGTCCTGCTCGTCGGACCCAACCTACGACGGACGGCTAAAAATGTACTTAACCGAAAGGCTTAACCGGGTTTTACCGTCGCGCGAACGATTAGATCGGCTTCACCGGCCCCAGGCGCGTGGCCGCCAGCATCAGCCCCGCAAAGACCACCAGCGTCACCGCCAGGATCACAACAGCCAGGAAGTTGCCGCCATAGGTGTCGATGAAGGCGGTATGCAGCACGATCTCGGAAACGGCGGCGAGCGTGAACAGCACGCGCCCCCACGCGGTCCTCAGCCACAGGCCGATCGCCGCCACCAGATCGACAACGGCGAAGTACATGGTCGCGATTTGGGGCTCCTGCGGCATCGCCTCGAAGGTGCCAAGGCCGCCGTTCAGCACGCCGATGATGATCGCCCACTGACGCAGGCCGAGAAGAAGCATCAGGACGGCGAGGCCGATCTGGTAATAGTCGAGCGTGATCTCAAACCGGTTGCGCTCGGGCGCTGAGGCTGAAATATCTTCGAGATTGCTCACGGGCTTCTCCTCGGGCGCAGCGAAACTACCGGCTTGCGCCCATCGGTGCCAGTCGGAGCCTGTCGGAGCTGGTCAAAGTCAGGGATTATCACCGTGAAGGACGATGCCGCCGCCCGCGCGGACCGTTACGACGTGAGGTCGATCCTCGGTGGCGTCCGCCTGCGGCGCAACCGCAAGGCCGACTGGTCGCGGCGGCTGGTCCGCGAGACGACCCTGTCGCACAACGACCTGATCTGGCCGCTGTTCGTGGTCGACGGCGATGGCGTGACCGATCCGGTGGCGTCGATGCCGGGGGTCAATCGCCTGTCGATCGACAGGGCCGTCGAGGCGATCCGGCAGGCGGCCGATATGGGTATCCCGGCCGTCGCCCTGTTTCCCAATACGCCTGCGTCGTTACGCGACGAACGCGGCTCGGAGGCGCTCAATCCGGACAATCTGGTGTGCCGCGCCTGTCGCGCCATCAAGGCGGCGGTTCCCGACATCGGCCTCATCACCGATGTCGCGCTCGACCCCTACACCTCCCATGGCCACGACGGCCTGATCGTCGACGGCCGGATCGCCAACGACGAGACCGTGGAGATCCTGGCGCGGCAGAGCGTGATCCAGGCCGCCGCCGGCGCCGATGTCATCGCACCATCGGACATGATGGACGGGCGCGTGGGCGCCATCCGCGAGGCGCTGGACGACGCCGCCCTGCTGGACACGCAGATCATGGCCTACACGGCCAAATACGCGTCCGCCTTCTACGGGCCGTTTCGCGACGCCGTCGGTTCGGGCACGATGCTGAAGGGCGACAAGAAGACCTATCAGATGGATCCGGCCAACGGCACGGAAGCCCTGCGCGAGGCCGAGCTCGACATCGCCGAGGGCGCCGACATGGTCATGGTCAAGCCGGGCCTGCCCTATTTGGACATTGTTTGGCGGCTAAAGGACACCTTCGGCATGCCGACTTTCGCCTACCAGGTGTCCGGCGAGTACGCGATGATCGCGGCCGCAGCGGCCGCCGGTGTGCTCGACCGCGACACCGCCATCCTCGAAAGCCTCGGCGCGTTCCGGCGCGCCGGCGCCGACGGCATCCTCACCTATTTCGCGCCGGACGCGGCCCGCCTGCTGTCCGCCGACTAGGCCCACTACGGAGACACCATGTCCGAGACCCGGAGCACCACGAGAGGCGACCGCTTCGTCTACGATCCGGCCACCCAGCCGGAGCTGTTCGAGGGCATCCTGTCCAAGCGCATCGTCGCGTTCGTGATCGACGTCGTCCTCATCTTCGTGCTGATGATCCCGGCGAGCTTCATCGTCGCCATGCTCGGCTTCGTGACCCTGGGGCTCGGTTTCCTGCTGTTCCCGCCGCTGTTCGCCCTCGTCGCGCTCGGCTACGTCGCCTTCACGCTCGGCGGCCGGCGGTCGGCGACAGTGGGCATGCACGTGACGGGAATCGAAATCCGCACCTGGAGCGGCCACAAGCTGTTTCCGCTGCTGGCGATCATGCACGCGCTGATCTTCTGGTTCTCCATCGGCCTGCTGACACCGCTGATCCTGCTGGTCGGGCTGTTCACGGCGCGCCGCCAGCTCCTCCACGACCTGCTTCTGGGGGTCGCCGCGGTCAACACCGCGGCGCTCGCGCGCCTGGACGACTAGCCGTCGACATCCGTGATGCCGATGCCCGCGACCTACCAGCGTTCGTCGGACGAGTGGCGCGCCTTCCTCGACGACGCCAGGGAGCTGATGAACCTCGACTCCGGCGACATGGCCTACACGGCCGTTGACGCGGTCTTTCAGGTCTTTCGGCGGCGGCTGACGGCCCAACAGGGGATCGACTTCGCCAGCGCCCTGCCGGCGGTCCTCCGGGCAATCTTCATCAAGGGATGGGTTGTCTCACCCGACCCGCCGCCGTTTGCCGATCGGGCCACATTGATCTCGGAGGTGAAGGGCATCCGGCCCCACCACAACCTCACACCGGACAATGCCATCGAGGCGGTGGCGACGGCGGTGCGGCGGCATGTCGACCCGGTGGAGTTCGAGCGGGCGCTGGCGGCGCTGCCGGCCGATGCCCGGGCCTATTGGGCTGTCGAGCCGGCGCCCGAGCCTCGTCCAACGCGCGAGGTTGCGGGTCCGACGTGACGTGAGCTCGCCGCATGCCGGCGGTTCCGGCGCTTGCCCGCCGACCATGCCTTGCTACATTTGGGCTTGGGGCGGAAGACGTGATTCCAGGGTGTCATGACACGGCATCAAACCGACAATCCGCAGTTCTATCTGACGGCACCGACGCCGTGTCCGTACCTGCCGGAGCGTGAGGAACGCAAGGTTTTCACCCACTTGGTGGGCGAACGCGCCGGCGTCCTCAACGACATCCTCACCCAGGGCGGCTTCCGCCGCAGCCAGAACATCGCCTACCGGCCGGCCTGCGAGAACTGCAACGCCTGCGTCTCGGTGCGGGTGCTGACCGACGAGTTCCGCATGTCGCGCAACCTCACCCGCGTCGCCAACCGCAACGCCGACATCCGGGGCTCGGACAACTGCGCCAGCCCAACAACCGACCAGTACGGCCTGTTTCGCGATTACCTCGACGCCCGTCACGCTGACGGCGGCATGGCCGACATGTCGGTGCTCGATTACGCCATGATGGTCGGCGAATCCCACGTCGACACCATGATCGTGGAATACCGGCGCCGCGGCCCCGACAGCGGGGTGACCGGCAAGGGCGACGGACCGCTGGTGGCCGCCGCGCTCACCGACATCCTCTCCGACGGCCTGTCGATGGTCTATTCGTTCTTCGATCCCGATCTTGGCGACCGCAGCCTCGGCAGCTTCATGATCCTCGACCACATCAAGCGCGCCCGGCGCATGGGTCTCCCCTACGTCTACCTGGGCTACTGGGTCGAGGGTTCGCCGAAGATGGACTACAAGCGCCGCTTCCTGCCGCAGGAACGGCTGGGTTCGCGCGGCTGGGTCCGGATGGAGCGTTAGCCGGTTTCGATTTCCGGCGTTCCGAAGCGATTGGCGCGCGGGAAGCCCGTTGGCGGCAGGCGCCCGGCCTGTGCCCGCGTGCCGATCCAGTCGCGCAGTTCGGCCATCGAGCGCGTGAAGGTCCGCCCCGAGCCGTCCCGCCACGACAGCCCGTCCTCCGACCGGAAGACCCGGATGTCGGCAAGGCCGCCGTCGCGGTAACGTTGCAGGCGCACCCCCTTGCCGCGCGGCATCTGCGCCACCTGGTCCAGCGGGAAGATCAGCAGGCGGCGGTTGTCGCCGAGCACCGCCACCATGTCGCCGGACGCGGCCACGCAACGGGTGAGTTCGGTGCCGCCGGACACGTTCATCACCTGCCGACCCTTGCGGGTGTTGGCGACCACATCTGCCTCGCGGACGACAAAGCCGCGGCCATCGTTGCCGGCGACCAGCAGCAGCCGCTCGGGATCGTGGACGAACACGGAGGTGACTTCGTCGGCGGCATCCATGTCGGCCATCAGCTTAATCGGTTCGCCGTGACCGCGTCCGCCCGGCAGCCGGTCCGCGGCAATGGCGAAGAACCGCCCGCCGGTCGCCGCCACGATCAGCTTGTCCGTGGTTTCGGCCGCCAGCGCCCAGCGCAGGGAATCGCCGCTCTTGAACGCCAGCCCGTCGAGATCGGTGACGGCGCCCTTCAGGGCCCGGATCCACCCTTTCTTGGACACGACGACGGTGATCGGCTCCCGCTCGATCATGGCCGTCTGGATATCGTCGACGTCGTGGTCCGGCGCGTCGGCAAACCCGGTGCGGCGCGGCCCCAGCGCCTCGTCCTTGGCGAACGTGGCCTTGACCGCCTTGATCTCGTCGGCGACCGCCGTCCACTGGCGCTTTTCCGAGGCCACCAGCTTGGCGATCTCTCGGCGCTCGGCGGTGAGATCGTCATGCTCGCGGCGGATCGACATCTCCTCCAGCTTGCGCAGGCTGCGCAAGCGCATGTTGAGGATCGCCTCCGCCTGCAACTCGCTGAGGTCGAAGCGCCTGCACAGCAGCGGCTTCGGTTCGTCGTTGTTGCGGATGATCTCGATCACCTCGTCGAGATTGAGATAGACGACGAGGAAGCCGGCCAGGATTTCCAGCCGCCGGTCGATCGCCGCCAGCCGGTGGTTGGATCGCCGAAGGAGGACATCACGCCGGTGGGCCAGCCACGCCAGCAGCGCCTCGCGCAGGCCCATCACCTTCGGCACGATGCCGTCGGCCAGGACGTTCAGGTTGAGGGCGACGCGGGTTTCGAGATCGGTCAGCTTGAACAGCGATTCCATCATCAGCGTGGCATCGACCGTACGGCTCTTCGGCTCGATCACGACCCGCACGTCCTCGGCCGATTCATCGCGGATATCGGCGACCAGCGGCAGCTTCTTGGCCTCGAGCAGTTGCGCGATCTTCTCGATCAGCCGTGCCTTCTGGACCTGGTAGGGAATCTCGGTCACGACCGCCAAGTAGGCCCCGCGCTTCTGGTCCTCCACGTGCCAGCGCGCCCGCAGGCGGAAACCGCCGCGGCCGGTGCGATAGGCCTCGCGCACCGTGGCGCGGTCCTCGATGAGAATCCCGCCGGTCGGCAGGTCCGGCCCCGGCACCAGCTCGATCAGCTTGTCGATCGTCGCCTTCGGCGCCTTGATGAGATGGAGGGCGGCAGCGCAGAGTTCGACGGCGTTGTGGGGCGGAATGCTCGTCGCCATGCCGACCGCGATGCCTGAGGCTCCGTTGGCGAGCAGGTTGGGAAAGGCGCCCGGCAGGACGACCGGCTCCTCCTCCTCGCCGTCATAGGTCGCCCGGAAATCGATCGCGTCCTCGTCGATGCCGTCGAGCAGCAGTTCGGCGACGTTGGTCAGGCGGGCCTCGGTGTAGCGCATGGCGGCCGGGTTATCGCCGACGATGTTGCCGAAGTTCCCCTGCCCCTCGATCAGCGGATAGCGGACGGCAAACTGCTGTGCGAGGCGCACCAGCGCGTCGTAGACAGCCTGGTCGCCATGGGGATGGAACTTGCCGATCACGTCACCGACGACGCGGGCCGATTTCTTGAAGCCGCGGCTCGGATCGAGCCGTAGCTGGCGCATGGCGAACAGGAGCCGCCGGTGCACCGGCTTCAGGCCGTCGCGCACGTCCGGCAGCGCCCGGTGCATGATGGTCGAGAGCGCGTAGGCGAGATAGCGCTCCTCAAGCGCATCGCGCAGTTCGACGGTCTCAATGTCCGATTCGGGAATCAAATCCTGGCCCATGACCGGCAGTTACTCCCGCGTCCGCGGCCTGACAAGCTCACCCGCCGGCGGCGATCGCCACCTCGCGACGCAACATGGCTTCCAACGTCCCGCGCGCCTCCGACGGCGCCAGGCCGCGGGGCCCGTGGACATGGCGCGCCATGAAGAAGCCGGTGAGCTCGAAACCGTCGAGCACATCCTGCGCGCCGGGCGGCTCCGCCGCCGGGGCGGCCAGGAGGAAGCCCGGCAGCAGGAGCAGGCGCTCGCGATACGGCTCGCCGGCGGTGCGACCGACGGCCCGGCCGCTTTTCGGCGAGACGTAGAGCAGGTCGTCGTCACCGCCGGCGGCGCACGACTCGAGATCGAGTCCGAAACCGAGCTCGTCGAGGAGCTTCAGTTCCAGCCGCACCAGCATCGAGGTGGCGAGCGTCAGCTCGTCGGGGAGATCGAGGATCGCCGACAGCCCGTCGAAGAGGTCGGCATGGGGATCGCGTTCCGGCAGCAGCCGGAGAAGGGCCGCGGCCGCCTGCGCCACATGCAGGCTCACAGGCTGCTCGATGAGCCGCGCCGCCCGCGCCTTGGTCAGTTCCAGCGCATAGGTTCCGAGATGGTCGTGGAGCCGGGCGCGCCAAACGGCGGCGACCGAATTACCCGGCTGCAGGGTCGGGCGATGGCGGCGCGAGCGGCCACCGCGCACCAGCCCGAGGTGACGGCCGTGAGCGCGCGTCATCAGTTCGACGATGGCGCTCGTCTCGCCATGTCGGCGCGTACCCAGGATGATGCCGTCATCGGTCCACTGCATGGGGCGCGATCCCGGACCCCTCTCAGGTGTCCCGCGGGAACTCGATGCCCATCTCGCGGTAGCGTTCGGGGTCGTCGATCCACTTTTCCCGCACTTTCACGAAGACGAACAGGTGCACCGTGCGCTCGGTGATCTCGGCCAGTTCCTGCCGCGCGGCCATGGAGATGGCCCGGACGGCCGTACCGCCCTTGCCGATCACGATCTTCTTGTGGCCGTCGCGGGCCACGTAGATCGTCTGCTCGACCCGGACCGAGCCGTCCTCCTGCTCCTGCCAGGCGTCGGTCTCCACGGTCGTCTGATAGGGCAGTTCCTGATGGAGCCGCTCAAACAGCTTCTCGCGCGTGATCTCGGCCGCCAGACGCCGCAGCGGCAGGTCGCTCACCTCGTCTTCCGGGTAGAGCCACGGCCCGGCGGGCACGGTTGCGGCCAGGAAATCGGCGACATCGTCGAGGCCATCGCCGGTCAGCGCCGAAACCATGAAGATGCGGTCGAAGGTCCCGCGGTCCTGGATCGCCTGCGCCAGCGCCAGCAGGGAGTCGCGCGGCACCAGATCGATCTTGTTGAGGAGCGCGATACGCGGCTTGGCGAGCGCGCCGAGGTCGTCGATCACCTGTTCCACGGCCTCGGTCAGGCCGGCGGCGGCATCGACGATGAGCGCGACGGCGTCGGCGTCGCGGGCCCCGCCCCAGGCGGTGTCGACCATCGCGCGATCGAGGCGGCGGCGCGGCTCGAAGATGCCGGGCGTATCCACGAGCACGATCTGGCTTTCGCCGCGCATCACGATGCCGCGGATCAGGCTGCGGGTCGTCTGCACCTTGCGGCTGACGATGGTGACTTTGGTGCCGACGAGGCTGTTGACGAGGGTCGACTTACCGGCATTGGTCGCACCGATCAGGGCGACGAAGCCGCATCGCGTTGCGGCGGGTGCGCTCATGGCGGCCACACGCCCTCGCGCTCCAGGACGCGTACTGCGGCAGCCTGTTCGGCCTTGCGGCGGGTCGCGCCCGCGCCGGTTTCGGGATCGAGCCCGTCAACCTCGGCCTCGACCACGAATTCCGGCTCGTGGTCCGGTCCGCTGCGGTCGACCAGATGGTAGCGCGGTGGCGGCAGCCCGCGGCCCTGCGCCCACTCCTGCAGGGCGGTCTTGGCCGAGCGCCGGCCGCCGCGGCCGCGGCGCATGCGCTCGTGCCAGTTCGCCTCGATGAAGGCCCGCGCCGCCGCCGGCCCGCCGTCGAGATAGATCGCGGCGATGACCGATTCGCAGATGTCGCCGAGAACCTTGCGGGTGCCGAGCGCAGCGCGGTTGGCGCGGCCTCCCCCGACGATCAGGCCGTCGCCGAGCCCGAGCGCAGCAGCCACGTCGGCGCAGGTCTCCTTGCGCACCAGCTCGACAAAACGCCGGTTGAGTTCGCCTTCGTCGGCGTCCGGAAAGGCCGCAAGCAGCATGTCAGCGACCACGAGACCGAGGACCCGGTCACCGAGGAACTCGTAGCGCTCATAGGTGACCTTGCCCTTGCCCTGCTCGACGGCGCTGGCGTGGGTCAGGGCGGTTTCGAGATGAGCGGGATCGCGGAACGTGTAGGCAAGGCGCGCTTCGAGCGCCGACCACGCCGCGCGCTTCGTCATAGAAGCTTGAACAGCCGCTCTCCGCGCACGGTCCACGGCCACTTCCAGAACGCCAGCACGCTTTCGCCCTCCTCGACCGAGAAGAAGATGATCTCGGCTCGCCCGATCAGGTTCTCGGCCGGCACGAAACCGACACCGCCGCGCAAGGGCGGCACCCGGCTGTCGGTCGAGTTGTCGCGGTTGTCGCCCATCATGAAATAGTGGCCGGGCGGCACTTCGAAGACCTGCGTGTTGTCCTCAAGCCCGTTGGGGGTGAGGTCGACCGTGAGATAGCTGACACCGTTCGGCAGCGTCTCGCGGTAGCGGGTGTAGGCCCGCCCGTTCTCGTCGAAATCCCGGGCCGGCTCGCGCTTCACCGCCTCGCCGTTGATGTGAAGGACGCCGTCGATCATCTGCAGCTTGTCGCCCGGCAGCCCGATCAGCCGCTTGATGAAGTCGGTGGAATCGTCGCGCGGCAGCTTGAAGACGACGATATCGCCGCGTTTCGGCTCGGAGCCGAAGATTCGGCCGTCGAAGATGTTGGGCGAGAACGGCAACGAATGGCGCGAGTAGCCGTAGGCGTATTTCGAGACGAACAGGAAGTCACCGACCAGGAGCGTCGACTTCATGGACCCCGACGGGATGCTGAACGGCTGGAACAGCAGCGTCCGGATGACCAGCGCCAGAAGCAGCGCCTGGACGACGATCTTGAAGGTCTCGCCGAGACCGCCGCCTTTTTCGGGTTTTTCGGAGGCCACGCTCATTCGCTTTCCTGCCTGGGATGGGGTCGCCGAGGTCGCCGGGTCATACCGGCTCGCGCAGCGGCACGCAAATCCGTCTAGGAGGGACTGGAATCCTCGGCTGCGGGCGTCGCCGCCACCGCTTCGATGATGACCAGCGCCTGCGCCAGCGGGAAGTCGTCGGTGATGGTCACGTGGATGCGCGGAACGTGACCATCCGGCGTCAGGCGCTCCAGATGGCGCGCGGCACCGCCGGTCAGCGCCATGGTCGGCTTGCCCGACGGTAGGTTGACGACGCCCATATCGCGCCAGAAGACGCCGGCGCGCATGCCGGTGCCGAGCGCCTTGGAACAGGCCTCCTTGGCGGCGAATCGCTTGGCGTAGGAGGCCGCCCGGAGACGGCGGCGCTCCGATTTGCGGATTTCGGTCGCGGTGAAGATCCGCTTGATGAACCGCTCGCCGTGGCGCTCCATGACGCCCTCGACCCTGCGGATGTCGATGGTATCGTTGCCGATCCCGATGATCATGCGCCGACCCCGGCGCGCGCACGGTCCATGAGGTCGCGCATGGTCCGCACGGCATCGGCCAGACCGCCGAAGATCGCCTCGCCGATGAGGAAATGGCCGATATTGAGTTCACGGATTTCGGGAAGCCGCGCGACCCCCGCGACGGTATCGAACGACAGGCCGTGGCCGGCATGGACCTCCAGCCCCAGCTCCGCGCCGGTTGTTGTAGCCTCCTTCAGACGCCGGAGCTCGGCCCCGAAAGCGTCCGGGCCGGAAGCGTAGGCTTCGCAATACCGCCCGGTATGCAGTTCGACCACCGGCGCGCCCAGCGCGACAGCGGCCTCCAGTTGCCGCACATCCGGTTCGATGAACAGCGAGACGCGGATACCGGCCTCCGCCAGCGCGTCGACCGTCGGGCGAAGCTGGTCGAGGCGGCCCGCCGCGTCGATCCCGCCCTCGGTCGTGCGCTCTTCGCGCCGCTCAGGCACGATGCACGCCGCGTGGGGTCGATGCCGGACGGCGATCGACACCATCTCGGCGGTGGCCGCCATCTCGAAATTAAGCGGCAGTTCGATCTCCTCGCGGAGCCGGGCAATATCCCGGTCGCCGATGTGGCGGCGATCCTCGCGCAGATGCGCGGTAATGCCGTCGGCACCGGCCGCGGCCGCGACCTGCGCGGCGCGCAACGGATCGGGGTGATCGCCACCGCGAGCGTTCCGGATCGTGGCCACGTGATCGATGTTGACGCCCAGCCGCAGCCGTCTGTTCTCATCCATTTCCCATATCCTCCGCCGTCACCGTGCGCTGCCGCCGCCGCGCCGCAAGGCGTTCGCTGCGCATGCGCTTGAACGCCCTTACCGAATGGAACACGCCGGCATAGACCGCCAGCGCGCAAACGCCCCCAAGCGGGATCGCACCGACAATCATGGGACCGAAGATGGGCACCAATGCGTCGAACGACCGAAGGGACCACAGGCTGGCGCTCTCGACCGTCGGGGCGACCGATTCGCCCTGTCCGAGCACGATGCTGCCGACGCGGTGGGTCGCCGCCCAGATGAAGGGGAATGTGATGGGATTGCCGACCGCCGTCCCGAGCGCCGCGGCGATCAGATTGCCGCCGACGAGGAAGGCAATCACGAAGCCGATAATGAAATGAAGGCCGATAAACGGCGTGAACGACGCGAAGACGCCGGCGGCCACGCCGGCCGCGATGGCGCGCGGCGAACCGGACAGGCGCGGGATGCGCTTGGCGTAGTAGCGGAACGACCGCCCCCAGCTACGCCGCGGCCACAGCGCGACCCTGAGGCGCGCGAGCAGATCCTGGCGCTGGCGGCGGCGAAACAGCATCGCGTCAGTCCAGGACGCGGCGCACGGTGCTGACCACCGGCCGGGCGCGAATCTGGCGGATCAGCCCGTTGAGATGCTTCACGTTGAACACTTCGACATCGATCAGCATCACCGCAAAATCGGCCGCCTGACGTGTGATCGCGATATTGGCGATATTGGCATCGTTATCGGCCGCGGCAATGGCCACCTGCGCCAGCGTGCCCGGTTCGTTGGTCGCCGTGACCTCGATCCGGGCCGGGAACCGGTTCTGCATCTCCGCATCGATGTCCCAGCGCACGTCAAGCCAGCGCTCCGGCTGGTCGTCGAACCTCTTCAGCGCCGGCGACTGGATCGGATAGATGGTGATGCCCTGCCCCTGCTCGACGATACCCACGATCCGTTCGCCGGGCAGCGCGCCGTCGGCGTAGCGGACCGCCTTGTCCTCGATGCCGCGGATCGGGATGGCAGACTTGTTGCGGCTGTCCGCCTGATCCCGACGCGTGAGGCCCGGCAAGCGGAACTTGAGGCCCGAGACCCGGTTGAGCCCGAACCAGCCGTCGTCGGCGCTCGATGACCGCGCACCGGAACGGACCGCCTCCGGATGGACGGCCTTCAGCACCGTCCGGCCCTCGATCTCGCCGCGCCCTACGCTCACCAGCATGTCCTCGACGTTGTTCTGCGACATGCGCGGCAGTGCGTCCTCGAGCGCGGCGTCGGAGAGGTTCCTGCCGGCCGCCGAGAAGCAGCGTTTCAGAATATCGCGGCCAAGCCCCGCATATTGGGTCCGCGCCGCGGTGCGGGTCGCGCGGCGGATCGCCGAACGCGCCTTGCCGGTCACGACCATCGATTCCCACGCCGGCGGCGGCACGTGGCCTTCGGCGGTCACGATCTCCACCTCGTCGCCATTGTGGAGCTCGGTCATCAGCGGCATGCCGCGGCCGTTGATCTTGGCGCCGATACAACTGTCGCCGACGTCGGTATGGACGGCATAGGCGAAGTCGATCGGCTTGGCGCCGCGCGGCAGCGCGATCAGCCGGCCATTGGGGGTGAAGCAAAAGACCTGGTCGTGGAAGAGCTCGAGCTTGGTGTGCTCGAGGAACTCTTCCGGCGTGTCGCCGTCGGCGAGGATTTCCACCGTCCGGCGCAGCCATTCATAGGCTTGGATCTCGGCTGCAAACTCGGTGCGCTTGCCGTGGCCGTTGCCGCGCGGGGCCACGACGCCGTCCTTGTAGAGCGCGTGGGCGGCGATGCCGAATTCGGCGACCCGGTGCATCTCGCCGGTCCGCATCTGCAACTCGACCCGCTGACGGCTGGGGCCGACGACGGTGGTGTGGAGCGACCGATACTCGTTCTGCTTCGGGGTCGAGATGTAGTCCTTGAACCGCCCCGGCACAGCCGGCCACATCGTGTGGATCACCCCCAGCGCGGCGTAGCAATCGGTGATCGAGTTCACGATCACGCGGAAGCCGATGATGTCCGACAACTGCTCGAAGCTGATGGTCTTGCTCTCCATCTTGCGGAAAACCGAATAGGGGCGCTTGGCGCGCCCGGTCGCGTGCGCCTCGATGCCGGCGTCCTTCAGGAGCGCGACCAGTTCCTTCTCGATGGTGGCGACGATCTCCCGGTCGCGCTGCCCGACCTCGCTCAGCCGGTCGGTGATGGCCTGGTAGGCTTCCGGGTTGACCGTGCGGAACGCCAGCTCCTCCATCTCCTCCCGCATGTCGTGCATGCCCATGCGCCCGGCGAGCGGCGCGTAGATTTCGAGCGTCTCCTCGGCGATGCGCGACCGCGCCTCGTCCGACATGTGCTCCAGCGTGCGCATGTTGTGGAGGCGGTCGGCAAGCTTGACCAGGAGAACGCGGACATCGGAGGAGATGGCGAGCAGGAGTTTGCGGAGGTTCTCCGCCTGCGCGGCGCGGCGCGAGACCAGGTCGAGACGCTGGATCTTGGTGAGGCCCTCGACAAGCTGGCCGATGTCTTCGCCAAAGAGGTCGTCGATCTCGCCACGCGTGGCGTCGGTGTCCTCGATGGTGTCGTGGAGCAGGGCCGCGGCGATGGTGGCGTCGTCGAGCTTCAGGTCGGTGAGGATACCGGCCACTTCGAGGGGATGGGAGAAGTACGGGTCGCCGTTGGCCCGCTGCTGCGAGCCATGCTTACGCATGGCGTACACATACGCCTTGTTGAGGAGAGCTTCGTCCGCGCCCGGGTTGTAGCGCGTGACCTTCTCCACCAATTCGTACTGACGCATCATCCCACGCACGATCCGCACGCCCGGTGGCCGGCCAATCCGGCGCTCCGCCGCTAGCGAAATATAATGCTGGACGGCCGATTTCGCGACGCTTAACGCGCCGCGTTTCGGCTAGAAATCGTCAGTTTTGTCCGGCGGAACCATGTTTTCGAGCCCGCGCAGGAGTTCCTCCTCCGACATGCGGTCGTAGGTCGGCTCCGCTTCGGGGGCATCCGGCGCCGTTCCCGGCGAGGCAATCAGCGGCACCGCCTCGGGTTCCGGCTCGTCCACCTCGACGTGCTTCTGCAGCGAGTGGATCAGGTCTTCCTTGAGGTCTTCCGGCGCCACGGTCTCGTCGGCAATTTCGCGGAGCGCCACGACAGGGTTCTTGTCGTTGTCCCGTTCCACGGTGATCGGTGCGCCGCCGGCGACCATGCGGGCGCGATGGCTGGCCAGAAGGACCAGTTCGAAGCGGTTCTCGACCTTGTCAACGCAGTCCTCGACGGTCACACGCGCCATGACCTGTTCTCCGGCAATGTTGGAAATCGAGCGCTGATATAAGGCGGTTGGCCCCAGGACGCAACACGCCAACGCTAGACGAGGCCGGCCACCGCCTTATGTCAGGACGTATTCCGCCCGTGGTCGCATTTCGAGGACCCTGATAGGATACATTCGATTGCGGACCTTTGAGGTTCTGAGGCTTTTTTGACCACCAAATCCATCTGGCAACACCAAAAAACAACAACCTGGAAGAGTTGCGCCCATGTTTGATCCACGCGAGAAGCTTGCGCTGTTCATCGACGGCGCCAATCTCTATGCGACATCCAAATCCCTTGGTTTCGATATCGATTACAAGAGGTTGCTATCAGAATTTAAGAACGAGAGTTACCTTCTCCGCGCATACTATTATACCGCCTTGGCCGAGGAGCAGGAGTATTCGTCCATCCGCCCTCTGATCGACTGGCTCGACTACAACGGCTACACGGTGGTCACCAAGCCGACCAAGGAGTTCGTGGACGCTGCCGGCCGCCGGAAGATCAAGGGCAACATGGACATCGAGCTCGCGGTCCAGGCCATGGAGATGGCCGAGAGCATCGACCACATGGTGCTGTTCTCCGGCGATGGCGACTTCCGCTCCCTGGTCGAAGCCATCCAGCGGAAGGGCCGCAAGGTGACGGTCGTGTCGACGCTCACCAGCCAGCCGCCCATGATCGCCGACGAACTGCGCCGCCAGGCCGACCACTTCGTCGAGCTCGCCGACCTCAAGGACAAGATCGGGCGCGACCCGTCGGAGCGCCCCGCCCGCCAGAAGGAACGCGCCGCCGAATCGTTCGAGGACGAGTTCGACGACGATGAAGACTTCTGAGCCGGACGCGCCGACGACCGGCGACACCCCGCATCGCGACTGCGACCGCTGCCCGCGTCTTGCCGACTTCCGTGAACAATGGCGCGCGCGCGAACCGGACTGGTTCAACGCCCCGGTGCCCACCTTCGGCGGGACGGACGCACGCCTGCTGGTGGTCGGCCTGGCACCGGGCCTGCGCGGCGCCAACAAGACCGGCCGGGCGTTCACCGGCGACGCCGCGGGCCTGCTCCTCTACCCGGCGCTTCTCGACCACGGGTTCGCCCATGGGCAGTTCGACGCCCGACCCGATGACGGCCTGACCCTGGTCGACGCCGCTATCACCAACGCGGTCCGGTGCGTGCCGCCGCAGAACAAGCCGACCGGGGTCGAAATGCGCGGGTGCCGTCCGTTTCTGACCGCGACCCTCGCGGGCATGAACCGGCTGACGGCCATCCTCGCGCTGGGGCGTATCGCCCACGACAACGTGGTCTCGGCGCTCGGCCTCCGCCGCGCTGCCTTCCCGTTCGGCCACGGCGCCGTCCACGCGCTCGACGGCGGCCTGCGGCTCTTCGACAGCTACCACTGCTCCCGCTACAACACGAACACTGGCGTGCTGACGCCGGAGATGTTCGAGGCGGTGTTCGTGGCCGTCCGCCGCTACCTCGACGACGTGGCGGGCGGTCCTACCGCAGCACCCGATAGGACGTGATGCGACCGCGGAAATAGGGCGCGTAGACGCCGTCATCGGCATAGCCGACCTCCGCGGTGCGCGGAATCCGGCGCCCGCCCATCTCGACGTAGTCGGAAAAGAGGCCGCGCCACGGACGCAGGACCGTCTCGCCCGACGACGTGTCGGGACGGTCCGCGGCGGCGATCTCCACAACGTCGCCGGCATCGTCGAACCGGAACCGCACCGCGGCCGGACGCGGCGACAGCGGCAGCTCAGCTTCCACGGTCTGTGGGTCGATCTGCCGCCAGGTGATCGCCCCGTTCGCCAGGATCGCGTCCGGCGCCCAGGGCAGTTCCGCCAGATAGCGCATGGCTTCGCCGACATCGGCATCCGGGCCCCTGACCCGCGCCAGCCGGATCGAGCCGAACAGCCTGACCTCCAGCTCACCTTCGCCATCGGTGAACCGGTCGATCACCCGAACGAACGGCACTGGCCAGCCCGGCTGTTCACCGACCCAGGCGAAACCGGGTTCCGCAATCGCGATGTGCTGGCGCGCCGGGAGCGTCGACCAGGCGTCGCCGCGAAGCAGCTCCGCCGCCTGCGTGAAGTGGACGGCGCGCGGCAGGCCGCCTTGCCCGGCAAACCCCCTCAACGCGAAACGCCGCATCGGTTCGGGGATCGAATCGGGATCGCGCATCTGGGGGACCGGCGCGTTGCGGACCTTGTCTTCCTGGCGGGCCACCTCGGCCAGGAATCCGCGCGCCATGACAAGCTGCGCGACCACAGCCGCCAGCACCAGGATCAGGACGACGACAAGCACGATCTTCATCGCCAGGCCCTAGCCCTTCTCGCGCATGAGCCGTGCCTTTTCGCGGTCCCAGCTCCGCCGCTTCTCGGATTCGCGCTTGTCGTGAAGCTTCCTGCCACGCGCCACGGCCAGTTCCACCTTCGCCCGGCCACGGTCGTTGAAGTAGATCTTCAGCGGCACGAGGGTCATCCCCTCCCGATCCACCGCGCCGATCAGACGGCTGATCTCCTTGCGGTGGAGAAGCAGCTTCCGCGGCCGGCGGGTCTCGTGGTTGAAGCGGTTGGCCTGGAGATATTCCGGCAGATAGGCGTTGAACAGCCACAACTCACCGCCCTGCTCGCCGGCATAGGCGTCCGAGATGTTGGCCCGCCCCGACCGCAGCGACTTCACCTCGGTGCCGGTCAGCGCAATGCCGGCCTCGTAGGTCTGCCCGATTTCGTAGTTGCGGCGCGCACGACGGTTCTCGGCGGCCGGCCGACGCGCGGTCGACGCTTTGGCCATGACGTCAGTTCAGGAGGCCCGCATGGACCATGGCCTCACGAACCTCCGTCTTGGCGCCGTCGCTGAGCGGAACCATCGGCAGGCGCAGATCGGCCTCCATCTTGCCGAGCAGCGACAGCGCGTATTTCGAGCCGGCCGGGCTCGGTTCGAGGAACAGGGCCCGGTGCAGCGGCATCAGCCGGTCGTGCATGGTGAGCGCGGTGGCGAAATCGCCGGCCAGACACGCCTCGTGGAACTCCGACATCTGCTTGGGCGCGACATTGGAGGTGACCGAGATACAGCCGTGGCCGCCATGGGCCATGAACGCCAGCGCCGATCCGTCATCGCCGGAGAGCTGGTTGAAGCCCTCGCCGACGATGATCCGCTGCATGGTCACGCGCACCGGATCGCCGGTCGCATCCTTGACGCCGGCGATGTTCGGGAGTTCGAACAGCCGCGCCATCGTCTCTTCCGTCATGTCGATCACCGACCGGCCGGGGATGTTGTAGATGATGATCGGGATGCCGACGGCGTCGTTGATCGCCTTGTAGTGGTGGTACAGCCCTTCCTGGCTGGGCTTGTTGTAGTATGGGGTGACGATCAGCAGTCCCTGCGCGCCGGCCTGTTCCGCGTGGACGGCAAGGTCGATCGCCTCAACGGTGTTGTTCGAACCCGAACCGGCGACCACCGGCACGCGGCCGGCGGCGACCTCGATGCACAGCTTCACCACGCGCTTGTGATCGTCGTGGCTGAGCGTCGGGCTCTCGCCCGTCGTGCCCACGGGCACCAGCCCGTGGGTGCCTTCGCCGATTTGCCACTCGATGAAGGCGCGCAACGCGTCCTCGTCGATGTGCCCGTTCCGCATGGGCGTCACGAGCGCCGTCAGGGAACCTTTAAACATGGATGTCTATCCCAAAGATCGGGCCTGAGCCGCGCACGAGAATGAGCGGCGACCTTAGTCCTGCCCCGATAGCCCCGCAAGGAGGGCCTTTCCATGGCCATCATCGGCCACGATATGGCATGTTCATGGCAAATGCGGCTCGATTCCCGGAAAGGTGACAGCGACGTGGCGCGGCCTCGCCTCCTGCGACTCCCGGTGACACCGTCGCCACGGTCCCGCCCGGCGCTGGCCTGCCTGCTCGCGGCCGGCGTTGCTGTCGGCGCGCTACACGTCCCCGGTGCCGTCGCGGCGAGCGACCCGGTCCCCCTGCCCCGGCTCGATCCGCGGCAGGCGGCGGGCGATCCGATCGCCGACCTGATCCGCTCCGGCATGGTCCCCGCTGCGGCCGCGCTGCCCGCGCCAGAGCCGGTCGAGTCGGTCAACCTGGCGAGCGTCGGCTTCACCGTCGCCGCCGACCTCCTGCGCAAGGGCGATCCGGCCGGCGCGACGCTGGCCGCCTACGCCCTGCCCGACGCGGTGAGCGCCGATCTGATCGACTGGCTGGTTGCGACCAGCGGCGACAAGTCGGTGCCGTCGTTCCGCATCCTCGAGGTCATGGCCAAGCTGAAAGCCTGGCCCGGCCAGTCGCTGATGCAGCTCCGGCTCGAACAGGCCCTGTTCCGCGAGAAGGCCGAGCCGGCTACCTATGTGGAGGCGCTGGGCGAACGTTCGCCGGAGCTCCACGAGACCGCCTTGCGGCTCGCCGCCGGCCTCCAACAGGCCGGACGGCGCGACGACGCGCGTGCCCTTATCCGCGATCTGTGGCGCACCGAAACGCCGGAGAAGGACATCGAAGCGCGGGTGATCGAGGACTTCGGCAGCCTCCTGACGACGGCCGATCACAAGGCCCGCATGGACCGCCTCCTTTATGACGACCGGGCCGAGGCCGCTCTACGCACCGCCAAGCTGCTCGACGCCACCCAACAGAAGCTCGCCGCTGCCGTCGCCGCGACTATCCGCCGGCAGTCCAAGGCCGCGGGTCTCCTTCGCGATCTCCCCAGTGCTGCCGCCTCCGACCCGCTGGCGCTCTATTCCCGCGCCCAGGTCGCGCGCCGCGCCGACCGCATGGGCGACGCCGCCGAGCTTCTCGCCCAGGCGCCACGCGAGCACGCGCGTCTCGTCGATCCCGACGCCTGGTGGGTCGAGCGCCGCATCGTGTCGCGCGCCTTGGCCGAGGACGGCGAGAACGTCCGCGCCTACGAGATCGCCGCCAACCACCGCGCCGAATCGAGCGGCCGCCGGGCGGAGGCCGAGTTCCACGCCGGCTGGTACGCGCTGGAGTTTCTCGACGATCCGGTGACGGCCGAGCGCCATTTCGCGAAGATCCTGGAGATCGCCAGCCGCCCGCTCAGCGTGTCCCGAGGCGAATACTGGCTGGGCCGCGCCGCCAAGGCCCGGGGCGACACCAGCGCCGCCGACGGTCACTTCCGCCGCGCCGCCCGCTACGCCACCGCCTATCATGGCCAGTTGGCGCTGGCCGAACTCGGTGCCGGCACCCTGCCGCTGTCGACGTCGCCGCGCCCCTCGCCTGCCGATCGTGCGCGCTTCGACGACCGCCGCTACGTGCAGGCCATCCGCCATCTGCTCGCCGCCAACCATCGCGACCGGACTGGCACGTTCTTCCGCGCGCTGGCACGTGCGCTGGATGACCCCGCCGAGATCCGGCTGCTGTCGGACCTTGCCGAATCCGCCGATCTCCACCAGTTCGCGCTGCAGGTCGGCATCATCGCGGCGTCGCGCGGCCTGCCCGTCGACGATCTCGCCTTCCGCACGGAAGCCATACCGTCCGACGCCAGGATCGGCGCCGTCGACAAGGCGCTGGTCTATGCGATTGCGCGCCAGGAGAGCCGGTTCAACCAGGAGGCCGTGAGTCGTGCCGGCGCCCGCGGACTGCTGCAACTGATGCCGGCCACGGCGCGGGAGACGGCGCGGACGCTGGGGCTGCGCTATTCGCGGGCCAAGCTCACCGCCGATCCGGCCTTCAACGCCACCCTCGGCGCCTCGTATCTCGCTCAGATGATGGAACGCTTCGGCGGCTCCTACATCATGACCTTCGCCGCCTACAACGCAGGCGGCAGCCGCGTCGACGACTGGATCGAGCGCTTCGGCGATCCGCGCGACCCCAAGGTCGACGTGGTCAACTGGATCGAGTCGATCCCCTTCACCGAGACGCGCAACTACGTGCAGCGGGTGATGGAGAACCTTCAGGTCTACCGCGCGCGGTTCGGCGACGCCGCGTTGTCGATCACCGACGATTTGCGCCGCGCCGAGCCCAGTTGAGCGGGGCGCGCGTGACCGAACGTTCCGAGGACAACGTCGACCGGGAAACCGCCGACGCGCCGGTCGGCGAGCGCTTCGTCACCGCCGCCGACGGCCTGCGCCTGCACGTGCGCGTCTATGGCGACGCGGCCTCACCGTGGACGCCGGTGATCTGCCTGCCGGGTCTGAGCCGCACCCACCGCGACTACGACGCGCTCGCGCGCCACCTCGCCAATCACCGTCACCGCCCGCGACGGGTGCTGTGCCCGGACTATCGCGGCCGCGGCCGCTCGGCCTGGGACCCGGATCCGCAGAACTACAACCCCTTTACAGAAATGCGCGACGTCCATGCGGTGATGGCGGCGCTGGACGTGCCGCGCGCCATCTTCGTCGGCACGTCACGCGGCGGCATCGTCAGCATGTTCGTCGGCGTCGACCGGCCGACCTGCATGGCCGCTCTCGTCCTGGTGGATATCGGCCCCGTGATCGAACCGCTCGGCCTCGCGCGTATCAAGTCCTACGTCGGACGCACACCACCACCGATCGACTGGGCCGATGCGGCGGCAATCCTGCGGCGCCTCCACGCAGCCCGTTTCACGGCGTGGGATGACGCCGACTGGGACCGCCAGGCGCGGCTGACGTTCCGCGATGAGGACGGGCGCCCGGTGTCGGACTACGACCCGCGCCTGTCGGAAACGCTGGACGGCGTCGATTTCGATCAGCCTTTGCCGGACATGTGGCAGGAATTCCGCGCCCTCACGAACCTGCCCGTGCTCGCCATCCGCGGCGAACACTCCGACATCCTGTCCGCCGACACGCTCGACGAGATGGCCGCGGTCCATCCCGAGCTGACCATGTTGACGGTACCGGGCGAAGGCCACCCGCCGCATCTCGCGGGCGGCCCGTTGCTGAACCGGATGTCGTCGTTCATCACCGGAATCGAGGGCGCCACGCCGCCGCGGCCCCCCATGGGCGAGGTCAAGGGCCCGGCCGCCTCGGCCAACTGACGGGGAGCCTACCGCGGCGAATCGTCGGGCTCGTCAGACGGTTCCGGCGGCAGGTCTCTCTCATCAGCCTCCGGGTCCGGGTAAGGGTCGGTGGGCGGTTCGTCCGCCACCGGATCGACGATCATGTCGTCATCCTCGTAGGTGTCGACCGCATCGGCATCGTCCTCGTCGCTGTCCTCGACAGCTTCCTCACTGCTGTCGAGCAGGGCCTCACGAAAGACGCGCCGGCGCTCGTCCGCGTGCAGATCATCGGCGCCTGAGCCGGTGGCCAGCACGATTGCCTGTCCCACCCAGTCGTCGTGGACGATGCGCTCCGGAAACGCCATGTGCTGCCCGATCCAGGCGACCTCTGCCGGCGTCCAGGCAGCGATCTGGCCGAAATGGAACACGCCGAGCTGGTTGAGCAGGCGCTCGTTCTTCTTGCCGATGCCGCGGATGCGCTGGAGATCGTCGGGCACGCCACGACGCGGGGCGCCGAGGCTCATGGGACGCATCGCATCAGCCGCCGCATCCCCGCCTGCCTCCACTTCATCGGGCACGGGTTCTGTCACGGGTGCCGTCGGCTGCTCCCGCGGCGCCTCGGCGGTTTCCACCGGATCAGGTCGGACCGCCGCAGGGGCGGAGGGACCCGCCGCGAAAGGTTCCTCACCGAAGGCTTCGGCCGGCACCACCCGGTATTCCCGCCAACCGGGATCGAGCCCCAGGCGCCTGCGTACGCCGTCGATCGCCAGGCCGACCGTCCGCGCCGCGCGGCGCTGGTCGTGGGCGAGCCCGGACTGCGCCACGAATTCGTAGGCCAGCGCCCCGCCGACACAGCCGACCGCGAAGACGATCGCCAGAATCAACCAGACCTCGAGGAAGTGGGTGATCACGGCTCGTCCTCCCCTTCCTCCAGCCATGCGGTGACCTCGTCGACGCTGCCCGGGCTCTGGAACCACCAGCCGACACCGAGGCCAGCGAGGAGGGTCAGGAGGACGAAGGGCCAGTAGCTTGCAAGCGTGTAGAGCATCACTCGGTCGCCTCCTGGCCGTCGACGGCCGGCGGCGGGGCCGGTTCGGGTGAGGCCGGTTCGGATGACACGGGTTCTGGTGACGCCGGTTCGGATGGTGCCGGCGCGCCGGGCGCGTCACCTGCCGGAGGTTCCGGAGCGGCCGGACTCTCCGGCTGCGGTTCCGTCTGCGGACCGAGCGGTTCGGGCTCCGGTATCTCGGGGAACGCCCCGAGCGGTTCGGCAACGGCGGTGGCGAAGGCCACCCGCCGGTTGGCGGCCCGACCGGCCTCGGTGTCGTTGTCGGCAATCGGTTCGGTCTCGCCGAAACCCTGCGCCGTCAGGCGCTCGCGCCGGACGCCGGCGTCCACCAGATACTCGACGATGCGTTCGGCGCGCGCCTGCGTCAGACGCCGGTTGGTCGCCTGTGATCCCCGGCTGTCGCTGTGGACCCCGATTTCGACCAGCAATGGCCGGCAACGCACCATGGTCTCGGCCACACGATCGAGCACCACCAGACTTTCGTCGGACAGATCCTCGTTGGCCTCGAACTCGAGCCGCCCGGCCGCAAGGTGACGCTGGACGAGATCGCTGCACGGCTGGGCGGGAAGCGGCTGCGGCAGCTGGCGCGTGACAATCGTCGCGTCCAACGAGTAGCCGTCCGGCAGCCTGTCGCCGAGCACATCCACCTGGCGCTGGCCGACGTCGTCGCGGGTCACGAAGCCGTCCAGCCGGGCTTCCGTGCCTTCGATCGTGACCGAACCGCCGGTGAGGCCCGACAGCGCCGTCAGCGACAGCCGGGCTGCCTCCTGGAAGCCGTCGGGCGCGCCGCTCGCGAACCGTGTTGCGTCGACCACGTCGGCAATCCCGTAGACGCGACTGCCGGCGGCCACCAGATCGGCCCGGTCCGACCGCGTCGCGACATCGCCGGCGATCCTGAGGCGCGGCCCGTCGCGGGCGATTATCAAACGATAGGGCGCCGTCGCCGGCGGTGGCGTGATCGTCGCACCCGCGAGCACGAGGCTGGCAGGCAAGGTGCCCGCCAGAACGGTGTCGAGCGCCTCGTAATCGTCGGAGGAGCGCGCGACCCCTTCCAGCGTGAATCCGGCGTCGCCGCCGATGGCCGCACCACCGCTCCGCAACCGGGCGGCGGTGCCCACGGCGAACTGGACCGCACCGGTCCAGTCGATCGCCGGAGCCCCGCGCGCGACGTGCATCTCGTTGCGCACCGCACGATCGTCGCCCAGACCTTCGGCCGCCGCGACGACTTCGCTGACGGCCTCCAGCGAGGGCAGATAACCGGACAGGGCAATCCCGTCGTCGCCGACATCCGCACGCCAGAAGTAGTCGGACACCACCGCCGGGAGCACGTCGGCGGCAACGAGGCTCATGCCGGCGGGCAGCGGCGCGCCGACCTTCTCCAGGATCGCCTCGTAGTCGTCGACGCTCTTGGCCGAGCCGGCAAGGTCCAGTGTCAACTCGTCGAGCGTGACGCCGCCGCTGTCGAGGCGCGTCAGCGCGTCCACCGCGAACTCCACCGCATCCAGGAACCCGAACGGTTCGCCGGAGGCGACGCGGGTCTGGTCGATCAGGTCGTAGCCGGGGAAGGCCGCGGTCACGGTCTCGGCCACGATGCCGCGCGCGACATCGTTGGGAATGAAGCCGATGAGCGTGACGGACGTTTCCTGCAGGGCCGCGGACCAGACGAAGCGGGGCGCGCGCGCCGGCAGAATCTCCACCGGGCCGAGATTGATCCCCGCCGGCACGCCGGCCGCGAAGGCGGCGCGGGCATCGTCGAGGGCGGCGGCATCCGTGGCCGTCCCCGAGACGATCAGCGTGTCGTCGGCAAGGTTGACCTGGCCCTCCTCCAGCCCGGCCAGCCGTTCGAGCGCGAAGGTGACGGCCGGGGCGTAGGCGACCGGCGCACCACGCGCGAGCTCAAGCCCTTCGACGATCTCCTCGGCCGGAAAGACCCGGCGCGCGGCGGCGAGCAGCGCGTCGCGGGCACCCTCGGACGGCACATGCCCGGTCAGTTCGATCCGTCCCGGCGAGCGAACCGCCTGCCATTCATAGGGTGAGCGAAGCGGCAGCAAACCGGACCGGTCGACCACCGAGCGCACACCGCCAACGGTCCGGGCGATCTCCACGGCACGGGTCTGGGCGACTTCCGACGGTGCGGTGCCGCGCAAGGTCACCGACCGCCATGCCGAGGTGACCGTCACCCACGCCAGCCCCTCGGCGCGCAGGCGATCCTCGACACGGCTCCCCACGTCGCGCGCGATGGATCCGCCGAGAACGGCGACCGCCAGCACCGCGATAAGGAAAGTCAGGGACAGTCCGGGTCGTATCCAGCGCCGCCAGTTCATCGGGGCCCGATACCGCTATTTTCCGCCGGTCGCAATTGTGGCGGGCCGCCTTCCCGGCGGACGGTGGCCACGGCCGGAACCGCGATCCGCGTTTCCACTTGATCCACGGCAGGCGAAACGGCTATGCCCGGCGGCGGAGAGGTGGCCGAGTGGTCGAAGGCGCTCCCCTGCTAAGGGAGTATACGTCAAAAGCGTATCGTGGGTTCGAATCCCATCCTCTCCGCCATTTGCAGCCGATTATGCGCTGTTGCTCCGCGCAACCGGACATCGGCCACGCGCGACGGGCTTAACCCGGTAGATCGATCACCACCGATGGCGCGCTGCGCCGGGCCTCGCCATGGTGCACGGCCTCGATGTTGTTGCCATCGGGGTCGAGCACGAAAGCGGCGTAGTACCCCGGGTGATAGGCCCGCTCACCGGGCGCACCGTTGTCGCGTCCTCCATGCGCGAGCGCCGCGCGATAGAAGGCGTCCACCGTCGCGCGGTCCCTCGCCTGGAAGGCCAGGTGGTGACGCCCCGTCAGCACGCCCAGCGCCTCCGGGCTCTCAACCGAGGACACGACGAGTTCGTCCGCCCAGAAATAGGTCTCGGTTGCGCCTACGATGGGGATGTCCAACACAGCCAGAACGGCCGCGTAGAAGTCCCGGCTGGCCTTGAGATCGCGTACCACGAGCTGAAGGTGGTCGATAAGCCGACCACGATGCAGTTGTTTGGTTTCCATCGTTACTCTCCATCTGAATACGGACTTCTGAAAGCTTCCCCGTGATCGTCGATTTGAGCGATGACGGTCGGATACCGGTTTAAAGCCGGCGCTGAGCGCGTCGCACGATGCTTGCAGCGTGAGGCGCCGGCCTTCTTTCGGCAGCTTACGGAGCGCGGCATGGCCATCGAGGAGGCTTGCCCGCCCACGGTGAATCGCCGTCCCTCGCATGCGCCTGATGTTGGTATGTTTCAGATCGGCATCAGCTGAGCCGTTCGCAAGCCGGATATCGGCGCATCGGAAGGCAGCACCCATCGCAGCGTCCAACGCGTGAGCCCATCCGCTGGATCAAAGGATGTCATCTTGGCGCGCGTGCGAACCACCGGGTACGGGTGCGTTAGCCGGAAAAAGGCAGTCCGCTCGAACTGCGCTTCCAACGCCACGTGAACGGCTGTTGACCGGCCTCCGAGGGTGGAAGAACGATCAATCGCGACGCCGGCATCACTCGTCGCCCGGGCTGAGACGCGCTTCGGGCGGTCCTGATTGACTCCCGTGGCAGGCAGGGTGTACCCATGCGTCTGTACCGATCGGTCGGTACTGGCCGGGCTCGCGGTGAAGACGCCGCGCAAGGCCGCACAAAAACAGAATCCTGCGCGCCGCACTCGGCGGTGGCGGGGACCGAGAGGAGGAAATCGCGTGAAATTCAGCCAAACAGCACGGCAGTCGGCCTACGCCTTTGCGGCCGGCCTTCTCCTGACCGGCTCGGCCTTTGCCGAAGTCGTGCCGCTGATGGTGTCGCCGAACGCACCCGCCGAGGTGCCGGAAGCGTTCGCCAACAGCGACGTGAACATCGCCGTCGTCCGCCAGCTCAATGTCGGCGACGTCTACCAGGCCTGGATCGCCGGCGTGCAGGAAGAAGCCGACAAGCTGGGGGTCACCCTCACTATCTACAACGCCGATGGCGACAATGCGCGGCAAGCCCTGCAGTTGCAGCAGGCCGTGGCCACCGGGCCCGATGCGATCCTCATCGGCTGGGGTTTCGGCGACAGCCTTCAGGCGGGCCTCCAGGCCGCCAAGGACGCCGGTATTCCGGTGGTTGCCAGCAACGCCTCGATCGAGGCGTCCGACGACGTGACGCTCGTCAACCAGTCCGAGCACCTGATGATGCGCGGCATCGTCGACAAGTTCCAGCAAGACCAGGGCGGCGGGCAGGTCTCGGGCGACGTCATCTACGTCTATGTCGCCGGCTACCGGCCGCTCGATCTTCGCGACGAGATCTGGCGGGAGTTCAAGGCCGCCAATCCGGGCATCAACGAGGTCGCCCAGATCGGTGTCGTGAACGCCAACACCGCGGCGCAGACCGCCGACCAGGCCAGGGCGGCGCTTGCGGCCAACCCCGACACCATCGCCATCATCGCCCCCTATGACGAGTTCACCAAGGGCGCGGCACTGGCCATCACCGAGCTCGGCCTCCAGGACGAGGTCAAGGCCTACGGCATGGATATCTCCACCGCCGACATCGCCGTCATGACCGAGGAAGGCAGCCCATGGGTCGCCACGGCCACGACCGACATGCAGAACTTCGGTCGCGTGTCGCTGCGCGTCGCCGCCGGCGAGGTTGCAGGCTCCTACGACGGCAACGACCTCCAGATCCCGCCGCTGGTCATCACCCAGGACGAGCTGCGCGACAAGGGCGTCCAGAACGTCGAACAGCTCGGCGAGAACTTCCCGGGCCTGGCCACGCCTGGCCTCGCCGTCGCGCCGTGGATGGAAAAGCTCAACTGAGATGCCATCCGCGCAAGCCAACTCTGCCGGCGAGTCCCCCTCGCCGGCAGATCGGGCGCGCTCCGCGCTTGTGGAAATTCGTGACGTCAGGAAGATCTTCGGGGCCACGCACGCCCTGAAGGGCGTCTCGTTCGAGATCCGGCCGGGTGAGACGCTCGGCCTGCTGGGGGCCAACGGCGCCGGCAAGTCCACCCTCATCAAGATTCTCGCCGGCATTCATCCGCCGACATCGGGCCAGATCCTGATCGAAGGCCGTGACGTCGCGTTCGGTTTTCCCGATGATGCCCGCAACGCCGGCATTGCCACGGTGCACCAGAACATCGACGACGGCGTCGTCTTCGGCATGTCGGTGGCGGAGAACCTGCTGCTCGATGAGATCGCCAAGCCCGGATCGGCGGTCTTTCTCAACCAGCGGCAGGTGCTGCGGCGCGCCGAAGCCATCCAGGAGAAGCTGGAGCTCGATCTGCCGCTCGCCGCCCCGGTCGAGGACCTGTCGGCCAGCCGCCGCCAGGAAGTCGCCATCGCGCGCGAACTGGCCAAACAGCCCAAGCTCCTGATTCTCGACGAGCCCACATCGACGCTGTCGGAACGCGAGACCGAGAAACTGTTCGACGCCGTACGCGACATGAAGAAGCGCGGCATCTCGATCCTCTACATCACCCACCGCATGAGCGAGGTCGATCTGCTGTGCGACCGCGCCGTCGTCCTGCGCAACGGGTCGATCGTCTCGCAGCACGACGCGCCCATGGATACCCGCGCCATCGCCAGCTCCATTCTCGGCGAGTTGGTCATCGCCACCCAGCACAAGAGCCGGGCCGGCGGGGACGCGGTCCTTGAGGCGTCCAACGTCCGCAGCAAGGCCGAAGCGCCTCCGATCGACTTCACCCTCAAGCGCGGCGAGGTCGTCGGCCTCACGGGCCTGATCGGGGCCGGCAAGACGGAGTTGCTGGAGCAGATTTGCGGCCATCGTCCGATGGTCGCCGGCGAGATGGTCCTCGACGGGCGCCCCTATGCCCCGAAGGATGCCGCCGACGCCATGGCGAAGGGCGTGGTGATGGTGCCTGAGGAGCGAGCCCTGCAGTCGATCTTTCCCGGCGACCGGCTGTGGAAGCACTGCTCGGTCGGCGTGATGGGGCACTTCAGCCGCCTCGGCTTCATGGACCGCCGGAACGAGGTGTCCTTCACCGAGGCCGTGATCGACGATTACCGGGTGGTAGCCCCCGGCGCGACGGCGGCCATCGAGGAACTGTCCGGCGGCAACCAGCAGAAGCTGCTGGTCGGCCGGTGGCTGCGCCAGACCTGGAGCGTCGTGGTGCTCGACGAGCCGTTTCGTGGCATCGACATCGGCGCCCGCGGTCTGATTTCCCAGGCGCTTCGCGACTATTCCGAGCGCGCACCGGTGCTGATCTGCAGCTCCGACCCCGAGGAAGTTCTCGAAGTCGCCGATCGGGTGATGATCATGGTCGAGGGCCAGATCGTGCACGAAGATCGCGCGGAGAGCCTTGACGCCGAATCTCTGGCCGAAATCATGAGCCATGGCAGCCGTGAAGCCGCCGGAGCGAGACCGGAGATGCGCGCGCAATGACCATCGAATCGACGGAAAAGCCTGCGGAGACGGAGCGGCAGGTCGCGTCCTCGCCCGCCGGCCCGACGTGGCTCGAACAGGCCAAGGTCCTGACCTACAAGTACGGGCTCCTGGCCGTGCTCTTCGGGCTGATCGGCTACTTCAGCGCCACCCAGCCCTTCTTCGGCACCTTCATCAACGCCATGTTCGTGCTCCAGGCGGCCTCGATCGTGGCGGTGATCGGCCTCGGCTGTACCGTGTCGATGACGGTCGGCGGTTTCGACCTCTCGGTCGGGTCGGCCATGAGCCTGTCGATCATGGCGGCGGCCGCGGCGATGGTCGTCGGCAATCTCGGCGGGGTGGAGGCGATCCTGATCGGCATCGCCGCCGGACTCGCCGTCGGCCTCTTCAACAGCTTCCTGATCGTCGTCGCGCGCATCCCCGATCTGGTCGCCACGCTGTCGACCCTCTTCCTGATCAACGGGCTGACGCTGCTCGGCGTCAACGGGCAGTCGGTTGCCGAAGGCATGGTGTTTCGCGGCCAGGCCACCACCGGCGAGTTCTCGCCCATTTTCAAATGGCTCGGCTCCGGCCAGGTGCTCGGCGTACCGTCGTCGGTGATCGTCGCCGCGGTGGTCTTCCTGACGGTCTTCGTGCTCCTCAACTACACGCGCTGGGGCCGCGCCTTCTACGCCGTCGGCGGCAACCCGATCGCGGCCGCCGCAGCCGGCATCCGCGTCGCGCGCTACCGGGTGGTCGCCTACCTGATCTCCGGCGGCCTCTCGGCCATCGCCGGCCTGATGCTTGCCGCCCGGTCGAACCGCGGCGACGTCAATGTCGGCGATCCGTTCCTGCTGCAGGCCGTCTCCGCGGCGCTGGTGGGCTACGCGGTCCTCGGCGCCAACCGCGCCAACGCCTTCGGGACGCTGATCGGCGCCATCTTCGTTGCCGTCCTGATCAACGGCCTGACCATGTTCAATTTCCCCTACTACGCGCAGACTTTCGTGCAGGGCCTGTTGCTCGTGATCGCCCTGCTCATGTCCTACACGCTCGGTCCCAACCGGCGCTGACCAACACGACCAACGGGAGGCAAATCGTGACGAGACTGGCAGTTCCCAACATCCGCGGAAATCTCTTCGACGTGACCGGCAAGGTCGTCGCCATCACCGGCGCGGCGCAGGGCATCGGCTACACCCTGTCGGAGGGTTTCGCCGCCGCCGGCGCCAAGGTCGTCATGGTCGATCTCGACGCCGACAAGCTCGAAACGGCACGCAAGGTGATCGCGGAGATCAATGCCGATGTCGGCGCCGTCGCCACCGACGTCTCGGTGCCGGATGCGGCCGGCAAGATTGTCGACGCCTGCAAGGCGCTCGGGGGCCGTGTCGACTGCCTGATCAACAACGCCGGCATCATGTCCTACACGGACCCGCGCACGATCACCGACGAGGAATTCGACCGGATGATCAAGATCAACCTCAAGGCGCCGGTCCAGCTCATGCGCGCGGTGCTGCCGGAGATGGAGAAGCAGGGCGCCGGCTCCGTCATCAACATCGGCTCCTCTTGGTCGTCGCGCGCCTCGGTGTTCAACCAGTCCGGCGGCGGCGTCGACTATTGCGCGGCCAAGGCGGCGCTGCAGTCCTATACCCGCGGCGCGGCGCAGAACATGGCCGAGACCCATGTGCGGCTGAACGCCATCGCGCCGGGCGGCGTCGACACGCCGATGCACGCCCACCACCGCGACTTCCTGATGGAGTACGAGAAGTACATTCCGCTCGGCCGCATGACGGTCGCGGAGGACCTTGTCGGCACCGCCATCTACCTCGCCTCCGAGGCGTCGGCCTACATCACCGGCCAGACCATCCACGTGAACGGCGGGATGATCATGGTGGACTGAGCCGACGGCTCGGCCCCCCGGAGATCAGCGCATCGCCATGTATACGCGCCAACAGGTTCTCGAACGGCTCCACGCCAGACTGGCCGCCGGACGCCCGATCATCGGCGCCGGCGCCGGTACCGGCATCTCGGCCAAGTTCGCCGAGCGCGGCGGCGCCGACCTGATCCTGATCTACAACTCCGGACGCTTTCGGATGAACGGTTACGGCTCCAACGCCGGCCTGCTGCCGATCGGCGACGCCAACGCCATCGTCATGGAGATGGGCGAACGCGATGTCCTGCCGGTGGTGCAAGACACGCCGGTCATTGCCGGCGTCAACGGCACCGACCCCACCCGCCTGATGCCGCAGTTTCTCGACGGCGTGGTCCGCGCAGGTTTCTCCGGGGTGATCAATTTCCCCTCCCACGGCTTCATCGACGGCCGCTACCGGCAATCGCTGGAGGAGACCGGGTTCGGCGTCGACAAGGAAGTCGACATGATCCGGCTCGCCCGCGAGAAGGACATCTTCACCCTCGCCTATTGCTACGACGTGGAGACCGTCGGCGAGATGACCCGGGCCGGCACCGACGTGGTGGTGGCGCATATGGGCCTGACCACCGGCGGATCGATCGGCGCGACCGGGGACTACACCAAGTCCCTCGACGACTGCATTGCGCTGACGAACGCGATGAAGGACCTGGCGCGCTCCATCGACGGCGACGTGCTTGTGCTGACCCATGGCGGTCCGCTGGAAACGCCGGACGACGTGGCGACGGTCATGCACGCCACCGGCACGCAGGGCTTCATCGGCGCCTCGACCATGGAGCGGCTGCCGACCGAGACGGCGATCCAGACCACGGTCCAGGGCTTCGCCGACCTCCGGCTGGAGGCCGATTGACCATGTCGCGTGTCGTGGTCGCCGGATCGTTCGACAGCAAGGCGGTGCCGTTCGGCCTGCTGGTCCGGGCGTTGCGGGATCGCGGCGAAGACCCGGTCGTCATCGACACCTCGGTCTTTCCTGGTGATCCCTCCGTGACCCATCCCGCGCCCGAGGTCGCGACGCGCGCCGGTGCGCGCCACGCCGACCTGCCGGCCCTTGGCCGCGCCGACGCCGTCCGCACCATGGCCGACGGCGCTGCCCGCATCCTGTCCGAACTGCACGGCCGCGGCGATGTCGGCGCCCTCGTCTGCATGGGCGGATCGAACGCAGCCACCGTCTTCGCGACACTGGCGCCGATCCTGCCGCTCGGCATTCCCAAGCTCCTGATGTCGACGACCATCGCCGGCGACACGCGCCCCATGATGGGCGCCACCGACGCCGTCCTCCTCTACCCGGTCGTCGATGTCGACGGCGACAACGCCGTCCTGCGGCGCATGATCGACCGCCTCGCCGATACCGCCGTCGCGCTCAAGTCGACCACCAGCCTCGGCGAGACCCGGCGCGAACGCCGGGCCGTCGCGCTGACCATGTACGGCGTGACGACGCCCTGTGTGCAGCGCGTGGCCGGGCACATCGCCGACAGCGGCATGGAGCCGCTGGTCTTCCACGCCAACGGCACCGGCGGCCGTTCCGTAGAGGACCTGGCGCGTCAGGGCGCGGTGGACGCCGTGGTCGACGTGACGCTCGCGGAACTGGGTAACGAACTGCTCGGTGGCGCCTTCCCTGCCGGGCCGGACCGGCTGACCGGGGCCGCCGGCGCCGGCGTTCCGCAGGTGATCGCGCCCGGCGCCATCGACATGATCGCCTTCGGCCCGCGCCGCACCGTGCCGCCCGAGTTCGAGGACCGCACGATCCTCGCCCACAACGAGCTGGTGACGCTGGTGCGCACCAGCGAGGACGACTGCCGCGCGATCGGCGAGCGCGTCGCCGAGCGGCTCGGCGCGCCCAAGGCACCGGTGGTCGTGTGCATCCCGCTTGGCGGAACATCCATGCTCGACAAGGACGGCGAGGCGTTCTGGCAGCCGGCGGCTGTCCGCGCCTTTGCAGACGGGCTGCGATCGAAGATCGGCGCCGCCGCCGACGTGGTGGAGTCGCCGCACAACATCAACGATCCGGCGTTCTCGGATCTGCTTTTTGACTGCTTGATGAGCATCGTCGCGCGGGGCGAAACCCGTGCGGACGTGGCCGTTTGAAGACGGGGAGGAAGGTGATGTCGAACGGAACCGTAGCAATCCTCGGCGCCGGCGTCGGGGGACTTGTCGCCGCGCGCTATCTGAAGTCGCAGGGCTTCTCGCCAACGATCTTCGAGGTTCACCACGACCTCGGCGGCCAGTGGAACCGGCACAATCCGAATTCCGGCGTGTGGCCACAGATGCGCACGAACACCGCGCATTTCGTGACCAAGCTGTCGGACGTGCAGTACCCCGACCACATCCATCTGTTTCCGCGCAACGGCGAAGTGATGGACATGATCAACGACTTCGCCGACACGTTCGGCCTGCGCGACATCTGCCGGTTCGCGGTCGACGTGACCGGCCTGCGCCAGGTCGACGGCGGTTACGAAGTCACCTGGACCGGGAACGGCGAGACGCGGTCGGAGACGTTTGACCGCGCCGTGGTGTCAACCGGCCGCTACATCAAGCCGGATATCCCCGCCATCGACGGACTGGACCGCTTCACCGGCGATTGCGGCGTGACTCACGCCTTCGACTACAAGAGCCCACAGATGTACCGCGACCGGAACATCGTCGTGCTCGGCGGCTCGATCTCCTCGCTCGAGGTGGCCTCCGACCAGTCCATGATGGGCACGGGCCGCATCTACCTGTCGCAGCGCCGCCAACGCTACGTCATGCCCAAGATGATCGCCGGAACGCCACTGGAGTACTACGCGTTCACGCGCGAAGGCGGGCTGGCGCTGGGGACCACGCCGGTCGACGAACTGCTGGTCGCCACCAAGACCTTCCTCGAAACCTTTGGCGGCAATCCCGCCCGCTACGGCGCGCCCGCGCCCCACGAGGACATGGCCAAGGCCGGCGTCACCGGCAGCCAGCATTTTCTCAACCTGGTGGCCGAGGACCGGATCGATGTGCGTCCGTGGGTGAAGAAGATCGACGGCACCACGGTCACGTTCGACGACGGCAGCAGCGTCGAGGCCGATGCGATCATCATCGGTACCGGGTTCGACCTCCATCTGCCGTTCCTGTCGCCGGAGATCGCGAAGACGGTGAACCTCACCCGCAAGAGCCTCGAACTCGCCGAGTTCACCTTCCACCCGGATCTGCCGAACCTCGCCTTCATCGGCCTGTTCGCCCAGCTCGGCCCCTATCCGGTGGTGCTGGAACAGCAGGCGCGCTGGATCGCCTACACCTGGGGCGGCGCCATCGACGCCCCGACGGAGGCGGAGCTGCGCCAGGGCGTGGCCGATTGCGTCGCCGACGACCATCACGGCGACTACCGCCAGCAGCACGAGATGGCTCTGCGGTTCGGCCGTCTGGCCCACGTCGACCCCGGCGGCGTCGACGATCCCGAGCTTCTGGAGATCCTCGCCAAGAGCGCGGTGTCCGGCGAGATGTTCCGCATCGTCGGCCTCGACGCCCTGCCGGACGCCGAGGAGCGGCTGCGGCGGGACTTCTGGACCTACGGACCGCCGGACGTGCGCCGGGACATTGCCGCGCGCTACGGGCGCGACGAAAACGGTCTCAAGGCAGCGGCGGAGTAATGGCGCCCGATGTCCTCCCGGGCGCCGGCCCGGCGGTTGTGCTACCGCTTCGGCGGCAGCGCGACCGCCGCGAGCACGATGTCGGCGAAATCGCGGGCGATCTGGTCGCTGGTCGCCGGTCCCTCAAGGCGGACCCAGAGGAAGGCGTAGAAGTACATGCCGAGCAGCGCCTTGGTCTCCAGGCGCGAAACCTCGCGGCATTCGCCACGCGCGACGCCGTCGGCATAGGTCCGCTCCCAGATCCGCTGGTAGTCGGCGTGCAGTTGCATCACGCGATCGCGCTTCTCAAGGCCGAGCGAATGCACCTCGCGGAAGCAGACCGTCATCGCGGCGCGGCTCTTGAACATGGTCGACATGAACGAGGCCGACAGTTTCTCGATGCGCTCGCGCGTGTCCGACACCTCGTCGAGGATCGCGTTCGCGGCGTTGTTCAACTGCTGCATGTAGTCGGTCATGATCGAGTACAGCAGCTCTTCCTTCGAGCCGATGTGGTAGTAGAGCGCGCCCTTGCCGAGACCGGCGACCTCGCCGACCTCGCTGATGCCGACACTGCCGTAGCCCTTGTCGGCAAAGAGCCGGGCGGCCTTCGCCATGATCGCGCGTTTCGCAGGCGGAATCCCGCCCGTCGTCCCCGGCGCGGTGTCGGCGGTTCGTGGCATGTCGTCTCCGTTCGCGGTCGGAAGCGGCCGAATCCCGGCCATCACCCCGACTCCGTGCGCACTATGCGAATTTTCGCGCGAATAGCTAGACCGAACGGTACACAAACCGGCGCGGCCCCGCCATCGCGAATCCGCGCCCGGATCCCTGCAAAACCGAAGAAACACGCCATACGCGGAGGTTCTGGTGAGCACTGACGTCAAAGACGGATGGGCCGGCACGGTCAAGGGACGGCCGGAGGTCGGCCAGTGGGCGGAGCGTCGCCGGACCACCAGCATGGACGATATCGTTGCCTTCTCCGAGATGACAGGCGACCGCAATCCCGTCCACTATGATGCCGACCTGGCGGGCAAGACCTCGTTCGGCAAGCTGATCGTGCAGGGCGGCGTGACCACCGGTATCCTGAACGCCACGGTCGCGGAGGATTTGCCCGGTCCGGGGTCGGTGTTCCTGGGGGTCGAGTGGAAGTTTCTGAAGGCGGTCGGCGTCGACGAGGAGATTGTCGGCCGCGTGGAGGTCGCCGAAGTGCGGGCCGACAAGCCGATCTGCAAGCTGGTCACGACCGTCACCAACGGCGCGGGCGAAACCTGCGTGTCCGGCACCGCCACGACCTACACCATGCCGCTGCGTGACCTCTGACCGAAGGCCCTTTGATGTCCCCGTCTCTGACCGTCGGTCTCATCCGCGCCAACCTCGACGGGCGTTACTTCCCCGAGAAGCACGGCGTCTGGGACCAGGTCGAGCGCACGCTCGGCAAGCTCGCCGACACGGTCGGGTTTCGCACGGTCCTCACCGAGGGGGTGGCGGCGAGCGCCGATGATGCCCGCAAGGCGCTGGCGACCTGCGAAACCGAGGGCGTCGACATCGTGCTCCTCGTCCATGGCGGCTTCACCATGGGCGATGTCGGCCGCGAGATCGTGGCCAGCCGCTTCCGGGTGGGCGTGTGGACCGTCCCCGAGCCGGTGCGCACCGGCGACGTGCAGCTCAACAACTTCGTCTCGCTCAACATGACCATGTCGGTGGCGCGGCTGGTTCGCGATCTCCGCGCCCGCCCGGTGCAGTGGTTTCACGGCGCACCGGACAGCCCGGCCCTGGTGACGAGGCTCACCACCACGTTGACGGCTCTCAGGGCCGTCCGATCGCTTGAGGGCGCACGGATCGGGGTCGTGGGTGGCCTGGCGCCGACCTTCTACAACATGGAGGTCTCCACCAACGCGCTGCGTGCACGCCTGGGTGTCGAGGTCGCCGGCCACGACATGCACGAGTTGACCGGCCGGATGGCCGCCGTCGATGCCGGGCGCGCCGCCGACGAGGTGACGGCGATGCGCGCGGCGGCCGAGGTCCGCGGCGTGTCCGACGCCGGCATGGACGTGACGGCTCGCGCCGCATTGGCGCTCCGCGACCTTGCCGCCGAGGCCAGCCACGACGCGCTGGCCGTCAGCGACTGGCCGGCCCTGCAGGACGATCCGGGCATGCATCCCGGCGCCGCCTTCTCGTGGCTGGAGGAGACGGACGCGCTCCCCTGCGCCTCCGAGGGCGACGTTCTCGGCGCGGTCACGCAACTTGTCGCCCGAGCGGTGACCGGCCGGGTGGGGACGCTTCTCGACATGACCGAGCCCGACCTCGACACCGGCCAGTTGCTGATGTGGCACGGCGGCGGCGGGCCCCTCTACATGGCCGACGATCGCGGCGCCGCCTGGATCAACCACCCGATGATCGGCCGCGGCACGCCGGAAGGGCCGACCTACGGCGCCATCGCCGACTTCGTCTTCGCGCCCGGGCCGGTCAGCGTCTTCCGCGTCGCCCGTGAGGCGTCGGCCTTCTTCCAGATGACCGCCAACGTGGTGCCGCGCGATCCCTCCGGCTTCGACGGCTGCCGCGGATGGCTGGAGGATTTCGCAATCGCCGGCGAAGCCGCCAGCCTCGGCGACGTGGTCGCGACCGTGATGACCCACGGGCTGGAGCACCACTTCATCGCCGTCCCCGGAGATCACGCCAACGTGCTGGCCGAGTTCGCGGCATGGGCGCTGATGTTGCCGCTGGGCCGGCGCCCGATGCGCGACCATCTGGTGCCGGACGACTATGGCTGATCCGGCGCGCGCCGATGCCCTAGCGCTCCAGGCAGATGGCCACGCCCTGCCCGCCGCCGATGCACAGGGCCGCGAGCCCGCGCCGGGCGTCCTTGCGCACCATTTCATGGACCAGCGCCACAACCACCCTTGCGCCGGAGCCGGCCAGGGGATGGCCGAGGGCGATCGCGCCGCCGGAGAGATTGATCCGCTCCGGATCCCAGCCCATCTCGATGTTGACCGCGATTGCCTGGGCCGCGAAGGCCTCGTTGATCTCCATGATGTCGAGGTCCGCCACCGTCCACCCCGCCTTGTCGAGCGCCCGGCGCGAGGCCGCGACCGGGCCGAGGCCCATGTCCATCGGCTCCACGCCGGCGGACGCATAGGCGACCACCCGCGCCATGGGCGTGAGGCCGTGGCGCTGCAACGCCCCCTCGCTCGCCACGACCACCGCCGCCGCCCCGTCGTTGACGCCCGACGCGTTGCCGGCGGTGATCGTCCCTTTCGGATCGAACACGGGCCTGAGCGCCGCCAGTGCCTCGGCGGTAACATCGGGCCGCGGCTGCTCGTCAGCGGTCACCGGCACCGGCCTCCGGCCCTTGCCGGCCACCGGGCGGATCTGGGCGTCGAAACGACCATCGCTTCGGGCCGCCGCGGTCTTCGTCTGGGACGCCAGGGCAAAGTCGTCCTGCTGCTCGCGGGTGATCTGATAGCGTCGCGCCAGCCCCTCGACGGTGGTGCCCATGTGAACGTCGTGAAACGCGTCCCACAGGCCGTCATGGACCATGGTGTCGATGATCTCCGTCGCGCCCATGCGGACGCCCTCGCGCATGTCACGGACGACATGCGGCGCCTGTGTCATCGAATCCTGCCCGCCGGCAATCACCAGCTCGGCGTCGTCACACTTGATCGCCTGCGCCGCGAGGTGCACCGATTTCATCCCAGCGCCGCAGACCTTGTTAAGACCCATGGCCGGGACGGTGACCGGCAGGCCTGCGCCAATGGCAGCCTGGCGCGCCGGATTCTGGCCGGCGCCGCCCGTCAGCACCTGGCCGAGGATCACCTCGTCGACGGCCCCGGGATCGATCGCCGTCTCCTCGACGAGCGCCCTGATGACGACCGCGCCGAGCTCGCTCGCCGCATGGTCCTTGAGGCCACCGTTCAGCCGGCCTATCGGGGTGCGCAGGGCCCCCGCGATGTAGACATCCGTCGTCATTGGCTTCGGCCTCGTCGGAACGCGGCGGTTGGGAAATCCTCGACCAAGAATACACGCAGCGACAGACGCCGCCTATGTCGTGGTGCGGTCAAACGCGGGGTACGCTCGTGACCTCCGACATCCTGTGGTCGCCCGATTCCGAAGCGGCGCAGCGGACGGCGCTCGCGCGGTTCATGGCCGACAACGGCTTCGCCACCAGCGATTACCGCGGCCTGCACGCCTGGTCGACATCGGACCTCGGTGGCTTCTGGTCGGCGCTGTGGGACTTCTGCGATCTGCCCGGCGAACGCGGCAACGTGGCCTTCGCTCCTGACGGCAAAGCATGGATGACCGGGGCCCGGTTCTTTCCCGAGGCGCGCCTGAACTTCGCCGAGATCATGCTGCGGGGCGATCCCGACGACATCGCCGTCGTAACCTGCAATGAGAGCGGCCCGATCGGCGACATGACGCGGGGTGCGCTGCGGCGCGAGGTTGCCCGCCTCGCCGAGGGTTTGCGCACGGCCGGCGTCCGGCCCGGCGACCGGGTCGCTGGCGTCCTGCCCAACACCGCCGAGGCGCTGGCCGCATTGCTGGCGGCAGCCAGCATCGGCGCCGTCTGGACGTCGTGCTCGCCCGATTTCGGCGCCACGGCCATCGTCGACCGTATCGGCCAGGTCGCGCCGAAGGTGCTGTTCGCGACAGCGCGGTACACCTACGGCGGCAAGTCCCACGACATCGCGGCAACGCTGGCCGACATCGTCGACCGGATTCCGTCCATCGACCAGATCGTCCTCAGCGGTCCGGAGGCGGAGGTGCGGCCGGCGCGCGGCGTCAGCGTGACGGCCCATGCCGATTTCGGAGCCGCCGCGGACGAAAGCCATGTCCGCCTCCCCTTCGACCACCCGCTCTACATTCTCTACACGTCGGGGACGACGGGCGCTCCGAAGGCGATCGTCCATCGCGCCGGCGGCGTGGTGCTCGAACACCTCAAGGAGCACATCCTTCACGGCGACGTGCGCCCCAGCGACACCCTGCTCTGGTACACGAACACGGCGTGGATGATGTACCACTGGATGATCTCGGTGATCGGCTGCGGCGCGACCGCGGTCCTCTATGACGGCGCCCCGATCCTCAAGGCACCGGACGGGCTCGATTGCAGCCCGCTGTGGAAGGCGGTCGATGCCCACCGTGTCACGCATCTTGGGATCAGCCCGAAATACCTCGCGACGCTGGCCGCCGAGGCCTACCATCCCGGCGAGCGCCACGACCTCACGACGCTGCGCGCGCTGATGTCGGCCGGCGCGCCCGTGAGCGAGGCCCAGTTCGACTGGGTCTATGACCATATCAAGCGCGACATGATGTTTGCGTCCATATCCGGCGGCACCGAGATCCTCGGCTGCTTTCTCCTGGGATCGCCGCTGCATCCCGTGCGCCGCGGCCAGTTGACGGTGCCCGGTCTCGGCCTCGCCGTGGCCGTCCTCGATGAGCGCGGCGCGCCGGTCGTCGGCCGGCGGGGCGACCTGGTGTGCACCGAGCCGTTCCCGTCGATGCCGCTGACCTTCTGGGGCGAAGGCGGCGACGCCCGCTACCGCGCCACCTACTTCGCCGAGCGGGACGAGGTGTGGACCCACGGCGACATCGCCGAGATGACCGCGACCGGCGGCGGCATCGTCCACGGCCGGTCGGACAGCACCCTGAAGCCCGGTGGCGTCCGCATCGGCACCTCCGAGATCTACGCCGTTTGCGAGCGCTTCCCCGAGATCGACGACTGCATCGTCTTCGGCGCCGATCACGAGGGCGACGAGGAGATCGTCCTGTGCCTCAAGCCTGCCAATGGCGCGGTGATCGCGGCGCCGCTCGTCGATGGCCTGCGCAAGACCATCCGCGCCGATATCTCGCCACGCCACGTGCCCGCCCGCGTCCATGTGGTGAGCGACGTACCCCTGACGATCAACGGCAAGCGCGTCGAATCCGCGGCGCGGACAGCCTGCGCCGGTGGTGAGGTGAAGAATCTCGCCTCGTTGCAGAATCCGGAATGCCTCGACGCCTACCGCGCGCTCAGGCGCGAGGAGGCCCTGTGACCAGCGCCTGGGACAGTGCCGCGATCGTCGGGATCGGCGAACTGCCGGCCGAGCGGCACACGGAGAACGTCACCACGCTGGAAGTCCTCGCGCGCGTGGCGCGCCTGGCGGCGCAGGACGCCGGTGTCGAGCCCGGCGAGATCGACGGCCTGCTGGTCGGTCCGCAGGTCGGCGAGACGCCGCAGCACGTGCCGGCGACGGTGGCCGAATATCTCGGCCTGAAGCCGGTCATGGCCAATGTCGTCGATCTCGGCGGGGCGTCGGGCGCGGGCATGATCTGGCGGGCGGCGGCGGCGATCGCCGCAGGCATGTGCGAGACCGTGCTTTGCGTCCTCGGCAACCACCGCAACCCCGAGGCCCCGCGCAGCCCCAACCGCAATCCGATCCGCGAGTTCGACGTGCCCTTCGGCGCGTCCGGCGCCAACACATCCTATGCGCTGCTGATGCAGGCGCACATGGCCGCCTATGGCTGTCGCCCGGAGGACTACGCCCTGATCGCCGCGGCCGCGCGGACTAATGCCCAGGCCAATCCCGACGCGATCTTTTACGGCAAGCCGGCAACCGTCGAGGATGTGCTGGCCTCGCCCCTCGTCGCCGCGCCGCTTCACCTGCTCGAATGCGTGATGCCGGTCGCCGGCGGCGATGCAGTGATCGTCACCACGCGGGCGAAGGCGGAGCGCGCACCGCACAAGCCCGTCCGCCTGCTCGGCGCCGGCGAGAAGATCACCCATCGCGCCGTCAGCCAGGCGCCCTCGCTGACCTCGGGACCTCTGAAGCCGGCGATGGAGAAGGCACTGGCGGAGGCCGGGAGGACGGCCGGCGAGATGAGCCTGCTCTCGCTCTACGACTGCTACACCATCATGGTGGCGACCACGATCGAGGATGCCGGCCTCGCGCCGCCCGGCGGTTTCGGCGCGTTTCTGCGCCGCACCGGCCTTGGCCCCGACGGCGACCACCCCTTGAACACCCACGGCGGTCAACTCGGTTTCGGCCAGCCCGATCTCGCCGGCGGCATGACCCACGTGGTGGAGGCCGTGCGCCAGCTTCGCGGCAGCGCCGAAGGGCGGCAGATCAAGGGCGCGACGTCGGCGCTGGTGACCGGCAACGGCGCGACCATGAGCGAGGCCAACGCCCTCGTGCTCGGAGCCGAAGCATGACCGCCCTCTCCGATCTCAAGATCCCCGGCCCCACCGTCATCGCCCTGACCAAGCCGTTCTGGGACGGTGCGGCGGCCGGTCGCCTGATGATCCAGCGCTGCGGCGCATGCGGGCAGGCCGTCTTCTATCCGCGGGCCATCTGCCCCCATTGCTGGTCGGACCGACTCGGCTGGGAGCAGGCCAGCGGCGAAGCTCGCCTGAAGAGCTTCTCGGACATCCACAAGCCGGGGCACCCCGGCTGGGCGCCGGTCGCGCCCTATGTGGTCGGCCTGGTGGAACTCGCTGAAGGGGTCACGATGCTGAGCCTCATCCTCGCCGACGGCCCCGTACCCGTGGGCACCCCGCTCCGCTTCGCGCCCACCGACATCGGCGGCCGCGTCCTGCCCGCCTTTCGCCCGGTCGATCCCGGCTGATGGCGAGCGAACCCCAGGCCGGCGCCTCCGGCGCCATGAACAAATGGTCGTTCCTGGCGCTCGCCTGCGCGTCGGTGGTGCTGTCGCTGACCACATGGTTCTCGGCCACGGCCGTCATGCCCGACCTGGTGGCGCGATGGAGCCTCAGCGCCACCGCCGCCGCGTGGCTCACCAGCGGCGTTCAGGCCGGGTTCGTGACCGGCGCGCTGACGTTCAGCTTCATTGGCCTGCCGGACCGTGTCGCTCCGCAACGGCTGATGGCGATCTTCGGCATCATCGCCGGCCTGTCGACCCTCGCCCTTCTCCTTGAACCGGGCGCGGCCGGCGCGATCGCTCTGCGCTTCATGACCGGTGTCGCGCTCGCCGGTGTTTACCCGCCGTCGATGAAGCTGATGGCCACCTGGTTCCAGAAGGGGCGCGGCCTGGCGCTTGGCTTCCTGATCGGCGCCCTGACGCTGGGTTCCGCCTTTCCCCACCTCATCCGCGGCCTCGGCGGCGGTCTCGACTGGCGGCTGGTGCTCGTCGCCTCCGGCATCTTCGCGATCGCCTCGGCGGCGATCTCGCTGTGGCTTCTGCACGAGGGCCCGCACCCGTTCGCGCGCGGCGCCAGGGTCGATCTCCGTCAGATCGGCACCATCCTGCGCAACAAGCCGGTGATGCTCGCCAATCTCGGCTATTTCGGCCACATGTGGGAGCTCTACGCCATGTGGGGCTGGTTTCTCGCCTTCGGCCTCGCCGCCGCCGAAGCCGGGATCGGCCTCACTAACGCCTCGCTCCTCACCTTCGCCGCCATCGCCGCAGGCGTACCGGGATGCATCCTCGGCGGCGTGCTGTCCGACCGGATCGGGCGCTGCCGCAGCACCGCCCTGATCATGACGGTGTCCGGCGCCTCGGCGCTTGCCATCGGGGTCGCCTTCGCCGGACCGTTCTGGCTGCTGGTGGTGGTCGCGATGATCTGGGGCTTCACGGTGATCGCCGACAGCGCCCAGTTCTCCGCCGCCGTGACCGAACTGTCGCCGCCGGAGATCGTGGGTTCCGCGCTCGCTTTCCAGATGGGCGTCGGCTTCGCGCTCACCATCGCGACCATCTCCCTGGTGCCGATGATCGCCGACCTGATCGGCTGGCAATGGGCCTTCGTCGTCCTGGCGCCGGGCCCGTTCCTGGGCGTGGCGGCGATGCTGGCCTTGCGACGCCTGCCGGAGGCGGCCCGGATGGCGTCGGGAGCTCGCTGACGATGGCGATCAGTGGGCCCGCGGCGCCTTGTTTGACTTGCCCCGACCGCTATTGTACCGATCGGTCAGTACGAAATGTCGGTGTCCGTCGCGCTGCGACGAGGACCTGGAGGAGGAGATCCGAGCATGGCGTATGAAAGCATCACCGCGCCCGGCCAGATCGGCAAGCTGACGATCCGCAACCGCATCTCGCTGTCGCCCATGGAGAAGAACTGGGCCGACAGGCTCGGCAATCCCACCCAGCGCTACATCGACTATCTGGCCCTGCGCGCCGAGCACGGCGTCGGCATGATGAACTTCGAGGCCACCTACGTCGACGCGCGCGGACGCGGCAATCTGTTTCAGCTCGGCCTCTGGCACGACGACAACATTTCCGCCCACAAGCGGATGGTCGACGCCGTGAAGGCCCATGGCTGCGTAACCGCCGCCGAACTCAACCACGGTGGCCGAAACTCCAACACCCACCGCACCGGCCTCCAGCCGGTCGCCCCGTCCAACTGCCCGTCCGACATCGTCGGCGGTCATCAGCTCCACGAGCTTTCGGTCGAGGAGATCGGCGAGATTGTCGGCGGGTTCCGGGCCGGCGCCCGCCGCGCCGTGGCCGCCGGCTACGACATGATCACCATCCACGGCGCCCATGGTTACCTCATCACCAGCTTCCTCTCCCACGTCTACAACCAGCGCACCGACGACTACGGCGGCAGTGACGAAAACCGCTGGCGTTTCCCCGCCGAGGTGTACCAGGCCATCCGCGAGGAGGTCGGCGACGACATGCCCGTCGGCATCCGCCTGTCGGCGTTCGAGGATGTCGAGGGCGGGTACACCCACGAGACGACCATCGGCCTGGTGAATCACCTCACGTCCATGGGGCTCGACTTCGTCGACGTGTCCGCCGGCCTGTATGAATCGCTGGAGACGCTGATCCAGCCCATGGACCTGCAGCAGGGCTACCTCCTGCCCCACGCGCATCGCATCAAGGAGGCGGTGTCGATCCCGGTCATCGCCGCGGGGCGCGTCAACGACATCGACATCGCCGAGCGCGCGGTCTCCAACGGCGACTGCGATTTCGTCCACATGGGCCGCGCCTTCCACGCCGACGCCGAGATCCTCGAAAAGACGCTGGCCGGCAACAAGGACGACGTGATCGGCTGCATCGCCTGCAACAAATGCTGCCAGGAGCTGTTCGTGAACCGGCCGTCGGTCTGCACCGTCAATCCGGCCGCCGGCCGCGAGCGCCACTTCACCATCGAACCGGCCGCGACACCGCGCAAGGTCATGGTCGTCGGCGGCGGGATGGCCGGCATGGAGGCCGCGGCGGTCGCCGCGCAGCGCGGCCACGCTGTCACCCTCTTCGAGAAGACCGACAAGCTCGGCGGCCATATCAACGTCCTGCGCGCCCCGCGCAACCGGCTCAACTGGGGCCGGGCGTCCCAGGATCGCATTCGCATGGTCGAAAAGGCCGGCGTCGACGTTGTGACCGGCAAGGCGATCACCGCCGACGACGTCCGCAGCGAGAAACCGGACGTCCTCATCGTCGCTACCGGCACCAAGCCGTTCATGCCGCTCTACGTGCCCGGTATCGACCAGGACATGGTCACCCATTACGACGACATCATCCGCGGACGGGTCGATGTCGGCGTCAGCGTCGTGGTGGTGGGCGGCCAGAACCTCGGCCTGACGACCGCGGAGTTCATGGCCGAGAACGGCGCCGAGGTGACGGTCGTGGAGGCGACAGGGGCTCTCGCGGTCGACCTCGAATACATGGCGCAGAAGGTGCTGCTCGCCCGCGTCGAGGGCGACAACCGGATCACCGTCCGGCTCAACACCAACATCGAGCGCATCGACGACGACAGCGTCGTCCTCCAGGCGGGGGGCGAGACCGAGACACTGGACGACATCGATCAGGTGGTCTTCGCGCTGGAGCGCGACATGGACCGGGCGCTCATCGAGGAGGTGTCGGGCGGCCTGACTGAGGAACTGGGAATCGAGTACCACGCCATCGGCGACTGCGTCTGGCCGCGCGAACCCTACGACGTCGTGCTTGAGGGCTCGCAAGTCGCCCGCGCGATCTGACGCCGGCTACGTTTGACGGCTGTGAATTTAATTCGTCGCCTTACTGACATCCTGGCGGACGGGGCCGTGATCGCCGGCGACACTGGCCGCCGTACCTACGCGGCCGACGGTTCCGCCGGCCACGCGCCCCTGGCGATTGTCCTGCCAGAATCCACCGAGCAGGTGCAGGCGGTGATGCGCCTCTGCTTCGAGGCCGGCATCCCCGTTGTCCCGCGCGGCGCCGGCACCAATTTCACGGGCGCAACCGCACCCGTCGGCGACTGCATGATGGTCGGCACCACGCGCATGCGCCGCATCCTCGCCTTCGACCCCGTCGGCGGGACGGTCACGGTCGAGGCCGGCGTACGCAATCTCGACGTGTCCGACCATGTCCGCGACGCCGGCTGGTTCTATGCGCCCGATCCGTCCTCGCGGCGCACCTGCACCATCGGCGGCAACATCGGCACCAACTCCGGCGGCGCGGGGCATCTCCGCTATGGTTCGACGGCCAACAACGTCACCGCCCTCACCGCGGTGCTGGCCGACGGCACGCGACTCGATGTCGGCGGCACGGCCTACGAGCAACCCGGCGACGGTATCGGCCGCCTCCTGTGCGGATCGGAAGGCCAACTGGCGCTGGTGACCGAGGCGTGCCTGCGCCTGGTGCCGCAACCGCCGGCGATCTGGGGGCTGATGCTGCCCTTCAACGACATGGATCACGCGCTGGCGGCGTCGGCCGCGATCCTGCGGGCCGGAGTCCTTCCCCGCCAGTTCGACCTCCTCGATGGCGCCGCGATCCGCCTTTGCGAAGCCCACAATCCGTGCGGCTACCTCGTCGACGCCGCCGCCCTGCTGCTGGTCGAACTCGGAGGGCTTGACGAGGAGGTGCAGGCGCATGCGGCGACGATCAGTGCGGCCGCGGGCCCCGACGTGCCCGTCCGCATCGCCCGGTCCGCCGAGAAAGCAGCCGCCCTTTGGCGCGGGCGTAGCACCATCTACGGTGCCGCCGCGCGCCGTGGCGCCTACATCGCCCTCGATGGCGCCGTGCCCCTGTCGACGTTCGGGTCGGCACTCGACCGTATCGCGGTCGAAGCCGGCGCTCATGGCGTGACCGCCGCGACCGTCCTCCACGCCGGTGACGGCACGGTCCACACCTTCCTCATGCATGCGCCGGACGCAGTGGCACGCGCGCAATGCTGCGCCAACGCTATCCGCAAAGCCTGCGTCGAGTTAGGCGGGTCGGTGTCGTCCGAATATGGCGTGGGCCTGAGCAAGCGCGATCTGATGGCGGCCGAGTTCGACACCATCGACCTTGCCGCGCAGGATCGTGTCCGCCTCGCCTTCGCCGGCGTGGGCGCCTTGAATCCCGGCAAGGTCTTCCCCGATCCGGCGCGCACGGTAGCCGCGTGATGGGCATGGCGAACGCTATCGACACGGTCGCTCCAATCCGTCCGCGGGGCATCGTCCGCTACGTCCCCGACGACTTCGTCATCACCGCGCATGGCGACACACCCCTCGCCGCGGTCGAGGCAGTCCTGCGGGATCACGGTCAGCGGCTCGATTTCGAGCCGCCGTCGGCGGGCCCACTGCTGGCCGACGGACCGCCGACCATGGCGACCGTGGCCGCCATGAACCTCGCCGGTCCCCGACGCCCGTTTTCCGGCGACGCCCGCGATGCGCTGATCGGCGTGCGCCTCGCCAACGCCGACGGCGACATCATCCGCGCCGGCGGTCGGACGCTGAAGAGCGTTGCCGGGCTCGATCTCGGCAAGGTCGTCGCCGGATCGCGCGGCCGGTTCGGCAAAATTGTCGAGGTCACCTTCCGGGTCCGCGCCCGTCCCGAAACCCGTTGCACGCTGCTCGTCGCCGACACCTACGTGGAGGCTTTCCCCGCACGTGTCGCGAAAGAGATGCTCGCGGGCCTGCCGGTCACCGGGGCGACGCATCTCAGCGCAGGCGTCGCCGACCGGCTGGGCCTGACGCCCGCGGACACGATGCTCATCCGCCTGGAAGGACCGGCACCCGCCGTCCGGGCCGCAGCGGCCCGATTCGGCCAGGGCGCGACAGTCGTGGGCAACGCGGCGTCCCGTGATCTGTGGCGGGCGGTCGGCGAGGCGACGGTCATGCTGCCACCCGCCGGTGGCGCATTGTGGCGCGTGACCGTGCCGCCGGCCGAGGGCGGGACGCTTGCCGCGGCGCTCCAGGCGCGCGGCGCCGAAACACTGACCGACTGGCGTGGCGGCCTGGTATGGGTGCGACTCGACGGGGCCGAACGAACGCCGATCCTGGACGTGTTCGCCGCCCATCCCTCCGCCACCGCACGCCTGGTGACCGGCCCGGCCGCGGCAACGCCGCCGCAAGCCCCGACGCCGGCACTCGACGCACTGTCGGAGAAGCTGCGACAGGCGCTCGATCCGGCGGGGTCGGAGCGCGCTGGAATCCACCAGATGGGGAGCGCGCCGTGAGCGCCCTCGCCACGGATCTGGTCCCGGATGCGCCGGGCGCGGCACAGGCCGGCGCCATCATTCGCACCTGCATCGATTGCGGCTGCTGCAACTCCGGTTGCCCGACCTTCGATCTCCTGGGCGACGAACTGGACAGCCCGCGCGGGCGCATCCGCCTCATGAAAGACATGCTGGAGAACGGCGTGCCGCCCGACGCCGAGACCGTACTCCATCTCGATCGCTGCCTGTCGTGCAACGCCTGCCTGACCACCTGCCCGTCCGGCGTCGACTACATGCACCTGATCGACCACGCGCGCGGCCATATCGAGACCGCCTACGATCGCCCCGTTCTCGACCGCGTGTTGCGCGCGCTCCTCGCCCGCATCCTGCCCTACCCGGAGCGGTTCCGCCTGGCGATGATCGCCGCCTGGCCCGTGCGCTGGCTGGCCCCGCTGGTCGACAGGCTGCCGGGGCTCGCTGCCTATGGCGCCCTGATGGGCTCAACACCGGTGCGGCTCCCGAGTCGCTCGGACGAGATCGTGCCCGGGGCGTTTCCGGCGACCGGCGAAAGCCGCAAGCGGGTGCTGATCCCGTCCGGCTGCGTGCAGTCCGTGCTCGACCCCGACATCAACCGCGCCGCCATCAGGCTGCTCAACACGTTCGGGGTCGATGTGGTGCTGCCCGATCGCGACACCTGCTGTGGCGCGCTGGTGCTGCATCTCGGCCGCAACGACGACGCCCTCGACCAGGCGCGGCGCAACATCGACGCCTGGTCGCCGCTGATCGACGAGGGGCTCGACGCCATCGTCATCACCACGTCAGGCTGCGGCACGACCATCAAGGACTACGGTCACCTGCTCGCCGGCGATCCCGCCTATGCGGACCGCGCCCGCAGGGTCTCGGAGATGGCCCGCGACATCACCGAGTTCCTCGTCGAGATCGATCTGCCGAAGCCCGCGGTCAAGCCCGGGCTCAAGGTTGCCTACCACGCGGCGTGCTCGCTCCAGCATGCGCAGAAGGTCATGAACCCGCCGCGCAAGCTGCTCCTGAAGGCGGGCTTCAAGCTCGCGCGCCCCGATCGCGAGCATCTGTGCTGCGGCTCGGCCGGGACCTACTCGATCCTGCAACCCGACCTTTCGCGCCAACTGCGCGACCGCAAGGTCGCCGCGCTGGAGGCGATCGGCGCCGACGTCATCGCCGCCGGCAACATCGGCTGCATCAGGCACATCGGCGAAAGCGCGCAGCTGCCGGTCCTGCACACCGTGCAACTGCTCGACTGGGCCTATGGCGGCGACCGGCCGGCGGCGCTTGGATCCTCATGAGGGTATCCCGTGACGGCGCGACAGCCGGTCAGCATCCGGCGATCTCAACCATCGTCCTTTGATGCAACGAGCGCCTCGTCGCGTTGGATGCTCTCGGCCGACCAGACGCCGAGGCGATTTTCCCAGTCATAGAACTTCTCGAAATTCGGCACGCCTTCGGGGAGAACCACCCACGGCTGCTTGCTCTCCGTGTAGATATGAACGTCAGGCTCGATGAGATCAGGGTTGTTCAGTGTTCCGACGCGAACCCAACAGATATCTCGATCTTGGACATAATGGCTCCAGAGGGCGGTGTGACACGCGGGACACCGCAACATGATGAGCCCCATCCCCGATTCCGACGGAATGGTCGTTTCCTCCAGCGAACCGGAAAGCACCTGCACCCGATCGGCCTCGATCAGAGCGTTCACCGCAAATGAGGCGCCGGTCTCGCGCTGGCAATAGCGACAGTGGCAACAGTGCGTCACCAGCGGGCGCGAGGCCATGCGATAGGTGGCGTTGCCGCACGAGCATCTGCCCTCGAACATCTCCGACATGATTGGCTTCCCTGCTTCTGGAGTCGCTCGGGAACCTCGCATGAGGTCATCGGCCCCGATGTCATCGATCGGGACCACATGCGCGACCTTGTCGTCGGTTCGTCAGCGTCCGGGATCGCCGACAGAGAGCATCAAGCGCACGAGGTCCGTCTTGGACTTCGCGCCCGTCTTGTCATAGATGCGGGCCAGATGGGTCCGAAACGTATTGACGCTGATACCCATCTGCTTCGCACCTTCGGCGATGCTCAAACCTGCCGTCAGGGCGAGCGCCGATCGGGTCTGCGCCTCTGAGAGTCCGAACGATTCCGAGGTCAGTTGGACGCGCTGGCGCGCCATGTCGTGCTCGCCGAACACAACATTGATCTCACCGTTGCGGGCAAAAACCAGACAGGTCAGGACCTCGCCGTTCCGGCCCTCGCCGAGGAAACAGGGGATCGCCGCCCTGCCGCCCGTCCGGGTTCTCAGGTCGGAGGAGAAGAGGTGGACGTGCCCGGCCATGACGCCGATGGCCTCCCGCAGTTCCTTGTCGTACGCCGGTGTCCGCGCCCGGAGGCGATTGTTCGAGAGCGTCAGCCCCTCGAAGTCCTCGAGCGCCGCCAGTGTCGCGTTGGACGCCCACAGGACCTTGCCTTCGCGGTCGACCTGAACCAGAGACGTACTCAACCGGGCATACCGCAGGATCGCGAAGTTCGTGTACACGATCAGCCAGCGCCCGCCGACCTTCTCCAGGATGCGCGTTTCGTAGACGTCGGGTGATCGGAACCGCGCGTCTTCGCGAACGCGGAACTCGCTGTAGTAGGTCGCCCAGGCCACGTCGCCGCGCACGGTGATGTTGAAGTCAAAGTCCCGAAACGGCAGGGTTTCGGGTTCCGGATTGTCCTCCATCAAGGTCTTCATGGCCGCGGCCGCTGCGTCCCATCCGCGATGGATCAGGATGCCGCGCGTCTGCGTGCAAGCGATGTCCTCGGTCCGGTCGTCGTGCACGAAGCACGCCGCCCAGGCCTCGTAGTCGCGGCGACAGAAAGCTTCCTTCTCCCGGGTGATCGTCTCCCTGATCGCGGCATGATCAGGGGCGTCATCGTCGTATTGAGACACCTTAAGACACGCTTCGGCTAGTCATCGGCAAGTCCGTAGCCGGCTATCTTATCAATCACATCCTGGATTTGCTGGTCGCTGAGCACAGGCGGCGGTGATCCAAGCTGGAGGCAGCCGTGATACTGCCGGGCGAGCGTTTCCAGCTCCCACGCGAGCCAATAGGCCTGCTCGATCGTGCTGCCGACCGCGATCATGCCGTGGTGGGCGAGCAGGCAGGCCTTGCGGTCGGTCAGTGCTTCCAGGGCAAGATCGGACAGCTCCTGCGAACCATAGATGGCGTAGGGGGCGCAGCGAATGTCGGCGCCACCGAACACCGCGATCATGTAGTGGATGGCCGGAATCCCGCGCTCCATGATGGCCAATGTCGTGCAGTAGGTCGGATGCGCGTGGACGACGGCGCCGGCATCGGGCCGCGCGGCGAGGATGTCGCGGTGGAACCGCCACTCGCTCGACGGCGGCCAGCGCCCGGACGAGGTTCCGTCCATGGCCAGATGGACAACGTCCTCTGGTTCGAGCGTGTCGTAGGGGCGGCTGGCCGGCGAAATGAGCAGCCCGTCGCCGTGCCTGATGGAGACGTTGCCCGAGGTGCCCTGGTTCAGGCCGGACGCGTTCATACGCAGGCAGGTGTCGATGATCGCCCGCCGCTTGGCCAGTTCCTGATCGTTGTCCGCTTTCACGCCGCAGGGTCCCCGCCTCGATGATTCCTCAGGGAACAGTGTAGGTCGTCGTCGCGACCCTTTCGACACCGACTTCTTGCGCACCACACCAACTGCTTGCAACCGGTTGCACCGTCATGCATAACGCGTGGTGCAGGTTCAACCCACCCGAAGCCGAAGCAGGCCGAGTCCCACATGCCCGCAGCGCTGGACGTCATCACGATCGGGCGGCTTTCCGTCGACCTTTACGGATCGCAGATCGGCGGCCGTCTCGAGGACATGCGCTCCTTCGACAAGTATCTCGGCGGCTCGCCGGCCAACATGGCGGTCGGCGCCTCCCGCCTCGGGCTGCGCGCGGCCCTGCTCAGCAAGGTCGGCGACGAGCATATGGGCCGTTTCCTGCTGGAAGAACTCGAGCGCGAGGGCGTCGATATCCGCGGCGTCAGCACCGATCCGGAGCGCCTGACGGCGCTGGTCATCCTCGGCATCCGCGACGACCACAGCTTTCCGCTGATCTTCTTCCGCGAGAACTGCGCCGACATGGCCCTGACCGAGGACGACATCGACCCCGATTTCATCCTCGAGGCCGGATGCGTGACGGTGACCGGCACGCACCTCTCCCATCCGCGCACCCGCGACGCCGTCCTGAAAGCGGTCCGCATTGCCCGCGAGGCCGGCCGGAGAACCGCGCTCGACATCGACTACCGGCCCAACCTCTGGGGCCTCGGCGGCCATGGCACCGGGGAGGAACGCTTCGTCGCCTCGCCGGAGGTCTCCGCCCAGCTTCAGTCGACGCTGTTCCTGTTCGATCTGATCGTCGGTACGGAGGAGGAAATCCACATCGCCGGCGGCACCACCGACACGATCGCGGCGCTTCGCACGATCCGGTCGCTCTCCGACGCCGTGCTCGTCTGCAAGCGCGGCCCCATGGGCGCGTCCGCCTTCACCGGCGACATCCCCGACAGCCTCGACGACGGCATCGCCGGACCGGGCTTTCCGATCGAGGTCTTCAACGTGCTCGGCGCCGGCGACGGCTTCATGGCCGGCCTGCTGCGCGGCTGGCTGCGCGACGAACCGTGGGAGACCGCCCTCACCTACGCCAACGCCTGTGGCGCCTTCGCGGTGTCGCGGCACGGCTGCGCACCGGCCTATCCGAGCTGGCACGAACTCTCCTGGTTCCTCGCCAACGGTTCGAGCGAACGCGCGCTGCGCAAGGACCAGGCACTGGAACAGATCCACTGGGCGACCAACCGCGTGCACGACTGGCCGGAGCTCAGGGTCTTCGCGTTCGACCACCGCGGCGATCTGGAGCGCTTGGCCGAAGGCGCCGGCGCCAGCGACCGGCTGCCCGCCTTCAAGACGCTCTGCCTGCAGGCGGCGGAACGCGTCGCCGCCGACGGGGACGGTTACGGCATCATCTGCGATGGGCGCCTCGGCCGCGAAGCCCTGTTTCGTGCCGCCGACACGCCGTTGTGGGTCGCAAGACCCGTCGAGGTCCCGGGCTCGCGTCCGCTGGCCCTCGAGATCGGGCCCGACTTCGGCTCCGCGCTCGGCGAGTGGCCGGCCGGCCATGTGGTCAAGGTCCTCTGCCGCTGTCACCCGGACGACGACGCGGCGATGAAGGCGGAGCAGGAAACGACGCTGCTTCGCCTCGCCGACGCCGTCCGCCATCAGCGTCTGGAACTGCTGCTCGAAGTCGTCCCGTCCGTGGTCGGACCGTGCGACGATGCGACCACTGCGAACATCATCCGCCGGATGTATGACGTGGGCATGCGGCCCGACTGGTGGAAACTCGAACCGATGCAGAACGCGGCGGCGTGGGCAAACGCCTGTGCGGCGATCGAGGACAACGATCCGTGGTGCCGCGGCGTCGTGGTGCTCGGTTTGGCGGCCGACGAGGCACACCTGAAAAAGAGCTTCGCGGTCGCGGCCCGAAACCCGTTGGTGAAGGGCTTCGCGGTCGGGCGCACCATCTTCTGGTCCGCGGCCGAGCACTGGCTCGCCGGCGATATCGACGACGCGGAGGCCGTTGACCGCATGGCCGACATCTACGCCCGGCTGTGTACAATCTGGGACCGGGCGCGCAGCGAAGGCGCGGCGGCACAGGCCGGAGCGCGCGCATAGTGACATCTCTCCACGTCAGACCGCGCCCGGCCGACGCCGACGGATGCGTCATCGACATCACGCCGGAGTCTGCCGGCTGGTCCTATGTCGGCTTTTCGGTCTTCCACCTTGAACCGGGACAGACCGTCACGCGGCGCGCCGAGAACCGGGAGGTCCTCCTGGTGCTCGTCGAGGGCAGCGCGAAGCTCGCCGCCGCCGGCCGCGACTATGGCGAGCTCGGCGACCGCACAAGCGTGTTCCAGCGGCTGAAGCCGTTCGCCCTCTACGTCGGCGCGGGTATGGACTGGAGCGCCGAAGCCGCGACCAGGGTGACGCTCGCCGCCTGTTCGGCACCGGCCGAGGGGACGTATGAGCCGCGCCTCATCATTCCCGACGACATCGGGCTCGACGTCCGGGGCAAGGACACCAACGAGCGAACGATCCATCCGATCATGATGGAGGATCAGGACTGGGCGGAGCGGCTGCTCGTCACCGAGGTCTTCACCCCCGCGGGCCACTGGTCGTCCTACCCGCCGCACCGTCACGACGAGGACGACTTCCCCAACCAGACCTATCTGGAAGAGACCTACTACCACCGGCTGGACCCGCCGCAGGGCTACGCCCACCACCGCATCTACACCGACCGGCGGGACGACGGCATGCGCGACCTCGACCAGACCGTGACCGTGAGCGACGGTGACGTCACCCTGGTGCCCCGGGGCTACCACCCCGTCGGTGCGCCCTATGGCTACGACCTCTACTACCTCAACGTCATGGCCGGGCCGTTGCGCAAATGGCGCTTCCGCAACGACCCCGATCATGACTGGATCGTCCAGCGCGACAGCGCGGCCTGAGGCTCCTGGCTCGGGGACGCATCCGACCGGGCGCGCCACGTTCTTCTTAATGGGCTAACTATATCCGCCTGCAACCGGTTGCAGATACAACCCGTTTAAGCGTAGCGTGTGGGGACCCGGTCGAGCGAATGGTAGGCAAGATGGCGGTCACCCTGAAAGACGTGGCGGAACGGGCCGGCGTGTCCAAATCCGCGGTCTCCCGCACCTTCACCGAAGGTGCGAGCGTCTCCGCCGAGATGCGGCGCAAGGTGCTCGCCGCGGCCAAGGAGCTGGGCTACCGCCCGTCGCTGATCGCCAGCAGCCTGACCACGAAGCGCACCAAGCTGATCGGGCTCGTCGCCAACAACTTCCAGAATCCGATCTTCCTGGAAGTCTTCAACCAGTTCACCGCGCGCCTCCAGGACCGCGACTACCGGCCCCTCCTCGTCAACCTGACCCACGAGACCGATCCGCGCCGATCGGTGGACATGCTCAACCGCTACAGCGTCGACGGCGTGATCGTGGCGACCTCGACCTTGCCGGTATCGTTCGCGGCGGCGTTTCATGCCGCCGGCATCCCTGTCGTCCATGCCTTCGGCAAGTTCGACGCCGAGGAAAAGGTGAACGTCGTCGGCATCGACAACGCCCGCTCCGGCGCCATGGCCGCGGAGACGTTGCACGCCCGCGGCTATCGCACGGTCGCGGTCCTTGCCGGCCCGGCGACGGCGACATCGACACAGGATCGCGTGGCCGGATTCCGCGCGCGCGGGACGGCGCTCGGCCTGGAGATTGCCGAGGTACGCTACGCCGAAAACTACGCTTACGCGGCGGGGCTGGAGGCTGTGCAGCCCCTGCTCGATCGCGACGATATCGAGGCCATCTTCTGCGGCGACGATCTGATCTGCATCGGCGCCATGGACGCGAGCCGCCAGCGCGGCATCGCGATCCCCGAGCAACTCGGTTTCCTCGGCCACAACGACATGACCATGGCCGCCTGGGACGGCTATGCGCTGACGACGGTGCGCCAGCCCACCCGCGAGATCATCCTGAGCGCCGTGGAACTGATCATCGCCGCGGTCGGCGATCCCGACCGCATCGCCGAGTCGCGCCTCTTCCCCTGCACGATTGTCGAGCGGAACTCGCTGCGCCCCCTCCCCGCGCCGTCGAGCGAACCGGCTCAGCCCGAGATGGCGACCGGCTGACCGCTTTTCATGGACGCCTCCGCGGCGTCGGCGAGTTGCAGCGCGACCCGACCGTCGCGCATCGTCGTCAGCGGCTGCGCCTTCCCCTCAAGGCAATCGAGGAAGTGGTCGAGCTCGATCCTGTAGGCTTCCGCATAACGCTCCAGGAAGAAATTCTGCGGCACGCTGCCCGTCACGCCGGCTCCGGTCCAGTGGCTGAGGGTGGTCTCGGTCCGGTTGCCGGCACGGAGCATGCCCTCCGCGCCAAAGGCCTCGACCCGCTGGTCATAGCCGTAGACGGCGCGCCGGCTGTTGGTGATGTGGGCCACGGTGCCGTCGGCCGCCACCAAGGTGACCGCGGCGGTGTCGATGTCGCCGGCCTTGCCGATGGCGGGATCGACCCGGCAGGCCCCGCGGGCAAACACCTCGGCCGGCACGCCGCCGAGCAGCCAATGGGCGATGTCGAAATCGTGGATCATCATGTCGCGAAACAGGCCGCCGGAGACCTTGATGTAGTCGATCGGCGGCGGGCCCGGATCGCGGCTGGTGATGATCACGGATTCGAGCGCGCCGATCTCGCCGGCGCGCACCGCCCGCCCGAGGCCGCCGATGCTGGGGTCGAAACGGCGGTTGAAGCCCACCAGCGCCAGCACGCCCGCCGTATCGACGGCGTCGATCGCCTGGTCCACGCGATCGAGGCTGAGGTCGATCGGTTTCTCGCAGAAGATCGCTTTCCCGGCCCGGGCGGCCTCGATGATCAGATCGGCGTGGGTGTCGGTCGAGCTTGCGATCACGACCGCGTCGACGGTCTCGTCGGCCCAGACATCCGCGGGCGTGGCCGCCGTTGCACCGTGGCGTGACGCCAGATCCTTCGCCGCCTCCGCACGCACATCGACGACATGCTTCAGCGTCGCGCGTGCGCTGGCGGCGATGTTGGCGGCATGGATCTCACCGATCCGACCGGCCCCGAACTGACTGATGACGGGCATGATCAGGTTCTCCCCTGTACCCCGACAGCGTTGTGGTGTGGGCGGGCGACGTCCACCCACCGGCCGCCGCCCCGCGCCGACTCCACCGCCGCTTCGACCGCCGCAACGGACACGTGGCCGTCGATCACGCCCGGGATCAGGTCGAGCGTCCCGGGCGACGGCTCGCGCCCGTCGCGCCGGGCTTGAATGACCTCGGCAAGGTCGCGATAGAGATTGGCGAAGGCCGCCGGCAAACCCTCGGCGTGACCGATCGTGATCCGTGAGGCCTGTTCGGCCTCCGGATAGAGGTCGGGATCGCCCCGCTCGATCACCTGCGTCCGCCCGTTGAGCGGCGTCCAGTGGAGCTGGTTGGGCCGCTCCTGCTCCCAGCGCATGCCGCCCTTCTCGCCGAACACCTGCAGCGTCAGGCCGTGGACCCGGCCGACCGCGACCGCGCTGGTCCACAGCCGGCAGGTCGCCCCGTCCTCCAGCCGCAGGGTGATGGCCGCATCGTCCTCAAGCTCGCGTCCGGCGACCGCGGTGACCAGATCGGCCGACAACCGCACCGGGTTCTGGCCGGCCACGAAGCACGCCATGTGGAGGGCATGGATGCCGGCGTCGGAAAACACGGCGGACTGGCCGGCCAGCGCCGGATCGTACCGCCAGCGGATGCGGGGGTTGTCCGCCTCGGCGGCGTCGGCGTGGAAGCCATGCGCGAACTCCGCCACGATCACCCGCACGGCGCCGAGATCGCCCTTCCGGACCATGGCGCGCATCTGCCGGACCAGCGGGTAGCCGGTGTAGCCGTAGTTGACGGCGCATAGGGCTTCAGAGCGCGCCGCGGCGTCGACGACCGCGTCGGCCTCGGCGAGGTCCATGGTCATGGGTTTCTCGCACAGAACATGGAACCCCGCATCCAGGAAGGCGGTGGTGATCTCGCAATGGAGCGCGTTGGGCGTGGCCACGGTCACCAGATCGACGCGGTCCTGCCGTGCCGACTCGCGTTCCAGCATCTCGCGCCAGTTGCCGTAGGCGCGGTCCTCGTCGATCCCGAGCGAGATCGCGAAGTCACGGCCACGCTCCGGATCGGCATCGAGCGCGCCGGCGGCAAGCACGAAACGACCATCGACCGCGGCGGCGATGCGATGGAGCGGCCCGATCTGGCTGCCCTGGCCGCCGCCGATCAATCCCCACGCCAGACGTTGCATCCGCTCGCCCTAGAATCCGATCGTGCGCAGATAGTCGCGGTTGGCGCGCGCATCGTCGATGGGCGACGTGTCCCCCTGCGGATCACAATCCTGCTCGACGGTGCACCAGCCGTCGTAGCCGTGCTCGATAAGCAGGTCGCGCACCGCGGTGAAGTCGGTCTCGCCCTGACCCAGGACGCAGAAGATCCCGCTCGCGCAGGCTTCGTAGAAGTCGGTCCGGTTGGCGACGGTCTCGGCTTTGACCCGCGCGTCGATGTCCTTGAAATGAACATACGGGATACGGTCCATATGGCGGCGCATGAAGGCCACGGGATCGAAGCCGGCATAGAGCGCGTGCCCGGTGTCGAGGCAGATCTGCAGGGTCTCGGGCCCGATCTCGCCAAGCAGCCGCTCGACCTCGTCCTCGAAATCCATGAAGCCGCCAGCATGGGGATGGATCGACGTCACCAGGCCGTACTCCTCTGTCCCCATCCTGGCCACGGTCTCCAATCGACCGCGAAACGCCGCCCATTCGTCGGCGTCCATCTGCTCAGCCTCGGCCGGGCGGCCGGCGGTCGGCGCGCGTCGCGGTGAGATGGAATCGATCAGCACGAACTGTCGGGCGCCATGGGCCGCCAGCGCCCGGCAGGTGCGCTTGGCGCCGTCGAGAACGTCGTCCCACTGGGCCGGATCATGGAAGGCGCGGAACAGGACACCGCCGATGAGTTCGAGCCCGCGCGCTTCAAGCGCATCGCCGACGCGGGCCGGGTCTTCGGGAAAATAGCCTACGGGGCCGAGCTCGATGCCCGCATAGCCGGTGTCGCGACATTCGTCGAGCACCCGCTCCCATGGAGGATTGCGCGGATCGTCCGCGAATTCGACGCCCCACGAACAGGGCGCATTGCCGATCTTGATCGTCATCACGCGTGACCTCTCGTCGTTCTTATCGCGTATCTCGTCAGACCTCGGCGAGGTCAATCCATCGTCCGGCGTCGTGCGACATCCAGGCCGCCTCGATCACCTGGTTGCAGTACACGCCGTCCTCGAAGGTCGGCCAGATCGACGTGCCGGTTTCGATCGCCGACAGGAAATCCCGCATCTCGATGATGATCTGATCCTGATAGCCGGTGCCGTGCCCCGGGCCCTCACAGAAATTGACGTAGTCGGGGTGGGCCGGGCCGGTCAGGATCTTCTTGAAGCCCTGACGCGCCTCGGGCTGGGCCCCTTCGTAGAGCCAGAGCGCATTCTGGTCTTCCTGGTCGAAACGCAACGCCCCCCTGGAACACACGATCTCGTACGCGTAACCCATCTTGCGCCCCGCCGCGATGCGGCTGAAGTGCAGCATGCCGCGCGCACCGTTCTCGAAGCGGCACAGCAACTGGCCCTGGTCGTCGTTGGTGACCTGGACCGGGTCCGCACCGTCGGCCGCAGGACGCGATGTGACCGCCGTGTTGATATCGGCGACCAGCGAGCGGATCGGCCCGACGAGCGCCGCCGAAGCGTTGACCATGTGGGGTGCGAGATCACCCATGGTGCCGTTGGCCCGGCCGAAGCTGCGCCAGGTGGCCGGCGCCTCGGCGTCGGCGAAGAAATCTTCGGTGTGTTCGCCGCGGAAATGCACGACGTCGCCGATCTCGCCGCTTGCGAGAATCTCGCGGGCGAGTTGCGAGGCGGGTGTGCGGATGTAGTTGAACCCGACCATGTTGACGATGCCGGCTGACGCGGCAGCCGACGCCATGGCCCTGCTCTCCGCAAGCCCCTGTCCCAGCGGCTTCTCACAGAACACCGGCTTGCCGGCGGCAAAGGCGCCCTCGGCGATGGCGCGATGGGTGTTCTGGGGCGAGGCGATGACGACGGCCTCGACGCGTGGGTTGTCCACCAGGTCGCGCCAGTTCCCCGTCGACCGCGCGAATCCGAGGCGCGCCGCGCTCGCCGCCGCTCGCTCGTACGTCGACGTGCAGATCATCTCCAGACGCGGGCGCAAGGCCGTATCGAAGACCGCGCCGACGGCGCTCAGGGCCACCGAATGGGCCTTGCCCATGTAGCCGCCCCCGACCACGCCGATGCCGATTTCCCGTCGCTTCATGGCGAATTTCCTGCAACCGGTTGCATCCCTACAGAACGCCAACTAACGTGTCGGGTCAAGGTCGCAGTGACCCTGTCGGTGCGACATGTTTGCTTTTGCTGCTCAGACCGGGGAGGCCGTCCGACGCTGATGTTCGAGCGACTTCGCGCCAGCGCGTTTGCCGTCCTCGGGCGCGCCGGGATGGACCTCTACGCCACCCCGCCCGGAACCCCGCAGGACGAGGCCGAGACGTTCTACGCGTGTCTGGGCGGATCCGCGGGCAACATCGCCGCCGGGCTTGCCCGCCAGGGCGCCGCCGTCGACCTCCTGTCGGCGGTCTCGGACGACGGCGTCGGGCGCTTCACGCTCAACGCCCTGCGGAAATTCGGGATCGGCGCCGACCATGTGCGGATCGTCGGCGGCGAGGCGCGGACGAACCTCGCCGTGGTCGACACCCTCGGCGATCGGACCACCGCGGTCATCTACCGGAACGAGGCGGCCGACTTCAGCCTTTCCACCGACGATATCGCGTCGGTCGACGTCGCCCGTCTTGGCGCGCTGGTGGTGACCGGCACCGCGCTGGTGCGCGATCCGTCGCGCACGGCCGCCCATGCCGCCCTCGAACGGGCGCGGGAAGCCGGCGCCGTCACCGTCCTCGACGTCGACTACCGGCCTTATTCCTGGAGCTCCCCGGAGGAGGCGCGCGCCGCCTACACCGCGGCCGCGGCCCTCACTGACCTCGTGGTCGGCAACGACGTGGAATTCGGCGTCATGGCCGGCGACTACGCCAGAGGGCGCGACATCGCCTGCGCCATCGGCCAGGCGGGCCGCACCGCCATCTACAAGATGGGCGCCAACGGCGCCGAGACCTACACCGCCGGCCGCGACATCCACACGCCGGTCTTCGCCGTCGAGGCGCTCAAGCCGACCGGAGCCGGGGATGCCTTCCTGTCATCGCTGCTGTCGGCCCTGGCGTCGGGCGAACCGCTTGAAGCCGCGCTGCGTTGGGGCGCGGCCGCGGCGGCGATCGTCGTGACCCGCGTGGGCTGCTCCGAGGCCATGCCAACCGCGCAGGAGATCAGCGCTTTTCTCGCCGAACGAGGATGATCCGCCATGCATATCGCGCCTTATGACAACGAGAATCGTCCCATCGTCGATGTCAACGATGCCACCGTTCCGCTCAACTACTTCAACATCGTCAAGCTGAGAGAGGGCGAGACCTTCGACTACCGGGTCGCCGGCTACGAGACTTGCATCGTGCCCGCGACCGGCACCGCCGACGTCGAGGTCGCCGGCAACCGCTATGAGGCGCTGGGGGAGCGCGGCGACGACGTCTGGGACGGCGAGCCGGAGGGCGTCTACGTGCCGACCGACATGGCCGCCCGCCTCACCTGCCGTTCGGCCGCCACGGAGGTGTTCGTCGCAGGCGCGCGCCATAACGAGCAACTCGAACCGTTCGCCGTGCGCAAGGACGAGATCGATCTCGTCCAATACGGCTCCGACGACACCAAAACTCACCGCAAGATCAAGCACATCCTCGGCCAGAAGCAGGCCGGCCGCGTCGGCCGGCTGCTGGTGTCGGAGCTCTACACCGTCGGCGCCGGCGGCTGGTCCGGATTCCCCAGCCACAAGCACGACACCGACCGGCTGCCCGACGAGACCCATCACGACGAGACCTACAACTTCCGCTTCCGGCCGAAATGGGGCGCCGGCATGCAGATGCTGCAACGTGAGGAGGGCGCGCCGGGCGACGCCTACCACGTCGTCGACGGCTCCACCTTCACGATCGACCGCGGCTATCACCCGTGCTGCGCGCTGCCGGGCTACGAGATGTACTACTTCACCATCCTGGGCGGCGCGTCACAGCGCCCGCTGGTCCAGTACTTCCATCCCGACCACGCCTACCAGATCGAGACCATCCCCGGCATCAAGGACATGATCGCCAAATTTCGCTGAATCCGGGTCCATTTTTGCAAGCGGTTGCAACAACGACACGGAACGACTACTGTGGTCCTCGGGCCGGCTCATCGGCACCGATCTGAATCGACAACCGATCGCCAAGGTGAGGACCACACACCTTCGATCACGAAAGCAAAACAGGGAGGATCGCATGAAAGCGATTGCTATGTCTTTGGCGCTGGGCGCCGCCGCGATGTTGGCGGCTCCGGCCGCTGTCATGGCCCAGGACGACGACCTCACATACGTCCTCGTCAGCCATGCCCCGGACAGTGACAGCTGGTGGAACACCATCAAGAACGGCATCGCGCTGGCCGGCGACCAGATGGGTGTCAGCGTCGAGTACCGCAATCCGCCGACCGGCGACATCGCCGACATGGCGCGCATCATCCAGCAGGCTGCCGCGGCCGGGCCGAACGGCATCATCACGACGCTTGCCGATTTCGACGTGCTGAGCGGCCCGATCCAGGACGCGGTCGCCTCCGGCGTTGACGTCATCATCATGAACACCGGCACCGCCGACCAGGCGCGCGAGGTTGGTGCGCTGATGTATGTCGGCCAGCCCGAATACGATGCCGGCTTCGCCGCCGGTCTGCGCGCCAAGGGTGACGGCGTCACCTCCTTCCTGTGCGTGAATCACACCATCCAGCAGCCGTCGCTTGTCCAGCGCTGCCAGGGCTTCGCCGACGGGCTGGGTGTTGATCTGGGCGGCGCGATGCTCGACAGCGGCACCGACCCTGCCGAGGTGAAGAACAAGGTTCAGGCCTACCTCACCTCCAATCCGGACACCGACGCGATCCTGACGCTCGGTCCGGTCTCCGCCGATCCCACGATCCTCGCGCTCGAAGAGAACGGCATGGCCGGCGACATCTACTTCGGCACGTTCGACCTCGGCGAGGAAATCGTGAAGGGGATCAAGGCCGGCACCATCCAGTGGGGCATCGATCAGCAGCCCTTCCTGCAGGCCTACCTGCCGGTGGTCATCCTGACCAACTACCACCGCTACGGCGTCCTGCCGGGCAACAACATCAACGCCGGGCCGGGCTTCGTGACCGCCGATGGCCTGGAGCTGGTGGAGAAGTTCGCAGGCGAATTCCGCTAAGCGCAATCGCGACTCGGGAGGCGGCCCCACCAAGGGGCCGCCTTCTCCTTATGTGAGCCCGGGCTCAGGGGGGAGAAATGGCTGACACGCAGACCGACGAACGCGTCAAGGAAATGTCGCCCATTCGCAGGGCGCTGATCCGACCGGAGTTGGGCGGCATTTGCGGAACGATTATCGTCTTTCTGTTCTTCCTGAGCTTTGCTGGCGATTCCGGCATGTTCAACATCCAGGGGGTGATGAACTGGTCGGTTGTGTCGGCGCAGTTCATGATCATCGCCGTCGGCGCATGCCTCCTGATGATCGCCGGCGAGTTCGACCTCAGCGTCGGCTCGATGATCGGTTTCTCCGGCATGATCATCGCCCTGCTCACGATCACTTTCGGCTGGCCGGTCTGGATAGCGATCATCTTCACGTTCGCGATCTGTGTCGCGATCGGCGCGCTGAACGGTTTCATCGTCATCCGAACGGGCCTGCCCTCCTTCATCGTCTCGCTGGCCTTCCTGTTCATCCTGCGCGGTTTCACCATCTACCTGCCGCAAACGCTCGAACGCAAAACCATCATCGGCGGCATCAAGGACGCAGCACAGGGCGATTGGCTGGCGCCGATCTTCGGCGGCAAGATTCTGGGCGGTTTCTTCGTCTGGCTGGCCGACAACGGCCTCATCGAAACCTTCGAGCGTGGCAGCCGTGCCGGCGAACCCGTCGTCGACGGCATCCCGATGCTGATTGTCTGGGCCCTCGGCCTGGTGATCTTCGGCCACGTTCTTCTCACCCGGACCCGCTTCGGCAACTGGATCTTCGCCGCAGGCGGTGATGCCCAGGCCGCACGCTATGTCGGTGTGCCCGTGAACCGGGTCAAGATTCTGATGTTCATGTTCACCGCGTTCTGTGCCTGCGTCTTCGCAACCGCCCAGGTGATGGAGTTCGGTTCGGCCGGCGCCGACCGCGGTCTCCTGAAGGAGTTCGAGGCGATCATCGCCGTGGTCATCGGCGGCGCGCTGCTGACCGGCGGTTACGGCTCGGTCATCGGCGCAGCACTCGGCGCGCTCATCTTCGGCGTCGTCCAGCAGGGCCTGTTCTTCGCCGGTGTCGAGAGTTCACTGTTCAGGGTCTTCCTCGGCATCCTCCTCCTGCTGGCCGTGGTGCTGAACACCTACATTCGCCGCCTGATCACGGGGGAGAAGTGAGATGACCGAACCCATCGTCAAAATGGTGAACATCGAGAAGCACTTCGGCTCGGTCATCGCGCTTGCGGGCGTCTCGCTGGATGTTGTCCCGGGCGAGTGTCACTGCCTGCTGGGCGACAACGGCGCCGGCAAGTCGACCTTCATCAAGACTATGTCCGGCGTCCACAAGCCGACCAAGGGCGAGATCTATTTCGAAGGCCAGCCGATGGACTTCGCCGACCCGCGCGACGCCATCTCGGCCGGGATCGCCACGGTCTATCAGGACCTCGCCATGATCCCGCTGATGTCGGTCAGCCGCAATTTCTTCATGGGCAACGAGCCGCTCAAGAAGATCGCCGGTGTGTCGTTCTTCGATCACGAGCTCGCCAACGAAGTCACCATGCGCGAGATGAAGGCCATGGGGATCAACCTGCGCGGTCCCGACCAGGCGGTCGGTACGCTGTCCGGCGGTGAGCGGCAGACCGTCGCCATTGCCCGCGCCGTCCACTTCGGCGCCAAGGTGCTGATCCTCGACGAGCCGACATCGGCGCTCGGCGTGCGTCAGACATCGAACGTGCTGGCGACCGTCGACAAGGTCCGCAACAAGGGCATCGGCGTTGTGTTCATCACCCACAACGTGCGCCATTCCCTGGCGGTCGGTGACAGGTTCACCGTGCTCAACCGCGGCCAGACGCTCGGCACCGCCAAGCGCGGCGAGATCACGCCCGAAGAGTTGCAGGACATGATGGCCGGCGGCCAGGAGCTCGCCGAACTGGAAGGTTCGCTCGGCGGGACGGTGTAGAGGACGGAGAACGACGCAAGTCGTCCATGGTCATGGCACAATCGCCGCTTCTCCCGACCTGGATCGACCGGGACGCCTGCTCCCTCGACGATTTCCGCGCCGCGATCGATCGCGAGACGACCCGCGACGATGTCCCGCTCGCCGCCGCGATCACGGCCAACATTCCCGTCTATGACGGCGACGCGGTCCGCGCCGCCGCGGCCGACGACCCGAAACCGTTGATGGCGGAGTGGAACGCCGTCTTCGACACCGGCCCCGGCATCGTCGCGATCACCAACGCTCTCGACGACCACGACACCATCGACCGCGTCTCGTCGGTGCTCCGGGCGGTCGCCGATCGCGAGAAGGATGCCGCCGCCGGCGGTGGCGACCATTTTGCGGCGGCCGGTGCCAACATCCGCATCTGGAACGCCCACGAAAAACTGTGCATGGCCTCGCCCGAGGCGTTCGCCCGCTACAACAGCAATCCGGTGATCCCGATGGTAAGCCGCGCCTGGCTCGGGCCGGCCTATCAGGTCACCACCCAGGTCAACATCGTTCGCCCGGGCGGCAAGGCCCAGACCTGCCATCGCGACTATCACATGGGCTTCATGGCGGAGGATCAGCTCACCGCCTACCCCCTCTCCGCCCACCGCATCTCGGCGGCGCTGACCCTGCAGGGAGCGATCGCGCATGGCGACATGCCGGTCGCGTCGGGCCCGACCAAACTCCTGCCCTATTCGCAGACCTACGCCACCGGCTACATCGCGGCCCTGCTGCCCGCATTCCGCGATCTGTTCGAGGAGCGGTTCGTGCAACTGGAGCTCGCCAAGGGCGACGCGGTGTTCTTCAATCCCGCGACCTTCCACGCCGCCGGCGAAAACCGCACCACCAAGGTCGAGCGCTTCGCCAACCTGTTGCAGATCGGATCGGGGTTCGGCCGCTCCATCGAGATCGTCAACCGCACGAGCATGTGCATCGCGCTCTACCCGACGCTTGCCGCCCTCAAGGACACCGGCGACCTCACCGCCGACGAGATCGACAATGTCGTCGCCGCCTGTGCCGAAGGCTACCCCTTCCCGGTCAACCTCGACGTCGACTCGCCGCTCACCGGCATGGCGCCGCCCAGCCAGCAGGATCTGATGCGCCAGGCGCTCGCGGAAACATGGCCGGCGGAGCGCCTTGCCTCCGAGGTCCGCGCCCAGGCGGACCTTCGCCGGGTCAACTGACGGACGCGGGCCGACCCAACTCACGCAGCACCGCGGCGGCGGCTTCCCGCACCGGTGCGATGGTCGGCTTCAGGAGGCCGATGCGATCGAAGGCGTCCGGCTGGTCGTAGAGCGAGCGGCGCAGCGCTTTCCCGAACGCCATGCGCAGTTCCGTGCCGATGTTGAATTTCGCCACCCGGCTGTTGCGTGCTAGCTCGCGACGGGTCGCCGACGGAATCCCGCTGCCCCCGTGCAGCACCAGCGGCACGGTGGTCACGGCCTCGATGGCCTTGAGAGCCTCCATGTCGATGCCGGCGCTCTTTTCCGTCTGCAGATGGACATTGCCGACCGCCACGGCGAGCGCATCCACGCCGGTTTCCCGTTCGAAGCGCGCGGCCTCGGCCGGGTCGGTGGTGCGCGAGGCTTCGCCCTCCGCGTAACCGACGAAACCCACCTCGCCCTCGGTCGACACGCCCCCGCGCCGCGCCATCGCAACGACCTCGGCCGTGTTGGCGATGTTCTCGGCGAGCGGACGACGCGAACCGTCGAACATCACCGAGGTGAAACCGTGGTCGATGCCGGCGCGGCACTCCTCGATGGTGGTCGCATGGTCGATGTGGCAGACCACCGGCACGCCGGCACCGTCGGCCAAGTGCCGGAACATAGCGCCCAAAACCGGGATCGGCGTATGCGCCCGGCACCCCGGACCGGCCTGGAGGATGACCGGCAGGCTGGTTTCTTCGGCCGCCTCGACATAGGCGACCGCGTCCTCCCAGCCGAGCACAACAAGACCAGCCACCGCCCGGTTGTCGTCGACCGCCGCGTTCAGGACGGCTGCAAGGGTTGCGGCCGGCATCAGAGATCGTCCGGACGCAGCCGCTCGCCCGATCGGGCGCTGCGGTCAATGGCATGGATGACGCGCTCGATATCGAGCGCGGCCGCAAAGTCAGGGAACGGCCGCTCGTCGCCGGCGATCGCACGGACGAAGCTCGCCGCCTCGATCGTCTTCAGATCGCCGACCCCGAGCTGGTGGCCGGGCGCCGGACAGAACGCGTCATAGGGCGGGTGGTCGGCGCTGGTGAGGATGGTGGTGAACCCCTGTTCGGACGCCTCGCCGCGATTGAGGTAGATCCTGAGCTCGTTCATCCGCTCCTGGTGGAAGACCAGCATGCCTTTGGTGCCGTGCAGCTCCCAGTCGAGCTTGTTCTTGCGCCCCCAGGCCGAGCGCGAGGTCGACAACGTCCCATGCGCACCGGACGCAAAACGGACGATCGCCGACGCCGTATCCTCGTTCTCCACCGCCGCGCGCCCGGAACCGTCGGCCAGCGGCCGGGTGGTGTGGATGATCTGGGTGTCGGCGATCAGGCTTTCGATCGGTCCCGCCAGACCGCACGCCAGCGACACGATGTGGCAGCCGAGATCGCCCAGCGTGCCGAGCCCTGCGTCGGCGAGGCGCGCCCGCCAGGTCCAGGCGAGATCCGGGTCGGCCTGGTAGTCCTCGTCGGCCCAGCCGCGGAAATGGACCACGTCGCCGATCGCACCGTCGGCGACCAGGCGCTGGGCGTGCAGGAACGCCGGGTTCTTCAGATAATTGTAGCCGACCATCGTCTTGCCCGGCGCGGCGTCGGCCGCCCGGGCCATGTCGACCGCGTCGTCGAGGGTGACCGCGAGCGGCTTCTCGCAATAGACGTGCTTGCCGGCCGCCAGCGCGGCGGTGGCCATGGCGTGATGGAGATTGTTCGGCGTGGTGATGGAAACGATGTCGATCTCCGGATGCGCCACCAGATCGCGCCAGTCGCCCGTGCTGTTGGCGAAGCCGAACTGATCGCCAAGGGCCGCGGCGCGGTCCGCCGGCACGTCGCACAGCGTGTACAGGCCGATCTCGGGAATGTCGCCGAAAACCGCCCGGACATTGCGGAACGCCAGGGCGTGAATCTTGCCCATGAATCCCGTCCCGATCAGGCCCAGATTCAGCCTCTCCATGGCGCGAATTTTCTCCTCTCGTTCGTTGGCTATCATAAGCATTTCGGCTATGATTTTCCCAGCCATTCAAGTGGAAAAACCGCAATAATTTCCGTGGTTTCCATAGGGACGACCACGACGCGGAACCAGAGGGGAAAAACGGCCATGAGCACGGTGCGGCTGACCGCGGCGCAAGCGCTGGTGCGCTACGTCGAAAACCAGTTCAACGAGGACGGCGAGCGCTTCATCGCGGGGGTCTGGGCGATCTTCGGGCACGGCAATGTGGCCGGCCTTGGGGAAGCCCTCGCCCGCGTCCGCGACCGCCTGCCGACCTATCGCGGGCACAACGAGCAGGCCATGGCCCATGCCGCCATCGCCTACGCCAAACAGTCGCGGCGACGGCGCGCCATGATCGCCACCTCGTCGATCGGACCGGGCGCGACCAACATGGTCACGGCGGCTGCAACCGCCCACGTCAACCGGCTGCCGTTGCTGCTTCTGCCCGGCGACGTGTTCGCCAGCCGCGGCCCCGATCCGGTGCTCCAGCAGGTCGAGGATTTCAACGACGGCACCATCAGCGCCAATGACTGCTTCCGCCCGGTGAGCCGCTACTTCGACCGGATCGCCCGGCCGGAGCATCTGCTGACCGCCCTGCCCCGCGCTTTTCGCACCATGACCGACCCGGCCGACTGCGGTCCGGTGACGCTCGCCTTCTGCCAGGACGTCCAGGCCGAGGGGTTTGATTTTCCGGAAACCTTCTTCGCGCCGCAGACCTGGCGGCAGCGGCGGCCGCGCCCGGACGACGCCGAACTTACGGCCGCGGTCGAAGCCATCAAGGCGGCCGAGCGACCGCTGATCGTCGCCGGTGGCGGCGTGCACTATGCAGGCGCGACGGACGCGCTCCGAGCCTTCGTGGAGCGCCACCAGATCCCGGTCGGTGAAACCCAGGCCGGCAAGTCGGCGCTGCCGTGGGACCATCCCCTCAACATGGGGCCGATCGGCGTCACCGGCGGCGCGGCGGCCAATGCCTGCGCCGGGACCGCCGACCTCGTTTTCGGAATCGGTACACGATTTCAGGACTTTACGACGGGATCGTGGTCACTGTTCAAGAACCCGGACCGCAAGATCCTGTCGCTCAACGTCCAACCCTATGACGGCGGCAAGCATGGTGCGGAGGCCCTCGTCGCCGACGCGCGCGTCGGGCTGGAGCTCCTGTCGGCGGCGCTCGGCGACCACCGCGCCGCGGCCCCGGCGGCATCCGTCCGCGACGACTGGTTCGCCGACGCCGATGCCGTGACCGCACCGCCCGGCGACAGCAACGCCCTGCCGACCGACATGCAGGTGGTCGGCGCCGTCCAGCGTTCGGCGCGCGAGGACACGGTGGTGATGTGCGCCGCCGGCACCATGCCGGGCGAGCTGCACAAGCTGTGGAAAGCCGGAAAGCCCGGCTCCTACCATATGGAGTACGGCTATTCGTGCATGGGCTACGAAATCGCCGGCGGCATCGGCATCAAGCTCGCCGAGCCCGACCGCGATGTGATCGTCATGCTCGGCGACGGCTCGTACATGATGATGAACTCCGAACTGGCGAGCGCCGCGATGATGGGCGTCAAGCTGACGGTCGTCATCACCGACAACCGCGGGTTCGGCTGCATCAACCGCCTGCAGATGGCCACCGGCGGCGAGGAGTTCAACAACCTCCTCGACACCGCCCACCATGAGGTGCCGTCCAACATCGACTTCGTGGCCCACGCCGCGGCCCTCGGCGCCCACGCCGAGAAGGCGGGCTCGATCGCGGAACTGGAAGGCGCGCTCGCCCGTGCACGGGAGGCGACCGGACCGTTCGTGGTCGTCATCGACACCGACCCCTATCCCTCGACCGAGGCCGGCGGCACGTGGTGGGAGGTGGCGGTTCCGGAGGTGTCGGAGCGCCGCGAGGTGCAGGAGGCGCGGGCCGCCTACGAGAAGGCGCTGGCGGAGCGAACACCGGCATAGCTTTGCCGGCTTGGCAGCGTGATCCTTAGCCGAATACGATGTTCAGCATCACCAGCGACACAACCAGGAAGAGGATCGTCATGATGCCGCCGGCCCGCAGGAAATCCCGCACGCGATAGCCGCCCGGCCCCATGATCAGCGCGTTCACCTGATGGGTGGGGATCAGGAACGAGTTGGAGGTGGCGATGGCCACGGTCATGGCGAAGAGCGCGGGATCGCCGCCGGCGCCGATCGCGATCGAGATCGCGAACGGCACCAGCAGGACCGTCGCGCCAATATTGGACATCACCAGCGTGAAGACGGTCGCAAGCACCGCGATCCCCGCCTGCAGCGCCCACACCGGATAGCCCTCGAGCACCGCCAGGATCTGGTAGGCGATCCAGTCGGCGGTTCCGGTGTTCTGGACCGCCTGCCCTAGCGGGATCAGGCTCGCGAGCAGGAAGACCGTGTTCCACCCCACTGCGCGATAGGCCTCGTCGATGGTGAGCACCCGCGTCACCAGCATGCCGGCGGCACCGGTCAGCAGGCACAGCGACAGGCGGATGTCGGCGAACAGGATCATCGCCAGCGCGACGACGAAGAAGAACACCGCCCAGCCGACCTTCTTCGGCCGCAGCTCCTCGCGCGGATAGTCGCTGGTCACGATGACGAAGTCGCGGTCGTGCTGTAGCCGCGCCAGACCGTCCCATTGCGTATGCACCACCAGGGTATCGCCGGCCCGCAGCGGCAGGATGCCGATGTTCTGCGGTTCGTGCTCCTCGTCGCCGATCATGGTCAGCGCTTCCTCGCCACGGTAGATGGCCAGCACCTTGAGCCCGTAGGTCTTGCGCATGCGTAGTTCCTGCGCGCTCTTGCCGATCAGCGACGAATCCGGCGGGATCACGATTTCGGCGATGCCGGCATTGGTCGGGGCGAAGTCTTCCGCGAACACCTCCAGCCGCGGCAGCAGCCGCCAGCCGTGATCCTGCGCGTACTCGGACACGACCCCGTACTTGCCCAGGACCGCGAGGCGGCACGGCACCTCGATCTCGGTCGAAACCAGCGGCGCCAGTTGGCGGTAGCCCTTGTAGTAGGTCCCGATGATGTAGAAATGGGCGCTCAGCGTCAGATCGATGATGGTTTCGCCGGCGACGTCGTTGTCCGCCGGCACCTCGATCTCGAAGATCTGGGTATCGAGGCCGTAGAGACGACGGAAGTAGTCGGACGCGGATTGCCCGGTCGTGGCTTCGGTGCGCAGGCCGCGCGCCGGCAGGACGACGCTGCCGAACACCACGAAGTAGACGATGCCGGCCGCAAGCAGCGCGAGCCCCACCGGCGTCACCGAAAACAGCGAAAACGGCGCCATGCGCTGATCGGACGGCAACGCGGTATTGGCGGTCTCCAGGAGATCGTTGAGGAGGATGAGTGGCGACGAGCCGACCATGGTCATCGTCCCGCCGAGGATGGCGCAGAACCCTACCGGCATCAGCAGGCGGCTGAGCGAGAGGCGGGCGCGCAGCGCAATGCGGCTCGCCACCGGCAGGAACAGCGCCGCCGCCCCGACGTTCTGCATGAAGCCCGAGATGCCGCCGACCGTCGCCCCGATGAGCGGGATCACACGTCGTTCGCTGGTGCCGCCGACCCTCAGGATCAGCGCGGCGACCCGGCTCATCACCCCGGTCTTGTCCAGCCCCGCGCCGATGATCATCACGGCCACGATCGAGATGACCGCGTTGGATGCGAAGCCGTCAAACAGATGGCTGACGTCAGCCAAGCCGCCGAGGCCGGGCACAAGGCTGAGGATGCCGAGAAGGACCATGACCAGGATGGCCGCGAGGTCGACGCGGACGATCTCGGACACGAACAGGAACGCCGCCAGGCCGAGGACGCACAGGACGACGATCATTTCCAGGGTCAGGTCCGGGGCCACCATACGCGCCTATTCACGCCCCGGCGGATCGACCTCCCCTGACCGTCGGTCGCGGTCTGTCGGACGTCGGGATTCGTCCTTTTCACCAACTTTGCGCGGCCGTCGACGCGTTTGAACGCCGCCGGCCGGTCTTCGCCTCATACTCCAAAGCGTCCGCCAAAGCGACATGCGGGGACCGGGTCGGCCGTCGGCTGCCGACCCCGATGTGCTTGTCGGAGCGAGCGCGCAAAGGTAGCCTCGTTCGCGGGGGGACGGCTGATGGCATTACGCCGGACGGAGATCGGATCGCACGCACGCCGGCGCGCCAGGCTGGTGTTTCTCTCTGTCGTCGCGACGGCGATGGCAATCGCCGCGGCCGCGCCCGCCGAGGCCAAACGACTGGCGCTGGTGATCGGCAACAACGACTATCTTGAAGTCACGCCGCTCCAGAAGGCCGTCAACGACGCCCGCACCACCGCGGCAGCGTTGGAGAGCGCCGGCTTCGACGTTATCGCGGACGTCAACCTCACCCGGCGGGACATGAACCGGGAACTGCAGAATTTCTACTCGCGCATCGAAGTCGGCGACGAGGTCCTGTTCTTCTTCGCCGGCCACGGCATCGAGATCGACGGCCGCAACTACCTGCTACCGACGGACATCCCCCTCGCCAGCCCGGGGCAGGACGACTTCGTCCGTTCCGAAGCGATCGTCGTCGACGAGCTGGTTGACCGGATAACCGGTCGCGGCGCCCGGATGGCGATCCTCGTCCTCGACGCCTGTCGCGACAATCCGTTCCCGCGCAACGGCACCCGCAGCCTCGGCGGGGCAAGGGGCCTGGCACGCATGCACGCGCCGGAGGGCACGTTCATCATGTACTCCGCCGGCGTCGGACAGCTCGCGCTCGATCGGCTGTCGGACGACGACGAACACCCCAACTCCGTGTTCACCCGCAGCCTCGTGCCGTTGATCTCGGAGCCCGGTCGATCGCTGGTGAGCGCCGCCCGGCAGGTGCGCCGCGAGGTCGAGCGGCTCGCCGCATCGATTTCCCATGAGCAGCGACCGGCCTACTACGATGAAGTCACCGGCGATTTCTTCTTCACCGCCGCCGAGACGAGACCGGTGGCCCCTCCCGGCACCGAAAGCGCGGGCGAGGTGTGGGCGCAGATCCAGGATCGGGCCGGGTCCGCCGTCCTCAAAGCGTTCGTCGCGCAGTTCCCGGACAGTGTTTATGCCAGGCTGGCCCAGGCCAGGATCGCGGAGATCGAGGCCGTCGGCGGCGCGCCGGCATCAACGCCGCCGCCTGCCCCGGAGGAAGTCGCGGTCGCGAGCGTCGACCCCGCCGACACGCCCGCCACGCCGGAAGCGCCGGCATCGCCGCAGGTCGACACCCGCGCGCTTGTCCGGGATATCCAGACCGAACTCCAGCAACGCAACTGCCGGCCCGGCACCGCCGACGGCATCTGGGGTCGCCGCAGCCGGCAGGCCCTGCAACGCCTCGACGCCGAGACGGAGGCGGACCTGCCCACCGAACCGAACGCGGCTTTGCTTCGCGCCCTCCGGGACCTGACCGGCACGACATGTCCGGAAGCCACCGTGGCCACTCGCAGCACCGGCGGCGAGGCAACGAGTCGGTCATCCTGCCGGCGCTGGCAGGTTCAGGTGGCGGAACTGAAACCCGGTGGCCTGCCGTGGGACGCGGTCGGCCCGCCCGATATCCAGATCACCGAAGGGTCCACCGGTGCGCAGGCCTTCTGCCGCGACTCGCGATCCTGCACACTGACCTTCGAGGGCGCGATCGGCGACGCCAGTCTGACCATCATGGACATGGATTTGTCGGAGCACGACACGATCGGCGTCGGAACCTGCCGGGCCTCGGCCTCCCGCTGCCAGATCGGCAGCGCGACGGTCAGCCAGTCGAACTGCTGAGGTCGTCGAACGCCGCCGCCGCTGTTTCGGCGATCGTGGGGGTTTCTTAACCAGCTTCTGGTCGATTGGAGCGGATTTGCCGCGTCGACCAGAGGCGAAAACCGGTGACCGCGACCGTTCCATCCGCCGACCTGACCGCGTCGTCGAGCCGATCCCTGTTCGGCCGCTTCGCGTCGCTGATGGGCGGGCGGGTCGTGGGCGCGGCGGCGATGTTCTTCGCGAGCCTCGTCATCGCCCGCGGCTTCGGCCCCGAGCGCCTTGCGGAATTCGCGCTGGTGGTGTCCGCCATCGGCGTCCTCAGCGTCGTTCTCGGCGCCGGCTTCCACCGTATCGGCGCCATCTACACGGCCAAATTCACTGCGCGGGCGGAACCACAGTTCGTCGGCGCATTCATGGGCACCGCCTTCCGGCACATTCTCGTGGGCGGCAGCCTGATCGCGGCAACGGCGGTGGCGATCGCGCTGACCGGCTGGCGTCCCCTGCCCGGCCTCGGGCCGACCGAGGCGCTGCTGATCCTCGCCGGCGCGGCGGGCACCGCGGTCCTCTACCTCCTGAGCTCGGTCATGGTCGGCATGCGTCGGCAGGTGCGGGCCATCCTGCCCGACGCGCTGATCCGCCCGAGCCTGTTTCTGGTCACGCTGATCGTTCTCGTCGTCCTGTGGCGCGGCGCGCCGCTCGCCATGATCGGCCTCGCCTATGTGGTGACGATCTGGCTGGCGGTCGCCGCGGTGCTGGTGCTGTCGCGGTCGCAATGGCGCGCGCTGTTCGCGCAACCCGCCGCGACGCCGCGGCGAGAATGGCGGCGGGCCGCCTATCCCTGGGCCGTGATCTCGCTGTCGTGGGACTATCTGATCGACGTGCTGATCCTGGTGGCCGGCATCGTCGGCAGCCAGTACGAGGTCGCCGTCCTCTACGTCTGTTTCCGTTTCAGCGTCTTTGCCGCATTCGGGCTCCGCTCGATCCTGTCGCTCTTTCTCCCCGACCTTTCCGGCGCTGAGGCCACGGGCGACCGGGGCGAACTCGGTCAGCGCCTGATGCAAGTCGACGCCGCCTCCGTGGCTTTCGTCGTCATCGTCATTGCCGCCTTCGCTGTTGCCGGCCCGATCCTGCTCGGCCTGTTCGGTGAGACCATGCGCGCGGGCCACGGCGCCCTCATCGTGGTCGCGATCGGCCTGGTGCCGCCGGCCATCTTCGGGCCGGCACCGCAGCTCCTCACCATGCGAGGCCACCACACCGTCTCGGCGACGGTCATGGCCGCCGGCATGGTCTTCGCGATCGCCGCGACCTGGGTCCTGCTGCCGGCGCTGGGTGTGATCGGCGCGGCGATTGCCTTCGCGACGGCCAACTTTTTCGTCTATGCGGCCTTGTGGCGGATCACGCTGACGCGCACCGGCATCGACGGGTCGCTCTTCGCCGCGCTGCGTCGAGTCGACGGAGAATCCGGCCAAGCCCCTGGTTAACCAATGGTTACAGAAATCCACCAACTGCAACCGGGCCTCGCTATGGTGCAGTCGTTCGAGACAAACGGCGGTAACGGATCATGGCCTTCACGACCGATCTAGGGAATGCTCGCGACGACCTGCTGACGCAGGGATTCGTCCACCTTGAACACGTGCTCGATGCCGCGTTCGTCGACCTGTTGCGACAGATCGATGAGCAAATCGACGGCGACGCCGCAGCCGAGGTCGGCGACTGGCACATTCCCGGCAAGAAGCGGCAGTACCTGTTCGACTTCCCCAACGTCGCCTTCCTGGACGCGTTCCGGACCGGGATCGCCACCATCACCGGTCTCGATCCGGACCGCATCACCATCGGCGAGCGCCATGTGAAGGTCTATGACGACCAGGCGCCCGATTTCTCCGCACCGCACCTCGACCGCAAGGCCGCGGTCTTCACCATCGGCTTCCCGATCCGCATCCCCGAGAAGTCGCGGGTGTGCTTCTTCCCGCACTTTCCGCGCGACGAAAACCCGTCCGAACGGGCCGTCTTCGCGGAGTTGCCGGCGGGGACGGACGTGGAAGACCTCTACGCCGATCCGCGCGTGGCGAAATACCGGGGCGAGATCGGCGACATGCTGATCTTCTACGGCTCGAAGGTCTACCACGAGCGCATGTACCCGGCCGGCGCCCGGATTCTGTACATCAAGGTCAACGCCGACGGCAGCGATCCGCTCGGCGAGCATGCGAGCCTGATGGCCGGCCTCGAAGATCGGGTTCCCGAACCGGCCTGAGCGTCGGGCAACAGCCGCCGGAATGAAGCGCCAGATGCGGGACCTGACGCCGCTCGTATGTTGGCGCTGGATTCCGGGTCTGCGCAGCACCGCTTCGCGCTGCGGCGCGCACGGAATGACGGTGAGGTTATTGGGCGACCGTTTTCTGCGTCGTCGCATCGGCGGACCCACATCCTTGATGTCATCCCGGGCGCGACGCAGCATCTTTGATGATGCGGTGCAGACCCGGGATCCAGCGTCGCGTCAGACGGGGCCGCCCGTGCCGGCTACCCGCGCCGTCAGCACTGCGGCGCGCACGCGACGACGGTTACCCCGTGGACTTGCGCTGCCCTTCCACATAGGCCCTGAGCGCTTCGTTGATGCGCGTCTGGTAGCCCTTGGACGTGCCCGCCTTGAACCACTCGACAATATCGGCGTCCAGCCGCAACGTCAGTTGTCGTTTGACGGGCCGGTAGAACGCGCCACGCTTCGCCCCCCTCCAATCACGAACCTCCGGGACATCGGAGGTGTCGATTCTCTCGTCGGGCAGCTTGGCCAGAGCCGCGAGTTCGTCCCGTTGCTGTTTCGTCAACTTTCTAGAAGGCATCTTCTTCATAGGTTCGCTTCTCATGGGGCGTGGCCTTTCGCGCGCTGATAATGCGTCCGGTCTCCTCGCCAGTCGCCAAGTCGGGCCTTGGAGTCGTATGCACCACCAACACCACGACGTTCTCGATCATTCCAACGGTCTGCCAGCGCTCTTCATCGGCTGAATCGTCAAGCCTTGAAACTGCCAATGGGTCATCGAAAACCAACTGCGCTGTTTCGAACGTCAGACCGTGTTTTTGCGCGTTACTTCGTCCTTTTTGGGGATCCCACGTCCATCGCATCGTCGAGTCTCTTGTAACCACAAAAACGTAGTTACACTATTGGGTAATGTCAATGAGTGTAGCTGCTCTTGACAGCTAAGCCGCCGGGGCCAGATCGGCCTCAACGCCCGTGGCCTCGCAGGCACGGGCGATGGCCACCAGGGTGGCGTCGTGCAAGGGAACGCCGGCGGTCGTGTTGTCGCGAAGCGTGTCCCAGCGGACCTCGCCGGGAAGGCGGACCGCATCGCCACCGGCGCGAACATCATCGGCAAGCGCGTCGAAACGGGCATCGAAGTCGCCCATCGCACCGAACGCCTCGACGTTGAGCGCCATGACGACGTGACCGTTGCCGCCGGGTTCTCCGACGTCGCGATACATCGACTTCACGCCCGAGGCCACGGTCGCGCCCGCCAGAACGCCGGTCAGCGTCTCGACCATCAGCGCCATCCCGAACCCCTTCGCGCCGCCGGCCGGCAGCAGGGCCGCGACCACCGAGGGATCGCTCGTCACCCGACCATCGGCATCCACCGCCGCACCGTCCGGCAACGCCGCGCCGGCCAGCTCCGCCTCGCGGACGGTGGAGCCGGCGACGGCGCTGGTCGCCATGTCGAACAGGACGTGGCGGCCGTCCGCACGGGGCGCACCGAAGGCGAACGGATTGGTCCCGAGCGCCGGTTTCGTGCCGCCATGGGGCGCGACCTTGGGGAAGGCGTTGCTCATGACCATCGAGGCCTGGCCCCGGTCCGCGAGACGGGCGGCAAAGAACGCGCCGGACCCGAAGAAATTGGAGTTGCGGACGGCGACCGTTCCGATCCCGTGCGCCTCGGCGAGCTCGGCCGCCCGGTCGCATGCCAGCCGCATGACGTGCTGACCGAAACCGCCGTCACCGTCGAGGACGGCCACCGCGCCCGTCTCCGCGACGAAGCGCGGCGTGCAGGGTGTCCTGAGGCCGCCGGCGTGCACGCGGGCGACATAGAGCGGCAGCCGCAACAGCCCGAAATTCGGCCGTCCGACCAGCTCGTGCCAGACGAGATTGTCGGCGACATCGGCAGCTTGCACCGCGTCGACGCCGGCGGCGCGCAGGATGGCGCCGGTCAGCGCCTGCAGCACGTCGGGCCGCACCCTGAACATCGCGCTCATCGGAACCTCGCCGACAGCTTCTTCATGTGGGTCCGGGTAACACCCCAGGCCGGCTGCAGATCGCCGGCTTCGTAGAGCGCTCCAACGTGCCGGCTTGTCCGCAGGCTGTCGATCCAACCGCCCAGGTCGAGTTCGCCCTTGCGGTGCAACTCGAGGAACGCGAGGAGATCCCTGAACGGGTACCAGAGGCACATGTTTTCGGCGAACGTCGTGACCCGCGGCGGCTCGGCGCCCGTCAGCTTGCAGTAGACGATGAGATCGGCGGGCACGCCGGCCCGGACCAGAAGCTCCTGCGCCGCCGTAAACCGGGCGTTGACTTCCATGATCTTGAGCCGGCCGTCGCGGCGGTCGCGTTTGAACTCGATGTTGCCGAATCCGCGGAAGCCGATCTGCTCGAACAGGCGGCGACCCTCGCGCGCCGTTTCGGGCAACCACTCGGTCACGTGGAACGTCGTGCCGCCGCGGTTCTTCGGGAACCGGCGCGGACCCCGCTTGGTGAAGTCGAACAGGAACGCGCCGTCTTCGTCGACGTAGGTGTAGTAGCTGCTGAGCTCGGCGTCCGGACCGGGCACCTGCTCCACGACCGTGACGTCGAAGCCCTCGCCCTGCGCATCGGCGACGCGGGCTGCGAGAGCCTCGGCGGTGTCGGCCACGAAGAACTTCACGCCGAACGCCTTTGCGAACGAGAACGTGTCGCTGGGCTTGACCAGCACCGGATAGTGCACATCGGCGGGAAGATCGCCGGCCGACGAGACCGGCCAGAAACGCGGATGACCGATGCCGGCCTCCGCCGCCAGCTCCAGGGTGCGCCGCTTGTCGAGAAGCGCGCGGATCTGATCGGCCGGCGCGATGTCGATCAGGTGGCGCGCGCGCAGGGTTGCTTCGTGGTCGGCGACGAACTCCATGGCGTCGTCCGACGCCGGAATGACCACGTGTTGGTCCTCGATCGCCGGCCGCTCGCCCAGCAGCAGCCGCGACCAGGTCGTCGAAGGCGCTTCGCCGCGCGGAACCGGATAGCGTGCCCGGTTGTGGCTGGAATAGAGCCCCCAGCAGTCGTCGGGACCGCTGACGGCCACCGCGATGCCCGCACGCGACAGGCTGCGCGACAACGACAGCGCGTTCTCCTTGCCCCCCAGCACGAGCACCGGTGTGGCGGTCGGAAACCGAGCCGCCCCGTAACGGCCGGGACCACGCGCCCGGCGCGGATCGGCGCTCGTCATGTCAGGCCGCATGGGGGCGTTCATGGCCCGTCTCCGGCAAGCGCCCGTCCACGCGCATCGTTCCGCGTCCGGTCGCGAACATGTAGTCGAGCACGGCCGCGCCGACATCCGCCGTCGCCCCCTCCACCAGATCGTGGTGGTGCAGGCCGGGCGTCGTGTTCACCTCGGCAAGCAGACCGTTGTCGCCGCCGAGCGGCCGGGAAATATCGCGGCACATCACGTCGACGCCGGCGAACTCAACGCCGAGCGCGGCCGCAAGCGCCGCCCCGGCGCGCACCGTGTCGGGGTGCACCCGGTCGTGCACGCGGCGATGGCCGCGACGATCGTTCTGATTCACGACCCGCTTCACGACCACGACCTCGCCGTCGGCCGGCGTGTCGGCGGGACGACGGCCCGTTGCGGCAAGAAACGTCCGCGCCTCATCGTCGAGGCGCAGCGGGCTCAGCGCGCGGTACGGCGGCGCGGTCAGGCGCGCGGCGGTTTCGGCCGCCGCCAGCCGGCTGATGGTCGTGCGTCCGTCGCCGATGACGAACGGGGGATCGCGCTCGATCGCGTCGATCATGGCGCCCCCGACATAGAGGAGCCGGAACGAGCGCCCTTCGATCTGGTGCTCGGCCAGCAGCCGCTCGTCGAAGCGCGCAGCGCGGCGGCAGGCACGACGAAAATCGCCCTCCGACAGGATGCCGGTGGTGACACCCCTGCCGCCCCCCGTCCCCCGCATGGGTTTCACGACCAGCGGACCGGCGGCCTCGGCCAGGAAGGCGAGCCCCGGCCCGAGATCCCGGATATCGAAGGCGCAGGCGGCCGGCATCGCCAGCCCCGCCGCACGGCCGATCTCGTAGGTGAGCGCCTTGTTGCCGGCCACGTCGAGGGTCAGCGCGCTGTCGAGCATCACCCGATCGCGGCGCACGAACGTCGCCAGGCTCCCGCGTGTGACGCGGCCGTAACCGAAGCGGTCGATCCGGTAGTCGGCCGCGATGGAACGGGCGGCACGCGACCAGAAATCATCGTAGTAGCGGGCGCGCAGCTGCCGGAACCGAAGCTCCTCGGCAACCTCCGGCAGGTTCAGGTATCTGAGGGCCCGGTAGCCGAGCGCCCTGGCGCCGAGTCTGCTACCGGCGACAAGGCCGCCGATCATCGGACGAGGCACCCTCCGCGCTTCAGTTCCTCGTCGACCCAGGTATTGGAGAATTCTCCGCGCCTCACCGCGGCAACGTACTCCTCCATACGCAAACGGTGATCCTGAAGCGATTCGAGGGCCTTGGGCGCGAAGTCGCGCGCGACGACGACGATGCCGCTGGAATCGGCCACGATGACGTCGCCGGGATTGACGACGATCCCGCCGCAGGACACGGCGTAGTTCAGTTCACCCGGTCCGCGGTGGAGCGGCCCGAACGACGTCACGCCGCGGGCGTAGACCGGCAGGCCGGTCTCCCGGACACCGTCGAGGTCGCGGATCAGGCCGTCGATGACGAAGCCGGCGATGCCGCGCTGCACGGCCTTGTAGGCCACCATGTCGCCGAACACTGCATTGCGGTCGCTGCCGCTGGTATCGACAACCACCACGTCGCCCGGCCGGGCAACGTCCAGCGCCTTGTGGATCATGAGGTTGTCGCCGGGAAAGACCTTGACCGTCACGGCCGGCCCGGACAGGGGCGCGCCGCCGACCACGTTCCGTAGGCCGTGGTCCATGGTGTACATGCGGTTGAGCAGGTCCGAAACGTCGCAGCTTTCAAAGCTGCCGAGGCCATCGACCACGGCCGGATCGGGACGCTCGATGGCCAGACGCACCCGGAAGCCGGGCCCCGGCGTCATCTCCGCCGACCGCGGCTTCCGCGGCGCGGCCGTTGGACCGTCGCCGGTCGCTTCAGACGACTGTACGGCTTGCTTGCTCATGGCCACACCTGCCCGTTGCCCGCTGCATGGGATCATGCCGTGCGCTGATACGCATCGTTTTTGTGTATAATTTTCCCGAAATCATCGAAATCAGCTTCGGGTAGAAAGGTTAATATTGAGCTCTATCGCTGGAATTAACAATAAATGAATACACCTCTGTCAAGCTCGGCAACCTTGTTTAGTATTCGGTCCTTTCTTACGGGAGACGAACATGGCCGATATCGCGGCGAGGCACCAGGAATTGCACCTCCAGGCACCGGGCGCGGTGGCGTCGAATCTTCACCGGCTTTATCTGCCAGCCTTCGCGGTCTGTTTCGTGGTCGCCGGCGTGGTGTCGCAGGTCTACAGCGGCTTGCCGACGACCGTTGACCACAGCCCGCTCGATTACTTCACCGGCGGCGCCCTGTGGATGGCGGCCATGGTGTGCATGGTCATGGCCCTGATCAACGGACCGCGGGTGTGGCGCGGCCTCTTCTGGCTCGCCGGCTGCGTGGCTCTGTCGCTGCTCGCCATCGACGAGTACATGGGCGTCCATGAGGCCACTGAGGGCCTCGTCGGCGACGACGATCACAGCAAGGTCTTCCTCTGGGCGCTCGCGCCGGTCGCGCTGGTCGCCATCGGCCGGTTGGAGAACGTCAGCCCGGCGGTCGCGGCCACCCTGGGCGCGGGCTTCATCTTCCACACGGTCTACCTGGCGCTCGACGTCGGCGACGGCGACTACTTCACGCTGCCCTTCGCGCTGACGACGCTGCAATGGGCCGAGGACATCACCGAACTGGTGTTCGTGATGACCTATCTCACCGCCTTCGTGACCATCCTCACCGACCAGGTCCGCCGCGTCCGGCCAGGCATGCCCGACCGGCCGAGGTAGCGCACGGGCTGACGCGACGCGTCAGCCCTTGCTGACGTCGATCCGGCGGGACGTATCCTGCTCGACCAGCTTGGCGATACGGACCGTCAGGACGCCGTTCTTCGTATCGGCCGAGATCTTGTCGGTATCGGCATCCGCCGGCAGCCGGAACGTGCGCTGAAACGAACCGTATTCGCGCTCCGTGAAGTAGTAGGAGCGCCCCTCACCGGTGCGTTCAGACTGCTTTTCGCCTTTGACGACGAGATTGTTGCCTTCCACCGAAACGTGGATGTCGTCGGGCGCCACGCCCGGCAGTTCGAGGTCGATTTCGTAGGCCTCGTCGGTCGTCGAGGCTTCCGAGGCCGGCGCGAACCAGTCGGCGATACGATTCCGCAGACTGGACCACGGCTCGAACATGCCCGGGAGCCAACCGGCGGTATGAGATTTCTCCACCATGTCCCAACTCCTCGCTAAGGACCCAGCGTTCGCAGTCTAGGGAACGCGGGCCAGAGCGTGTTGACGCAACGCAACCGCCTGTCCGGCCGCGAACAGCGCCGTCAAGCGACTGGAACAACCCGCTTCGCGCGCCGGAAGGCCATCGTCGCCAGGAGGCCGGCGGCAAAGGCCAATCCGGCGCAGAATCCGATCCAGATGCCCGGTGCACCAAGCCCGACGTTGTCGGCCAGGACGATCCCGCCGCCCAACCCGACCGCCCAGTAGCAGCCCGTGCTGAGAACCATCGGCAGCACCGTGCGACGTAGCCCGCGAAGCGCGTGGACGAAGGTGATCTGCCAGGCATCGAACAGAAAGAACGGCGTCGTCCAGCGAAGCAGCTCGACCATCAGGCGCCGCGCCTCCGGACTGGCCTCGGCACTCGAGAAGACCGCGACGGTAGCATCGGCAACGATGCCGACCGTCACCGCGATGATCGCCGCCGCCGCGCCGGACACACCGGCCCCGAGGCGCAACAGCCTGACAAGGTCGCCGCCCCCGGCGACGCGCGCGGCCGCCACACGCACCGACAGGACCTCGCCAAGCGCACCGCTCATCGCATAGTTCAGCTCCATCACCGCGAACACCACCGCGCCGGCGGCGAGCCAGACGACGGCGTAGCGGCCGAGCAGGTAGAGGACGACGACGAAGAGGACGCTCTCCAGCGCCTGCTGCGCGCCCGCCGCCCACCCGAGACGAAGGATGTCGCTCGCCGCGCGTCGAACCGCGCCGGGTCGCGCATCGCGAAAGCTCAGGAAGCCGGATCTCAGGACGTGGATGAGCAGTGTGATCGCCGCGGCGACGTTCACGCAGAGCGTGGCCCATGCGGCACCCGCGACGCCGAGACCGTCCCAGCCGCCAACGCCGTGAACGAGGACGATGCTGCCCGCCAGGTTGCCCAGAACGATGGCGACGGACAGCCAGATGATCGCGCCGGTCCGTCCGACGGCGTTGAGCACGTTCTTGAAAACCGCGAACAGAAGCGCGGGCGAGATCGCCCAGGCGAGCACGCGGGCATAGGCATCGAAGAGGTCGACGAACGCGGCGTCATAGCCGCTGACCGCAAGGACCGCCCCCGCGCCGCCCCCGATCAGAACGGCCGTGGCCGCGAAGGGCAGCGCCAGCAGCAGCGAACCGGAAACGACGACCCCGCACCGACCCGGTTCGGGATCCTCGGCCATGAGCACCGCGCCGAGCGACAGCACCGCGAAGCCGACGGTCATGAACGCGAGCAGAACCGTCTTGCCCAGACCCACCGCGGCAAGCTCGGTTGTCCCGAGCGCGCCCACCACGGCAAGGTCGGTCAGGCCGACGAGAATCTCGGTGAGGTAGAACGCGCCGATCGGCAAGGCGGTCCGGACAAGCGAGACGGCCGTGACGCGGGGAGAGATCTTCTGAGGTCCGGTCATTGCGGGCACCCGTGCGTTCGCACGGTCACCCGGAGAGCTGATGACCAGGGGCCGCCGGAGAGTGCCGGCGGGGCAGCTTACCGAGACCGAAATTAGCGCGAGACGGCGCCGCGCTCAATCCCGGTCACGGGATTGCCACGACATCTACGCGCTTATGCCGCATGGCCGTGGCAGCGTGTCTACGTCGCCGCAAGGGGGCGGCCGGTCACGGAGGTCAGGGATGTTGCGTCCGGTGCTACTCGTCGTCGTCGCGGCGGCTGCAATAGGCCCCGCCGTCGCCGCACCGCCGGATTATTGCGCCTTCTTCGCGCGCGAGTACGTGGTGCAGTTCGAACTCGGCGCCGACGAGGCCGCCCTCGCCCGCGAGCTCGGCGATCAGGCCTACTTCCGTTGCCTCAATCAGGACGCCGCCCCGGCCCTGCCGGCGGCTTCGGCCTATGCCGGCACCGATCTCGACGCCGCTACGGTCGATCCCGCGCCCGTGGCCGAGGGTGATGCCGAACTGCCGGACGAGGAAATCGTGGCCGAGGAGGTGGCGGAGCGGTCGCCGCAGCGCAGCCGCTCCGGCCTTGAACCGTGGAGCGAGGAATGGCGCACCTGGTGCGAGCGCCACTTCCCCAACTCCTTCGATCCTGTCACCGGCTTCGTGCTGCCCTACAACGGCCGCCGCCGGTTTTGTTGACGCCTGGTGTTCGTAGCGGCGCGCTCAGTGGGTGGAGAGCCACTCCCGCGCAGCGCGCTGCGCCATCGAGATGTCGGCGGCCGACATTTCGGCGGCGAGGTTCTGGCGATGCAGCGCCGCTTCCTCGTTACCGGCCCGCGCCGCGAGATTGAACCATTTGTGGGCGGCCACCAGATCGGGCTCGACGTCGGAACCGGTCGAAAACCTGATACCGAGGTCGAACAGATCGCCTGCCGTCGGCGGCAGGGCCGCTGATGCGGCGGCGCCGCCTTCCATGTAGGTGAAATCCAAACGCGCCATGCTCACGCTCCCGTCGTTTCGATGCGGCGAATCCTTGCCCCGTTCGCCGTCTGTGATGGGCACGAGTTTGCGAGGACGGATGCCAAAAGCCGGTTAAGAAACGCCCTTAACAGGCTGTTGCGATTCAGGATTCGTTCACCAGAGGCATCAACCCCGAAGATGACGGTTTGACTTGATTTCTGCCGCGCCGGTTCATCCGCTGTTAAGACGGCGTAGAAAGTTCGTTCACCACGGTACACGGTCGGACGGCGGGCGAAGCGCGGGTTTCCGGGTCTGCGGTGCACCACTCCGTGCTGCACACGCGCACGGAACAACAGCGCCCTCTGCCGTACTCTTCCTCCGTCATCCTCCGGCTTGACCGGAGGATCGCCCGACGACCCGCCGACGGCTACACTGGCTGGCGCCCTTGCGTCCAACGTTTGCCCAGGCATCAAGGGATCCTCCGGTCAAGCCGGAGGATGACAGGGAGGAGGAACGCCTGTCGTCATTCCGCACGCGGTGCGGCATCTCTGATGACGCTCCGCAGATGCGGAATCGCGTGCAGGCAAAGGCGCCTGGCTTCCGCTAAAGGCCGAGTTTCGCCCGCAGAGCTTCGTTGACGGCCTTCGGGTTGGCTTTGCCCTGGCTCGCCTTCATCACCTGGCCGACGAACCAGCCGACGAGCTGCGGCTTCTCGCGGGCTTCCGCGGCCTTGTCGGGATTGTCGGCGATCACCTGATCCACCAGCGCGTCGATCTCGCCGGTGTCGGTGACCTGCTGCATGCCGCGGCTGGCCGCGATTTCCGCCGGGTCGCCGTCCTCGGTCCAGACGATCTCGAACAGGTCCTTGGCCATCTTTCCCGAGATGGTGCCAGCGGCGACGAGATCGAGGACCCCGGCCAGCCGCTCAGCCGAGACCGGGCTTTCCGCGATCGTCAGCCCGTCGCGGTTCAGGCGGCCGCCAAGCTCGTTGATCACCCAGTTCGCCGCCAGCCGCGGCTCGCGCCCGGCCGCCGCCGCCTCGAAATAGCCGGCCAGATCGCGTTCGGCGACCAGCACCGCGGCGTCGTGGTCGGGCAGGCCGTAATCGGCCACGAAGCGCGCTTTCTTGGCGTCGGGAAGCTCCGGCAGATCGCCACGCAGGCCGTCGACGAACGCTTCGTCGATAACCAGCGGCAGGAGATCGGGATCGGGGAAATAGCGGTAGTCGTGCGCTTCCTCCTTGGAGCGCATCGATCTGGTCTCGCCCCGCTGCGGATCGAACAGGCGGGTCTCCTGCTCGATCGTGCCGCCGTCCTCGATGACCGCAATCTGCCGGCGCGCCTCATGGGCGACGGCCTGGCCGATGAACCGGATCGAGTTGACGTTCTTGATCTCGCAGCGCGTGCCCAGCGTCGCCCCCGGCTCCCGCACCGACACGTTGATGTCGGCGCGCAGGCTACCCTTCTCCATGTCGCCGTCGCAGGTACCGAGGTAGCGCAGGATGGTGCGCAGCTTGACGAGGAACGCCTTGGCCTCGTCGGCCGAGCGGATATCGGGCCGCGTCACGATTTCCATCAGCGCCACGCCGGAGCGGTTGAGATCGACCAGGCTGAACCGCGGGTCCTGGTCGTGGATCGACTTGCCGGCGTCCTGTTCCAGATGCAGGCGCTCGATCCCGACCACGAAGGGGTCGCCCTCGTCCGGCTCGACCCGCACCTCGCCCTCGCCGACGATAGGCTCCTGATACTGCGAGATCTGATAGCCCTGCGGCAGGTCGGGATAGAAGTAGTTCTTGCGGTCGAACCGGCTCTTCAGGTTGATACGGGCATTGAGGCCGAGACCGGTGCGCACGGCCTGGGCGACGCAGGCGCGGTTGATGACCGGCAGCATGCCGGGCATGGCGGCGTCGACCAGCGAGACGTGGCTGTTGGGCGCGCCGCCGAAAGCGGTCGAGGCGCCGGAGAACAGCTTCGCCTGCGAGGCCACCTGGGCATGCGCCTCCATGCCGATGATCACCTCCCAGTCGGCCTTGGCGCCGCTGATCAACTGGCCGGCGGCGGCGGTGCGCGTGGTGAGCTCGACGGTCGCGGTCATGGGCGCCTCAAGAGATCGGTGACGATCACCGCCCATTCGTCGTCGAGCGATCCGCTCGCCACCGGCCGGCCCGCCCGGCGGTACCAATAGCCGGCATTGCCGAGATCGCCCTCGACCCGGTGCAGATAGGCGTGCACCCAGTCGGCATCCGCATCGCCGCCCTCGCCGGCAGTCTGGACGATTCCGTGGGCGGCGTCCCACGCCCCGTTGCCGGCGCGCCATAGCGCCTCCAGCGACGGCGACAGCCCGTCCGGCGGCGACGCCTCGCTCATCGTGGCCCTGAACGCGACAAGATCCATCACGACCACCAGCGTTTCGGTGTGAAATGGCCGGCGGCGTCTTCCAGCACCCGGCCGACGCGAAAGAGCATCTCCTCGTCGAAGGGCTTGCCGATCAGCTGCAGGCCGAGCGGCAGGCCATCGTCGGTGAGTGCGGCCGGCACCGCGATGCCGGGGTGGCCGGACATGTTGGCGGTCACCGTGAAGATGTCGTTGAGGTACATCTCGATCGGCGAGGCGGTGGCCATGGACGCCACGGCGAAGGCGGCCGTCGGCGTCGCCGGCGTCAGGATGGCGTCAATGCCGGCATCGAACACGATGTCGAAGTCGCGCTTGATCAACGCCCGCACCCGCTGCGCGCGAAGATAGTAGGCGTCGTAGTAGCCGGCCGACAGCACATAGGTGCCGATCAGGACGCGGCGCTTGACCTCCTTGCCGAAGCCCGCCGAGCGCGTCGCCTCGTACATCTCGGTCACGTCGCCGTCGCCGGCCCGCAGGCCGTAGCGCACACCGTCATAGCGGGCGAGGTTGGACGACGCCTCGGCCGGCGCCACGATATAGTACGCCGGCAAAGCGTATTGCGTGTGCGGCAAGGTGATCTCCTCGATCGTGGCCCCGGCCTCCCGCAGCCACGCCTCGCCCTGCTGCCAGACGGTCTCGATCGCCGCCGGCATGCCGTCCATGCGGTATTCCTTCGGGATGCCGATCCGCAAACCCTTGACGCCGCGCTCCAGCGCCGCCTCGTAGTTCGGCACCGGCCGGTCGACCGACGTGGTGTCGGCGGGATCGACGCTCGCCATCGACTTCAGCATGATCGCCGCGTCGAGTACGTCCCGCGTGATCGGCCCCGCCTGGTCCAGCGACGAGGCGAAGGCGACGATACCCCAGCGCGAGCAGCGGCCGTAGGTCGGCTTGATGCCCACCGTGCCGGTGAAGGCCGCCGGCTGGCGGATGGAGCCGCCGGTGTCGGTGCCGATTGCCGCGGCACACAGACGGGCGGCCACCGCGGCGGCCGAACCGCCGGACGAGCCGCCGGGCACGAGGTCGGCGTTGGAGTCGGCCGACCGCCAGGGATTGACCACCGGCCCGTAGCACGAGGTCTCGTTGGACGAGCCCATGGCGAACTCGTCCATGTTGAGCTTGCCGAGCATCACCGCGCCGTCCGCCCACAGATTGGCGGTGACGGTCGATTCGTAGGTCGGCCGGAACGCATCGAGGATGCTGCTGGCGGCCTGGGTATGCACGCCTTCGGTGCAGAACAGATCCTTGACCCCGATCGGCACGCCTTCCAGCGCCCGCGCCTCGCCGGCGGCAAGCCGCTTGTCGGACTCGTCCGCCGCGGCCCGCGCCCGCTCGGGCGTCTCGGCGACGTAGGCGTTGAGCGCCCGGGTGGCCTCCATCGCTTCGAGATAGGCGTCGGTGAGCTCGCGGGCGGAGAACTCGCGCGCCGCCAGCCCGTCGCGGATCGCGCCGATGCCGAGATCCGTCAGGTCGGTCATTCCACCACCTTGGGCACCAGGAAATAGCCGTCGCGGGTGCTGGGCGCGTTGTGGACGATATCGGCGGTCTTGCCACCGTCGGTGACCACGTCCTCGCGCATGCGCATCTCCGCCTCCACGGCCGACGTCATCGGCTCGACACCTTCCACGTCGACCTCATTGAGCTGCTCGACGAAGCCCAGGATGGCGTTGAGGTCGCCCTTCAGCGCCTCGGCCTCGTCATCGCTGACGGCGATGCGCGCGAGATGGGCGACCCGTTTGACGGTTTGCTTGTCGACGGACATGGCTGTGGAACGTTGTCGTGGAACCCGGGCCCTATACCAGAGCGGGATTTCCGCCCGCAAGTCGCAAGGTTGGCGCCATGCTAGGGTGGGCCGGGAACCCTGGGAACGAGCCGGGCCGGTGAACGGATTTTGCCGCGACTGCCAGACGCCCACGCGTCGCGACGAGGCGCGCTGCCTCGCCTGCGGCAGCCCGCGCCTGCTGCGCCACGACGAACTCGACCGGCTGACGGTCGCTCATGTGGACTGCGACGCCTTCTACGCCGCGGTCGAGAAGCGCGACGATCCGTCCCTGATCGACAAGCCGGTGATCATCGGCGGCGGCAAGCGCGGCGTGGTGTCGACCGCCTGCTACGTCGCCCGTATCCACGGCGTGCGCTCGGCCATGCCCATGTTCAAGGCACTGAAGGCCTGCCCCGAGGCGATCGTGCTCAGGCCGGACTTCGAGAAGTACAGCCGCGTCGCCCGCGAGGTCCGCGACCTGATGCTGTCCCTGACCCCGGCCGTCGAGCCGATCTCCATCGACGAGGCCTTTCTCGACCTTGCCGGCACCGAACGGCTGCACGGCGCGGCGGCCGCCGTCTCGCTGGCGCGATTGCAGGCGCGGATCGAAACAGAGATCGGCATCACCGCTTCGGTCGGTCTGTCCTTCAACAAGTTCCTCGCCAAGCTCGCCTCCGACCTCGACAAGCCGCGCGGCTACGCGGTGATCGGCGAAGCCGAGGCGCTGACGTTTCTCGCCGGTGAGCCGGTCACGCGCATCTGGGGCGTCGGCAAGGCGATGCAGGCGCGCCTCGAACAGGCGGGCATCCGCACGATCGGCCAGCTCCAGCGGATGGAGGAGCGCGATCTCGTGGCGCGGTTCGGCTCCATGGGGCTGCGGCTCGCCCGCCTCGCCCGCGCCGACGATCGCCGCATGGTCACACCCCGGCGCGAACCGAAGAGCGTCAGCGCGGAGCGGACGTTCGAGGAGGATATCGCCGATCCGCAGGTGCTGCGCGCCCGCCTGCGCGCGCTGTGCGAGAACGTTGCGCGGCGCCTCCGGCGGGCGGACCTCGCCGGCGTCACCGTCATCCTGAAGCTGCGGACCGGCGGCTTCCGCACCCTCACCCGCTCGCGGCAATTGGCCGATCCGACCCAGCTCGCCGATCGCATCTTTTCGTCCGCCGTCGATCTTCTCGACCGTGAGACCGGCACGACTGCGTTCCGCCTGATCGGCGTCGGGGTCGCCGATTTCGTCGATCCCAAATTCGCCGACCCCGAAGACCTCGTCGATGCCGGTGCCGGCAAGCGCGCGGCCGCCGAGGTGGCCATGGAGGCGATTCGCGACCGCTTCGGTACCCGTTCGGTCGACCTCGGCCTGGTGTTCGAGGCTGATCGCCCGAACCGCGACGACCGGTCCGACTGACAGCGGGGCGCAACCGCGATCGCTTGCGCGCTCGCCGCGCACCGGCTACCTGACCGGTTCCAACGCGCGGGGGGAGACCGTCATTCGATGCAAGCGCTCGGGCTCAGCGACACCGTGCTCTACAACATGCGCGACGGGTTCATCACCGGCGTCGCCATTCTCGATCGCCCCTGCGACCTCGCCAAGGTGGTGGCGCAGATCGAGGGCGTCTCCGACGTCAATCCCGGCTGGCGGCAGCGCCCCTTCCGGCTGCTTGTCTGGTCTTTCGCCGGCGATCCGCAGCCCGTCGACCTGCGTCTCCACATGTCGGTCGTCCGCGATCCCGAAGCGACGACCGAGGCCCATGTCTTGGGCCATCTCGAACGGCTGCGCCGCAGCCGGTTTTCGCTGCGCGCCCCGCCCTGGCGGGTGATCGTCCTCAACCCGGACGACGGCAGCCCGCCGGGCAACGGCCCCCCGCCGCTGTCGGCGGTCTTCATGCAGATGCGCCATGGCCTCGCCGACGCCACCCGCGCCACGCAGGCGATGTCGCGCATGGGCACCTTCGAGCCCGCGGACCACCATCGCGAGATCGCCGCGGCGTTGCCCGAAACGTCGTTCGCGCACCTGCCGCAGAGCATGACCATCCACGATTCCGGCTTCATCAGCCGCCGCGTGAGCCGCGCCGGCATGCCGCGGGTTGCCGATGCCGGCCGCCGGCTCGCCGACGTTGCGTTTGAGGTGGTGAACGACCCGGACCTCTATCCCGGCGCCCAGCCGCTCAAGCGCACCTATGGCCGCACCCATCTGGTGCGCCGGCGCGGCTCCGACAGCGGCGTCGGCAACCACATCCGCATGGAAACCATCGCCGCCGACGAGGAGGCCGCCGATCCGGGGCTGGGCGCCGCCCAGAACTCGCCGGTCCTGCAATATGTCGTCGCCATGGCCCCCGGGCCGCTGGCGCGGCTGATGATGCGGGTATGGTACGCGAACTTCGACGCCATCTCGACGCTCCTGCCCGTCCCGCCGAAACTGGCGCTGGGCGGGCAGCCCGTGCGCGCGATGTTCGGCACGCCGCCGCTATGGGGCCCCGTACCGCTGGCGCTGATCGCGCTCGCCGACCGCGAGGCCTACAACCTCGCCGCCTTCCCGGGCCGCGGCTTTTCAGGCGACAGTGCGGCGCTGATGGACCGGCTGGAGGCGCTGCTCCACACCGAGCCCTAGTCGCAGGGCGTGGGCGGCAGAAGCGTGAGTTTCGACAGCCGGCCCGACAGCTTGAACTCGCCGTAGTCGATCGTGAAACCGCGGCCGATTCCGTTCTCGTAGAGCTCGAATGCCATGACGAAATCCGGTGTCGCGTCGGCCTGTTCGCCGTTGCGCTCGAAGTAGCTGATGGTCACCGGCCAGTGCATCTGGTCGGCCATGCCCGACTGCGCGATCAGGTCCTCCTCGGCGTCGTCGATCGGCCCGCGCCGTGGTGCGCCGATGACGGTCGCGGTCTGGTAGACCAGCTCGCCATCCTGCGAACCGTCGAAGATGTCGAGGGTGACGAAGCTCTCCGACGCCCGCGCCGCTTCCAGGATGCGGATCACCTGTTCGGTGGGAAAGGCCGCTCCCGGCAGCACGAAACCCCGCTTGTCGGGCTCCGACAGCTCGACCCGCAAACCGGCCTCCTCGCGGAAGGCCGTACCCGACGCGGATTCGATCAGCGCGCCGCTGGCATAGGTCTCCGACGCAAAGTCCATCCCGCCGTCGGGGCGCTCCACCGTCCGCGAGCGTGTGTCGGTCACCAGCCGGTCCCCCTCGACCGTGTCGATGGCGGTGACCGTGCGCCCGTCGTTGACGTAGCCGGCGCAGGCGGAACCGCTAAACTCGAGCACGATCAGGCCGGTCACCGACGCGATATCGTCGGCCGCCGGCTGCTCCGCCAGCGACAGGTCGTACTCGGCGAGATAGGTCGCGAGCTCGATCTGCCCCGCACCGGCCGGCGCAACGGCAAACGGAGCGAGCGACATCAGGAGCAGCACGGCGGCGGATCTGACCATGTTGCGGCGCTTCGGACCTGCTGTCATGGTTGCGGGACGCCGAAGGTCTCTCACAGCCCCACGAGGAAAGTCAAAAGTCATGTCTCAGACAATCGCCGCCCGCCTGAACGAGCTCGGTCTGGAGTTGCCCGCGTCGAGCCCGCCCGGCGCCAATTATGTGCCGGTGGTGCAGAGCGGCAATCTGCTCTTCGTCTCGGGCCAGGTCTCCGCCATTCCTGGCGAGAAGTACCTCGGCAAGCTCGGCGATGGCGTCAGCCTCGACGAGGGCCAGGCCGCGGCGCGGGTGTGCGCCATCAGCCTGCTCGCCCAGTTGCAGCATCACCTCGGCGATCTCGACCGCGTGGACCGATTCGTGAAACTGACCGGATTCGTCAACTGCACACCCGATTTCACCGACATCCACCTCGTCATCAACGGCGCGTCGGACCTCCTGGTCGAGGTCTACGGCGATCGCGGACGGCATGCGCGCTCCGCCATCGGCATGGGCTCGCTGCCGCTCGGGTTCGCCGTCGAGGTGGAGGCGATCGTCGCCCTCGCCTGAGGCCGAGATGCCGCAGCACCCGTGGGTCGTACGCCGTCCGGTCGCCCATCGCGGCTTCCATGACGCAAGCGCCGGCGTCATCGAGAACACCCTGCCGGCGATTTCCGCCGCGGTGGAGCACGGCTTCGCCGTCGAGATCGATGTCCGCCTGACGGGCGACGATCGGGTCGTTGCCTTCCACGACGCCACGCTAGTCCGCCTGACGACCTCCGAGGGCCGTGTGGACGCCACCGACCTCGCGGCGCTGCAGGCGGCCGAACTGCGCAGCACCGCGTCACGCATTCCGACGCTGGAAGCCGTCCTCGACCGCATCGGCGGACGGACCGGGCTGTTCATCGAACTCAAGACCGACTGGCGCGGTAGCGGCCGATTGGAGCGGGCGGTTGCCGAGCGCCTGGTCGACTATGACGGCGATGTCGCGGTCATGTCGTTCGACCACTGGGCCGTGGCCGGATTCCGCCAGTTGCTGCCGAACGCGGCGCGAGGCCTTGTCGCCGGCCGCTACGAGCGTGCCCACTTCGCCGCCCTGCCGCCCGAGCGACGATTCGTATACCGACACCTGTTGTCGGCCGCCTCGGCGCGGCCGCATTTCATCGCCTATGACGTGCGCCATCTCACCGCGACGGCCCCGGCCTTCCTGCGCCATGTCTTCCAGGTCCCGGTGCTGACGTGGACCGTGCGCACGCCCGAGGAAAGCGCGCTTGCCGCCGACCGCGCCGACCAGATCATCTTCGAGGGCTTCGATCCGAGCGCCGGGACCAGCGCCTGAACGCTTGCCTGTGACGAGCTTGAACCTAGATGTTGAGCAGCCCCCTTCCCGGCACGAGAAGACGAACGTGACACAGGAGTCCGGAGAACCGGCAACCGTGCGTGTCGTCGGCTCCGTCAACGAGATCGCGCGCGAGGCCTGGGACGCCTGCGCCAATCCCGGCTGGCCATCGAGCCTGCCGCTGGCCGCCCGCGGCGAGGACGCGCTGGCGACCCCTTACGATCCGTTCCTGTCCCACGACTTCCTGTCGGCGCTGGAGGAGTCGGGCTCGGCCAGCGACACCACCGGCTGGCTGCCGCGTCATCTGGTTCTCGACGGCGCGGACGGGCAGCCGGTCGCGATCATGCCCTGCTATCTGAAGTCCCACTCCATGGGCGAGTATGTGTTCGACCACGGCTGGGCCGACGCCTATGAGCGCGCCGGCGGTGCCTACTACCCCAAGCTCCAGGCCTCGGTGCCCTTCACGCCGGTGACGGGCCGCCGCCTGCTTGTCGCCGACGGTGACGCTGCCGAACGCCACCGCGCGGTGCTCGCCGCCGCCGGTGCCCAGCTCGGCAACCAGCTCGGTATCTCGTCGCTGCACGTCACCTTCGCGATGGAGCACGAGTGGGAGCTGTTCGGCCGCGCCGGCTACCTCCTGCGCAACGACCAGCAGTTCCACTTCGTCAACGAAGGCTATCGCGACTTCGACGACTTCCTCTCCGCCCTCGCCTCCCGCAAGCGCAAGGCGATCCGGCGCGAACGGCGATGCGCCGAGACCAACGATCTCGAGATCGTGCATCTCACCGGCGCCGACCTGACGGAAGACGCCTGGGACGCCTTCTACGCCTTCTACATGGACACCGGATCGCGGAAATGGGGGCAGCCCTATCTCAACCGCGACTTCTTCTCCCTGATCGGCGAGCGCATGGCCGACCGGCTGCTGCTGATCATGGCGAAGCGCGAGGGCCGCTACATCGCCGGCGCGCTGAACGCCATCGGCTCCGAGACCCTCTACGGGCGCTATTGGGGCGCGCTGGAGGAGGTGCCGTTCCTCCATTTCGAACTGTGCTACTACCAGGCCATGGAGTACGGCATCGACCACGGTTTGCGGATGGTCGAGGCCGGGGCGCAGGGCGAGCACAAGCTGGCGCGCGGTTATCGGCCGACGATCACCTATTCGGCCCACTGGCTGCGCGATCCCGGCTTCCGCAGGGCCGTCGAGGACTATCTCGATCGCGAGCGACGCCAGGTCGCCGCCGATCGGGACGCCCTGACCGGCTTCCTGCCGTTCAGGATCGAGGACGCCGCAAACGGGGGACGAGATGACGGAGACCTATGACGACGGCAACATCTTCGCGCGCATCCTGCGCGGCGAGATCCCGGCCGAGACGGTCTACGAGGACGACCACACCATCGCCATCATGGACGTGATGCCGCAGGCGGACGGCCATGTGCTGGTGATCCCGAAGGCGCCGGCGCGCAACCTTCTCGATGCGCCGGCCGAGGCGCTGGGCCCACTGCTGGCAACCGCGCAGAGATTGGCCCGGGCGGTCAAGAGCGCGTTTGCCGCCGACGGCGTGACCCTCAACCAGTTCAACGAGCCGGCCGCCGGCCAGTCGGTCTTCCACCTCCACATCCACGTGATCCCGCGTTTCGATGGCGTGCCGCTCAAGCCCCATTCGGGTGACATGGCCGACCCCGAAACGCTGAAGGCCAACGCGGAGAAGATTCGGGCTGCGCTGGGTTAGCGTCAGCCGAGGACCCGCATCGGCAGCGCATGCCCCGCCGCGGTCCCGTGGGGGGCCTACACCCTGCCGTCATTCCGCACGCGGTGCGGCATCTTGATGACGTGTCCCACAGATGCGGAATCTGAAGCCCCACGTTCGCCTCGGGATCCCGGGTCTGCGAAGCATCACTTCGTGCTGCATCGCGCACGGGATGACGGAGAAGTAGTTGGACGAGTGCTTCTCCGCCGGCGTCCAATCCCATAACGGCCGCAACCCCACCGCCGTCATTCCGCACGCAGTGCGGCATCTTGATGACGCTCCGCAGATGCGGGATCGCGATCCCACCTCTAGTGCCTAACCGTCCTTGAGCGGGACCTTGGGCACCAGCCCGCGGGGGCTGCCGTCCTTGCCGTTCGGCTTCGCCTTCGGTTTGGCGGCGGCCTTGGCCTTGCGGGTCGTGCGCCGCCGCGTCGGCTTCCTGCGCTTGGCCGGCACCGGATCGGCTTTGGGCTTCACCGGCCCGTCGGCCACCGGCTCCAGCACCAGTTCGCCGTCGCCGAGCGACACCTTCACCGTGCCGCCCTTCTTGAGCTTGCCGAACAGCACCTCGTCGGCGAGCGGCTGCTTGATGTACTCCTGGATCACGCGCGCCAGCGGTCGCGCACCCATGCGCTCGTCATAGCCCTTCTCGGCCAGCCATTCGGTGGCCTCCGGCGTGAGCTCGAAAGTGACGCCGCGGTCGGCGAGCTGTGCCTCGAGCTGCATGACGAATTTCTGCACCACCTGGGCCACGATCGCCGGCTTCAGGCCGGCAAACGCCACGATCGCATCGAGCCGGTTGCGGAACTCGGGCGTGAACAGCCGCTCGATCGCGGCCATGTCGTCGCCCTCGCGCACCGACTTGGTGAAGCCGATCGCCGGCTTGGCGAGATCGGCCGCCCCGGCATTGGTCGTCATGATCAGGATGACGTTGCGGAAGTCGACCTGCTTGCCGTTGTGGTCGGTCAGTTTCCCGTGATCCATGATCTGGAGCAGGATGTTGAACAGGTCCGGGTGCGCCTTCTCGATCTCGTCAAGCAGGACCACGCAGTGCGGATGCTGGTCGACGCCGTCGGTCAGCAGCCCGCCCTGGTCGAAGCCCACATAGCCGGGCGGTGCGCCGATGAGCCGCGAGACCGTGTGGCGCTCCATGTATTCCGACATGTCGAAGCGCAGGAGTTCCACCCCCATCGCCTCGGCCAGTTGCCGCGCCACCTCCGTCTTGCCGACCCCGGTCGGCCCTGAGAACAGGTAGCTGCCGATCGGCTTCTCGGGCTCGCGGAGCCCGGCGCGGGCGAGCTTGATCGCCGAGGCCAGCCGATCAATGGCGTCGTCCTGGCCGTAGACCACTCGCTTCAGCGTCGCGTCGAGATGCCGCAGCACCTCGGCGTCGTCCTTGGACACCGATTTCGGCGGAATGCGCGCCATGGTGGCGATGGTGGTCTCGATCTCCTTGACGCCGATGGTCTTCCGACGCCGCGATTCCGGCACCAGCATCTGCGACGCCCCGGTCTCGTCGATCACGTCGATCGCCTTGTCCGGCAGCTTGCGGTCGTTGATGTAGCGCGCCGACAGTTCGACCGCGCTCTTGATGGCATCCTGGGTGTAGCGGACCTTGTGGTAGTCCTCGAAATAGGGCTTGAGCCCCTTCAGGATGTCGATCGCGTCCGGAATCGTCGGCTCGTTGACGTCGATCTTCTGGAACCGGCGCACCAGCGCCCGGTCCTTCTCGAAGAACTGGCGGTATTCCTTGTAGGTCGTGGAGCCGATGCAGCGGATGGTACCGGACGCGAGCGCCGGCTTGAGCAGGTTGGACGCATCCATCGCGCCGCCGGATGTGGCGCCGGCGCCGATCACCGTGTGGATCTCGTCGATGAACATGATCGCGCCCGGAAACTCCTCGATTTCCTTCACGACCTGCTTGAGACGCTCCTCGAAATCGCCGCGATAGCGGGTGCCGGCCAGCAGCGTGCCCATATCCAGCGCGAAGACGGTGGACTCCTCCAGGACTTCCGGGACTTCGCTATCGACGATGCGCTTGGCGAGCCCCTCTGCGATGGCCGTCTTGCCAACGCCCGGATCGCCCACGAACAGCGGGTTGTTCTTCTGGCGCCGGCACAGGACCTGGATCGTGCGGTCGATCTCGTCGTCCCTGCCGATCAGCGGATCAATCTTCCCGTTCTTTGCTTTTTCGTTGAGGTTGACGCAGTAAGCCTCTAGGGCGTCGGCCTTTTTCTTGTTGCCGTCCCGCCCCTCGACGGTCGCCGCATCCTCGTCGACGCCGCGCACGGGCCGCGATTCCGACATGCCCGCCCGTTTGGCAATGCCGTGGCTGATGTAATTGACCGCGTCGTAGCGGGTCATGTCCTGCTCCTGCAGGAAGAACGCGGCATGGCTCTCGCGCTCCGCGAAGATCGCCACCAGCACGTTGGCGCCGGTCACCTCCTCGCGTCCCGACGACTGCACGTGGATCACCGCCCGCTGGATCACGCGCTGGAAACCGGCCGTGGGCTTGGCGTCCTCGGTGGTGCCGGTCGCCAGATTGGCGAGTTCCGTATCGATATAGTCGACGAGGTTGCTGCGGATGATGTCGAGATCGACGCCACACGCGCGCATCACCGCCGCGGCGTCCTGATCCTCGATCAGCGCCAGGAGCAGGTGCTCAAGCGTGGCATATTCCTGGTTCCGCTCGGTGGCGAACGCCAGGGCCTGGTGCAGGGCGGCTTCAAGACTGCGCGAGAACGACGGCACGACCGAACCTCACTTCTTCTCCATCACGCATTGTAGCGGATGCTGATGCTTGCGTGCGAAATCCATGACCTGGGTGACCTTGGTTTCCGCGATTTCGTAAGTGTAGACGCCGCATTCCCCGACACCGTTCTGATGCACATGCAGCATAATCTGTGTGGCGTCCTCACGCCCCTTGTTGAAGAACCGCTGCAGCACGACCACCACGAATTCCATCGGTGTGTAATCGTCGTTCAGCAGTAAAACGCGGTACTGGCTGGGCCGCTTTGTCTTCGGTCTGGTCTTGGTGGCGACGCCGACGGAGCTGTCGCCGTCATCATCAAGGCCGGGCCGCTTCGGATCGCTCATCTTGCTCGCCTGACTTCCCAACCGGACCACGAATCCTGACGCCAAATAATAATCCACGCAATGGAGGAAATTCCAAACGCTGAGAGGGCAGGACGCCGGGCAGGACGGGCGCCGCGCCTTGCCAGTCGACGCCCGTAGGGGGTCATGTAGGTCGCAAGGGGCGGTAATTGAACCGCCCCGGCCGGCTAAAAAAGTCGTTGTAGCGATGCCAGAATGCAACGCTCGCAGCCGATATCACGCCGTGGCCGCAATCCGACTTTACGGAACGGTAACCCAGCTTCCATACTGTGGGGTGGCATGAACAGGGCCAGCCGGCGGCGCAGGGGACGGGCGCGAGACGGCTGGAAGAAGCGGACGGGGCCTCATTTTCATGAACCCATGTGGCGCACGCCACCGATACGGCAACCAGGACGCACGATCGCGGCCTCACCACCCGCATAGCGGGCACTGGGCGCGTCTGCGCCGCCACGGCTTCCGTCTCCTGGCAGCACCCGCGCTGGCCGTGGGGATCGCGCTCGCCGCCGTTCCGGTGACACCGGCCCAGGCGGCCCCCAACGCCGCCATCGTCGTCGACGCCAAGACCGGCAAGGTGCTCTATTCGAGCAACGCCGACACCAAGCGCTTCCCGGCCTCGCTGACCAAGATGATGACCCTCTACATGCTGTTCGAGGCCATCGAGACCGGTCAGACGAGCCTCAACGCCCGCATCCGTTTCTCCGCCCGCGCCGCCGGCCAGGCGCCGTCGAAGCTCGGCCTCAAGAAGGGCCAGTCGATCCGGGTCAAGGACGCCATCCTCGCGCTGGTCACCAAGTCGGCCAACGACGTGGCGACGGCGGTCGGCGAACATCTGGCGGGCACGGAAAGCGCATTTGCCAAGCGGATGACCAAGAAGGCGCGGTCGCTCGGCATGAGCAAGACGACCTTCAAGAACGCATCGGGCCTGCCCAACAAGTACCAGGTGACCACGGCCCGCGACATGGCGCTGCTCGGCCGGGCGCTCCGCGAGCACTATCCGCAGTATTTCCACTACTTCAAGACGCCGAGCTTCACCTACAAGGGCCGGCGCTACCGCAACCACAACAAGCTGCTCGGCAGCGTGAGCGGGGTCGACGGCATCAAGACCGGCTACACGCGCGCCTCGGGCTTCAACCTCGTCAGCTCCGTGCGCAAGGGCAACCGCGAGGTCGTCGCGGTGGTGATCGGCGGTGACACCGGCAAGGCCCGCAACGCGCGTATGGCCGGCCTGATCAAGAAGTACCTCCCCAAGGCCTCCCGCGGCGCCCGGACCGTGGCGCGCATTCCCGGCGGCCCCAAGGGCGGCGGAATTGCGCCCAGGGTCGCGATCGCCGACTATCCGCTCCCGCGCATCCGCCCCGTCGACAGCGCCACCGGCGCGCCGATGACGGTGGCCAACATCATCGGCGCCAATTCGGTGTTCGCGCTCGACGCCCTGCCCCAGGGCGACGCCCCGCCCGACGACGAGGGCGAGGCCGGCCTGCCGCAGACGCCGCCGGATTCGGGCTGGAAGATTCAACTGGCCGCCGCGCCGACGCAAGCCGGCGCCGAAGACGTGCTCAATCGCGCCCTCGCCCGCGCCGGCACCGTGCTCGCCGACGCGACGCCCTACACCGAAACGGTCGAGAAATCCGGCTCGACGCTGTTCCGCGCCCGTTTCGGTGGTTTCGCCACCAAGGCCGACGCACGCTCGGCCTGCACCCAGATCAAGAAGAAGAATTTCGACTGCATCGCCCTGCAGTGAGGCTCCGATCCACCGGTTTCAAGTTGTGAGTAAACCTACCGATGATCGCCCAAAAGCCAGTCCTTCGCCTGATTGATCTTGGCCGCGAGGAACGTGGACCCGCCCTGGTCGGGGTGAACCCGCTTCATGAGCCGTCGGTGAGCGGCTCGGATCTCGGCCTTGCTGGCTCCGGGCGCAAGGCCAAGGATCTCATAGGCCTGCTCATCAGTCATGGGGCCCGTCTCCGACGCGCCGCCCGCCCCCGCTGCCGCGTCACCCTCGAAGTTTTCGCGCCAACCGGGCAGCCGGCGGTCAAGATAAGCTGCCAGTAGCGCCGCGCTTTCCGGATCGTCCTCCGCGGCGACGCGAAAAAGCTCGATCACCGTCGCCTCGTCGAGGTCGCTGAGCCTCTGGCCGGCCGCTGGCCCGGCGCGCACCGTCCCGTCCAGATCGCCGGTGTCGTGGTCGAGATGCATCTCGAGCAGCGCGGTGCGCACCGTCGATCCCGACCCGGCGGAGCGGGCGCCGCCGCCGAGATCGAGCGGCCCCAGGCGCCCGGTCGCGAGCGCCGAAAGGCCAAAGGCGGCGACGCCGAGGCCGATCCCCCACCGCCCCGCGAGCGCCATCACGGCGCCGAACGCGATCAGGATCACCCCGACCGTGTAGCGCAGGAAGCGGATGATCGCCCGCGGCTCGGCATTGACGAAGAGCCGGGCTCCGAGAAGGACGATGGCGAGCGCGGCGATCCCGCCGACGAGAAATGTCATGCTCTCACTTCAACTGCTCGATCAGCTTTCGTCCGCCAAGGCCCGTCGCCGACAGCGCCTTGTAGCCGCCGGCCGCGTAGACCGCGGCCGCCTTGAGGAGCTCGCCCAGTTGCCCGGCGGCGTTGGTGTCGAACCGGGCATAGGCCCCGCCGGTCAGGCGCGCGATCTCGCGGAAGCCGCGTTCGACGATGGGGTCCTGGCCCTCCTGGAACACGAACGCCTTCACGCCCAGCATCCCCAGTTCGCCCGCCGTAGCCGCGAGATCGTCGATGCTTTCCTCGAGGGCATCGCCGACAAAGACCAGGACACCAACCGGCTTCTTGCCGTTTTCCTTGCGGGCATGGGCCAGCACCTTGCCGATCTGGGTGTGTCCACCGCGCACCTCGATGCGGGTCATCAGGTCGCGCAAGGCCCGGCCGTCGCTCACCCAGCGGCTGGCGCGGCATTCCCGGAATCCGCGGAAGTAGACAAGCTGGATATCCAGACCACCGACCCGCGCCGCCTCGTCGAACATCTGCGCCTGCAGATGGAGGGCGCTGTCCCAGGTCGGCTGGCGGCTCATGGTGGCGTCGAGCGCAAAGATCAGGCGACCGCGACCGCCGGCCGTGCGGGCCGGGCCGAGCGCCCTCGCCTGCTCCAGAAACGCATCGACCTCGCGCGACGCCGATCGCTCCGTTGGTTTCGTATCGCCGGTTTTGGCCGGCGTGCGGGTGTCTCGCGTCATCACGCACCTCTTGCGCCATCGCCCGTTTCGGCGGTCGCGTCCCAGCCATGATGTGGCGCTTATCGGCCGCCGTGCAAGCCGGCGAAGGGCGGCCGGTCGCGCCCGGCACCGCCGGTGGCGGATCCCCGCAGGGCCTGCAACGGTTCCTGCGCCGTCGGTGGGCGCAGGAGCGGCAGGCCGAGAACCTCAAGAAGCCGCGCGATTTCCTGGCCGGCGGCGGCGTGCGCGCGCGTCGGCTCCGTGCCCGGCAGCTTGCCGTCGAGATGATCGAGGGCCGTCAGCCCCCGCGGGAAATACTCCCGGTAGACCAGGCGCTCGGCGATACCGTCCGCGATCCTGAAGCCCAATCGGCCTGACAGTTCCTCAAGCCCCTGGATCAGCCGCCGCTGGTTGGCATTCGGCGTCGTCGCAAGCCGGTTGCGCACGATCACCCAGTCGCAACGCGTATCGTCCACGAGGGCCCGCTGGCGTAGCGACTCCAGCACCAGTTCGCCGTAATGGCTCGGCCCGACCGCGTGGTAGGTCTCGGGTTCGACGCGGCCGATGACGTCCAGATCGACGAAGCTGTCGTTGATGGGCGTCACCAGCGTGTCGGCCATCGCATGGCTCACCCGCATCAGGTAGGAGTTGCTGCCGGCGGTATCGACGACGACGTAGTCGTAGCCGTATTCGGTGCGGCTGATCGCCTGCGCGAAGGCGCGAAACTCGCGATCCTCGATGTCGGCGACCGTTTCGCCCTCGGCCGGCGGGACGTTGAAATGGGTCGAAAGCTCAAGCGCCAGCCCGCTTCGCTTCGCCCAGACGGCGCGATTCTCGATGTAGCGGGTGAGCGAGCGCTGGCGCCCGTCGGTGTCGATGGAGGCGACACGCGCACCGGCCTTGAGCAGGCCGACGATGATGTGCATCGCCGTGGTCGATTTGCCCGAACCGCCCTTCTCGTTGCCGAGAACGATGACATGGGCCGGCTTGGTACGGGAATCGCGCAGCATTGGCGCAGCCTAGCCGATTCTCATCGGACCACCGAAAACGCGGTCACAAGACGCCGAGGTCGGCCAGTTCGGCGCTGAGTGCGGCCGGCAGGTCCGCCTCGGTGGCGGCCGTCCGGTCCCGCGGCGCGTCACCCACCGGGAGGTAGCGCCACCCCTGGAACGGCCGTTTGGGCAGCCACTCCGTCGGCACCACCGACGGTGCCAGCACCAGCCGGCAGCGACCGATCCCCTCGGCATCGGTGAACGGTTCGATCGCCATCAGCGCCTGACGCGCCCGGATCGAGCCGCGGATCACCCAGTAGAGGGAGCCGCCGTCGACGAGGTCAGAGGCCCGTTTCGGCGTCATACGGGTGACGTGGACATAGGCTTCGCGCTCGCCACGCGCGCGCTGGCGGGTCGCCCGGCGCGCCACGCTCGCCGTCAGGTCTTCGACGGACTCGCATCCGACGCACAGTTTCACGAGATGGAGCGCCATGCCCCGACTTTGCGCCGGAGCGGCGGTCGCGACAAGCACCGCCCCCAACCCTCCACAGGTCTTAGAGCGGGCGGATGGCGTTCAGGAGCAGGAGACCGCCGGCGTAGATCACCACCACCAGCGCGGAATCGAGGCCGATGCGGAAGATGGTCCGGTTGCGGCGGTTGATGAGGCCGATCACGTAGATCGACGTGAGCACGATCCCCAGCGTCGCTGCCAGCATCTCAAAGTCGCCGGCCGCCGACAGGAGCGGCCCCTGGAAGACGAGATCGGCCATCGGAATCAGCAACAGGTCGAAGAGGTTGGTGCCGAAGATATCGCCGATGGCGAGTTCGTAGCGCTTGAGCCGGGCGGCGCCGATCATGGAGCTGATTTCGGGTAGCGACGTGGTAAAGCCGATGAAAACGAACCCGACGAGACCGGTCCCGAGCCCTGTTTCCGCCGCAACCGCCGCGCCCACCTCCGCCAGCAGCGCGCCGGCAATGAGGATGGCGACGCCGGCCGCGGCCGACAGCCAGATCAGGCGACCGAGCGACGGGCCGCCGATGGGCTCCTTGCGCACCTCCTCGCGCGGCTGCGGCGCCACAAACAGGTGGACGTGATCGGCGGCGACCCAGGTCGGCCGGTTCTCGATCCGCGACGACAGCCACACCGCCAGCACGAACAGCGGTACCAGCGTCGCCGACCACACGCCGATGCCGAAGAAGGCGAACTCGCCGTAGCCAATGGCGAACACCACGACGCTGAGGAGCAGGATCCCCAGCACGCCCTGCATCAGGGTCGCCGGGTGGGCGACCACCGAAGTCAGGGCGTCCCGTCCGAGGATGGCGTCGGCAAACGCCAGCAACAGCACGTTGATGCAGACGCTGCCCAGCAGTCCGCTCAGCGCCAGGGTCCCGTAGCCCTCGTAGGACGCGGTCATCGCGCTCGACAGTTCCGGCAGCGAGGTCACCCCGCCGAGGAACAGGAAGCCTGCGAGCGCGTGCCCCATGCCGGTGCGCTGGGCGATACCGTCTGCGTAGCGGGCCAGCCGGGTGCCGGCAAACCAGACGACGGCGGCGCAGGCGAGTAGGATCGCGATGTTGACGGGTAACGGAACCGCGAAGAAATCGGGCAAGGGCGGCGACCTCCTACGCCGACGATTCGGCAGCCTCCGTTAAGCTAGAGCGTTCTAGCGGAGTTGCCGGGTCAGTCCAGACGCGTCGGGATCATTCGGCGGCCGCCGGGACAGCCGCGCGCACGGCGGCAATGACCCGGTCGACTTCGTCGTCGGCAAGATCGGCGTGAAGCGGCAGGCTCAGGACATCGGCGGCGAGCGCCACCGAATGGGGCAGCGCGCGCGTGGCGTACGCCCGGAACGCCGGGTGTTGGTGGAGCGCGAGGCGATAGAACACGCCCGTACCGATGCCGCGTTCGTCGAGCAGGTCGCGCACCTTGTCGCGATGGCGCACACGCACCGTGTAGAGGGCGAAGGCGCTGGCCTGGTCGTCAGGGATGACCGGTACGGTCACCAGATCGCCCAGCGCGGCGTCGTAGCAGGCGGCAATCTCGTGCCGGCGCTTGAGCTCCGCCTCGAACACGTCGAGCTTGGCGAGCAGCACCGCCGCCTGCAGCGTGTCCAGGCGCCCGGTCAGGCCGAGCACGGTCGCCTCGTCACCGTCGCCGGCACGCCCGTGGGAGCGGATGGCACGAATGCTCTCCGCCAGCGCGGGATCGGAAGTGAGGATGGCCCCGCCGTCGCCGTAACATCCGAGCGGCTTGGTGGGGTAGAAGCTCGTCGCCGTGATCGGCGCCAGTGCGCCGACCCGCTGGTTGCCGCTGCGGCCGCCGAAGCTCTGCGCCGCATCGGCGAGGATGGTCGCACCATGCTTTTCCGCCACCGCCGTCAGCGCCGCATAGTCGGCCGGCAGGCCGTAGAGATCGACCGGCATGGCCACGCGCGGCACCAGCCGGCCCTCGTTCCGGACTTCGGTCATCGCCTTGTCGAGATCGTCCGGATCCATGGCGAAGCTCACCGGATCGACGTCCACGAACACCGGCGTGGCGCCGACACTGACAACCGCCCCGCCGGTCGCGGCGAAGGTGAAGCCCGGTACGAACACAGCGTCGCCGCGGCCCACGCCCATCGCCATCATGGCGATCATCAGCGCATCGCGGCCGCTGGACACCGCTATGGCGTGATCGACGCCGGCGAAGGACGCGAGACGCCGCTCGAGTTCGTCGACCTCCGGCCCGAGGATGAACTGGCCGTGCTGGAGAACGGCGCCCATGCGGCGATCGAGGTCCTCGCCGAGGCGATTCTTCTGTCCGTGAAGATCGTACAGGTTGATGCGGCGTCCGCCGGGCGCCAGCGTCAGGACCGGTTTGGAGGGACTCATGGTGAACGCTTCTCCATCCTACAAGGCAGCGGTTTCGGCCAGCGCGGCCTGGATCCGAAGCGCCACGTCAAGAGCTGCCATCCCGGCCGCGCCGTCCACCTGAACCGGCGCATCGCCCCCCGCGCTCGCGACAAACGCTGCAATCTCATCGCCGAGAATGTCGGTTTTGTCGAGGGGCACCGCCTGGCGATCGGCGGCCGTCAGGCGGGTGGTCATAGCCAGCGACGGCTGCAACAGATCGGCGGCGAAACCGCGATCGAACTCCGTCACCGTCACCCGTCGTTCGGGCGTGACCGCGATCCGGCTCGCCGACAGCGTGGCGACGACGCCATTGTCGAAAGTCAGCCAGGCCTCGGCCGCGTCGATCCGGTTGCTGGGGCCCGCCAGCCCGCTGGCGGCCACCTCCTTCACCGGCGCCCCGGCAATGGTCAGCGCGTGGTCGATATCGTGGATCATCAGGTCAAGAACCACGTCGACATCGTCCGACCGGCCGCTCCACAGTGCGTACCGGACGGCCGAGATGCGGCGCGGCGCGTTGACGAGGTCCTTGAGGCGCTGGATCGCAGGCGAGAACCGCTCCACGTGCCCCACCTGGAGAACAGCGCTCCCGGTTCCGGCCCGCTCGACGAGGTCGGCGGCATCGTCGCGGGTTGTAGCGAGGGGCTTCTCGACCAGGACGTGACGGCCCTTGTCGAGCAGCGGACCGGTGACGGCGTGGTGGGTCGTCGCCGGCGTAGCGACCACCGCGGCATCGACCATATCGGCCAACGCCTCCGGCGTTGCGGCCACCTCGCAGCTATGCCGTCGCGCCGTCGCGGTGGCGATGTCGCCGTCGAGGTCGCAGACGGCGGCAAGGTCGGCATCGTCGCGCGCGGCCAGATGCCGGGCATGATGCTGCCCGAAACCTCCGAGCCCGATGACCCCGACGCGCAACAAACCGTCCTCTCCGTTCCGCGCCTTCGCGGCGCTATCCCCAGATGGCCCCAAATCCGCGCATTGTCACTGCGGCGCGGCGCGCGGGCGATAACAAATTGCTGCGCTGCGCAACAGGCCGCGACCGCTTCAGCGCAACCCGAACCACCACGCCGCAAGGCTGAGAAATGCGAGGAAACCGACCACGTCCGTCACCGTCGTCACGAACGCGGTCGAGGAGACAGCAGGATCGGTCCGCATCCAGTTCAGGACCAGGGGAATGACCACACCACCGGCGGCCGCCGCGATGAGGTTGATCATCATCGCCATGCCGATCACCACCCCGAGATCGGGCACCCGGAACCAAGCATAGGCGATCACGCCGAGGATCACCGAGAAGGCAATCCCGTTGGCGAGCCCCACCAGCAACTCGCGCAGGATCAGGCGCCGGACGTTATGGGGACCGAGCTCGCGGGTGGCGATAGCGCGCACCGTCACCGTCATCGCCTGGGTGCCGGCATTGCCGCCCTGGCTGGCGACGATGGGCATCAGCACGGCGAGCGCCACCATCTTCTGCAACTGCTCGGAGAACATGCCGATCACGAACGACGCCAGGATCGCCGTGCCGAGATTGACTGACAGCCAGGTGAAGCGGCCGCGCGTGATGGTCCAGAAATCGTCCGCGAGCTCCTCGTCGCCCGCCACACCCGCCAGCGCCTTGATGTCCTCCGACGCCTCGACCTCGATCACGTCGACGATGTCGTCGACGGTGATCACGCCCACGAGCCGGTCGGACCCGTCGACCACCGCGGCCGAGACCAGATTGTAGCGCTCAAACTCGCGCGCCACGTCCTCCTGATCGTCGGTCGCCTTGACGAGGTGAAGCTCCTCGTCGGCAATGTTCATGATCGCGACCGGTCGCTTGGACCGCAGGAGGTGGCTGAGCCCGACCGTGCCCATCGGGCGATAGGCGGCGTCGACGACGACGATTTCGTAGAACTCGACCGGAAGATCGTCTTCCTCGCGCATGTAGTCGATGGTGTCGCCCACCGTCCAGAACGGCGGTACGGCGACCACCTCGGTCTGCATGCGCCGGCCGGCGGTCTTTTCCGGAAAGTCGAGACCGGCGGCGAGCGTGCGCCGCTTGGCGGCCGGAATCCGCTGAAGGATGTCCGCGCGATCCGGCGCCTCCAGGTCTTCCAGGATGAAGACCGCGTCGTCGGACTCGAGCTCGCTGACACCCTCGGCGACGTCCTCGGGGTGGAGGTTCTCCAGCACCTGGACGCGGGTCGTCTCTTCGAGCTCGGTGAGCGTCGTGAAGTCGAACTCGGCGCCGAGCTGCTCGATGAACTGCGTCCGCTCGTCGGCGTCGAGCGCCTCGATCAGGTCGCCGGTATCCGATTCGTGAAGCTCGCCGGCGAGCGTCCGCAGCCGCGAGGTGTCGCGGGCCGCCAGCGCATCCCGCACCGCGTCGATCAGCTCCCCGGAGAGGCGTCCGCGGTCGTCGCGAACCGGCGGAATCTGGGGCGTCTGCAGGTCAACCGTGTCGGACATGATGACGGTCTCCTTCAGGCCCTCGGGCGCGCCGACCCGTTGACGTACGGCATCGGGCGGCCGGGGGGCCACCGTCCTGTCGCGTCGATACCTATCAGGATTGTGGTGCGGTCGAGAAGACTCGAACTTCCACGGGTTTTACCCCACAGCGACCTCAACGCTGCGCGTCTACCAATTCCGCCACGACCGCAAAGAAGCCGGCTCCATGTATCAAATCGACCCTGACCATACAAGCGACCCCGGCGGCCGTCCGGGCCTTGTTCGCAGGCCGGCGCCGGACCATGTTAGCGCCCATGGTCAGCACCATGTCCTCGCCCCGCCTCGCCGGCCCGGAAGCGATGCAACCGGCGGCCGGAGCCGCTCCGGTCGAATGGCGCATCGAGCCCGGATTCGTCCCCTACCCGGACGCGGTTGCGACCATGGAGCGGCGCGTTGCCGCCATTCGCGAGGGGCGCACCCCCGAACTGGTCTGGCTGGTCGAGCACGAACCGCTCTACACCGCCGGCACCAGCGCGCGCGCCGACGATCTCCTCGCCCACGACCGGTTTCCCGTCCACCGTACCGGGCGCGGCGGCCAGTACACCTATCACGGCCCCGGCCAGCGGGTGGCGTACGTCATGCTCGATCTCCAGGCGCGCAGGCCCGACGTCCGCGCCTTCGTGGCGGCGCTGGAGGACTGGCTGATCACCTCGCTGGCTGCCTTCAACATTCGCGGTGAGCGGCGCGAGGATCGCGTCGGCATCTGGGTCGAGCGGCCGGAGAAGGGACTGGGGCGCGAGGACAAGATCGCCGCCATCGGCATCCGCGTGCGGCGCTGGGTGACCTATCACGGCATCGCGCTCAACGTGGATCCCGATCTTGAGCACTTCTCGGGGATCGTGCCGTGCGGCGTGCAAGGCCAGGGCGTGACCAGTCTCGCCGATCTCGGCCAGCCCGTCCTGATGCCGGAGGTGGATGCGGTGATGCGGTCCGCGTTCGAGCCGATCTTCGGCGCGACGGCAGACGCCGAGACGGCGATCGCCTGAACAGGCACGGCCGGCGCGGCGGCCATCACAATCGCGACGTAACACGACGGGGGAGTTCGATGACGGCGACAACCGGTATCCACGGCGGGGCGCAGGGCGGTATCCGCACGCTGCTGCGCGTCGAAGGCCTGATCCTGCTGGCGACTTGCACGGCACTCTACTTCGTTGTCGCAGGCACGCCGGTCTGGCTGTTCTTCGTCCTGTTCCTCGCGCCGGATTTGACCTTTGTCGCGTTCGCGGGCGGTCGCCGCGTCGGCGCAATCGCCTATAACGCCGCGCACACGACCATCGGGCCCCTGCTCCTGCTGGTCACCGGCCTGCTGGCCGGACCATCGTGGTTGGTGGCGCTGGCGCTGATCTGGGGCGCCCACATCGGCGCGGATCGGGCGCTGGGCTACGGCTTGCGGTATCCAGCGAGTTTCGAGCACACCCATCTCGGGGCCGTTGGCGCCACCCGCAAGGCTCAGGCCTCGACGACAAGCTGAACGGCCGCGTCGAACTCGCGGCGCTGCTCGCGCCGTCGCGCCGCCGCCGCCTCGTCCTCGCCCCACTGCTCGATCTGCCAGTCCTCGTCCACATGGGCCAGCGACCAGGCCTCGTCGGCCGTGAGTCGCGTCTTCAGGACGGCGAAGGCGAGGATGGCCGAGCCGGTCAGTGTGGTGAGCACGTGCAGCCCCGTGAGGTGAAGGGGCGGAAGCGAACGGAGCGCGTCGTCGAAAGCCGTGATCGTTACCGCCGGCTGCTCCACCGACACCACGCCCTCGGCGAGGCGAAACCGACCGCCGAGCTCGCCGCCGGCCCAATCCACCACCGGATCCCAAAGGTCGCGCTGGCGTCGGGCGAGCTCCTCCGGCTCCCCGGCGCGGTAGCACAGGAGGTCGTGCCCCGCGTAACCGACAATCTCGCCGCGCACCTCGTCCATCGCCCCCACCACCCGGTCGAGCGCGGCATTGACGAGGCGCGTGAGCGGCAAGTGTTGCGGATCGATGAGATCGCCGAGCGCGTTCCACTCCTCCGCCAGTGCGGCTCCCAGCGCCGCTGTGGGCACGGTGAGCGGCGACCGGGCCGGCGTTCGCGCCGGACGGCCGTCGAGCACGAGGGTATGGCCCGCCTCGCCCGCTTCGACGGCGGCGAGCTTGAAGAACCGCTTGGGGAGCGCCGGCTTCGCCTGCCGCTGCGCCCGCGCCATGGGGTTGTCGTCGTCGGTCATCTCGCCATCAGGCTTCGAGCGCATCGCCGGTCTCGTCGGTGAATCCCAGAAGGTTCCACGACTGGCGCATGTGCGGCGGCAGCGGTGCCGTCACGTCGAGACGGCCGCCGTCGGGATGGGGCACGACAATGCGCCGCGCGTGCAGGTGCAGGAGGTTCTGGATGCCGCCGGGCAGCTCCCAGTTCAGCACGTCGAAGTACTTGGCGTCGCCGACAATCGGGTGGCCCATATGGGCAGCGTGGACGCGAAGCTGGTGGGTGCGGCCGGTCACGGGCCGCATATCGAGCCAGGCGAGCTTGGCGCCGACGCGATCGACGACCGTGTAGGTGGAGACCGCATGGCTGGCATCGGCCGTCCGCTGGCGCACGGCCCGCATGCGGTCGCCGTCGGCGGTGGCCTCCTTGACGAGCCAGGTCGAGATCCGGCCCTCGGCCTGCCGCGGCACGCCCTTGGTGAGGGCCCAGTAGATCTTGCGGGTGGTGCGGGCGCGAAAGGATTCGGCCAGCGCCTGGGCCGAGCTTCGCTTCTTCGCGACCACGAGGACGCCGGACGTGTCCCGGTCCAGGCGATGGACCAGCCGCGGCCTGCGCCCCTGACGGTCGCGCAGGGCCTCCAGCATGGCGTCGACATGCCGGGTCAGGCCGGAGCCGCCCTGCACGGCCAGCCCCGGCGGCTTGTTGAACACGTAGAGGGCGTCGTCCTCGTGGAGGATCATGCCGCGAAGCGCGTCGGCATCGGCATTGTCGCCCGCGCTACTCGCCTTGACGGTCGCGCGCGCCTCATCCGACAGCGGCGGCACGCGGATGTTCTGGCCTTCGACGAGCCGCGTGTTGGTCTTCGCCCGGCCACCGTCGACCCGCACCTGGCCCGATCGCAGGAGCTTCTGGAGGTGGCCGAATGACAGGCCGGGATAGTGCTCGCGGAACCAGCGGTCGAGGCGCATGCCGGCCTCGCCCGCGTCCACGACCTCGGTGGTTACGCCTGCCATGTGGCCATCGTCGCGCGGACAAGCGCGAAACCCACCGCGAGCGCACCGACCGACAGCGCCACCGAAGCCGCCGCATAGGCGACCGCGATCATCGCGTCACCGCGCTGCCAGAGGTGGAAGGCGTCCAGCGAGAACGCCGAGAAGGTCGTGAACCCGCCGAGGAAGCCGGTCGCCAGAAACACCCGCACCTCAACCGGAAAGGTGTCGAGCTGTGCCGCCACGACCGCCCACAGCATGCCCATGGCCAGCGAACCGACGACGTTGACCGTCAGCGTGCCCCAGGGAAGCTCCGGGCCGAAGCGCGCGAGCGCGGCCTGGTTGACGCCGTAGCGCGCCACCGCGCCCAGTCCGCCGCCGAGAAACACCATGATGACGCTGTTCATGATCCGGAATCGCCCGTGCCCTACCCTGTTATAGCAGGCGGCTTACCCGGCGGTGGCGATCCGCTCCAGATACATGATCCAGGCGCGGGGCAGCTCGTGGTAACGCGCGCCCTCGATGATCGTGGTCATGTAGTCGCGCGACGGCCGTTCCCGTGTGTCGTCGGCCACGGCCACGTAGGTCATGGCCGTCTGGGCCACCGGCTCCCCCGGCCGCACCACCGCGATCTCGGTCGTGGTGTGGCGGTTGTCGGCCCCCTCATCGAAGGGATCGAAGCCCTCGTGATAGTGCAGCACCGGCAGATCATCGTCGCTGAGACGATAGAGCACCCCCCAGACGGAGTCGCCCGGACGCTCCTCGATGCTCGCGGTCGCGCAGCGCCGCACCGGCGAGAAGCGCGGGAACGTCAGTCGATGGTCCGGCAGCCGGCCGATCCCGATGGTCTGATGGCCCGGACAGCGGTCAAACATCTGCCCCGGATGGAGGTTCGAGCCGTAGGCGAAATAGATCATCCGCCCTCGCCCCCACGCTCGCGGCGCAGCTTCGCCCAGTAAGCGATGCGTTCGCCGATCTTGCGCTCGAAGCCCCGTTCGGTCGGTGCGTAGAAGGCCTGACGGCCGAGCGCCTCGGGGAAGTAGTCCTGGCCGGAGAAGGCTTGCGGCTCGTCGTGGTCGTAACGATAGCCGGCGCCGTAGCCCTCGTCCTTCATCAGCCGCGTCGGCGCGTTGAGGATGGTCTTCGGCGGCGCCAGCGAGCCGGACTCGCGCGCGGTCGCCGTCGCCGACTTGAACGCGGCGTAGATGGCGTTCGATTTCGGCGCCGTCGCGAGATAGACGGTCGCCTCCGCCAGCGCCAGCTCGCCCTCCGGCGATCCCAGATAGTCGTAGGCGTCCTTGGCCGCGAGCGCGATCTGCAACGCCTGTGGGTCGGCGAGGCCGATATCTTCCATCGCCATGCGCACCAGGCGGCGGCCGATATAGAGCGGCTGCTCGCCGGCGACCAGCATCCGCGCCAGATAGTAGAGCGAAGCGTCGGGATCGGAGCCGCGAACGGCCTTGTGGAGCGCCGAGATCAGATTGTAGTGACCGTCCTGCGACTTGTCGTAGAGCGGTGCACGGCGCTGGACGACCTCCTGCAGGCCGGCGGGATCGAAGGTCTCGCCCTCGCGCGCCGCCCGCCAAACTTCCTCGGCCAGCGTCAGGGCCGCGCGACCGTCGGCCTCGGCCATGCCGACGAGCATCTCCCGGGCAGCTTCGTCGAGGGGCAGCGGGCGATCCTCGGCGGCTTCGGCGCGGCGTAGGAGCTCCCCGATCGCCGCCGCATCGAGCGGCTTGAAGACCAGCACCCGCGCCCGCGACAGGAGCGCTGCGTTCAGCTCGAACGACGGATTCTCGGTCGTCGCTCCGACGAGGATGACCGTGCCGTCTTCCATCACCGGCAGGAACGAATCCTGCTGGGCGCGGTTGAACCGGTGGATTTCGTCGACGAACAGCAGCGTTCCCTGCCCGGCCTGACGCCGCCCGCGCGCAACCTCGAAGACCTTCTTCAGGTCGGCAACGCCGGAGAAGACCGCCGACACCTGCTCGAAGGTCAGATCGGTTCCGCTCGCCAGCAGGCGCGCGACCGTCGTCTTGCCGGTACCGGGGGGCCCCCAGAAGATCATGGAGCCCAGCGTGCCGGTTTCCAGCCCGCGGCGGATCGCGCCGTCGGGACCGAGGAGATGGTCCTGGCCGACCACGTCGTCGAGACTGGCCGGCCGCAGGCGGTCGGCCAGCGGGCGCGGCGACGACTCGTCCAGCCCCGCCGCCTCGAACAGGCTCACGGTCCCCTCAGCCCCCTCTGAACTGCGATTGCAGGATTTGTCCGTTGCGCCGGATGGTCAGGCGCCAGATCGGCGGGCGCACCGCCGCGGCCGAGGCGAGCTCCCGTGTCGAGGCGATGGCGATCCCGTTCACATCGACCACGACGTCGCCGCGGGCGAATCCGGCGCGGGCGGCCGGCGACGTGGCGTCGACATCGACGATCACGACGCCCTCCGGCCTGCCGCGAAAGGCGATCTCCTCGGCCAGCGCCGGCGACAGATTGGCGACGGTCACGCCGGTCAGCGGCGAGGTGCCGCGGATCTGCATCTCGTCGCGCGGCACCGTCTCGGGCGCCGCCTCCAGCGCGAGGGTGGCCACATATTCGCGACCGTTGCGGATGACGCCCAGCGTAGCGTCGCCGCCGATCCCCTTGGTCGCGACGCGATAGTTGATGCTGCTCGGATCATCGACGTCGACCCCGTCGATCGACGTCACCAGATCGCCGACCTGCAGCCCGGCGCGTGCCGCCGGCCCGTCCGCGACCACGTCGGCCACCAGCGCCCCGCGCGGCCGTTCCATCCCGAGGCCCTCGGCGATGTCGGCCGTCACCTCCTGGAAGGCGGCGCCGACCCACGGCAGGCGGACATGCGCGCCGGTGCGGGCGGACTCGGCGACCACGCGCACCATGTTGGAGGGAATGGCGAAGCCGATGCCGTGCGAGCCGCCCGTGCGCGAATAGATCGCGGTCGGCACGCCGACCAGATGACCGGACATGTCGATGAGCGCACCACCCGAGTTGCCGGGGTTGATGGCGGCGTCGGTCTGGATGAAGAACTGGTAGTCGGAGATGCCGATCTGGGTGCGGGCCAACGCCGAGACGATGCCGTTGGTCACCGTCTGGCCGACGCCGAACGGATCACCGATCGCCAGCACCAGATCGCCGACCGCCAGATCGTCGGAATTGGCGAAGTCGACGTAAGGCAGGTCGGGGTCCGCCTCGATCAGGCGCAGGACCGCAAGGTCGGTGCGCTCGTCCTTGAGGATGACCTCGGTCTCGAACTCGCGTTTGTCGGACAGCGTCACCTTCACGTCGTCGGCATTGGCGATGACATGGTTGTTGGTCACCACGAGCCCGGCCGGGTCGACGATCACGCCCGATCCCAGCGAACTCTGGACCTGCTGGCCCGGCCCACCGGGGCCGAGATTGCCGAAGAAGCGCTGGAAGAAGGGATCGGAGAAGAGCGGTGACACGCGCCGCTCGACCACGCGCGATGCGCTGACGTTAACCACGGCCGGCGCGACGCGCTGAACGATCGGCGCGAACGACAACCGCACCTCGGCCACGCTCTCCGGCACCTGCCGCACCGGCTCCTGCGCGGCGGCGGCGAACCCGACGGTCAGAGCCGCCGCCACCATCAATGCCCTCGAAAGCATCGACACTGTCTCCCTTTGCGCCCGCCCCTCCACGGCCACAATGCTACCCGAAATGGGGCGAAGCCATGACCCGCATCACACCCCCCCAACCGACAAAAAAAGCGGCCGTAGCCGCTTCTTTGTGATACCGGGGTCGGGCGCGGATCAGGCCGCGGCCTCGACCGTCTGGCCCTCGGCCTCCAGTTCGGCCGCGTGGCGGGCACGGTCCTCCGCGCCCTTGGCGTCCTCGTCGCGATCGACGAACTCGATGACCGCCACCGGCGCACTGTCGCCGTAGCGGAAACCCGCCTTCAGCACCCGGGTATAGCCGCCGTTGCGGTCCTGGTAGCGCGGGCCCAGCGTGTCGAACAGCTTGCGCACCATCGCCTCGTCGCGAAGGTTGGCGACCGCCTGCCGCCGGGCGTGGAGGCCGCCGCGCTTGGCGAGCGTCACCAGCTTCTCCACGATCGGACGCAGCTCCTTGGCCTTGGGCAGCGTCGTGACGATCTGCTCGTGCCTGATCAGCGACGCCGCCATGTTGGCGAACATCGCCTTGCGATGGCTGGACGTCCGGTTCAGCTTCCGGCCGGATTTCCGATGACGCATGACGGTGCAACTCCCGCGTACTCGGCGCGCTTAGTAATGGTCTTCGTAGCGTTTGGCCAGATCGTCGATGTTCTCAGGCGGCCAGTTCGCAACTTCCATGCCGAGATGCAGGCCCATCTGCGCCAGCACCTCTTTGATTTCATTGAGGGATTTCCGACCGAAGTTCGGCGTCCGCAGCATCTCGGCTTCCGACTTCTGGATCAGGTCGCCGATGTAGACGATGTTGTCGTTCTTCAGGCAGTTGGCCGAACGCACCGAAAGCTCCAGTTCGTCGACCTTCTTCAGGAGCGCGGGATTGAAGGCAAGCTCGGGGATCGCGACCTCGGCGACCTCCTTCTCCGGCTCCTCGAAGTTCACGAAGATGGAGAGCTGGTCCTGGAGGATGCGGGCGGCATAGGCCACCGCATCATCAGCCCGGATCGAACCGTCGGTCTCCACCGAGAGGGTCAGCTTGTCGTAGTCGAGAACCTGGCCTTCACGTGTGTTTTCAACGCGATAGGAAACCTTCTTGACCGGCGAATAGAGGCTGTCCACCGGGATCAGCCCGATCGGCGCGTCCTCGGGGCGGTTGCGGTCGCCGGTGATGTAGCCCTTGCCGGCGTCGACCGTGAACTCCATGCGAATTTCGGTGCCCTCATCGAGCGTGCACAGGACGAGATCGGGATTGAGGATTTCGATATCGCTCACCGTCTGGATGTCGCCCGCCGTCACCACGCCCGGCCCCTGCTTGCGCACGACCATGCGCTTCGGCCCCTCGCCCGGCATGCGGATGGCGATTTCCTTGATGTTGAGAACGATGTCGGTGACGTCCTCGCGCACGCCCGCGATCGAGGAGAACTCGTGCAGGACGCCGTCGATCTGGACCGCCTTGACCGCCGCGCCCTGGAGCGAGGAGAGGAGCACGCGCCGCAACGCATTGCCCAGCGTCAGGCCGAAGCCACGCTCAAGCGGCTCGGCCACCACCGTCGCGAAGCGGTGCGACGCCTCGTCGGTCGAGATCTCCAGCTTGTTCGGCTTGATCAGTTCCTGCCAGTTTTTCTGTATCGTCACAGGCCAATCCTTTCGGGTATCGGCGCCGCTCGCGGGCGGCGCGGCGCGGCGTCATCCGCCGCGACGAACTCTTCAGAACGGGGGACCGGGCGTCAGACCCGACGACGCTTGCGCGGCCGGCAGCCGTTATGGGCGATCGGCGTCACGTCGCGAATGGATGTGATGACGAACCCCGCCGCTTGCAAGGCCCGGAGCGCCGATTCGCGCCCCGATCCGGGTCCCGAAACCTCGACTTCGAGGGTCTTCATGCCGTGTTCGGCCGCCTTCTTGCCGGCATCCTCGGCCGCCATCTGGGCGGCGTAGGGCGTCGACTTCCGCGACCCCTTGAACCCCATCAGTCCCGCCGACGACCAGGAGATCGCATTCCCCTGCGCGTCGGTGATGGTGATCATGGTGTTGTTGAAGCTGGAATTGACGTGCGCCACGCCGGCCGTGATGTTCTTGCGCTCCCGGCGGCGCACGCGTGATGTATCTCTTGCCATGGTCGTCCCGTGTCTGTGATCTCCGCACCGCCGTAATCCCGGCGGCTCCACCACGGCGCCGCCTGGCGACGCCGATCCGCGCCGTTGCCCGGCGCGAAATTCCTACTTCTTCCTGCCCGCGATCGGCTTCGCCGGCCCCTTGCGCGTGCGCGCATTGGTGTGCGTGCGCTGGCCCCGCACCGGCAGACCGCGCCGATGGCGCAGGCCCCGGTAGCAGCCGAGGTCCATCAGCCGCTTCACGTTCATCGCCACCTCGCGCCGCAGGTCGCCCTCGACCAGATGCTCCTGGTCGATAACGTCGCGAATCTGGCCGACCTCGACGTCGCTCAGCTCGTTCGTGCGCCGGTCGTGGGCGATGTTGACCTTGTCCACGATCTGCCGCGCCTTGGCCGGACCGATGCCGTGGATGTACTGCAGCGCGATCAGGACGCGCTTGTTCGTCGGAATGTTGACGCCAGCGATGCGGGCCAAGTTCGTAATCTCCTGTCGTCGGCGTGGCGGCCGCGGGTTCCGGTGTCGGAACGCACAAAAAACGGCGCCCGAGAACCTCGACCGTCGCCGCCATCCGATGTTTCAGATTTGGCGCGGTAGATAGCCATTTCCACGGTCCGCGTCAACAGACCGCGGGGCCGGTCAGGCCCTAGGAAACGACCGCTTTGAGTACCTCGTCGATCTCGTCGCGAACGGCCGCGATGTCCTGCATGCCGTTCACGCTCTTCAGCGCCCCCTTGCGCTCGTAATAGGCGGCCACCGGCGCCGTCTGTTCACGGTAGACGGCGAGCCTGTTCTTCATGGTTTCGGCGGTGTCGTCGGCGCGGGCGCCGCCGGTTTCGGCCGCGCGCTTTTCGATGCGCGCCAGCAGCAGCGCCTCGTCGACGGCGATCTGGACGACGGCGTCGAGCGCCAGCCCACGGGTCTCCAGAAGACCGTCCAGGGCCTCCGCCTGCGCCACCGTCCGCGGAAAACCGTCGAGGATGAACCCTTTGGCGCAATCCGGCTGGTCGATCCGGTCGGCGATGATCTCCACCATCACGTCGTCGGGGACGAGATCCCCGCGATCCATGATGTCCTTGGCGCGGCGACCGACCTCGGTCCCGGCGGCGGTCGCCGCACGCAGCATGTCACCCGTCGACAGATGGGCGAGCCCGTGCGCGTCGACGAGGAATTGCGCCTGCGTCCCCTTCCCGGCTCCCGGCGCCCCCAGCAGGACCAGCCTCATCAGCGACGACCCTTCAGTCTCGATTTCTTCACCAGGCCCTCATACTGATGCGCCAGCAGATGGCCCTGGACCTGCGACACCGTATCCATACCGACATTGACCACGATCAGCAGCGACGTGCCGCCGAGATAGAACGGCACACCGGTATAGGCGATCAGGAACTCCGGCAGGAGACAGACAGCGCACAGATAGATCGCACCCACGGTCGTGACCCGGGTGAGCACGTAGTCGATGTATTTGGCCGTGTTCTTGCCCGGCCGGATGCCCGGGATGAAGCCGCCGTGCTTCTTGAGGTTGTCGGCCGTGTCGTCGGGATTGAAGACGATCGCAGTGTAGAAGAAGGCGAAGAAGACGATCATGCCGCCGAACATCAGCATGTAGAGCGGCTGTCCGTGCCCCACCAGCGCGGTGATCGAGGTGAGCCAGCCCGGCCCCTGGCCGGCGCTGAAGTTGGCGATCGTCGTCGGCAGCAGAAGCAGCGACGACGCGAAGATCGGCGGGATGACGCCGGCGGTGTTGAGCTTGAGCGGCAGGTGCGAGGATTCGCCCTGGAACATGCGGTTGCCGACCTGTCGCTTCGGATACTGGATGATCAGCCGCCGCTGGGCGCGTTCCACGAACACGATGATCGCGATCACCACCACCGCCATGACGGCGACACCGATGATCAAACCGACCGGCAGGGCGCCCTCGCGGCCGAGTTCCAGCGTCGAGGCGATGGCGCCGGGCAGTTCCGCGACGATGCCGGCGAAGATGATCAGCGACAGGCCGTTGCCGATGCCGCGGGCGGTGATCTGCTCGCCCAGCCACATCAGGAAGATGGTGCCGCCCGTCAGCGTGATGACGGTGGTCAGGATGAAGAACAGGCCCGGGCTGATGACGATGTTGCCGCCACCCTGCAGGCCGACGGCGATGCCATAGGCCTGGAGCGCGGCGAGACCGACCGTGCCGTAGCGGGTGTACTGGTTGATGACCTTGCGGCCCTGCTCGCCCTCTTTCTTGAGCTGTTCGAGCGTCGGCACGATCGACGTCATCAGCTGCATGATGATCGAGGCCGAGATGTAGGGCATGACGCCGAGCGCGAAGATCGCCATGCGCCCGACGGCGCCGCCGGCAAACATGTTGAACATGCCGATGATGCCGCCCTCCTGGGCGGCGAAGGCCTGCGCCAGTGCTTCCGGATTGATGCCGGGTACCGGGACGTAGGTCCCCAGCCGGTAGATCAGCAGGGCGCCGAGCGTGAACCAGATGCGCTTCTGCAGCGCCTCGGCCTTGGCGAAGGCGCCGAAGTTGATATTGGCGGCAAGCTGTTCAGCGGCCGATGCCATGTTCGCTCCGATCCCGGCCTATCCGGCCGCTTCCGACGTCGCCCCCACGATCTGCAGCTTTCCACCGGCGCTCTCGATGGCCGCGGCCGCCGATTTGCTCGCGCCGGCGACTTCCAGGGTCACCGCAGTCGTCAGCGTGCCGTTGCCAAGCACGCGAACACCATCCTTTGGCCGGCGGATGACACCGGCCTCTTTCAGGGTCTCGGCCGTCACCGGCTTGGCGGCGTCCAGCTTGCCGGCGTCGATCGCCTGCTGGATGCGGCCGAGACCGACCTCGTTGAAGTCCTTGGCAAAGATATTGTTGAAGCCGCGCTTCGGCAAACGCCGGTGCAGCGGCATCTGGCCGCCCTCGAACCCCTTGAGGGCGACGCCGGAGCGCGATTTCTGGCCCTTCATGCCACGGCCGGCAGTCTTGCCCTTGCCGGAGCCGGTGCCGCGCCCGACCCGGGTGCGGCTGCGCCGCGCGCCGTCACGATCGGACAATTCGTTGAGTTTCATCGCAATCGACTCCTACGACTCGTCGACGACGCGCACGAGGTGGGACACCTTGGCGATCATGCCGCGCACCGCCGGCGTATCCGGCAGCGTCCGGCGGCGGCGAATCTTGTTGAGGCCGAGACCGATCAGCGTCGCCCGCTGATCCTTCGGGCGCCGCATCGGGCTCCCGGTCTGCTCGACCGTAATGGTTTTCGCGGCTGCCATCGTCGCCCTCGCTTACGCCTGTTCCTCGACCTGGTCGACGGTCGCGTCCTCGCGCCGGCGCGCCTGCAGGGCCGAAACCTTGAGGCCACGCCGGGCGGCGACGCCGCGCGGGCTGTCCTCGCGCGACAGCGCGTCGAACGTGGCGCGGACCATGTTGTAGGGGTTGGACGAACCGACCGACTTGGCGACCACGTCCTGGACGCCGAGCGTCTCGAACACCGCGCGCATCGGCCCGCCGGCGATGATGCCGGTGCCGGGCGGTGCCGCGCGGCAGATCACCTTGCCGGCGCCGTGCCGACCGAACACGTCGTGATGGAGCGTGCGCCCCTCGCGCAGAGGCACACGGATCAGCGTGCGCTTGGCGGCGTCGGTCGCCTTACGGATCGCCTCCGGCACCTCGCGGGCCTTGCCGTGGCCGTAGCCGACGCGACCCTTCTGGTCGCCGATCACCACCAGCGCCGCGAATCCGAAGCGCCGGCCGCCCTTGACCACCTTGGCCACGCGGTTGATGTGGACCAGCTTGTCGACAAATTCGCTGTCCTCGCGATCCCTGTCGCGATCTCGTCGCTCTCGTGCCATGTGCTGCCTGGTTCCGTTGACCCGATATTGTCCGTAAACGGCGCCCGTTCAAGACGCCCTAGAAATTCAATCCGCCTTCGCGCGCACCTTCGGCCAGCGCCTTCACGCGGCCGTGATAGAGGTAGCGCCCGCGATCGAACACCACGTCGGTGACGCCGGCCTTGGCAGCCCGCGCCGCCAGAAGCTTGCCGACTTCGCCGGCTGCCGCCGAATCCGCGCCGGTCTTCAATTTTCCGCGAAGTTCCTTGTCCAGCGTCGAGGCCGCCGCCACCGTCGTCCCGGCGGCATCGTCGATCACCTGGGCGTAAATCTGCTTGGACGAGCGGAATACGCTCAGCCGCGCCCGTCCCCGGGCCGCCTTGCGGATCGCTCGTCTCACGCGCGCGACACGTCGCGCTTCGGTCGCCTTGCTCATCGTCCCGCTCGCTACTTCTTCTTGCCTTCCTTGCGGAAGACATACTCGTCCGCGTATTTCACGCCCTTGCCCTTGTAGGGCTCCGGCCGGCGATAGTCGCGGATTTCGGCCGCGACCTGCCCGACCTGCTGCTTGTCGATGCCGCTCACCACGATCTCGGTCGGCTTCGGGCACTCGATCTTGATCCCTTCCGGAATCGGAAACCTGATGTCGTGGCTGTAGCCGAGGCTGAGCTGCAGATCCTTGCCCTGCACGGCGGCGCGGTAACCGACGCCGCTGATCTCCATGCGCCGCTCGAATCCCTTGGTCACGCCCTCGACCAGATTGGCGACCAGCGTCCGCGACATACCCCAGGCAGCGCGCGACTTTCGCGTGTTGTCGCGCGGATTGACGGCGATCGAGCCGTCCTCCATGGCCACGCTCACGTTGTCGACCAGCACGACGGCGAGTTCGCCTTTCGGCCCCTTCACCGACACGGTCTGTCCCTCCAGCGTCGCGTTGACACCGCTCGGGATTTCGATCGCCTTATTGCCAATACGAGACATCGGATTACTCGTTTCTGTTCCCCGCGCGCCGCATCAGAAGACGCGGCACAGCACCTCGCCGCCGACATTGTTGTCCCGCGCGTCGGCATCGGACATCACGCCCTTGGGCGTAGACAGGATCGACACACCGAGACCGTTGTTGACCCGCGGGATGTTCCTCACCGACGCATAGACCCGGCGGCCCGGCTTCGAGATGCGCTGCAGGTCGCGGATCACCGGCTCACCGTCGAAGTATTTGAGCTCGATCTCGAACTCCGAGCGGCCGTTGTCGAAATCGACCGTCGAATAGCCGCGGATATAGCCCTCCGATTGCAGCACTTCCAGCACGTTCTTGCGCAGCTTCGAGCCCGGCGTCGACACCGACGACTTGCGCCGCATCTGTGCGTTGCGGATGCGCGTCAGCATATCGCCGAGGGGATCGGTCATCGTCATCGGCGCCCTCCTACCAGCTCGACTTCACGAGGCCGGGGATGAGGCCCGACGAACCCAGTTCGCGCAGCGCGATCCGCGACATGCCGAGCTTGCGGTAGTAGCCGCGCGGCCGGCCGCTGATCTCGCAGCGGTTGCGCACCCGCACCTTCGACGAATTGCGCGGCAGCTTCGCAAGCTGGATGTGCGCCTGGAAGCGGTCTTCCATCGTCAGGCTCTCGTCCCGGGTCTGGCGCTTCAGTTCGGCGCGCTTGTCGGCATACTTCGCCGCCAAGCGACGGCGACGGTTGTTCTTCTCGATCGAACTCTTCTTGGCCATCGGTGATCCTACTGCCGGAAGGGAAAGTTGAACGCCCGCAGGAGCGCGCGCGCCTCGTCGTCGGTCCTGGCCGACGTGCAAACGACGACATCCATGCCCCAGACCTGATCGACCTCGTCGTAGTTGATCTCGGGGAAGACGATGTGCTCCTTGATGCCCATCGCGTAGTTGCCGCGGCCGTCGAAGCTCTTGCCGTTGAGGCCGCGGAAGTCGCGCACCCGCGGCAGCGCGATGTTCACCAGGCGATCGATGAACTCGTACATGCGGTCGCGCCGGAGCGTCACCCGGCCGCCGATCGGCATGCCTTCGCGCAGCTTGAACGTCGCGATCGACTTGCGCGCGTGGGTCACGGCCGGCTTCTGGCCGGTGATCTTGGCGAGATCGCCGAGCGCCGAGGTGAGCTTCTTGGAGTCGGCCACCGCTTCGCCAACGCCCATGTTGACAACGACCTTCTCGACCCGCGGGACCTCCATCGGGTTCTTGTAGCCGAACTCTTCGATCAGCGCCGGCCGCACGTCGTCGGCATAGAGCGCCTTCAGCCGGGGGGTATAGGCCTCAGCCATCGATGGCATCTCCCGTGCGCTTGGCGTAGCGGACCTTGCGGCCGTCATCGGTGAAGCGGAAGCCCACGCGGGTCGCCTCGCCGCCATGCGAAATCGCCAGGTTCGACAGATGGATCGGCATCTCCTTGGTGATGATGCCGCCCTCATGCGCCGGCGTCTGGCGCTGGTGGCGGCGCACCATGTTGATGCCGCGGACAATGGCGCGGTCCTCGCTCGGAATCACGCGGATGACCTCGCCGGTCTTACCCTTGTCGCGGCCGGTCAGAACGATGACGCTGTCGCCCTTGCGGATCTTGCTCGCCATCACAGCACCTCCGGCGCCAGTGAGATGATCTTCATGTGCTTCTTGGCCCTGAGCTCGCGCGGCACCGGGCCGAAGATGCGGGTGCCGACCGGCTCGAACTGGTTGTTGATCAGCACCGCGGCGTTGCGGTCGAAGCGGATCACGGTGCCGTCGGGGCGGCGGATGTCCTTCGACGTTCGCACGACGATCGCCTTCATCACGTCGCCCTTCTTCACCCGGCCGCGCGGGATCGCCTCCTTGACGGACACGACGATCACGTCGCCGACCGAGGCGTACTTCCGCTTCGAGCCGCCGAGCACCTTGATGCACATAACCCGACGGGCGCCGGAATTGTCCGCCACGTCGAGATTGGTCTGCATCTGAATCATGACCGTACTCTTTCTTCCCGCGCGCCTGCGTCAGCGGCTCAGTTGCCGGCGCCGGCGGCCGCAATGACCACCCAGCGCTTGTTCTTCGAGATCGGCGCGGTCTCCTGGATCTGCACCCGGTCACCGACCTTGTGGGCGTTGCCGGCATCGTGCGCCTGGTACTTCTTGGTCCGCCGGATCGTCTTCTTCATCAGCGGGTGGGTGAAGCGGCGCTCGACCCGCACCACGACCGTCTGGTCGTTGCGGTCGCTGACCACCGTTCCCTGCAACACGCGCTTCGGCATGTCCTCAACCTTCCTGCTTGGCGCGGCTTTCGGCCGCGATCGTTCGGATGCGCGCGATCTCGCGCCGCACCTGGCGCACGCGCGCCGTGTTCTCCAACTGGCCCGTGGCACGCTGGAAGCGCAGGTTGAACTGCTCCTTCTTCAGCTTCTCGAGCTCCTCGTCCATCTGATCGGGCGTCAGGTGGCGAACTTCAGCGGCTTTCATCGTTCCACTCCTCGCCTGACCTAATCCGGGACACGCTGCACGAAGCGGGTCCGCACCGGCAGCTTTGCGGCGCCGAGCCGCAAGGCCTCGCGCGCGGTCTCCGTGCCGACGCCGTCGATCTCGAACATGATCCGGCCGGGCTTGACGCGCGCGGCCCAGTACTCAGGCGTGCCCTTGCCCTTGCCCATGCGCACCTCGGTCGGCTTCGCCGACACCGGTACGTCCGGGAAGATGCGGATCCACACGCGCCCGGCGCGCTTCATGTGGCGCGTGATGGCGCGCCGCGCCGCCTCGATCTGGCGCGCGGTGATGCGCTCCGGCTCCAGCGCCTTCAGGCCGAAGGTGCCGAAGGTCAGCTCGGTGCCGGACCCAGCCTTGCCGTGGATGCGGCCCTTGTGCTGCTTGCGGTACTTGGTGCGTTGCGGCTGAAGCATGACGGTCCCCTATGCCGGCTCGCGACGGCGCTGGCCGCCGCCGCCCTGCTCGGCCGCCTCGATCAGCCGCCGCTCCGACGCCATGGGGTCGTGTTCCATGATCTCGCCCTTGAACACCCACACCTTCACGCCGCAGGTACCGTAGGCGGTGTTCGCGGTGGCCGTGCCGTAGTCGATGTCGGCGCGCAGCGTATGCAGCGGCACCCGGCCCCCGCGGTACCATTCGGTCCGCGCGATTTCCGCGCCGCCGAGACGGCCGCCGCAGGTGATGCGGATACCCTCGGCGCCAAGCCGCATGGCCGACTGCACGGCCCGCTTCATGGCCCGGCGGAACGCCACGCGGCGCTCAAGCTGCTGGGCGATAGAGGCGGCCACAAGCGTCGCATCGATCTCCGGCTTGCGCACCTCGACGATGTTGATGTGGACCTCCGAGTCCGTCATCTGCGACACCTTGCGGCGCAGCTTCTCGATGTCGGCGCCCTTCTTGCCGATGACGATGCCGGGACGCGCCGAATGGATGGTGATGCGGCACTTCTTGTGCGGCCGCTCGATCACGATCTTGGAGACGGCGGCCTGCTTGAGGTCCTTCAGCAGCGCCTGGCGGATCTGCATGTCCTCGCGGAGAAGCTGCCGGTACTCGGCCTTCTGCGCGAACCAGCGCGAGTCCCAGGTACGGTTGATGCCGAGACGCAGCCCGACCGGGTTGACTTTCTGGCCCATCAGGCGAGCTCCTCGGCTTCGCGGACGACGACGGTGAGATGCGACGTCCTCTTGTAGATACGCCCCACCCGGCCGCGCGCCCGCGGTTTCCAGCGCTTCATGACGATCGACTTGCCGACATGGGCGTCGGCCACGACCAGCGAGTCGACGTCGAGCTGATGATTGTTCTCGGCATTGGCAATGGCCGATTCCAGCGTCTTCTTGACGTCGCGCGCGATCCGCTTGCGGCTGAAGGTCAGATCGGCGAGCGCGGTCGAGACCTTCTTGCCACGGATGAGCTGCGCCACGAGGTTGAGCTTCTGCGGCGAGATGCGCACGGTCCGCATCACCGCGCGGGCTTCGTTGTCGGCCAATGAGCGCTCGCGCTTCGGCTTGCCCATCGTCAGACCCTCCGCGCCTTCTTGTCGCCGATATGGCCGTGGAAGGTGCGGCTCGGCGCGAACTCGCCGAACTTGTGGCCGACCATGTCCTCGCTCACCAGCACCGGTATGTGCTTCTGGCCGTTGTAGACGCCGAAGGTGAGACCGACGAACTGCGGCAGGATCGTCGACCGCCGGCTCCAGATGCGAATGATCTCGTTGCGGCTGCTCTCGCGCGCCTTCTCGACCTTGCGCAGCACGGAGCCGTCGACGAACGGACCTTTCCAGACTGAACGCGCCATCGTCTTACCTGCCCTTCTTGCGCGCGTGGCGGCTGCGCGCGATGAACTTGTCGGTGCGCTTGTTGTTGCGCGTCCGCTTGCCCTTGGTCGGCACGCCCCATGGCGTGACCGGATGACGACCGCCCGACGACCGTCCCTCGCCGCCGCCGTGCGGGTGGTCGATCGGGTTCATGGCCACGCCGCGCACGCCCGGACGCCGTCCGAGCCAGCGATTACGACCGGCCTTGCCGATGTTGATGTTGCCGTGGTCGGGGTTCGACACCGCACCCACGGTCGCGAAGCAGTTCTGGTAGACCAGCCGCTGCTCGCCGGAATTGAGGCGCAGGATCGCGTAGCCCTGGTCACGGCCCACATACTGCGCGTAGGCACCCGCCGAGCGCGCGATCTTGCCGCCGGCACCGGGCTTGAGCTCAATGTTGTGGACGATCGTCCCGACCGGCATGGCGATCAGCGGCATGGCGTTGCCGGGCTTCACGTCGGCCCGCATCGACGACACGACGGTGTCGCCGGGCGCCAGCCGCTGCGGCGCGAGGATGTAGGCCTGCTCGCCGTCCTCGTAGCGGATCAGCGCGATATGGGCGGTGCGGTTGGGATCGTATTCCAGCCGCTCCACCGTCGCCGGCATATCGAGCTTGCGGCGCTTGAAGTCGACCTTGCGGTAGGTGCGCTTGTGGCCGCCGCCGCGCCAGCGCACGGTCACCCGGCCGGCATTGTTGCGGCCGCCCGACGACGACTTGCCCTCGACGAGCTTCTTCACCGGCTTGCCGCGGTAAAGATCGCCGCGATCCACCAGCACCAGCTGACGCTGGCTCGGGCTTGTCGGTTTGAAGGTCTTCAACGCCATCGTCTACAGCCCCGTCGTCACGTCGATCATCTGCCCTTCCGCCAGGGTGACGATGGCGCGCTTGCTGTCGCCCTGCCGCCCCTTGACGCCGCGGAAGCGCTTGTTTTTGCCCTTGCGAACCAAGGTGTTGACGTTGGTAACCTTGACCTTGAACAGCGCCTCGACCGCCGCCTTGACGTCGGCCTTGGTGGCGTGGGGCGCGATCGTGAAGATGATCTTGTTCTCCTCCGATACCATGGTCGACTTCTCGGTGATCACCGGTCCGCGGATCACGTCGTAGTGGGCGAGCTTGGTCATTTGAACCGCTCCGTCAGCGCCTCGACGGCGGCCTTGGTGAGGACCAGCGTGTCGCGGCGGAGAATGTCGTAGACGTTGATCCCCTGCACCGGCAGGACGTCGACGCCAACGATGTTGCGGGCGGCGAGCGCGAAATTGGCTTCGACCTCGGCGCCGTCGACCACGAGCGCGTTGGTGAGGCCGAGCTTGCCGAGCCGCTCGGCCAGCGCCTTGGTCTTGGGCGCCTCGGCCGCCGCATCGGCGATGACCATCAGCTTCTCGCCGCGGGCCTTGTCGGACAGCGCATGTTTCAGCGCCAGCGCCCGGACCCGCTTCGGCAGATCGTGGGCATGGCTGCGCTGCAGCGGCCCGAAGGCCTTGCCGCCGCCGCGGAACTGCGGCGCGACCCGCGAACCGTGGCGTGCGCGTCCGCTGCCCTTCTGGCGTCCGAGCTTGGCGCCGGTCGCCCGGATTTCGCCCCGCCGCTTGGTGCGGTGCGTGCCCGCCTGACGGCGGGCAAGCTGGTAGCGCACCATGCGCTGCAGGATGTCGGCGCGCGGCTCGAGCCCGAAGATGTCGTCGGGCAGCGCGATCGAGCCGGCCGCCTTGCCGTCGAGGGTCGTGACCTTGAGGTCCATCACGTCTCCTCCTCGGTCGTCTCGGCCGGCGCGGCCTCCTCGGCGGGCGCTTCGGCCGCCGGGGTTTCCTCTTCAGCCGGCGTCGCCGCCGCCTCATCGGCCTCAACCGGAGCTTCGCTTTCGGCCGGCGTCTCGGCCCCAGCCGCCGCACGGAAGGCGCCCGGCGTCGGGGCCTCGTCCGGCAGCACCTGCTTGACCGCGTCGCGGACCAGGATCCAGCCGCCCTTGGCGCCCGGCACGGCACCACGCACCATGATCAGGCCGCGATCGACATCGGTCTTCACGATCCTGAGGTTCTGGGTGGTGACCCGCACGTCGCCCATATGGCCGGCCATCTTCTTGCCCTTGAACACCTTGCCGGGGTCCTGGCGCTGGCCGGTCGAGCCGTGGGTGCGGTGGTTGATCGAGTTACCGTGGGTGGCGCGCCCGCCGCCGAAATGGTGGCGCTTGATCACGCCCTGGAAACCGCGGCCGATCGAGGTGCCGGTCACGTCCACGAACTGCCCGACCACGAAATGGTCGGCGGTGATCTCCGCCCCGACCTCGATCAGGTTGTCGGGGCTGACGCGGAACTCGGCCAGCCGCTGCTTGGGCTCCACCGAGGCTACGGCGAAATGCCCGCGCATCGCCCGCGGCGTGTTCTTCACCTTGCGGATTCCGGACCCGAGCTGAACGGCCGTGTAGCCGTTCTTCTCGACCGTCCGCTGCGCCACCACCTGGCACTTGTCGAGCTTGAGCACCGTCACCGGCACCTGCTCGCCGCCATCCAGAAAGATGCGGGTCATGCCAAGCTTTTGCGCAATCACTCCAGAGCGCATCGCTTCGTCGCCCTTCCTCGCCTAGAGCTTGATCTCGACGTCGACGCCCGCCGACAGGTCGAGCTTCATCAGCGCGTCCACTGTCTGCGGGGTCGGATCGACGATATCGAGCAGACGCTTGTGCGTCCGCATTTCCATCTGCTCGCGGCTCTTCTTGTCGACGTGCGGCCCACGGTTGACCGTGAACTTCTCGATCCGCGTCGGCAGAGGGACCGGCCCGCGCACGCGCGCGCCGGTTCGCTTGGCCGTGTTGACGATCTCAAGGGTCGACGCATCGAGGATGCGATGGTCGAAGGCCTTGAGCCGGATGCGGATGTTCTGACCGTTCATGGGCACAAAGAGGAGACATGTTTCCGGTTGGCCCCTGCGGGCCGCGGCCGGCTCATTTTCTGCCTCTCTCCTCTCTCCGTCTGTTTGCTTACTTGACGATCTCGGCCACGACGCCGGCACCGACCGTCCGGCCGCCTTCACGGATGGCGAAGCGCAGCTTCTCCTCCATGGCGATCGGCACGATCAGCGTCACCGACATGGTCACGTTGTCGCCGGGCATGACCATCTCGGTCCCCTCAGGAAGGGTCACCACGCCCGTCACGTCCGTGGTCCGGAAGTAGAACTGCGGGCGGTAGTTGGTGAAGAACGGCGTATGGCGGCCGCCCTCTTCCTTGGTGAGGATGTAGGCCTCGGCCTTGAACTCGGTGTGCGGCGTGACCGAACCCGGCTTGCACAGCACCTGGCCGCGCTCGACGCCGTCGCGATCGATACCGCGCAGGAGCGCGCCGATGTTGTCGCCGGCCTGACCCTGGTCGAGCAGCTTGCGGAACATCTCCACGCCGGTGACCGTGGTCTTGATGGTGTCGCGGATGCCGACGATCTCGACTTCCTCGCCCACCTTGACGATGCCGCGCTCGACGCGGCCGGTGACCACCGTGCCGCGGCCGGAGATCGAGAAAACGTCCTCGATCGGCAACAGGAACGGCTGGTCGATCGGACGCTCCGGCTCGGGGATATAGGCGTCGACCTGCTTCATCAGCTCCAGCACGCTCTCGCGGCCGAGGGCGGCGTCGCCGTCCTCCAGTGCTACCAGCGCCGAGCCGCTGACGATCGGAATATCGTCGCCCGGGAACTCGTAGGACGACAGCAGTTCGCGCACCTCGAGCTCGACGAGGTCCAGTAGCTCCGGATCGTCGACCTGGTCCTTCTTGTTGAGGTAGACGACCAGCGCCGGCACGCCGACCTGGCGGGCGAGCAGGATGTGCTCGCGGGTCTGCGGCATGGGGCCGTCGGCCGCCGACACCACCAGGATCGCGCCGTCCATCTGCGCCGCGCCGGTGATCATGTTCTTCACGTAGTCGGCGTGGCCAGGACAGTCGACGTGGGCGTAGTGGCGGTTCTCCGTCTCGTACTCGACGTGCGCCGTGTTGATGGTGATGCCGCGGGCCTTCTCCTCCGGCGCCGCGTCGATCTCCGCATAGTCCTTGAACTCCGCGCTGCCCGCCTCGGCAAGAACCTTGGTGATCGCAGCCGTCAGCGACGTCTTGCCATGGTCGACATGGCCGATCGTGCCGATGTTCAGATGCGGCTTGTTACGCTCGAATTTTTCCTTTGCCATCGCGGCTCTTCCTTTCCGTGCAGTGGCAGGCGATCGGGGTCAGGCGAATTTGGCCTGAACCTCCTCGGCGACCGCCTGAGGAACTTGCTCATAGTGATCGAACTGCATCGTGTACTGCGCCCGCCCCTGACTCATGGAGCGCAGATTGTTGACGTAGCCGAACATGTTGGCGAGCGGGACCATGGCGTTGATGACCTGCGCGTTGCCGCGCGTGTCCGTGCCGGCGACCTGCCCGCGCCTTGAATTGATGTCGCCGATCACCGACCCGAGATACTCCTCCGGCGTGACCACCTCGACCTTCATCACCGGCTCCAGGAGCACCGGGCCGGCCTTCTGCAGGGCCTCGCGGAACGCCGCCCGCGACGCGATCTCGAAGGCGACCGCCGAGGAGTCCACATCGTGCGAGGCGCCGTCGATCAGCTTGACATTCACATCGACCACCGGGAAGCCGGCAACCACGCCCGAGGTGAGCACCGAGACCAGCCCCTTCTCGACGCCGGGGATGTACTCCTTCGGCACCGCGCCGCCGACGATCTTGGAGTCGAAGTTGTAGCCGCCGTTCGGCCCCGCCGGCTCGACGTCGAACTTGACGCGGGCGAACTGGCCCGACCCGCCGGTCTGCTTCTTGTGGGTGTAGTCCACCGTCGTCGGCCGGGTCACGGTCTCGCGATAGGCGACCTGCGGCGCGCCGACATTGACGTCGACCTTGTAGGTACGCTTCAGCACGTCGACCTTCACGTCGAGATGCAATTCGCCCATGCCCTTCAGGATGGTCTGCCCGCTCTCGATGTCGGTCGATACCCGGAACGACGGGTCCTCCGCCGCCAGCCGCGACAGCGCCACGCCCAGCTTCTCCTGGTCGACCTTGGTCTTGGGCTCCACCGCGATCTCGATCACCGGATCGGGGAACTCCATCTTCTCCAGCACAACCGGGTTCTGCGGATCGCACAGCGTGTCGCCGGTGCGGGTTTCCTTGAGCCCGGCCAGCGCAATGATGTCGCCGGCATAGGCTTCCTTGATGTCTTCGCGGCTGTTGGCATGCATCAGCAGCATGCGCCCGACCCGCTCGCGCTTGTCGCGCGGCGCGTTCATCAGTGACTGGCCGCTGCGGATGACGCCCGAATAGATGCGGCAGAAGGTCAGCGAACCGACAAACGGGTCGTCCATGATCTTGAACGCCAGCACCGACAGCGGCTCGTCGTCGGAGGCCGCGCGCTCAAGCTCCTCGTCGGTGCGCGGATCGGTACCCTTGATCGCCGGCACGTCGAGCGGCGACGGCAGATAGTCGACCACAGCGTCGAGCAGCGTCTGTACGCCCTTGTTCTTGAACGCCGAACCGCACAGGACCGGGAAGAAGGCGCTCGACAGCACCGCCTTGCGGATCAGGCCGCGCAGGGTCTCCTCATCCGGCTCCTCGCCGTCCAGGAACGCAGCCATGACATCGTCGTCCAGTTCGACGGCGGCCTCGACCAGCTCCTCGCGGTACTGCTGCGCCTGCTCCTTGAGGTCGTCGGGAATCTCGGCGTCGTGATAGCTGGCGCCCAGCGACTCGTCGTCCCAGACGACCGCGCTCATGCGGATCAGGTCGACGACACCCTTGAAGTCCGATTCCGCACCGATGGGAAGCTGGATCGGGACCGGCTTGGCGCCGAGGCGCGTCTTGATGTCGTCGAGGCAGCGGAAGAAGTCCGCGCCGATCTTGTCCATCTTGTTGGCGAACACGATCCGCGGCACGGCATACTTGTCGCCCTGGCGCCAGACCGTCTCGGTCTGCGGCTCGACGCCCTGATTGGAGTCGAGCACCACCACCGCGCCGTCGAGCACGCGCAGCGAGCGCTCCACCTCGATGGTGAAGTCCACATGGCCGGGGGTGTCGATGATGTTGAGCCGCTTCTCGCGCCACACCGACGTCGTTGCCGCCGACGTGATGGTGATGCCGCGCTCCTGCTCCTGCTCCATCCAGTCCATGGTGGCCGCGCCGTCATGGACTTCGCCGATCTTGTAGCTCTTGCCGGTGTAGTAGAGGATCCGCTCGGTCGTGGTCGTCTTGCCGGCATCGATGTGCGCCATGATGCCGAAGTTGCGGTAGTCCTCGAGTTTGTGCGTGCGGGCCATGGCGTACGTTCCGGATTGCTACCAGCGGTAATGGGAGAAGGCCCGGTTGGCGTCGGCCATCCGGTGCGTGTCTTCGCGTTTCTTGACCGCGTTGCCGCGGTTGTTGGAGGCGTCGAGCAGTTCGCCCGACAGCTTCTCGGTCATGGTGCGCTCGTTGCGGGCACGCGCCGCGGCCAGCAGCCAGCGGATCGCCAGCGCCTGGCGGCGATCGACGCGGACCTCCACCGGCACCTGGTAGGTCGCGCCGCCGACACGGCGGGAGCGCACCTCGATGGTCGGCATCACATTGTCCAGCGCCTGGCGGAACACCGACAGCGGATCCTGCTTGGTCTTGTCCTCGATGATGTCGAACGCGCCGTAGACGATGCGTTCGGCGGCCGACTTCTTGCCCGCGTACATGACCGAGTTCATGAACTTGGACACCACGTCGGAGTGGTATTTGGGGTCGGGGATGATTTCCCGTTTGTCGGCTCGGTGGCGTCGCGACATGGTTCCTGCCTGGCTTCCGAGTTACTTCGGCCGCTTGGCGCCGTACTTCGATCGGCGCTGCTTGCGGTCCTTGACGCCCTGGGTGTCCAGGACGCCGCGAATGATGTGGTAGCGCACGCCCGGAAGATCCTTCACGCGGCCGCCCCGGATCATCACGACCGAGTGCTCCTGCAGATTATGACCTTCGCCGGGGATGTAGCCGATGACTTCGAACTGGTTGGTCAGGCGGATCTTGGCGACCTTGCGCAGCGCCGAGTTCGGCTTCTTCGGCGTGGTCGTGTAGACGCGCGTGCAGACGCCGCGTTTCTGCGGACACTCCTGCATCGCCGGCACCTTCGAGCGCTTGACCGGCGCCGTCCGCGGTTTGCGGATCAACTGGTTGATCGTCGGCATCGTCTGCCTTCGTTCCCTTCCCGCCAAGTGGCGCGAGCCTGCTGCCCGCAAGCCCGAAAAAGGCGACCGACCTCATCGTGAGGAAGGCACCTGTCCACAACAGAGGATCACGGCTCAGACCGCGATCGTGTTTTCAATCGTCCTCAATCGTCGAACCGGACACCGTCTAGGCCGTCTTCCTCCGCAGCGAGACGCCACGGACCGGCACGGCCTACCGCCTGCCCGAAAGTGCGCGGAACCTAGTGGTCCGAATCACCGTCGTCAAGACCTGCAAAGCAGGAATTTTCCCTTATTTTCCAAGGGCGGCGGCACGTGTTTTCTGCACTGCACAATCGGGGCACCGACGCGCCGCCCGGACGGGTCAGTCCGCCGCCCCCGCACACCCGTCGTACCACACATCCAGCCAGCCGGACGGCTGGCATGCGCCGGCCAACAGACGGCCGATGCGGGCCACACGCTCGTCATACGCGGCCTGGTTGCGATCCGGCCGCAAGGCGTTCGGACCGATCAGCAGCCCGATCAGGCCAATGTACTCATCCCGCGTCAGGTCTCCGAACGCCTTTCCGAACAATGACTTGGCGCCGTCGGTGAAACCACGCACCTCTTTCCCGTCACCGCCACCGAAATAGGCGTGGTTGAGCAGGATCGTCAGTTGCTCATCCTTGGTGAAACGGCGGTGCACGACGAACCTGGCGATCAGGCTCTGCTCGATCTTGGCAAAACCGGGGCGAAACGGCTCGAAGTAGAGGAACTTGGTGATCGCCTGGGTGATGGTCGTCAGACCCTGGCCCGGCGAGACGACGTCGACGCCCCTGTGCTCGTGGAAGGCCGGGTCCTCCACCGCGAGCAGGATCGCCATCTGCTCCGGCGACAGGTCCGACGGGCGCAGGGCCGCCGGTTCCACCAGAAACGCCGATCGCACCTCGTCGGTCGCGACCTCGGCGCGCCAGATCGCATACCCCTCATAGGCCGCAAAAGCGACCACCGCCAACACCACAACGCCGACCGCGAATCTGGCGATCGCGCCAGCCAATCTCCTGATCGTCACGATGGTTCCCCGTCACGCCGCGCCCCCGCGCGCGAGCTACATGGCCGCCAGCCGTGGCGACAGTGTGACCCGCCCATGAGAAAGGGCCGCCCGAAGGCGGCCCTTTGTTCTGTTGGCGCAGGCGGGGCGGCTTACTCGGCAGCGCCCGCCATATCGGCCGCAAACTCCTCCTCGCCGGCGGCTTCGGCCAGCTTGCGGCGTTCCTCGACGATCAGTTCGTCGCGGTGGGTCGCCACGCGGCGGATGCGGTTGATGGAGGACCCCGTGCCGGCCGGGATCAGACGGCCAACGATGATGTTCTCCTTCAGCCCCTCCAGCGGATCGACCTTGCCGTTCACCGCCGCTTCGGTCAGCACCCGCGTGGTCTCCTGGAACGACGCGGCCGAGAAGAACGACCGGGTCTGGAGGCTCGCCTTGGTGATGCCGAGCAGGATCGGCACGGCCTTGGCCGGCTCCTTGCCTTCCTCGACCACCTTTTCGTTCACCGCCTCGAAGTCGACCAGATCGATCTGCTCGCCGGAGAACAGGTCGGTGTCACCAACGTCGGTGATCTCCACCTTCTGGAGCATCTGCCGGACGATCACCTCGATATGCTTGTCGTTGATCGTCACGCCCTGGAGCCGGTAGACGTCCTGGATTTCGTTGACCAGATAGGCGGCCAGCGCCTCGATCCCCTTGATCGCCAGGATGTCGTGGGGCGCCGGGTTGCCCTCGATGATGTAGTCGCCCTTCTCGACCGCATCGCCTTCCTGCAGGTGGATCGGCTTGCCCTTGGCGATCAGGTACTCGACCGGTTCCATCGTCTCGTCGGCCGGCTCGATCATGATGCGACGCTTGTTCTTGTAGTCGCGTCCGAACCGGATCGTGCCGTCGATTTCGGCGATGATGGCGTGGTCCTTGGGACGACGCGCCTCGAACAGCTCCGCCACCCGCGGCAGACCGCCGGTGATGTCGCGGGTCTTGGCGCTCTCCATCGGGATACGCGCGAGCACGTCGCCGGCCTGGACCTCCGCTCCCGGCTCGACCGACAGGATCGCGTCGACGGGCAGGAGATACTTGGCCTCGGCACCGCCACGGCCGCTCTTGCGCGCCTTGGCACCCTTGCCGGTCACCGTGATCGACGGCTTGATGTCGCCGGCCCGCGGATTGGCGCGCCAGTCGATGACCACGCGCTTGGTGATGCCGGTCGACTCGTCGATCGTCTCCGCCAGCGACACATGGTCGACCAGATCCTCGAACGCCACCTTGCCGTCGACTTCCGACAGCACCGGCCGCGTATAGGGGTCCCATTCGGCCAGACGCTGGCCACGGGTGACCTTGTCGCCGTCGTCGACGAGAACGCGCGAACCGTAGGTGACGCGGTTGACCGCGCGGTCCGAGCCGTCCTGGTCGAGGATCACGATCTGCATGGAGCGGCCCATGGCGATCATGCGGCCTTCGGAATCCTTGACCATGGAGCGGTTACGGATTTCCACCTTGCCCTCGAACTGCGATTCCAGCAGCGACTGGTCGACCACCTGGGCCGCGCCGCCGATGTGGAAGGTGCGCATGGTGAGCTGGGTGCCCGGCTCGCCGATCGACTGGGCGGCGATGACGCCCACCGCCTCGCCGAGATTGACCGGCGTCCCGCGCGCGAGATCGCGGCCGTAGCACTTGGCGCAGACGCCCTTCTCGGCCTCGCAGGTCAGCACCGAACGGATACGCACTTCCTGGACGCCAGCCTTCTCGACCCGCTCCACGTCGCGCTCGTCCATGGTCCGGCCGGCCGGGACGACGACTTCGCCGTCGGCCGGCGACAACACGTCCTCCGCCGCGGTGCGGCCGAGGATCCGCTGCGCCAGCGTCGCCACCACCTGGCCGGATTCGATCACCGCCTGCATGGCGAGCCCGGCTTCGGTGCCGCAATCGGCCTCGGTGACGATGCAGTCCTGCGCAACGTCGACCAGCCGGCGGGTGAGATAGCCGGAGTTCGCCGTCTTCAGGGCGGTGTCGGCCAGGCCCTTGCGGGCGCCGTGGGTGGAGTTGAAGTACTCCAGCACCGACAGGCCTTCCTTGAAGTTGGAGATGATCGGCGTCTCGATGATCTCGCCCGACGGCTTGGCCATCAGGCCGCGCATGCCGGCAAGCTGCTTCATCTGCGCGGGCGAACCGCGGGCGCCGGAATGGCTCATCATGTAGATGGAGTTCATCGGCCGGGTGCGGCCGTCGTCGTCCTTCTCCACCGCCGAGATGCGCTTCATCATCTCGTCGGCGACGCGATCGGTGCACTTGGCCCAGGTGTCGACGACCTTGTTGTACTTCTCGCCCTGGGTGATGAGGCCGTCATTGTACTGCTGCTCGTAGTCGCGCACGAGCTGCTGGGTATCGTCGACGAGACCCGATTTGGTCGACGGCACCAGCATGTCGTCCTTGCCGAACGAGATGCCGGCCTTGAAGGCGTGGGTGAAGCCCAGTGCCATGATCCGGTCGCAGAAGATGACCGTCTCCTTCTGGCCGCAGTGCCGGTACACCGCGTCGATGCAGTTGGAGATCTCCTTCTTGGTCATCAGCTTGTTGACCAGGTCGAACGACAGGTTCGGATTGCGCGGCAACAGGTTGGCGAGCAACATCCGCCCCGGCGTCGTCTCGTGGATCTCCGACACCTCGTTGCCGTCGGCATCGACGGTCTTGTAGCGGCCGCGGATCTTGGAGTGGAGCGTGATCGCGCCGACGTTGAGCGCGTGCTCGATCTCGCCGATATCGCCGAACGCCATCCCCTCGCCCGGCTCGCCATCGGCCATGATGGAGAGATAATAGAGGCCGAGAATGATGTCCTGTGACGGCACGATGATCGGCGCGCCGTTGGCCGGGTGCAGGATGTTGTTGGTCGACATCATCAGCACCCGCGCCTCGAGCTGCGCCTCCAGCGACAGCGGCACGTGGACGGCCATCTGGTCGCCGTCAAAGTCGGCGTTGAAGGCGGCGCAGACCAGCGGGTGAAGCTGGATCGCCTTGCCCTCGATCAGCACCGGCTCGAAAGCCTGGATGCCGAGACGATGGAGCGTCGGCGCGCGGTTG
>JANQRX010000007.1 GCA_028284325.1 Bauldia sp. | reverse complement strand
GGGCCGTGTCTCAGTCCCAGTGTGGCTGATCATCCTCTCAGACCAGCTACTGATCGTCGCCTTGGTAGGCCGTTACCCCACCAACAAGCTAATCAGACGCGGGCCGATCCATCGGCGATAAATCTTTCCCCCGAAGGGCGTATTCGGTATTAGCTCCAGTTTCCCGGAGTTGTTCCGAACCGAAGGGTACGTTCCCACGCGTTACTCACCCGTCTGCCGCTGTCCACTTGCCCGAAGGCAAGCTTCTCGCTCGACTTGCATGTATTAGGCCTGCCGCCAGCGTTCGTTCTGAGCCAGGATCAAACTCTCAGGTTGAACTGAGATTTGATCGGCTGATCACTACTTACTCATTACATAGACGAGTTCCCAAGCACCGCGTCACGTCCGCCCTCGCGGGCACACGCAACGCAATAGCTTGAAAAACGTAGTGTCGCCGAAGTCTCTTTGGCCTGCAGGCTCACGAGGAGCCGACAAGCCCGCAAGGACTCCGCCGCCTACGTTTCTCTTTCTTCCTATTCACCTGTCAAAGACCACGATGGGGCACCCCATCGTCTGGCCGCTCGATTTGAGCCTCACGGCCACGCGGAAGAGACTGTCCGCAAACGCGGGAGTATCTCACAATCCACGATGAAAGGACAGCCGAACGCACCCGCCGTCATGCGGCGGCGCCGCTCCGATGTCCGGGGCGTATATAGGCGTCGCCCTATTTTGCTGTCAACACCCGAAGGCCCGAAAAACGACAGGTCGATGACAGAATTTCGAACCGACCATATTGGCGCCCCAAATCTCCCGAAAATGGCCCCGACAAACGGCTGGCCGCACATTGACTTCGGTCGCGCCGCCGGGCAAAGGTCCGGGCGGCGGCACGCCATCATCTGGGGGACGTCGGACACGTGCGAGGTCGCAGCGGCCGCGGCAGGATTTCGGAGCCCATCGGCTCTATCGATCTCGGCACCGAGCCGCCGCTTACCCTTTCGGACCAGGATCCGCGTGAGAAGGGCCCTGTCCTGCGGGCGGTGAGCTGGCGCTGGATGTCGGGGACGGTTCTCACCGGCGTCACCTCCATCCTGCTGATGGGCAGTGCACTCACGGCCGCGCTCAACGATCCCAACCAGTTCGCCTCGTTGCCGGCCTCGCTGATCGCCGGCTTTGCCACCGACGCCGACGGGTTCGGTCAGAAGGGCGACCGCGTCCAGCCCATCGAGGAGAAGGTCTCCAACCGCCAGATTCTCCAGGTCAGCACGGTCACGCGGCAGGGCGAGCGCGATTTCATCCGGCTGCGACCTTTCGCCCTGATCGACGCCAGCCTGTCGACGCGCCGCGGCGAGTTCGCGCCGCAGGTGCCGGAATATGACGCGCTGAGAATCTTCGCCGACACCTCGGCCCCCGAGCCGCCGTCATCGGGCCCCGAAACCGCGGTGGCCGACGACGAGGACCAGCTCTACGGCGCCAGCGTCGACGGCGAGGTCGCGGTGCGGGTCAGCCCCTTCCCGGTCGATCAGCCCAACCTGGCCGTCTCCGCGGTCTTCACTGCGGATGAAGTCGAACAGATCATCCGCCGCCATGTGCGCGGCTCGGTCGGCGCCAGCGCGGCCCTCGCCTTCGCCGATCCCGGCCAGTCGTTCGACGAGTTCGCCGATGAGGATTTCGGCATCCCGGGGGTCTCGATCATCCCGGAGAACCTGTCCACCATCACCAAGACCGACGCCAGCGGCGCACAGGGCCTGAGCGAAACCGTGCTCGCCGCCCGCAACGGCGAGGATGTGATGAACGCGCTGCGCGGCAGCGGCGCGACCGAAGACGAAGCGGCGCAGATCTTCACCGCCCTGTCCCGGCTGGTGGACGTCGACAACCTGTCCGAGGTCGGGCGCGTCCGGATCGGCAACGCCCCGCCCGCAGCGGACGCGGACGCCCCGCGCACCATGCGCGTCAGCATCTACCGCGACGGCGCTCACCAGGCGACCGTCGCCCGCTCCGACAGCGGCATCTTCGTACGCGCCGACGAGCCGAGTTCCCTGTTCAACGCCATCGCCAGGGCCGAACCCGATCCCGAACCGCAGACCGGCGGCAGCACCACGCTCTACGAAGCGGTCTACGAGGCTGCGCTCGAGCAGGAGATTCCCACCGAGCTCGTCGACCATCTGGTGCGGATCTTCGCCTTCGACGTCGACTTCCAGGCCCGCACCAGCGGCGGCGACCTGCTGGAAGTGTTCCATTCCCTGCCCGACAAGGACGACGTCGCGTCCGGCGGCCCCGAAATCCTCTACGCCGCGCTCACCCATGACGGTATCGCCAAGCGTTTCTACCGCTTCCGCACCCCCGATGACGGCGTGGTCGACTACTACGATGCCGAGGGCAAGAGCGCGAAGAAGTTCCTGCTGCGCAAACCCGTGACCGAGGGCCGGCTGCGCTCGCGCTACGGCATGCGCCGTCACCCGGTGCTCGGTGTCCGCCGCCTGCATGCCGGCGTCGATTATGCCGCCCGGCGCGGTACCCCCATCCTCGCCGCCGGCAACGGCGTGGTGGTCCGCGTCGGACGCTCGTCCGGTTACGGCAATCTCACCGTCATTCGCCACACCAACGGCTACGAGACGGCCTATGCCCACCAGACCCGCTTCGCCAAGGGCATGAAGAAGGGCGCGCGCGTGCGCCAGGGGCAGGTGATCGGCTATGTGGGTTCGACCGGCCTCTCGACCGGTCCGCACCTGCACTATGAGATTCGGGTCAACGGCAAGGCGGTCGACCCGCTGCGCATCCGCCTGCCGCGCGGCCGTGTGCTCCAAGGCGAATTGCTGACGGCGTTCGAGCGCGAGCGTCAGCGCATCGACAAGCTGCTCGGCAACGAGACCCCGACCCAGCTCGCCTCGAACTGAGCCGGCATCCCCCGTTCGATTAAGCCGCCTTGCCGCCCTCCACCTGCGGCAGGAACAGGAGCTTGTCGGTGCCGCCGGTGATCTTCACCTTGGCCCCGTCCGGCACTTCGCCGGCCAGGATCTTGTCGGCCAGCGGGTCCTGAACCTCGCGCTGGATCACCCGCTTCAGCGGCCGCGCGCCGTAGGTCGGGTCGTAGCCCTTGTCGGCAAGCCATGCCCGCGCCGACTCGTCGAGGTCGAGGTCGATCTTGCGATCGGCCAGCAGCCCTTCCAGCCGCACAAGCTGGATCTCCACGATCGCCGCCATGTCGGTCCGCTTGAGCCGGTGGAACAGGATGATGTCGTCGAGCCGGTTCAGGAACTCGGGCCGGAAATGTGCCCGCACCGCGTCCATCACCGGGCCGCGGACGGAATCGACATCCTCGGCCTCGCCGAGATTGGCAAGGAACTCGCCGCCGAGATTGGAGGTCATGACGATCAGCGTGTTGCGGAAGTCGACAGTCCGGCCCTGGCCATCGGTCAGGCGGCCGTCGTCGAGGACCTGCAGGAGCACGTTGAACACGTCGCCGTGGGCCTTCTCGATCTCGTCGAACAGGATCACCTGATAGGGCCGGCGACGCACCGACTCGGTCATCGCACCGCCTTCCTCGTAGCCGACATAGCCGGGCGGCGCCCCGATCAGCCGCGCAACCGAGTGCTTCTCCATGTACTCCGACATGTCGATGCGCAGCATCGCGTGCTCGTCGTCGAACAGGAATTCAGCCAGCGCCTTGGTGAGCTCCGTCTTGCCGACGCCGGTCGGGCCGAGGAACATGAACGAGCCGATCGGCCGGTTCGGGTCCTGCAGACCGGCCCGGGCGCGGCGAACGGCGGTCGACACCGCGTGCACGGCTTCCGGCTGGCCGATCACGCGCGTGGCCAACTGATCTTCCATCCGCAAGAGCTTGTCGCGCTCGCCTTCGAGCATGCGGTCGACCGGAATGCCGGTCCAGCGTGAGACCACCTGCGCCACGTGATCGGGCGTGACGGCCTCCTCGACCATGTCGGCGCGCGCATCGTCCGTTTCGGCCGACGCGAGTTTCTTCTCAAGGTCCGGAATGGTGCCGTAGGCGAGCTCGCCCGCCTTCGCCAGGTCGCCCGCCCGTTGCGCCCGGTCGAGTTCGCCGCGCGCCTGGTCCAGCTCTTCCTTGATGCGGTTGGCGGAGGCGAGCTTGTCCTTCTCGGCCATCCACCGCTGGGTCAGGGTTTGCGACTGTTCCTCCAGATCGCCGAGCTCACGCTCAAGCCGTTCCAGCCGATCCTTGGAGGCGTCGTCGGTTTCCTTCTTCAGCGCTTCGCGCTCGATCTTGAGCTGGATGATACGCCGGTCGAGCTCGTCCAGCGCCTCGGGTTTGGAATCGACCTGCATGCGCAGGCGCGACGCCGCCTCGTCGACGAGGTCGATCGCCTTGTCGGGCAGGAACCGGTCCGAGATGTACCGGTTCGACAGACCCGACGCCGACACCAGCGCCGAGTCGGTGATCCGCACGCCGTGGTGAAGCTCGTACTTCTCCTTGAGGCCGCGCAGGATCGAGACCGTATCCTCGACCGTGGGTTCGGAGACGAACACCGGCTGAAACCGGCGCGCCAGCGCGACGTCCTTCTCCACGTGCTTGCGATACTCGTCGAGTGTGGTCGCGCCGACGCAGTGGAGATCGCCCCGCGCCAGCGCCGGCTTGAGGAGATTGGAGGCGTCCATCGCCCCCTCCGCCTTGCCGGCGCCGACCAGCGTGTGCATCTCGTCGATGAAGAGGATGACGCCGCCTTCGGCCGCTTCCAGTTCAGAAAGCACGGCCTTCAGCCGCTCCTCGAACTCGCCGCGGTACTTGGCCCCGGCGATCAGCGCGCCCATGTCGAGGGCGAGCAGGCGCTTGTCCTTGAGGCTTTCCGGCACGTCGCCATTGACGATGCGGTTGGCGAGGCCCTCGGCGATCGCCGTCTTGCCGACGCCGGGCTCGCCGATCAGCACCGGATTGTTTTTGGTGCGCCGCGACAAGACCTGCATGGCGCGTCTGATTTCGTCATCGCGGCCGATCACCGGATCGAGCTTGCCGTCGCGCGCCTCCGCGGTGAGATCGCGGGCGTAGCGCTTCAGCGCGTCGTACTGGCTTTCGGCGGACGCCGAATCCGCTGTGCGTCCCTTGCGGATCTCCTCGATCGCGGCGTTGAGCGACTGGGGCGTGACGCCGGCGTCGGACAGGATCTTCGCCGTCCCGGCGTCGGGCTCCATGGCGAACGCCACGAGCAGCCGCTCGACCGTGACGAAGGAATCGCCGGCCTTGTCGGCGATCTTCTCGGCGGTCGCGAACACCTTCGCGGTCGGACCGGCAAGGTAGAGCTGTCCCGATCCGCCACTGACCTTGGGCAGGCGCTCCAGCGCCGCCTCGGTCTCGCTCAGGGCCCGCCGCGCGTCACCGCCGGCACGGGTGATCAGGCCCGCCGCCAAGCCTTCCGAATCGTCGAGCAGCACCTTGAGCAGGTGTTCGGGGGTGAATTGCTGATGCCCGGAAGCCAGGGCTCCGGTCTGCGCCGCCTGGACGAAACCGCGGGCGCGCTCAGTATACTTCTCGAAATCCACGTTCGTCTCCTGACCCGGCGCGACCGCTCGCTTGCGACCCGATCTTGCCGCTCACCAATCATCCTGTCCGATACCCCGCGAGGGGCGTATCGCCCGGTTGATATGGTGACAGTCAGGGACGTGTGGAAGGGGCGGATTGCGCCACCCGCGCCGCGTCAGGATTCGTCGATATGGGGTTGTGGGGCATCCGGCGCCGGCGCCGAGGCCTCGGTGCGCGGTTCGCGGTCACGGTAGGGCTGGCGGCGTCGCGGTCCGCGTTGAGCACGCCGCGGCGGAGCTTCGCCTGAGCCCTCGTCCGCGGTGCCGGCTTCCGCCGATGCGCGCGCGTCCGGGGCGGTCTCGTCCGCCGGCTTGGCCGCGACGGCCGGCTGCTGGTCCTGACCGTCACCGGCATTGGTATGTCCGTTGGCGGCGCCGTTGCCGCGATTGTCGGCAGCCGCCTGCTCGCCCGCCTCGGCGCGGGCGGCCTGTTGCTGTTGCTGCTGTTGCTGGGCCGCCGAGACGATACGGAAGTAATGCTCGGCGTGCTGGAGATAGTTCTCGGCACCGACCCGATCGCCACTTGCCTGCGAGTCGCGGGCCAGTTGCTGGTACTTCTCGGCGATGTGCAGCGCCGTACCACGTATCTTCACGTCGCCGCCATTGCTCTCGTAGGAGCGTGTCAGCGGGTTGGGGTTCTTGCGGCCACGCCCACGTGGCCTCTTGCCCTGCTGGCCTTGTCTCATCAATCCGTCTCTTTGCTGGCTTTAACGCTCACTCTCGAGCGCGATGCCTGTCGCCGTCGCACTCATCCCGTAAGAGGACACCTGAACATCGGCCATCGATCACTGCGATCGGGCCCGACGCTAAAACAACACCACACAGCACATCGCAAAGCCCGATTGACGGAACCGGTAACCTGCGTCCGCAGCCTGTTGCGCGTATCTGATGTCAGTATCCGGCGATCACTCCAGCGGTCTCGCCGGTCGTGCCATCGCGAGCGAGTGGCGTTCGGTGACCGGACCCTAACCGGTCCGTCCCCGATTTCCAAGCCCATATTTGGTGATCGCGCCCGGCGCCGTAAAGAGGGTTACCGCCGCAATGCGACGACGCGGTCGCGACCCGCGAGATCCTGATGCACGCGCGCGCGCCACCCGAGGGCCTCTGCGCGACGCGTCACCGCGTCGGCCTGATCGAACCCGATCTCCACGAACGCCGCGCCCCCGTCGGCGACGAGACGGTCGAGATCGGGCAGGATCGCGCGATAGGCGGCAAGACCGTCCGGGCCGCCGTCCAGCGCCTGCCTCGGCTCATGATCGCGCACCTCCGGCTGCAGGGAGGCAATCGCGTCGCTGGCGATATACGGCGGATTGGCGACCACGACGTCGAACCGTTCCGCCACCGCCCCGCCCCAGTCGCCGACGGCGAACGTAACGCGACCGGCAAGCGCGCACGCGACGGCATTGGCGGCAGCCGTCGCCACGGCGTCCTCCGAGATGTCGATGCCGACCCCAACGAGACCGGGCACGTTGTCGGCCAGCGCCAGCAGGATGCCGCCGGCCCCGGTACCAAGGTCGAGCGCCCTCACCCGACGGTCGCGCGATCCGCCCTCGTCGACGAAAGCCAGCGCCGCGTCGACCACGGTCTCGGTGTCCGGTCTGGGGATGAGTGTGGCGGCACCGAGTTCGAGATCGAGCCCGTAGAAGTCCTGACGCCCGAGGAGTCTCCCGACCGGAATGCCCTCGGCGCGCCGCCGCGCCATCCCGAGCGCCCGCTCGGCCTGCGCTGGCGCGATGTCCTTGTCGGCCATGACGGCAAGCTGGCCAGGCGCGAGCCCCAGGACATGCCCGACGATCACCCGCGCATCGACGCCGGCGGCGGTCGCGCGGTCGTCGTTGTTGAACGCCACGCGCAGATCGCTGGCGATCGTCCGGCGCAACGTGTCGGCCGTATGCCTCACGCCGCGTTGTCTTCGAGACTGGCCGCCAGCAACGTCGCCTGATGGTCCGTCGCCAGCGGGTCAATGACGTCGTCGAGCGCGTCGCCGGCCAGCACCTGGTCCAGCTTGTGGAGCGTCAGACTGATGCGGTGGTCGGTGACGCGCCCCTGCGGAAAGTTGTAGGTCCTGATGCGCTCGGAGCGGTCGCCGCTGCCCACCTGGCCGCGCCGCGCCTCGGCGCGCTCGTCGGCAGCCTTCTGGCGCTCGAGATCGAACAGCCGCGCCTTCAGCACCTGCATGGCGCGCGCGCGGTTCTGGTGCTGCGACTTCTCGTTGGCGATGACGACGATGCCGGTCGGGATGTGGGTCAGACGCACGGCGGAATCGGTGGTGTTGGCATGCTGGCCGCCGGCGCTCGACGCGCGGCTGGTGTCGAGCCGGATGTCCTCCGGGCGGATCTCGACGTCCACGTCCTCCGCCTCCGGCAGCACTGCGACCGTCGCCGCCGAGGTGTGGATGCGGCCGCTCGCCTCGGTGGCCGGCACCCGCTGCACGCGATGGACGCCGGATTCGAACTTCAGCCGGGCAAACGCCCCCTTGCCGGCGATGCTGGCCACGATTTCCTTGTAGCCCCCGGCCTCGCCCTCGCTCTCCGACAGGACTTGCACCTTCCAGCCCCGCACGTCGGCGTAGCGGTGATACATGCGGAAAAGGTCGCCGGCGAACAGCGCCGCCTCGGAGCCGCCGGTGCCGGCCCGAACTTCGAGGATCACGCCGCGATCGTCGGCGGCGTCCTTGGGCAGGAGCAGGAGCTGAATCTGTTCCGTCAGCTCCTCGATCCGCCGGTCCAGTTGCGCCGCCTCGTCGCGGGCAAGGTCGGCCATGTCGGGATCGTCGAGCAGGGAGGCGAGATCATCGCGTTCGGCGCGCGCCGCACGCCAGGCCTCGACCGCCTCCTGCACGGGCGCCAGTTCGGCGCGCTCGCGCGACAGGCGTACCAGCGTGTCGGCGTCCTGCGGCTCCGCAAGCTGGGCGTCGATCGCCGCGACGCGGGCGACCAGCGCGTCGATTTTGGCTTCGGGAAGCATGCCGCTACATATTCGCGCCGCGCATCGGCCACAAGGCTAGTGGGGTATACCGCGACGCTCGGCCAGTTCGATCAGGTGCGACCTTAGCGAACCGCCGGCGTCGGACTCCGCCATGTAGGATCGTGCGAGAGCCTCCAGCTCGCTGCAATCGGCGGCCAGCAGCGCTGCCTTGACCGGACCGATCGCGTCGGCGGAAATCGACAGGGAGCGGAAGCCGAGCCCCGCAAGCGCCAGGGCGCCGAGCGGCGAGCCCGCCAGCTCGCCGCACAGGGTGACGGGCACGCGGCCGTCGGCCGCGTCAAGAACCGATCTCAACGCCCGCAGGAACGGCCGTGACAGCGGATCGAACCGCTCGGCCACCAGCGTGTTGCCGCGGTCGCTTGCGGTCATGAACTGCAGGAGGTCGTTGGAGCCGATGGAAATGAAGTCCGCCTCCCGGATCAGCTCGTCGAGCTGCCACAGCAGCGACGGCACCTCGACGACGACGCCAAGTTCGATGCCCTTGGGCTCGACATGCCCGTGGCGGCGCATGTGGGCGATCTCGCGCTCCATCATGCTTCGTGCCTGGTGTATCTCGTCGATCTCGGTCACCATCGGCAGCATCAGCCGCAGTTCGCGCCCCGCCGCCGCCTGAAGGAGCGCCCGCAACTGCATGCGCAGGAGGCCCGGCCGATCGAGGCCCAATCGAATGGCCCGCCATCCCATCGCCGGGTTCTGTTCGTTCGCGATCTTCAGATACGGCAGCACTTTGTCGCCACCGATATCCAGCGTGCGGAACGCCACCGGCCTGTCGCCGGCAGCCTCCATGACCGTGCGGTAGAGGTCCCGCTGCTCACCGAGACGCGGCATGGTCTCGGCGATCATGAACTGCAGCTCGGTGCGGAAGAGACCGATGCCCTCGGCGCCCGATTCGTCGAGATGCGGCAGGTCGACAAGCAGGCCGGCGTTCATCATCAGGCCGATGCGCTGACCGTCCGTCGTCGTCGCCGGTTTGTGGCGCAGGAGCTCGTATTGCTTCTGCCGCCGGGCACGAAAACGCACCTTCTCGGCATAGGCCGCCTCCACGTCCGTATTGGGCCGCACATGCACACGTCCGGCAACGCCGTCGACAATGATGGCATCACCGTTTTCGACCAGCGCCACCACCTCCTCGGCCCGACCGACCGTGGCGATCCCCAGTGCCCGGGCGACAATGGCTACGTGGCTGGTCGCACCGCCCTCCTCCAGAACCAGCCCGCGGATGCGCGCCTGTCCGTAATCCAGAAGCTCGGCCGCGCCCATGCTCCGCGCCACGATGACCGCGTCGCGGGGCAGGCCCTGGCCGTACGGGTCGTGCTCGCGGTTGGTCAGCACCCGCAGGAGCCGGTTCGCCAGATCGTCGAAATCGTGCATCCGGTCGCGCAGATAGGGGTCGACCTGACGCAACAGCCGCGCGCGCATGTCGCTCTGCACCTTCTCGACCGCCGCCTCGGCCGAGAGCCCGTTGTTGATGGCCTCGTGCATGCGACGAACCCAGCCGCGGTCGTGGGCGAACATGCGGTAGGCCTCGAGGATCTCGCGATGCTCGCCGGCCGCCGACACGTCGTCGCGCGCCAGCATATCGTCCACAAACAGCCGCAGCCCGCCGATGGCCTCGTCGAGGCGCGTCGATTCCTTCTTCGGGTCCTCGCCGATCAGGTCGGTCACGACCACGCGCGGATCGTGCAGGACCGCGTGTCCGAGCCCGATGCCCTCCCCGAGCGAAACGCCTTCGAGCAGGATGGCACGGCCGACGTCGAGGCCGATATCGGGCTTGCCGAGACGCGAGAGTTCGGCCACGCCGACGACCTCGGCGAGGATCATCGCCGTCGTCTGCAGCGCCTCCACTTCTTCGGCATGGTAGGTTCGGTGCGCCGCGTTCTGGACCACCAGGACGCCCAGCGTCCGCCCGGCGCGAAGCAGCGGCACGCCGAGAAACGCGTTGAAACGCTCCTCGCCGGTTTCCGGGATGTAGCGGTAGGCCGGATGGGATTGCGCGTCGGCGAGGTTGAGCGGGCGCGCCTCGGCCGCAATGGTGCCCACAAGACCCTGGCCCACGGTCAGGGTCGCCTGGTGGACCGCTTCCGGCTTCAGGCCCTCGGTTGCATAGAGTTCAAGCACGCCGTCGGCATGCAGCACATAGAGTGAGCATACCTCCGCCACCATGTTGGCGGCGATCAGCTGGACGGTCTTGTTGAGCCTGGCCTGCGCTTCTATGGGCTCCGCCATCACCTGGCGGAGGCGTCTCAGCAGATTGCGCGGCCCGGCGGGCGGACCCCGCATGATCCTCTACCCTCGAGCGTTCCGTGGTCGCGATTTGGGTGCGACGTGATGTGCCGCAGCCGCGAGCTCGTCAGTTTTTGTCGAGCCCGTATAGCGAATGCAAAGTCCGTACCGCAAGATTGGTATGGTCGGCGTCGATCAGCACCGAGATCTTGATTTCGGACGTGGTGATGGCGCGGATGTTGATCTTTTCGGCGGCAAGTGCCTGGAAACACTCGGCCGCGACCCCGGCGTGGGAGCGCATGCCGACCCCGATGACCGAGACTTTCGCCACCCCCGTCGAGCCCTGCATGACCTCGTAACCCACCTGCTCGCGGGACTCCTCGATGACCTTGCAGGCCCGCTCGTAGTCGGCATTGGTGACCGTGAAGGTCAGATCGGTGAGCGTGCCGTCCTCCGACACGTTCTGGACGATCATGTCGACATTGATATTGGCTTCCGCCAGCGGCCCGAACACCGCGGCGGCGACGCCCGGCTTGTCGGCCACACGTCGCAGGGAAATCTGGGCCTCGTCGCGCGAATAGGCGATCCCGGTGACGACGCTCTTCTCCATGATCTCATCCTCGTCGCATATCAGCGTCCCGACGGACGCGTTCGCGCCGTCGGGCGCAGTCTGGTCGGGGTCGTCGAAACTCGACCGTACGAAGGTGCGCACCCCCTGCACCATCGCCAGTTCGACCGATCGGACCTGCAGGACCTTCGCGCCCAGCGACGCCATCTCCAGCATCTCCTCGTGGGAGAGCCGGTCGAGGCGGCGCGCGGTGTCGACGACCCGCGGGTCGGTTGTGTAGACGCCGTCGATATCGGTGTAGATGTCGCAGCGATCGGCGCCGATCGCGGCGGCCAGGGCCACGGCACTGGTGTCGGAGCCGCCACGCCCCAGCGTGGCGATGCGGTTGTCCGGCCCCACGCCCTGAAAACCGGCCACCACGGCCACCTGGCCACGCGACAGCCGTTCTTCCAACGTGGCGGTGTCAATGTCGGTTATGCGCGCGGCGCCGTGGGCGGCGTCGGTACGGATCGGCACCTGCCAGCCGAGCCACGAACGGGCGTCGACGCCCAGGTCTTGCAGGGCGATCGCGAGCAGCCCGGCGGTGACCTGTTCGCCGGCGGCGACCACTGTGTCGTATTCGCGGGCGTCGTGCAGCGGCGCCATGTCGCGGGTCCAGGCGACGAGCTGGTTGGTGTTGCCGGCCATCGCCGAGACGACCACGGCCACCTGATGGCCGGAGGTCGCTTCGCGCCGGACGTGGCGCGCAACCCTGCGGATGTGATCGATATCGGCGACCGAAGTCCCGCCGAATTTCATGACCAGCCTTGCCATGGCCTGCCGCCGATCGATCCTGTCGTGAGGGGGTGCGGAAAAAACGCGCGCCTACATAACGGCTCGGCCCCGACCCCGCAATGGCGAGGCGGGTCGCCTGCCAATCATGCTACGGTCGCGCCATGGCCGTCCACGACACATCCATCGACCGCGACGAGGTGGAACGCTTCGCCGCGCTGGCCGATCGCTGGTGGGATCCGAGCGGGCCGATGCGCCCCCTGCACCGGCTCAATCCAACGCGTTTGACCTGGATTCGCGACGAAATCTGCCGCCACTGGAGCCGCGACGCCACGACGTCGCGGCCGCTTCGCGATCTCTCCGTGGTCGACATCGGCTGCGGCGCCGGACTGGTGTGCGAGCCGCTGGCCCGCCTCGGGGCCAACGTCACCGGCATCGACCCGGCCGCCGCCAATATCGGGATCGCCCGGGACCACGCCCATGCCGGCGATCTCGACATCGCCTATCGCAGCGCCGAGGCCGCCGACCTCGTCGCGAAGGGCGAGGCCTATGATGTCGTATTGGCGCTGGAGGTCGTCGAGCACGTCGCCGACGTCCCCGCCTTTGTGGCAACCTGCGCCGGCCTCGTACGACCCGGCGGGCTGATGATCGCCTCGACGATCAACCGCACGCCCAAAGCCTTCCTTCTCGCCATTGTCGGCGCAGAATACGTGCTGCGCTGGTTGCCCCGTGGCACCCACCGCTACGACCGGCTGGTGACCCCGTCCGAACTCGGCGACGCGCTCGCTGCTGCCGGCCTCACGGTCGCCGGCGACACCGGCGTTCTCTACGATCCGCTGGCGGATACATGGCGCCTCGGCGACGATCTCGACGTCAACTATATGATGTCGGCCGAACGCCCGGAAACGTCGGGTTAGATCAGTTGGAATCGTCGGGGACGTTCGGCAACGGCAGCACGTCGATGCCCTCGTCCAGCAACGACTTCGCCTCCTCGCCGGTCGCCTCGCCGTAGATACCGCGCGGCTCCACTTCCTCGTAGTGGATCTTGCGCGCCTCCTCTGGGAACTTGTCGCCGACATAGTCGGCGCTGTCCTCGACCTTGCGGCGCAGCTCCTTGACGGCCTCCCGCATGGCCTTCCGGCGCGGATCGTTGTTGGCGAGCACCATCTGCTTGCGCTCGGGATCGAGCGCCGACTTGGCCGTGCGCGTCTTCGCGCTCACCGAGGGCGCCATCAGCGACTTCTCGATCTCGTGCGACCCGCAGACCGGGCAGGTGTTGGCGCCGACCTCGGACGCGCGATCGAAAGCCTCCGCCGAGCCGAACCAGGCGTCGAACGCATGCCCGTTGCCACAGTGGAGGTTGTAGCGGATCACGAGACCGGCTCGCCGACGGCGCTGAGCCGCGCCACCTCGAAGGGCGTGTCGTGGGTCAGCGAGGGTATGCGCCGCCGCGTGCGTTCGGCGATGTCGGTGTCGATATCGACGGTGACGAAGCCCGGCTCGTCCCCCAGTTCGGCGAGGACCTCACCCCACGGCGCCACGATCAGGCTGTGGCCATAGGTCGTCCGGCCGTCCTCGTGGCGCCCGCCCTGGGCCGCGGCGATCACGAAGGCGCCGTTCTCGATTGCCCGCGCGCGCAGGAGCACGTGCCAGTGCGCCCGGCCGGTGGTGTGCGTGAAGGCCGCCGGCACCGCCAGCACGTCGGCGCCCTTCTGCGCCAGCGCCCGATAGAGATGGGGGAAACGCAGATCGTAGCAGATCGACAGGCCTACCCGTGCGAAGCCGAGATTGGCGACGACAGCCTGGTCGCCGGCCTCGAACAGGGTCGATTCGCGGTACGATTCCTGGTCGTTGAGGTCGACGTCGAACATGTGCAGCTTGTCGTACGCAGCCGCGATCGAGCCGTCCGGCGCGATCAGCAGACCACGATTGGCGATCTGACCGCTGGGAGCCAGAACGGCCATCGAGCCGATATGGAGGAAGATGCCCAGGTCCCGCGCCACGCCCTGCAGCCGGGCCAGGCCGCGATCTTCGTCCTGGACCGTGACACGCTGCATCAGCCGATCGCGCTCGATGTCGAGCACGACGGTCATTTCCGGCGTCAGGACGTAGCGAGCGCCGTCGCCAGCAGCCGCCCGGATCAGCTCCTCTGCGGCCGCCACGTTGGCGTCCGGGTCGAGACCGGAACGAAGCTGGACGGCTGCGGCGCGAAAAACGGTCATGACGCCCGGACCTCCTGGAGCAGGCGGTCGAGGTCGCCCTTGCGTTCCGACTCGTAAAGCTCGGTGCAGCCGCCGATATGGGTATCGCCGACAAAGATCTGCGGAAACGTCCAGCCGCCCTTGGAGCGTTCGATCATCTCCGCGCGAAACGCTGGGTTGAGCGTGGCGTCATGCTCCTCATAGGTCACGCCCTTCTGGTCCAGAAGGCGCTTGGCCGCTGTGCAGTAGCCGCAGAACTTTCGCGTGTAGATGGTCACGTCCGACATGGCTGGGCGTTCTGTTGTCCGGTCGTCATGTTCCGGTCGTCATATAGTGCTCAGGCGCGATCGTGAACAACCCGGGCGAACACCAGGACATCGACCGCGGAGGCTCCCGCCCGCGCCAGCACCGCCGTCGCGGCCCGCACCGTGGTGCCGGTGGTGTAGACGTCGTCGACCAGCAGCACCCGCTGACCGTCCACGGATGCCCTAGGCGCAACCGCAAACGCCCCACGCATGTTAGTCGCCCGCTGGCTCGCCGTCAGACCCACCTGCGAGCGCGTCGCGCGGACCCGACGCAACCGCGCGGAATCCCACGGCATGCCCGTCAGACGCGCTAGATTCTGGGCCAGCAGGGCCGACTGGTTGTAACGCCGCTGCCATAGCCGACGCGCATGCAGGGGCACCGGCACGATCACGTCGGCATCGGCCAGCAGATCCTGGCCCGCCCTCGCCATCCAGCCGCCCATGGCCCGGGCCACCTCCAGCCGGTCGCCGTATTTGAGCGCGTGCACCAGCCGTGCCGCGACGTCGCTGTAGGAACTGACGGCCCGTAGCCGTGCGAAGGGCGGCGGCGACGCGATCGCCTCGGTCGAGAGGAGGTCGTCGCCAACCCCATGGGGCAACGGCGTGCCGAGACGATCGCAGAGCGGCGGCACGATCGGATCGAGCGCGATCCAGCAGGCGACGCACAGCGCATCGTGATCGGCGACGGGTGTGGCGCAGGCCAAGCATTGCGGTGGCAGGAACAGATCGGCCGCAGCCCGCAAGGCCGCGCCCGGCAGACGGGAGCGCGGGTGCCGTGCCGTGGCGATTTCGGTATCGCGCTCCATGGTCCCAACCTGTCCCGGTTGCCGGCCGCGCTCGCGACGGTCGCTTTGACCGCGGTCGCGGCGGCGCCATAATCATCGGATCATGGACCAGGTTCCCCGGATCGTCGACCGCGAGGCTTATCGCCACGCCCGCCGCCGTGCGCGTCCGGACGACGATCTGCTGGCGCGGTTCGCCGGCGATCTCGTGGACCGTCTCGACTTCGTCAACCGCACTTTCGATCGCGCCGTGGATATCGGCGCCCGGTCGGACCACCTGGCCCGCGCCCTTGTCGACGGCGGCAAGGCGCGCCACGTCGTGCGTCTCGACGACCTGCCCGACACCCGTCCCGATATCGTGGCGTCACCGGAGTGGCTGCCGCTGGCGGGACAGGCGCTGGACCTTGCCGTCTCCCTATTCGCGCTCCAGCACTGCGACGACCTGCCGGGCACCCTCGCCCAGATTCGCGCGGCCTTACGACCCGACGGCCTGTTCATCGGCGCGATCGCCGCCGGTGACACCCTTCATGAGCTGCGCGACGCCATCACCACCGCCGAATCCGAGATCACCGGCGGGGCCGCACCGCACGTCATGCCGTTCGTGCGCCTGCCCGAGGCCGGAGCACTGATGCAGCGCACCGGCTGGGCCCTGCCGGTGGTCGATCGCGACGCCATCACGGTCCGGTATCCGACATTGCGCGATCTCGTCCGCGATCTACGGCGTTCAGGGGCGACCAATGTGCTGGCCGATCGCACACGCCGGCCGCTCGCGCGCGCCGTCTGGCGCCGTTGCGAAGCGATCTACGCGGAACGCTACACCGACTCCGACGGACGATTGCGGGCAACGCTGGATGTGGTGTGGTTGTCGGGCTGGGCACCGGACGCAAGCCAGCAACAGCCCCTGCGGCCGGGTGCGGCATCGGTGCGCCTTGCCGACGCGCTGGGAACGACGGAACGCGCGGCCGGCGAGAAAGCCGGCCCGGGCAACCCCAGCTAGTTGGAACTTACTCGGCGGTCGTGCCGGTCACGACCGGATCGACTCCGGTGGTGGAGCCGATCAGTTGGGACCGGTCGCCGGGACCGGCGGCGGCCATGATACCGATCCCGATCAGCGCCACGGCAATCGGCGCGAAGGCCACGATCCGGTTGCGGATCGTGTTGGAAAGCGCGGCGTTGGGGGCAATCGGATCGTGGTTGCTGACTTCGACGGCCATGTCGTCTCCGCTGCTGAAACACGGGTTTCAACCACCGGCGACACTGCGCGTTTACGATAAAAGATCCGTTAACGCGCGGATCAGCGGCCGATCGGCCGGCGGCATCGGATAGTCGCCCAAGCGTACCGGCCGCACCCATTTGACGGCCTGCCCTTCACGCCCGACGACCTGACCCTGCCAACGCCGACACACGAACAGCGGCATCAGCAGGTGGAAGTCGTCGTAGGTATGGCTGGCGAATGTGAGCGGAGCGAGGCAGGCATGCCGCGTCTCGATCCCCAGCTCCTCGCGAAGTTCACGAATGACCGCGGCCTCTGGCGTTTCGCCAGCTTCGACCTTGCCGCCCGGAAACTCCCAGAGCCCGCCCAGGTGACTGCTCGCAGGGCGCTGGGTGATCAGCACCCGCCCGTCGACGTCGACCAACGCGCAGGCCACGACCAGGAGCGTGGTCACGACCGGTAATCGCCGTTGATGGCAACGTAGTCCTTGGTGAGATCGCAGGTCCACACCGTGAACCGGCCCTTGCCGACACCCACGTCGATCCTGACGGCGATCTCGGGCCGGCGCATGATCGCTGCCGCTGCGTCCTCGTCGTAGCCCGGGTCGCGCTCACCCTTGTGGGCCATCCGCACATCGCCGAACCAGATGGCCAGGCGGTCGCGGTCGGCCGGTTCGCCGGCCTTGCCGACCGCCATGACGATCCGGCCCCAATTGGCGTCCTCGCCGGCGACCGCCGTCTTCACCAGCGGCGAATTGGCCACCGACATGGCGATGGTCCGCGCCGAACGCGCGGACGCCGCGCCAGTGACCTCGATCTCGACGAACTTGCGCGCACCCTCGCCGTCCCGCACCACCTGATGCGCTAGGTCGAGCAGCAGCGAATCGAGAGCAGCCGCAAATGCCCGCACGCGGCGGTCGCGCGGTTCGATCAAGGGCGCGACGCCCGGGGCCTGACCGGTGGCGAAAGCGAGCAGGGTGTCGGAGGTCGAGGTGTCGCCATCGACGGTGATGGCGTTGAAGCTGGTCCTGGTCGACTTTTTGAGCAGGCGCTGCAGGAGCGGTGCGGCCACCGGCGCGTCGGTGAACACGAAGGCGAGCATGGTCGCCATGTCGGGCGCGATCATACCAGAGCCTTTGGCGATGCCGTTGAGGCGCACCGGCACGCCGTCGAGGTCGACGGTCCGGGTCGCCCCTTTCGGATAAGTGTCGGTGGTCATCATGGCGGCCGCCGCCGCTTCCCACCGATCGTCGACAAGCCGGCCGGCGATGTCGCCCAGACAGCCCTCGAACTGCTGAGCCTCCAGCGGTTCGCCGATGACCCCCGTCGAGGCGAGGAAGACCTCACTCGGCCGGCAACCGAGCGCGTCGGCGACCATGCGCGCCGACATGCGCACGGCCTTGCGCCCGTGGACGCCGGTGAAGGCGTTGGCGTTACCGGCGTTGACCAGCAGCGCCCGCGCCTGACCACGCTCGATGAGGTTGCGACACCAGTCAACAGGGGCCGCGGCGCAGCGCGACCGGGTGAACACACCCGCGACCGTCGTCCGCGGCGCGAACTGCATCAACAGAACGTCTTCGCGATCAGCGTACTTGATGCCCGCCGCGGCGGTGCCGAACCTGACGCCCGCCGCCGGCGCCAGATCGGCAAACCGGGCCGGCGCCAGCGGTGACCGCGACAACAACGCCAATGCCCTCGCCTACTGGAGGGGCGCGCTCTGGCCGTCGGGACCGACCATCTCCAGCTCTGCCGCCGCGCGCAGCGCGGTCGAGAGCTCGTCGAGACCGGCGCGCACCAGACCGATCTGAATATCGCGGGCACGGGACTCGAAGGTCGGCGCCGGTTCCTGGCGGACCTCGTCGAGCCGGATGACGTGCCAGCCGAACTGCGATTGCACCGGCGCGGCCGTATAGGCCCCGACCTCGAGCGCGAACACCGCATCCTCGAACGGCTTGACCATGGCGCCCCGGCCGAAGAAGCCGAGGTCGCCGCCGTTGCGGCCGGACCCGGGATCGGTGGACTTGGCGCTGGCGATCGCCGCAAAGTCACCGCCACCATCGAGTTCGGCGATGATCGCGACCGCCTCCTCCTCGGTGCCGACCAGGATGTGCCGCGCACGGCGCTGGTCCTGGGGCTCGAAGGCGGCAAGTTCCTTGTCGAACTCAGCGCGCACGCGTTCGTCGGTGATCTCGTCGAACAGCTTCACGCGCAGATACTCGGCCCGCAGCACGCTGTCCCGCGCATTGGCGAGCCGGCGCATGACGGCGTCTTCGGCGGCGATCCCCTCGGCCTCGGCGGCGCGCGCCATCAGGCGGATATCGACCATCACGTCGATCAGGACCCGCAATTGCTGGTCGGGCGGGAACTGGGCGAGCTGCTGGCCAAGCTCGCCGCGAATCTGGTCGAGATCGCCGAGGAGGACATCCTCGCCGTTGATCCGCGCGACGACCCGGTCGGGGGTCGCCTGCTCCTGCGCGATCGCCGCGCCGGCGCCGATCGCCCCGGCCACGAGCACGCCCGCGACGGCCCGGCAAAAGCGGCTGCAATGAAGGCTCATCATATCCATCCGATTGGTGAGAACTGACTGCGCGGGCGCGTCCGGAAGGCGCCCGAAAACGGCCGTTCCACAGCGGCCCGCGCGTTGACATCGCCCGACCCCACTCTTATCTGTCTGCTGGCCTTGCGTCCACATCCGCATGAAGCGCAAGCCGCGGTCGCCACGGTAATTCCCGGTCGGAACGGCGGGGCGATATCTCCGATACCAAGGCCCCGACGGAGGCTACCGCGGGCGCCAGGCGCAACCCCCCGGCTCAAGGGACCCAGTCATGGTCGGCCTCGCTTCCATCTCGCGCAAATTGTTCGGCACCGCCAACGATCGTCGCCTCAAGGGCTACCGTCCGCGCGTGGCCGCGATCAACGAGCTTGAAGCCGAGGTCGAGGCGTTGAGCGACGATCAGCTCCGCGCCCGCACGGACGAGTTCCGCGCCCAGATCGAGGCCGGCGCCAAACTCAACGACCTGCTCGTGCCCGCTTTCGCCACGGTGCGCGAAGCTGCCCGCAGAACCTTGGGACAGCGCCATTTTGACGTCCAGCTCGTCGGCGGCATGGTGCTCAACGAGGGCGCCATCTCCGAGATGAAGACGGGCGAAGGCAAGACGCTGGTGGCGACGCTGCCGGTATATCTCAATGCGCTCGCCGGCAAGGGCGTCCATGTCGTGACCGTCAACGACTACCTCGCCGCCCGCGACGCTGAATGGATGGGACAGATCTACCGTTTCCTCGGCATGTCGGTCGGCACCATCATCCACGAACTCGGCGATACCGAACGGCGCGAGGCCTACGCCGCCGACATCACCTACGGCACCAACAACGAGTTCGGCTTCGACTATCTTCGCGACAACATGAAGCACGACCTGGCGTCGATGGTTCAGCGCGGTCACAATTTCGCGATCGTCGACGAAGTCGACTCCATCCTCGTCGACGAGGCGCGCACGCCGCTGATTATCTCAGGCCCGCTCGACGACCGGTCCGAGCTCTACAACACCATCGACACGTTCATCCCGAAGCTGGTCGAGGGCGATTACGAGGTCGACGAGAAGCAGCGCACGGCCACGTTCACCGACTCCGGCAACGAGCGGCTGGAAGAGATTCTCCGCGAGGCCGATCTGCTCAAGGGCGACTCGCTCTACGACATCGAGAACGTCACCATCGTCCACCACATCAATCAGGGCCTGCGCGCGCACCGCCTGTTCGAGCGCGACAAGGACTACATCGTCCGCAACAACGAGGTGGTCATCATCGACGAGTTCACCGGCCGCATGATGCCCGGCCGGCGCTACTCCGAGGGCCTGCACCAGGCGCTGGAGGCCAAGGAGCACGTCGCGATCCAGCCCGAGAACCAGACGCTCGCCTCGATCACCTTCCAGAACTACTTCCGCATGTACGACAAGCTCGCCGGCATGACCGGCACGGCCTCGACCGAAGCGGAGGAGTTCGGCCAGATCTACGGGCTCGAGGTGGTGGAGGTGCCCACCAACCGCGACATGATCCGCATCGACGACGACGACGAGGTCTACCGCACCGCCGAGGAGAAGCACGACGCGATCATCGAACTGATCGAGGATTGCCACAAGCGCGGCCAGCCGATCCTGGTCGGCACCACGTCGATCGCCAAGTCCGAGATCCTGGCCGAGCTTCTGAACAAGAAGAAGTTGAAGCACCAGGTCCTCAACGCCCGCTTCCACGAGCAGGAGGCCTACATCATCGCGCAGGCCGGCGTGCCCGGCGCCGTCACCATCGCCACCAACATGGCCGGCCGCGGCACCGACATCCAGCTCGGCGGCAACCTCGAAATGCGTATCCAGCAGGAGCTTGCCGACGTGCCCGAAGGGCCCGAACACGACAAGCGGGTGGCCGAGATCACCGCCGAGGTGGAAAAGCGCCGCGAGGAAGCGCTGGCCGCCGGCGGGCTCTACGTGCTCGGCACCGAGCGCCACGAAAGCCGGCGCATCGACAACCAGTTGCGCGGCCGTTCCGGCCGGCAGGGCGACCCCGGCCATTCCAAGTTCTTCCTGTCCCTGCAGGACGATCTGATGCGGATCTTCGGATCGGACCGCATGGACAGCATGCTGCAGAAGCTCGGGCTCCAGGAGGGCGAGGCCATCGTCCATCCGTGGATCAACCGGGCGCTGGAGAAGGCGCAGCAGAAGGTCGAGGCGCGCAACTTCGATATCCGCAAGAACCTGCTCAAGTTCGACGACGTGATGAACGACCAGCGTCAGGTCATCTTCGAGCAGCGCGTCGATCTCATGGCCCAGGAGACGGTGACGGAAACCGTGACCGGGATGCGCCACGAGGTCATCGACGCCCTGATCACCGAGCACATCCCCGAGAAGGCCTATCCCGAGCAATGGGATGTCGACAACCTGCATGAACGCGCGCAGGAGATCTTCAACCTCGACCTTCCGGTCGCCGACTGGGCACGCGAGGAGGGCATTGCCGACGAGGAGGTGCGGGAACGCCTGGTCCGCGCCGCCGACGAACTGGCTGCCGCCCGCACCGCCCGTTTCACGCCGGAGATCATGCGCCAGATCGAGAAGGCGGTCCTCCTTCAGACCCTCGACGCCCTGTGGCGCGAGCATCTGGTGATGCTCGAACACCTGCGCCAGGTGGTGGCCTTCCGCGGCTACGGCCAGCGCGATCCGCTGAACGAGTACAAGACCGAGGGCTTCGAGCTGTTCGAGGCTCTGCTCGTGCGCCTGCGCGAGACGGTGACCACGCAGCTGATGCGGGTCGAGATCGCCCAGCGCCCGCCGCCGCTCGCACCCGAGGACGATCTTGAAGGCCTGCAGGCCTCCCACGCCGATCCGGGTTCGGGCCTCGACGAGGTCGGCGACGGCGCGGCGCAGGACGTCCAGACCCGGCCGGCCCCGGTCAGTCGCGCCGCGGCGGCCCAGATCGATCCCAACGATCCGACGACCTGGGGCAAGGTTCCGCGCAACGCCAAGTGTCCGTGCGGCTCCGGCAAGAAGTACAAGCACTGCCACGGCCGCTTGGCCTGAACGCGGCCGTGACCATCGTCGGCAACGGCTGTTAGACTCCGCCGATGCCGTTCGACCAGATCGTCCTCTTCGCCCTTTTCGCGGTCGTCTTCGCCTTCCTGGTCTGGGGGCGTTTCCGCTACGACATCGTCGCCTTCGCGGCACTGATCATCGCGGTCGTGATCGGCGTCGTGCCCCGCGAGGCCGCGTTCGACGGCTTCGGCCACCCGGCCACCATCATCGTTGCCGTCGTCCTGGTGATTTCGCGCGGGCTGATCAATTCCGGCGCCGTCGCCTGGCTCCTGCGCAACCTGATCGACGTCGGCCGCAGCCTGTCCTCCCACATCGCGGTGATGTCGGCGGTCGGCGCCGCATTGTCGGCGTTCATGAACAACGTCGCTGCGCTCGCCCTGCTCATGCCGGTCGAGGTCAATGCCGCGGCGAAGGCCGGCCGCAGCCCGGCCGTGTCGCTGATGCCGCTCTCCTTCGCGACCATCCTCGGCGGTATGGTCACCATGATCGGCACGCCCCCCAACATCATCATCGCCGCCTATCGCGAGCAGTCGCTCGGCGAGAGCTTCGCTATGTTCGACTTTGCGCCGGTGGGGCTTGCCTGTGCGGTCGTCGGCGTCGCCTTTGTCGCGCTCATCGGCTGGCGTCTGATTCCGACCCGCGGCGACGAGGCATCGCCGTCCGCCGATCTCCGCGAACTCCACGGCTACGTCGCGGAGCTGCACGTCCCGGAGGGCTCGCCCGCCATCGGCGGGAAGGTCCGCGACCTCGACGGCGAGGCCGAAGAGGCCGGCGTCGCCATCCTCGGGCTGATTCGCGACGGACGGCGGCTTTCCGGCAGCGCCAGAAGCCGAACCATCGAAGCCGACGACATCCTCGTCGTCGATGCGCTGGTCGAATCGCTGGACGACTTCGTCGGCGCGCTGAAGCTCGATTTCCCCGGGCGCGAGCACCTGGAGGAAGCCGGCGCCAGCGAGCTCACGCTGATGGAGGTCGTCGTGCCCCGCCACGCCCGCGCCGACGGCCGCTCGGCCGCCTCCATCGGCCTCAACCGGCGCTTCAACGTCGCCGTTCTCGGCATATCACGGCAGGGCAAGCGTTTCCGGCAGGAAGTCCGCAAGCTGCCCATGGCCGCCGGCGACGTCCTCCTGCTCATCGGCTCGCCCGACCGTCTCGAGGCCGCGGCCGCATGGCTCGGTGCGATGCCGCTCGCCGACCGCGGCCTTGGCGTCACCCAGCACGGGCGTGCGGCACTGGCTGCCGCGATCTTCGCCGGCGCCGTGCTGCTCGCCGCCTTCGACATCGTCTATCTGCCGATCGCGCTCGCCGCGGTCGTCGCCCTCTACATCGTCACCGACATCGTGCCGCTGCGGCAGGTCTACGAGGAGATCGAATGGCCCGTCGTGGTGCTGCTCGGATCGATGATCCCGCTCGGCACCGCACTGGAGGCCAGCGGCGGCACCGCGGCCATCGCCGGCGGGATCGTCAATCTCGCCGCCGGCCTGCCCCCCTGGGTGGTGCTGACCGTGCTCATGGTGGTGGTGATGACGCTCTCCGACCTTCTCAACAATACCGCCACGGCCGTCATCGGCGCACCGATCGCGGTCGATCTGGCCGGGCGCCTCGGCGCCAATCCCGATCCCTTCCTGATGACGGTCGCCGTCGCGGCCTCATGCGCGTTCCTGACCCCCATCGGCCACAAGAACAACACGCTGATCCTCGGCCCCGGCGGTTACGCCTTCGGCGACTACTGGCGGATGGGCCTGCCGCTGGAAATTATCATCGTCGCGGTCAGCGTGCCCACCATCCTGCTCGTCTGGCCCCTCTAGCCGTCGTCGTGCCAGATGAAGGTGCGCTTGACGAAGCGGCCCGTCGGCAGCACCGGCTGCTGGGCGATGGTCGCCTTCGGCGGTTCGGCGACGGCGGGCGCAGGCGGAGCAACAACCGCGACGGCCGCCCCCGGGCGCAAGCGCGGCACCGGCAGCACATCCACGGATGACGTCGCTGCGGTGGTGGTCGCCGTTGTCGAGGCGGTGATCCGGGCAGTAGCGGCCGCGGGCACCGGCGTCGCCGGCCCCTGCGGCCGGTTGCGACGAAGGATACGCGACAGCAGCGACGGGCGCGCCTGGCGCTCCGCCGATCTCTGCTCCCGTGCGTCGACAGCCGCCAGCGCCACCGTCAGCTTCTGGTCGTCGGCCAACTGCCGCGCCTCCACGGCCGCGGCGATCTGCGGCGGCACCTGATAGGCCGGACAGGCCTGGCCGGGGCTGAACACCGCACCGCCGGCTTCGGCGTTGAAGACATAGCGCCTGTCGCACACATCCACCTTGGGCGGCTTGCGGGTGACCTCGAAATGGTCGTGTCCCTCTTTCAGCATCCGCCAGAACGGCATGTGCGGGCTGTCGCGGTGCTTGACGAAGTTCTCCGCCGTCATGCGGAACGGGAAGGCCTGGATCTGGAACTCCCGCTGCCCGCCGCGAAACGCGTCACGGGCCAGCGCGAAGATCTCGCCGGCATCCTCGTCGGTCATGGAGTAGCAACCGGCCGACGAGCACGCCCCGTGGACCATCAGATGCGAGCCGGTGCGTCCGTGGGCCCGGTCGAAACTGTTGGGGTAGCCGATGTTGAACGACAGGTAGTACGCCGAGTTCGGGTTCATCTGCACCGGCGCGACGGTGTAGAAGCCCTCCGGCGCCTGGCGGTCGCCTTCCTTGGTCTTCGGCCCCAGGACACCCGACCACTTGCACACGTGGTAGGTCTCGAGCAGACCGTAGGTGCCGTCCGCCCGCTCCTTCCAGACTTCGAGCTCGGACGATTCCTTGAAGATGCGGATGAAGATGTCGCTGGTTTCCTTCATCTGAAGCCGCTGCATCTTCGAGATCAGGTTCGGCGGCACGGGCTTCAGATGTTTGGGGATGTCGGTCACCGAGCACGCGGCAAGGACCACCGCCCCCACCGCGATCAGGACGGCGCGGCGCAGCGCCGACGGTGCGAATCCGGTCCTGGCCAATCCGATCCCCTCTAAGCTGCTGTCCGGGCTGGCAAATCCCCACAGAACGCCAGCCTGACACCAATGGCCTGAAGAACTCTTGAACGACGGTCGTGGCAAAAACAAGCCACGTTTGCGTTACAAATTGCGGCCGATCGCCAGGTACTTGTCACGCCGATGGCGCTTCACGTCGGCCGGCGTCAAGCCGTCGAGGTCGGTCAGCTCCGCCTCGACTGCATCGCCGACCGCCTGGATGGCCCGCGCCGGGTCGCGGTGAGCGCCGCCGACCGGTTCTTCGACGATCCGGTCGATCGCCCCGAACTTCTTGAGATCGTCGGCCGTGATCTTCATGCCCGTGGCGGCGTCTTCCGCGCGGCCGGAATCGCTCCACAGGATCGACGCGGCGCCTTCCGGCGAGATGACCGTATAGATCGCGTGCTCCAGCATGAGCACCCGGTTGGCCGTGGCCGTCGCGATCGCACCGCCGGACCCGCCCTCGCCGATGATGGCCGCCACGTTGGGGGTGCCGAGGTCGAGGCAGGTCTGTGTCGACCGCGCGATCGCCTCGGCCTGGCCGCGTTCCTCGGCGCCGATTCCCGGATAGGCGCCGGCCGTGTCGACGAAGGCGATGACGGCAAGGCCGAACCGGTCGGCCAGATCCATGATCCGGACCGCCTTCCGGTAGCCCTCGGGGCGCGCCATGCCGAAATTGTGCTTGAGCCGCCCCTCGGTGTCGCGCCCCTTCTCGTTCCCGATGACGGCGACCCGACGCCCGCGGAACCAGCCGAGGCCGCCGATCACCGCCGCATCCTCCGCAAAGGCGCGGTCGCCGGCGAGATTGGTAAAATCGTCGACCAGCGCCTCGATGTAGTCGAGCGCGTGTGGGCGGTCGGGATGGCGTGCGACCTGGGTCTTCTGCCACGGCGTCAGCTTGGCGTAGATCTCGCTCAGCGCCTGGGAGGCGCGGGCTTCGAGGCGCTCGATCTCGTCGCTGGCGACCTCGGCGTCGCCGGTCTTCTCCAGCGCCCGCAACTCCTGGACCTTGCCCTCCAGGTCGGCGACGGGTTTTTCGAAATCGAGGTAGCTATGCATGGGCTGCAATGTCCGGCGGCGCGCCTAAAATCCGGCCTTTCGTGCCCGGCGGCGCGGCAACCTGACGGTCGGGCGTCAACCTGTCAAGCAACGTCGCCGGACCGGGCCATGGGGTGGTGATCGTGGACGACGCGGCGCAGTCTCTCCTCCAGCACGTGGGTGTAGATCTGGGTGGTCGAGATATCGGCATGGCCGAGCAGTTGCTGGACCACCCTGAGATCGGCGCCGTGTTCCAGGAGGTGGCTGGCGAAAGCGTGGCGCAGCACGTGGGGCGAGATTGCGCTGGCATCGAGTCCGAGCTTGACGGCATGCCGCTTGAGATCGCGGGCGAACGCCTGGCGGGTGAAATGCCCTCCCTTTGCCGCCGGAAACAGCCAGGCCGTGGCACGCGCCTCGGGCGTAAGGGCGGCGCGGTAGCTGAGGACCGCGTCACGCGCGACATCGCTCAGCGGCACCAGACGCTCGTGGCCGCCCTTGCCTCGCACCGCAAGGAGGGCACGGTCCGGCCGCACCGCGGCGGCAGGCAGCGCGACCGCCTCCGAGACCCTGAGGCCGGTCGCGTAGATCAGTTCGATCAGGGCGTGGAAGCGGAGCGCGCGCAGATGGGCCGCCGAACCTTCCTCGTGGACGTCGACGTCGGCCACCGCCGCATCGATCAGCCGGCCCACATCCTTTTCTCCCAGCGACCGGGGCAGCGGTCGCGCGCGGCGCGGGCCCTCAACGGCGCTGGTCGGATCGTCGGCAACGTACCCTTCCGAGAACAGGAACCGATGGAACTGCCGAACCGACGACAGTCGCCGTGCCGAGGACGAGGCGGCATGGCCGCGGCGGCTGAGATCGGCGAGATAGGCGCGCACGGCCTCCGCGTCGGCGCCCGCCGGTCCCGATCCGCGGCGCGTCAGGAATGCGACATAGTCACCGAGATCGCGGCGGTAGGCGTCCAGCGTGTTGGCCGACGCCCCCCGCTCCGCACTCATCATTTCCAGAAACGTGTCGATCATGACCGCCGGCTGCGGCGGTTCGCGCCGGCCGGTCACGGATTGGGATCCATGCGCTCGGACGGCACGCGGATCGTCATGTCACGGCTGTTGGGTTCGACGAAATAGGCGAGGTAGACCGCGGCGGCGCCGCCGAGGCCGGCCAGCACGACAAGAACGATGACAAAGCGGATCAGCGTCGGCACGATAACCCCTGCCTGAGCGGAATGGACCGCTGCCTCGCCGCCAATTGTGCCCCGGATATCGGCATGCGCAAGTGACGCCGGTCACCGGTCACGCTTGACAGCATCGGTCCTGCGACGCTCATAAACCTGCTTTGCACACCAACGGTTAAGGGAAAATTGTGGCCGAGAGGGGTCCAGCCGATCAAGCCGGCGGTCAGGAGGAGGCGATTCGCCGCCGCCTGCGTGGCCGCCCGCTGGTCATGGTCGGCATGATGGGCGCCGGAAAATCGTCCGTCGGCCGCCGCCTCGCGGCGCGCCTCGGCCTCCGATTCGCCGACGCCGATTCGGAGATCGAGCTCGCCGCCAACGCGACGATTCCCGAAATCTTCGAGACCTACGGCGAAAGCTACTTCCGGGCCGGCGAGCGACGCGTCATCCAGCGGCTCCTGGACGAGGGCGATATCGTCATCGCCGCCGGCGGGGGCGCCTACATGCAGGATGAAACCCGGGCCGCGATCCAGGACAAGGCGATCTCGATCTGGCTGAAGGCGGATCTCGACGTCCTGCTCGCGCGGGTCAAGCGCCGCTCCAACCGTCCGCTGCTCAAAGGCGGCGATCCCGCGGCCATCCTCACCGAGCTGATGCGCGAGCGCGGACCCGTCTACGCGCTGGCCGACATCCACGTCCAGTCGCGCGACGTCGCCCACGAGGTCGTCACCGGCCACATCATCGCCGCGCTCGATGAGCATCTGGGCCAGGGACTTGAAGCCGATGTCTGAGGTTTCCGGCGAATCGACCCCGCGCGGCGACGCAGCGTCCATTGTGTCCGTCGACCTCGGCGCCCGCACCTATGACATCCTGATCGGACGCGACATGCTGGACCGCGCCGGCCAGGACATCCGCGAACGGCTGCCGGAGAGCCGGTTCGCGATCCTTACCGATGAGACGGTGGAGCACCTTCATCTGGAGCGGCTCCAGCGCGCGCTGGACAGCGCCGGGCTCAAACACAGCACGGTGGTCGTTCCACCCGGTGAAGAGTCCAAGAGCTTCGACGAACTTGCGAGGGTCGTGGACGGCATTCTGGCCGCAAGGATCGAGCGCGGCGACGCCGTCATCGCCCTGGGCGGCGGCGTCGTCGGCGATCTCGGCGGCTTTGCGGCCGCCATCACGCGGCGCGGCGTCAGGGTCGTCCAGATACCGACGACCCTGCTGGCCCAGGTCGATTCATCCGTCGGCGGCAAGACCGGCATCAACACCCCGCGCGGGAAGAACCTCGTCGGGGCGTTCTACCAGCCGGAGCTGGTGGTGGCCGATTCCGGCGTTCTCGACACCCTGCCGCCACGTATCTTCAACGCCGGCTATGCCGAGATCGCCAAGATCGGCCTCATCGGCAACGCCGATTTCTTCGCCTGGCTGGAGGCCAACTGGCGTGCGGTCGTTGCCGGCTGGCCGGAACGCGACCACGCCATCGCCGTCGCCTGCCGGGCCAAGGCCGATGTGGTGGCGCAGGACGAGTTGGAGCGCGGCACCCGGGCCCTTCTCAATCTCGGGCACACCTTCGGCCACGCGTTGGAAACTGCCACCGGCTACTCCGGTCGGCTCCTGCACGGCGAGGCCGTCGCCATCGGTACCGTGCTGGCCCATGAACTGTCCGCCGAGATGGAGTTGTGTCCGCCCGAAGACGTCGACCGCATCGTTCGCCATCTCATCGATGTCGGCCTGCCGACCCGGATGGGCGATATCGACGGCGACCTCCCTCCGACCAACGTGCTGCTGGACCACATCCGGCAGGACAAGAAGGTCGCACGCGGTCGCCTGACCTTCATTCTCAGCCGCGGTATTGGCAAAGCCTTCATCGCGCACGACATATCGCCTGACCACATCACCGGCTTTCTCGATCGAAAGCGACAACCATGAGCATGATCTGGCTTTCGGCACTGGTCGTCCTGCTGCTGATCGTCCTCTCGGGCTTCTTTTCCGGCTCCGAGACCGCCCTCACCGCCACATCGCGCGCGCGCATGCGCCAGCTCGAGAAATCGGGCGACCGGCGGGCCGGCATCGTCAATCACCTGATCCGGGACCGCGAGCGGCTGATCGGGGCCATTCTGCTCGGCAACAATCTGGTGAACATCCTCGCCTCGGCGATCGCGACCAGCTTCTTCCTCACCCTGTTCGGACAGGCCGGCGTCGCCTACGCGACCCTGGTCATGACGCTTATCGTCCTGGTGTTCGGCGAGGTGTTGCCGAAGACGCTGGCGATCGGCAGCCCCGACCGGGCCTCGCGGGCCGTCGCACCGATCATCGCCCCGATCGTGGTGGTGTTTTCCCCCGTCACGATCGCCGTCCAGTTCGTCGTGCAGCGTGTGCTCCGCCTGTTCGGGCACGAGCCGCAGTCGGGGCTGGCGCTGGTCTCGCCGGCCGACGAGATTCGCGGCCAGGTCGATCTGTTCCACGCCGAAGGCAGCGTGGTGAAGGCCGAGCGCGACCGGCTGGGTGGTCTTCTCGACCTCGGCGAACTCGACGTCGCCGACATCATGGTCCACCGCACCAACATGCACACCGTCGACGCCGACGATCCGCCGGAACAGGCGCTGCAGCAGATCCTCAACGCCCCCTATACGCGGGTACCGATCTGGCAGGAGGAGCCGGAGAACATTGTCGGCGTGGTGCACGTGAAGGACATTCTGAGGCGCCTCAGCACCGGCGAATCCGACGCCGCCTCCATCGACCTCCGCGAGGTCGCCACCGAGCCCTGGTTCGTACCGGAAACCACCAGCCTCAGCGATCAGCTCAACGCCTTCCTGAAGCGCAAGGCGCATTTCGCCCTGGTCGTCGACGAGTACGGCGAGGTGCAGGGTCTGGTCACGCTGGAAGACATCATCGAGGAGATCGTCGGCGACATCGCCGACGAGCACGACGTCGAGGTCGAGGGCGTCCGCCGTCAGCCGGACGGTTCACTGATCGTCGACGGCGCCGTCGCCGTTCGCGACGTCAACCGCGCCATGGACTGGACGCTGCCGGACGAGGCCGCGACCACCATGGCGGGCCTCGTGATCCACGAGGCGCGGATCATCCCGGAACCAGGTCAGGTGTTCACCTTCTTCGGTTTCCGCTTCCGGGTTCTGCGCAAGGTCCGCAACCGGATCACGTCGCTGCGCGTCACGCCGCTGGCACGCCCGACCGGCAGCCCCGCCGCCACCGGCTAGAACCGCTCGAAGTCAGTCGCCGGGCGGGGAAGCGTTGATCGCCAGCGCGTGCACCCCGCCGTCGATTTCGGCCGAAAGCACCGCGTAGATGCGGCGATGGGCCTCCACCCGGCCGATCCCCGCAAAGGCCGGGGCAACGATGCGGACGCGGAAATGGGTTTCGCCTTCAGGGCGGTGGCCGGCATGCCCCTTGTGCAGATGGGACTCGTCCACCACGTCCAGTTCGGACGGGTGAAAAGCCTCCCTTAACTTGCGCGTGATGGTATCGGCGACGGACATGTGCGTGCTCGGCTCCTTGGCATACGGCCGGGTTGTCGATCCCGCCCCTCGGAACCATAATCCAATCATGAACCTGAATTCCAAGTACTTCGACCAGATTCGCATCAAGCCCGACGACGAGGCCGCGCGCGCCTCGGCGACGCGGACGTGCGAGTGGGAGGGGTGCGACAAGGCCGGTGACTACCGGGCGCCAAAGGGGCGGGCCCGCGAGGGCGAGTACCACCATTTCTGCCTCGACCACGTGCGCGCCTACAACAAGGGGTACAACTACTTTGCCGGCATGGGGGACGACGATGTCGCCGCCTACCAGAAATCGGCCGCGACGGGCCATCGGCCGACCTGGTCGATCGGCAGTGACGATCGTATCGGCGCCGGCTCGTTCAACTGGTCGGCCGCCTTCGCCGATCCGTTCGGGTTCTTCGGCGGTCAGGAGGCCGCCGGCGAACCGAATAGCGCAAGCCGCCGTCCGCTCCGCAATCATGAACGCAAATCGTTCGCCGCGCTCGACCTTGAGGGCAGCGAGTCGGCCGAGGAGATCAAGGCGCGCTACAAGGCGCTGGTCAAGCAGCTGCATCCCGACGCCAATGGCGGCGACCGCAGCTTCGAGGACCGGCTGCGTGAAATCATTCACGCCTACCACTACCTAAGGTCGGCCGGGTTCTGCTAAGACCGCGCCGTTTCCGCGAAGTCCGCTCCGCATGGCGGCCGGGCACCGGCAGCCACCTTCTGGAGGCTCAATGAACGAGCAGATAGTCCGGGCCCCTGAGCCCGATATGAAGATTTCGGTCAATCAGGTCTTCGGGATCGACACCGAGATGGAGGTGCCGGCCTACGCGCAGGCTGACGAATACGTGCCGCCGCTCGACGCCGATTACCTGTTCGACCGCGACACGACGCTGGCGATCCTCGCCGGCTTCGCCTTCAATCGCCGCGTTCTGGTGTCCGGCTACCACGGCACCGGCAAGTCGACTCATATCGAGCAGGTCGCCGCCCGGCTCAACTGGCCGCTGGTGCGCGTGAATCTCGACAGCCACATCAGCCGCATCGACCTGATCGGCAAGGATGCCATCGTCATCCGCGACGGCCAGCAGGTCACCGAGTTCCGCGACGGCATCCTGCCGTGGGCGCTGAAGGGCAATATCGCGCTGTGCTTCGACGAGTACGACGCCGGACGGCCCGACGTGATGTTCGTGATCCAGCGTGTGCTGGAGGTGCAGGGGCGCCTGACGCTGCTCGATCAGAACAAGGTCATCAACCCGCATCCGGCGTTTCGCCTGTTCGCCACCGCCAACACCATCGGTCTCGGCGACACCTCGGGCCTCTATCACGGCACCCAGCAGATCAACCAGGGCCAGATGGATCGCTGGTCGATCGTGACGACCCTGAACTACCTCCCCCACGACAAGGAGGTGGATATCATCGCCGCCAAGGCGCCGTCCTACCGCGACGCCGAGGGGCGGGAGAATCTGGGCCGCATGGTGCGGGTCGCCGATATGACCCGTAACGCTTTCATCAACGGCGACCTGTCGACCGTCATGAGCCCGCGCACGGTGATCACCTGGGCGGAGAACGCCGAGATCTTCGGCGACATCGGCTTCGCCTTCCGCGTCACCTTCGTCAACAAGTGCGACGAGTTGGAGCGCGCCCTGGTGGCGGAGTTCTACCAGCGCGCCTTCAATGCTGAATTGCCGGAGTCGACCGCCAACGTCGTGATGTCGTAGCCCGCCGAACCCATGGCCATCCCCAACGACGCGCCGAAATCCCGACCGGCCGAGAGCCCGACCGAGCCCTTCAAACGGGCGACGGTGGGCTGCGTCCGGGCGCTTGCCGGCCAGCCCGACCTCGAGGTCGAGTTTGCCGCCGACCGCCCGCGGGTGGTCCCTGGCCGCGTGCGCCTGCCGGAGCCGCCACGCTCGCCATCGGCGGCCGACGTGGCCGTGACCCGCGGCACCGGCGATTCGGTGGCCCTGCGGCTCGCCTGTCACGATCCGGCCGTGCACGCTCGCCTCGCGCCCGCCAGCAGCGACGCCCGCGCGATCTTCGACGCCGCCGAACAGGCGCGTGTGGAGGCGCTCGGTGCGCAACGCATGGCCGGTGTCGCCGAGAACCTCGAGGCGATGCTCGAGGACCGCTATCACCGCGGCAACTACCACGAGATCACCGACCGGGCGGATGCGCCGCTGGGCGACGCGCTGGCGCTGATGATCCGCGAGCAACTGACCGGACGCAGACCGCCAAGCGCCGGTGCGGCGATCGTCGATCTGTGGCGCGACTGGGTGAACGAGCGCGCCGGCGAGGACCTGTCGAGACTCGGCGGCCGCGTCGAGGACCAGACCGCCTTCGCCGACGCCCTGCGCGACATCCTGAGCGCCTTCGACATGGACGACACGGCGCTGGAAGGCTCGCCCGACGACGACGGCGATGGCGACGACGCGCCCCAGGACGACGGCAGCGACCCGGAGTCGGGCGACGGCAGCGATGCCGGTGCGCCGGAGGAGATGGACGCCCTCGGCGACGACATCGAGGCCGGCGAGGCCGACGCCATCGAAGGCGAAACGGAGCTCACCGACCAGGCGACCGACCTGACGGAGGCCGAGGTTCCGGGCGAATCGGAACGCACCGAACCCCGCGGCGGCGAACGCGATGGCAGCGCCTATCACGTCTTCACCCGCCGCTTCGACGAAACCGTCAACGCCGAGGACCTCTGCGACCTCGCCGAACTCGACAGGCTGCGCGGCTACCTCGACAAGCAGCTCGCCCACCTCCAGAGCGCCGTCGGCCGCCTCGCCAACCGGCTGCAGCGCCGCCTGCTGGCGCAACAGAACCGGGCGTGGGATTTCGACCTTGAAGAGGGCATCCTCGACACCGCGCGCCTGCCCCGCGTCATCATCGATCCGCTGCACGCGCTGACCTTCAAGGCCGAGCGCGACACGGAGTTCCGTGACACCGTGGTGACGCTGCTTCTCGACAACTCGGGCTCCATGCGCGGCCGCCCGATCACCGTCGCGGCGGCGTGCGGCGATATCCTCGCGCGCACGCTGGAGCGCTGCGGCGTCAAGGTCGAGATTCTCGGCTTCACCACGCGGGCCTGGAAGGGCGGCCAGTCGCGCGAAGCGTGGTTGAGCGCCGGCAAGCTGGCCGGCCCGGGGCGGCTGAACGATCTCCGCCACATCGTCTACAAGGCCGCCGATGCGCCATGGCGCCGGGCGCGCCGCAATCTCGGCCTGATGATGCGCGAGGGCCTCCTGAAGGAGAACATCGACGGCGAGGCGCTGGCTTGGGCCCACGCCCGCCTGATCGCGCGTCCCGAACAGCGGCGCATCCTGATGATGATCTCCGACGGTGCGCCGGTCGACGACTCGACCCTGTCGGTCAATCCCGGCAACTACCTCGAACGCCATCTGCGGCAGGTCATCGACGAGATCGAAACCAAGTCGCCGGTCGAACTGATCGCCATCGGCATCGGCCACGACGTCACCCGCTACTACCGGCGGGCGGTGACGATCGTCGACAGCGAGGAACTCGCCGGCGCCATGACAGACAAGCTGGCCGAACTCTTCGAGGAAGCGCCCGCACCCGCGGCACCCGGCGGCAAGCGGTTCCATTGAACAACGGCTGCAAGGTCGCCATCGCCGTCGGCCTGCTGATGCCGCTCGCGATGTCGGTGGCCGGCGCCGAGCCGCGACCGCTTGAGCTGCGCACCCGCGTCCTCTCCGAATTTGACCTGGTAGGCGGCCAACGCCGTTTCGGACGGCTGACCTTTCTCGGCGGCCTTGAGGTCTCGTCACCGGACGGTGATTTCGGGTCCCTGTCGGGGCTCGACTTCGCGCCGGACGGCCGTCTCCATGCCGTCACCGATCGCGGCCACTGGGTCTCGGCGCGGCTCGACGAACGCGATCGCGTTCCGCTGGGCCTGTCCGGCGGGAAGATCGGCCCCTTGCGGGACACTGACGGGCGGGTCGCCAAACGGAAAGTCGACGCCGACGCCGAGGGCCTGCGGATCGTGCCGTCGAACCCGACCCGCGCCCTGGTCTCGTTCGAGCAGATCCATACCGTCCGCGCCTACGATCTCGACGCCGGGCCGGACGGCGTGCCGACCAGGGTCGCCCTGCCCGGCTTCGTCCGTGGCCTGCGGGGCAATCAGGGCCTCGAGGCGATCGCGGTCGCACCGGACGACGGACCGCTGCGCGGCGCCGTCGTGGTCCTTGCCGAACGGTCTCTGGACAACCACCGCCGCCACCGCGGATTCGTGCTCGGCGGCCCACGGGCCGGTGCGTTCGCGCTCGCCCGCAGCGACGGCTTCGACGTCACCGACGCCGTCTTCCTGCCCGACGGTGACCTGCTCGTGCTGGAGCGCCGCTTCAGCTACGCCCGTGGTCTGGCCGTGCGGCTTCGTGCCGTGCGCGGCGACACCATCAGGCCGGGACGCACCGTCGACGGCGAGGTCCTGCTGACCGCGGCATCCGGATTTCAGATCGACAATCTGGAGGGGCTGGCCGTGCGCGTGACCGACGACGGTCGCACGCTCGTCACCCTGGTGTCCGACGACAACCACAGCATGCTGCAACGAACGCTGTTGCTACAGTTCGCGCTGGAACCCCGGCGGCCACCCTTGCCGCGGTTGCGACCGGTGGTTAGCCGGTAGCGGCGGCGGCTTCTGCGCGCTTCTTGGCGACGCGGCGCTTCACGCGCACCGCGCGATCGGACAGTTCGGAGTCGCGGGCCTTGAGCAGATACGCGTCCAGGCCGCCGCGATGTTCGACACTGCGCAAGGCATGCGAAGTGATGCGCAGGCGGAAACGCTCGCCCAGCGTCTCGCTCAGAAGCGTGACGCGATTGAGGTTCGGCAGGAACCGACGACGCGAACGGTTGTTCGCATGGCTCACATTGTTGCCCGTGAGCACGGCCTTGCCTGTCAGTTCGCAGCGACGCGACATCGAAACACCTCTGAATTCCGCCAGTTTCCGGCGGCTCGGCCGCAAGTCTCGGTCAATCCTGTCCGGAGGCGGCCTTGCTATAGTGGCCCGCCGTTGCGGCGTCAAGGCGCGGGGACGCGCGCGTGACTGGTGGTCCGAATTGGCGTAAAAATCCGTGTATCCCGTGCCAGTGATTCGTCGACGACCCAGCTTGGCTGGAAGCCACAGAGCGGCAGCAGCGATGGACGTGATACGCCCCCTTCTCAAGAGCCTGGCGCCGATTGTGCTCGCGGCCGTCGTGCACGTCGCCCAACCTGGCGTCGCTGTCGCCCAGGGCGCGATGACCGAATTGCGGGCAACCTACTACATCGCCATTGCCGGGCTCACCATCGGGCGCGCCGAAGTTGAGGGGCGCTTCGCCCGCGGCCAGTATGCCACGGCCATCAGCGGGTCGACCTTCGGCATCAGCCGGTTCGTGTCGGACGCCAGCGCCATCCTTGCCGGCAACGGTCGCATCAAGGGCACAACGGTTCTGCCGAGCACCTACAACATGCAGACCCGCGAGGGTGACTTCGGCACGCTGGTGCGCATGGCAATGAGCGGCGGCGCCGTCACCGACGTGTTCGCCCAGCCGGGTCTGGTCGAGGCGTCGGACCGCATCCCCGTCCTGCAGCGCCACAAGAGCGACATCGTCGATCCGATCGGCGCCTTTGTCGTCTCGCTGGGCGAACGCACCGACGCCGACGGAGAGTTCGTGTGCGATCGCACGGTCCGGGTCTTCGACGGTTGGCAGCGCTTTGACGTCGCCCTGCACTTCAAGCGCACCACCGACGTTCGCAGCGGCTACCGCGGCCGCGCCATCGTGTGTGGCGCCCGTTACATCCCCGTCGCCGGTCACCGGCCGGAGCGCGAGGCCGTGCAGTTCATGGCGGAGAACAAACGGCTCGAGGTGTGGTTGATACCGGTGCGCGGCACCAACGTCATGGTGCCCTACCAGTTCGTCATCGGCACCAAGGCCGGCAACCTCACGGTGACAGCGCGGGACTTCGAGGTCTCACGGACCGAGCGGCGAACGTCGACACGCTAGGCAGGACACCGCTTCGCCGCTTCATCCACAGCTTGTCCACAGGCGCCGCCGACATGGTCATTGTCACAGTCCCGACATGTTGGTCAGGGTCGGTATGGCGTTAACTGATGCGGTAAGAACCCCGCCCCATTCTCACCATCGGATTCAACATATCGTAGGATTCTCGCGCCGCAGCGGTACATGTCGTCGTGAACGGAGGGTGAAGGTGACGAGAGTCAGCGATTCGGACTGCTTTTGTTCTGGACTCGTTCGCGGTTGTTAAGATCCCACGGAAACTGTTGTAAAATCAAGGCAATCCGTCCCGCATCGGCACAACCACCGCCCCTTTGAGCCCCACCGGCGACGGCCATTTCACGCTCGACTGACGCATATGCCCCTCTCCTCACCTTCATCGTCGTCAACCCCGGGACCTGTTGTCGCGGTTCTCGGCCCGACCAACACAGGCAAGACGCATCTCGCCATCGAGCGCATGCTCGGCCATCGCGACGGGATCATCGGGCTGCCGCTGCGCCTGCTCGCGCGCGAGGTCTACAACCGCATCGTCGCCCGGGTCGGGGTCGATCATGCGGCGCTCTTCACCGGCGAGGAGAAAATCGCGCCGCCCGGCGCCCGCTACCGGGTGTGCACGGTCGAGGCGATGCCGTCGCGGGTCGACGCGGCGTTTGTGGCCGTCGACGAAATCCAGCTCGCCTCCGATCTGGAACGCGGCCACGTCTTCACCGATCGCATCATGAATCTGCGCGGCAGCCACGAGACTCTGCTCCTGGGCGCCGCGACCATGCGCGGCGTCATCGAGCGTCTCGTACCCGGCGTCAACATCGTGACGCGGCCGCGCATGTCGGTGCTGGCCTACACCGGTTCGAAGAAGATCACCCGTCTCCCGACCCGCACGGCGGTGGTCGCGTTCTCCTCCAACGACGTCTACGCCATCGCCGAGCTGATCCGTCGCCAGCGTGGCGGCGCCGCGGTCGTGCTCGGCGCCCTCAGCCCGAGGACCCGCAACGCCCAGGTCGAGATCTATCAGTCGGGCGATGTCGACTTCCTCGTCGCCACCGACGCCATCGGCATGGGGCTCAATCTCGACGTCAAGCATGTCGCTTTCGCGTCCAGCAGCAAGTTCGACGGATTCCAGCACCGCCGTCTCACCGCCGCCGAGCTGGGTCAGATTGCCGGACGCGCCGGACGCCACATGCAGGACGGCACGTTCGGGGTCACGAGCCGTGTCGAGCCGCTCGAGGATGATCTGGTCGAGCAGCTCGAATCCCATGTCTTTCAGCCGGTACCCAACGTGCAGTGGCGCAATCGCGAGCTTGCGTACGGCTCGGTGCGCGAGCTGATCGCAAGCCTCGACCGCCTGCCGGGCCGGCCCGAGCTCACCAAGGCACCGCCCGCGGAGGACGTGCGCGCGCTGGCGGCGATGGCGAAGGACCAGAAGATCGCCGCCCTTGCCGATCGCGCCGAGCGGATCGAGCAGTTGTGGGAGGTTTGCCAGATCCCCGACTACCGCAAGATCTCGCCCGCCCAGCACGCCGAACTCCTGACCAGCATCTTCACGTCTCTGGTGGAGGACGGGCGGATCGGCGAGGACTGGTTTGCCGGCCAGCTTGCGTTTGCCGACCGCACCGAGGGCGACATCGACACCCTGTCCACCCGCATCGCCCACATCCGCACATGGACCTTCGCCGCCAACCGTAACGACTGGTTTGCCGACCCCGCCCATTGGCAGGAGCGGACGCGCGCGATAGAGGATCGGCTGTCCGACGCCCTGCACGAGCGTTTGACGGCGCGATTCATCGACCGTCGAACGAGCGTGCTGATGCGTCGCCTGAAAGAGAACACGATGCTCGAAGCGGAGATCACGGCCGAAGGTGACGTGATGGTCGAGGGCCAGCACATCGGTTCGCTCGACGGATTCCGCTTCACCGCCGACCCCGAAGCGGCCGGGCCGGAAGCCAAGGCGCTGAGGGCCGCTGCCCAGAAGGCGTTGGCAGGCGAGGTGGTGACGCGCGCCGACCGGCTGGCGCGGGCGCCCGATGATGATCTCGCGCTGGCGACCGACGGCACGCTGCGCTGGTCCGGCAGCGGCATCGCGCGTCTCACCGACGGCGACGATCCGCTGAAACCGCGACTGATCCTGCTCGCCGACGACAGCCTGCCGGAGGCGGCACGCGACCGCGTGCGCCAGCGCACCGACCTGTGGTTGGCGACGCGCGTCGAAACGCTGCTCAAGCCGCTGTTCGACTTGCGGGCGGCGGCCAGTCTCGCACCGGAGGCGCGCGGCATCGCGTTCCGCCTGGCCGAGAATCTGGGTGTCTTGGAAAGGTCGGCGATCGCCGAGGAGGTCCGCGGCCTCGACCAGGACGCCCGCGCCGGCATGCGCACCCTCGGCGTTCGCTTCGGCGCCTATCACATCTACGTCCCGGCGCTCCTGAAACCGGCGCCGGCCGGCCTCGTCGCCATGCTGTGGGCGCTGAAGAACGGCGGCCTCGACGCGCCCGGGCTGCTCGACCTGACCCAGCTTGCCGGCTCCGGCCGCACCAGCGTGCCCGTCGACACCGACGTCGCCCACGGCCTCTACTACGCCGTGGGCTACAAGCCGTGCGGCACGCGCGCGGTGCGCATCGACATCCTTGAGCGTCTCGCCGACATCATCCGACCGCTGCTGGCGTGGCGCCCCACGCCGGACGCACCGACACCGCCGCCCGGCGCGCTGGAGGAGTACGGCTTCACCGTCACGGTCGAGATGACCTCGCTGCTGGGCTGCGCCGGCGATGACTTCGCCGCGGTTTTGTCGGCACTGGGCTACCGGTCGAAGCGGCGCCCGCGGCCCACAGCCCCCGAGTTGCCCGCCGACGAGAGCCCGGCGGCAGCACCGGTGTCCGACCCACCTGCGGCGGACGCCGCCGAGGACAGCCAAGACACCGCCGCCGCGCCCGTCCAGGCGAGCGAAGAAGGTGGTGCCGCCGCAGCCGAAGCCCCGGCAGTCGAGCCGGCCGCGGCATCTGAGGACAGCGAACCGGACGCAACGCCTGCGGCCACCGAGCCCGTTGCCACCGAACCCGCCACGACCGAACCAGCGGCGACCGAATCGACGGAGACCGAATCGACGGAGACCGAAGCGGCACCCGCCGAGGAGCCTGCGTTCCTTGTCGTGTGGCGACCGGCCCCCAACCGTCCGCCGCGGGCGAGGCGCGGCGGCGCCCGCACCGAGAGGCGCGCCGACAACGCCGACGGCAAGCGCCCGCCCCGCCGCGCCGCCAAGCCCGACGGACGGCGCAAGGACAAGCCCGCCAAACGCACCGCCAAGGGCAGCGGCAGCGCCCCGTCCCCCCGCACCGAACGCAAAGCGGCGGACCCGGATTCGCCCTTCGCAGCCCTGGCCGCGCTCAAGGACGAGCTGGAATCGCAGAAGCGTGGCGGCTGACCGGCAGCGCATCGACAAATGGCTGTGGTTTGCCCGCGTCGTGAAGACGCGGACGGCGGCGCAGAAGCTCGTCGCCGGTGGGCGCGTGCGTATCAACGGTGAGCGGCATCAGACCGTCAGCCGGCAGGTCGCGACCGGCGACGTCCTGACCATTGTCCTTGGCCGCGGCATTCGCATCCTGCGGGTGAAGGCACCCGGCCGGCGGCGCGGGCCGGCTGACGAGGCCCGCACTCTGTTCGACGACCTGACGCCACCCGAGGCGGCCAGGCCGCGGTCGGGGGCCACGCAGCCCGCCCCGGCGCCGGATCAGCGCCCCGATCGCCGTGATCGGCGCGCCATTCGGGCCTTCAATCGGTCTCTTGGCGGTGATTTTTCCTCCCGGGAGCCCTAGCTGAAACGCTATGCCATGCGCGGCCCGCCGCGCGCGGCCCCGGTTCTTGCTCTTGGGCGTCAAACCGGATACCGAAACCGCCGACTTTCGCCGGTCGTGGTCCCACCGAAGGAACTCCCGTGACTTACATCGTCAACGACAACTGCATTCGCTGCAAATACATGGATTGCGTCGAAGTGTGCCCGGTGGACTGCTTCTACGAGGGCGAGAACATGCTCGTCATCCACCCCGACGAATGCATCGATTGCGGGGTGTGCGAACCGGAATGCCCCGTTGACGCCATCAAGCCGGACACCGAGCCCGGTCTCGAGAAATGGTTGAAAATCAACGCCGAATACGCGGAAAAGTGGCCCAACATCACGATCAAGCGCGATGCGCCGCCCGATGCGAAGGAGTTCGAGGGCAAGGCCGGCAAGTTCGAGGCCCATTTCTCGGAGGAACCGGGCGAGGGCGACTGATAGGGTCGCAGTGTTTACCTTTCGGACGGTAAACCATTGAAATTTCCCGGATTTGTGCTATATTCAGGACTTGCTCGGAAGAAACGGGCGTCCTCCTAGATCCCGCGCGGCATCACTGACGTGACGGATACTTGTCGTTTGCGCGGCGGCCCTTGGTCGCCGGGCACGGCGTGCTGCGGACGACCGACGGCGTGACCGGGCTCAGGCGGACCCCACGGGGCAAGAGATTGGAGTAGAGATCATAATGGCCGCATCGAAGAAGCCAGTTCAGCGTGCAGGATTCAAGACCGGCGAGCACATCGTCTATCCGGCCCATGGCGTGGGCAAGATCGTCAGCATCGAGACCCAGGAAGTCGCCGGGCTGACGCTGGACCTGTTCGTCATCAATTTCGCCAAGGACAAGATGACGCTACGCGTGCCGGTGACGAAGGCGGAATCGGTCGGCATGCGCAAGCTCGCCGACGCCGCGACGGTCAAGAAGGCGCTTGAGACGGTGCGCGGCCGCGCCCGCGTCAAGCGTACGATGTGGAGCCGCCGCGCCCAGGAATACGAGGCCAAGATCAACTCGGGCGATCTGATCTCGATCGCCGAGGTCGTGCGTGATCTCTATCGCTCCGACACGCAGCCCGAGCAGTCCTACAGCGAGCGGCAGCTCTACGAGGCCGCGCTGGACCGCATGGTGCGCGAGATTTCGTCGGTCACCAAGTCGTCGGAGACCGAGGCGACCAAGCAGATCGAGCAGAACCTGGCCAAGAGTCCGCGCCGGGGCGCTCGCGGAAACGAGAGCGGCGACGCCAAGGCGGCCTGATCCGGGGTCCAATCCGCAGATTCGATGGGCGTCCGGGCCACCGGGCGCCCTTTTTTCTTGTGCGATTTCAGGGGCTTTGACCGCTCACAGCCGCCGTCACGTCTTTGTGTGAACCAAGTCGCCCCGCGAAGCGTTAGATTGTCAGTGGGCGATTATTCCTCGGGCGGCCCTTGAAGCCGCAAGGAGGTCGGAATGTCCGACTCACATGAGACACGCCGCCGCTTCGTGCGTGCGGCCATGAAGGCGCCGTATCTGGAGCGCGAGGAGGAGCACGACCTTGCCGTGCGCTGGCGCGACGACAAGGACCAGGCGGCGCTCCACAAGCTGACCTCGGCGCATATGCGCCTGGTGATCGCCATCGCCGGGCGGTTCCGCAATTTCGGGCTGCCCATGGGCGATCTCATCCAGGAGGGCCATGTGGGCCTGCTGGAGGCGGCCGCCCGTTTCGAGCCGGACCGCCAGGTCCGCTTCTCGACCTACGCCACGTGGTGGATCCGGGCCTCGATCCAGGATCACATCCTGCGCAACTGGTCGATCGTGCGCGGCGGCACCTCATCTTCGCAGAAGGCCCTGTTCTTCAACCTGCGCCGTCTGCGGGCCAAACTGTCGCAGAAGATCGATCCGCGCCCACGCAACGTGGTCTTTTCCGAGATCGCGGGCGCGCTGGGCGTGTCCACCGGCGACGTCGAACTGATGGATTCCCGGCTCTCCGGGCCGGACGCTTCGCTCAACGCGCCGGTCAGCGACTCCGAGAGCGACACCTCGATGCGACAGGATTTCCTCGTCGACGACACGCCCGGACCGGACGAGACGGTAGCCGAGCAGATCGACTCGGAGCGCCGCGTGAGCTGGCTCTACTCGGCCCTGAAGGTGCTCAACGAGCGCGAACTGCGGATTGTGCGCGAACGCCGCCTGCAGGAGAACGGCGCCACGCTTGAGGCGCTCGGCACCAGCCTCGGGATCTCCAAGGAGCGAGTCCGTCAGATCGAGAACCGGGCCATGGAGAAGCTGCGCGCCGCGCTGCTCCAGTCAAACCCGGATCGAGCGAGCTTCGTCTAGGCTGGGCCAACCCGGCACGCCTTCCGGCGAAAGGTCCCGTGTCTGCGCAGCACCGCTTCGCGCTGCGGCGCGCACGGGACGACGGGTTGGTTGTTTCCCCGCCTCCTCTGCCATCATCGATTCCCGCAGCGCGCCGAACCCACCACCGTCGTCCCGCACGCGGTGCGGCATCTTGATGACGCTCCGCAGATGCGGGACCTCTCGTCGAGTAGACGAGGGCTGGGAACAGTTCGGCTTGATGAGATTCGGCAGCTACCGGTCGGTGACGATCTTGTAGGTCTCGCCGGCCGGGATGACCGAGGTCCGCGTCAGCCGGTTGAGCGTCATGAACAGCTGCTGCGGCCGGTCGACACCGCGCATCTTGCCGGCAAGCGACGAGATGGTGTCGCCGGGCTCGGCCTTGACGAGCTGGATCGTCAGCGCCTGCAGCTTCGACGCCTCGCGCTGGCTCAGCGTGCGGAAACTGTCGACCGTCGCGCGCGCCGCCGCCTCGAAGGTCGGCGTGCGGGCCTCGTTCGCGAAGATGAAACGGTAGGTGGCGCCGCCATTCACCTGGACCACGGCAATCTCGAACGCCCAGCCCTTGGCCGACGCGCGCGCCGAGGCCGCCTTCAGGCCGTTGACGGAGAAGCTGCGCACCGAATCGCCTTCGAGACCGTTGACCCAGCCCGAGCGGAGATAGTCGGCGAGATCGACGCTGCGGGCGAGCCCCACGGCGTCGAACCGCAGCGCCGTGCCGTCGACCCCGGTCGCCAGCACCGCCTCGCTGGCATTGTCGATGACGAAGCCCTGCGGCACGGTGAAGCCGATGCCGAGCTCGGGGTGGAGATAGCTGCGGTCGCGGACGAAGCCCTGTGAGGGATCGTCGCCGAACACCATGCCGTCGATGCCCGCGAGATAGCGGTCGCGGTCGCGATCGCCGATCCCCGGCGCGCCGAACTGGCGCGCCGCCTGCTCCGCAAAGGCGATCCGCTGCGGCGTACTCGGGTGCGAGGACAGGAAATCCGGACGCTGGTCGCGCCGGGTGAGAGCAGAGCGGTACTCGGCGTACCGCCCCATCGCCGTCAGGAACCGCGCCGCGGCAAACGGATCGTAACCGGCATTGCCGATGGTCCGGACGCCGATCACATCGGCCTCCAGCTCCTGCTGCCGCGAAAAGGTCGCGAGCGACCGGCGGCTTGAGGCCAGCGCCAGCTGGCCGCTCGCCTCACCGTCGAGAACATCGTTGACCACCCGGCTGACGATCAAGGCGTTGCGAGCCCGGTTCTGCCGCTCCGTGGCGTGATCGGCCGTCACATGCGCCATCTCGTGGGCGAGCACCGCCGCCACTTCGGAAGAGTCATTGGCGAGCGCCAGAAGGCCGCGCGTGACGTAGAGGAAGCCGCCGGGCAAGGCGAAGGCGTTGACGGCGGGCGCGTTGAGGATCGTGATCTGGTAGGCCTGTTCCGGCCGGTCGGACGACGCGACGACCCGGGAGACGATCGGCACCAGCGCCTGCTCCACCCGGTCGTTGTGGTAGACGCCGCCATAGGCCGCGACGATCCGCGCGTGTTCGCGGCTGTCGACCTGGGCCGACGGCAGCCCGCCGAAGACGGCCGCGTTCGGCCCGCCGCTGCGGCCGATCAGGCTGCTGCACGACGCAAGCACCACCGCCGCGGCCGTGACCGCCAGCGCGGCGCGCCACACGCGCCCGTGGCCTGTAGCTTTGATTGCCGTCGCCGTCTTCATCCGTCCAAGTATCACTCACCCAGTACCGCGATCTCGTCCACGCGCCTCAGCCGGATGGCGGGCCCGCCGCTCGCCTCGATGACGCCCCGCACCTGCACGACCCGCCCGCCGAGATCGGCGGCCACAATGCCCTCCGCCGCCAGCGCCTCCACCATCCGTGGTGTGATCATGATGGTGAAATCGCGGCGATAATCGGGACCGAAATCGACAAACGTCATATAAGTGCGGGTTCCGACCGAATGAACCCGCCCTCGGACGACCTCATATAGGCCAATTTGCCCCTCAAGCGAAGGATCGCCGGCGTCGCGGACACCATGCTCGGGCGTGCCCCAGAGCCCGGTTCCGGCCGCGATCGCGGCGTTTTCGGCGGCTGCCAGGACACCGAGACAGTCCGGCATCAGGTCCGCCCGCTCGATCCGGGCGAGCCCCATCCTGGCGAGCTCTTCCTGCACCCATATCGCCACGCCGTCGGCACCCGTCATCACGAGATCGGCGTGAAGTCGCCCATACCGGTCGGGATCGCTGCGAGGCTCGATCGCCGCCTGGCCGTCCCGCCGGAGTGTGTCGAGGACCGCGGCGGCCTGTGTTTCCAGCTCGTCGGCCTCGTCACCGCCGGATGTGAGATACGGCGCCGCGACCCCGGCCAGGCGAATGATCCGGCCGTCGCGAAGCCGCAGTGTTTCGGCGTCGAGCACCTCGATGACGGCGACGTTCTCCAACGCCCCGCCGGGGCAGGCACGCGGCGCCGGCTGCGCCCCGGCACCCACCGTCGAGACCCCCAGCGCCAGCCCACCGTACACCGCCAGGACGACGGCGCGGGCGTGGGGATATCGCCGATGGGTTGCCCAGTGCGTGGCTGGATACATGGGCTGCGAAGACATGGGCGAACCGTAGCACGCCCACCTGAACCGTGGCTGACCGCGACCGGTGGCCGCAGCCGGGGCGCTTTGCTACATACGAACCGCGACGGCCCCGTAGCTCAGCAGGATAGAGCGGCAGATTCCTAATCTGTAGGTCAGAGGTTCGAATCCTCTCGGGGTCGCCAATTGATATGTGATTTCAGATGGTTAGGGAAAATCACCGACCGCTTCGCGCGGCACGGACCTCGCTCACGACGGCGTAGACCAACGTCACCAGGGCGATGGCGAGAAAGGTGGCGGAGATCGGTCGGGTGATCAGCGGTTCATAGCTGCCTGCCGACATCATCAGGCCCGAGCGGAGGTTTTTCTCCAGCAGCGGCGCGAGGATGTAGGCAATGACAAACGGTCCCAGCGGTACGCGGCACCGCTGGAGGACGTAACCCAGCAGGCCGAAACCGAGCATGATCCAGAGATCGAAGTGGCGATTGGCGGCCGCGAACGTCCCGACACAGCACATCACGAGAAGCACCGGATTGAGCAGCGCCTTGGGTATCGTTGCGAGCCGGCCGAAAATGCGGATGCCCGCGAGCATGAGGGCGAGCATGACGACATTCGCCACCAGCACTGCCCAGATGAGCCCGTAGACGAGATCCGGCTCGTTGCGGAAGAGCAGCGGCCCCGGCTGGATGTTGTGGATGACCAGGGCGCCCAACAGGATGGCGTCGACGACGCTACCGGGAACACCCATGGTGATGAGCGGGATGAGCGCGCCCGCTACCGTCGCATTGTTGGCGGTCTCGGAAGCAACTATGCCTTCTTCCGATCCCTTGCCGAACCGATCGGGCGTCCTGGAGGCGCTCTTGGCGAGCGTGTAGGCGACGATCGAGCCGATATTGGCGCCGATGCCGGGCACGATACCGATCCATGTACCGACCACGGAAGAGCGTACGAGGTTCACCGCTTGTCGGCGCCAATCCGCCAAGGTCATGAACATGCGACTGAACCCGGTCGTGACACGCTCGGTCACGGGCGCACCTTCTCCGGCCATGAGCAGGATCTGGCTGACGGCGAAGATACCGATAAGCACGGGCAACGGCTGGAAACCGCCGGCAAGCTGGTGGAACCCGAAGGTCAACCGCATTTCGCCGGAGACCGGATCGAGACCCGGAAGCGCCGCAACCAATCCCAGGAAACCGGATACAATCCCCCTCATCAGGCTGCCCTCGGTGACGGCAGCGATCAACATGAGCGCCATCAGGGTCATGGAAAAGTATTCGAATGGCCCGAACCGGAGCGCGAAGCGCGCCAGCGGCGGCGACAGCCCGGCTAGAAACAGCCAAGAGATGACGCCGCCGACGAACGACGCGGTGATGCCGATGCCCAGCGCCCGGCCGGGCCGTCCGTCGCGGGCCATCGGGTAGCCGTCGAACGTGGTCATGATCGAAGCCGGCGTGCCCGGTATGCGCAGCAGCGTAGCGGGAAGCAGTCCGCCGCTGATCGCGCCGACGTACATCGACACCAGAAGTATCAGCGCCAGCTTGCTGTCGATGTAGTAGGTCAGCGGCAGCATGAGGGCGATCCCCATCGCCCCTGTCAGGCCCGGCGTCGCCCCTGCAACGATACCGAGTATCACGCCGCCGACGATGTACAGCAGCGGCTCGGCGGCAAGGATCGGCCCAAGTGCTGCGAAGAACTCGGGCGTCATAGAAGATCGACAACGAAGATGCGGGTGAAGAGGTAGAAGCAGCCGAACGCGACGATCGGTGCCACCAGCATGAGCCAGATCAGGTCCCTGCGGGTCCGTGCACCCAGTATGACGGCGGCCGCAACGACGAACAGAAGCGTTGCACCGCGGAATCCGATGGGAGACGCGAACAGGACGATGTAGAGCGCGATCGCCGTGACCGTCAGCGCCAACGTGGCCGGCCTCGGTACCAGGACCCAGCGTTTGCCGCCGACAGGATGGTGACCGGAAAGATGTCTCGCCACCGTCGTCGCTAGCAGAATCAGGGAGCCGGCGAAAAGCCCGACGGCGGCGGCGATAGGAACGGCGCCGGCGCCGAGCGGTTCGTAGCGCGGCGGCGCGATGGTGAAGCTGGAGGCGAACACCACGATGCTTACGCCGATACCGAGCACGCCGGCCGTGAGATCAGGTTTCATGGCAGTCTCGCAACCGCGTATCCACGGCGCCTTCAGGCGTAACAGCCCTGCCGGCGCCGCGGATCGGGATGCTCACCAGGCTATTTCGAGATATCGAACCTCTCCACGAGCTCTTTCACGCTTTCGAACTCGCTCCTGACCCTGTTCGCGAGCGGTTCTCCGCGGACGAACGTCGCGGCATAAGCCCGGTCGGCGAGTGCCTTCTGCACATCCGGTTTGGCGAAAGCCTGCTCGAAGGAATCCGCCAGAAAGTCGATCCTGTCCCGGGGCGTTCCGTTCGGAACCATCCACCAGAACGATACGCCAAGCGGATCGTAGTCGTACCCGGCTTCCTTGATCGTCGGTGCGTCGGGCAGGAACGGCGACCGGTTCTGCGACATCAACGCCAGAACCCGAAGATCGCCGTTCTCGATCTCCTGTGCAACTTCACCGATGCTGAAGAAGGACGTGTCGGACTGCCCACCGACCATATGCGGCTTGCGCGGACCGCCGCCGCCCACCTGGACGAATCGGAACGTGAAGTCGGGCTCGTTCATGAATTGCAGGGCGGCAAGATGAAGAACGGAGGTGAGGTTGGTCGCGTGCGTCACGGTATCAGGATTGGCTTTGGCTTCGGCGACCAGATCGTCGACGTTCTCGAACCGCGAGTTGCCGGAAGCCGTCAGAACGAGTTCGATCGTCCCGGTCTCGGCAACGGGCTCGAAGTCCTCGTAGCCAAAGTCGGCCACCCCCATGAGGCGATTGGTATGAAGCCCGATATGCGTGCTCAGGACGGTGTACCCGTCCGGCTCGGCGTCCTTGGCCTCGCGTGCTCCCAGAGAGCCGCCGGCCCCCGGCTTGTTGATGACGACGACCGGCTGGGGCAGCACATCTTCAAGCGCTTTCTGGAAGATGCGTGCGACGATGTCGCTTGCGCCCCCGGCCCCGTAGGGAACGATGAAGCGTATCGGCTTCTCCGGATACTCTGCGAATGCAGGCACCGGAGCGGCCAAAGCCCCCGCTGCGACGACAATGGCCAATGCGGAAGTGAATCTCCTGAACGTACGCATGGTCCGTTTCTCCATGGTTAAGCGACGCTATCGAAAGTCGGGGTAGTTCCCGTCTGAATGGCGTGCATCAGCCCGCGCATGTAGCCGATGGCGTAGGCGCGGCTTCGATGCATGTAGATCGTGTCGTCGGTCATATGCGGGACATGGTCGTCGATGAGAAAACCATCGAACCCGACATCGTCGAGGAGCCTGACTGCGCGTGCGCAGTCGACGTCACCCTCGTCCACGAAGGTCTCTTCGAATGCCGGTACCGTGCCCCGAACGTTGCGGAAATGGACGTAGGCGATTTTGCCCTTGCGACCGAAATACTCCATCGCCGCGTACATCTCGTCGAGGCCCATCTCGGCCCACGTCCCCATGCAGAAGTTCAGACGATGGTTGGGGCTGGGCGCGATCTCCTCCACCGCACGCCGGAAGCTCTCTAGGCCGCGAAACAGACGAGGCATGCCCGCAAGCATCGGCAGCGGCGGATCGTCCGGATGGAGCGCGAGGACGACGTGATACTCTTCGGCAACCGGAAGAACGCGCTCAATGAAATAGACGTAGCTCTCCCAGAGTTCGTCTTCGGCGTAGACCCGCCCGTGCGTCGGCGGCGCATCGGCGACCAGAGCAAAGTCGAAGGTGCTGGTCGTCGCGCCACCGCGGGCCTTCGCATGCTTGGTGGTTCGCCAGACTCGATTGGCCATCCAGTGGTAGCCAAGAACCGGTATTCCGGCCCGGCCGACATTGCGGAGCGTTTCGCAGTAGTTGTCGATCTGGCGATCACGGTCAGGACCGCCCAGGATGGCTTGCTCGTAGAAATGGATCGGTACGTTCTCCAGGGCTTCGAGCCGCAGGTCCGCCTCTTCGATGCGCCTGCGCAATTGCACGAGCTCAAGAAGGTCCCATCGCTCGGGTACGTCGGCGCTACCGCCGGGACGTTCCCAGTAGGACCCGCCGATCGCGTTTGAGCCGTAGGAGGGACGCCCGGTGAGAGGCGGCGTGTTCAGGACGAGACCGCTACAGCCGAGTTGCCTCGCGAACTGCATCACTTCGTCGGTGAGATCCCGGATGCTGCCCGCTGCGATTCTTATGCGTCCCATGAAGTCCTTCCCAACCAAACCGTGGAAGGACCCTAGGGAGCATTGGATCAGGGTGCTGTCTTGTGCATGACAGCACCAGGAGAAAAGTGGCGCTGGCCGCCGCGGGTCAGTTCCTCGAAATCGACCAGTCGAAGCCGATCGACATCGGGAAAGGCCATCAACCGCCCGGAATACGCGAGCAATTCCGAGTATTTAAGCTGCGAAAGCATGGAACTGACCCACGGGCGCGACGCACTGACCATTCCGGAGATCTCCTCGTGCGTGAACGGTACCGACAGGACGATCTCGTTTCCTTTTCGCCGCCCATAGAGGGCGATCAGATTGAGCAGCAGCAACTGCAGACGACGGGCAACCGACGAAGTTGCCAGGATCTGCGAAAGGTTGCCCAGGCGCATGGCCTTGAACTCCAGCGCCTCGATCACGCCGATCGCCAGCGACGGCATGCCGGACATGAGCGCCCTGAACGGCCGGCGCGGCGCGACAAGCAGGTCCGTCACTTCAACGGCGTCGGCCGTCCACAGATGCGTGAACTGACCATCGATCGCTGGCATGCCGACCAGCGTCCCGGCGGTCCAGTAAGCGAAGGTGAGCTGACTGCCGTTTTCGGACGCGTAATGGACGCGAAGGCGACCGCTTTGGACGATGAACAGCTCGACGAAAGGATCACCCTGGACGAACAGGCTCTCGCCGGGCAGGAGCTGCCGCCGCGTACAGATCGCCAACAGCTGTCGACGTTCGTCGTCGCTGAGACGATGGAGTAGCGGCGGGTGCCCCTGTTCGGGCGCATGCACCTCCTCCGTATGATCAACGGCCGACAGGTCCATCGCGAGTTTCGACATTGTTGAGATCCTGTTGGTTCAGACGCCGCAGCACATCAGTGTAGAGCGACTGACTGACAGCTGCTGTCAGCCCCTAGACAGACTCCGGGCTCACGAACAGCGGCCCCACCCATGTCTATCCTAGATGGTGGCGATCAGTGCGATTACCGTCGCCCCGAGACTCAGGCGAAGCAAGACCCTGAACATGAGTTCGGACACGAATCGGGTGAGCAGGTGTCCCGTGACCACGCCTGTGACGAGAACCGGCGACAGCCAGAGCGTCAGAAACCACGTGGCATCGGTCACGCCCGCAAACACGACATGCATAGCGAGTACGCTGGCGGACGCGAACAGGAAGAAGACCAGGATCGTCGAACGAACTGTCTCCTTGCTCCAGCCGCGGGCCGACATCCATGCGGTCGCAAGTGGCCCGGGCATGGCAAGGGCGCCCCCGAGTACACCCGACCCCACCGCCACGCCCAAGGCCTGCCAACCTCGCGCGCGGTTCGCCGGGGGCCGACCGACCGGCGCTCGCTGACCGGCAATCGTGAACAGGAGCGCGAGCGCAACGACGATAGCAGCGAAAAACTTCAGCAACGATACGCTCGTAACGGTGAAGATGAAGAAACCGACCGGCAGGCCCATCGCGCTGCCGATGAGAAGCGATCGGATCATCCGATGGTCGGCCGATCGCCAAACTCGCGTCAGCAGAAGAACGGCGATGATCAGGTTATGGACAATGCTGACCTGAAGGGCGTCCGCACTGCCGAGCAGGATGAGGAGCGCCGGCCCGGCCAATAGGCCGTAGCCCATCCCCGTCGCGGCCTGGAACAGCGAGGCGCCAAACACGGCCGACGCCAGAACGACCACCAAGGCCGGGTCAAGCACGGTCACGCTGCCTGTTCGCGGAGGGCGACCGAGGCACGTTGAAGAAGATGGCAACGGCCTCTGCCCGAAACCGCAACGATTCCCAAGCGTCCCATAACGTCCTTCCAGCGAAACAGTGGAAAGAACGCTAAGGGAGCCCCGGATCAGGGCGCAGTCTTCTGCATGACAGCGCCGACGAGTGAAGGCCCCGCGCCGCCCGCACCTACCCCGCGCGCGTGTCCGCCTCGAGGTTGAGCCAGGCGATCTCCGACGGCGCCAGCTCGATGTCGAAGACCGGCAGGGTCGAGGCGATTTCGCCGGGCGACCGTGGGCCGATCAGCGCGAACGACGGGAACGACTGGCCGAGGACCCAGGCGGTGGCCACGTTGTGGGCCGACACGCCACGCTCGACGGCAATCGTCTCCGCCCGGCGACGGCGCTCGGCGTTGGCGTCGCTGCCGAAGCAGGCTTCCGGTCCGGTTTCCGTCGGCAGCCGGTCGCGCAGGTCCGCCGGCAGGAAATAGCCCCGCGCTGCGGACGACCACGACAGATGCATGACGTCGTTGTCGCGCAGGAAGCCGAGCGTCTCAGTCGAGTTGGAGGTCACGCAGCCGGGCCAGACCGGCCGCTCCATCACCGCCAGCGACAGGTTGTTGTTGAGGATGCGCATGGGCTCCAGGCCCTCTGCCGCCGCGTAGGCATTGGCCTCGGCAAACCGCGCCGGCGACCAGTTGGAGCCGCCGAAGATGCCGATCTTGCCGGCCTCGCGCAGCCGGTTGAGGGCGTCGACGAACTCGCCTACGGGCACCTCGGCGTTGTCGCGGTGCATGATGTAGATCGGCGCCCGGTCGAGCCCCAGCCGCTCCAGCGACCTGTCGAGCTCGGCCCCCAGCGCGCCCGGCACGCAGTAGGGCGTGTGGCCCCCCTTGGCGGTGACGACGACCTCGTCGGCAACGCCCCGAGCCGCGATCCATTCGCCGAGCACCTTTTCGTGCCGGCCGGCGCCATAGACGAAGGCCGTGTCGAAGGCGTTGCCGCCCGCCTCCATCCATGCGTCCCACACAACGGCACCGTCGACGAACTCGTCGCGGTTGTCGCACCCCATGATGAGGGTCGACATCGGCAGGGCGACGCCCTTGACCTCGCGCCGCGGCACCTGCGGCAGCCCAGCGGGCAGGACCTGGCTCAGCTTCCGGCCGGCGGCCTGATCGTCGGGCCCGAAGACGAACCCGATCTCGCGACGCCAGCGATCAAGCGTTGCAGCGTTGCCGATGCTGTCGCCCCAGTCCGGCGCCGGCGCTTCGCCCTCGACCTCGCCGGCGGCAATCGCGCGGCTTGCCATCTCGGCCTCGAATGCAAACAGGTGCTCCGGCCGGCGGATGTCCTCCGTCCGTTCCGTGCCGTCGACAGTGACGATCAACTGCGCGTCAGAGGGGCCGGCATTGCGGCCCGGCACCCACGGATCGGGCAGGTGCACCGAGCCCTTCGAGCCGGTCACGGTCGCGGAATTGTCGAGCGCCTCGCGCACCGCAACCGCGCAGCTCGCGGTGATCCCGCTTTCGAACGCCAGCAGCGCCTCGGCCTTCTCGTCGACACCGGAGGTGCCGATGCGGCCGATCGCCTTCATCTGGACCGGATCGTCGAAGCGCTGCCCGATCGCCACCCCGGCCACCAGCCGCGCCAGCGAAACCGGGTAGCCGCCGACATCGAGGATGCCGCCGCCGGCCAGCCCGCGGTCAAAGAGCCGCGACGAGGGATCGAAGGAAGCCGCGAAGCCGAACGCCGAGCGGATGTGGCGAACCTCGCCGATCTCGCCGGCGCGGATGATCTCCACCAGCCGCGCAATCTGCGGATGGCACCGATACATGAACGCTTCCATGAAGAAGACGCCCGTCTGCCGGGCGACCTCGGTCATCGCGGTCACCTGCCCGGCGCTGAGGCCGGCCGGCTTCTCGACCAGCACCGCCTTGCCGGCACGCATCGCCATAATCGCCAGTTCGGCGTGGAAGGGATGCGGCGTGGCGATGTAGACGGCGTCGATCTCGGGATCGGCCGCCAGATCCTCGTAAGTCGCGTAGCGCTTGTCGGCGGCGATCCCGTAGGCGTCGCCGAAGCTGGCGCGGCGTTCGTCACTGCGGCTGGCGATGGCGACCAGCCGTCCCGACGGCGCCTCCTTCAGCCCATCGGCGAAATTGTGGGCGATAGCCCCGGGCCCGATGATTCCCCAACGCGTCTCTGCCATGTCGTCCCCGGTTCTGGTGGTGCTACCGCAGCCACGCCGGCATCAGGTCGCCGTGGGCGGTGATCATCTGGTCGATCAGGTCACGGATTTGCCTGAGATCCAACTCGGCCGCGGCATGCGGATCAAGCATGGCCGCGTGATACACGTGCTCGCGGCTTTCTTCCATAAGCGCCGCGACGGTCAGCTCCTGAACGTTGATGTTCGTGCGCATCAGCGCGGTCAGTTGCGGCGGCAAATCCCGCACCTGCGTCGGCTGGATACCCTGGCTGTCGACAAGACACGGGACCTCGACGGCGCAGCCCTGCGGCAGTTGCGGGATGAGACCTGAATTGGGGACGCTGCCGTAGATCGCGGTCGCTTCGCCCGTCACGATGGCGTTCATGATGTCGGCGGCGTACTCCACCGATTCATCGGATCCCTCGTCATCACCGGCCTTGAGCCTTTCGATCCGTTCGGCCCACACCGATTTCTGGTCGATGCAGCGCTGCGGGTACTCGTCGAGGGGGATGCCGAATTGCTCGATCAGGTCCGGCCGGTCGCCCTTGATGAACCACGGCACGTACTCGGCAAAATGCTCCGAGCTTTCGGTGACGAACGCCCCGAGATGCATCATTACCTCGTAGCGGACCTTGTTCGGACAGCGCGGGTGGTGGTGGTTCTCCTTCGGCAGACGCCCGGCCTCGTAGCCGGCTCTCAGATCAGGGTAGAGGTCGCGGCGGCTGCCGTCCGGCATCGCCTCGGCCAGCTCGAGGAAGAACGCCATGTGGTTGATGCCGCCGACCCGATACCGGATCCGGTCGACCGGCAGGTCGAGGTCGTGCGCGATCTCGGCCACCGTGTAGGGCACCGAATGGCACAGGCCCACCTGACGGATGTCGGGGTAGCGCGCGGTGATCGCCCAGGTGTTGATCGCCATCGGATTGACGTATTGCAGCAGGACGGCGTCGGGACACAGCTCCGTCATGTCGGCGCACACGTCCCACAGGTGGGGCACGCTGCGCAGGCCCCGCATGATGCCGCCGACGCCGAGCGTGTCGGCGATCGTCTGGCGCAGCCCGAACGCCTTGGGGACCTCGAAATCGACCACGGTCGCCGGCTCGTAGCCGCCGATCTGGAAGGCGACGACCACGAAGTCGGCACCCTCGAGCGCCGCGCGCCGGTCCGTGGTGGCTGAGACGCTGGCGCCCGCCCCCATGGCCTGGACCAGCCCCTTCGCGACCACCTCCGATGCGGCGAGCCGCTCGCGATCGATGTCCATGAGCGCGATATGGGCGTCGGCCAGCGCCGGCCGGCGCAATACGTCGCCGACGATCGAGCGCATGAAGACGGTCGAGCCGGCCCCGATAAAGGCAATCCGCACGGCCATGGGGTGGGCTCAGCCTTTCGTCGCGCCCAGCGTCAGACCGGCGATGAAGTGCTTCTGGAGCAGGAAGAACATCGCCACCGGCGGCAGGGCCGCGAGCACTGCACCGGCCGAGATCAACTGCCACGACGCGAGCCACTGGCCGCGCAGCGCACTGATGCCGGCGGTGATCGGCTTGACGCTGTCGCTCTGCACCAGGATCAGCGACCAGAAATAGTCGTTCCACACGAAGGTGAAGATCAGCACGGCAAGCGCGGCGAGCGCCGGGCGCACGAGCGGCAGCACGATGTACCAGAAGATCTTGTACTCGCTGACGCCCTCGACCCGCGCCGACTCGATCAGCGCGTTCGGCAGGCCGGAGATGAAGTTGCGCATGAACAGCGTGCAGAATCCGGTCTGGAACGCCACGTGGAACAGGATCAGCGCCATGTGGGTGTCGTAAACGCCGGTCCACAGCGCCATGTCGCGCACCGGGATCATCAGGATCTGGAACGGCACGAAGTTGCCGCCGACGAAGATCGCGAAGATCCAGATGTTGCCGAGGAACTTGTACTTTGCCAGGGCGTACCCGGCGAGCGAGGCCAGCGCGACCGAACCGACCACCGCGGGCAGCGTGATGATCAGCGAGTTCAGGAAGAACTGCGCCATGGGCGTGGCGTCGAAGATCACGAGATAGTTCGCGAACTCCCAGCTCGACGGCCATCCCCAGTAATTGCCGCGGTTGATGTCCTCGATGGAACGCACCGAGGTGAGCATCACCGAGGCCATCGGCAGCAGCCAGACGATCAGCGCGATCGGCAGGGCGATGCGGTACGAGACGTTGGCGAACGGCGACGCCTTCTGGATCGGACGCGGAAACATCAGTTCGCCGCCCGCTCGGTGCGCACCATGCGCCACAGGAAGTAGGCGATGAACACCGACATGATCAGGAACAGCATCGTCGCGATGGCCGCGCCGTAGCCCATGCGGTACTCGAACAACGCCGAGTGGTACATGAACAGGCCGAGCACCAGCGACTGGCCGAACGGCCCGCCGTCGGTCATGACCTGCACCAGGTCGAACGACCTGAGCGCGCCGATCATCGTCACCACCAATGCAATGAAGGTGGCGGGACGCAGTTGCGGTAGCACCACGAACCAGAGGAGCTTCAGCCCCCGGGCACCGTCAAGCCGGGCGGCCTCGATCTGCTCCGGGTCCACCGAATTGAGGCCGGTGAGGTAGAGGATCATGCAGTACGCCACCTGCGGCCACAGCCCGGCGGCGATGATGCCGTAGGTGACCGCGTTCTCGTCGGAGAGAATGGCCGTCGGCCCCAGACTGAACAGGGCGAGCACCTCGTTCAGGAGACCGTTGTTGGGATCGTAGAACCAGGCGAAGACCAGCCCGACGACCACCTGCGAGATGACGAACGGGAAGAAGAACAGGGACTTGATCAGCCGGATGCCGAAGACGTTCTGGTTGAGGAACAGCGCGATGGCGAGCCCGATCGGCAGCGCCAGCAGGAAGAGCACCAGCCACAGCACGTTGTTCCAGATCGCGGTCCAGAAGCGGTCGTCGTCGAACAGTTCGGCATAGTTGCCGAGCCCGATGCGCACCGGATCGGAGAAACCGTCCCAATCGGAGAAGCCGATCAGGAAGCTCTGACCGATCGGGTAGATGACGTAGACGGTGAAGAACAGGAGCCCGGGCGCCACGAAAACCCAGGGTGCAATGCGTTGCTGCGACCAGCGGCTGCGCGCCGGCACATAGGTGCTAGCTGATTGAACGACCGCCATGGTCCCCTCCCCGATCGGCCACGAACCGCCCCGCGCGACCGAGGCCGCGCGGGACGCTGATTGTCGACGATAAGTCTAGTTGAAGACGCGCTGGCGCGCTTTCTCCAACCGCTCGAGGATGGCGTCGAGGTTGTCCGGCTTCACCATGAACTCCTGGAAGCCTTCCATACCGATCTTGGCCATCTCCGGATCGGTGTCGCGGTCATAGAACTGCGCCGTTCCGGCGGCCGCGGCCAGCATCGCCGCGCCCTGGTTCAGGTACTTGTCGTCCTTCGGCTTGGCCTCACGATGCGGCGGCAGGTTCAACAGGATTTCGTTGATGGCCTGCTGCTGATCCCGCTGTGCCACGAACGCAAGGAACTTCCGGGCGTTCTCTTTGTTCTTGGCCCGCGCCGGGATGTGGATCGTATCCGTCGGCGCGTCCTCGGCAATCGGCACGGCGGCGTCGATCACGGGGAACTGGAAGAAGCCCATGTTCGGCTCGACGTCCTCGGGGAAGTTCGGCGTGATGAAGTTACCGATCAGGTACATCGCCGCTTCGCCGTTGTAGAGGAACGGCTGCGCTTCCTGCCACGAATACGAGGTGTGGTTGTCGATGAAGCAGTCGGCGTCGATCAGGCGCCGCCAATTGGCGAAGGTGTCGCGCACCCGGTCGTCGGTGTACGGCACGTTGCCGAGCATCAGGTCGATGTGGAATTCAAGACCGTTGGTGCGCAGGTTCAGGTAGTCGAACCAGCCGGCCGCGGTCCACAGGAACTTGGTGCCGATGGTGACCGGCGCAACGCCGGCGCCACGCAGCGTCCCGCAGGCGTCGACGAGTTGGTCGAACGTCTCGGGCACGGCCACGCCGTTGGCCTCGAAGATGTCCTTACGGTAGTACACGCCCCACTGATAGTAGGCGTAGGGCACGCCCCACTGCTTGTCGTCGATGGTCAGAGAGGCTTTCGTCGAGGCGAAGTTCTCCGCCATGTTGTTGTCCATCCAGACGTCGGAGACGTCCTCGATCAGGCCACGGTCGACAAAGGTCGCCATGCGCTTGCCGGCGAACCAGAACACGACGTCCGGCGCCGCGGCGGTCAGCCAGCCACGGATCGCCGTCTTGTAGGCCTCGTGGTCGGTGATGTTGAACTGCACGTCCATATCGGGGTTCGCGGCCCGGAATTCCTCGACGACCCGCGTGAAGGCTTCCTTGGGCGCCGGACCCGACGTATTGGCGTTGATGATGAGTTCGTTCGCGGCCGCGACCCCGCCAAGGGCAAGGGATGTCGCAGCAACCAGTGCGAGAGTCCTACCTACGCTTTTCATTCGCTTCCTCCGATTTGGCTTCTTGTTGGGTTGGAGCCGGCGCGCACTGTAGCACGCCGTCACTGGTCATGGATGCCGTGCCCCCTCCGCGGCCCGCCGAGACGCGCCGGCAGAACTCGCCCAACTAGGACCCGAGGAAAGCGCGCCCCGCGCAGTTTGTCTTCCGAGAAACCGCGATTGACTTCCGGAATCCCCCCGGCGCAGCGCAACACGGCAAACGCCGGTTTCGACACCGGTTCGTGTCGGGTGTAGGATGTACGTTCCTGTATCAGAACGGGAATTCTCGATTGTCCGTCGCGCGACGAGCTCCGGCCTATCCAGATTACGCCGACCACGGTCTGGTGCCGGGCGAGCACGACTTCATTATCGAGTCGCACCGACCCGAGGTTTTCGACTTCGCCTACCACAACCACGCATCGATCGAGGTGAACTACCTGATCGGCTGCACGATGGAGTACTCGTTTTCCGGGACGCCGGTGCGTGTGCCGGAACGGCGTATGACGGTCTTCTGGGGCGCCATTCCCCACAGCGTCACCAACGTCGTCGGCGACGGACATATCGTGAACCTCTATGTGGCGTTCCCGCGCGTGCTCCAGTGGGGCCTGCCGGCCGGCTTCATCGACAAGCTGGTGACCGGCGAAGTGTTGTGTTGCGCCGAGGATTGCGCGATCGACGAAGCCCTGTTCACCCGCTGGGTCGACGACCGCGCCAGGCAGGACCCGGCCTGGCAACGCCTGATTCTCACCGAAATCGAGACGCGCATCCGGCGCATGGCGCTGGAGCCCCGCGCCGTCCTCGGTTACATCAGCGATCAGCCGGTGCAGATCGAGGGTTTCAAGTCGGTCCGGCAGGTGAGCGACATGCTGCAGTTCATCGCCGCGCATTTCTATCGGCCGATCAGCGTCACCGACATCGCCGAACACGTCGGCGTCTCGCCCAACTACGCCATGTCGGTCTTTCGCCGCGTCGTCGGCGTGCCCATCAAGTACTTCGTCACGCGGACACGGCTCTCGCACGCGCAGATGCTGCTCGCCACCTCCGACGACAAGATCCTGAGCATTGCGATGGACAGCGGCTTCGGCTCGCTGTCCTCGTTTTATGAAGCATTTCAGATGCATGTCGGCACGACTCCGGCGGAATTCCGCCGCGACGCACGCTGATCGGCGTCATATGCCGAGTGGGGCTTTCCGGAAAGCTTTGGCAACAAATCGGTAGAATCGCCCGCGCGTTCGGCATAGCGTTCGGTCCAAATCGAGAGAGTTCGCCTGCAGGCGAGCCGCGGACCACTGGAGGAAGCGCTTCATGGCTGGACTGAGCCTGGAACAGGTTGTCAAGAACTACGGCAACGTCCAAGTCGTTCACGGTGTCAGCTTCGAGATCGACGACCAGGAGTTCTGTGTCTTTGTCGGGCCTTCGGGGTGCGGCAAGTCGACCCTCTTGCGGATGATCGCAGGGCTCGAGGACATCACCGCGGGCGAGATTTCGATCGGCGACACGGTCGTCAACGCCATCGATCCGGCCGAGCGCGGCGTCGCCATGGTCTTCCAGACCTACGCGCTCTATCCGCACATGACGGTCGAGCAGAACATGGGCTTCGGCCTGCGCATGGCCGGCACGCCGAAAGACGAGATCCGCAGCCGCGTCACCGACGCCGCGCGCATCCTTCAGCTCGAGACCTATCTTGACCGGACGCCGAAGCAGCTCTCCGGCGGTCAGCGCCAGCGGGTCGCGATCGGGCGCGCCATCGTGCGCAATCCCGAGGTCTTCCTGTTCGACGAGCCGCTCTCCAACCTCGACGCCGAATTGCGCGTGCAGATGCGGGTGGAGATCGCCAAGCTCCACCAGGATCTCGGCAACACCATGATCTACGTCACCCACGACCAGGTCGAGGCGATGACGCTGGCCGACAAGATCGTGGTCCTTCGGTCGGGCTACGTGGAGCAGATCGGTTCGCCGCTCAATCTCTACGGCGACCCCGACAACCAGTTCGTCGCCGGCTTCATCGGCTCGCCGAAGATGAACTTCCTCCAGGCGACGGTGAAGGAGGTCAACGGCGCCTCGGCGAAGATCGCCCTGCCCGGCCAGAGCCACGCCGAACTGGACCTGCCGCTGAAGAGGGCACCGGCACCCGGCACCGAGATCACCCTCGGTATCCGGCCGGAGCACATCGTGCTGGCCGAGGACGCCGACTTCCGCCTCGACCTCACCGCCGACGTCACCGAGCAACTGGGCGGGTCCTCCTACATCTACGCCCGCCACGAAACCGGCGAACCGCTGGTGGTGGAACAGCGGGGCATCAGCCCGGTGCGGCCCGGCGAGCGCGTCGGCTTCACCTTCGCGCCGGAGAACGCCTTCCTGTTCGACGGCGAGGAACAGCGCATCCGCTAGCCGGCGCATCCATCGCCGCCGGCGCGGCACCCCTATACGGCGACCGGATCACGTATCTGTGACGCATCATGTCGTGCTGCGTCGCATGTGCGATAGCGTAGGATCGCGCGCACCAGGGGAGACCGTCATGCGCCAAGCCCTCGCGATCCTCGCCGTGTCGCTCGCCGTGACCAACGGCGCCAACGCCGCATCCGATGCCGCCATGACCGGTGCCGAGTTCCTGGACGCCTGTACGCGAACCGAAGCCTCGTGGATCGGCTTCTGTCACGGCTATATCCAGGGCGCCTTCGACGGCCTCGACAACGTGGCCGACGATGCCTGCCCGCCGCCCGGCACCAGCCGCACCCGCATCGCCGAGGATGTTGTCGCCGCCTTGCGGTCCGAGCCGTCGCTGCTCGACCGGTCGGCCGCGACGCTGGTCTACGCCTATCTGGTCGCCAACTATCCCTGCTAGAGCGTTCTGTGGTGGGATTGAACCATTCTGCCGGAGAAGGTTTGGTTCAAGGTCAAGGGCTTCGGCGAAGGCCGTATCGGGATACGGTCGAGCCGA
>JANQRX010000011.1 GCA_028284325.1 Bauldia sp. | reverse complement strand
TCCGGTTCGGGTTGTCGACGCCGAGGATCAAACGGCCTCCCGTCCGCCACCGCACCTCTCAGCCTAACAGAGGTACCAAACTCCAAGTTACAAGGATCGTTCGCAGCGTTCCGACGGCGCAGACCTGACCCCGTCAGCGAGGCGCCTCGCGCGCTGACGTGATCTCGTCGAGCGGCGGCCTGCGTCACCCGATCCTCCGGTCAAGCCGGAGGATGACAAGGGGAGGGACGCCCCGCCGTCAGGACAGGACGTCGATCTCCACGCGCCTCAGGTCGACGCCGGTGCCGTCGCCGGGAATCCCCGGCTCGATGATCAGATAGTCGCCGACCGCCGATGTCACCTGGGCAGGGATGCGCCAGCGGATGGCGACTTCGGTGTAGGCGGCTTCGAGGTTCGCAGTTTGCCAGTGGCTGATCGCGACACCGCTCTGGTAGGCGAAGCGCATGGCGAGCGCGCCGCGCTCGCGGGGTGAGCGCACCATGAGTCGCACGCGCACCTGCTGTCCGGCAAGTTGGGTCGCGAGACCGGGCCCGATCCGAAGGCGCGAGCCCGACGCGCCCGCGGACGTCGAGACCCGCGCGAACGTACCGCTGGCGTCGGAGTCGAACCGGACGGGATTGCTGGAGGCGGATTCGAACACCGTCGGATCGAGCCCCTCGAACAGGACGAAGGTCTGCTCGATCCCAAGGTCTTCCGCCGCGACGCGAAGCGCGGTGGCCGCGTCGCTCACCTGCCGCCCTTCGTCGATGGCGACGGTGACGCCCTCCGGGGTTGTCCGCGCCGTGAGCATCAGTGAGGCGAGGACGCCGAGGGCGATGACCAGGGCTGCGATCACCCCGACCAGCAGGCCGACCTTGACCCTGTCGCCGGTGTTCGGGCGCAGACGCTGCGGCGGCGCGGCGTCGCGCGGGCCCACATCTTCGTCGACGCCGCGGAGCTCGCTCCACCGGTCGTCGCCGACCGGCGGCGCGTAGGCGTCCGGGTCGTCGTAGACCAGGGCCATATCGTCGTCCTGCGGGTCGTAGCCGAGCGGCTCGTCATAGATGTAGCCGTCGTCCCGGTAGGCAACCACGTCGCCCGCGTGTTCGTCGTCGTAGAGCGCCGGCGGGTTGTAGCCCTCCTCGGAGGACGCTCCGTCGGCGGCGGCCGGGTCACCATAGGTCTCCCCGTATGCAGGCTGGTCCGGCTCACCGGCCGCGGGCGCGGTGGGCTCGGTTTCGTCGTAATAGGACTGCCGCAGCGGCCTGGCCGGGCCGCCATCCACGTAATCCGGCTCCGGCTCGTCGTAGCCGTCGTAGCCGTCGTCCGGCGGCGGAAGCTCGGCCACCCGGTAGAAATATTCGTGCAGCTCTTTTTCGATCTCCAGCACCGCGTCGTCGAAGTCGGCGATGCGGGCGTCGATCACGTCGGGCGACAGCGGCGGATCGCGCTGCGTCAGGCGCCGCTCCACCGCGTTCCGCGCTTCCAGATAGATCGCCACCCGATCGTCGGGATCGCGGATTCCCTTGTCGATGATCGACTGTCGCAGGAGACTGTGGAGGTCGGTCATGGCCGCGCCGCTACGCCGCTACGGGCGGTGCCAGGATGGCCTGATCGACCGCGCCCACGGCATCGGCGTCGCGACCGGGGTAGTCGATACCGGTCAGGATATGGCGGGCGATATTGATGCGCGCGCGGCGTTTGTCGTTGGCCAGCACCACCGACCAGGGTGCGGCAGGCGTGTGGGTCGCCGCAAACATGCGGTCGCGCGCCTCCGAGTAGGCGTCGAACTTCTCCAGCGCGACATAGTCGATCGGCGACAGTTTCCAGATCTTGAGCGGATTGTGCCGCCTGGCGTGGAAACGCTTGAGCTGTGTTTCGCGCCCGATGCTCAGCCAGAACTTGAACAACAGGATACCGTCCTGAACGAGCATGCGTTCGAACTCCGGCGCCTGGTCGAGAAACGACGCCGCTTCCTCCGGCGTACAGAACCCCATGACCGGTTCGACGCCCGCCCGGTTGTACCATGAGCGGTCGAACAGGACCATTTCGCCCCGCGTCGGCAGGTGGTCGACATAGCGCTGGAAATACCACTGGCCGCGTTCGCGGTCGTTCGGTTTCGGCAGCGCCACCATGCGCACGGTGCGGCGGCTCATGTAGCGCCGCAGGGCGCCGATCGCGCCGCCCTTGCCGGCCGCGTCCCGGCCCTCCATCACCACGGCGATCCGTGCACCGGTCTCGACGATGTGCCGCTGCAGCTTCACGAGCTCGATTTGCAAAGCCTGCAATGTCGATTCGTAGGCGCGGTTCTTCATCCGCCTGGCATAGGGGTAGCCGTCCGAGGCCAGCGCGTTGTCGTCGATCCACCGCGGCAGCACCGGATCGTCCAGATCGAACGTGCCGTGCCGGGTTTCCACGGGCGGTGCGTCGAGGGTGGGCGCGAGAACGGCCGGCATCGCGGCGTTGTTGTCGCGGTCTGTGTGTTTGCGGGTAGGCGCTGCGGCGTGAGGCAAGTCGCGATCCTTGGTCTGCATGGGTGGTTGTCGGTTGTGATCCCGCCGATACCGCCCTTATAACGTGGCCGTCGCAATTTGACCCCGCGCCGCGCGACCGGAGCGGGCCGGGTTCCTTGGCCGTCGCCCGGGACGCGTGGGTCGCGGTGGAGCCATAAACGCGGGCATTGTGTCAAGAATCGTTCAACTTCGCTGGCCGCTGCTGGCGGGCGCGGCCGTCCTTATCGCGCTGACGGCGCTCGGCTGGCTGGCGGTCGAAGTGGCGTTTCTTCTCTTCGGCGGACTGATCGCCATCCTTGCCCTGACACCGGAAACCTCGTCCGCGGCGTCCACGGGGCAGGGGCCGCAACCGCAGTCCGAACCGGATATCGCCGCGCGCTCCCTGGCCGAGGCGCTGCCGAATCCCAGCCTGGTCGTCGATGCCTCGGGTGTCATCCGCCACGCCAATGCCCGCGCCACCGAGGCGTTTTCGCTGCGCAGCGGCGATGCCCTGGCCATTCGCCTGCGCACGCCCGACCTCCGCAGCGCCTTCGACCGCGTCGCTGCCGGTGGCGCGCCGGAGCGCGTCGCCCTCATCGAGCGGGTGCCGACCGAGCGGCGGTTCTCGGTCTGGCTCGCCGGCTTCGATCTGGCGGACGAGACGCCGGCCTTCGTCCTGATGGTGTTCGACGACAGGACCGAGCAGTACAAGACCGACCAGATCAGGATGGACTTCGTCGCCAACGCCAGCCACGAGTTGCGCACGCCGCTCGCCTCGGTCACCGGCTTCATCGAGACGCTGCAGGGCCCGGCGCGCGAGGATTCCGACGCCCGCGACCGCTTCCTGGCCATCATGAAGGACCAGGCCGACCGCATGCGCCGGCTGATCGACGATCTCCTGTCGCTGAGCCGGGTGGAGATGAAGGCCCACGTGCTGCCGGTCGGCGAGGTCGACCTGGCGCGCATCGTCCTCCACGTGGTGGAGACGCTGGAACCGCTCGCCCGCGACCTGGGTGTCGTCATCAAGACCGAGGTCCCGGACGGCCCGATCGACATGGTCGGCGACCATGACGAGCTGGTGCAGGTCTTCGCCAACCTGATCGAGAACGCCTGCAAGTACGGCCGGTCCGGCGGGCGGGTCGAGGTCCGGCTCGAGGCCGACGACGGTGGGGCGGCGGTTGCGATCCGCGATGATGGCCCCGGTATCGCGCCGGAACACCTGCCGCGGCTGACCGAACGCTTCTACCGGGTCGACGAGGAAGTCAGCCGTGAGCACCGCGGCACCGGCCTCGGGCTGGCGATCGTCAAGCACGTGCTCGCTCGCCACCGCGGACGCCTGGCGGTGGAGAGCGTTCCGGGCGAGGGGGCGACTTTCACCGTCTCGTTCCCGTTTCCGGCCGCGCCCGCTCCTGAGGTGAAAACCAAGGAAAACCAAGGCGTCTGACTGTCACATAACTTTCGTCGTGGTCCCTTAGAAGGAAGCCGTCGGACGGGCCGCGGGGCGGTCCGCGCACGCGCAAACGGGGGCGTCGCGCTCCCGATCTCTTAAGGAGCCATCCATGACCAGCAAGTTCTTGACCGGCATCGCCGCGGTCGCCTTTGCGACAGCGACGATGACGGGCGCCGCCGTGGCGCGCGATCAGATCCGCATCGTCGGATCGTCCACGGTGTTTCCCTTCACCCAGGCCGTGGCGGAAGAATTCGCGAACCTGACCGGCAAGTCCGCTCCGGTCGTCGAGTCGACCGGTACCGGCGGCGGCATGAAGATCTTCTGCGAAGGCATCGGTGAAGATCATGCCGACATCACCGGCGCTTCGCGCGCCATGAAGGAGTCGGAGTACCAGCTCTGCCTCGAGAACGGTGTCGACTCGATCACCGAGGTCCTCATCGGCTTCGACGGTTTGTCGATCGCCACGGCCCGCGCCAACGAGTCGGGCGTCGACCTGACCAAGGCCCAGATCTTCCAGGCGCTCGCCGCCGAGGTCGAGGTTGACGGTGCGGTTGTCGACAACCCCTTCCAGAAGTGGTCGGACATCGACGCTTCGCTCCCGGACGTCGCCATCCAGGTCTTCGGCCCGCCGCCGACCTCCGGCACCCGCGACGCCTTCGTCGAGCTGGTCATGGAAGAGGGCTGCGAAGCCTTCGCCGCGATCGAGGCCCTTGACGGCGACCGCAAGGACGAAGTCTGCCAGCGGATGCGGCAGGACGGCCCGTTCATCGAGGCTGGTGAGAACGACAACCTGATCGTTCAGCGCCTGAACGCGGACGACACCGCCTACGGCATCTTCGGCTACTCGTTCCTGTTCGAGAACCTCGACACCCTGAAGGGCGTGCCCGTCGAGGGTATCGGCCCCTCGGTCGAGACCATCGCCAGCGGCGATTACAAGGTCTCCCGCCCGCTGTTCTTCTACATCAAGAACGCGCATCGCGGCGTGATCGACGGCCTCGAGGAGTTCGTCACCGAGTACGTTTCGGAGGAAGCCTTCGGCGACGGCGGCTACCTCACCGAGCGTGGCCTGATCCCGCTGTCGATGGAGCAGCGTGACGCCACCCGCGAATCGGTCGGTGGCTCCATGCACATGACCCGCTACGGCAGCTAGCCTGTTCGATCTGCGACCGCGCGGGTCACCGGACTCGCGCGGTCGCACCGACTCTGATACGTGCCCGGTAACCGGGCACGATAACCGGGCGGGGAAGTCTTGGCGGGTCTTACTTTTCTGCTGATCGTGGCGCTGACGGCCATCGCCTATGTCGTCGGCCGTGCCACCGGTTCGCGCATCCTGGCCCGGCATGGCGTCGCGATGCACTCGCTGCCCGGCTACCACGGCGCCTTCGTCGCCGCCTGGGTGGGCATTCCGGCCCTCGTTCTGGTGCTCCTGTGGCTGCTTCTCCAGGGCACGGTCGTCGACAACCTCATCATCGGCTCGATACCTGATCTGCCGGACGATGTCGGCGAGGTCCAACTGATCCTGTCGGAGATCAAGAACGTCGCCGCGGGGCGGATCTTCTCCGAGCCGACGGCCGAGATCGAGGCCGCCGCTGCCCGCTACGCGGCGTGGAGCACCATCGCCCGCTGGGCGATGGTCGTCGTCGTTCTGGCGCTGATGCTCGTGGCGCTGTTCATCGCCCGGTCGCAGCTCAGCCATCGCTACCGCGCTCGCAACAATTTCGAACTGGTGCTGTCGGGGCTGATGATCGCCTGTTCGGTGGTCGCCATCGCCACCACGATCGGCATCGTCGCGTCGCTGGTGTTCGAGGCATCGCGCTTCTTCGCCCTGGTGCCGATCACCGATTTCCTCTTCGGCCTCAAATGGGAGCCGCAGATTGCGCTCCGCGAGGACCAGATCGCCGGCGCCGGCGCCTTCGGCGCCGTTCCGGTGTTCGCCGGCACGTTGCTGGTGGCCGCCATCGCCATGCTGGTGGCGACCCCGATCGGCCTGCTCACCGCCATCTATCTCGGCGAGTTCGCCAGCGACACGGTTCGGGCCGTCGTCAAGCCGATCATGGAAATCCTCGCCGGTGTCCCGACCGTGGTCTACGGCTTCTTTGCCGTCCTCACCGTCGCGCCGGCCATGCGCCAGGCCGGCGGTCTGATCGGTATCGGCGTCTCGCCCAACAGTGCGCTCGCCGCCGGTGCGGTGATGGGTATCATGATCATTCCGTTCATCTCGTCGTTGTCCGACGATGCGCTGAACGCGGTGCCGCGCGCCATGCGCGACGGATCGCTGGCGCTCGGCGCCACACCGGGCGAGACCATGATCAGGGTTCTCCTGCCGGCGGCGCTGCCGGGCATCGTCGGCGGCATCCTGCTGGGCGTCAGCCGCGCCATCGGCGAGACCATGATCGTGCTGATGGCGGCCGGCCTGATCGCCAGGCTGACGGCCAATCCGCTCGATTCGGTGACCACCGTCACGGTGCAGATCGTGACGCTGCTGATCGGCGACACGGAATTCGACAGTCCCAAGACCCTGGCGGCGTTCGCCCTCGGCCTGGTGCTGTTCATCGTGACCCTGGGGCTGAACGTCGTCGCGCTCAGGGTCGTGCGCAAATACCGCGAGCAGTACGACTGAGGAACGATCGATGACCGTTGCCGACGACCATCAACTGCCGCGTCCCGTCGACTGGAGCGCCCCCGACGCCGTGCGGCGGCGCAGGTCCCGTCACGCGGCCGACAGGCGTCTGCAATGGATCGGCATTGGTGCGATCTCGATCGCCATCGGTCTCCTGGCGGTTCTGATCACCACGCTCTCATTCAGCGGTTATCGCGCCTTCGTGCAGACGATGATCACGGTCGATTTCACCATCCCGGCCGACATCGATCCCACCGATCCGCGGTCGAGCCGGCGTTTCAGGACCGTCGTCGCCGATTCGCTGGCGGCCAAATTCGACGAGGTCGAGCGCTCCGAGCTACGGTCGCTGTCGCAACTCCTGACCAACAACGCGCCCTTCCTCCTGCGCGATCACGTCGCCGCTAATCCGTCGCTGGTCGGCACCACGGTCACGCTTGCGATCCCCGCCGCCGATCCCGTCGACCAGTTCAACAAGGGCACGATCGTCCGCGAAACGCCGGAGGATCGCCGGCGCATATCCGACCGGCAGATCGCATGGTTCGATACCCTCGACGCCGAGGGGCGCATTGCGGCGCCGTTCAACTGGGGGCTGTTCTTCAACGCCGACAGCCGCTTCCCCGAACTGGCCGGACTGTCCGGCGCCATCGTCGGCTCGTTCTACGCGCTCCTGGTCTGTTTCCTGATTTCCTTCCCGATCGGGATCGCCGCCGCCGTTTACCTGGAGGAGTTCGCGCCGGCCAACCGCTGGACGGACCTGATCGAGGTCAACATCAACAATCTGGCCGCCGTCCCGTCGATCGTCTTCGGTCTGCTCGGCCTGGCGGTGTTCCTGAACTTCTTCGGCCTGCCGCGATCGGCGCCGCTGGTCGGCGGCATGGTCCTCGCCCTGATGACCTTGCCGACCATGATCATCGTGACCCGCGCGGCGCTCAAGGCCGTGCCGCCGTCGATCCGCGAAGCCGCACTCGGCGTCGGCGCGTCCAAGCATCAGGTGATGACGCACCACGTCCTGCCGCTGGCGATGCCGGGCATCCTGACCGGCGCCATCATCGGCCTGGCGCAGGCACTGGGTGAGACCGCGCCGCTGCTCCTGATCGGCATGAACGCCTTCATCACCAGCCCGCCCGGCGGCCTTCTGGACGCCTCGACGGCGCTGCCGACGCAGATCTTCATCTGGGCCGATAGCCCCGAGCGCGGCTTTGTCGCGCGCACGTCGGCCGGTATTCTCGTGCTGCTCGGCTTCCTCATCGTGATGAACGGCGTGGCGATCTTCTTGCGGCAGCGCCTTGAGCGCAAATGGTAGAGGCGGGCTGATCCATGAACGAACTGTCCAACCAGCAGGTGGTGAGCGCAGTGATGGAACAGACGAGCTCCCAAGCCGACGCCGACCTCGCGGCGAGGAATGAAGCCGTCAAGGTCACCGCCGAGAACGTCAACGTCTACTACGGCGACAAGCAGGCTCTGTTCGATGTCAGCATCGACATCCCGGAGAAGGCCGTCACCGCCTTCATCGGGCCGTCGGGCTGCGGCAAGTCCACGTTCCTGCGGGCCATCAACCGCATGAACGACACCATCGACATCGCCCGTTTCGAGGGCAGGATCCGGCTCGACGACCGGGACATCTACGATCCCACCCTCGACGTCGTCGAACTGCGTGCCCGCGTCGGCATGGTGTTCCAGAAGCCCAACCCTTTCCCCAAGTCGATCTTCGAGAACATTGCCTACGGCCCGCGCATTCACGGCCTGGCAAGCTCCAAGACCGACCTTGAGGAAATCGTCGTGACCAGCCTGCAGAAGGCCAGCCTGTTCGACGAGGTCAAGGATCGCATGAACGAGCCCGGCACCGGTCTGTCCGGCGGCCAGCAGCAGCGCCTGTGCATCGCCCGGGCGATTGCGGTGTCGCCGGAGGTCATCCTCATGGACGAACCCTGCTCGGCGCTCGATCCGATCGCGACGGCGCGCATCGAGGAGCTCATGGACGAGCTCAAGCAGAACTACACGATCATCATCGTGACCCACTCCATGCAGCAGGCCGCCCGCGTTTCGGTCAGGACCGCGTTCTTCCATCTCGGTGTCCTGGTCGAGGTCGGCGACACCGAGAACATCTTCACCAATCCGCAAGACAAGCGTACCCAGGATTACATCACGGGCCGGTTCGGTTAGAGGAGGCGCCGCCCATCATGGTTTCATCATCCGATCACATCGTTGCCTCGTTCGACGAGGAACTCGGGCGGCTCACCACCGGCATCGCCGAGATGGGCGGTATCTGCGAGCAGTTGATCGCCGATGCCGTCACCGCGCTGATGCGCCGCGACCTCGGCCTCGCCAACACGGTCATCGAGCGCGACAAGCAGGTCGACGAGATGCAGCGGCAGATCGAGGAGAGCGCGATCCAGATGATCGCGCTGCGCCAGCCGATGGCGCAGGACCTGCGCGAAGTCGTCGCCGCGATCCACGTGGCCAACGATCTCGAACGCGTCGGCGACCTGGCCAAGAACACCGCCAAGCGCGTCATCGCCATCGAGGCTGATTTCGGCGCCCGCCGTCCGCTCGCCGGGCTGGAGCACATCGCCGAATTGAGCCTCGAGCAGATGAAGAACATCCTCGACGCGTACGGCCAGCGTGATCTTGAGCTTGCCCTCCAAGTCTGGGAGCGCGACGAGGAGATCGACGCCCTCAACACCTCACTGTTCCGCGAGCTCCTGACCTACATGATGGAGGACCCGCGGACGATCACCTTCTGCACCCACCTCCTGTTCTGCTCCAAGAACCTGGAGCGCATCGGCGACCACGCCACCAACATCGCCGAGACCCTCCACTATGTCGTGACCGGCAACCAGCTTGAGCAGGAACGCCCGAAGAAGGACACATCGAGCCTGACGGCGGTTGTCTTCAAGAGCGACGACGAGGACGACGGCAAGAAGACATGAAACCCCGGATCATGGTCGTCGAGGACGAGCAGCCGCTGCTGCTCATGCTCAAATACAACCTGGAGGCCGAGGGGTATGACGTCGCGACGATCGAGCGCGGCGACGAAGCGGAGATGCGGCTCTCCGAGAGCGTCCCGGACCTTCTGCTGCTCGACTGGATGCTGCCGGGCGTCTCGGGGATTGAGCTCTGCCGCCGTCTCAGGGCGCGCGAGACCACACGGCGCCTGCCGATCATCATGCTGACCGCGCGGGGCGAGGAGTCCGAACGCGTCCGCGGCCTCGCCACCGGCGCCGACGACTATGTCGTCAAGCCGTTCTCGGTGCCGGAGCTGATGGCGCGGGTCCGCGCGACCTTACGGCGCGCCAATCCGGAACTGATCGCCTCGGTCCTGAAGAACGGCGGCATCGAACTTGACCGCGAGACCCACAGGGTCCGGCGCGACGGTCGCGAACTACGACTCGGGCCGACGGAGTTCAGGCTGCTGGAGTTCCTGATGCAGAACCCGACGCGGGTTCAGTCGCGGGCGCAGCTTCTCGACGGCGTCTGGGGGCGCAACGTCTATGTCGACGAGCGCACCGTCGATGTCCATATCGGGCGTTTGCGCCGCGCGCTGGGGCCCGGCCGCGACCTCATCCGCACGGTGCGCGGTGCCGGCTACGCCTTCGACGCCTGACCGCGCCGCCCCGGTGCTATCGCCGCCGGTCGCGGCGCCGTTCCACCGGCTGATAGGCGATCCGGCTGTGGTACTCGCAGTAAGGCAGCCCGTTCCACGATTTGTGGCCGCAGAAGTGGAAGCCTTCGGTACCCGGATCGCCCTCGGGCCATTTGCACATTGCCTCGGTCAGCGCCATCAGCGAGACGTTGAGGCTGATGGGCACCACAACGTCCTCCAGCGGCACCGGCGCCGGCAGCCGACGCGGGGCCGGCGGCGCATGGGTCTTGAGCGCCGTGTTGCCGGCGGTGAAATGGCGCGTGGTGCGGTGTCCCGACGACCGCGGCTTGCGCGGCCGCGGTCCGGCCGAGGCCGGTTTGGCGCGTCCGGACAGGTTGAGGCGGTGCACCTTGCCGATCACCGCGTTACGCGTCACGCTGCCGAGTTGCGCCGCGATCTGGCTCGCGCTCAACCCGTCCGCCCAGAGTTTTTTCAGCAACTCGACGCGCTCATCTGTCCATGCCATGCCGCATCACCTCGTCTGAAGCAGCCGACTCGGACTCCGTTCCCGCGCGTTACGAATGACCCGTAACGCTGCCTGGCCGACGATGGATGCAGAAGTCCGCCGCACTGCAAGTAGTGCGCGGAGGCTACACCACCGTTTGACTCGGTGACAAGAGTCTGGGCGCGCCGCGCGGCGTTTTGCACGCCTTTTCCCCAAGCCTCGTCACAGGCCATGAACAGGCCGAAAAGACGGCCTGATTGACACGCGCCGGCCGTTCACCGATATAGAGGCCTGTGCTGCCTGCGGGCGGCACTTTTGTTTTCAACACCGTGACTTGACCGGGTGATGCTGTGACCACTGCGGCACTCTTCGAGACGTTTGCACGGGCGCCGATGGCGTTCGTGCGCGGCGAGGGCGCATGGCTGGAGACCGATGACGGCCGGCGCGTGCTCGATTTCGCAAGCGGCGTGGCCGTCAACGCGCTCGGTCACGCCCATCCGGCGTTGGTCGCCGCGCTCACCGAACAGGCCAACCGGCTGTGGCACGTCTCCAACCTGTATCGCGTCCCCGAACAGGAGGCGCTGGCCGAGGCGCTGTGCGCCCGGTCGTTCGCCGACCGCGTGTTCTTTGCCAATTCCGGCGCCGAAGCGGTGGAGTGCGCCATCAAGACCGCGCGCCGCTTTCACTTCGCGGCCGGCGCGCCCGACCGCACCGAGATCATCACCTTCACCGGTGCCTTCCACGGCCGCACGCTGGCGACCCTCGCGGCGACCGGCAATCCGACCTACCTTGAGGGCTTCGGCGAACCGCAGGCCGGTTTCGTCCAGGTGGCGCTCGGCGACGTTGATGCCGTCCGCAATGCCGTGACCGCGCGGACGGCGGCGGTGATGATCGAGCCGTTGCAGGGCGAGGGCGGCCTTCGCGAGGTCGGCCCGGCGATGCTGCGGGCGCTGAGGGCCCTGTGCGACGAGCACGGCCTGCTCCTGATCCTCGACGAGGTCCAGACCGGGGTCGGCCGCACCGGCACCCTCTTTGCGCATCAGAAGGCGGGGATCGCGCCGGACATCATGGCGCTCGCCAAGGGTCTGGGCGGCGGCTTCCCCATCGGCGCGTGCCTGGCGACCGAGGCGGCCGCGAAGGCCATGACGCCCGGCAGCCACGGTTCGACCTTCGGCGGCAATCCGCTCGCGGTGGCGGTCGCGAAGGCGGTGATCGAGATCGTCGGCGACGAGGCCTTCCTCGACCGCGTGCGCAGCGTCGGGCTCTATGCCAAGCAGCGGCTGGCGTCGGTCGTCGACGCCCATCCCGAGCTTCTCGGCGAAGTGCGTGGCGAAGGCCTGCTGGTCGGCGTCCGGGCCCGGCGCCCGGTCGGCGACCTGGTCGCCGCCGCCCGCGCCCACGACCTGCTGGTCGTCGGCGCCGGCGAGAACGTCGTGCGCTTCCTTCCGCCGCTGATCGTCACCGAGGCCGAGATCGACGAGGCCGTGGCGCGGTTCGAGCGGGCGCTGGAGTCCGTCGAGGCGGCGCCGGCGCCAGCCGTTGCCGATGCGGGAGCCGAATGACGATGAAACGCGACTTCATCGATCTTTGCGACCAGACGTCGGAGGATCTTCGGGGGATCGTCGACGACAGCCGCCGCCGCAAGGCGGCGCGTCGGTCGGGCGGCGGGCCGCGGCCCCTGCGCGGCAAGACGCTGGCGCTGATCTTCGAGCGGCCGTCGACGCGCACGCGCGTCTCCTTTGATGTCGGCATGCGCGACCTCGGCGGCGAGACCATCGTGCTGACCGGCGCCGAGATGCAGCTCGGGCGCGGCGAGACGATTGCCGATACCGCGCGCGTGCTGTCGCGCTACGTCGACGGCATCATGATCCGCGCGCTTGACCACGACATGGTGGTCGAGCTCGCGCGCCACGCCACCGTGCCGGTCATCAACGGCCTGACACGCGTGTCGCATCCCTGCCAGATCATGGCCGACGTGATGACGTTCGAGGAGCATCGCGGCGATATCGCGGGCCGCCGGATCGCCTGGCTGGGCGCGTCCAACAACGTGCTGACGTCGTGGGTGCACGGCGCGGCCCGGTTCGGTTTCTCGCTCACCGTGGCCGCACCCGCGGAGCTTGCGCCCCCGGCCGAGCTGATCTCGTGGGCCCGCGCCGCCGGCGCCGACGTTCGGGTGTTCGACACAGTCGAGCCGACGGTGGACGGTGCCCATTGCGTGGTCACCGACACCTGGGTGTCGATGGGCGACGACGGCGCCGACCGGCGACGTGAAATCCTCGAGCCGTTCCAGGTGACCGAACAAGTCATGGCGCTCGCCAGCGACGACGCGCTGTTCATGCACTGCCTGCCGGCCCACCGCGGCGAGGAGGTCGTCGCCGGGGTCATCGACGGCCCGCATTCGGTGGTCTTCGACGAGGCCGAGAACCGCCTGCACGCGCAGAAGGGCATCCTCGCCTGGTGCCTGGACGCCGACGCGGCGTGACCGACGCCGCGATCCCCGCTGATTTGCAGGCGCCCGCCGGTGACGACGCCGTGCGGCCGTTTGCCGTGCAGCCGCTCGATGTCCGTGGCCGCGCCATCCAGATGGGACCGGAGCTGGACGCGCTGCTCAAGCGTCACGACTACCCGCCCGCGGTATCGCGCCTGCTGGCCGAGGCCATCGTGCTCACCACGCTGCTCGGATCGTCGCTCAAGTTCGAGGGGCGCTTCACCTTGCAGACCGAGACCGACGGCGTGGTCGACATGCTGGTCGTGGACTATCGCACCGATGGATCGCTGCGCGCCTATGCCCGCTTCGACGAGGAACGTCTGGCCGCTGCCACCGAAGCCGAGGCGCGTCGTGCGGGCGTGTTGCTCGGGACCGGCACCATGGCGATGACCATCGATCAGGGCGGCGGCGCGCAGCGCTATCAGGGCATCGTCGCGCTGGAGGGCGAGAGCCTGGAATCGGTCGCTCACACCTACTTTCACCAGTCGGAGCAGATTCCCACCCGCGTGCGCCTGGCGGTGGCCGAGGTCCAGGAGCGCGGCGAGGACGGCTTGACCACAAGCTGGCGTGCCGGCGGCATTGTCGTGCAGTTCCTGCCGCGGTCGCCGGAGCGGGCGCGCCAGCAGGACCTGCCGGGGGGTGATGTCCCCGACGACGTGGAGCCGCACACGGTCGACGAGGACGATGCCTGGCGCGAAGCGCGGGCACTGGTCGACACCGTCGAGGACATCGAACTCACCGACCCGGACGTTTCGGTCGAGCGGCTGTTGTTTCGCCTGTTCAACGAGCGTGGCGTGCGTGTCTTCGCCGCCCAGCCCGTGCGCGAAGCCTGCTCCTGTTCCCGTGAGCGCGTCCACGGCGTGCTCGCCGGGTTCACCGCCGACGAGATCGCCGAGAGCACCGAGGATGGTCGCATCACGGTGCGCTGCGAGTTCTGCAATCGCGGCTACGAGTTCGATCCCGCCCAGTTCACCGCCGATGGCGGCGGCGCGGCGGCGTGACCGGATATGCCCAGCCGCCGGGTACCCATCTGGCGGAACTCAACGTGGCGCGGGCGGTCGATGATCTCACGAGCCCCAGGCTTGCCGGATTCGTCGCGGCCCTTGATCGTGTCAATGCTCTCGCTGACCGCTCGAAGGGCTTCGTCTGGCGGCTTGAGGATGCCACCGGCAACGCCACCGGATTTAGCCTCGACGACGATCCCCGCCTGATCATCAATCTCAGCATCTGGGAGTCGGCGGACGATCTCGCCGCCTTCACGTTCAAGACCGTCCACCGGCGGATCTTCGATCGCCGGGCCGACTGGTTTGAGCCACCCACCGAGGCGCACCTGGTGATGTGGTGGGTCGCGGCCGGCCACCGGCCGCGCCTCAAAGAGGCGGCGGAGCGGCTTGCCGACCTGCGTGACAACGGCCCCAGCGAGCGCGCGTTCGGCTGGGCGAACGTCGTCGATCTCCCGGCGCGCGATTGAAGCGTCGGCTACGCGGCCACCCCTTCACCGGTCATCAGCGCCCGGTCAGTGTTCACCAGGTCGACGATCCGATCGATCACGGACCTGACCGAAGGATCGTGGCGATCGTCGTGATGGGCGACCAGCCAGCGGTCGTGCTGCAGGTCGGCGATCGGTTCCGAGCGGCGCTCGAGGCGGTCGTCGCGGTCGCCGATGAAACAGGGCAGCACCGCCGCGCCACCGCCCGCGCGGGCGATCTCGTGGGCGCAGACCGGGCTGTTCGCCCACAGCGCGATGTCGGCGGCGTGGTGGGCCGCGATCCAGCGCGCCGACGGGGTCAGCGCGCCGTTGCCGGCAATGCCGATCCACTGTGGTTCTGCGGGCGCGTCCGGGGCCGCGTAGGCCGCGAAGGCGACCGTCCCGACCTTGCGTGCCGCCAGCCACCGCTCGTCCGGGCGTGCGTTACGCAGACCGATGTCGGCGGCGCGGCGGCCGATATCGGCCCGGGCCGTGGCCGTGACGAATTCGATCGTGAACGGATCGTCGGCGCGCCAAAGCGTGGCGATGTTGCGCGCGAGGTAGACCGAGGTCCAGGTCCCGGCCGCCACCCGCACCGCCCGGCCGCTGCGCCTGCCTGCCCGCCAGCGATCGAGCGAGGCCACGGCCTTCTCCACCTCGGTCGCATGGTCGAACACCTCCTCGCCCGTGGGGGTGAGCCGATAGCCGTCCCGAAGCCGGGTGAAGATCGGCTGGCCGAGCGCCTGTTCGAGCCGGCCCATGCGCCGCCCGAGGGTCGGTGCGCTCACCTTTGTCGCCCGGGCCGCCGCGTTCAGGCCGCCGGCGCGCGCCACCGCCAGGAAGAGCCTCAGGTCGTGCCAGTCGAGATCGTATTTCATTATTGAAATGGCTATTACTGTCCTGGTCGTTGCGTGGCAAGCCGATGCTGACCAGGTTCAGGCGCAAGGCAGGTACGCCATACTTCATTCCTGAAAGGACAAGCCATGACCACCATCGAACTCTGGACCGGCACGACAATCCCCCGGCTCGGCCTCGGATGCTGGGCGATCGGTGGCCCGATGCGCACCGGCGACCAGCCCCTCGGCTGGGGCGCGGTCGACGACGCCACCTCCATTGCGGCGATCCGGCGCGGGGTCGACCTCGGCATTCGCTACTTCGACACCGCCGACGCCTACGGGGCGGGCCATTCCGAGGAGTTGCTGGCGCAGGCGCTGGACGGCACCAGCGAGGACATCTTCATCTCCACCAAGCTGGGCAACACGTTCAACCCGGCCACGCGGGAACTCACCGGTATCTCGGATTCACCCGACTACGTACGGACGGCGGTCGAGGGATCGCTGCGGCGGCTGGGCCGCGAGCGTCTCGATCTGGTGTTCTTCCACGTCAACCACCATCCCGTCGATCGCACCGCGCCTGTCTTCGCCGTGCTGGACGAACTGCGGCAGGCCGGCAAGGTGGCTGCGTACGGTTGGAGCAACGACGACGTGGAAGGCGTTGCCGCCTTCGCCGGCATGGACGGGTTCACGGCCGTGCAGCACGACATGAACCTGTTCCGGCCGGCCGACGAGATGTCGCAATTCGTCGTCAACAAGGGCCTGGTCGCCATGGCCCGCCAGCCGCTGGCGATGGGGCTGCTCACCGGCAAGTTCCGCATGGGTGAACGCGGCTTCGCGGCCAACGATATCCGGGCGGCGGGCCCCGAGTGGCTGAGCTACTTCATCGACGGGGTGCCCAACCCCGATCTCCTGCGCAAGGTCGAGGCCGCGCGCGACCTGCTCACCAGCGACGGCCGCACGGTGGCGCAGGGTGCGCTCGCCTGGATCTGGGCGCGCTCGCCCCGCGTGGTACCGATCCCCGGCTTCAAGACCGTCGCCCAGGTCGAGGACAATGTGCGGGCGCTCGAATACGGCCCGCTGGCCGCCGACGCCATGGCGGAGATAGACCGTATCCTGGCGGCCTAGGAACCGGTCTTCTGCAGCCTGTCGAGGCGGAGTCGGTGGCGCTCGTCCGTGAGCAGGCGGGCGCCGCCGAGCACCGCCAGAAAAGTGCCGAGCGCCGTGGCGCCGGCGATCAGGAACATGATGAGGATCTGGTACTGGGTCGCGTCGAGCGGGTCGACGCCGGCGATGATCTGGCCGGTCATCATGCCGGGCAGGGCGACGATACCCGAGGCCGCCATGGCGTTGATGATAGGCATCATCCCCGTCTTCAGCGCCTGACGCACGGTGCCGGACAGCGCTTCGGCGCGGTTGGCCCCGAGCGCGATTTGCGCCTCGATCCCCGCCCGCTCGCGCACCGCCGTCGTCGTCAGCGTCTCCAGCCCGAGGCTGATGCCGGTCAGCGTGTTGCCGAGGATCATGCCGAGAACCGGCAGGATGAAGCGCGGTGATGTCCACGGCTCGGGGCCGATGACGAGACCGACGCCGTAGATCACCGACAGCATCCCGACGAGGAGCAGTGTCCCGGTTCCCAGGCCATAGGCGAGCCAGCCGCGGAAGCGTCGCGTCTGTCGCGCCAGTACCTCGCGCCCGGCGAAGCCGATCATCACCAGAGCCAGCGCCAGCGTCCACAAGGGGGAGGTCTGCGCGAAGATGAAGGTCAGCACCAGCCCGATGAGGGCGAGCTGCACGACCATACGCACCGTCGCGATCAGCAGCGTGCGCTCCAGGCCGAGGTGGAAAGTGAGGGACAGCGCACCGTTGATCAGGATCAGCAGCGCCGCAAGCGCGAGATCGATGGCGTCGAGCTGGACATAGCCCGCTGGCATCAGACCGCCTCCTCGCGCACGGCGCCGTCGCGGATCGCGAGGCACCGGCTCGCCAGCCGTCCTACCTGCTCGTGGTCGTGGCTGGTGAACAGAACCGTCCCGCCGCCGTCCAGGAAGCTGCGCAGCAGGTGTTCGGCGCGTTCGGTCGCCTGGGCGTCGAGTGCACCGGTCGGCTCGTCGAGGAGGAGCACCGACGGTTTGTCGGCAAGTGCACGGATCAGCGCGAAGCGCTGGCGCTCGCCGGTCGAAAGCTCCGTGAGGGCTTGGTCGCGTTGCGCCGTCGTCAGACCGAGGGCCGCGACCGCCGACGCGACGGATTCGCGACCGGGCAGATGGCTGCCCGGTGTGTCTGCCCACCACCCCGGCTCGGCGGCGGAGAACCTGATCCGGCGCCGCCACGCCGGACCCGACATCGCCGTTCTTTCGGCGCCGTCGAGATAAACCCGGCCCTCCGCCGGGTCGAGATCGGCCACGGCGCGCAGGAGCACGGTCTTGCCCGAACCCGACGGGCCGGTGACGGCGACGCATGCGCCGGCCGTGACCGCGAACGAGACCGGCGCCAGGCCGTGGACCGTGAGCTCGTCCAGCCGCAGGCGCGGCGTGTGACCGTCCTTCGCCATCGCGCTAGAAACCCGGCAGCGTGCCCATGGCCAGCTTCGCCATGTTGGTCAGGCTCCATCGGTAGAGACGGGGATACGGCTCGGCCGCGTTGGCCGGATCGGCCATGAACAGCGCAAAATAGGCCCGATGGCAACGGATCGCGGCTTCGATGCCGGCGCCGTGGCGTTGGACCATCAGATCGCGCACGACCTCGATGTCGTCCGGACCGCACACGTCCAGCATCTCCAGCGGCAGATAGGCCGCGGCGAGGTCGAGGGTCGGGTCGCCGGCGACGGTGAAATACCCGAAGTCGATCACCGCCGTGACCGCGCCGGCATCGTCCATCATGACGTTGCCGGGAAAGACATCACCGTGGACGAGCACTTTCGGCGGTTCCCGTTCCAGGTCGGCGGTCAGCGCGATCGCCTGCGCGGCGATGCGATCGGCGTCGCCGATCTCCCGCTCGATCGTGGCGCGGTTCCGCTGCGCCGCGCCGGCCATGCAGGCGGCGATGAAGTCGGGCCAGGTCGCGGCCTCGATCGGATCGGACGCGAGGATTTGCCGGTAGACCGGGTCGGGCCGGGGGATCGTGCCGATCGCGTCGACCGCCGTGATGTAGCTCCGCCAGGCGCGCGCGCGCACCGGCCCCCGGAGCTCGCGCAGCACGTCGAGCATGGAGCGGCCCGGCAGGCGTGCCTCGATCGTGTAGGCGTGGTCGAGCCCGATCTCCAGGATCAGCGGCGTGCGAAACGGCAGCTTGCCCTCAAGATCGGCGAGAAAGGCCTGTCGTCCCTCCAGGGTCGGTGCTGGTTGGCCGCGCGGCACCCTGAGCACGCGTGGCTCGTCGAGCGCGAACACCATGCTCTCGCCGCCGAGCCCCAGCATGTCGGCGTCGCAAACGTCGAACTGCCTCAGGATCGCGGTGGCGTCGTCATTGAGCGGGCCAACTATGGCGGGTTTCTGGCTCAGTTGAGCGTCCGTTCCTCGTCGGGCAGATCGAGCGAAAAGGCGGGAATCGCGACGGAAAACAGCTCGCCGCGTTCGTTCTGCATCTGGTAGGTGCCGACCATGATGCCCGACGTCGTGTTGAGGGGACAGCCGCTGGTGTAGACGAACGATTCGCCCGGCTCCAGCACCGGCTGTTCGCCGACCACGCCGGCGCCCCGCACCTCTTCGATCCGGCCTTCGGCGTCGGTGATCTGCCAGTGCCGCGACCGCAAGCGAACGATCTCGTGCCCGAGATTGGCGATTTCGATCTGGTAGGCCCAGAAGTAGCGCGACCGCTCGGGCGAGGATTCCGATTCCATGTAGGTCGGCTCGACGGTCACCTGGATGGCCCGCGTGATTTCACGATACATCGCCGACTCCGCGCGAACCCCCAGCGAGTCCCCGTCGGGACCATATGTGCCGGTGGCGGCGCCGGTCAACGCGGCTCAGCCGAGCGTATCGAGGGCGTTCACCAGGTCGTCCGTGAGGTCCTGTGGATCTTCCAGACCGACCGAAAGCCGCACCAGCGCCTGGGTGATTCCGAACTCCCGCCGCGCGGCCTCGCTCAGCCGTTGATGGGTCGTGGTCGACGGGTGGGTGATCAGGCTCTTGGCGTCGCCGAGATTGTTGGAGATGCCGATGACCCTTAGTTCGTTGAGCATGTTGAAGGCGCCCTTGCGCCCGCCCTTGACCTCGAAGGCGATCAGCGTCGACGGCCCGGCCATCTGGCGCTTCGCAAGTTCGTATTGCGGATGGTCCGGCCGGCCTGGATAGTAGACCCGCTGCACCTTCTTGTGGTCGGCCAGCCGGTCGGCGAGCAGCGCGGCGGTCTCGGACTGTCGCTTCACGCGGATTTCCAGAGTTTCCAGGCCCTTGAGCATCACCCAGGCGTTGAAGGCGCTGAGCGAGGGCCCGGTCTGGCGAAGGAAGGTGTGGAGGTGATCGTCGATGAAGGCGTTGTCGGCGAGGATCACGCCGGCGAGCACGCGCCCCTGGCCGTCGATGTGCTTGGTGGCGGAGTAGACCACCACGTCGGCGCCAAGCTCCAGCGGTCGCTGCAGCACGGGGGTGGCGAAGACGTTGTCGACGATCAGCCGCGCACCGACCTCGTGAGCGATCCCGGCGATCGACTCGATATCGAGCACCTCCAGCGTGGGGTTGGTCGGCGTCTCGAGAAAGAAGGTCTTGGTGTCCGGCGTCCTCGCCTCGCGCCATTGATCGAGGTCGGTACCGTCGACCAGCGTCGAGGTGATGCCATAGCGCGGCAGCAGGTCCTCGACTACGTAGCGGCACGAGCCGAACAGCGCCTTGGCCGCGACCACGTGATCGCCGGCGCGGAGATGGCAGAGCATCGAGGCGGTGACCGCGGCCATGCCGCTGGCCGTCGCCCGCGCGGCTTCCGCGCCTTCGAGAAGCCGCATCCGCTCCTCGAACATGGCAACGGTGGGGTTGGCGAAGCGGGCATAGATGAAGCCCGGCTCCTTGCCCTCGAAGCGCGCGGCCGCCTGTTCGGCGCTGTCGTAGACGAAGCTCTGGGTGAGGAACAGCGCTTCGGCGTTCTCGCCGAACTGCGACCGCTCGATCCCGCCGTGGACGAGCTGGGTGGCCGGTTTCAGCCGCTTGCGTGTCTTTCTCGTCTTCCGTGCCATGGTCCGGCACCCCCAACAAAAAACCCGGCCGCGGGGCCGGGTTGCACGTCCCGACCTTTTAGCGAGTTGTTTAACGTGGCTGCAAGCCGGCCGGCTCAAATGACCACGGGACGAGGGCAGCTAACCCGGCCCGTGACCGTCTGTCAACGCAAAGACCGAGAAGCGGGGGCGGCGGCAGGCCATGTGGATCACGGGGATCGGTGACGGATTCCGGTCGCCAGCCGGCCCCGATGTGGCCTACCAAGGTTCGTGGTATGTCCGCCGCGATTCGAAACCGGACCCAATCCCATGGCCGATAGTCTCTTTGCGATCAGTGCCGAGCCGAGCGACATGACCGGCGCAGCCGAACCGCTGCCGACCGGCGATCTCGGTACCCAGCCGGGCCTGCTGCCGTGCCAGAAGATCGAGCATCTGATCCGGCGCAAGGTCGTCGCCGCCATCACCGACATCGTGCCCGACCAGATCCAGCCGGCGAGCCTCGACCTCCGCCTCGGCCGCACCGCGCACCGGGTGCGCGCCAGCTTCCTGCCCGGGCGCGACAAGACTGTCGCCGAGCAGCTCGACCACCTGTCCGCGACCAGGGTCGACCTCGCCAACGGCGCGGTGCTGGAGCGGGGCGCGGTCTATATCGTCGAACTGCAGGAGCACGTCGACCTGGAGCCGCTGACCAGCATCTCCGCCGTCGCCAATCCGAAAAGCTCCACCGGGCGGCTCGACGTCTTCACCCGCCTGATCACCGACCACAGCGAGATCTTCGACGACGTGCGGACCGGCTACCGCGGTCCGCTCTATGCCGAAATCTCTCCGCGGACGTTTCCGATACGCGTGCGCACCGGCAGCCGGCTCAACCAGATTCGGTTCCGGCGGCGGAACAGCATGCAGCCGACCTATCAGGATTTTCGCCTGAGCGACGCCGAACTCACCGAGCGCCACGCCCGTCAGCCGCTGGTCGACGGCGAGCCCAACATCCGCCACGGCCTGAACCTCAGCGTCAACCTGTCGCCCGAGGACCCGGAAGGCTTGGTCGGCTATCGCGCCCAGCGCCACACCGACGTGATCGACGTGGACCGCGTCGGCGCCCACGACATGCTGGACTACTGGGAGCCGATCAAGCTGCGCACCGCCGGCGAAGTCATCCTCGACCCCAACCAGTTCTATATCCTCGCGTCCAAGGAGAGGGTCCAGATTCCGGCGGACCTGGCGGCCGAAATGGCGCCCATCGACCCGACCATGGGCGAGTTCCGGGTCCACTATGCGGGCTTCTTCGACCCCGGCTTCGGGGCGACCGAGGACGGCCAGCCGGGCAGCCGCGCGGTGCTGGAGGTGCGCAGCTACGAGGTGCCGTTCCAGCTCGTCCACGGACAGAGCATCGGCCGGCTGGTCTATGAGCAGATCACCGAGAAGCCGGAAACCCTTTACGGCCAGACCTCGACCTCCAACTACCAGGGCCAGGGCCTGAAGCTCTCCAAGCACTTCCGGTGACGGACCGCGATCCGGACGGGCCCGACTTGCGGGTTCGTCCCGCTGAACGTGCCGACATCGATGCGGTCGCGGCGTTGTTCACCGCGTCGTTCGCGACACTGACGTTTCTGCCGCGGCTCCACACGCCCGAAGACGACCGCGCCTTCATCGGCGGCGTCGTGTTCGGCGAATGTCAGGTCACGGTCGCGGAATTCGGTGCCGAGATGGCTGGCTTCCTGGCTCGCGCGGGCAGCGAAATCCGTCTGCTCTACGTGCATCCGGACCATGTCGGTCGTGGAGCCGGTTCGGCGCTCCTTGAACGCGCCAAGAAAACGGCTACCGGCGCACTGGAGCTTTGGTGCTTTCAGGCCAACACGCGCGCCCGACGGTTCTACGAAGCGCGCGAGTTTCGCGCGATCGCGTTCACCGACGGCAGAGGCAACGAGGAGCGCATGCCCGACATCCGCTACCGCTGGGAACGGCCATAGCCCTGCCATCCGGGTGCGCGTAGACGGGGCTTCCTTGGTGATTGACGGAGGAGGGAATGATCTATATATAGATATTGAGTTTAGATAGAGAGCATGAGCCATGGCCGGATTCAGTGAAGCCAGCGCCGCGTGGCAGGTTGAGGGGGTGGCCCTCGATGTGGGCGATCCTCTTGTTCGCAAAGGGCTTTCCGAATCGGCGATACGGCTTTTCCTGTCATTGGCGGACGCCTGGCGCCTCACGGTCGACCAGCGCCGCACCCTGCTTGGCGGCATTGCGCGGCCGACCTACCACAACTGGAAGGCCGGCAAGGTGGGCACGCTGACCCGCGATCAGTTGGAGCGCATTTCGCTGCTTCTCGGCATCCACAAGGGTCTGAAGCTGCTGTTTGCCGACGATGCCAGCGCGGCGCGGTGGTTCAAAAGCGCCAACACCGACATCCCCTTCGGCGGGAAGTCCCCGTTCGAGCGCGCGCTCGGTGGCAGCATGGACGATCTCTACACCCTGCGCCGCTACATCGACGCCTGGCGCGGCGTGAAGTGACCGCGCCGAGGCGTTCGCACGTCAGCGTGCCGACCCACAGACTGATCGCCAGCCGCTATCCCACCGTCGGCGTGTTCGACGATCTCAGCGCGGACGTGGACGACCTCCGGGCGGCCTTTCTCCTGGAGGCCATCACCAATGACCGCCTGTCGCGGCGTCTGGCCCATCTGCCCGACGACGAGATCGTCCATGGGCCCGGCGGGACGCTGGTGGTGGCGGCGTTTCTCCATGCCGACGAGGCCGGCGGACGCTTCACCGACGGACGCCTCGGCGCGTGGTACGCCGCGTTCGACGTCGCGACCGCGATTGCGGAGACCGTCTACCACCACACACGCCGCCTGAAGCTGTCGGCGGACGCCTTCCCGAGCGCCATCCAGATGCGCCAGCTCGTCGCGTCCGTGGATTGCGAGCTGATCGACATCCGAGGCATGAAGGACACGCGCCCGGACCTCTACGATCCCGACAGCTACGCCGCTTCGCAGCCGTTCGGCGTCGCCCTGCGCTGGCCGGAAACGGGCCCCGGCGAGAACGGCATCGTCTACGACGCGGTGCGCCATGCCCCCGGTACCAATGTGTGCATCTACCGCCCGTCACAGGTCCGGCTGCCGGTGGTGCAGGCCGATCATTACGAGTACCGCTGGGATCGCACCGGCAGCGTGACGATGCTGCGGTTGACCGATGTGGGACCGGCGCCACTGCCCACCTGATCGACGCTCACGCCCGGATCAGCTTGACCAGCGTTTCCAACCGGTCGGCCTCGGCCGGCGGTTTGTCCCAGCGCAGCCGCGAGATGCGCGGGAAGCGCATCGCGACCCCCGATTTGTGCCGCGTCGAGCGGTTGAGCGCCTCGAACGCGACCTCCAGCACCAATCCCTCTGTCGGCGTGTGGACCACCTCGCGCACCGGGCCGAAGCGGTTGACCGTGTGGTTGCGCACGAAGCGGTCGATCTCGGCGAGTTCCTCGTCGGTGAAGCCGAAATAGGCCTTGCCGACCGGCACCAGTTCGTCGCCGTCGCCCGCGTCGCGCCAGACGCCGAAGGTGTAGTCGGAATAGAAGGACGAGCGCTTGCCGTGGCCGCGCTGGGCGTACATCAGCACCGCGTCGACGAGATGCGGGTCGCGTTTCCACTTGAACCACGGGCCCTTCGGCCGTCCGGCCTCGTAGACGGAATCGCGCCGCTTCAGCATCAGCCCTTCGATCAGCGGATCGGGTGGATCGACCCGGAGCGCGCGCAGCTCGTCGACGCTGCCGTAGGCCAGCACCGGCGACAGGTCGATGCGGCCGCTACGCGAATCGTCGACCAGTGTTTCGAGCCGCCGGCGGCGCGCCTCCCAGGGCATCGCCCGCACATCCTCGGTGCCGGCGATCAGGCAGTCGTAGGCGCGCAGGAACGCCGGATGGCTTGCCATCAGCTTGCGCGAGACGGTCTTGCGGTTGAGGCGCTGTTGCAGATCACCGAACGAGCCGGCGACGAACCCGTCGTCGGTGGGCCGTCCCACCAGAAGTTCGCCGTCGAGCGCGCCCTCGATATCGAGTCCGTCGACCAGATCGGGAAACGCCCGCGAGATATCGTCGCCGGTGCGACTGTAGAGGCGCACGACATCGCCGTCCCGCACTGCCTGGACGCGGATGCCGTCCCACTTCCATTCGGCCGCATAGGTGTCGGGTGTGATCCGCGCGAAGTCGTCCTCGGCGATCGGCTGCGACAACATCACGGGACGGAACGGCGCCGCGCGCGCCGAGCGCGGTTGGTCGGCCCGACCTTCCAGCCACGCGAACAGGTCGGTGTAGGGTGGCTCGACACCGTGCCACACCTCTTCGATGTCGGCGATCTCGCGCCCGCCGAGTTGGGCGAGCGCCTGCTTGGCGAGCCGCGCCGAGACGCCGACCCGCAAGCCGCCGGTGACCAGCTTGATCAGCGCCCAGCGCTCGGTGGTGTCCAGCGCGTCGAGCCAGCGTTCCACGATCCGCGGGCCGTCGCTGCGCGAGGCGCGCAGGAGCGATTCCACCAGTTCGGCAAGGTCCGGCGGGTGGTCGGTGTCGCCTTCGGCCGGCCAGATCAGCGACACCGTTTCAGCGAAATCGCCAACGAAATCATAGGAATAGGCGAAGAGCTCGGCGTCCACGCGCTCGCGCACAAGGTCGCGCAGCATCGCCGGCTTGACGCCCGGGATGTCGAGCGCGCCTGTGAGGACGGCCAGGGCGTAGCCGCGCGCCGGGTCCGGGGTGGCGCGAAAGTAGTCGACCAGCAGCCGCAGCTTGACGTTGCGCTGTGGCGTCAGGACGAGGTTGTCGAGGAGCGAAGCAAAGAGCCGCATTCTTTCGATTATCATGGGCCAAGAGCGAATCGGAGGCCGAAATGACCTTGGAGCAGGCGATTTCTGCGGGCCTCAGTAACTTTGGAGGATTGAACATCGATGCGGGGAGTTTGCCTAGGCGATCAAATACAGGCCGAACCCCAGATCTATTCTTTCCCCGGCAAAATGTTTTGATGGAGTTGAAGAGTATCCAAGAAAGCTACACACACCACATATACAATAAGATCTTCGACGAGGCGGCGCGGCAAGGTCAGCCGATGCGAGCATACGGACAAATCTCGACTCGCAACATCATTGATGAACTGCCCAATCCAGAAGACGCAGACCGAAGGCTCGCGACACATCTCTTTCGTCGCGTCGAAGCCCATCTGAGCAATGCGGACAAGCAGTTAGGAGGATATGCGCGCAGGCAGGGTGCAATCGACGCGTTGAGGGTGGCGCTAGTTGTTTTTGAGCCGGCGATGGGAAGAAGCGGGGAGTGCATCCTTTTTTCACCAGGTGAATCATCGATATTTGGGATAATCGAGTTTTTGTTCTCAAAGAATGTCCTATCGCCCTCGAAGCCCCGTTTTCAGAACATCGACTGTCTGCTTCTTGTCACCTCGCTGGAGGATGAGCATGCAAAACGAGAGCCCTTGCTAAGAGGGACATCGAGGCAAAGACTTGAACGGCTTCAAATCGAAAGGCTGCTTCCGATTGCCAGCGCGATTCACTCAGCGATTTGTAGATGGCAGCCCGAGACTTCACCTCATTCCGGTTCGTCCTCGTAGCCGACGAGATGGAGCGGCTTCGCGCGAATGCCGTTGAGCTCGCACCAGCGCACCAGCGCCTCCTCGCGCCCGTGGGTCACCCAGACCTCCTTGGCGCCCACGTCGCGGATCGTCCGCGTGAGTTCGTCCCAGTCGGCATGATCGGACAGGATCAGCGGCAGTTCGACGCCGGACTGCTTGGCCCGCTGGCGGATACGCATCCAGCCCGAGGCGTGACAGATGACCGGATCGGGGAAGCGCCGCGCCCAGCGGTCCTGCAGCGCCCCCGGCGGCGCGATCACGACGGCTCCGGCGAAGTCACCCTTGGCGCCCTTCGCCACCGTTGCCGGCGACAAGGGGCCGAGCGCCACTCCCAGCTCCTCGTAGAGCGCGCACAGCTTCTCCAACGCGCCGTGGATGTAGATCGGTGCGTCATAGCCGGCGTCGCGCAGGAGGCGGATCACGCGCTGCGCCTTGCCCAGCGAATAGGCGCCGACCATGTGGGCGCGCTCCGACGAGCGGGCAAGCGAGGCAAGGAGCTTGGCGATCTCGTCGGCGGGATCGGCATGGTGAAAGACCGGAAGCCCGAACGTGGCTTCGGTGATGAAGACATCGCACGGGATGGGGACGAACGGCGCGCAGGTGGGGTCCGGCAGGCGCTTGTAGTCGCCGGAGGCGACGATCCGCGTGCCGTCCGCCTCCACCAGGATCTGCGCCGAACCGAGGACATGGCCGGCAGGCGCGAAGGTGACCGAGACGGACCCGAACCGCAGCGTCGCGCCGGGCTCCGCTACCTGTGTGGCGCCGGCAAAGCCGGCCCCGTACCGCACTTCCATGATCTTGAGCGTTTCGGCGGTCGCCACCACGGTGCCGTGGCCGGGGCGCGCATGGTCGGCATGGCCATGGGTGACGAGCGCCACGTCCACGGCCCGGGTCGGGTCGATGTGGAAGCCGCCCTGCGGCGCGTAGAGGCCAGCGGCGGACGGTTGGAGGAGATCGGCGGGTTGCATGGAGGCAAGATAAGCACGCCGGCCCGCCACGCCCACCTCGCTGCTGACAGCCGACGGACGCGGCCACGATGGACGCCATGGCGCCGCCGCGCTACGCCTTTGGCGTGAACGTTGTCGCGAAGACACCACCCGACGCGCCTCTGCCTCCGCCGTTTGCGGACTGGTTTGTCGCGCGCGGCTGGTCGCCGCGTCCGCATCAGTTGGAGCTTCTCGACAAGGCGCGGGCCGGGAAGTCGACCCTGCTGATCGCGCCCACCGGCGCCGGCAAGACGCTCGCCGGCTTCCTGCCCAGCCTCACCGCCCTCCACGCCCGGCCAAAGAAGCCGCGGCGGGCGGGCGGATACGGCATCCACACGCTGTACGTCTCGCCGCTGAAGGCGCTCGCCGTCGACATCGCCCGCAACCTCGAAGCGCCGGTCGACGAGATCGGGCTTACGCTTCGGCTCGAGACCCGTACCGGCGACACCTCGGTCCACAAGCGCCAGCGCCAGAAGCTCAATCCGCCCGACATCCTGCTCACGACGCCGGAGCAGGTGGCGTTGCTCGTCTCCGCCCCCGGCGCCGACCGGTTCTTCGCCGATCTCGACACGGTGATTTTCGACGAACTGCACGCGTTGGTGACCAACAAGCGCGGCGACCTCCTGTCGCTGGGGCTGGCGCGGCTCCGCAAGCTGGCGCCGCGGCTGAAGACCATCGGCCTGTCGGCGACCGTGGCCGACCCCGACGAACTGCGCGGCTGGCTGATGCCCCAGGGCGGGACGCGGCGGCGGCTCAGCCACCTGGTGACGGTAGCCGGCGGCGCCAGGCCCGACATCACCATTCTCGATTCGCAAGAGCGCGTGCCGTGGTCCGGGCATTCGGCGCGTTACGCCCTCGGCGATCTCTACGACGCGATCAAGCGGCACCGCATGGCGCTCCTGTTCGTCAATACCCGCAGCCAGGCGGAGCTGATCTTCCAGGAGCTGTGGCGGGTGAACGCCGACGACCTGCCCATCGCCCTCCATCACGGTTCGCTCGACGCCACCCAGCGGCGCAAGGTTGAGGCGGCCATGAGTGCCGGGCGGCTGCGCGCCGTGGTCTGCACCTCCACCCTCGACCTCGGGATCGACTGGGGCGATGTCGATCTGGTGATCCACATCGGCGCGCCGAAGGGCGCGAGTCGGCTGGCTCAGCGGATCGGGCGCGCCAACCACCGCCTCGACGAACCGTCGCGGGCGCTGCTGGTACCGGCCAACCGCTTCGAGGTGCTGGAATGCCGCTCGGCGCTGGAGGCCAACTATCTCGGCGCGCAGGACACGCCGCCCATCCGGTCCGGCGCGCTCGACGTGTTGTCACAGCACGTCCTCGGCATGGCCTGCGCGACGCCGTTTGACGCCGACGACCTCTACGAGGAGGTGGCCTCCGCCTATCCCTATCGCGAGATCGACCGCCGGACCTTCGACCGCACGGTCGGTTTTGTCGCCACGGGCGGCTACGCACTCCGCCAGTACGAACGCTACGCCCGCATCCGCGCGGGCAAGGACGGCCTGTGGCGCATCAGCCATCCGCGCGTCGCCCAGCAATACCGGTTGAACGTCGGCACCATCATCGAGGCGCCGCTGCTCAACGTGAAAATCAGCCGCAATCGCGCCGCCGGGCTCGCCGGCCGCGGTGGGCGCATCGTCGGCAGGATCGAGGAGTACTTCATCGAGACCCTGGCGCCCGGCGACACCTTCCTGTTCGCTGGCTTCGTGCTCCGCTTCGAGGGCATGTACGAAAACGACGTGATCGCCACCCGCACCCAGGACACGACACCGAAGATCCCGCTCTATGCCGGGGGCAAGTTTCCCCTGTCGACCTATCTCGCCGCCGGGGTGCGGGCGATCCTAGCCGATCCCAAGCGCTGGGGCGAACTGCCGCCCCAGGTCGCGGAGTGGCTGCGCATCCAGCGCCGGCGCTCGCTGCTGCCGCGCCAGGGTCAGCTCCTGGTGGAGACCTATCCGCGCGGCAATCGCCACTATCTCGTCGCCTACCCGTTCGAGGGCCGTCTGGCCCACCAGACGCTGGGCATGCTGCTCACCCGCCGGCTGGAGCGCGCCAAGCTGCGCCCCACCGGTTTTGTCGCTACCGATTACTCGATCGCGGTGTGGGGGCTCGCCGATCTCGGCGCCGCCTTTGCGCGCGACCGGCCGAGCCTTGCCGAACTGTTCGACGAGGACATGCTTGGCGACGATCTCGAAGCCTGGATGGCCGAGAGCTATCTCCTGAAACGCATGTTCCGCAATTGCGCCCTGATCTCCGGGCTGATCGAGAAGCGCCATCCGGGGCAGGAGAAGAGCGGCCGGCAGGTCACCATGTCGTCCGACCTGATCTACGACGTCTTGCGCAAGCACGAGCCCGACCACCTCCTGATGGAAGCGACATGGGCCGACGCCTCCACCGGCCTCCTCGACATCGGCCGGCTCGGGGATATGCTGGCGCGAATCAAGGGTCGAATCGTCCACAGCCGGCTCGACCGGATTTCGCCGCTGGCGGTGCCGGTGATGCTGGAAATCGGCAAGGAGCCGGTGAGCGGCGGTGACGCGGATGAGCACGTGCTGCGCGAAGCGGCGGACGACCTGGCACGGGAGGCCATGAATGGCGGCTGAGGCGGCGCGATCGCGGTACGAAGGTTCGGTGCCCGCGCGCCTCGGCGTGACCGGTGTGGTGCTCGAGGCCTTCTGCGAGGGCGCGCTGTGGTGGGCCGACGAGGGGCTCTTGTGCGTCGCCGACCTCCATCTGGAGAAAGGGTCGGCGTTCGCCCGGCGCGGACAGCTCGTACCCCCTTACGACACAGTGGAAACGCTGAACCGTCTGGCGGCCGCGATCGACCGCCTCGATCCGCGCATCGTCGTGGCGCTGGGCGACAGTTTCCACGACGAGGACGGCCCGGCGCGCCTTGCGCCGCGCGACCGCGACGCCCTGTTCGACCTGCAGGCGGGGCGGGACTGGATCTGGATCACCGGCAACCACGACCCACGCCTGCCGCGCCGGCTGGGCGGCATGATCCTGACCGAGCTGACGGTCGGCCGCCTCTCGTTCCGCCACGAACCGCAGGCCGCGCCGGCTGTGGGCGAAATCGCCGGCCATCTGCACCCCTCGGCGCGGGTCGTCGGGCGCGGCCGGTCGGTGCGGCGGCGCTGCTTCGTCGGCGACGGCCACCGGCTGGTGATGCCGGCCTTCGGCGCCTACACCGGCGGACTCGATATCGGTCATCCGGCCTTTGCCGATCTGTTCGATCCGACGACGCTCGCCGCCTACATGCTGGGGGACGCACAGGTCTATTCGGTGGGCCGGCGGTCCCTGGCGCGGCGCGCGCCCTAGCTGATTACCTAGTCGCGGCGGAACAGGACGCCGCCCAGCCAGCCGACAAACAGCGCCATTGCCACGGCCGCGATGCCGTAGAGGAAGGCCTGGTTGCGGGAGAATTCGAACAGGAACCGCTCGCCGCCGACCCGGTTGACGTTCATGATCTCGCGCACCCGCGCGACCAGTTGACCGTCCCGGAAGACGAACCCGGTGGCCGAATAGCGCCCCACCGGCGTCGATGCGGGGAGGCGGATGGTGGTGCGGAAGACCGCATCGGCGAGGAACGAGATGTCGGTGGCCTCGCTGAACAGGTCGGCCTCGGTCTTCAGCCGCAGGAAGGCGTCGCGGAACTCAGCGGCCGACGGGTCGTTGATCCGCACCTTGCCGCGGTAGACGAAACCGAGGTGATCGGTGCCGAGCAGAAAGTTCTCCCGTGTCTCCGGATCGGCGATCTGCCACAGCGGCGCTGATGTCCTGAGCGCGTAGAAGCCCGGCACCGCCAGCACCGTTTCGGACGCCTGGTTGATCCAGATGCCCGCGACCCGGTCCTTGCGGCGCACGGCGATGTTCTGCGCCGGCCCGCGCAAGGCCACCACCACGTCGTATTCGACCCCCGGCACCGCGTCCTCGACGACACCGAAGACGGTGATGTCGGCGCCCGTGAAGTTCGAGGTGATCTCCACGGTCGGCGACGAGATGGCGATGGTCAGGTCCTCGGCGTCCGCCGGCGCGGCGGCGACGATGCCGGCAAGCAGCGCGAGGCCAACCACGACCCTCATGGAAACGCACCCCTGAGGAGATCGAGCGAGTAGCGCTCCTCCGGCGTGATCACCAGCCCGATGAGGAAGCGGACAGCGACCGCGAGGATGAGCAGCGACAGGAGGCCGCGCAACTGGTCGCCGCGGATGGTCTGTCCGGCCCGGGTGCCGAACTGCGCACCCATGACGCCGCCGATCATCAGGGCGAGCGCCAGCACCACGTCGACCGTCTGGTTGGTGACCGCGTGCAGGATCGTGGCCACGCTCATGGTGGCGACGATCTGAACCAGCGAGGTGCCGATCACCATGTTGGTGGGCACGCGCAGGAGGTAGATCATCGCCGGCACCAGGATGAACCCGCCGCCGATGCCGAGCATGGCGCCGAGAAAGCCGATGCCGAGCCCGAGTCCGATCACCGGGATGACGCTGACATAGAGCTTGGAACGGCGGAACCGCGTTTTCAGGGGTAGGCCGTGGATCCAGGTGTGCTGGCCGGGCCGGCGGAGCGGCGTCGGGCGGCCGCGACGGGCGTTGATGATGGCGCGCGCGGCTTCCGTCAGCATCAGCCCCCCGACCGAGGAGAGGAGCGCCACGTAGCTGAGCGACACGATCAGGTCGAGCTGGCCGGACGAGTTGAGGATGGAGAAGACAAGCACGCCCAGCGCCGATCCGGTCGCGCCGGCGAGCAGCAGATAGAGGGCCAGCTTCAGGTCGACCTGCCCGCGGCGGTAGTAGGTCAGCGCCGCCGACGTCGACGAGGCGGCGATCTGCGGTGCCACCGTGGCGATCGACACCGCGGGCGGGATGCCGGAGAAGATCAGGAGCGGTGTGAGGAGGAAGCCGCCGCCCACACCGAACATGCCGGACAGGAAGCCCACCGCCCCGCCCATGCCGAATATGATGAACATATTCGCCGAGAGCTCGGCAATAGGAAGGTAAACCTGCACGGTATCGACGGTCTTGGCGATGCGCGGACGGGCGCATCGAGGGTGGATGGAAGGGTATGGCGCCAGACGGCGCCGACTGTCAATGATCGACGCGCCGTCCTGCGCCGATGATGCCGAAGATGGTTAGCCGGCCCGACTCTCAAGGGCGGCGAGCAGGCTTTGATCGATCTGTCCGGTCACCGACAGGCCGTTGGTGCGCTGGAAGGCGAGCACGGCGTCGCGGGTGCGTGGCCCCAGCAGACCGTCGGCGGGTCCCGGATCGAAGCCGTGGTCGGCAAGCAGGCTCTGGATCTTCTGGACCAGCGCCTGCCGGTCGGCCGCTCCGACCAGATGCGCGTCGCTCCACTGGCCGCCGACGGCGTTGGCCTCGATCAGCGGCTCGCGCTTGCTCCAGGCCTGCACGGCGGCCCGGGCGCGGCCGAGGTCGGTGCTTTCGAGAATGTCGGCGATCTCGTCCCGCCGCGCCGCGGCGTCGCTGTCGCCACCGGCCGCCGCGATGGCGAACCATTTGTAGGATTCCACCAGGTTCGGCTCCTGGCCGATCCCGCGGGCGTAGAGGACACCGAGATTGTACTGGCTGTCGGCGACGCCGTAGTCGGCGGCGGCGCGGAACCACTGTAGCGCCCGCGTGTGGTCGGGCTGGCCGTCGATCCCCTCGCTCATCAGCACCGCCAGATTGTGCATGGCGTTGACGTGGCCCTGATCGGCTGCGCGCTGATACCAGTCGCCGGCCTTGACGAGATCACGCTCGCCGCCGAGTCCGCGCTCGTACAGGCTGCCGAGGCGGAACTGCGCCACCGCCAGCCCGCCGTCGGCGGCGCGCTGGTACCACTGGCGCGCCGTCGTCCAGTCGCGCTCGACCCGCTCACCGGCCGCGTAACGCTGGGCGATCTCGAACGCCGCTGCCGGATCGCCGGCTTCGGCCGCGGCTGCCAGGGACGGCGAGGCGATCGCCGCCGGAAGCGCGCTTGCCGGCGCGGCGCCCGCCGTTGCCGGGGCAAACGCCGACGTCGGCAGGTCGGGTGCGGGGTCCTTCACGAAGCGGGAGCCGATCGCCGAGGGCTCGGCGAAGGCGAGGTCGGCGGTTTCGGAGCCACTTGGCGGGATCAGGGCAGGCGCATCGGCGCCGGGCGAAGGGGCGATCAGCGCGGCGTCGACGGGCTCGCTGAACGCGTCGACCGGTTCACTGAAGGTGACTTCGGCGCGTCCGTCGGTGGAGGCGATGAGATCGGTCTGCGCCGGCCGCGTGACGTCGTCGTAGAGCTGCATGGCGCCGATGGCGATGACCACCGCCGCGGCGGCGAGGAGCACGGATTTCTTGCGTCCGTGCAGCGCCTGGGAGATGCGGCGGAACGGACCGGTGCGCTCGCTGTCGTCCGCCCGGTCGTCGGCCGCGTCGTCGTGCGCAGCCGTCTCCGCCTCGACGGCCGCGGCTTGCGCGGCCCGGCGGGCCGCCGCGATGAAGTTGGCGCGGCGGGTCTTGGGATCGGCCGGCTCGTCGGCCGGTGCAGGTTCGGGCGACGCCTGCGATGCGGGCGCGGGCTCGACCGGAGGCACCTCCGGCGCAGTCACCGCCGGTGCCGGCGATCCAGAGTCGCCGTGGTCTGCACCGGCGCGCGTCAACGTCTCCAGTTGCGCCAACCGGTCGGCGACTTCGGTGATGGTCGCGTTCACCTGCCGCAGCGCGCCGTCGGTGGCCCGATCGGTGTCACCGGCGGCGAGCCTCAGGCTTTCGAGGTCCCTGCGGAGATTGCGGACGACGTCGTCGTGGCGGGGTGGCGGGCTGTCGGCGCCTGCCGCACGCACGGTTTCAAGGGCGGTGGCCTGTGCCGTCGCGCGGGCGTTGTCCTCGGCCGAGGCGAGCCGCGCCTGCATGTCCGCCAGGCCGGATTCGATGTGGCGGAGCGTCTGGTCGTCGGCGCCGCGACGTTCAAGGTCGCTGGCGAGCACGCTGACCCTTGTTTCGAGCTCGCTCAAGCCTTCGGTGCCGCGCGTCGAGGCCAGCTCGTCGACACGACCCGTGAGATCGCGAAGCCCCGCCTCGAGCGGTCTGGTATCGGGCCGGGCGTGGGCGAGCTCCTCGCGCATGCCGGCGATCTCGGCGCGCAGCATGTCGACCACGTCCGCACCGGGGGCGCGGGCGAGCACCTCGTCGATCCGGACCGCAAGGTCATCGACCCGCTGGTCGACGCTGCGCATCTGCGCGGCGTAGGTTTCTGGCACCGACGCCACGGCGGCCCGCATCGAACCGGCCATCTTCTCGATCTGCGCCCGCAGGGCGTCGATTTCGGCCAGCGGATGCTGGTTGCGCAATTCGTTGCGGATCAGCGACACCTCTTCGCCGAGCGTATCGAGGCGGGCGCGTTCGACGTTGGTGTTCTCCGACACCGCGCCGGCGATGGCATGGACTTCCTTCCGCAGGGCGTCGAGCTCGCCGGCCTGTAAAGGCGCGCCGGCGGCCAGACCGTCGATCCTGCGGGCGAGTTCGGCGTAGCCGCTGCGGCTTTCCAGCGCCGCCTGGCCGAACGTCTCGATCTGTCGGGCGAGCGTCGCGAAGTCCTGACGCATGCGGACGATCTCGGCCGCCGCCTCGGAGTCGCGCGCCGCGACCGCTGCCTGATGGTCGAGGGCGCTCTGACGGCGGTTGATTTCGGCCACCGCGGCGGCAATCGGGTCGGGGTCGGACGCTGCCGGCTGTGCGGGCTCGGCCGGACGGTCCTTGTCCCGGTCGCGCGACGCCTGGGTCCGGACCCGGTCCAGCCGCCGCTCAAGCCGGCCCAGTGCGGCGTCGATCCGGCCGGGCGAGGGATCGTTGCGCGGTTGCCGCGTGGCAAGCAGGCGGTCGAGCTTGGAACGGATGTCATCGAGATAGGCGCGATCGGCGAGGGCAGGTTCCGCCTGGTTGGGCACGGGCGGGGGCGCCCCGTGGCCGCTCTCGATCTCGGAGCGGGCGTCCTCGTCGGCCGAGTCGAGCTCGCGCGCCAGCGCCGTGACCATGTCGGCGACCGACCGCCGCGACGTGGATGGCGAGGTGTCGGCGTCCTTGCGTTCGAGTTGCCGCTTCAGGGATTCAAAGGCGCGTAGCGACGCGGCCTCCATGTCCTGCAAACGCTTGTCGAGAGAGGCGATGCGGTCGTTTTCGGGGCTGCTGTCTGTGGCCTCTGCGGAGGTCTGTGAGTCATCGTCCGCCAGAACCTGGCGCAGCCATTCGCCGACGGAGAGCCCTGAACGTCGCGCCGCCTCGATCGCCGCCTCGCGTGTCTTGTCATCGACGCCGCGAACGCTCCAGGCTGTGCCACGTGTCATGTTTCGCCCTCTGCCGCCGATCGTCACGCGCGTGAATCGCTGTGCCGGTCACCGACAGATTTCACAAGACATGGTAAACAGCGCGTTAACGCAGTCCGGCGCGATTAAGAGACCGATCATGGAGGTAAACGAATCGTTCCGGCGTCGGCGCGTCATCGGTCCGGGGCTCGCCGCCGTTCTGGCGGCCGCGATTGCCTCTCTGGCGACGGGCCATGCCGCGGCGCAGGATACCGTCGCGCCGGCAACCGTGCGTAACGTCACCCCGCCGGGCGTCCTGCCGGGGCCGGACGTCGAAGGGCCGCTGGTGCGTGAGCCGGTGGTCCTGCCGGACGCCGATCCGCCCGAGTGGCACCGGTTTCACCTTCCCGCGACCCATGACGCCGCGACCTTCGAGGCCAACGGCCTGGTCATCCGCCTGGCCGGCGTCACGCCCCCGGACCTCGATGCGAACTGCGCGCCGGCCGACGGCGACCGATGGCCGTGCGGCCGCGTCGCCCGTCACGCGCTCAGGATGTTTCTCCGCGGCCGGGCGATCGAGTGCTACTTCCCGTTCTCGATGGCGCTCGTCACCGTCGAGGCGCCGTGCCGCGTCGGCGCGACCGATCTGGCGCTGTGGCTGGTGGCCGGCGGCTGGGCGACGGCGGACGAGGAAGCCCCGGACGACTATCGCGACGCCGCGGCGCAAGCCCGCTGCACCGGCGCCGGGATGTGGCGCGGCCGCGCCGATGCGGCCGCCTGCAACTGATCAGGCGCCGAGCGTTCCTTCGAGCGCGCCTTTGACGAGGGCCCGCGTCTCGGGAATGCCGTAGATGGCGACGAACGATCCGAAGCGCGGTCCCCGCTTCTGGCCGAGCAGGAGTTCGTAGAGGGTCGAGAACCATGCGACCGACACGCCGGGACCGCCCTCCGGCCCCTGCCGGTCGTGGTCCTGGTAGCGGGGGCGTGCGCGCGCCACGTCGAGCACGGCGTTCTGGATCGCCTCGGCATCGGCGTCGGCGGGCAGGCCGGCGAGTTCGGCATCGAGTGCGGCAAGTGCCTCGCGTTCCTCATCGTCCGGCGTGCGGAAGGCCTTCGTCGGCGCGACGAAGTCGTTGTAGTAGCGCACCGCATAGCCGACCAGCTCCCCGAGCTTGCGCTCGCGGCTGCGGTCGAGCCCGTCGATGTGGCGCTCCAGAAAGCCCCACAGCACGTCCTCGTCATGGGCGTTCGAGGCGCTGGCGAGATTGAGGAGCATGGAGAACGTGATCGGCACCGTCGCGCCCGGCGGATCGCCCTCGTGGATGTGCCAGACCGGATTGGCGAGGCGGCGCGTCTCGTCCTGGCCGGCGTAGCGCTCCGAGAACGTGAAGTACTCGTCGACCGCCTTGGGGATGACGTCGAAATAGAGCCGCTTCGCCGCCTTGGGCTTGTGGAACATGAACAGCGACAGGCTCTCCGGCGAGGCATAGCTCAACCACGCGTCGACCGTGATGCCGTTGCCGCGCGACTTCGAGATCTTCTGTCCCTCCTCGTCGAGAAAGAGCTCGAAGCTGAAGCCTTCCGGCGGCGTCGCCCCGAGCACCCGGCAGATGCGGCTCGACAGTCGCACGGAATCGATCAGATCCTTGCCGCTCATCTCGTAGTCGACGCCGAGCGCCGCCCAGCGCATCGCCCAGTCGGCCTTCCACTGGCATTTGACATGGCCGCCGGTGACCGGGACCTCCACCTTCCGATCGACGGCCGGATCGACGAACACGATCGTGCCCCGGTCGGGATGGCGTTCAAGCAGCGGTACTTGCAGGACTTCGCCGGTGGTGGGGCTCAGCGGCAGGAACGGCGCGTAGGTGCGGCGGCGCTCCTCGCCGAGTGTCGGCAGGACGATGTCGAGAACCTCGTCATAGGTCTCGAGCATGGTCCGCAGCGTCTGGTCGAAGCGGCCCGCACGATAGTAATCGGTGGCGCTCGCGAACTCGTAGGAGAAGCCGAAGCTGTCGAGGAACCCCTTGAGGCGCGCATTGTTGTGGGCGCCGAAGCTCTCATGGACCCCGAACGGGTCGGGAATCGCGGTCAGCGGCTGGTTGAGATGCTGGCCGAGCATGTCCTGATTGGGGAGGTTGGACGGCACCTTGCGCAGCCCGTCCATGTCGTCCGAAAAACATATGAGGCGCGTCGGGATGGCGTTCCCGGTCAACAGGCGGAAAGCGGTGCGGACCATGCTGGTGCGCGCCACTTCGCCGAAGGTGCCGATATGAGGCAGGCCGGAGGCGCCGAACCCCGTCTCCAGGACGATCTCCTTCGGCGGTGTCGCCATCTTGTCGATCCGCGCAACGATCTTGCGCGCTTCCTCGAACGGCCATGCCTTCGACGACGCGGCGGCGTCGGCAAGCGGCGGTGTGATCGTCAAGGGGGCGGGTGACCGGGCAGACACGGGGGCTGGTGGAGCGTGGCGGGTGCGATCCGTGAGGGTGCGCGACATTAGGTAGCCGCCGGGCACACGTCAACGCGGGCCAGGGCGCTTGTGCCCGCCGGATCGAGGCCATAGTTTGTCGCCGCTTCGTCGCGAACCCGGACCTGAACACAATGAACCAGCAAGCTCCCGCCGTCTCCCATCAGGAGGCGCTGATCTACGCCATGGTGACGATCTCGGCTTCGGATCGCCAGATGACCGACCGTGAGCTGATGAAGATCGGCGACGTGGTCGCGACCTTGCCGGTCTTTCAGGGTTTCGACGGTGGCCGTCTGGTAGAGGTCGCGTCCGCCTGCGGCACGCTCCTGCAGGATGACGACGGTCTGGAGAAGGTTCTCGACATCATCGCCGGTTCGCTGCCCGCCCGCCTCTACGACACGGCCTACGCGGTCAGCGTCGAGGTCGCCGCGGCCGATCTCCACGTGGAGCAGGAGGAGCTGCGCTTCCTGCAGATGCTCCGTGACCGGCTCGATCTCGACAAGCTCACGATCGCGGCGATCGAACGCGGCGCCAGGGCACGCTACCGCACCGACGGCTGATCCGGCCGGCCGCCCTCGGCCAAGCAGGGGCGGCGACACGGTCGCGACGACGCCTAGCCGCGCGTCAGGTTGTGTTTGCCGTTCGCGAGCAACCTCCCTACTTCTCTTGTAGGCCGGTAGCGGAGGTGAGCAGCCGTGGGACCTGAAGCGGCGATAAGGATCTGCTTCGCGAAGTATGCCGTCTTCAGCGGGCGTGCCCCTTTGGCCGAGTTCTGGTGGTGGGCCTTCGCGGTGACCGCGGTTGGAGCCGTGACTCTCCTGGTGAGCACCGACCTCGGCGTTCTGTTTCTTCTGGTGGTCGCAATCCCCTCCGCTGCGGTGGCATCGCGCAGGCTTCATGACACGAACCGATCCGGCTGGTGGGCGCTTCTGGCGCTTGTTCCGTTTCCAGGCGGCCCGTTCCTGGCGGCCCTGCTGGTGTTCGAATCGACAAGCGGCGACAACCGTTTTGGGCCCGATCCGCTCGGGCGCGAAGCGTCGGGACCTCGTCCGCCGCCGCCCGCCGAGACGAGCCTGGGCGAGAGGATGCTCAAATGGCAGCACCGGCGCTGAGGGTCAGGCGTTACTTGCCTCGCTCTTTGAGCTGAACACCGTATCGAAGACCTGGTAGTAGCCCCTTGTTTCCGGATACCGGGAAAGCCTCAGTTCGATCGCCCGCCGTATCTGCGGCCAACGAACAAGCGAAATCTCGACATCCTTCATCATGGCTTGAAAGACGTCAGGCTTGATCAGCCGATTGATGCTCGCCTCGTGAATCGAGATCCAGACGTTCACGAGGAAGTCCGCAAAGACATGCAGCCTTTCCTCTTCGTCATCGTTCAGCTCATCGGTCTTTGACAGGAGCTCGCGCAAAGATCGGTCCTTGAGCAATACGGTATTGATCTCATCGAACCGACGCATGAGCTGGCGGGACGCGGTGAAGCGCGCAATTTGATTCGCTTGCCTCAGTTCCAGTGCCAGGACGATGAGCGAGACAATGACGATGGCGGCGCCGAGCATCTCACCAACAGCGCCAACGGCTTCCCAGTTCATAGCGGTGACTCCTCGCTGATGTTCTCCCTATGATGATCACTCATAACGCCGTTCTGCCGACCAGGTCTTGCGGTAGGACAGGGCGTTTCCGTTGGACGGATGCGGGGCCGCGTTGATGGCGGCGCGCCGGCGACGTCGACATCCGATCCCTCCACCGGGAAGATCAGTTGAGGAACAGCGCGATGGGCGGATGGCAGCACAAGGTGCGAACCTGCTGGTGGTTCGACGGCAATGGCCACGAGGCGGCCCGGTTCTACTGTTCCCTGTTGCCGGACAGTCGCATCGAGGGTGAAGCCGAATCTCAGCCCACCTCGGAGCCGCTCGTGGTGGAGTTCACGCTCGCCGGCGCGCCGATGATGATCCTCAACGGCGGCCCGATGTTCAGGCCGACCGAGGCGGCATCCATCAGCGTGCTGACGGACGACCAGGCGGAAACGGACAGGCTCTGGAGCGCGCTTGTTGCCGACGGTGGTGAAGAGAGCATGTGCGGGTGGCTGAAAGACCGGTACGGCGTGTCGTGGCAGATCGTTCCCCGTCGTCTGGTGGAGCTGACCAACGACGACGACGAAGCGGCAGCCTCACGCGCCCGCGAGGCGATGCTGCAGATGAAGAAGATCGATATCGCCGCGCTCGAAGCGGCCTTCAACGGGTAGCCGGTCGCGCATGCGGGCGAACGGCCACGCCCGGGCAGAGCTCTAGTAGAAGCCCACCGGGAAGTAACGCAGGAACAACTCGGCGTAGCCACCGTTCTGATGCACGGCCGCGAGGGCCGCGTTGATGGCGTCGCGGACGTCGTCGCGCCCCCGGGCGACGGCGATCGCGTGACCGAGACCGAAGAACCGCGATTCGAGATAGGGCCCGCCGACGAAGACGCAGCAGCCGTCGGCCGCTTCGCTTTGCAGCCAGAAGCTCAAATGCAGACCGTCGCCGAAATGGGCGTCGGCGTCGCCCTCCATGACCGCGCGCCGCGCGGCCTCCGCGTTGGGGTAGAGCCTGCGCGCGACCTCGGGGAAGGTCGCCGCGAGATACGCTTCGTGGGCCGTCCGGGCGACGACCGCCAGCGTACGCCCCCGCAGGCCCGCCGGCGAGACCGGCAGGTCGGCGTTCTCACGGCGTGCGACAAACCGCGCCGGCACCCGGAGATAGACGTCGGAGAAGTCGATCTGCCTGCGGCTTTCGGCCGTAACCGCGATGCCGGCAATCACCGCATCGGCGCTCTCGTCGTCGAGCCGGGCGGTCAGATCGTCCCATTCGCGCGCCTGGATCGTGCACGGGATGTCGAGCTCGCCGCAGATGGCCCGCGCCAGGTCGACGTTGAAACCCGTCAGCTGACCGCCGACATCGAGGAAATTGAACGGTGGAAAATCATCGGTGGTGACGAAGCGTAGCGACGGCACCGCACCGACCCGCGGACGCTCCTTGCGGTCGCGCGGGTCCCAGAAACTGGGCACGAGAATGCCGGACTCCGCGAATCCGGCGGTATCCTCCACGGGCGCCGGTTCGGGCGCATCGGCGGTTTGCGCCGCCGCCGGCCCGGCGGCGACAAGGAGCGCCAGCGCCGCGATCGACACGACGGTGATCGACAGGACGTGGTTCACGGACGGGCTGGAGAGGTTGGCGCGGCGCACGCGGGCACCATAGCGACGCCGCCGGGCGCGACAAGCTCGGCGGTGCGTCAGATCGCTTCGGCCGTGCGCCGCAGCCTCCGCGCCAGCCCGTGCAGGCTGGCTTGTGACTTGATGAACCGCTTGAGCGGTTTCGCGGCCTTCAGCGCGAGCGCAATGTCCAGGCCCGCCGGCCCGAGCGGCTCGACGTCGTCGTAGAGGTCGATGGTGCGCTCGCACCATTGCCGCTTGAACGTCTCGTCGCCGATGGTGAAGTCGAAGGTCGTGATGTCGTGGTCGATGGACCATTGCATCAGGTGGTACATGAGGTGGCGTCCGGGCGAGTAATGGGCCGCGGCCGACTCCTCGTCGTAGCTGTGCATGACGTAGTAGTAGCGGCTGCGGCGGACGAGCCCCCAGTTCGCCGCCACGATCCGACCGTCGATTTCCAGCGCCGCCATGTGGGACGGCCCGTGCGGGAACGGCCGGTGCGCGATCTCGCGATAAAAGTCGGTGACGCCGCCGCGCGCGAACAGATCGCCCATGCCCACGCGCCGCATCTGTCGCTGCTTCTGGTCGACCAGCGCATCCATCACCCGGTCGATGTCCGCGGCGCTGGTGGCGTCGAAGGCGCGTACGGTCCCGAGAATGTCAAGCCGGCGCCGCTTCGACCGGTCGGTGCGCCGCGAGTGCGAGTTGCGCTTGCCGCGATAGTAGGTGTCCCAGGTCGCGCCGAGCTCGGTCTGGTGGGACGAGTCGCTGTTGCGGATCGGGCGCGCGCCGATCATCGGATTGGGTTGCCCGGCGAGCGTCTCCGGCTGACGGTCCAGATGCAGGAGGTCGGCGTGCGGACGCAGCGCCTCGACGACGGCGCGACGAAATATGGACGCGTGGTCCCCTTCGGCCAGTCGCGACAGGAAATCGGGCGCAAACAGGCCGCTGCCGTAGTCGGCGCTTTCGCCGCCGGCCCACACGATGACGCGACGTCCCAGGCATCGCGTGACGGCGAGCGGCAGGAGCGCGGCGAGCGCGCCGTCGGCCGCGCGCGCCGCCACGATCAGCGGCGCGGCATCACGGGCGCGTCCGACGGTGTCCAGCCAGCCGGTAATGAAGTCGTAGTGCTGGAAGGCATGGCCGACGGCCGCCGATTCCAGGGCCCGCCATGGGCGTTCGAGCCCGGCCGGGTCGGTCACGACGGCAAGATCGGCCACCGCCAGCAGCCGGAACTCGTCGGCGCGGGCCGTGTCGCTGCCTGCGGCGTCAACGCCGCCGCCGTCAAACCTGAGGAGACTTTCCGCCAAAACCCGCGCGTTCCCGAGCAAAATCGGCGGCAGCCTAAGGTATCGATGGTTAAGGCGGCACTACCTTGCGAGGTGCCGCGCCGCGCCGGCTCACGAGGTTGTGCGTGTGGGGGGCTTGGCGGCGGCGCGAACGCCGATATATCTGCCGGAATGACGGCAAACCAGACGCTGATGACGATAGCGATGGTCCTGGGGCTCGTGATCCCGGCCCTCGCCGACCAGAACGACGCCCGCCTCAATCCACTCTTCGAAAGCTTGCGCGCCAGCGAGGCGGCGACCGAGGCCGCCCTGATCGAGCGGCAGATCTGGGTCATCTGGGAGGAGGTCGCCGATCCCGAGGTCGGTGAGCTGATGACGAGGGGCGCGCTCGCCATGCGGCGCGGCGACAACGACGTCGCGCTGGAGACCCTGGACCAGGTGGTGGACCAGGCGCCGGACTACGCGGAGGGCTGGAATCGCCGTGCGACGCTCCACTACATGATGGACAATCTCGACGCGTCGCTCGCCGACATCGAGGCGACCCTGGCGCTGGAGCCGCGCCACTTCGGGGCGCTGTCGGGGCGCGGCCTCGTCTACATCAGGAAGCGCGACTTCCGCAGCGCGCTGATCGCGTTCGAGGAGGCGCTGGCGGTGAGCCCGCACATGCGCGGCCCGCAGGCCCATGTCGAGGCGCTGCGCCAGATCCTCGGCATCCGCGACATCTGACGGGTTGGCTCAGGCGTTCGCCGCAGCCGCGTCCTCACGCAGATAGAGATAGAGCGGCAGCGCCAGCGACAGCCCGACCAGGCAACCGGCCGGCACGACCAGCCACCAGCGGGCGATGCCGAGCGTGCGTGCGTCGCCGAACGACCACAGCCAGAAAACCACCAGCGAGATCAGCACATCGGCCGAGAAGCCGCCGGCCGCGCCGTTGACGAACAGGGCCGACACGAAGCCGGGAAGGTCGATGCCGTTGGCGGCGTAGAACCCGGCGAAGAACAGCCACGGGATGATCGTTCCCGCGACCGCGAGCCCGGCGTAGACCGTCTTCATGGCGTCGACCCTCGTGTCAGACGTTCTCCAAGATAATGTGCCCCACCGCCGTGTTGGAGGCGGGTATGTGGTAGTGACGGTGGACTTCCCTGACATTGTCGTTGAGGGCGCCGCGCATCACGTACCACATGACCATTTCGATGCCCTCCGATCCGGATTCGCGCAGATATTCGACATGGGAGATCTGCGAGCCGGCTACCGGGTCCTCGGTGAGGAGGTCGAGGAACCGGGTGTCGAACTCGGGGTTGATCAGTCCGGCGCGCTGGGCCTGGAGCTGGTGCGACATGCCACCGGTGCCGAAGACGACGACCTTGAGGTCGTCCTCGTAGGATTCGAACGCCTTGCGCACCGCCTTGCCGAGATTGTAGCAGCGGTTGCCGGTGGGCGGCGGGTACTGCACCACGTTGACGCAGAGCGGGATCACCTGCGCCGGCCATGCGTCGACCTCGCCGTACATCAGCGACAACGGCACGGTCAGACCGTGGTCGACCTCCATCTGGTTCATGATCGTGAGATCGAACTCGTCGAGGATGACCGACTGGGCGATGTGCGAAGCGAGCTTCGGATGGCCCTTGACCACCGGCACCGGCCGCGGCCCCCAGCCTTCGTCGGCGGGTTCGAACTCGGCCGCGCAGCCGAGCGCGAAGGTGGGGATCACCTCGGCCGAGAAGGCGGTGCAATGGTCGTTGTAGACGAGGAAGATGACGTCGGGATCCTGCTCCTTCATCCAGGCGCGCGACGCCTCGTAGCCTGCAAAGACCGGTTGCCAGTAGGGCTCCCCGGTCTTGCCGGTGTCCATGGCGACGCCGATGGCCGGGACGTGTGAACTGCCGACGCCTGCGGTGATCCGCGCCATCACTTCGACTCCCATTCGGATGTGTAGCGGTTGCCCTCGATCGGCCGGCCGCCCTCGACCATCATCTTGCGGTAGGCCTGCTCGGACATGCCGGTCATGAGGGCGGCCAGCGCCTGGAAGGTGATGCCGTCGAACGCAGCCAGCTTCGAGGTGTAGTAGATGTTGCCGCCGAGCTCGAGCATGCGGTTCCAGTCACGCTTTCGCACGGCGTCGCGCTGCTCGGCGCTCATCGGGAACTTGTCGAGATAGGCCTCCGGGTCGGCGCGAAACGCGTCGCGGGCCGGGGCGCGGCGTAGCGAGATGCAGAACATGTTGAGATGGTAGCCCTGACGGGAGCGGTCCGCGTCGAAGACGAACGTCCCGGGGATGTCGTCGTAGGCCTTTTCCTGCGTCATCGTGGTCGCGGTGCCTCCTGATCGTCGCCGGGCCGATCTGTCCGGCGCGATACAGACTATTGCCGCAACCGGGGTGAAGGCGAGCCATTCAAACCGCGGCGGCCGTATTTATCTTGACCTTTGCGGGGCGGACAGGCAGCACAGGCGGGGACAGCGGTGGCGCGCGGGTCACGCGAAACGACGCCGTGAGCATCTCCGACAGCGCATTCTGACAATCGAGAAGGACACGCAAGGTGCAATACCGACGACTGGGAAAATCAGGCCTGAAAGTCTCCGAGCTCTCGCTCGGAAGCTGGGTGACGTTCGGCAAGCAGGTCGACAGCGGGCTGGCGACCTCGATGATGGCCGAAGCCTATGATGGCGGCGTCAATTTCTTCGACAACGCCGAGGGCTACGAGGCGGGCAACGCCGAAAAGGTCATGGGCGAGGCACTGAAGCGCCTGGCCTGGCCGCGCGATACCTATGCCGTGTCGACCAAGGTGTTCTTCGGCGGCCGGGGGCCGATGAACCGGGGCCTGTCGCGCAAGCACATCACCGACGCCTGCCACGCCGGGCTGCGGCGGCTGGAGGTCGATTACCTCGACCTCTACTTCTGCCACCGGCCCGACATCGACACGCCGATCGAAGAGACCGTGTGGGCGATGCACAACCTGGTGACGCAGGGGAAGGTCCTCTATTGGGGCACGTCGGAATGGTCGGCGCAGCAGATCACCGAGGCCTGGGGCTTTGCCCGCGCCAACGGCCTGACGCCGCCGACGATGGAGCAGCCGGAGTACAATCTGTTCGAACGGACCAAGGTCGAGGGCGACTACCTGCCGCTCTACGACCTCGTCGGTCTCGGCACCACCATCTGGTCGCCGCTCGCCTCCGGCGTGCTCACCAACAAGTACGCCGACGGCGTGCCTGCCGACAGCCGCATGAACCTGCCGGGCTACGAATGGCTGAAGGAGCGCTGGGAGTCGGAGGAAGGGCGGCTCAGGCTGGCGATCGTCGCGAAACTCGCCAAGCTGGCCGACGACGCGGGCCTGCCGCTGCACCACATGGCGCTGCTGTGGTGTCTGCGCAATCCGCACGTCTCGACCGTCATCCTCGGCGCCTCGCGCCTCGAGCAGCTCCAGGACAACCTTGCGGCCCTCGATGCGCGCGACCGTTTCACCGACGATCTGGCCGAGGCCATCGAAGCCGTGGTCGACAACAGGCCGGAGCCGCCCCGGCACTTCTGAGGGACGAAACACCGATGACGCGGAAGATCGCCCTTGCCGGTATCGGCAAGATTGCCCACGATCAGCACGTGCCGAGCATCGCTGCGTCGCCGGACTGGGAGCTGGCGGCGACGGTTTCCCGCCACGGCCGCGTCGACGGCGTGGAGGCTTTCACCGATCTGGACACCTTCCTGGCCGCCCGTCCGGATGTCGAGGTCGTGTCCCTGTGCATGCCGCCGGTGCCGCGCTTCGACTACGCCGCAGCGGCGCTGCAGGCCGGCCGCCATGTGATGCTGGAGAAGCCGCCCGGCGCGACACTGTCCGAATGCCAACAGCTTGAGGCGATGGCACGGGCGGCCGGCGTTTCGATCTACGCCACCTGGCATTCGCGTGAGGCCGCCCAGGTCGAGGCGGCGAGGGCCTGGCTTGCGGACAAGCATCTGCGGTCGCTGAAGGTCGTCTGGAAGGAGGACGTGCGCCGCTGGCATCCGGGGCAGGAATGGATCTGGCAGGCCGGCGGCGTCGGCGTCTTCGATCCCGGCATCAACGCGCTGTCGATCGTGACCAGGATCCTGCCCGATCCGATCCGGCTGACCGCGGCGACGCTGGAGTTCCCCGAGAATTGCGAGACGCCCATCGCCGCCTCGCTTGCCTTCGCGCATCCGCACGGCGCCGACATCTCGGCCGCGTTCGACTGGCGCCAGGAGGGCGACCAGACCTGGACCATCGAGGCCGAGACCAATGGCGGCTACATGCTGTTGTCCGAGGGCGGGGCGAAACTCGCGATCGACGGCGACGTCCAGGCCGCGCCCGCCGGCGACGACGCGCTGCAGGGCGAGTATCCGCGGCTCTATGCCCGGATGGCGGCGCTGGTCCACGCCGGGGGGATCGACATGGACCTCTCGCCACTCGCCCATGTGGCCGACGCCTTCCTGCTCGGCCGCCGCCTCACGGCCGCACCGTTCAACTGGTAGGGAGTCGGTGTAGGGCCTGCGGGCCCGTTTCCGCTACGGACGGTGTCGGTCGCTCCTGGCCACACCCCGGCCCGAAGGGTCGTCCGACGCCCAAGCGCAACGGTCGATCGCAATCCGAACCGCCGCTCCAGCCAAGGGGCACGTACGGTTGCACGCCGCCACAACTTTAACTACTGTCAACCCAAGATTGTATTTGGGAGGGCGGCATCATGAATCCGTTGGTCGCGATCGCGGCGTCGGTTTTTCCGGACATCTTGAAAGCCGTCATAGGCGGCGATTCCGCAGGTGTTGTCGATGCCGTGACAAAAGCGGTGAGCAACGCTGCCGGAACATCCGTTCCGGCCGACGCACAGAAGAAGATCGAGAGCGATCCGGCCGCGGAGAAGGAACTGAAAATCAAGCTTGCCGAAATAGCGGCGGAAGAAGAGCAAAAGCGTCGCGAGCACGAACTCGCCGAGCAGAAACTGCAGATCGAGCAGGCTGAGGCACAGCGCAAAGCCGAAATGGAGGCGATGCGACTGCGGTTTGAGGAGGACGCGAAACTGCGGGACGACGATTTCCGTAAGTTCCAGGCGGAAATCGCGGACACGCAAGCCGCGCGGACGAGCTTCGCTGACTTGGCGAGGGCTCGCAATCCCTTTGCCTGGGGGCCGGTCGTCATCTCGCTGGTCGTCTCTGTCGGCTTCTTCTGGATTCTCGCTGTTCTGGTCAGCAATTGGTTCAACCCGTCGACCAATGAACTCGTCAAAGAAGTCTCGCAGATCGTCAACATCGCCATCGGTGCGCTGACCGCGGGTTTCGCCACCGTGATCAGCTTCTGGCTCGGGTCGTCGCAGGGCTCACGCAACAAGGATTTCGCGGCCGTCGAGATACAGGCCAAGACCGCCAGCGAGTCGGCGAGAATCATCGAGCGCCAGGCGGAGCAGACGGAGGCGATTCTCAAGGAAAGGTCAGTCCGGGTCGAGCCGGTCCCCGAGCAGCCAAAACCGTCGAACTTCAAGCGTTGTGTCGCCATCATCCTGGAAAAGGAGGGCGGCTATGTCGATCACCCGAACGATCCCGGCGGCGCCACCAATATGGGTATCACCTTCAACACGCTGAAAGACTGGCGCGGTACCGCCATCACCAAGCAGGACGTGAAGGACCTGACCGAGGAAGAAGCGCGGAACATCTACGAGGCCAGGTATTGGAAGCCGCTCAACTGCGATAGCCTCCCGCACGGCGTCGATCTCGTGACGTTCGACTTCGGCGTCAACGCCGGCCCGGGCCGATCTGCGAAGCTGCTTCAGCGCGTTTGCGGTGCCAATGCCGATGGCGTGATCGGCCCGATCACCGTCGGCGCGGTCGACAGTCTCGATGCGTCATGGGTCGTTCGCCGATTCAGCCAGCTTCGCATGGACTACTACCGCTCGCTCAAGACCTGGGAAACGTTCGGCAGGGGCTGGACAAGGCGGACGGACGAAGTCGAGGGAGCGGCCCTTCGCATGATCGGTTGACGGGCAGCGACATGGATCTGTAGCCGCTCGCCCATGTGGCCGACGCCTTCCTCCTCAGCCGACGCGTCACGGTCGCACCGTTCGACCGGTAGGGCGTCGCGGTCACCCGCCGTGATGCAGGCTGCAGAAGGCGGCGATCGCAGGAAGGCGGAGGTCCTTGGCCGCCTCGAGCTGATCCGGGCCGTAGGCGCCGGGTTTGTCCAGCAGATTGACGGTGCCCAGAAACGCGCCGGCAAGCCGGACGGGAAGGTTCATGGCCGCGCCCAGGCCGAGCCCAGCAATGGTCGGGTGGTCGGGGAAGACCTCGGCGATCTCGTCGATGGAGTTGGCGACGAAGATCTGCCCGTTGTCGAGCACGGTCTCAGTCCACCGGCTGGGCGTGACGGCCTTCAGGCCGGACAGCGGATAGACGTCCGGGTTGTTGGTGTAGACGCGCCGCGCCTGCCATGTGGCTTCGTCGAACACGGAGCACGACACCAGCCGGGCGCCGACAAGATCCTGCGCCATCCGGTCGAGCGCCGCGAAGATCTGTCCCGACTCCTCCGTCGCGGCGATGTCGGCGAAGCGAGCCGCCGCGCTGTCCTCGCCCGTCGCCATCTCAGGCGCCGACGATGCGAAGGGACCGGTCGAACTGCGTCAGCGACCGCGCACCGTCGTCGGTGATAACGACGTTATCCTCGATGCGGATGCCGACATCGCCCTCGCGGTAGAGCCCGGGTTCGATGGTCAACACCATGCCGGCGGCGAGTTCCTGATGATTGCCGACCATGATGTAAGGCGCTTCGTGGACGTCGAGCCCGAGCCCGTGGCCGGTCTTGTGGACGATGAGGTCCGCGAATGACGAGGCCTTGAGAACGGCCGTGGTGGTGGTGTCCAACTGATCGGCCGTGACGCCCGGCGCGGCCGTAGCCCGGCCCGTTTCGTTGGCGGCGAGGACCGTTTCGTAGATCGCGGCGTGCTCGTCGGAGACGTGGCCGCAGAAGGTGGTGCGGGTGATGTCGGCGTTGAAGCCCGCGAAGTGGGCGCCGAAATCGATCAGCAGGGCGTCCCCGGCCGCGATCGGGGTGTCGTCGGGCATACCATGGGGATTGGCCGCCTTGCCGCCCACCAACGCGATCGGTGAGAAGGCGAAACCGTGGGCGTCGTGGGCCAGCATGGCGGCCTGCAGCCGCGCGACGATGGAACGTTCGGTGTCGCCGATGCGCACCCCGTCCAGCGTCTCGCCGAGGGCCTGCTCGGAGATGACGATGGCGCGCGCCAGCCGGTCGATTTCGTCGGCGTCCTTGCAGATGCGGAGCGGAACCAGGGATGCACTGGCGTCGCTGACCTGGTCGCCACCGAAAACCCGACGAAGCGCATCGCCCTCGAAGACGCGCATGCGGTCGCCCTCGACGCCGAGCGCAACCGGCCCGAGTTCGGCCGCAAGCGTGCCGAAGGCCGCCTCGAAACCGTCGCTGTCCTGCCAGTAGAACGTGCGGGCGTCGGGAAAGGTCCCCGTCCATTTCAGGCGCTCCAGTTCCGGCATCACGCCGAGAACATCAGCCTGCGCCGTCACCACGAGCAGGGTGGGGCGCTCCATGAGATGAAAGTTGAGCCCGGTCAGATAGAGGAAGTTCGGGCCGGGGACGAAGGCGAACCCGGCAAGGCCGGATTCCGCGGCCAGTTCGGCGGCGCGTCCGATGCGCTTGTGCAGCACGCTCTTATCCAAGGTTTTGTGCTCCCGCTGCGATCGCGACGTCCATCGTTGCCCCGAAGCTCGGCTGCAGCGATCGCGTGATGACGGCGACGTCGAATGCGATGATGCGCGAAGTGGCTTCGTCGCTGGCATCGGCATCGCCGGTGAGCACGGCGGCCGCCAGGGCCTCGAACTGATCCACGGTCGACAGGAGTTCCTCCCGCGACGCATTGGGGAAGTAGTGCAGCACCCGGCTGCGCACGCCGGCGTCGAGGATCTGGTCGAAATACTGGATCAGGAAGATGTTGCCGGTGAGCTCGGCAAGGTGACGCTGGAAGGTGTTGGCGGCCTTGATCGCGGCTTCGGGCATGTCGCCGTCGACGATCGCGCGCCGGTACTGGTCGACATAGCCCTCAAGCGTATCCGCGTCGGCCCTCCGTGAGAGCGCCGCCGCCCGCGCCACCGAGCGCGAGAGCACCAGCAGGACATCGACATAGTCGCCGGTGTTGTTGAGGAGCATCGGCGCCACGATCGTGGTGCGGTTGGGCAGGAACTGGACCAGCCCCTCGCCAGCAAGCATCACCAGCGCCTCCCGCACCGGGGTGCGCGACACCTCGAACCGTTCGGCCAGCGCCACTTCGTCCAGCGCCGACCCCGGTTCGAGCCTGAGCCAGAGGATGTCGTCGCGCAGCCGGTCATAGACCTGCAGCGCCCCGCGGCGACCGCGGCGCGCCGGTGTCGATGCCATTCCAATCACGTTTCCGGCCAACTTTTCTGTCGCATACCGCTTGGTTTTATGTTTGTATTATGTTTGCATAATTTCAGCGCGTCCAGCGAATTCATCAAACAGGGAGTGCAACGGATGAGTAAACCGCTCGGAATCCTGGTGGCGAGTGCCGCGTTGGCGGCGACGGCGATGGCCGGCGTTGCCGAAGCCCAGACCAAGAGGGTCGCCTACTTCGCTGCGGCGTCCCAGAACGGATTCAACCAGGCCACCTATGCCGGCGTCGAAGCCAAGGCCAAGGAGCTCGGCTACGAGACAGAGATCTTCGACGGCCAGTTCGACGCTGCCGTGCAGTACAACCAGATCGAGGACATCCTCGCGGGCGGCCAGTTCGACGGCATGATTGTCGCGCCGAACGACAGCGTCGGGGTGGCCGGGGCGTTCGAGCAGGTGATCGCCGCCGGCGTACCGATCGCCACGGTGCTGTTCCCGGTCGGACCCGACCTCAACACGCTCGAGCCCCAGGTCGAGGGCATCACGGCGACGGTGGCGTCGCCGCCGGTTCCGGGTGCGACCCTGCAGGCCGAAGCCGTCGTGGAGTTCTGCGCGGACCGCGATCCCTGCAACGTCGTGATCATCATCGGCGCGAAGATCTTCCCCTTCGACAATCTGCGTCTGGAGACCTTCGAAAGCGTTCTCGCCAACCACGCCAACATCAACGTCGTGGCCGTCGGCGAGGGCTGGTATTCGCCCGATCCGTCGCTGCAGGCGATGACCGACATCCTGCAGGCGAACTCGGACGTCCATGCTGTCCTGTCGAATGCCGACCAGCATCTGGTGGGCGTGGAGATCGCCCTTGAGGCCGCCGGCCACGACGTCGCCGACCTTTATCTCACCGGTGGGGGCGCGGCGGCCATCGCCATCGATGCGATCCGCGAGGGACGCTGGGACGCGACCCTGGCCTACTTCCCCAAGACCATGGGCGAACTGGCCATGGAGCAGATCGCCAACGCCATCGAGGGCAAGCCGGTGACCAACGCCATCAACATGGATGTCTCCGGTCCGCTCGAGGCCATGATCGACAAAGCCGTGCTCGACGCCAACCCCGATTTCGGCGGCGAGTGGGAGCAGTAAGCCGGTAGGCTAGAAACAATCGGGCGGCCGGGGACACCTCCGGCCGTCCTGCAACGGCGGGGATCAGAGGCGTTGACCAACACCTACCGCGTGTCGGCCGATATCGGCGGCACCTTCACCGACATCGTCTTCCAGGACGCGGAGTCCGGCGCGTGTGGCGCCGTCAAGGTCCTGTCGACGCCGAAGAATCCGGCCCTGGCGGTCCTGGAGGGTATCCACGCCGCCATTCCGGCGGACGCCGAGATCGACTTCTTCGTGCACGGCACGACGGTGGGTTTGAACGCCCTTCTGACCCGCAACGGCGCCAAGGTCGCGTTGCTCACCAACGAGAACTTCCGCGACATCTACACCATCCAGGGCAATGACCGCGGCGAGATCTTCTCCATCCGCTGGAACAAGCCGGAGCCGCTGGCGACACTGGAGCACACCTATGCGGCGCGCGGCCGGATCGCCGGCAGCGGCGAGGTGGTCGAGCCGCTGAACACCGATGATCTCGACGCACTCGTCGAGGCAACCAGGAAGGAAGGCTACGAGGCGATCGCCATCGCGTTCCTGTTCTCCTTCGTCAATCCGGAGCACGAGAAGGCCGCCGCGGCGTATCTCGCCGAGCGGCTGCCCGGCATCCCGATTGGCCTCTCCCACCGGGTCTCCCCCGAATGGCGCGAGTTCGAGCGGACCTCGACCGTGGTCATGGACAGCTACCTCGCGCCGGTGGTGCAGACCTATCTGCAGACCCTGGTCGAGAGCCTGAAGGATCGCCTGCCGGCGGGGCAGGGCCTACACGTGATGGAATCGAATGGCGGCGTCATGACCGTGGCCTCGGCCAGCGAGACGCCGCTGCAGACCCTGCTGTCGGGGCCGGTGGGCGGCGCCACCGGCGGCAAGGCGCTCGCCGCGGGCATCGGGCGCCCGAACCTCATCTGCGTCGACATGGGCGGCACGTCCTTCGATGCCAGCCTCATCATCGACGGCCTGCCGTCGCAGTCGAATGAGACCAAGCTGGAAGGACTCCCGGTCCAGATGTCGGTGGTGGACATCCACGTCATCGGCGCCGGCGGCGGCTCCATCGCCTGGCAGGAGGCCGGCGCCATGCGGGTCGGCCCGCAATCGGCCGGCTCCGATCCCGGCCCGGTGTGCTACGGTCGCGGCGGCGCCGAGCCGACGGTCTCCGACGCCAACCTCGTGCTCGGCCGCCTCGACAGCGCCAACTTCGGTGGCGACATCACCCTGGACGTCGAGGCCGCACGGCGCGCGCTTGCCGGCATGGGCGAGACGTTCGGGCTGTCGGCCGAAGCGATGGCCCAAGGCGTGATCGACGTCATCAACGCCAAGATGGCCGACGCCATTCGAACCATCACCGTGCAGCGCGGCATCGATCCGCGCGATTTCTCGCTGGTCGCCTTCGGCGGCGCGGGCCCGGCGCAGGCCGCCGCCTTGGCCGAAGAGCTCATGATCGGCGAGGTCATCGTGCCGGTCCATCCGGGTGCGTTCTCGGCCTGGGGGATGCTCCAGACCGACGTGCGCCACGACTTCAAGGAAACGCTCTACAGCTTCTGGGATCTCATGGAGCCGGCGACGCTGGACGCGGCTTTTACCGGCCTGGAGGATCGCGGGCGCGCCTACCTGCGAGAGGAGGGGGTGGCCGACGAGGCGATCACCTTCGAGCGCCTGATCGACTTTCGCTACTTCGGCCAGGAGTACGTGCTCTCGATCCCCGTGCCCGGCGGAGCGGTCGACATGGACGCGGTGCGGAAGAGCTTCGACGAGGCGTATCTCCGCCAATACGGGCACAACAGCCCGGAGAACCGCGTCGAGATGGCCAACATCCGCGTCGCCGCGGTCGGACGGCTGCCGCGGCCGGACAATGCACCCCCGGCGGCCGAACCGGCCAAGCCGGCGCGCGAGCGCAAGGTGGTGTTCGGCGGCGAGGCCATGTCGACCGCGATCCTCGACCGCAACGCTATCAGTGCGGGCGACGAGGTCGCGGGGCCGGCGATCATCGAGGAATCCACGGCCACGACCCTGATCCCGCCCGGCTGGCAGGCGCGTCTGATCGACGGCGGCCATCTGTCGTTGACGAGGGAGCCCGCATCATGACGCAAGCGACAGCCGATCCGGTCACCACGGAAGTCGTCCGCAACTTCGTGATCTCATGCGCGGAGGACATGAACGCCTCGCTGTGGCGCTCCGCCCACTCCGCCGTCATCTACGAAGGCAAGGACAGCGCCGTCGCCCTCATGGACGCCGACGGCAACATGCTCGGCCAGTCGACCGGCGTGCCGCTGTTCATCGGCGCCATCGATGTCTGCGTGAAGCACGTCAAGGACTACTACGGCGACGACATCGCCGAGGGCGACGTGTTCATCATGAACGACAGCTACCTGCAGGGGACCCATCTGCACGACATCACGGCGGTGGGACCGCTGTTCCATGAAGGCGAGCTTGTCGGCTTCGGCGCCGCCCGTGCCCACTGGAACGATATCGGCGCCATGGACCCCGGCACCATCATGGGGTCGACCAACATCTACCAGGAGGGGCTACGGCTGGGCCCCACGCGCATCATCAGGAAGGGCGAGCCGCTCCGCGAATGGTACGACCTCCTGCGGCTGAACACGCGGCTGCCCGATGCCTCGATCGGCGATCTCGGCGCGCAGATCGCCGCGATCCGCACCGGCCAGCAGCGCCTGCAGCAGCTCATCGGCAAGATCGGACCCGCGACCTATCGCGCCGCGTGCCAGAACATCTTCGAGCAGGCGCGGCGGATGGACCGCGAGGCCATCGCCGCCATCCCCGACGGCACCTGGTCGCGCGAGGGTTATCTCGACAACGACGGCGTCGGCGACGAGCCCGTCAAGGTCGCGCTGACGCTGACGGTCAAGGGCGAGGAGCTGATCGTCGATCTCAACGGCACGTCCGGCCCCGTGCCCGGATCGGTCAACTGCGGTGCGAGCCAGACCCACTCGCTGCTCCGGCTCGCCTACAAGACGATGATCAACTCCGACCGGGCGATCACCGGCGGTTCGTTCGAGACCATGACGGTGATCATCCCTGACGAATGCATGTTCAACGCCGGCGAACCGGCGGCCTGCGAGTGGTACTTCACCGGGCTGGGGCTGCTCGCCGACCTGTTCATCTCCTGCCTCTCCGAAGCCATGCCCGAACGGTCGACCGCCGCCCATTACGGCGACTCCATGGTGATGGGCTTCTTCTCCGTCGATCCCCGACGCGGCCAGTGGATTTCGATCGAGCCAACGGCCGGCGGCTGGGGCGGACGTTCGGACGGTGACGGCGAGAGCGCGCTCATCAACCTGGTCAATGGCGGCTTTCGCAACATCCCGGGCGAGGTCATGGAGATCAAGTTCCCGCTGCGGCTGGAGGAGTTCTCCTTCCGCACAGATTCCGGCGGCGCCGGCCGCCATCGCGGCGGCTGCGGGGTCGTGCGGCGCTACCGGACGCTGGAGGACTGCTACGCGGCGATCTGGTTCGAACGCTCGCGGACGCCGGCCTGGGGCCTGAACGGCGGCGAGGACGGCGCCGGTCCGCATGTGGAGGTGCGCCACCCCGACGGCACCGTCGAGGAACTGCTCAAGATGCGGGCCCGGCCGATTGCGGCGGGCACCGTCGTCGAGACCCAGACCGGCGGCGGTGGCGGCAACGGCGTGGCGCGTGAACGCCCGTTCGAGGAGGTCGTGACGGATGTGCGTCGCGGTTATGTCAGTGTCGAGGGCGCCATGAAGGACTATGGTGTCAAGGTCGGCGCCGACCTCACCGCGGACGTCGCCGGATCGGAACCCAGGACCTGACCGGGAGCGCCATGAGCGGGCGCACTGCCATTCGAGCCATCGACATCGGGGTCTCCTTCGGAGGCATCTCGGTGCTGCGCGACGTGAACCTTGCCATCGGCGAGGGCGAAATCCACGGGCTCGTGGGCGAGAACGGGGCCGGCAAGTCGACGCTCGGCAAGGTGCTCGGCGGCTACTATCGCGCGACCACCGGCGGTCTGGAGGTGTTCGGCGAGAAGCCGGCCGTGTGGGATCCCACCACCGCGCTCGCCAACGGCGTCGCCATCATGCACCAGGAACTGCAGCTCGTGCCCGGCCTGACGGTCGCGCAGAACGTGTTCATGGGGCTGGAGGAGAACCGCTGGGGCGTGCTCGCGGGCAATGAGGCAGCGCGGCTCAACGATCTCATGCAGGGGACCGGCTTCCGGCTCGATCCCAACGCCGTCGTTTCCGATCTTCCCATCGCCGACCGGCAGAAGATCGAGATCATGCGGGCGCTCGCCCGCGACGCCAGGATCATCATCATGGACGAGCCGACCTCGTCGCTGTCGAAGGATGAGGTCGAGCAGCTCCATGTCGACATGAAGCGGCTGCGCGACGAGGGGCGCACCGTGGTCTACGTCTCCCACTTCCTCGACGATATCCTCGCCACCACCGATCGCATCACCGTCCTGCGCGACGGCGACCTGGTGCGCACCGGCGCGACCTCCGACGAAACCAAGAGCAGCCTGGTGTCGGCCATGCTCGGCGAGGGCCGGACCGAGACCGTCTATCCCGCGCGCCATGCGGTCCGGCCGCAGGAAACGGTGCTTGAGGTCCGCGACCTGGAAAGCGACACCGGCGCCAACGGCGCCACCATCACGGTCGGCGCCGGTGAGATCGTCGGCCTGATCGGCCTCGTCGGCAGCGGGCGCACCGAAATCGTTCGCGCCATCGTCGGCGCCGACCCGGCGCGTTCCGGCGAGGTCCGCTTTGCCGGCCAGGATTATGCGACGCGGTCGGTAGCGCGGTCGGCCGAGATGGGCATGGTGCTGGTGCCTGAAGACCGCCGGCGGCAGGGGCTGGTGATGGCGTTGACCGTGCGCGCCAACATCACGCTGCCGCATCTGCGTCATCTGGCCCGCGGCGGTGTCGTCGACGAGCGCAACGAGCGCACCCGCACGCGCGACCTGATCGAGCACTTGCAGGTCCGGCCGCCGGATCCGGAGGCCAATATCGCCAACTTCTCCGGCGGCAACCAGCAGAAGGTGCTCATCAGCAAGTGGCTGTTTCGCGATCCGAAGCTGGTTATCCTCGACGAACCGAGCCGGGGCGTGGATGTCGGCGCGCGTGAGCGTATCCACCACGCCATCGCCGAGCTTGCCGAGAACGGGGCCGCGATCCTGCTGATCTCCAGTGAAATCGACGAGGTCCTGGGGCTGGCGCACCGCGCCTATCTGGTCGACCGCGGCCGGACCGTAGAGGAGATCGTGCCCGAGGACGTCGACGAAGCCGCGATCCTGTCGAAACTGTTCCGCTACCAGGGCGGAGAGGCCGAGGCCATGGCGTCATGACCCGCGTTCGGCTCGCCCGCTTCCTGCAGAGCTATGCCGTCCTGATCATGATGGTCATCCTCGTGATCGCGCTCAGCCTGCTGTCCGACAGCTTCCTGACGGTCCAGAACCTGCTCAACATCCTGAACCAGAACGCGCCGCTGGCGATCATGGCCGCGGCCATGACGCTGGTGATCATCGCCGGCGGTTTCGATCTCTCGGTCGGTGCGATCTTCGCCATGGGCTCGGTCGTCTCGGCCTGGCTCGCCATCAACGTCGATCCCTTTGTCGGGCTCGCGGTTGCCCCGCTCGTCGGCCTAGCGCTGGGCTACGCCAACGGCTTGGCGATCACCCTGCTCAGCGTCCATTCCTTCCTGGCGACCATTGCCACCAGCCTGATCTTCCGCGGCATCGCCACGGTGATCTCCGACGGCCGCCTGATCTCGGCACGGCTCGACAATTTCATCTGGCTTGGACGCGGCAAGTTCCTGGGCGTCTTCAACGCCGTGTGGATCATGGTGATCTTCGCGCTGGTGCTGTCGTTCGTGCTCACCCGGACGACCTTCGGCCGCCGCGTGTTCTCGGTCGGCGGCAACGAGGAAGCGGCGATCCTGTCGGGCATTCGCACCGACCGCATCAAGATCGCCACCTTTGCGATCGCCGGTTTCGCCGCCGGGCTTGCCTCGATCATCACCACCTCGCGGGTTGCCCTCGGGCAGGCCTCGGCCGGCACCGGCATGGAGCTTCAGGCGATCGCTGCGGTAATCCTGGGCGGCACCAGCATCTACGGCGGATCGGGCGCGGTGTGGCGCAGCATCGCCGGCGTGTTTCTGCTGGCGCTGATCGCCAACGGCTTCAACATTCTGAACGTCGATCCGTTCTATCGCGATCTCACCACCGGGCTCGTGATCCTGGCCGCCATCGGCATCAGTGCCAGCGGCCGCGCGCGGTGAGGAGCAAGGAGACTTTGGTTGTGACGGACAATGTCTTCGCCGGTTGCGCGCCGGCCCTGATGACGCCCTGCAAGGCCGACGGCGCGCCGGACTACGACGCGCTGGTGCGCAAGGGCGAGACGCTGATCGCGGCCGGCATGCGCGCGGTGGTGTATTGCGGCTCCATGGGGGACTGGCCGCTGCTGACCGACGCGCAGAGGCAGGAGGGCGTCGCGCGCCTGGTCGCCGCGGGCCTGCCCGTTGTCGTCGGCACCGGCGCGGTCAACCCCGCGAGTGCCGCCGCGCACGCCGCCCATGCCCGCGAGGTCGGCGCCGCCGGGCTGATGGTGATCCCGCGTGTCCTGTCGCGCGGCACCTCGCCAGCGGCCCAGCGGGCGCACTTCGCCGGAATCCTGAACGCCGGCGGCGATCTGCCGGCGGTCATCTACAACAGCCCCTATTACGGCTTCCAGACCCGTGCGGAGCTGTTCTTCGACCTGCGCCGCGACCACAGGAACCTGGTCGGGTTCAAGGAATTCGGTGGTCCGGATTCGCTGCGCTACGCGGCCGAGCACATCACCGGCCGCGATCCCGACCTGATGCTGCTGGTCGGTGTGGATACCGGCGTCTTCCACGGCTACGTCAACTGCGGCGCCAGGGGCGCCATCACCGGTATCGGCAACGTGCTGCCCCACGAGGTCCTCCATCTGGTGAAGCTCTGCGCGCAAGCCGCTGCCGGCAGTGTTGCCGCGCGCGAACAGGCCCGGGCGCTCGACGACGCGCTCGGCGTCCTGTCGTCCTTCGACGAAGGCGCCGATCTGGTGCTCTATTACAAGCACCTCCTCGTCATGAAGGGCGACGCGGCGTTCGCCGGCAACCTCAACCCGGACGACACGCTGTCGGACAGCCAGCGCGGCTACGCCGAGGCGCAGCTCGAGCTGTTCACCAACTGGTACCAGGAATGGGCGCAACGGCCCGAGGTGGCCGCGCTCGACGCGTAGCGAACGGCCAATGGTCCGCTCGACCACGATCGTCCATGTCGTCAGCGCCCACGCGGAGGGCGAGGTCGGCGACGTGATCGTGGGCGGCGTCGCACCGCCGCCGGGCGCGACGCTGTGGGAACAGTCGCGGTTCATCGCGTCCGACCAGCGTCTGCGGAATTTCGTCCTGAACGAGCCGCGCGGCGGTGTGTTTCGCCACGTCAACCTGCTGGTGCCGCCCAAGGACCCTCGCGCCGCGATGGGCTTCATCATCATGGAACCGGAGCACACGCCGCCCATGTCGGGCTCCAACGCGATGTGCGTCGCCACCGTCCTGCTCGATACCGGGCTGGTGGCGATGGAGGAGCCGGTGACCCGCTTCCATCTCGAAGCGCCGGCCGGGCTGGTGGAGGTGACGGCAGACTGTGCGGACGGCAAGGCGCACGCGATCGCCATCCGCAACGTGCCCGCCTTCGTGACGGCGCTCGATGTGCCGCTGGATGTCGCGGGCAGGGGGACGCTCACCGTTGATGTCGCCTATGGTGGCGACAGCTTCGTCCTCGTCGATGCCACCGCCCTGGGCTTTGCGCTCGTCGCCGACGAGGCCGCCGATCTCGCGGCCCTGGGCGTCGCGATCACCGCGGCCGCCAACGAGCAGATCGGTTTCGTCCATCCTGAGAATCCGGACTGGGCGCACATTTCGTTCTGCCAGTTCACGCTGCCGCCGGTGGACGAGGACGGCGTGCTCGTCGGCCGCAACGCGGTCGCGATCGATCCCGGCAAGCTCGATCGCTCGCCGACCGGCACCGGCTGCTCGGCGCGCATGGCGGTGCTGCATGCCCGCGGACAGCTCGGTGTCGGCGACGCGTTCGTCGGCGAGTCGATCATCGGGTCGCGCTTCCGTTGTCGTGTCGAGCAGGAGGTCGAACTGGTGGGCCGTCCCGCCGTGGTGACCTCGGTGGCGGGGCGGGCGTGGATCACCGGCACGCATCAATACATGCTCGACCCCGACGATCCCTGGCCCGAGGGCTACCGCCTCGCCGACACCTGGCCGCGGCCGCGCGGATGAGTGAACGCAAACCCGACGTCATCGTCATCGGCGCGGGTGTGATCGGGCTCACCGCGGCGCTCGCTCTCCAGCGGCGTGGCCTGTCGGTGACGCTGGTCGAGCGCACCGGCGTCGCGGCGCAAGCCTCTGCGGGCAATGCCGGCGCGTTCGCCTTCTCCGACGTGCTGCCGCTGGCCTCGCCCGGCATCATGCGCAAGGCGCCCAAATGGCTTCTCGATCCCAACGGCCCGCTGGCGGTGCCGTGGCGGTACGCGCCGCAGATCACCCCGTGGCTCCTGCGGTTCTGGCGCGCGAGCCGCCCGCATCGGGTCGCCGCCGGTGTGGTGGCGCAGGCGGCGCTCAACAATCTCGCCCGGGAGCGCCTGTTTCCGCTCCTCGACGATGTAGGCCTGCGTCAGGCGCTCACGCGGAGCGGCAATCTGGAGGTCTATGAATCCGAAGCGGAACTGGATGCCGTCCGGCGGTACTGGGACGCTCGCGCCGATCACGGGATCGCCTTCGAGCACATCCACGGTGCGGCCGATATCGCCGCCGTCCAGCCCGGCCTGCACCCCCGCTTCAAGGCCGCGACGCTGACACCGGAGTGGTACCACATCGACGATCCGGCGGATTTCTGCCGACGCCTCGGCGCCATCTTCCAGCGACGCGACGGAACGCTGCAGATCGCCGACGCCGTCGCGCTCGAAGGCCGCGGCGAGAGGGCCACGGTCCGGCTGGCCGATGGCGCCACCCTGTCGGCGGATCATGTTGTGGTGTGCGCCGGCGCCTGGTCCCACCGTCTCGCGCGCACGCTGGGCGACCGCATCCCGCTCGAAACCGAGCGCGGCTACAACGTCACGCTGCCGCTCGACGCCTTCGACCTTGGACCGCAGATCACCTTCGGCGGCCACGGCTTCGTCGTGACACGCCTGGCGACCGGCATCCGGATCGGCGGCGGCGTGGAGCTCGGCGGTCTCGACCTGCCGCCCAACCACCGCCGCGCGGCGGCCATGCTGGCCAAGGCCAGGGCGTTTCTTCCCGACCTGAAGGTCGGTGAGGGGCGTCGCTGGATGGGGTTCCGGCCATCTCTGCCGGACAGCCTGCCGGTGATCGGGCCAGCCACGCGCGACCCCCGCGTCGTCTACGCCTTCGGCCATGGCCATCTGGGCCTCACCCAATCGGCCGCGACCGCGGAGCTGGTCGCCGACTTGGTGACCGGACGCGGATCGGCTATCGATCTGACGCCGTTCAGGCCGGACAGGTTCTAGTCTAAGGACGCCCATGGCCCAGCACACCTTCATGTGTATCGACGGACACACCTGCGGCAATCCGGTGCGCCTGGTCGCCGGTGGTGCGCCGTCGCTTGAGGGCAACACCATGCTGGAGCGGCGGGCGCATTTCCTCGCCGAGTACGACTGGATCCGCACCGGCCTGATGTTCGAACCGCGCGGCCACGACATGATGTCGGGCGCGATGCTCTACCCGACCACCCGCGACGATTGCGACATCGGTGTCCTGTTCATCGAGACCTCCGGCTGCCTGCCCATGTGCGGCCACGGCACCATCGGCACGGTCACCATGGCCATCGAGCACGGGCTCGTCACAGCGCGCGAGCCGGGGAAGCTCGTCCTCGACACGCCGGCCGGCCCGGTGGCGGTGACCTATCGTCAGGAGGGCCGGTTCGTCGAGGAGGTGCGGCTGACCAACGTGCCGTCCTTCCGCTTCGCAAGCGGGTTGACCGCCGATTGTCCCGGACTCGGCGAGGTGACCGTCGACGTGGCCTATGGCGGCAATTTCTACGCCATCGTCGAGCCGCAAGACGCGTTCCGCGACATGGCCGACCACCGCGCGGTCGACCTCATCGGCTGGAGCCCGCTGCTCCGCGACGCGCTGAACGCGGCGTATACGTTCGAGCATCCCGAGCGGCCGGAGATCGCCGGCCTGTCGCACATCCTCTGGACCGGCGCACCACGCGACCCGGAAGCCGATGCGCGCAACGCCGTCTTCTACGGCGCCAAGGCGATCGACAGGTCGCCCTGCGGCACGGGGACTTCGGCGCGCATGGCCCAGCTCGCGGCGCGGGGCGATCTCGGCGTCGGCGACGACTTCGTGCATGAGAGCATCATCGGATCGCTGTTCCGCGGCCGGGTCGAAGCCGAGACCACGGTGGGCAACTTCCCGGCGATCGTGCCGTCTGTCAGCGGTTGGGCGCGCATGACCGGGATCAACACCATCTTTATCGACGACCGCGATCCGTTCGCCCACGGCTTCGTGGTCGACTGAGCCCGCCAGGGCCTCGCGCCACGTCGGCTGCCGTCGTTACGCCCTAGGGGCGGCGATGGAATTGGCGCGCACGATCGGGCAGCCAAGCCTGATCTGCTCGACCAGGCCGGCCTTGCGGCCGTGGCGAAGGTCCATCAGCCGGTGCACGGCCCAGCGCGCCATGTCCTCGTGCGGCAGGAGCGCGGTGGTGAGTCCGTCGGGGAAAACGGCGGAGGCGAACGGATCGTTGTCGAAGCCGACGACCGACAGGTCTTCGGGAACGCTGAGACCGCGTTCGGTAGCGGCACCGATCGCGCCGATGGCGAGGCGATCGTTGAAACAGAAGATGGCGGTCGGTGGTTCGTGGAGGTCGAGCAGCGCGTGGGCGCCGTTGCGCCCGGCCGAGACCGCCGAACCGAGATTCTGGATGAGGGTGTCGTCAAAGTCGATTCCGCGCTTCGTCAGCGCGTCGCGGTAGCCCGCCAGCCGCGCCCGGCCGGCGTCGAGCCAGGCCTCGCCGGCGATGTGGCCGATGCGACGATGGCCGGCGGCGAGCAGTGCGTTGGTCAGCGCCGCGGCCCCGGCAAAGTCGTCCGGAACGACTGAGGCGTAAGCGTTGTCCGCGTCGTAACAGTTGAGAAGGACCAGCGGCAGGCCGCCGACCAGGGGCGGCGGCGTGACCTCACGGGTGAACAGCGTGGCGTAGACGATGCCCTCCACCGGCAGGCTCAGCATCGCGCGCATGGCCGCTTCTTCGATCGGGCCATGATTGCGGGTGGTGACCACGGTCACCACGCCGTCGTGCTCCCACGCCGCCTCGCGCGCGCCGTCGAGCAGGGGCGCGGCAAATGGACTGGAGGCCACGTCGTCGATGACCAGGCCGATGACGCTGGCGGCGCGGGATTCGGCGCGGATGCGCGGCGAACGCCGGTAGTTCAGCTTGTCGGCAGCATCGATCACGCGCCGCCGGGTCTCCTCGGAGATGCGCACGCCGGCCACCGCGTTCAGCACGAGCGACACCGTGGCCTGGGATACCCCGGCGCGCCGCGCGACATCGCGCATGGTGGGTGCTCGTTGGCGTTTCGACACGGGTGAACTCCGATCCTGTCATACCCGCTTCACGGGACATTGAAAATATAACTTGCCGTTGATAAAAAAATAAATAAAATATTTAGCGACGGGCGACAGGAAGACTGTCCGCCCGGCGGAACATTATGGCTAGCAATCCTGATATCCGACGCGCGTCGGGAAGGAGGAACGATGAACGCATGGATCAAAGCGGCGACGGGCGCCGCGCTGTCCGCCGCATTGACGCTGCCGCTTGCCACCCAGGCCGGCGAGCTCACCTTCTGGAACGGTTTCACCGGTCCCGATCGGCCGACCATCGAAGCGGTGACCGCCGAGTTCTCGGCGGCCAACCCGGATACCCCGGTGGCCATGGACATCGTGCCGTGGGACAGCCTGATGCAGAAGCTGCTGACCGCACTCGGCAGCGGCTCCGGCCCCGACGTGGTGGGCATCAATTTCGCGTTTCTGCCGCAGTTCGCCAAATCCGGCCTGATCATGGACCTGACCGACCATCTGACGGCGGAGAACGATCTCGACCCGGCCAACTGGTCGGAGGGGCTGCGCTCGGTCCTGCAGGTTGACGGCAGGTACTACGCCACGCCGATCAACTACGCGACGCTGCTGATGTACTACAACAAGGACCTGTTCGCCGAAGCCGGCCTCGACCCGGACAATCCGCCGGCGACGTGGGATGCGTGGATCGAGGCGATCAGGGCCACGACCATCAGTGAGGGCGAGGCCCAGTACGGGCTGACGTTGCCGGACCACCAGACGATCCCCAACTGGCCGATCCTGTTGTGGGGGAACGGCGCCGACATCGTCGTCGAGGGTGCGTCGGGCTTGTCGGAGCCGGCGGCGATCGAGGCGCTGGAACTGTGGTCCGGCCTCGTGGTCAACGAGAAGATCTCGCCGGTCGGGCTGACCGGCGCCGAGGCCGACAAGCTGTTCGAGACCGGCAAGGCCGCCATGGGCATCACCGGGCCGTGGATGACCAACGGCTTCACCGCCGCGGGCCTCAACTACGACGTGACGCCGATCCCCGTCGGCCCCGCCGGTCCGGTAACGCTCGGCGACACCATCGTGCTGCTGGTCAACAAGGACACCGACGATCCGGAAGCCGCCATCAAGTTCTTGGCGCACTGGAACTCCAAGGAAGCCCAGCTGCGCCTGGCCAACGAGACCGGCTTTCCGCCGTCGCGGACCGATCTGTCGACCAGCACCGAACTGACCAATCCGTGGGCGGCGAAGTTCGCCGCAGTCGTTCCGCAATCGCGGTTCAATCTGGCCGGACAGGACAAGTTCAGCCAGATCAACGATGATGTCTTCACGCCGCTGATCCAGACCATCACGCTGGGTCGGGCGAGCGTCGAGGATGCCGCGAACGCGGCGAGCGAGCAGCTCGGCTCCTTGCTGCAGTAGGCGGGCCGGGTCAGGCGAGGGGAGCGGGCACGTGTCCCGCTCCCGTTCGCACACGAAGGGTGCCGAGCGTCATGGCGGCAAGTTCCCGGCAAGTCGGACAACGCGGCACCCGCCGGCGCGGCGTGGCCGGCCGTCATCGCCAGACCGTCACGGCGATGATGTTCCTGGCGCCCAGCTTCGTCGTGCTGGCCATCTTCGTGTTCTGGCCGATCGTGCAGTCGGTGGTGCTCAGCCTCCACGAATGGCGCTTCGGTGCCGAGCACCAGAATTTTGTGGGACTGGCGAACTACGAAAAGATGTGGCGCGACCCGCGGGCGTGGAACGCGTTCTGGAACACGGTCTACTTCACGGCCTTCGTCGTGCCGCTGGGCGTCGCCATTCCGCTGGCGCTGGCGCTTGCCCTGAACGCCGCCATCCCGTTCCGGGCGTTCTTCCGCGCCGCGATCTTCCTGCCGGTGATCGCCTCCTTCGCCATCATGGCACTGGCCTGGCGTTTCCTGCTCGATCCGGACATCGGCATCCTGACCTACTGGCTGAGCTTCTTCGGCTTCCCGCGGTTCAGCCCGTTGCGCGACCCGGACTGGGCGATGCCCGCCGTCATCGTCGTCGCGTTGTGGAAGAACATCGGCTTCAACATGGTCATCTACCTGGCGGGTCTTCAGGCGATCCCCGAGGAACTCTACGAGGCGGCGCGCATCGACAACGCCGGCCGTTGGCGGCAGTTCTGGTCGATCACCTGGCCGCAGCTCAAGGCGACCAACGTGTTCGTCTTCGTGATCTCGATCATCGCCGCGTTCCAGGTGTTCGACCCGGTCTTCGTGCTGACGCCCAATGGCGGGCCGCTGTTCTCGACCGAGACGCTGGTGACGTTCATCTACCGGCAAGGGATCACCCAGTTCGATCTCAGCTACGCCGCGAGCATCGGCTTCGTACTGTTTGCGATCGTGCTGGTCCTCACCGTGATCCAGCTCTGGTTCACCCGGACGGGGCGGGAGTGATGGCGGCGATCACGCTCAATCCGCCGGCACGGCGCGGTGTCGCGGTGCAGTCGCGTCTGTGGACGCTCATGACATTGGCGGTCCTCGCGGTGATCGCGCTCGCCGTCCTCTTCCCGTTCGTCTGGATGATCCTGACGTCGTTCAAGCCGGAGGCACAGATCGCGCAGTTTCCGCCGCGGCTGATGCCGGAGACCTGGACGCTGGAGAACTACCAGAACGTCTGGAGCCGCATCCCGTTCGCCCGGCTGCTGCTCAACTCGATCATCATGGCCGGCGGCGTCACCATCATCTCGCTGCTCCTCGACTCCATGGCGGCCTACGCGCTGTCGCGACTCCGCTTTCCCGGCCGCGACGTGATCTTCGTGGCGATCCTGGTCGCGCTGATGCTGCCGTTCCAGGTGATGTTCATCCCGTTGTTCGTCATCGTTCACGACCTCGGCATGCTCGACAGCTATTCGGGCCTGATCGTGCCGCGTGCGACCAACGCGTTCGGCATCTTCCTGCTCCGCCAGTTCTTCATGACGCTGCCGAAGGAGCTCGACGAGGCGGCGCGCATCGACGGCGCGTCGGAGTTTGCCATCTACCGGAAGATCATCCTGCCGCTGTCCGGCCCGGCGCTGGCGACGCTCGCGATTTTCCACTTCATGTACAACTGGAACGACTTCCTCTGGCCGCTGCTGATTACGTCGTCGCCCGACATGCGCACGCTGCCGGCCGGTCTGGCGCTGTTCGTCGGCCAGCACGTCGTCGAGTACGGCGTGGTCATGGCCGGGGCGACCCTGACGCTGCTGCCGCTGCTGGTCGCGTTCCTGTTTGCGCAGCGCTACTTCATCCAGGGAATCGCCATGAGCGGGATCAAGGGCTGATGGCGGCGCCGTTCGACCTGTCGCCGGAGGGCTTCGTCTGGGCCGTCGGCATCGAGAACACCTTCATCGGCCAGACCGAACGCGCGGGCGAGCGCCTGCTCGACGAGTATGCGCTGACCCATCACTATCAGTTCTGGCGCGAGGACATCGATCGCTGCGCGGCGCTCGGCGTGCAGGCCCTGCGCTACGGGCTGCCCTGGTACAAGTGCGAGCCGGACAAGGGCCGCTTCGACTGGGACTGGTCCGATCGCGTGCTCGACTATGCGGCCGAAAAAGGCATCCTCGTCATCGCCGACCTGATGCACTACGGCGTGCCGCTGTGGCTCGACAACCAGTTCCTGAACACCGACTACGAGAACCACGTCGCCGACTGGGCGGCGGCCTTCGCCGAGCGCTTCAAGCCGCTGCTCCACCACTACACGCCGTTCAACGAGACGCTGATCTGCAGCGAGTTCGCCGGCCGCGACGGCATCTGGCCGCCCTATCTGCGCGGCGACGACGGTCAGGTGAAGCTGATCCGCAACATCGCCCGCGGCATGACCCGCTCCATCGAGGCGATCCGCGCGGCCGACGGCGCGGCCGTCATCGTTCAGGTCGACGCCGCCGGCGAGGTCGAGCCGGACACGCCGGACCTGATGCCGCAGGCCGAGCTGGAAACGGCCAAGACCTTCATCGGCTCGGATCTCGTCGTCGGCGCGGTCGACGACGCCCACCTGCTCGCCGACTGGCTCCTTCGTCACGGCATGAGCGCCGACGATCTCGCCTGGCACCGGGCAAGGCCGCAAATCCTCGATGTCGTCGGCACCAACTACTACCCGCAGTTCTCGGTCCAGCGCCTGGTCATGCGCGACGGCCGGCCCGCGCGCCAGGCGATCGACGGCGGTGTCGTCGGGCTGGAGCGCTCGGTCAGGGCGTTTGCGGAACGTTACGGCAAACCGGTGATGATCACCGAGACGAGCCTGAACGGCTCGGTCGCGGAGCGGATCGACTGGCTCGAGGCGGCGACCGGTGCCGTCGGCCGGATACGCGGGCAAGGCGTGCCGCTGGTCGGCTTCACCTGGTTTCCGGTGTTCGACCTGATCGACTGGGTGTACCGGGCCGGGCGGCCGGTCGAAGAGTTTATCACTCGTCGCGGCCCCGGCCGGCTCGACCCCGATCATGTGGCCGAGGCGCTGCGCAAGGCACCAATCCGCTCGTTCGACGCCGTGCGGCCGGACGACTGGATGGCGCCCATGGGGCTCTACGAACTGCGGCGCGGTTTCGACGAGACGTTTGCGCGGATCGAGACCGATCTGGTTCCTCTGTTCCGGGAAAAGGTCGCCGCCAATGCGGTGGGGACGATCGGCGCCGGGACGGGCGCGCCTGCCAGCGGGCGGACCGCCCGATGACCGGCTACGCCCTCCAGCTTCACGAGGTCGCCAAGGATTTCGGCGCGGCGCGTGTGGTCGAGGATTTCAGCCTCGACGTGGCCGACGGCGAGCTCATCGTGCTGGTCGGCCCGTCGGGATGCGGCAAGTCCACGTTGCTGCGGATGATCGCCGGGCTGGAGGATGTCAGCGAGGGCGCGGTCGTCATCGCGGGCCAGGAGATGAACCACGTGCCGCCGGGACGGCGCGGCATCGCGATGGTGTTCCAGAATTACGCCCTCTATCCGCACATGACGGTCGCACAGAACATGGGATTTGCGCTGCGCAACGAGCGCCTGCCGGCATCGGAGATCGAGCGGCGGGTCGACGAGGCCGCCGACAAGCTGAAGATCGGACAATTGCTGTCGCGCAAGCCGGCGCAACTGTCCGGCGGCCAGCGCCAGCGCGTCGCCATCGGTCGGGCGATCGTGCGCGAGCCGGACGTCTTTCTGTTCGACGAGCCGCTCTCCAACCTCGACGCCGCGCTACGGGTCCAGACGCGGGTCGAGATCGCCAAGCTGCACGCGGACCTCGGCAACACCATCATCTACGTCACCCACGATCAGGTCGAGGCGATGACGCTGGCCGACCGGATCGTCGTCATGAATGCCGGGCGCGTCGAACAGATCGGTACGCCGGAAGAGATCTACACCCGGCCACGGTCGCGGTTCGTGGCGGCCTTCATCGGCACGCCGATGATGAACTTCATCGACGGCCGGGTTGCGGACGGTCGATTCACGTCGGGCAGCGGCCTCGCCGTCGCTCTCCCGCCGCGCCTCTCGGCTGCCGACGGGCCGGCGGTTCTGGGCATCCGTCCCGAACATCTGCGCATCGCCGGGTCGGCGGCGTGGGAACCGGCGCTCCATGGCAGGCTGCAGGTGCAGGAGTATCTCGGCGAACGCATGCTGATGCACGTGGCGCTCGACCACGGTCCGGAGGTCGTGGCGACCGGCGCCGTGGCCCTGCCGCAGGACGAGACCGTTCGCATGACGTTCGATCACGAGCACCTCCACCTGTTCGATCCACAGGGGCGGGCGCTGGGAGCGGTTGCGGGGACCGGTGCATGTTGAAGGAAGCGGACGGCGTGCACGGGCTCAACGGCCCGGCGACCCTGGACCTCGGCGGTTTGTGGCGTTTCGCGTTCACCGGGCCGACCGCGCAACTTGACGATCAACGCATCCGCGTGCCGGGCATCTGGCAGAGCCAGTTCGAGGATCTGCGCAACGCGACCGGCACAGGCGTCTACCGACGGCGCGTGGACCTGCCCCCGTCGTGGTCGACGCGGCGCCTTCACCTCGTCTTCGACGGGATCTTCCACCACGCCCGTGTTCGCATCGACGGCCGCGAGGTCGGCCGTCACGACAACCCCTGGACGCCGTTCGAGATCGACATCACCGATACGGCGGTGCGGGATGGCTTCGACCTCGAGGTCGAAGTCACCGTTCCCGACGACGCCGACTACGCCGATGGGGGTTTCGGCGCCGCGCTGCACGGCAAGCAGGACTGGTACGGCATCCAGGGCGGCATCTGGCGGGAGGTGCGCATCGAGGCCCGCGACCAGATGCATCTTCAGGATCTGGCGGTCGCCTGCACGGCCGATCGCCATAAACGTGCCGTCACGGTCCGCGGGTGCCTGTCGCAGCCGGCGCGTAAAGACCTCCAGCTGCAGGTGATGCGCGATGGTGCGATCCTGGCCGAACGTCGTGTGACCGTCGCCGAACAGTTCGGCGTGGACCTGCCGGTCCCGGAAGCCGAACTCTGGTCGCCCGACCGGCCGGCGCTCTACGAACTGCACGTGTCCGCGGGCGACGACCGCCACGTGCGCCCGATCGGGTTCCGCTATTTCGCGCGGTGGGGCGGCCGTCTGTGGCTCAACGGCGAGCCGTTGTACATCTTCGGCGCGCTCGATCAGGACTGGTATCCCGACGAGGAATGCCGGCCGCCGGACACCGCCTTCCTCAGGGAGCGCTTCACGCGCGCCAAGGCGCTTGGGCTCAATCTTCTGCGCTGCCACGTCAAGATTCCCGACTCACGCTACTTCGAACTGGCCGACGAACTTGGTCTGCTCGTCTGGCTGGACATGCCGTACATGGAGCATTTCCAGGCATCCGCGCGCCGACAACTGCGCCAGACGTTTGAAAGCGCCGTCCGCCAGCACGGTCATCATCCGTCGATCTGCATCTGGAGCATTGCCAATGAGGGCTGGGGCATCGACCTCGACGACAACCCGGACGACCGCCGCTGGCTGGCCGAGAGCTTCGACCGGCTGAAGCCGCTGCTGCCGCAAAGCCTGCTGGTCGACAACTCGGCCTGCTTCCCGCGCAACTATCACATCAAGACGGATATCGAGGACTTCCACTGGTACGGCGGCTGGCCGCAGCACAACGGGGCCTTTCAGCGCATCACGGCAGAGTTTGCCGGCCGGGCGGCGTGGTCCTTCTCGCCGCACGGCGACGGGGAACGCACCGGCGACGAACCGCTCATCTGTTCGGAGTTCGGCGTGTGGGGGCTGCCGCGCCCCGACCGTTTGCGTGACGAGGATGGCCGTGAGCCGTGGTGGTTCGACAGCGGTCACGAGTGGAGCGACGGCGCCGGCTGTCCGCGCGGCCTGCGCGCCCGGTTTCGCGACGCCCGCCTCGGCCGGGTCTTCGGCGATCTCGATCGCTTCATCGATCAATGCCAGGAGACGCAGTTTCGCGGCTTGAAGCATCAGATCGAAACCCTGCGCGCGGCCGCACCGATCTCCGGCTACGTAATCACCGAGCTCAACGACACCCACTGGGAGGCCAACGGCCTGATGGACGCGCGCAACAATGTGCGTGTCTTCGGCGACCGGCTGGCCGCCCTTCACATACCGGTCCTGCCTGTGGCGCTGCCCGCGCGGACCGCGTGCTCGTCCGGCGAGAGGCTGCGGGTGCCGGTGCGGTTGACCGGCGCGGCGCCGATCCCGGCGCGCGCACGGCTTGCGTGGCGTTTCGGTGCCACGAGCGGGGACGTTGCGGTCGAGCCGGCGGCGAGCGGCGGCGCGGAGGCCGTGCTCGACATCGAAGCACCTGCCGTCGAGACAATCACGACCTTGCAGCTCGAGCTCAGCGCAGTGGTCGACGGACAGCCGATCGGAGATAACACGCACGAGTTCTGCGTCGTACCGCCGATCAGCGACGTGCCGGGACTTCGTCCGCTGGATGAGGGTGCCGAGCGGCTGCTCGACGCCGCTGGATATCCCATCGGTGGTGAGATCGCTTTCGCGACACGGCTGGGCCAGGACGTTCGCCGGACGCTGCTGTCGGGGGGCCGGGCGCTGCTCATCGCCAACGACACGGACGCCCTGACGGATCCGGACCGCGACCTGCCGGTGCCCGATCTCGTCAACTTTCCCAAGATGGTGGTGAAGGCGCGTGAGGGCTCACCGTGGGGCGGAGGCTGGATGGGCGCCTTCTGCTGGCGACGTGCCGACGGACCGTGGTCGGTGTTCGCCAACGGACCGATGCTCGACGAACACTGGACGGGCCTGCTGCCCGAGCATGTGCTGACCGGATTTCGCTCGACGGCCTTCGGAGGTCTGGTCGACGCCGGCATCGTCGTCGGTTGGGTTCACAAGGCGGCCGCCATCAGCAAACGGACCGCGCTTGGCGAAGGCTGGCTGACCGTCAGCACCTTCAACTTCAGCAGCGAGCAAGCGCTCGCCAACCCCCTCGCGCCGCACGTTCTTGCCGCGCTGGCGAGGTCGTAGTCAACACGTTGGCCGGCCGGCACAACGCTGCCGGTTATCCCTTGATCGCACCCGATGTCATGCCGGCAACGATCTGGCGATTGAAGAAGATGAAGACGAGCAGCGGGGGAATGGTCACGAGCAGGATGTTCATGAACAGCAGGTTGATCTGGCTGACGAACTGACTCTGGAAATTGTAGAGCGTCAGCTGGACGGTGACGTTGGCCCGGCCCGGCAGATAGTACAGCGGATGTGTGAAGTCGTTGAAGATCGTGATCGACTGGACGACGATGAGGGTCACGGTCACCGGCTTGAGGAGCGGCAGGATGATCCGGATGAACACCTGGAACGGCTTTGCGCCGTCGATGATGGCAGCCTCGTCCAGATCGCGCGGGATCGTGGAGATGAAGGCGCGGTAGAGGAGCACGGTGAACCCGAGCCCGTAGGCCACCTGGATCAGGACCATGCCGTGCAACGTCTTGAACAGGCCGAGCTCCTGGAGCACCCAGATCGTCGGCACCACGGCGGGCGGGATCATCAGACCCGCCAGCACGAACCCGTAGATCACCGAATTCCAGCGGGATCGCCGCCGCTGCAGCACGTAACCCACCATCGCGCCGAAGATGACCAGCAGCGTGATGGCGGCCACCGTGATGACGATGGAGTTGAAGTAGGCGAGCAGCAGCATGTAGTCGCGCGCCTGCACGACCTCGACCAGATTCGTCCACAACTGCCACTCCTTCGGCAGCGAGAAATCAAGCGTCGCTGCGCCGGCCGCGGTCTTCGCCGCATTGAGCGCGACGAAGATGAACGGCGTGACGAACACGACGAAGGCCACCGCGAACGAAGCCAGGCCGACCACGAGTTGCCGCCGGGTCACAGGTCCAGTGCCCTTCGGTTGAGCCAGTAAGCCAACGGTGCGACGATGGTCGCTATCAGCAGGAAGAGGATGACGTTGCCTGCCGTCGACAGGCCGTAGAAGCCAGCCTGGTACTGCTTGTAGATGACGCTCGCGAGGACGTCGGACGAAAAACCCGGGCCGCCGCGCGTCATTGCCCAGATCAGGTCGAAGAGGCGGAGGCCACCGATGAGCGAGAGGATCATGACGGTGGTCGTCGCCGGCCACACGAGCGGAATGGTGACGTGCCGGAATTGTTGGAACGGCGTGGCGCCGTCGATCTTGGCGGCCTCATAGTATTCGGGGCTGATCGAGGCGAGGCCGGCGATGTAGATGAGCGTGGCCAGCCCGACGCCACGCCAGATGTCCACCAGCGCCACCGAGTAGAGCGCCAACGCGGGATTGGTCAGCCATCCCGGACCGCCGACCCCCACGGCGCCCAGCGCCACGTTGATGACGCCCTGGGTGGGATGCATCATCTCGGCGAAGAGCAGGCCGATGCCGATCGTCGAGACAAGGACCGGGAAGAAGACGACCGACCGCAGGAAACCCTGCGCAAAGATGCCCGAAGTCAGCAGCACCGCGAGCAGGAGCCCCAGGACGGTCTTGGCGCCGGAGGTGACGAGGGCGAAGATGATCGTGTTCGTCAGGCCCCGTAGAAGGAACGGCTCGGACAGAAACTGACGATAGTTTTCAAGCCCGATGAAACGGGCCTCGAACAGGTCCCAGTTGGTCAGGCTGAACCAGAACGACGCGCCGGTGGGCACGAGGAACAGAACGACGAAGACCACTGCCGCCGGCAGGACGAACCAGTAGGGATAGGGGGATTGGCGGCGCATCGGTGATGTCAGCCGTCGCCGGCCCCCTCATGGCGAGGGGGCCGGGACGTCGCTTTCCGGCCGGAGGTTACCAATTCGGCAGGCCGAGTTGGCGAGCCTGCTTCTCCACATCGCGATCGTACAGTTCCGCGCCGCTGCCCGCGCCACGGATGCCCGAGCCGACCTCGACCGTGATCTGCTCCAGGGCAGGTCCCTTGATGGGCGAGAGGAATTCGAGCGCCGGGGCGGTACGACCTTCCTCGGCGAAGTAGGGCATCATGTCGGCAACCGCGGCGGGCACGCTCTGCGGCAGCGTGCAACCCTTGATCAGATAGGGGCCGGTTGCGCCGACGGCTTCGGTCATGATCTCGCAGGCTTCGACCGTGGCGACGAAGTTGACGAAGTCCTTGGCGGTGTCCACGTGATCTCCCCCCTTTGCGACATAGTAGGCGGAGGGCATCCACACGGTCAGCCCGTTGACGTCCGTACTGTCGCCGGGTTGCGCGAAGAAGCCCACGTCGTCGAGCTCGTCGGGGTGGTTCTGCTGGATTCCGGCAACGGCGAAGGTCAGCATCGGGTAGTGCACGCCTTCGCCCGTGGCCACCATGCGCAGGCCGTCATTGTAGTCGGCGGCGCCGAAATCGGCGTTGAAGTAGCCGGCTTCGAAGGCTTGCTGCAGCCGTTCGAAGCCCTTCAACGCGGCCGGCGTCGACGCGTACTTCGCCTCGTTGTTGGTGTAGCGCGTGTCGAAATCCGGCTCCTCGGCCTGAACGTTGAAGTAGTCGGACAGCACGAAGAGCTGGGACGTCCACGTATCCCGGTAGGTCTGTATGACGGGCGCCTTGTCGGTCAGTTCGGCGATGCGGGCGTTGTTCGCCATGAATGCGGCCCAGGTCTGCGGGACCTCCAGACCGAGCTGCCGGTAGGTCGGCACGTGATAGAGGATGCCTCCTGCCATCGCGGTCTCCACGGGCACGCCGTAGATGCTGCCCGCATCGTCCGACACCGTCCGCATGAAGCTGTCGAGGATGTTCCGGCGGTTCGGGATATTGTCCAGGGGCACGAGCGTGCGCGCCGGCCGCAGGGCCTGCAGGAGCGACCCGGAATTGTACAGGAAGATATCGGTCATCTCCCCCGTGGCGAGGCGCGTCTTGACGATGTTGTCGCCCTCGCTGCCGCCCGGTCGGGTCTCGATCTCGAATGTGACGTCCGGGTTTCTTTCGCTGTAGGCAGCGGTCAGCGCCTCGGCGATGGCGATGGAATCGGGATTGCTGCCGACAAGCAGGGTGAGCTCCTCAGCCGCGAGACTGCCACCGGCGAGCGAAAGCGCCGCAGTCAGCATGATCGTACTGATCGGTTTTGATGTCATCCTTCTCCTCCTCATGTTGCCCCCGGATCATCCGGGGTCAGACAAATGTCAGGGTTGCTCCAGGTCGAAGCCGATCACATGTGCTCCGGCGGCGAGCTTCAGTCCCACGCGCGGGATCTCCAGCGGCTGGCCGTGCAAGGTGAGCCCCGAGAACGCTCCGGATGGAATGACGCCCGCCGCACCAGGAGGCAGCGTCAGGCTGTAGGCGACGCGATTGCCCTCGATGCGCCAACCGGCCTCGATGCGGCCATGGCGGCAGTCGTGCCACATGGCGACGTGCCCGAGCTTCGGCAGGACGGTCGGACGGATCCGCACGGAATCGAAACCGGGACCGTCTTCCGTGGGCTTCACGCCGGCGACATCCTCGAACAGCCACTGGCACACAGCTCCATAGGCGTAGTGGTTGAAGCTGTTCATGACCGGGTCCTGGAGCGTGCCGTCCGGGCGGATCGCGTCCCAACGCTCCCAGACGGTCGTCGCGCCTCGGTCCACCTGGTACAGCCAGCCGGGCATCCTGCGGTTGAGGAGCATCTTCTCGGCGATGTCGGCCATGCCGCATTTGGTGAGCGCCGGAAGCAGCGCCGGCGTACCGACGAAACCGGTGCCGATGCAGTAATCGGCGTCTTCGATCACACGGCGGAAATAGTCCTTGGCGGCGCCGACGTGTCGCGCCGGTACGAGGTCGTGGAGGAAGGCGAGCGCGTAGGATGTCTGATCGTTGTGGGCGAGGCGTCCTGATGCGCTGAAGTACTCGTGCTCGAAGGCCTGTCGGATCGCGTCGGCACGCTCGCCCGCCCGTTGAGCGGTCGCATGATCGCCGACGATGCCGGCGATCCGGGCGACGAGGTCGGTCGAGATGAAATGGTAGAGGGTCGCCACGCAGTCGTCGGCGATCGTCGGTTGCGGCTTGTGGTTGTTACCGCGAGGCTGAAGCCAGTCGCCGAATGTGAAGCCGCGTTTGCCCCAGGTTGGGCTTGGCCGGATGATCGGGCCGTCGGAGACCGACCAAAGGTAGTCGATCCAGCGAACCATCGCCGGGAGGCTTTCGTGCAGCACCTCGGTCCGGCCGTAGTGCAGATAGAGCTGCCAGGGCAGGATGGTGATGACGTCGCCCCATCCCGTGGAGCCGGCCCAGTCGCCGTCGAACCGTTGCGGGTGAAGGCGCGTCGGGTCCGGAGAGACATGCGATATGGCGCCGTTGTCGCGCTGATCGTGCCTGACGTCGCGGAGGAACTTCCGTAAGAATCGCTCGCAGTCGGCGAGCCAGCATGCGGTGCCGGCGAAGACCTGGACGTCACCGGTCCAGCCCAGCCGCTCGTCGCGCTGCGGGCAGTCGGTCGGCACCTCGATGAAATTGGCGCGCTGCGACCAGATCGTGTTGTCGACCAGCGTGTTCACGGCCGGCACGGCGCAGACGAAACCGCCGGCCGCCTCGGGCACCGACGAGATCGGCACCGACGTTATGGCGTCGACCTCGGCCTGTCCCTCGACGGAGATGCGCGCGTAACGGTAGCCCATCCAGGTGAAGCTTGGCGCGTAGCTCTCCTCGCCGTCACCTTTCAGCGTGTAGCGGGTCGCACCGCGCGCGCCGCGATAATTGCGGTTGTCGAGGGCGCCGTCCGGATCCAGGACCTCCGAATGCTCCACCTGAACGGTCGATCCTGCTTCACCGCGCACCCGGTACCGCACATAGCCGGCTACGTTCTGGCCGAAATCGAGGATCATGCGCCCCTCGGCGTCGGACCAGCTCCGCCTCGGAGGGATCGGCGCAAGTTCCCGCACCGGCGCAATCTCGTGTGGCACGAGCCTTGAAATGTCGAAGTCGATGGCGTCGACGCCGTGAGACTCCTTGAGTGTCTCCAGCCGGGCGTCATAGTCCTCGCCGTAGTAGATTCCGGACCGGGTCACCGGGAGCAGTCCGCTCCGCCAGTCGGTGTCGGTCGTCAGGACGACGTTGCCGTCGAGTTCGACCTCCGCGATCGTACCGACGCGCTTGCCCCAGCAGTTGGTGATCTCGCTGGACCGCCACATGATCGGAGACCGGAACCAGCCGTCCGCCAGCCAGATAACGATTGCGTTCTCGCCAGCGACGGCGTGGCCGGAGAGATCGTAGCTCTGATAGGCGAGGCGGTTGTCGTAGCAGGTCCAGCCCGGCGTCAGCAGGTCGTTGCCGATCCGCTGCCCGTTGACGAAAGTCCGGTACAGGCCCTGCGCCGAGATGTGCAGGATCGGCGAAGAGTCGGCGGTATCGAGATCGAACCGGCGCGAAACGAAGCTTGCCCGTCCGCCCTGTCCGGGGTCGCAGGCCGGCGCCACCATCCTCGCCGACCACACCCGACCGGCCCTGGCGGCTTCGGCTGCGGCAACACTGCGACTCCCGACGTTCAACCGCTTTCGCTCCACAGAATCCGGGTCGACAAGAGTGTAGACCGTTCTACGTAGAACATTCTACATTTTTCTTTGCGACGCAAGGGGGTTCTGATTAGGTTGCCAGGACAGGCGGCGGGAGACTGCGAATCCATGGTCGGCGAACGGCCCGGTCGAAAGAACAAGGTGACGATCCGGACAGTGGCCGAGGACGCCGGTGTCTCGGTTGCGGCTGTTTCAAAGGTGCTGCGCAACGCCTACGGGGTGAGCACGGCCCTGCGCACCAATGTCCTGGAGTCCATCGACAGGCTGGGTTACCGGCCGAGCACGGCTGCGCGTGCCATGCGGGGCCGGACCTACACGATCGGCATCCTGCTGGTCGAAATCTCGAACCCGTTCCTGCCGGGCGTCGTCGCCGGTGTGCAGGCCACCCTCGGACCGGCCAGCTATCAGGCGCTGATCGGTGTCGGTCAGGCAACGCTTCACATCGAGAGTTCACTCATCGAATCGATGATGGACATGCGGATGGACGGGCTTCTGCTCATCGCGCCACGCTTGACCGGTGACCTGCTCGACCATTTTGCGCAGCAGGTACCCATGGTCCTGATCAGCCACCACGAACCCGGGGCGCGAAACTTCGATACGGTGAATTCGGATGACCGGTCAGGCGCCCGCCGCGCCGTCGAGGCGATGCTGGCCCGGGGTCATGGAGACGTGGCGATGCTGAGCCTCCCGGAGAGGGAGGGAACCGATGCCCACGATTACGTGCTGCGTGAACGCGGTTATCTCGATGCCATGTCGGCGGCCGGCCTGGCCGATCGCGCCCGGGTCCTGCGCATGGACGTTCCCGACGATGACACGATGGACGGTCTCGAACAGCTTCTGTCCGCCCCGGACAGACCCGGCGCCGTCTTCTGCTGGAGCGATCTGCATGCGGTGCCTCTCATCAACGTCGCCAGATCGTCCGGGTTGCGTGTGCCGGACGATCTGGCCGTCGTCGGTTACGACAACTCTCCCATCGCCGCGATGCCGCTGATCGACCTGTCAACCGTCGACCAGAATGGACGTCATCTGGGTGAAGTGGCCGCGCAGACGTTGCTGACGCGTATCGAGGGACGGCGCACCGCCGAGCACGTCCTGATCGACTCCACGCTGGTCCAGCGGTCGAGTTTTTAGAGCTCCGATCACGATGGCCGGCGCTCGACGGGTCGTCCGCGACACCGGATACGCCGCGGCGGTCAGAGGCTGAGCCATTTCTGCTCGACCACGGCCTCCATGGCGACATAGCTCGTCGTCGAGGTCACGTACGGAAGGGTCGAGATCTTCTCCGCCATGATCCGGCGGAAGTGCGGCATGTCGCGCGACCGCAGCTTGATCTGATAATCGAAGCCGCCGGCGATCATGTAGCATTCCTCCACCTCGGGAATGAGCCTGACCGCCGCGTTGAACGTCTCGAGCGCCTTCTGCCGGGTGTCGGAAACCCGCACCTCGACATAGGTGACGTTGGTGAGACCGAGCTTCAGCGGCGACAGGATCGCGCGATAGCCGGTGATCAGGCCCGACTCTTCCATGTGCCTGATCCGCGCCGCGACCGGCGTTTTGGACAGACCGACCGCCCTGGCGAGCTCGGTCATGGGAATCCGTGCATTGGCCACAAGCTCTTCGAGGATGCGCCGGTTGGTGGGGTCGAGGTCGTGGTGTGGTCTGCTCTCGGTGCTCATTTTGTACGGTTCAACTTCAAGATTCGACCAGTTTGGTCACATCGACCAAAAATGATCAAGTATCCTTGGCGGACGTCCCAACACCCCGACGGCTCACGCCATGTCCGCTCCCGCTTTCGCCGATCTCGGCTTCGCCGCGAAATTCGCCCCTGAAACCGACGTGCTGAACCGTCTCGTTGCCGACGCGGCGATCCCGGCGGCGGTGCGCCGCGCCGTGTCGGCGCGGGCCGTCGCCCTGGTGAACCGCATCCGCACCGAGGCGAAGCCCTCCGTGATGGAGAGTTTCCTGGCCGAGTACGGCCTGTCGACGCGCGAGGGTCTGGCGCTGATGTGTCTTGCCGAGGCGATGCTGCGGATCCCCGACGACGTGACCATCGACGCGCTGATCGAGGACAAGATCGCGCCCGGCGGGTGGAGCCGGCACCTCGGCCAGGCCGCCTCGGCCATGGTCAACGCCTCCACCTGGGCTCTGCTGCTGACGGGCCGGGTGCTTGACGACGACCAGCCGGGCATCGCCGGTGTGCTGCGCGGCGCGGTCAAGCGCCTTGGCGAGCCGGTGATCCGGGCCGCCGTCGCCGGCGCGATGAAGGAACTGGGGCGTCAGTTCGTCCTGGGCGAGAGCATCGAGGCGGCGATCAAGCGTGGCGAGGCGCAGGAGGCGAGGGGCTACACCTACTCCTTCGACATGCTGGGCGAGGCCGCCCGGACCAGGGCGGACGCGGAGCACTACGCCCAAGCCTATGCCTCGGCCATCGCCGCGATCGGCCGGCACGCCGCGCACGACACGACCGCCGACAATCCGGGGCTTTCCGTCAAGCTGTCGGCCCTCCATCCCCGCTTCGAGGTGGCGCAGGAGCGGCGGGTGATGGCGGAGCTTCTCCCCGTTCTCCATCGCCTTGCCCGCGACGCGAAGGACGCCGGCATCGCGCTCCACATCGATGCGGAGGAACAGGACCGCCTCGTGATCTCGCTGAAGCTGTTCGAGGAACTGCTTGCGGATCCCGCGTTCGCGGGCTGGGACGGCCTCGGCATGGTCGTTCAGGCCTACGGCAAGCGCGCCGGCCCGGCGATCGACGCGCTCCACGACATGGCCTCCCGCCATGACCGCAGGATCAACATCCGGCTGGTCAAGGGCGCCTACTGGGACACGGAGATGAAGCTTGCGCAGGTCGCCGGCATGCCGGATTTCCCGCTCTTCACCTCCAAGGCGGCCACGGATGTCGCGTATATCTGTCTGGCCAGCAAGCTCTTCGGCCTCGGCGACCGCATCTTTCCGCAGTTCGCCACGCACAACGCCCACACCGTCGCCGCCGTGCTGGAGCTGGCGGAAGGCCGGCCGTTCGAGTTCCAGCGCCTGCACGGCATGGGCGAAAACCTGCACGACATGGTCATAAAGGAGACCGGATGCAGGTGCCGGATCTACGCGCCGGTCGGTGAGCATCGCGATCTGCTCGCCTACCTCGTGCGTCGGCTTCTGGAGAACGGCGCCAACTCGTCCTTCGTCCACCAGATCGTGGACACGAACGTCCGCGCCGAGGACATTGCCCGGGACCCGTTCGAGGCCTTGCCGGCGGCCGAGCCGCCTGCCGGGCTGAAACCGCCTTCGGCCATTGTCGGTGCCGGCCGCGCGAACTCGCGCGGCTTCGACCTGTCCGACGAGGGGGTCCTGGCCGGGATCGACGCGGCGCGGGAGGTGGTCCTTCCCGACGCGCGCCCGCTGACCGTGTCACCGCCGACGGGCGCGACGCGCGCCGTCATCGACCCGGCGTCCGGCGAACCCATAGCCCATGTGACGGAGGCCGACGCGGACACGGTTGCCCGCGCCCTTGATGATGCGGCGATCTGGACCGCGCCCGCGCACGAGCGCGCAACGGTGCTGCGTCGCGCCGCCGACCTCTACGAGGACAGCTACGGTCCGATCCTGGCCGTCCTCGCCCGCGAGGCCGGCAAGACGATCCCCGATGCGGTCGGCGAATTGCGCGAGGCCGTCGATTTCCTGCGCTACTACGCGGCCGAGGGTGAGACCGACACGCGGCCCCCGCGCGGTCTCGTGTCGGCCATCAGCCCATGGAACTTTCCGCTGGCGATCTTCACTGGCCAGATCGCGGCGGCGCTGATGGCGGGTAACGCCGTGCTCGCGAAGCCGGCCGAACAGACGGCCATCATCGCGACCCTGGCCGTCGACCTGTTGCACCGGGCGGGCGTACCGCGTTCGGCGCTGCAGCTTCTGCCCGGCGGCGGCGCGACGGTGGGCACGGCCATCACCTCGGACGCGCGCGTGCGCGGCGTCGTCTTCACCGGTTCCACCGAAACGGCCAAGACCATCGCCCGCGCCATGGCTGAACACCTCGCACCGGGGACGCCGCTCATCGCGGAGACCGGCGGGATCAACGCGATGATCGTCGACAGCACCGCCTTGCCGGAGCAGGGCACGCGCGACGTCATAGCCTCGGCATTCCAGTCGGCGGGACAGAGGTGCTCGGCGCTGCGCTGCCTCTACCTTCAGGAGGACTGCGCGCCGCAGATGATCGAGATGATCAGGGGCGCGATGGACGAACTCACCATCGGCGACCCGTGGCACGTCGCGACCGATATCGGACCGGTCATCGACGGCGAGGCCCGCGACGACATCATGGCCTACATCGCCTCGCGCGGCGACGCCGTCATCCACAAACGCGACGTGCCCGACCGCGGGTTCCTCGTGCCGCCGGTGCTGATCCGGGTGGACGGGATCGCCGAGGTGGAGCGCGAGGTCTTCGGCCCCGTTCTCCACGTCGCGACATTCCGGTCGCAGGACATCGGCGCGGTGGTCGACGAGATCAACGCGAGGAGGTTCGGTCTCACCTTCGGACTGCATACGCGCATCAACGACCGCGTGCAGTCGGTGGGCGAGGCGCTCCGCGTCGGCAACATCTACGTGAACCGCAACCAGATCGGCGCCGTCGTCGGCTGCCAGCCGTTCGGCGGCGAGGGCCTGTCGGGGACCGGTCCGAAAGCCGGCGGGCCGCTCTATCTCGATCGGTTCTTCGCGTCCGAACCGGGCATTGGCGACGTAGGCGCATGGTCGTCAGACACGTCCGCGCCGACCGTCGGTCAGGCCTGCGACGCGGCCGAACGGCACCTCGACGACCGGCTCATGCCCGGCCCCACCGGCGAGTTGAACCTCTTACGGTTCTGCGCGCGCCCGCCGGTCCTCTGTCTTGGCCCCGGATCGGTGGCCGCCGCTGCGCAGGCCGACGCGATCCGGGCGGAGGGCGGCGAGGCCGTCGAGGTCGAGGGCAACCTCTCGCCGGAGGCGCTTGCCGCATGCGGCGGTTTCTCGGCCGCGCTGTGGTGGGGGGATGCCGCGCGCGCCCGGGCCTATGCGAAGGCGCTGGCCGCGCGGGCCGGGCCCATCATCCCGCTGGTCACGACCCGGCCGGACAGGTCCCATGCGGTCTTCGAGCGCCATCTGTGCGTCGACACGACGGCGGCGGGCGGCAACGCCGCCCTGCTGGCCGGGCAATGAGCGAAGTGGCGCGGGCACGCGACATGAACTGACACGACGCCCACTAAGGGACAATCGATCTGGCCATTGATCGAAAGAAATCAGCATACGCGGCGAGGTGGCTCGTCTGGGCATTAACCGCCTGCTGACCGAAATGACGTTGCACCGGGCTCTGGAGGAGTGCGGCCGGTCCAAATCCTTGCTTCAAACGATTATTTGGAGGCCGCAAGAAGTAGATGGCGGTGTCCTTGAACTCCGTTTTGCATTTAGTTGAACCGTGAGCAATCCGATTGCGGATTTTGCTGGCGTGTTTCAGCAGGCCAGTTTGGTTCTGAAGGACACCGTAGGGATGACGAGAAAAATAGAAATCGGCCACCATTCGCACCCATCGGGTGTCCGTGACCTTCAGAAAGGACTTCTCCGGCTTGTATTCTGGGTCAAGGGAAAGAAGTTTATAGGCATTCTCAATTGTCGGAGCTCGCCCGGCCCTAAGTGTTGGAGAGTAGCCGCTATCTGTCTTGGCGCCGGTCAAGTAGCGAACCAACGTCCTTTCTAAGAACTCCTCCCACGAGGCCACTAAGCCCATAAAGGCGAGACCCGCCACTTGACCAGCGTGTTTAGGGTGAAGCCCGACGTTGTTCGACGGTCTAACTTTGGCAGGAATAGCTCCGATCGCGTCAACTAGCGAGATGGCTTGGTCCACTTCGCGCAGGAACGCTTCTCGGACGTGGTCGACTTTTGCGGGACGCCCAGCTGGCATTGGTCCATCCTTCCTAGCAGACGGCTTGTGTCGATCGAATGCCCGTCTCGGCAAGTGTGATGTGGATCGTCGTATTCGTCCGGTTACTCGGGGCGCACCTCTTCTGGTACTCGGACCGTGCCTTCTTCTGAAGTGTTCTGCGGAGGCCGGGTCGAGTGTCCCACGCTTGCCGCAACTCATGTAATGTTGTGGTCGCAGTATCCCATGCCCGTGACCAGTTCGAACAGGTCACTGAGCCGCGAGACCCTGCGCCGCGCCCCCTGTAGAATTCTGATAAATCCCTGTCGTATTTTGCACAGTTGCTCCCCGGAGCCGTGTCTACGCTTTGCCAAGTCTCGACCCCGTGCGCAGCGGCGATGTTGCGATTTTCGCTGGCGGCATGAGGCGACAACGGAGGAGCCAATGACTGTGAAATCGAAATCCGGGAAGAGCGCCGGCCCGAGTTCGAACGGCGCCGGGACACGCCAGATCGACCGACGCCGTTTTCTGGGAGGCGCCGCCTCGGCGGCCGGCGTGGCCGGCCTCACGGCCGCGACGGGCACGTTCCCGATGCCGGCCCTGGCACAGAATTCCATCGAGCTGGTGACATGGAGCTGGCTCACCGCGTCCGACGGTGAGGTCTGGGCGCAGATGATCCAGAACTTCAACGACGCCCACAAGAACAAGGGCGTTCAGATCCGCTCCGAGGTCGTCACCGGAAGCCAGTACATGACCAAGGTTCTGGCCGCCGCCGCTTCGGGCAAGGCGCCCGACTTCGGCTGGTGTCAGACCGGTCGGCGGCTGCAGCAGATCAACGACGGCGTCGTAGTTCCGCTCGACGAGGTCTCCATGCAGGTCGGTCTCGACTGGGGCGACTTCAACGATTTTGCGGTCAGCAAGACCAGGTATCCGCAACACGGCGATTCGAAATGGTGCGTGCCCATGGATCTCATGAGCATGCAGCCGGAGATCAACCTGGATCACGTCGTCGATTCCGGTCTCGATCCGGAGAGCGCGCCGAAGGATGGCGACGAGCTGATCGAGTGGGCCAAGGCCATGACCCGCAGCGACAGCTCCGGGATCACGCGTTCCGGCATCATGATGACGGGCAGCGACATCCATCCGAGCGTCACCTGGGGCATCGTCTCCGCACAGATGGGCTTCGAACGCGCCAGCGCGGACCTGAAGACCGCCTGCGTGAACGAGGAGGCCGGCATCCGGGCGATGGAATGGGTGATCGACCTGTTCGACAAGCACAAGGTGTCGACCCGCGAGGTGACCGATCGCTACAAGGGCTTCGGAACCGGACAGGGCTCGATCTTCTGGACCGGCCCGTGGACCCTCAACGGCTACATCCAGCAGGGGCTGAACTTCAAGACCGCCCTGTTCCCGAAGGTCGGCGAGAAGCAGGTCACCTGGTTCGACATGGGTGGTCTGGAGATGTACGTCCAGTCCGATACCAGCCGTTACGAGCAGACGATGGCGGCGATGAAGTGGCTGTCCGACAACTCGCTGCTCTGGGTCACCAAGGGCCGCGGGGGAACGCCGCGCAAGTCGATCGCGGCCGATCCGCGCTACATCAGCGACGCCCATCCGCCGCAGTACCGCCAGGCCTTCATCGACGGGCTCGAATTCGCCACCATCGCCGACGTGCCGGTGACCACCTCGCCGGAGTTCGCGATCTACGCTGGCGGCGGCTTCCTGCAGAAGACCCTCGACGGCGCCTGGACGGGCATCAAGACGCCCGAGCAGGTGATGGCGGAACTCAAGGCCCACTGGCAGGCCAATCTCGACAAGGGCTGAGTTCGGCGACGCCTTTGGCGTGTGATCTTGCCGTCCGGGGGAGTAATCTTCCGGACGGCATTTTGAGTACCAATCGATGCAGGACGAGCACGCCGCGATCGACCAGCGCGGTCACCGGATGAAACAGGCGGAACCGATCGAGTGGACGGGCTATCTGTTCGTCGCCTTCTTTGCGGTCCCGTTTCTGCTGTTCAATGTCGGGCCGATCCTGTTCGGCCTGTTCGTTTCGCTGACCGAGTGGAACATCATCGGCAGCCCCGACTGGGTTGGCGCCGCCAACTATCTGCAGGCCCTGAGCGATCCCTGGATCCACCAGGCGTTCACCAACGTCCTGATCTACGGATTGCTCATCGTTCCGGGGGTGGTCGTCCTGGGGCTCGGTGCGGCCCTGTTCGTGAACGCCGGCTACCCCCTGACCGGCATCGCGCGCACGCTGTTCTTTGCGCCCCACGTCGTCTCGGCAACCGTCATCGGGTTGGTGTGGGTCTGGCTGCTCGACACAAGGTACGGGCTGATCAACGTCTATCTCGGTCGGGTGGGGGTCGATCCGATCCCGTGGCTGACGTCGGCCGAATGGGTGATTTTCGGCGTCTCGATCGCCTCGGTCTGGTGGGACATGGGGCTCGCTTTCGTCCTCTTTCTGGCGGCGTTACAGGACGTGCCCAAGGACCTGCTTGAAGCGGCCGAAATGGATGGGGCGAACCGGATCAAACGTTTCTGGTTCGTCACGCTGCCGCTGATACGGCCGGCGCTGTCGATGGTCGTGACGTTGCAGCTCATCGCCACGCTGCGCATCTTCAGCCAGGTCTACGTGATGACCAATGGCGGGCCGGCCGGCGCGTCAGCCTCACCCATCCACTACATCTACAACGTTGCCATCGAGCGTTACCTGTTCGGCTACGCCTCGGCGATCGGCGTGCTCCTGTTCATCCTCATCCTTGTCGTCACCCTCCTGCATCGCACCGTTCTCCGGGAGACGGTGTGATGGCGGCGCTGGTGGAGCGGATCAGCACATATCTGCACGAGCGGGGCCTGCGCGTCGTCGACATCCCGATCTGGATCGGCGGCATGCTGTTTCTCCTCGCCTGGGCGTCACCGTTCCTGTGGATGGTCACCACGTCGTTCAAGTATCCCGAGGATGTCCTGACCACGCACATCGAGTGGATTCCCCGCCGGGTGACCATCGACAACTTCATCCAGGTGTTCGAACTGCCGGTTCTGCGCTGGGCGCTCAACAGCGCGGTCCAGGCGATCATCGCCACGTTCTTCTGCGTCGTCTTCGGCGCCATGGCCGGCTTCGCCCTGGCCCGCATGCGGTTTCCCGGCCGCGGGGCGATCTTCATGGTCTTTCTGGCGTCGCTGATGGTGCCGACCGAGGTGTCGGTCGTGCCGATGCTGCTCGCCTTCGTGAAGGTCGGGTGGGCCAGCACCTACCAGGCGCTGATCCTGCCGATGATCGCCAATGTGCTCAGCCTCTACATCTTCCGGCAGTTCTTCCTGTCGTTTCCGCAAGAGCTGCTGGACGCGGCGCGCATGGACGGCGCCAACATCATGCGCGCCTTCTGGCTGATCGCCTTTCCGCTCGCCCGTGCGCCGGCCGTCGCCGCCGCGGTGATCATCTTCACCCTCAACTGGAACAACTTCCTGTGGCCGCTGCTGGTCACCTTCGACGAGAGCATGAAGACCCTGCCGGTCGGGATTGCGCAGTTCGCGCCCAACGTCGGAACCCATACCCAGATCGAAGGCTATGCGGTTGCGATGGCGGCGATCACCATGCTGAGCATTCCCAGCCTGGTCGTGTTCTTCCTGCTCCAGAAACACTTCATCTCCGGCATCTCGCAGGGCGGGATCAAGCAGTAGACGACAGATGCCCAACGCCGACATCCTCCAGCACAGCGTCGTTCATGCCGAGCCGCTCGCCTATTGCGCCCACCCGCACGCGGTCGTGCTCGAGGACGGCGCCTGGGTGATGGTGTTCAATCGGGCGCCGCGCCGCGCGTGCATCCTCCACCCGCCGCAGGAGCCATTGTTCGCCAACTATGTGACCCGCTCGGACGATGAAGGCCGCTCGTGGTCGCCGCCGACGCCGGTGCCCGACTACAGTTGGACGGGCACCGAATGCGCGGGCCTGACCGCGCTCGGCGGTTCTTCGGTGATGCTGAACCAGTGGCGGTTCCACTGGTACCCGGCGCCGGTGGTCGAGGCCGGGCTCGTCGGCGCGACGACCATGGGGCCACGCGACGTTCTGCGGTCGGTGGTCGAGTCCCAGGAGATCGGCGACTGGTTTTCGAGCGAGGACAGCGCCGAGCGCCTGTTCCCCTGGTATCGCGGCAACGGCGAGATGTGGGTTCGCGTCTCCCACGATGGCGGCCGAACGTTCCGGCAGGCGCACCCGGTCGCGTTCCAGCCGTACATGGGCGCCTATGGCATGCGTGGCGGCCAGATCCTGCCCGACGGGAGCATCTTCCTGGCGCTGAGCGACGCGCCGCGCAACCACGTGACGTTCGGCATCAAGTCGACAGATGGCGGTGCGAGCTGGTCGGCGCCGTTTGTGGTCGCGGAGGAACAGGGTCTCGACTTCGAGGAACCCGGCGGCATCGTCACCGATGAGGGTCGGGTGATCCTGTTCCTGCGCGAACTCACGACGCGCAGCCTGTACCGGGTCGTCTCCGACGACAGCGGCGCAACCTGGTCGGCGCCGGAGGCGCTTGGCGTTCCGGAGTATCCGGCCAATCCGTTTCGCCTCGCCGACGGACGCGTGGCCGTCATCGTCGGCCGCCGCGTTCCGCCGTACGGGATTCGCCTTTACGTCTCCGGTGATGACGGCATGACGTTCGACTGGGACGATCCGGTCGTCGTTCGGGACCTGCCGAACATGGATCTGGGCTATCCCACCGCCTGCGTGCGCCGCGATGGCGAGGTCGTCGCCATCTACTACGCGCGGACGGACGACGTCACCGCGATCCATCAAACCGTTCTGAAGATTGGCTAGGACTTGTTCCGATGAGCATGGTCGAGTTGCGCAACGTCAGAAAGTCGTTCGGACCAGTGGATGTGATCCACGGGGTGGACCTCGATGTGGAGGAGGGCGAGTTCGTCGTGTTCGTCGGGCCGTCCGGTTGCGGCAAGTCGACCCTCCTGCGGCTCATATCCGGGCTGGAGGTGCTGACGGACGGAGAGCTGAGCATCGACGGGCGGTCCATGCGCGGCATCTCGCCCTCCGCACGGCAGGTCGCGATGGTGTTCCAGTCCTACGCGCTCTATCCGCACATGACCGTGGCCGACAACATGAGCTTCGCGCTGCGCATGGAAGGCGTGCCGAGGCGGCAGCGCCGGGCCCAGGTCGAGGAGATCGCCCGCACGCTCCGCCTGGAGGACCTGCTGGATCGAAAGCCGCGAGAGCTGTCCGGCGGCCAGCGCCAGCGGGTGGCGATCGGCAGGTGTATCGTCCGCAAGCCGAAGGTGTTTCTTTTCGACGAACCGCTGTCCAATCTCGATGCCGAGCTTCGCGTGCAGATGCGGGTCGAACTGACGAACCTGCATCGCGATCTGGGCGTCACGTCGATCTACGTCACTCATGACCAGATCGAAGCCATGACGATGGCCGATCGCATCGTCGTTCTGCGCGATGGCGTCATCGAGCAGGTCGGAACGCCGACCGAGCTTTACGAACGGCCGGGCAACAGGTTCGTCGCCGGATTCATCGGATCACCGAAGATGAACTTCCTGTCCGGTGAACTCAGGGAACTGACGGCGGCCGGGATCGGCGTTGCGATCGACGGGCAGCTCGGCGATCCGCTCCGTTTCGACTGCCCGACGGACGGCATGCAGGTGGGCGATCAAGTCAGTATCGGGATACGCCCCGAGCATTTCGTCGAACCGGACGAATCGGGGGCGAGGCTGCGCACCACGGTCGGCTCGGTGGAGAAACTGGGCGACGAAGCGTATCTCTATGCACCCGACAATCCCGCCGGCCCGCTGATCGTTCGCAAGCAGGGCCGTGCGGCCGCGTCGCGCGCCTATGACGACATCGAACTCGGCCTCGATGCCGGTCTCTGTCACGTCTTCGATCGCAACGGCGTCGCCGTCGCCAATGGTGGAACGACGAACCGATGAGCACGCCGATTCCTCCATCCGGCGATCCGGACGCGAAAGCGGCTGAGGCCGGGACGACCAGGCCGGCCATGCGCACGCTGCACGCCGCCGCGTTGTCGCCGTTTCGCGACGACGAAACACTCGACCTCGATGTTTTGGCGCAACTGATCCGCCATGGCGAAGGCCAGGGGATTGGCGGGGTCTATGCCGGCGGCGGATCGGCCGAAGTCATGATGCTGACCGACGCGGAACGGATCGAGACGTTCCGGGTTGTCTGTCAGGCCGCCGCGCCGGAAACCCATCTGATCGCCCAGGTCGGCGCCGTTTCGCTGACCGCCGCGCAGCGTATGGCCGAGGCCGCCGCGGCGCTTGGATTCCACGCGCTGTCGTCAACCCTGCCGCACTACTACGGGTTCTCCGCCGACGAGCTGCATACCTACGTTTCCGAGCTTACGCGCGCGACTGACCTGCCCATGGTGGTCTACTACGCCCCCTCGACGGCCAACGTTCGGCTGGAGCCGGCCAGACTCGCGGGCCTGCTGGATATCGATAACGTTGCCGGCGTGAAATACACCGACCACAACCTCTTCCATCTGAACGGACTTCGGCGTTCGCATCCGCGGGCCGTGCTGTTCAACGGCTACGACGAGATCCTTCTGGCCGGTCTGGTCATGGGGGCGGACGCGGGGATCGGCACGACCTACTGCGTGCAGGGCCGACGTATCCGCCGCGTGCACGAGCTTGCCGCGGCCGGCGACCTCGATGCCGCAAGGATCGAGCAGGCCAAGGTCTGTGACCTGGTGAGGATCATGATCCCCTACGGCGTGCTCGCCAGCACCAAGTATCTGCTGTCATTGCAGGGCATCGACGTCGGCGTCTGTCGCAGGCCGTTTGCGACGCTGGGCGGTACGGCCCGCGGTGAGTTGCGCGCGTATCACGCAAGCGAGGCGGGCCAGGAACTCCTAGAGCTCGCGTGACAGCTCCGGCCGCATGGACTTGCCCTGCTGCATCCGGAAGTTGGCCCGGAACTTCTGCGGCGAGATCGAGAACTGCTTCTTGAAGGCCCGGCTGAAAACGCTGGGATAGGTGAACCCGCAGATGAGTGCGACTTCGCCGACCGGCAGGTCGTCGTAGAACAGGAGATTGCGGGCGGCCTGGAGCCTGATCTTCAGATAGAGCTTCGATGGCGTCTGTCCGAGACCCTTGAAGCATTTCCGCTCCAGCGTGCGCCGATTGATGTCGAGCCGCTGCGCCAGCTCGTCGGTGGACAGCGGACTCTCGATGTTGGCCTCCATGAGCTGAACGATGCGCCGCGACAGCGATGCCGGATTGGGCTTGCGATCGCGATTCAATTGTGGCGTGGAGGCCGGGCGAATGTGATGCACGACGCCGTTGGCGATTTCGGCCGAGAGTTCCGGGCCGAAATAGTCCGACAGGATATCCAGGGCCGCGTCGATGGTCGACGTTCCACCGGCGCAGGTGAAGCGGTCGCGATCGTGAACATAGATGGCGGACGACGGCACGAGCTCGGGAAAATGCTCGCTGAAGGTCGAGCGCGTTTCCCAGTGGGTGGTGAACTCGTAACCGTCGAGGAGACCGGCGCGCGCCAGTGCAAACGTTCCGGCATTAGTCGCCCCGACGAGCTTTCCGTGTCGTGCCATGCGCCGCAACGGGTCGAGCAGTTTGGGGTGGAGCGTTTGCGTCGGGAGGTTGCCGCCCACGACGATCACCACGTCGGCGTCCTCGACGTCCGAGAACGGCGTGTCGATGTCGATCCACATGCCGTTGGTGGCGCGGACCGGGTTTCGATCCGCCGCCACGGTTTGCCACGCCACCAGGTTCCGGCCGGTGTTCTGGTTCGCGATGCGCAGAACCTCGGTGAGAAGAATGTACGAATTGAACGAGAACTCCGGCTCGACGGCTATGACGAAGTGGCGCGGGAGTTTCGGACTGTCTTTCGCCATCGCCGGTTTCGCGGTCTGGTTGTCGCAATTCATTAGATTTCTGACGCCTGAGACTAATTCAAGGCCGCGGCGCGTGGCAATAATGTGCAATCAGTGCTTCAGATTTCCTGTGGGATTGATCTGCACCGGCATCGCTCCGGGTCATGGGCGCGCGGATTGGGGACCAATGCAGACGAGTGATCAGCCGCGCGTCCCGGCGCTGTTCGACCTGACCGGACGGAACGCGCTCATCACCGGCGGCGCCTCCTTCCTCGGCTACGACATGGCCGAGGCCTTGAGCGAGGCCGGTGCCCGTGTCGCCGTAACCTCGCGTGACCGTGCCAGGGCCATCGCAGCCGCTGAGCGCCTGGTAAACGGCGGTGGGCACGCGATCGGGATCGAGCTTGACGTCACCCGCGACGAGTCGGTTGCGGGCGCGGCAGCGACGGCGACGGAACGGCTCGGGCCGATCGATATCCTGATCAACAATGCCGGCGGCGGATCGAGCGAGTCGGCGGCGGAGCTCACGCGGCGCGACACGGCGGTGATCCGGCGCATGATCGAGGTGAACCTCACCGGCACGCTGCTCATGTGCCGCGCGGTTGCCGACGGCATGATGACCCGCGGGACCGGCAAGATCATCAACATCGCGTCGATCGCCGGCCTGGTCGGCCGTGACCGGCAGATCTATGCCGACGCCGGCATGGCCGGCCAGCCGATCGACTATGCCGCCGCCAAGGCCGGGGTGATCGGCGCGACGCGGGATCTGGCGGCATGGCTCGGACCACACGGCATATGTGTGAACGCGATTTCGCCAGGAGGGTTCGGGCCGCGCCGGCTCCCGGACAGGTTTGTCGCGGACTACGCGCGAAAGGTTCCGGTCGGCCGCATGGGACGTGACACCGTCGACATCAAGGGCGCCGCCCTGTTTCTTGCCGCCGCCGCCTCGGACTACGTCAACGGGCATAATCTCGTTGTCGACGGCGGCTTCTCTGTTTGGAAGTAGGATTGCTTCTGTGAAAGTTGCTGTTGTCGGCCTTGGCTCGATCGGTCTCCGTCATGCTCGCCTTTTGTCGAAGCGGCGTGATGTTTCGGTCGTGGTGATGGATTCGTCCGGGCAGGCGCTTTCTGCGGCCGAGAAGAAACTCGACGGCCGGGCGCTCGCCTTCTGCCGTACCTGGGACGAGGTGATCGACACCGGTCCGGACGCGATGGTGATCGCGACACCGCACCATCTTCACGTGGAACAGTGTCGCTCGGCGCTGGAGGCGCGATGTCACGTCCTGTGCGAGAAACCGGTCAGCGATTCCCTGGCCGACGCGAAAGACCTGCTTGACCAGAGCCGCGATGGCGATCGGGTGCTGTGCTACGGGTTTCACCTGCACTTCCATCCCGGCATGCTCCGGCTCAAGCGGCTGGTGGAGGAAAGGCGCTTCGGTGACCTCCTGCACGTCGCCTGCCATGTCGGCAGCTATCGCACGCTGACCAACTCCATATCGCGTTACCAGTCGGCGACGTTTGGTGCGCTGCTCCTGGACTATGTGCATCAGCCGGACGCCATCGTCTGGCTGTCCGGATTGCGGCCCCGGTCGGTGTTCGCTTCGGGCATGCGCGGCGGCAATCGATCACCGACGTCCGATCCCGATCTGGTGTCGGTGCAGTACAGCTACGACGCGCCGTTTTCGGCATACACCCATTTCGACTACCTGCAGGAGCCGGAAGTCCACCGCTACCATCTGATCGGGTCGCGCGGGTCGGCGATGCTCGATTTCAACGGCGGCAACCTCGACATTCATGCCGACGGTCAGGCGACACACGAGACGTTCTCCACTGACCGCGATCCGGTCTATGAGCGCGAACACCAGGCCTTCATCAACACCATCGACGGCCGTGCACCGCCGGAGAGCCCCATCGGCAAGGCGTCGATTTCGCTGGCGATCCAGCTCGCGGCACTTTCCTCCCTGACCGCCGGACAGCCGGCCGACGTCGTCTACCCCGCGGACGCCTGAGTTTCAGATGATCAACGTCTTGAGGCGTGTGTGAGACGGGATGTCTGGAGCGGGTGATCGGAATCGAACCGACGACATGCGGCTTGGGAAGCTGTGATCGGTGGTGATGATCTCAGGGGGTTAGGTGGGGCTTGCTCCCCGGATGCTCTCGCTTCTTTTCGAGGCTCCGTTTTGTCGGCGACCGCCTGCAGGTCGCCACCCACTCCGTCCCCCACAACAGCGTTCTGTCTCGGCCGGCCATCATCGCGAGCGCTGACCGTCATGGGTACCAACCTGAAGGTCGCAAGTTCGGATCCTGCCCCGGCCAACCAACCGACTCAGCGAAATCGGTGGTTCTACTCGATCGGTATCGGCCGGCACCCACGTCCCTGAACGGACTGACCGCAAGCCAGCCAACAAAGGCAACAAGACCAACGGATTAGGCCGCGTCGGCGATTTCATCGCCATATGTGGCGCCGGATATCTGGTCAAATAGGAACAGCTAGTTTATATATGCGCGCAACGCGTCGGGCATGACCGCGTTGATGTTGATCGCGTTGCGTGGGTTCGAGGTTGGTCATCTTGCCCGAGCGGGTTCGCAGTTTGGATGGCTCCGAGCCGACTGGAAAGTGAGGCGCTTCAATAACCCGGAATAGATAACGACGGCGCCGAAATGGAGGGTTCGGAGCATGCGTAGTGACATCAAACCAAAGGTGAGGGAGGAACAGATGTCGGCAATCCAGCATAAACTCTTTGGGCTCGCGATCGCGGCCGGCGTAATCGGGCTTGTCATGCAAGCCCCCGCGGCCGCGCAAACAACCGAGGTCGGCACGCCGCGGGCCGAAACGCTCATCGTCGATCAGCTCGGCGGGACGGTCACCAGCCCGTTCAAGGCGAACCCATATGCAAGCATCACCAATATGGGGCAGGGCGGCAACCAGATGGCGTTCAGTCCGCTATGGGAAATCCACACGCCGACCGGCGAGATGTTCCCGTTCCTGGCGGCGGAGATGCCGAAGGCGCTCAACGACGACTTCACCGAGTTCGAGATCAAGCTCCGCGCAGGGATCACCTGGAGCGACGGCGAGTCGTTCAACGCGGACGACGTTGTCTTCACGGCGCAGATGCTCCTCGACAACGAGGACATTCCAATCCGCGGGGTCGTGGTCGACAACCTCGAAAGCATGACGAAGGTGGACGACCTGACGGTCCGCGTCAAAACCACAAAGCCGCTGCCGCGTTTCGAAAAGGTCTTCGGGTCGGTGATCTGGGGGCCGAGCTTCCGCGTGGTGCCCGAGCATGTCTTCCGCGACGAAGATGTCATGGCGTTCGATTTCTACCCCCCGGTGACGACGGCGCCATATGTCGTGGTGGATGGGGACCCGAACGGGAACTGGAAGCTGTGGAAGAAGCGCGACGATTGGGCTGACAGCGATCTGGCCGTGCTCAACAACGGCCGGGAGCCGGCGCCGAACTACATTCTCTGGCGCTTCTACGGTCCGGAGGAGAAGCGTGTGCTGGCCATGGCCCAGAACGACCTGGATGTCCTCATGGACATCTCGCCGGACGGCTGGGACGTCCTGAGGAACGCCAATCCGAACACCGAGGTGTGGTTCCCCGGCTTCCCATGGGCCAACATGGATGATCCGTGCGAGCGCGGCATCCACTTCAACACGCGAGTCGCGCCCTACGACCAATGGCAGGTGCGCTGGGCGCTGGCGCTGGCGACGAACATCGTCGATGTCAGCATCAACACCTTCAATGGCATGTTGCGGGTCTCGCCTTTGAATGCGCCGCCGATCCAGGTGCTGATGGAAACCTATCATCAGCCCATGGCCGACTGGCTGGGCGACTTCGCCCTGCCGGACGGGTACAAGCCGTTCGATCCGGACGTTGCGCTGCGCATCGCGGAGTGGCTTCGGGCCGACGGGGCGGAAGGACTGCCGGAGACCGACGAGGAGCTGCGCGCTCTCTTCGGCGTCGGCTGGTGGAAGCAGGACACCGAGAAGGCAGCAGAGCTCCTGGAAAGTGTCGGTTTCTCGCGGGATGATGACGGCAAATGGCTGCTGCCGGACGGCACGCCGTGGACGCTGTTCATCAACGCCCCGGCCGACTTCGAGGTGCTCTCGCAGCGGCTGGCGTTCGCGGTCGCCAATGTGTGGCGTGCCTTCGGGGTCAACGTCGAGGTCCAGCAGCTGCAGGGCGGACCGTTCTGGACCAACTACAACACCGGTGACTATCAGGCCGGGTCGTATTGGTGGCCGAATTCCTGCGCGGTTGCCCCGGATCTTTTCCATGGGCTGGAGACCTGGCATGAGCGTTATGTGAAGGACGTCGGCGTGTCGACGGGCAACAACCGCGAGCGCTACTCGACGCCTGAGATCTCCGCGCTCATAGACCAGATCGTCGCACTGCCCTCCGACGACCCGCAAATCGTGCCGCTTTGGACCGAGGTTCTGCAGGAGCTGGTCGTCGGCATGCCGGTGATCGACATGGTCGGTACGTCGAAGTTCGTTCCGGTCAACACGACCTATTGGAAGAACTTCCCGAGTTCGGAGAACTACTACGAGGGTCCATGGTGGTGGTGGACCACCTTCAAGGTGATCGTGGGCGAGATCGAACCCTCGGGCTCGTAGACGTCGACCAGTGCTGCAGGGCGTTGGCGGAGCAGATTTCCGGCTGCGCCCTGCGGTTCCGAACGCGAAAATCATCGGCGCCGGCCGCGACCGAAGGTCATCCCGGCGCCGATGACCCGAAACCGGACACGCACGTCGCGGCATCTGATGGTCGGCACACCGATCAGGACTGTTCGACGACACTAGGTTTTCAATCGAAGATAGGCCCGGGTCACCCAACGTTAAAAGAACCCGGTATCGACCAGAACGGGGCTCGTTATGTCATTCGACGGACTTGGAACGCACATAGGAAATCTGTCGCAGCTTTCGACGGCAGAATCCCGATCGATCTCGCCGGAAAATCCGCACGGCGAGGTGGGCGGCGGTGGCCGCGCCACAGAGGGGACAGGCGCGCGCCCCGCCCGCGATTTGGGCCAGGGGTGGAAGATTTCGCCTTCGATCGAACTCCTTCCCGGCGAAACGGCCGAGCTTGCCGACATCAGCGGACAGGGAGCCATTCAGCAGATCTGGATCACCTGCCTGGGCAACGCGAAGCTCCGCGACCTGATCCTGCGAATCTACTGGGACGATCAGGAGCATCCATCCGTTGAGGCCCCGATCGGCGACTTCTTCTGCAGCGGTTGGGAGCGGTTTGCCCAGGTGTCGTCCCTGGCAGTGTGCGTGAACCCGGCGCGCGGCTTCAATTGCTATTGGGAGATGCCGTTCCGCAAGCGTGCACGGCTGACGTTGCAGAACCGGGACGAAGAGGACACCACGGTCTACTATCAGATCAACTACGCGCTGGCCGATGTTCCCGAACAGTGCGCATATTTCCACGCGCAGTTCCGCCGTACCAATCCGGTTCCCTACAAGACCGACCACACGCTCCTCGACGGCATTGTCGGTCAGGGTCAATTTGTCGGGACCTACGTCGCCTGGGGGGTCAACAATTCGGGCTGGTGGGGCGAAGGCGAGATCAAGTTCTTCCTCGATGATGACGATGCCTATCCGACGATTTGCGGCACGGGCACGGAAGACTATTTCTGCGGGTCGCACAACTTCGACATAGGCACGTGCGAAGACACCATGCCCCGCGCCTACACGTCGTTCACGACGCCGTATAGCGGTTTACATCAGATCATTCGTCCGGACGGCGCCTATGCGTCGCAGCAGCGGTTCGGCATGTACCGCTGGCACGTCACGGACCCGATCCGCTTCCGCGAACGGTTGCGGGTCACCATCCAGGCCCTCGGCTGGCGAACCGAACTGAACGAGCGGCGGTATCTGCCCCTGCAGGACGACATCGCCTCGACGTCATTCTGGTACCAGACGTTGCCGACCGCGCCGTTCCCGGAACTGCCCCATCGCGATTACCTGGAGGTGATTTAAGGTCGGGGCTGGTCTTCTAGTCCGGGCGGCAGGATCGTGGGTACGCTTCGATTCATCCTCGTACGGCTTCTGAACTTCGTCCTCGTCGTGTGGGTGGGGGTGACCGTCGTGTTCGTCCTCATGCGGCTCATTCCGACCGACCCGATCGAGGCGTTGATCGGGTCGATGACGTCGCAGGGCACCATCATGAGCGAGGCAGCGCTGGATGAGATGCGCCGCGTGCTCTCGGATGCGTTCGGTCTGCACGGATCCATTTGGGAGCAGTACGGTCGCTACCTCTACCGGAACTTCGTCAGTTTCGATTTTGGGCCGTCGTTCTCGTCGTTCCCGACCCCGGTAAGCGAACTCATCGGCCGGGCCGTGCCGTGGACGATCGGGCTTCTGATCACGTCCACCGTCATCGGCTGGGTCGTGGGCAACGTCATCGGCCTGCTCGCGGGGGTCTATCCCAATCGCCGCTTGTCGAAAGCTGTCGAGTTCGTCGCCATCTTCGTCTATCCGCTGCCGTACTACGTCCTGGCGCTCGGTCTCAGCATCGTCCTCAGCTACACCTTTCGGGTATTTCCGCTGTCGGCGGTGGTGATTGGCGAGCCGTGGACGCTGCAGTTCGTGTGGAACGTCATCTACAACTCCACGCTGCCTGCTCTTTCGATCGTCATCGGCCTCATGGGGTGGTGGGTGATTTCGGTGAAGGCGTTGTCGTCCGGGGTGCAGGAGGAGGAGTTCGTTCGCTTTGCGCGGTTGCGCGGGGTGGCTGAACATCGCGTTCTGACGCAATACATCCTGCGCAATACGCTGTTGCCGCAGGTCACGGTCCTGGCGATCCAGATCGGACTGATATTCAGTGGGTCCATTCTCACGGAAATACTCTTCCAGTATCCCGGTCTGGGTACCTTGATCTTCAGCGCTGTCGTCCAGGGCGACTACAATCTGATGATGGGGGTCATCCAGATCTCGATCATCGCGGTTGCCGGCGCGATCTTCCTGGTCGACCTGACGTATCCGTTCATTGATCCTCGAATCCGGTATCGATGATGAACGTTCGGCTTGTGTTGGGACTGGTGATCCTGGCGACCTTTGCCGTCGTCGGCTTCATACTTCCGGGATTTGCGCCCGAGGATCCGACGGCCTGGCAAGCGATCGGGCGCAACCGGCGGCCGGGCCTGGAACACCTGCTCGGGACGACGAGCCAGGGCCAGGACGTGTTCTGGCTGGCGACGTGGTCGGTCCGCAACTCGCTCCTTCTGGGGATTACCGTAGGCGTCGCTGCAACCGTGATAGGCGTGCTGATCGGGCTGGCGGCTGGCTATATCGGCGGCCTCTTCGACAGGGTCGTGTCGTTCTTCACCGACTCGATGATCGCTATTCCGCTCCTGCCGGTGCTCATCCTCGTGGCGGCCATCATGCGCGGTCAGCTTTCGCTGGCCGTGGTCGCCGTGGTGCTGGTTGCCTTCAACTGGCCGTTCCCGGCGCGGCAGGTGCGCTCGGTGGCGCTCAGCCTGCGGGAGCGGGGCTTCGTGCACACGGCGTGGATGTCCGGCGAGTCTCGCCTACGGGTGATCGTCTGGCAGTTCGCGCCCTATCTGACATCATGGGCGCTGGCCAATCTCATCAACACGGTCCTCGTGGCGCTCATCTTCGAGACGAGCATCGCCGTGATCGGCCTGTCGAGCGCCGGGCAGACCACGCTCGGCACCATGCTCTACTGGTCGCTGACGTTCCAGGCCATCCTTGCGGGGCGCTGGTGGTGGTATGGGACACCCGTGCTCGCGATGGTCATTCTCTTCGTCGGGCTGTTCCTGACGTCGTCCGGGCTGTCCCAGCGGTCGGCCGCCATTCGCGGCAGGTTGGTGGCCCAATGATCCGGTTGCGCGATGTCAGGGCAGGGTACCGGATGCGTACGGGCGCGACCGTGGTCGCCGTCGACGGCGTTTCGCTGGACGTCGGCGACAACGAGATACTCGGCATCGCCGGCGAATCCGGCTGCGGCAAGACCACGCTGGTCAAGCTGATCTATGGCCAGATCGGCAACGGCCTGCACCTGTTCGACGGCGTCGCGGAATGGCAGTCGGACAACGGAACCATTGGCCCGGATGACGTCAAATCCCTTTGGTGGGATCGCATCACGTACATCCCCCAGGTCCTCAACACGCTTAATCCCGTGATGCGCGTCGAGGACCAGGTGCTGGACTCGGCGTCCTCCAGGAAAAGGCGTGCGGCGTCCGCGTCCCGGCGGGAGGAGCTGACGAAGTTCTTTGAGCACCTCGGCTTGCCGGCATCGGTCTTCCGGTCCTACCCCCACCAGCTGTCCGGCGGGATGCTGCAGAGGGTGCTGATCGGGATGGCCGCCTTCCCGCGCCCCGCCCTCATTCTCGCCGACGAGCCGACCTCGGCGCTCGACGTCGTTGTCCAGAAACGAATCCTGTTGCTGCTGCACGGCATCCAGCGCGAACAGAACAACGCCCTGGTGCTGGTGTCCCATGACCTCGGGGTGCATTTCCAGATCACCGACCGGCTGGCGATCGCTTACGCCGGCAAGATCGTCGAGATCGGACCGACGCGGGAGCTTTTCGCGCAGCCGCGGCACCCCTACACGGCCGCCTTGGTCGAAGCCCTGCCGCGCGCCGGCGATCACGGCCGGCGCAAGGGGCTGGCGGGGCGTCCGCCGAATCTGTGGGATCCGCCTGACGGCTGCCGTTTCGCCGCGCGTTGTCCGGCGGCGACCGACCGTTGCCGGAACGAGGATCCCGAGCCCCGCAATCTCGGCAACATGACGGTCGCGTGTCATCACCCGCTGGGAGGCGACAATGCCTGAGGCCCGGCCGCTGCTGCGCGTTACCGGTGTCAGCAAGACCTTCCGACCGGGTGGGCTGTTTTCGCGCCTGCGGGTCGATGCTGTGCGCGATGTCAGCCTTGAGATGCGGGGCGAGCCGTCGATCCTGGCGGTCGTCGGGGAGTCCGGAAGCGGCAAGACGACGTTGGCGAAGCTCGTGTTGCGGCTTGAGGTTCCCGAAAATGGGACGATTGAACTCGCCGGTGATGCCATCCACCAGCCAGGCCACCGGGGCATGCCGCACAAACAGCTGCGCCGGCGGATTCAGTCGATTTCCCAGAACCCGTTCGATGCCTTCAGCAACTATCTCACGGTCGACTTCTACCTCCGCCGGACGGCCATCAACCTGAAGGGCTGCAAGGACAAGGCGTCGATCGACAAGGCTGTCGAGGTCGTCCTGCACGACGTGGGCCTGTCTCTGGAGCGCGTTTCAGGCAAGTACATCCATCAGTTCTCCGGCGGCGAACTGCAGCGCATCGCCGTTGCCAGAGCGCTGATCTCGGACCCGGAGCTGATCGTCGCCGACGAGCCGGTGAGCATGGTCGACGCCTCGGTGCGCATGAACATCATCAATCTGTTCAACGACCTCAAGACGACCCGGGGCGTGTCGTTTCTGTACATCACGCACGATCTCTCGACGGCGTACTATCTGGCGGATGATCTCGTGATCATGCAGAAGGGCGTGCTCGTCGAGCACGGCGTGCCGCGCGACGTCTTCGCAAACCCGTCTCACCCCTATACGCGGCTCCTGATCGATTCCATTCCGCGGGTCGGCCAGCGGTGGGCCGAACTGCAGCCTCCGGGGGGCGAACCTTCGCTCTCGAAGGCATATGGTTAGCGTGTGTGCTATCGACACCGGTTGATGCCGGGCCACCGCTCCCGACGCGACGCAATGGCGGGTACATCCGCCGCCGCATATGGTTGGCCAGAAGGTCGCGCGGCGATGGCGTTTTGATAAAGAGATAGGCATGACGGAAGCTAGCAGGAAATCGAACGCGCCCGCGCTCGACAAGGGGCTGGACGTTCTCGAGTTGATGGCGGCGTCTGACGATCCGCTTTCGATCTACGATATTTCGCGCGCGCTGGGGCGGACGCGGGGCGAGCTTTATCGCGTCCTCAACCGGCTGGTCGAACGCGGCTATGTTGTGCGCGTGGGCGACCAGGAGAAGGTGGTGCTCGGCGACAAGCTCTTTCGCATAGCGTCGGACGCGCCGTCGACACAGCATCTGATCGAATCATCGGCGCCCTTGATGGCGCGGATCGTCAAGGAAACCGGCCACTCATCACTCCTGTCCGTCCGCTCGGGCAACTTCGCCGTCACGGTGTTCAATGTGGCGTCGGGCGACCGGGTCACCATGTCGTCGCCGATCGGGAGCAGGATGAATCTGTGGGACACCGCTCCCGGTGTGGCGATGATCGGCGCCATGCCGCGCTACGAGGTCGACCTGCTGGTCGAGGGCCTGGATGACGTGAAACAGCGTGAACTCGACGAGCGCCTGACCCGTCAGCGAAAGGCCGGTTATGCCCTCTTTGGCGGTGACGATCACGACCGTACGCTGGAGGTCGCGGTTCCCTTCAGGCGCGCCAATCAGAGGCTGGATGCGGCCATATCGACCGTTCTGTTCGCCAGTGGTTCCGGTGAGGTGGACAGGATCGGCTCGACCTTGGCGGCCATCACCGCGTCGAACATGTCCGGGAGCACGTAGTCGGTTCGCACAGTTGGCCCAGCCCGATGGGGCAGTGCGAAGCTGGAACAATCAACGTCTTGAGGCGCCCGTGCGGTGAAGGCTGGAGCGGGTGATCGGAATCGAACCGACGACATACAGCTTGGGAAGCTGTCGTTCTACCACTGAACTACACCCGCGTTCGCAATGATTCTGCGCTACGCCAACTAGCACGGAGAACGACTGCGAATTGGGCTGCAGGCTATCCGAGCCGGGGTGCAGCGGCAAGCCGCATGAGTGGCGCCTTTTTCACAAGGCGAGGAGCAGGACGACCTAGCGGTTCGCGAAGTCCAGCGAGCGAAGGAACTTCTTGTCCCCAATTACGGTTTTCAGGAAGTGTATTTCGGACTTCAGCTCATCGATAAGGTCAGATGGGAGCGGGGCATCATCGCTATCGTCGTAGATGTCGCGCATGCGCATCTTCTCGATGACCGCGAGGACGCTGCGGCAGCTATCTTCGATATAGACTATTTGCTGAGCTTCATGGCGGCCTTCTCTGTCCCACGCCCCCCTTGGGCGATGCTCGCCGTGAAGCTTCTCGTAGAGTTCGTCAACGCGCTTGTCGTCCGGGACTTTGTTCATGGTCGTCCTTTCGAGCCAGCTCAAGTCTAGCACAGCGAATCGAGTCGCCGGATGAGCGACAATCCGGCCATTGGACGGTCGCTTTTTCTCGCCATATAAGAGGCCGACCATCCGCCACCCGCAGCGAGGTGCGAAAGTCATGACGCTCAACCGTTTTCTCGGCGGCCCGCCGCTGACGATCTTCCTGCGTCTGGTGATCATCTCCTTCGTGGTCGGCGTGGTCCTCAGCGCCCTTGGTCTGTCGCCCTACGACCTGGTGGCCTCGTTCACCGAGCTCCTGGAGCGAATCTACAATCTCGGCTTCGGCGCCTTCGAATGGATGTGGCGCTACCTGCTGCTCGGCGCCGTGATCGTCGTGCCCGTGTGGCTGGTGCTCAGAATCCTCAACCTCGGCCGCGGCGGTCCGCAGTACTAATTGTCCGTCTGCCAGGCGTCGGTGCGCGTGCCCACGACATCGGCGATGGAGTCGTAGCCTTCCTCGTCAAGCCGGGCCGCGAGTCCGGCGTTGATCCGCGCCGGCAGGGTCGGCCCCTCGTAGACGAGGCCGGTGTAGAGCTGCACCAGATCGGCGCCGGCGGCGAGCTTGTCCCAGGACGTGTCCGCCGAATCGACGCCGCCCGCGCCGATCAGCACCAGCCGGTCGCCGGCGAGGCGGCGGACACGCGCCAGCAACCGCGTGGAACGCACAAACAGCGGTTGGCCTGAGAGCCCGCCGTCTTCCCGTGCCCGCCTGTCCGAAAGACCGGTACGGTCGAGCGTCGTGTTGGCGACGATCATGCCGTCAATGCCGTGACGCACCACCGTCGCGACCAGGTTCAGCACCTCGCCGGCCTCGAGGTCGGGGGCGACCTTGACCAGCAGCGGCACGCGGCGGTCGGCGGCGGCGCGGGCTTCCGTGACCGCCGACAGGAGCGCGTCGAGGCGGTCGCCGGCTTGCAGGTCGCGCAGCCCCGGCGTGTTGGGCGACGAGATGTTGACCGTCAGATAGTCGGCGACCGGCGCAAAGCGGGCGACGCCGGCCGCATAGTCGGCGATGCGGTCGGCGCTGTCCTTGTTGGCGCCGATGTTGACGCCGACGATGCCTGCCTGCCGCCGCGCTTCGAGCCGCTGCAGGACCGCATCGAACCCGGCATTGTTGAAGCCCATACGGTTGATGATCGCCCGGTCGTCACGGAGGCGGAACTGCCGCGGCCGCGGATTACCGGCCTGCGGGCGCGGGGTCACCGTGCCCACCTCGACGAAGCCGAAGCCGAGCGCGAGCGTAGCGTCCGGCACCTCGGCGTCCTTGTCGAAGCCGGCCGCCATGCCGATCGGCGACGGAAAGGTGAGGCCGAGGATGGACCGTTCAAGCCGCGGGTCCGGCGCCGGCGCGCGGGGGGTGATGCCGGCGCGGAGGGCTGCGATCGCCGCCCGGTGCGCCTTCTCCGGTTCCAGCGCGAACAGCAGCGGCCGGGCGAAGCGTCCGTAAAGGCTCACGCGCCGCGCCCCGTCATGCAAGCGCCGGCAGGATGTGGCCGCTACCGGTGTCGTCGCCGATAGCGCGCACCCACAGTGCCTTGGCGGTCGGCAAGGGGCCGTACTGGTGGGGAAACAGCGCGCCCCCGCGCGACGGTTCGAACCTGAGCGCGGCGCCGAGATCGTCCGCCGCATAGGCCACGACGACCAGATCGCGCTCGCCGGCGAAATGGTCCGCCAGCGTCCCCGGCACCTGATCGGCGGTCGAGAGATGGATGAAGCCGTCGCGCCGGTCGTCGTCGGAACCGTCGTAGCGGCCGGCGGTCATCGCCGCCTGCCACACCGCGCGCGGACAGATCTTGTAGACGAGACTCACGTCGGACGACTCCCCACCCCCTCTCTCAAAACCTAGACGCACGACCCCTCGCGGGCAAACCGCGCCGGTTGTGGTAAACTGCCGGGATGGTGTTGCGTTACGGGAAGCGGACGGCCACGGCCGCGTGTCGCGTTGTCGCGACGGCCGTGCTTCTGGGCGTTGCCGGGCCGGCTGCCGCCCAGGATGCCGCGCCCGGTCGTTTCAACATCGCCCCCAGCGAAACCGGCTTCGTGCGCATGGATACCCGCACCGGCGCGGTGTCCCATTGCAGCCGGCGCGACGGCAGGTGGTTCTGCGAGCCGATACCCGACGTCGGCGCGCCCGCCGAAGTCCGGCTCGACGCCGTCGAGGACGCCCTCGAAGAACTACGCCAGCGCGTGGAGGCCCTCGCCGAGGCGGTGGTCGGCCAACCGCGACCCGAGGCAGGTCAGGCGGTAGCGCCGGCCGAGACCGCGGCCGCCGAGACGCGGCGTGGTTTCGCCGTCGAGGTGATGGAACGGTTCCGCACGCTGGTGCGCGGCCTGCGGCCCCGCGAGTCCTAGACAGCCTGGTCCCGGTAGAGATCGGTGGCGCGGCGCAGCTCGCGCGCGATGCCAGGTTCGGTCATGGCATGGCCCGCGTCATCGACGATCCGCAGCTCCGCCCGCGGCCACGCCCGGTGGAGGTCCCAGGCGTTGGCGAGCGGCGTGCAGAGGTCGTAGCGCCCGTGGATGATCACGCCGGGGATGTCGGCCAGCGCCGCCGCGCCGGCGAGCAACTGGTCGTCGCGGTCGAGAAAGCCGCCATGCATGAAGTAGTGGTTCTCGATCCGGGCAAAGGCGAGCGCGTAGTCGGGGTCGCTCCACGCCGCCACGCGGGCCGGATCGGGCAGGAGCGAGATGGTCTCCGCCTCCCAGATCGTCCACGCCGTGGCGCAGCGATGCATCGCATCGCGGTCCTCGCCCGTCAGTCTGCGGTGATAGGCCGACATCAGGTCGCCGCGCTCCGCCTCCGGGATGGGCGCAACGAAACGTTCGAACGCCTCCGGCATGATCTCGGACGCGCCGTGCTGATAGAACCAGTGCAGTTCCCGGCGCCGCATCATGAAGGTGCCGCGCACGACGAGTTCGCTCACGCGGTCGGGATGCGCCTCGGCGTAGGCGAGCCCCAGGCACGCGCCCCACGAGCCGCCGAACACCTGCCAGCGCTCGATGCCGAGATGGCGGCGGATCACCTCCATGTCGGCGACGAGATCGGCAGTGGTGTTCTCGCGCAGCTCCGCATGCGGGGTCGAGCGCCCGCAGCCACGCTGGTCGAACAGGATGAGCCGATAGGCGTCCGGATCGTGGAAACGGCGCATCGGCGCGCTGATGCCGGCGCCCGGTCCGCCGTGGAGGATGACGACCGGCTTGCCGTCCGGGCGGCCGCACTCCTCGACGTGGAGTTCGTGCAGATCGGAGACGCGAAGCCGATGGGTCGCGTACGGTGTGGGCGCCGGATAGAGGCGGGCTTCGGTCATCGACGGCGTCAGTCCTGCTCGTCGATCAGCGGCAGGGTCGCGTCCGGCTGCCGGATGGCGTCGAGCACCGCGAGGCGAGCCAGCGACGGCGGCGGGCTCACGGCACTGACGGCGGCCACCACGCCGCTTCCGATCGCGGCCGCGAAGAAGCCGATGGTGAAGGGCGACAGGCCGTAGGCGGTGACGTCCAGCGGCCACATCGCCGGCGCGCCGAAGCCGTAGGTCTGCATCAGCATCATGAGGGCGAGCGCGGCGCCGGCGATCATCCCGGCGACGGCGCCGATGACGTTGGCGCGCTGCCACCAGATGCCGAGGACCGTTGCCGGGGCGAGCCCGCCGGCGCTGATCGCGAGCGACCAGGTCGCCAGGCCGCGCGCGTCGGCAGGATCCGGCAGGACGATCCACGCGGCCGTCGCCAGGGCCACGACGACGGCGATCCGCGTTGCGATCAGGCGTCGTCCGGCCGAAGCCCGCGGCGCCAGGATGCGCCCGTAGAGGTCGTGGCCGAGCCCGTTGGCAACGGTGATCGCCAGCATGCCGGCGACGCCGGAAAGCGCGGCCAGCGCCCCGACCGCGATCAGCGCCGTCGCGACTGGCGGCAGGCCGAGAACGGCCGGCCAGCCCAGCACGAACACGTCGGTGGAGAGTGCGATGTCGCCGGCGCGGAGCACCGTGGCCCCGCCGTCGGGCAGGGGACAGGCGGAGAAGACGGCGCCGTGACTCAGCAGCGGCCGACCGCAGACGTCCACCAGCCCCTGCCGGCCGAGGTCGATCAGCCAGGCCGGGAGGTCGAGCAGGCGGGTGCCGGTGAGGTCGGCCAGGAGGCCGAGGCGCGCGAAGGCGGCATAGGCCGGCGCCACCAGGATCACCGCGAGGATGAATACCAGCCCCCAGCCGATGCTGCGCCGTGCGAGATCGCCGTCGGGTACGGTGGCGGCGCGATTGAGGAGGTGGGGCAGACTCGCGACCGCGGCAGCCAGCGCCAGGACCGTCAGCGCAAAGTCGATCACGCCGGAGGGCACGGCCGCGAGCATGGGGCCGATCGATGGTGCGGCAATGTCGCTGCCGAGCGTCGCGGCGATCGCATCGGCCTGCTGGGCGGCGAAGCCGAAGCCGAGATGGGGCAGGGGGCCGGCGGACCGTGACGCCGAAATCAGGACCGCCGGCGCGAGCAGCGCGATCGTCAGCGTCAGATACTGGAGCAGCGCCGCCGCGGTTGTCGATCGCATTCCGCCGGGCAGCACGATCAGCGCGGTCACGACCGCAAGGACGGTCACCGACGTCGCCGGGGCCCATCCGAAGCCGATCTCGCCCACCAGCGCGGCGGCGCCGAAAGCGCCGGCGAGCGCGCACATCAGAGCGATGGTCATCACCATGACGGCGGTCAGCCGGACGATCCGGCCGCCATAGCGGATGGCGAGGAGGCCGGCGAGGCCGTAGGCGCCGGATCGGCGGAAGAAGGGGGCGATGAGGACGGCCATCAGCAGGAAGCCCGCCGACCACCCGACGGTCAGCGCGACCGCGCCGACGCCGTCGGCGGCGAAAGCGCCGGCGAGGCCGAGATAGACGCCGCCCGACATGAAGGCCGCGGCGATGGCCACGCCGTTGACCGGCGCCGACAGGTTGCGGCCGACGACGAAGAAGGCGGACGCGCTCATGGTCCGCGCGCCGAAGGCCGCCACCACCAGCGACACCAGCATGACCGCGATCAGCGCGGTGGCAATCGCGGTGTCGGGAAGTCCGAAATGGCCCAGGAGCGCCAGCACGACCAGCGCGAGCAGGAAGACGGCCCCGTAGACGCCGACCGATCGGTTGGCATCGATGCGCCGGCTATGCCCGGCCATGGCCACCGTCCTGCCGGTTCGTCACTCCCCCGGCGCGCGGCGGCGGCGCTCCATGCGCTCCTGCCGGCCGGCGATCGCAAAGATGGATCCGGCAATCGCTACCGGCACCACGATGACCGCCAGGAAGTAGCCGAGTGGCACGCCGAAGGCGAGGCTCTCGACCCGCACCGTGAGCGGGATCAGGACGACGAACAGCAGCGCCACCAGGGATGTCCCGGTGAGAAGTTCGGACTTCTGCCACCACTGGGTCTGTCGGTCGTCGCTCATCCTCGGCCCGCCGCAGTGCCGAATCAATTTGCGCGACGGCAAGACTCGCACTTTCGACCGGACACGCAAAGCGCCGGCTTGCGGCCCCGCGCTGCTCCGGCAAGACTGACGGGCCACCGTCCGAATCGGGCGGACGACCCACCGGCCGCCGGTTCGCGACCGGACGGTGCGAAACGATCAACGGCGCGAGGGTCAACGGGGAGAGGAGGGACACCATGCTCAAGGAATTTCGCGAGTTCGCATTGAAGGGCAACATGGTCGATCTGGCCATCGGCATTATTATCGGAACCGCCTTCGGTGCGCTGGTGAAATCGGTCGTCAACGACATCATCATGCCCTTCGTCGGCCTGCTGACCGGCGGCACCGACTTCACCCAGCTCTTCGTCCAGCTGTCCGGCGAACCGCAGACCACGCTCGACGCAGCCCGCGAAGCCGGCGCCACGGTCGCCTACGGCAACTTCATCACCCTGACGATCAACTTCCTGATCGTGGCCTGGGTGCTGTTCCTGCTGGTCAAGGCCATGAACCGGATGCGGCGCGAGCAGGAAGAGGCGCCGCCCGCGCCGCCGGAGCCGAGCGCCGAGGAGAAGCTGCTCACCGAAATCCGCGACCTGCTCGCCAAGAGCTAGGACACGCGTCGGGACAGGGAGGGTCGGCATGGCCGAGGGATCGCTCCTGGGCGCGCTGCGCGACGAAGCGGTGCGCGCGCCGAACAGCGGCATCTACGATGTCATTGCCCATGGTCGCGGGCGCGACGACGTGGTGCGGCTGTGGGTGGGCGAAGGCGACACGCCGACGCCGGACTTCATCGTCGAGGCCGCGGAAAGATCGATGCGCGCCGGCGAGACGTTCTACACCCAGCAACTGGGGATTCCGGAGCTGCGGGAGGCGCTGGCGCGCTACCACACCCGTCTCCACGGACGGAGCTTCGCTGCCGACCGCTTCTTCGTCACCGCTTCCGGCATGCACGCCATCGAACTCGCTATGCGCATGACCGCCGGCGCCGGCGACGAGGTCGTGGTGCCCACGCCTGCATGGCCGAACATCCTCGCGGCGGCGGGCATCGCCGGCGCGACGGTGGTGCCGGTGCCCATGTCCTACGCGCCGGACGGGTGGCGCCTCGACCTCGACCGGGTCTTCGACGCGGTCGGGCCGCGCACGCGCGTCATCTACGTCAACACACCGGCCAACCCCACCGGCTGGACCGCGACCGCCGACGAGATCGACGCCATTGTCGCCTTCTGCGAGAAGCACGGCCTGTGGCTCGTGTCCGACGAGGTCTACACGCGGTTCTACTACCCCGGCGGGGTGCCGCCGTCCTTCTACGATCGCGCCGACCTCGAAGGCCGCGTCCTGTTCGTCAACACCTTCTCGAAGAACTGGGCCATGACCGGCTGGCGCGTCGGCTGGCTATCGGCGCCGCCCGAGCTGGCGCAGATTCTGGAGAACCTGATCCAGTACTCGACCACCGGGGTTGCGGTGTTCATGCAGCGCGCCGCGATCGCGGCGCTGGACGACGGCGAGGCTTTCGTGGCGGAGCAGGTGCGCCGGGCGGCCGAGGGACGCCGCATCGTCAACGAGGCGCTGGCGGGCCGCAACCGCGTGCGCACGGTCGCGCCCGACGGCGCCTTCTATCAGGTGTTCGCGGTCGAGGGGATCGATGACGACTATGCGCTCGCCAGGCGGCTGGTCGACGAGGCCGGTGTCGGCATGGCGCCAGGCAGCGCCTTCGGCCCCGGCGGCGAGGGTTTTCTCAGGATCTGCTTCGCGCGCAGCGCCAACGACCTCAACGAGGCGATGGCCCGCCTGACCCGCTGGCTGGGCTGAGGGTCAGGTAGCGGTCAGGTTCGGAATCCTGCATGAGATTCCGCGTCTGCTGCGCGTCATCTAGATGCCGCGCCGAGTGCGGGACGACGGAGGGTCGTCAGCCGCCGGCGGGCGGGAAGACGGCGATCCGGGCGTTGCCGCCCACCGCCTGTACGGCCGGCGTCGTCTGCGGCTCGTGACGGTCGAGATCGAGCCGCTGCCACACATCCACCAGCGCCGTGATCAGAGCGTCGATCAGCGCGTCGGTATGCAGCGGCGTCGGCGTGATGCGCAGCCGCTCCGTGCCGCGCGGCACCGTCGGATAGTTGATCGGCTGGATGTAGATGCCGTGCTCCTCGAGGAGGAGGTTGCTGGCCAGGCGGCAGCTTTCGGCATCGCCGACCAGCAGCGGCACGATGTGGGTCTCGCTCGGCATCAGCGGCAGGCCGGCCCGCTGGAGCGCGGCCTTGGTGCGCTCGGCGTTGCGCTGCTGCGCCTGACGCTCCGCGTCCGACGTCTTCAGATGGCGGATCGAGGTGCGCGCCGCCGACGCCACACCTGGCGGCAGGGCGGTGGTGAAGATGAAGCCCGGCGCGTACGAGCGGATGGCGTCGACGATGGCGCGGCTCGCGGTGATGTAACCGCCCATGGCCCCGTAGGCCTTGGCGAGCGTGCCCTCGATCACGTCGACCCGGTCCATCACGCCGTCGCGCTCGGCAATGCCGCCGCCGCGCGGTCCGTACATGCCCACGGCATGCACCTCGTCCAGATAGGTCATCGCCCCGTAGCGGTCGGCGAGGTCGCAGATCTTGGCGATTGGCGCGATGTCGCCGTCCATCGAGTAGACCGATTCGAACGCGATCAGCTTGGCGCGGTCGGGCGCCACCGACTGCAGCATCGACTCCAGATGGTCGAGATCGTTGTGGCGGAAGATCATCTTCTGCGCGCCGGAGCGGCGGATGCCCTCGATCATCGACGCATGGTTGAGTTCGTCGGAGAAGATGACGCAGTCCGGCAGGAGCTTGGCGATGGTCGAGATCGACGCCTCGTTGGAGATGAATCCGGAGGTGAAGACCAGCGCCCCTTCCTTGTCGTGCAGGTCGGCGAGCTCGTCTTCCAGTTCGACGATCGAGTGGTTGGTGCCGGAAATGTTGCGGGTTCCGCCGGCGCCGACGCCCATGCGGCCGGCGGTCTCGGTGAACGCGGCGATCACATCCGGGTGCTGGCCCATGCCGAGGTAGTCGTTGGAGCACCATACGACGATCTCTTGCTCGACGCCGTCCGCGCGCCGGATGGCGTACGGGAACCGTCCGGCGATCCGTTCCAGATCGGCGAACACGCGGTAACGCTTCTCGTTGTGCAACGCGTCGATGGCGTCGGCGAAAAACGCTTGATAATCCATCCGGAGATTCCCGTTGATTGCTGTTGCGAACCTAGTCGGCCCGGTTCGCCAAGTCCACCGCCAGATTGCCGCGTTCTGCGGCCATTTCGTTGCGTTTTATCAAACCTGTGGCACCTTCCGCGCCTCCCGTCCCTTCACATCCTTGTGGGGTCCGGTAGCGCGAGGCCAAGATGGCCGAAAACAGTCAACGGCGGCATGGGCGGGCGCGCGACAAAGCGCCGCGACGAGGCTACCACAGCTCGCTCAGCGCCTTCAGGACGTCGCCGCGGCTGATCTGGCCGACCAGACGGCCGTTCTGGAGGACGGGGAAGCGGCGATAGCTGCTGTGGGTGAAGTGCTCTGCCGCGGCGATCAGGTCCATGTCGACATCGAGCGTTTCCACGTTGCCGGCCATGAAGTCGGCGACTGTGCCGCCCCACTCCTGGTGGTAGGACGCGTGCAGCGCCGCCTTGAGGCAGTCCTTCATGGACAGCACGCCGACCAGCCGCCCGGCGCCGTCCACCACCGGCGCGCCCGAAATCTGCCGATCCACGAGCGTCGCGACGGCGGCGTTGATCTCCGTGGTCGGCAACAGGGTCACGAGATCGCGAATCATGAAGTCGGCGATCTTCATGGCCGGTCTCCTTCACTGTGGCGACATCCGGCGCACGACGCGCCGTCGATACAGGCGAGGCCGCCGCAGGAGCCCTTGATCGGCGCGCGCCCGGCCATCACGCCGACCGCGAGGCCGGCCATGGCCAGCGCCACGACGAAGACGGAGAGGACGATGGTCGCCATGCTTGATCTCCTACGACCTCATATGGGTCCGGAACGCCGGCGACATATGCGTCGTCAGGCCCGTTGACGTGCGCGCCACTACGAGGGCGGCGATGCCGCGACGGTGGGCGAACGCGAGACCGGCGTCCGCGCCCATCACCACCAGCGCCGTCGACAGCGCGTCGGCCGCCATCGCCGTTGGTGCGACGACCGACGCGGTGACGATGCCCGAGGCCGCGGGCATTCGCGTCGCCGGGTCGATGATGTGGTGATAGCGGCGGTCGCCGACCTGGTAGGCCTGGGCGTGGTCGCCGGAGGTGGCGAGGCACCGGTCGCTGAGGTCGAGTCGCGCCAGCGGTGGCGCCGAGGCCGCGGTGGGGTCCTCGATGCCGGCCCGCCACGGCCGCCCTTGCGGGTGGTGACCGGCTGCCAGCACCTCGCCGCCGAGTTCCAGCAGAAAGTCCCGCGCGCCCGTGGCCCGCAGTGCGTCGGCGGCGGCGTCGAGGGCGTAGCCCTTGGCGAGACCGCACGGATCGAAGCTGACGCCCGCGGCGCGCTTGGTGAGTGTCCGGCCGTCGAGCGCCAGATCACGGTGGTCGATCGATCCGGTCTGGCGGATCGGCCCGAAGCCGAAGCGGTTGACGAGACCGCCGACGGCGGGATTGAAGGCGCCGCCGGTGCGCTCGGCCGTCGCCAGGCCGGTGGCAACGACCGCGCGGGTGGCCGGTGAGAGATTGATCGCGCTGCCCCGCGGCGCGGCATTGAGCGCCGTGATCTCCGAGCCCGGCCGGAAGGGCGACATGCGTGCGTCGATGTCGGCGAGCACCGCCGCGACCAGCCGTCCGGCCTGCGCGTCGGCGACGATTGCCCGCCAGCTTGTGCCCATGACGGTGCCCGACACGGCAACGTCCGGGCGCGCGGCGGCGCGGGCCAGTGGCGCAGCCATCACCGTCACCAGCCCCGATCCGGCGGCCATGATGAAGCCGCGACGCGAGATGCCCATGCTTGACGCGTCCATGCCTCAGCTCCCGAAATCGTCGTTGAAGATGGACTCGGGCTCGACGCCGAGGTCGTCGAGCATGGCCAGAACCGCCCGGATCATCAGCGGCGGACCGCAGAGATAGTATTCACAGTCCTCCGGGGCCGGATGGTTGCGGAGATAGCGCTCCAGCGCCACCGCGTGGATGAAGCCGGTCGCGCCGTCCCATTTGTCTTCGGGCTTCGGATCCGACAGCGCCACCGTCCAGTCGAAGTTGTCGTGCTCGGCGGCAAGACGGGCGAATTCGTCGGCGTGGTAGATCTCGATGTGGCTGCGCGCGCCGTACCAGAAGGTCATCCGCCGCCCGGTGTTCTGCCGCTCGAGCTGGTCGAAGATGATCGCCCGCAGCGGCGCCATGCCGACACCACCGCCGATGAACACCATCTCGCGGTCCGTGTCCTGGGCGTGGAAATGACCGTACGGGCCCGACACCTCGACGGTGTCGCCCGCCTTGAGCGCAAACAGATAGGACGACACCAGCCCCGGCGGCGCATTGGGCACGTTGGGTGGCGGCAGCGCCAGGCGGACGTTGAGCACGATGTTGGAGCCGTCCTCCGGTGCGCTGGCGACGGAATAGGCGCGCGTCACCGGTTCCTCCGACGCGACGCGCGTCTCGGCAAGCTTGAGGCGCTCCCAGATCGGCTTGTGGCGCGCGCCGACCTCGATATCGGCAAAGGAGAGATTGTAGTCCGGCGCCGTGAGTTGGACGAAGGCGCCGGGATCGAAGGTGAACTTGGTCTCCGCGGGCGGGGCCAGGACCAGCTCTTTGATGAACGGCGCCACTGTGTCGTTGGACACCACCGTGCAGGTGAAGGTGCGCACGCCGAACAGTTCCGGCGGCACCTCGATCGCCATGTCGTCGCGGGTGACGACCTGACACGCCATGCGCACGCCGTCGCGCAGCTCGGCGCGGTTGAGCTTGCCGGTCTCGGTGGGAAGCGGCGTGCCGCCACCCTCGGTGACCGTGACCCGGCACAGGCCGCATGTCCCGGCGCCGGCGCAGGCCGAGGGCAAGGGAATGCCGGCCTCCTGCAGTTGGCTCAGCAGCTTGCCGCCGGCCTTGACGTGGAGCGCCCGCTCGGCGTTGACGGTGATCGTGACGTCGTGCTCGGGCAGGAGCAGGCGCCGGGCGCCGAGCACGGTCAGCGACAGCACCAGCACGATGGCGGTAAAAAGGAAGCTGCCGAGAACGATGCCGGTCATGGCAGCCCCATGCCGGTAAAGGCCGAGAAGCCGAGCGACATGAGCCCTGTGGCGATGAACGCCATGCCGAGCCCCTGAAGCCCCGGGGGAATGACGCTGGTCTTCATGCGGTCGCGCAGCGCCGCCAGGCCCGCGATCGCCAGCGCCCAGCCGAGGCCGCTGCCGACGCCGTAGGTGATGCTCTGCGCGAGGTCGTATTGGCGTTCGGCCATGAACAGGCTGCCGCCGAGAATGGCGCAGTTGACGGTGATCAGCGGCAGGAAGATGCCGAGCGCGCGATAGAGGGTAGGCACGAACCGGTCGAGGAACATTTCGAGGATCTGCACCATCGCGGCGATCACGCCGATGAAGCTGATGAACTTCAGGAAGGTGAGATCGACGTCGGGCAGGCCGGCCCACGCCCAGGCGCCCTCGTTGAGGAGCAGGGTCAGGATCAGGTGGTTGACCGGGACCGTGATCGTCTGGACGACCAGCACCGCGACGCCCAGGCCAAGCGCGGTCTCGACCCGGTTGGAGACCGCCAGGAAGGTGCACATGCCCAGGAACAGCGCGAGCGCGAGGTTGTCCTGGAAGATCGAGGTGAGGAACAGGTCGATCATGACCGCCGCTTCTCCGGCTCGCCGATCAGGCGATAGTCGGGCACCTCGACCTGTTCACGCCGCCAGGTGCGGATCGCCCAGATGAGGAGGCCGATGATGAAGAAGGCCGACGCCGGCAGGAGCATCAGGTTGAGCGGTTCGAACCAGCCGCCATTGTCGACCGTCGGCAAGACCGCGAAGCCCGCGAGCGTGCCGCTGCCCAGCACTTCCCGCACGACACCGACGATCATCAGGATCAGGCTGTAGCCGAGGCCGTTGCCGAGACCGTCGAGCACGCTGGGCCACACCGGATTGCGCGCCGCGAACGCCTCCGCCCGGCCGAGCACGATGCAGTTGGTGATGATGAGGCCGACGAAGACGGACAGCCGCTTGCTCATCTCGAACGCATAGGCCTGGAGGAACTGGTCGATCACGATCACCAGCGACGCGATGATGGTGATCTGGACGATCAGGCGGATCGAATTGGGCAGGTGGTGACGAATGGCGCTGACGGCAGCGTTCGACAGCATGAGCACGATGGTGACCGCCACGCTCATCACGAAGGCGGTCGACACCGAGGTGGTGACCGCCAGAGCTGAGCAGATGCCGAGGATCTGTAGCGTGACCGGATTTTCCCGGATCAGGGGCGAAAGGACCTGTTTGGCGATCATCGGCTACACATCCCCGCTGCGCAGGTTGTCGAGGAACGGGCCGAAACCGTCGTCGCCGAGCCAGAAGCGCAGGGCGTTGGTGACGCCGTCGGTTGTGCGCGTGGCGCCGGAGATGGCGTCGACCTGGTGCGGCCCGGCCGCGTCGCGGATCGCCTCGATCCTGATCGCGCCGGTCTCGTCGGCGACCTGCTTGCCCGGCCACAGGGCCTGCCATTCCGCCTCGGCGATCCGCGCACCCAGACCCGGCGTGTCGCCGGTCTCGTAGATGGTGAGCGCCGCGACGGTGTTGAGGTCTTCCTGGAGCGCGAGATAGCCGTAGAAGGTCGACTGGTAGCCCGCGCCGTGGAACGGCAGCACCGTCAGGAAGGGGCGGCCGTCCTTTTCGAGGAAGAACACGGGCGCGAAGTTCGAGCGGCGCTTGATCCCGGCGATGTCGCTGTCGGGGGCGAGTTCGATGCTGAGCTCCGGGTCGCCGGCGGCGGCGCGCTGGTCGAAGGTCGCGGCGTCGATATCGGGCGCGAACCCGCCGTCGGTGAGCGACACGGTGCGCGTGACCAGCGAGTCGGCGCCGGCGGAGCGCAGGATCTCCTCCATGCCGGGCAGTTGCGCGATGATGAGGGCGAGCTGGGCTTCGCGCTCGCGCTGGAGGTTGGCGACCTGCACCGGCCGCAGGAGCACGGCGGTCAGCGAGACGGTGATGGCGCAGATCAGCGCCACCGAGACCGCCACGAACAGCGTCTTCCGCGGATCGTCGTTGGGCAGGTCGAGCACCCGCTTCAGGAGGCCGCCACGCTCAGCCACGACGCAGGCTCCGCAAACGGGCGCTGACGAGGATGATCAGATAGTCGACCAGCGGCGCGAAGATCATCGCGACCAGCACCGCGAACACGATGCCGTCGTCGACCCCGCCGCTCCCGGTCCGGCCGAGGAAGACGAGGAATCCGATCAGCGCGCCGTAGATCCAGCGTCCGGGCCGCGTCGCCGCGCTGCACACGGGATCGCTGGCGAGATAGGCGATGCCGAAGACGAAGCCGCCGGCGAGCACCGCGTCGAGCGGATTGGCGCCGCCGATCAGGAAGGTGGCGAGCCCCAGCGCGACCGTCGCCGCCACCGGTATCTGCCAGGCGATGAGGCCGGTGGCGATGAGCAGGATGGCGCCCGGTGCGGCCAGATAGGCGGTCGCCGGCCCGGCAACCTCGTAGCCTCCGGCGGGGAAGGAGAAGATCAGGAAGGCCATCCCGACCACGACCGGATTGAGAAGGTTGCGGCCGCGGCCGCCGAAGATCTGCTCACCGATCACCACGCCGAAGGACACCCCGAGCACGATCTGCCAGATCGGTGCATCGACCGGCAGGAGCAGCGCGAATAGCCCGCCGGTGACCAGGCTGTCGAGGTCGACGTGAGGACGGCGCACGGTCGCGAAGATCGTCTGCCAGCCGATCACCAGGGCGACGGCGATCGCCAGCACGAGGAAGAACCGGGCGGACGTGGCGGCGGCGCCGATGAACGGCGGAACAAGCCCTACCAGCAGCACCAGCGACAGCCGCTGGGTGCTCCAGAAGCCCCGCACATGCGGCGCGCCGGCTGTGGCGTCGACCGGAACCAGGAAGTCGGGCAGGCGCAGCGCCATCAGGCCGCCTCCTCGAGCTTGTCGAGGACGTTACGCAGGAGCGGTGCGTAATCGATCTTGGCCGGACAGACATAGGAGAGGAGGGCCATGTCCTCCTCGATCAGGTCGAGGCAGCCGAGCCGTTGCGCCGCTTCCTCGTCGCCCACGAGCAGGGCGCGCAGGAGCGGCACCACCATGATGTCCTGGGGCATGACCCGATCGAAGGCGGCCACGGGGACGAACGGCCCGGGATGGCCGTGTTGCGCCGTTTCGCCCTGACGGCCGAGCAGCCGCTCCATGACCGCGGGCGAGGGCTCGGCCAGCACCGAGACCTGCTGGTGGTAGCGCCCGAGATAGCGCGACATCCGCCCCGTCAGCGGCGAGCCCGCGACGATCCGGAAACGTCCGTCGGTCAGCCGGTCGGCGAGCAGGTCGTCGGTGTCGGCGCCGAGTGGTGCTGTGACCAGACCGGGTTCGGCGACGCCCCGCCCGGCGAGCGCGATGGTGCGACGGCCCGCGACGCGGCCGGTCGACAGCAGCGCGCCGATCGCGACCACATCCTGGTAGTTGACCTGCCACACCGGGTCGACGGCGGCCTGCGGCGCCAGCCGGTGGATGTGCGTGCCGGGAAGTCCGGCCGGATGGGGGCCGCGAAACGCGACGGGGGTGACGCGCTCGGGCGCCTGGTCGATGGCGAGCGCACCGGCGTGACACACGTAGACGGTACCGTCGGTGAGGCGCGTCAGGGCATCCAGACCGCAGCGGAACTCGGCCATGGATGGCCTCAGCACGACCGCGGCGTCGGCCGCCAGCGGGTTGGTGTCCATGGCGGTGACGAAGATCGCGCCGGGTCGTTCGTCGGGATCGGGGACGCGGCCGAAGGGCCGCCGGATGAAGCTCGCCCATTGCCCGGCGTCGAGGAGGAGGTTGCGCAGCGCTTCGCCGTCGCCCTCGCCGCGGGACGGGTCGAACGCGACTGCTTCCTCGCCGTCGATGTCGATGGTGAGGGTCCCGAGCGACCGGCGCGGACCCCGCGTGATGTCGCGCACGACACCCGCCACCGGAGAGGTGACCCTGAAACGTGGCCGGTGGCGATCGGTCAGGACGACCTGGCCGGCGGCGATCCGCTGCCCAGGCTCGACGTCGAACGAGAACCGCAGGCCGGGGTAGTCGAGCCCCAGAACTGCGACAGAGTCCACGGTCGGTGCCGCGGCGGCGATCTCCTGGCGCGGGCGCCCGTCCAGCCCGATCGTCTTTCCCCGTCGGATCGATACCTGCATCGGTCCGTTCGTTCGCCTCGCTTTGGTGCCGGCTGCCACGAACGTGCCGCGGCGGTCACAAACGCGCAGACTGGCGACACTATCCTCGATGCACTTTGAAGTATGTCAATTACACCGGCGGGAACGGTCCGTAACCTTCGGGTTTCTGCGAGATTCCCAGCGACGAGACCGACGAGGTGGGGTGGACACGATGTCGAAGGTACGACGTTTAACGGGATTGGTCCTGGCGGCCGCCACGGCTTTCACGCTGTCGACGGCGCAGGGCGCCGCCCAGTCGACGCCGGTGGACAACCTGATTCGGGCGTGGGCCCAGTCGCCGCATGCGCGGATCGAGGCCGAAGCCTTTGCCCACTGGGACGAGGACGGCGCCGTACCCGAGCGCTGCGCCAAGTGCCATGCCGGTCTCGGCTATCTCGATTATCTCGGTGTTGACGGCAGCGAGGTCGGCAAGGTCGACGCTCCGGCGCCCATCCGCTCGCTCATCGACTGCTACACCTGCCATAACGCCGAGGCGTCGGCGCTGCACAGCGTCAGCTTCCCGTCGGGTGCCACGCTCGTCAATCTCGATTCCAGCGCCCGCTGCATGGTCTGCCATCAGGGTCGGCAGTCGACGGTCAGCGTGAACGCGGCTCTTGAAGGCCTGACCGACGACGAGGTCAACAGCGAGCTGGGCTTCCTGAACATCCACTACCGCGCTGCGGCCGCCAGCCTCTACGGCGGCGAGGTCAAGGGCGGTTACGAGTATGATGGCAAGACCTATCTCGGCAAGATGCGCCATCCGGAGGGCTTCGACAGTTGCATCGAGTGCCACAGCCCGCACAGCACCAACGTTCGCGAAACCCAGTGCGCTACGTGCCACAAGGACGTGGCGATGCGGGATATCCGCACCTCGCAGAACGATGCCGACGGCGACGGCGACAAGACCGAGGGCATTCGCGCCGAAATCATCGCCTTGCACGAACGTCTGCTGGTCGAGATCCAGGCCTATGCGACCAACGTGATCGAGGCGCCGGTGGCTTACAATTCGCACGCCTATCCGTACTATTTCGCCGATACCAACGGCGATGGCGTGTCGGACGGCGATGAGGCTGCCTATCCCAACCGGTTCCAGAACTGGACGCCCCGCCTGCTGCGGGCGGCCTACAACTACCAGTTTGTCGCCAAGGACCCCGGGGCCTATTCGCACAATCCGCACTACGCGCTGCAGATTCTCTTCGACAGCATCGAGAGCCTGGCTGAGCAGAACGGATCGGACATTTCCGCCCTGTCGCGACCTTAGAGCGACGCATCGGCGGAGCTGGCGCACGGGTGGCCGCGCGGCTGACGCGCGGCCACTGTCGTATGGGCGGAAGGCTGGGACGTGGACTCTGAACTGATCCTCATCACCCTGGGCGGCCTGCTGCTCGCCGGCCTTGCGATGGACGAACTGGGCCGGCGCACGCGCCTGCCGCGGGTCACGCTGCTGGTCGTGTGCGGCGTCGTCGTCGGCCCGTCGGGGCTCAACCTCCTGCCCGCCGAGGTCGAGGAGTGGTACGGCCTGGTCTCGGTGATGGCCCTGGTCATGGTCGCGTTCCTGCTCGGCGGCAAGCTGACCCGACAGGTGCTGCGCAAGAACGGCCGCGCCATCCTCGGCGTCTCGGCCGGGGCCGTGGTGGTGACCATGGTGGTGGTGACGGGCGGCCTCCTGCTGATCGGCGTCGATCCCGTCCTCGCCCTTATCCTCGGCGGCGTGGCCACGGCCACCGATCCCGCCGCGACCCAGGACGTGGTGTCGCGCGGTCGCTACGACGGGCCTTTCAGCCGCACGCTTCTCGGCGTCGTGGCCATCGACGACGCTTGGGGCCTGATGGTCTTCAGCATCATCCTCGCGGTGTCCCACGCCGTGATCGGACAGGGCGTCGGCGAGGTCCTGCAGATCGGTGCGCGCGAACTGTTCGGTGCCATCGGCATCGGCCTCGCGGTCGGCCTGCCGGCCGCCTATCTGACCGGACGCCTGCAGTCGGGCGAGCCGACCCAGGCCGAGGCGCTGGGCGTTGTCTTCGTCTGCGGCGGGCTCGCGCTCGCCGTCCACGCCTCGTTCCTGCTCGCCACGATGGTGGCCGGCTTCGTCATCGCCAACACCGCCCGTCACCACAACCGGCCGTTCCATGAGATCGAGCACATCGAATGGCCGTTCATGATCGTGTTCTTCATTCTTGCCGGCGCGTCGCTGGACGTTTCCGTCCTGCCGTCGATCGGGCTGGTGGGCGGGCTCTACATCGTCCTCAGGATCGTCGGACGCGTCGTCGGCGGCTGGGCCGGCGGCGTCGCAACCGGCATGCCGGCGGTGGAAAGCCGCTGGATCGGCGCGGCGCTGCTGCCGCAGGCGGGTGTCGCCATGGGCATGGCGCTGGTCGCCGCGGGTGCTTTTCCCGACCGCGCCGACGCGATTCTGGGCGTCGCTGTCGGGACCACCATCCTGTTTGAGATCGGCGGCCCGATCGTGACGCAGATCGCGTTGAGCCGCACCGAGGGCAAACCCAGGCCCGAACCGGCGAGCCATGCCGAACAGGACATGTGACCGCGGCGAATGCGCCTGCGGGTGCTAGGTCGTGGACTCATAATGACGTGTCCATAGTCTGATGGCTGCGAGTGCGACGGCGGCGAGGAAGTTTCTTGCGAGCTTGTCGAAGCGGGTTGCGACGCGCCTGAAGTGTTTGATCTTGTTGAAGAAGCGCTCGACGAGATTGCGCTGGCGATACACTGATCGATCG
>JANQRX010000010.1 GCA_028284325.1 Bauldia sp. | reverse complement strand
CGATCGATCAGTGTATCGCCAGCGCAATCTCGTCGAGCGCTTCTTCAACAAGATCAAACACTTCAGGCGCGTCGCAACCCGCTTCGACAAGCTCGCAAGTAACTTCCTCGCCGCCGTCGCACTCGCGGCCATCAGACTATGGACACGCCATTATGAGTCCACGACCTAGGCGTTGCCTGAGCCCCGAAACTCCCTGGCGACCAGATAGAGCTCGACCGATTCGGCGCGGCTTGACGGCGGCTTGACGTGATGGACCGAGCGAAACGCGCGTTTCAGCGTGTCGAGCAGGTCGCGCTCGGTGCCGCCGCGAAAGACCTTGGTCACGAAATGCCCGCCCTCGGCGAGGTGGTTCAACGCAAAATCGGCGGCCACTTCCGACAGATGGGTGGTGCGCAGATGGTCGGTCTTGCGGTGGCCGGTGGTCGGCGCGGCCATGTCCGACAGCGCCACGTCGGGCGGACCGCCGAGGGCATCGAGCAGCGCGTCCGGCGCGTCGTCGTCGAGGAAGTCCTTCTGCAGCGCGACGACCCCGGGCAGGGCCGCCATGGGCAGGAGGTCGATGGCGACGACGGTCGGCCGGTCGGCGCTCGAGCCCACCCGTTCGGCCGCGACCTGCGACCAGCTTCCCGGCGCGGCCCCGAGATCGACCACACGATCGCCAGGCCGGAACAATTTGTGGCGCTCGTCCATCTCGATGAGCTTGAACGCCGACCGGGCGCGGTAGCCGGCCGCCTGGGCCTTGGCCACATAGGGATCGTTGAGCTGGCGCTGGAGCCACCGGGTCGACGACGCCGAGTGCTTGTTGGCGGTGCGCACGCGCACCTTCAGCCGACGCCGGCCGTCGCCTCCCTTAGCCGCCATTGTTCGGCCGGCTCCGGCGCCGTCGCGACCGCCACACACCGTCACGCGACATCAACTCGACCAGGACGCCTTCGCGCAGGCCCCGGTCGGCAACGCGCAGACGCTCGCACGGCCAGCGGCGGCGCATCGCTTCGAGTATAGCGCAGCCCGAAATGACCAGATCGGCACGTTCGCGGCCGATGCACGGATCGGCGGCCCGTTCATTGTAGCTCATGCCGGCCACGTGGGCCGTCAGGTCCGAGACCTCGCCGCCCGACAGCCACAGCCCGTCCACCCGCCGCCGGTCGTAGCGCGGCAGGCCGAGATGGACGCCGGCCAGCGTGGTCACGGTGCCGCTTGTCCCCAGCATGTGCACGGCGCCCCGCGCCACCGCGGCCGCGAGTGCCTCGCCTTCCGGGAACGACACCAGATAGCGATCGACCTCCGCCACCATGGCCTCGAAAGCGTCGGCGCTGACCTCATGGCCACCGAACCGCTCGCTGAGATTGACGACGCCGATCGGAAGCGACCGCCATGCACGAATCCGGTCCGCCATCCGGCGACGCCCCGGCCCGGACAGCGTCAGATCGATCCACACCACCTCCGACGAACCGCCGCCAATGTCGAACAGCACCACCCCTTCGGCCGACTGGTCGACCAGCGAGGCGCAACCGGCGACCGCCAGCCGCGCTTCGTTGCGCCGTGTGACGATTTCAAGCTGAAGGCCCGTCTCGTCGAAGACGCGTTCGACGAACTCGGCGCCGTTGGCGGCGGTGCGGCAGGCCTCGGTGGCGATCAGGCGAGCGCTGCGCACCCGGTTGTCGGCGAGCTTGGCGCCGCAGACCCTGAGCGCCGCAATCGAGCGGGCCATCGCTGCCTCGCCGAGCCGCCCGTTGGCGCCGATCCCCTCACCCAGCCGGACAATCCGCGAGAACGCGTCGACGACCTGGAAACCACGGCTGCGTGGCACCGCGACGAGCAGCCGGCAATTGTTGGTGCCGAGGTCGAGCGCGGCATAGGCAGGCCCGCGGCGGCGCGGCCTGCCGCCACGGCCGTTGGTGCGGCGGCGCTTGTCCGGTCCGCCTCCCCTCGCGCGGGCGGCGTCGCCATCGACCAGCGTCCGGCCGTCGGCTTTCGCCGGTCCGGACGTCTCCACCTGGTCCCGCGACACCGCACCCGAGGTCACGTCCGCCGGCGGCGGATCGTCACCTTGTGGCACGTTGCCAATCCTTGTTGGGCGCGTTTCGCCGATCGCTCCGGCGCGCGCCGATTTCGTCGTCCCGATGAGTTTAGGATACGGACCGCTGCCGGCACAAGCAGCGCCGGCTTTCGCGCTCCTGCGACAACCCCTTTCCGGCGATCGGGTGCGAAACGGAATGGTCGTCTCGCTGTGGCGCACGCGGCATGGCCCGATTGGCTGGACAACATCGCCGCCGGCACGGGACAATACAGGCCACGAGCGGGCGACCAGACGCACCCGTTCTTGATTCCGGGGAGCGAACCGGATGCCGCCAGACCTATGGCCTGCACTTCTCGTGTTGCTGGTGATCGCGGCGATGTTCGCGGTGTTCCTTGCCGAGTTGTATCCGCCGGAGGTGGTGGCCCTCGGCGGCGTTGCGGTGCTGTTGGCCACCGGCGTGCTGCCGCTTGGCGACATGCTGTCCGTGCTCGCCAACCCGGCGCCGATCACCATCGCGGCAATGTTCGTGCTCACCGGCGCGCTGATGCGCACGGGCGCGCTCGACGCGTTTTCGGCGCGCCTGTCGCGGGCCGCGCGGCGACATCCACGGCGGGCCCTGGCCGAGTTCGCCGGGCTGATCGTCGGCGCCTCGGCGTTCATGAACAACACGCCGGTGGTCGTCCTTCTCCTGCCGGTGGCGGCACGGCTGGCGCGACGCGTCGGCCAGGCGGCCTCGCGGCTCCTGATCCCGCTCTCCTATCTGTCGATCGCCGGCGGGCTCTGCACCCTGATCGGCACGTCGACCAACCTCTTGGTCGACGGCGTCGCCCAGGAAGCGGGCCTGCGCCCGTTCACGCTGTTCGAGATCACGCCGCTCGGTCTCGCGGTCGCGGTGTTCGTGATCCTCTACCTGCGTATCCTCGGCCCACGCCTGCTGCCGAAACGCGAAACCGTGGGCGAAATCCTCGGCGACCGCTCCACGCCTCGCTTCCTGACCGAGGTCGCCCTCCCCGACGAGTCGCCGCTCATCGGCCAGTCGATCCAGGAGGTCGCCGCCTTCAAGCGCCATGGCGTGCGGGTCATCGACGTGCTGCGGGGCGACGAGTCGCTTCGCCGCAAGCTCGCCGCCGTCACGCTGCGCGCCGGCGACCGCGTCGTCCTGCGCGCCGGCATGGAGGAGCTGCTGGGCCTGAAGGAAGACCCCAACCTCAACCTCGTCGATCTGTCGTCCCGCAAGGACGTGCTCGTGGAGGCGCTGGTGGGGCCCGACTGCCGGCTGGTGGGCCGCCGCCTCGGCGACCTGCGCCTGCGCCGGCGCTACGGCGTCTATCCGGTCGCCGCCCACCGCAGGGGCCGCAATCTCGGCGCACCGCTGGACGATGTGGTGATCCGGGTCGGCGATACGCTGCTACTCGAAGGCGATCCGGCCGACATCCATCGCCTCTCAACCGACAACGAACTTCTCGACCTGGTCCCGACGGTGGCGCGCGCCTTTCGCCGCCGGCGCGCGCCGGTGGCGGCGGCCATCCTGGGCGGGCTGGTGATACTCGCCATCTTCAACGTCGCGCCGATCGCGGTACTGGCGGTGGTCGCTGCGGCGCTGACCCTGCTCACCGGATGTATCGATTCCGACGAGGCGTTCTCGATTATCGACGGCCGGCTGCTGACGCTGATCTTCAGCATGCTCGCGATCGGATCGGCACTGGGCTCGACCGGCGCCGTCGACCTGGTGGTGGGCGCGATCGAGCCGGTGCTCGTGCAGCTTCATCCCGTCCTCGTGGTCTGGCTGGTCTATCTGCTGACCTCGGTCGTGACCGAACTGGTGTCCAACAACGCCGTCGCGGTCATCATGACGCCGATCGCGGTCGGGATCGCGAGCGCGACCGGCATCGATCCGCGCCTTCTGGTGGTGGCGGTGATGTTCGCCGCCTCGGCGAGTTTCGCGACGCCGATCGGCTACCAGACCAACACCCTTGTCTACACGCGCGGTGGCTACCTGTTCTCGGACTTCATCAGGATCGGCCTGCCGCTCAACCTGTCGGTGGGCCTCATCGTCAGCCTGCTCGGACCGCTAATCTGGCCGCCGTACTAGATGATGCGGGCGACCAGCGGCAGGCGGCGCACCAGCCACGCGACCAGAAACACCAGCGGCACGACGACGACTGCCACCAAGGGCGCCTTGGCGAGCGCCGGCCAGTCGAGATCGCGCGCGAGCACCGCTACGCCAACCACGATCGGCGTATGAAGAATGTAGACGGCGTAGCCGTTGCGGGCGAGGAAACCGCCGATATTGCTTGCTCGGCCGGAGAACCGTCTGAAGGCCACGAGCGCCGCCAGGACAAGGCCGACCGCCGTCAGCGAATCCCAGATGGCGAAGACCAGCGACCGCCAGTGGCCGTTGCCGACAAAGGGCGCGGCTTCCTGCAGGTCGATGACAAACATGCGGCCACTCACGGCCAACGGAAACAGAAGCACAAACGCCGCGAGCGCAACCAGCCCTCCTCCCACGCCGGCACTGTCCGGCAGGCCCTCCAGCCAGCGCCGCCGCCGGGCGACGATGCCGATGACGAAGAAGCTCGCATATTGCGGCAGGTAGCCGATGGTCGGGAACGAGATCGGCGGCACGTCGACGCCGATGTCGCGGCCGAGCGGCACGACCATGCGCCAGCCGTAGGTGACGATGGCCAGCCCGACGGCAAAGGCCACCAGCCAGACGGCCGCAGGAAAGGACGGTGGCCGTTCGCTTGTGTCGGGCGGCGCGAACTGCCACGCACGCCATAGGGCGTAGACGATACCAAAGCCCAGCAGCATGACGGCGAACCACATGGGCCCGACGCCGAGGAACGCGAGATACGTCCCCCAGTCCGGCGGTTCGGTGATGCCGGTCAGGCTCGCCGGCATCATGAAGACGCCGAAACTGGCGACCGGATTGAGGACGAGCATGAAGATCAGCGCCGGAAGCGCGAGCCGCCACGTGCGGTCGCGCAGAAACCCGCCCGCGCTCTTGCGATCGAACGAGTCGGGCGTGACGTAGCCGGCGAGCAGGAAAAGCGCACCCATGAACCAGGCCTGGTTGAGGAGCACGAAAGTCGACAGCGTCAGGAATCCGACCGCGTCACCGAAGGGCGGCTCGACGTAATAGAACGGCACCAGCGCGGCGTAGACGAGCGCCACGTGGTGCAGCACCACAAGGATCACCAGGGCTGCACGCAGGTGATCGAGATCATGCCGGCGGGTCATCGGCCACCCTCCCTCCAACGTCTGCTGCGGGCGATCCCACGCATTCTAGGCGTGTTTGCGCCCGTTGCCTTGACAATGATCAGACGCGCCAGACGGTACGCTCGGACCTCGTTTCCTCAATGAAATCAAATGGCTGAGGGAGAGAAAGACTCGGACCTCGCGACATGCTTGCCCAACGGTTTACCGCCGCGCGTTTGCGTTACCGTATTCCAATTTCAACAACGGAGATCGAACGGATGACTCGGGGCCACTACTGCTACTTCTGTGAATGCACGGTTGACGTGCGAGTCGTGGTGTCCGCTCCGCAGGGGGAAGTAATGCACTGGCGAAGCCAGCTCATCTGTGTCGAGTGTGGAGGCGACTTGATTGAGCAACGGCGCAGATGGCATGGGTTTAACAAGAGCAGCGCTACGTAGCTGCCTCGTGCCATCTTCGGTGTGGTTTGCCTGTGACCATCGTCTCGAAGCGCCTGTCGGAAATCACTCTCGAAGACCTTGCCGAGTTGGTCGAACGCGGAGCACAAGAAACGGCCGACCTCGAATTCAAGCGCGGCCTTCCGACCGAGGATGGCTCCGAGGATCGTTGGATTACACACGGCGATAGAATTGGAAGCTACGCCAGAAATAGAATCACCGCCGAGTTGGTAGCTTTCGCAAACGCTGAAGGTGGGACGCTGGTTCTCGGAATCGCTGAGACGAGTGAGCAACCGAGCAACGCGAACGAGCTCTCTCCAATACCGGGGTGCGAGGAGATACGCAGGAGGCTGATCGACACCGCCGAGGATCTCATTGAGCCTCGGATGTTTGGACTCGAGAGCCGCGCAATCGCCGCGGATGGCGAAGGAGCCGGCTTAGTCATTTTCAGGGTGGCCAAGTCAGCAAACGGACCACATCGGCTAGGCAGCGATCGCGAATTCTATATTCGAAGAGGAGATCGAGCGTCGCGAATGGACGTCAGGGAGATAAGAGAAAGAACGCTCGAAATGGCGCGATCTGTAGAACAAACGGAAGGCCTGTTCGCGCAGCGGCGTGAGGCCGCATTCAAACAGTTTGAGCAACTACTATTTCCTGTAGGAACCAACGACTACCTGCCGATCCTGATACGGGCCACGGCGCTGCCTTTAGTTCCCTTGGACATCATCGACGTAACTCGGCGAAGCGAACTGTGGTGGAGGGGAAAACCGTTCCGCTTGGAAGCTGACGATGAGAGGATTCCGTTCGAGTACCCCAGTAGGGAGTTTGCACTTGCTCCGAGCGTTCGACTTAGGTCACTTGAGCTACACAAAGACGGGTTCTCGAGAATCCTTCGCCACGACGGCCTCGTCGAGTTTCGGTTGACACTTGGTAGGCCGACGCCCAACGAGACACCACCAGAGGAAGAGCGCTGCCAGGCCGTGCTTCCGGTTGTTTGGTTGCTCGGTCTAGCTGTAGGCGCAGTCGCTCAGGTTGAGTACTTGAGGCGAGAACTGGGGCGAGACGGTCTTGATTTCGGCCTTGAGATAGAAGTGTGGTGCCGAGAGGAACCGTTCGTACGATGGCGCGATCCTAGTTTTCATCCCACGAGAATTCAGCAACCGAGTCAACCCCTTCGATTTCCACGGTACCACATATCAGACACACAAACCCTCGGGACGATCATCCAGCTTGTCCATCGTGACCTCTTTGACGCCTGCAGCGTTCAGTCTGAAGTTTCGATCGACGTCCCGTGGAACGAGTTGCTGCCATGAGGAGCCGAGTCCTAGCTGTCAGCGCTCACCGGCCCGAAAACGTCTGCGTAGTGACATTGCGAGATTGTTGCGCTTGGCTGGGGGAGAAGGATTCGAACCCTCACTAGCGGAGTCAGAGTCCGCTGTCCTACCATTAGACGATCCCCCACCGGTGGCGCCGATCCGGCGGTTCGCGCGTTGGCCGCGCTCTCTTTATCTACGCGCGCGGACGCCGCCGGTCCACCCCTTGCCCGACCCGCTACAACCGACCGCACCCACAGCAGGCCCGTTAAGTTGTCATTAACGCGCGGCTGCGACGTTTCGGACTTACGCTGCTGCGGAGTCACGGCCATGCCGACTGAAAAACGCCGCGAGCAACGCACACGCACCTTGTTCGCGGGCAGGATAGAATTCCACGACGGTTCCTCGACGCTTGACTGCCTCGTTCGGGACCTCTCGGCAAACGGCGCCCATTTGTCGTTGCCGACCACGTTCGGGGCGCCGGACGCGTTCATCCTCCACATCCCTCACGACGGGCGACGCCTTCACGTCAGGGTCCAGTGGCGCGACGGCCGCTCGCTGGGCGTGGTGTTCGACGACGAGGACGTCCCAGCGGTCTAGGACCGATCAGGCACCCACCGTCGCCGGGTGATGCGCGTGCCAGTGCCAGGCGATGTCAATGCGCCGGGGCATCCACACGCGTTCGTGGGAAGCGGCATAGTCGAGGAACTTCTCCAGCGCCGCCGCGCGTCCCGGCCGGCCGGCGAGCCGGCAATGCAGCCCGACCGACATCATCTTCGGCGCTCCGCCCACACCTTCGCGATAGAGCGTGTCGAAGGTGTCGCGGAGATAGGCGTAGAACTGGTCCCCGGCGTTGAAGCCCTGCGGGGTCGCGAACCGCATGTCGTTGGCGTCCAGCGTGTAGGGGACGACCAGGTGCGGGCCGCCGGCGCCGTCGATCCAGTACGGCAGGTCGTCGGCGTAGGAATCGGACGAATAGACGAAGCCGCCCTCCTCCATCACCAGCGCCGTGGTGTTCACCGATGAGCGGCCCGTGTACCAGCCGAGCGGCCGCGCGCCGGTGACCTCGGTATGGATGCGAATCGCCTCGGCCATGTGCGCCCGCTCCTCCGCCTCCGGCACGTCGCGGTAGTCGATCCATTTGAGGCCGTGGCTGGCGATCTCCCAGCCGGCTTCGTGCATGGCGGCGACCGCCTCCGGGTTACGGGCAAGCGCGGTGGCGACGCCATAGACGGTCACGCCGACGCCGCGGGCGCTCAGCAAACGCCACAGCCGCCAGAAGCCCGCCCGCGCGCCGTACTCGTAGATCGACTCCATGCTCATATGACGCTGGCCCGGCCAGGCCTCGGCGCCGACGATCTCCGACAGAAACGCCTCCGACGCCGGGTCGCCGTGGAGGATGCAGTTCTCGCCGCCCTCCTCGTAGTTGACGACCACCTGCACGGCGATGGCCGCGTCGTCCGGCCAGCGCGGATCGGGTGCTTCGCGGCCGTAACCGATCATGTTGCGGGGATAGGGAGCCTCCATCGCGGCCTCCGGCGTCTCGGGATTCCACTGCACCATGAATCGCTTCCGGTTACCAACCGGCAAACCGGTTGAGGCCCGGCCGGCATTCACCGCTCGTTAACCATGCTGGCGCACCCTGTCGTGTGTCGCACCTCGTCCCGGTGACGGAGGCTTCCATGGCAGCACGGCAACCCGTCCGCACGCTCGACGTGCCCGAACCGGACGACGAGGCGGATCTCGACGTCCAGGCCGAGCGCTTGCGGGAGGTTCTGGCCATGATGGCACAGGTGTCGGCCACCGCCGCGCTCGGCGGCGATACGGCGGACCCGCCGGATGAGCACGCGCGAACGAAGATCGAGCCGCCGCAGGCCCATCAGCGGCGCGCGGGCGACCGGAACCGCCGGCGCTGAGGCTGACGCTCAGTCGATCCTGACGCGACGCTCCTGGGGTCCATCGTCGAAGGCGGCCACCACGGTTTCGCCCGCAAACGTGCGCTGGCCCTCGGCCACGAGGATGCGGGCGGTGGCGGGAAAGTAGACGTCGACGACGGCACCGAAACGCAGGAGCCCGAAGCGCTCACCGACAGCCAATGCCGTGTGCTGTTCGACGAAACAGGCAATGCGGCGCACCATGCGCCCCGCCGTCTGCACCAGCGCGATGCGGCCGTGGGCCGTCTTCAGGATGATCTCGTTCCGCTCGGCATCCTCGCCCTCGCTCTGAGGGTCGATGCCGCCGGGACGCCCGGGCTTGTAGGTGACCGATTCCACCGTGCCGGCGAGCGGGGCGCGCGCCACGGCGCCGTCGAACGGACTGACCGCGATGGTCAGGCGGCGACGGCGCTGTTCGCCGAGCCCCAGCCGCGATGGTGCGGCGCCCAGCGCGACGGCGGTCACACGGCCATCGGCGGGGGCAACGGCCAGCCTCGGGTCGAGCGGCGTGACGCGACGCGGATCGCGAAAAGCGAAGGCAAACCAGACCGCCGCGGCGAAGCCGAGCCACAGCGCCGGCCCCCAGAACCAGCCGACAAAGAAGGCAAAGAAGACCGCGACCGCGATGAAGGGCAGACCTTCTCGCCGGATCGGGACCAACAGGGGACGCAAAGCGTCGACAAGACCGCGCATGTGCCGATCCGTTCAGCGTCGCCGGCAACGACAAAGCGTGCGGCCCGCGACACAAAGCACGGAACCGGCGGCAAGTGAAGACGGGCTCAGGATGACCGCACAGGCTCCGGCGGGTCGGCGGCGAAGCCGACCAGGCCGGCATCCCCCGCGGCGCGCAGCGTGTCGGCGGCCTCGGCAGCCTCGCGCTGTCGGTTCCACATGCCGGCGTAGAGCCCGCCGAGCGCCAGCAGATCCTCGTGGCGGCCGCGCTCGACGATCCGCCCTTCATCGAGCACCACGATCTCGTGGGCGTGGATCACGGTCGACAGGCGATGGGCGATCACCAGCGTGGTGCGGTTGGCGGAGATGCGGTCGAGGGCGGCCTGGATTTCGCGTTCGGTGTGGATGTCGAGCGCCGATGTCGCCTCGTCGAGGATCAGGATCGGCGGCTGCTTCAGCACCGTGCGGGCGATGGCGACGCGCTGCTTCTCGCCACCGGACAGCTTGAGCCCGCGCTCGCCGACCTCGGTCTCGTACCCGTCCACCAGGGCCTCGACGAAGTCGGCGATCTGGGCCGTCTCGGCCGCCGCTTGCATCTCGTCCGTGGATGCGTCGGGACGGCCGTAGAGGATGTTGTAGGCGATGGTGTCGTTGAACAGCACCGTGTCCTGCGGCACCATCCCGACCGCGGTTCGCAGGCTCTCCTGGGTCACGTCGCGCACGTCCTGTCCATCGATGACGATGCGCCCGCCGGTGACCTCGTAGAAGCGGAACAGCAGCCGCGAGATCGTCGATTTGCCGGCCCCCGACGGACCGACGATCGCCACCGTCTTGCCGGCCGGGACCTCGAAGCTGATGCCCTTCAGGATTGGGCGATCCTCGTTGTAGTGGAAGGCGACGTTGTCGAAGGCGATCTCGCCGCCATCGACCACCAGCCGTTTGGCGTCGTCCTTGTCGACGATCTCCGGCGCCTCGCCCAGCAGATCGAACATGGTCTCGATATCGATCAGGCCCTGGCGGATTTCGCGATAGACGAAGCCGATGAAGTTCAGCGGAATCGACAACTGCATCAGCAGCGCGTTGATGAGCACGAAGTCGCCGATCGTCTGCTCGCCGCGCATGACCGCCATGCCGGAGAGGATCATGCAAGTGGTCATGCCGATGGTGAAGATCACCACCTGACCGACGTTGAGCCAGGCGAGCGAGGTCCAGATGCCGACGGCGGCGTTCTCGTACTTGGCCATGGCGCCGTCGAAGCGGCGGGCCTCCATGCGCTCATTGCCGAAGTACTTGACGGTCTCGAAGTTGAGCAGCGAATCCACGGCCTTCGAGTTGGCCTCGGTGTCGGATTCGTTCATCCGGCGACGGATCTTGATCCGCCAGTCCGACGCCTTGACCGTGTACCAGACGTAGGCTGCGACGGTGGCGGCGATGATCAGCAGGTAGAGGAAGCTGAACTGGTAGGTGATGATGATCGCCGCGAAGGTGAACTCGAACACCGTCGGCAGCGTGTTCAGGATCGTGAACCGGACCAGGATTTCGATGCCCTTGACGCCGCGCTCGATGATTCGTGACAGGCCGCCCGTGCGCCGCTGGAGATGAAAACGCAGCGACAGGTCGTGCATGTGCACGAAGGTGAGATAGGCGAGCCGGCGGACCGCATGTTGCCCGACCTTGGCGAACAGCGCGTCGCGCAGGTTGTTGAACCCCATCATCATGATGCGGCCGAGGCCGTAGGCGACGACGAGCATCACCGGCACGGTGACCAGCGCCACGAGCCCCACCGCGACCGCGGCGTCGGCACCCGGCTCCGGCGTCTCGACCAGCGCGTCGGTGGCCCATTTGTAGGTGAACGGCACCAGCACCGTGACGACCTTGGCGAGCACCAGGACGCCCAGCGCCAGGCCGACGCGGCGCTTCAGGTCCGGCCGGTCGGCCGGCCACATATACGGCCAGAGATTGCGCAGGGTCGCGAAGGTCGATTCGCGCTTTTGCGGGGCGGCGTCGCTTACGGCCATGGAGTCCTTTCGGCGCGGCCGCGGGCACGGCCGGTACGCGCCGGTCTCGCGGGCAACGGGGTGGGGTCGCCCCGATTTAGGCCCAGCGGCGGCAAATGCAACCGATCAGGCTATTCGGTCCAGTCGGTATTGCCTTCCGGCAACACGAATACCTGGCCGGGATAGATCCAGCGCGGATTGCGGATCTGGTCGCGATTGGCTTCGTAGATCGTCGAGTAACGGATGCCGCGACCATAAATGGCGCGCGAGATCCGCCACAGATTGTCGCCGCGCTTGATGATCACGGTGCGCAGTTGCGGCACCTCGCCGGCGACCTGCGTGCCGGTTGCGGCCCCGGTCTCGACCACGGGCGCGAGCGTTGCGACCTCGATCTCCCGCTGGAACGGGACTTCCGCGCGCACCAAAACCTCGCCGCCCGTACCCACCTGATCGGCGCGCACGCGATAGGCTCCTGCGGGGACCTCGCGCTGCGTCTCCACCAGCCAGGTGCCGCCGGCGGTCGGGGCAGCCTGTCCGATCAGTTCGTCGTCGAGATAGACGCGCACGGGTTCGTCGGTCTCCGCGGTGCCGGCGACGAACAGCGCGCCGGCGCTGTCGGCTTCGACCGCCGTGACCGCGACCGCGTGGGTGATCACGGGTTCGGCAGGCTCGACGGGCGTGGCGGGCTCGACCGGTTCGGCCGCCGCCACCGCCGTTTCCGGTTCGGTGACAGCGGGCGACTCGACCGGGGTCGTCTCGGCCGGCGCTTCGGCAACGGCGGCTGTTTCGGGTTCGGTCGTTTCCGTCATCGGCTCCGTCGCGCTCGCGGCCGGCTCCTCGAGCGCCGCGACGACGGTTTCCTCGGCCGGTGCGGCTTCGACAACCGCCTCGGGAGGCGGTTCGGCGGCTGCGATCTCGGTCGCCTCCGCCGCCGGCACCTGGAGAACCTCGCTGGCCTCGCCGGCTTCGCTGACCACGACCAGCACCTCATCGCCGCCAGTTTCGGGCACCGACACGGCCACCCGCTGGTCGGACAGCGCGACCTCCGCCCGGTTCGGCGACCGGGTGCGGATCGACAGGTCGTGGGTGCCCGGCGACAGCGGCTGGTCCAGCGCCAGCGCCCACTCGCCGCCGGCATTCGCCTGCGCCGTAGCGATCGTCGCGACGCCGTCGAGAACCTCCACGTCGGCGCCGGGCGCGGCCGTGCCGGCGATCACCACATCGCCGGACGGCTCGACCCGGACAACGTCGAAGGACGGGACGATCGCGGTCGGCGCCAGCGGCGTGATCTCGACCTCGGGCTGAACGACATCCGGTGCGGGTGCGACCTCGATCTGCGTGCCGCGCGTGGCGCCGGTCAGGTTCGAGCCCTCGTCGGCTTCGGGCAGGGCTGCGACCTCGACCGTCTCGGGTTCGACGACATCTGCAGTACCGGGCGCATCGGCGACCGGGGTTTCCATCACCTCATCGCCGCTTGCCGGTGTCGCTTCGGCCATCGTGTCTGTCTCAAGCGGCGCGGGTTCAGGAGCGACGGGCGGTTCGGCAGCGGCGATCTCTTCCCCGACAACCGGCTCCGGTTCGGGCGCATCGGCGACCTCCGTCGCCGGTTCCGCTGTGGGCTCGGCCGGCGGTTCCGACGCCGTTTCGGTTTCCACCGGCGTGGCCGGCTCCTCGGTTGCCACCACTTCCGGTGCCGCCGTTTCGGTGCCGGCAGCCTCCTCGGGCGCGAGAATGACCACCCGCTGCTGCTCGGGCTCCTCCTCGGCCGGCGCCTCGACGGCCAGCGGCTCATCGGGAACGGGCACAGACTCGTTGGCCGACCGCGCAGGCGCAAAGGCGGTTGTCGCGGTTTCGTCGTCGTCGCCGCGATTGTTGAAGAAGGCCAGCAGGGCAATGACGATGACGGCCGCGACCAAACCGAGGGTCCATCCGAGACGACGCCTGTCCATGTGCTCCATCCGTCTGTTCGCCCCGCCCGAGTCTACACGCCGGCCACCCCGGCGGACAAGCAAACCGTTCGTGCTTGACGGGCGCGGCCGGCTGCGTCACATCGCTCTCATGACCGAACTTCGGACCCTGTGCGTCTATTGCGGCTCCAGCGCCGGCAACGACCACGCCTATGCCACGGCCGCGACGGTGGTCGGCGAAGCCATCGCCGCCGCCGACGTCCAGCTTGTCTACGGCGGCGGCGACGTCGGCCTGATGGGCATCGTCGCCCGCACCGCGCTTGCCAAGGGCGCGCGGGTGACTGGCGTGATTCCGCGATTCCTCAAGGATCGCGAAGTCATGCTCCGGGAGGTGACCGAACTCATCGTCACCGAGGACATGCATGAGCGCAAGCGCATCATGTTCGATCGCGCCGACGCCTTCGTGGCCCTGCCGGGCGGGCTCGGGACGCTGGAGGAGGTCATCGAGATCGCCACGTGGGCGCAGTTGGAGCGCCACGCCAAACCCATCGTCATGGTCAATGTCGGGGGTTTCTGGGACCCGCTCGTCGCCCAGTTCCGGCGCATGGCCGATGACGGCTTCCTGACGAAGGAGTTCCTCGGCGAGCACGTCGCCTTGCCCCTGACCTTCGTCGATTCGGCCGAGGAAAGCCTGCCGAAGGTGCGCGATCTGCTCGCGGGCATCGAGCCCGACGACCTGGTCAGCAATGGCGCCCGCCTGATGTAACGCGGGCAGGTCCTGACTCAGGCGGGTTCGATCCCCGCTTTGGTCAGCTTGTAGACGATCGCATCGTTCAGCGCCTCGAACGAGGCGTCAACCACGTTCTCCGACACGCCGACCGTGAACCAGGTGTTGCCGGCCCCGTCTTCCGACTCGATCAGCACGCGCGTGATCGCCGAGGTGCCACCGTTCAGGATGCGCACCTTGTAGTCCACCAGTTCGAGGTCAGCGATGGCGTGGCGATAGGCGCCGAGATCCTTGCGCAGCGCCCGGTCGAGGGCATTGATCGGGCCGTTGCCCTCGGCCACGGTCAGCAGCCGCTCGCCGCCGATCTGAAGTTTCACCACCGCTTCCGACACGGTGACGAGATCGCCGATGGCGTTGTGCCGGCGCTCGACGGAGACGTGAAAGCTCTCCACGTCGAAGTAGTCGGGCACGGTCCCGAAATGCCGGCGGGCGAGAAGCTCGAACGAGGCGTCGGCAGCTTCGTAGGCGTAGCCGTTCGCTTCCCGCTCCTTGAGGATGGCGAGCAGGCTGTCGAGACGCTGGTCGTCCTTGGCGATCTCCAACCCCATGCGCTCCAGTTCGGCAAGGAGGTTCGACTTGCCGGCCTGGTCGGACACCATCACCCGCCGCTGGTTGCCGACGACGGCGGGATCGACATGCTCGTAGGTCCTCGGGTCCTTGACGATGGCCGAGGCGTGGATGCCGGCCTTGGTGGCGAAGGCCGACATACCGACATAGGGCGCCTGGCGGTTCGGCGCGTCGTTGATCAGCTCGTCGAAGCGGCGTGACACGACGGTCAGGCGGCCCATCTGCTCATCGCTGACGCCGATCTCGAAACGCTCGGCATAGGCCGGTTTCAGCTTCAGGGTCGGGATCAGCGAGATGAGATTGGCGTTGCCGCAACGCTCGCCGATGCCGTTGATCGTGCCCTGGACCTGGCGGACGCCGGCGCGCACCGCGGCCAGCGAGTTGGCGACGGCATGTTCGGTGTCGTTGTGGGCATGGATGCCGAGCCGGTCGCCGGGCACGATGGAGATGACGTCGGCGACGACCCGCTCCACCTCGTCGGGCAGCGTGCCGCCATTGGTATCGCACAGCACAATCCAGCGCGCGCCGGCATCGCGGGCGGCTGTGACACAGGCGAGCGCATAGTCGCGATTGGCTCGGTAGCCGTCGAAGAAGTGCTCACAGTCGAGCAGCGCCTCCTTGCCGGCCTCGACCGCCGCGGCAATCGACTGGCGGATGGAGTCGAGGTTCTCCTCTCCCGTCGTCTTCAGCGCCACCTCGACGTGGTAGTCCCACGACTTGGCGACGAAGCAGATGGCCTCGGCCTCGGCGTCGAGCAGCGCCCTGAGACCGGGATCGTTCGAGGCGCTGACGCCGGCCCGCTTGGTCATCCCGAAGGCCGTGAACGTCGCGGCGCGGGTACGTTTGGCCTCGAAGAAGGCGGTGTCGGTCGGGTTGGCGCCCGGATAGCCGCCCTCGACATAGTCGACGCCGAGCTCGTCGAGCAGCCCGGCCACCACCTGCTTGTCTTCCAGCGTGAAGTCGATCCCGGCGGTCTGGGCACCGTCGCGCAGCGTGGTGTCGAACAGGTAGAGGCGTTCCTTACTCATGGCGTCCTCGCAGGGTCAGGCCGGCGGCCAGTCCTCTGTGTCGTGATCGGGGTGCTGATGGTTGGTACTGCTGATCGCGCCCAGGAGCTCGTCTTCCGTGGCCTCGTCGGTGGTCTCTGCGGGAAGGCCCGCAAGGGCAGCAAAGTACGCCAGCCGCCCCTCCGTCCCGTACTGGTGGGCCGGCGCGACCGCTCCCGGATCGTCGAGCGAACCGATCGACACCGCGATCCGCGGCGACTTCACATAGGCGAAGGTGAGCGGCGTGCCGCACCGGTTGCAGAAGCCGCGCTCGACCGGATCGGACGAGCGGAAGATCGACAACGCGCCGCGCGTGAGCTCGAAGGCGGTCCGCGGGACGCCGGTCAACGGCGCGAAGAACGAACCGAACGCCTTCTGGCACATACGGCAATGGCAGATGTGGGGATTGGACGGCCGTTCGTGCAGCGCATAGCGCACCGCGCCGCACTGGCAGCCGCCGGTGAGACGCGTTTCGGCGGAGTCGCTCATGTCACGCCTCCCCCCGCGTCGCCGGGACCGGCAAAGGTCACGGCTTCGATGTTGTGGCCCTCGGGGTCGAAGACGAAGGCGGCGTAGTATTCGGGGTGGTAAACCTCGCGGATGCCGGGCGGGCCGTTGTCCTTGCCGCCCGCCGCAAGCGCGGTGGTGTAGAACGCCTCCACGGCCGCGCGGGTCGGTGCGCGGAAGCAGATGTGGGTGGACGGCGTCTGCTGACCGCGCTCCGAGAGCCAAAGCGAGCCTTTGCGACCGATACCGAAGCCGGCAAAGGCAACCGGTCCGTACTCCCCCGCCGCTACGTCGGCCACCAGCTCCAACCCGACAGGAGCGAGGGCGGCAAGGTAGAACGCTTTGGCGCGGTCGAGATCGGCAACGCTGAGCGTCACGTGATCGATGGTCAGGTCGAGCTCGTTCATCGTCGTACCTCCCAGGTGGTGACCAGGTCGCCGGTTTCGGGGTCCTTCGCATCCTTCAGCGCCACGCCCATCGCCGCGAGTTCGTCGCGGATGCGGTCGGCGGCAGCGTAATCCTTGCTCCCGCGCGCCTCCGCGCGGTCGGCGATCAGACGCTCGACCGTCTCGGTCTGAATGTCGACGCCGCTGGCGCGCGCGGCCTGCCAATCCTCGGCCGACAGGCGCAGGAGCCCCAGGAGCGCTCCCGCGGCGAGCAGATCGCCCGGTCGGCCGGCGTCGGCGAGGCCGTGCATGGCGGTGATCGCTTCGGGTGTGTTGAGGTCGTCGGCTAGTGCGGCCAGCACGGACTCGGGAAATTGAGCCGCCTCAGGATATCCAGCAATGATGCCGTACCAACGGTTCAGGACCTTCTCCGCCTGCTCCAGCAACGTCACGGTCCAGTCGATCGGCTGGCGGTAATGGCTGGTCAGCATCGCCAGGCGCAACACCTCGCCCGGCCATCGTTTGCCGCCGAAGTTTTCGCTGGCCAGAAGGTCCCGGACAGTGACGAAGTTGCCGAGCGACTTCGCCATTTTCTCCCCTTCGACCTGCACGAAACCGTTGTGCATCCAGACGCGGGCCATAGACGCGGTACCGTGGGCGCAGCGCGACTGGGCGATCTCGTTCTCGTGGTGGGGAAAGACAAGGTCGACGCCGCCGCCGTGGATGTCGAACTCCTCGCCGAGGAACTTGGCGGCCATGGCAGAGCACTCCAGGTGCCAGCCGGGTCTGCCCTGCCCGTCGATCCCGGCGGGCGACGGCCAGCCAGGTTCGTTGGCCGCCGACGGCTTCCACAGCACGAAATCCATCGGATCGCGCTTGTAGGGCGCCACCTCGACCCGCGCGCCGGCGATCAGGTCGTCGACGGAGCGCCGCGAGAGCCGGCCGTAGTCGTCCATCTTCGCCACCGCGAAGAGCACATGATCCTCGACGACGTAGGCGAAACCGTTCTCCACCAGCGTCTCGATCATCGCCTTCATCTCGGCAATGTGCCCGGTGGCGCGCGGCTCGAAGCTGGGCGTCAGGCAGCCGAGCGCCTCGACATCACGCCGGTACTGATCCTCGGTCGTGGCGGTGATCTTGCCGATCGCCTCGTTCAGCGGCAGGTCGGGGTGTTCCTCGGCCGCCCGCGCGTTGATCTTGTCGTCAACGTCGGTGACGTTGCGCACATAGGTGACGTGATCGGCGCCGTAGACGTGCCGCAGCAGGCGAAACAGGACGTCGAAGACGATGGCCGGACGGGCGTTGCCGATATGGGCGAAATCGTAGACCGTCGGTCCGCACACATACATGCGCACGTTGGCCGGGTCGATCGGCGCGAACGGCTCTTTCCACCTGGTCAGGGTATTGTAAAGGGATAAGGTCATGATCCAAAAACCTTCGCCGCCCGCTGCGGCGATCGTTCTCGGAAGATGTCAAGAGAAGACGGCCACAGCCAGCGTTGCTAGCTGCAAATAATGATCCCGCGAATGCAGATCGCGCGTGAACGCGGCGCCGTCGTCATGGCGCTCCTTTCCCCCATTCGCCGCCAAAGGTCAAGGTCGCGGCGCCCCGGACACGTCGCGACACCCTGCCCGAGGATGCCTGACGCAACGTTCGCGCACCCGATGCGCCTTGCCGTCGCTGGCCTTCTGGCCCTGGTGACATTCGCCACGGCCGCCGCAGCGGACACGCCGTACCGGCAACGGGTCGAGGGCGATTTCCAGGCATGGCTTGCGACCGAAGCCTACGCGGCGGCCAGCGCGGCAGGCGTCAGCCGCCGCGTCTTCGAGACGACCCTGGCCGGCGTGACGCTCGACTGGGACCTGTCGGACCTGCAACCGCCGGGCGTCGAGGTCGAACGCCGCGAGTTTCCGTGGCAGGCCGAATTCCGCAACCCGGCGGGTTACTTCAGCGAGAAGCGGCTCAACGATCTTGCCGTCCATGGCCGCCGCCATCTGAAGCGCTGGCAGGACACCCTGGCGGCGATCGAGGCGCGCTACGGCGTGCCGGCCGAGACCATCGTCGCGATCTGGGGACGGGAATCGAGTTTCGGCATGCGTCTGCCGGAAAACGCGATCCGGGCGATCGCTACCCAGGCCTTCATGGGCCGACGCAGCAAGATGTACCGGGCCGAACTGCCCGCGGCCCTCAAAATCGTCCAGGACGGCGACATTGCCGCCTCGGCGATGATGAGTTCGTGGGCCGGCGCCATGGGCCAGCCGCAGTTCCTGCCGACCCTCTACCATCACTACGCGGTCGATTTCGACGGCGACGGACGGCGCGACATCTGGAACTCCGTGCCCGACAGTCTGGCGTCGATCGCCAACTTCCTGCGTTCGGAAGGCTGGCGTCCGGAGCGCGGCTGGGGGCTCGAGGTCAGGCTTCCGACCACGATCGCCTGTACCGCGGCGGGGCCGGAACAGGGGCGGCCCATGGCCGATTGGGCGGCCGCAGGCGTCACGCCGGTGGACGGCTCGCCCTTCCCCGTACGGCCCGGCCGCGACGGCTTCCTGTTTCTGCCGGCCGGGCGCGCCGGCCCGGCCTTCATCGTGACGGAGAACTTCTACACGCTGAAGCGCTACAATTTCTCCGACAATTACGCGCTCTATATCGGCCATCTCAGCGACCGCCTGAAGAACGCCGGCGCGTTTGCCGGCGGCTGGCGGGCAGAAACCGGCCTCACCCGCGGCGATGTTCGCCGGCTGCAGGAGCATCTCGAAACGCTCGGCTACGATGTCGGCGGCGCCGACGGGTTGGTCGGGTTCAAGACCCGCATCGCCATCGGCGCGTGGCAGATCGCGACGGGTCGCGCACCGACCTGCTTCCCCGATCGGGCCCTGATCGCAAGCGTGCCGTGATGGTGATGGACAGCCGCGGCAAGGCGGCGCAGCGGGTTGTCGTGGAATTGACCGCCGAAGGCCGAATCCCCATACTCCCGCCGCGTTTTGCCGCCAAACGGGGATCGGGGCGGCGACGTGCTGGGGGGTCCGAAGCCACGACGCGCACGGCGCCGACGGTGATGCGAGGGCCTTGATGACGGTTTTTCGATTGCTGGTGATGTCGTCGGTCGGGGCGGCGATGTTCGCGACCGCCACGTCGTCGCCGGCGCTGGCGCAGAGCCAGGTCTGCCGCGATCTCGAGGCACGTCTGGTGGCGCTGCAGACGGGCGACCAGCGCCAGTCGCGCCAGGCGTTTCGCGACTACGACCGCTCGGTTCGGCAGCAGCAGATAGAAATCGACCGTGCGACCGCCGAGGCGCGGCGCTCGCGCTGTATTCCGGGTCTCTTCTCCATCGGCAAGCCGGCGCCGAAATGCGACCGGCTGATGGCAACCATCCAGCGCATGAAGGCCAATCTTCGCCGGCTGATCTCCCAGCGCAACCAATTCACCACCGATCCGCAATCCATGGCGCGCCAGCGCAGCGAGATCCTGCGGGCCATGTCCGTCAACCGCTGCTCGACGACGCAGGCCCGCGTCCGGCAACCGACGAGCATCCTCGACGCACTGTTCGGTACCGCCCGTACGCGGACACTCGGTGAGCGGGGTTTCTTCCAGGGGACGAGCCGGACGTTCCGGACGCTCTGCGTGCGGACCTGCGACGGCTATTATTTTCCGATCAGCTTCTCGACCGTGTCGAGCCAGTTCGGCCGCGACGAGCAGACCTGCAGGGCCATGTGCCCGACCGCCGAGGTCGCCCTCTACCAGCACAGCAATCCGGGCGGTAATCCGGAGACCATGGTCTCGATGGCCGGCGAGCCCTACTCGGCCCTGCCCACGGCCTTCAAGTACCGCACCGAATATGACCCTTCCTGCAGTTGCGGTCGCGCGGCGGCGACATCGTTGGAGGCCGTCTTCGACAGCGGCGGCGCGGCCATGCCGGTCCGGGTCGTCGCCATACCGCCACGGCGGCGCGATGCCGCCGAAGACCCGGAAACACTGGCGAACCGCGTTGGCGCGTTCACCATCCGGGTCGCCCGCAATCCGTCAGGCGCGATGGTCGCCGATTTGCCCGCCGCTTCGGGCATCCGGGTGGTCGGACCGTCGTTCTATATCGGCGGCGAGACGGAGGTCGGCGCGCTGATCCCGGAGCGCAAGCCCGACCTGCGCGAAGAAGAAAGCGTCAACTGATCCACGCGCTCCGGGGCTTTCCCGAGCCTCCGCCGGATGTCGGGATCGTTGCAACCACCTCGATAAATCCCCCGTGATCGCCGCGAATATGCCTTTTCTTGGCACGCGGGGTCTGGAACAATCCCCGCGCAGGCGCGGCGTTCGCGCCATGTGGGCACTTGGCGCCAGAACCAGGCCCTGCGGGAGGCACCTATGTTGAGCGTATCGTCGCCTACCGGCGAGGGCCGGTCGTCCGGGATTGTAGCCGTTATCGTGGCCGGCGTTTTCCTCGCCGGCTGCTCGACCGCCGGCGACCTCGGCGGGCTCCTGCAGACCGCCGCCGCCATCGACCGGACCCCGGCGATGTACGGCGCCGTCACCGACGGCGGTCACAACATCCAGTCGGTCAAGGGGCGTCTGCCGGTCCAGTACCAGCGGCAGGAGGTCATCACGCCGCGCAAGGTCGCCGCCTACGGGCCCGGCACCATCGTCGTCGATACGAGCCGGCGGTATCTCTACCTGGTCCAGAAGGGCGGCACCTCGATGCGCTACGGCATCGGGGTCGGGCGCGCCGGTTTTGCCTGGGCCGGCGAGGCGACCATCCGCGCCAAGCGGCGCTGGCCGTCATGGCATCCGCCCAAGGAGATGCAGGAGCGCGATCCGCTGGCGGCGGAATGGGCCGGCGGGATGCCCGGCGGGCTCGCCAATCCGCTCGGCGCGCGGGCGCTCTACCTCTTCCAGGGCGGACGCGACACGCTCTATCGCCTGCACGGCACCAACGACCCGAGGAGCATCGGCAAGGCCGTCTCGTCCGGCTGTGTCCGGCTCGTCAACCAGGACATCATGGACCTCTACAAGCGCGTGCCGGTTGGCACCAAGGTAGTGGTGCTCGGTCAGCCGGAGTTCAATTTCGACAGCGTGGGCGCCTTCTTCTCGTCGCTGATCGACGTCTAGAACCCCAGACGGATCAGGCCGCCGCTTCTTCCTTCCCCACGCCTACGCGGCCGCGATGCGGTCCGTAGAGGCAGGCGAGGCCCAGGATCACACCGGAGACGGCGGCGATCATGCCGGCGGCGCTGACCGCGTTCTCACCGCCGAACCACAGCGGCCCGTAGCCCGCGAAGACGTAGCCGAGGACGGCCGAAAGCGTGGCGAAGGCCACCGACCACCAGATCTGGTGCTCGAGCCGGTTGGTCATCAGCCGCGCCGCCGCCGGCGGGCAGATGAACATGGCGATCACGATGATCGAACCCACCGCATCGAAGGCCGCGACCGCGGCGATGGCGGCGGTAACGACGAGGCCGAAGCCGAGGGCAGCGGCCGGGATGCCGAGCGCCTGGGCGAAGCCCTCGTCGAAGGTGGCGATCTTGAGCCATCGCCAGAAGACCAAGGTCAGGGCGACAATGATGGCGCAGGCGACGGCGATGCGGCCCAGTTCGTCCGGCAGCGTGGCGAGCGCGGCCGGGTCGAGGAGCGAGTGCCAGCCCTCGGCGCGGAACCAGACGAGCGACTCCAGGTTGCCCATCAGCGCGTGCTCGACATCGAGGTGGACCCGGCTCGTGTCGGTCTGTTCGAGGATCAGCACACCGGCGGCGAACATGGTGGTGAAGACCACGCCCATGGCCGCACCCGGTTCGATGTTGCCCAGCCGCCTGATCGCCTCGATCAGGATCACCGCGACGATGGCGGCACCGGCGGCCCCGAGCAGCATGGGGATCGCGGCGACGATGCCCGTAATCAGGAAGGCGACGACGATACCCGGCAGGACGACATGGCTGATCGCGTCGCCGATCAGCGCCTGCCGCCGCAGGATCAGGAAGTTACCCGGCAGCGCGCAGGCGATGGCCGCGAAGGTGCCGATCAGGATCGGCGTGAGCGAGAACTGGACGAACTCGGCGCCCATCAGGCATCTCCCACCGCTGGATTCACGGGGACCGGCGGCCCGAGGCGGCGGTCGAACTCGGCGATCTCGTCGGTGGTGAACACCTCCTCGATCGGCGTCAGTCCGTCGTAGCGCCCGGTCAGGCCGGCATCCTGGTGGATCTCGCGCGCCACGGCCCAGCGGCGCTCGTCGCGGGCAATCTTCGCGGCCTGGGCGCGGCCGGCCTCGGTGGGCACGCCGTCGGGGCGCACCAGCCCCTCGCGGGCGAGGAGGCGCAGCGTGTAGGGCTCGCGGATCAGATGCTGGGCGGCCAGCGCCAGCAGCCCCTGGCGGCGATGGACCCGCGCCTGAAAGCGGCGATGGCGCAGAACCGCGGCCAATACCCCGCGCTCGGGGGCAAAGAGCAGCGAGACGACGAAGATCGCGGCCGCGACCAGAACGATGATCGGACCCGTCGGCAGGTCCGGCGCCGAGGCCGACAACACCGCGCCGAGATACCCGGCCGCGCCGCCGACGCCGCCCGCGATCCAGATGACGCGGTTCGACCGGTCCGTCCAGAACCGCGCCGTGACCGGCGGGATGATGAGCATCGCGACGATCAGGATCAGACCGACGAGCTTCAGCCCGATCACGCTGACGGCCATGACGAGGCCCATCATCAGGAGGTCGATCCGGCGCACGTCGTAGCCAATGGCGGCGGCGTAGTCGCTGTCGAAGGCCACCAGCGTCATCGGCCGGCGCAAGAGCCACGTGGCAAGGACGGCGAGCGTGCCGCCGACCGCGATCACGACGGCGTCCTGGAAGAGCATGCCGGCCGTCGAACCGAGGAGGAAACTCTCCAGCCCCGCCTGCCGCCCGGCGCTCATGGCCTGGATCACCGTCAGGAGCACGATCCCCAGACCGAAGAAGACGCCGAGCACGGCGCCGATGGCGGCATCCTCGGCGAGCCGGGTCCGGCGCGCGATCCACTCGATCAGCAGAAGCCCGATCCAGGCGGTGACGGCGGAGCCTGCCAGAAGCCCGATCAGGCTGCGCCCGTCGCCGCCAAGCGCGACCATGAGGATGAAGGCAAGGCCGACACCGGGCAGTGTCGCGTGGGCGACGGCATCGGAGACCAGCGCGCGCTTGCGCAGGAACAGGAACGTGCCCGACGACCCGGCGGCGAAGCCGAGCAGCCCCGCGCCGATCGCGACCAGCGCGGCGTTGTAGCCGGCCTGCAGAAGAAGGGCGTCGAGGAAGGCGGTCATGGCCCTCAGCCTGCCACGGACAACTCGTCGAGATGGGTGGCCGCGAGACGGCCGCCATAGGTGGCCTGCAGGTTGGCGGTCGTGAAGGCGGCCTCGACCGACCCTTCGGCGATGCGGCGCACGTTGATGAGGAAGACGTGGTCGAAGTAGTCGCGCACCGTGGAGAGGTCGTGGTGGACGGCGACCACGGCCCTGCCCTGCGTCTTCAGGAGCTTCAGCACGTCGATGATCGCTACCTCGGTGGCTGCGTCGACACCCGCGAAAGGCTCGTCGAGCAGGTAGAGATCGGCGTCCTGCGCCAGCGCCCGGGCGAGGAACACCCGCTGCTGCTGACCGCCGGACAACTGTCCGATCTGGCGGTGGGCGAAATCGGCCATGCCGACGCGGTCCAGGCATGCCCGGGCCCGCCCCCGCAGGGAACCGGACAACCGTCCGAGCAGGCCGACCTTGCGGTATAGGCCCATCTGGACGACGTCCATCACCGTGGTCGGAAAATCCCAGTCGACGCTGGCGCGCTGAGGCACGTAGGCGATGCGTTCTCGGGTCTTCTCGATCGGCCGGCCGAAGATGTGGATCTCGCCGGACAGGCGCGGGATCACGCCGAGGGCGGCCTTCAGAAGCGTAGACTTGCCGGCGCCGTTCGGCCCGATGATCGCCGACATGGACCGCGCCGGAAAGGTCGCGTCCACCGAAAAGACCGCCGGTTTCTCACCGTAGGAGACGGTGACGCCCCGAAGAACAAGGGGGGCGTCGGACGGCATGGCGGTCGGGGCAGTGGCCCGGCCGTCTTCCGCGGCGATGGTGGGTTGTTCCATGTGCGTCATTCCGGGCTCCGTCAGTTCAGGAGGCCCTGCATCCCGGTATCGGGGGCCTCGCCACCGAGGGCCCCGGCGATCGTGGTGGCGTTCGAGTCGATCATGCCGACATACGTGCCCTCATAGGTCCCCGGCTCACCCATGGCGTCGGAATAGAGCTCGCCGCCGATCACGACCTTGTGGCCCTCGGCCCGCGCGCCCTCGACCAGCGCACGAATGTTCCGGTCCGACACGGAGGTCTCGACGAACACGGCACGGATGTCGCGCGCGATCAGAAGATCGACCAGTTCGGCGATGCGCTGGAGCCCGGCTTCGGATTCGGTGGAGATACCCTGGATGCCGATCACCTCGAAGCCGTAGGCATTGCCGAAGTAGTTGAACGCGTCATGGGACGTCAGCAGGATGCGGCTTTCGGCGGGCACCGACGACAGGACATCGGTGGTGTAAAGGGCGAGCTCACGCAGCGTTTCGAGATAGGCGTCGGCATTGGCGGCGAACGTCGCCTCGCCTTCCGGGTGCGCTTCGATCAGCGCGTCGCGGACGTTGAGGACCACGCGCGACCAGAGGTTCGGGTTCATCCACAGGTGCGGGTCATAACGGCCGTCGTAGTCTTCCGACCCGATCAGCAGGTTCTCGGGTACGCCCTCGGCCACCGGCACGACGGCGCGGTCCTGGCCGAGATCGATCAGGAACTCCTCCATCTGCGCCTCGAGGTAGAGGCCGTTCCAGAGCACCAGATCCGCGTTGGCCGTCGCCACGATGTCGGTCCGGGTCTGGCGGTAGGCATGCGGATCGACGCCGGGGCCCATCAGCGCCCGCACCTCGACCAGATCGCCGCCGACCGTCTGGGCGGCGTCCGCGATCATGCCGGTCGTGGCGACCACGTCCAGCCGCTCCTGCGCCAAGGCCCAGGTCCCCGCCATCATCATGGCGAGCGCGGCGGCGGCGGCCGTCAAGGCCCTCCTGGTCAGGTTCATGGGTCAGCTCCCAGCTCGGATCAGCTCGCGTATGGGGGATCGGATCGCTGAGAATGATAGTGCGAAGCATTCGCAACGTCAATGCACCTGCGAAGCATTTGCAGAAATGTTGATGTGTGCGCGTGCCTCTCCTATACATCGTGTCATGTCAGATCGTGTCGACAGCGACGAGGCGGACGCGCTCCTGAAGGCTGCCGGTCTGCGGATCACGAAGCCGCGCCGGGCGATCGCCCGCGTGCTGGCCGATGCCCATGACCACCCCGATGCGGAACAGGTCCTTGCGCGGGCCCGAGAGCATGATCCGAGCATCAGCCAGGCGACCGCCTATCGGACGCTGGCCGCACTGGCGGAAAAGGGGCTGCTCCGGACCCATACGTTCGACGGCAGCGCCACGCGGTTCGAAGTGGCCAACCGGCCGCATCACGACCACCTGATCGACGTCGAGACGGGCGAGGTCCGCGAGTTCGTCTCCGGCGAGATCGAGCGGCTGCAACGCCGGGTCGCAAAGGAGCACGGTTACGAGATCATCGCCCACCGGCTCGAACTCTATTGCCGCAAGGCGGGGTAGCTTGGCGGCTCGCGGGCGACCCCGCCCCCTCCCCGGCCGGGAGGCCAACGACATGACCGGCAAAGCGACACGGCAACCGAAGCTGCTCTCGGGTGGCAATCCGCAGATTCCGAAAGGCGACGGGGATCGCCCGGTGCAGGCGTATATCGCGGCGATGCCGGGCTGGAAGCGCGCGGTCGGCCGGCGCATCGACGACCTTGTCGTGGCCGCCGTTCCCGACGTGCAGAAGGCCGTCAAATGGAACTCGCCGTTCTACGGTCTCGAAGGCCAGGGCTGGTTCCTGAGCCTCCATTGCTTCACGAACTACGTGAAGGTCACCTTCTTCCGGGGCGCGTCGCTGCGCCCGGCGCCGCCGGTCGAGTCCAAGTACGCCGACGTGCGCTACCTTCACGTCCATGAGGGCGACGAGCTCGACGGGCAGTTCAGCGACTGGGTGAAGCAGGCCGCCGCCCTGCCCGGGGAGAAAATGTGAGGTGCCGTCGGCCGTAGTGACGGGATCGCGGCCCGAATGGGCGAAAGATTCCGGGTCTGCGCAGCACCGCTTCGCGCTGCGGCGCGCCCGGAATGACGGTGAGGTGGTTTGGCGCAAGTGTCAGCCGTCCGACGCGCGGGTGATACCGGTTACCGCGCCGTACGGCTCCACCCAGGCAACGGCGCCATGGCACCGCGGCGAAACGGCTAATCGGCCAAAAACACCACAAAAGTCAGCGCTTCTAATCGAGATCAAGGTGGGCTACTGGTCGGCTGATGCAAGTGGTATTTGACATACCGATCAAGTGCTTAATGGCCGACCTCGCCGATATCCGATGGAGACCCGATCTGGGCGTGCAAAGGGGATTCTGGTTCGCCGTCGCGTGCGCTTCCCTTGCTGTCGGCGCCATTGGGGTGGTGGTGCCGGTGCTGCCGACGACGCCTTTCGTGATCCTGGCGGCGTTCGCCTTCGGCAAGAGTTCCCCGCGACTTGAGGCGTGGCTGGAGAACAGCCGCACCTTCGGTCCGATTATTGCCGACTGGAATGCCAGCGGCGCCATCGCCCCGCGCTTCAAGACGATCGCCATCGTGATGATGGCAGGCTTCTTCGGCTTCAGCGTCGTCATGGATTTCGCGCCCATCGTTCTGGTCGTGCAGGCCGTCGCCATGACGGCGGCGGCCGCCTTCATCCTTAGCCGCCCCAACGGGCCAGCCTAACGCACCAGCGTCAGCCGTTCCGAGGCGCGGGTGATGCCGGTGTAGAGCCAGCGATCGCGGTGCTCGCGGAAGGCGAAGCTCTCGTCGAACAACATCACGTCATCCCATTGCGACCCTTGCGCCTTGTGGACGGTCAGCGTGTAGCCGTAGTCGAAGGAATCCGTCCGTCGGCGCGCCGCCGGTGACAGGGTCTCCGCGCGCCCCTCGAACAGGGCCGGGTGAATGGTGACGAGCCGGGCGCGGCCGACCTCGTCGTCCTGCGGGGCGACGCGGTAGCGGAGCATGCCCCGACGCCGGCTCAGCACCTCGGCGACCGTCCACAGGCTGCCGTTCAGGAGCCCGCGACGGCGGTCGTTGCGCAGGCACACCAGCACGTCGTCGGCGACCGGATGCGGCCCCTCCAGCCCCCTCAGCGTACGCAGGCGGGCGTTGTAGCTGTTGCGGGTGACGTTGCGCCCGACGAGCAGGGTGTCGGCGGAGAGCGCGTCCTCCTGATCGAGGTCGGCGCGGTCGATGATGCGGCTTTCGCCATAGCTGCCGACCTCGAGCCGCCCACCTTCGCGCACGGTCATGGACATGCGGATGATCGGGTTGTCCGCGGCCTGGCGATGGACCTCGGTCAGCATGACGTCGGGTTCGGCCTCCGTGAAGAAGCCACCGCCGGAGACGGGCGGCAACTGCGCCGGATCGCCCAGCACCAGGACCGGCGTCCTGAACGACAGGAGATCCCGCCCGACGGTCTCGTCGATCATCGAGCACTCGTCGATGATGATGAGTTCTGCCCGCCCGGCTGCGCTGTCGTCGTTCAGCGCGAAGGTCGGCCCGTTCTCGTCCTCGCCGCGGGTCCGGTAGATCAGGCTGTGGACCGTGCCGGCGCCCGTGCAGCCGCGCATGCGCATGACATGGGCCGCCTTGCCGGTATAGGCGGCGAAGGCCACGTCGCCGTCGGCCGAAGCGGCGATGTGCTTGGCGAGCGTCGTCTTGCCGGTGCCGGCATAGCCGAACAGGCGGAAGACCGGCCGGTCGGCCGCCGCGAGCCAATCGCGCACCGCGTCAAGCGCCGTGTCCTGTTGTCGTGACCACTGCACGGTCGATCCAGCTTCGCGCCGCCTTGAGGTGCTGTGACGTCGGTCGCAGGCGGTCACGACCGTACGCGGTTATGCTACGTATTAGTTGATTCTCGCATGGCGCAACGCTGAACCAACACAGCCGCAGACTCGGAGGGACGAAATGTCGAGCTACCCCATTGAAGCCATCGAAGGCATCGGCAAGGTGTACGGGCAGAAGCTGGCGAAGGTCGGGGTCAGGACCACGAAGGCCCTGCTCGATCGCGCAGCGACGCCGAAGGGCCGCAAGAACCTCTCCGACCAGTCGGGTATCGACGACGGACGCATCCTGAAGTTCGCCAACCTGGCCGACCTCATGCGCGTCAAGGGCGTGGCGATCCAGTATTCGGAACTCCTGGAAGCCGCCGGCGTCGACACCGTCAAGGAACTGCGGACGCGGCGCGCCGACAACCTCCAGGCCAAGATGGCCGAGATCAACGCCAAGAAGAAGCTGGTGCGGTCGGTCCCGTCGCTGTCGGCGGTGACGAAGTGGGTCGCCGAGGCGAAGGCACTCAAGCCGATCCTCAAATACTGAACGCGCAGGCATGCGTGGCGCCGGCATGAGCGCCACGCAGTTTGCCGTACTTCAGGCCGCGGTGGCCAGCCTCAGCGGCGCCTTCGGCGCCGGCTTGCCGATCGCTTCGGCGATTGCGGCGCGCATCGGGGTCGGGCGGAAATCCGGCAGGGTGGTCGCCAGCTTGCCACCGTCGATGGCGTGCGGCACGTCCCAGAGATAACGCATCTCGGCAACCTCGCGCATGAGCGGACGCACCAGGCCGAGCAGCCGGATGACCGTCCACGGCATCGCGCCGATCTTCAGCGATCGTCCGGCAACGGCCTCCAGCTCGCCGACCAGTTCCCGTCCGGTCACGGCGTAACCTGCGAAGCCGAACGTCTCGAAGGGCGCGAAGCCGTGCCGCTTGTCGGCGAGCCCGACCATCGCCCGCGCCATGTCCGGCAGGTACGCCCAGGCGTGGACTTGATCGAGCGGGCCGGGATACACCGCCCTCCCCTCGTCCACCCGCGCGGCAATGTAGCCGTCGAACCAGTTGCCGGTCTTCGTGCTTTCGATGAAGTCGCCGCCGCGGAGGATGACCGTGCGCACGCCCTCGGCGGCGGCCGCCCGGTAGGTCTGCTCCATGGTCTCGCGCAGCTTCCCCTTGCGCGTCGTCGGCACGTGGGGCGTGGTTTCCGTCAGCCGCGCCGGCATGTCCTCGCGGTAGTTATAGACGTTGCCCGGGATCATCACCGCGGCGCCCGAGGCCTTGGCGGCGGCGATCACGCTCGCGGTGATGCGCGGCAGATCCTGCGACCATTGCGGATAGGGCGGATTGAGTGCGTTGACGATCACGTCGCACCCCGCCGCGGCCTCCGTCAGCGCCCGGGGATCGAAGGCATCACCGGCAACGCGTGTGACATCGTCAGTCCCGTCGTCGTCCCAGGCCCGGGCAAAGGCCCGCACCGACCATCCCGCCTCGCGAAACGCGGCCACCGCCGCGCGGCCAAAGCGCCCCTTGGCGCCCAGAACCAGAACCGTCTCGTTCATCGTGTCTCTCCTGTCCCTCTCGGGTGTCGTGTTTGTCAGACCTGACTATGCCTATTCAAATTTCTTGATTCTACGGCTATAGATGCAATCACATTATTCATAAATGAATGGGATACGTCATGCTGGACGGTGTCGACTGGAGCCACCTACAGACCTTTGCCGCGGTGGCCGACCACGGCTCCCTGTCGGCCGCGGCCCGCGCCAACGGGATCAGCCAGCCCACCGCCGGCCGGCACGTCGCCCATCTGGAAAGCGCGCTTGGCGTGTCGCTGTTCGCCCGCACCGCGACCGGGCTCGAGCTGACAGCCGCGGGAACCGATCTGCTGGAGCACGCGCACGCCATGGCGGCCGCCGCCAACCGTCTGTCGCTCGCGGCCGAGGGCCGCTCGACCGCGCTCGCCGGAACGGTGCGCATCACCGCCAGCGAAATCGTCGCCACCTACACCCTGCCGGCGATTCTGACCGCGTTCCACGTCGAGGAGCCCGGCATCGAGATCGAGGTCGTCGCGTCGAACACGACGGAGAACCTGCTCCAGCGCGAGGCCGACATCGCCATTCGCATGTACCGGCCAACCCAATCCGACGTGGTGGCCCGCAAGGTCGGCGAAATCCCGGTGGGCATCTTTGCCGCCGCGGCCTATGTGGAACGGCGCGGCGCGCCACGTGACCTTGCCGATTTCCGCGATCACGACATCGTCGGCTACGACCGCGACCATCAGATCATCGACGGCTTCCGTCGCGTCGGGCTGGAGGTCGACCGGCACTTCTTCGCCTTCCGCTGCGACAACCAGGTTGTCGCGTGGCATATGGTGGTCGCGGGGTTCGGCCTCGGTTTCAACCAGATTCAGATCGGCGAAGCCGAGCCGGGCGTTGTGCGGCTGCTGCCCGAAGCCGACCTGCCGTCGCTGCCGGTGTGGCTGGCCGCACACGAGGAGTTGCGGTCCAGCGCCCGGGTCCGGCGCGTGTTCGACTTCCTCGCCGACGCGTTCGCCTCGGCGCATGGCAGCTAACCGAACGCAAACCTACCTCGCCGCGACGTCGACAGACGGTGACGGCAGTGTTGATCGCCGGCCCGTTGCGCACCACGGGGCAACCGCCTAGATCGGGCCTCAACGGCCCACGATGGCCGCCATCAACAGGCGCACCAAGGGCCCGCCGAACGCGCGGGCCGGGAGACAGGAAGATGAGAAAACTGCTGATCGTCGCGTTCGTCTCGGGACTGACGGGTTTCGTCCTCGGCAACGCATTCTGGTATCTGGCCTCGCCGCTGTGGATCGACACGGTGGTGTCGGAGGCCGCCCCCACCATCACGACCACCACTGCCGAGGTGATCGCCTCCGGCGAGGTGGACGGTGTCGATTTCGTCCATCAGGGCGAAGGCATAGCGACCGTCATCCAGACCGACGCCGGGCGCGTCCTGCGCTTCGAGGACTTCGAAGTCACCAACGGCCCTGCGCTCAAGGTGTGGCTGGTCGCGCACGACAATCCGCGCTCCAACGGCGATGTCACCGACAACGAATGGATCTCGCTCGGCGACCTGAAGGGCAGCGTTGGCGACCAGAACTACACGATCCCCGACGAGGTCGATCTCAGCGTCTACCGCTCGGTGGTGATCTGGTGCGAACCGTTCGGCGTGCTCTTCGCCGGCGCGCCGCTGGCGCCCACAAGCTGAACGGCACTCAGCCGCGATCGCGGAACCGGTTGGTAATCGGATAGCGGCGATCGCGGCCGAAATTCCGGCGCGAAATCTTCACGCCCGGCGCCGCCTGCCGCCGCTTGTACTCGGCGATGTAGAGCAGGTGCTCGATGCGGCGCACGGTGTCGGCCTCATGCCCGCGGGCGACGATCTCGGCGACGCCGAGATCGTCCTCGACCAGCGCCTCCAGGATATCGTCCAGCACTTCGTAGGGCGGCAGCGAATCCTGGTCGGTCTGGTCGGCCTTCAGTTCGGCCGACGGTGCGCGGGTGATGATGTTGGGCGGGATCACCTCGCCCTCCGGCCCCTTGAGACCGGCGGACCGCTCCCCGTTGCGCCACCGCGCCAGGCGGTAGAGCTCGGTCTTGTAGAGGTCCTTCACGGGATTGAAGCCGCCGTTCATGTCGCCGTAGAGCGTGGCGTAGCCGACCGACACCTCCGACTTGTTGCCGGTGGTCACCACCATCGAGCCGAACTTGTTGGAGATCCCCATCAGGATCGTCCCGCGCGCCCGCGACTGGAGATTTTCCTCCGTCGTGTCGCGGTCGCGGCCATCGAAGAGCGGCGCCAGCGCCTCCCCGAAACCATCCACCGGCGCGTGGATCGGCACCACGTCGTAGCGGACGCCCAGACGCTCGGCCAAGTCGGCGGCGTCGCGCAGGCTCTCGTCGGAGGTGTAGGTGTAGGGCAGCATGACGCAGTGGACCCGGTCCGCGCCCAGCGCATCCACCGACATCAACGCGCAGACGGCGGAGTCGATGCCGCCGGAGAGCCCGAGGACCACGCCGGGAAAGCCGTTCTTGTCCACGTAGTCGCGCAGGCCGTCCACACAGGCCTGCCAGTTGGCGGCGTCGAGATCGGGCAGCGACGCCACCTCACCGTCATCGCAGCGCCAGCCATCGGGTCCGCGGCGCCACGTGAAGGTTGCCACGTCCTCCTCGAACTGCGGCATCTGGAAGGCCAGCGACCGGTCGGCGTTGAGGGCGAACGACCCGCCGTCGAACACCAGTTCGTCCTGGCCGCCGCACTGGTTGACGTAGACCAGCGGCAGGCCGTTCTCGACCACGCGGGCGACCGCGACCTCGATGCGGCGGTCGGCCTTGCGCCGCCAGTACGGCGATCCGTTGGGCACGACCAGCAGTTCGGCGCCCGTCTCGGCCAGGCATTCGCACACCTGCTCGAACCAGATGTCCTCGCAGATGGGTACGCCGACGCGGACGCCGCGGATGTCGACCGGACCGGGCAAGGCGCCCGTCGCAAAGACCCGCAACTCGTCGAAGACGCCGTAGTTCGGCAGTTCGACCTTGTGGCGTACGCCAGTCACCTCGCCACCGTCGAGCACGGCCGCGGCATTGTAGAGATCGTCGCCCTCACGCCACGGCGTGCCGATGACCACCGCGGGCCCACCGTCCGCGGTATCGGCGGCGAGCGCTTCCACCGCTTCCCGGCAGGCGTCCTGAAACACCGGTTTCAGGACAAGGTCCTCGGGCGTGTAGCCGGCGATGAACAGTTCGGAGAAGACGACCACATCGGCGCCGTCGGCGGCCGCGCTGGCACGGGCCGCGCGGGCGCGCTCAAGATTGCCGGCGATATCGCCGACAACCGTATTGCACTGGGCAATGGCGATGCGCAGGACGTCGGTCATGCCTCCGTCCCTGCCTCGTCGGTCAGCTTGCGATGGCGGCGGTGCGACCGTTCTGGGCGAGACGATCCCGCTTCAGCAACTCGGCGATCAGGAAGGCGAGTTCCAGCGCCTGGTCGGCGTTGAGCCGCGGATCGCAATGGGTGTGGTAGCGGTCGCGCAGATTTTCTTCGGTGATGGCGTGGGCGCCACCGGTGCACTCGGTCACGTCCTTGCCGGTCATCTCGATATGGACGCCGCCGGGATGCGTGCCCTCGGTACGATGGACGGCAAAGAAATCCTCGACCTCGGACAGGATCAGGTCGAACGGGCGGGTCTTGTAACCGGTCGCGGCCTTGATGGTGTTGCCGTGCATGGGGTCGCAGGACCAGACCACCGAGCGCCCTTCCCGCTCCACGGCGCGGACCAGCGCCGGCAGGTTGTCGAACACCTTCTTGGACCCGAACCGGCAGATCAGCGTCATCCGACCCGGCTCATTGGCGGGATTGAGGATGTCGATCAGCCGGATCAGATCGTCCGGCTCCAGCGACGGACCGCATTTCAGCCCGATGGGATTGTTGACCCCGCGGCAGAACTCGACATGGGCGTGATCGGCCTGGCGGGTGCGGTCGCCGATCCAGATCATATGGCCGGAGGTGGCGTACCAATCGCCAGAGGTCGAATCGAGGCGGGTCAGCGCCTGCTCGTAGCCGAGCAGCAACGCCTCGTGGCTGGTGAAGAAATCGGTGCTGCGCAACTGGGCGACGCGATCGGCGTCGATGCCGCAGGAGCGCATGAAGGCGATCGACTCCGAGATACGGTCGGCGATCTCCTGGTAGTGGTGGCCCTGGGGGCTGTCCGTGACGAAGCCCAGCATCCACTCGTGGACGTGTTCGAGATTGGCGAAACCGCCCTGGGCGAACGCGCGCAGGAGGTTGAGCGTCGCCGCCGACTGGCGGTAGGCCATAACGATGCGCTCGGGATCGGGATTTCGGGCCTTCTCGTCAAAGTCGATGCCGTTGATGATATCGCCGCGGTAGCTCGGCAGTTCCCGATCGGCCTGCTTCTCGGTCGGCGCGGAACGCGGCTTGGCGAACTGGCCGGCGATGCGCCCGACCTTTACGACCGGCATAGCGCCGGCATAGGTCATGACCACCGCCATCTGCAGGAAGACGCGGAAGAAGTCGCGGATGTTGTCGGCTGAGTGTTCGGCGAAGCTCTCGGCGCAGTCGCCGCCCTGGAGCAGGAAGCTGCGTCCGGCCGCGACATCGGCAAGCTGCTCGCGCAGGCGGCGCGCTTCGCCGGCAAACACCAGCGGCGGATAGGTGGAGATCCGATCCTCCATCGCGCCGAGCGACGCCTGGTCCCGGTATTCGGGCACCTGCACGATCGGCTTCGCACGCCAGCTGTCGGGCGACCAGTTCGCAGTCATAACGCTACTCCCACGGGGCCAACTCCCCGGCGGCGCGGGTTATACATGGTTCCGGCAGACGATGTCATTACGTATGCCGCCGCGGACGTTACTCAGCCGCCTGGCGGCGAATGGTCTCGGCCGGCGTGTGCATGGTCACCAGCTCCTCGGCGAGCGTCGGATGGAGAGCGACGGTGGAATCCAGGTCGCGCTTGGTGATCCCGAGTTTGACGGGAATCGCCATCAACTGCGCCAGTTCGCCGGCCTCGGGCCCCACCATGTGGCAGCCCAGCAGCCGGTCGGTGTCGGCATCGACGATGAGCTTGAGCAGCATGCGGTCGTCGCGCCCGGCGATCCGGTAGGGCAACGGCTTCACCGAGGCCCGGTAGATGTGCAGGGCCGGGAAGGTTTCGCGCGCCTCCTCCTCGGTCAGCCCCACCGCCCCGACCTCGGGCGTGCTGAAGACCGCCACCGGAACGTTGTCGTAGTCGACGCTCATGGGATTGTCGCCGTAGACCGTCTCGATGAACGCCACGCCCTCGCGGATCGCGACCGGCGTGAACTGCAGGCGGTTGGTGACGTCACCGACGGCGTAGATGTTGTCGACGGATGTGCGCGAATAAGCGTCGACGACAACGGCGCCACGCGGATCGATCTCGACCCCGGCCTTGTCGAGCCCCAGGCCGTCGGTGTTGGGCAGGCGCCCGATGGCGAGCAACACCTCTTCGACATTGAACGAAGCGCCCGAATGGGTCACCGCCGTCAGCGCGCCGCGCTCACCTTCGATGGCCGAGAGCTGTTCTTCCAGGAGCACCGTGACCCCGCGCCGCTCGATACCGGCGCAGACGGTCCGGCGGACATCCACATCGAAGCCACGCAGGATCTGGTTGCCGCGATGCATGAGCGTGGTTTCGGTGCCGAGGCCGGCGAAGATCGACGCAATCTCAACGGCGATGAAGCCACCGCCGACGACGAGAACGCGCTTCGGCTGCTTCGGCAGATGGAAGAACTCGTTCGACGTGATGATGTGGTCGATGCCCGCGATGTCGAGGTCGCGCCGCGGCCGGCCGCCGGTCGCGATCAGGATCGTCTCGGCGGTCACGCAGCGGTTCTCGGCCATCAGGCGGACGGTGTGGGCATCCTCGAGGACGGCACGGCTGTGGATGATCTCCGCACCCGCGGCTTCAAGGTTGCGGATGTAGATGCTGCTCAGCCACGCCACGTCGCCGGCGACGTTGTCGACTAGGGTCGACCAGTTGAAATGCACGCCCTCCGTCCGCCAGCCGAAGCCGACGGCATCCTCGAAGGAATCCGGGAAGTGGGAGGCGGTGACGAACAGCTTCTTGGGCACGCAACCGCGGATGACGCAGGTGCCGCCGACCTTGTCTTCCTCGGCGATCGCGACGCGCTTGCCCCGCTGGGCCGCCAGGCGCGCCGCGCGAACGCCGCCGGAGCCGGCGCCGATGACAAACAGGTCGTAGTCGAACGTACCCATCAACCGAGCCTAGTTGAACTCATGCCCCTCGCGCGCCAGCTCCTGGACCGAGCGCTCGAGAAGCTCCTCGGTGAGGCGGTTTGTCCAGCCGCGGCTCAGGCGCAGCATCTCGTTACCGAGTTCCGGCAGCGCCGCTTTGTACTTGGTTCCAAGCTCGCTGCCGAAGAATGCCGCGATCTGGTTGAGTTCGTCCTCGGAGAAACGGCGTGCCCAGGCGCGGGCGACATCGGCGTCGAGATCGGTGCGACGGCCGGCGATTTCAAGCGCCTGGCCTTCCACGGCCGTGGCGATCTCGCGGAAGAGGTCGGGGCGCTGGCGGATCAGACTGTTCTGGACGGTCTGCGAGGCAAACGGCAGCAGAGCGTCGAAATCGCCGGGCTGGGGCGTGAGCTCGGCGGCACGGGCCGCTGCTTCCAGTTGCGACGGGCTGATCTCCTGCGCGAGCGCGGTGCCGGCCGCGAAGGCCATCGCGACTGTCAACGCGACCGTCTGGCCGAATTTCAGGACCATGTCATGTCTCCATATCTTCGTCAGCTTGAGGGTCCGAGGGTCGTCACGCCGTCGGCGTCGGCAACCAACGCCCGCGTGGCGATGTTCAGGAACAGTCCATGCTCGACGACGCCGGGAATGGGCGCAAGCGCCGCAGCGAGCGATTCCGGATCAGGAATACGCCCAAGGGATGCGTCAAGAATGTGGTGGCCGCTATCCGTCACGAAGGGACCGTCGCCGGCGCGCCGCAGCGTCAGCGTTCCGTCGAGGCCACAGCCGGTCAACGCAGCCTCGATATGGCGGATGGTTGCAGCGGCCCCGAAAGGGACGATCTCGATCGGAAGCGGGAAGGCGCCCAGGTCGTCGACGACCTTGCCGCGGTCGACAATGACCAGCATCTCGGTCGACGCGCTGGCAACGATCTTTTCGCGCAGGAGCGCACCGCCGCCGCCCTTGATCAGCCGCAGACGCTCATCGATTTCGTCGGCGCCGTCGATCGTGAGATCCGGGGCGGGATGACGGTCGAGGTCGGTGAGCGGGATGCCGGCGCGGGTCGCGAGGTCGGCAGTGCGCTGCGACGTCGGGATGCCGGTGATGGTGAGCCCGGCCGCGACCCTGGCCGTCAGGGCCGCCAGGAAGGCCTCGGCGGTGCGGCCTGTCCCCAGCCCAACGACCATGCCGTCGGTCACCGCATTCGCCGCTTCGGCTCCGACCCGGGCCCGGGCTTGCGCTGCGCTGTCGTTGTTGTGGCTCACGGACCGTCCGATGTTCACGGGTGGGCGTCGCGCTCGCGCGAAAGGCGCCGGCGCGGGCAGGTAGGTAGCACCGGAGCACGGCGAACGCTATGCTTTCCCGCCTCCCCCTTGTCCGGCAAGACGACCCCTATGCTGACCGATTTCGGCCTCGCCTCGCTCCACCATCTCCTGATCCTCGCGCTGGTTGCCCTGCTGGCGCTGGAGATGGCGCTCGTGCGCCCTTCCCTCGACGCCGCGACGGTCGCCCGGCTCGCTAGCATCGACCGCCTGTATGGTGGCGTGGCGATGGCGCTCCTGATCGTCGGCGGGCTCAGGGTTTTCTTCGGGCTCAAGGGCGCCGACTTCTACCTCGGCAATCCGCTGTTCTGGATCAAGATCGCGCTGTTCATCGCGGTGGCGTTGCTGTCGGTGCCGCCGACGATGCGGTTCGGGCGCTGGGCGCGCAGCGCGCTTCAGGACAAGGCGTTTTCGCCCGACGACGCGGAGGTGCGGGCCGTGCGGCGTTTCCTCCATCTCGAAGCCGGCGTGCTCGCGCTGATTCCGATCGCCGCGGCGGCGATGGCGCGCGGATTCGGCACGTGAGCCGGCGACGATGAAGCCGGCCCCGGTTCTGGTCCTCGACCTCGACGGCACCCTGGTCGACACCGCCGCCGACCTGATCGCCAGCCTGAACGTCATCCTCGGGCGGCACGGCATCGCCCCCTTTCCACCGGAGGCCGCCCGCGAGACCGTCGGCTTCGGCGCGCGCGTCACCCTGCAGCGGGCCTTCGAGATGGTCGGCCAACCCGCCGACGACGACGACCTCGACCGGCTCACCGACGAGTTCATCGAGCACTATGCCGGGCGCATCGCCGAAGCCAGCCGGCCGTTTCCCGGCGCGCTCGCCGCACTTGACCGGTTCGCCGCCCATGGCTGGCGGATGGCGGTGTGCACCAACAAGACCGAAGGCCTGGCGCGTCTCCTGCTCGACGCCCTCGGGCTCTCGGAGCGTTTTCACGCGATCACCGGCGGCGACACCTTCGCCTTCCGCAAGCCCGACCCGCGGCACCTGACGGAGACCATCCACCGCGCCGGCGGCCAGGTCGACGACGCCGTCATGGTCGGCGACTCGGTGACCGACATCCGCACCGCCCAGGCGGCCGACATCCCGGTGATCGCGGTGACCTTCGGCTACAGCCCGACCCCGGTCGCGGTCTATCGCCCCACACGGGTGATCGATCACTTCGGCGAACTCTGGGACAACGTCGCCTCGGTCCGCCGGCTCGCGCGCGAGACCGAACGGCAGCAGTTTCAACTGGATTGACGGGCGGGATTGGGCAGTGGCCGGAGCGGCGTTGGGGCTGGCGGCCTTCGCGGCGCTTGACTTGGAATCGGCCGCTCCCTTAAATCGGCGCGCCTCGGCAACAGGCCTTGAGGGCGCGTAGCTCAGCGGGAGAGCACTCCCTTCACACGGGAGGGGTCACTGGTTCAATCCCAGTCGTGCCCACCATTCTTTGGCTGTTTTTGAGGCGATGCGAAGGAGTACCTGAGGTCAGGTTCATCTGCCGCCGCGCATGCATCGCTTTCGAGGTTCGATGATTGGGTGGCACTGAGCAGGTAGTCGGGCGAGTACGCGTCGCAGATTGCTCGCGTCGTGAATCTGCGGAGGATCAGCTCGGTAGCAGATGCGGCAAGCTTGAGTTGAAGCGTCAAGAACGGCAACATTCCGTGGGAGGGCGACCGTACCCGTCCGAGTTCTTTTAGCTGGCAAGATGTAGGAGCCGGTGTGGCTGACCAAGGTGATGAACGAAGCTTGGAGTCCCGTGGCTCAAGCTTGATGGACCGCATCTATGAGCTTCTGGCTGGTATAGAAGTTGATCTCGCAAATATAAGAAGAATTAACCTCCATCAACGCATAGATGTTTTTGAATACGGAAGTATACTTGATGCAGTAGGTGTACTAGGTCAATACAATCTCGATCTGAGGCTCGGAATTCCGGTAACCGAAGTCGCGAAATTCCACGCGATGAAGGGCTCACTTCGCGCTGAAGTTGTGCTGCGGGTAGGCGAACGGGCCGTGACACTACTTCACGAGCTAGAGGGGCAAGTTAGGGCGGAAACCGACGCCAACGGTGCGGCAACGGGCCAGTCTGACGCTCCACCAACGCCGCCGGCAACCGCCACCGTTTACGCCGCGAAAGAATGGCTTCCGGTTAATCGCAGAACCAACGCGAATCTCATCGCGGAGATATCGAGCCTGATCGACGAAGCGATCAGGTTGGCTAGAAGCACAAACTTGCCGCCAGAGCGACAAGCACTATCCGAAATAGAGCGTGCCCAGCTTATTGCGCTGTTGGAGACAGCGCTTCAACTGCTAAAGGCACCCCTCGTCGAAAGAGGATTGCTCGAGTCACTAACAGAAGCCACCACAAGCGGCGCGACTCGCGCCGTAGGGAAGGGCACCGAGCTCGCCATGGGATATGGGCTAGGCAAGCTCGGCGAGCTGCTTGCCAAACTGATAAAGAGCATCTCTGAGGGCGGCTAACTGTGGTGCTTGGCCAAACTCGGGCGACGACCACTGATCGCATGAAGGTCGCAGATTTCGTGTATCAGGCACACGTCCGTAGCATCGGTCCTGACACCGGAGTTCGTCGATGCATAAGACGCCGGAGATAACGCGCCTTATTCACGAGAATTCCTGGATCGTGCTGTCCTTCGCGTTTGCCCGGCCTGTTGTCGGCAGGGTCATCGACGACCGGTTCAGCGGTGAGTGGGAATACCTCTACAAGTCAGTCTATGAGCTCGCCGAGATACGTGCAGACCGCGCTCTACTTGAGATGGCAACGCAGCTTCGTGTCCTCGATGATGAGCAGGAAATTAGCGAAAAGCTGCGGCGGACGGGGCACCCCCCGCTTGGAACCGTTTTTCAGGCAGATGGTGAAGCAACTGACCTGTATTTGCGCGATATGACCAACAAGGTCATGCACGCCCGCTCGTTCGAGTGGAACTTAACAACACCTGACGAACCTACTGTTATTTGCCATCCGCGTGATAGTGACCGATGGAGACAAGCCGAGATCAGACTCATTGTGATGATGGGTCTGGTTGGCTCACTGATGTTTTGAGGCTGGGCGACCTTTGTTGAGGTGTGCCCGACACTGCCGGCTGATGCGTTTGAAGGAGAACCTCCGACCAGCGCGCCCATACCTGTGAAATCCAATGTCGATTGAATAGCCGAACAAGGGCGGGAAACGGTTCCGAGACCGCGCACTACCAGCGCCGGTGCCCCTGAGACCTACCGCGTTTCGAACCGGGTGAACACGAAATCGTCGTCAGCGGCCTGCTGATGGCAGCTTGAACAGAAATTCTCGATACCGAGTTCCTGGCCGCCAAATGCAGTGGTGCTCTGGCGATCGAAGAAGCTGTAGCTCCAGATGCCGCTGGCCTTCTCCATCACGTAGAGCCGGTCGACCAACAACTCGTCGGCATCGTTGCGTTCCTTGATCACGACCGTGCCGTCCGGGAATGGCAGCTTCATCGTACCGTCGTCATTCACGAAATCGGCCGGATCGAGGTTGATGTAGACGTCCTTCGGCTGCGGATGGGCGCCGGAGAAGTTGTCGGCGAAGCGATCGATGTTCAGCCGCGCCCAGCTCCAATAGTCGTTGATGGACCCCGGCAGACCGGTCGGTTGGGCTACGGCGACGCTCGTGGCAAGCACGGCTGCGCCCAGTGTTAGTACGGTGACGAGTTTCATGGATCGGGCTCTCGGCGATTTTTGGGACGGGCGGCGGCATTCAGATTGGGTCAGGCACCGTCGGAGCGTATGGAAATCGCGGTATCGGCTCAAGCATCATCGAACGAGGTCGCGCCGATGTGCATCGGACCTCCAGCCAAGCGCGAACAGAATGTCCGCCGGCGACGCGAGACCTGACGCCAGTCGCCTCGGGCACCGTCGTGCCACACTCTTCGACTATGACGCGCACCAATGTCCGGCCTCGCCCCGGCCGCGAGTCGCCGGCAGTCACATCGAACCGAGACAAGGATTGACCATGCAGATCAAACCGCTGGTGACCGACGCTGTTCACTTCTGGGAGAGGATGCGGCTCGACTACAATGTCGGGCTGGCGGTGATCGTTGCCGCCCTGTTTTTCTTCTACTACCCCGCCTCGGCTGGCGCCTTCACGGTCGATACCCTGCTGTTCGTCATCGAGATGGCCATTCTGGCCAACGTTGCCTACTGTGCGGCCTATGTGGTCGACATCTTCTTTCAACTGTCCGACTTCGCCGAAACCTACAAGCGGCTCCGCTGGCTGCTGTTTTCCGTCGGGTTCGTGCTCGCGGCCATCCTCACCAGGTGGGTCATGATGGCTCTGCTCACCCCCGCCGTACCCGGCTGAGGTCGACCTGCATCTCGCCCCGCCGTCGCCATCCACCTGAAGAGGCAACACCACCATGGACCAGGAGATTCGCGACCAGATCGTTGCCGCCAAGCGGAAGCTGGGCGCCGGCTCGCCGGAGCTCCGCGACGCCTTTCGCCGCGCCGGCGACCGGCTGGCGCGCGTCACGGACGCGATCGTGGCCGCCGGCCCGGCCGCGGTGCCGGAGATCGGCTACGATGCCGTCCGCCGCGACGCGGTGAGCGACGACGAGCGGGCGCGCATTCGCGCCGCCGGTTGCTGCGTGGTGCGCGGCGTCTACGAGGAGACGCTCGCCCGCGACTGGAACAGCGAACTCGGCAGCTATCTCGACGACAACGACTATCTGACCAAGGCGTCGGAAAAGAAGGGGCTCGACAAGTATTTCAGCGCCCTCGACGACGGGCAGCCGCAGATCTTCGGGATCTACTGGTCGAAGCCGCAGGTCGCGGCCCGGCAGGGCGAGTCCATGGCCGCGACCAAGCGGTTCCTCAACCGGCTGTGGGACATCGCGGGGCCGGACGGCGACGAGTTCGACCCCGACAACGACTATGCCTACGCCGACCGCGTGCGGCGCCGGCAGCCCGGCGACGACACGCTCGGCCTGTCGCCGCACATGGATGCCGGCTCGTATGAGCGCTGGACCGACCCCGCCTTCCAGGAGATCTATGCACCGGTCTTCGCCGGCAACTGGGAGGCCTACGATGCGTGGAAGGCCGCGCACCGCACCCGGACGAAGGAGCACCCCTCCCCCGCCGTCTGCTCGATGATGCGGACCTTCCAGGGTTGGACCGCGCTCACGCCACAGGGGCCCGACGACGGGACGCTACGGCTGGTGCCGACGATCCACGGGATGACGTTCATGCTCCTGCGGGCGCTGCAGGACGATGTCGCCGAGGACGATCTCTGCGGTGCCGCACCAGGACGCTCGCTCGGCGTCACCGAGGAATGGCACGTGCCGCTGCTCGCCGCGCAGGTGCCGGTGCCGCAGATGCAGCCCGGCGACACGGTGTGGTGGCACCCCGACACCGTTCACGCGGTGGCCAACGAGCATCGCGGCGCCGAGTACGCCAACGTCATCTACATCGGCGCCTCGCCGCGCTGCGCGAAGAACAGGGCGTATGCGGAGAAACAGGCGCAGGCGTTCCTGGCCGGAAAGAGCGCGCCGGACTTCGCGGCGGAAGACTATGAGGTCGATTTCGCCGGTCGCGCCACGCTGGACGACCTGAGCGAGCTCGGCCGCGCGCAGATGGCGCTCTGAGGTACGGCGCGTTTGAGGCCATGCCCGCCCCTCTCGATCTGACGCGCGCCCTCGAGCGCAACGAACGGTCGCAGTTCGGCGAGGACGGCATCATCGCCGCCATCATGGACGCGATGAACGTCCGCCGCGGTGCGGCCGTGGAGTTCGGCGCCTGGGACGGCAACACCCTCTCCAACACCGCCGAGCTGCGCGAGGCGGGCTGGGACGTCTGTCTCATTGAGGGCGATCGGGACCGCCATCGCAAGCTTGCGGAATCGTTTCGCGACGCGCCGAACGTGACCGCCGTTCACCGGTGGGTGGCGTCTGAGGGCGAGGATTCGATCGACCGGATTCTCGAACAGCACTTCGACCGGCCCGTCGACCTGATGTCCATCGACATCGACGGCGACGACTACCACGTCCTGCGCGGCATGACGCGACAGCCGTCGGTGGTGGTGATCGAGTTCAATCCGACGATCCCGTCGATGATCGACCGGATCAATCCGCCCGGTCGCTCCAAGGGATCGTCGCTCCTCGCCATCACGCGGCTCGGCATGGAGAAGGGCTATCGCCTCGTCTACGCGACCCTGGGCAACGCGTTCCTCGTCTACGAGCGGCATGCGGACCTGTTTGTCACCAAGACGCCGATGGAGGCCTATCGCTGGGACCAGGCATCGTTCGTGTGCAGCGATTTCGACGGCGGCAACTGGATCGCGAACGGCGACGGGCCGATCGAGGCGATCGTGAACCCCTGGACGAAGGCGCGCTCCCGCGCACGTTTCGGCTGGCACGGCAAGGGCGTGGAACGTGCGGTGAGATATCTTTTTCGACAGCGTCTCGGATTCCGAAAACGCTGAGCCCATCACAGCATCGGACGTGCGAGGGTGCCGTCCTGACCCAAGGGGAGAGTTGAGATGGAATCCGACCGCGGCAGCGGCCCCACCCGGCTGGTCGTCTTCGACGTCGGCAGTGTCCTGGTCCGTTTCGATCACCATGACGTCTTCACCGACTATCTCGGCGCCGGGTTCGAGGACGATCCGCGATGGAAGGAGCTCGACCTGCCGGCGATGAACCTGCGCGGCGATCTCGGCAGCCTCTACGCGGAGGTCGAGCTGATGGTGGGGCGATACCCGGCCCACGAAGCCATGATCCGCACCTGGGTCGAGCGATGGCACCTGATCTTCACCCCGGAGGTCCCGGGGACGGCCGACGTGCTCAGGGCCCTGAAGCGTGCCGGCGTGCGCATCGCGGCGATGACGAACTTCCCCGCCGACATGTGGCCCCGCGGCCAGGCGATCTATCCCGTCCTCAAGGACTTCGACCTGGAGTTCGTGAGCGGGCGCGAGGGCGTCGTGAAACCGGACCCGGCGTTCTACGAGCGCGTCGAGGCCGGAAGCGGCTGCGCCGGCGGCGAGATTTTCTTCATCGACGACAAGGCCGAGAACATCGCCGCAGCGCAGGCGCGCGGCTGGTCGACCTACCATTTCGGCAGTGCCGAGGGGCTGACAGCGGCGCTCGCCGAAGCGGGCGTGACGACGGACCAGCCCTGAGACCAGCCCTCACGAGAACGCCTGTAGACCGGTCTGCGCGCGCCCGAGGATCAGGGCGTGGATGTCGTGGGTGCCCTCATAGGTGTTGACCGTCTCCAGGTTCTGCGCGTGGCGCATGACCTGATAGCCGATCTGGATGCCGTTGCCGCCGTGCATGTCGCGCGCGAGCCGGGCGATATCGAGCGCCTTGCCGCTGTTGTTGCGCTTGACCAGGCTGATCGCCTCCGGCGCCGCACCGCCCTCGTCCATGAGCCGGCCGAGCCGCAGGCTGGCCTGCAGGCCGAGCGCGATCTCCGTCTGCATGTCGGCGAGCTTGCGCTGGTAGAGCTGGGTCGCGGCCAGCGGACGGCCGAACTGTCTGCGATCGAGACCGTACTGGCGCGCCAGATGCCAGCATGTTTCGGCCGCACCCATCACGCCCCAGGCGATGCCGTAACGCGCCCGGTTGAGGCAGCCGAACGGGCCGCCGAGACCCTCGGCGCTCGGCAGAAGCGCGTCTTCGCCCACATCGACATCGTCCATGATGATCTCGCCGGTGACCGAGGCGCGCATGGACAGCTTGCCGGTGATCTTCGGCGCCGACAGCCCTTTCGCACCCTTGTCGAGAACGAAGCCGCGAATCCTGCCGTCATGCGCCTCCGACCTCGCCCAGACGACGAACACGTCCGCGATCGGCGCATTGGTGATCCAGGTCTTGGTGCCGCTCAGGCGATAGCCCGCCGCCGTCCTCACCGCACGCGACGCCATGCCGGCGGGATCGGAGCCGGCGTCCGGTTCGGTCAGGCCGAAGCAGCCGATCAGCTCGCCGCGGGCGAGCGCCGGCAGGTACTTCCGGCGCTGCGCGTCGGTGCCGTAGGCCAGGATCGGATACATCACCAGCGACGACTGGACCGACATCATCGAGCGGTAGCCGGAATCGACGCGCTCGACCTCGCGGGCGACCAGCCCGTAGGCGACGTAGGACGCCTCGGCGCCGCCATAGTCCGCCGGCAGCGTGGCACCCAGCAGCCCGTGCGTGCCCATCTTGCGGAAGAGCTCGGGATCGGTCGTCTCGTCGAGATAGTCGCGTTCCACGCGCGGCTGCAGCTCGGACCGGGCAAACGCGGCCGCCGTGTCGCGGATCAGGCGTTCGTCCTCGCCCAACTGATCCTCGAGCAGGAACGGGTCGTCCCAGCGAAAGGCGGTCGAAGCGTTCACATGGGCCTCCCATCCGGCGCGGCGATGCAAACGGTGCCTCGGTGGACTCGCATGGCCGTCAGGTCCGATTGAGACGTAAGGCGTCAGTTGACCAAGCTCGGAACCCGCGTCGTATGATGCAGGTTATGGCTACAGCTCTCAATGTTCTTGCGAAACTCGAAAAAGGCCTGGGCGAACTGATCGGGAAAGGGTCCGGCGGGCGATCCACCGACAGAGAGAGCGCCGCAGTCAGCAGGATAATCGGCCGTCAGGAGAACCCGCTTTTTGTCGATGTCGGCGCGAACGAAGGCCGGTACACCGAGGCCCTGCTCAGAACATGGCCCAGCGCAGAGGTCCACGCGTTTGAACCGTCTCCCGCCAGCCTGGCGCGACTGGAAACGCGCTTCCGCAATGATCCGCGTGTCCATCTGTCATCGAAGGCGTTGTCCGACAGTGGCGGCACAACCACATTGTTTGCCGACTCTCCCGGCTCAGGCTTGTCGAGCCTGCACAAGCGCGACCTTCGACATCATTCGATCCGGTTCGGACAGGCGAACGAACAGGTCGAAACCATCCGCTTCGAGGACTATTGGTCGGAAGCGCTCGCACGCAGACGCGTCGATTTGCTGAAATTGGACATTGAAGGTCATGAACTCGCGGCTCTGCGCGGCTGTGGGCACGCCCTTGAAGCGGTCCAGCTGATTCAATTCGAGTTCGGAGGGGCGAACATCGACTCCCGGACGTATCTTCGGGACTTCTTCAACTTGCTCACCGGGAACGGCTTCCAACTGTCGCGTATTACCCCTCTTGGGCTGGCCCACATCAGGCGTTACCGCGAAAGTGAGGAATCCTTCGTGACAACGAACTATCTCGCGAGACGTATAAGGCCCGTGGCCGCCGCCCCTGATGAGCAACAAGACGCCAGTCTGCCCGAGGCATCCGCGCGGTGAAGGCGCGGCACCTCGCCTATGTCGGGCTGACGCTGACGGCCCTGTTCTGGTCGGGCAATTTCGTCGCCGGCCGCGCCATCGGTCCGTCCATCGATCCGCTGACGCTCAACATCCTGCGCTGGTGCATCTGTCTGGTGCTGCTCCTGCCACTGAGCGCCCGCAACCTGGCCAGACAATGGCGCGCGGTGGTGCGCGTCTGGTGGCTCGTCCTCCTGCTCGGCGCGACGGGAATCGCAGGCTTCCACATCTTCGTCTACTCCGGCCTGCGCGAGACGACCGCCGTCAACGGCCTTCTGATCACCGCACTGGCGCCGGCCGCCATCATGATCGGCGCGGTCATGATCGGCGCCAGCCGACCTTCGGTGTTCCAGTGGATCGGAGCGCTGGTGTCGCTTGCCGGCGTCGGCGTGATCGTCTCGAACGGCGACCCTGCCGTGATCTACCGCCTGCAGTTCAACATCGGCGACCTGTGGCTCCTCGGCGCGGTGGTCACCTGGGCGATCTACTCGCTGCTCCTGCGCAAACGCCCGGTCGATCTCGACAACGACGTCCTCCTGACGGCCAACATCATCGCCGCGCTCGCCGTCATGATCCCCGTCGCGTTACTGCTCACGCCGGCACCGTCGCTTGATTTCGGCGCGCCTGTCTGGTTGGCGATCGTCTACATCGGCGTCTTTGCATCCCTGCTGGCCTATCTGTTCTGGTCCTACGGCGTCGACACAATCGGCGCGGCGCAGGCCGGCCAGTTCATTCACCTCATGCCGGTGTTCGGACCCGTCCTCGCGGTCGTCCTGCTCGGCGAAACGATCGCGTCGACGCAGGTGATCGGCGCGATCCTCGTGCTCACCGGCGTGGTGATGGTGAACAGTCCCCGCAGGGCGGTCGCGTGATCGCCTAGCCAGAGACCGGCGCGCGATCCGGGATGTCGAAATCGGGGATCGCCAGGCCGGAGGCGGCAAGGTCGAGCGCTGCGCGCCAGCGATCGGCGTAGAGCGCCAGCTTCTCGGGTATCGGCACGCCGGCCGCACGCGCGGCAAGGAGCAGCCGGTCGGTCGGCGTCATGGCGTCGCCGATCCGTGCCAGGTCCGTCATCCGCCGGTCGTTGCGAAAGGCCGCGAAGCGACGGTGATAACGGCTGTCGGGGTTGTTCTTGAGGTCGTAGTTGCCGAACCCGTAGGCCGGCTTGAGGTACTTCATGTGCCAGTAGACGAAGCCGCCGAAAATCCGGCGCAAGCCGACGCGGCGAAACCGTTCGAAGCGCGGATCGTGACGGAAATGGGAACCGGAGGCGACGGGAAAGAAACCGATATCGCCGCTCCCGGAAAACAACTCACGTCGCGGCAGAGCGAGCCGGCCGTTCGGGTCGGTGTCGAGATTGAAGCCCGAGAAACACACCATGCGGTCCGGCCCAAAAGCGCCCGCGCGAACACGCGCGGTCAGCTTCGCCATCTCATCGGCCAGTGCGATGTGATCGTCGTCGAGCTTCACCGCGGTCGCGAAACGTGTTTTCGCGAGAGCGAGATTGGAGAAGGTCACAACACTGCGGGGCGAATCGCCGGGCTCGCTGCGGTGCCCCCTGCTGCCCTGGGGGTAGACCTCGGGCAGGTAGTGGAAGACGCGCAGGCGTGCGCCGAACGCCCCGGCCAGACGGGCGAGGATGTCGGGCGTGTCGTCGGTGCAGGCGTTGTAGACCGCAACGATCTCGTCAAACAGGTCGATGTGGGAGCGTATGACCTGCTCAAGGAAAGCGGCACCGTTGCGGATACGAAGGAACGCGCTCACCCCATCGGGACGAGGCGAGGCCAGGTGATCCGGATGGAACCTGTAGGTCTCGACGGTCTCGATCGCGCCCGCGGACGGCATGGCCGCAGTTGATCACGGACGATCGGTAACCGGAAGACCGGCGTGGATTGAGCCTTACTGGATGGTTGCGTAGGGAATCGCGACCAGGAACGAGGCGGCCGCGCTGAGGCCAACGAAAAGGAGGAAGCGGACCGACAGATTCATGGAGACATTCCTGGAGAAGGCGAGAGCCCTGAAGGTAGCGGGCCATGATTAACAGCGCGTTGCTGCGCAGTTGGATACGGGAAAAGCGTCAGCGGTGTGACAAAAGGGGTGCGTGATACGCGAAGCTTGGGTATACGTTGAAAACCGTCATGTCAAAGCGCTTTGAAAAGACGCAAGCGACGGTGAAGTCTTCTCATCACGACACCCTGACGGGAGGTGGCCATGGCGGTACAAGCCATAGTATGGGGCGAAAACGTCCACGATCGCGAAAACGAGCTTGTCCGGTCGATCTACCCGGACGGCATGCACGGCTGCATCGCCGAGGCCCTGAACGAATCGCCGGACATCAGCGCCACCACGGCGACACTCGAACAGGATGAACACGGCCTCCCGGCCGACCGGCTGGCGAGAACGGACGTTCTGTTGTGGTGGGGCCACAAGGCCCATGGTGACGTCGACGACGGCATCGTCGAGCGCGTGGTCGAGCGGGTTTGGGAGGGGATGGGTCTCCTGGTCCTCCACTCGGGCCATTTCTCCAAGGTTTTCAAAAGACTTATGGGGAGTTCTTGCGCGCTGACCTGGCGTGAGGCCGGCGAGCGCGAGCGTCTCTGGGCCATCAACCCCGCCCATCCCATCGCCGCCGGCGTCGGCCCTTACTTCGAACTCGAGCAGTCGGAGATGTACGGCGAGCCGTTCGGCGTGCCCGAACCGCTCGAAACCGTCTTTGTGAGCTGGTACGAGGGCGGCGAAGTCTTCCGTTCCGGCCTGACCTTCCAGCGCGGCGGGGGCCGGATCTTCTACTTTTCGCCGGGCCACGAGGTCTATCCGGTCTATCACGACGCAACCGTGCGAACGATTCTGCGCAACGCCGTCATGTGGGCCGCCAAGCCAGGCATCCGCTGGGAGAACGTTGCCGACGCGCCCAATCGGCCGGTGGGCGAGGCCCTGGAGCCGCTGGAGGAGAAGGGCCCGCGCCTGCACGAGGACGGCGAGGCTGGCTACCGGTGACTGCCAAGCGTCTCCTTGTCCTCGGCGCGGGCGAGATGGCCGCGCACCATGCCCGCGCCTTCGCCGCCATCGACGGCATTGAGCTGGCCGGCGCGGTCGATCCGTCCGCCGACATTCTTGCCGGGTTCGCGAAGGAGTTCGGCCTCGACCACACCTTCGCGAACCTCGACGAGGCGATCGCGTGGGGGGAATTCGACGCGGCGACGAACGTCACCCCCGACGGGGTCCATCACGCCACGACCATGGCGCTGATCGCGGCCGGCAAGCACGTCCTGTGCGAAAAGCCGCTGGCGACCAACTATGCCGACGCCATCGAGATGACCGAGGCGGCCGAAACTGCCGGCCTCGTCAACATGGTCAACTTCACCTACCGCGCGTCGGCCGTTGCCGCCAAGGCGCGGCAGCTCATTGCAGACGGCGCGATCGGCAACCTCCGGCATTTCGATGCGTCCTATCTGCAGAGCTGGCTGGTCGGCCGGCAATGGGGCGATTGGCGCAAGGAGCGCCGGTGGCTGTGGCGGCTGTCGCGATCGCACGGCAGCCATGGGGTCGTCGGCGACATCGGCGTTCACGTCATCGATCTCACGACCTACGTCACCGGGGCCAGCGTGACGCGCATGCAGCCGCGGACGGCGACCTTCGACAAGGCGCCGGGTGGACGGATCGGCGACTATGTGCTCGACGCCAACGACACCTTCGCCATGTCGGCCGAGCTGAGCGACGGCGCCGTTGGCGTGATCCATGCGACGCGCTGGGCCACCGGCCACGCCAACGATCTCAGTCTCGACGTCTACGGCGATCGCGGCGGTTTGCGGCTACGCGCCGGCGGTCCGCCGGTCGACCTCAGGATCTGTGCCGGCGACGACATCCACACCGGCACGTGGCGTCAGGTCGATTGCCCGGTGCAGCCGACCAACTACCAGCGCTTCGCGACCGCCCTTCTGACGGGTGATGCCGACGGCCCGACCTTTCGCGAGGCCGCGGTGACGCAGCGAATCCTCGACCTGTGCCTCGAGGCCGGCGACGAGGGGGCGCCCCCGATCCATATCGAGTAGCTCCGCAAGCGTTGCGCTCCGACCACACTTTTTCGGTTTCCCGGTCACGAAAGCGTGCTTTCGCGCGCACTGCGGTTGCGGGCAGTGTTTGATTTGGTGCAAAAGCGTAAGGTGCCGTCGGGCGACGGCGCCCGCAACGCTACGGATGGGACATATGAAAAACGCCATTGCACGAGTCGTGATCGGGGTGGCCGCTGTGCTGATGCTGGCTCTCCCGGCGACCGCATCTCAGTTCTCCCGGTGGGATCCGGTGGCTCGCAAGATGATCCACTACGATCCCCAGAAGATGATGGCGGTGGCCGCCAAAGCAGGCGTTCGCGCCAACTATTCCCCGATCCGTCGTCAGTTGGTGCGATACAACGGTCCCCATGGCCCGAACACCATCATTGTCGATACGTCGGAACGTCGGCTCTACTTCGTGGTCGAGAAAGGCAAGGCGTGGAAGTACGGCGTCGGCGTCGGGCGCGCGGGCTTCGAATGGACGGGCACCAACCGCGTTTCCCGCAAGGCCGAATGGCCGGGCTGGACGCCGCCGAAGGAGATGATCGCCCGCGAGGCCAGGCGCGGCGTCAAGCTGCCGGCCTACATGGAAGGCGGCATCGACAATCCGCTGGGCGCCCGGGCGCTCTATATCGGCTCGACGCTTTATCGCATCCACGGCTCGAACCAGCCCTGGACGATCGGCCACGCGGTGTCGTCCGGCTGCATTCGCATGGTCAATGACGACGTGATTCACCTGTACAAGATGGTGAAGATCGGCGCCAAGGTGGTCGTTCAGAATTAGCTGCCAACGGCAACAGGGTTGCAAGATCGGAACAGGCCGGCTCCGCGCCGGCCTTTTTCATGCGCGGCTTTTGCCGACGCGTTCGAGATCGGCGAGGTAGGCGTCCCACTTTGCCGCATAACCGGCGCCAAGTTCATACAGGTAGCGCCACGTGAACAGGCCGGTGTTGTGGCCGTCGTCGAATCCCAGGCGAACGGCGTAGTTGCCCACCGGATCGACGGTGGCGATGGTCACGTTCTGCTTGCCGCCGACGATCTGGCGCTGCTCCGGTGAATGGCCCTGGACTTCGGCCGACGGGCTCAGCACCCGCAGATATTCGGCCGCCAACTCGAAACGGCGGCCGTCCTCGAAGCTGACGGCCAGCGTGCTCCGATCGGACGTGAGACGGATTTCCGTCGGCCAGGGCTGGTTGTCCGTCATCTTCGTCCCGCTCTCGTTCCCCACGGCCGGTTCGTCGGCTCGACAAACCCAGGCGCAAATCGCATCATGCGTCGCCGCCTACCGGGCGGCAACTCTCTTTGCGCCGCCGCGCTCTCGCCACCCACCACGTCGCGTTGCCGTTTCCAGCGGAGCCCTTGATCGTGCGATCCGTTAATGCCGGAGATCAGCGCACGCCCGGCACCGCCAACCTCGCGATCATAGGCGTGCTGATTGCGATCACGGCCACGAATGCCATCGCGGTCAGCCTGATCGTACCCTCGCTGCCGTCGATCCGGTCCGAGTTTGCCACCGACCTGGCGGCCGTTCAGCTCATCCTGTCGGGTTATCTGGTTGCCACCGCGATCAGCCAGCTCGTTATCGGCCCGCTGACCGACCGGTTCGGCCGGCGGCCGGTCCTGTTGACAGGGCTGCTCGTGTTCGCGGTCTCCGGGGCCGTTGCGGCGGTCGCCGGTGCCATGGAGGCCCTGGTGCTCGCGCGCCTGGTGCAGGGCGCCAGCAGTTCCGTCGGCGTGGTCGTCGGCCGGGCGGTCATCCGCGACCTTTACGATCGCGACGCCGCCGCCAGCGTGCTCGGCTATGTGACGATGGGGCTGGCGGTGGTGCCGATGATCGGCCCGTTCATCGGCGGCACGATCGACGATGCATTCGGGTGGCGGGCGGTGTTCCTGTTTATCGCGGCGATGGCGGTGATCGTGCTGGCCGGAAGCTGGATCATCCTGCCCGAAACCCGGACGACCGTCGTCGTCCATACCGCGCGTTCGCTGCTGGCGGAGATGGGCGCCCTGCTCAGAATACCGGCGTTCTGGGCCTATGCCGCGACCATGTCGCTGCTCAGCGGAACCTATTTCTCGTTCCTCGCCGGCGCGCCGTTCGTTGCCACCGAGCTGATCGGCCTGACCGCCACCGAGCTCGGTGCGTTTCTCCTGTTCGTCGCCGCCGGCTACTTTGTCGGCAACTATCTCGCCGGCCGATTCTCGCAGCGCCTCGGCGTCCACCTGATGCTCAATCTCGGCAACACCATCGTGTGCGCCTCGATCGGCCTGATGATCGCGCTGTTCGCCGCGGGGTGGCTCAATGCCTGGACGCTGTTCCTGCCGATGACCTTTCTCGGCCTCGGCAACGGTATCTCGCTGCCAGGGGCGATCGCCGGCAGCATCTCGCTGCGGCCCGATCTGGCGGGCACCGCCTCGGGTCTGGGCGGCGCCATGCAGTTCGGCACGGGTGCGGCTTCGGCCGTGATCGCAGGCGCGGCCCTCGCGGCCTGGCCGTCGGCCCTGGCGGTGACGGCGGTTATGGCGGGATTCGCGGTGGTGGGCACCGCAACGGGGGTCTGGAGCCGGTGGGCGCGCGGCTGATGCGCTGCTACTCCTCGATCACGATAGCGGGCGCCGGCCGCGCACCCCCGCCGGGGCCGCTGACCGCCTCCCACACCGCCGTCGCGATGTCGCGGTACACGCCGGCGAAGGGACCGTCCGGGTCGTCCACGACGATCGGGCGACCGCCGTCGGAGGTTTCGCGGATGCGCATCTCCAGCGGTACCTCGCCGAGGAGCGGGACACCCAGGTGTTCGGCCTCGCGCCGAGCGCCGCCGTGGGAGAAGATGTCCGAACGCCCGCCGCAATGGGGACAGACGAAATAGCTCATGTTCTCGATCAGGCCGAGCACCGGGACATCGACGCGGTTGAACATGTTCAGGCCCTTGCGGGCGTCGATGAGGGCCAGATCCTGCGGCGTCGAGACGATCACCGCCCCGGCGAGCGGCACCTGCTGGGCCATGGTGAGCTGGGCGTCGCCGGTTCCCGGCGGCATGTCGACGATCATCGCGTCGAGTTCGCCCCAGGCGACCTCGCGCAGCATCTGCGACAGGGCCGAGACCACCATCGGGCCGCGCCATATCATCGGCGTGTCCTCGTCCACCAGGAAGCCCATCGACATCACCTTGATGTCGTAGGCTTCCAGCGGCGCCAGCATCCGGTTGGCGTCGGCCTTGGGTCGTCCGGAGATGCCCATCAGCCTCGGCATGGACGGCCCGTAGATATCCGCGTCGAGGATACCGACGGCGAGACCGTTGGCCTTCATGGCAAGTGCGAGGTTGGCGGCCGTCGTCGACTTGCCGACACCGCCCTTGCCGCTCGCCACGGCGATGATGGCGCCCACGCCGGGGATATCGGGCTTGGATGACGACGCGGCGGGGCGGCCGCCCGGCGCGCCCGCTGGCGGTGGCGGCTGTTGCGGCGGTGTTCGCTGCGGCGCTCCGCCGCGGCGCTCGGCCGTCAGCGCCACCATGACCTTGTCGACCCCGACCATCGATCCGACCGCGGTCTCCGCGGCCTGACGCATGGGCTCGAAAGCGGCCGCGCGCTCGGCCGGCACGGTGATGGAGAACATCACGCTGGCATCGGCAATGACGATATCGGACACCATGCCACGGCGCACGATGTCGCGATCGTCGTCCGGTCCGCGAATGCTCCGCAACCGCTCCAGGACGCTTTCCTTGTCAACAGTCGGCATCTATACAAGAATCTTGGTTCGAGACGCTGGCGAACTTAGTCTCCGGTGCGGCCCGGTCAACCACAACCACGGAGTCGTCGTGACCCAAAGCGAGGTGACGCGCCCACGCAGCACGTCGAGATTTGTCGGACTCGTCGCCTTCTTGGGCGTGTCGCTGGCGGCCGGTTGGCTGGGGTCCGTCGCCACCGCCACCGGCCTGGAGAGCTGGTATCCGGGGCTCAACAAGCCCTTTTTCACGCCGCCCGATGCGGTGTTCCCCGTCGTGTGGACGATTCTCTACCTCATGATGGGCGTTGCGGCGTGGCTGATCTGGAGCGGGCCGGGCTCCGTGGCGCGGAACACGGCGCTGACGGCCTTCTTCGTCCAACTGGCCCTCAATGCGGGCTGGTCGTGGGCCTTCTTCGGGGCGCAGAACACGGCGCTGGGGCTGGCGACCATCATCGCGCTCACCGCCGCGGTCGCCTGGATGGCGGCAAGCGCGCGTCATGTCAGCCGGCCGGCGGCGATTCTGTTGCTCCCCTACCTCGCCTGGGTCGGATTTGCGACCGTGCTCAACGCGACGATCTTCTTCCTCAACTGATCCCCTATATCCGCGACCCGCACGGGCGCACACGGAGCAAGACATGGCAAAAGTTTCCTTCATCGGCCTCGGCGTAATGGGCTATCCGATGGCCGGCCACCTGGCGGCGCGCGGCGGCCACGAGGTCACGGTGTACAACCGCACCGCCGACAAGGCGGCGCGCTGGGTCGAGACCCATGGCGGCAAGGCGGCGCCGACACCGCGGGCGGCCGCCGAGGGCGCCGAGTTCGTGATGATGTGCGTCGGCAACGACGACGATATCCGCTCGGTCACCTACGGGCCCGACGGGATCCTGGCCGGGCTGTCGGAGGGCGCGATCCTGGTCGATCATACCACCGCCTCGGCCGACATCGCCCGCGAACTGGAAGTGCGCGCGGCCGAGCAGACCATCGGCTTCCTCGACGCACCGGTCTCCGGCGGCCAAGCCGGCGCCGAGAACGGTGTCCTGTCCATCATGGTCGGCGGGAAGTCGGCAACCTTCGAACGGACACGGCCGGTGCTCGACGCCTACGCCCGCATGATCGGCCTCATGGGCCCGGCCGGTGCGGGCCAACTGACCAAGATGGTCAACCAGATCTGCATCGCCGGCCTGGTCCAGGGACTGGCCGAGGGCATCCACTTCGCCAAGCGGGCCGGCCTCGACGTCGAAGGCGTCATCGACGTGATCTCCAAGGGCGCGGCGCAATCCTGGCAGATGGAGAACCGCCACGCGACCATGAACGCCGGCGATTTCGAGTTCGGGTTTGCGGTCGACTGGATGCGCAAGGACCTGGCGATCACGATCGCCGAGGCGCAGTGCAACGGCGCCGTCCTGCCGGTGACCGCGCTGGTCGATCAGTTCTACGCCGAGGTCCAGGCCATGGGCGGCGCGCGGTGGGATACGTCCAGCCTTATCGCGCGGCTTGAGCGACCGTGAGCGATCCGCGCATCGAAACCATCATCGGGGAGCTGCGGACACTCGGCTCGGAGCACAATCGGGCCGGCATGGCGCGCTACGGCATCAGCGTCGACCGTGCCTTCGGCATCTCCATGGCGTCGCTCCGCCCGGTCGCCAAGCGCCTCGGTCGCGACCACGCGCTGGCGCTTGAGCTGTGGGCGAGCGGCTGGCACGAAGCCCGGATCCTCGCCGTCCTCATTGCCGATCCGCGGGCGATGACCCCTGCCCTGATGGACGCCTGGACGGCCGATTTCGATTCCTGGGACCTGTGCGACCAGGCCGGCCTGAAACTGTATGTGAAGACGGATCACGTCGAAGACTGCATCGCGCGGTGGGCCGTTGACGAACGGACCTTCGTTCGGCGGGCCGCCTTCGCGCTCATGGCCGCCGCCGCGGTGCACCTCAAGGCCGTCGACGATGCGTGGTTCGCGCCCATGCTCGAACGGATCGACGACCATGCCGGCGACGAGCGCAACTTCGTGAAGAAAGCCGTCAACTGGGCCCTGCGTCAGATCGGCAAACGCAACGCAAGCCTCCATGGCAACGCCCTCGCCCTGGCCGAGCGTCTCGCGGCGAGCGACGACAAGACCCGGCGGTGGGTCGGGCGGAACGCGGTGCGCGAACTCACCGACCCTACGCAGATCGCCAGGATCAAAGACCGCGACGCCAAACGTAGCTAGCCCGACGCCCGCTGGCGTTCCTTGGCAACCTTGAGATAGTTCAGCGGCAGCTTGGTCGTGTACTTGATCTGCTCCATCGCGAACGTGGTCGACACGTCGGCGATGTCGATCTTCGCGATCAGGCGCTGATAGAAGTCGTCGTAGGCGGCGATGTCCGGCACCACGACACGCAGCAGATAGTCCACCTGCCCGGCCATGCGGTAGAACTCGACCACCTCCGGCAGGTCACGGATGACCTCGGCGAAGCGCTTGAGCCATTCGTCGTTGTGCTGGTTGGTTGTGATGGAGACGAAGGCGGTGACGCGGGTGTTGACCTGCGCGGGATCGAGCAGTGCCACGCGCCCGGTAATGACGCCGTCTTCCTCCATCTTCTGGATCCGGCGCCAGCACGGCGTCGTCGACAGACCGACCCGCCGGCCGATCTCGGCGACCGGCACCGTGGCGTCTTCCTGCAGGATCTGCAGGATCTTGCGATCGAGGCGATCGACCATGGAAACTCCACCATGTTGGACTGATTTTCTATTTCAGCCGTTCTACTCCGTCATTTGGCGAATAATTTTGCGCATGTCAATCGTCGAGCGCCGTTCTGACCCGCCGTCGCAGTTCCGGCAGCAGCTCAGCCTCGAACCACGGATGCCGTTTCAGCCAAGCGTTGTTGCGCCATGAGGGGTGCGGCACCGGGATCACTACCGGCTCCCCATCGAGATAGGTGCGCCACGCGGCGACCGTATCCGTCAGGTTGCCGGTGTAGCCGTCGCCAAGATGCCACTTCTGTGCATAGAGCCCGACGGTGACCACCAGACGGATCGCCGGCAGCCGATCCATGACCTGCTGGCGCCACGCCGGCGCGCATTCACGGCGGGGCGGGCGATCGCCGCCCTTCGCATCCAATCCCGGGAAACAGAAGCCCATGGGCACAATGGCCACACGGGTCTCGTCGTAGAACGTCGCTTCGTCGAGATCGAGCCAGGCGCGCAGCCGGTCGCCGGAGGGATCGGTGAACGGCACACCGGAGGCGTGGACGCGGGTGCCCGGCGCCTGCCCGGCGATGCACAGGCGCGCGGTGGACGCGGCGCGCAGCACGGGCCGCGGTTCATGGGGGAGCGCCTTCCCCCTGGGCTCGTCCTTGCAGATGCGGCACGCGCGGACGGCGGCGAGAAGCTCGTCGAGCCCCGGGCCCGCGGCCTCCCGCGAACCCGGTTGGTCCGTGGCGGATTTCATGGCGGTTTAACCATCTTGCTGACCGTGGATTTAACCTTTTTCGGCGATGCTCCCGCCGGCGTGCCAGACGGCGCGGGTTTCATCGGTCAACGGTACAAGCCTTGGACGCCTCGGTACAAACTCCCGACAGCCAGACTGCTCTCAGCCGGGCCAAGGCGGCGCGACGGAAGACCGTCCACCGCACCGTTCAGGAGCAGCGCGAACGCCTGACATCGAGTTCCGGCAATCCGGTCGCCTTCGACCACGAACTGGCGCTGACCTATGCGCGCAACCGGGTCAGCGCCGCCTACGCCATTCCCCTGCTGGTGGTGCTGGTCGCGGGCGCATCGATCCCGTGGACCGAGCCGGGCCCGATTACGGTCTGGGCGGCGGTCGTGATCGCGACCCACATCTTCATCACCGTTCTTTGCCACCGCTACGGCAAGCTGCCGCGCGACGGCAAGGCGATCCGGCAGTGGCGCCGCCGCTTCTTCGGCGCCGAACTCCTGGGCGGACTCGCCTGGGCGGCCCTGTTCGTGGTCACCCCCTTCTCCGCCACGACGCCCGGCCTCGACACCTTCCAGCTTGCGGCCATGCTGGTGGTCGTGTCGGTCACCACGGCGCTCGCCTCCACGGTCCCGTTGGCCGCGGTCGCGGGGACCGTACCGGTCACACTGGCGCTGGTCGCTGTCTACCTCGGACACGGCGAGGTCTTCCACATCGCGCTTGCCGTCATGGCCGTCTGCGCCCTGATCTTCTTCATCCTCTTGTCGACGCGGCTCCATTCGGCGACGCTCAACATGCTGGAGTTTCGTGCCGAGAAGGACCTGCTGATCGCCGAACTCTCCACCGCCAAGGCGATCTCGGACGAGGCTCGCCACCGCGCCGAGGCGGCCAATCTGGCGAAGTCCCGGTTCCTTGCCACCATGAGCCACGAGTTGCGGACGCCGCTCAACGCCATTCTCGGCTTCTCGGAGATTATGCAGAAGGAAGTGCTCGGCCCCGTCGGCAACGACTCCTACAAGGAGTACGTTTCCGACATCCACGACAGCGGCCAGTACCTTCTCAACCTCATCAACGAGATCCTCGACCTGTCGCGGATCGAGGCGGGACGGCGCGAGCTGTCCGAGGAAGCCGTGGACGTTGCCGCGGTCGTCGGCGATTGCCACAAGCTGGTGCAGCTCAAGGCCAAGGCCAAGCAACTCACCATCGTCGAGGACTTCGAACCCGGCCTGCTCAAGATGTGGGCCGACGAGCGGGCGGTGCGCCAGATCACGCTCAACCTGCTCAGCAATGCGCTCAAGTTCACCCCCAATGGCGGCAAGATCACCCTGAGGGTGGGCAAGACCGAGGACGGCGGGCAGTTCCTGTCGGTGATCGACAACGGGCCGGGCATTCCGGAGGAGCAGATCCCGATCGTGCTGTCGGCCTTTGGCCAGGGCGCGATCGCCATCAGCGGGGCTGAGCCCGGCGCCGGCCTTGGGCTGACCATCGTGCAGGCCCTGATGGCCAACCATGACGGCGCGTTCGAACTCACGTCCAAGCTGCGCGAGGGCACGGAAGCCAGAGCCGTCTTCCCGTCGTCACGGACCATGGAGCCGCCGCCGGTGTCGTCCGAATCGCCGGCCGCGCAGGCCAAGGACGACGGCGCGGTTGAGACGGAGTCGCGGGTGCGCCTTCGCGAGGCCAGCTAATCGTCGGTCTTGCGGTCCACGCCGGCCGTGGCGAAGGTCGCCATGCCGCTATGAATGCGCGCTGCCGAACGCACCACCACGGCCGCCAGCGCGGCGCCCGTCCCCTCGCCCAGCCGCATCCCCAGGTCGAGCAAGGGCCGCTGGCCCATCGCCTCCAGCGCCCAGCCATGCGCGCGCTCGGCGGAACGATGCCCGAACAGGCAGTGATCGATGGCACCGGGATCGAGACGGTGGAGGACGGCGGCGGCCGCCGTCGCAACGAATCCGTCGACGATCACCGGGACACGCTCCGTCCGGCCGGCGACGATCGCCCCCACCATGGCGGCGACCTCGCGCCCGCCCAGTCGGCGGAGAACCTCCAGCGGATCGCCGAAATGCGCCTGGTGACGCTCCAGCGCGGCGGTCACGACCTCGGCCTTGCGGGCGAGCCCCGGCTCGTCGACGCCGGTACCGCGCCCCACCCAGTCCGCGGCCCCGCCGCCGAACAACGCACAGAACAGGGCCGCCGCTATGGTCGTGTTGCCGATCCCCATCTCGCCGAGACACAGGAGATCGGTCCCGCCAGCGACCGCCTCCATGCCGAAGGCGATGGTCCCGGCGCAAGCTTCCTCGCTCAGCGCCGGCGCCACGGTGATGTCGTCGCTCGGCACCTCGAGCGCGAGGTCGAGCACCTTCAGCCCGAGGTCGTTGGCGGCACAGATCTGGTTGATCGCCGCGCCGCCGGCCATGAAGTTGTCGACCATCTGCCGGGTCACCGACGGCGGATAGGCCGACACACCGCGGGCGGCGACGCCATGGTTGGCGGCAAAGACGGCGACCAGCGGCCGGTCGACGCGGGGCGGCGCCAGGCCCTGCCAGGCGGCCAGCCATTCCACCAGTTCCTCCATGCGGCCGAGCGACCCGGCAGGCTTGGTCAAGTCCCGGTCGCGGGCGCGGACCGCGGCAATGGCCTCCTCGTCCTTCGGCGGCAGTGCGCGCAGGATGGCGCGGATATCGTCGAAGGGAAGGCCGCTCACGGATGTCGGCATCGGAACCTCGCAGGGCACGTAGGGTGCGCGACAGGGCGCGGCGCGCGGTTTATACCTGCGCCCCCCGCCGGGAGCCACAGCAGCGGAGGTGTCATGGCCGCCCAACGACTCGACGACGACGAAGCCGCCGGTTTGCGGTTCCGCCGGTTTGCGGCGGCCGTGGGCTTTCTGACCCGCCTGCCCGTGCCGCCGGCCTATCTCGACGACGCCCCGGTGAGCCGGGCCGTATGGGCGTTCCCGGCCGTCGGATTCCTGATCGGCGCGGCCGGGGCGATCGTCCTCCTCCTCGCCACGATGGTGGGCATCCCCTCGCCGGTCGCCGCCACGCTGGCGATCGCTACCGTGGTCTGGGTCACGGGTGCGCTCCACGAGGACGGCCTCGCCGACACGTTCGACGGCTTCGGCGGCCAGAGTCGGGACGAGCGGCTGGCGATCATGCGCGACGGCCATCTCGGCACGTTCGGTGTCGCGGCGCTGGTACTGACGCTCGCCCTGCGGATCGCGGCCATGGCGGTGCTCGCCGGTCGATCACCGGTGATGGCGGCCCTGGTGCTTGCCGCCGCGGAGACCGTGTCGCGCGGCGCCATGGCGGCCGCCTGGCGGCTCGGTGTGCCGGCCCGCGACGACGGCCTGGCGGCCGGCGAAGGTCCTGATCGCACCGATGTCGGCGTCGCGGTTGCGGCCTCGCTGGGTGCGCTGCTCGTCCTCGCCGTACCCGCGATCGGCGTTGTCGCCACTCTGGCCGCAACTGTTTTCGCCATGATTGGCGCCTATATGATCTCCCACGTGGCGACGCGCACGCTGGGCGGTTACACCGGCGACACGCTGGGAGCGTGTCAGCAGATTTCGCTCGCGGCCTTCATGGTCGGAGCGAGCCTGGCCTGACGAAAGGGAGGTTCGATGCCTTCACGGCCGCAGAGCATGGGCGGCGTCCCTGCTCCGATCGCCCACGGATCGGCATCATGAGGTGGTCGGGCCTTTTGTTCTGGGGCCTGATGGCGGCGCTCGTGGCGGCGGTGGCACTGCTCGTCTTCGACGGCGACGGGACCATTATCGGCTTCCAGGACGTGCAGTTCGGCGAACTCGCATTCCTCGTCCTCATCCTGTTGTTCGTCGCGGCCGCTTTCGGCGGTCGCCGGCTGAGACCGGGCCAGGTCCTGCGTGCGATCGTCTTCTGGGCCCTGCTGGGGGCGTTGCTGGTGGCCGCCTACAGTTATCGTGACGAGCTTGCCGGGGTCGGCGATCGTCTTCTCGGCGCGCTCGCGCCCGGTATCCCGATCAGCGTGCGCAATCCCGACAGCGGCGCCGACACCATCGTGGTCACCCGCGGCGGCGGTGGCCATTTCGCCATCTGGGGCGCGGTCGGCGGCGAGCCGGTCTCGTTCCTGGTCGATACCGGGGCGAGCTTCGTCACGCTGACCTCGCGCGAGGCCGCGCGCCTCGGCCTCGATCCCGAGTCGCTACGGTTCACGCTGCCGATCCGTACCGCCAACGGCGTCATCCGGGCCGCGCCGATCACACTCGACCGCCTGACCGTCGGGACCATCGAGCGCGACAGCGTCCGCGCGCTGGTCGCACCACCGCGCACGCTGACGCAAAGCCTTCTCGGCTTGAGTTTCCTCGATACCCTGTCGGCCTACACCGTCGCGGGCGACCGGCTGATCCTGACGCCTTAGGGCGCTCTCGGCTTACAACAGGCTGACGGCGAACCGCGCGGCCACCACGATCTGGAAGGCGCCGAAGGCGATCTCCAGCGCGCGGTGGGGGAGCCGGTGCGCCAGACGCACCCCCAGCGGCGCGACCGCGACGGAGATGGGGATCAGGATGGCGACGACCGGGAGGCTGATGAAGCCGACGGAATAGTCGGGAAGGCCCGCCGCGCCCCATCCGGCCCAGGCAAGGCCGAAGAGCGCCGGCACGGACATCAGGACGCCGACCCCCGACGAGGTGGCGACCGCCTGGCGGATCGACCGACCGAACAGGGTCATGAAGGCGTTGGTGGGGATGCCGCCGCCGATACCGAGCAGTGCGGAGATGAATCCGACGCTGCCGCCGACGATGGTCCGGGCCGGGTTACCGGGAAGGTCGTTGCCGAGCCGCCAGGCGGTGCCACCCAGCAGGAGCCGGAGACCGAAGATTGCCGCGACGACGGCAAAAATCCCGCGGAGCGCACCGCCGGAGATCACGGAGGCGGCAAGCGCGGCCGCGATCGCCCCGAGGGGCACGGCGATGACCCAGCTTCGCAGCAGATCCATGTCGACGGCGCCGCGCGCCCTGTGCGCGGTGAACGAGCGTATTGATGTCGGCACGATGACGGCAATTGATGACCCGACAGCCAGGTGCATGCGGACGGCTTCGTCGATGCCGAGATAGATGAACGTCTGGTAGAGCACCGGCACCATCACCGCACCGCCACCAATGCCGAACAGGCCGGCGAGCAGGCCGGACATCACACCGGCGGCGGCAATGGCGAGGCCGAGTTGAAGGAGTTCAGGCATGGCCGGCGGGCTCTGCGACCGTTGGCCGGGCGCGCCGATCGTCACCGGTCACCGCAGCGAGCGCGTCCTCCACGACCTCGAACCCTGCGCCCGGCGTGGTCGAGCGGAGCGTCAGGATCTGCCGCCAGCGCCGCGCGCCGGGACGGCCGTGGAACAGGCCCAGCATGTGCCGCGTGAGATGGTGAAGCCTGACGCCGGCGGCCAGTTGCGCCTCCATGTAGGGACGATAGGCGCGCACGACCTCGTCCGGCGTCGCCGGTTCACCGGCCACACCGAAGACGTCGCGGTCGATCCGCGCCAGCAGACTCGGATTGTGATAGGCGGCGCGGCCGAGCATGGCGCCGTCGACATGATCGAGATGCGCGATCGCCGCGTCGAGGGTCTCGATCCCGCCGTTGATGCCGACGAACCGGTCCGGCCACCTCTGCTTGAGGCGATAGACGCGACCGTAGTCGAGCGGCGGCACGGTTCGGTTTTCCTTCGGGCTCAGCCCGGTGAGCCATGCCTTGCGTGCATGCACCCACAGAGCGTCGGCGCCGTTCGCGAACGCCGCTTCGGCCAGTGCCGGAAGCGCCATGTCCTCGTCCTGGTCGTCGACGCCGGTGCGGCACTTGACCGTCACCGGGACATCGACCGCGGCCTTCATGGCGGCGACGATCCGGCCGACAAGCGCCGGCTCGCGCATCAGGCAGGCGCCGAAAGTGCCGTTCTGCACCCGGTCAGACGGACAGCCGACGTTCAGGTTGATCTCGTCGTAACCCCAGTCGGCCGCGATCGCCGCGGCGGCGGCCACGCGGTCCGGATCCGAGCCGCCAAGTTGCGCCGCGACTGGATGCTCATCGGCCGAGAAGGCGAGCAGCCGCGCCGGCTCGCCGTGGAGCAGCGCCTCGGCGACGATCATTTCCGTGTAGAGACGCGCGTGGCGGGTGAACTGCCGGTGCAGCATCCGGCAGTGCCGGTCCGTCCACTCCATCATGGGGGCGATAGAGATAAGATGGGCCATCGAGATCAAAGGTATTCCAACTTGATCCTGCTACGTGGTCCAATGAGATGAACAGTCTTTCTGAGCGCGTTCCTGAGTAAACGCTTCTGTCACGTCTTTTCGCGGTTCGTCTTCTCAACATAAGCGCGGTAGGTGAAACATGCCAGAATCTATGTGCCAATTTGATCCAAGTAACCGGCAAACTTGGTGGGCGTAACGAAGATCGGCCTCGTCTCGATCACTAGGCCCTACAATGACCGCGCCCCAGTGGATCAGGATGTTGATCCCGGAATAGATGTTGGCCGTGTGGGTGCTCCGGGGAAGCCTTGGCTCCGGGTGTACCCCAGGGCTGGACCCGGGACACCCTGCCCTGCTCCAGGTCGGCAATGATCCGGTCGGTCACTTCCTGGTAGACCGTCTCCCGCTTGCGCTCCGTCATGACGGACCTCCCCTCTCACTAAACCTCCCGCACCTTTCCCCGGAAGCGGGGCTCGGCGGAGCTTGGCGAGCGCGAGTGAGCCTGGCGGAGTAGCACCCGGTGCCCGGTCTCCAGGCCGGGCAGGCGCACAACGCCCGCTTGGATCAGCCTTTCGATCGCAGGCATTTGATTGCGATCGCAAACAGTGCCGCAAGCCTCATCGATATTCCAAGAAAGACAGTTCCTGTCTGAATTTGTCTCGACGCCGGAAGCACCATCATGAGCGAAGGCAGTTCTCACAAGTGCCAAGAACGGTCGTCATGGTGCGTCCCTTGAGATGGTGCAGGTATGTCAGGGGATAGAACCCAGATTGACCAACCTTAAGCAGCATTCGATGCAGCCAACTTGGGCATGACGTCTTCCGCTCAATATGCCCGACCCTCGACACCGCAAGGAGGGCCGCCAGCGGGGCGACGAGGAAATCACCCCGAGAGAAGCCGTGGATACCCGGAACAAGAACGGCTTAGCGTTAGCCATCTCGGTCACTATTTCCGTCGGTGGGGAGCACCGCTTGTCGGTAGACACGGCCTTTCGCCTACTTCAGACAGTCCAGTTTATCGTCCTCTGGCGGCGAGCCACGGCTCCAACCATTTCGTGTGATAGTCGCCTGAGCGGACCTCCGGGCTGCTCACCAGGTCTTCAAAGAGACCCGCCGTTGTCTTTACGCCGGTGATGCTAAGCTCGTGCAAAGCTCTTTGGAGCCGATCGAGGGCATGCGAACGATTGTCACCCAATACAATCAGCTTTCCGATCAGAGAATCATAGAATGGCGGAATCCTGTAGCCCGGAAAGATATGGCTATCGAATCGCACACCAAGCCCTCCGGGAACACGCACATCTTCTATAACGCCCGGCTGCGGCAGAAATTGGCGATCCGGATCTTCGGCGTTCAACCGGACTTCAATCGCGTGTCCACGGATGTCTATCTCGTCTTGCCGAAAGCGTAGGCGCTCTCCGCCAGATATCCGCAGCATCTCCCCGACCAAATCGAGTCCCGCAACCAGTTCGGTCGTTGGGTGCTCGACTTGAATTCGTGTGTTCATCTCGATGAAGTAGAACTCAGCCCGGTCCGGATCGTAGAGGAACTCGATCGTGCCGGCCGAGCGATAGTTGACTCGGCGCGCAAGCTCCACCGCGGTCTTGTGGAGCTTTTCCATGACCGAGGCGGGTAGCCCCGTCGCAGGCGCCTCCTCCCAGATCTTCTGCCGGCGACGCTGCAGAGAGCAGTCTCTCTCGTGCAGGTGAATGACATCGAAGCCGTCTCCCAAGAGCTGCACTTCCAGATGCCGGGCGCCTTGGATGACCTTCTCCAGGTAGACTCCTCCGTCACCGAATGCAGCCTTCGCCTCCGCTTGTGCCTGGGGTAGGTCCTTCGCCAGCTCCGTGGGATTGCAAACGGTTCGAATGCCCTTGCCGCCACCGCCCGAAACCGCCTTTATCATGACCGGATAGCCGACTTTCTCCGCCAAGGCCTGGGCCTCCTCGAGGCCGCTCAGCGTGCCTTCGCTGCCGGGCACGGTCGCGATCCCAACCTCCCGAGCGATCTCGCGCGCCTTCGCCTTGTCGCCCATCAAGCGAATCGACTCTGCGCTCGGCCCGACAAACGTCAGCCCGGCCCGCTCGACTCCGTCGACAAAGTCGGCGTTCTCGGCAAGAAAGCCGTAACCCGGATGGATCGCGTCTGCGCCGGACTCGCTAGCCAACCGCACCACGCGCTCGGCATTCAGATAGGACTTTGCCGCCGGCCCGGGGCCGATCTCGATCGCGGTATCGGCCAAACGGACCGGGAGGGACTCGGCGTCGGCGGCGCTGTGCCCGAGGATTGTCTTGATACCCAGCTCACGCGCTGAGCGTATGATGCGAAGCGCGATCTCTCCGCGATTCGCGACAAAGAGGCTTCTTATCGGCATCGGCGGCTCACGAGACCTCGATCTCGGCGATGACTTGGTCGCCGTCTACGGCCTCGGCATCGTCAACCAGGAAGTGAATGCGAGCGCCGTCCCTGTCGGATTTCACTTCGAAATAGGTCTTCATCACCTCGACGAGGCCAATCACCTCGCCGTTCCGCACCGCCTCTCCTTGATTCTTGTACACTGGCTGGTCCGGGCCCGGCTTGCGATAGAACGTCCCCGGCATCGGCGTACGCACTGTGTGTTTGGTCACTGGCCGCCTCCTCCCCTTTCAAAATCGCCCCAACGATGTCTTCGATCGCGGCGTGATCGCAAAGTCGTCACCCCCTCCGACTCGCGGCAAACGCCCTATCGGATGCGACGACACAAAGACGGTCGACATCGCCACCCACGATGCTGTCGCATGACAATCCCTCATCCGCTCGATGTCCGTTCGGCGTGCAGATAACTCGTCATAATTGTCCAACAATTTCGATGCCGAGTCCGGGCCCGCTAAAGGCCCGATAAGTGCCTCTATCTGTTGCGATTTAGCTTATTAATATCAGCTTGTTAAATCCAAAGCTCCAGTCACTGATTCCACTCAACTCCTGATGCCGGATGGGCACTCTAGACGGCCGCAAGGCTGTTGACAAGCGAGGCGCGGCAATAGCTTCCATCACCATTCTACATTCAAATTTTATTGAGGTATTTTATATATTTATCCGCGAACTTGACCTGGCAAATCCCGAAGGCTAGCATACGACTCCATGACATATTGTCAGACAATCTTCAACGATCGATGACAAGGAGTTGGACGGGAGAGCTGGGCCTTGGGCGACCGCGTATCGGCACGTTATGAAATCGAGACCGCTTTCAAGTTGTCCGAAGCCGTCGAAGCGATGGCGGGAGAGCAGTCAACCGGGACCTTCGCACGCGTGCCCGGCGAGACGGACGAGCTGCGAGAGGCGCACGCTGCACGCGTAGAGCGAATCACGCAGACCGGCGAAGGACGGCGCCCTGCGCTCCCCGGAGCGAAAGTGCCCCCGGCCGCGGCGACAAGACCGGTCTATCGAAGAGCCGAGGTCGAGTTGTCCTGGCCTCTGGCCAACATGGGGCCCTCGCTCCCGAACCTGCTGGCCACGGTCGCAGGCAACCTCTTTGAACTGGCGCAGTTCTCGGCGCTCAGACTGCTCGATATTCAGCTTCCGCCCGCCTTCGCATCCGCCTACGCCGGGCCGCAATTCGGCGTCGACGGAACACGGCGGCTCGCCGGCGTCGCCTTCGGGCCCTTGATCGGAACGATCATCAAGCCCAGCGTGGGCCTTTCGCCGGAGGCCACCGCCGAGGCCGTCAGCCGTCTCGCCGAAGGCGGCATCGATTTCATCAAGGACGACGAGCTGCAAGCCGACGGACCGCACAACCCGCTGGAGCTGCGCGTCGAGAAGGTGATGCGTGTCCTCAACGACCATGCCGAGCGGACCGGCAAGAAGATCATGTACGCCTTCAATATCACCGGAGGCATCGACCAGATGCTGCAACGGCACGATCAGGTGCGGCGTGCCGGCGGCACCTGCATCATGGTCAGCCTCAACGGCATTGGTCTGGCCGGGCTGGATCATCTGCGCCGATACAGCCAGTTGCCGATCCACGGGCACCGGAACGGCTGGGGCCTCTTCAGTCGATCTCCTGACATCGGCATGAGCTATCGGGCCTACCAGAAGCTCTGGCGCTTGGCCGGTGCCGACCACATGCACGTGAACGGACTGCGGAACAAGTTCTGCGAGGACGATGACAGCGTGGTGGAGTCGGCGCGGACCTGTCTGACGCCGATGTTCACGCCTCCGGACAAAGACTGCATCGTGATGCCCGTGTTCTCCTCCGGGCAGACCGCGCGGCAGGTCCCAGACACTTACAAGGCCTTGGGCTCGACCGATCTGATCTACTGCTGCGGTGGCGGCGTGGTCGCTCACCCTGGCGGCGTCGCCGCCGGCGTGGCGAGCCTACGGCAAGCCTGGGAGGCCGCGCTGGAGGGGCGCGCTCTGGACGAAGCGGCGCGTGATAACGCCGAGCTGGCTCAGGCCCTTGACGCCTTCCGCTGATGAGCAAGTCACCGCTTCTGTCATTTTATGGCGACGACCTCACCGGCTCCACCGATGCCATGGAAGTACTGGCTCTCGCCGGCGTTCCGACGGTCTTGTTCCTTGAAGCCCCTACACCTGAGCAGCTAGCCAATTTCCCTCACTGCCGGGCCATCGGCGTTGCGGGAACCAGCCGAGCACAAAGCCCGGATTGGATGGCAAGGGAGCTGCCGCCCGTCTTCGCGGCGCTCCGCGAGCTGGGCGCGCCGATCTGTCACTATAAGACCTGCTCGACCTTCGACAGCGCGCCCGAGGTCGGCAACATCGGTCGCGCGATCGAGATCGGCCAAGCGGTCTTCCGCGGACCCTACGTGCCTCTGGTGATCGGTGTGCCGACATTGGCGCGCTACACCCTGTTCGGCCATCTTTTTGCAACTCTCGACGGCACCACATACCGCATCGATCGGCACCCGGTCATGTCCCGTCATCCGGTCACTCCCATGTCCGAGAGCGAGATCGGCAAGCATCTCGCAGCGCAGTCCGATGCCCGGTTCGGCTTGGTCGACATCCTTGCCCTGCGCGGCCCGGCGTCTGAGGCGGCCTTGGACGCGTGCCTGCGCGATGGCGCCGAGATCGTGTTGTTCGATGTTCTGGAGGAAGGCGATCTGGCGCGGATCGGCCGGCTACTCGGCCAGCGGCTTGGCCAGGGGCCGATCTTTGCCGCCGGCTCGTCGGGTCTCGAGTATGCACTCGTCAAGCACTGGCTGATGACGGGCGACGCCTCGGGGAAGAGCACGCTGCCGCCTGCGGGCCCGGTCGAGCGCTTGGCTGCCGTGTCGGGAAGCTGCTCGCCTGTCACCGAGGAGCAGATCCTTGCCGCCTGCGACGACGGCTTTGTCGGCATTGCCGTAGATGCGGCGGCGCTCACAGCGCCTGAAACCGCCCTTGAGTCCAGCAAGGACGCGATCGAAAGGGCGCTGGAGGCCTTGAAGCGAGGCCGAAGCGTCATTGTCTATAGCGCGCTGGGCCGGCGCAGCGGCTTTGTGGAAACCCGGGACCTGGACTCCATCGCCTTCAATCATCGCTTGGGCTCACAGCTCGGCATGATCCTGCGCGAGCTCGTCGCTAGGGAGAAGCTCTCCAGGGTCGTGGTCGCCGGCGGCGATACATCGGGACACGCGGCCCGGCAGCTTGGCCTCTTCGCCTTTACCCTCCGCATGCCGATCTCGCCCGGCGCTCCGCTGTGCCTCGGCCACGCGGTCGATCGAGACGTCGACGGTCTGGAGATCGCCCTCAAAGGCGGTCAGGTCGGTGGCACCGGCTACTTCCGACAAGTACTCGATGGGACCGCCTGAGGACTCCGCAGTCCGCGATCTGCAGCATTCCCCGCTCTGACGACTCTCTGACGAACCTGGGCGAGCGGAAGATGCTCTATCGGTCGTGCAAGACCTCGTCGAGCGACTTCTTGAGAATGGAGATGATGAGGTCGACCTCGTCGTTTGAGATGATCAGCGGCGGCGAGAGAGCGAAGACGTCGCTGTCCATCAGGAGGCGGCCGATCAGGCCGTTGTTGCGACAGGCGACCGCAAGCTTTTGGCCCTCCACGCCGCGAGGCTCAAACGGCTTCGGCTCGCCACCGCTCTTGTCAGCCAACTCGATGCCTGCAAGCAGGCCTATGCCCCTTATGTCGCCGACTAAAGGATGATCATTGAGCTCGTCCCGTAGCCGCTTCTGGAGATAGCGCCCGACCACCGCGGCGTTGTCCACGAGCTTTTCGCGGAGCATGATTTCGATGTTGGCCAGCCCCGCCGCAGCCGCAAGAGGATGTGCGGAATAGGTGTAACCGTGCCCGAAGACGCCGAGCGTCTTGTGGCCTTCCAGCAGGACCTGCCAGATATCCTCCGAAAAGACGGATGCAGACATGGGGACGTAGCCGCTGGTGAGACCCTTGGCCATCGTCATGATGTCCGGCACAATGGCGTAGGCTTCCGCCGCGAACATATGCCCTACGCGGCCGAAGCCGGTCACCACCTCGTCGAGTATCAGCAGCACGTCGTACTTGGCCAAGACTCTCTGAACGCCTTCCCAGTAACCATCCGGGGGTGTGAAGAGCCCGCCCGCACCGGCGATCGGCTCGGCGATGAAGGCCGCAACCGTGTCCGGCCCCTCGTTGAGAATGACCTGTTCGAGCTCATTGACAAGGTAAGCGGTATAGTCGGCTTCCGTCATGGCCTTGTCGGGGCGCCAGTAGTAGCACGCCGGGCTCACCCTCCGGACCCGCTCTATCGGCAAATCAAAGGCGCTGTGGACCGTCGGCAAGCTGGAGACAGCGGCCACCTGGGTCGTGATTCCGTGGTATCCGCGGTGTCGGGCGATGATCTTCTTCTTGTGGTGGCGTCCGAGGATGTTGTTATAGAGCCATACGACCTTGATACTCGTATCGTTGGCGTCCGATCCGGAGTTCCCGAACTGAACCTTGCTCATGTTGTCGGGCATCAGGTCAATAAGCAGGTCCGCAAGACGGATCGACGGCTCGGTGCCCATCGAGCCAAAACAATGGAAGTACGATAGCGTCCTGGCCTGCTCGTATATGGCCTCAGCCATCTCTTCTCTGCTGTACCCGATGTTCGAGCACCAGAGGCCGGCAAATCCGTCAATCAACTCCTCGCCGTTCGTATCGGTGACCCGGATGCCTTCAGCCTTGGCGATCACGCGCGGCCCGCCCTCGGCGTGCTCCGCCAGCGCGGTGTAGGGATGGAAGAAAGCTCGCTTGTCCAGCTCTTCCAGGGATACGTTCTTGATCGGCAAGCTCATGTTACTTTCCTTCCTAAAAGGCATGGTGGCGTCTCGCGCCTCGGCGCACCATGCAATCAGGCACCCCCCGTTGCCGCGGCGAGAACCTGTTCTTGTGTCGTGTCTTCCGCCTTCCACTCGCCGACGACCCGGCCAGAGCGCATGACCACGATCCGATCCGCGATCACCATCGCTTCCTCGAGGTCGGAGGTCACGACCAGCATGACGTAGCCCTCACGCGCCAAGGCGTGAATGACCTCGTAGACGTCTTCCTTCGTCGCGATGTCGACACCCTGGGTCGGCTCGTGAAAGATCAGGATGCTCGGCTCCGTCGACAGCATTCGCGACAGGATGACCTTTTGCTGGTTTCCTCCGCTCAAGGTCCTCAAGGGCTGGTCAAGTGAACGCGCCTTGATCCGGAATCGACTGTAGAACTCCCTGACGAGCTCGAACTCTCTCCCGACTTGAACGACGCCAAGCCGCGTCAGCCGGTGAAGCACCAGGATGCCGATGTTCTCGGCGATCGAGAGCATGGGGAAAGCCGCATCGCGCTGACGGTCGCCGGGTAAGTAGCCAATCCCTTGTCGGATTGCAGCGGCTGGACTGTCGATTCGGGCCTTCGCGTCGTCGATGCGGATCTCACCCTCCAGCCGGCCTTCGCTCATTCCGAACATGACACGAACCAATTGGTCGGAGCCGCAGCCGACCGAACCGAACAGAGCCACAACCTCACCGGTGTGCAGCTTGAGATCGACCCCCTCGAGCCATGGCGCCCGCACGCCTTCGCTGGGCCGCAGCGTGATGCTCCTCAGCTCCATCTTGACGGGGCCAATTGCCGTCCTGCTCCGCCGGCTAAGCTGGACATCGCGACCGATCATCGCCTGCACCACGCGGCGCGAGACCTGTTTCGGGTCACCCCTTTCCACGTGATCGACAACGGAGCCATCGCGCAAGACCGTGATTCGATCCGCCACGCGCGTGATCTCGTCGAGCCGGTGCGAAATATAGATTATCGAGATCCCTCGCCGCCGCAGCTCGAACACATGATCGAACAGGACATGGGCCTCGGTCTCCGTCAGGGCCGCGGTCGGCTCGTCGAGCGCGAGCACCCGGACACCACGCATCATGGCACGGGCGATGACGACGAGTTGCTGTTGCGCAGTCGTCAGACTCGCCATCAGCTCGGATGGGTCACAGACTATGCGATGCTCCTTCAGCAGTCCGGCTGCCTGCTCGAGCATGTCGCGCCGCCTCACCACGCCGAAGCGCGCCGGCTCTCGGTTCAGGAAAAGGTTCTCCGCAACGTTCAGGCCCGGAACGACCTGGAGGTCCTGCGGCACGAGATGGATCCCGCGCCCCTCTGCCTCGAAAAGGCTCTGGGTCGAGAGCTTCTCACCCTCCAGAAAGACCTCGCCACTGAATGTGCCGGAGGGATAGAAGCCTGACAGGACTTTCACCAGCGTGGATTTGCCGGCTCCGTTTTCGCCAACGATCGCGTGCACATCTCCCGAGCGAAAGGCAACCGAGACCCCGCGCAGAGCCTGCGTGCCACCGAACCATTTCTCGACGTTCCTGACCTCAAGGGCCACATCCGGACGACGAGGACTGTCAGCAACGCTCCGGTCCATCTGCATAGAACCGGTCACTTGCCGAATGCTCCGTTCAGCGACCTCGAGCTCTCGGGGCTCTCTTCCTTGGCCGGCTCCAGACTGGCGGTAGAGACAAGCGCCTCGAGGCCACGCCGCAGGTTGATCGCCTCATTCACCGGAATGAGCTGGAACGAGATGGTCTGGCCTGGTCTGGCTTGGCCGATTTTCCAGAGCGCCCCGGACGGCACGACGAAAGGCGTGATGAAGCCGCCCTGGCTTGGGCCATCAACCGGCAGGACGATCAACGTCTCGCCGCAGAAATTCACCCCGCCGATCGGATAGCCGGTGTTGATGACGTTGGTCGGATCCGGGCCATTCTCCGGCGCCTTCTCCACGGCGCGGCGGGAGAAGCTGAGTTTCGGGCCGACGAGTCGGATTCCCGTCCGATCGCTCTGGCCGGAAACCTTCCAAGGAACAGCGAGAAAGGTCTCTCGACCGGCATCGTCGAGCCAATCGAAATGGGGCCCCCTGGTCACGGCGACGGGGATCTCGCTCGGATAGTCCGGAATGCACGCCTGCGAAACACGGACCAGCCGCAGATCTCCCGAGCTGTCCGGAAACTCGAAGGAATCTCCGGCCTTCAGCGCCCCACCGCCCATTTCACCACGCGGAAAGGTCGCGCGGCTTCCCATGAGAAGCGGCTTCTCAAGGCCACCCGAGACCGCCAGGTAGGCACGTGCGCCAGTGCCCATGACGGAACATGAGAGGATCTGCCCCGCACGCACCTCGATCGTCTGCCACTGCGCAACAGGCTGCTCGTCCAGGGTCGGTGCGCAATCCCCACCCGTGATCGCGATATGGGCCCCGGCCCGGAAGCGGATGCTCGGGCCGACGAACTGCATCTCGATGGCTGCCGCGCCGTCTTCGTTGCCGACGAGCAGGTTGGCGAGCCGAAAGGCTAGAGCGTCCATCGGGCCGGACGGAGGGATACCGAAGCGCCAGAAGCCGACGCGTCCCGGAAAGTCCTGAACCGTCGTCTGCAGCCCTGGTTTGACGATCTCCAAGCTGCCGCTCATGCTTCATCGCCTTCTGGAGCAGCGTCGCCATTCACCTGGAGCCCTTTGGTCCACGCCTGGTAACGCGACAAGGAGAACAGGTCGTAGTCCCAGATCAGATAGCGGTAGGCGCCTGCCGCAGCTTCCGCCGCAATGGCTTCGTATTCCTCAAATGAGATCCGCCGGAACTTGATGCGGTCGCCCGGCTGGAACAGGGTCGCGCGCTCGCGAAAGGCTGGCAATCGCGTGTCCACGCTGTAGATCGGCACCGGCGTGCGGCCGATCAGGTAGTAGCCGCCCGGCGACTCGATGGGATAGATCGAGGTGAACCCACCGCCGACTCCGATGGCCCCCTGCACGGTCCACAGCCGCGGAGGATTGTACTTCGGGATCGACAGGCGGCAGCGCGGGTCAAGCGGCAGCATGTCGGGAACGCCGGCCCAGAAACCGACACCGCCAACCCAGTGCTGCGTGCTGGAATGGAGCTTCGCGAGCTCCTCCGGGCCGCTCAGGCCGTTGATCTTGGCAACATAGGACGGGTTGTACTCGATAGGCTGGATGTTCCGGGCATAGTCCTCCACGCAATCCTTGGTCCAAGGATCCAGGTAGTGGACCGGGATCTCGATCAGCCGGGAGGGCACGACAATGTCGCTCTCGTCCAGCAGGTCGCGCCAGGCCCTGCGGACCAGGTCCCTCAGACGCTCCGGCGTCAAAACGAGGGAGTCGTAGTGCACGAGCACCGAGATGAACATCGGCAGGGTCTCGATCAGGCCGGGCACCTTCTCTTCGAGCAGCCGGTCGGCCAGTTGGATCGCACGGAGGTTCAGCGGCAGCTCCATATGTTGACCGAGCTCGAGGAGCACGAAGCGGTCTCCGGCGGGAAGGAATCGCAAGCCCTCGATCAAGCCGGGCGACGCACCGTCAAAACCGGGCTCAGGCGATTCCATTGCCACTGCGTCCGACACCATGCCGCGTCCCTAGGTCCGTTTTCGACCGCGAATGTCGAAGTAGACGGCAACCAACAGGACCATTCCGTTGACGATCAATTGGAAGGACGATTCGACATTCATCAGGCCCATGCCGTTGTTGAGGCTCTCGAGGAGTAGAGCGCCGATGACCGCACCAACCGCCGTGCCCATGCCGCCGAACAGGCTGGTGCCGCCGATAACCGCGGCGGCGATGACCGTGAGCTCCAGTCCCGTGCCCGCGGTCGGCACGGCAACACCGATGCGGGACACGAGAATGAGCCCCGCGACCCCGTAGAGCACCCCCATGAAGGCGAACACGAGGAAGCAGTGCCACTCGATGTTGACGCCGGCATAGCGGGCGGCCGCGGGATTTCCTCCGATCGCGTAGAGCCGCCGACCGAAAGACATCCGTGACATAACGAAGGTCACAACGGCGACGACGATGCCGAGGATCACGACCGGCAAAGGCGCTCCGCGATAGGAGAAGGCGACGAGCGAAGCGCCGATTCCGAATATGGCCAGAACGGCCACCGGGAGCCCGACGTGAGCGAGGAACGAAACCCCCTTCGAGACGGCGACGCGGGCCCGCCAGTCGCGATGCTTGACCAGGGCGAAGAGCAGCACGAGAGCCAGGATTGCCAAGGCGGTCCAATGCGCGGGAACGAAATCGGCCGCGAGAAACGACAGCGTGCCATGATGCGAGGTCGTCGAGCCTCCGGTGACGGTCAAGGCCGCTCCGCGCAGGGCGAGAAGGCTGGCCAGGGTCGCGATGAATGCGGGGACGCGCATCCAAGCGACCCAAAATCCCTGCCAGGCCCCGATCGCCAAGCCGGAGAGCAATGTGATTGCGATGATCGCCACTGGGTCTGTCGTCCAGCCGAGCCCGCGAGTCGGGTCAATGACGAGCGTGGCCACCATGCCGGTGAACGCGACGGCGGAGCCGATCGACAGGTCGATGTAGCCTTGGGCCATGATCATGACGATCCCAGCCGCCAGGATCGCTGTCATGGCGACCTGCACGCTCAGCGTGGTCAGGTTGCGTGGCGAGAGAAACAGCCCATCCGTGAGGATCTGAAAGATGATCCAGATGACGAGCAGAACACCGACGAGACTGAGGGCACGAAGCTGCTCCACGGGCACCGTGGCGAGGCGATCGCGAAAGCGGGATCGCTGCTCGCCGACGGTGTCCGCAGCACTCTCCACAGGCGCCGCTACCCGCCCTTGCGATTCAATGGTCATAGGCGCTCAACTCACAAGATCAAGTGGCCTAGGCTGAACTTCATAGGAGGCGGAGAGAGCCAGCTAAGGGCCAGCACCACCCTATGGCGCTAGAGACCCAATTCGTCCTTGGTCACCCACCAGGGGTTTTCCTCAGCGAATTGGGCTACGGACTTCGCCTTGTACCCTTGGCCGTCCTTGGTGATATTCTCGATCGCTGCCTTGTACCAGGGCACTTCCCCGGCGCCGTTGTCGACTCTGTCGGGCGCTTTCGAGGGTTCCTTCGCCAGGCATTCGTAGATCAGCTCGGCAGACCGCGTTCCCATTTCATCGAACTTGGTCCATGCCGTGACCATTGCATCCCCTTGAAGGACCAACTTCAGCATCTCCGGCTCGCCGTCCTCGCCGGTCACCGGCACCTTGCCATTGAGGCCCTGGGCGCGCAGCGCCTCGATGATGCCGTAGGCTTGGCAATCGCAGTAGGACAAGACGGCGGCGACCTCGTTGTTGGTCGCAATCAAAGCCTGCTCCATCTGCTTTCTCGATAGATCGCCGGACCACGCGCGCATCCACTGATCGGACACGATCTTGATGTCGCCATTGTCGATCTGCGCCTGAATCATCTCAAGACCGCCTTCCGCCTTCAAGCGAGCAATGTCCGTGCCCTCGTCACCCTTGTTGACGACCCAGTTCCCCTTGGGTGCCGCGTCAAGCAGGATCTTGCCGAGGTAGCGGCCCAGCTCGACGCCGTCGCGCGCGGACACGCCGCAAAGCTTCACGTTTGGAATGATGTAGTTATGAGCGACCACCGGAACGCCCGCGTCGTTCGCCTTCCGGACGCTCGCAACGGCAGCATCGACGTTGACCGCAACCAGCACCAGACCGTCGATGTTCTGGTTGAGCAGGTTTTCAATCTGGCTGGCTTGCAGAATCGGATCGTTGTTCGACGACTGAAGCGGCAGCGGGTCCATGCCCAGCTCCTTTGCACGCTTCAAGAAGAAGGCGCCATCAGCCGCTTTCCACCGCCTCTGGTCGAAGCTCGGCAGCAACATCGCAACCCGAAAGGGCTTGGCCGCGGCCGCTGCGCGCACGAACCCGGGCTGCGAACCGACCAAGGCCGCTGCGCCCGCTGTCAGCGCCGCTCCGGAGGAATGGCTTAAGAACTGCCGTCGGCTTATCTCGCTGCTCGGGCCAGCGCCCGGGTTCGTTGTGGCACCAGTGCTGCCGGTGGCAGAGGCCGCAGTCGTCTTGCTCTTGCGGCTCTTCGAGAATCCGCCGTTTCCTTTGGCTGTCATTGGATCATCCTCCCTGTTAAGTCCCTTCAAGACCTTGGTTCATTGGCTCATTGCTTCCTTGCGCCTGGCATCTCACCAGCCGCCGAGCCTTCAGAATCCCTCGCATCGGAAACATTGCGCTCCGGCAAGATACTGGCGGCGACACTCAGCAGATCTCGGAGGCCTGGCCCGCCACCGGCTATCTCTCGAAGCTCGACAAGAACGTCACCGACTTCGCAGGCAACCGAGCGTCGTGTCGTGGGCCAAAAGCTATGGTCGATCGGCTCTCCACCGTAGGTGCCATGGACCACATAGAGACGCCGGCCCAAGAGACGCAGCCGGGTCACCGGCACGCGCGCCGCTTTCATCTCCTCCTCGAGCGGCAACCATCTTTGCCGCTGGGAAATCTGGAATTCGCGGCCCCCGTTCGCAGCAAACACGAGCGTGAGCAAACCGCCGCCACCCGAGACGCAGGACAGCGCGCTCAGGCCGTAGCCTGCCGGCATCCAACGGGGCACAGCGATCGGAAATTGCACGGCGCGGTGCGCCTCTTCGAGGGCACACAAGTTTTCTCGACTCCATGCCCGTCGATCAGGGGCAGCGGCCAAAGCGCTAAGACGAGCCCGCAGCAGGGCTGTGATTGCAGCAGTCCGCTCACGCCAGAGCGTCGCCCACGGGATGACCCGATCGGGCGTCGGCCCATAGCGACCGCGATAGATTGTTGTCGACTTTGCAGTCATTAAAATTGTCCAACAATTTATTTTCCGGCATGCTAGCTATCGAGCTTCACTCGGTCAAGAGGCTTCGCAACCCAGTCCCCGCAATACATGGATCTAGCTATCTTCGAGACACGGCGCCCTGTCGGTGTTCAGGATTCGCCCTTGTCAACAAATTACCTTCCGGCTAAGGTGTATAGGCAATGGTTGGGAGAGGTTCAGGCTCGCCATGCCTACTATAAGAATCTCCAATTCACTTGATCGCGTCTTCGACACCTTGGGATTCCTGCGCTTTGAAGGGGGCAATTGTCCTCCGGCATCGCCCCGTCAATTGTCCGACAATCTTCTGGACGCGACGGATGATCCTATGCCGCCCGGGCCGCTGTCGTCCGGCTGGAGATCACACCGTTGAAAGGCGCCGACCTGACAGTGTCGCAAGCGCCGACGTCAGCCGTCGTGCGTCGACGCATCCAAGATGCCATCCTACGCGGAGAGTTTCCGCCCGGCAGCACGCTCCCGGAGATTCCCCTTTCACGGCGCTTCGAAACTTCGCGCGGGACGATTCGCGAGGCATTGCGAGCGCTCGCCGATTCGGGCCTTGTCGTGCTGCATGCCCGTCGCGGCGGCGAAGTCGCACAACTCTCGCCGCAACGCGCTCGTGAGATCTTCAGCCTCCGTGCCGTCCTCGAGGGTTTCGCCGTGAATCTGGCCCTGACGGAAGGGCGCCTGCGCAAGCCTGAGGCGGCACGGATCGAGGCTGCTTTCGACCACATGAAGGACTGCGCGAAGCTCGACGACCCCTTCGCCCTGATCGAAGCCGACATGCAGCTCCATTGGACGATCTGCACACCCTGCGGCCACGAGATCCTTCTTGAGCAACTGCGCGGCCTTCAGGTCTGCACGCGACAGTTCATCTTCTATACGAAGCTCTTCGAATCCGACGTCGAGAGTGAGGTTGAAGCTCACACGTCACTCCTCCGGGCCGTCTTGTCCGGCGAGGCCGACCGGGCAAAGACCGCCGTGCGAAATCACATAACGAGTGCCGGGGAGCGTCTTCTGATCAAGATTTCGGAAAGCGGTCTGGAGGCCATCCGAAGCAAAGCGTCAACATCGAAGCTTTCCAACCGCAAGGCCGCTCCATGAGCTGCGGCAAGGGGCACCGCGTGGCAGCTCCGTTGGCCGTCGCGTGCGGATCCCACCGGTAAACCGTCAAGGAGCTTGTCGTGGGGCGACAACTCGCGTTCATTCACACCGTAACCAACCTTATCCCAACGTTCGAAGACCTCGCCGGCCGCCATCTGCCCGAATGGGAGGTCTTCAACATCGTCGACGAAAGCCTGCTGAGGGACACCATCAGGACTGGCGAGCTGTCGGCCGTCACTCGACGCCGTTTGGCTGGATACGTCTCGTCAGCCGTCGAGGCCGGCGCCGACGCCATCATGGTGACCTGCTCTTCGCTGGGACCGGCCGTGGATGCCGTCGTGCCGACCTGTCCCGTCAGGCTGTTCCGGGTTGACGAGGCGATGGCGGACCGCGCGATCGATCTGGGCAGGCGGATCGGTGTCTTGGCGACCTTGAGCACGACACTCGCCCCGACGCGCGCGCTGATTGAGAGCCGCGCCAAGGCCAAGGGCAAGACGGTCGAGTTGGTCGCTTCCCTTCGCGATGGCGCATTCCAGGCTCTGCAACAGGGTAACCGGGATCAACACGATGCCGAGGTCAGGGAAGCCTTCGTCGATATAGCCGCGCGAGTCGATGTCGTCGTTCTGGCCCAGGCCTCGATGGCCCGCGTCCTGTCCGAGCTCTCGCCGCAGGCACTGACCGTCCCGGCCTTGGCCAGCCCGGAGTTGGCGATCGAACACATGCGGACGCAACTGCTTTGATCAGGAACGCCGGCTCTTGAGAGCCGACCTCGTATCCGTTCGACAGGCCGGAAGAGATCCAGGGAGGTAAGCGAGTTGTGTATCTGCGATCTTTGGACATAAACGTGGACTGTGGCGAGTCCTTCGGAAACTGGACCATGGGCCAAGATGAAGAGCTGCTCCCCTTGGTCACGACGGCGAACGTGGCCTGCGGCTTCCATGCCTCCGACCCCTGCACAATGGCACAGACCGTCAAGCTCGCACAACGCCATAGCGTCGCGATCGGCGCCCATCCGGGACTGCCGGACTTGATGGGCTTCGGGCGCCGCCGAATGGACCTCGATCCTTCGGAAGCCTACAACTACGTGGTCTACCAGGTGGGCGCCCTGCAGAAGTTCGTCGAGGTGGAAGGTGAGACGCTGCACCACGTCAAGCCCCATGGCGCCATGTATTGGCTGATCAACGAACGCGAAGAGATCGCGCGCGCAGTGCTACGCGCGATAGCTGATTGCTGTCCCGCGCGCATGTTTTATTGGCCAGCGCCAATTCGTGACCACGTGAGGGAATTCGCCGCCGAAGCTGGCCTTCGGACGATCGGCGAGTTCTATGTCGACCTCATGTACGACGACGAGGGCAAGCTAATCCTCGAGCGCAAGAAGGGTGAGCTTGACATCGACGCTGCAACCGAGCGGGCCCGCACATTTGTCCAGCAGGGCTGGATGCCATCCGTGAACGGCAAGCAGTTGCGATTCGACGCCGAGAGCCTCTGCGTCCACGGAGACGGTCCTAATGGAATCGACATCACCGAATCCGTGCGGCGGTCTCTCGGCGGCGAAGGAGTAGAAATCGCCGCAATCAACTAGAGATGCCGAGGCCCCCGCGATGCCGTTGCAGGGCTTGCCGGGCGGCTCCGGCGACGGGCCTGAGGCTGCCCAGGTCAGAGATTTGTCCTGCTATGTCGGAAGATCGGCATCTCGCGCCGAATATCGAACTTGCCAATTGGAGCCTGCCATGAAAGCCATCGTTGGAAGCCGTTCCCTTGTTGATGCCCTGATTTCGGAAGATCGGTTCCAGCGACTTGCGTGGCCGGTCCTGCTGGCGGTTCTCGGTACATTGGTCTTGAGCATCTCGGCGAAAAAGTTGAGTCCTTGGTCCAATCCATCATCGGTGCGACGGCTATGATTTTCGCGTTTTGTCCAATGGCTTGGCCGTCGTCCTTGCGGATGTGATTCAGGGACCTGCGGAATGTCGCCGACGCTGTCTATAACCGATCGCATGGCCTGAGGTAAGGAAGGCGATCGTCGGCGCGTCGGGGTTGCGCCGGCGTGGACCGGCGCCCATGTCACGTCATCGGTGTCAGCCTCAGGGAGAGCCGGGACCATGGCGCAGGACTTGATCATCGGGCTGGCGCAGGTTCCGGCCGGGACCGACCCCGACCGGGTCTGCGCCGACGCGGCCGAGCGCGGCTGCGATATCGTCCTCTTTCCCGAGATGTTCTCCAACGGCTACCCGACGTTCGACCCAACCGCCCCCGGTGCCCGGGAGGCGTGGATCGCCACGGCGACACGCCTCAACGGCGACTATCTGGTCGGCTTCCGGAACGCGGCCCGTACGCACGACATGCACGTCGTGGCAACACTGTTGGAGCAAGCCGAGCCCAAGCCGTTCAACACGGCGGTCCTGATCGACCGCGCCGGCGAGGTCTCGCTGGTCCAGCGCAAGCGGCACATCTGCTTCTTCGGCGCGCCGGAAGAGGCCTGCGGCGCCGGTACGTCCTCAGAGGTGATCGCGATCGAGACTCGTAACGGTGTGGTGATCGTCGGGCTGATGATCTGCATGGACCGGGAGTACCCGGACGTGACGCTCGATCTGGCGCGCATGGGTGCGGAGGTGATCCTTGTGCCCAACGCCTGCAACCTGATCGACGATCCCGACGCCGGCGACGTCCGTGTTGGCGGTACGCGGGCGCGCGCGTTCGAGCACGTGATGGGGATCGCCGTCGCCAACTATCCGGCGCCGAAGCATGACGGCCACTCGTTCGCGGTCAACGCGGTCGGTCACGTCGTGGCGATGGCGGGCACCGGCACCGAGCTGGTCGTCGCGACGCTGGACGTGGACGAGATACGGGCGACGCAGAAGCGCGAGTGGTTTCGCCGCCCGGCCTAACCAGCCTCGTCGATCAGTTCAAAGCGATCGACGTCGAACAGGCCGCGGTCGGTGATCTTCAGATGCGGGATCACGGGCAAGGGCAGGAACGCGACCTGGAGGAACGGCTCCGGCAACGTCGAGCCGATATCGCGCGCCGCCTGGCGCAACGCCTGCAGCGAGTCATGTACCGACTCGAACGGTTCAAGGCTCATCAACCCGGCGAGCGGCAACGCCAGCTCGGCGCGCACCTCACCCCCCGAGGCGACCGCGAAGCCGCCCCCGATCTCCCGCAAGCGGTTGACGGCCGCGGCCATATCCGCGTCGTCGACCCCGACCACGCAGAGATTGTGGGCGTCGTGCCCCACCGACGAGGCGATGGCGCCGCGCCGGAGGCCAAAGCCGCGCACGAAGCCGCGGCCGATGTTGCCGTTGACGCCATGGCGCTCGAGGACGACGACCTTGGCGATGTCGCGCGACGGATCGGCGAGCCGCGCGTTACCGTTGGCCTCGACGCGGACGGTCAGGTGGTCGGTGATGATGCGGCCGGCGGTGACGCCGATCACCGGCAGATCGGCCGCCTCGCCGGCAATGACGAAATCGGCGGCGGACACGGGCGCGCGTTTCACGCTGTCGAGCCCGATCGGGTCGACGGTCGGACGTGTCGCGAACAGGTCGTCGTCGACCGGCCGGCCGGCGGAGATCACCTGCGCAACACGGCAGGCGGCGAGATCGTCGACGAGCACGATATCGGCGCGCTGGCCAGGGGCGATGAGACCGCGGTCGAACAACCCGAAGGTTCGCGCCGCCGACCAGCTCGCCGCACGATAGACGTGGTGGAGCGGCCGGCCCATGGCGATCAGCGTCCGGATCATGTGATCGAGATGGCCCTCGTCGGCGATGTCGAGCGGGTTGCGGTCGTCGGTGCACAGGCACATGAAGCTGGAGGTGTTCTCGTCCAGCACCTCGGCGAGCGCGTGCAGGTCCTTCGACACCGATCCTTCACGGATCAGGACCGCCATGCCCTTGGCGAGTTTTTCGCGCGCCTCCGCCGCCGATGTCGCCTCGTGCTCGGTGACGATCCGCGCCGCAACGTAGGCGTTGAGATCCTGGCCGGAAAGCAGCGGGGCATGGCCGTCGATGTGGCCGTCCTGGAATGGTGCCAGCTTGTCGAGCACCTCGGGCTCGGCATGAAGCACGCCGGGGAAGTTCATGAACTCGGCGAGCCCGATCACTCTCGGGTGGTCACGAAACGGCAGGAGGTCTTCGGCGAGCAGCCGCGCGCCCGAGGTTTCCGCCGCCGCCGACGGCACACACGACGACAACTGAACGCGCACGTCCATGATCGTCGTCCCGGCGGCGTCGAGGAAATAGCGAATGCCGTCGACGCCGAGGACGTTGGCGATCTCGTGCGGGTCGCAGATCGCGGTCGTCACGCCATGAGGCAGGACGCAGCGATCGAACTCGGCCGGCGTGACCAGCGAGGATTCGATGTGCAGGTGGGTGTCGATGAAGCCCGGTACCGCGAAGCGGCCGGTGCCGTCGATGGTCGCGCGCCCTTCATAGGCCGCGTGCGTGCCGACGATCCGGTCGCCGCAGACGGCGATGTCGGTCGTCGTGACGTCGCCGGTGATGACGTCAAGCAGACCGACATTGCGGATCACGAGGTCCGCGGGTTCGAGACCGCGGGCCTGGGCGATGGCGCGCGCGAGGAAGGCCTGGTCAGCCATGAGGCACTATAGCGCGCTCACGGCTTGACCCACACCGCCCCCTTTCCGCTCGACTTCACGGCCGCCTCGATGAACTTCATGCCCACAAGCCCATCCTCGACGGTGGGGAAGACCACATCCTTCGGCGGTTTGCGCCCCGACCGGGCCGAGCGGATCGCCTGCGCGACCTCGGTGTAGATGTTCGCGAAGCCCTCAAGATAGCCCTCCGGATGCCCCGAGGGTACGCGCGATACACGCGCGGCCGCCTCGCCCGCGCCGGCCCCGGCCCGGGTCAGCAACTGCTTCGGCTGACCGAACGGCGTGTACCAGAGCTTGTTCGGTTCCTCCTGCGCCCATTCCAGACCGCCCTTGGTGCCGTAGACGCGGAGCCGCAGCGCGTTCTCATTGCCGACCGCGACCTGGCTCGCCCACAACATGCCGCGCGCGCCGCCCTTGAAGCGGAGCAGGATGTTATCGTTGTCGTCGAGCTTGCGGCCCCTGGCCGAAATCGACATGTCCGCGCACAAGGATTCCAGCTCCAGCCCGGTGACGAAGCAGGCGAGGTTGTAGGCATGGGTGCCGATGTCGCCGATCGCCCCGCCGGCGCCGGACTTCTTGGGATCGGTGCGCCAGGCGGCCTGCTTCTGGCCGGTGGTCTCGACGCGCTCGGTGAGCCAATCCTGGGCGTACTCGGCCTGGACCACCCGCACCTTGCCGATGGTGCCGTCGGCGACCATGGCGCGCGCCTGCCGCACCATCGGATAGCCGGTGTAGTTGTGGGTGAGCGCAAAGACCCGACCCGACTTCTTGGCGAGCTTCACCAGCGCCTGCGCCTCGGCCACCGTGGTGGTCATCGGCTTGTCGCAGATGACGTGGATGCCCGCCTTCAGAAAGGTCGTGGCCGGGCCGGCGTGCATGTGGTTGGGGGTGACGATCGCCACGGCCTCGATCCCGTCCTCGCGGGCGGCCTCGGCCCTGGCCATCTCCTCGTAGCTGCCATAGGCGCGATCCTTCGCGAGCCCCAATTCGAGCCCGGACGCGATCGCGCGCTTCTTCTGCGACGACAGCGCGCCGGCGACGAACTCGTACTGATCGTCGATCCGGGAGGCGATCCGGTGCACCGCACCGATGAACGCCCCCTGCCCGCCGCCCACCATACCGAGGCGGATCCGGCCGCCGCCGGCGGCATCGCTTCTTCCTTCGACCATGGTTTGGACCTCCTAGCTGATTCCGAGCATACGGCGATTGGCGTCGCGGTCGCTGCCGGCGTCGGCGAAGTCGTCAAACGCCCGCTCGGTGACACGGATGATGTGATCGCGGATGAACGGCGCGCCTTCGCGGGCGCCCTCCTCCGGGTGTTTGAGGCAGCACTCCCATTCCAGCACCGCCCAGCTATCGTAGTCGTACTGCGCGAGCTTGGAGAAGATGCCGACGAAGTCGACCTGACCATCGCCCAGCGAGCGGAAACGTCCGGCCCGGTTCACCCAGTTCTGGAAGCCCGAATAGACGCCCTGGCGTCCGGTCGGGTTGAGTTCGGCATCCTTCACGTGAAAGGCGTAGATGCGCTCGTGATAGATGTCGATGAAGTCGAGATAGTCGAGCGCCTGCAGGATGAAATGCGACGGGTCGTAGTTGATCCCGCACGCAGCGTGGTTGTCGACCCGCTCCAGGAGCATCTCGAACGTGGCGCCGTCGAACACGTCCTCACCCGGGTGGAGTTCGAACCCGATCCGGTTGCCGTGCTCGCTGCAGTGATCGAAGATCGGCTTCCAGCGGCGCGCCAGCTCGTCAAACGAGTCCTCGATCAGCCCGGCCGGGCGCTGCGGCCACGGATAGAGGAACGGCCACGAGAACGCGCCGGTGAACGAGACCTGGGTGTCGAGACCGAGATTGCGGCTGGCCGTGGCGGCCATCTTCACCTGGTCGACCGCCCAGTCGGTCCGCGCCGACGGATTGCCGCGCACCTCTTCCGCCGCGAAGCCGTCGAACGCGGTGTCGTAGACGGGATTGACGGCGACGAGCTGCCCCTGGAGGTGGGTCGAGAGTTCGGTCACCTCGACCCCGTGGATGGCGGCCGTTCCCTTGACCTCGTCGCAGTAATCCTTGCTTTCGGCCGCCTTCTTGAGATCGAACAGGCGCCCGTCCCAGGTCGGGATCTGGATGCCCTTGTAGCCCAGAGATCCGGCCCATTCGGCCATGGATGCCAGCGAGTTGAACGGCGCTTCGTCGCCCGCAAACTGGGCGAGGAAGATCGCCGGTCCTTTCATCGTCTTCATGTCTGTCTCCCCTCGTCGTGAGATGGCGGACGCCATCTCGTGTGGTTGTCAGAGATAGCTGTTCAGAAGCCTCTCCAGGTGTTCCTGCCGGCCGCTGCGGGGCTGCGGGTCGATCTCGTCGCCGAGCACCCTAGCAGCCACATCGTCGAGCGTCCGTTCGCCGTTCAGCATGGCCTGCCCCTCGGCGTCGTCCCAGCCGGCGTAGCGCTGCTTGAGCTCGTCTTCCAGACGGCCGTCGTCGATCATGCGTTCGGCGATCAGGAGCGCGTGGGCGCAGGCGTCGATGGAGCCCACATGGGCTTCCAGCAGATCATCGGGATCAAGGGACTGGCGGCGGATCTTGGCGTCGAAGTTGAAGCCGCCCTGGCCGAGGCCGCCGGCCTTCAGGATCAGGTAGATGGAGAACGCGAGCTCCGGCACGTTCATGGCGAACTGGTCGGTGTCCCAGCCGGACTGGTAGTCGCCGCGGTTGATGTCGATGGAGCCGAGAATGCCGAGCGCCGCGGCCAGTTCGATTTCGTGCTCGAACGAATGGCCCGCGAGAATGGCGTGGTTCTGCTCGATGTTGACCTTGACGTCGTTCTCCAGGCCGTAGGCCTTCAGGAACCCGTACACCGTGGCGACGTCGTAGTCGTACTGGTGCTTGGTCGGCTCCTGCGGCTTGGGCTCGATCAGGATCTGGCCGTCGAACCCAATCTTGCTCTTGTGCTCCACCACCGTCGACAGGAAGCGGCCGAGCTGGTCGAGTTCGCGCTTGAGGTCGGTGTTGAGCAGCGTCTCGTAGCCTTCGCGGCCGCCCCACAGGACGTAGTTGGCGCCGCCCAGTTCATGGGTCAGTTCCAGCACGTTCTTCACCTGCGCGGCCGCATAGGCGAACACCTCCGGATCGGGATTGGTCGCCGCGCCGGCCATGTAACGCCGGTGGGAGAAGAGGTTCGCCGTGCCCCACAGGAGGCGCACCTTGTCGGTTTCCATCTTCTTCGCGAAGACCTCACCGATCTCCCGCACGTTGCGGTTCGATTCGGCGAGCGTCGCACCCTCGGGCGCAATGTCGCGGTCATGGAAGGTGAAGAACGGCACGTCCAGAAGCCGGAAGGTCTCGAATGCGACCTCCGCCTTGTGGCGCGCCAGCTCCATGGGGTCGCCCGCGCCCTGCCACGGCCGCAGGAAGGTGTCGCCGCCGAACGGATCGGTGCCCGGCCATACGAAGGAATGCCAGTAGCAGACGGCGAAGCGGAGATGATCCTCCATGCGCTGGCCGAGCACGGCGCGGTCGGGGTCGTACCAGCGATAGGACAACCGGTCGGGCGTGTGCTCGCCGCTGTACCGGATAACGTCTTGCTGTCGATAGAATCCGTTGGTCATGACAAGGCGGCCTCTCTGAGGGCGGGATAGAGTTTGCGATAATGGTGAAGGGCTTCGGCGAAGGCCGGGACGAGGTCGGCCTCCGGTTCGACGACCGCCTCGATCGCCGGCGGCGTGCAGACCGCGAACGGATCGGCGCCCTCGGCGGCCACGAGGCCAAGGCGCGCCGCACCGAAGGCCGCGCCGTAGTCACCGTCGGCCGGTACGGCGATCGGGGTTTCCAGAACGGTGGCGATGATCCGCAGCCACAGGCGCGAGCGTGAACCGCCGCCGACGGCGATTAATTGCGACGGCGCGGCCAACGGCGCCGTCAGCACGTCGAGGCCGTCGCGGAACGAGAAGGCGATGCCCTCGAGCACGGCGCGGGTCAGATCACCAAGGTCGTGATTCTGGTCGAGGCCGACGAAGGCGCCCCGGATCGCGACGTCGTTGTGCGGCGTACGCTCGCCGGACAGGTACGGCAGGAAACGCACCGCGCCGGGCCCGTCGAGGGTCTCGCCGAGGGCAGAGGTCAGGTCTTCCGGCTCGCGGCCGACGGTGCGCGCCAGCCAGTCCAGCGAGCCGGCCGCCGACAGCGCGACCGCCATCTGGTGCCAGGTACCCGGTACCGCGTGACAGAAGGTGTGCACGGCGCCGGCCGGATTGGGCCGGTAGCTGTCGGCGGTGACGAACACGACACCCGACGTGCCGATCGACACGAAGCCGGTGCCGGGGGCGACAGCGCCGACGCCGCAGGCGGAGGCCGCATTGTCGCCGCCACCGCCAGCAACCACCACGTTGGTGCCCATGCCCCAACGGCCGGCGATGTCGGGACGCAACACGCCGGTCGCCTCGGTGCCCTCGACCGCGCGGGGCATGTGCTCCCGCGTCAGGCCGGTGGCGGTCAGCATCTCGTCCGACCAGGCGCGAGCAGCCATGTCGAGCCACAGCGTGCCGGCGGCGTCGGACATGTCGCTGGCCTTCTCGCCGGTGAGCAGCAGCCGCAGATAGTCCTTGGGCAGGAGCACGGATCGCACCCGGTCGAACACATCCGGCTCGTGCTCCCGCACCCACAACAGCTTGGGCGCGGTGAAGCCGGGCATGGCGATGTTGCCGGTGATCCGCTCGGAGGCCTCGGTCAGCATACGCGCCTGTTTGTCAGCGCGACCGTCGTTCCAGAGGATGCAAGGGCGCAGCGGCCTGTCGTTGGCATCGAGCAGCGTGGCGCCATGCATTTGGCCCGAGAGGCCGATGCCGCGGACATCGGCCAGTGCCGGTCCGTGGCTTGCGGCGAGTTCGTCGAGCGCGGCGCATGTGGCCGTCCACCAGTCGCCGGGGTCCTGCTCCGACCAGCCGGGCTGCGGTCGCTCAACGTCGAGGTCAGCCGAGGCGGACGCCACGATCGCCTGATCGGGATTGATGAGCACTGCCTTCACCGACGACGTTCCGAGATCGATGCCGAGATACATCGTCACCCTCCCTGCGCAGCGCCGTCGGCCAGCGCCGGTACGTTTTCGCGAATGAACACGTCGATCCGGATCTGCTCCTGCCCGGTGATGATCGGCATGCCTTCCCGCGCCGCCAGGAGCACCCGGATGGCGCTGCGGACCTCGTGGCCGGGATTCTGGTTGATGACGGCGTCGATGGTGCCGCGCAGCAGGTGCCGCCGCGAGGCCGGCGTCAGTTCGTGGGCGATCACGACCACCTCACCGCCCCGCCCCGAGGCTTCCAGCGCCGCGATCAGGCCGCCGGTACCGGCGCCGGCATTGTAGACGCCCACCAGATCGTCATGCGCCGACAGGAGGCCGGCCACCAGGCGCTCGACCTGTTCGTCCTCGTCGCGCCCCTCGCGGACGGGAAGAACATCCAACTCGGGAAAGTCACGCCCGAGGACCTGTTCGAAACCCATTTGGCGTTCGATGTGGTCGCGCAACGCCAGCGAGCCGGCGATGAGCCCGACCTTGCCCTTGCGGCCGCCGACGAAACGGCCCAGCAGGCTCCCCGCCGTGCGGCCGGCGGCGACGTTGTCGATGCCCACATAGTGGGTGCGCGACGCGTTCGGCACGTCCGAGACCAGCGTTACCACCGACACGCCGGACAAGGTCAGCTCGTCGATGGCATGGCGGACCGACGGGTGGTCCAGCGCCACGGTCGCCACGCCATCGACCCGGCCGGCCAGGAGGTGGAGCGCGTCGGCGAGGACCTCGCCGTCGAAAACGTCGACCTCGAGCACGTCCACGTCGACGCGGTCGGCGGCGAAGCGTCGGCCGGCGTCGAGCACTTCGCGGTGCAGGGCCAGCATGAAGGCGTTGTTGCCCTTCGGCAGAACGAAGCAGAAGCGATGTCCGGTGCCGCGGGCCAGCCGCATGGCCGCGCGATCGGGGCGGTAGTTCAGCGACTGCATCACCGCCCTGACGCGGGCGGCGGTGTCGGCATTGACGCCCGGACGGCCGTTCAGGACGCGGTCAACCGTCGCCAGACTGACGCCGGCGGTGCGGGCAACGTCCTGAAGTGTCATCCGCGCCATGGCTCCCCCTCGCCCTCAACTGTTACATCTTCGCATCCTTCAAGGCAACGGGCCATGACGTCGAGGGCATACCTCATATAGGTTCGCGCGGAGTCGGTTTCCCGATCTTCGCAGCTCTGAATTGGTTTGATTTATATCAGTTTACGTCCGAGTCCGGATGATGAGGAGAAATCCTCAAAGATCGCCTTGCGTTTTTGACGTGCGCACCTCAGTATTGTGTTGCTTGCAGCAGGCAGGGAGGAGCGTCGTCCGTCGCACGCACGAGCCGGACCGGATCTGGCCACGGTAGCGCGAACGCCATGTTCATGACGACAGAGACCGACATCGTTCGCCTGGAAGACTACCGGCCGCCTGCCTTTGACATCCCGACGGTCGACCTCGACATCCGGCTCGATCCCCACGCGACGCACGTGCGCGCCGGCCTCGGCATCCGGCCGGTCGGCGGCGCGCGCGACCTGGTCCTTGACGGCGACGAACTCACGCTCAAGAGCATCAGGATCGACGGCGAGCCCCTGGACCCGTCACGCTACGAGGCAAGGCCCGACCGGCTGACCATCCGCGACGTACCGGCGAAGGATTTCTGGCTCGAGATCACGACCGAAATCGATCCGACCGCCAACACCAAGCTGATGGGGCTCTTCCGCTCCAACGGCACGTATTGCACGCAGTGCGAAGCCGAAGGCTTCAGACGCATCACCTATTTCCTCGACCGACCGGACGTGTTGTCGGTCTACACCGTGTCGATCGAGGCGCCGCGCGCCGACACACCGGTCCTGCTCGCCAACGGCAATCAGGTCGACGGTGGAACGGTCAACGGCAGCGACCGGCACTTCGCCGTCTGGCACGATCCCTTCCCCAAGCCCGCCTACCTCTTCGCCATGGTTGCCGGCGATCTGGCAATGGTGCGCGATTCCTTCGTCACGATGTCGGGCCGCGACGTGGAGCTGCGCATCTACTGCGAGCACGGCAACGAAGCGCGCTGCGGCTACGCGATGGATGCGCTGAAACGCAGCATGCGCTGGGACGAGGAGACGTTCGGCCGCGAATACGATCTCGACATCTTCATGATCGTGGCGGTGTCCGACTTCAACATGGGGGCCATGGAGAACAAGGGCCTCAACATCTTCAACGACAAGTTCGTGCTGGCCGACCCCGACACGGCCACCGACGTCGACTACGCCCACATCGAAGCCATCATCGCCCACGAGTACTTCCACAACTGGACCGGCAACCGCATCACCTGCCGCGAATGGTTCCAGCTCTGTCTCAAGGAAGGGCTGACCGTCTATCGCGACCAGGAGTTTTCGAGTGACATGCGCTCACGCCCGGTGAAGCGCATCGCCGACGTGCGCGCGCTGCGGTCACGGCAGTTCCCGGAGGACGCCGGTCCGCTGGCCCATCCCGTCCGGCCGGACCGCTACGCCGAGATCAACAACTTCTACACGCCGACGGTCTACGAGAAGGGCGCAGAGCTCATCGGTGTGCTCAGAACCATCGTCGGCGACGACGCCTTCCGCGCCGGCATGGACCTCTACTTCGACCGCCATGACGGCCAGGCGGTGACCATCGAAGACTTCGTCGCCTGCTTCCGCGAGGTCGCCGACGCCGACCTGTCCCGGTTCTTCCGCTGGTATGTGCAATCCGGCACGCCGCTGGTCGAGGCCAGTGGGACCTACGACGCTGCGGCGCAGACCTACACGCTCGATCTCAGCCAGCGGACGCCGCCGACGCCCGGACAGCCGGACAAGGCGCCGCTCCACATCCCGATCCGGTTCGGCTTGGTCGGCCCGAACGGCGACGACATGGCCCCCTCGCGCGTCGAGGGCGGAACCGTCGAGGCCGACGTGATCCACCTCACGGACGAGCGCCAGACCTTCGTCTTCCACGGGATCGGCGCGCGACCGGTCCCGTCGTTGCTTCGCCGCTTCTCGGCACCGGTGCGGCTGACCGACAATCTGTCGGCCGACGATTTCCTCTTTCTGATGCGCACCGACGCCGATCCGTTCAACCGCTGGCAGGCCGTCCAGACGATCGCCATGCAGGCGCTGAAACGCGGCACGGCCGCCGTTCGCCGGCGCGAACGCGTCGACTTCGATCCGGCGTTCTTCGATGCGCTCGCCGAGATCACCGGCAACGAGGATCTGGAGCCGGCGTTCCGTGCTCAAGTCCTGGCGCTGCCGGGCCAGGCCGACATTGCCCGGGAGATCGGCGAGGACGTCGACCCCGACGCCATCGCCGCCGCGCACAACCAGATCCGGGCCCGCCTCGCCGACCGCATCGGCGATCGGCTCGCCGCGGTCCGGGAGTCCATGCGCCGGTCGGGCAGCTACACACCCGACGCGGAGACCGCCGGCCGACGCGCGTTGGCCAACGCCGCGCTCGACCTGATGACGGCCAATGGTAACGGTGCGGCCATCGACGCGACCGTGGCGCAGGTCGAGAGCGCCGACAACATGACCGACCGTTCGGCCGCCCTGTCGATCCTCGCCCATGGCGGCCTGCCCGAGCGACTGCCGGCCCTGCAGGCGTTTCACGACGCCTACCGGGACAATCCGCTGGTGCTCGACAAATGGCTGACGTTCGAGGCGATCGTGCCGGCGGCCTCGACGCTCGACCGGGTGAAGGATCTACTCACCGATCCGGCGTTTTCGCTCACCAATCCCAACCGCATCCGCGCACTGGTCGGTGTCTTCGCCGGCGGCAATCCAACGCAGTTCAACCGCGCCGACGGTGCCGGCTACGACTTCCTTGCCGATTTCGTGATCGGCCTCGACGCACGAAACCCGCAAACGGCGGCGCGGCTGCTGGTGGCCTTCCGGTCGTGGCGAACGCTGGAGCCCGGGCGGCGCGAGCTGGCCGAGAATGCGCTGAGAAAGGTCGCGGCCGAGCGGTCACTCTCGTCGGATACGCGCGATATCGTGGACCGGACGCTGAAAGCGTAAATATTTCCTTGACCCGCTGGACAAGCGGATTCCCGTCGATTCAAATGAAAGTGATTCGGGTGCGGCATCACTCCGAAAACAGAGTGGCGAATCGATGAGGGGGCCTCATGGCGCGGGCTGGGACGGCGAGTCTCGCGGAACGATTGGGATTCCGACGCGACCTTGCCGCCGCTTCTCACCTCAGCGGGCATGCCCGGCTCCTCGCCCACCCGGCCTATCAGCAACTCCTGGCGGCCGAGCCCTTCCTGCGCAAGCTCATCCCGGTCCTGATCTTCGTCTTCCTGTTGCTGGTCGGCGCGGTCAGAACCTACGAACTCTACCAGCTACGGGCCGACCGCGAGAGCGAGGCCCGGGTTGCCATCACCATGATCGCGTCGGTCGTCGCCGCCGCGCTGTCGCCCGACGGTAGCGACGACACGACGTTCGACGTTCATAACCGCGTGGCGGACGCCCTGCCCTCGCGCGCCATCGAGTCGGGGCGCGAGGTCTACGTGACCGATCCGGCCGGCGTGGTGATCGCGACCCAGCCGCACATGATCGAGCGCGAGGGCATTCCGCTCACCGATATCGTCGGCGAGGCCCAGCCGTTGACGACGTTCGGCGCCCGCGCCGGCGTGCTCCGGGTAACACTGCCGGACAGCATGCGCGCGCTCGGCACCGTCCACCACCTCGACGATGGCGGCGGCGTGGCCGTCATCCAGCCGATGGAGCAGGTCTACCGCGAATGGCGCTCCGAGGTGACGCTCAACGCCGTCATCTTCGTGGGCACGAGCGCGATCCTGCTCGTCATCCTCTACGGCTACTTCACCCAGACGGCGCGCGCGAACGAGGCCGACCGCATCTACACCGAAACCCAGGCGCGGTTCGAAACCGCACTGACGCGCGGGCGCAGCGGTCTGTGGGACTGGGACCTCGGCCGGGCGCGGATCTTCTGGTCACGCTCGATGTTCGAGATCGCCGGCCTGCCCGCGCAGGACTCGCTCCTGTCGTTCAGCGACGTGCGTGCGCTGATCCACCCCGACGACGGCGACCTGATGGCGGTGGTCGAGGCGCTCTACGATTCCCGGCAGTCGACGCTCGACCGCATGTTCAGGATTCGCCACGCCGACGGCCACTGGATCTGGCTGCGGGTGCGCGCCGAGCTGATGGACCGCGACACACCCGATCCGCATCTGATCGGCATCGCCGTCGACGTGACCGAACAGATGCGTCTGGTCGAACGGTCCAAGACAGCCGACATCCGGCTCAGCGATGCGATCGAGACGATCTCGGAGGCCTTCGTGCTCTGGGACGCCGACAACCGGCTGGTGATGTGCAACTCGAAGTACCAGCAGTTGTACGACCTGCCCGAGGCGTCGGTGCAGCCGGGCATGCACTACGACGAGGTCGTGGCGCTCGGCCGCAAGCCGACGGTGCGCGCTCAGATCGGCAACCAGGTCGACACCGACGGCGACGACGGTTCGCGCAGTTTCGAACTGCAGCTCGACGACGGGGCCTGGCTCCAGATCAACGAGCGGCGGACCAAGGACGGCGGCTTCGTTTCGGTCGGGACCGACATCAGCCAGCTCAAGGCGCACGAAACCAAGCTGGTGGAGGGCGAGCGGCGGTTGATGGCGACCATCGCCGACCTGCGCCAGTCGCGCCAGAAGCTGGAGCGCCAAGCGCAGCAGATGGTGGAACTGGCCGAGAAGTACGCCGAGGAGAAGAACCGCGCCGAGGACGCCAACCGCGCCAAGTCGGAGTTCCTGGCCAACATCAGCCACGAGCTGCGCACGCCGCTCAATGCCATCATCGGCTTCTCCGAGATCATGCAGTCCGGCCTGTTCGGCGATCTCGGTTCACCGAAGTACCAGGAGTATTGTCGCGACATCCATCAGAGCGGGTCGTACCTGCTCGGTGTCATCAACGACGTTCTGGACATGTCGCGGATCGAGGCCGGCCGGTTCGCGCTCGATCACGAAGCCATCCAGCTCGACGACGTGGTCCAGCAGTCGATCCGCATCATGAGCACCCAGGCCGCCGACCGGCAGATCGAGGTCAACGCGGAGATCGGCGCCGCGTTGCGCCTGCATGGCGACAAGCGGGCGTTGAAGCAGATCCTCCTCAACCTGCTGTCCAACGCCGTCAAGTTCACGCCCAAGGGCGGCGCCATTCAGGTCCGGGCGCGCCAGGTGGGCGGGGCGATCACCTTCACGGTCGCCGATTCCGGCATCGGCATCCCGGCGGCGGCGCTCCGGCGGCTGGGTCGGCCGTTCGAGCAGGTCAGCAACCAGTTCACCAAGAGCCATCAGGGCTCGGGGCTGGGGCTCGCGATCACCAGTTCGCTGGTGCGCATGCATGGCGGCGGGATGCGCATCCGCTCCGTCGAAGGCAAGGGCACGACGGTGTCGGTGCGCCTGCCATGCGAACCGCCGGCAGCCGAGCCGGGTGCGGCGTCGGCCTGATTGGCCGACAGCTTCAGATCGCGAACGGATGCCGGGTCGCGAACGACGCCGCCATCAGCGACAGACCGACAGCGATCAGCACGCCACCGCCGGTCATGGCGATGCCGTTGGCGGCCAGCGCCCAGGCGCCGCCGTCGCGGCCGAGCAGCGACGTGACGCGATCGCGCGCATAGACGGCGAGAAACGCCAGAGACGCCACGGCGAAGGCCGTCCCCGCCGACATGGCGGCCACGGCCGCTACGCCGGCCCATGGCAGGTCGAGCGCCCGGGCGAACACCAGCACCAGGACCGCGCCGCTGCACGGCCTCAACCCGATCGACAGGACGACACCGGCCATGGTGCGGAGGTCGTTGGCGGATTCGATCTGGCTCGCCGAGGGGATGTGACCGCAGTCGCAAGTCTCGTCATGGTCGTGGTGGTGATGAGAATCGTGCACGACGGCGTCGGCGGTTACGGCGACCTGGCGCCGCGCCTGCACCTCGCGATAGACGGCGCGGGCAGCGCGCCACACCAGATAGGCGCCGATCGCCGTCACCAGCGCGTAGCTCGCCCGTTCGGTCCAGTCGACGGCCGAGGCGGTATCGCGTGGCAGCCAGCCGGCGAGATAGATCAGGCCGTAGACGAGCACCAGCGCAACCAGGCCCTGGCAGGCCGCCGCGGCCGCGGCCATGCCCACGCCGCGCCCGAGGCGCGCGCCGTGGGTGACGAGGTAGGTGGTGAGAACGACCTTGCCGTGGCCCGGTCCGGCGGCGTGGAGGATACCGTAAAGCCCGGCCGCGACGATGAGCCCCCAGGTCGCGGCGATGCCGCCGTCGGCGGTCAGGCTGCGCAGGGAGTCGGTGAGGCTGGTCTGGATCGCGCGTTGCTGCGAGACGATCCAGTCCATCGCCTGGCCCCATAGCGTCGGCTCGGTGGCCGTGCCGACGAGCACGTTCGCTTCGGCGACCGCGACCGAACCCGTCACAGCGGCCAGCGCGGCAACGGCCGCTAACCGACCGGTGCGCACCGAACAACCACTCTTTCGGCGAAGAACGCGCCCAGCGTATCCCCGGCCGATTCGGTTATGTCGAGGCTGGCGGCAAGCTCCACCGTCGCGGGGTCGGGATTGGGCTCGATCACTTCGTGGTTGCAGCCCGCCGGCGCGCCGGCGAACCGGATCGCGTCGTCGCCCTCGGCGTGGAGCATGTCGATGTAGTAGGTCGGATCGAAGACCGCGTAGGTGAACTGGGCGCCCGGATTCATGGGGGCGGCGAGCGGCACCGTGAACGACATTTCGAGGTTGTGGCCGCGGACCCGCGTCGAGCCTTCGGTCGCGGTGGCGAAGGTCGCTTTGCCGACGTCACCCGTCACTTCGGTGAAGTAGTCGAACTCTTTGAGATTGGACAGGTTTTCGCGCATCAGATCGTCGAGCTGGACCTGGTCCGGCAGGCCGTCGCCATCACCATCCATGCCGTCGAGGATGAAGGCGGTGTAGAGGTCGTCGAACAGCCACACCTGACGCAGCGCCGCAAGGCGCCCCTCGCCGTCGAACCTGAGCTCGACGCGGACATCGACCCACATATGCGGATGGGCGGCGGAGGGCACGGCGGCGCCGGCGAGACAAGCGGCACCGACGCCGGTCCCCAGGACAAGACGTTTCAGGGGCCTGGACAAGGACTTGGTCAACGTCGCCTCATCGGTCAGCGAACTCTCACACGTATACCATGTGGGGCGCGGACGTGCGAAGCGAACCCCCTCGCACGCGGCGGTGGCCGCAATATGGCGGGGGATCAGGCCATTCGGCACCGGGATTCGAAACGTGGTGCGCGCCACGTCCGAAACCCGAGGCCGAGGGCCGACCGGTCCTAGTTCGACGGCGACAGACAGGTGCGCATCGTGGCCGCCATCTGCCGCAGGAGCGCGCCGTAGAAGCCGGGGCCGGCCTCCAGCGACGCGCCCAGGGGATCGAGTTCGGCCGACGCCACGACCGTCCCTTCGGTCAGGGTCGCGGTCAGGCCGGAGGGGAACTGCGGCTCCGAGAAGACACAGGCGACATCGGCGTCAAGCACCTGCTCGCGGATGGCGGCGATCGTGGCGGCGCCAGGCGCGATCTCGGGATTGATGGCAATGGCCACCGCCGGTTCAAGGCCGAAATGCTGTTCGAAGTATTGGTAGGCGTCGTGGAAGACGACGAAGGACTGCTCCCGCGCCGAGGCCAGCAGGCGGTCGACCTCCTCCGACAGCGGTCCGAGCTCGGCGATCGCGGCGTCGGCATTGGCCTGGTAACGCGCGGCGTTGTCCGGATCGGCCTCGGCAAGCGCCTCGGCGATGGCGGTCATCATGGCCGCGGCGTTGTCCGGGTCGAGCCAGATATGGCCGTCGAGGCTGCCGGCATGATCATGGCCATGGTGGCCGTGCTCATGGCTGTCGGCATGTTCGTGACCTTCGTGGCCATCTGCGTGTTCGTGCTCGTCACCATGGCCCTCATGTCCGTCGGCATGGTCGTGCTCATGGCCGTCCGCATGTTCATGCTCGTCGCCGTGGCTCTCATGACCGTCGGCGTGTTCGTGGCCGTCACCGTGGCCATCGTGATGATCATGGCCGTCGTGGCTCTCGGCATGATCGTCCTTGTGGTCATCCTTGTGATCGTCGTGGTGGCCGTGGCCCTCGGCGGCTTCATCGTGGTGGTCGTCGCCAACCGCCACCCGGTACGGCAGTGCCGTCACGCCTTCCGCCTCGATCAGTTCCAGAACCACGGCGCTGTCGGCAAGGTTCTCGATCGCACGTGCGAGCGAGGTTTCCAGCTCCGGTCCGATCCACAGCACCACGTCCGCGTTTTCAAGGTCGCGCGCCTGGGACGGCTTCAGCGTCAGGCCGTGGGGCGACTGGGCGCCGTCGATCAGCAGGCGGGGTTCGCCGACGCCGGCCATGACGGCCGCGGCCAGGCCGTGGATCGGCTTGATGGTCGCCACCACCTCGGGCGCCGCGGAGGCTGCCCCACTGGCCGCCAGTGTCAATGCGGCCGCGCCGGCCACGACAGAACGTCGGATCATGATCCACCTCGCTATGTTATAACATAACGCTCTTACCCGAGAGCGTCCCACGGTGCAAGCGTCCACCGCCGAACTTCGCTCAGGCTTGGGTCGGCGTCCCCAAGAGCCGCTCGAAGATCGCGCGAACGCCCTCTTGCGTCTGGGTCAGATGGGCTTCCAGGGTCGCAAAGTCGGGCAAGGCAGCGGCGCGGGCGAGGCGCTCGCGCAAACCGCGGGGTGCGGTCTCCGGGTCGAACACGCCCTCGGTACACAGCCGCAGGATCTGGATCAACGCCTGGTAGAGCTCGGCGGCCGCGATCAGCGCCTCGGCATCGCCCTTGGCGAGCACACACGCCTTGCGCGCCGCCTTCAGCACCAGCGCGGTTTCGGTCGCCCGCAAGTCCGGGTGCTTCGCGGCGTGGAGGAGCTGCTGGGCCTGGGCGATGAACTCCACATCGACCAGGCCACCCGGGGCCTGCTTGATGTCCCAGACGCCCTCCCCGCCCTTGTAGTCCTCGACCATGCCGCGCATCTCGACGATATCGGCGACCACCTTCTTGCGCGGGCGGCTGATCGCCAGTGCGCGGTCGATCTCGCGGCGGGCCCGCTTCGCGAGCGCGGCATCCCCGGCGATGATGCGGGCGCGGGTGAGCGCCATGTGTTCCCACGTCCACGCGCCGCGGGTCTGATAGGCGCGGAAGGCATCGACATGGGTCGCAAGCGGGCCGGCGTTGCCGGACGGCCGCAGGCGGAAATCGACCTCGTAGAGTTTGCCCTCGGCCGTCGGCGCCGAGATCGCCGACACCAGCCGCTGCGTCAGCCGGCTGAAGTACATGGTGCCCGGCAGCGGCTTCTTGCCGTTCGACTCGGTCGCCTTGTCGGCGAAGTCGTAGAGCATGATGAGGTCGAGATCGGAGGCGGCGGTCATCTCCCGTCCGCCCAGCCGGCCGAGCGCGAGAAGGACCGCACGGCCCTTGGCCATGCGCCCGTGCGCCGTCTCGAACTCGGCCCGCACATGGTCGAACATCTCCGCCACGACGACGTCGGCGAGATCGCTGTAGGCGTGGCCGGCCTGCTGGACGCCGACGGTCCCGGCCAGCACCCGGGCGCCGATCAGGAACGCCTGCTCCTGGTTGAAGATGCGCGCGCGGTCCAGCACCTCCTCGAAGGAGCGCGCCTGGCGCAGCGAGGCGACGAGGCCGTCGTGGAGTGCGTCGCGATCCGGCAGGACGCCGAAGAAGGCCGGCTCGGTCAACGCATCCAGCACATGGGCACGCCGGACGATGGTTTCGGCGAGACGCGGGGCGGTGGCGAGCACCAGCGACAAGAGGTTCAGGAGGCCGCGGTTGGACTGGAGGAGCGAAAAGAGCTGCACGCCGGCCGGCATGCGCGACAGGAATTCGTCAAAGGCAGTGAAGGCGGCGTCGGCGTTCTCCGAGCCGGCCAGCGTCTCCAGGAGAACCGGCACGAACTCGGTCAAACGTTCCCGCGCCGAGGCCGACCGTGTGGCCGGATAGTGACCGTAGTGCCAGCGACGCACCGCGGCGACGATCTCGGCCGGGCGACGGAAGCCGAGGGCGGTCAGCGTCTCCAGCGTCCCCGGATCGTCGCTGTCGCCGGTGAAGACGAGATTGCCGGTCGCCGATGCGAGCGCCGGCGCGTCCTCGAACAGGGCCGCGTAGTGCTCCTGCACCGTGCCCATCACCTTGCGCAGCCGCGCCGCAAACGCCTTGAGGCTGGCGTGGCCGACCATGCGGGCGACGACCAGCAGGGCCGCGTCGTCCTCCGGCAGGGTGTGGGTCTGTTCGTCGGCGATCATCTGCAGGCAGTGTTCGACGGTCCGGAGATAAGCGTAAGCCGCGATCATGTCGGTCGCCGTGCGCCGTCTGATCCAGCCGCCCGCGGCCAGCGCCTGCAGCATCTCGACGGTGCGCCGGCCGCGGAGGTTCTCATGCCGGCCGCCGGCGATGAGTTGCTGGGTCTGGACGAAGAACTCGATCTCGCGGATGCCGCCGCGGCCGAGCTTGATGTTGTGGCCGGCGACGGCGATGTCCTCGTGGCCGCGATGATCGTGGATCTGACGCTTGATGGAATGGATGTCGGCGATCGCGGCGAAGTCGAGATAGCGCCGCCAGATGAAGGGTCGCAGGTCGGCGAGGAAGCGCTCGGCCGCGGCCACGTCGCCGGCGCACGGCCGTGCCTTGATCATCGCCGAGCGTTCCCAGTTCTGGCCGAAGGTCTCGTAGTATTGCAGGGCGGCTTCGGTGGACATGGCGACCTGGGTCGCGCCGGGGTCCGGCCGCAGGCGGAGGTCGGTACGGAAGACGTAGCCGTCCTCCGTGTAGTCGCTGAGGCAGCGGGTCAGGTCCCGCGTCAGATCGACGAACACGGCAAGCGCGTCGCCGGGCTCGGTGACGGGTGCGACCGCCTCGTCGAAGAAGACGATCAGGTCAATGTCGCTTGAATAGTTCAGCTCATGGGCACCGTACTTGCCCATGGCGAGCACGATCCACCCCGATCCGTCTTCGGGACGGGCCGCATCGGGCAGCGTCAGGCGACGGTCGCGCGCGGCGCCTGCGAGCAGGTGCCGGCAGGTCGCCTGTACGCAGGCATCGGCGAACGCCGACAGCGCGGCAGTAACCTCCGCGACATCCCACACGCCGCCGAGATCGGCGACGGCCACGAGCAGTGCCATGTCCTGGCGCGCACGGCGCAGCGCTCGTCGGAAGCGCTCGCCGTCCTCGGTCCTCCACCCACGCCGCACGCGGGCGACGATCGCCCGCCGCTCGCGATCGGGATGGGCCGTCGCGAACCGCCCGAGCCGCGCCGGTTCGGTGAGGATCAGGTCGCGCAGGAAGGGCGCACTCTCCATGACGGCGGCGGCGAAACGGTCGAAGCCCTGCACCCCAAGGAGGGCTTGCGCCTGACCGGTCAACCGGCCGTTCCGATCGGACTGGCCGACAGCCTCCAGCCACTCCGCCATCCATCGGCGCGTGACGGATTTCGTCGCCGGCTTCAGGCGCGGTGCGAGACGCGCGGCCAGCGCGGTCGGTTCAATGGTAATCGCCATGCCCCGAGGCCCCTCCCTGTGGGGCTAGGCTACCGGCAAGGTCACGGTCACGGCCAGCCCCGGATCGGCGTCGGCGAGTTCGAGCTTGCCGCCCATCAGGCGGACCAGGGCGGCCACGAGGCTGAGGCCAAGGCCGCTGCCGGACTGCGAACGGCTCGCCTCAAGCCGCACGAAGCGCTGCAGGACGCGTTCGCGTTCCTCCGCCGGGATGCCCGGTCCGTTGTCGACGACGGACAGCACCACGTTGTCGGCCTCGCGCCGGACCGCGACCTTCACCACGCCGTTGTCGGCCCCGTAGCGCGCGGCGTATTTGATGGCGTTGTCGACGAGGTTGGCCATGGCCTGGCTGACGAGTTCGCGGCGCGCGGGGAGACAGGCGGGCTCCGGCGCGTCGACCTCGATCCGCAGGCCCGCTTCTTCCGCCACCGGCTCGTAGAGTTCCGCCACGTCGCGGGCGATCGCGGCGGCGTCGATCTCGGTCTTCTCGCCCGCCGGCGATCCGGCCTCGATCCGCGCGATCAGGAGCAGCGCGTCGAAGGTGCTGATCAGGCGCTCCGATTCCTCGATGGTCGATTCCAGCGCGTCGCGATAGCCGTCGGCGTCGCGCGGCCCGGCGAGCGCCGCCTCGACGCGATTGCGCAGCCGCGTGAGCGGCGTCTTCAGGTCGTGGGCGATGTTGTCGGAGACATCCTTGAGGCCGTAGAGCAGGCTCTCGATCCGCTCCAGCATGGCGTTGAGGCTTTCGGCCAGACGGTCGAACTCGTCGCCGGTGCCGACCACCTCCAGCCGTCCCGACAGATCGCCGTCCATGATCCGGCGGCTGGTGGCGGACAGCGAATCGATGCGCTTCAGCACCCGCCGGCTGACGAACACCCAGGTCAGCACCGCGAGCCCGATCATCACCGCCAGTGCCCAGGCGAGGGCGTTGCCGATGACGGCGCGGAAGGCCTCGCGCTCGCCGACATCGCGGCCGACGAGGACGCGATAGCCGCCAGTGAGCCGGACGACCTGGACCATGGCCGTGCGCTCCTGGCGCTCGTCGGCAAAGCGCTGATAAGGCACGGTGATCGGTTCGATCCCCGGCCGGCTCAGAAGCTCGTTCGACACCCGCGAGACGTTGCCGGCGAGGATGCGACCCGACAGATCGGTGACGAGATAGAGGCTCGCCCCCGGCTGGTAGGCGCGCTGCTCGATGGCGTCGACCATGGCGATCAGCCCGCCGGAGCGATACTGGTCGGCAAGGCCCAGCAGTTCGGCGCGGATGGTGTCGCGGACCTGGTCGTTGAGGACCACGTTGGCGGTGTAGGAGATGTAGAGGACGAAGAAGACCGAAAAGGCCGAGAACACGGCGATGTAGATCGCCGACAGCTTGAACGCGGTGGTGCGGACGAACCTACTCAGCGCCGTCACGGATCATGTATCCCGCGCCGCGCACGGTGTGCAGCAGCGGCCGTTCGAAGCCCTTGTCGATCTTGGCGCGCAGCCGCGACACGTGGACGTCGATGACGTTGGTCTGGGGATCGAAATGGTAGTCCCAGACCTTCTCCAGAAGCATGGTCCGGGTCACCACCTGCCCGGCATTGCGCATCAGGAACTCCAGGAGCCGGAACTCGCGCGGCTGCAGGGCGATCTGCTGGCCGGCGCGCTGTACCGTGTGGCCCAGCCGGTCGAGCTCCAGGTCGCCGACCCGGTAGACCGTCTCCGCCGATTGCGGGGTCTGGCGGCGCGCCAGGACCTCGACCCGCGCGAGCAGCTCGGAGAAGGCGTAGGGCTTGGTGAGGTAGTCGTCGCCGCCGGCGCGCAAGCCGGCCACACGGTCGTCGACCTGGCCGAGCGCCGACAGGATCAGCACCGGCGTATGGTCGTCGCGGTCGCGCAGGTCCTCGATGATGGAGAGGCCGTCGCGCTTCGGCAGCATGCGGTCGACCACCAGAACGTCGTAGCCGCCGCCGACGGCCATGGCGGCGCCGGTCTCGCCGTCGTCGGCGTGGTCGGGCACGTGACCGGCTTCCCGCAGGGCCTTGAGCAGGAACGAGGCGGCGGCCGTATCGTCCTCGATCACCAGGATTCGCATGACGGAAAGTCTACTCCCCTGGATACGCCCCTTCTATCGGGCGAAAGCGAAAACGGCAGGCCAGGTTGGCCTGCCGTTCGCGGGGGCAGAAGGCTTCGGGCGACGGAAAAAGCGCTTCCGCCCGTTGCGCGGGGGTCAGGACCGCGCGAGCGTCATGGGCACGAACTGGGTGCTGTCACCGGAGCGAATGCGGAACAGCACGGCCCTCATGCCCTCGTCCCGCGCCGCGGCGATCGCCTCCTCGATCTCGTCCGGCGAACTCACCTCCGTGTCGCCGACCGCAAGGATGACGTCACCCGGCTGGATGCCGCGCTCCGCGGCCTGGCTGTTGGGATCGACGTCGGTGACGGTGACGCCGACGCCGTCATCGGCGGGCACCATGGCGAGGCCGAAATCACGCAGCGCAGTGCTGCGCGGGTCGGACGAGTCCGGCTGGCCGGGGCCGATCAGCGAAGCGAGCTGCTCGGTGCTCGGCAGGCGGCCAAGCTCGATGTCGAAGTCGCGCGTGCGACCGTCGCGCACCACGGTGACCGTGGCGGTTTCGCCGGGGCTGAGGCTGGAAATCCGCACCGCGAGATCGCGGGAGTCGTCTATCGCGCGGCCGTTGACCGCGGTCACCGCGTCGCCGACCTCCAGGATTCCTTCGGCCGGGCTGCCGGCGGTCACCTGGGCGACCAGCGCGCCGCGCTCGTTGCCGAGCCGCAGGCCTTCGGCGATCTCGTCGGTGATCGTCTGGATCTGGACGCCCAGCCAGCCGCGAACGACCATGCCGTCGTCGGTGAGGTCATCGACGATGCGCTCGGCGGTCGAGGCGGGAATGGCGAAGGCGATGCCGACATTGCCGCCCGACGGCGAGAAGATCGCGGTGTTCACGCCCACGACCTCGCCGCGGTAGTTGAACGCCGGACCGCCCGAGTTGCCACGGTTCACGGCGGCGTCGATCTGCAGGAAGTCGTCATACGGACCGGCGCCGATCTGACGGCCGCGGGCCGAGATGATGCCGGCCGTCACGGTGCCGCCGAGACCGAAAGGGTTACCGACGGCGACCACCCAGTCGCCGACGCGCGGCTCCTGGTCGGAGAACTTGACGTAGGTGAACGTTTCGTCGGCATCGATCCTGAGCAGCGCCAGGTCGGTGCGGTCGTCGGAGCCGATGACCTCGGCGTCGTATTCGGTGCCGTCCTCGAAGGTCACCACCACCGTCTCACTGTCGTCGACCACGTGGTTGTTGGTCACGACCAGGCCATCGCCGGAAATCACGAAGCCGGAACCGAGGCTGGTGGACGGCCGGTTGCGCGGGATCATGTCGCGCGGCATCTGCTGGCGGAACTGGCGGAAGAAACGCTCCATCGGCGAGCCGGGCGGGAAGTCGAAGAACTGCTCGCCCTCATCGTCGAGGGCGACTGCCGCCGTCTCGCCGCGCACGCGGACGCTGACCACGGCCGGGCGCACCTGCTCGACGACATCAGCGAAACTGAAAGGAGCGACGCCCTCAACGCGGACCGCCTCGGCTTGTGCGGGCGTGACCCGGACGAGGTCCGTCGAACCCAGGAAAGCGCCGGTGACCACCAGCGCCAGGGCTGTGCCGCCGAGAATGACAGTGCGCAAGGCGCGGCCGCCGGTTCGGGAATTGGTGTCGCTCATAGTCGTGTCTCCATCGCGTCAACCAAGCGACTCACCTGCGGGTCGCCGTCCTGATGGAGGGAAATATGGGGGCCGGAACCTTACGGCTCACTGTCGCCGAGATTAAACTTCGGTAATGGTCGCCGGCTCGGCCGCGGGTTCCAGCCGCGTGACGATGGCGACATCGCTGTGCAGCGTCCGATGGACCGGGCATTTGTCGGCAATCTCGAGGAGCTTGGCCTGAAGCTCGTCGGGCACCGGGCCTTCGATCCTGATCCGGCGCACGAAGCGGTCGATGCGGCCCTGCCGGCCCGCGCTTACCTCACCGCAATCCTCGCAATGGGACACATCGACCTTGCCGTGATCGACCTCGACGGAGATCCGCCCAAGGTCGAGCTTCTTGTGGGCGGCGTACATGCGCAGCGTCATGGTCGTGCAGGCGCCCAGCGCAATGGCGAGGTAATCGTACGGCGTCGGCCCGGAATCGAGACCGCCGACCTTGACCGGCTCGTCGACCAGGAGACGGTGGCGGCCGCGATTGGCGATCGCCTGGAACTTGCCCTGCCCGGTCTCGGCAACGGTGAGATGCGCGGAGACCGATTCCTCCAGCACCTCGAAATCGGTGTCGACATAGCGCGCCGCCCAAGAGGCGACGACGTCGGCGACATAGGCGGCGTCCTCCGGTTCGGAGAGCAGGTGGTCGGCGTTTTCAAGCGAGACATAGCTCTTGGGATGACGCGCGGCGTCGAAGATCGCCGCGGCATTCTCGATCCCCACCGTCTGGTCGGTGGGCGCGTGGAGCACGAGCAGCGGCTTGCGCAGGCCCTTGACACGGTCGAGCACGCGGTGGTCACGGATGTCCTGAAGGAACTGGCGCCGGATGGTGAAGGTCCGGCCGCCGAGATTCACGTCGGCCTCGCCGGCCTCGGTGATGGTGTCGAGATGGGGCAGGAAGTTGTGGGCGACGTGCTCGGCCTCGGCCGGCGCGCCGATCGTGACAACGGCGCTGACCTCGTCAATGTCGGGCGCGGCCGACAGCACCGCGGCACCGCCGAGCGAGTGGCCGATCATGATCTCGGGCGCGCGGTAATGGGTGCGCAGGAAGTCGACGGCGCGTAGGAGGTCCTCGACGTTCGAGGAGAAGTTGGTGTTGGCGAAATCGCCCTCGGACGAACCGAGGCCGGTGAAGTCGAACCGCAGCACGGCGAAGCCGCGCGCCGACAGGCCGGCTGCGATCCTGCGGGCGGCGACGAAATCCTTGGAACAGGTGAAGCAGTGGGCGAACAGCACGAAGGCCAGGATGGGTCCTTCGGGAAGATCGAGCCGCGCGGCCAGCTCATGGCCATTGCTGCCGGTAAACGTCACCCTCTGCGACTTCGCCATGGCGTGGCCTCCGTACTGTCGGACGGGAGAAGAACCGGCGGTCAGTCGTCGCCGGCCATGAGCCGGTCGAGCGCGGCCCGTTCGTTGGCTGTCAGGTTCGTCGCGGCGGCGGTCGCCGACCGGCGACGAAAATGCGCGACGGTCAGGCCGGCGGCGCCCAGCAGCGCGATCGCCGGGATCGACCACAGGAGGATCGTCGCGGCATTGAACGGCGGCCTCAGGAGGATGAAATCGCCGTAGCGAGCGACCAGGAACGTCATCACCTCCTCGTCGGTGTCGCCCTCGACCAGGCGCTCGCGCACGAGCAGGCGCAGGTCGCGCGCCAGCGGCGCATCGGAATCGTCGATCGACTGGTTCTGGCAGACGAGACAGCGCAAGCCGAGCGACAGCGCCCGGGCCCGGGCTTCCAACGCCGGGTCGTCGAGGACCTCGTCCGGAAGCACCGCCATCGCCGCGCCGGGCGCCAGCAGCCCGCAAGCCAGCGCGATGAGGGCCAGCGCCTTGCGCACCGCCCTCATTCCGCCGGCGCCAGCCGACGTCGCCGGGCCGGTCGTGGCGCGCCGACACGCAGGCGCCGGTCGGTGAGCGAGAGTGCGCCGCCGATCGACATCACCACCGCACCCCACCACATCAGCGTCACCCACGGCCGCCAGAAAATGCGCACTGTGGTGCCGCCCTCGGCAATGTCACCGAGCGACAGATAGATCTGCGAGAAGCCGCGGGTTTCGATCGCCGCTTCCGTCGTCTGAGTGTCGCGGGCGGGGTAGAAGCGCTTGCTCGGGGACATGACGGCAATGACCCGACCGTCACGGCGGACCGTGAGTTGGGCGGAAGCTTCCTCGTAGTTCGGGCCGCGGCCGGAGCGGAAACCGTCAAGGGTGATCTCGTAACCGGCGATGGTGGCCGTCTCACCCACGGTCATGGACCGGATGTCCTCGCCGGACCAGACCGACGCACTGACGATGCCGAGCACCATGATGCCGACGCCGGAATGGGCGAGCGCGGTGCTGAAGGTGGAGCGCGGCAAGCCGACCAGCCGCCGCCAGCTTTCGGAGAGCGGCGCCTGCGCGAGCTTGATGCGGGCCGCAAGCTCGGCGAACGCACCAACCATGAGCCACAACCCGACCCAGACGCCGAGCAACGCCAGCGCCTGCGATACGCCGACGAACGCCAGGACGACGATGGTGCCGAGGATGGAGAGTCCGAAGGCGAGGGTCAGGCGCTCAGCCGCGGCGCGGAGGTCGCCCCGTTTCCAGGCGAGCAACGGCCCGAACGGGATCAGCACCAGCAGCGGCGCCACCACGGGCACGAAGGTGAGATTGTAGAACGGCGCGCCGACCGAGATCTTGGCTCCTGTCAGGGATTCCAGCACCAGTGGATAGAGCGTGCCGACCACCACGGTGGCCGTGGCGGCGGTGATGAAGATGTTGTTCAGGATCAGCGCTCCCTCGCGGCTGATCGGGGCGAAGATGCCCCCCGGCGTCAGCGACCCGGCGCGCAGCGCGAACAACGCCAGCGAACCGCCGATGAAAGCGCAGAGAATGAGCAGGATGAACACGCCGCGGGTCGGATCGGCTGCGAAGGTGTGCACCGAGGTGAGGACGCCGGAGCGCACCAGGAAGGTGCCGAGCAGGCTGAGACTGAAGGCGAGAATCGCCAGCAGCACGGTCCAGATCTTCAGCGCGTCGCGCCGCTCCATGACCACGGCGCTGTGGAGGAGCGCGGTGGTCGCGAGCCAGGGCATCAGCGAGGCGTTCTCGACCGGATCCCAGAACCAGAAACCACCCCAGCCGAGCTCGTAGTAAGCCCAGTACGAGCCCATCGCGATCCCGAGCGTCAGGAAAACCCAGGCGGCGAGCGTCCACGGCCGCGCCCAGCGCGCCCACGCGGCGTCGATGCGGCCGTCGATCAGCGCCGCGACGGCAAACGAGAACGAGATCGAACAGCCGACATAGCCGAGATAGAGAAGCGGCGGATGGATCGCGAGACCGATGTCCTGGAGGATGGGATTGAGGTCGCGCCCCTCGAACGGCGCCGGGTCGAGGCGGGCGAACGGGTTGGACGTGCCGAGAATGAAGCCGATGAAGGCGACGGAAATCCAGCCCTGCACCGAGAGCACCAGCGCCTTCAACCGCTGTGGCAGGTTCGTCCCGAACGCCGCCACCAGGCCGCCGAACAGCGCCAGGATCAACACCCACAACAGGATCGACCCCTCGTGGTTGCCCCACACGCTGGTGTATTTGTAGAGCAGCGGCTGGTCGGAATGGGCGTTCTCGAACACGTTGACGACCGAAAAGTCCGAGACCACGTAAGCGTAGGTCAGCGCGGCGAAACTCAGGCCGATGAGGAGGAGCTGCGTCAGCGCCGCGGGTACCCCCACCGCCTGCATGCGGCCGTCGGCGCGGTAGACGCCGGCGATGGGAACCGTGGACTGGACCAGCGCCACCATGAGCGCGAGCACCAGCGCGAAGTGTCCGAGTTCGACGATCATCTCAGGAGCCGCCGCCCTCCCAGTGCCCCTGTTCCTTCAGCGCGTCGACGACTTCCGCCGGCACGTAGTTTTCGTCGTGCTTGGCAAGCACCGTGTCGGCCGTGAAAGTCTTGTCGCGGTTGACCACCCCTTCGGTCACCACGCCCTGCCCTTCGCGAAAAAGATCCGGCAGGATGCCGCGAAACGCTACCTGGATGGTCGCGGCGCCGTCGGTCACGGCGAACGTCACCGCACCGTCCTCGGCTTTGACGACGCTGCCGTCGGCCACCAGGCCGCCGAGACGGATACGGCTTCCCGGCGCCACCTCCTGCGCGATCACCTCGCTCGGCGAATTGAAGAACACGATCTGGTCCGACAGCGCGTAGAGCACGAGCCCCGCAGCCAACGCCAGGACGACGCCGGCGGCGCCAATCATCGTCAATCGCCGCTGCTTTCGTGTCACTGAGCCGGCTCCGTTGCGTCCTGCAATCCGAGTTCGCGGGCCATGGCGTCCACGGCCGCCAGACCGGCCTCGTCGTCCACCAGCGCCACACGGGCCCTTCCTAGGGCGCCGACGGCCTGATCTCGTTGATCCAACACAACATAGGACCGGATCAGGCGGGTCCAACCGTCGACGTCGCCGGGCTCGTCCTCGAGGCGCGCGGCGAGGCCCTCGACCATGCCGACGATCATGTCCTCGCGTTCCTCGACGGTCAGTTCCTGCGCGGCGGCCATGTCCTCGGCCGTCGGACCGGGCGGCTGAGCGGGGCCGCTCGGGGCGAGCCCTAGTCTCGTTTCCAGTTCGGTGAGCGACGCGCGCGCGGCGGCCGTCCACGCGGCCTCGGGCGGGGCGTCGTCGAGCAGGGCCCGCCAGGCCTCCACCGCCTCGTCGTCCCGGCCATCCTGTTCCAGCGCCCGAGCGAGGTAGAAACGGGCGCGGATATTAGCGGGATCGAGCTCAAGGGCACGCGTGAACGCGTCCCGGGCCGGCTCGACGATGAGGCCCCCATTGGCCCACACCAATGCTTCGCCGACATTGGCCTCGCGCGCGGCCGTCGGTCCGAGAACCCGCAGAGCCTGCGCGAAGGCTTCCGCAGCATCGTCGAAGCGGCCGAACCGGGCGTAGATCGGCGCGACGACTTCCCAGCCGCGGCCGTCGTCGGGATTGTCCGCAAGGTGCTGTTCCACCCGACCGATCAGGGTCGCCATGTCGGCTTCCTCCACCGGCGTGTCGATACGCGCAGCCTGCGGGTTGTCGGGGAGGTTGGGCGAGCCGAGCAGCACGTAGAGGCCGAACGCCGCCAGGGGTGCGAGCAGGATGCCGGCACCGGCGAGCCGGAGGCGCCCTGCCCTGACGCCGGCCGCCGCTGCGTCGGACCGTGTTTCCAGATGCATGACGCGGCGGGCAATCTCGACCCGCGCGGCCTCGGCTTCGGACGGCCCGATCAGGCCGCGCTCCACCTCGCGCTCGAGCTCCTCCAGCTGGTCGCGATAGATAGCGCGTTCGGCCGATCCACTGTCGACCCCGGTACGGCCGCGAAACAGCGGGATCAGGATCACTGCGGTCACGCCGGCCGCAACGCCGGCCATCACCACCCAGAGGATGAGGCTGTTCAAGGGCGACCTGCCTGGAATCCGAGCGACATGGCGGCGGGCATAGTGGCCAAAACCGCCTTCTTGGCAACCCTACAAACCCGTGAGAGCGGCGTCAGATGGTCACGCTCCAGCTTCCGTCAGCGCGCCGGCATGCGGTCGCGCGGGCGACGACGGTTTCGCCGCCGGCGGTCACCGTGTGGCTGTAGTCGCGGCAGTCGAAGGTGTTGACGCGGTACTTCGGGCCGGGAATGACGCTGCCGCGGCGACCCTGCCAGCCCCGCCATGCGATCGGCGCGCCGGTGGCGCCGTATTCCAGCGCCCGGTACTCCGCCCGCAACGCCTTGGACCGATCGAGGAAGCCGACGCTGGGCGCGAGATCAGCGCCGGCCAGGCCGTTGCGCACGGTCTTGCGTGCCGGGATGACCGACGAGGACTGGCAGGCCGCGAGGAACATCGCGGCGACGAGCATCACAACAACAGAAGGAAACAATCTCATACGTGCGCTGCGGCGTTCAGGTATTCGGGGCAAGTCAGGGTTGTCGCCACGCTTTGGCAGCCGAGCGTGGCGAAAATTGGAACGCGTCTCAAGGTGCCGCAGGCAGGGTGACCTCGGCCCGCAATCCCCCGAGCGGCGCGCGCAGAAGCTTGAAATCTCCGTCGTAGAGGCTGACCAGATCCTTGACGATCGACAGGCCAAGGCCCGATCCGGGCTTGGTCTCGTCGAGACGCTTGCCCCGCACCGTGGCTTCGCGGCGCTCAGCCTCGCTGAGTCCCGGCCCGTCGTCGTCCACCCGTACGACCAGGCGGGCGCCCTCGTCACCCTCCGCCGGCGGCAGGACCTCGGCTTCCACCCGCACGGAATTTTCTGCCCATTTGCTGGCGTTTTCGACCAGATTGCCGACGATTTCCTCGAAATCCTGCTGCTCGCCGCGGAAGCGCAGGCCGTCGGCCACGGTTCCGGTGATGTCGATCCCCCGCTCCTGCGACAGGCGTCGGATCACGCGAAGGAGGCGGTCCACCGCCGGTTTCACGTCGGTCGCGGTCCCGATCACCTCGGATTGCGCGGCGATGCGTGCACGGTCGAGATAATGGTCGATCTGACGGCGCATGAGGCCGGCCTGCTCGGCTACTTTTTCCCCGCTGGGATCGATGGAGGACCGGCTCTCGTTGATGACGACGCTGAGCGGCGTCTTCAGGGCGTGGGCAAGATTGCCGACCTGGGTGCGGGCGCGCTCGATAACCTGCTGATTTGATTCAAGAACGGCGTTCAACTCTTTGGCGAGCGGCGCTATTTCGCGCGGGAACGGACCTTCGAATCGGGCCTGACGGCCGCTCCTGAGATCGGCGAGCCCCTGGCGGATGCGGTCCAGCGGTCGCAATCCCCAGCGAATCTGGATGGTGGTCGCGAGGATCAGCCCAATGCCGAAGACGGCGAGCGTCAGCGCGACGCTGGTGCCGAACTCGCGCGTCTGGGTGTCCAGTTCGCCGGCATCGGCGGCCACCAGCACGTCCAGCCGCCGGCCTTCCTGCAGCGTGACGGTCCGGGCGCTCACGCGGAGTGCCTGATCGAGCGGCCCGGTCAGTGCGGCGGTGCGGACACCCTCGGCGCCGTCGAAGCCGCGGATCGTCGTGGTGTCGAGGTAGTCGGAGAACAACGACGGCGAGGTCAGGAGGATGTCACCGTCGTCGGGGTCGCGCACCTGCCAGTACCAGCCGGAAAACAACGCCTCGAAGCGCTGTTCACCGAGGTTTCCGGGATCGGTCGGCTCGGGGCCTTCCTGGGTGGCCAGCGCGCCGATCAGCGATTGCAGATAGACGTTGAGCCGCGCGTCGAAGGCGGTCTCGACGGTCTGGCGATAGAGCACGGTCAGGATGATGCCGGCAACCGCCAGGGCGACCGCGCTCCACAGACTCGCCGCGACAATCAGGCGGCCGGCAAGAGAACCGGACCTAGCTCGCATGCCCCGGTTCTACGACGCGATAGCCGAGGCCACGGACTGTTTCGATCAGGTCGACGGCAAGCTTCTTGCGCAGACGGCCGATGAAGACCTCGATGGTGTTGGAATCACGGTCGAAGTCCTGATCGTAGAGGTGCTCGATCAGTTCGGTGCGCGAGACCACGCGGTCGCGATGGACCATCAGATATTCAAGCACCCGGTATTCGTGCGAGGTGAGCTTGACCGGATTGCCGTCGACCGAGACGCGCCCCGAGCGGCTGTCCAGCCGCACCGGCCCGCATTCGACCTCGTTGGAGGCATGGCCGGCGGCCCGGCGCACCAGCGCCCGCACCCGTGCCAGCACCTCCTCGATATGGAACGGCTTGGCGACATAGTCGTCGGCTCCGGCGTCGATGCCCTGCACCTTGTCGCTCCAGCGGTCGCGCGCGGTCAGGATCAGGACCGGCATGGTGCGCCCGTCACGCCGCCATTTCTCCAGCACGCTGATGCCGTCCATGATCGGCAGGCCGATATCGAGGATCACGGCGTCATAGGGCTCGGTGTCGCCGAGGAAATGGCCTTCCTCGCCATCGCCGGCGGTGTCGACCGCGTAGCCGGCCTCTTTCAGCGCCGCTGCGATCTGACGGTTGAGGTCGGCATCGTCCTCGACGACCAGCACCCGCATGGGAAACCTCCGGTTCAGTAGCCGAGGATAGTACCGCTTCCGGCGTCGATCGTCAGTTGCTGCACCTGGCCGTTGCCGGAGAGCACATTGATCAGATAGACGAGCCGCCCGCCGGACCGGCAGAGCTGGGGTTGGGGCAGGACCTGGCCGGCGACCGTCGCGCGGATCGAACTGATGAGACGCGACAGCGGAATCGCGGCGCCCGACTGCACCGCCGCGCGAATCTGGCGCTGCGACAGACAGGCCTGAGCGATGACCGGTTGCGGCAGGTCGAAGCCCAACGAAAAGCGCCCGGCGGCCGGTGCGCCACCGGTGGCGGACAGGGCCACCAGAAGCGCGACACCGATCAGGGCGGGCAGGATCCGTTCAGCCATGCTCACCTTCGTAGCGCCAGCAACCTGAATAGGCGGTGAATGGTACGCGCGACGGGTCACTCCGAGCCGGTCGTGGCGAAGGGGTCCTCCGCCGGCCAGGCGACGACGTGGTCGTCGAAGAGGCTTACCGGCACGTCGCGCTCCGAGAGCGTCCGCCCCCGCACCGAGATGCCCGCCAGATGGACCGAATCGGGATCGCCCGAGACCAGCGGATGCCACCAGTAGAGGTCGTGTCCCTCGCCGACGAGGCGATAGGCACAGGTTGGCGGCAGCCACCGCAGCTCGCGCGCCGCCTTCGGCGTCAGGGCAACGCAGTCAGGCACCCGCTCGTGGCGGTTGTCGTAGTCGGTGCAGCGGCACGTCTCGTCGTCGAGCAGCCGGCAGGCGATCTCGGTCCATTCGATCTCGCCGGTGTCCTCGTATTCCAGCTTGTTGAGGCAGCAGCGCGCGCAGCCGTCACAGAGCGATTCCCATTGCTCCCGCGACATCTCTTCAAGGCTCAGGACCCGCCAGAACGGCTCGGGCGAGGTAGAATCGCTTTGCGCGTCCACCACTCTTGATTATCCTCTGCAACCGCGACGGCCGAGCCGTCGTAGCATCGAAGTTCCCCGATTGGAATCGACCTTGCGCGATCCGTTTCAAAGCAACAGGAAGCGTCGGCGCCGCCTGCGGATGATCGAGGTCGATGCCTGGATCGATTCCAGCCTGTTCCATATCGGGCGGTTTGTCGCCGCACGCGCCGAGGCGATCTCGATCTTCATGCGCCGCCGCCTGACCGCGAAAGGCGCCTGGCGCTGGCTCACGGAGATCCTCGGCGACGGCATGACGCTCGCGTCGCTCGGCGCGGTGCTGATCCTCGCACTGGCGCTGCCGGCCTTCGACGCCACGCGAGTGGACTGGCGCTCGCAAGGCGACTTCGCGGTCACCTTCCTCGACCGCTACGGCAACGAAATCGGCAAGCGCGGCATCCGGCTCGACAACTCGGTGGAGCTTGAGGAGATGCCGGACCACCTCCTCAAGGCGGTGCTCGCCACCGAGGACCGGCGGTTCTTTGTCCATTTCGGGATCGACCTGTGGGGGACGGCGCGGGCGCTGATCGAGAACCTGCGCGCCAACGCCGTGGTCCAGGGCGGCTCCTCGATCACCCAGCAGCTTGCCAAGAACATCTTCCTGACCAACGAACGCACCATCGAACGCAAGATCAAGGAGGCGTTCATCGCGCTGTGGCTGGAAGCCAATCTGAGCAAGAACGAGATCCTGAAGCTCTACCTCGACCGCGCCTATATGGGCGGCGGCAATTTCGGCGTCGAGGCGGCCTCCGCGTTCTACTTCGACAAGTCGGTCAAGGATGTCGGCCTCGCCGAGTCGGCGCTGCTGGCCGGTCTGTTCAAGGCGCCGACCCGCTTTGCGCCGCACATCAACCTGCCGGCGGCGCGTGCCCGCGCCAACGAGGTGCTCACCAACATGGTGCAGGCCGGCTTCCTGACCGAGGGCCAGGTGATCGGCGCCCGGCGGCGGCCGGCCGACGTGGTGGAACAGGCCGACGCCGCGGCCTCGCCCAACTACTTCCTCGACTGGGCTTTCCAGCAGGTGAAGGCGCAGGAAGGTCTCTTCGACCGCGTGCTGACCGTGCGCACGACCATCGACATGAACCTCCAGGCCGCCGCCGAGGAGGCGGTGGAGAGTTCGCTGCGCCAGTTCGGCGACACCTTCCGCGTACGCCAGGCGGCACTGGTCGCCATGGAGCCCGACGGCGCGGTCCGCGCCATGGTCGGCGGCCGCGACTACGGCGAGAGTCAGTTCAACCGGGCAACCGGCGCTCTCCGTCAGCCGGGCTCGTCCTTCAAGCCGTATGTCTACGCGACGGCGATGCTGAACGGCTTCACGCCCGAGAGCGTCATTCGCGACGCGCCGATCTGCATCGGCAACTGGTGCCCGCGCAACTATTCGGGCGGCTATTCCGGATCGGTCAACCTGACCAGGGCGCTGGTGAAGTCGATCAACACGGTGCCGGTGCGCCTCGCCGAAGCGATCGGCCGCGACAAGATCGTGGACGTGACCCGGAACATGGGCGTCACCAGTGATCTGCGTATCACCCGGTCGTTACCGCTGGGCGCGTCGGAGGTGACGGTCCTGGATATGGCGGCCGGGTATTCGGTCTTCGCCAGCGGCGGCCTCAAGGCGCCGCCGCACGCCTTCACCCAGATGCTGAACGGCCGGGGCGACGTGATCTTCGATCGCCGCAGCGACGTGCCACAGCCGGACCGGGCGCTGCCCGAACCGGCGGTGGCGGCGATGAACGAAATTCTCGCGCAGATCCCCGAATGGGGCACCGGACGGCGCGCCAAGCTCGACGGCATCCGCACCGCCGGCAAGACCGGCACGACGTCGGCCTATCGCGACGCCTGGTTTGTGGGTTTCACCGGCAACTACACAGCCGCGGTCTGGTTCGGCAACGACGACTACGCGCCGACACGCCGCTTAACCGGCGGGCGGTTGCCGGCACAGACATGGAAGCAGTTCATGTCGTTCGCCCACCAGGGCATCGAGCTGAAGGCGATCCCCCTGATCGAGGACCCCGGGATCGAGGCGGCGCCCTCGCCGGCACTGGCCGCCGGCCCGGAAGCCGGCGCCGCGCGCCAGATCAACCTTTCCACCGCAACCACGCAGCGGCTCCGCCGCCTCAAGGTACTGCTGGAAAGCCGCCGACCGGTGCCGCCGGCCGCTGCCTCGCTTGAACCGAACACGGTGACCGGATTTCTCCAGTCGACGCCGGACGACGTTGCGACGCCGTGATGGCAAGGTCCGGCGTGCCGGTTGACGCACAGACAAACCGTCGGCCCCGATGCGCGGCCTGATCGCTCTCATCGCCGGCCTGCTGATCGCCGCCGCCACCGGCATCGGCTCGGCCTGGATCGCGATCGGCCGCGGTGAAGTCTTCGGCGCAGTCCGCGCCGACGTCTGGACCGCGTGGCCGCGGACCGGGAGCCTCAACGCCGATCCCTATGCCATGGCCATGCTGGCGCGCACCGGAGAATTGCCGCTCGGCGCCAGCGAGGGCCTGGCCTTCACCGCCGTCACCGACAGCAGCGGCGAGGCCCTGGTCGGGACCTGCGCCTATCGGATCGCGGGCGAGACGCCGGCGGCCAGGATGTGGACCCTCACCGCCTACGACGACAACGGCCAGCTCATGACCAATCCGCTGCGGCGCAACGGCTTCCACGCCCGCGAGGTCCTGCGCGACCCCGGCGGTGACGCGACGATTGCGATCGGTGGCGAAGCCGCGCCTGGCAACTGGCTGCCGATCGAGACGCCGGATCGTTTCCGGCTGGTCCTGAGGCTCTACGACACGCCGATCTCCACGGGCAGCCAGATCGGCGATCTGGTCATGCCCGACGTCATCCGGATCGGCTGCCGATGAAAGTCGCCCTCAACGCACTCGTCGGGGGCCTGCTGCTCGGCGGCATCATCCACATCGCCGTCGTCCTGCTCGTTCCGCTCTATGCGGACAACGACGCCTGGGCGCGCGTCCAGACCTTCGACGCCGGGATGCGGTTTCGCACCCTGCCGCGTTCGACGCCGGCGGGCGAAGCCATGCCGTCGCTCGATCCGCTGATGGCGCACGCGGTCTGCTCGTTCAACCTCGCCAACGGCGCCGTCCGCATCACCGCGACATTGCCGGACACGTTCTGGTCGGCCGCGGTCTTCGATCGCCGCGGCCGCAACGTCTTCAGTCTCAACGACGCGTCGACACAGGACGAGCGACTCGATCTGGTCCTGACGACGCCGGTGCAGATGGCTCAGATCAGGCAGAATCCGCCCGAGACGCTCGAAACGGCGATCATCTTCGAACGCGCGCTCGAGGAGGGTTTCGTGCTCTTGCGGGTTCTCGTGCCGGACGAAAGCTGGGACGCGATCGTCAACGGCGCGCTCGACGCGGTGCGATGCGAGTCCGGCGTCTGACGAAGATCAGCCGGCCGGACCGCCGAAACGTTCGAAGTCGCCCTTCCCGGCCGCGTCCGTGAGGCGGGCGCCGAGATCCATGTCGTGGCGTTCGATCCGTATGCCCGGGAAGATCACGATCTCGGCCGACGCCGAGTCCGGACGCTTGTCCTGACTTCCGCGCGGCCAATCTGCCAGTCGCACCACCGTCGGCATCCTCAATCCCCCAGGCCGTGACGGTCTCTTTCCGCAACGCGAGACGACGAGTCGATGCCATTGATTAAGCTTCAAGGTTAACAGTCTGCTAACACCTCCGTCGCATGATGCCGGTCGCGATATCTGCGACCGGACATGCGGCACATGCCCAAGCCCCAACTCGACGGTTTCTCACGGCTGGTTCACGCCAAGGACACGACGCGCAATGCCGCGCTCCTGCGCGCGATGACCGAGCTCTACGCGCTCGATCCCGATCACGACGCGGGCCAGAACCGGCGGTTCGAAGAACTGGCGACCCATCTCCTGCCCGATGCCGGTCTCGACGACCGCATCTTCGTCGCCGAGCGACTGGCCGACATCAGTGACGCGCCCCTGACGGTCCTGGGCGCGCTGGCGCGGGACGATATCGAGGTCGCGCGCCCGATCCTGGCGCGGTCGATGACCCTCGGGGCATTCGAACTGCTCACCGCGCTTGCCGCCGGCGGCGCTGAGCACGCCCGTATCATCGCCGGCCGCCCCGACCTGCCGGCCGACGTCAAGGCGGCCCTCGCCCATCGCGACGTCACCGGTCCAGCAGCCGATGACGGTTCCGACTCACCTCCGACGGCGCAAACAGACGATCGTCGTGAGGCTGCCGCCGGCCACTCGGCCAGCGCCGCGGCGTTCCTGGAGATGGAGACAGACGAGAGGCTGCGCTACATCGCGCGCATGGCCGATGCACGTCTGTCCGGCGGCCGCAGTGGCCCTGGCGGTGCGGACGAAGCGTTCGAGCAACTGATCGGCAGCGCCCAGATCGTCGGCTTCGCACGATCGCGGCAGCGGGCGGAGTTCGTGGCCTCGGTGGCGCGTGGCCTGGACCTGCCGAAGAATCTCGTTGAGGCGTCGCTGGAGGACCTCACCGGCGAACCGCTGGCACTGGTCATGAAGGCGCTCAGGATCGACGACGTCACCGCGCAGCAGGTGTTCCTCGGGATGAGTCCCGTCGGCCTCGACGTGCAGGCCTTCTTCCAGTTGTCCGACCTCTACTCCGGCCTCGAGGCCGTGGTCGCGGCCGGCATCATCGAGCGCTGGCGCGAGGATGTGCGGACGCCGGCGCCACGGCACGAGCAGGCGGCGCCGGAGATCCCGAGCCGGCGCACCGAGCGGGCGCGAACCTACCGCCCGATCGCGCGACGTCCGTTCGGACGCGCCAAGCGCGCGTAAAGCCTAACCCGCTCCGCCACTGATCTCGAAGAGTTCGCGGTCGTCGCGGTCCTCGATCGTGACGACCCAGACATCCGGATCGAAGCGTTTCTCGCTGTCGAGACGCGCGGTCACGTCCTCCTGCCCGGCCCGTTCCAGCACGCGCTCGAAGCGCCGGTCGGCGGGCCGCGCTTCGTCGAAATCGGTCTGGGGCGCGGGCGCGTAGAGGTCGAGGCTGCCGTCGAGGCGGTCCACGACGATGAAGATCGCACCGGCCTGTTCGGCGCCGCGCCCGGTGACGAACGCGGCAATGCCGGCGCCGTTGCAGCGGCGAATCAGAGCCGAAACCCAGAGCGCCGATGTGAGCCGCACCGGGCCAGCCAGCCTAGCCGGCCGTCAGGGCTCCGATCGCGGTCAGGCGATCGATCAGCGCCGGGGACGAGCGGCCGCTGACGTCGAGGCCGTTGTCGAGTTCGAACCGGCGGATGGCGTTGACGGTATCCGGGCCGGGCTCGCCGTCGACGACCAGCGGGCCGTAGCCGATCTTGTTGAGCGCCGACTGGATGCTCGTCAGCACCGCCCGCTGTTCGAGTGCCAGGCTCCGCTGCTCCAGCGCGGCGAGATCGTTGGCGGGCGCCGCCACCGTGCCCGTGGTCTCGGGCGCGCGCGGCGCCAGCGGGACCGGCGGCGTGGGCCGCTGCAGGAGTTGCAGGAGCTCGGTGCTGACCTTGCCGTCGACGGCCACACCGGCCGCGGCCTGGTACCTGGAGATGGCGGCGCTGGTGCGCGGGCCGGCGATGCCGTCGATGGCGCCGCTGTAGAGACCTATGCGGGCAAGGCCACGCTGGATATCGACCGTCAGTGCCTTCTCCGCCGACGCGGTGTCGGCCGGCGTGGGCGCTGCGGCCTGTGGTTGGGCCGGTTGTGGCTGGGCAGCCTGCGGCGCGGCCGGGGTAGCCGCCACGCGCTCGGGTGCCGGCGGCGGCACGGCAAGATCGGCCGGCGCGACGGGCGCCGTGGTCCGCACGCGCGGCACAGGCGCGGCCGGATCGACAACGTCGGTTTCCGTGCCCGTCGCCGCAACGGCCGGCGTCGGCGACGTGACGACGGGCGGCGGCATGGCTGCGCGCGTCTGGAACAGGGGCTGGGGATGCGAGGTCGGCTGGAGGAACATGGCGTTCGACATGATGGCCATGATGGTCAGCGTCAGGACGAACATGCCGCCGGCAGTCGCCGGATCGTCGAAGGCGCGGTCGACGAGGCGCGCCACCGCACCGACCTCGCCCTGTTGCCGTACCGTCTTGCGCGGGGCCGCGCGACGCGTTCTACCGGTCACCGATGCACATCCTCCGGAAACTCACTCCGGCCGATGGTGCCAGCGGTGCCTTAAGGAACGCTAAACTATGGGGGGTGAAAGCGCGCCCGACTGGCCACCGAATTACCTAAAATTTGATGTGAATTACGCTTGCTGGCTGAACCGCGTTTTCAGGCAGCGCTGCTAGGGTGCCGGACATCGAAACAATGGTAGCAGGACGATGTTTTTGATCCGCACGGCTTTTTGGCTTTCGCTGGTGATCCTCCTCATCCCGGGCAATCCCGAGACGCGCGAGGAAGCGCCGCGGGTCTCGGCGCTGCAGGCCCTTTCGGCGGCGCAGGCCACGTTCACCGACATGTCCTCGTTCTGCGACCGCAATCCGGGCGTTTGCACGACCGGCGAGGCCGCGTTTCGCGTCTTCGGCGACAAGGCGCGGAATGGCGTGCGCATGATCTACGACTATTTCGGCAGCGACATCGACGGCGACGTGATCGACCGCGGTACGCTGCGCGACGACGATCTGCACCCGACCTGGCGCGGTGCCGCCAACAACGAACAGCCGGTCTGAACTACCCGAAACAGCCGCGGGAATTGCCGGACCGCCCCGTGCGGCCTATACCGCACCCATGACGCTCGACGACATTCGCGCCGACTTCGCCCTCCTGGACGACTGGGAGGACCGCTACCGCTACATCATCGAACTGGGCAAGGCCCTGCCGCCGTTCGACGATGCGGCGCGGACCGAGGCGAACCGCGTCCGCGGCTGCGCAAGCCAGGTCTGGTTGACCAGCCGCGCCGACGACAGCGACGGCGTGCGTCGGTTGCATTTTGCCGGCGACAGCGACGCCCTGATCGTGAGCGGGCTGGTCGCCATCGTTCTGGCACTCTACGACGGACGGACCGCCGACGAGATTCTCGCCGCGGATGCGGAGGCGCTGTTCAACGAACTTGACCTCCGCAGCCACCTCACCGCCCAACGATCCAATGGATTGCGGGCGCTTGTCGATCGTATTCGCGCCGATGCGGCGGCCGTGGCCGCCTGAATCGATGGCCGGTCCCTAGCGGCGACGGCGTTTCTGGCCGAGGCCCATCTTCTTGGCGAGCGCCGAACGCGCGGCGGCATAGTTGGGTGCGACCATCGGATAGTCGACCGCCAGGCCCCACTTTTCGCGGTACTCCTCGGGCGAAAGGTCGTAGTGGGTCCGCAGGTGCCGCTTCAGGGATTTGAACTTCTTCCCGTCCTCGAGGCAGATGATGTAGTCGGGGAACACCGAGCGCTTCGGATTCACCGCAGGCTTCGGCGGCTCCGGCTCGGGCTCGCGCATGCCGGCCTGCGTCTCGTTCAGCGCCTTGTGGACTTCGGCGATCAGAGCCGGCAGGTCAGTCGCGGCGACCGTGTTGTTGCTCACATAAGCCGAAACAATATCGGCGGCGAGATCGATCAGATCGGAATCAATTGTTTCGTCGTTCATTTTTGCCTTTTCCTTGCAGCCGTAACTGATTTGGCCGGTTCGGACCTGATTTTTGTGTCCGAATTGTCTGATGGTTAACGACCAATTCTTGGGAGAATCGCCGCTGGGGCTATGTAGACCGGTTCCGATCGCTGCGCAAGTAATGTTCATCCATACCGCTGGAAAACATGCACCCGGGCACATTGCAACCTTAGGTCACAATCGCAGTTGCACTTAACTTGTCAGGTATATCACGCGCGACGCCAGACTATCAGCCGAGATAATAAAGCAGCATGAAGGCGCCGAGCAGAAGTGTCGCCCAGAACGCCATGCTGCCCGTGGGCCAACTGCGCGCGAGGATCCCGGACGGCCCGTGCGCGCGATACACGATGTCGAGAATGCGCTGGTAGGCGGCGTGCATGGCCTCCGACGTCGCCTGCACCGGCGTCCTTCGCGGCGCCCGCGCCGCTGCCCTCACCGGCCATTGCCGCCACAGCCAGTCGATATCCAGGGTCACGGTGTCGCCCGGCCGTAGCCAGCGCAGCATCACGAACGCCGCCGCACCGGCAAACAGCAGCAGTTGCAGTTTCGAGATGACATGCGGCCCGGTGTAGGGAACGTAATCGACCGGCGTCGGCAAGAGGGCATAGAGCGCGCCCGGGACAACGCCGATGCCGATACACAGGACGGCGAGCAGGATCATTGCCGTCCGCATCGAGGTCGGCGGATCCGTCGGCCGGAGGCCTGAGTCCTTGCTGAAGAAGACCAGCCACGGGAACTTGACCCCGGCGTAGAGCATCGAACCGGCCGACGCGGCCGTGAGCAGCAGCCACACTACGAACATCTGCTCGCCGATGGCGCCTTCGGTGATCATCGTCTTGGAGACGAAACCCGAGGTCAGCGGCAGGGCCGAGATCGACAGCGCGCCGATGATCCCGCATGCGGCCGTCACCGGCATGGTGCGGGCGAGGCCGCCGAGCTCGGTGAACCTGCTCCTGCCGGTCATGTAGATCACGGAGCCGGCCGCCGTCAGCAGCAGCGCCTTGTAGATGATGTGGGCAAAGGCGTGGGCCGCGACGCCGTTCAGCGCCATCTCGGTGCCGATGCCGATCCCGACCACCATGAAGCCGACCTGGTTGACGATGGAGTAGGCGAAGATGCGCCGGATATCGTTCTCGAGGATCGCGTACACGATCCCGTAGAAGATCATGTAGAGGCCGATCCAGATCAGAAACGCCTCGCCGGGAAAGCCGCGCATGAGCACGAACACGGCGGTCTTGGTGGTGAAGGCGGACAGGAACACCATGCCCGACCATGACGAGCGCGGATATGCGTCGGCCACCCACGCCGACAGCGGCGGCGCACCGGCATTGAGCATGAAGCCGCCCAGGATCAGCCACTTGGCGGGAGATTCGGTCAGATCGGTGAAGGCGATGCTGCCGGTCGCGCTCACATGCCAAGCGATGCCGGCCATCAGGATGACGCCGCCGAACAGGTGGATGATCACGTAGCGCAGGCCGGCGCCACGGGCTTTCGGACCCGCCAGCCAGATCACCATGGTCGAGGCGATCGCCATGATCTCCCAGAACACGAACAGGGTGACGAGGTCGCCGGCGAAGACGACGCCCAGTGCCGCACCGGCATAGACGAAGGCCGCGACCATTTCGGCATGGCGCTCCTGCCTGAGCGCGAACAGGCCGCCGGCAAAGGCCGCGATGGTGAAGACCGTGCCGAACAGCCGCGAGAGCGTATCGCCATGGGCGAGGACGAGGTCGTAGCCGAGATAGGGCAGTCCGAGAGCCCCGCCCTCGGGCAGGAGCCACACCAGGGCAAGCGCGAGCACGGGCGCCAGCAGGATCACCCCGTCGCGCAGACGGCCGCGCAGGGCGAGCAGCAGCAGGCCGGCGGCGATCAGCAGGATGCCGGGTGGTAGCGCCAGGCCTTCTGCCACGGTGGCCACGGGCTCGGCCAAGGGCGTGACCTCAGTCTCCATAGTAGTCGTCCGACCGTTTGAGGAGGAGGCCGATCAACCACGCGCCGAAGATCAGCACGACGCCACTGGCAACCCCGAACCACGCGTAGAACCCGATCGTGCCGTCGATCCCGAACTTGCCCTTGGGCGGGAAGACCAGATCGCCCGCGACCGTCAGCGCAAGGACGGCGATCGCGACGAGCCACAGCCATCGGACGGCTTGCGGGCTCACCAGACTGCGGTCGCCACCGGTAGGTGTGGTCATCACGTCAACCCGCGATCAGTTGTTCGGCAAGGGCAAAGGGAAACGACGGAAACACGAACAGGAGCACCGTCAGCACGGCGGTAACCACCAGGGCGACGACCTGCGGCCACGGCGCTTCGCGCATGCCGGGCCCGGCACCGCCGTCGCGAAACCGGAACGCGTTGTAGACGATCGGCAGGAAGTAGCTGGCGTTGAGCAGCGTCGAGGCGATGATGACGGCGACGGCGAACCAGTGCTGGATGCTCGCCGCCCCGACGAGGATGAACCATTTGCCGAGGAAGCCGGCGGTCGGCGGCAGACCGATCATCGACAGGGCGCCGATGGAGAACGATCCCATCGTCCACGGCATGCGCCAGCCGACGCCATCCATCTCGCTCACACGTTCGAGGTGGGCGGCCGTGTGGACCGCGCCGGCGGAGAAGAACAGCGTGATCTTCGAGACCGCGTGCGCGGCGATGTGGATGGCGGCGCCGAGAATGGCGATCGGCGTGAACAGGGCGGCGCCGAGCACGACGTAGGACAACTGGCTGACGGTGGAATAGGCGAGTCGGCGTTTGAGATGATCCTGCCGGAGCGCGATCATCGAGGCGAAGATGATGGTGGCGCCGGCGACGTAGGCGAGCCAGTCACCCGCACCGTTGGCGGCCAGAACGTCGGTGCCGAAGATGTAGACGACGATCTTCAGGATGGCGAAGACGCCTGCCTTCACAACCGCCACGGCATGGAGCAGCGCCGACACCGGCGTGGGCGCGACCATCGCCGCCGGCAGCCAGAAATGCCCCGGCATCACAGCCGCCTTGCCGATACCAAAGACGAACAGCGCGAGAAGGACGCCCATCGCCACGCCGTCGATGTGTCCTGCCAGGATGCCCCCCGGCTGGAAATCCAGCGTGCCGGCGGCGACGGCGGTCCACGCGATCGCCGGCAGGAACAGGAGCGTGGACGTGCCGAGCAGCATCATCAGGTAGAGCCGGCCGGCGGCCTTGGCCTCATCGCTGGCGCGGTGGGTCACCAGCGGATAGGTGACCAGCGTCAGGAGCTCGTAGAACAGGAACAGGGTGAACAGGTTGCCGGCCGTGGCAACGCCCATCGCCGAGGCGATGGAGGCGGCGAAGGCAACATAGAAACTGGTCTGCCGCGGCTCGCGGTTGGCCCGCATGTAGCCGACCGAGTAAAGCGAATTGACGATCCACAGGCCGGAGGCGATGAACGCGAACAGCATGCCGAGCGGCTCGATGGCGAGCGCGATCTCCAGCCCCGGCACCACCTCCCAGAGCGTGATCGACGGCCGCTCGCCGGCCAGCACCTGTGGCAACAGGAGCAGTACGGCCCCGAACAGGAGCGCGGCGCCGACCAGCGTCGCGCCTTCGCGCTGGTTGGGGTAGTCGGCGAACAGCGGCACCAGCAGCCCGGTGATCGCGGGCAGCGTCAGGATGAGAACGAGAAGGGTTTCGCCGCTCATCTGAGCCCCGCCAGCAACGATGCCGCCGCCTGCTCGGCAACGCCGACGGTGAGCTGCGTGTCGATGCCGAAATAGATCGTCGCCGCCACGAGAATCCAGATCGGGATCAGCATGTCCACCGGCGCCTCGGTCGCCTCCGCGACCTCGCGTGACGGGGTGCGAAACCAGGCCGCCTCGACCACGCGGCCGACATAGATGACGGTGAGCAGCGAGCTGGCGACGATGACGGCGGCCAGCCACCACCAGCCGATCTCCACCGACGCGACGATCAGATACCATTTGGCGACGAAGCCGACGGTGCCGGGAATGCCGATCAGGCTGAGCCCGGCGACGGCGATGGCGGCGGCGGTCAGGGGCATCTTGCGGCCGATGCCGGCCATCTCCTCGAAATTGAAGGCCTGGGCGCGGAACACCAGCGCGCCAATCGCCATGAACAGCGCCCCCTTGATGAGGCCGTGGTTGACGACATGGACGAGACCGCCGGTGAGGCTGGTCTGTGTCGCCAGGCCGATACCCAGCGTGATGTAGCCGACCTGGGCCACCGAGGAATAGGCGAACAGCCGCTTGATATCCGGCTGGAAGACCGCCACCGCGCCGGCCCCGAACACGGCCGCGACCGACAACACGGTGAGGATTTCGGTGACCGGAAGGTCGGCGAACACGAAGCCGGCCCCGAAGATGGAAAACAGGAACCGCACGAACAGATAGATGGCGACCTTGGTCGCGGTCGCGGCCAGGAACACGCTCGCCATCGACGGTGCGTAGGCGTACGCGTTCGGCAGCCAGACATGCAGGGGAAAGAGCGCCAGCTTCAGGCCGATGCCGACCATGATGAACGACAGCGCCGCGACGATCGGCGCGATCGACTCCACGTTCGCCAGCCGCTCGGCGATGAGGCCGAAGTTCAGCGTACCGGTCATGGCGTAGATCAGGCCGACGCCGATGACGTAGAAGCTGGCGCCAATTGTCCCGATGACCAGATACTGATAGGCGGCCATCTGCGCCCGGCGATGCTTGCCCATCGCCACCAGCGCGTAGCTGGAAAGCGACGAGATTTCGAGGAACACGAAGGCGTTGAACGCGTCGCCGGTGATCGCCACGCCGAGCAAACCGGCCAGCGCCAGCATGTACATGCTGTAGAACCAGGCGATGCGGTCCTCGGGCACCTCCGCCGCCACGCTGGCGCGGGCAAACGGCGCGATGAAGAGGGCGATGCCGGACACCAGAACGAGGATGAAGGCGTTGACGATGTCGACCCGGTATTCGATGCCGATCTCGGGGTCCCATCCACCGATCTCGTAGGAGATCGGCCCGCTCGCCAGGACCTGCTGCAGAAGCCCGATCGAGATCGCGAAGACAAGGACCGACACGCCGGTCGCGACGATCCAGGCCGGTAGCGGACGTCGCGTCAGCGCCGCCAGGAACGCGCCGAACAGGGGGACCACCACCTGAAGGACGGGAAGGTGGTCGAGCATCAGTCGTCGTCGTCCTTGGCAAAGATCTCGTCTTCCTCGATCGTGCCGTACGCCTCGTTGATCCGCACCACCAGCGCCAGGCCGAGCGCCACGGTGGCGACGCCGACGACGATGGCGGTCAGGATCAGGGCGTGAGGGAGCGGCTGGGCGTAGACGGTGAAATCCGGATGGAGGATCGGCGGCGTGCCGCCGAGAATCTTCGCCGGGGCAAGGAACAGCAGGTAGACCGAGGTCTGGAACAGGGACAGCCCGACGACCTTCTTCACCATGTTGCCGCGGGCAATCACGATGTAGAGGCCGGCCACCATCAGGAAGACGATGATCCAGCGATTGTAGTTCGCCACCAGTTCGTCGATGACGCCCATGTCAGCGGACTCCGCGACCGGCGAAGGCGTAGAAGATCGCGAGAACGGTGGCGGACACGGTCACGAACACGCCGGCCTCGACCAGGATGATGCCGAGCTTCTGCCCGCTCTTGGGATCGCCGGCGAGCTGACCGTAGGCGAGATAGTTGTCGCCGGCGAGGAAGCCCACGACGCCGACGCCGGCGAAGATCACCGCCCCCAGCGGGATCAGCGCTTCCACCACGTAGACCGGCATGATGCGGGTCGTCGCCTCCAGGCCGTAGACCAGGGAGAAGAGAATCCCGGCCGCACCGACGATGACGCCCGCCTGGAAACCGCCGCCCGGGCTGTACTCGCCGTGCAATTGGACATAGGCGCCGAAGACCAGCATCAGCGGCAGGAGCAGCTTGGTCGCGACCCGCAGAACAACGTCCATGCGCATATCGGCTACTCGTCCTCTTTCCGGGCCGCCGGCCGCTTCAACAGCATCAGAACGGCGATGCCGCCGGTGAAGATCACGACCACCTCGCCCAGCGTGTCGAAACCGCGGTAGCTCGCCAGCACCGAGGTGACCACGTTGGGGATGCCGATCTCCTTGAGCGAGCGGTCGACGTAGTCCGGCCCGTCGAGATGGACCGGGGTCTCGGCGATGCCGAAATCAGGCAGGCCCGACATGCCCCAGATGAGCACCGCCCCCGTCAGCGCGGCCACGAACAGCGGCAGGGCCACCGAGTGGATGGGCCGGTTCTCCTCGGTCTTGGTCAGCGACAGGGTGCCGAGCATCAGTACGGTGGCGACGCCGGCGCCGACCGTCGCCTCGGTCATGGCGACATCGACGGCGTCGAGCACCAGCATGACGCTCGCCATCAGGAAGCTGTACACGCCCGTCAGGATCGCGACCGCAAACAGATTGCGCACGCGCACGATCCCGACGGTGGTGGCGGCCAGCAGCGTCAGCACGACCATGATGATCAGGGCTTCGATGACGACGCCTCCTCTGCCGGCGCGGTGTCGTCCTTCTCGACCAGCGGCTTCACGCCCGCCCGCAGCGCCGCACGCGCCACCGCGTGCGCGGCCACGGGCCCGAGAAGCCCGAACATCAGGATCAGGAAGACGAGCTTGACGCTCACCAGGGTGAAGCCCTCGATAATGATGAGGCCGACGAAGATCAGGCCGGCGCCGGCCGTGTCGATCACCGAGGCGGCGTGGAGGCGCGAAAACACGTCCGGCATGCGCAGCAGGCCGAGCGCACCGACAACGGTGAACAGGGCGCCGATCACGGCCAGCCCGCCGCCGACCCAAAACCGGATCAGCTCGAGCGTCACGTTCCGGGCTCCTTCTCGTCCTCGCCGGCGGACCCCAGCGCCCCGAAGCGCAGGAACTTCAGGACCGCGAAAGTGCTGATGATGTTGAGCAGCGCATAGACGAGGGCGACGTCGAGAAACTCAGGTCGCTCGGTGAGGAAGCCGAACAGGGCAAGCAGCAGGATCGCCGCGTTGCCGGCGGCGTTGGCGGCCACCAGCCGGTCGAACACCGTGGGGCCGAGCAGCACCCGGGCCACGATCAGAGCGGTCGCGACGAGGATCGCGAGGACGGCGACGGCGATCATCAGACCTCGCCGGCCATCGCCGCGACGCGCCGATCCATTTCGCCGGTCGCCAGATCGGCTTCGGAGGCGCGCGTCAGCGCGTGCACCAGAAACGTGTGGTGGGTCCTGTCGACCTGAACGGTGATGGTCCCCGGCGTGAGGGTGATCGAGTTGGCATAGGTCACCTGCCCGACCGAGCCTCTCTGGGAGGTCGGCACCCGGATCAGGCGGGGCGAGATCGGCAGCGACGGCCGCAGGATGATCAGCGACACGTGGATCGCCGACATCAGGATCTCCTTGATAAGCCACGGCCAGTAGGTGATGGCGCCGACCGTCAGCTCGATCGGGTGGCCCTCGCTGTCGGTGTAACCGATGATTCGCCCCAGGCTGGCGGCCACCAGCGCCACGATCAGCCCCATCGTGACCAGGAAGGGCGTATAGTGGCCCGAAAGCAGCAGCCAGAAGGCAAACAGCACCGCCGTCAGGCTCACAAACCGGATCATCGCGCCCCTTACCTCACGCTCGCGTCCCGGCCCGGGAATCGACAACCTCGGGGCTGAATTCCGGGCCGGCTATGTCTATGTCTTGGGGGCCCCGCCTTGCAAGGCAATACCCGCGAAGGGATTTCGACCATGGCTGACGTGGACAAGCAGGACAAAGTGGTCCGCTCGGACGACGAATGGCGCGCGCGCCTGACGCCGGAGCAGTTCCACATCATGCGCGAGGCGGGCACTGAACGGGCCTTCACCGGCCCCTTCTGGAACGACCATCGCGTCGGACTCTACCGCTGCATGGCGTGCAACGCGCCCCTGTTCCGTTCGGAAACGAAGTTCGATTCGGGCACCGGATGGCCGAGCTTCTTCGCGCCGGTCAACGATCAGGCCGTCGAGCAGCGCAGCGACACCTCCCACGGCATGGTGCGCACCGAGATCCGGTGCGCGACCTGCGAATCGCATCTCGGCCATGTTTTCGAGGACGGCCCGAACCCGACCGGCCTTCGCTACTGCATGAACGGAACGGCCCTGAAGCTCGACGAAGATGCCGGCTGACGGCACCGGCGCGCCGAAGGCGCCGCCTGTGGCGGCGCGACGCGAGACCACCACCACGCATCACGGCATCGTCCGTCACGACGACTATGCGTGGCTGCGCGCCGACAACTGGCAGCAGGTGATGCGCGATCCGGCGGTGCTGGACCAGGACATCCGCGCCTATCTCGAAGCCGAGAACGCCTACACCGAAACGGCGATGGCCGACACGGCGGCGCTGCAGGAAACGCTGTTCGCCGAGATGAAGGGGCGGATCAAGGACGACGACGCGTCCGTGCCGCTGCCCGACGGCCCTTATGCCTACGGGACCCGCTTCACGCCCGGCAGCGAGCATCCGGCGATCGTCCGCACCGACCGTGACGGCGGCGACGAGCGGGTCCTCCTCGACGGCAACCAGCTTGCCGACGGGCTCGCCTATTTCCGCTTTGGCGGTTTCGGCCACAGCCCCGACCATCGCAGGCTCGCCTATTCCGCCGACCGCAGCGGCGCGGAGTTCTTCGAGATTCGGGTGCGCGACGTCGCGACCGGTGAGGACCTGCCGGACCGCATTCCCAACACCGCCGGCGGCTGTGTCTGGGAGGCGGACGGGACCGCCCTCCTCTATGTCGAGGTCGACGACAACCATCGTCCGATCCGCGTTCGCCGCCACGTCCTCGGTGACGATCCGGCCAAGGACACGGTGATCTTCGACGGCGACGATCCGCGCTATTTCGTCGGGCTCGAGCAGACGCAGTCGCGGCGGTTCGTCGTGATCTCCTCCCACGATCACGAAACCAGCGAGTTGCGGGTCCTGGATACGGACAAACCCGGCAGCACGCCGACCCTGATCGCCGAGCGCCGGCCGCGGGAGGAGTACACGCTCGATCACAACGGCGATCGCTTCTTCATCCTCACCAATGCCGACGGCGCCGAGGACTTCAAGATCGTCACCGCGCCGATCGGGTCGCCCGGTCGGCAGCACTGGACACCCCTGATCCCCCATCGGCCCGGTGTGCTGATCCTGTCGATCGCGGTCTATCGGGATTATCTGGTGCGGCTAGAGCGGGAAAACGGCCTGCCGCGCCTGGTCGTACGCCATCTGGAGAGCGACGAAGAGCACAGCATCGCCTTCGACGAGGAGGCCTATGCGCTGGGCATGAGTGCCGGCTACGAGTTCGACACGCGGACCCTGCGCTTCACCTATGCGTCGATGACGACGCCGACACACACCTACGATTACGATCTCGCGACCCGCGAACGCACCCTGCGCAAGCGCGACGAGGTGCCGTCGGGCCACGACCCGGACGACTACGTGACGCGCCGGGTCCACGCCCCGGCGCCGGATGGCGAAACGGTGCCGGTGTCGCTGCTCTACCGCCGCGGCACGCCGCTGGACGGATCGGCGCCCTGCCTCCTCTACGGCTACGGCGCGTATGGCATCGCGATTCCGGCTTCGTTCAGCACCAGCCGGCTGTCGCTGGTGGACCGCGGCTTCGTCTACGCCATCGCCCACATTCGCGGCGGCAAGGACAAGGGCTACCGCTGGTACGCCGAGGGGCGCAGGGAGAAGAAGACCAACACGTTCAGCGACTTCATCGCCGCGGCTGAGTATCTGATTCAGACCGATGTGACCCGCGCCGACCGGCTGGTCGGCTGGGGCGGCTCGGCCGGCGGCCTGCTGATCGGCGCCGTCGCCAACATGGCCCCGGACACCTTCGCCGGGCTGATCGCCGAAGTGCCGTTCGTCGACACGCTCACCACCATGCTCGACGACACCCTGCCGCTGACGCCGCCCGAATGGCCGGAATGGGGCAATCCCATCGCGAGTGCCGACGACTACCGCACCATTGCCGCCTACGCGCCTTATGAGAATGTCGGCGCGCACCCCTACCCCGCGATCCTCGCGCTCGCCGGCCTGTCGGACCCGCGTGTGACCTACTGGGAGCCGGCGAAGTGGATCGCGCGGCTGAGGGCACGCAAGACCAACGATCGCCTGACGGTGCTGAAGACCAACATGGACGCCGGGCACGGCGGAGCTTCGGGGCGGTTCGCGCGCCTGCACGAGACGGCGCTCGCGACGGCCTTCGCGCTGAAGGTCGTCGGACGGGCCGAGGATCGCCCTGCAACCACCTGACCCGCTGTCACATGCCCGCCGCGTCAGGGAATCTTAACAGGTCAGCGGCTACTCTCGCACCAAGCAGCAAGAACACTAGAACCGAAACAGGGGGCCGTCTGATGCCACAGACGCCCGGAATCGGCCTCGCCGCGGACGCCGGCGCGGCGCGCAACGATCTTCGCCGGACCGCTGTCGACGCCGCGGCGGTGCTGGCCTTGGCCGTTGTCGTCTTCTACGTCGCACTCTCCTTCGACGCCTTCGAGGAGATTTACGAGTTCAGCCGGCAATACGAAGCGTGGGAAATCGACGAGCTCATCACGCTCGCCGTCGTCCTGACGCTGGCGCTGACCGTCTTCGCCATCCGGCGCGTCAGCGACGTGAGCCGCAGCGCTCGGGCCGCGCGCCGGATGGCGCGCACCGACGCCCTCACCGGCCTCTCCAACCGGTACGCCTTCAACGAGCACCTGACATCCGGCGGCTTTCGCCGATCAGTGGCGGCGCACGGGTTCGGCGTCATCTACGTCGATCTCAACGACTTCAAGCTCGTCAACGACGTCGCCGGCCATCTGGCGGGTGACAAGTTGTTGCGGTGCCTGGCGGACCGGTTCCGCTCGGCCTTGCCACACGAGGTTTTCACGGCACGCGTCGGCGGCGACGAGTTCAACTTCGTGCTCACGGGCCCGCGGGTGGGCGAGCGTACGGCCGAGGTCGCGGATCTCATCCGATTGGAAATCGTGCCGGCCTTCGCCATCGACAGCCACCGGTATTTCGTCACCGGGTCGGTAGGTTTTGCCGTATCGGGCGGCGAGGTCGACGTCGCCGAAATGGCCCGTCGGGCCGACGTCGCCATGATGCGCGCGAAGGAGACGCGGACCAACGAGCCGGTATGCTGGACTCCAGACTTTGAGGCCGACTCAACCAAGGTCCACCGCATCGGTGAAGCGCTTCGGCGCGCGCTCGCAGCCGAGGAGCTCGAGCTTCACTATCAGCCCATCGTCGAGTGCGACGATCACGGCGTGCCGCGTGTCGAGGCCCTGCTACGCTGGACGTCCGGCGAACTCGGCCCCGTTTCGCCGGAGACGTTCATCCCGGTTGCCGAACGGACCGGGCTGATCGGCGACATCGGACGATGGACACTAAGCCGGGTGTGCGAGGACCTGGCCCGTTGGCCGGACCTTCGGGTCAACGTCAACGTGTCGCCGGTACAGTTGCGTGCGCCTGACTTTGCCGCGACCTGCACCGACATCGCGCGGTCGGCCGGCGTCGATCCCCACCGGATCGCACTGGAACTGACGGAAGGCATCGTCGTCTCCAATCCGGAGCTGGCGAAGCTCCGACTGAAGGAACTGCGCGACGCCGGCTTCTTCGTCATGCTCGACGATTTCGGCACCGGCTTCGCGAGTATCGGCTATCTGCGTGAGTTCGCTTTCGACGGTCTCAAGATCGATCAATCGTTCGTGTCAGAGGTCGGCCGCAGCGATCAAGCCAACAAGTATCTTCAGTCGTTTTCGCTGATCGCGCAGGCGCTCGACGTCGACGTCATCGCCGAAGGCGTCGAGAACGAGGATCAGGCCAGGCTGGTCGCCCTCCTGGGCTGTCGATGGACGCAGGGCTACTGGTACGGCAAGCCGTTACCCTTCGATGAGCTTTGCCGGAGGTTCAGAACCGATGACGGCAGGCTGCAAGCGGACCCCACGCCCCAGCCGGAAGGACGAACCACGGCGGCCTGACGCGCCGGCCGCCGCCCGTCGCCGGAGGACAGCCTCAGCCGCCCGAGGCGGCCTTCTCGTAGAGTTCCAGCACGTAGTCCCAGTTGATCAGATTATCGACGAACGCCTCGAGATACTTCGGCCGGGCGTTGCGATAGTCGATGTAGTAGGAGTGCTCCCACACGTCGCAGCCGAGGATCGGCGTGGCGCCGTGGACGAGCGGATTCTCGCCGTTGGGCGTCTTTTCGATCGACAGCTTGCCGTCACGGACGACGAGCCAGCACCATCCGCTGCCGAACTGGGTCACCCCGGCCTGGATGAAGTCGGTCCGGAACTGGTCGTAGCCACCGAGATCGGCTTCTACCGCCGCTGCCAGGGCGCCCGGCAGACTGTTGCCGCCGCCGTCCTTCTTCATCCAGCGCCAGAAATGGATGTGGTTGTAGTGCTGGCCGGCATTGTTGAAGAGCCCGGCGTTCTTCGCGTAGCTCTGCCGCACGACGTCTTCCAAGCTCTTGTCTTCGAGTCCCGATCCCGACAGCAGGTTGTTGCCGTTGGTGACATAAGCCTGGTGGTGCTTGTCGTGGTGGAACTCGAGCGTTTCGCGCGACATGTAGGGCTGAAGCGCCTCGTAGTCGTAGGGCAGTTCCGGTAGTTCAAAAGCCATGGTGCCATCCCTGATTGCCCGCCGCCGCGGCGGAGCTTGTGCCTCTGCGGGCGGAACATATGCGCGCTGCCGCGCGGGGGCAACAAACCCGTCCTCAACGCCTGAGAATGCCGCCCAGCACCCCGCGCACGATGGCCCGGCCGATGCGGCTGCCGGTGGTGCCGCCCAGGCTGCGACCGATCTCGGCCGCTGCACCGCCGATGACCTGGTTGGCCACGGTGCGGGTGACCGACCGCGCGATCCGCTGGGTGTCGGTCAGGCGCTCACCACGCGGCGTATTGGTGCCGAGGAGATCGCCGAGCAGGTCGCCGACGCTCCCTTCGTTCGCGCCGCGCGCCGCCGCGGCATCCTCCGCGATGGCGGCTCTCGCCTCCACGCGGGCCTGGAGCACCTCGAAGGCCGATACCCGGTCGACGCCCTTGTCGTAGAGCGGCCCGATCGGGCTCGCGGCCATCAGGTCGGAGCGTTCGCGCGGCTCCAGCGTGCCGATCCTGGACGACGGCGGACGGATCAGCGTCCGTTGCACCACCGACGGCACGCCCTTGTCCTCCAGCGTCGAGACCAGGGCCTCGCCGACACCGAGTTCGGTGATCACATCGAAGGCCTCGAAATCGGGATTGGGCCGGAAGGTCTCGGCCGCCGCCTTGACCGCGCGGACTTCGCGAGGGGTGTAGGCGCGAAGGGCATGCTGCACCCGGTTGCCGAGCTGCGACAGCACCTCGTCGGGCACGTCGAGCGGATTCTGGGTCACGAAGAAGACCGCCACCCCTTTGGAGCGGATCAGCTTCACCACCTGTTCGACCTTGTCGAGCAGCGCCTGGGGCGCGTCGTCGAACAGGAGGTGGGCTTCATCGAAGAAGAAGACCAGACGTGGCTTCTCGGGATCGCCGACTTCCGGCAGGTCCTCGAACAGTTCCGACAGGAGCCACAGCAGGAAGGTGGCGTAAAGCCGCGGCGACTGCATCAGGGTCGAGGCGGCGAGGATGTTGATCATGCCGCGCCCGTTGCGGTCGGTGCGCATCAGCTCGGTGATTTCCAGCGCCGGCTCGCCGAAGAACTCCTCCGCGCCCTGCTCCGCCAGCATGAGGAGCTTGCGCTGCACCGCGCCGACGCTGGCCCGCGAGACGTGACCGTAGGCGGTCGACAACTCCTTCGCCCGTTCACCGACATGGGCGAGCAGCGCCTGGAGGTCCTTGAGATCGAGGAGCAGGAGGCCCTCGTCGTCGGCGAGCGCAAAGGCGATGACGAGCACGCCCTCCTGGGCATCGGTCAGGTTGAGCAGCCGGGCGAGCAGCAGCGGCCCCATCTCCGAGACGGTGGTGCGGACCGGATGGCCCTCGCGCCCGAACAGATCCCAGAACACCACCGGGAAGGCTTCGAAACGGTAGTCGTCGGTGAAGCCGATCGTCGCGGCGCGCTTGTGCAGAAAGTCCTTCGACTCACCGGCGACGCCGAGCCCGGCGACGTCGCCCTTCACGTCGGCGCAGAAGACCGGTACGCCGGCCGCCGAGAAACCCTCGGCCATGATCTGCAGCGAGACCGTCTTGCCGGTACCGGTCGCGCCGGTGATCAGGCCGTGGCGGTTGGCGAACGGCAGATGGACGTATTCCGGACGGCCGCTCGCGCCCAAAAAGACCTTGTCGGATTCCAGGACGCTCACCGGCAGACTCCGCACGAAACCATCACGTCTTTGTGATCGCGGCTATCATCCTTGAATTACATCGGTGCGCAAGCAACGATAGCCGTGCCCTACCAATCCGAGCGGAGCTTCCCTATGAAATTGAAACTCGGCGCCGCGGTCCTGGCCGCGGGCATGGCGGTTTCGTCCTTTGCACTGGCCAACCCCGACATCATCAAGCTGCGGGACGGCCTCATGGACCAGAATGGCCAGGCGATGAAGATCCTGGCGCAGATGGCGCGCGGCAACATGGACTTCGACGCCAACGTCGCGATCGCCGCCTTCAACCAGATCGGCAATACTGCCGCGATCTATCCGGCGCTGTTCCCGGCCGGCACGGAGACCGGCGAGACCATCGCCGCGCCCCAGATCTTCAGCGATCCGGACGGTTTTGCGGCAGCATCGGCCAAGATGGTCGAGGCGGCCGAAGCGGCGGTCGCGGCGGTCGAGGCCAACGGCCTCGACGGCGTAGGAGCGTCGCTCGGCGCCGTGGGTGGCAACTGCCAGTCCTGCCATGAGGGCTGGCGCACGCGCTAGCTTCCCACCATCCGAGATTGTCGAGGCCGCGGCCGCCCGCCGCGGCCTTTTTCTTGCGCCACGGTCGGTGTGCCATGCCGGGACAGTTTCGCCGGCACGGAACTTGTAACGGAGATGCCGGGTACCCTCGTGTTTCCGGAGTCTGGCATGGACCGCAGAACCTTCCTCACCGGCGCAATCGGCGCGTCCGTCGCCACGCCGACGGTGGCGGCAACGGGCAGCGGGCGGCTCCGCGGCACCGTCGACACCGCCGACATGGGGCTCGTGACCGGATCGGTGGCCGACCGCAACCTGCCGCTGCAGGGCCTGCTCGACGATGCGGCGCTCGACGACCGGCAGGTCTTCCTGCCCGCCGGCACCTATCTGGTGTCGGAACTGCGGCTGCCCGAACGGACCCGGCTCGCCGGCGTGCCCGGCGCAACGCGGCTGGTGTTCGGCGGCGGCAGCTTCATGATCGCCGCGGAGAAGGCACGCCACATATCGCTTAGCGGGCTCACGATCGACGGCGCCGGGCTGCCGATGGAGGACTATGTCCCCGGCGCGGTGCACCTCACCTCGACGGCCGAGGTCCATATCGACGCCTGCACGTTCGAGAACAGTGCCGCCTCGGCGCTGGCGCTCGACCGTTGCGGCGGGCGCATCGAGCGCAGCACCTTCCGCAACGCCGCCGACGCCGCGGTGCGGGCAATCGAATCGACGGGTCTCGCCGTCACCGACAATACGGTCGAGGATTGTGGCAATGGCGGCATCCTGGTCTATCGCTGGAGTGCCGGCGAGGATGGTTCGATCGTGACCGGCAACCGGGTGCGCCGCATCCGTGCCGATTCCGGCGGCACCGGCCAGAACGGCAACGGCGTCAACGTCTTCCGCGCCGGTGGCGTGATCGTCGCCAACAACCAGATCGCCGATTGCGCGTTCTCGGCCATACGCGCCAACTCGGCCGACAACGTGCAGATCACCGCCAACAACTGCCGGCGAAGCGGCGAAACGGCACTCTACTCCGAGTTCAGCTTCGAGGGCGCCGTGGTCGCCAACAACATCGTCGACGGCGCCGCGCACGGCATCAGCGTGGTGAACTTCAACGACGGCGGCCGGATCGCGGTGGTGAGCGGCAACGTGGTGCGCAACCTTACCACCCCGAAGCCGCACGACGGCGGGTTCGGTACCGCCATCGCGGTGGAGGCCGACACCTCGGTCACCGGCAATGTGATCGAGGACGCCCCGCGCTTCGGCTTGCGTCTCGGCTACGGGCCGTATCTGCGTGATGTGGCCGTCACCGGCAACGTCCTCCGCAACACGGGGATAGGGATGGGCGTCAGCGTCGTGGAGGGCGCGGGCGCGGCGATCATCAGCGACAATCTGATCTCCGCCGCCGCGCGGGGCGCCATCGTCGGCATGCGGTGGGACGACGTAGCCTCCGACGATCTCGCGCGCTTCGGCGCCGACCGCTACCCGCACCTGCAGATCGCCCGCAACCGCGTCAGTTAGCTCGCAATCAACCCGCGGCCGATCCAGGCGGCGATGCGCTCCACCGCCTCGTCGAGGACGGCATCGCGCTTGGCGAAGCAGAAACGGATCGCACGTGTGGGCGGCCGCTCGGCGTAGAAGGCCGACATCGGCAGGGCCGTCACGCCCGCTTCCTCGGTCATACGCCGGCAAAACTCCACGTCGTCGAGACCGCCGGATACCTCGCCGATATCGGCCGTGAGGAAGTAGGTGCCCTGACATCCGGCGACGCCGAACCCGAGATCCGTCAGTCCGGCCGCCAGCCGGTCGCGCTTGGCCTGAAAGTCGCCCGCGAGGCCGGCGTAATAGCGATCGTCCTTGCGCAGCCCGTAGGCGACCGCTGCCTGAAGGTTGGGGGGCGTGGTGAAGGTCGTGAACTGGTGCGCCTTGATCACCGGCGCCAACAGGGCGGGTGCCGCGACGATGTAGCCGACTTTCCAGCCGGTCATCGACAGCGTCTTGCCGGCCGAACCGATCTTCAGACAGCGCTCGCGCATGTCCTTGAAGGTGATGAGCGGCCGATGTTCCTGGCCGTCGTAGACGATGTGCTCGTAGACCTCGTCGCAGATGGCAAAGGCGTCGTGGCGGGCGACCAGGTCGGCGATCGCGGTCAGCTCCGTCTCATGGAACACCCGCGCGGCCGGATTGAGCGGATTGTTGAGGAGAATCGCCTTCGTCCGCGGCCCGAAGGCCGCCGCCAGCGCGTCGAGATCCAGGCGCCAGGCCGGCGGCGCAAGGCGCACGAGGCGCGGCACCGCGCCGGCGCGCCGGATCAGCGGCGCGTAGCAGTCGTAGAGCGGCTCGATGAGGACGACCTCGTCGCCCGGTTCCGTGAGCGCCATGATGCAGTCCGACAGCGCCTCGGTGGCACCCGAGGTGACCAGAACCTCGCTCTGCCAGTCCACCTCCAGGCCGTAGAAGCGGGCCTGCGCCTCCGCGACAGCACGACGCAAATCGGACAGGCCGGGCATCGGCGGGTACTGGTTGGGGCCCTCGCGCAGGGCCGCGGCGGCAACTTCCAGGACGTCGGCGGGTCCGTCGGTGTCGGGGAATCCCTGTCCCAGGTTGACCGAGTCGTGCTCGTTGGCGAGCCGGGTCATCACCTCGAAAACTGTGGTGGGGACACCCGTGTAGACGGGATTGGTGGTCTTCATCGCGCGTGTCAGTTCCGGTGCCGCCGAGGATTGCATTTGCGGCCTGTTGAGTCGATATTCCGGCCCCGACTTGGCGACGAGCACGCGTTTCGCCCCGGCACAGGTTTTTTGCGGCCCACCTTAACTTTGCGGCCATTGCACTCCATATCGACACAGGCGCGCCCCAGCGACGGCGCAGATCAACCGACCAGGTGACCTCTTATGGCTTCCCGATTCCTCAGGCCAAGCCGCATCATATCCGTCGCTCTGGTGATCGGAGCAGCGCTGTGGATCGCAACCGGCGCCTTCGGCCCGGAAGGCGAGGAAGCGGCGGAGGCGGAAGCGTCGACCGCGGTCGCCGAAACCGCGCCGGTCCCGATCCAGAAGGTCGCCGTTGCTGACGTGGAAGTCGTCGAGCGTCGGCGCGAGGCGGTGCTGTCCTGCGTCACCGAGGCGGAGAACCGGGCACGTGCCGTGGCGCGCGGCGCCGGTGTCCTCATCGATCTCGCCATCAATCGCGGCGACAAGGTGAGCGCCGGCGACCTGATCGCGACCATTTCCGACGAGGGGCGCTCGGCCGCTCTTGGCCAGGCGGAAGCGCTGCTGGAGCAGCGGCTCGCCGAATTCGAAGCCAACCGGGTGCTGATCGAGCGCGGCGACGCGCCGCGCAACCAGCTCCCGGCGCTTGAGGCCGCGGTGGCTGCGGCGCGGGCCGCGGTGGCGGCAGCCCAGGCCGAGGCCGACCGGTCGCTGGTCAAATCCCCGATCGACGGGGTTGTCGATTCGGTGCCGGCGCAGCTCGGTCAAGCCGTCCAGATCGGCATGGAGGTCGCCGAAATCGTCGATCCCGATCCCATGCTCGCGGTCGGCGCCATCAGCGAAAGCCGCCGCGCCAGCGTGCAGGCCGGCCAGAAGGCCGAAATCCGCTTCGTCGACGGCTTCAAGGTCGCCGGCGACGTCAACTTCGTCGGCCTGAGCGCCGACGTCGCCACCCGGACCTATCCGGTCGAGGCGACGATCGCCAACCCCGACGCCCGCATCGCCGACGGTGTGACCTGCGAGATGGCGGTGGAACTGGCCGCCGTTGAGGCGGCCGCCATACCGCGGTCGGCGCTGGTGTTCTCCGACGCCGGCGAGTTGGGCGTGCGCGTCGCCGACGACGGCGACGTGGTGCAGTTCGTCGCCATCGAGATCGTCAATGACGGCCGCGAAAACGTGTGGGTTTCGGGCATCGAGGGAACCGCGCGGGTGATCGTCGTCGGCCAGGATTTCGTCAAGGCGGGTGACAAGGTGGAGGCGGTGCCGGCGACGGCCAGCAACGTCGTCGCCTCGGAGTCGGCCTCATGAGGTGGATTGTCGACCTCGCCGTCAATCGCGCCCGCCTCACAATCTCGATCCTGATCTTCCTGCTCCTTGCAGGCGCCCTCTCCTACATCAGCATCCCCAAGGAAGCTGAGCCGGACGTCAACATCCCGATCATCTACGTCTCCATGTCGCAGCGCGGCATCTCGCCCGAGGATGCCGAGCGGCTGCTCCTGCGGCCCATGGAAACGGCGCTCTCGACCGTCGAGAACGTCGACACGATGAACTCCTCCGCCTATGAGGGCGGCGGCTTCGTGCTCCTGGAGTTCGACGCCGGGTTCGACGCCGACGCCGCGCTCGCCGATGTCCGCTCCAAGGTCGACAGCGCCAAGCCGGACCTGCCGCCCGACGCCGACGAACCGAGCGTGACCGAGGTCAACATCAGCCTCTTCCCGGTGGTCAGTATCGCGCTGGCCGGCGAGGTGTCGGAGCGCACGCTTGGGCGCATCGCCCGCGACGCGCAGGACCGCATCGAGCAGGTACCTGGCGTCCTGACGGCGTCCTTGCAGGGCGTGCGCGACGAGGTCGTCGAGATCATCGCCGAGCCCATGCTGCTCAAGAGCCTGGGTGTGTCGCTGGACCAGTTCGCCGTCGCTGCCGCGCAGGGCAACTCGCTGGTGGCCGCCGGGGCGCTGGAGGGACCACAGGGACGCTTCGCCGTCAAAGTACCGGCGCTGATCGAAACGCCGGAGGACGTGCTCAACATTCCCGTGGCGGCGTCCAACGCCGCCGCCATCACGCTGGGCGACGTGGCCAGCATCCTGCCGACCTTCAAGGACGCCAGCAGCGTGACGCGGGTCGACGGACAGCCGGCCGTCGTGATCGAGGTCTCCAAGCGGGCCGGCGCCAACCTGATCGACACCGTCGAGGGGGTGAAGCAGGTCGTTGAGGAGATGAAGGCCGAGTGGCCCGAGACCCTGACGGTCACGATCATCGGCGACCAGTCGAAGTTCATCAAACAGATGCTCGCCGACCTCCAGAACAGCGTCACCACCGCCATCCTGCTGGTGGCCGTCGTGATCCTGTTCATCCTCGGCGGCCGGGCGTCGATCTTCATCGGCGTTGCCGTGCCGTTCGCGTTCCTGGTCGGGGTGCTCGGGCTCGACACGTTCGGCGCCACCATGAACATCGTCGTCCTGTTCAGCCTCATCCTGGCCGTCGGCATGCTGGTGGACGACGCCATCATCGTGTCGGAGTTCGCCGAACGACGCATGAGCGAGGGCATGAAACCCCGGGAGGCCTACTCCTTCGCGGCCGCCCGCATGTCCGGGCCGGTGACCGCAGCAACGCTCACCCGCATTGCGGCCTTTCTGCCGCTCCTGTTCTGGCCGGGCATCGTCGGCGAGTTCATGAAGTTCCTGCCGATCACCCTGATCGCCACGCTCTCGGCCTCGCTGGTTGCGGCTCTCATCTTCACGCCGACGCTGGGCGCGCTGATCGGCAAGCCCCACGAGGTCCAGCACGACGCGCTGCCGTCCGACGGCCTCTACATGCGCACCGTTCGTCTCGCCGTGCGCCATCCGGTGATCACCCTGCTGCTGGCCTTCGGCCTACTGATCGCGGTACCGACCTATTACGGCCGCGTCGGCGCGGGCGTGGAGTTCTTCCCCGAAGTCGAGCCCGACACCGGCCTCGTGCTGGTCCATGCCCGCGGCAACCTGTCGACCGCCGAGAAGGACCGTCTCGTGCGCCAGGTCGAGGCGCGCATCCTGCCGATGGAGGAGCTGTCGATCATCTACGCCCGGTCCGGCGACATGGGCCAAGGCGGTTCGCAGGAGATCACCGAGGACGTGATCGGCCGCATCCAGTTCGAGTTCATCGACTGGCAGGAACGGCGCAAGGCCAGCACCATCATGAACGAGGTGCGCGACCTCACCGCCGACATTCCCGGCATCAAGGTCGAGGTGACCTCGCCCTCGGCGGGGCCGCCGACGGGCAAGCCGATCCAGGTGCAGTTGTCGAGCCCCTTCGCCGAAGCGCTCGACGACGCGGCGCGGCAAGTCGCGGCCGAACTCGCCAAGTATCCCGAGATCCGCGATCTCGACGACGGCCTGCCCATGCCCGGCATCGATTGGCGGCTCGAAATCGACAAGGCGGAGGCCGCGAAATACGGCATCGGCGTCGGTTCGGTCGGCTCGGTCGTGCAGCTCGTCACCAACGGCATGAAGATCACCGATTACCGGCCGGCCAGCACCGACAAGCCGGTGGACCTGATCCTGCGGGTGCCGGAGGACCGGCGCACACTGGACCAGATCGACGATCTCGAGATCCAGACCGCGGCCGGCTCGGTGCCGATCGGCAACTTTGTCGAGCGTGTGCCGTCGCGGCGTGTCGGGCTGATCAACCGCGTCGACAGCCGGCGGGTGGTGACGGTCACGGCCAATGTCGCCGAGGGCGTGCAGACAGCAACCGTCCAGCAGGCGATCACCGAACAACTTGAGGCGACGAACAATTTCGGCGGCCTGGTGACGTGGAAGCTCACCGGCGAGGACGAGGAGCGGGCAGCGGCGGAGGCGTTCCTGGTCAACGCCTTCGGCGCCGCGATCTTCCTGATCTTTGCGGTGCTGCTGGCGCAGTTCAACAAGCTGTCGAGTGTCGCACTCATCCTGTCGGCGGTGCTGCTGTCGACCATCGGCGTCTTCATCGGCCTGATCGTGATGGGCCAGCCGTTCGGTGTGGTCATGACCGGCATCGGCGTCATCGCCCTGGCGGGGATTGTGACCAACAACAACATCGTCCTGATCGACACGTACGACCGCCTGCGGCGGGAGGGTGTGCCGGTCGAGGAGGCGGTGTTGCGCACCAGCCGCGAGCGTGCCCGACCGGTGCTGCTGACGGCCGTCACCGCCATCCTGGGCGTGCTGCCGATCGCCTTCGGCCTCAACATCGACTTCCTGACCCGCGAGGTCACCTTCGGCGCGCCGTCGACGCAGTGGTGGAGCCAGCTCTCCACCGCCATCGTGTTCGGTCTCGGCTTCGCCACGGTGCTGACGCTGATCGTGACGCCGGCTTCGCTTGCCGGGCTCGCGAAGCTGCGGGTGTTATGGGACCGTATCACCCGGCGCGGCAAGCCGGCCGGTGGCGGCGGCGCTCCGGCCTTTGCGCGGTCGACGGACGAGACCGATGCACCATCAACTGGTTAGCCGGCGTGCTTCAAGCCACCGGCGGTAGATTCCGACCGGTTTTGTGGTAGACTTTGCCGGCTTTCGGTAGCGTAGGCGTCACCGGGAGTGCGCCCGTTGATTGTTGCGTAAGGGGCGCAAGGGGGCGAAACCGGCATTCAACAGCCGGCCGCTCACAGGGGGAGGCAGGTGTCTGGAACGAGCGTCGATGGCGCTCTGCCCGTGAGTTTCGGGCGTAGCTGACGAGACGCGAAAGGGGTCCCAGGACCCGTCCGGCCCGTCTCCCCCTTGTCCTTTCCGTGATACCCGATTAGCCGGCGATCATTCCACCGGTGTCCGCTCTTGCCCCGCTGAATCGTCCAGCGCCGCGGCGGCCGACAGTTCGTCCGCCAACCGGGCCCCTTCGTGGGCACGTGGCCGCGACAGGGGCGCAACCAGGCGGAAGACCACCGGCGTCAGGAACAGGGTCGCGAGCGTCGCGAATCCCAGGCCGCCGACGATGATCCAGCCCAGGGCGCCCCGCGCCTCCGAACCGGCGCCCTGCAGCAAGAGCAGCGGAACGCCGCCGAGGACGGTTGAGATCATCGTCATGGTCACCGGGCGCAGCCGCACCACCGCCGCCTCGCGGATGGCCTCGTGGACCGACCGGCCGGCGTCGCGGAGCTGGTTGGCGAACTCGACGATCAGGATGCCGTTCTTGGCCATCAGGCCAACCAGCAGCACCAGGCCGATCTGGCTGTAGACGTTGAGCGTACCGCCGGTCAGCAGGATCGCCAGGATCGCGGCGGCGAGACCGAACGGCACGGTGGCGATCAGGATCGCCGCGCTCGCGAAGCTCTCGAACTGGGCGGCCAGCACCAGGAACACGATCAGCAGCGCAAAGACGAACGTCTGCGCAGCGCCCGCTCCTGCGGTCTGCAGTTCCTCGGCTTCGCCGGTGAAGGTGATCGATGTCCCTTCGGGCAAACGATCCCGCGCGAGGTCGGTCGCGATGTCCACCGCGCGCTGGAGGGCGACGCCGTCGGCCAGACCGGCGGTGACCGGCACCGCCCGCAACTGGTCCTGCCGCGGCAGGTTCGGCGCGACCGCCGTCTCCTCGAACGTCACCAGCGACGACAGCGGGATCATCTCGCCGGTCGAGGTGCGTAGCTGGATGTTGTCGAGGGCGTTGACGTCCTGGATCATCCCGCGGGGCGTGCGCACGCGGATGCTGATCGGGTCGTCGCCGACGAAGAACGTGCCGACCTCGCGCCCGGCCAGGAGCGTCTGGACGGCGGTCGAGATGCTTTCGAGCGGCAGCCCCACATCGGCGACCCGATCGCGGTCGATACGGATCGACATCTGCGGTTGGGTGGTGTCGTAGCTGACCCGGATGCGGGTGAAGGCCGGATGGTCCTCAAGCTCGCGCGACATCGTCTCGGCGGCTTCGGCCAGGACCGCATAGTCGTCGCCGACGACGGCGAACTGGAGCCCCTGCCCGCCGCCGCGGATGCCGAGGCTGTTCGGCCGCCGGGCAAAAACCTGAACGCCCGGAATCGCTTGCAGGCGACGGTTGAGATCGGAGGTGATCTCCGCCTGGCTGCGCGCGCGTTCCTCCCACGGCGCCAGGGTCAGGAACAGAAAGCCACCACCGCCGCTGCCGAAGGCGAGCGCGAACATGTTGGTCGCCTCGCCGCTTTCGACGAACGGTCGCGCGGCCTCCTCGACCAGCCGGATCTGGGCGTCGGTGTAGTCGACCGTCGACGCCTGCGGCGCGCCGATGAAGACCGGGACGAAGCCGCGATCCTCCAGAGGCGTGAGCTCGGCCGGGACCGCGCGGAACCCCACCGCCGCAGCGGCGGCAAATGCGGTGGCGATCACCAGCACCACCAGCGGCGCCGACAGGCAGGCGTCGAGCAGCCGCGCATAGAGCCGCGCCAGGGCATCGCCGAGCCCGCCGATCGCCCGGGACAGCGCCCCCGGCGGCCGCGGCGTGCCGGCCAGCATGCGCGACGACAGCATCGGCCCCAGCGTCAGCGCGACGAAGGACGACACCGTGACCGCAAACGCCAGCACGAAGCCGAATTCGGCGAACAGCGACCCCGCGCGGCCGGGGAAGAACGAGATGGGGATGAAGACCGCCGCCAGCGTCGCCGTGGTAGCGATGACCGCAAAGAACACCTGGTCGGTGCCGATCACGGCCGCGGCGCGCGGACCCAGACCAGCGGCGCGTCGGCGGGTGATGTTCTCGATCACCACGATCACGTCGTCGACGACCAGACCCGTTGCCAGCACCAGCGCCAGCAGTGTCAGGATGTTGATGGAGAAGCCCACCAGCCACATGGCGGCGACCGTGCCGGCGAGCGCGATCGGCACCGTTATGGCCGGAATCAGGGTGATGGCCGGCGAGCGCAGGAAGACGAAGATGATGCCGACCACGATCAGCGTAGCGATGGCGAGCGTCGTCACGACCTCGCGGATGGCGCCGTTGATGAACACCGAATCGTCGGAGGTGACGCGCAGGTCGACGCCGGGCGGCAACGTGGCGTTGATCTCGTCGACGGCGCGGCGGACGTTGGCGGCGATCTCCAGCGTGTTGGAGCCCGCCTGCCGGATCACACCCATGCCGAGGCCGTTCTCGCCGTTGACGCGCAGCGCCGTCACGCGGTCGGCGGGACCGAGGACGACGTCGGCGACGTCGCTGACGCGGGTGGTGTCGTTGATCTGGATGCGGCCGATCTCGGTCTCGGTGCGGGCGCTGGCGTCGGCCCGGACGAGAAGCGTGCGGTTGGCGTCGGAGATGCTGCCGGCCGGCGCGTCGAGGGTGACGGCGGCGAGCGCGTTACCGAGATCGGTGATCGACAGCCGGCGCGCGGCCAGCCGGTCGGGATCGATGATGATCTGCACCACGGGGTCGCGGGCGCCGAAGACCTGGATATCGGCAACCCCGTCCACCGCTGCCAGTCGATCGACGATGCGCTGATCGACCAGCGCGGTCAGGTCCTGGATGGTGAGCGCCGGGGCCACGACCGCCAGGCGCATGATGGGATCGGAATCGGCGTCGGCCTTCACGATCGTCGGCGGGTCGGCGTCGTCGGGCAGGCTCCGGAGGTTGCCGATGGCGTCGCGGAGATCGTTGGCGGCAACGTCGATGTCGGTTCCGGGCGCGAACTCGACCGTGATCCGGCTCGAACCGGCGCTGCTGCGGCTGGTGACCTCGGCGATCCCGGGCGTGCGCGCGATCGCGCCTTCGATGACCGCGGTGACCTCCTTGTCGATCGTCTCGGGGGTGGCGCCGGCGTAGCTCGTGCGGACCGAGATTACCGGCCGGTCGATATTGGGCAGTTCGCGGACCTCGATCGCCAGCAGCGCCGCGAGCCCGGAAATGACGATGAGCAGATTGGCGACCGTCGCCAGCACCGGGCGCCGCACCGCCAGGGAGGCGATGCCGCGGCCGGCATGCCGGACGCTGAGGCGCGTGCGTTCGGTGGTGTTAATGGCCATCCGGGCTTCCTAACCGCCGCCTTGCGGCGGACGGCGCCCGGCGGGACGTTCGGCGGCGTCGGCCGCGCCGACCGCTGGTGGACGACGCTCACCGCCGCCCTCCCCGCCTCTGTCGGCTGGTGGTCCATCACGACCGGGGCGACCGTCGCCGCCGGCGGTGCGCACCGGACCGCCCTCGCGCAGGCGTTGCAGCCCCTCGACCACCACGTCGTCGCCGGCTTCGACCTCGCCGACCACGGCCACCCAGCCACTGCGCCGCGCGGCAATATCCACGCCGGCGCGCCGGGCCGCCCCGTCGACGACCTTCCACACGAACGGTCCGTCGCGGTCCCACTGGATCGCCAGCGACGGGACCTGCGGCGTCGCTTCGCCCGGGAAGGCCAGCGTGACGACCAGCGCCATGCCGGGTCGCAGGCGCTCGTCATCGTTGGGCAGGAGGGCGCGGACCCTGAGGGTCCGGGACACCGGATCGACCCGGCTGTCGAGTTCGGAAATGGCGCCCTCGAAGCGCGAGCCGGGCAGCGCCTCGGCGGTTGCCGTCAACGGCTGGCCGATCTCGACCAAGCCGGTCGCGCGCTCGGGCACATCGAAGGTCACCGAGGCGCTCGAGAGATCGTCGAGGGTGGCGACGGCCCGGGACGACGACACCAGGTCGCCGGGCACCAGATCGATCATGCCGACGATGCCGGCGAACGGCGCCCGCACGGTGCGCTTGGCAAGATCGAGTTCGGCGGCCCGCACGTCGATCTCGGTTCGCGCCGCCGCAGCGCGGGCGTCGGTGAGCGCCACGGCACTGATGTTGTTGGAGGCCGCCAGCCGCTCCGCCCGGTCCAACGCTTCGGCGGCGGCTTCATGGGCAAAACGCGCGCCTTCCAGCGCTATGGCCGCCTCGGCGCTCGCGAGCCGCACCAGCGGGTCGCCGCGTTCCACATGGGCGCCCGACGTCAGGAGGATCTCCTCCACGACCCCGCCGACCTCGGGAAACAGGGTGACCGCCTGGGCCGCCTCGGCGGTGCCGACCGCACGGACCTCGAAGCCGGTGGAGGCGGCGGTCACCTCCGCGGTAACGACGAGCGTGGGGCCGCGACCAAAGCCGCCGGGCCCTCCGCCTCCGGGTCGTCCGCCACCGGGTCGTCCGCCACCGGGCTGACCGGCCGCAGGACCGCCCGACCCGCCTGCCCCGGCCCCCGCTCCGGCGCCGCGCTCGGCCGTCGCCGGGCCGGCCGGTGGGCCGTCCTCGCCCGTGATCGCACCGCCGAACACGAACCAGGCAGCCGCCAGGAGCGCAATCAACGCCGCCGAGATGATGACTTGTCTGATCCAACCCATGGCAGGTCGCCTGCGCTCCGCTCGATATGATCACGCGCGGGATCGTGGCACCCTACGCGCTCAAGGGAGATAGCTTCAGCCTCCGGGTTTTCGAGGGGCCGGCGTGCCACATGCCGGGCCGGTCTCACTTTTTCTTTCATGGCTCTTTATTTGCGGCAAGGACAATGTAGGGTGGTCGCGTCCGATGCCCCGCAGAGACGAAACGTGCCAACCCTAAGGGAACACTCGGAAAACGAGGCTGAAGGCGAGCCGCAAGGCGTGACCGCGCCGCAGGGCCGGATCACGCCTCCGACCGACATTGCCGAGCCCGACTACTTCCACAAGGTCGTCGACTGTCAGTGGGCGTGTCCGGCGCACACGCCCGTGCCGGAGTACATCCGCCTGATCGCCGCGCAGCGCTACAGCGACGCGTTCATGGTCAACTGGGTGTCCAACGTCTTTCCGGGGATTCTCGGGCGCACCTGCGACCGCCCTTGCGAGCCGGCCTGCCGGCGCGGGCGGATCGACGAGGAGCCGGTGGCGATCTGCCGGCTCAAGCGCGTCGCCGCCGACAACAAGGACGACATCCGCGACCGCCTGCCGAGCGCCGGCGCGCCCAACGGCAAGCGGGTTGCATTGGTCGGCGCCGGACCGGCGTCGCTGACGGTCGCGCGCGACCTCGCGCCGCTGGGTTACGAGTTGGTCCTGATCGACCGCGACGATCGCGGCGGCGGCATGATCCGCAGCCAGATCCCGCGCTTCCGGCTGCCCGAAGAGGTCATCGACGAGGAGGTCGGCTACGTCGTCGGCATGGGCGGGATCGAGACCCGCTACGGCGTCGAGATCGACAGCCTGCGCGATCTGCTCGACGAGGGCTTCGACGCCGTCTTCGTCGGTACCGGTGCGCCGCGCGGGCGCGACCTCGACATTCCCGGCCGCAACGAAGCCGCCGCGCACATCCACATCGGTATCGACTGGCTGTCCAGCGTGTCGTTCAAGCACACCGACACCATCGGCCGCCGCGTCATCGTGCTCGGCGGCGGCAACACTGCCATGGACTGCTGCCGCACCGCGCGCCGCCTTGGCGGCGAGGACGTCAAGGTCATCGTCCGCTCCGGCTTCGACGAGATGAAGGCCTCGCCGTGGGAGAAGGAGGACGCCCAGGAAGAGGGCATCCCGATCCTGAACTTCCTGGTCCCCAAGGAATTCACCCACGAGGACGGCCGGCTGACCGGGATCACGTTCGAGAAGGTCGAGGCGCAGTATGACGACGACGGCCGGCGGCGGCTGGTGCCGACCGGCGAGCCGGACCAGCATTTCCCGTGCGACGACGTGCTGGTGGCCATCGGCCAGGAAAACGCGTTTCCATGGATCGAGCGCGATCTCGGCCTCGACTTCAACCGCTGGGGCCTGCCGGACGTCGATACGGTCACCCACCAGTCGACGCTGCCGCAGGTCTTCTTCGGCGGCGATGCCGCCTTCGGACCGAAGAACATCATCTGGGCGGTCGCGCACGGGCACGAGGCGGCGATCTCGATCGATCTGTTCTGCCAGGGCGGCGACCTGCGTGAGCGGCCGCCGCCGCACGTGACGCTGGCCAGCCAGAAGATGGGCATCCACGAATGGAGCTACGACAGCGACATCTCGCTCGAGGCGCGCCGTCGGGTGCGCTGGCGCGATCAGGAGATCGCGCTGGCCGACATCAACACCGAGGTCGAGCTCGGGTTCAATTCGGCGGAAGGCTACGCCGAGACGCAGCGCTGCCTGAACTGCGACGTGCAGACGGTCTTCAACGATCCCCTGTGCATCGAATGCGACGCCTGCGTCGACATCTGCCCGATGGACTGCATCACCTTCACCGACAACGCACCGGAAGCCGTGCTGCGCGAGAACCTGCTCGTGCCGGCGCGCAACGACGAGCAGGACATCTACGTCTCCGAGACCCTGAAGACCGGCCGGATCATGGCCAAGGACGAGGATCTGTGCCTCCATTGCGGGCTGTGCGCCGAGCGCTGCCCGACCGGGGCATGGGACATGCAGAAATTCCTGCTGGAGATGGCGCACGCCGACGATCCGGTCACCCTTGGCGCGGCGAACGGAGGAGCGACGATTGCGCGTCAATGACTTCGTCGTGAAGTTCGCCAATGTGAACGGTTCGGGATCGGCGAGCGCCAACCGCCTGTTCGCCCGCTCGATCCTGCGCATGGGCGTGCCCGTCTCGTCACGCAACATCTTCCCGAGCAACATCCAGGGCCTGCCGACCTGGTACGAGGTGCGGGTGTCGCAGGCCGGCTATCTCGGACGCCGCGGCGGCGTCGACCTCATGGTGGCCATGAATCCGCAGACCTTCGACGCCGACATCGGCGAGATCGAAGCGGGTGGGCATCTGTTCTACGATTCCACGCGGCCGATCCAGGCGTCGCGTTTCCGCGAGGATCTTTCCGTGATCGGTATGCCGATCACACGCATTTGCGCGGAGCGCTACAGCGACATCCGCCAGCGGCAGTTGTTCAAGAACATCATCTATGTCGGGGCGTTGGCCGAGTTGCTTGGCATCGAGGCCGAGGTCACCGCCGATCTCGTGCGCGAGCTCTTCAAGCGCAAGGCGAAGCTGATCGAGCCCAATATCGAGGCGCTCGACGTCGGTCGTGAGTTCGCCACCAGGGAGCTGGCCGGTGCCGTCGATCTCGCCATCGAGCGCGCCGACGCCGTCGGCGATCGCATATTTCTCGAGGGCAACAACGCCGCCGGTCTCGGCTGCGTCTACGGCGGCGCCACAGTCGCGGCGTGGTATCCGATCACGCCCTCGACCTCGCTGGCGGAAGCGTTCGAGCGGCACTGCCGCAAGTACCGCGTCGATCCGGACAGCGGCAAGAACCGCTATGCGGTCGTCCAGGCGGAGGACGAGCTGGCCTCGATCGGCATGGTGGTCGGGGCGACCTGGAACGGCGCGCGCGCCTTCACCGCCACCGCCGGGCCCGGCATCTCGCTCATGCAGGAGTTCATCGGCCTTGCCTATTTCGCCGAGATCCCGGCGGTGATCTTCGACGTCCAGCGTGGCGGACCGTCCACCGGCATGCCGACGCGCACCCAGCAGTCCGACATCCTGTTCTGCGCCTACGCCTCCCACGGCGACACCAAGCACGTGCTCCTTTTTCCGGACGATCCGGCCGAGACCTTCGCCCTGTCCGCCGACGCTTTCGACATCGCCGACCGGCTGCAGACCCCCGTCTTCGTCATGCTCGATCTCGACATCGGCATGAACGAATGGCTGTGCGAGCCGCTGACATGGGACAAGGACCGGGCCTACGACCGCGGCAAGGTGCTCTCGGCGGAGGACCTGGAGGCCGCGCGCGAGTTCGGCCGCTATGTCGACACCGACGGCGACGGGATCGGCGCCCGCACCTATCCCGGCACCCATCCGACCCGTGGCGCGTTCTTCACACGCGGTTCGTCGCACAACCGCTACGCCCGCTACAGCGAGGACGGCGCCGACTACGTGGAGAACATGCAGCGGCTCCAGCGCAAGTTCGAGACCGCCAAATCCGTGGTGCCGGCGCCGGTCATCAAGCGGGCGGGCGAACGGACGCCGTTCGGGGCGATCTTCTACGGCTCGACGGCGCCGGCGATGGCCGAAGCGCTGGATTCGCTCAGCGCACTCGGCATCCGCCTCGATACGCTGCGCATCCGCGCGTTCCCGTTCCACGACGATGTCGCGGCCTTTGCCATGGAGCACGACCACGTGTTCGTCGTCGAACAGAACCGCGACGGCCAGATGCGCGCCCTCCTCATCAACGAGGAAGGCCTCGATCCGGCAAGGCTGACGCCGGTGCTGCACTACAACGGCACACCCATCACCGCCCGGTTCATCACTGCCGAAATCGTCCGGCTGTGCCGCGAACTGGGAAGCACGAAGGACGCGGCGGAATGACGTTCATCGCCAAGCCCAAGTTCCATCACCCCGCCCTGCCGAAGAACGACCTCGGCCTGACCCACCGCGACTACGAAGGTTCTGTCTCGACGCTCTGCGCCGGCTGCGGCCACGATTCGATCTCGGCGGCGATTATCCAGGCGTGCTGGGAGCTCGACCTGCCGCCGCACCGTGTCGCCAAGATGTCGGGCATCGGCTGCTCGTCCAAGACGCCGACCTACTTCCTTGGCCAGAGCCACGGCTTCAACAGCGTCCACGGGCGCATGCCGACCGTGGCGACGGGCGCCAGCCTCGCCAATCGCGACCTCGTCTATCTCGGCGTCTCCGGCGACGGCGATTCGGCCTCGATCGGCCTCAGCCATTTCGCCAACTGTTTCCGGCGCGGGGTCAAGCTGGTCTACATCGTCGAGAACAACGGCGTGTACGGGCTGACCAAGGGCCAGTTCTCGGCCACCGCCGACATCGGCAGCGTGTCGAAGGCCGGCGCACCGAACACCGACGAGCCCATCGACCTGGTGTCGCTGGCCATCCTGCTCGGCGCCACCTTCGTTGCGCGCGGTTTCTCCGGCGACAAGACGCAGCTGGTGCCGCTCATCAAATCGGCGATCAACCATCGCGGCATCGCCTTCATCGACTGCATCAGCCCGTGCGTCGCCTTCAACAACCATCCGGGCTCGACCAAGAGCTTCGACTACGTCCGCGAGCACAATGACGCCGTCAACATGCTCGACGTGATCGAGGGGCGGGACGAAATCCTGGCCGACTACGACCAGGGCGACGCCATCGACGTCACCCAGCACGACGGCTCGGTGCTCCGCCTGCGCAAGCTCCATGAGAGCTACGACCCCAGCGACCGGCTGGGCGCGATGGACTACATCCAGAACCGCCAGGCCGCCGGCGAGGTGGTGACCGGCCTGCTTTACCTCAACGAGAGCCCCGGCGACCTCAACGATCGCATGAAGACCGTCGACGAACCCTTGAACGCGCTTTCGGAACGTGAGCTCTGCCCCGGCCCGGACGCTCTCGACGCGATCAACGCCGGCCTGCGCTGACCGCCAGCTTGCGGCCGTCACCGGGCGCGGCTATAGCCTCGACGCTTGCTTGACGGGGTTGGCCATGGACGCATCCCTCATCGACCGCCTGGCCACGGCGAACGTGCTGGTCGTCGGCGACGTCGTGCTCGACCGCTTCGTCCAGGGGAAGGTTGCGCGCATTTCGCGCGAGGCGCCGGTGCCCGTGCTCGGCGAAGGGCCGACGACCGCCCATCCCGGCGGCGCCTGCAACGTGGCGACCAACGTCCTATCCTGCGGCGGGCGGACGACGCTGGTCGGGCTCGTGGGCGAGGATGACGATGCCGGCGAACTTCTGGCGCTCTGCAACGCGCTCCCCCACATGGACGCGCGCCTGCTGCCTGATCCGGATCGCGCGACATCGGTCAAGACCCGCTACCTCGCCGGCTGGCAGCAGCTTCTGTGCGTCGACACCGAAGAACGGCGGCCGGCGGATGCAGCCGTGGCCGCGCGCCTGATCGACGAGGCCAAGGCGGCGCTCGGCGGGGCGGGCGCGCTGGTGCTCTCAGACTACGGCCGCGGCGCGCTGGAGGCCGGCACCTTCGCCGCCCTCATCGCCGCCGCCAGGGACCAATCCGTGCCGGTGATCGTCGATCCGCGCCACGACGATCCGGCCGTCTATCGCGGCGCCACGCTGGTCACGCCGAACCTCGGCGAGATGGAACGCTTCACCGGCATCCGCGCCGACGGCGACGAGGCGGCGGTCGCGGCCTGCCGGGAGGTGATCGAACGGGGCGGGATCGACGCCGTCCTGCTGACGCGGGGCGCGGCGGGGATGACCCTGGTACGGCGCGAGGCGCCCGACGACGCCTTGCACGTGCGCGCGACCACGCAGGAAGTCTTCGACGTGACCGGCGCCGGCGACACGGTCGTCGCCGTGGTGGCCTCGGTGCTGGCGGCCCGCGGGCCGCTCGCCGACGGTGTTCGTCTGGCCAACACAGCGGCCGGGATCGTGGTCGCCAAACCCGGCACGGCCGTGGTGCATCCGCGCGAACTACGCGTCGCGGTCGGCATTGCCACCAATCGCGGCGTGGTCGATCGCCACGAGGTGGCCGAGATCGTCGCCTTCTGGAAGAGCCTCGGCCTCAGAATCGCCTTCACCAACGGCTGCTTCGATCTTCTCCATCGCGGCCATCTGCATTCGCTCGAACAGGCGGCACAGACCGCCGACCGGCTGGTGGTCGGCCTGAACTCGGACGCCTCGACCACCCGGCTCAAGGGCCCGGATCGCCCGGTCCAGGACCAGGACGCGCGCGCCGCGATCCTCGCGGCCCTGCGTCCCGTCGATCTGGTGGTCGTCTTCGACGAGGACACGCCGGAGGAGCTGATCCGTACCGTCAGGCCCGACGTGCTCGCCAAGGGCGCGGACTACGAAGGCCAGCAGATACCCGGCGGGGCCTTTGTCGAATCCGAAGGCGGGAAAGTGGTCTTCCTGCCGCTCCTCGAAGGCTTCAGCACCACCGGCACCATTGCGCGGCTCGGTGGCGGGCGGGAGGAGACCGGGGCATGAGCGGCGGCCTGAAGAACCTCCTCACCGATGTCGCCGGGCTCAAGGTCGGCAATGCCGCCGACGACGATCTGCGCAGCGGCGTCACGGCCGTCATCTGCGAGGAACCGTTCGTCGCCTCCGCCGATGTCGCCGGAGGCGCACCGGGCACCCGCGACATCGCGCACCTGTCGCCCGAGCAGACAGTCGAGGGTATCGACGCCATCGTGCTCTCCGGCGGCAGCGCCTTCGGTCTCGACGCGGCGGGCGGGGTCATGACGCGCTTGGTGGACGCCGGGCGCGGCTTCGATATTCGCGGGACGCGGGTGCCGATCGTCTCGTCGGCGATCCTGTTCGACCTGCCGCCGGACGCCAACGACGTCGAACGCGGGCCGATCTACCGCGAACTCGGCAAGCGCGCCTTCGATCAGGCCACCACCGATTTCGAACTCGGAACCGCCGGCGCCGGTACCGGCGCGACGACCGCCACGCTCAAGGGCGGGCTCGGCTCGGCCTCGACGCGGCTGTCGTCGGGACATGTGGTCGCCGCGCTGGTGGCCGCCAATCCGGTCGGTCAGGTGACGATCGGCGAGACGGGATACTTCTGGGCGGCGCCGTTCGAGCAGGACGACGAGTTCGGCGGTCTCGGCTGGCCCTCGCCCTTGCCGCCATCGGCCCGCGACCTGCGGCACAAGCTGCAACCGACGACCGGCGCCAACACCACCATTGCCGTGGTCGCGACCGACGCGCCGCTCGGCAAGGGCCAGGCGAAACGCCTTGCGGTCATGGCGCATGACGGGGCGGCGCGCGCCATGTGGCCGGCGCACACGGCCTTTGACGGCGACATCGTCTTCGCGATCGCCACCGGACGGGGCCCGCATGACTACGACGTGATCGAACTCGGCGCGGCCGCGGCCGATTGCATGGCCCGGGCCACCGCCCGCGGGGTCTTTCTCGCCACGCCGGCAGAGGGTGACCCCCTGCCCGCCTGGCGGGATCGCTTCGGCTAGGTCTCTTCTTCTGGCTCTTCTTCGGGCTCGTCCAGCCACCATTGCTGCGGCCGGTAGGGATACGCCCGGTAGTAGGCGTAGGACGAGGTCCGGGGCGTTGCGAAGTTCATGAGCTTGTTGGAGCGGTAGATCGGCGCCGGTGGGCTCACCGTGCCGATGAACACGAAGCTGTCGAGCACGAGGTCGATCAGCTTGGTGCCGAGGTCGTCGGACGCCTCGGTGCCAGGAAGATGGGCCTGCCAGGCGAGGATCGCGGCCGCCATGTCCGCGGTCCAGGCCGGCGGTTCCACGCCCATCTCGCCCTTGGTATCGGCGTGGAGTTGCCAGAGCAGGCCGGTGCTGGCGCCGACATAGCCGTCGAACGGCGGCACGAACAGCCGGGACGTATTCTGGAGCGTCGGGATCGGCAGGCCCTTGGTCCAGGCCACCACGTCAAGCTCGTTGGCGGCCTGGGTCAGCCAGTAATCCTCGGCGGCGATCTCCTCGACGGTGGTCTCCACGCCGATCTCCGTCCACTGGCTGGCGACGAGCTCGGCCACGGCCGTGGGCATGCCTTCGCTCGCGTAGCGCAGATGCAGCGTCAGCCTGTCGCCGCCCGGCAGATCGCGCAGGCCGTCACCGTCGCGATCGAACACGCCGAGACCGTTGAGGAGCGCCCTCGCCTTCTGCGGAGCGTGGTCGATCGCGAACGACACCTGGTCCGGTGTCGCAAAGGGCGGTGGCGGGTCGAAGGCGATGTACTGGCGCGGCTCACCGAAGCCGAGATAGGCGACCTCGTTGATCTCGGCGCGGTCGAGCGCGTGGCTCATGGCCTGACGGAAACGCTTGCTGGCGAAGATCGCGCGACGCGCGGGATCGTCCGAGGTGACGTTGAAGGCGAGCGTCGGCATCCCGACCTGCGGCCGGAGTTCGACCGTGTAGCCGCCGGCCTCCTGTCCGTCGAGGAGCGCCGGCGCATCGCCGAGCGCCACCGACTGGGCCTTGTAGTCGATCTCGCCGCCGACCATTCGGTCAAGGCGCGCTCCACGGTCGGGCACGAAGCGTTCGCTGATCTCGTTGATGTAGGGGAGCTGGTTGCCGGCCGTGTCGACCATGTGGAAATACGGGTTGGCGACCGCCACGCGGCCCTCCGCGGACTCCTCGACCACGACGTGGCTTTCCAGCGTCGGCAGGACCGCCGCCGGCAGGTTCTCGAGTCGGGCGACGTCCTTGACGAGCGGCGACGGTGCGTCCTTCCAGTCCGAACCGCCATAGTAGAAGGCGATCACCTCGTAGCCGCTCTCGAAGCCGGCCTCGCGGGCGAGCTTGTCAGCGTCCGGATTGATGTCCGGATGGAACCGGCCGAGAAAATGCCGGGGCTGGAAGGGCTGGGCGTAGTCGGTCGCGAGGATCGACAGCAAACCGGGCATCGGCACGGCGATGGAGAACCTGACCGTCACCTCGTCCAGCACCTCGACGACGATCGGCTCGCCACCGGTCGACCAAAGGTCGCGCGGCTTCGATATGACGGCCGCGTTGCGCGTGAGGTCGTAGTACCAGAAGGCGATGTCCTCGGCGGTGAACGGCGCGCCGTCCGACCATTTGTGCCCCTTGCGCAGGGTCATCGTGAGTTCGGTGAAGTCGTCGTTCCACGACCAACCCTTGGCGACGTTCGGCACGATGGTGACAAGGTCGTCGGCAAAGCGGACCAGGTTGACGTGGCGGACCGACAGCAGGTCGGCGGTGCCGGCTTCGGTCGCGTCCGACATGCCGTCGAGCACGCCGCCGTAGGCTCCGATCCGCTCATAGGGCGCGACGACCAGCGGTTCGTCCGGAAGGCGCTCAGCGACCGGCGGCAGGGTCGCGGGATTCCCGATGATGCGGGCGTTCAGCTCTGCGATCACGGGGTTCTCCGAGAAGGCCAGCGAGCAATCGGCAAGGTCCTGGAATTCGTCCAACTCGAACTGCTGCGGAAAGGCGCCGGCGACGCTCTTATCGTCGGCCACAGTCACGGCCGGGCACGCCGCATGCGCCATCGACGCGAACGCAACCAGCAGGGCGGCGCCCGCGGCACCGGCGAAGAATTTCGATGTCATATGAAGGGACCCGCGCATCAAGGAATCTGCGCCGGTTTGTAGCCCCACGGCCAAGGCATTACTATGGCTTTCGCCGGCAGAGATCGCATCAGCTCGGAAGGAGCCAGCGCGATCATGCGACTGAAGCCGATATTGCTCGCCTTTCTGTCCGCGCTCGGCGTCGGCCTCGGCGCCGCGACCGCGGTGGCGGAGACGCGCGACTTCATCGCCCCGTCGGTCAGGGACGTGCGCCTCGACTGGTGCCGGCACTTCGGGACCCAGTGCGGCCAGCCGGCGGCGGACCTCTTCTGCCGGGAAATGGGCTATCAGGCCGCCTCGCAGTTCGCGCCCGATCCCAATGTCGGCGCGCGGGGCATCGTCACCCTCGTGTTCGGCGACGGGGCTCTCTGCCGGGCGCCGACCTGCAGCGGATTCCGGTCGATCACCTGCACGCGGCCCGACGCGGTCGAGGCCGCACCACCACCGGCGGCTGTGGTCGCCCCGGCCCCACCTCCCGCCGCGGAGTCGCCCGGACCGGCCCAGGCGACGCCACAGGTCACGGCGCGGCCGTCCGCGCAACCCGTGGTCACGCCGGCGCCGCGATCGCGGCCGACGACCCTGTCGCCGACCACCGACACGCTCACCCCCGCGTGGCCCAAGACGACCGTGCCGGCGGCGTCAGCACTGTATCCGGCGGGGGCCGAGCTCTACCACTGCGCCCGCGCCGACTGCGAATTCGCGCTCACCCACGACCTCGATATCGACCCGGCGTCGGCGAGCCAGTCGGTCGGCTTCCTGTGGTTCGTGAGCCAGGTCGAGGGCGCGACCGGGGCCCGCTGGCAAATCGCTCGCGAACCCTTCCCGCCGTTCTCCGGCGGCGCTGAGGACCTGACACCGGACGGCCTTGTCGCCTTCGCGGCGGCCGACGGTGACGGCGGGCGGTTCAGCGTCGATTTCCGTGAACTGGCGACGGCGCTCAGCGGACCGGCGCCGGACAGTTTCTACGTCCGCATCCTGCCGCTGACGGGGGCCGGGGCGATCGCCGGCCAGCCCTCCAACGTCATTCGCGTCTTCTACGGCGACGAACCGCCGCCGCCGGAACCGATCACCATCCACGACACGCGTCCGGAACCGCTGTTCACCACGCGTGTGGTCTCGTTCACGCCGCCGACCTTCTACAACCCCAACCGCTGGGGCTGCGTGGTGGTCAAGGAGAATGCCGGCCTACCGCCGCTGATCCGGTCGGCCTATCCGGTCGGGCGGGAAATCTGCCCGCGCACCTATCGCGGCGAAGGCAGTGGGATCACCTCCTTCGGAGACTTTGTCGAGTGGGCGGCCAACGGCATCACCGACGCGTGGGACTGGCTGGGGCAGACCTATGGCGAATTGAAGCAACTCGCCGTCACCATCGTCCTCGACTATTCGGGCTTCGGCCTACAGTGCAAGTTCGCCGCCGGTCTCGCCGAGGACGCCGGCGCCAATCCCGACGGCCTGTGCCGCAAGGCGGCCGAGATCGCCGTCAACACCGGCATGGTGGCGCTCGGCCTGCCGCCCAGCATCCCGAGCTACAACGAGTTGGTCGACCGCGGCGTCGAGCACGCCGTCGATCTCGCCGCCGACGCCTTCGAGGAGCAGACCGGCGTACCGTGCATCGGGCCCTGCGAGCAGGCGCTTCGGGCGGGCTTCGGCGAAGTCGGCAATCGGCTGAAGACCTCCGGCTACCAGCCCGGTTGCGTGGGCGAATCGGAAGCGCACAAACACGGCCGCGAGCCGTTGTGCCTGCCGCCGGGGATCGTCGCCAAGCCCGCCGTCGGTGCGATCGACACGCCGCCGCTGGCGGTCGTGGAGGTGACCCGGCGCGCCGACAGGCCGCCGCCGGCGAGCCAGCTCCATCCGAGCTGCGAGCTCAACGTCGGGCTGACCTTCCACAACCGCTTCCCCGGCGGGTCGGTGAGCGGCCCGACGCCGAGCGACCGCATGGAGGTCGCGGCCCAGGACATCTCCGGGTCACTTTATGGTGGTCACACGGAGACGCTGTCCATCCACACCCCGCAGGGTGCGACCCGCACTGTCCCGGTGATCTTCGGCCCGAAGCTGAAGTTCGTCTTCCCGTGGACCCGGCAGCTCTGGTCGTGGTCGCAAATCCCGTCCCGCGACGAACAGGGCCCCATGGGGCCGGACTGGTTCACACTGGCGCTCGGCGCCACCGCCCGCGTAACCGCGCACTCCAATTGCGCGTCGGTGAGCAGCATGATGGAGGCGAAGCTTCCCGATCGCTAGACCGACACGCTTGTCGTGATCCGCTAGCTGATTGGCGCGCCCTGCTATTCAGTTGTCCGATGATGTGGGCCATTCTCGCGTTGGACGGACGGACGACAAAAGGTGAAGAACGATCATGGGCAGAGTCAGACGCTGGTGCGACGACGAAACCCTGGCCAAGGACATCAGCGGCCGGGTCTACATCGTGACCGGGGCAAACTCCGGCGTCGGGCTGGAGACAACCCGCCAACTGGTCAAACAGGGCGGGCATGTGGTGATGGCGTGCCGCCGGCCGGATGCCGGCGAAGCCGCAGCGCAGTCGTTCGCTGGTCTGAAAGGCACCTACGAGGTCATGCGGTGCGACCTCGCTGACCTGCAATCGGTGCGCGACTTCGCCGACGCCTTCCTGGCGAAGCACGGCCGGCTCGACGGGCTAATGTGCAACGCCGGCGTGGTGGTGATGGGCAACGAGGCTCGGTACACCAAGGATGGCTTCGAATTGACGATCGCCGCCAGCTATTTGGGTCACTTTCTTCTGACCGAACTGCTGCTCGACCTCCTGAAGAAGAGCGCGCCGTCCCGCATGGGCATCCTGTCCTCGGTCGTTCATGCCGGCAGCCCCAACAATCGCTACCGCGTCCATCTGGACGATCTGCACTTCAGGGCGCGGACATACAGCGCCTACGGCGCCTATGGCGAGGCCAAGGTCGCGACGGTGCTCTATGCCATGGAGCTTGCCGACCGGCTGAAGGGCGCGGGCGTGACCACTGCGTCGATCCATCCCGGCTGGGCGCGGTCGAATTTCGGCGGCCGCGGCCTGCTGATGAACGTCGTGCGCATCCTGCTGCTGCCGGTGCAGCCGTTCGTGACGGACAGCAACGAACTCTCCGCCCAGACGTCGCTTCACGTCCTCCTGTCCGACGACGCGCCGAACCACTCCGGCGCCTACTTCAGCCAGAGCAGCGTGCTCTACAGGGACAAGGGCTGCCGCGACGGCGGCTGGCCGATGGAATCGCCCAATCCCCACGCGCGGGACATGGGGGCCGCCAGGGATCTGGTGGAGGCAAGCCGCAAGCTCGTGGGCCTGACCTAGGCTCCGCGCTCGCGGGGCGGCGCCAACCACTCAGCCGCCGTTCCGGCGCCACCAGGTCGCGGCCAACGGTGACCCGCCGACAAAGGCGGCGACGCCCAGGTCGTCCTGGATGCGCAGGCATTCGTTCCATTTGGCCATGCGCTCCGACCGCGCGAACGATCCGACCTTGAGCTGCCCTGCGCCGAGGCCGGTGGAAAGATGGCTGATCGACACGTCTTCCGTCTCACCCGACCGCGCCGACACGATCGCGCCCCATCCGGCGGCTCTCGCGGCCTCGAACGCCTGGACCGCTTCGGTGACCGTGCCGGCCTGGTTGACCTTGACCAGCACCGCGTTGCACGCGCCAAGTTCCGCCGCGTCCCCGACCAAGTCGGCATTGGTCACGAGGAAATCGTCGCCGACGATCTGGACCCGGTCGCCGACCCGGCGCGTGAACGCCTGCATGCCCTCCCGGTCGCCCTCGGCCAGTGGATCCTCGATCGAGGCGATCGGGTAGGTGTCCAGCCAACCGATCAGAAGGTCGATGAACGCGCCGGTGTCGAGGTCCCGTTCTTCCAGCGCCAGCCGGTAGCCGGCGTCGGTCGCGAACTCGGACGCGGCGATGTCCAGCGAGATGACGACCCGCTCGCCCGGCTTCTCGCCGGCCTTCTCGATCGCGGCGACCAGCGTCTCCAAGGCCTCCTCGTTGGAGCGGAAGTCCGGCCACCAGCCGCCTTCGTCGGCCACGCCAGCGAGCCCGCCCTTTTGCGCCATGAGGTCGCCGGCCGCGAAATAGACCTCCGAGGTGATCTCCATCACCTCGTCGAAGCTTGCCGCACCGGGCACCATGATCATGAAATCCTGCACATCGACGCGCCGCGCGGCGTGGGCGCCGCCGCCGAAGATCTGGATCTCCGGCAGCGGAACCGACGGGTTGGTGCCGTAGAGATCGGCGACATGGCGCCACAGGGGTTTCCGCGCCGAGGCTGCGGCGGCATGCAGGACCGCGAGCGAGGTCGCCACCGTCGCATTGCCGCCGAGCGAGGCCTTGAGCGGTGTCGGGTCGAGCTCGAGGATGGCGGCATCGACCGTCAATTGGTCGTTGGCGTCCAGCCCGGTGATGGCGGGCGCGATCCTGTCCGCGACGGCCTTGAGGGCACGACCGACATCGCGGCCGCCGAGCGCGGTGCCACCATCGCGGAGATCGACGGCTTCGCGCTGGCCCCGCGACGCGCCGGCGGGCGCGATGGCCCGTCCCCGCGCGCCGCCGCGCAAGGCGACCTCGACCTCGACCGTCGGATGTCCGCGGGAATCCCAGACGCGGCGCGGCCGGACCGCCTCGACGGTCGTGTCGCCGGTCATCGCGCCCCTCCCCCGACATGTGAGAAAACATCGTCAAGTCTCTCGGCCGGCTGCCGTATCAGGGGGGCCGCCAGATCGCGGACGGTCTGCCGTTCCGTTTCGTCGAGGTACTCGACCGGGGACTTGCCGTCGACGCGCGCAAGCATCAGCGCCGGCAGGAGACGGGCGAGCCGCGCTTCAAGCGTCGCCGGTGCCTCCCACGTGACATGGGCGCGATAGGCGTCCCAGACGTCGCCGGCCTCGGCAACCAGGACACTGGCAAAGCTGGGCATGTGGATCGCTTTCAGCAGGAGATGGTTGATGCAGAAGGCCAGATCGAAGCACGGATCGCCCATGGTCGCGCACTCGGCATCGAGGATGATCGGCGCGTCGCCGCGAAAGAAGATGTTCTTCGGGCTGACATCGCCGTGGACGAGAACGCGGTCGGCGGTGAACAGGCTGTCGGCCAGCGCGTTGAGCTGCGGTGCAAGGTCCGGCCACGCGCCGATCATCGCCGTCAGGTAGGGCTCGATGCGAAGCGCCCGGAAATCCTCGCGGTTGTCGAAGGAGGAGCGATCGAAGCCGGGTACGGTCGACGCTGCGTGGAGACGCCCCACCAGCTCGCCCGCTCGTCGTCCGTTGCCCCGCCGGACACGGCCGATCAGCAGGTCCGTCTTCCACAGCGCGAGGTCGGGTCCGTCCAGGAATTCCATCGCGAAACCGTGGAGAGGTTCGGACCGGCCGAACAGGGCGACGGCGCTTTCCGGCGCCACCGCCGCGGCCACCTCCAGCCAGGCATACTCGGCCCGGCTACGATGGACGGGGGCGTACCAGTCGGCGGCGACACGAAGCTTCGACAGCGCAAACTTCATGCAGTACGCTCGGTTGCGGGCGACGACGTGGGCGATGTCGGAGGCCACCCCGCCGGTGAGCGGACGCACCTCGGTGACCTCGGCCGCCGTTCCCAGCCCCAACTCCACGGCAAGCCGCCGGCACCGGTCGGCGAGCGGTGCCGCCTCGGTCGTCTCCTCGGTCGCGAGGTTCACAGCCGCGGCGCCGCTCTTTCGGACGCCGAACCGACACCGGTTTTGACCAACATCACAAACGCCCCCCGGGCAGTCCGGTAATTTTGCATGGAGAGAAGGACCCGAGGTTGCGGTCGCCGCTTTGCGTCAGCGCGTGAATGGATCAAAGTGGGATGACTCTAGCCCAGGTGCTTCGGCTTGTCGCCGGCGGGGAGTGAAGCATGGTCGATGATAGCCTCTGGATCGAAGCCGACGCCGGCCTGCGGCAGCTTCTCGCGGTCCTGCAGGGGCGCGGCTACGAGACCGTCGGCCTGACCGAGCAGGACGGTTGCATCACGCTCGGCCCGATTGCCTCGGCCGACGATCTGCCCCGCGGCCGGATCATGGACACCGGGGGCGGCCATGTGCGCTGTCGCGACGGCGAAAGCGACCGCTTCTTCGACAAGACCCTGCCGATGCAGGGGCTCAAGCGTTTCGTCTATCCGGCGCACGAAGCCGTGGCACAGTTCGACGACGACCTTACGATCACAACACCCGAGGTGGAGATGCGGCCGACGGCCGTCTTCGGCGTCCGCGCCTGCGATGTCGCCGCCATCGACATCTTCGACGTCGTCTTCCGCAAGCCGCCCTACACCGATGCGCGCTTTGCGGCGCGGCGCGACGGGTTGCTGATCGTCGCGGTCGACTGCGCCGTCCCCCTCGAGACCTGCTTCTGCGCCTCGATGGGCACCGGCCCGCACGCCACCACAGGCTTCGATCTGGCGCTGACGGAACTGTCCGACGGCGGGGAGCACGGCTTCCTCGTGCGCGCCGGCAGCGCCGCCGGGCGCGGCATCCTGGCCGAACTTGACGGTGAAGCCGTCCGCGACGATCAGGTGGCCGCCAAGCGGGCGCAGGCCGACGCGGCCGCGGCCGCGATGACCCGAAGCATGCCCGCCAACGTCGCATCGGTCGTCAGGCAGAGCCACGATTCGCCGCACTGGTCCGAGGTCGCGTCGCGGTGCCTGACCTGCGCCAACTGCACGATGGTCTGCCCGACGTGCTTCTGCTCGACGGTCGAGGACCGCAACGCCCTCGACGGGACCGCCTGGCGCGAACGCCGCTGGGACAGCTGCTTTTCGATCGAGTTCAGCTACATCCACGGCGGCGGGGTGCGCGAGAGCGCGCCGGCGCGCTACCGGCAGTGGATGACCCACAAGCTGGGACACTGGCACGACCAGTTCGGCATGTCGGGTTGCGTCGGCTGCGGCCGGTGCATCGCCTGGTGTCCCGTCGGCATCGATATCACCGCGGAAGCGCACGTGCTCGCCGCCGATCTCGAGCGGGCGGTGCCAACCATGGGAGACAACTGATGGTCCAGCCCAAAACCATGGGCGCGCTCCTGGCGGAGCACCCCATCTTCCAGGGATTCGACCCAGAGGCGACCGAGTTTCTCGGCGGTTGCGCGAGCAACCACCATTTCGCCTTCGACGAGTTTCTGTTTCGCGCCGATCAGCCGGCCGAGCGCTTCTATCTGATCCGCACCGGCGACGTGGCGCTGGAGCTCGACATGACCGGCCGCAAGCGCCTGGTGATCCACACCATCCATCCCGGCCAGATCGTCGGCGCATCGTGGCTCCTGCCGCCCTACCGCTGGCGCTTCGACGCCCGCGCGCTCGGCGACGTGCGCGCCTTCGGCATCGACGCCACCTGCCTGCGCAACAAATGCGATGCCAACCCGGACTTCGGCTACGCCGTCTTCAAGCGCTTCCTGCCGCTGGTGGCCGAACGCCTTCTGGCGACGCGCATGCAACTGCTTGATCTCTACGCCCCGCCGGTCGAGGTCGGCGCCAAACTGCAGGCCTGAGCGGAACCTTGGAAACGTCCACGACCACGATGCCCCGCTCCATGGCGGCGCCTGTCTGGGAACTCGGCATGGAGCCGGTGGTGTACCAGGTCACCGGCCGGCACCAGGAACTCGTCGATACCGTCACCTTGCAGATGACGCCCGTCGACGGGCCGGCGATGTCGTTCCTGCCCGGCCAGTTCACGATGATGGGGCTTCCCGGGATCGGCGAGATCCCGGTCTCGATCTCCGGCAGTCCCAATGACGGCGGACCGCTGACCCAGACCATCCGCGCCGTCGGCAAGGTCAGCGCGGCGATCGCCGGCCTCGGCGTCGGCGACCGGCTCCTGATGCGCGGCCCCTTCGGCGAGCCCTGGCCGGTGGAGGAAGCCGTCGGACGGCATCTCCTGATCATCGCCGGCGGGCTCGGGCTCGCACCGGTGCGTCCCATCGTCTACTGGGCGCTGGCCAACCGCGGCCGCCTCGCCGGCGTGGAGTTGCTCTACGGTGCGCGCGGTCCCGATTACATTCCCTACGGCGCGCAACTCCTCGGCTGGCTCGCGTCGGATCGCATGACCGGCAGCCTGATCGTGGACCGCCACTCCGACGAATGGGCCGGGCCGGTCGGTCCGGTGACCGAACTGATCGGGCGGCATGCGACGGTCGACCCGGCCAAAACCGTGGCCATGGTGTGCGGTCCGGAAATCATGATGCGGTTCGTCATCCAGGCGCTCGAAGCCCGCGGCTTCGCCGATTCCGACATCTGGGTGTCCATGGAGCGCAACATGAAATGCGCTCTCGGCTGGTGCGGCCACTGCCAGTTGGGCCCGGTGTTCGTCTGCCGCGACGGTCCGGTGTTCCGGGTCGACCATGTACGCAACCTGATGACGCAATCGGAGCTCTAGATGAAACCGAAACTTGCCGTCTGGAAGTTCTCAAGCTGCGACGGTTGCCAGCTCACGCTGCTCGATTGCGAGGACGAACTGCTGGCCATCGCCGACGCAGTGGAGATCGCCTACTTTCTCGAGGCGACGCGCAACCGCACCGACGGCCCTTACGACGTCTCGCTGGTCGAGGGCTCGATCTCCACGCCGCACGAGCGTGAACAAATCCGCCATGTGCGGGAGCAGTCGCGCATCCTGGTGACCATCGGCGCCTGCGCGACCGCCGGCGGCATCCAGGCGCTGCGCAACACCCGCGACCACGGTGCGCTCAAGTCGGCCGTCTATGCGCGGCCCGACTATATCGACGCGCTGGCAACGGCGACGCCGATCGCCGCCCATGTCGAGGTCGACTACGAGCTTCGCGGCTGCCCCATCGACAAGCGGCAACTGATCGACACGCTGATGGCGCTCCTGAGCGGCCGGGAGCCGCGGCCGATCCACACCTCGCAGTGCGTGGAGTGCAAGCTCGCCGGCACGGCTTGCGTGATGGTCACCCAGGGCATCCCCTGCCTTGGCCCCGTCACCAGCGCCGGTTGCGGCAATCTCTGCCCTTCCGTCGGGCGCGGCTGTTATGGTTGCTTCGGCCCGTCGGAGAGCCCCAACACGCAAGCCCTGGCGGCCGAGTTCCGCGAGCTTGGGGTGGAGGAAGCGGTGATCCGCGACCTCTTCGCCGGCTTCACCTGCGCCGCGCCAGCCTTCGCCGAGGAGATCAAGCGCCATGGCGGTTGAGAGCTATCAGGACAGGCCGACGCGGAAGATCGAGGTCGACGCCCTCGCCCGCGTCGAGGGCGAAGGCCGGTTCAAGGTGGTGATCGAGAACGACCGGGTCGTTCATTCGGAGTTCTCGATCTTCGAGCCGCCGCGTTACTTCGAGGCGTTGCTTCGGGGGCGCTCGTTCATGGACGCGCCCGACATCACCTCGCGCATCTGCGGCATCTGCCCCATCGCCTACATCATGGGCGCCAGCCAGGCGATGGAAGCGGCCCTTGGCGTGGAGATCCCGCCCGAGATCGTGGCGCTGCGGCGGATGCTCTATTGCGGCGAGTGGATCCAGAGCCACGTGCTCCACACCCACATGCTGCACGCGCCGGACTTTCTCAGCCTCGCCGATTCCATCGAACTCGCTAAGGTCGCCCCGGACATCGTCAAGAACGGGTTGTTTGCCAAGAAGACCGGCAACCGGGTGATGGAGGTGATCGGCGGCCGCTCGATCCATCCGGTCAACACCCGGGTCGGCGGGTTCTACCGGGCGCCGCCGACCGAGGCCGTCCACGGGCTGATCGACGACCTGAAACGGTCGGAGGAACTCTGTCTCGAAGCGCTCGACGCCTTTGCCGCTTTCGACTTCCCCGACCTCGAGATGGACTACGACATGGTCGTCCTGCATACGGACGACGAGTACGCGATCATGCACGGGCGCCTGATCGACGCGGCCGGCATGGATATCGCGGTCTCCGAGTTCCATGACCATTTCGCCGAGGATCATGTCGCCCACTCCAACGCGCTGCAGGGTGGCCGCAAGCCCGACGGCAGCGCCTACCTCGTGGGCCCGCTGGCGCGGGTGAACCTCAACCGCGCGCAGCTGCCGGACGACCTGCAGGCGCGGGCAACGGCGGCCGGGCTGGAGCCCATGTGCCGCAACCCGTTCAAGAGCCTGCTCGCGCGTCAGGTCGAGGCGGCCTATGCCTGCCGCGAGGCGGCGCGGCTCGCCGAAGCCTACGTCCACTTCTCGCCGGGCCATGTGGACACCCCGGCCCGCGCCGGCACCGGCGACGGCTGCACCGAGGCGCCGCGCGGGGTCTGCCATCACCGCTACACCCTCGACGACGACGGCCGTATCCTGTCGGCGACCATCGTGCCGCCGACCTCGCAGAACCAGAAGCAGATCGAGGCCGACCTGGTGGCGCTGGTGAACCGCAACACCACGCTGGACGACGACAAGCTGCAATGGCGGTGCGAGCAGGCGATCCGCAACTACGATCCATGTATCTCCTGCGCCACCCATTTCCTGGACCTTGAGGTTGAGCGCCGCTGAGCCGCCGACCCGGCCCGATCTCGTCATCGGCGTCGGCCACCGGTACCGCTGCGACGACGGCGTCGGGCCGGCCGTGGCCGAGGCGCTCGCCGGGCGCGGTCTTCCGGCAGTCGTCCACGAAGGTGAAGGGAGCGCCCTCCTCGACCTCTGGGAGGGTCGCGACCATGTGATCGTCGTCGACGCCATGACCGGAGATACGCCGGGCGACATCCTGCGCTTCGACGCCCGCTCGCTGATCGACGACGCGCACCGCTTCGTGCGCTCCACCCACGATGTCGGGCTGCCGGAGGCGGTTGCCTTCGGCGCGACGCTGGACCGCCTTCCCCGGCGCCTTGAGGTGATCGGCATCGTCGGCCGCAACTTCACGATCGGCGAGGCCATGTCGCCGGAGGTCCGCGTAGCGGTCGAGCAGGTGACAGGTGTGCTGGCGGTGACGCTGGCGCGCTAGAGCGCTCTGTGATGGGATTGGATCAATTCTGTTTCCCGGCCGGGGTGACGATCCACCAGGAAAAGCGTGCAGCGCGTAGCGGGGCTACGGGCAAGCGCTTTGACGCCGTGGGCGGCCGCCGGCCGGAAACCCACCCAAACCGGCTTGACCGGTTTGGGCATCTGAGATGCCCGATCGCGGCAGGCCGCGATCGGTGGGCCGGGCCGGTTTGGCCCAAATCCGGCGGTCTTCGTCTCGGCCGTATCCCGATACGGCCATCGCCGAAGCCCTTGACCTTGAACCAAACCTGCTCCGGCAGAATGGTTCAATCCCATCACAGAGCGCTCTGGTCGAACCCGCGCGCGCGCGCGACGGCCGTCTGTCCGAGCGCGATCCCGCCGTCATGGGCCGGAAACGCCTGCGGCGTCAGAACCTGGAGCCCGGCGTCCGTCAGGCGGCGACCGACATCGCCTTTCAGCAGCAGGTTCTGGAACACCCCGCCGGACAGCACCACCGTATCGAGACCGTGATCGCCAGCGAGCCGGGTGGCGGCATCGGCGATACCTGCACCGAGGCTCACGTGGAAACGCGTCGCGATGTCGGCAACGGGTGCGCCGCCTCCGACGTCGTCCATCAGCGCCGTCCAGAACGCCGTGAAATCCAGCGTGGTCGGCGCACCGTCGACCAGATCGAGCGGATAGATCGCGGTGCCGGCGTCACCTCGCCGGGCCATGACCTCCAAATCCATGGCCGCCTGCCCTTCGTAACTCTGGGCATCGGGGGCGACGCCAAGCACCGCCGCCACCGCGTCGAACAGCCGGCCGGCCGAGACGGCCATGGGCGCGTTGACGCCGCGCTCGACCATGCGCCGCAGCACCTCCGGCCGGCGTGTCTGCAGGGCGCGCATGACCGGCAGGTCGGGCCACCGGGCGGCCGCGGCCTCCCAGCCGAAGACGCCATCCAGCCACGCAAACGCATTCCGCCACGGTTCGCGGGCGGCCCGGTCGCCGCCGATCAGCGGCATCGCCGGAAACGACGCGAGGCGGATGAAGCCGCGATAGTCGGCGCGCAGGATCTCCGCGCCCCATAGCGCGCCGTCATCGCCGAGGCCGAGGCCATCAAGCACGACGCCCAGCACCGGCGGCGCGTCGAGGGGGCGTCCATGTTCGGTGAGACAGGCCGCCACATGGGCGTGGTGGTGCTGGACACCGACGACCGGCAGCCCGGTCCGCGCGGCGAGCTGTGCCCCCCATCGCGAGGCGCCATAGTCGGGATGCAGGTCGACGGCGATCGCTGTCGGATCGATGTCGAACAATGTCATGTAATGATCGATCGCCCGCCGGTAGTCCGCGAAGGCGGCGGCATCGCCGAGGTCGCCGATATGATGCGACACGGTGGTGCGACCAGCCGTGGCGAAGGCGAAGGTGTTCTTCAGCTCCGCCCCCATGGCCAGCACCTCGCCGGTCGTCGCGAAGCCCGGCGGCAGGGGGAACGACTCCGGCGCAAGTCCCCGCCCCCGCCGCACCACCGAAGGTCCGCCCGCCTCGACCAAAACGACGGAATCGTCGACGCGGGTGGCGATGTCGCGGTCGTGCATCAGCCAAGCGTCGGCGAGGCCGGCGAGGCGTCCGCGCGCGTCCTCGTTATCGGTCACTTGCGGTTCGTCGCTGAGATTGCCGGAGGTGAGCACGATCGGGGCGGTGAGGTCGGCCATCAGCAGATGATGAAGCGGCGTGTAGGGCAGCATGAAGCCGAGCCGGTCGCGGCCCGGGGCCACCTCGCCCGCCAGCGCTTCGCCGTCGGGGCGCAGCCGCAGCAGGACGATGGGCGCCGACGCATCGGCGAGCATCGTTTGCTGGTGCTCCACCACGTTCGCGAACCGTTCGATCATGGGACCATCGCCCGCCATCAGCGCGAAGGGCTTGTCGAAGCGGCGTTTGCGCGCGCGCAGACGTGCGACGGCTTCGGCATCGGTGGCGTTGCAGGCGAGGTGGAAACCGCCGACCCCCTTAATGGCGACGATCTCACCCGCCGCGATCCGTCGCGCGGCCTCGGCGATGGCGTCGCCGTCGGCGGGTTCGATCTCGTCGCCACCTTTGGCCTCAAGCCACACACGCGGCCCGCAGGCGGGACAGGCATTGGCCTGCGTGTGATGGCGGCGGTCGCCGGGATCGTCGTATTCGGCCCGGCAGGCCGGGCACATGGTGAAGCCGGCCATGGTGGTGCGCGCGCGGTCGAAGGGCACGGCCCTCACGATCGAAAACCGCGGCCCGCAATGGGTGCAGTTGGTGAAGGGGTAGCGGTAACGCCGGTTCGACGGATCGCGAATGTCGGCAAGGCAGGCGGGACAGGTGGCGGCATCGGGCACGATCCCCGTCCCGACATGTCCGCTCACGGCGCTGTCGAGGATCACGAATTCCGACGGCGGCGCCTCCATGTGCCACGGCTCGCGCGCGATTCGTTCGATGGCCGCCAGCGGCGGCAGGTGCCGCCGCAACGCTGCCTCGAAACCGGCAATCGAATCGTCCGGGCCGAACAGCCGCACCACGACGCCGTCGCTGTCGTTGCGCACGTCGCCGGCAAGGCCCAGATCGCGGGCGAGGCGAAACACCGTCGGCCGGAAGCCGACGCCCTGGACACGGCCGGCGATTCTCAGAACGACGCCGACGGTCATGGTCAGCAGATCCGTGGCAATTGCTCTCCGGCCAGCCAGTCGACCATGCGGTTACCGCCGAGCACGGTTTCCATCTGCACGAAGCCGTGTTCGTCCGCGACGACCTCGCCGATGATCGTCGCGTCGCGACCGAGCGGATCGGCTCGCATGGCGGCGAGCAGGGTCTCGGCACGCGCGGCCGGGCAGATCGCGACCAGCTTGCCTTCGTTGGCGACGTAGAGCGGATCGAGCCCGAGGAACTCGCAGGCCGCGCCGACATCGTCGCGGACCGGGATCGCGGCTTCGCGCAGGCGCATCCCGACACCCGACTGGCGGGCGATCTCGTTCAGCGTGGTGGCGAGCCCTCCACGCGTGGGATCGCGCAGGCATCTGATCTCCGGCACGGCGGCGATCATGGCCGCCACCAGACCGTGGAGCGGCGCCGTGTCGGAGCGGAGTTCGGTGTCGAAGGCGAGGTTTTCCCGCTTCGACATGATGGCGACGCCATGATCGCCCATGGTGCCGCTGACCAGGATGGCGTCACCGGCCCGCGCGCGGTCGCCGGCGATGGCGATCCCCTCGGGCACCCGGCCGATGCCGGTGGTGGTGATAAAGACACCGTCGCCCTTGCCGCGTTCCACGACCTTGGTGTCGCCGGCAACGACGGGCACGCGCGCGGCACGCGCCGCCTCGCCCATGCTGGCGGCGATGCGGTCGAGATCGGCGAGCGGGAACCCTTCCTCCAGAACGAAGCTGGCCGCGATCAGGCGGGGCACCGCGCCCGCCATCGCGACATCGTTGATGGTGCCGTGCACGGCGAGGCTGCCGATGTCGCCGCCGGGGAAGAACAGGGGCGAAATGACATGGGCGTCGGTCGCCACCACCATGCGGCCGGGCTCGCTGTCGAACGCGGCGAAATCGTTGCCGGCGATCGCCGCCTCGCCACCAAGGTGCGGGAGGAAGACCTGCTCGATGAGCTGCATCATCGCGCGGCCGCCACTGCCGTGGCTCATGTCGACGGCGCCGCGCTTCAGATCGATGCGGCCGGGGAGCCTGCGCTCGTCGTTCACGCGCCGACCATCAGGCCGCCCGGTCCGCCGTGTCGCCGTCCGACCGGAACCGGCCGTAGCTCCAATGCGCGGCGCAGGCGCCCTCCGACGACACCATGCAGGACCCCATGGGGGTCTCCGGGGTGCAGACCGTGCCGAACAGCCGACAGTCCTCCGGCTTCTTCTGGCCGCGCAGGATCGCCGGGCACTCGCAGCCCTTCACGTCGCGCGACCGCGAAGGCGTGAGGTCGTAGCGCTGCTCGGCGTCAAAGGCCGCGAACGCTGGCCTGATCTTCAGCGCGCTCGCTGCGATGTCGCCGAGGCCGCGCCATTCGAAGCTCGCGCGCACCTCGAAGACCTCGTCCATCAGATCCTGGGCGCGGCGATTGCCGTCCCGCGTCACCACGCGGGTGTACTGGTTCTCGACCTCGTGGCGTCCGTCGTTGAGCTGGCGGATCGCCATCAGCGTCGCCTGCATGACGTCGAGCGGCTCGAAGCCGGTGATCACGATCGGCTTGCCATAGTGTTCGGCGAAGACCTCGTAGGGCCGGCTGCCGATGACCGTGCTCACATGGGAGGGGCCGAGAAAGCCGTCGACCTCGACCCTGTCACCGTCGTCGGGCTCAAGCAGTTGGCGTAGCGCCGCCGGCGTCAGCACGTGGTTGCAGAACACGCTGAAGTTCGTCAGCCCTTCCGCGGCGGCTGTTTTGAGGGCGACGGCCGTGGGCGGCGTGGTGGTCTCGAAACCGATGGCGAAGAACACCACCGGCCGGCTGGCGTTGCGGCGGGCGATCTCCAGCGCGTCCTGCGTCGAGTAGATCATACGGATATCGGCGCCGGCAGCCTTGGCCGTCATCAGGCTGCGCCGACCGCCGGCCGGCACGCGCATCATGTCGCCATAGGTGAGCAGCGTGACGCCGTGCCGCTCCGCCAGTTCGATCGCCGCATCGATCCGCGCCATGGGCAGGACGCAGACCGGGCAGCCGGGGCCGTGGATGAAGTCGACATTGGCGGGCATCAGATCCTGGATGCCATGGCGGTGGATCGCGTGGGTGTGACCGCCGCAAAACTCCATCAGACGGTAGGTGCGTGACGTGTCGACTTCCGCCGCAATCCGCGACGCCAGACCGGCCGCGACGTCGTGATCGCGGAACTCGTCGACGTATTTGACGCCGGCCCTCACGGCCGGGTGCTCCCGCTCACGGCGGCAGCTGAGATGCCGGCTTCGCGCATCAGGTCAAGCGTCGCTTCCGCCTCGCCGGCATCGAGCCGGTGCAGCGCATAGCCCACATGGACCAGCACGTAGTCGCCCTCGGCGACCTCATCCAGCAGGGCCGTGGAGATCGACTTCCTGATTCCGCCGAGCATGACGTCAGCGGTTTCGGCGTCGGTATCGACATTGACCACCCGCGCGGGCACGGCAAGACACATCGCGATGTCCTCCCTAGGCGGATTCAGCCATGTTCGACGCTGCGGTGGCAGGCGCCAGAGCGGCCGACGACCGACCGCGCAGCCAACCGTACCACGCCCTCAGCCCCTCGCCGGTCTTCGCCGACACGGTGAGAACATCGGCCCGCGGTTGCAACCTGTGGATATGGCTCATGCAGGCGGCGACATCGAACTCGACATGGGCCAGCAGATCGGCCTTGGAGATCAGCACCAGGTCGGCGGTCCGGAACATGTCGGGATATTTCAGCGGTTTGTCGTCGCCTTCGGTGACCGACAGCACCACTACCCGCGCCGATTCGCCGAGATCGAAACCGGCCGGGCAGACCAGATTGCCGACATTCTCGATCATCAGCACGCCGTTGCGGCGCAGGTCGCCGGCGTCGTCCAGTTCATGCAGGGCGCGGTGGATCATGTCCGCCTCAAGGTGACAGCCCTTGCCGGTGTTGATCTGGACCGCCGGCGCGCCGGTGGCGCGGATGCGCTCGGCATCCCGATCGGTCTGCTGGTCGCCTTCGATCACCGCGAATTCGGCCTCGCCGCGCAGATCGTCGATGGTGCGCACCAGCAGGGTCGTCTTGCCGGAACCGGGGCTGGACAGGAGGTTGAACGCGGCGAGCCCGCGCGCGGCGAGCATCTCGCGATTATGGGCGGCGTGACGGTCGTTGTCGGCCAGCACGTCCTCCTCCAGCCGGATGGTGCGGCTATGGTCGTCGCATCCACACGTCGCGCACATCAGACCACCTCCATTCGGGCCACCCTCAAGGCGTCGCCGCCCGACAGATCGAGCGCCGCGCCGCAGCGGTCGCACGTCGCAAAGTATTCCAGCACCGCCTGCCGCGCCGCGCAATCGGGGCACCGGCCTTCGGCCGGCTGCGTCTCGATCTCCAGCACCGCGCCTTCGGCGCGGGTGCCCTCAGCGGCGATCGCGAAGGCGGAGCGGAGCGCCTGCGGTTCGACGCACGAGAACGGGCCGACCTCGAGCCAGACGGCCCGCACCGAGCGGACGTCTTCCGCTTTGCCCTTGGCGTCGATGATCGAGGCGATCCGCCGCGCGAGTGAGAGTTCGTGCATCCACGCTATCCCGTCGAGACCGCACCACGGCCGCGGCCACTTGATTCTGAGGATCGTTATGGACGACGGCCGTGCGGAAACAACCACATAGATCAAAGAACGGCGACAGCGGCTTCGGGCGCCGCCGTACCCTGCGAAGCCTACCCGTAGGGAGCTGGCCCCGGCGTCGGCGCGTTGGCGTGAAGGAGATCGGCGCCGCGCAGATCCGCCCAGAAAGCCGCCGGAATCTCGACCGCGCACCAGGCGAGAATTTCCGTCAGTTCGGCAACGGATCGCGAACCCGGGATGACACTGGAGACCACCGGGTGACCCAGCGGGAACTGGAGGGCGGCCGCCGGCATGGGGACCGCGTGGGCGTCGCAGACCTCGCGGAGCCGCGCGACCCGCGAGACCACATCCTCCGGCGCCTTGGCGTAGTTCCACGTATCGCGGCCGACCAGCACACCGGAGTTGAACGGGCCGCCGCAAATGATTGACGTTCCTGCGTTTTCACAAGCCGGGAACAGGTCGTCCAGGGGTGTCTGTTCGAGGAGCGTATAGCGCCCGGCCAGCAGAAAGACGTCCCACCGGCCGATCTCCAGCGCCGCCATGCAGACTTCGTTCTCGTTGACGCCGAGGCCGATGGCGCCGACATCGCCGGCGCTCCGGAGTTCCTCCATCGCCCGGTAACCACCCGCCTCCAGATCCGCGGAGTGGCGGGCGTTGTCGTCGGCGCCGTGGGAGAGCGCACCGATATCGTGGACCAGCAGGATGTCGATACGATCGAGACCGAGCCGCAGTTGACTGTCCTGGAAGGACCGCATGATCCCGTCATAGGTGTAGTCGAAGACCGGGTGGAACGGCAGCGGATCGATCATGCCGAAGTCCGACGGATCGTCGGCGGCGCCGGGTACAAGCCGTCGCCCGACCTTGGTCGACAGCACGTGGGGCCGGCCCCGCAGGGTATCGCCGACGATCCGCTCCGACCGGCCGAAGCCGTAGAACGGCGCGGTATCGAAGAACGTCAGGCCGGCCGACAGGGCCGTTTCGAGGATCGCCGCGGCGTCCTCGCGCGTGAGGGTTGCGAAGTTGCCGCCGAGCGGCGCGCAGCCGAGGCCCAGCACATCGACATCGATATCGGTTCGCCCGATCTTTCGTTTCTGCATGGTTTTCTGAATCCGTTAGCCGCCGAGTGCCGCGGCGATATCTTTGGTCTGCTCGTAGAGGCGGCGAAAAAGCCGGTACTGATGCGCATAAACGTCTCTCGGCTCGGCGACAACCGTCGAGGCGACCGGATTCCACGTGCCGATATCGCCCCTCTCGAGCGCGCCGATCGCGAGTGCGGCCAGAAAGGCGTCGCCGTAGGACGCACCGACGGTCTTTTCCCGCACAATCTGGTCGAGGCCGGAGACGTCCGATGTCGCTCCGATCCACACCTCGTTCTTGGTGCCGCCACCGACCGCGAAAAGCCGCTGCGGCGGCTGGCCTAGTTCGGCGTAGGTGTCCAGCACGTGGTTGGTGCCGAAGGCGATCCCCTCCAGCAACGCGCGGTACATGTCGCCGCGGGTGTGGGTGAGGTTGAGACCAAAGAAGGTGCCGCGCGCGAGCGGATCGTGGATCGGCGTACGCTCGCCGGAGAAGTACGGCAGCGCCAGGAGACCGTTCGCGCCCGGCGGCGATTCCGCCGCCTCGGCGGTCAGGATCGGGAACGCCTCCTCGCGGCTCAGATCGCGCGCAAGGTGTTCGCGAAACCAGTGGGTCAGCGTTCCGCTGGTGGTGAGCCCGGCCATGGAAGCGTGCTGCCCCTCGAACAGCCAGGGCGCGTACCACAGGCGGCCGTCGCGCACGCGCTCATCGACCAGCATGATGATGAAGATGGTCGAGCCGTACATCATCATCATGTCGCCGCTCTCGCTCACCCCGACACTGACCGCCTCGGCAGCCGCGTCGACGGTGCCGGTGGTGACCGGCGTGCCGGCGGCGAGGCCGGTTACTGCCGCCGCCTCGGGGGTGACCGCGCCCACGATCTCGGCTGACCACGCCGGTCGCGGCAGTTTGTCGAGGTCGACGATGTCGTCCGCAAGGTCGGCGCTCCAGCTGAGCGTGCCGACATCGTAGAGCGGGCTGAAATTGGCGGCGGTGTAGTGGTCGATGGTGAATTCGCCGGTGAGCCGATAGACGAGATAGGAGGACGACGTGACGATCTGCGCGGTCTGCGCGAACACCTCCGGCCGTTCGCGCCTCAGCCACAGGATCTTCGGGCCGACCGACTGGGAGGTGAGCGCATTACCGCACCGGTCGAGCAGCACATCCTCGCCGATGCGGGCCGTCAGCTCCTCCACCTCGCGGTGAGCGCGTCCGTCGACACCGTAGAGCACCGCGTTCGTCAGCGGCCGCCCGTCACGATCGAGCGGCAACATGCACGGCCCGATGGCGCTGCACGCGACGGCATCGATGGCGGTCGGGGCGATGCCGGACCGCTCCAGCAGCTCGTTGCTGATGGCGACGAAATCGGACCACCAGTCCTCGTCGGCGCGATGTTCGGCCCATCCCACCTGCGGCACGATCATGTCGTGGGGGCGGGTCGCCTGAGCGACGATCGCGCCCTGATGATCGACGATGACGCCCTTCGATTCGAACGTGCCGATGTCGACGCCGAGGGTGTGGGTCATCAGGCGCGCTCGAGATCGAACGCGGCATCGATCCCAGAGATCGCCGCGACCAGGAGCCGCGACAGGTCACGCAGATCACCGGGATCGCAGACTTCGTTGCTGGCGTGGGAGTAGCGCATGGGAAAGCCGACATCGATGGCAGCCACGCCCTCGCCGACCGTCTGGACGTAGGAGAGGTCCGTCAGGACGCCGACCGTCGCGGTGCGTTGCAGGTTGATCTCGGCCGCTGCCGCGGCCTGCTCGAACAGGCGGACCATGGCCGGGTGCGGGATGACGCCGTTCAGCGTGCCCCGCCCGTGGAACGAATAGAGGCTGACGGCCGGGCCGCCGCCCAGCGCGACATCGCCAAAATCGCCGCCCATGTCGGGCGTGTCGGTCGCAAGCATGAGGTCGATCTGGATCGCGATCGCGGGCTGCAACGCCTGGGCCGCCGTCAGGGCGCCGCGGAGATTGAACTCCTCCTGCGTCGAGAAGACGACGTGGACGGTCGGCCGATTTGTGTGGTTCGCGAGTTCCTTCGCCACCTCCAGCAGGACGGCGCATCCGGCCCGGTCGTCGACACTGGTGCCGGCGATCCGGCCGTTGGCGAGCTCGCTCACCCGCGGCGTGTAGACTACCGGCGTGCCGACCTTGATCCCGGCCATCTCCGCCTCGGCCTCGGAGCGAAAGCCGGCATCCACGTAGATCTCGCGATAGGGCACGACGCGGTACTTCTCGTCCGCGGCGGTGGCATGATGGCTCTTGTTGGCGATCACGCCTGGCACGTCGCGCCCCTCGCCGACGCAGAGCGTCACCGGCTGCGAGGCCAGCGCCCGCTCCGGCACGCCGCCGAGGCGTTCGACACGGATGAACCCACCGTCCTCGATCCGCCGCACGATGAAGCCGAGCTGATCCATGTGCGTGAAGAGCATGACGCTTGGCCGGTCGGGGTTGCCCGGTAACGTCGTCATCAGGTTGCCGAGAACGTCGCTCCGCGAGTCCAGGCCGGCCTCGCTCAGCAGGGCCGCAATGCGTCGCCGGACGCGTTCCTCGTGGCCGGAAAGTCCGGGGATCATCATCAACTCGACAAGCGTCGTGCGCAGGTCCACCGGATCAGCCTCCGCGGGCCGTGCGGGCCCGATCCATGAAATCGGCCGCGCGATCGGGATCGATCGGCTTCCAGGTGTCGCCGTCCACCTTCAGCGACGAGCCGACGATACAGCCGTCGGCGATGCGCAGGACGTCAGCCACGGTCTCGTGCTTCACGCCGGTGTTGGCGAGCACCGGCGTCTCCGGCAGCGCCTGCTTGACCGCTTCGAGGTCCGGCATGGCCGCGGCCTCGCCGGTGATCTGCCCGGAGACGAGGACGGCATCGGGGATGCTCGAGAACACCGCACTTCGCGCCCGGTCGGGCAGCGGCCGCCGGTCGAGCGAGTCGGCGAACTCGGCCGAGACATTGAACAGCAACGCGAGATCCTTGCGACCGAGACGGTCGCGGTAGCGCATCGCCCGGCCCGCATCGGGATTCCAGACGCCCATGTCGGAGGCGTAGGTGCCGGTGAAGATCTCCCGCACGAAGTCCGCGCCGGTGGCGGCCGCCAGCGCGATCGAGGCCATGGGGTCCCACAGCACGTTGACGCCGAACGGCACCGTGATCTCGCTCCGCAGCGCGCCGATGATCGCGGCCATCGTCGCGGTCGACGCGGTGTCGACCTGTAATTCGTACGGTCGGTCGTTCTCGTTGCCGAACATGACGGCGTCGAAGCCGGCGCGTTGCAGCGCCCCGAGATCGGCGCGCGCGGCCTCGATCAGCCGGTCGAGCCCGCTGTCGGCGTCGAACAGGGGCGTCCCCGGCAGCGCGCCAATATGGACCATGCCGATCACGGCCCGGGTGTCGCCGAATATGCGATGGTACTTCGTTGCCATGCTGACTCCACAGTCTCGGCCACGCGCAGGCTATCAGCGCGTCCTGGCGACCGCCACGCGGGCGACTAGAAAAATGTCTTGATCGCACCGATGACGTTGAACGCTTCGTCGATCCGCAGCACCACGTCCCATTTGTCGAAGGCGGTGCAGGGATGGGAGATGCCGGCAACGATCGTGTCGCCGATGGCGATATCGGCGCCCGCCGGAAACCGCATATAGGCGTGCTGGTCGTTGGCCGCGGTGATCGCGAACGCGCCGTCGTCGATCTCCAGGTCTGCGACCTCGCGGCCGTCGCGGACCTGGCGCAGCGGAATGGGGTAGCCGAGATCGAACGGCATGTCGCGCATGCCGATGTTGAGCACGGCGACACCCTCATCCTGCAACGACAGGACGCTGGCCCACAGTTCGAGCGCCGGGGTGAACGCCGCGACCGGATCGACCTGCCCTTCCGGCATGGCGAGCCCGCCGCGGGCGTTCATCGCCTGCAGATGCTTGCGGTAGGCGCCGTGATCGTAGGCGATGCTGGACCCGCCGCGCAGGAGGATCATCGTCTCCGGCGACAGGTTCGCTTCCTTGAAACGGGCGACGACGCGATCGAAGTAGACCGATCCGCCGGCGGTGAGGATCGGCGCGCGGCGATCACCGAACGCGCCCATGCCGGCGGCCATGTGGAACGCCTCGACGGTGGTCGCCAGGAGCCGGTCGACCTCGGCGATGGTTTCCTCCGGGCTCGGCCTGCCGACCAGCCCCTCATAGGTCTCGACGCCGGCGAGATCGAGAACGGTGTTATGCGCCATCAGATGCCCGACGATGGCCCTTGCCTGATCCAGCGTCCGCGTCCCCGTCCGGCCGCCGGGGAAGCCGATTTCGAGCAGGACCTCGAACCGCTCGCCGTCGCGGAGATGCGCGCCCTCGTGCACGATCAGCTGATCGGCCGCGCCGATCGAATCGACCAGCGACATGAACCGCGTGCCGGCATGGGCGTGGCGGAGCTCCACCAGCGCCCGGACGGCCGCCGGTCCGACCACCTCGTTGGCGATCAGGACGTTCTCCGCACCGGCGCCGGCCGCGAGCCACGCCTGCTGCACATTGGCGACCGTGATGCCCCAGGCACCGCCGATGTCGATCTGGTCACGGAAGAGCTGCGGCGCGCAGGTCGTCTTGCCGTGCGGGGCAAGGCGGACGCCGTGGTGCTCGGCGAAGCGCCGCATAACGGTGAGATTGTTGCGCATGTGCGCGTCGCGGAGCGCCAGCACCGGCAGCGGCAGGTCGCCGGCAAGCAGGTTCCAGCCCTGCCGGCCGACGTCGCCGAAAGCGATCGGTCCGCCGCCCGACGGCAGGCCCTTGGTCGCGCCGTCGAGCCTGAGACCATCAAGCGAGGCCAACAACGCGCCGCGCGCCGGCGCTGCCGCACCTTCCGTCATGAGACCGCCCCGTCGCGCCGATCAATCCAGTGTGACGGCGCGCTCCTGCTGGATGCTCTCTTCCGCCGCGAGCACGATCCGCAGGCTGTTGACCGCCGCACCCATCGATTCCGAAAGATCAAGATCCTCGCGGATCGCCTTGAGGAAAAAGGCCTGTTCGCGATCGCAGAGCTCCTGGTGGTCGGGCTCGTCGGCCATGCTCATCAGTTCGTCCGGCTTGGAGAACTCCTTGGAGTCCGGATCGACCGTGGCGTGATGCAGGCGGATGGCGTCGGTCTTGGTGTGCTTGTCGATGTTGGCGGAGTCGGACAGGTCCATGTCGTCGCCGCGCGACTGCTGATCGGCGACGATGCTGACGGCACCCTTCGGGCCGACCACGTCCTTCACGAAGAACGCCTCCTCCGACATCATCGGCCCCCAGCCGGCCTCGTACCAGCCGACCGAACCGTCGTCGAACGTCACGTGCAGGTGGCCGTAGTTCTGCTGGGCCGCGTCGTCCCACAGCTTGGCGCCGATGCCGTGCACGCGCACCGGATTGGCACCGGTGAGCTGGCACATGACGTCGACGTAGTGAACGCCGCAATCGACGATCGGGATCAGCGAGTCGATCAGGTTCTTGTGCCAGCCCCAGGCCGGTCCGCTCGATTGCTGGTTGAGGTTGAGGCGCATGGCGAGCGGCTTGCCCAGCGTCTTGCCGACCTCGATGAACTTCACCCACGACGGATGGACGCGCAGGATGTAGCCAAGCACCAGCTTGCGGTTGGCGGCGACGGCCGCGTCGACGACCTTCTGGGCGTCTTCGTTGTTGGTGGCGATCGGCTTCTCCATGAACACATGGCAGCCGGCGTTGAACGCCTTGATCGCGTAGTCGGCGTGGGTGTTGGGCCAAGTGTTGATGGATACCGCGTCGGGCGAGGTTTCGGCCAGCGCTGTTTCGTAGGTGTCGAAGCGCGGATAACCGGCCAGTTCCTCCGGCAGGTCGTCGCGCTTGTGAATGGAGCGGCTGACGAGACCGACGATCTCGAAGCCGTCGAACTTGTGGTACGCCTTGGCGTGGGACACGCCCATGTTGCCGACGCCCACGACGAGAACTTTAACCGGATCGGGCATCACAGCCTCCTGCCGCTTGTCTTGTGCCTGGCGACGGCAGCCGGGGCGACGAGCGCCCGGCCGCGCCGCATCTTATCTGATGAACGTTCGGGCACGGCGGCCGATGCCGCCGCGCCCGACGCGATCGTTAGCGGATGACGTTGTCGAGGAAGCGATCCTCGATCGCGGCCATGTCGACCGCCGCCACGTCTTCGCTGAGCTCGTAGGCTTCGGCATCGGCCATGATCTTAGCCTTGTCGAAGTCGTTGACCGCACCGATGAGGTCGTTGGTGAGGAACTTCTGGGCATCCACCAGCGACTTGGTCTGGCCGATATCGGCGAGCGTCTTGAAGAACAGCTCCCACTTGGCGAAGTCGTGCCAACCCCAGCCTTCGCGCTCTTCCATGTTGCCGCGGAAGACACGGGCAAGCTGAACGAGCTGCTCGACGCCGAGGTCGGTGCCGACCGTGCGCTTCAGTTCAGGGAACTGCTTGAACACGGCATCGGCGGCGCCGCGCGGGTTGTGATGGGCGAACTCCATGCCCATCGCCCAGCCGCGCAGATATTGCTCCAGCGTGGCGCGGGCTGCCGGGTCTTCCACGTCGGCGCGACGCACGACGAACGAGTTCGCCGGGAAGTCGGAGAAGTCCGAACCCCGCCAGTATTCGAGCTCGAGGCCCTTGCCCTGCCAGTCGGCGCGCAGGCCTTCCCACGCTAGCGCGGCGTCGCCCTGCCCCTGGGTCAGCAGCGTGCCCCACTGCGGCCAGCCGCCCTCAAGGTAGGTGACCTTGGAGATGTCGACGCCGGCGGCGGCGAGCATCGGGTCGGTGATCGCCTGCCAAGCGGCGGAGCCGAGCAGGATCGTCTTGCCTTCGAGGTTCTTGAGGTCGGTGAAGCCCTCGCCCGGCCGGAACGCGAAGTTGAACACGTCCACGGCGCCCATGTTGAAGACCGAGAGCAGGTCCATGTCGTTCTCGATCGCGAACGAGAACACGCCCGGCGACGGATAGCCCATGTCGGCCTGGCCGAGCGCCACGAACTTCACGGTCGCGGTGCCGTCGGACGGACCGGGCTCCAGCTTGGTCTCGATACCGTCGAAGTAGCCGAGTTCCTGGCCGATCCAGTAGGCGTAGTCGTCCATGACCTCCAGCGTGCCGCGCGGGGAAATCCACGTGACCGAGCCGGATGCCGGCGACGCGTGCAGGGGCGACAGCAGCGACGAGCCGCCGAGCGCCGACATCGACACCGCGCCAGCGCCGGTCACCTTCAGGAAGTAACGCCGGTCCATCGTCATCGGACCTTTGGTTCCCAGTCCATTCTTGTTCATGGTTTCCTCCGTTCTGCCATTTGGCACTGGTTGTGAGACGCGGGTCGACCCGCGCCCGTTTGATTTACGATTCCCAACCCGCCCACTTCTTGCCGATCAGGAAAAACGTCACGTAGATCAGGATGCCGAGCGTCGACAGGATGAGAATGACGGCGAAGAATTGCGGCATCTGGATGGTGGCCGAGTAGGTGGTCAGGCGGTTGCCGAGACCGAAGCCGCCACCGACCATCTCGGCGCCGACCGCGGTCAGCAAGCCGAAAATCGCACCGATCATCAGGCCGACGATGATCATCGGCAGCGCCATGGGCACGCGAATCTTCATGAAGATCTGGATCGTGTTGGCGCCGAACGAGCGCGCCAGCGCGATCTTGGCGAGATCGACGCGCCGGAAGCCGGTCGCGGCGTTGATCATGACCATCGGCCCCGAGGCGAGCGCCACCGCGATGATCCGCGGCTCGTAGCCGAACCCGAAGCGCAGGATCAGCAGCGGTACCAGCGCCAGCATCGGCGTCGTCACCAGCATCAGGATGTACGGCGCGATGATCTTCTCCGCGAACGGGACCTGGGTGATGAGCGCCGCCAGGACCAGGCCGATCGAGGCGCCGATGGCGTAGCCGGCGAACAGCTCGATCAGCGTATGGCCGAGATGAGGCGCGATGAAGGGGAAGTCGACCACCAGCGCCGTCAGGATGGCGCTCGGCGGCGGCAGCACGAACTGGGGCACCTCGAACACCCGCAGCAGGAGCTCGGCGCCACCGACGATCACGACGGCAACAGCGATGATCGCCGCGATCTCCAGCGCCGACCGCGCCTCGCCGCCCTTAAAGGCCGACAGATTGGTGAGACCGACAGATTGATCGCCCTTGTCCTGGCTGTCACCGAAGGTGGGGATCTTGTCGCCGAGTTCGCGATCAACCATCGGCCATCTCCAGGGCTGCGGCCGCGGTCGCCGCACTCGGCGTATGTTGAATCTCGGCCTTGATCTCGTTGACCAGCTCGAAAACTTCGCGGGTGGCCAGGAGGTCGAGTGAGCGCGGCCGCGGGAACGAAATGTCGAACACCTTGGCGAGCCGGCCCGGACGCGCCGACATGACGAACACCCGGTCGGACAGAAACACCGCTTCGGTAATGTTGTGGGTGATGAAGACAATGGTCTTGCGCGTCTCCAGCCAGATCTCCTCGACCAGCAGGTTCATCTCGTCGCGGGTGAAGGCGTCGAGCGCTCCGAACGGTTCGTCCATCAGCAGCACCGACGGGTTGAAGGAGAGCGCGCGCACGATGGCCGCGCGCTGCTGCATGCCGCCGGAGAGTTCGCGTGGAAACTTGTTGCCGAAGCCGGCGAGCCCGACGCGTTCCAGCAGGTGGTCAATGTGCTCCTGGTCGGTCTGCCGGCGCTTGATCTCGAACGGCAGCTGGATGTTGCGCGTGAGATTGCGCCACGGCAGGAGGTTCGCCTCCTGAAAGACCATACCGATCTGCGGGTGTGGTCCCCTGACGTGTTCACCGTCGAGGAGCACGTCGCCGCTGGTGAGCGAGTGAAGGCCGGCAACCGACCACAACAGGGTGGTCTTGCCGCATCCGGACGGACCGACGACGCAGGTGAACTCGCCCTCGTTCACGTCCATCGAGTAGTTGTCGAGCGCGTGCAGCGGCCCCGACTTGGTGTCGTAGTACTTCGTCGCGCCGCGGACGGCGAGCTTGACCCTCGCTTCTTCCGTCGGCGTCACGCCTGCATCCATCGCCGGATCCACTCCCCCTGCTATCCGCGCCCCGAGGCAGGTCGGAGCGATCCGTACGCGAAACGCTGCGCCGCCAGCGATGTAAGTATCTTACGCGAACCGGAAATTTGCAACAGGCTCGAATACGCCCGAACTTCGCCAGTTTTTGCCCAACCGCCAAAAGTTGTGTAAGTTTCTGACACGAAACTGCGGCGGGATGGCGTATCGGGAGGGCGCACATGGACCTGAAAATCGGACTGGTTGGTGTCGGTCGCGGGGGGCCGTCGTCCTACCACGCCCGCTCCTTCTCCTCGATCTTCAACGGCTTCGAGCCGGAGCGCGTGCCGGAGGACTGGCCCACGCACCAGCAGCGCGTCGAAGGCGCCAGGGTCGTGGCGGTCTGGGACGAGGACGCGGCGGCGGCGAAGGAGCTGGCCGACGTGTTCGGCATCGACCGCGTGGCCGGCTCGATGGAAGATGTCGCGGACGGGGTCGACGGTGTGATCGTGGTCGACGACATCACCATGACCCACCAGAAGAAGGCGCGCTTCTTCCTGGAACAGGGCGTGCCGACGTTCATCGACAAGCCGCTGTCGGACGACGCCCGCGAGGCGGAAGAACTGGTCGGCATCGCGGATAAGACCGGAGCGCTGATGATGTCGACCTCGGCGCTGCGCTATGCGCGCGAGACCGAGGCGGCGCGGTCCGTCATCGACGGCCTCGGCAAGATCCCCCTCGCCGTCACGGCCTGCCAGGGACAGTACATGGGCGAGGACGCCGTCATCCACTACGGCATCCACCCGCTGGAACTCGCCTATTCGGTGCTCGGCCCTGGCGTGGTCTCGGTCGACAATGTCGGCGAGAACGGCCGGAACATCGTCAAGCTCACCTACGCCGACGGCCGCGTGCTCATGCTCCTGGTGTTTGCGGAGATCGCCCAGGCCTTCAAGCTCGACCTCTACGGCGAATCGGGCGCCACGTCGGTGCTGGTGGAGGACTGGGACTATTTCTACTGGAAAATGCTCGCCACCTACGCAGCGATGTTGCGCGACAAGACGCTGCCGGTACCCTTGCATGAAACGCTGGAGATCATTCGGGTGCTGACCGCGGCCAAGGAGTCGCTCCTGAGCGGCAAGGCGATCACCTTGCCGGGCGGAGGGTGAGCCATGACCCAGCGCGCGATCTACACCTACGCCTGGGACCTCGCGGAGGACGGTGTCACCGCGGCGGTCGAGCACTTTCGGGCGTGCGAACTGAACACGGTGACCATGGCCGGCAGCTACCACGCCGGCAAGTTCCTGCGGCCGCACGGCCGGCCGGGCAAGGTCTACTTCCCCGAGGACGGCACGGTCTACTTCAAGGCCAACGAGAGCGACTTCGGCGAGATCAAGCCGGTCGCCAACAGCGTGCTCACGGAACGCGACGTGCTGCGCGAGCTGTGCGACACGCCCGACCTGACGGTCAATGCGTGGATGGTGCTGATGCACAACAGCCGCCTTGGCGCCGCCTACCCACAGGCGACGGTGAAGAACGCGTTCGGCGACAGCCTTATCTACAGCCTGTGCCCGGCCGGACCGGCGGCGCGGGCCTACGCGATCGCGCTGTGTGCGACCATCACCCGCGACTATCCGGTGAACGGCCTGCGGCTGGAGACGCCGGGCTACCTGCCCTTCCAGCACGGCTACCATCACGAGTTCGCGCTCGTGCGCCAGAACCGCTGGCTCGACAATCTTCTGGGCCTCTGCTTCTGCGACCACTGCATGGCGGGCGCGGGCGCGGCCGGCGTCGACATGCCGGGCCTGAAGTCGCGGGTGGTTGCAGCGGTCGAGACCTATCTCGACGCCGAGGTGGACCACGCCGACGACATGGCCGACGCTTTCTGGCTTGCCGACATGGTGCTTGACCGCGACCTCACCGGTCTCATGCGCTGGCGCTGCGACGTGGTGACCTCGCTGGTCGAGGACATTCGGTCAGCCGTGCGCGACGACGCCGACATCGCGGTGATCCCGTCGGTGGCGCGGCCGACCGGCGGCGCCTGGTACGAGGGCAGCGATCTTGCCGCGCTGGCGCGCGCGGCCGGCGGCATCGAGGTGTGCTTTTACGAGCCCAGCGTCGGACGGATCGTGAGCGACCTGCACGACGTGCAGCGGCGGATCGGCGACGCCGGGCGGATCGGTGCGATCCTGCGGCCGGGCCACCCAGATCTCACCGACCGCGCCACGGTCGCCGCGGCCGTGGCGACGCTGACCGCCGGCGGCGTCACCGATATCGGTTTCTACAACTACGGTCACCTGCGCAGGCCGGCGATGGACTGGATCGCCGACGCGTTCCGCGGCCTGGAGACGGCACCATGATGGACTTCACCGACAGGGTGGTGCTGATCACCGGCGCGGCCGGCGGCATCGGCCAGGCGATGGCGCGCCATTTCGGCGAGCGCGGCGCAGCGATCGCGGCGCTCGACAAGAGCGAGGCGGTCCACGATTTCGCCGCGACGCTCACCGGCGACGGCATCCGTACGGCCGCGGCCGCCGCCGATATCGGTGACGAAGATGAGGTGGCGACCGCGATCGCCACCCTGCGCGAGGCGCTGGGGCCGGTCGCGGTCCTGATCAACAACGCCGGCATCTCCAACGTGGCGACCCTGGAGAAGACGTCACCGGAAAGCTGGCGCGAGGACGTCAACACCAACCTCAACGGCGCCTACAACTGCGCGCACGCGGTCATGGCCGACCTCAAGGCGGCCGGGGACGGGGCGATCGTCAACATCAGTTCGGTCAACGGGCTGCAGGCCTATGGCGATCCGGCCTACAGCGCCGCCAAGGCCGGGCTCATCAACTTCACCAAGGCGCTGGCGATGGAATATGGCCGGTTCGGCATCCGCGCCAACGCCATCTGTCCGGGCACGGTGCGCACGCCGATCTGGAACCACCGGGTCGAACGGCAGCCGGAGATCCTGGAGGAACTGGAGCGCTGGTATCCGTTGCGCCGGGTGGTCGATCCGATCGACATCGCATGGGCGGCGGCCTTTCTCGCCTCGCCCGACGCGGCCGCCATCAGCGGCGCGATCCTGCCCGTCGACTGCGGGCTGAGCGCGGGCAACATCGTCATGACCCGCGCGCTGACGCTTGAGGACTTCTGACGCCATGGGCCGGGAGACCACGACATGAACGTCGACGATCGGATCAAGGGCGCCGCCGAACCGCAGGACGCGGAGAGCCTCCTTCGCATGTCGCCGGCCGACCGCTCCGAGGCGATCGACCTGATCTCGCGCATCAAGGAACTGCGGGATACGCTGCGCCCGGCCGAGCAGCGGGTCGCCGACATCGTGCTGCGCGACATCGAGTTCGCCGTCCACGCGTCCAGCAACGAACTGGCGCGACGGGCCGGCGTCAGCGAACCGACGGTGACCCGCTTCTCGCGCGCGCTCGGCTGCACCGGGGTCCGCGAGTTCAAGGTCAAGCTGGCGCAAAGCCTGATCGTCGGCACGATGTATTTCCGCGATCCGAAGGAACTGATCGGCGACGATACCGCCGACCTGCCCTTCGTCGACGTGGTGGTCGGCCACGCGCGCGGTGCGCTGGACCATGTGGAGCGGCAGCTCGACCGGATCGCGCTGGCGGCCGCGATCAACGCCATCGTGCAGGCCGAACGGGTGATCGTGATGGGCGTCGGCGGTGGCTCGACCTCCGTGGCCCAGGACATGCAGTACCGGCTGTTCCGCTACGGCATCAACGTGACCGCCTACTCCGACGTTTACCTGATGCGCATGGTGGCCGCGACGCTCAACGCCAAGGACGTGGTGATCGCGATCTCGGCGACCGGGCGCACCCAGGAGGTGCTCGGACCGGCCGAGGTGGCGCGGCAGTACAACGCGCAGGTGATCGCCCTCACCCAGCCCGGTTCCGCGCTGGCCCGCGCCGCCGATATCGCGCTGACGGTCGACGTGCCGGAGAGCGCCAACGTGCTGAAGCCGACGGCCTCGCGCTACGCCTTCATGCTGCTGGTCGATCTGATCGCCACCGGCACGGCCTACAGTCTCGGCGGGGAAGCGCAGGAGACGCTGCGCCGGATCAAGCACAACGTCATGAACTTCCGCCAGGGCGAAGTGCTGGAGCCGCTCGGTGACTGAACCGACCCGCCATCTCATCCGTGGCGGCACCGTCATCGACGGGACGGGCGCCGACCGTCTTGCCGCCGACGTGCTGGTCGAGGACGACCGGGTCGCGGCGATCGGCCCGCCGGGTACGGTCAAGGCGGACGGCGCTGCCATCCACGACGCCAGCGGCCTCATCGTCGCGCCGGGCTTCATCGACGTCCACACCCATGACGACAACGCGGTGCTGGTCGGCCCCGACATGACCCCGAAGATCAGCCAGGGCGTCACCACGGTCATCGGCGGCAATTGCGGGATCAGCATCGCGCCGTGCGTGATGGCCGAGCCGCGCGCGCCGCTGACGCTGCTGGGCGGTGGCGCATTCAGGTTCGAACGCCTACGGGACTACGCCGAGGCCGTCGCTGCCGCCGGGCCGGCGGTCAACATCGGGCTTCTCATCGGCCACAGTACGCTCCGCCTTGGCGCGATGGACGACACCACCCGCGCGGCCACGGCGCGCGAGATCGACCTCATGCGCGAGCGGCTTGGGGCGTGCCTCGACGACGGCGCGATCGGCTTCTCGACCGGCCTCTACTACAAGACCAACTTTCCGGCCACGATCGACGAGGTGGCGGCACTGGCCGAACTGCTGCCGGACCATGGCGCGGTCTACACCACCCATATGCGCAGCGAGCACGACGGGGTGCTGGACTCGCTTGAGGAGGCCTACGAGACCGCCGGACGCGCCAAGGCGCCGCTTGTCATCTCGCATCACAAATGCGCCGGACCGAACAACTGGGGCCGGAGCGTCCAGACGCTGAAGTCGATCGAGGCGGCCCGCCAGCGCCTCGACCTCTCGCTCGACGTCTATCCCTATGCCGCCGGTTCGACCCTGCTGGAGCCGGACTGGATCGATCCGGAGATCCGCACCATGGTGTCGTGGTCGGTGCCGCATCCGGAGCATGCCGGCCGCGATCTTGCCGACATCGCTGCGGAATGGGGCTGCTCGCAACGCGACGCGGCGGTGCGGCTCAACCCGGCGGGCGGGATCTACTTCCAGATGCACGAGGAGGACGTGCAGCGCATCCTCGCCTATCCGCCAAGCATGATCGGATCGGACGGGCTGCCCCATGACCGCCACCCCCATCCGCGTCTCTGGGGCACGTTTCCCCGGGTGCTTGGCCACTACTGCCGCGAGAAGGGCCTGTTTTCGCTGGAGGAGGCCGTCCACAAGATGACCGGCCTGTCGGCGACGAACTTCAGGCTGCCGGATCGCGGAGTCATCCGCGAGGGGGCCTTCGCCGACATCGTCCTGTTCGACGCCGACACGGTGATCGACATGGCGACGTTCGAGGAGCCCGAGCGGCCGGCGGCCGGCATCGCCGCGGTGTTCGTCAACGGCCGGCAGGCCTGGGGCAAGGAAGGCGCCACCACGGCGCGCGCGGGCCGTTTTCTGACCCGCCACTGACCGCGAACGAACGGAGGGAGCGACCATGACAAAAGTGCGGATCGGCGTCATCGGGATCGGCTGGTTTGGCGAGGTGCATTGCGACGCCATCCGCTCCGTCCCGTCGTTCGAGCTCGCGGCCCTGTGCACGCGGACGGAGTCGCGGCTTCAGGAGGTGGGCCGGAAATACGACGTCGACAAGCTGTTCACCGACTACAACGACATGCTGGCCGACGACGACATCGACGCCGTCAGCGTCGTCACCATGTGGGACCAGCACACCGAGCCGACGCTCGCCGCACTGGCCGCCGGCAAGCACGTCTTCCTGGAGAAGCCGATGGCGAGCACCGTGGAGGACTGCCGCAAGATCGTCGAGGCGGCGGACAAGGCGGCCGGTCACCTGATGGTCGGGCACATCTGCCGCTTCAATCCGCGCTATGCCGCGGCCAAGGCCAGCATCGCCGGCGGTTCGATCGGCCGTATCCTGTCGCTGAGCTCGCGGCGCAACATCCCCGCCGCCTGGACGCCGGAGATCCTGAACAAGATCGGCCCCATCGCCGGCGACGCCATCCACGACACCGACCTGATGCTGTGGTTCACCGGCGCGAAAATCGTGAGCGCCTATGCGCAGACCGTGGATCTCCGCGGCAAGACATACCCCGATATCGGGCAGACCATGTACCGCTTCGACAACGGCGCCACCGCGACGCTGGAGACGGTGTGGTGCATGCCGGAGAAGACGCCGTACGCGATCGACGAACGCATGAACATCGTCGGCTCGGACGGTTTCGTGCAGATCCAGGACACCTTCCCGAATCTCGGCATCGTCTCGAGCGAGGGATTTTCGAGCCCCGACACCACCTACTGGCCCGAGATCCACGGACGCCTCGGCGGCGCGCTCCGCGACGAGTTCGCCTATTTCGCCCGTTGCTGCCTCAGCGGCGAGGCGCCGGAGATCATCACCCCGCGCGAATCCATGGCCGCGGTCGAGGCGGTGCTCGCGGCCGAGGAATCGGCGGCGACCGGCCAGGTCGTGCATCTCTAGGGAACGCTACGATGAGCAAGCAGGTCGCGAGTTCTCTCAATCACGTTGGCGTCTCGGTGCCGGACATCGACGCCGCCGTCGCCTGGTACACGAAGGTGTTCGGCTTCACCGTGATCGCGGAACCGGCGGAGGTGAAGGTCGACGGGTCGCACTTCGCCAACCTCGCCGGCAACATCTGCGGCGAGCGGTTCGGCGGCATGAAGATCGCCCACATGGTGACCGGCGACGGCAACGGGTTCGAGCTGTTCGAGTTCCTCGGGCCGAAGCCGGAGCGGCGCGAGGACACGATGGAGTACTGGAAGAACGGTTTCTTCCACATCGCCATCACCCACCCGGATGTTCCGGCCAAGGTGGCCGAGATCGTCGCCGAGGGCGGGCTGCAGCGCTCCGACATCTGGACGCTGTTCCCCGGCGAGGACATGCAGGTGTGCTACTGCGAGGACCCGTTCGGCAACGTGATCGAGATCATCTCGCACCGCTACGAGTCGGCGCTCGCCAACCGCGGCTGACGCGCCCCGCTAACTCTCCTCCGGCACCGGCGCGTCGGGATGGATCAGCTCGCGTGCCTCCAGCTCGGCCCAGAAAGCCGGCGGGATCGGCGCCTCGAACCCATGGACGGCCTTCTGCACCTCGTCGGCGGTCCGGGTGCCGGGGATGACCGAGACCACCGCTGGGTGGGCCAGCGGAAACTGCAGTGCCGCCGCCGGCAGGCTGACGCCGTGCGCGGCACAGACTTCCTCCATCCCGGTCACCCGCGCCTCGACCTCCGGCGCCGGCGACCGGTAGTCGTAGGTGCCCTTGCCCCGCGATCCGGTGGCGAGAATGCCGCTCGCGAACGGCGCGCCGACAATGACGCTGACGCCGCGCTCGACGCACGTCGCCATGCCCGCGTGCAGGGAGGTCTGGTCAAGCAGCGTGTAGGGCATCGCCACCAGCATGAAGTCCAGCGACAGGCGACCGGCGAACATCTCCAGTGCTTCGTGGGTGTTGATCCCGATCCCGTAGGCCGCGATATCGCCACTGCGCTTCAGCTCGTCGAGCGCTTGCAGGCCGCTGCTCTCCAGATCGGCTGTATGCCGGGCGATCGCCTCGGCGTCGTGATAGAGGGCATCGAGATCGTGGATGATCAGGGCGTCGATGGCCGGCAGCGCCAGGCGCTGTTGCGACTGCTCGTAGGCACGCATGATGCCGTCGTAGCCGTAGTCGAAATGGACCTCGAACGGCAGCCCCTCGGGCCACGGCGCGGTCTCGAGCGCGGACAGGTCCCGCGGCCGCTTCAGGATGCGACCGACCTTGGTGGTGAGCACGAAGGCGTCGCGGGGCCGGGCATGGAGAAACGCCCCCGTGCGGTGTTCGGCGAGCCCACGTCCGTACCAGGGCGCGGTGTCGAAGTAGCGAATGCCCTCGTCCCACGCCGTCTGGAGCACGGCCGTCGCGTCGGCGTCGTCCAGACCGCGGAACAGTCCGCCGAGGGGCACGGTGCCGAGCCCCAGGGGCGGGACCGCGAGGTCCGTCGTCCCGATCCGCAGCCGCGTCGACAGCGACCCTGCCATGCCGTTCCCTCCCCGCACTCCAGAGCCTGCGATTGGACCCGGCGGAGATCGCCCTGTCCAGTGGCAACGGGTCCGGGTATGAACCCGCCGGCCGGTGACGTAACATCGCCGCCGCCCGCTTCGGCCCGGATTCCCGAGACCCTTTCGATGCCCCCACTTGCCCCACCCCGCTATGCCGCCCGGCTGAACGCGTTCGCCGTCGGCGCGGAGTCCTACTGGCCCGGCAAGAACAAGGTGACGGCCGCCGACCTCGTCGCGCGCGCCGCCACGGTCGACGGTCTGAACGCCGCCGATCTCAACTACCCGGACCATTTCGCCGATCACACGCCGAGCGAGCTCGCCGCCGTCCTCGCCGACAGCGGTATGGCGCTGAACGGCCTGGCGATGCGCTACTACACCGATCCCGGCTTCAAGCTCGGCGCATTCACCAATCCCGATCCGGCCGTGCGGCGGAAGGCCATCGACCTCACGCGCGCCGGCCTCGACGCGCTGGCGGCCATGGGCGGCGACCTGATGACGCTGTGGCTCGGTCAGGACGGCTTCGATTATGCCTTCCAGGGCGACTATGCCCGCATGTGGGACGACACCATCGGCGCCCTGTCCGAGGTCGCCGACCACAACGTCGATGTCACGATCGCGCTGGAGTACAAGCCCAACGAGCCCCGCGCCTTCGCGCTGATGCCCGACATCGGCACCACCCTGCTCGCGATCCGCGAAACGGGTCGGGACAACCTCGGCGTCACGCTCGACTTCGCCCATGTGCTCTACGCCGACGAGATGCCCGCGCACGCGGCGCACCTTGCCCACCGACACGCTAAGATCTGCGGTGTCCACCTCAATGACGGCTACGCCAAGCGCGACGACGGGCTGATGGTCGGCGCCGTCCATCCGGTCCAGACGGTGGAACTCCTGGTGGAGCTCACCCGCTGCGGCTACGACGGCGTCATCTACTTCGACACCTTCCCCGATCATGCCGGGCTCGATCCGGTGGCCGAGGCCGCCGTCAACATTGCGCAGACCGAGCGGTTGCGGGCGGTCGCGGCGCGGCTGACGGACGATGCCGACCTCGCGGCCGCGATCGCCACCCAGGACGCCCCGCGCAGCGCGCGGATCGTCGCGGACGCGCTCTATGGATGAGCGCGATGGGGGTGCCGGCGTCTTCGTCGTCGGCTCCCTGCACCTCGACGTCATCGTCCATGCCGCACGCATGCCGGGACGCGATGAGACCCTGCCCGGCGAGGCGGTCGATTACGCCTTCGGCGGCAAGGGCGGCAACCAGGCCGTGGCCGCGGCCCAGCACGGTGCGCCGACGGCGATGGCCGGCCGCGTGGGCAACGACGCGTTTGCGGCCCGCCTGACCCACGAACTGGACCGCGCCGGTGTCGACCGCACGCAAGTTCGAGCTGGCCCCGGCGCATCGGGCATGAGCGTCGCCATCGTCGACGAACGGGGTGACTATGGCGCCGTCGTCGTCACCGGCGCCAATCGCGAGATCGACGCGGCCGCGATCACCCTGCCGCAGAACACGGCCGTCGTGGTCCTCCAGAACGAAATCCCCGAAGCCGTGAGCCTCGCGCTGGCGGCGCGGGCGCGCGAGGCGGGGCTGCGGGTGATGCTGAACGCCGCGCCTGCCCGGCCGATGGCCGACGCCCTGTGGACGTCGGTCGACCTCCTGGTGGTCAACCGCGTCGAGGCGGCAGGCCTTGCGGGACGGGCGGTGATAACGCCCGATGATGCTGCCAGCGCGGCATCCGACCTTGCAGCCCGCGGGCCGGACGTTCTGGTGACGCTCGGCGCCGACGGCGTCGTCGGCTCGACTGATGGCGGTGTCCTTCACCGGCCGGCCCATACCGTCGAGGTGGTTTCGACCCACGGCGCCGGCGACGCCTTCATGGGCGCGCTGGCGGCGCGACTTGCGGGCGGCACGCCCCTGCCGGAGGCGATCGACTATGCGCAGGGTGCCGCGGCGCTTCATGTTTCCAGACCGGTCGCCGACCGCCGTCACATCGACGCGGCCACCGTCCAAGCCTTCCTCGCCGAACGCGACGGTCAGCGACCCGCGAGCCAGGTGAACGCCTGACGCCACAGGCGGGCGTAGCCGGGCCAGGCGATGAAGTCGGGCGGCAGCCAGTGCGGGCCGATATCGGACGTCCAGGCGAGTGTCCGCCCCTTGCCGTGGGTGCCGGCGACCAGAAGCGGTGCGTCGTCGACGCCCGTCGACAACAGTAGGTCCGCGTCCGGTCTCGCCGACACCTCATTGAAGCCGAGGAGGTACGGCCAGTCGGCGCCCAACCCGGCGATGACGGGATGGTCGTCGCGGCCGACCGATTGCGGCACGAAGCCCTCGGGCACCTCGCAGCGATCGTCGTGGGCCTGCATGGTCACCGGCAGGATGTCCTCGATCGGCGTGCGGTGAAAGCGGGCCGCGGCCTGTATGCCCTGGAAGCTGTAGTATCCGCCGATCATCATGAAGCCCGTGCCGCTGGCGACAACGTCGGCGATCAGCCGCAAGCGATTGGTGGTACGCTGGCTGCGGACGAAATTGTCCGGGTGAAGCAGGAGCGAATCCGCGCCAATGTCCGAGAGGACGATCACGTCATAGGTGGCAAGCGCGTCAGCGCTCATGGGAAACTCGGTCGGGACCAGGTGGCCCGGCAGGTGAACCAGGTCGACCTCGCTGTCGGCCAAGGCCTCCTTCAGGCCCTCGATGCCGATCTGGTACTCGCTGGTCGTGAAGAGGTTGAAGCCCTTCACATGATAGGCGGTCGAGACCCACGACTCCCCAGCCAATAGCACCCTGATCCGTCCCATCGCGCTTCTCCCGCCGTATCCTCTTGTCGCGTCGATTGAAGGTGCCCGGCCGACGCGGTGTCAAGCGCCCGCCGGCCGATTGACAGCGCCCCGTCGCCTTCTACCGTTGACGGCCGGGACAAACGGGACGGGCGCGACATGACCAGGGATGTTCGCTTCGTTGGGGTCTTCGACCTCGGCAAGACCCATGCACGGGTCATCCTGTTCGACCGGCGCGAGCGCCGGGAGGTGATGACCGTCCAGGCAACTAATGAAAGCCTGCCCGGCCCGCCCTACACCCATTTCGACACAGCGCGGCTGGAGCGGTTTCTTCTCGACGGTCTCGGGCGGGCGGCGGCGCAAGTGCGGCTCGACGCGGTCGTGGTGGCCGCCCACGGCTCCAGCGCCGCCGTCGTCGACGAGCACGGTCCGGTCCTGCCGCCGCTCGACTACGACGACGAAGGTCCCGACGAGGTCGCGGTCGCCTACGACCGGCTGCGGCCGGACTTTGCCATCAGCGGTTCGCCACGCCTCAACCGCGGTCTCAACGTCGGCGCGCAACTCCATTGGCAGCGACTTCGTTTTCCGGATCGCTTCGCCGCCGCGATCGCCATTCTCATGTGGCCGCAGTTCTGGTCGTGGCGCCTGAGCGGTGTCGTGGCGGGCGAGGTCACGTCGCTCGCCAGTCACACCGATCTCTGGGACATCGGCGCCGGCGACTACACCGATCTCGTCGATACGCTCGGCATCCGGTCGCTGCTGCCGCCTTTGCGGCGTGCCCCCGATATCCTCGGGGCCTTGCGCCCCGACATCGCCGTCACGATCGGCGTCGCCCACGACGTGCCGGTACTGTGCGGCGTCCACGATTCCAACGCCGCACTGGTGCCGTTCCTGACGACCGGCGACGGACCGCGCACGATCGTGTCCACGGGCACGTGGATCGCGGTGTTCGCCATCGGCACCGCCGTGCCCGCGCACCTGCCCCGCGAGGACGGGGTGATGGTCAGCGTCGACGTTCTCGGTCGCCCGATGCCCAATCTCCGCTTTCCCGGCGGCCGCATTTACGAAACCCTCACCTCGCCCGGAGTCGGCGACGACCCCGCGCTTGCCGAGCGGCTCCGCGCGGCCGGGCTCAGCGCCACGCTGGACGGTGGCGGCGTGAGGGTCGCCGGACCGGAGGGCGCGCGCTCGCTGTCGAACTTCGACGCGCCCGAACGCGGGGCGCTCGCGGTCATGGCGCTCGCCAACCATACGGCGCGGGGAATCGGCTGGATCGGCGGCGCCGGCGAGACGATCGTCATGGGGCCGTTCGCGCGCAACGCGGTCTTCCTGCACGAGCTGCGCCGCCGTGTCGGCGACGTGCGCGCCGAACTGCGCCACGGCGGGATCAGCGAAGGCGCCGCCGCGCTAACGACGCTCGATTAAGCTCGCTTAGCCGCCCGTCCCTTCCGCGCCGGCGCCGCACACCAGGGCGCAGATCGAAGCAGCCTGGCCGAACGCGTCCGGGTGGCGCCGCAGGCCGGCGATCGCCGCGGCGCCGGACAAGTCGGCGGCGACCCCGAACTCGAACCACAACCAGCGGCTCGCTTCGATCAGATCCTCGTCGTCGACCAGAACGATATCGTCGACCACGTCGCGAACGGTCTCGAACACCGCTTCCTCGGTGCGGGCGCAGGCCAGTGTGGCGACCCCGGTGGTCACCTCCGGCAGGGTGATCACGCGACCGGCGTCGAGACAGGCCTTCAGCGTCGGCGAGCCCACCGGTTCGACGCCGATGATCCTGACCTCCGGGCGGAGCGCCCGGATCGCCGTCCCGACCCCCGACACCAGCCCGCCGCCGCCGATGGCGATCGCGACGGCGTCGACCGCCTCAAGCTGGTCGAGGAGTTCCAGCCCGAGCGTCCCCTGGCCGGCGACAACGAGGGGATCGGCGAAGGGATGGATGTAGGTGCCGCCGTCACGCTCGGCAAAAGCCAGAGCCGCCTCTGCCGACTGGCTCCACTCCGATCCTGCGACCGTGACGGTCGCCCCCCACGCTTCCATCTTGACGACCTTGGCCGGCGAGACGATCTCGGGGACGAACACCGTGGCGGGGACACCGGCGACGGCGGCGGTGCGGGCGACGGCGAGGCCGTGGTTGCCGCCCGACGCGGTGATCAGGTGCTGCGGCCGGTCGGCCTCGGGCGTCCCCAGAAACCGGTTCATGGCGCCGCGGGTCTTGAACGACCCGGTGACCTGCAGGCATTCGAGCTTGAGCGTGACCTCGCCGCCCACGGGCAGGTTCGTCTTCACCTGCCCGACCGGCAGGATCGGGGTGCGGCGCACGCGGCCGGCGATGCGCTCGCGCGCGGCTTCGATGTCGGAGAGGTCGATCACGGCAGGTCTCCGGTAAACGGCGCCGCGACCACCGCGCAACATGCGCCGGGCCGCACCGCGCCGGAGCGACGGAGGCCATAAAGAAGGCCGTCGGCCCCGTAGTGCAGCGTCATCGGCGGACGTTCCGGCGTCAGGAGAAAATGGAGACGCCCGGCTGGTTCGCCGGCACGCACCTCGGCGCCCAACGTATGGAAGGGCTCGAACACGCCGTCGTCGTCGGCAAAGACGTAGGCGGCCACACCGGGGAGCTCGAGAAGGTCTGGCGATATGGCGGCGGGCGTGTCGGGCGCACACTCGATCACGCCGAGATGGTGCAGCACGTTGCGCGTGCCGCGCTGCGCGATCGACAGCGCCTCGGGTATGACGCCGCCACCGCCGCCAAGCTCGGTCGCCACCGTCGTGAGACCGGCGCGGCAGGCCGTGGCCGTGGCCGTTCGCTGATCGCCGAGGTTGGCGATCACCACCGTCTTGGGCGCACCGAAGGCGAGCGCCGCGGCCACATTGCGCTTGTAGAGGTCGCGATCCTCGCACGGTTCGATCGCCGCACTCGGCAGGATCAACAGCGACGAGCCGCCCGAATGCAGGCTTACGAAGGCGTCGGCGCGGGGAAAGATCTCGTCGGTCACGAAGGCGGCGATCTGTTGGGTCATCGTGCCCAGCGGGTCGCCGGGAAAGACCCGGTTATAGTTCAGGCCGTCGACCGGCGAGGTGCGCCGTCCGGCCGCCGCCGCCGGCGCGTTGACGGCGGGCAGCAGGATGAGCCGTCCGTTGACCGCCGCCGGGTCCTGGTCGCGGATCAGCTCGGCGACGACGATCTGGCCCTCGTATTCGTCGCCGTGATTGCCGCCCTCGACCACCACCGTCGGCCCCTCGCCGTTGCCGATGATGGCGATGGGCACGCGAACGGTGCCCCAGGCGTCGTCGTCGGGCGAATGCGGGATCGAGATATGGCCGAGCTGACGGCCCGCCCCATCGAGATCGACGTCGACGAAGGCCGGGCCGGCGGGCCGGGATGTGAGGCGTTTGCCCATGAGACTGGCTCCTGATGCCGGCGCAACAAAGCGAACGCGCGGCGTTCATGCAAGCAGCTTAGGTGCGGCTAACGCCCCATGAAGCGGCGCCGGGCGATCTGGTCCTCGAAGGTCAGCCATCGCCGCGCGGCCTCGCCGTGCGCCGCCGCTCCATGGGCGCGCACCTCGTCCTGCATGGCGGCGAGGCGATCGGCGTCGAGCGTCTGGTTGGCGTCAAGCTCCTCGGCAAGGGCGATGAACCGGTCGGCGCCGTCGCGCCCGCCGAACAGCGGCGCCACGTCCTCGTCGACAAACCGATCCCAGGTCAGGTCCGGCTCCCAGGTGAAGCGCGCAAAGGCCAGATAGCTGACCTCGACGGTGGCGTGGTACGGCGACGGCTCGCCCCAGACCGTGAGGCCGTCCATGCCGACCGCGGCCGACTTGATCGCCATGTCGGCAAAGGTGCGGGCGTTCAACGCGTAACGCTCGGTGCGCTCGTCGCCGTTCCACTGGCAGGCGAACTGGCAGCGCAGGACGTTCGGCTGGGTGGGTAGCTGCTCCACATAGTCCCGTCGCAGTTCCTGTTGCAGCTTGCCCCAATAGGTCTTGTTGGCGGTGTGCTGGTAGATGCCGCCGCGCGGTAGCGTGGTCGTGGTGGCGTGGGCTTCGCGGTCGAGCAGATTGTCCCACTGCAGCTCGCTGTAGAGCCAAAGATCGTCCCGTTTGGCGTTGGCGGCCTCGAACAGGCGCGGGAAGTTGTCGGCCATGTCCACATGCGACCACGATTCGCCGGTGTCGGCCTTGCGCCGCTCGGCCGATTCGCGCGCGGCACGGCGCGCTACGCAGCGGTCGCAACCGCACACGCCGTAGTCGCCGGCCTCGATGTTGATGCCGCCGACCTCGAAGGTCTCGGCTATCCACGACACCGCGTCGGTCATCCAGTCCATGGTCTCCGGCGCCGACGGACAGGCCGAGACGGTGTAGTCGGAGCGCGGGAAGTTGAGCGGAAAGGCCAGGTCCTCGAGCTGGAAGCCGACGCCCTTCTCCATGGTGGCGGCGAATTGCGGGTTCTTCTTCAGCCAGGTGGCGAGATTGTAGTCGTGATCGCCTTCCCAGTAGACACCGCCATAGGCACCGATGGCGATGCCCGGCAGGATGCGCACGCCGCGCTCGTTGGCGTAGCGGCAAAGCTCCTGCGCCGCCGCGATGCCGCCATGGCTGTCGCGCAGGAAACCGTAGATGACCACGGCGGCGATGCGGTTGTCGCTGCACCAGTCGACCAGCCGCCGGTAGTCGGCGAGAAAGCCGGAGGGCGGCTTGCCGTAGGGATTGAAGACGCCGATCTCCTGGACGCCGACCTGGGAGAGCTCCCAGTTGGTGGAGTGATCCCACGTCCAGAAGGTGCGGTAGGCGAGACCGGGACGCACCTCGATCGGGCTATCGGGCAACGCCACCGTGTCGCCATCGGCGCGGGCGATCAGCTCGCCGACCCCGTAGATCACGCCGGAGAACGGGCCGCCGGCCACCGTCAGGACGGGCGGTCCGTCGCCATTGTCGGCGGTGATCCGAAAGCCCCCCTCCGCTAGGCCGTCATCCTGCTTCAGGTGGATGGTGGGGCTGTCGGCGTTGGCGCCGTCGTCGACAAACGTCGCGCCCGGGAAGGTTTGCCGCAGCCGCCGTGCGGCGTGGGGGTGGGCCGTCGCGCCCATCAGGTTCACGGGGCCCCGGACGTCGAACGCTGTATTCTCCGGCATGAGGAAACGGTGCCTCCTTGTTGTTTTTGTTCAGATTTCGGGAATGGCGATGACTTCGCGTCGGTCGCTGGACTGCATGCAGGCATCGACCAGCGCCATGGTCGCGACGCTGGGTTCAAGTCCGGTGACGAGGGTGTCGTCCTCGCCCGCCGCGAAGCGCTGGAGGTTGGCCATCACGAAGGCAAAGGAATCCGGTCCGCGCGCGCCGGCGAGCGGGATGTCGCGCCACCCCTCCCCGAGGTTCATGCGCAGACGCTCCGGCACGCCGGCCGGCTGGTCGATCAGATAGCCCATGTCGGCGATGGCGGTGCCGCCGTTCCCCTCGACACGAAACTCTGCCGATTCGTGGTCCGGGCCGCCCTTGTGGACGTGGTTGAGCGACAGGCAACAGCGGAGGCGGTCGCCGTAGTCGAGCACGATGCTCGACCTGGCGTCGGCGCGGTCGGGATAGTCGGGGTGCGGCAGGCTCAGCGCAAACGCCGCGCGCGGCATGCCGACATGGGCCCGGATCCAGTCGAGATAGTGGATGGAATGAAGCGGCAGCTCGATATGGTCGAGGCCGGTCATGAAGGGCCAGTCCTCCCACGGCGTCTTGCACTGGACGCGGACCTCGATATCGACCGGATCGCCGAGCAGGCCCGTGGTCAAGGCTTCGCCGATCGCCATCATCGCCGGCGTGAACTGCATCTGGAAATTGACCGCCGCGGTGACCTCGCGCGCCATCAGGTTGCCGGCCAGCGTCCGTGCCTCGCCGTGCGACATCCCGAGCGGCTTCTGGATCAGCGCAACACCGCCCTGCGGCACGCGCGGCAGGACGTCGGCCAGCGCCTGCGGCGGCAGCGCGACATCGAAGACGCGGCTGGGATCGACGGCGAGCGCCGCGTCGAGGCTGTCGAACACCGTCGGTATCGCGAAAGCCGCCGCGAGATCCTCCGCCCGCCCCCGATCGACGTCGAAGATGCCGGCGACCGGCAGGCCCCACTTGCGATAGGCCGGCAGATGGGCGTCGCGCACGATCCCGCCGGCGCCGATCACCACGATCGGACGCGGCCGTGTCGGCATCGGCCATGCCTGGCGCAGCGAAGTGTGTTGATCGGCCATTGCGTCGCGAACCTCCCTCGCCAACAATGCCGCCGTGACGCACAGGCGCAAGGGTGGGAGGTAGGCAAAATGGTCGCTACGGCAATCGCGGGTTCGACCGTCCCGTCCGCGCTGAAGGGCGCGCTCGACGAACTTGGCTCCGTAGCCGATCGCATCGACGCCGCCGCCGTGGACGCAGCCTGCGCGCGCATCGCCGAATCCGGCAAGATCGCGCTCTACGGCTGTGGGCGCGAGGGACTGCAGATGCGCGGTTTCGCCATGCGGCTGTTCCATCTCGGGCTCGATGTGGCCATGGTGGGCGACATCAATGCGCCGGCGCTCGGCCAAGGCGATCTCCTGATCTGCTCCAACGGGCCCGGCGGTCTGAAGACGGTCGCGGCGCTGATGGAGACCGCCCGGGCGGCCGGCGCCTCGATCCTGCTCCTCACGGCGCAGGCATCGGTGGCGGAGGCGAGCGGTGCGGACAACGTCGTCATCGTCCCGGCCCAGACCATGGCCGACGACCAGGGCGCCAGCGCGACCTCCGTCCTGCCCATGGGCTCGCTCTACGAAGGTGCGCTGTTCGTGCTGTTCGAGGTGATGGTGCTCACCCTGCGCGAGCGGCTCGGCGTCACGGCCGAGGCCATGCGGGCGCGGCACACGAACCTGGAGTAGCGCGCTACTTGACCGCGCCGGCCGCCATGCCCTTGATGATGTAGCGTTCGAGGAAGATCGCGATGATCAGGAGCGGCAGGATCGCCGCCCATGACAGCGCCGCCATCGACCACCAGTTGATTCCCTGCGAGCCGGTCTGGCTGGCGACCATGACCGGTATGGTCTTGGCGTCAGTGCTCGTCAGGAGCGCGGCGAAGAAATACTCGTTCCATGTCAGCACCAGCGACAGGATGAAGGCGGCGACCATGCCGGGCAGTGCGATCGGCAGGACGATCTGCACGAACGCGCCCCAGATCGACAGCCCGTCGACCAGCGCCGCCTCCTCGAGCTCGACGGGAATCGCGCTGAACTGGTCGCGCATGATCCAGATGACGATCGGCAGGACCGTCAGCGTGTAGAGCAGGATCAGGCCGATGCGGCTGTCGAGCAGGTCGAGCTGCTTGTAGAGAACCAGGAACGGCAGCGCGAGCACCACCGGCGGCAGGATCAACTGGCTGAGGAAGAAGAACGAGATGTCGGCGTTCTTCATGAAACCGAAGCGGTAGGAGAATCGCGACAGGCCGTAGGCGGCGAGCGAGCCGAGGGCGACCGCCAGCGTCGAGGCCGAGAACGACGTGATGACGCTGTTCATGAAGCGCTTGAGAAACTCCTCGCGCACCGTCGAGACACCGAAGATCGTTTCCGGCGACAGGCCGAGCGAGCGCCAGCCGCGCCACTGCGGCTGGTAGTCGACCCACGGAATGAGCCGGCCCTGCATCACGTCGGGGGCGATCTTGAACGACGTGGTGATCGTCCAGTAGATCGGGAACAGGCAGACGATCGCCCAGAAGATCAGCGCGCCGTAGATGAGGAACCGCTTGGTGAACCACTTGGCGCGGTAGGCGAGGTCAATCTCGCTGTCGACGAAGATCTGTTCGGCTTGTGCGGTCATCGCCCGTCCACCTCAGTTCGTCCGCCGCACGAAGCGGTTCACCACGCTGAGGAGGCCGGTGATGAAGATGATGATCAGGATGAGATAGACCATCGCCAGCAGCGTGCCGTAACCGACATTGGAGCGGTCGCGGTACTCCCGGAAGATGAAGCTGGTGACTGAATCCGTCGCTCCGCCGGGTCCGCCGGCGGTGACGTTGATGATGATGTCGGCGAGCTTGAGCTTGAAGATGATGCGGATGACGATCGCCGTGATCGACACCGGCAGCATCAGCGGGAAGGTCACCTGCCAGAACGCCTGCCACGGATTGGCGCCGTCGACCCGGGCCGCCTCCTGCACCTCCTTGTCCAGCGCCTGCAGGCCGGCGAGCAGCATGATCATCATGAACGGGATAAAGGTCCACGCGTCCATCATCATGATGGTCAGCCGTGCGATCTCGGGCGAGGAGAAGAACGACGGGTTGTCCCAGCCGAGAGCGCGCGCGAGGCTCGCGAGCGGACCGAAACGCGCTTCCATCATCGACTTGCCGATCATCCAGCTCACCGCCACGGGCGAGAGCATCAGAGGCAGCAGGAAGACGACGCGGAAGAACTTGCGCGCCCTGATCTGGGCGTTGAGCAGCAGGGCGAGGCCGAAGGCGATGGCGTACTCGACCGACACGGCGGCGACGTAGAGCACCATGTTGCGCAACGCGTTCCAGTAGAACGGGTCGGCCATCATCTGGCGGAAATTGTCGAAGCCGTTGAAGCGCCGGCCGGTCAGGGACGAAAGGTTCCAGTCGGTGAAGGCGATGGACAGCCCGAAGAGCATCGGGAAGATCACCATCGACACGACGAAGATCACCGCGGGCAGGATGAACAGCGCCCGCTTGCCCTTCTCGCCGCGTCGCAGCACCTGGTCGATGCCAAGGGCGACACCCCAGGCGACGAAGGCAATCAGCACCGGCCGCCAGTTGGCGAAACCGAAGGAAATCCGCTCGGCCTCGTAGAGAAGCTGCACCAGCGCCAGGAGCGCCATGACGGCGGCAACGCCCCACACCAGCACGCGCCCGGTGAGAATCCTCCCCGGCGAGACGTGCTCGGCGGTGACGACGTTCAGGAGGTCGCCCTGGGCTTGCGTGGTGTCCGACATGGCCGGGAGTCAGCAGTGGATCGGCCGGCGGGTCGCTCCCGCCGGCCGTGATGTCGTCAGATCAGAGACCGAGGCTGGCCTTGTACAGCGCAATCTGGCTGTCGCGGCCGATCTGGTCGGTGATCTTGTCCCACGCCGCGGCGATGGCGTCGGCGCCTTCCTGGGCCGAGCCGTACTGACCCGCATAGATCTTCGCGAGTTCGTCCTCGGCGACCGAATAGTACTGGAAGATGCCGGGGATGCGCGGCTCGATGGCGGCGTTCGGATGGTTGTACGAATCCGCGTTCGAACCGAGATAGTCCTCGACATAGGCCCGGTCGTAGCCGGCCGCTTCCCACTCGTCGAACAGGAAGTGCGAGTTGCGGTACGGCTGGAAGCCCGACGGATAGGCCGCCGTCCACAGCGACAGGTCCTTGCCGCCGAGATGGGCAGCCGCCGACCAGGCGGCCTTGCGCTTCTTCGAGTCGCCCGAGACCCGGTTGGTGACGTAGAGACCCCAGCCGATATAGGCCATGTTCGGCGCTTCGTTGTAGGTGTCTTCCCACGCGCCGGTCGCCGAATTGTAGCGGCGATCCGAACCGGGGTTGATGCCGAAGGCCACCACATCGCCGACAACCGAGGTGTCCGACGTGCGCGCGTTGGAGCCGATGTCGCCCCACCACATGAGCATCGAACCGGTGCCGGCCAGGAACTGCTGGAAGCCGGTGGTGCCCGGGTCGGCGTTGATCTGATCGGCCGGATAGGCGCCGGCTTCGATGAGATCCAACACGTCCTGGATCGCCTGGACCCAGCCCGGATTGTTGACCCGCGGCTTCATGGTGTCGGGATCGAACAGCCAGGCCGGATCGTCCGGATGCTTGACGTAGGCCGCGGCACGGTTTTCCAGGAAGTAGAAACCGAACCCGCCCCAGCCCTTGAGCGGATCGAGATAGCCGTGGGCCGGAAGCCCGGTCAGCGGATCGGATTTGCCGGCAAGCTCCTTGGAGATCGCGTTGATCTCCTGCCAGGTCCTGGGGACGCCGCTTCCGGTCACCGAACCGTCGCCGAAATAGTCGGTGCGATAGGCGAAGGTGTGGCAGTCGCCGTCGATGTTGATGCGGTAGGTCTTGCCGTCCCAGGTGCCGACCGGCGGCTGAAGGTAGCCCACCAGGTCGTCCGACTCGATCTGCTCGCTCACCCAGTCCGGCATTTCGTCGAGAAGACCCTTGCCGGCCGTGTCGCCCTCGAAGGGCGCGCCCATCTCGATGATGTCGAAATCGACGGTCCCGGTGGCGATGGACTGCTGCAGACGCGGGTTGTAGTCCGCCTGCGCCAGATCGATCCAGTTGATCGTGGCGCCGGTGTACTCCTCCCACGGCTTCAGGAAGCCGCGGAACAGGAAGTTGTGGAGGTTCTGGTTGTTGAGCCCCATGAAGGTCAGTTCGACACCGGCGAACTCGCCCGGCTGAACCCGGTCCTTCGTCGGCCCAAGGGTCAATTCGCCAACCTTCTGCCAGTCGGCATCCGTCGGCGAGCCCGCGCCGACGCCCGGGATCTTCAGAAGCTCGGCCCGAAGCCCGCTCTGGGCGGACGCCGGCGTGATGAGCGAACCGAGACCGGCCGCCGTGCCGGCCGCGATCGCGCCGGCGCTCGCCGCGCCCTTCAACACCTGCCGACGGCTTGCCTGGGCCGCCATCAGGCGATTGTAGATGTCAACTCTCATGGACTTGTCCTCCCTCGGAGACACTTTGTTGTTGATTCACGCGGCATCCGGTCCGAAACCGCCTTCGCCGCACGGTGCGGAGTATGGAGTAACGATGGTTGGTGTCAATCAGACCCTGCGCCTTGGCCATCACGAAAGCCGGCGGTTGCGCGGTGGTGTGTCGCTCGGCTAGTGCTGGAGGCAGGAAGCCCCTAGGCTCGCCGGAGCCGTGCCCCCATGTCTGGACCTTGCGATCATGTCTGAAGTCACCGTCCGCGACCTGCGTAAATCGTTCGGCGCCACCGAAGTCATCCATGGCGTGGACGTCGACATCCCCGACGGCGAGTTCGTCGTTCTTGTCGGCCCGTCGGGATGTGGCAAATCGACCCTTCTGCGCATGATCGCCGGCCTGGAAAGCGTGACCGAGGGCGTCATCCGAATCGGCGAGCGCGTGGTCAACAACCTGCCGCCGGCGGAACGCGACATCGCCATGGTCTTCCAGAGCTACGCGCTCTATCCGCACAAGACGGTGGAAGCCAACATGGCGTTTGCGCTGAAGCTCAGGCGGACCGATCCCGCCCAGGTGCGGGAGCGCGTCGACCAGGCCGCGGAGATCCTGGGGCTCAAGCCCTATCTCAAGCGCTACCCGCGTCAGCTCTCCGGCGGACAGCGGCAGCGCGTCGCCATGGGCCGTGCGATCGTACGCGACCCACAGGTTTTTCTGTTCGACGAGCCGCTGTCCAATCTCGACGCCAAGCTGCGCATCCAGATGCGGACCGAGATCAAGGAGCTCCATCAGCGGCTGAAGACGACCACCGTGTTCGTCACTCACGACCAGATCGAGGCCATGACCATGGCCGACAAGATCGTCGTGATGCAGGACGGGCGCATCGAGCAGGTGGGGACGCCGCTGGAACTCTACGACCAACCGCGCAACGTCTTCGTGGCAACGTTCATCGGTTCGCCGGCGATGAACCTGATCGAAGGCGTCGCGCGGCCTGACGGCGTCGAGGCCAACGGCCACCGCCTGCCCGTGGCCGAGAACGGCGTCGCCGACGGCGCGTCAGTGACCTACGGCATCCGCCCGGAACACCTCGAACTGGCCGACGACGGCTTCCCGGCCACGGTGTCGGTGGTCGAACCGACCGGCGCGGAAACCATGGTCTTCATGCGCTTCGGATCGACCGACCTCATCGCCCTGTTCCGGGAGCGTCACCATTTCAGTCCGGGGCAGGAAATCCGGGTGCGGCCGCGCACCGAGGTCGCCCACGTTTTCGACAGGGACAGCGGAGAACGCGTGAGCGCCGCCTGATTGCTCGGCGCCGGGAGGACCACAACCATGCTCAAGAACATCGATCCGCGCCTCAACGCCGAGGTGCTCCATGCGCTGCGCGCGATGGGGCACGGCGACGACCTGATCGTCGCCGATACGAACTTCCCGTCCGATTCGATCGCCCGACAGACGACGCTCGGCACGCTCCTGCGCATCGACAACTGCACGGCCGCGGAGGCCGCGGAGGCGATCCTGTCGGTCATGCCGCTCGACACCTTCGTCGACGATTCCGCCGCGCGGATGGAGATTGTCGGATCGCCCGACGAGGTGCCGCCGGTGCAACAGGAGGTGCAGGCCGCCATCAACGCCGCCGAGGGCAAGGACTGGCCGATGATGTCGATCGAGCGCTTCGCCTTCTACGAGCGCGCCAAGAACGCCTATTGCGTGGTGCAGACCGGGGATCGCCGGTTCTACGGCTGCTTCGCCTTCCGCAAGGGCGTGATCCCGCCCGATGCCTGAGGGTGTCAGACCATGAGCGGGGCGATCGTCATCCTCGGCGTGTTCGTTGCCGACACCGCCTATCGGGCCGAGCGCGCCCCGCGTATGGGCGAGACGATCATGGGGAGCAGCTTCAAGCTCGGCCCCGGTGGCAAGGGCTCCAACCAGGCGGTCGCCGCCGCCCGGCTCGGCGCCGATGTCGCCTTCCTGACTAGGCTGGGCGACGACCCGTTCGCCGACATGGCGCTCAAGACCTGGAGCGACGCCGGGGTCAAACCGCTCGTCACCCAGGACCCGGAGAGCTACACCGGCGCGGCCTACATCTTCGTCGAGGAGACGAGCGGCGACAACGCGATCATCGTCTGCCCCGGTGCCGCCGCGTCCATCGCACCGTCCGATGTCGAGGCGCGGGCCCAGGAGATCGGCAACGCCTCGGTCTTCATGACCCAGCTCGAGCAGCCTATGGACGCGGCGCATCGCGCGCTTGCGATCGCCCGCGAAGGCGGCGGCGCCACGATCCTCAATCCCGCCCCTGCCGCCGATCTCGCCGACGGCATGCTCGATCTCTGCGACTACGTGACCCCCAACGAGACGGAAGCCGAGGGGATCACCGGCCTGCCGGTCGCCTCGCTCGACGAGGCGCGCAAGGCGGCGGACGCGCTGGTGGCGTCGGGTGCGGGCGCCGCCATCGTGACCCTGGGGGAGCGCGGCGCGCTGTTCCACACACCCGATCGCAGCGTCCACGTCCCCGCCTTCGACGCCGGCGCAGTGGTCGAGACGACCGGCGCGGGCGACGCCTTCAACGGCGGTTTCGCCGCCGCCCTGGCGGACGGTACGGACCCGCTCGATGCCGTTCGCTTCGGTTGTGCCACGGCGGCGATCTCCGTGACCCGGCCGGGAACCGCGCCGTCGATGCCGAGCCGGCCGGAGGTGGAGCGCCTGCTCGAAGACGCCTGAGGGGTCAGGCGCTCGCGACTGCTTCGGCAATAGCGCGGCCCAGCGTTGCGTGGGCCTCCGCCTCGAAGTGAATCCCGTCCACGGGCGTCGATTCGATGATCGCTCCGGCGTCGAGGAAGCCGCACCCCTGCCGCTCGGCCGCTTCGCGATAGCGGGTCGCGAAACCTCTCGAGACATCGGCGCCGCCGCGAAAGATTTCACCCAGCCAACTGTCTTCGGAGATCGGCGGCGGCGCCACCAGGAGCACCTTGGGCGCCCCGCGTTCCGGCCCGCTGTCGCTCGCCAGCACGTCGGCGACCAGATGCTCCACCGACAGGGCAATGTCGAAGGCGGTGACGCTGAACCGGGTCTTGAGGTCGTTGGTGCCGAGCATGATGACGACATGGTCGATCGGCCGGTGCGAGGCGAGCGCGACCGTGAGCGCCGGCCGGCCGCACTTCTCCAGCCCCTCGATCGGGTCGGGGTGCACGGTGGTCCGGCCGGGATGGCCCTCCTCGATCACGCGCCACGTTTCGCCCAGAGCGCGGGCGGCCACACCCGGCCAGCGGGTCTGTCCGTCAAACCGCCGGATGTCGTCGATGTGGTCCATCGGGGCGGAGCCGTGGGTGTTGGAGTCGCCGAAGCAGAGGAGGGTCTTCATGGGTCTCGGAGGGTCTCGCCGTTGGAAGGAAGCTGCGCCATCGTGGCTGGGGCGCCAGGATTCGAACCTGGGATCACGGGATCAAAACCCGATGCCTTAACCGCTTGGCCACGCCCCAATGATGTGATGGTCGCCACGGAAGCGGCGCTTTTGCGCATCCTATATAGGCTGGCCGGAAGCGCCGCAACGCGCACCCGGCGGCCGGGATACCGCCGCCCGCACCCGCGCTTGCCGCCGGTCGGGGCGGTCGCTATAAGTCGGCGCGCCAGAGGCCGGAGTGTAGCGCAGCCTGGTAGCGCACCTCGTTCGGGACGAGGGGGTCGCAGGTTCAAATCCTGCCACTCCGACCAATAAATCAATGACTTAGCTGATCTGAACCGAGCGTGCATCGTGAAATGCATCGCGAAATCAGCCGGCATGATCGTGGTCGCCACAGCGATTCTGAGCGCCCTGCCCGCCCTGGCTGACGAGTTGTTCGTCACAGATGGCAACACGCTCCGGCTTGAGCGCGACGACGGATCGACCGAGCGAATCAGGCTGCCGAGGACATCGCCGATATGGATTTCGCCGGCTATTATCTGCACCAGCTGAGTGGCGCGCGGGCGGGCACATGGGCCATCAGCGTTTCCGGCGCTTGGCGGCTGACGTTCAAATTCGAGAAAGGCGACGCCTACGATGTCGACTTCGAGCAATACCACTAGAGCCGGCCGTGGCAAGGCGTTGCGCCGTCAGGCGACCACGGGCAGGTTCGGCGGCAGTGGAAGGGTAGCGATCAAGAACACGGTCCGCACGGCCGGAGAGAAACACCGCCGGGACCTGGTCAAGGCCTTGGTCAAGATGGTCGGCGCGGAGGCACGGGAGACGGTGGACGCGAAGGCGGCGGATAAGGAAATCAACCGCGCAATCGCCGAGGCGATCGCCGGCATACAGGAGGCGCTGGCGTCAGCGGCCGAGACCGGCAAGCGCACCAAGCGTCAGCGCCGGCCGACGCATCCCGGCATCGTGTTCGCCGATGCGATCGCCGATATCCCCGACATGTCGATCGCCAAGGCGGCCGCGGCCATGGGCGTGACCCGCCAGTACCTCAACCGGATTGCGACCGGCAAGGGACCGGTGACGCCGGCGATGGCGCTGCGCCTCGGCAAGTTCATGGGGAACGGCCCCGGCATCTGGCTGCGCATGCAGCAGGCCGTGGATCTGTGGGACGCCGAACAGAAACTCGGCCGCGAACTGAAGTCGATCAAACGCGCCGAGGCGGCGTGAGCGAGGTGGCTGCCGACGCCCCTTCGCCAGTACCGCCCTCTCTCGGCGCGGCGTCGTTCAGCTGCCCCCGGTGTGGTGCGTTCGCCGATCAATCGTGGTTCAGGGTCTTCGCACACTGGTACGACGAAAAGTCGCCACCCAAACCCCTCGACGTTGCGATCCTTCAGTTCCTCGAGAAGGATGCAGACGAGCACCCGGACGAACCGATGCGCCGACGGCTCGTCGAGCGATATCGCCGTCGGTTTGAGGGAGACCCCGTGCTGATCAAATTGGGGGAATCCGACAACGTGAGGTTCAGGGTCGATAACGTAGACCTCTCACGATGCCGCTCCTGCGGCGAGGTATCGCTCTGGCTGTGCGAGCGCGTAATCTTCCCAGAATCGCAGATCATAGTGCGACCGAACCCCGACATGCCCGGCGACGTCAAGGCAGACTTCAACGAAGCCGCCGGTATCGTTGATCGCTCGACGCGAGGTGCCGCCGCGCTCCTCCGGCTGGCGATCCAGAAGCTCTGCATTCAACTCGGGCTGCCGGGAAAGAACCTGAACAGGGACATCGCGGCGCTGGTTGCCCGCGGCTTGGACCAGCAGATTCAGATGATGCTTGATGCCGTCCGGGTAATCGGCAACGACTCTGTCCACCCCGGCGAAATCGACATGAAGGACGATCGCGAGACAGCACTGCAGTTGTTCTTTCTTGTGAACGAGATCGTCGATGAAATGATCTCCAAGCCGCAGCGAGTGAAGGCACTCTATGACCGGCTGCCCGAAACGAAGCGACAGGCTATAGAACAACGCGATAAGCCGAAACTGCCGCCACCCACAGAATCAGAATAGCCGCCCCTCCCCCTCCACCGCACCATCCGAGATCAGCAGTTCGGCCGCGGCCGAGCCCTCCCCGCGGCTGATCGTGTAGGTCAGCCGTACCTCCTCGATCGCGAGCCCGTCGAAGATCCGCCGGATCTCCGGCGCATCGTTGATCGAGAGGATGAACCCGCCCTTGAGCCCGCCGAGTTGGCGCGCCAGGCGGCCGAAATCAGCGCGGGTGAAGGCGCCCTTGCCGTAGTCGTCCTCGGACTGGAAATAGGGCGGGTCCAGGTAGAACAGTGCGCGGGCGTGGTCGTAGCGCTCGATGAACTCGCCATAGGGAAGCTGCTCGATCACGACGTCGGCGAGGCGATGGTGGATCGCATCGATCAGGCCGTCCAGCCGGCGCACGTCGAAGCGCGAGCCGACGTCCTTGTTGACGCCGAAGGTCCGACTGCGGACGCGGCCGCCAAAGCCGAGGCGCTGGAGATAGAGGAAGCGGGCGGCGCGACGGGCGTGACCTGTCGCACCGGCCCCGATTCATCGTCCATTAGGACTCGCCTCCCGAAGATCCGCCCCGGCGGGAACGGCGGTGAAGCGATGCTGCACGTCGCCCGGGGTCGATGCTTGCCGGCGTGGCCCCGAGGCCCGGCTTCGACCGGGCTTCCCGTCACCGGGGGCTGTTCCGGCCGGGCGCGTTCCTTGGTGGAACTTTGACCATCCTGGGTTGAAGTGCGACAATGGCCGGCACTTGGTCCTGCGGGAACAAGAGGACGGACTCGATGGCCTATCTCGCCAGAGGCCGAGTTTAGCGGTCGATGCTCGGCCGCCGCGTTTTCTTCACACACATCCTCGCCCAGCGCGATAGTCGTCTATGCTCTTGAATCGGCTGCGCAGCCTCCATCACTACTGGCCAGGGCATCTGAACACGATTGCGTCTCCGGCCCGGGCGATACGTCGGAATATCCTTCCGATCATGACCGTCATCATCGTATTCTTGATTTGTATATTTACTCTCACCCTATTGAATCTGTTGCTTCACATCTCAAACACTGTTTCTCATGATGATTTTACTCCATCTGTTGGGCGGAGTTTCGTATATTTAGTATTCATAGCTGATGTAGGTTACTATGTTATTATGACGGCAGTCATCTTTTGGAATGTGGTTTGGGGTATCGGTATGTATTACCTGTACGTCATTTTCTCGGTCGCGACCGACTTGATCTATCTACTGATCTTCAACTATGATCCACAACGAGAACGACGTCGTCGCCGATACTCACTGTTCTTCAAGAAGAAAATACGACCTACACTCACTACCGTGCAATTCGCTTTCCTTGCTGTATTCTGTTACATTATCATTTCACAGAACGTTGTGAACGCGTCCGTAGAAACGATAATCAGGTGGTTCATCATAACGGGTTCGGCGGCGGCTTTGGTCGCGTTTGGCACCGTTTGGTCTTTCCTCCTTAATGTTCGTTCTTCCCGAAGACGGCTGCGACCCGCACGTATTCACGGCATTGATGAGTATTTGTTCTCAAGATTTGCTATGAGAAGAAACATAAAGGGAGCAATCGATGCTTTCATTACTATAGGGTTCATCGGATCTGTCGCTATTCCGGTGCTCCTCATTGTCTCTGATACGGCAACCACGCTGTTCACTACGTTCCTGTTGAATAATTTGCACTACGCAGAGATTTGGTCTTTGACTTTTGCAGCGAACCCGAGTGAAGCGACAATCCAGCTGATTGCCGACAACGTCCCTCTCCCAAAACAACTCAGGGATCACCTTAGTCCCGGTCTGCTTTCGGATGTCGATTCCTTGAGTGGATACCATAGCCTCTTGAGACGGGAGTTGATCCTGATAGTCGCGTTTGCTGTGGCAACCTCCGCTGCAATACCGTCGTTGGCGAAGATTATTGCTTGGGGAAAGGACTCGCGTGAGCGGGTATGGCGTGTAGCAAAGGCGACCTTGTTTTCGGCCGCGCTGACGACTGGAATCGGTTTGTACGCCGCCGGCGCCTACGACTACCAAGTCAGCGAGCTCGATGCGGTCGGGGTCCTCGCCTTCTTGTTCTCGTTGATGGTCAATCTCGAAGCGAGTGCGCTCAGGTTCCCCGTGGCCAACCTCGAGACCGAAACGGTTGGCGGGCAGACTTAACCGAAAAGGCATGCTCGTACGTCATGGTCCGGTCAGTCCCTGTCGCCCCTGCCAAGCGCGGCGGCAACGTCAGTGGCCAGGGTGTCGAGGCGCGCGATCATCGTCTCTAGGCGCGTCCCCAGCTTGTCCATTGCCGCGATCAGCCGGGTCTCGGTTAGTTCGAGGGTCCGGTGCGGCACGAACTCGCGTTCCACGTGGAGGCGCAGCTCGTCGAGTTTGTCCTCGATCGCCCGGCGCTCAGCGCGTTCGCCGCGCATGAGCACGAGCATCACGCCGAACACCGCCACGACGAGCCCGACCGAGACGCCGGTCTGCTCGGTGACCAGAGTCTCCACGTCAGGCGCCCTCAGTGTCGGCCGGCTTCGGCTCGCGGTTCTTCGGTGCGAACCACGTGACGATCGCGTTCACGCCGCCGAGGAAAAGCCCGCCCAGCGCCATGCCGAGCATGTGGGCCGCCGGGCCGGCGCCGCCCTCGACGAACCCCTGCTGGAATTCGCCAAGCACCTGCGGCCCGAGAAAGATGCCGGCGAGCACGCCGGGGATCGCAGAGGCGATCGCCTTTGACGCCTGGCCGCCAACGATGTGGGCGATGATCCCGGTGATGATGTTCATGGCAAAGTCAGCCTCCAAGGTTGGTGAAAAGGGCGCCGGCGGTGCGTCCGGCGTCGATGGAGCCAGCCCCGGATCGTTGGGGATCGGCGGCGTCACGGCGCGCGCGGCCACCGCCACGGCATGCTCGCGCACGCCCTCGATGCGGCGGCCCCAGCCCCTGCCGAACGTCGACCAGGTCGACAGGCCCTGGACGAAGGCCAGCCGGCGATCGCAGAGATCGTTGACCAGCGTCGCCGGGTCTGCGTCGTGCGCGGCGTCGAGCGTAACCGGGCCGATCATGCCGTCGACTTCGACCCCCAGCACGCGCTGCAGGTCCTTCGCGGCGCGCGCCGGGCCGGAGTTCACCGCATAGTCGAACACCGCGTAGTCGACGCCGGCGGGCAGCTCGTCGCCACGCACCGCGTCCCAATAGCCGCGGCGGTAGACCACGGCCGCGTGGGCGCGGGCCAGCTTTTTGACGTCGGCGACGTCGGTGTCGCCGTCGCCGTCGACATCGATGCCGAAGCGGCGGGCGGTGGCGAGCGTGACGCCGAGATTGGTCGGCCCGCCCGGATCGCGCGGATGGTTCACGTAGCCGCCCTCATGCGCGAGCACGAGCGGCAGCGCCTCGTCGAAGCGGTGCTTCATGGGGTCCAGCGATGTCCTCTTGCTTCTGGAAAGCTCAGCGCTCAGCGGGCGCCATCGCGTACACGCGGTAATTGTGCTCTACTCGCTCCGATGGTCGGTTCGAACGAGGGAAACTGGGCATGAACAAACGACTTCTCACTGGCGCCGTCGCGCTCATGGTTGCCTGTCTGGCGGCACCCGCCGTCGCGCAAACGGCCTACAACCCGGCAACGGTCTGCGGATCAGCCTCCAAGGGCCGCAACCTCACCGTCATCTGCGAGATATGGAAAGAAGTCCTCGCGTTGAATCAGCGACTGGACGACATCGAAACCGCGATCGGCGAAAACGAGCAGGCCGTCAGCGACTTTCATGCTGAGGTGTTTCAGGCCGATGGCATAAGCGACCGCATCAATCAGATTCTGGCAGCAACCACCGCCGCCACGGTTCGCCGGCACCTAGCGACGTTCTATTCCACCGGAAATAATCTGCGGATTCAGTGCCCGGCGACGGATACGAGGACCGGACCGTGCCAAATCAAGGAAGCGACGAAGCTGTGCGAACAGCGAGGCTATAAGAAATTCCTCGCCGCCGATTTTCGGCGGACTGGCCATGCAAACGAGTGGTGGGCGTCGCCGCTTACCTGCAGCGACTAGGGACGGCTGATCCAATCAGGCGCGCCGGCCACCGAACACGCGGACGCCGTTTGGACCGCGATCGGCCGTTACGTGCACGTCCGGGATACGATCGTCGTCTCGTCCGTGGGCGCCGCCAAAGAATGGACGATCGGGAGACGGGTGCTATGTTCATCCCGTCGTGAGTGCATATGAATGGACATGGGGCGAGGTCGGCTGGCTCGCCGTATGCTTGGCACCCGTTCTGGTCGCCGCGGCGCTGTCCTTCAGCGTCCACGGATCATGCCCCTAGAGGCGCAACATGTGTCTCTGCCGGACGTTCACGCCGCAGTACATAGCGGCCGCCGGAGCACCGAACGATCAGCGCCTCATGAACGACACGGTCGGCGCTTGGACGCGGCTACATCGCCGCCGCCCGCTCACACCCCGTCCACCTCCAGCCGCATGCCGAGCCCCGGGCCGTCGGGGCGGGTTGCCATGCCCGCGACGATGACCGGCGGCGGGTCGGTGATCGTCATGAAAAGCGGGGATTCGTCGAACTGGACCTCCAGCCGCTCGTCGCCGCCGAGCGCGCAGGTGGCGTGAACGCTGTGGGTGTGGGCGATCGGGCCGCTCGGATTGTGGATCGAGACGGCGACGCCCTGCCTCTCGGCGTCCTCGGCGACCCGCATGAGCTCCGCCAGACCTCCGGCGTGCTTCACATCGGGCATGATCACGTCGTAGGCCCCGCCGGACACGAACGGGGCGAAGCCGGCGCGCCCGAACATGGTCTCGCAACCGGCAAACCGCATGCCCCGGTCGGCGCACATCGCGCGCAGGTCACGTAGGTCGGCGACGGCGTCAGGCGTTTCGGGAATGGGACACTCGAACCAGGTGATTCCCAGGCCGGCGAGCTCGGGGATCAGGCTGCGGGCCGCGCCGGTGGTGAAGCGCCAGTGGCAATCGACCATGAGGTCGGCATCGCCGGCGGTGACGCCGGCAGCGGCGCGAAGCCGCTCCAGCCCGGCTTCGATCAGGGCCCTGCCCTCCTCGCTGTCGCAATTGTCCGGGCTGACATCGTCGAACGGCGCGATCTTGATCGCGTCGTAGCCGGCAGCTATCGCCGACCGGGCGCTCGCCGCCACCGAATCCGGTGAGCGGTCGCGGGTCCTGCGGTTGATGTTGGCGTAGAGGCGGACGGACGACGACGTCGCCCCGACCTTCAGGTGGTGCGTAATCGGCAGGCCCTCTTCCTGCGCCACGAGGTCGCGCAGCGCCTGGTCAAGCGCCGAGTCGGCCGTGGCTTCGGCCAGATCGGCCATCGGCATGGCCTCGAGCCGGGCCAGGCCGTCCGTCGCGGTGGCACCGATCAGCGGGTCGAACCGGCGACGCACCAGGTCATCGATGGCCGGCTCGTACAGCGTGTATTCGCCGACCCCGACCCGGCCGTCGTCGCACGTGACGACAACGTGCCGCCACGCCGTTCGCTCCGTCACCGGAACGATGACGACGTCCGCTTTCACCAGTTTCCCCGCCATAAACGCCGTTGGCCCCCCGTTTCAGCTTGACAGTCAGGAATTGATTAGAACAAATTTGCACTCTCAAATTGGTGTTAAACAATCAACGAGCGCGGTGTTGGCCGAAGACATGGATTTCGCAGTGACGGCCCTCCCCCGCGACACCGCGCACGCCGGCGGCCCTGCCTCATGAAGATCAGGCATCGGCCTCGAATCGGCTACGTCGGCGTGTCGATCTCGTCCTATTTCGGCGAGAGGTACCAGGTCCGCGAAACCGCGGTCGCGGCGTTGCAGCGCTACGCCGGGGACCTCGGCTTCGACCTGACGGCCATCGAGCGGCCCATCCTGACGGAAGCGGATGCCACTGCGGCGGCCGCCGAGTTGCGGGCCGCCGACCTCGACTTCCTCATGATCCAGAACGCGGCGTGCAGCGCCGGTGAACAGCTCTATCCGCTGGTGGACGCGGCGCCGCGGATCGGGCTCTGGTCCGTCCCCGATCCCAGGCAGGACGGTGAGGTGCAGTTGCATTCGCTGGTATCGATGAACCATTTCGCCAGCGTCATCAAGACCCGGTTCCGGGACCGCGATATCCCGTTCAAATGGTTCTACGGCGCACCGGACTCGGCGGGGTTTCGCCGCAGGTTCGAGGTCACCGCGCGGGCGCTCAGGGCCGCGACCAACCTTGCCCGGACGCGCGTGGGCTGGATCGGCGGAATCTCCCCGGGTTTTGTCGGCATGCTGCCCGACGAACAGGCGTTTCAGGCGCGCCTCGGCGTCGCGCTGGTGCCGCTCGACCTCGAAGAGGTGGTGGATCGGGCCAAAGCGATCGCGCCCGACCGGGTCGCCGACGCGACGCGGGAGATACGCGCCGCGGCAAGCAGCGTCACGGTGAGCGAGGACAGCGCGTTCGATCGCGTGACCCGGTTCTATCTCGCGCTTCACGACCTGTCGCAGGACATGGAGTTCGACACGATGGCGGTGCAGTGCTGGTCGACCATCCAGCAACTGTACGGGATCGCGCCGTGCATGGCCTACAGTTGGCTCGGCAGCGAGCACGACATGCCGGTGTCCTGCGAAGGCGACGTTCTGGGCGCGGTCAGCATGCACGTGTTGAACCTCCTGTCGGAGACCAGAGGCTCGTCAACGCTCCTCGACCTCGCAGCGCTCGATCCGGACCGGCAGGCGTTCCTGATGTGGCATTGCGGGGTGACGCCTCGCCACTTCGCCAACGCCGACGGCATCCGCTGGGTCGACCATGTGACGCTGGGGCGGAATGCCTCGGACGGACCCTACGGGGTCGCCGGCGACCAGGTCTTCGCCCTCCAGCCGGTGTCGATCGCCTACATCAACGAGTTCGCCGACCAGCTTCTGGTCGTGAAGTCGGAGGTCGTCGATCACCCCTCGACCGGCTACGATGGAACACGCGGGTGGTTGTCGAAGACGTATCTCAATGGTGAGCCCATCGAACTCTGGGACCTGATCAACACGCTGACCGTTCGCGGCCATCAGCACCATTTCGCGATGGGGCAAGGCGACGTAACGGACGAACTCATGGAACTCGCCGCATGGAAAAAGATGCGGCTTGTCGAACCGGTGCCCTATGCTGATCATTTGCAGCGGGACGGCATCAACGCATGACGAGAAACCAAGGGAGGATGACTATGCAAACGATGAAACGAATGGCCGGTGTGCTGGCGGTCGCCGCGGCAACGGCATTCGGCACCCATGCCGTGGCGGACGATCTGCCGGGCTTCGGTAGCTGGGACGAGGTGGTCGAGCAGGCCCACGGCCAGACGGTGTTCTGGTACATGTGGGGCGGCTCGGACAACATCAACGGTTTTGTCGACAACTTCTACGGCAAGCCGCTGATGGAGGAGTACGGCATCACGCTGGAGCGGGTGCCGCTCGCCGACACCGTTGACGCCGTCAACCAGGTGATCAGTGAGCAGGAAGCCGGGGCGACCGGCGACAAGGGCACGATCGATCTCATCTGGATCAACGGCGAGAACTTCTTCACGCTGCGCCAGGCTGACCTGCTCTACGGTCCGTGGGCTGAAGGCGTTCCGAACTCCGCCCTGGTCGACTGGGCCAACCCGGCGATCAACCTGGACTTCGGCCGCCCGGTCGAGGGCTATGAGAGCCCGTGGTCGAGCGCGCAGTTCCACTTCGTCTACGATTCGGCACGCCTCAATGAGGGTGACCTTCCGCGGTCCTACGCCGAACTCGGCGACTGGATCGCGGCCAATCCCGGACGCTTCAGCTACATCGCGCCGGGGCCCGGTGCCTTTGTCGGCACGCGCTTCGTCAAGCAGTTGTTCTTCGAGGTGAGCGGCGGCCACGCCCAGTGGGTCGGCCCGTTCAACGAGGAGCTCTACAACAAGTGGGCGCCGGAAGTCTGGAAGATGCTGATCGCCTGGAAGCCGAACCTGTGGCGCGAGGGCGAAACCTATCCGGCCTCGAACGCCGAGCTGCGTGACCTGTTCGCCAACGGCGAGGTCGAGTTCGACTTCACCCAGTCGCCCTCGGGCCCGGCCAGCAACATCGAGTCCGGCCTGGTCCCGCCGACGTCGCGGGCGTTCGCGTTCGACGCCAACCTGATCGGCGACTTCAACTACGTCGCGATCCCGTTCAACGCGCCGAACAAGGCGGCCGCGCTGGTGACGGCGAACCTGATCCTGCGGCCCGACCGCCAGGCGGCCCAGGTCCAGCCGGCCAACGGTTTCTGCTGCGGCTGGGCGATCGACGTCGCCCGCGTCAGCGACGCCGGCCAGCAGGCGGCGGTTGCCGAGGCCATGCAGAACCTCGGCGATGCCGCGGCCGACCCGGCCCGTCTCGCCGCCGCGCTGGTGGCCGACATCGCGGCCGAGTACCAGTCCCGGATCGAAGCGGACTGGCAGGCCCACGTCCTACGTGGCGAGCCGCTGCCGAACTGACCCGGCCACACGACAAACGGCCCGGCCGCGCCGACGCGCGCGGCCGGGTCAACCTAGCCGACGGGGAAACAAGACATGGACTGGGAACGGCTGCGCATACCGTTGATGCTCGGTCCGACCCTGCTCGTCATCACGGTCCTGTTCTTCGGCAGCCTGGCCTTCGGCCTTGTCCAGAGCCTCGGCTTCCAGCCACAGATCGGCAACACCACCCTCACCCTCGACGCCTACATCTCGGTGATGTTCACCGGGCGCGAGGCCGGCCAGTTCTGGTCCGGCCTGCTGCTGACCCTGTGGGTCGCCGGCGCCAGCACGTTCCTGTCGGCTGCGCTGGCCGTCGGGCTGGCGCTGCTGCTCCGCCGCACTTTCTTTGGTAAAAAACTCTCTGTCTTCCTCTTCCAGCTCAACCTGCCGATCCCCCATCTGGTGATCGCCATCGGCATGCTGCTCCTGTTCTCGCAAAGCGGTCTGCTGGCGCGGTTCGCCGGCGAACTCGGTCTCATCAGCGGGCCGCGGGACTTCCCGATCCTGACCCGCGACCGCTACGGCATCGGCATCATTCTCGCCTATGTGTGGAAGGAGACCGCCTTCTTCGGCATCATCGTGATGGCGATCCTGCAGTCGCTCGGCGACGACTACGAGGCGGTCGCGCAGAGCCTCGGCGCCAACCGCTGGCAGCGGTTCCGCACGGTGACGCTGCCGCTGATCATGCCCGGCCTCATGTCGGCGTCGATCATCGTCTTCGCCTTCACCTTCGGCTCGTTCGAGGTGCCGCGCATCCTTGGCGTGCAGCACCCGCAGATGCTGCCGGTGCTGACGCTGGACTTCTTCCTCAACCCCGATCTCAACGCCCGAGCCGAAGGCATGGCGTCGAGCATCATCATTGCCCTGATCGTGCTCGCGCTGGTGTTCCTCTACATGTACGTCAGCGCGCGCACGATACGGCGCGACTAGTCCGATGTCCGACGCCGCCCCCACTGCTTCAACGAACGTGTCCGCCCGCGACGGCAATGTCGGCGCCGCCGTGCGCAAGGTGATCTTCTATCTGACGATCGCCTTCATGTGCCTCATGCTCGTGCTGCCGGTGATCGCCTTCTTCTTCAACGCCTTCGCCTTCCGCTGGTTCTATCCGCAGTTCATTCCCAAGGAGTGGAGCCTGCAGGCCTGGGAGCGGCTGGATCTGATCCCGCCCGAGGGCGAACGGACGCTGGCCAACTTCATTGCGCTGTGGCTCGAGGTTCCCGACGCCGTGAGCGCGCTGTGGCTCAGCCTGTCGATCGGCGCGGTGGTCACGGGCATCTCGATCCTCATCGGCCTGCCGGCGGCACGCGCGCTCGGTCTCTACCGGTTCAGGGGCAAGCGCATCGTCGAGTTCATGATCATCACCCCGACGATCGTGCCGCCGATCGCGTTCAGCCTCGGCCTCAACATCAACTTCATCCGCTGGGACCTGGCGCTCGCGGATGCCGGCATTCCGCTCGATCTCGCCGGCAGCGTCGTCGGCGTCGCCATCGTCCATCTCGTCCCGGTGATGCCCTACGTCGTGCTCACGCTGAGCGGCGTGTTCGCCAACTACAACGCCGACTTCGAGGCCCAGGCGCGCAGCCTCGGTGCGGGGCCGATCCGCATCTTCTTCGATGTCACGTTCCCGGCCATCCTGCCCGGCCTGTTCGTCGCCGGACTGTTCGCGTTCCTGGTGTCGTGGAGCCAGTATCTCCTGACGTTCCTGATCGGCCAGGGGCGCGTGATCACGCTGCCGATGCTCCTGTTCTCGGCCGCCGGCAGCGGCAACAACGCGGTCATCGCGGTGCTGTCGCTGATCTTCATCGCGCCCGCGGTCCTCATCCTGCTGGTCGCCTCGCGCTACCTGTCGGGCGACTCCAGCGCCGTCGGAGGCTTCGGCCGGGTATGAGCGAGGTAGGCGTCTTCTCCGCGAGCATCGCCGTCGATCCCGGCATCCAGTTGGGGGCTGTGCATGACCATCTCTATGGCGCCAATCTCGAGCATATCGGCCGCTCGATCTACGAGGGCGTCTGGGCGGAACTGCTGCGCAACCGCAAGTTCCTCGGCCACGATCACGCCTATGTGGGCCTGAGCGAAGGGCTGGCGCACCAGCACCCCTCCTTCGGCGTGGTCGCACCGTGGGAGGCGCTGGCGCCGGACGACGATCATGTGCTCTTCGTCCACGACAACACGACCTTCTATACCGGCGCGCAGTCGCAGCGGATCACCATCCGGCGCGCCGACGGACAGCCCCACGGTATTCGACAAGGTGGCCTCACCGTCGATGCGGGCCGCAGCTATCAGGTGCGGGTGGTGCTGAAGGGCATCGGCCAGGAGGTCGAGGTCCGGCTCGGCGATCAGGTCTGGCGGATCGCGGATGTCTCTTCCGACTGGCAGACCTACCGGACCGAGTTGACGATCGGCCAGGCCGACGATGACGCTGTCTTCTCGATCGCGCACAGCGCCGAGGGCGACCTCTGGGTCGGCTGCGTCTCGGTCATGCCGGCCGACAACGTCGACGGCTTCCGCCCCGACGTCATCGAGGCGCTCCGCGAATGGGGACCGACCTTCCTGCGCTGGCCGGGCGGCAACTTCGCCTCGGCCTATCACTGGGAACACGGCATCGGCGACCGCGACACGCGGCCCGGCTACCTCGACCCGGCGTGGTCGCTGTGGGAGTCCAACGATGTCGGCACGGACGAGTTCATCGCCCTCTGCCGCCATGTCGGCACCGAGCCGATCCTGACCAACAACATGGGCACGGGCACACCCGACGAGGCCGCCCGCTGGATCGCCTACTGCAACAGCGGGCCGGAGACCGAGATGGGGCGCCTGCGCGCGGCCAACGGCTTCCCCGAACCCCACGCGGTGACGACATGGTTCGTCGGCAACGAGCAGTTCGGCAACTGGCAGGTCGGCCACTGCGATGCCGAGACCTACGCCCATCGCTATCTCGCCTTCGCCGACGCCATGCTCGCCGTCGACGACACGCTCGACCTCATTGCCGTCGGGGTGCCCAACGATCTCTACGGCCGCTGGAACGAGCTGGTCCTCAGGCAAGCCGGCGACCGCATCCGCGAACTGAGCGTCCACTACTATTCCATCCGGACGGAAAAGTGGTCGACGCCGCCACCGGCGTCCGAACTGTACTGGCCCAAGGTCGCCTCGGCCCACGAGGTCTGCGCGATGCTCGACCGCACGTGGGAGATCGTGCGCGCCCATGCCGATCCCGCGCCGACCATCGCCTTCGACGAGTGGAACACCTATGTCGGCGGCAAGCCGCCGGATTTCTTCGAGGACTACGGCATCGCCGACGCCCTCTACACCGGCGCGCTGATGAACGGCTGCCTGCAGCGCGCGGCGTGGGTGACCATGTCGGCGTGCTTCAATCTCATCAACGTGATGGGCAACTACCGGGTTACGCCCACGCAGGTGTGGAAGACGCCGACGACGCTGGTGCTGGAACTGTTCACGCGGTTCCGCGGACCGGTTGCGGTCGCCTGCTCCGCCGACGGCCCGACGGTCGCGACACCGGCGGCCGGCACCCTGCCCGCCTATGACGCCGTACCGCTGGTCGACGCCGCCGCGACCTGTGACCCGGACAAGGGCGTGCTGTACCTGTCGGTGGTTAATCGCGACCCCGACCGCGCCGGCACCATCGACGTGACCGGCGTGACCCGCGGTGACGGTGGCAGGCTCCTCCGCGTCACCGGCGGCGGGCCGCAGGATCTCAACACCGAGGACGCGCCCGAGGCCGTCGTCATCGAGGAGGACCCGTTGCCGGCGGACGGGCCGCTGCGGATTCCGCCCCACACCGTGGCCATGGCCGTCCTACCGATTGAGACGAACGATGCGTAACCACCACCATCCGGCGCAGCGAGGCCGCCCATGACACATCTTGCGATCCGCGGCCTCAGCAAGGTCTACGCCGCGCAGGCCGCGCCCGCGGTCGACGACCTCGACCTCGATATCGAGTCCGGCAGCCTGACCGCGCTGCTCGGACCGTCCGGCTGCGGCAAGACGACGACGATGAAGATGATCGCCGGCCTGTTGAAGCCGACGACCGGCGACATCCTGTTCGACGAGCGCTCCATCCTGTCCATCCCGCCGGAACGGCGGGGCGCGGTGATGGTGTTCCAGAACCACCTCCTGTTCCCCTATATGAGCATCGCGCAGAACGTCGGTTACGGCCTCAAGATGCGCCGCATGGAGCGGGCTGAGATCGATCGGCAGGTGGCAGAGATGCTGGAGCTGGTCCGCTTGCCCGGCATGGAGGACAGGCGGCCGAAGGAACTCTCCGGCGGCCAGCAGCAGCGCGTCGCGCTCGCCCGCGCCCTGGTCGTGCGCCCCAAGATCCTGCTGCTCGACGAGCCGCTCAGCAATCTCGACGCCCACCTGCGCTTCGAGATGCGCGACCTGATCCGCGACATCCAGCAGCAAATGGGGATCACCACCGTGTTCGTGACCCACGACCAGGAGGAGGCCGTGGTGCTGGCCGACAAGATCGCGCTGATCTTCGACGGCCGGCTCCAGCAATACGACAAGCCGCTGGCGTTCTACGAGCAGCCGAGCTCGCGTCGCATCGCCGCCTTCTTCGGCGGCGTGAACTTCTTCACCGGAACACAGGACGGCGACGGCTTCACCTCGACCATCGGCCGCTTCAGCGTGACCCGCGATGGTCCGGCAGATGGCGGGATCCTGACCATTCGCCCGGAGGACGTGCGCCTGTCCGAGGACGGCGAGACCAACACCGTCTCCGGCACCATCGACTCCCAGGTCTATGTCGGCACCCATGCCCGCCTGCGCGTGACCGTGGACGACCACACGGTGAACGTCGTGGCGGACGCCGACGTGATGAAGCGCTACGGCCAGGGCGACAGGATCACCCTCCAGTTCCCCGAGAACAAACTATGGATCCTGCCGGCGGAGTAGGCGCCGGCATGAGCGGCAAAATCCCATGAGTCTGTTCGATCGCCTCGTGACGCGTTTCAGCGGGCTGGAATCGGCGCTCAACGAGCTCGATGCCGCCACCGGCGACGGTGACCACGGCTCGACGATCCTGAAGGGCCTGAAGGCCGCGGCCGACGCCGAAACCGGACGCGCCAGGTTCTTCCGCACGGTGGCCGGCGGCGCGTCGGGTTCCCTGTTCAGCCGGCTGATCGCCGCCTTGGAAACGGTGGAGGCCGACGCCATGCCACTGGGCGCCGCACTCGGCCAGGCGGCCGACCAGATCACGCAGCTCGGTCAGGCGAAGGTCGGCGACAAGACCATGCTCGATGCCCTGGTGCCGGCGGCCGAAGCCGCGAACACCGATCCGGCCAACGCCGCCACGGCCGCGGCAGCAGCGGCACGCAAGGGCGCCGACGGCACGAAGGCGCTCAGCGCCAGGCGGGGACGCGCGCGCTACGTGGAGGGCAAGGGCGTGGGGCATCTCGACGCCGGCGCCGTCTCCGTCGCGGAGATGCTGGACGAATACGCGACGTGGCGGACCTCGGCATGAAGAAGCTGTTCAACGCCGCCGATCGCATGGCCGACGACATGATCGACGGCTTTGTTGCGGCATATGCGCCGGTCGTGGTGCGTGGCGCTCACCCGCGCGTCGTCAGGCGGCGCCATCCGAAGCCGCGTGACGAGAAGGTCGCTCTCGTGATCGGCAACGGGTCGGGCCATGAGCCGATCGCCATGGGCTTTGTCGGCGAGGGGCTGCTCGACGCCAATGTGGTCGGCGACGTGTTTGCCGCGCCGTCGGCCGATCTCATCCTCGAAGGGATCAGGGAGGTCACCGGCGAGGCCGGCGCCGTCCTCCTGATCTCGCGGCACGAGGGCGACGTCATCAACGGCCAGGCGGCGGTCATGGATGCGCTGGACGAGGGCCTGAAGGTCCGTCCGCTGCTCATGTACGACGACATCTCGTCGGCGCCGAAGGGCGAGGAAGAGGAGCGGCGCGGCGCCGCCGGCACGATCTTCATCTACAAGATCCTGGGTGCTGCGGCCGAAACCGGCATGGCCCTCGACGACCTGGTCGCGCTCGGCGAGGACGTGCGCGCGCGCACCCGAACGCTGGGTGCGGCCATCGCGCCCGGTGTGTCGCCGCTCACCGGCCAGCCCATGTTCGCGCTGCCGGACGACGAGATCTTCATCGGCATGGGCGTGCACGGCGAGCCCGGTGTCGCCCGGCGGAAGATCGGTCCGGTCGGCGATCTCGTCGGCTTCATGATGGACGAACTCCTGGCCGACCGACCGATCGAGGCCGGTACGCCGACCGTGGCGCTGATCAACGGTTCGGGCGGGACGACGCGTATGGAACTCTTGACCGTCTATCGCGAAGTGGCCGCGATCCTGGACGCGCGCGGCGTGCCGACGACATCGCCGGTGATCGGTTCGCTGTCGACGACCCAGGAGACCGCGGGCTTCTCGATTTCGCTCCTGACGGCGACGCCGTCCATGCTGGCCCTGTGGGAAGCGCCGCAGGCGAGCCCAGACTTCCCGCGGATTTACGGGGCGGGCGCGGGGCGGTGAGCGAACCGGTCCCGATCGAACGTCCCATCCATGGCGTCGCGGTCGACGCCGGCAGCGGCCTCGCGGCAACCATTCGCGAGGCGCGCGGCGCCAACGCCCGGGACGACGACCTGAAGACCTTCAAGCGCTGCGTGCTGACCACGCTGGGGCCGCTCGCGAGCACGGTGCTGATCGATGCCGAGTTCGGCCCCGACCTGCTGGCGGACTATCCCGACGGATGCGCGGCGATGATGGCCTACGAGGCCGACGTCTATCACATCACCGATGCCGACCGGATGACCGTCCTGCCGACCCACATCGAGATCGGCGACTATCCGGGCATGGGCGTTAACTTGCTGAAGTTCTTCATGTTCTATGCGCCCGATGACCCACCGGAGCTGAACGCGCGCAAGGAGCAGCGGGTGGCGGACATCGGGGCCGCGTGCGCGGCGCACGGGCTGCGGTTCCTCATGGAGCCGCTGGTCTACGACCGCCATCTCCAGCCCGGATCGATCGAGTTCGCCTTGCGCAAGCCGGAGCTGGTGCGGCGCGCCACGGCGACGTTCGCCGATCCCCGGTTCGGGGCCAGCGTGCTCAAGGTCGAGGTCCCCGTCGATCTGACCTTCGTGGAAGGTTACGGCGACGCGGTGATGTCGCGTGCCGAGGCCGTCGAGGCGTTTCGCGCCGCCGCGGCCGCCGCCGGCGACATCCCACTGGTCTATCTGAGCGCCGGTGTCCCGTTCGACCGGTTCCGGGATTCGCTCCATCTGGCGCGGGAGGCCGGGATCGACTTCGCGGGCTTCATGTGCGGCCGGGCCATCTGGTCCGACGGGATCGCCGTCTTCGGCCGTGACGGCGAGGCCGGCCTGCGCGAGTGGCTCGCCACGGTCGGCGCCGCGCGCCTGCGCGAGCTCATCGCGGCGATCAGCGACAGGACGCCCGACGCCCGGTCGGCCTGACAACTCCTACAGTCGCCCGATCTTGTCGAACAGGTCGCGGAAGATTTCGTCGCGCTGCACGCCGAAGCCTTCCCGCATCGGCGGCCGGGTCGGGTCGTGCTTCCAATGCAGGTCGTCGTCGAGGATCGGCGTCGCCGTAACGTAGGTCGACACCCAGTCCGGGTTGATCAGCCAGGCGATGACGATCAGATCCCAGATCACCCAGGTGCGCCGGGCGGCATCATCGATGGCGAACATCTCGTGCAGCGGATTGTGGGTGTAGAGATGGAAGAGATAGTCGCCGATCGCCCCCCTGCCCTTCACGAACCGTTCCATGTCCGGCAGCGAGATCGTCAGCTGGGCGCCGACATGGTAGCCGGGCAGGTAGACCAGCGGCACGCCGCTGTCGAACATCAGCCGCGACGCCGGCAGGTCCTGCACCAGGTTCAGAGACGGGCGGTTGCTGTGAGGCGCGTGCGAGGGATAGGCCGAGGTCCAGATGACGACGATGTTCTCGATGATCTCGGGCGCGACGAGCATCGCCGAGGCGATGTTGGTGACGCAGCCCATGGCACCGATGTAGAGGGGCGCGGCGCCGCTCTTGGCGAGATCGATGATGCAATCGACGGCTTCCGACCGGATCGGCGTCGCGGCATCGGGCATGTAACGGTCGGCGCCCCGGAAGACCTCGCCGTCGGCCGCGATGCCGAGCTTGTCGTAGACCGTCCTGATCTCGGCATAGCTCATCTCCATGCCCTCGGCCGGACCGACGAAGCGCAGGTCGGCGGCGCGACGGCCGGCGGCGTGGAGTCGCCCGATCCAGCCGCGCAGCGACCCGACGAGATGCTCGTCGAGCGCCGTCCCGGCGTCGAGCGCCCGTTCGGCCGCCAGAAGATCCTTCTGATGGTGGGCGAAGGAGAACGGCTCGGCCGTCACCGCCTCGACCGTCATGGCGTCGGGCGACAGGAGCGCCAGCGCCAGCGCGTACTGGTCGTCGATCTCGTTGGCAGTGTCGGTGTCGATGAGCAGGCGCACCGGTCCGTCGGGCGGCGCCAGGCGCGCCTCCATCAGATCGCGGTCGAGCGCGGGAAACCTCGGGTCGGCCATCGTGAGCGTCCTGTTCAGGTGTGCCGCGGCGTTCGCGACGCTTGGGAAAGATTGAAGCTGACGGGGCCGGCGCGAAAGACGTCCTCGTGGAAGACCGTCCGCCCGTTGGCGTCAAAGGCGGAGCAGGCCTGCTTCAGGAGCGGCTGTCCGATATCGGTGGTCAGGATGTCGGCCAGGTGATCGTCGGCAGCCACGGGGCTGATATCCTCGCAGGCCGACAGCCACGACAGATTGAACCGCTCGACGAGGATTCTCAGGATCGACTGGCCGGGGCCGGACTCGGGAAAGTCTTCCGGCAAGGCGCCACTCATGAGCCGGGTCGGCGCATAGGTCATCACCAGCATGGCCGGCTCGCCGTCGACCAGGCGCAGGCGGCGGACGCGAGTGATCGGCACCTTGCGCATGTCCTCCGGCAGCGTCGCCGTGGCCGCCGACCCCGGCTCCAGCTCGTCGATGGCGATCAGGCGCGACATCGGCTCGCGGCCGGCGCGCAGCATCGCGTCGGTGAACGAGGTGAGGCAGGTGTCGGAGGCCGGCGACAGCGTCAGGACGGTGTAGCCGCTTCCCTGCCGGCTCTCGATGTAGCCGTCCTGCACGAGCATATCGAGCGCGCGGCGTATGGTGACGCGGCTGATGTCGAACTGCCGCGCCAGTTCGCCTTCCGTGGGCATGCGACCGCCGACGGGATAGCGGCCCGACTTGAGCCGCGAAAGAATGACCCGATAGGCGTTTTCGTATTTCGGCGTGGCACGCTTAGCCACCAAAGTTTCCTGGCTCATTTTATGCCACCTTCGGTTCAGGCCGCAGGATAATGGCCGGCAGCGCCGACGGCGGGCGGACGATGGCGCCTTGCCGGTCACCGGGCCCGAAACCATCGAGCCGGGCGACCGTCTTCGTGTCGGCGCCGGCGAAGGTCACAAGGCCGAAATCGCCGTCGGCGCCCGTGGTCCGCCGGCTGACGGTCGCCGTTCCTGGCAGGTCGATCCAGCTTCCGTGCGCCTTGCCGCAATCGCAGACGCGCAGGGGCACGAAGCTGACGCGGCCGCACCCGTCACACCGCCGTGCCCTCGCGACACCTTCGGCGAGGCCCTCCACGAACGGACGCAACCAACCGGCGGCGAGATCGTAGTCGAGGGTCAGCGTGTGCTTCATCACGCCGCCGCTCCCTGACCGACGATGGTCACGGCCGCGGTGGTGCAGACGCCGCCGTGGGTATCGGCCAGTGCCAGCGCCGGCGGTGTCGCGGGCTGCAAGCCGTCGTGATAGCGACCCTCGACGAGGAGGGCGCAGGTTGCCGTCTGCGCGACACCGATCGCACCGACCGGCGCCCCCTGCCCCATCAATCCGCCGGAGAGATTGACCGGGCAACGGCCGCCACGGCCGAAGGCATCACCGCGCAGGTCGACGACGATGTCGGACGACAGGCCCAGTGCCTCCAGCGCCTGGATCTGCGCCCCGGCATAGGCGTCGTAGACCTCGGCCGCCTCGAGTTGCTCGGGCGTCACATCGGCCATGGTGCAGGCGCGGCCCATCGCCGTCGTCTTGGCGGCGAAGTGGTCGGGCGCGGTACGGGCGCCGAGATGGACCCGATCGGTGGCGGCGCCAATGCCCCTGATCCTGGCGGCGGATCGGCGCGCGGCCGGCACCGACGCTTCGGCCGCGAGCACCAGCGCCGCCGCTCCGTCGCTGAGCGGAGAACAATGGAGCCTTCGGTAGGGCGAGGCGATCATCGGCGATGCGGCGATCTCCTCGGCGGTGTGCTGCCGGGGCAGGTGGGCGTTGGGATTGAGTCGGGCGTTGTCGCGATTACCGATGGTGACCGCGGCAAGATCGTCGTCGGTCAGGCCAAGCCGCTCCATGGCCCCCTGCACGGAGAGCGCGTAGAGGGCGGTGGCGCTGACGCCGGTCGCACCTTCGTGCCAGAAGTCGAACGAATAGCTGTAGAGCTCCTTCATCGCCGCCGCGGGGAGCTGCGAGGCCGACGGGTCCACGCCGACGACCAGGACGCGCGCGGCCGTGCCGGACAGGATCGCCTGCACGCCGGCATGAACGGCCAACTGCCCCGAGGCGCCGCCGCCCTCGACCCTGAACGCCGCCGCACCTGACAAGCCAAGATCGTTCGCCAGCACCGATGCCGGATTGAGTTGCAGGGTGAAGAAATCGCTCTCGGACGCCACGACCAGCATCTCGATCTCGGCGCGTTCGAGCCCGGCCATGGCGATGGCCGCATCGGTGGCCTCGGCCGCCCAGTCCCGGAACGACGAGCCGTCCTTGCGTCGATTGAAGGTCGTTAGCGCCGCGCCCAGTACTGCAACCATCTTGTCCATTGTCTTTGCGGTTCGACCCGCGCCGGCGCGATCGTGGCGACGCTCATTGACATAACATATTTGTATCTACAAGTTACAGGCCTTCCTTCTCAGGACATCCGGGCACGCCACGGACGATCACTCATGGGATTGACCGCGACGCCCAGTTCCCGGCCAGACGGCGTTCGCCAGACCGGATTCCCGTTGCTCGTGGCGTTGTGCTTTGCCGCCGGCGGGCTCTACGGCTGGAGCGCCGTCATTCCGGCGCTGAACGCGGCCTTCGACATCACCACCGAGCAGGCCGGGCTGGTCTTCTCCATCGCGATCGTGGTCTTCACCGTGGCGGTTTATCTGGTGCCGCGCCTGCCCGGCGGCTTTCGCAACAGCCGGGCGGCGGCGCTGTTTGGGCTCGTCGGTGTCGTCGCGCTGGCGGTCGCCGCCTCCGCGGGCAGTTTCATGACGTTTCTGGTCGCGTTCGCGATCGGCTTCGGCGCCGTCAGCGGCGCCATCTACGTCCTGTGCATCACCGCGGCGGCGCGCCATCACCGGCCCGACGTCGCCACGCCGATCGCCATCGCCGCATTCGGTCTCGGTGGCGCGACCTTCGGGCCGGCCATGCGCTTTCTCGTCGCCGACGGATGGGGGCTCGGTGCGCTCTACCTGCTGGCCGCGGCACTGGCGGCGACCTCGATCGCCGTCCTGTTCGCCGGCGGGCGATCCGGCGAGACCAGAGTCGACGACGGCACGCAGGGTCAGCCGACATCAGCCGCAACGCAGCGCGCGTCGCCGCTCACCGTGACCCTCCTGTTCTGTGCCTTTGCCGCCGGTTCGTTCGCCGGCCTGATGGTGCTCGGGCTCGCCACATCGATCCTGGAAAGCCGCGGCGCGGCCGTCTGGCTGTCGGGTCTTGCCCTGTTCGGCGTCGCCGTCGGCAATACCGGCGGGCGGCTCAGCGTCGGCTTCCTGACCCGCGTGATGTCCCCCGGCGCGATCGTCGTCGCTTCACCGCTGGTGGCCGGGTCCGGGGCCCTCCTCGCCCTCCTCGCGCCCTCGCCGATGTCCGGCGCCATCGCGCTCACGATCATCGCGGCCGGCTACGGTCTCATGGCCTCCGGCCTGCCGACGCTCACGCGCGCCTTCACCGGCGCAGAGCGCTTCGCCCGGGTCTTTTCCGTGGTCTTCATCGCCTGGGGCTGCGCCGGGTTACTGGCGCCGTGGGTCGCGGGGCGGCTGTTCGACGTCTTCGGTGATTTCGCGCCGGCGTTCGTCCTTGCGATCGTCGCCTCGCTGGTCTCGGTGGCCTGCGCGCTCGTCCTGCATCGGCGCCTGGCGGCAGTCACCAAAGCACCGTAGCGGCTACGGACCGAGGATCAGGTCCGCGCCCTTTTCGCCGATCATGAGGGCCGCGGCGTTGGTGTTGGCGGAGGTGATGTTCGGCATCACCGATGCATCGACGACGAACAGGTTGTCGACGCCGTGGACCTTGAGCGACGGGCTGACCACCGACATGTCGTCGACGCCCATCCGGCAGGTGCCGGTGGCGTGGTAGACGGTGGCGGCGTGGCGGCGGACCGCATCGAGAATCTCCGCGTCGGTCCGCGCTTCCGGACCGGCCACCACCTCCTCGTCCCACAGCTCCCTGAACGGCGCCGTGGCGTGGATCTCGCGGACGGTCTTCACGCCCTCGACCATCACTTTTTGGTCGTGCGGATCGGCGAGGTAGTTGACGTCGATCCGTGGCGGCTCGCCCGGGTCCGCCGAACGGATTTGAACACGGCCGCGAGAGCGCGGATGGCATTGCCAGACCGCGGTCGTGAAGCCGGAGTAATCGTGCAGCGGCGCGCCCGGCTTGTCGACGGCAAGCGGCATGGCGAAGAGCTGGATATCGGGCCGCCCGTCCTCAGCGTACTTCGTCGTCGCGGCGCCGCCGATCTGGCCGCCGCCGACGGTGAGCGGACCGCGGCCGTTCACCAGCCATTGCAGGCCCATCCTCGCCAGGCCGACGGGGCTGCGCACCTGATCGTTGAGCGACAACTTGCGGTTCATGCGGACGATGGTCCGCATCTGGTAGTGGTCCTGCAGGTTCTCGCCGACGCCGTTCGCCTCATGGATCACCGGAATCCCGTGGCGACGCAGCAGGTCGCCCGGCCCGATGCCGGAAAGCTGGAGGATCTGCGGCGTCTGCAGGGAGCCGGCGGCAAGCACGATCTTGGCGGCGCGGCCGGTTTCGGCCCCATCGGGCCCACGCCAGGCGACGCCGACGGCGCGGTTGCCCTGGAACACCACCTTCTCCACCAGCACCCCGGTCACGATGGTCAGGTTGGGCCGTGACCTGACCGGGTGCAGGTAGGCAGTGGCGGCGCTCGACCGCCAGCGGCCGTCGAGCGTGAGCTGGTAACGGCCGACCCCTTCGGTGGTGGCGCCGTTGAAGTCAGCGTTGGGTGCGAGCCCCCACGCTTCGGCGGCGGCCATCCAGGCGTCGTTGGCCGCGTTCTCGTTACGCAGATCGTCGACCTGGATCGGACCCAGGCGCCCGCGATACTGGCTGTCGCCGCCGCGATAGGTCTCGAGCTTGCGGAAGTAGGGCAGGACATCGCGGTATGACCATCCCGCCGCGCCCTGTGCTTCCCAATCGTCGAAGTCGGCGTGCTGGCCGCGGATGAAGATCAGCCCGTTGATCGAGCTCGAACCGCCGATGACGCGCCCGCGCGGCCAGTCGATGGCGCGCCCGGCGGTGCCTTCCGACGGTTCGGTCGCGAAACTGCGCGCGTAGCGCCGGTCGTTGATCATGCGGTAGTAGCCGATCGGCATGCGGCTCCAGAACTTGCCGTCCCAGCCGCCGGCTTCCAGCAACAAGACCCGGCGCTTCGGATCGGCCGTCAACCGGTTGGCGAGCACGCAGCCCGCCGAGCCTGCCCCGACAATGATGACATCGTAGTCCGTCGCCATGCCCCACCGCTCCGTCTCGCGCGCGACAGACAGGGGCATCCGGCCGGCTGGCCGTCAAGTCCGGTCAGGCGACGGCTGCGGCGGGCGTCACTTTCGGCCGGTGGGTGTCGAGCATGTCGGTCGCCACCTTGCACGCGGCATGGACCTGCTCGGGCGGCGCCGCGGCGCGGATGCAGGCGGACACGCCGACCAGCGCCATGGTGAAGAACGCCGACAGATCGTCGAGGTCGGCGTCGGCATCGACGTCGCCGGTTCGCTGTCCATTGATCAGCGCCCGGCGAAACGCGTTGGTCAGGCGCTCCAGATAGGCGGCGACGTAGCGTCCGCTGGCGGCGTCGAGGGCGGCGCGCTCGACGGCGGTGTTGCACATCAGGCAACCGAGCCCCTGGAAGCGGCTCTCGCTCGCGGACGCGTAGTTCGCGAAGGCCTTGCGGATGGCATCGACGCCGGCGTCGGGCGCCTCGATGGGGGCCAGCACCGCCGTCAGGTGCCTGCGGCTGTAGCGTTCCAGCGCCGCCTCGAAGAGCTCCTGCTTCGACCCGAACTCGGCGTACATGGTCTTGCGGTTGACGCCGAGCTCCGCGACCAGTTCGGCGGTGCTCGTGCCTGCGTAGCCCTGACGTCGGAACAACTCGATCGCGCGATCGAGAAGCTCGGTCCGGTCGTACTGTTTGGCGCGGCTCATGGCGGCTCCGATTTCCTGCTTGACACAAGGTAATCGATCAGTTACGCCTGTCAATGTAATCGATCAGTTACTTTCATCCGGCGCCGCATCCAAGGCGCGAAACCAACAGGAGACATCCCATGGACAGCCAACACATCACCGTCGTCTACAAGTGGACCGCGCAGCCCGGAAAGCTCGGCGAACTCACCGACATCTACAGGGACGTGACCAAAGCGATGGAACAGAACGAGCCGGGCGCGGAGACCGTCCACGTCTACGCTTCGGAGAACGACAACGCCCTCTACGTGCGCGACGAGTTCACCGACGCGGCGGCGATGGGTTTCCACCTGACGACGACCGCCGCGGCGCATTTTCCGCAACTGCTCGCCATCGCCACGCCAGGCCCGTTCTTCTTCCTCGGCGACGTGCCCGACGAGATGAAGCAGGCGACCGAGCAGATGCAGCTCGGCGGCGAGTTCGCCACCCACGCCGCCGGTTTCGACCGCTGACGCCGAACCCAATCACGAGCCGGCGCGGCGCGGCCGTCGCCCGCGCGCGCCGCGCGCCCGCGTTGCGGCGCGCGAGCGTCCTCTGCCAACAAAACCCGTACAATAACAACAACTTAGAACCATTCTAAGCTTGACGCAGCAGTGTCCGGGTGCGAGGGGTCTCCTGTCGTTGCAAAACTGAACCGCCCGTCTCGATCGCGGCGCAGATTCCGGTGGCAAGGGACGGCACTGCTCTCATGTATCTCGAACCGGCAAAACCAGGCCATTCAACGGCGTCGGCCGGGCGGCGCGTCCCTCTCCTCCCCGTGCTCTCCCTTGTTGCGGCGCTCATCCTGATCGCGCCGCTGCTGACGGTGCTGGCGAGCGTGTTTCAGCCCGGCGGCGAGACCTGGGCGCACCTGGCGGCCACGGTCCTGCCCCGGTACATCACCAACACCGCCGCGCTGGTGGTGATGGTCGGTGTGGGCACGTTCGTCGTTGGCACAGGGACGGCGTGGCTGGTCACCTCCTGCCGGTTTCCCGGCGATCGCTTCTTCGAATGGACGCTCGTCCTGCCGCTCGCCGTCCCCGCCTACGTCGTGGCGTACGCCTACACCGATTTCCTGCAGCACTCGGGCCCGGTGCAAACCCTCCTGCGTGATCTCACCGGCTGGGGGCCGCGGGACTACTGGTTCCCCAACATCCGCTCGACGCCGGGCGCCGCGCTGGTCTTCGTGCTCGTCCTCTATCCGTATGTCTACATGCTCGCCCGCGCCGCGTTCCTGCGCCAATCAAGCACCGCGTTCGACGCCGCGCGCACGCTCGGCCGCGGTCCGTGGAGCGCGTTCTTCTCGGTCTCGCTGCCGATGGCGCGGCCGGCGCTGGCCGGGGGCGTGGCGCTGGCGCTCATGGAAACGCTCGCCGATTTCGGGGCGGTCACGCATTTCGGCGTGCAGACCTTCACCACCGGCATCTACCGCGCCTGGTTCGCGCTCGGCGACCGCCTGGCCGCGACCCATCTCGCCGCCGGGCTGGTCGGCTTCGTCTTCCTGGTGCTGGTGCTGGAACGCTGGCAGCGGCAGACCGTCCCCAACCGCGCGGCGGCGCCGGGTCGGCCCTTTGCGCCCATCCGGCTCCGCGGCACGGCGGCGGCGCTGGCCTTCGCGGCGGTGGCCGTACCGTTGCTGTTCGGCTTCCTGATCCCCGTGGCCATCCTGATCGAACTGGCCATCCCACACGTCGACGTCCTGCTGTCGTCCCGTTACCGCAGCCTGGTGGCCAACTCCGCCGTCCTGGCCGCGTCGGGGGCGGCCGTGGCGGTGGGCCTGGCATTGCTGCTGGCCTACGCGGCGCGTCTTCATCCGGGTCGGATCTCGAGCTTCAACAACAGGCTGGTGACCCTCGGCTACGCCCTGCCCGGATCGATCATCGCGGTGGGGATTCTGGTGCCGCTCGCGGCCCTCGACAACCAGGTCGATGCCTTCGCCCGATCGGCGTTCAACATCTCGACCGGCCTACTGCTGACCGGTTCGATCGCCGCCCTGATCTACGCCTATGCGGTCCGGTTCTCAGCCGTCGCGCTGAATTCGGTGGAGGCCGCGCTGGCCACCGTCACGGCGTCGATGGATCATACCGCGCGCACGCTGGGGGCGGGTGTGATCGGAACACTTTTGCGAGTTCACATCCCCATCATCCGCGGCGGTCTCCTGACCGCGTCGCTGCTCCTGTTCGTGGACATCATGAAGGAGCTTCCGGCGACGCTGATCCTGCGGCCGTTCAACTTCGACACCATCGCGGTTCAGGCCTTCAGGCTGGCCTCGGACGAGCGCCTCGCCGAGGCGGCCGTCCCGTCGCTGGTTCTGGTGGCAGTCGGCCTCGTTCCCGTGATCCTGCTCGGCCGGGCCATCACAAGGTCCCGGTCCTGAGGCCGACTGCCTAGTTCGCGTTCGTCAAACCGGTCTTACTCGTAGCCGACGCGGTCGTAGATCTGCACGGCGAGCGCCTGGTTCTTGCCGAGCACCGACAGATCGAGATCGTCGGCCGTGAACCCCTCGTCCGGGGTCAGCTCGGTCAGCGCCGCGGCGAGCGGAACGCCTTCGACAACCGGATACTCGTTGTTGCCCTCGGCGAAGTACTGCTGCGCGCTTTCGCTGGCGAGATACTCCAGGAAGCGGATCGCGTTCTCGCGGTTCGGCGCGTTGACCGCAACGCCACCGCCGGAGATGTTCACGTGCGTGCCGGTCGAACCCTGGTTCGGGAACACTACGCCGAACATGTCGGTCGAGCCCGTCAGGCCGTCCACGTCACCACCCAGCGCCCGCGCGAAGTAGTAGGTGTTGGAGACCGCGATGTCGCACTGGCCGGACGCGACCGCGCGAAGCTGGTCGGTGTCGCCACCTTCCGGATCGCGGGCGAGGTTGTCCCTCAGACCTTGCGCCCACGCTTCGGCCGCTTCTTCGCCCTTGCGCTCGATGATCGAGGCGAGCAGCGAGATCATGTAGATGTTGGAGCTCGACCGCGCGCAGATGAGCCCGCGGTACTTCGGATCGGCCAGGTCGGCGTAAGTCTGCGGCGGATCGGACACCTCGTTCTTGTCGTAGAAGATGACGCGCGCGCGCTGCGAGAATCCGTGCCAGCGGCCGTCCGGATCGCGAAGATTGGCGGCGATCGCCCCGTCGAGAACATCCGACTGGATCGGCTGGAGGATGCCGGCCTCGACGGCGCGGTGCAGACGCCCGGCATCGACCGTGAGCAAAATGTCAGCCGGGCTGTTGACGCCCTCCGCCTTGATCCGCTCGATGAGAACGTCGGCACTGTCCTCGATCCGGTTGATCGTGATGCCCGTCTGCTCCTCGAACTCCGAATACAGACGCTCGTCCGTATCGTAGTGGCGCGACGAATAGAGGTTGAGTTCGCCGGAGGCCTGGGCCCCGGTCGCCATCAACGGTGCGGCCATCAGCAACGATGCCGCAAGCAGGAACTTTTGGTTCAACATGTCTCTCTCTTCCCACAGGGTTCAAGGCCCTGCTGTAAGCGACGCTTCGCGTCTCGGATGTGCCGCGGAACCCCGCATTGTCCCGATGTCCACCCCTTCCCGACCGACGGTTCGTGGAAACCACCGGTCGCGAACGATGCAGCACCAGGGGAACGAAGGTATCCCGCGACCGCCGAGGTCGCTAGCATATCGACTAGGGAGCGACAAGAAAAAACGACCCATATTCAGTTTATAATCGTTCTAAACTACTTTCCTGGAACAATTCTAAGTGTACATCCTGGCTATGCCGGGCAGTTATATTTGGTAACGAGGTTGCTTTTACAGCAATCGCCGCGCTCCGCGTTGCCGACGCGCCGTGCCTGCACCGATCCAGGCCGGACGCCGGCCTCTGGCAAGGTCGAGGATTTCCGCCTAAGTGACTGGTATGGACAAGGCATCGATCGTCCTGAGGCCGGCCCTTCCGACCATCGAGGAAGGAAAGGCCTTTGCCCGCTACCTCGACCAGGCCGCCGAGGGCTTCTTTCGCCTGATGCTCGGTCGGCGATCGGCGGAGATCATCGCCAACGCCTATCTCGAGCCCGGCCACGACATGTCGCACCAGCACGTGACGTTCGCCGAGCGCGACGGCGTCATCGTCGGCGCGACCTGCGGATACACGGCCGAACAGCACCGACAATCATCGCTGGCGCCGATGAAGCGCGCCATCGGGCGCAGTCCGCGCGCGGCCGTGGCGAGCGTCGCAATGAGACCACTCACGCGGATCATCGATGCCCTCGATGACGGCGATTACTATCTCCTGGCCATCGCCGTCGATGCCGACCGACGCGGCGAGGGCATCGGCACCACGCTCCTGACATCGGCCGAAGAGACGGCGCGTGCGACCGGATCGACCCACTTCGCCCTCCACGTCTCGGGCTCGAACGCCACCGCCCGGAGACTCTACGAGCGCCACGGACTGACGATCGCGTGGCGGTGGCCCAAGCTCGTCGCCGTGCCGGGCTTCACGTTCTACTGCATGAAGAAACCGCTCTGACCTTGCGGAATCCGGCCACCGGTCGCATAGTCCCGGCCTTGGCAGAAGGAGGTTTCATGTCGGTTCTTGTGGCATCGCGGGCTGGACGGAAGGTCGCCGCGTCCACGTAGACCACCGCGACACGATCGCGGGTGCCTGTCTCGTCCAGTCCTGAACCTTGAACGCGCTCGCCGCCGCGGGCGCGACCCGATGCGTTTGCCCAAGGACGGACCACCTGATGCCCATCACTTCCCCGGACGCGCTCGCCGATCTCGGCTGGAGCGCCTTCTTCCAATCGCAACTCAGCCTCGACGACCTGCAATCGTTTCGCTCCGCGCGAATCATGGCGGTCCATCGCGGCGCCTTCAACGTCGACGACGGTAACGGACCACGCCGCAGCGAACTGCTGCCTGCAGACGAGGCGACGGTCGGCGACTGGCTCCTCGTCGATCCCGCCACCGAACGACCGGTCCGGGTCCTGGAGCGCAAGAGCGTGTTCAAGCGCCGGGCCGCCGGCTCGGAAGGCCGCACCCAACTCATCGCCGCCAACGTCGACACCCTGTTCGTGGTCACCTCGTGCAACCGCGACTTCAACATCGCCCGCCTTGAGCGCTATCTGGCGCTGGCCGCCGAGGCTGGCGTGACGCCCGTGGTGGTGCTCACCAAGGCCGACACCTGCGACACGCCGACCACGTATCGCGACCGCGCCGCCGCGCTGGTTCCGGGTCTGATGGTCGAGACGGTGGACGCGCGCGATCCGGCCGCCGTGGCGCCACTGGCCCTGTGGTGCAAACGCGGACAGACGGTGGCGCTGGTCGGCTCGTCCGGCGTCGGCAAGTCAACGCTCGTCAACACGCTCGCCGGCAACGACATCGCCACACAGCCGGTGCGCGAGGACGACGCCCGCGGCCGCCACACGACCACCGGGCGCGCCATGCATCGGCTTGCCGCCGGAGGCTGGCTGCTCGATACGCCCGGCATGCGCGAGCTTGGCCTCGTCGACGCCGCCAGCGGGATCGAGACGGTCTTCGACGACGTGGCCGAGTTGGCTGTTCAGTGTCGCTTCGGCGATTGCCGTCACGAGAACGAGCCCGGCTGCGCGGTGCAGGCCGCGGTGGCAGCCGGGACGCTCGCCGCCGATCGGCTCGAACGCTACCGCAAGCTGGTGGCCGAGGAACGGCGCAACACCGCGACGATCGCCGAGCGGCGCGCCCGAGACCGCGCCTTCGGCCGGATGCTCAACGCAGTGTCGCGGGCACGACGCGAGCGCCGCGGCTCGTGACCGTCAGGCCATGCGGCGGGCGTGGATTTCGCGAAGATCGTCGCCGGTACGCGGCTGGTAGCCCAGGCGACCGAGCGGCTCCGTGACCGCCAGCGCCAGCGCCGCGTTGCTTGGGGCGACGGTGCCGTCCGGCAGGTGGACGTTGTTCTCGAAGCCGATCCGCGCGCTGCCGCCGAGCACCACCGCGGCGGTGCCGCAGGCGGCCTCGCCGTAGCCGAAGGCGCAAACCATGAACGAGGGAAACCGCCCGTCGGCGGCGCGCAGGAACGGACCGAGCTCCGTCGGCTCGGAGGGGATCTCATCGGCATAGCTGCCGAGGACGAACAGGACGTCCGGATCGGCCTGGGGCACGACGCCGCGTTCCACCAGGGCGGCCAGCCGCGACACATCGGCCTGGTCGTGGAGGATGACCTGGGTCGCCACGTGCAGCGCCCGCAACTCGCCCATGAAGGTGGCGAACTGACTTTCGTGCGCCGCGTCGGGGCACAGTTCGCGCAGCGCCAGCGACACCGCCTCGGGACGCACCTCGCGCACCACCGACATCTGCGCCTCGGGCCCGTAGCGGCCGACCGATTCGGTGGTGATCTGCAGGACCAGCTGATCACCGATTTCCCGGCGGATCGCCTCCAGCGCATCGCGATAGACATCGGCGTCCAGGACGTGGCGCCCCTCGCCGTCGCGCACGTGCACGTGGAACATCGACGCGCCGGCCTCGGCGACCTCGGCGGCGGCCTTGGCCAACTGGACCGGCGTCATGGGAACCGCGGGGTGGTCGTCGCGGGTGCGTCGTGCGCCGTTGGGCGCGACGCCCAGGGTGTAGGCGCGCGCTTTGCTTTCAGTGGGCATGGTCATTCGAATCGAAGGCTATGTATCACAGATAGTTCATCTAATTTGCATTTCGCGAAGGTCCGGTCTAGCGTCCAATCGATACGTCTCATCCCTGCGATCGGAGTCAGGGGGCATGCAGTCGTTGGAACCCGACACCCAGAAGGTCGGGAGCGACAGAATGCGGGGCCGATACCAGCCCGTGTCGGGTCCTGACTCTGTGTCGGTCTCCGTGTCGGTCACGGACGCCGTGCCGGCCACCGATAAGGCGCGCCGATGAGCCGTCTTTTCCACCGTTCCCTTGGCATACTACCACCTCTTGCGGCAAGCGGTCGCGGCCTGCTGGTCGTCGACGCGGACGGGCGCGAATACCTCGACGCCTCGGGCGGCGCCGCCGTGTCGTGCCTCGGCCACGGCCACCCGGACGTGCTGGACGCCATGCGCGCCCAGATGGACGCGCTGGAATACGTCCACTCGTCGTTCTTCACCACCGAGGCCGCTGAGGCGCTTGCCGACGATCTCGTCGAGCACGCGCCGCCCGGAATCGACCATGCCTACCTGGTCAGCGGCGGGTCGGAGGCCGTGGAGGCCGCCCTCAAGCTCGCGCGGCAGTTCCATGTCGAGCGCGGCGAACCCGGGCGCACCCGTTTCATCGCCCGCGAGCTGTCGTTTCACGGCAACACGCTCGGCGCGCTGGCCGTCGGCGGCCATATGGTGCGCCGCGCGCCGTTCCAGTCGATGCTGTTTCCGGTCGACCGCATCGGGCCCTGCTACGCCTACCGCCACCGGCGCGCGGGCGAGGACGAGGCGGCCTACGGGGAAAGGGCGGCGGCGCTGCTGGAGGCCAGAATCCAGGAACTGGGGCCGGAAACCGTGGCGGCTTTCGTGGCCGAGCCGGTCGTCGGCGCAACCGCCGGCGCCATACCGCCGGCGCCCGGCTATTTCGCGGCGATCCGCCGCATCTGCGACCGCTACGGCGTCCTCCTCATCCTCGACGAGGTGATGTGCGGCATGGGCAGGACCGGCACGCTGCACGCCTGCGAGCAGGAAATCCGGCCCGACATCATGACGGCGGCCAAGGGCCTCGGCGCCGGCTACCAGCCCATCGGTGCGGTGCTGATGGCCGGGCGCGTGGCCGACGCCTTCGATGCCGACTTCCTCCACGGTCACACCTATAACGGCCATCCGATCGCCAGTGCGGCGGCCCTCGCCGTCCAGCGCGTCATCCGGCGCGACAGCCTGCTCGCCAACGTGCAGGCGCAGGGTGAGCGCCTCCATGACGCGCTCACCGCGCGCCTCGGCGATCATCCGCATGTGGGCGATATCCGTGGCCGCGGCCTTTTCCGGGCGATCGAGCTGGTGGCGGATCGGGCCACCAAGCAGCCCTTCGCCAGGTCCGACGGCGTGGCCGGGCGGATCAAGCGCCAGGCGTTCGCACGCGGTCTGTGCATCTATCCGGCGCAGGGCACGGCGGACGGCCAAAATGGCGACCACGTCCTGATCGCACCGCCGTTTAACGTCGAATCCGGCGATATCGACGCCATTGTCGACCGCCTCGGTGACGCCGTGGAGGCCGCCTTTAACACAAAACCGATGCAACCGGGTGACTCGCCGGACAAAGGGGCGCTACATTTAGGCACATGATGCCACGGCAACATGCCGTGTCACAAAGGAGGAAGTTGCATATGTCCCTTGCTATCAGAGCCCTTGGCGTGGCTGCTGCGCTCGGGTTGGCCGCCTCAACGTTGCCGGCCTCGGCTCAGCAGTTCATCTCGATCGGTACCGGTGGTCCGACGGGCGTCTACTTCGTCGTCGGCAACTCCGTCTGCCGCATGGTGCACAAGGAAGCCGCCGAAGGGCGCTCCTCGGGTCGTCAGCACGGCATCCGCTGCGCTGCACCATCGACCGCGGGGTCGACCTACAACATCGGCCAGATCTGCGGCGGTGAACTCGACTTCGGCGTCGCCCAGTCGGACTGGCAGTTCCACGCGGTCAACGGCTCCAAGCCCGACCGTGTCGGCGCCTGCCCCGATCTCCGGGCGGTGTTCTCGGTCCATCCCGAGCCGTATCAGATCATCGCGGCGGAAGGCTCCGGCATCCAGTCGTGGAACGATCTTGAAGGCAAGCGGTTCAACATCGGCAACCCCGGATCGGGCCAGCGCGGCACGACCGAGGAGCTGATGGAGGGCCATGGCTGGACGACCGACAAGTTCGCGCTCGCCACCGAGTTGACCTCGACCGAGCAGTCGACCGCGCTGTGCGACGGCAACATCGACGCCTACGGCTACACCGTGGGTGTGCCGAACGCCGGTGTGTCGGTCGCGACCGATGGCTGCAACGCCTACATCGTCGACCTTGGTGACGATCCGGCGGCCACGAAGCTGGTCGAAGAGAACGACTACTACGCGTTCACGACCATCCCGGCCGGTACCTACTTCACGACCGACGAAGACGTGACCACGTTCGGCGTGATGGCGACGTTCGTCTCCCACGCCAGCGTGTCGGACGATGTCGTCTACGAGGTTACCCGTGCCGTCTTCGAGAACCTCGACGACTTCAAGGCCCTCCATCCGGCCTTCCGCAATCTCGACCCGGCGACCATGATCATCGACGCCCTGTCGGCGCCGCTGCATCCGGGTGCGGAGCGGTACTACAAGGAACAGGGCTGGATGTAATCCGCCCTTGCTGCCGACGCCGCGTGCCGGCGTCGGCAGTCCCTACCCATCATGACCAAAGCGGCTCATCCATGGTGGAAACGGTTCTGCTTTCCGATCGGCGCAGCGATCCGGCGTTGAATGAACCGCCCTAGCGTCGACGAACCACCGCCCAGCGAAGAGCGCGCTGCGGAACTTCTGCAGCAGTTCGAGAGCGGTCGTACGACCGGGCCGGCGCTCGGCATCGTCGTCGGCGCCATCTGCATCCTCTGGACCGTATTCCAGATCTGGATCGCCTCGCCCTTCCCCTTCATGACGGGCTTTGCGCTGATCTCCGGCGTGCCGGCCCGGGCGGTCCATCTTACCTTCGGTCTTACCCTGGCCCTTCTGATCTTCCCCGCGCGGGCCCGCGACCGCGAGCGGGGCCTGCCGTGGTACGATGTCGTCCTCGCCGTTCTCGCCGCCGGCTGCACCACCTACCTGTTCTTCTTCTGGGACGGTCTGGTCGCGCGCCAGGGCATCCTGCTTGAGATCGAGATCGCCGGCCTGACGGTCCCGATCGAGGCCATCGTCGGCGCCATCGGCATCGTCCTGCTGCTCGAAGCCACGCGGCGCGCCATCGGCATACCACTGGTGATCGTGTGCGTGGTGTTCCTCGCCTACTCGATCTTCGGCCAGCAGATGCCGGAGGTGATCTCCCACAAGGGCCTCTCGCTGGAACGCCTGATCGGCTACCAGTGGCTCGGCGGCGAAGCGATCTTCGGCATCCCGATCAACGTGTCGGTGTCGTTCGTGTTCCTGTTCGTGTTCTTCGGCGCGCTTCTGGAGCGGGCCGGCGCCGGCAAGTACTTCCTCGACCTGGCGTTCGCGATGGTCGGCCGCTATCGCGGCGGCCCCGCCAAGGCGGCCATCCTCGCCTCCGGCATGACCGGGATGATCTCCGGCTCGTCGATCGCCAACGTGGTCACCACCGGCACTTTTACCATCCCGGTGATGCGCAAGACCGGCATGCCGGCGGTCAAGGCCGGTGCGATCGAGGTCGCGGCATCGACCAACGGCCAGCTCATGCCGCCGATTATGGGCGCGGCCGCCTTCATCATTGCCGAGTTCATCGGCATCACCTATTTCGAGGTCATCAAGGCGGCGTTCATCCCCGCCGTCATCAGCTACATCGCGCTCCTCTACATCTCGCACCTGGAGGCGCTGAAGCTCGGCCTCAAAGGCCTGCCGCGGCCCGACATCCCGCTGCTCGGGAAGACCTTCCGCAGCGGCATCCACTACCTGATCCCGCTGGTGGTGCTGGTCTATCTCCTGATCTTCCGGCGATGGAGCCCGGCGAGCGCGGTGTTCTATTCGATCGCCACGCTGCTCGTGATCATCTTCGTGCGCCCGCTGGTGCAGGAGGTCCGGGCTGGCGGGACCGGCTACCTCGCGGCGCTGGCGCGCGGCTTCACCGACTGTATCGCCGGGATGATCGCAGGCGCCCGCAACATGGTCGGCATCGCCGTCGCGGTGGCGGCGGCAGGGATCATCGTCGGGGCGGTGTCCTCGACCGGCCTCTCCAACGCGCTGATCGGCGTCATGGAGACGCTGGCCGGCGGCAATGTCTACCTCCTGCTCGGGCTAACGGCGGTGCTGTGCATCCTGCTGGGCATGGGGCTGCCGACGACGGCCAACTATCTGGTGGTCGCCTCGCTGATGGCCGGGGTGCTGGTGGAACTCGGCAGTGCTTCCGGGCTCGTCCTGCCGCTGATCGCGGTCCACCTCTATGTTCTGTTCTTCGGACTGCTGGCGGATTCCACGCCACCGGTGTGCCTGGCGGCCTTCGCCGCCTCGGCGATCTCGCGCGCCTCGCCGCTGGCGACGGGCGTGCAGTCGTTCATGTACGACATCCGCACCGCCATCCTGCCGCTGGTGTTTATCTTCAACCCGACGATCCTGCTGATCGGCGTCGAGAGCATCTGGCAGGCGGTGATGGTGTTCGTCGTGTCACTGCTGGCGATCCTGGCCTTTGCGTCGCTGACCCAGAACTGGCTGCTGGTCCGCAACCGACTGTGGGAGAGCCTGGCGCTGATCGTCGCCATCGTCGCGCTGTTCCGTCCCGGCTTCATCATGGATCAGATCGTGCCGCCCCATGAGCCGGTCGCCATCGAGGCGTTCGCCGATGGCGGCTTCGTGGCCGAGCCGGGTCAGGTGGTCCGCTTCCACATGACGCGCGAAACGGCCTATGGCGATCGGTTCAAGCTGTTCGCCATGACGACGCCGGAGCCGGCGCCCGGCCAGTTCCAGGGCCCCTTCGGCATGACGCTGGCACAGGACGACGCCGGTCGCTGGGTCGTCGACAGTTTCGCCTTCGGCGGGCCGGCCGAGACCGCCGGTGTCGACTTCAACGACGTGGTGACGGCGATCGACACGGAGATCGAAGGCCTGCCGCCGCCCGAACTGATCTATCCGCTCGGTCTGGCGCTCCTCGGCGTCGTCATTCTGGCCCAGCGGCGGCGTTTGCGGCGCCTGTCGCCGGGCGATCCGGGTACCCAGGAGGCGCAGGCGTAGATGTACCGCAACATCCTGCTCCCGATCGATCTTGCCGACCCCGACGGCCAGCGGAAGGCGGCCAGGGCGGCGGCGGATCTGGCCGACAGGTATGGCGCGCGCCTGCACGTGATGACCGTGGTGCCCGACGTCGGCATGCCCATCGTCGGACTGTTCTTTCCAGCCGATTTCGAGGAACAGTCAAAGGCCGCGGCCGAACGCGAGCTCGCCGCGTTCGTCGATGACGTTATCGACGACGGCGTGGACCTGAACGTCGTGGTCTCGCATGGCTCGATCTACCGCGAGATCATCCGCGAGGCGCGGGAGACGGGCTCCGAGCTGATCGTCATGGCCTCGCACAGCCCCAAAGCTCGCGACCATCTGATCGGGCCCAACGCCGTCGAGGTCGTCACCCACTCGCAGCGGTCGGTCCTGATCGTGCGTGACCAGGACTCCCTCGGCTAACCGCCGGTCACGCCCTGCAGCGCCACGTCGAGTTCCGACAGGAACGAGCGAATGCGCCGTGCGTTGACGCCGAGATCGTGGGAGGCGCGCCGCGCCGCGGAGCGCATGTCGACCAGCGTCCCCTCCCCCTCCGGCGCGATCCGCAGCGCCACATCGTGGCGGAAGCCGAAGACCGCCGTGACGGCCGTGGCCTCGATCCGACCGGTGTCGACGCTCTCGTCGGGCGCAAGGTCGACGAACAGCTCCCACCCGCGTCGCGCCGCGATGGCCCGCGCCTCCTCGTAGACCCGCTGGGTGCCGACCGGGTAGTAACGCGACACGAGGTCGGGATGGATGCGCTGCTGCAGCGCCGCCTCGACCGGTTCCGGCCGCCGCGGGACGAGGTCGGCGGCTTCGCGATCCTGAAGGACGCGGGTGAACCGCGGCGGGTCGTCGAGCGAGGTGGTGATGTCCACCAGTTGCGGTTCGGTGACGAGACGCCAGGCGGCGATCGCGGGCAGGACCAGCACGAGACCGCCGATCAGGAGGCCGCGCATGGCCAGGCCGGCGCCCCGGCGGCCGTCGCGCCAGATGTTGCCGAAGGCGGCGAGCGCGGTGATCACGGCGAGCCCCGCCAGGCCGAAGCCGAGCGCCAGGACGGCGAAGGTCGTCGTGGTGTCGAGCAGGCGCGCCCGATGGCCGATGGCGACGATGATCAGCACCGGCGGCGCCAGGGCCGCGAGATCGGCGCTGACGGCGGCCAGCCGCGAACGGGTCTCTTCCAGTCTCGTAATCAACGACCGTCGCCTTGCTTCGCCAAGGCCCCGCCACCACCTGACAGGTGGCATACGGGGCACCGTGTCGCAGACATGCGCTTTCGCGGTGCGTCGTTCAACAGGTTCATTTCGATTGGCAAGGAGTTTGGCCATGGCAGAAACCGACAGCAAGGCCGGCGGGGACAAGCCCGAGGAGGCGCCACGAGAGGCCGAACCGGCGGCCGAAGACGTCAGGTCGTCCGAGCAGACGCAGGCCACCTTCGACGTGATCAGCGACTATCTGCGCCCGGGGCGCGAGAATGTGATGCTGATCTACATTCTCTACGTCGGCGGGATGATCCCGGCTTTCGGTGTCGTACCGATCATCGCCGGCTTTGTCATCGCGGTCCTCAACCGGGGCAACGGCACCGAGGTCTGGAACAGCCACTACGACTACATGGTGCGGCAGGCCGTGATCGGCCTGGTCGCGATGGCCATTTCGTTCGTGCTGGTGTTCATCCTGATCGGCGTGATCGGGCTGATCTTGACCGCGATCTGGTGGCTGATACGCTCGATCAAGGGGCTGATTGCGGCAAGCCGCTACGAGGCGATTCCCGATCCGACCACCTACTCGTGGTAAAGGATTGGTAATCATCCTCGTTCAACATTTTTCGGCCGCAATCGGAGAGCACATGCGCCGACCGTTGCGGTCGACAATGTCGCCGTTTGGATGATCAGAAGCCGAGTCAGTCCGGTGAAAGTGCACCAAAGTCCCGCCGATGCCCGCCCCTTCCAATGCCGCGCCGACCTGGAGCGCGACGCAACCCTCGATCGCCACTACCGCGATCTGGGTATTCGCTGCGTCGTCGCCGCCGTCGCGCCGACAGGCAAGAAAGGGGCCGTCGCGTCCAAGCCGGCGAACACCAACTCAGACAAGAAACGCTGAGGCGACGAGCCGGGCCGCGATCGCCAGCATGGTGATCGCGACCACGCCGTCGAGAACGCGCCACGCCGCTCTTTGCCGAAAGAGCGGCGCGAGCAGGCGCGCGCCGTAGCCTAGGGCCGCGAACCACGCGGCCGACGCGGCCATGGCGCCGAGCGTGAAGGCAACGACCGATCCCCCCTCATACCGGACCGAGATGGCGCCGATCAGGACCACGGTGTCCAGGTAGACGTGCGGGTTGAGGAACGTCAGCGCCAGCGTGGTCGTCAGGACCGCTGCCGCACCGTTGGCGGCCTCGGCCGCCTCCAGAGTACCCCCGCCACGCCACGCCCGGCGTGCCGCCAGGAGCCCGTAGGCGACGAGGAAGGCGGCCCCGCCGGCCGTGACCCAGCGGATCACGGCCGGATTGTCGGCGATCAGGGCGCCCGCGCCCGCCACCCCCAGCGCGATCAGCGCCGCGTCGGACAGACCGCAGACGGCCACGACCAGCCCGACATGGCGACCGACCAGCCCCTGACGGAGCACGAAGGCGTTCTGCGCGCCGATGGCGATGATCAGACCGGCGCTGAGCAGGAATCCCTCGATGGCCGGCGCCACCACGCCCGCGCCGCCGCTCATGAGAACAGGTCACCCTGCTCGGGCGGTTCCAGGAGCGAGGGACCGTCGTCGCGCACGGAATTGACCCGACGGTTGACCGGAACGGCCTCAAACTTGTCCTCCGCGGCCGGCTTCAGAAGCGCCAGCGCCTCCTCCAGCGAACCCTCCAGCCAGGTGGTAAAGTCGGCCGGGTCGATCACCGCCGGCATCCGGTCGTGGATCGGCGCGACCGTGGCGTTCGCCGCCGTCGTGATGATGCAGGCGGAGTCGATCTCGCTGCCCTCCGCGTTCATCCAGGTTTCCCAAAGGCCGGCAAAGGCGACCGGGCGGCCGTCGCGGGGGCGGACCCAGTACGGCTGCCGGCCGCCTGCCTCCGATGTCCACTCGTAGAAGCCGGAGGCGGGAACCAGGCAACGCCGGTAACGCACGGCATCGCGAAAGGCCGGGCGTTCTGTCAGCGTGTCGTCGCGGGCGTTGACGAGCAGTGGGAAATCCCCAGGATCCTTGACCCAGCGCGGCACCAGCCCCCAACGCACCAGCGCGAAACGCCGGGCGCCGTGGACGTGGCGGATGATCGCGATCGGCTGGGTCGGGGCGATGTTGTAGCGCGGCGGAAACGGTTCGCCGTCGAGATAGCCGAACAGGGTCTCGATCTCGTCCGGCGACGTTATCAGCAGGTAACGCCCGCACATCGGCCCATCCTTGGTTTCTCCGGCCTCTGGGCCCTCGCGGGTATAGCGCTTTGTCGCGGCCCGGGCACGCTGTAGGTTCGCGTCCATGTCGTCCCGGGACCGCCCCGATCACCCCATGCTCGGCGTCAGCGCGCTTGTCCTCAGGGACGGTGCGGTACTGCTCGTGCGCCGCGGGCGGGCGCCGCTCAAGGGCCTGTGGAGCCTGCCGGGCGGACGGGTCGAGACGGGCGAGCGGCTGGAAGAGGCGGTGGCGCGTGAATTGCGCGAGGAGACCCGGATCGAAGCGGACGACTGGCGGCAGGTGGGCTTCGAGGAGGTGATCGACCGTGACGATGCCGGTGCCGTCCGGGCGCATTACGTGCTCGCCGTCTATCGCGGGCGCTATCTCGCCGGCGACGCGGTCGCCGGCGACGACGCCGCGGCGGTCGCGTGGGTCACGCCGGACAATCCCGACGGGCTCGCGCTGACCGACGGCACGGCGACGTGGCTGCAACGCGAGATGACGGCATGAAGCGGACCGCCCTCGCCCTCATCGTGACGCTGGGTATCGCCGCACCGCTGCCCGCGCAGGAACTGGCGCGGCCGCCCTACGAGGATTCGCTTCTTCGCCTCGCCGAAATCCTGGGGTCGATTCATTATCTGCGCGACCTGTGCGGCGCCGACGACGGCAGCCTGTGGCGCGACCAGATGCAGGCCCTCATCGACGCCGAGCAGCCGGATTTCAACCGCCGGGTCGGGCTGGCGGACGGCTTCAATCGCGGCTTCGACAGCTATCGGTCCGTCCATCGGGTCTGCACCGACGCGGCGCGCATCACGATCGCCCGGTTCATGGACGAGGGCGCTCGGCTTGCCGGCGAGATCGTCGCCCGCTACGGCGAAGATGGTTAGCCAACCGTTAAGGGGACCCCCCGACATTTTAAGGAGCCGTTAACCCTTTCTTCACGATATCGCTGACGGCCCGTGGCGGCGTGATAGGTTGCGGGAACGTTAACGGGATCACAGCGTCACATGACCGCCACAGACGATACCAACACCATCGCCGAGAAGAAGCGCGTCGCGCTGTCCTATCTGAACGAAGCCTGGGAAGGCGCGCTGGCCGACGGCGTCGATCCGGAAATCGTCGCCCACGCGGCGCTGTTTACCGCCCTTTCCGATCTCGTCGACACATACGGCGAAACCGCCGTGGCCGAACTCGCCGGCACGCTGCCGGACCGGATTACCTCACGCGAATTCACCCTCAGGCCCACCCTCCAATAGGCCGCCGCCAGGCCGTCGCGCCTGCCTCACCGCTCATTTTCGGGTAGACTGGCCGCCCAATCGGTCATCCGGAGGGTTGCGGTGGCTTTGCGACCGGCGTTCGGCCTACCCCTTGCTCTCGGTCTCGCCCTGACCGTGACCGCGGCGGGTGCGCAGGACAGCCGCGAGGTGCCGACCCAGACGATCATCCTCCCCGAGGCCGGGGAAGCGATGCCCGAACTGCCGGCCGGCACCGCCGAACCCGGCGAGGCGGTGGCCACGGACAGCAGCGCGCCGACCGGTCCCGACGTCACCGATGCCGGCGTTCCCGACGTCCTCTACGATCCCGCACTTCTGCCTGAACCGGTGCGCCGCGTGCGCGAGGCGATCATGGCCGCTGCGCGCACCGGTGATCCCGAGAACCTGCGGCCGATCATGGACGCCAGCGAAGCGCCGCCGGCGCTGAGCTTCGGCCATGTGGAGGATCCGATCGACTACCTCCGGTCCCTGTCGGGCGACGTGGAGGGCCGGGAGATCATGGCGATCCTTCTGGAGGTGCTGGAAGCCGGGTTCGTGCATGCCGATCCCGGCACCGACGAGGAAGCTTATGTGTGGCCGTACTTCGCCCGCTATCCGGTCGAGGCGCTGACGCCGGAGCAGATCGTAGAGCTGTTCAAGCTGGTCTATGCCGGCGACTACGAGGACATGCTCGCCTACGGCTACTACCTCTCCTACCGTCTCGGCATCGCCCCGGACGGCACGTGGCGCTATTTCATCGCCGGCGATTGACGGCTTGCCGCCATCGGCGAGGCCGCCTACGTAGTCGCACATGAACGGAATGGATGCTTCGGAGCCCCGCTTCTGCTTTCTGCCCGCACGGCGGGTCGTCGCGATCGGCGGTCCCGACGCGCCCAAGTTCCTTGGCGACCTGCTGACCGGCAACGTTGCCGATCCCGCCGACAACGGGTCAGGCTACGGCGCCCTCCTGTCGCCACAGGGCAAGGTGCTGGTCGACCTCCTGCTGCACCGGCGCGACGGCGGCTACCTCGCCGATCTCGCCGATGATCACGCCGACCTGTTTCTGCAGCGGCTCGGTCTCTACAAGCTCCGCGCCCAGGTCGAGATCGCCGAACGGCCGGATCTGGCCGTCGCCGTCGCCTGGGACGGTCCATCACCGCACGCCACCGAGATGCCGCCCGATCCGCGCCTCGTCGCGCTCGGCTTTCGCGGACCCATCGCCGCCGACGAGCGACCGCCGGGTGTGCGGGACGCCGCACCCGCGGACTACCACGCCCATCGCATCGCGCTTGCCGTGCCCGAGGCGCCGGGCGATTTCGGCAGCGGCGAGGTCTTTCCCCATGACATCGCCCTCGACCAGTTGCATGGCGTTGATTTCCGGAAGGGCTGCTTTGTCGGCCAGGAGGTGGTCTCGCGCATGGAGCACCGCGGCACGGCGCGGCGCCGGGTCGTGGCCGTCACCGGCGAGGGACCCCTGCCCGCGGCCGGGACACCGCTTCTGGCCGACGAGCGCGAGGTCGGCAAACTCGGCTCGACAGCCGGACAGGCCGGCATCGCCATCGCCCGCCTCGACCGCGTCGGCGATGCCGTCGCCGCCGGGACGCCGATCACCGCCGGCGAGGTCGTCACGCGCGTGGAGCTCCCGGCCTGGGCGACCTACGACTGGCCGTCGCAGGCGTCGACGGGCTGATGGCGCGCCGCAAGCCGTCGGCGCGTGCGTGGCAGCGCATGCTGTCGGGTCGCCGGCTCGATCTCATCGACCCATCGCCGCTCGATATCGAGCTGGAGGATATCGCCCACGGCTTGGCGCGCGTGGCGCGCTGGAACGGCCAGACGATCGGCGACCACGTCTTCTCGGTCGCCCAGCACACGATTCTGGTCGACGATCTGCTGGTGCGGATGAACGGCGACCTCCCCGCCTCCACCCGGCTCGCCGGCCTCCTCCACGACGCCGCCGAATACGTGATCGGCGATCTCATCTCGCCCTTCAAGACGCTGCTCGGCGGCTCCTACGTCGCGGTCGAGGAGCGGCTTCTGGCGGCAGTTCATATCCGCTTCGGAATCACCTATCCCTTGCCGCGCAAGGTCGCCGCGATGATCAAGGCGGCCGATCAGGTTTCGGCGTATCATGAGGCGGTGAAGCTGGCGGGATTCGGCAAGGAGGAAGCGGTGAAGTTCTTTGGACGGCCGCCCAGGGTCTCGATCGATCCCGACATGCTGACGCCGTGGCCGGCGACCACCGCCGAGGCCCGCTATCTCGACTGCTTCCGCGCGGTCGACGCCGCCGGTGGGGGCGCGTCATGAGCGCTATCGTCGTCTGCCCGCTGTCGCGGCTTGACGAAACCGTCGGGGCAACGGGCGCGACCCACGTCGTCAGCCTGCTCGCCGAAGGCGCGGAGATGACGCGGCCGGCACCCATCGACGCGACCAACCATCTCGACTTGCGACTCAACGACATCACCGAAATCATGGAAGGCTACGTCGCGCCGCAGGCCAGCCACGTGCGGCACCTGCTTGACTTCGTCGACGGCTGGGACCGGCGACAGCCGATGGTGGTCCACTGCCTCGCCGGCATCAGCCGGTCCACCGCCGCCGCGTTCATTGCGCTGTGCCACCTCGATCCCGGGACCGCGGAGGCACACCTGTCGTCGCGGCTGCGCGCCGCCTCGCCGACGGCGACGCCCAACAGCCGGCTGGTGGCGCTGGCCGACGCCATCCTGGGGCGCGGCGGGCGCATGGTCGCCGCCGTGGAGTCCATCGGCCGCGGCGATTCGGCCATCGAGGGCACCCCGTTCGTCCTGCCTCTGAGGCCGTGACCAAGGCGCCCGTCTCGCCGGGAATCGAAATCGGCCTGATCGCCGCGATCGTCGGCGTGTCCGACGACGAACCGCTGGTGCTGGCCGTCACCGACCGTGGCCGGGGCCGCACCGGCGAACCGGACGGCCTGCCCTTCGGGCCGTTCAACCCGCTGGAACACCGCACCTTCGAAACCGGCTTGCGGTCGTGGGTCGAGATGCAGACGGGCCTCGCCGTCGGGCACGTGGAGCAGCTCTACACCTTCGGCGACCGGGGGCGTCAGGCGCGGCCCGGCGACGCCGGCCTGCATCAGGTCTCCGTCGGCTATCTGGCGCTCACCCGCATGAGCGACGCGGCAGCCGACATCGCCACCGGCGGCGGCTGGCGTCGCTGGTACGATTACTTTCCCTGGGAGGACTGGCGGCAGCGGCGGCCGACGGTGATCGACGAGATCCTGATGCCGGCCATGCAGGACTGGCTGGCCAAGGGCCGGCGCGCGCCCGGAGCGCGCGTCGGGCGGCGCGAACGGTTCGGCATCGCCTTTGGCGACGGCGGCCGCTGGGACGACGAGCGCGTGCTCGACCGCTACGAGATGCTGTACGAGGCCGGCCTCGTCGCCGAAGCCAAGCGCGACGGCAGGGCGAAGGCACACCCGGCGCAGGCCGCCACCGGCCGGCCCATGCGGTTCGACCACCGGCGCATCCTCGCGACGGCGATCTCCCGGCTGCGGGCGAAGCTCAAATACCGCCCCGTCATCTTCGAGCTCATGGCCGCCGAGTTCACGCTGTCGGAACTCCAGCGGATGGCCGAGGCGCTTTCCGGCCGCCGGTTGCATACGCAGAACTTCCGCCGGCTGGTGGAAACCGCCGCCCTGGTGGAGCCCACCGGCGCGACGCGCCGCCAGACGCGCGGCCGGCCGGCCGCGCTCTTCCGCTTCCGCCGCGAAATCCTGCGCGAACGGACGGCGACCGGCCTCCGCCTCGGGATGCGTGCCTGACGGTTACAACCCTGTTGCCGCCGATGCGACAACGGCGATTGTTGCAGTGCACCCGGCGGTTGGCTACTAACGGCCCACCGCAGCGACACGACGGGGATCGTCATGCGTAAATGGACCTATGCGTTCGGCGGCGGCCGGGCCGATGGCCGCGCCGATATGCGCGACCTGCTGGGCGGCAAGGGGGCCAATCTGGCCGAAATGGCCAATCTCGGCCTGCCGGTCCCGCCCGGATTCACCGTCACGACCGAAGCGTGCACCCATTACTACGATCACGACCGGCACCTGCCTGACGAACTGAAGCCACAGGTCGAGGAGGCCTTGGCCGAGGTCGGCCGGATCGTCGGCCGCACCTTTGGCGACGCCGCGCGGCCGCTGCTGGTGTCGGTGCGCTCCGGTTCGCGGGCGTCGATGCCGGGCATGATGGACACGGTCCTCAATCTCGGCCTCAACGACGCCACCGTCGAGGCGCTGGCGCAGGAGGCCGATCGCCGCTTCGCCTACGATTCCTACCGCCGCTTCATCCAGATGTACGGCGACGTGGTGCTCGGGCTCGATCATCACCTGTTCGAGTCGAAGCTGAGCGCGCACAAGGACCAGCGCGGCTACCTCAACGACACCGACATGCAGGGCGACGACTGGGTGGAGATTGTCGACGCCTTCAAGGCGATCGTCGCCGACGAACTGGGGCACGGCTTTCCGCAAGACCCGCAGGAACAGCTCTGGGGTGCGATCGGCGCCGTGTTCGCCTCGTGGATGAACCAGCGCGCGATCACCTACCGGCGCCTCAACAACATCCCGGCCGACTGGGGCACAGCCGTCAACGTCCAGGCCATGGTGTTCGGCAATATGGGCGGCAACTCCGCCACCGGCGTTGCCTTCACGCGCAACCCGTCGACAGGCGAAAAGGCGCTCTACGGCGAGTTCCTGGTCAACGCCCAGGGCGAGGACGTCGTTGCCGGCATCCGCACACCGCAGGATCTGACCGAGGAGGCGCGGCTCGCCTCGGGTTCCGACAAGCCGTCGCTGCAGGCGGCCATGCCGGCGGTGTTCGACGAGTTCGCCGATATCTGCACCCGCCTCGAAGCGCATTATCGCGAGATGCAGGACCTGGAGTTCACGGTCGAGAACGGCAAGCTGTGGATGCTGCAGGCGCGCAGCGGCAAGCGCACGGCCAAGGCGGCGATCAGGATCGCCGTCGACATGGTCCGCGAGGGCATGATCTCGGCCGACGACGCGGTGCTCAGGATCGATCCCGAGGCCCTCAACCAGCTCCTCCACCCGACCATCGCCCCCCACGCCACGCGTGACACCATCGGCCGCGGCCTGCCGGCATCGCCGGGCGCGGCGAGCGGCGAGATCGTGTTCACCGCCGACCAGGCGGAGGAACAGAAGGCCAAGGGCTACCCGGTCATTCTGGTTCGCGTCGAGACCAGCCCCGAGGACATCCACGGCATGCACGCGGCCGAGGGCATCCTGACCACGCGGGGCGGCATGACCAGCCACGCGGCGGTCGTCGCACGCGGGATGGGCAAGCCCTGCGTGTCGGGCGCCGGCAGCCTGCGGGTCGACTACGACGCCGGGACGCTGACCGCCGACGGCCGCACCTTCAAGGCCGGCGAGACCATCACCATCGACGGATCGACCGGCGAGGTGCTGGCCGGCGCGGTGGAGATGCAGCAGCCGGAGCTCTCCGACGAGTTCGCGCAACTGATGACCTGGGCCGATGAGCGCCGGCGCCTCGACGTCCGCGCCAACGCGGAAACGTCGCCGGACGCGCGCACCGCGCGATCGTTCGGCGCGGAAGGCATCGGCCTTTGCCGCACGGAGCACATGTTCTTTGACGGCGACCGCATCCAGGCGGTGCGCGAGATGATCCTGGCCGAGGACGAGACCCATCGCCGCCGAGCGCTCGCCAAGCTCTTGCCGATGCAGCGCGCGGACTTCGTCGCCCTGTTCGAGATCATGCGCGGCCTGCCGGTGACCATCCGGCTGCTCGACCCGCCGCTGCACGAGTTCCTGCCCAAGGCCAGCGAGATCGCGGAGGTGGCCGAAGCCATGGGCGCCGACGCAGCCCGGCTGCGCGAGCGCGCCCAAGCGCTCCAAGAGGTCAATCCGATGCTCGGCCATCGCGGCTGCCGGCTCGCCGTCTCCTACCCCGAGATCGCCGAGGTGCAGGTGCGCGCGATCCTCGAGGCGGCCCTCGAGGTCGGCGCCAAGGGCGGCGAGGCGGTCGAGCCGGAGATCATGGTGCCGCTGGTGTCGTCGCGAACCGAGCTCGAGGCCGTGTCCGAGGTGATCGAACGCACCGCCCGGGCGATCGAGGCCGAGCGGGGATCGGTGCCGGCCTACACGGTGGGCACGATGATCGAGCTGCCGCGAGCCGCGGTCGCGGCCGCCGACATTGCCGCACGGGCCGAGTTCTTCTCGTTCGGCACCAACGACCTGACGCAGACGGCATTCGGCATCTCCCGTGACGACGCCGGCGCCTTCATGGGCCACTATGTGGCGAGCGGCATCCTGCCCGCCGATCCGTTCGTGACCATCGACCAGGACGGCGTCGGCATGCTGGTGCGCATGGCGGCGGAGCAAGGCCGCCGGGCGCGCGCCGATCTGAAGCTCGGCATCTGCGGCGAGCATGGCGGCGACCCGGCATCGATCATGTTCTGCGAGAGAATCGGGCTCGACTACGTGTCCTGCTCGCCCTACCGCGTGCCGATCGCGCGGCTGGCGGCGGCGCATGCCTCACTTCTGACGCGCTCAAGCCCCGAACTTTCCCCCGCAACGCCCGACGGGCTGCCCACTCTCGCCTGAATCCACCGGCCAAATCGGACCGATCGACATTGCCGCGGCGGATTAACCGTCTTTCAAGGTTAATGCTGCTTCAATGAGGTGTCGCCCGCGATGGGGGCGGGCGAGCGTGTGTGTTGCGTGGGTGGAGTGAGGCGTTGATTGTTCGTGGGGTACGGCGGCCAAGGCTGCACAAGCGCACAATGGCCGAGCGGGTCTTGTTCGCGGGCTTCTTCCTGGCCCTGTCGACGCAGGCCATCTCCCACCAGGACGCGCTGTTCAGGTTCCAGGCAAATATCGAGGACGCCGACCGCTGGCGCGTTCATCTGAGCGCACGCGACCGGGTCGACGACAAGGGCGACATCCGTCGCGTCGCCGCCCTGATCGGTCCCGGCCTCGACAAGGCCACGACCGTCGCTGTCGACCCGACCGTGACCGGTACCATCGGACTGGCGAGCACCAGCCGCGCGAGCGAGGCCAGCGGTCCGCAACGGCTGGCCTATGTCGCCGGCCTGCTCGGCGACGACACGCTGTTCGATCCGATCGTCGACTCCACCGCCGGCCATTCCATGGCCTTCATCCGCCCCGACGCGCCCGTCGCCGAGACGGCCGCGGAGGCTGCCGCGACGGCCGAGGCCCCGGCCACCGAGACCGGTGAAGAAGCCGCACCCGAAGCGCCCAAGCTTCTCGCCTATGCACCCGCCGACGACGCGCCGGAAAGCGATCCCCCGTTCAAGGCGGTGATGGGCAAGGGCGCGGAATCCGGCATCGTGCTCGATCCCGACATCCGCCAAACCCATGCCTGGGTGAACTATGCCGTGCCCGACTCGGCCAGATCGAAGAAGGAACGCCGGTGCCTGGCCAATGCGATCTACTTCGAGGCGCGGGGCGAGCCGGAACGCGGGCGCATCGCGGTGGCCCAGGTCGTCCTGAACCGGCTGAAGAACCCCGCCTACCCCAACACCATCTGCAGCGTCGTCTACCAGAACAAGCACAAGCGCAACCGCTGCCAGTTCTCCTTCGCCTGCGACGGCATCCGGGACCGCATCACCGACAAGAAGTCGTGGGCGGCGGCGACCGAACTCGCCGACCGGGTGCTCGACGACAGGCGCACGCTGTTCATGGACGACATCGGTGCGGCGACCCACTACCACGCCACCTATGTGCGGCCCCGCTGGGCGCGGAAGATGAACAGGATGGAGAAGATCGGCCGCCACGTGTTCTACATGACCAAGCGCGGCGGCTGGAGCTAGACCAGGTTGTCCTGAGGCGACTTAGAAGGCCGCGCGCACCAGGGTCAGGTCGACGACGTCGACCGATCAAGCCCTGACACTGCGCGTCAAAGCGCGAAAGCTCTCCAATTCGTCCGCTGTTGGCGGCCATTGACCACCAAAGTGTTCCTCGAAGCGGTCGAAAGCTTCCCACGGCTTCGGGAACATCGCCTGCCCCCTGCCGTTTGCGTCCACCTCGCTCTCCGCCGAGGCCCATGCGTCCGTCGCCCGGTCCTCGAAGGCTGATTTGATTTCCGTCGGCTCCAGTTGAAGCAGGCCCGGATCGAGCGCCTGGAGGGCACCCAGTGCAACGATCTTCTCTTCCGATATCGTGACGCCGGCGTCGCGTCCGTTGGCGGTGTCGGCTGACGACACAGGCTCAGCACCGAATATCTGGTCGATCCAGTCCGATGGCCGCTCTTGCGGACGCAGGCGCATGGCGTAGAGGCGCAGCCGGTTGTGATGGCGTTTGACGCCACGTGGCGTCGGGTTGGTCGCAAAGAACGTCGAATGCCAGATGTTCAGCGCCGAGGCGAAATCGGCGGAGTCGGATATCTTGCCGCTGACGCTCCTGGAGCTGCGCCGAAGAAGAACCAGACCCGCCAGCAACCCCGCGGCGGCGAACGGCACCGTCAGGCGTCCGACCAAATTGGGGCCAAGCGCGCTGGCGCTGACAACGGCCGGAGCCTGCGCGGTGCGTTCGACCTCGGCACTTCCGACATCGCTGTCCGTTCGCGTGGCCGCGGTTCCTTCGCCCACGCTCCCGCCATCGGTGCCGACCTGTCCGTTTTCGGCGTCAGCGGAGGTCGTGGCCGTAGGATTTGCCAGCAAGATCATGGCACATGCGGCGGCAATGATGACCGCGGGTCCGCCAACATCCGGCGCGGCCCTGATCATGCGGCGAACCCGGTCCGGCCAAGGGCTGGTCTCCTCACCGACATCCGTGCCGAACAGGGCAGCGCTTGTCGCCACCGTTGCCTCCGGCACGGGCACGGAAATGTTGATCAGCTTCTCAAGGTAGTGGTCGGCAAACTCGGCGAGCTTTCGTCCATCGCGTTTCGGCTCGGCGGGCATGGATGGACCGCCGTTACCGTCGAGCCTCGGTGTGTCGTTGCCAAGCGACCCTTCGTCGGATTCAACCGTGTCGGCTTTCTTTTCGTCGGACGCATCTTTCGGCAGAACCAGGACCGACCCCTCGAAGCTGTCGGCAACGGAACTGATGACCTTTTCCTCGTCGATACCGAGAAAGATGAAGCAGCGGCCGGCTGTCGCCAGGAAGTTCACCGATTCAAGAACCTGCAGCACCTTCTTGGACCGGCAGCGATCGAGGTCGTCGATAAAAATCACGAGGCCCGGATTGGAACCGTATCTCAGCGCGTCACACACGTCGCCAAACTCCCGGGCGAAGTGATGGCGGAAGCCCAACTGCTCGGTGAACTGCCTGACGCGGGCCTTTGTCGACAGCGTCGCCATCAGCTGCGCGGGCTTCAGCCTGAGCCGCCCCAACTGGGCCATCAGGCCGCCGGTTGCGACGTAGAGTGCGCTGTTCGCGATTTTCGCCACGTCGAGGTCGAACGGAAGACTTAGTTCTACGAATTGGGAGCGAGCGATCAGCCAGGCCGACACGACTGCACCGACCAGGATCGCTATGCCGGCAAGCGAACGCTTCAAGCGGCCGAACGCCAAGCGGGTGCGGAAGACGATCCCCGACAAGCGCCACAGGGGCGGCACGGCCTGGGCACGGATGTTCTCCAGCAGCGCTGCGAGCAGATGGTCCTCGTTCTGGTGATGCCATGCGTTGAACCAGATCGCACTGGTACCGTAGCGCTTCAGGTCCTCCGCGATGAGGTTCATCAGCGAGCTCTTGCCGGTTCCCCAACGGCCGGTCACGGCGATGGTTAACGGCGGCTCGGTACGTGTGTTTCGCAGGAACCGTGAAATGCCGAGCGCGATGTGCTTGAGGCCCAACACATCCCGGTCGTGCCAGCCGATCGGCCGGTCGGCACGTCCGGTCGTGGCGATCCCTTCTTCGTCCGACCGCCGGTGCGCGGGGCGATATGTGATGACGACCCCATAGAGAGAAAGGAACAGACCGGGAAGCGCCAGGTAAAGCACCCAGGGCGCCGGGAGATGGCGGTAGGACAGCGTCTCCCAGCTCCCACCGCCATCCAGTGTCTGCAATACGATCGGGCGACCGTCATCGTCTCCCCAATCCGACGTCGCCCAGCCGATCTGCTCGTCCTGAAAATGGACCGACAGGAGATTGCGTCGGGTGCCGCTGACCTGTCCGGCCCAAGTCGCGCCACCATCAAGGGTCGACAGAATCGTGCCACCCAGACCGACCGCCCAGCCACGCTGCGGCGACACGAAAGAGATCGCGCTCAGTGCTTCTTCGGTGCCGCTGTCCTGCAAGGCCCAGGCCCGACCACCGTCGAGCGTCGACAGGACGGTACCGTTCAACCCCGCCGCCCAACCCTGCAGAGGCGAGATGAACGTCACGGCACTCAGTAAACTCTCGCTCGCTGCTACCCGGGGGATCCAGGTCGTACCACCATCGGTCGTTGACAGAATGCTATTGAGCCCCGCCGCCCAGCCGACCCGCGACGAATAGAACGTCACTGAGCTCAACAAATCGTCGGTGCCGCTGTTCTGCCGGACCCAGCTTTGTCCGCCAGTCTCCGTGGCCAGGATCGTGCCGTTGTCGCCGACGACCCAACCGCGGTCCGCGGTCACGAAGAATACCGACCGAAGATCGTTGTCGGTGTTGGTGGTGAACTGTGTCCAGGTCTCGCCCCCCTTCACCGATCGCAGCGCCGTGCCGAATGTACCGACTGCCCAACAATGGCTGCCGCCCGGCAGGCAGTAGGCTTCCATCATCGGTCCGTCCAATCCCGCGGTGGTGGGGACTGATCGCAGGCCCGACTGAGCTTGCGATTGCTCCTGAACCGCGGTCGTTTGGGCTGTCTGATCGGTTTGTATCGAAGAGTTATCTGATGCCGGCGCCGCCGTCGGGTCCACAAACACGATCCCACCGTCCAGGCTGGGGAAACGTGACGAGTTGATCCATGCCGTCTGCACAGGACGAGGCGTCAGCGTGCCGCGGTTACCGATCGGGACCACAGGCATGGTCCTCAGCGCCGAGTGTGGCTGACCGCTGGTCAGCCAGGACCACAAACCCGGGTTTGGATCGAACGGGTCAGCGCGAATGGAGCCGTCCAGCAGAAAACCGTAGAGGGAACCGGTCGCCGTTGCGAGCAAGGCGACGATAGCCAGCCTGTAGCGGATGCCGGCCTGGCGTTTGTCAACGCTCGGAGCCGGACCCGGCTGCGGTGATTCGGCTTGTGACTGCTCCACGACCGACGGTCCAACGCGTGCTTCCTCGCGGCATAGTAGCACAATCCGGGGTTGCATTCACCGCGCCATGCGGATTCGAGCCCGGATTCCTCTCCGAGATCACGGCCGAGCGCAGCGGCAGGTCGGCGATCTCGTGCGCGGTCATGCAGCGGATGTGCGGATGGGCCAGCGGATCGCTCTGCCAGCGCAAGCGTGCGCTGGGCTCGGCGACCGGGGGCGCGAAGCGTGTCATCAGGGATTTCATCAGATTTAGCATAGCTACATAGTAGGAAGCCAATATATTGTTTTACATGGATATTCTCTCCATCCTCCTATAGATTTACTATATGCAAAGCCTGAATCGGGTGCACCTCGGCGGCCTGCGGGCAATCGAGGCGGTCGGTCGTCTCGGCTCCCTCGCGGCGGCGGCCGACGAAATGGGCGTCACCGTCGGCGCCGTCAGCCAGAAGGTGCGCAAGGCCGAGCAGCAACTGGGCCGCCCGCTGTTCGAGCGCCGGCCGAGCGGGCTCGCACCGACGGCGCTCGGCGCGGAGGTCGTGCGCCTGCTCGCCAGCGGCATGTCCGACCTGGCCGCCGCGGTCGATCTTGTCGGGCGTGAGACGCACGATTCACTGACGGTCTCGGTCGCGCCGGTATTCGCGGAGAAGTGGCTGGTCTGGCGCCTCCAGGACTTCCACGACGCCCACCCCGGTATCCCCATCCGGGTCGACGCCACCATCGACGTGGTCGATCCCAACGCCTCGGACGTCGATATGTGCATTCGCGCGGGCGGCGGTGCGTGGCCCGGCGTCGAGGCGCACAAACTGCTCGACCAGCGCGTCTTCCCGGTGTGCAGCACGGCCTTGGCCGAACGCCTGGCGACGCCGGCCGATCTCGCCGACGTGCCGATCATCCGCGACCCCGGCGCGATGTTCGGCTGGGATGTGTGGCTGGAGCCCAACGGGCTCGACGAGGGCGTGCTCGGCGACGGACCAACCTTCTCCAACGCCTCGCTCTGCCTCGACGCGGCGATGACCGGACAGGGCGTATTCCTGGCCTGGGAGACGCTTGCCGGCGACGCCCTCATGTCCGGACGCCTCGCCGCACCGTTTCGCGATCACCATGCCAGCGGCGTCGGCTACTGGCTGGTGGTCCCGCGCCACGCGCGACAGCCGAAGGCGGTCCAGGCCTTTGAAACCTGGTTGCGCGAGGAACTCACGGCCCACGCCGAACGGACGCGGGATATGAGTCGGTTCAGTTAGCCGGCTGTCATTTCGTTTGTCGTGGCATGCGGAGGCACGAGATCCCGCACCTGCGGAGCGTCATCGAAGATGCCGCACCTCGAGCGGGATGACGTCGATGTCAACGGCCCTCGTCGTCCTGTGTCTGCACCGCAGCGAAGCGATGCGGTGCAGACACAGGACCTTTTGCCGGCTAATTGGAGCCTCCTACCGGGTGAGGCCGACGGACCGCAGAAACGCCCGCATGTCCTCGTTCGTCGAGGCGGTTTCGAAAGCCGTGCCCCAGGTCTCGGACACGACGGTGGTGTCGGCGCCGAGTTCGAGAAGCCTGGCCACCGCCGGCTTGTTCAGTGTGTAGACCGCGAGGTGAAGCGCGGTGTTGTTGTTGAGCCCGGTGATGGCATTCACGTCGGCGCCGCGCGCCACCAGCAGGTCGATGACCTCGGCGCCGCCCGATTGCGCGGCCGCGTGGAGCGGCTGCTCGCCATAGCGATCGCCGGTCGCGAGCAGCGAGGCTCCGGCCTCGATCAACATGGCAGCGACCTCGGCGCGGTCCTTGCTGGCGGCGAAGTGGAGCGGCGTCCCGATCGCGCCGTCGCCGGCCGCGAGATCGGCGCCGATCCCGATGAGGTAAGCGGCAACCTCGGTACGACCGTTGTCGGCCGCAAAATGGAGGGGCGTCAGAAGCTCCGGCGCCCGCGCCGGCTGGTTGGGGTCGGCGCCGGCTTCGATCAGCGCCCTGACGACGTCCACATGTCCGCGCGCGGCCGCCCAGTGCAGCGGCGCCCCCACCGCGTTGTCGAGTTCGGCAAGGTCCTCGCCGGCGGCGATCAGCGCCTGCACCTCCTGCAGGTCACCCTTTCGCGCCGCCTTGTGGAGCGGGCCGGCGAAGGCCGCCGCGGCCCCCAGCGTTGCACCTACCATCGCGATCAAGGCGACCCTGACGACTCCGATCATGTCCGGCTTTCTCCCCTGTCGTTTGCCTCTTCGGAAGCTAGCGGGCCGGCGTGATTTGAGCGTGATTTCGCAGGTCGCGTTCGCTAGGGTCCGACGATGACACCCGTCCTGTCGCTGCGACTGCTCGGTGGTTTCGAGGTACGTGACGTGTCCGGACGACCGGTCGTCCTGCGACAGAGGAAGGCGATCGCCCTCCTCGCCTATCTGGCGGTGCGCGACGGACGGCCGCAAGCGCGCGGCGTGCTCGCTGACCTTCTCTGGCACGACCGCGATGACCGTCGTGCGCGGGTGAATCTCCGCCAGACGCTTTCGATCATCCGAAGGGCCCTGCCCCGCAACGGGCACGGCATTCTCGAGACCGCGGGCGACGAGGTCGCGCTCGACATGACGCGGGTCGCCTGCGACGTGGTCGAGCTGCGCAGGCTGATTGCGACGGGCGACGCGCAGCAAGGCGCAGATCGTGTCGCTGCCCTCTATCGCGGTCCCCTGCTCGGCGATGTCGGTATCGAGGAGGAAACGTTCGGCCGCTGGCTTGCCGATCAACGCACCGATCTCGATCAGGCGGTCACCGATGTCCTGCGGAGCGTGCTCGTCGCCGAGGCATCGTCCGATGATCTTGGTCGCGCCCGCAGGACCGCCAACCTGCTCCTGAAGATCGATCGCGCGCAGGAGGATGTGCATCGCGAGCTGATGCGTCTCCATGCCGTGCAGGGGCAGCGGGATCGGGCCCTGCGCCAGTACGAGGCCTGCCGCGTCGCCCTGCGCGACGATCTCGACATGGAGGTGAGCGCGGACACGAAGCGGTTGCGGGCATCGATCCTGCGCGAGGCGGCTGCGCCGGACGCGCTCGGCCCCGGCGTCGTGCCCGATATCGCCGTGGCGAACTTTCGGTCCGCAGATCGCGGGCGAAGTACCCTTCGGCTCCGCGAGGAGATCGTTCACGGCCTGTCGCGCTGGCGGACCTTTGTCGTGCGGGACAGCACCCTGGCGGCCGCCCGGTACCGGCTTGTCGGGTCAACGTGGCAGACCGCCGGCAGGCTGCGCGCCTCGGTCCGGCTGGTCGAGGTCGCGATCGATCGCACGGTCTGGTCACGCCGGTTCGAGGTCGAGGCCGACGACGACGGCATCCCCCGAATCGCCGCCCGGATCGCCGCGGCTGTCGCATCGGAACTGGAGATACGCGCGGCCACGTCAACGGTCGAACCCGATCGCGCTGACGATGTGTGGCGGCTCTCCCAGCTCGGCTTCCGGGCCGAACTGGTGCGCAGCCGCGCCGGTGCGTTTCGGGCCCGCGCCTTCTTCGGCGAAGCGCTCAAGCGGGACCCGGAGTTCGCGCCGGCGCTGACGGGACTCGTCTGCGCCAACCTGTTCGGTGTCAGTCAGGGCCATTTCGGCGATCGGCGTGGGCTGGTTCACGAAGCCCTGGAGGCGGCGGAACGGGCCGCGACGCTCACGCCGCAGGATGCCAAGGCGAGCATCGTGCGGTCGTGCGCCAGATTGCATGCGCGGGACCACGACGGCGCGGTCGCGGCAAGCCTGCGCGCGGTGGAACTCAACCCCGCCAATCCGTTCGCGCACGCCCATCACGGCGTGGCGCTCCAGTGTTCCGGCGATCCCGAGGGGGCAGTCAACTACCTGAAGACCGCGGTCGAGCTCGCGCCGGCAAGCGATCCGCGCACGGCGCCCATGAGGACCTGGTATGCGCGTGCGCTCACCGGCGTGGGGTGTTTCGACGCCGCCGCCGACCTGGCGGAGGATCAGCTTCGCCGCTGTCCGGACCACGGCGAATCCTACGTCGCGCTGGCGTCGAGCGCGCTTTACCTGGGCGACCGCGCCCGCGCCCGCGACATCGCCGCGCGCTGCGAGCAACGGCTGCCGGGATTCGTCGTGCATCGCCTCGGCTACCGCGAATGCCGGAACGACAAAGACGAGGCGCACCTGACGGCGGGGCTTCTCGCCGGCTAGGTGCGACCGGCCGACACCTCGATATCGAGCGCTAGGTCGAGCGCGGGCGCGGAGTGGGTGATCCAGCCCGAGGAGATGACGTCGACGCCGGTCTCGGCGATCGCGGCCACCGTCGACAGGGTGACGTTGCCCGAGGCCTCCACGAGCGCGCGCCGGCCGACCAGCGCCACCGCTTCGCGCATCGTCTCCGGCGGCATGTTGTCGAGCATGACCACATCCGGCTCGGCGGTCATGGCCTCGGCAAGCTGATCGAGATCGCCGACCTCGACCTCGACGCGCACGAGGTGACCGGCCGCGGCCCGCGCCTTGTGGACCGCTGCGGCGACGCCGCCGACCACGGCGATGTGGTTGTCCTTGATGAGGATGGCGTCGTCGAGCCCGAAGCGGTGATTGGCGCCGCCACCGCAGAGCACGGCGTACTTCTCGAAAGCGCGCAAGCCGGGTGTGGTCTTGCGGGTGTCGACGATCCGCGCCGAGGTGTGGGCAACCGCATCGACGAGCGCGCGCGTGGCGGTGGCAACGCCGGAGAGATGGCCCAGGAAATTGAGCGCCACCCGCTCCGCCGACAGGATGGCACGCGCGGGACCGCGCACTTCGGCCAGCGCCTGGCCGACGTCGACCGCATCGCCGTCCGCGCAGGCCGGCACGAAAGCGACCTCCGGATCGAGGGCGGCGAACGTTGCCGCGGCGATATCGAGCCCGGCGATCACGCCCGGCTCGCGCGCGACCAGCATCGCTTCGGCCGTTGCGTCGGCCGGGATGGTGGCGGCCGAGGTGATGTCGCCGACGCGACCGAGATCTTCCCTGAGCGCGGCCGTCACGGCGCCGCGGACCGCCAGCGGGGACAGCGGCGGTGGCGTCGTCACGTCGTCACCTCCTCCACGCCGGAGGCGACTGGTTCGAGGTCACCGAGCGTGAGGAAGCTGCGGCGACGCCAGGCGTCACGCTCCTCGGGGAAATCGGTGCGGTAGTGGCCGCCGCGGCTTTCCTCGCGTGTGAGCGCGCCGGCAATGACCATGCGGCCGGCGGTCAGCGTGTTGAGGAACCGCCCCGACCGGCAATCGCCGACAAGATCGTCGATGACCGCCCGGGCGGTCCGCATCCCCTCCCCGCTGCGCTCGACACCGAGATGGCGGTTCATGGTCTCGCGCAGCCGCGTTACCGCGTCGGCCGGCGGCTGGGACTCCGCGGCGTCGGGCGCGACGTGAACCTGGGATTCGCTGGCCTCCGGCGCCGCGCGGGCGATATCGGCCGCCACCCGCGCCGCGAAGGTCACCGCCTCCAGCAGCGAGTTCGACGCCAGCCGGTTGGCGCCATGGACCCCGGTCGAGGCCACCTCGCCGCAGGCCCAGAGGCCGTCGAGGGACGACCGGCCGTCGGCGTCGGTGAGGATGCCGCCCATGTGATAGTGCTCGGCTGGCGCGACCGGGATCGGCTCGCGGCGGGGATCGATCCCGGCCTCACGGCAGGAACCGAAGACCGTCGGGAACTCGGTTTCGAAGTCCTCGCCGATCGCGGTGCGGCAATCGAGGAATACCTCGGCACCGGCGGCGATCTCGCGGTGGATGGCGCGCGCGACCTCGTCGCGGGGCGCGAGTTCGGCGTCGGGATGGACGGCGGTCATGAACCGCTCGCCGCGGCTGTTGATGAGGGTGGCGCCCTCGCCGCGTAGGGCCTCGGTCGCCAGCGGCGCGGGATCGCGGCCGACGGCCATGGCCGTCGGATGGAACTGGACGAACTCGGCGTCGGCGATGACGGCACCGGCCCGCGCCGCCATGCCGAGGCCGTCGCCGTTGGCTTCCCTCGGATTGGTGGTGACGGCGTAGAGATGACCGACGCCGCCGGTGGCGAGGACAACGCCACGGGTCGCGAACCGCAGCGCCGCGCCGCCCTCCGCCGGCCGGGCGACGAGGCCGGTGACCCTGCCATGGTCGGCAAGGAGCCGCTCGGCGACGAGGCCGCCGGCGAAGCAGATCGAGGGCGTGCGCTGCACGGTGTCGACCAGCGCCTGCATGATCGCCGCCCCCGCCATGTCGCCCGCCACGTGGAGGACGCGGCGCTCGGAATGGGCCGCTTCACGTGACGCGGTCAGGCGGCCGTGGAGATCACGGTCGAAGGGGACGCCGTAGGCGAGAAGGTCGCGTACGCGGTCCGGGGCGTCGGCGACCATCAGGCGGGCCATCGCCTCGTCGACGATGCCGTCGCCGGCGCGGATCGTGTCGGCCAGATGTTTCTCGATCGAGTCGCCGTCGGTGACCGCGGCGGCGATCCCGCCCTGGGCCCAGGCGGAGGACGCGCCCCGGCCGAGCGGCGCGGCCGAGATGACGGTGACCGGACGCGGGGCGAGACGCAGGGCGCAGAATAGCCCGGCGAGACCGCCGCCGATGATGACGACATCGTCGGCGGCGTCCGGAAACGACGGCTGGGCGGTGCTCGGCAAGGCGGACGCCCCGGCTGCGCTCAGCTCTTGAGGTGAATCATGCGCTCGACGGCGCGGCGCGCCCGCTCCGCCACCAGCGGATCGACGGTCACCTCCTCCTTCATCTCCACAAGGCTGTCGAGGATCTTCGGCAAGGTGATCCGCTTCATGTGCGGGCAGAGATTGCAGGGCTGGACGAACTTGATCTCCGGCGCCTCGGCCGCGATGTTGGAGGCCATCGAGCACTCGGTGACCAGCAGCGCCTTAGCGGGTTTGCGGTCCCTGACCCAGTTGATCATCTTCGAGGTCGAGCCGGTGAAGTCGGCGATGGCGATCACCTCCGGCGGGCATTCGGGATGGGCGATGATCTCCAGGCCGGGCTCGGCGTCGCGGTACTCCTCGAGCTCGGCCGCGGTGAAGCGTTCATGGACCTCGCAGTGCCCCTTCCAGGTCAGGATCTTGACGTCGGTCTGGGTGGCGACGTTGAGCGCCAGATATTCGTCCGGGATCAGGAGGACGGTGTCGACGCCGAAGCTCTCCACCACCTCGACGGCGTTGGCCGAGGTGCAGCAGATGTCGCTCTCGGCCTTCACGTCGGCCGACGTGTTCACATAGGTGACCACCGGCACGCCGGGATAGCGCTCGCGCAAGAGCCGCACATCGGCGCCGGTGATCGACTCGGCGAGCGAGCACCCGGCGCGCATGTCGGGGATCAACACCGTCTTGTCGGGATTGAGGAGCTTGGACGTCTCGGCCATGAAGTGGACGCCGCACTGGACGATGACATCGGCGTCCGAGCGCGCCGCCTCGATCGCGAGTTGCAGGGAGTCGCCGCCGAAATCGGAGACGCAGTGGAAGATCTCCGGCGTCTGGTAGTTGTGGGCGAGGATCACCGCGTTGCGCTCGCGCTTGAGCTCGTTGATCGCCTTCACATAGGGCGCCATCACCGGCCACTCGACGGGCGGGATCACATCGCGGACGCGCTCATAGAGATGCGCGGTCGCGGCCGCGACCTCGTCGGTGTAGGTCAGGTCCGGCCGGTCCAGGGACACCAACGTCGAAGGCCGAAGCGGCGTCGCCCCGGCGCCTGACTCATGAGTGAGATCGACCATGTCCGCCTCCTCATGATATATACTCATTTCGAGCATATATCGGCTGATAAAATAGCCGGCTCAGCCGGCGCGAATTACATATAGTGGCTCGCGGCGAAAAAAGCCATACAGTCCCCGCGGCGGCCGGAATCAGGCCGTTTCCTGCCCTTTCGTTCCTCCGGCCCGGCCATGACACAAGACCAACAACGCGACCTCGTCCGACCCTTCCTGCAGACCATTCCGCTGATCATCCTCGCCGGTAGCCTGATCGCGCTGATCAATTTCGGTCCGCGCTCGATCATGGGCTTCTTCCTCACGCCCATGTCGAACGAGTTCGGCTGGAACCGCGAGGTCTTCGCGCTGGCGATCGCAATCCAGAACCTGGTCTGGGGCGTGGGGCAGCCGGTTGCCGGCATGCTGGCCGACCGCTTCGGCGTGGCGCGCGTCCTCGTCGGCGGCGCGGTGATCTACGCGGTCGGGCTGGCGCTGATGGCGACCAGCAGCGATCCGCTCAGCCTGCAGATGACCGCCGGCGTGCTGATCGGTATCGGCGTCGCCGGCTCGGCGTTCCTGCTGGTGCTGGCCGCGTTCGCCAGGCTGTTGCCGGAGAACATGCGCACCATCGGCTACGGCATTGCGACGGCGGCGGGTTCGCTAGGGCAATTCCTGTTCGCGCCGCTCGGGCAGAGTTTCATCGCCGCCTACGGCTGGCAGACGACGCTGTTCATTCTCGCGGTGATCGTGATGACGATCCCGGCCCTGTCCTTCGTGCTGCGCGGCAAGCCGGCGGCACAACCGGTGACCGCCGGACAACGCGACCAGTCCATTTTCCAGGCGCTCCGCGAAGCGTTCGGGCACCATTCCTATCGGCTGCTGGTGGCCGGCTTCTTCGTCTGCGGTTTCCAGGTGGCCTTCATCACGGTCCACCTGCCCCCCTATCTCTCGGATATCGGCGTGCCGGTCATCTACGGCGGCTACGCCATCGGCCTGATCGGGTTGTTCAACATCTTCGGCTCGATCACCTCCGGCATCCTGTCGGGCCGCATGTCCCGTCGCATCATTCTCGCAGGCCTCTACCTCCTGCGCTCACTGGTGATCCTGATCTTCCTGCTGGTGCCCGTCAGCATTGCCTCCGTGCTGGTATTCTCGGCCGTGATCGGCTTCCTGTGGCTGTCGACGGTGCCGCCGACACAGCAACTGGTGGCCATCATGTTCGGGACCCGCTACGTCGCGACGCTGTTCGGTTTCGTCTTCTTCTCCCACCAAGTGGGGTCGTTCCTCGGCGTGTGGCTGGGCGGCAGGCTCTACGACACCTACGGCAGCTATGACGGCGTCTGGTGGATCTCGGTGGCGCTCGGCGTCTTCGCGGCGCTGGTCCATCTGCCGATCGCCGAACGCCCGGTCGACCGGGCCCAACCGGCGGCCGGCACCGCCTGACGGGCAGCCCTACCCCTCGATCCGAGCGAAATCCGCAACAGTCAGAGTCGCTTGGCGGATTGTGTTCAGAAGTCGCAACCGGTTGGCGCGCAAGGCCTCGTCGTCGGCGTTGACCATCACGGCGTCGAAGAAGGCGTCGACCGGTGCGCGCAGTTTCGCGAGCGCCGTCATCGCGCCGGTGAAGTCCTCGATGTCGACCGCGGCGGCGACTTCGGCGGCCGACGCCGACACGACTTCGTGGAGCGACGTCTCGGCCGGTTCCTGCAGCAGGCCGGGATCGACCGGCTGGTCAAACGCAGTACCGGACTTTTTCTCCTCCTCGCGCAGGATGCTGACGGCGCGGCGATAGCCGGCGAGCAGGCTGGCGCCGTCGTCGGTGGCCAGGAACGCGCCGAGGGCCTCCACGCGGCGCACGACCAGCAGGAGATCGTCCTGGCCGCCGAGGGCGAAGACCGCCGCCACCAGGTCGTGGCGGGCGCCGCGCTCGCGAAGCTGGACCTTGAGGCGGTCGGCGAAGAAGTCGAGGAGGTCCATCAGCACCTCGTCGGAGGCCGACGCCGACGCGTGGTCGGAGGCGATCCGGCCAAGGTGCGGGCGCAGGAGTTTGTTGAGCGGCAGGCGCAGGGCGTTCTCCGTCACCAGCCGGATCACGCCAAGGGCGGCGCGGCGCAGCGCAAACGGATCCTTGCTGCCGGTGGGCGTCTCATCGATGGCCCAGAAGCCGGCCAGCATGTCGAGCTTGTCGGCCAGGGCGACGGTGACGGCTACCGCGTCGTCGGGCACGCTGTCGGTTGGCCCGACCGGCCGGTAGTGCTCCTCGATCGCCGCGGCGACGGCCTCGTCCTCGCCCTGCAGGTGCGCATAGGTCCGTCCCATGAAGCCCTGAAGCTCGGGGAATTCGCCGACCATTTCGGTCACCAGATCCGCCTTGGCGAGCCTGGCCGCGCGTTCGACCTGCGCCTCGTCGGCGAAGACCATGGGCGCAATGTCGCGCGCCAGCGCCGTGATGCGGCGCACCCGTTCGCCCTGGCTGCCGAGCTTGTCGTGAAACGTGACGGCGTCCAGGGCGGCCACGCGATCTTCCAGCGGCGTGCGCCGGTCCGTGTCCCAGAAGAAGCGGGCGTCGGCGAGGCGGGCGCGGATGACACGCTCGTTGCCGGCAACAACGGCCGCACCACCGTCGCTGGCGTCGAGGTTGGCGACCAGCGCGAAGCGATTGGCGAGCACCGGCCCATTGCCCGTCTCGGACCGGCGCAGGGCAAAGCACTTCTGATGCGAGCGGATGGTGGTGCGGATCACCTCTTCCGGCAGGTCGAGGAAGGCCTCGTCAAAGGTGCCGATCATCACCACCGGCCACTCCACCAGTCCGGTCACCTCGTCGGCGAGCGCGTCGTCCTCGACGAGTTCGAGCCCCAGCGCGAGTGCGCGGTTGCGCACCTCGGTGAGGATGATGTCGCGGCGGCGATCCTGATCGACGACGACGTGCGCGGCCTCAAGAGCGGCGAGATAATCGTCGAGCCGCCGCACCTCGATGGCGTCGGGCGCCATGAAACGGTGGCCGAAGGTCGTGCGGCCGGCGGTCAGGCCATCGACCTCGAAAGGCACCACGGAGGTTTCGCTGGCCTCCGGGCCGAAGACGCACAGGATCGCATGCAGCGGCCGCACCCAGGTGAGGCTGCCCGGCTCGGCCGATGCCGGCCCCCAGCGCATCGATTTCGGCCAGGTGAAACCGCGCAGGATGTCGGGCATGAACCCGGCGATCACGTCCTCGGCCGCCTGGCCGGGCTTTTCGACGACGGCGACGTAGTAGTCGCCCTTCTTCTCGTCGGCGACCACCTGCGCGTCGTCGATCGACGACAGGCCGGCCGCCCGCAGGAAGCCTTCGACCGCCTTGTCGGGGGCGCCGACGCGGGGCCCTTTTCGTTCCTCGCGCTGGTCGGGCGAACGGGCCGGGACACCATGGACGCTGAGCGTCAGCCGGCGCGGCGTGGCAAAGGCCCGCGCACCCTCATAGACGAGCCCGGCCTCGACCAGCTTGTCGGTCACGCGCTTCTGCAACTGGTCCGCCCCGCGCGCCTGCATGCGCGCCGGTATCTCCTCGCCGAAGAGTTCGATCAGGAGGTCAGGCATGGTGACGTCTGTCCGTCGTCGGGCCGCTCGGCCGACGTCTCAGGATTGATCCCGGCGGCGGCGCGTCGGGCATTGGAGTTCCACCCGGACCCCACAGGGACCCTCGACGAAGATCTGCGACAATTGCAGGCCGGGCACCTCGGCGACCGTGAAGTCGTGGCCGCGTTCGGTGAGCTCCGCACGCTTGGTGTCGAGATCGAACGGCCCAAAGGCCATGTGGTGGACCCAGCCCGGACCATCATCCGGGCTGCCGTCCTCCTGCATGTGGATGACCGCCTGGTCGCCGAGATACAGCCAGTAGCCCGGGAACGGGATATCCGGACGGTCGCCGACGCGCAGATCGAGCACGCTGATGAGGAAATCCTTGACGGCTTCCTGATCCCACACGCGGATGTTGATGTGGTCGAATTTCACGTCGCATACCCTCCTTCACTGTCCAGCCACGCGGCCCCGCAGGCCTTGGCCAGTTCCCGGACTCTCAGGATGTAACTCTGCCGCTCGGTCACCGAGATCACCCCCCGGGCGTCGAGCAGGTTGAACAGATGGCTCGCCTTGATGCACTGGTCGTAGGCCGGCAGCACCATCGTCACGTTGGCGCCCTCGCCCGACTTGAGCAGCGCCGCGCACTCCGCCTCGGCGTCCTCGAAGTGGCGCATCAGCATCGCGGTGTCGGCGCGTTCGAAATTGTAGCGCGAAAACTCGCGCTCCCCCTGAAGAAACACGTCACCGTAGCTGACGCGAGCGTCGCCGTCCTGACCGTTGAAGTTCAGATCGTAGACGTTGTCGACGCCCTGCACATACATGGCGAGGCGTTCCAGCCCGTAGGTGAGTTCGCCGGAGACCGGCGCGCATTCGATTCCCGCGACCTGCTGGAAGTAGGTGAACTGGGACACCTCCATGCCGTCGCACCAGCACTCCCAGCCCAGGCCCCAGGCGCCGAGCGTGGGGCTTTCCCAGTCGTCCTCGACGAAGCGCAGATCGTGAAGGCGGGAATCGATTCCGATCGCGGCCAGCGAGGCCAGATAGAGGTCCTGGAGGTCGTGTGGCGACGGCTTCAGGATGACCTGGAACTGATAATAGTGCTGCAGCCGGTTGGGGTTGTCGCCGTAACGCCCGTCCTTGGGCCGGCGGGACGGCTGCACGTAGGCTGCCTTCCACGGCCGCGGCCCGAGCGCGCGCAGCGTCGTCGCCGGGTGGAACGTGCCGGCGCCCATTTCCACGTCATAGGGCTGGACGATGACGCAGCCCTGATCGGCCCAGAACCGCTGCAGCGCCAGAATCAGCCCCTGGAACGAACGTTCCGGCTGCATGTGCTGAGGGAGGTCGGCGGACACGCTGGATTTCCCGGAGAAGGACCGACGGTCGCCGTCGGCGCGCGGAACCTATCCGCCCGTCGCGCCGGGGGTCAAGCGGTTGGCCGGCCTTAGCGCTCGTCGTCGTCGGGTGTGCGATAGACCCCGGTTCGCGGGTCCTTTTCCAGCGTTACGGTGGCGTCACGCCGGCCTTTACGAGGCCGGGCCCGGCCGATCTCCTCAAGCCGCGTCCGCGCGCCGCGCCAGGCCAGCAAACCGACCACCGCGACCACGAGAATGGTGAGTAACAGCCCCACATCCGGCTCCCAGCGTGGTCAGAGTCCGTAGCGGGACCACAGCGACCGCTCGGCCAGGCCGTCGATCACGGCGTCGACAAGCCCGGATACGGACGCGGAGAGCCCCAACCGGCCCAGCATGCGACGCCGCTCGGTGGCGATTGGCCGCAGCCGCACCTTGTCGCCGTAGCGCTTCCGCAGCGCCGACCGCAGATCGCCCAGCTCGTCGATCAGTCCCAGTTCGAGCGCGCGGCGGCCCGACCAGAACGCCCCGGTAAACAGATCGGGATCGTCCCCAAGCTTGTCGCCCCGCCGATCCTTCACCAGGTCGACGAACCAGCTGAACACGTCCCCCTGCAAGGCGCGCAGACGGTCGACCTCGCCCTCGCTTTCCGGCTTGAACGGGTCGAGCATGCCCTTGAATTCGCCGCTGGCGTGGACCCGGCGATCGACACCGATCCGCTCCAGGAGCCCGGTGAAGCCGAACCCGGCGAATATCACACCGATCGACCCGACGATCGAATTGGGATCGGCAAGGATTTCGTCGCCGGCCAACGACAACACGTAGCCGCCGGACGCGGCGATATCCTCGATCGCGACCAGAACCTTCTTGTCCTTCTCCGCCGCAAGATCGCGGATCCGCTTGTGGATCAGGTGGGACTGCACGGCCGAGCCACCCGGCGAATTGATGACCAGGGCGACGGCCGGCGCGTCGCGCGTGGCGAACGCCTTCTTGAGCGCACCCTCCACGCGCTTCAGGGAGAGATTGGCGCCCACGCGGCCGGTGCCGATCCCCCCGGACAACCGTACCACCGGGATGGTGACCCGGTCGCGACGCCATCCGCCGGTGAACAGGCGGCCGAGGTTCTCCGTCAAGGCCGACATAGCGAGGTCAACTCCTGTTGCGTTTCCAGACGGGATGGACATCCGACAGGGCGGCGCGGCCCCGCAGCACGTCGTCGATCTCGTGCAGATAGGCACTTCCCGTGGCGCCGTGAAGGTTCAGGCCGGGAAGAAACCTCAGCCCGGCGCGACTGTCCTTGATCGCGCGCGCCAGCAGCCGCGCGGCGGGCTCGCCGGCCCGCGGATGGACCGGGAGAAGGTCGATCTCGCCGAAGCGGTGTCCCGGTCCGTGGAGGAGCGCGGGCAGCATGTCGGCCGCGACCACCAGAACGAGCTGGCCGTCATGGCGCAGGATCGAGGCGGCGCAGCGCAGCCACGGTTCCAGCCCGCCGGGCCCCAGCACATGCGCGGCACTACGTTCCGGATAGGGCGACGGCGAGGCCTGGTCGGAGGACTGGAAGGGCGGATTGACGATCACGGCGTCGGCCGACATCCGCTCCAGCCCTGCGGCGACGCGGCGCGCCTCGCTCCACGTCACGTCGGCCTCGATCACGCGGACGCGATCGGCGAAAATAGCGTTGTCCGCCAGCTCCAGTGCCGCCGCCGCACAGGCCAGCGCGTCGCGATCGCGATCGACAAGTACGACCTTCGCGCCTTCGCAGCGCGCCGCCACCGTCAGCCCGGCTTCGCCCGGGCCGCAACCGAGGTCGACCACCGTGCCGGAAAAACCGTCCTCCAGCGCCGCGGCGATCAGGCCGGCCTCGAGGCCGGAGCTGTAGTGGTGGTCGGTCGGCTGGACGACCGAGATTCGGCCGCCGGCGAACGGATGGATCGACGTGGGCACGTCGGGTTCAACGACCTCGCTTGGGCTTCTCAAGTTCCTGTCCGACACCAGCCGATTCGAGAATGGAGCGCGCACGGTCGATCACGTCGCCGGGGACGAGGATGCGCCGCGGCAACACCCCCAGCGACCCCTCGACGACGCTCATATTCTGGTCGACGACCAACGCCTCGATGCCGCTCTCCTTGAGCAGCGCCTCGATATAGGAGATGAGCACGACATCGTTGGTGCGGACGAGTTCTTCCATGATTTCGCGTGTTGGCGTCCTGTCCAAGAGCGCGCGCAACCTACGGGAAATGCGACCAAGTGTACAATCGGCCGGTGGCCACTTGCCCGGTCGTGGGGCGGTCCCTAATGTCGCCTGCAACGGTCAGGAGGTTGTAGTGGGCGTCGTCGTTCCACTTGAGGAATCGCGGGAGAAGGCCGCCAGTATCGGTCCGCTGGTGGAGCTCACCGCCGCGCCCATGCAGCGGGTGAACGACATTATCCTGTCGAACGCCGGCTCCAACGTCGATCTCATCCCCCAGATCGCCCGCCACCTTATCGATTCCGGCGGCAAGCGGCTGCGGCCGATGCTGACCATCGCCGCCGCCGAGATGTGCGGCTACGAGGGCAGCGGCCACATCAGCCTGGCGGCGAGCGTCGAGTTCATGCACACCGCCACCCTCCTCCACGACGACGTTGTCGACGAGAGCGACACCCGTCGCGGCAAGGAGGCCGCGCGCCTCCTGTGGGGCAATCAGGCGAGCGTGCTGGTGGGCGACTACCTGCTCGGCAAGGCGTTCATGATGATGGTCGAGGTCGGGTCGCTGGAGGCGCTCGGCATCCTGTCGCAGGCGGCGTCGGTGATCGCCGAGGGCGAGGTCATGCAGCTCGAAGCGGCGCAGAATCTGGCGACCACCGAGGATGAGTACCTGGCGGTGATCCAGGCCAAGACGGCGGCGCTGTTCTCGGCGGCGGCGGAAGTCGGGCCGGTCCTCGCCGAGCGCGAACGGGCCGAGCGCGCGGCGCTGCGCTCGTTCGGTCTCAATCTCGGCCTCGCCTTCCAGTTGATCGACGACGCGCTCGACTACAACGGCGACGCCGACGATCTCGGCAAGGACGTCGGCGACGACCTCCGCGAGGGCAAGGTGACGCTGCCGGTCATCCTCGCCTACCGGCGCGGCGACGACGATGAACGGGCGTTCTGGCGTCGCGTCCTGGAGCAGGGGCGGATCGACGACGGCGACCTGGAGACCGCGCTCGCCATGCTACGCGCGCACGAGGCGATCGCCGATACCGTGGCGCGGGCGCGTCATTATGGGGCAGTCTCCAGGGAGGCGCTGGCGCCCTTCCCGGCGACACCGCACAAAGAGGCCCTGATCGAGGCGGTCGATTTCTGCATCAACCGCGTTAGCTAGTCGTGAAGGCCGCATGTGGCCGCCGAAGGCGATCCGCGGTTCGGTTGAACGGAGCGTCCAGCATGATCCATCGTCTCGCCGCCTTTGCGGCGATCCCGGCCGTCCTGGGATTTCTTCTTCCGGCCGCATGGTCGCCGGCGCGGGCGGCAACCATCGACGATATCGAACTGACGACCCACGCCGGCAGCTATCTTGCGGCCCGCGCCGCCGATCTCGCCCATGATCTCTCGGCTGCCGCGCGCTTCTACCAGAGCGCCATCGAGGCCGATCCCGAGAATCCGGTGCTGATGGAGCGCGGCGCGATGCTCCTGCTCGCCACCGACGAGCTTGACGATGCGTTTGCGCTGGCGCGGCGGCTGATCGACATCGTGCCGAACAACCCGATCGCCCACATCGCGCTGGCCACGCGTGCGTTGCGGGCCGGCCAGGTCGAGCGCGCCGAGGAGCATCTGACGAGCGTCGCCCAGCAGCCGCTTGCCGGGCTGACGTCGGGACTGCTCTCGGCCTGGACGGCTCTGGACCGTGACGAGCTCGACGACGTGCTGAAGCGCGTCGACGATCTCACCGGACCGAGCTGGTACGACATCTTCAAGGCCTACCATCGCTCCCTCATCCTGAGCGTTGCCGGCCGTCCCGCCGAGGCGGAAGCCGACGCGGGGCGCGCCTACGAGATCGACAACACCGCACTGAGGGTCGTCGACAACTACGCCCGGGCGCTCGCCATCAACGGCAACCGCGAGATGGCCATCGAGGTGACCACCGCCTTCGGTGGCCCGCAGCCCCTGCACCCCGATCTGAGCGTGCTCCTGTCGGCGTTGCGCGGCGGCGTCACGCCACCGCCGCAGGTGTCCAATGCGCGGCAGGGCGCGGCCGAGGTCCTCTACGGGCTCGGCTCGGCGATCGGCGCCGATGACGGGCCGGAACTGCCGGCGGCGTATCTGCGGCTGGCGATCTACCTCAACCCGGATTCCGTGCTCGCCCGCATGGCCACCGGTGACCTGTTCCAGGCCGCGGGCCAGTGCAACGCGGCGCTGGCGATCTACGAGACCGTGCCGGGCAGCCATCCCATGCGCCGCAACGCCGACATCCAGATCGGCAACTGCCTGGAGTCGCTCGACCGCTTCGACGAGGCCGCCGCAATCCTGTCGTCGGTGGTCGACACCAACCCGGCCGACTTCGAGGCGGCGATCGAACTCGGCAACGTCTATCGGCTCGACGAGCGCTACGAGGAAGCTGCCGAGGCGTATAGCCGGGGAATCGAGCACTTGCCGCAGGAGGCCGGCGGCGCGTGGCGTATCTACTATTTCCGCGGCATCGCTCATGAGCGGGCCAAGCGCTGGCCCGAGGCGGAAGTCGACTTCCACCGTGCCCTGGAGCTCAACCCCAACCAGCCACAGGTGCTCAACTACCTCGGCTACTCCTGGGTCGACATGGGCGAGAACCTGGACCCGGCGCTGGACATGATCCGCACAGCAGTCGATCTGAGGCCCAACGACGGCTACATCGTCGACAGCCTGGGCTGGGCCTTCTACCGGCTCGACCGCTTCGACGAGGCGGTTGTCGAACTTGAGCGGGCCGTGGAACTGCGCCCGGAGGACCCGGTGATCAACGACCATCTGGGCGACGCCTACTGGCAGGTCGGCCGCAAGCGCGAGGCGGTGTTCCAATGGGCGCACGCGCGCGACCTCGATCCGGAGGAGGATGAGCTGCCGCTGATCCTCGCCAAGATCGAGCACGGGCTGGACGCGGCGCCGGCGTTTGTGGAGGCGGCCACCGGCGATGAGGAGCCGCGGCCGGAGACCCTGATCGTCGCGGCAGGCGACAGCCTGTGGTCGCTGGCGGCTCGTCTTTTCGGCGACGGCAACTTCTTCACCCGCCTGCTCGACGCCAACCGGGACCGCATCGACGATCCCGATGTGATCCATCCGGGCATGGAACTCGCCGTGCCGCAGATCGACGCGAACTGATCCAGGCGGAGTTCCCCGCGTGAGTATCCTCGTCAAGTCGTTGGAGTCGGCGCTCGATGCGAGCGATGACCGGGCGCGGCTGGCACCGGCCAAGATCAACCTTGCCCTCCACGTCAAGGGGCGGCGGGCCGACGGCTACCACGATCTCGAAACCGTGTCCGTCTTTGCCGACTACGGTGACGTCGTGTCCGTGCAGCGGCTTGATCGCGATGCTTCGCCGACCCTGTCGATCGACGGACCGTTCGCCGGCGGCCTGACGGACGGGAACGGCGCCCACGACAACCTCGTCGTGCGTGCGGCGCGCGCCATCGCCGAACGCGCCCGGGGGGCGCCGACCGCGGCGCTGTCACTGACCAAACGGCTGCCGGTCGCCGCCGGCCTCGGTGGTGGTTCCTCCGATGCCGCCGCCACCCTCCACCTGCTCAACCGTCTGTGGAAGCTGCGGCTGAAAACCGACCATCTGGCGGCCATCGGCGCGCAGCTCGGCGCCGACGTGCCCATGTGCGTCCACGGCCGGCCGGTGATTGCGACGGGGATCGGCGAGGTGATCCGTCCGGTCGGTCTGCCGGCATTGCCGATCGTGCTCGCCTTTCCCGGTGGCGGCCTGCCGACCGCCTCGGTCTTCGCCGCCCTCGACGACGACGCACGCGACGGGCTGCCGGATCTGCCGCCCTCCCTGTCGTCGGTGCTCGACGTGGTCTTCTGGTTGCGCAAGACCCGCAACGACCTCGCCCGCCCGGCCGCCGCGGTGTCGTCGCTCGCGGGCGCTGCGGCCAAGGCGCTCCATCGCGATCCCGACTGTCTGTTCGCGCGCATGTCCGGCTCCGGCACCTCCGCGTTCGGCATCTTCGTCGAGCTCCGGCATGCCGAGCGCGCCGCCGACCGCATCAAATCCAGCCACCCGGACTGGTGGGTGATCGCCACCATGACCGGGGCCAGCCCCGCCTGAACCCCGAGGACCTACCATGGCCGACGCTCCCACCCCGTTCGTACCCGTTCGCTTCGCCGTGCTCGCGGTCTCCGATACCCGCGACCTCGAGGACGACCGCTCCGGCGCGACGCTTGCCGCCATGATCGAGGAGGCCGGGCACGAGCTCGCCGGGCGCGCGATCTGTCCGGACGACATCACGGTGATCCGCGACCATGTCACGCCGTGGCTCGACGACGACAAGGTCGACGTGGTGCTGACGACCGGCGGCACCGGTCTCACCGGTCGCGACGTGACGCCTGAAGCGCTGGAACCCCTGTTCGACAAGCGCATCGACGGATTCGCCGCCGTGTTCCACGCCATCAGCCGCGAGACGATCGGCACCTCGACCATCCAGTCGCGCGCCACCGCCGGCATCGCCAGGGGCACCTTCGTCTTCTGCCTGCCCGGCTCGACCGGCGCTTGCCGCGACGCCTGGAACGGGGTTCTGCGCGAGCAGTTCGACAGCCGCCATGCGCCGTGCAACTTCGTCGAGATCATGCCGCGCCTCGACGAACATCTCCTGCGATCCAAGCTCCAGGGCGGATAATGTTCTTGCTTTGTTCTCATGATGGCCCTAGATTCACGGCATGGCCACGCGGGAACACAACGATTCTGCCGAGTCCGCCGTTTCGACGGCCGCCGGCGCCGTAGCGGCGAATCGACGGCGCGGCCGGGGCGCGCGCAGCAACCGGTCCGGGCGGTTCGAGCCTCATACGCGCGAACCGGTCGACGACGGCTGGTCCGGTCTCGACCTGCTGCCGCCGCTCAGGACCGAGGTGCAGGTCGAATCGCCGCGCACCATCATCACCCGCAACCAGTCGCCGGATATCGGCTTCGATCGTTCGATCAATCCCTATCGCGGCTGCGAGCACGGCTGCGCCTATTGCTTCGCGCGGCCGACCCACACCTTCCACGGCCTGTCGGCCGGGCTCGATTTCGAGACCAAGCTCTTCGCCAAGCCCAATGCCGGAGCGCTCCTGGAACGCGAGCTCTCGCGGCCGGGTTATGAAGCCAAGACGCTGGCGATCGGCACCAACACCGATCCCTATCAGCCGATCGAGCGGCGCTTCCGTATCATGCGCGACATCCTGGGTGTGCTCGACCGTGCCAACCATCCCGTCGGGATCGTCACCAAATCGGCGCTGATCGCGCGCGACGTCGATCTGCTGGCGTCGATGGCCGAGCGGGGCCTCGCCAAGGTCGCCATGTCGGTGACCTCGCTCGACCGCAAGCTCTCGCGCGCCATGGAGCCGCGGGCGGCCACGCCCGACCGCCGGCTGGAAACCATGCGCCTGCTGGCCGCCGCCGGCGTGCCGGTCTCGGTCATGGTGGCGCCGGTGATCCCGGCGCTCAACGAGGAGGAGATCGAGCGTATCCTCGACGCCGCCGCGGCGGCGGGCGCCACCGAGGCAGGCTACATTCTGCTGCGTCTGCCGCTGGAAGTGCGCGACATCTTCGTCGAATTCCTAGAACGCGCGTATCCCGACCGCGCCAAGAAGGTGATGTCGGCGCTCCGCGAGATGCGCGGCGGCAGCGACTACGATTCGCGCTGGGGCTTGCGCATGAGCGGCGACGGTCCGCACGCCTGGCAGATCGGCCGCCGGTTCGAGATCGCGACGCGCCGGCTCGGCCTCAATCGTGAACGCCTGAAGCTGCGGACCGATCTGTTCGTGTCGCCGCGGGCGGCCGCGCAGCTCGACCTGTTCGCGAGCCGCAACGCAGCATAGATCAACGGCCTTGATGCGCGATTGAGGCGGCGTGCCCTCCCCCTACGCGACGCGGAGTGGTTTGGCGGTACGGCTCAGATACGGATCTCGTCACCCACTCGGCATGAGGTCCCGCATCTGCGGAGCGTCACTGCGTGCCGCACCGCGTGCGGGACGACGGTGGGGATGTTGCCGCCGGCATGGGGATAACCCTGTGTCGTTCCGTGCGCGACGCAGCATGAAGTGATGCGGCGCAGACACGGAACCTCGTGATTGACGGCGCGGTTTCGGCCGGCCGCTTGTGTCGGCCTGCCGGCGGGGCGAGAGTCGCGCGCATGGCCCTTGCGCACGCTGATTCGCCGCCACCGGAGACACCCACCGACCGTCTGGAGCGGCGGGCGCGGCGCCGAGGCGCGCGGATCGTCGCCGGCGTCGACGAGGCGGGCCGCGGACCGCTGGCGGGACCGGTGGTCGCGGCGGCCGTGATCCTCGGGCGGAGCCGTCGCCCCGCCGATCTCGACGACTCCAAGAAGCTGGCCGCGCCGGCCCGCGAGGCGCTGTTCGACTGGATCACCTCGACATCGACCGTCTCGGTCGCCGTCGCCAGCCGCGCGCGCATCGACCGCATGAACATCCTGCAGGCCTCGCTGTGGGCGATGCGGCGGGCGATCGCGGCCCTGCCCCTGGAGCCCGACCACGTGCTCGTCGACGGCCGCGACGTGCCGCCGGATCTGGGCTGTGCGGGCGAAGCGGTGATCGGCGGCGACCACCTGTCGGTGTCCATCGCCGCCGCCTCCATCGTCGCCAAGGTCACCCGCGACAGAATCATGCGGCAGCTCGGGCTGAGCTATCCGGAATACGGTTTCGAGCGGCACATGGGGTATTCGACCGCGGCCCATTTCGACGCGCTCGACACGCACGGGCCCTGCCCGCACCACCGGCGAAGCTTCACGCCGGTGCGCGAGCGGCAGTTGCAACTGGCGTTGTAGAGTGGTTCCGACGGGCGGCTCTTAGTTAAGCCGTTCCTTCACGTCGCGGATGGCGTTGGCGACCAGCGTCGAGGCGGCGTCGCCCTGGACCCGCTCCGCGAGCAGGCGTTCGGCAGCGGCCGCCGCGACATCCGCCGACATGGCGCGGATTTCCTGCACGGCCTGGGCCTCGGCCTGGGCAATCTTCTGCTCGGCCTGCCGCGACCGGCTGGCCACGTACTCGTCCATGCGCTGCTGCGCATCGGCGGCGATCGCCGTCGCCTCGCGGCGCGCCTGATCGACGATCTCCTCCGCCTCGGTCTCGGCCTCGCGGGCACGGCGCTGATACTCCGCCAGCACCGCCTGCGCTTCCTCGCGCAGCTTGCGGGCCTGGTCGAGTTCGTCGCGGATGGTGTCGGCCCGCTTGTCGAGCGCCCCGACCACCGCACCGGGAACGCGCAGATAGACCAGAAGCCCGAAGAACAGGATCAGACCGACAAGGGCCCAGAACGATGCGTCAGACAGCATGCTCGTTCTCCCTCAACGCCGCCTCCACCGCCGCGCCGGCCTCCTCGGCCGAGACGTCAAGGCTGGTCAGCTTGCCGACGATCAGGCCGGCGGCCTCGGTGGCGATGGCACCGACCTCGCGCTGGGCCTGCGACTTGATGTCGGCGATGCGCTGCTCCGCCGCCGTCAGCTTGACGGCGAGTTCTTCCTCGATGGCGGCGCGCTTCTCATCGGCGACCTGGCGCGCTTCCTGGCGTGCGCTCTCGCCGATCGTCGAGGCTTTGCCGCGGGCATCGTTCAGCGCCTGCTCGTAGGCCTTGATGGCCTCGTCGGAGTCGGTCTTGAGGCGCTGCGCGGTGTCGAGGTCGCTGGCGATCCGGTCACGCCGGCTCTCAAGGATGCCGGCAATGCGCGGCAGCGCCACCCGCGCCATGAGGTAGTAGAGCGCGACAAAGGTGATGGCGAGCCACAAGAGCTGCGACGGAAACGTCGTGGCGTCGAACGGCGGAAAGACATCGCTGGCGGCGCCGCCAAGGGCCTCCGTACCGGCGTGGGCCTCGCCTTCTCCGGCGGTTTGTTCGGTGCTCGCCATGCGGGCGCGCCTCTCAGGTGAAGAGCAGGATCAGCGCGATCAGCAGCGAGAAGATGCCCATCGCCTCGGTGACGGCGAAGCCGAAGATCAGCCGGCCGAACTGGCCGTCGGCGGCGGCCGGGTTGCGGATGGCACCCGCCAGATAGTTGCCGAAGATGTGGCCGAGACCGATGCCGGCGGTGCCCATGCCGATGCAGGCAATGCCGGCGCCAATGAATTTCGCAGCTTCCGCTTCCATGTCGTGCTCCTAGTGGACGTTCGAGAGGATGATTCAGCCAGTGTCAGTGGCTGGGGTGAAGGGCGTCATTGAGGTAGAGGCTGGTGAGGATGGCGAACACGTAGGCCTGCAGCGCCGCGACCAGGAATTCCAGCGCCGTCAGCGCGATGATGGCGAGAACCGGCAGGATCGCGCCGATGACGCCGACAACCCCGAGCGAACCCAGCGACACCACGAAGCCGGCGAACACCTTGAGCGTGATGTGGCCCGCCAGCATGTTGGCGAACAGCCGGATCGACAGGCTGATCGGACGCGACAGGAACGACAGCACTTCGATCACGACGATGAACGGCAGGAGGACGCCGGGTACGCCGCTCGGGACGAACAGCTTCAGGAAGCCCAGGCCGTGTTTCCAGAATCCGAAGAACACCACCGTCAGGATGACGGCCATGGCCAGCACCGCGGTGATGATGATGTGCGAGGTGACGGTGAAGAAATACGGGATCATGCCCCACAGGTTCGCCACCAGGATGAACATGAACAGCGAGAACACGAACGGGAAGAAGCGCATGCCGTCATTGCCGGCGCTGTCGCGCAGCGTCTGGGCGACGAACTCGTAGGTCATCTCGGCGGCCGACTGCCAGCGCCCCGGCACCAGGCCGCGGCCGCTGGTGGAGGCGATCAGAAAGGCCGACGCGCCGACGACGGTCGCGACCATGAACAACGACGAATTGGTGAAGGAGAGATCGAGGCCGCCGATCTCGACCGGGACAATGGGTTCGATGCGAAACTGCTTGATCGGATCGTTGGCCACGCGTCCTAGCCCCTAGTCAACCTGCTCGCCCGTCGACCGGTTGCTCACAACCGGTCACCTATGTCGTCCGGCCCGGCCGGGCCAGGCTTCACCAGACCGGCCGTGCGCACCACGCTCAACACACCCGCCGCGAAACCCAGCAGCAGAAACACCATCAGCCCGAAGGGCGATGTCCCGAACAAGCGATCGAAACCCCACCCCAGGGCGGCTCCGAGCACGACACCGGCGACGAAATCCGCTGCCAGACGCAGCGCCAACGCGGTGCCCTGACGGGGCGGTTGATCCGGCGCACCTTCGGCATCGGCGCGGCTTTCGCTCAGCCGCTGCTCCAATGCCTGCAAACGCTGGGAGAGTTCCGGATCGTCGGCGTCCCTGCCGTGATCTTTCGTATCCCGGTCGCTCATTCCGACGCTCCGTCGGCGCGCGCCGTGTTGTCCACCCCACCTGCTCAAAGCCGCGCGCACCATAGTGACGGCCCCGAAGGCTGTCAAGAAACCATAGCCAGTGGCTATTCCATTGATAATAAAGGCTTTTTGGCCATCGACGAGTCACTCGACCGTCGCCTTTCGCCGCGCTGCACACAAGGCGATTTTCGCGGCCCGCGACTCGTGCGACAATCGAGTCGTCCGCCATGCCTCGCAAGCTATCCAAATCCGCCCGCCCCGTCGCCGAGATCGTCCGCAAGGTGATCCATCCGGTCGTCGCCAGGCGCGGCTTCGGCTCGGCCAACCTCATCGCGGCGTGGCCGGAGATCATGGGGCCCGACTTTGCCCGGGTCACGCGGCCGCACCGCATCGTCTGGCCCGCACAGGACGCGGACGCGCCCGGGGTGCTCGAAATCGGTGTCGATGGCCCCACGGCGGTCCTCATCCGCCACGAGGCGGACCAGATCGTCGAGCGGGTCAACACCTTCCTGGGCTTCCGTGCCGTGGCCCGGCTCAAGCTCAAGCAGACCTCCGTCACGGGGCCGGCCGAAACCGCCGGCGACGTCCCGGCCTCACCCGAGGTCGAACCGCGACTCGATGCCGCGCTGGGGCCCGAGACGGCCGACGAACCGCTGCAGCGGGCGCTGCGTGCGCTCGGGCGCGGCGTGTTGTCCGAATCGTGATCGCCGGACGCCGCAAAATCTCCCCATAATGCGGTATTGAGGCGCCAAGCTCAGATCGTGTCATCGGAGGAAGGACGTCCGTGAACCTGAAACCCGTCCAGTGGATCGCCATCGCGGCGGTCGTCGTGGTCATCGCCGCCGGCATCGTCTTCTACGTCACCAGCCGGCCGGGTGAGGTCTCTCTGCAAGGCACGGAAACGGCGACGGAGACCGCGGTCGCGCCGGCAGCGACCGACACGCCGCTCATGGTCGCCGGTCCGCTCGGCGAGATGTCGATGGGCGACCCCGACGCGCCCAACGTGGTGATCGAATACGCGTCCATGACCTGCTCGCACTGCCGCGCCTTCCACGAGGAGACCTTCGCCGAGCTCAAGGAGAAGTACATCGACACCGGCCAGGTCCGTTTCATCCTCCGCGAGTTCCCGCTCGACCCGCTGGCGACGTCGGCGATCATGCTCGCCCGCTGCGCCCCCGAGGAACGGTTCTTCCCGATCGTCGACCTGATGTTCGACGAGCAGCGCAACTGGGCCTTCACCGTCGAGCCGGTGGCGGCGCTGCAGAACCTGGTCCGGCAGGCCGGTATCTCCCAGGAAGATTTCCGTGCATGCTTGACGAATCAGGAGATTCTCGACGGAGTGAACTGGGTCAAGAATCGGGGCGCCAACGAATTCGGGGTCGGGTCGACGCCGACGTTTTTCATCAACGGCGAGCAGTTCCCCGGCAACATCGGGATTGATCAGTTCGACGCCGCGCTCGGGGGATGACCATCCGCTCCCGCCGGCGGCGGTAGGTGCGGGGTAGGCCATTGCAGTTCACGCGGCTGCGCGTTCTCGGGTTCAAGTCGTTTGTCGAACCGACCGAGTTCCTGATCGAACCCGGCCTGACCGGCGTGGTCGGGCCCAATGGTTGCGGCAAGTCCAACCTCGTCGAGGCCCTGCGCTGGGTGATGGGCGAGGCCTCCTACAAGAACATGCGTGCGTCCGGCATGGACGACGTGATCTTCTCCGGCTCGACCGGGCGCCCGGCGCGCAACAGCGCGGAAGTGTCGCTCGCCGCCGACAACACCGACCGCACCGCGCCGGCGGCGGTCAACGATGCCGATGCGCTGGAGATCACCCGGCGGATCGAGCGCGAGGCGGGGTCGGTCTACCGGATCAACGGCCGCGACGTGCGCGCCCGCGACGTGCAGCTCCTCTTTGCCGACGCCTCGACCGGCGCCCATTCGCCGGCCATGGTCGGCCAGGGGCGCATCGGCGAACTGATCGCCGCCAAGCCCACCGACCGACGCGCCATCCTCGAGGAGGCGGCCGGCATCTCCGGCCTGCACAACCGCCGCCACGAGGCCGAGCTTCGCCTGCGGGCCGCCGAAACCAACCTCGGGCGCCTCGACGACGTGATCGCGGAGATCGCCGCGCAGTACGAGACGCTGAAGCGGCAGGCGCGGCAGGCCGTGCGGTACCGCAACCTCTCCGGCGACATCCGCCGCACCGAGGCGACGGTCCTGCATCTGCGGTGGCTGGAAGCCGTGGCGAGCCTTGAGGAGGCCGAGTCGGCGCTTGCCGCGTGCTCCGAGGCGACCCAGCGCTGCGCGGCCGACCAAGCCGAGGCGGCACGTCTCCAGGCCGAGGCGGCAGCGGTGCTGCCGGATCTCCGCGAGGACGCGGCCGGCGCCGGCGCCGCGGTCCAGCGCATCGTGCTCGCACAGGAGGCGTTGACGGCCGAGGAGGAGCGGGTCGCATCGCGCCTTGCCGCCCTCGACCGGCACCTTGCCGAACTCGACGACGACATCGCCCGCGAGCGCCGGATGGCCGAGGAGAACGAGGCCGTGCTCGCCCGGCTCGACACCGAGGAGCGCGATCTCGAAGCGGCCAACGCTGCGATCGCGGAGCGCCAGGACAGCGTACGCCAGCGCCTTGAGAGCGCCGAGACCGACCTCGGCGGCAGCGAGACGTCGCTGGCGGAGATCACCGGACGTCAGGCGGCGATGGCCGCCGAGCGGGAACGCATCGAAAGCGCGATCGCCGAGGCCGGCCGGCGCGCCGGGAAGTTCCGTCAGGACCTCGCCGCCCTTGAAACGCGCCTCGCGCAGTTGAGCGAGGGCGACACCGGAAGCGGCACGCTTGCCGGGCTGCGCGCGGGGCACGAAACGGCGGAAGCGGCGCTCACCGCCGCCGAAGCCGCGGCCACCGGCAGCGACGAGCGGACCGAAGGTCAGCGCCGCGCGGTCGAAACGGCGCGCGCCGCCCAGACCGCCGCGATGGACAGGGTCAACCGCCTCGAGACCGAGATCGCCACCCTGCAGGCGGTACTGGCGGCCGACCGCGACGACGCCTATCCGCCGATCGTCGACGGCATCGAGGTCGAGCCCGGCTTCGAAGCGGCGCTGGCGGCAGCACTTGGTGACGATCTCGACGCGTCCGCCGATGAGCGGGCACCGGCCCATTGGCGCGTGATCGACGCGGCAACGCTCCTACCGCTGCCAGCCGGCGCGCTGCCGCTCGCCGGACACGTTCGCGCGCCGCAGGCGCTGCAACAACGGCTCGCCCAGATCGGCGTCGTCGCCCGCGACCAGGGCGCGGACCTGCAGGCACGGCTCTCGCCCGGCCAGCGTCTCGTCAGCCGCGAGGGCGATCTGTGGCGCTGGGACGGCTTCACCGCGGCGGCCGAAGCCGACCGGGCCGCGGCCCGGCATCTCGCGTCGCGCAACCGGCTGATCGAACTCCAGGCCGACATCGAGCCCGCGCGCACCGTTGCCGCCTCTGCGGCGGCCGACCTCGCGGCAGCGGAAGGCGCGCTGCGGGACGCGGCGGCGGAAACCTCGGCCGCCCGCGCTGCGTTGGGGGTGGCGCGCCGCGAGCGGGACGACGCCCAGCGGGCGCTGGCCGAGGCCGAGCGCGACGCCGCGCGTGAAGCGGCCCAGCGTTCCGCCCTGGAAGACTCGCGCGCCAGCCTCGGCGAACACCTGGCCGACGCCGAGATGGCGCACACGGCGGCCAGCGAGGCGCTTACCAGCGCCCCGCAACCGGACACGCTCGACGATGCGCTGGAGGCGGCGCGGGCCAAGACGGCCGCCGACCGCGCCGCGGTCGCGGATGCGCGGGCGGCGGTCGAGAATCTGCGCCACGAAGCCGAACTCCGGTCGGGGCGGCTCGCCACCATCGCCAAGGACCGCCAGGACTGGCGCGAGCGCGGCCGCAACGCCGAAGCTCAGATCGCGACGCTAAGCGAGCGGCGCACTGAGTTCGAGAGCGAGAAGACGCAGCTTGGCGAGGAACCGGCGCGGATCGAGACCCGCCGGCGCGCCCTCCTCGACGAAGCCCAAACGGCGGAGGAACGCCGCAGCGTCGCCGCCGACCGGCTCGCCGAAGGCGAGGCCGTGCTCAAGGAGGCCGACGCAAATGCCCGCACGCGCCTCGAGGCGCTGTCGGAGGCACGCGAGCACAGCGCCCGCGCCGAGGAACGTCTGGTCGCCGCGCGCGGCCGCCGCGACGAGGTCCGCCGCCAGATCGTCGAAGCGCTGGAATGCGAACCCGACGGCGTGGCGGCGATCGCGGAACTGAAACCCGACAAGCCGCTGCCCGACCTCGAAGACGCCGAGCGCCGTCTGGAGCGCTATCGCCGCGAGCGGGAGCGTCTCGGCGCCGTCAACCTGCGGGCCGATGTCGAGGCGCAGGAGATCGAGGCCCGCCACGACGCTCTCACCACCGAGCGCGACGATCTCATCGCCGCGATCCAGCGGCTGCGGCACGGCATCGGCAACCTCAACCGCGAAGGCCGCGAGCGGCTGCTGACCGCATTCGACGAGGTCAACGGGCATTTCAAGGCCCTGTTCACCCACCTGTTCGGCGGCGGCGAAGCCGAGCTGCAACTGACCGAATCCGACGATCCGCTGGAGGCCGGGCTGGAGATCATGGCCCGCCCGCCGGGCAAGAAGCCGCAGATCATGACGCTCCTGTCCGGCGGCGAGCAGGCGCTCACCGCGCTGTCGCTGATCTTCGCGGTGTTCCTCACCAATCCCGCGCCGATCTGCGTGCTCGACGAGGTCGACGCGCCGCTCGACGACGCCAATGTCGTGCGCTTCTGCGATCTCCTCGACGAGATGAACCGCAAGACCGAGACCCGCTTCATCGTCGTGACCCACAATCCGATCACCATGGCGCGCATGAACCGGCTGTTCGGCGTCACCATGGCCGAGCGCGGGGTCTCGCAGATGGTGTCGGTCGATCTCGAAACCGCCGAACGCTTCCGTGAAGCGGGCTGAGGCGCCCGACCCTCTCCGCCTGGTTGCCTGGTACGACGACAACGCCCGCGCCCTGCCGTGGCGGGTGGGGCCGGCGGATCGCAAGGCCGGCGTACCTCCCGATCCCTACCGGGTGTGGCTGTCGGAGGTCATGCTGCAACAAACGACGGTGGCCGCCGTCGGACGCTACTATGCCGACTTCACCCGCCGCTGGCCCGACGTTGACGCGCTGGCCGCCGCCCCGGTCGACGAGGTCATGGCGGCGTGGGCGGGGCTCGGCTACTACGCCCGCGCCCGCCACATGAAGGCTTGCGCCGAGATCGTCGCGCGCGACCATGGCGGGCGGTTCCCGACCACCGCGGCGGAGCTGGCTGAGTTGCCGGGCATCGGCCCCTACACAGCGGCGGCCATCGCCGCGATCGCCTTCGACGAACCGGTGCCGGTGGTCGACGGCAATGTGGAACGGGTGCTGGCGCGGGTGTTCGGTGTCGAGACCCCGCTGCCCAAGGCGAAGGCGGAGATCCGAGACCTTCAGGCGACACTGACGCCACGTGACCGCCCCGGCGACTACGCGCAGGCCGTCATGGATCTGGGCGCCACGATCTGTACGCCGCGACGCCCCGCCTGCGGCCGCTGTCCGTGGCGGGCCAGTTGCGCCGCCCGGCGCGCGGGCGATCCCGAACGCCTGCCGGTCAAGGCGCCGAAGCGGAAGCGCCCGACCCGCTACGGCGCGGCCTTCGTCATCAGCCGCGACGACGGCGCGGTTCTCCTCAGACGCCGCCCCGCCCACGGGCTGCTCGGCGGCATGGTCGAGGTGCCGGGCACGACGTGGGGCGACACGCCGCTCAACGGCGCGCCCGGGGGGCGTCCACGCGCGCGTGACTGGACCCGGCTCAAACCGCCGGTGCGCCACGTCTTCACCCATTTCGAGCTGGAGCTTGCCGTGTGGACGGCGCGCATGCCGAACGGCGCGTCGCCGCCCGACGGCTGCTGGTGGCAGCCGCGCGAAGGGCTCGCCGATGCCGGGCTACCGAGCGTCATGAAGAAGGCGCTCGAAGCCGGCCTGCCGGGCGCGACGCGGACGACGTAGATCAGCCTAAGCCGTCGCGGCCATCTGCCGGCGGACGTCGCTGCGGAATGCGTCGATGGAGACGAGGCCGTCGTCGCCGTCGACATGCCAAAACGTCCAGCCGTTGCAGGCGTCGAGGCCCTGGACCAGGGCGCCGACCTTGTGGATCGAACCGACGTGCTCGCCGGCGCGCAGGGAGCCGTCGGCGCGAACCTCGGCGCGGTGGCGTCCCTTGACGTCGGTCAGGCGCGCGCCGGGCGCGATCATGCCCATTTCGATGAGGCTGCCGAAGGCGACGCGGGGCTGGGCCTTCTTGCCGGCCGCGACTTCGAGCGCAGCGTCCGGTGCCGGCTCGACCGCCGCCAGCCGTTTGCGGGCGGCGGCGATGTAATCGGGATCGCGTTCGACGCCGACATAATCGCGACCAAGCCGACGGGCCACGGCACCGGTGGTGCCGCTGCCGAAGAAGGGATCGAGCACCACGTCGCCGGGGCGGGTGGTGGCAAGGATGATGCGGTGGAGCAGCGCCTCCGGCTTCTGGGTCGGGTGGACCTTGCGGCCCTCCCCGTCCTTCAGGCGCTCGCGGCCGGTGCAGATCGGGAACAGCCAGTCGGAGCGCATCTGCAGGTCGTCATTGGCGACTTTCAGGGCGTCGTAGTTGAACGTGTAGCCCTTGGCGCCCTGGTCGAGGCTTGCCCAGATCAGCGTCTCGTGGGCATTGGCGAAGCGCCGGCCGCGGAAGTTCGGCATGGGATTGGTCTTGCGCCAGACGATGTCGTTCAGGATCCAGAAGCCGAGATCCTGGAGAGTCGCGCCGACGCGGAAGATGTTGTGGTAGGAGCCGATCACCCAGATCGCGCCGTCGGGCTTCAGCACCCGCCGACAGGCGAGCAGCCAGGCGCGGGTGAAGTCGTCATAGGCGTTGAAGCTGTCGAACTTGTCCCAATCGTCGTCAACGGCGTCGACCTGGGACTGGTCGGGGCGCGTCAGGTCGCCGCCAAGCTGGAGATTGTAGGGCGGATCGGCGAACACCAGGTCGACTGACCCGGCCGGCAGCTTCTGCAATTCGCTGACGCAATCGCCCTGAAGGACGGCATTTCGCCACGCGGGCTGATCGGTCTCACGCACTGCAACCATTCGGCACTCCAACGCAACTCGCCGACCGCTGCCGGCCGGGCCGAGGCGCATGGTTACCGATCACGGTAAACATCTGGTTCAGCAGTATGGTTACCGCACCATGAACGTCGCGCATGGGTGCACTGCCCGCACCCCCTATCGCCGGGGCCGCGAAGCGGCTACACAGGCGCGCTCACGCACACCCTCCGGACAAGGGACCTGCCCCACCGTGCTTTATCTGTTCGATTGCGACGGCGTACTGATCGAATCGGAGATCATCGCGTCCGAGGTCGACGCCGACCTGCTGACGGCCGCCGGTTACGAGATCAGCGCCGAAGACGTGACCGCCCGGTTCGCCGGGATGACCGTCGCGATGATCGTCGAGACGGTCGAGCAGGAGATGGGCCGCAAGCTGCCCGCGGATTTCGTCCGGCAGCAGCGTGAGGAGCTCGACAAACGGCTCGCCGAGGAGGTCGACCCGATGGAGGGCGTCCACGACATGCTGGACGAGCTGGTCGGCGACAGGTGCGTGTGCTCGAACTCGTCAGGCAACCGCCTGGAGGTCACGCTCAAGAAGACCCAGCTCTACGAGCGCTTCGCGCCCCACATCTATTCGGCGCCGGAAGTCGGCACCCGCGAGACCAAGCCCGATCCCAACGTCTACACCTACGCGGCCGCACAGTTCGGCGTCGATCCGGCGGATGCCGTGGTGCTCGAAGATACGGCGACCGGGGTCGCGGCGGCGCGGGCGGCCGGCATGCGCGTCATCGGCTTCACCGGCGGATCGCACACATGGCCCGCTCACGCCGACGTCCTGACCGAGGCGGGCGCCGAGACGGTCATCCGCCGCATCACCGACTATCCGGCCACCGCGGCAGCCTTGCACGGCTGGCGACAGGAAGCCGTCTGAGCCACCTCTCTATTCGGCCTCTCTACTCGGCGGCGCTCCGGTACGACTCCGGCGCCGTGTAGGTGAGCACGGGCTTCCGCGCCGCTCTCGTCTCGTCCAGCCGGCTGCGCGGGGCCAGCCGCGGCGCCTGCCGGAAACGGTCCACCTCGCCCCGTCCGACGCGCAAAGCCAGGTCGCGAAGGGACGCGACGAACAGGTCGAGCGACGCCTTCGATTCCGATTCCGTCGGCTCGATCAGCATGGCGCCGTGGACGACCAGCGGGAAGTACACCGTCATGGGATGGAAGCCCTCGTCGATCAGCGCCTTGGCGAAGTCGAGCGTGGTCACGCCACTGTCCTTCAGGAACGCGTCGTCGAACAGGACCTCGTGCATGCAGGTGCGGTCGCCATAGGGCTGGCTCATCAGGTCGGACAGGCAGGCGCGCACATAGTTGGCGTTGAGGACGGCGTCTTCCGAGGCCTGGCGCATGCCGTCGAGGCCGTGGGAGAGCATGTACGCCATGGCGCGGACAAACATGCCCATCTGCCCGTGAAAGGCGGTGAGACGGCCAAACGGATGCGCCCCCGCCGGGGCGTCGTCGTCAGTTTCGACGAGACGCGGTACGCCGGCGGCGACATGGACGAACGGCAGCGGCGCGAAGGGCGCCAGCGCTTCCGACAACACCACCGGCCCCGACCCCGGCCCGCCGCCGCCATGGGGGGTGGAGAACGTCTTGTGCAGGTTGATGTGCATGGCGTCGACGCCGAGATCGCCCGGCCGGGCCTTGCCGACGATGGCGTTGAAGTTGGCGCCATCGGCGTAGAAGTACGCGCCGGCCGCGTGGACGGCCTCGGCGATCGCGATCACATCGCGCTCAAACAGACCCGCGGTGTTGGGATTGGTGAGCATGATGGCGGCGACGGTGTCGTTCAGTCGCTCGCGCACCGCGGCCGGGTCGACCGTGCCGTCCGGGCGCGCGGGTACCTCGACGATGTCGTAGCCAAGGGTCGCCGCGGTCGCGGGATTGGTGCCGTGGGCGGAGTCCGGCACCAGTACCACCGAGCGTGTCTCGCCGGCGGCCTCCAGCGCGGCCTTGATCGCCAGCATGCCGCACAGTTCGCCATGCGCCCCGGCCCTGGGGCTCATGGCGACGGCGGCCATGCCGGTAAGCTCGGTCAGCCGGCGCCCGAGTTCGGCGATCAGGGCGATCCCGCCCTCGACCGTCGACTGCGGCTGGAGGGGGTGGATGTCGGCGAAGCCCGGCAGGCGCGCCGTCTTCTCGTTGAGGCGCGGATTGTGCTTCATCGTGCACGAGCCGAGCGGAAAGATGCCGCTGTCGATGGCGTAGTTCTTCTGCGACAGACGCACATAGTGGCGCATGGTCTCCGGCTCCGACAGGCCGGGATTGCCGGGCGGGTCGGCCCGTTCCAGACCACCGAGGCGCGCGGCGACCTTGGGCGGATCGGGCAGATCGACACCGGACACGTCGCCGCGACCGATCTCGTAGATCAGAGGCTCCTCGATCTGGAGGCCACGGTTGCCGGTGAAGGTCGGCGGCGCTTCGCCAGACCGTTCGGCGTCCGGCTGCGTCGGCCGGCCGAGGTCGCCCTTCATGATGTCACCTCCGCGAGCGCGGCGGCGAAGGCTTGGTCGTCCTCGGCGCTCGTCAGTTCGGTCGCGGCGACGACGATCAGGTCGTCGAGCCCCTTGCCGCGGCCCTGAAGCCGCGACACCGGCACACCGCCCAGCACGCCGGCTTCCGCCAGGCGCTCGACGATCTCGGCAGCGTCACCCGGCACGCGGATGGTGAACTCGTTGAAGAAGGTCTCGTTCAGCACCGTCACGCCCGGAACCGCGGCCAGCGTCTCGGCCAGACGGACGGCGTTGGCGTGGTTGAGGGCGGCCAGGCGCTTGAGGCCGGCATCGCCCAGAAGCGTCATGTGAACACTGAAGGCCAGCGCACAAAGACCTGAATTCGTACAGATATTCGATGTCGCTCGATCACGGCGGATGTGCTGCTCGCGGGTCGACAGTGTGAGCACGAAGCCGCGGCGGCCGTCGGCGTCGACGGTCTCCCCGGCGAGCCGTCCGGGCATCTGCCGGACGTGCTTCGCCCGCGCGGCCAGTAGGCCGACATAGGGGCCACCGAAGGTGAGCGGATTGCCGATCGACTGCCCTTCCCCGGCGACAATGTCGGCACCCATGGCGCCCGGCGGGGTGATGGCGCCGAAGGCGACGGCTTCGGTGAACACCGCCACGAGCAGGGCTCCGGCCTCATGGGCGCGGGTGGCGATGGGGCCGAGGTCGCGCAGATGGCCGTAGAAGGAGGGCATCTGGACGACGACGCACGAGGTGTCCCCATCGATGGCGGCGGCGATGTCCTCCGTTCCGCCGGGATCGGGTGGCAGATTGTCGACCGGGTGCCCCGAGGCGCGCGACACGGTGTCGATGACATCGCGATACTGGGGATGAACGCCGCCGGAGACGATCGCCTTGCCGCGCCGGGTGATCCGGTGCGCCATCAGGACCGCCTCGGCGGCGGCGGTCGAGCCGTCATACATCGAGGCGTTGGCAACCTCCATGCCGGTCAGCCGCGCGACCTGGGTCTGGAACTCGAACAGCACCTGCAGCGTGCCCTGCGCGATCTCCGGCTGGTAGGGCGTGTAGGCGGTCATGAACTCCGACCGTTGGATGATGTGATCGACCGTCGCCGGGACATGGTGCCGGTAGGCTCCCGCTCCGACGAAGAAGGGCGCCGCACCGGCGGCGACGTTCCTGTCCGCGTACGTCGCAAGTTCGCGCTCGACCGCGAACTCGCTCTTGGCGTCGGGAAGGCCGGCATAGACCGGCGCGCGGGCGTCCTCAGGGATATCGGCGAACAGGTCGTCGATGGTGGCGGCACCGATCCGCGCGAGCATCGTCGCCCGGTCGGTCTCGCTGTGCGGAAGGTAGCGCATGGCGGGCCTTTCAGAGGGTGCCGAGATAGGCTGCGTAGGCGTCGGCATCCAGCAGCGCCTCGAGCTCGGCCGCGTCGGACAGCTTGACGCGCACGAGCCAGCCGTCGGTCTCGGCCGCGCTGTTGACGCTGGCCGGATCGTCGCCGAGGGCCGCATTGGCTTCGATCACTTCGCCCGAGACCGGCATGTAGACCTCGCTCGCGGCCTTGACCGATTCGACCACCGCGAACTCGTCACCCTTCTTGAACGACTTGCCGGTTGCCGGAAGCTCGATGAAGACGATGTCGCCGAGCTGCTCCTGCGCATAGTTGCTGATGCCGACCAGTGCGGCATCGCCCTCCACGCGAATCCACTCGTGGTCCCTGGTGTAATGCGTGCTCATCGCGTTACCTCCTCTCAAGCAGGTCGTCTGTAGTAGCGGGTGGGTACAAACGGCATTGGCGCCACACGGCCGGCAAGCTCGCGGGTGCGGACGCGGGCCGCCACGGCCGTGCCGTCGGCCGCATGGGCCGATGCGACGTAGCCCATGGCGATCGGTCGCTGGAGCGTGGGCGAGAAGCCGCCCGAGGTCACGTGGCCGATCGTGGCGCCGTCGGCGATCAGCGCGGCCCCCTCGCGCGCGGGCGCGCGGCCGTCGAAGACGATGCCGACGCGACGACGGCGCGCACCGTCGGCGAGTTCGCCAAGAATCCTGGTGGCGCCGGGAAACCCTCCGGTTTCGCGACGGCGCTTGCCGATGGTGAAGGCGAGCCCGGCCTCGACGGGGCTGGTGGTTTCGTCGAGATCGTGGCCGTAGAGGCAGAGCCCGGCCTCGAGGCGCAGCGAATCGCGGGCGCCGAGCCCGATCGGCTCGACGCGACCGTCAGCAAGAAGGGTCCCGGCGACTGCGGTCGCGTCGCTGTCGGCAACCGACAGCTCGAACCCGTCCTCGCCGGTATAGCCTGATCGCGAGACCCCGCAGGGGATGCCGTTGAAGGTCGTGGTCGCGGCCGACATGAAGAGCATGTCGCCGACACCGTCGCAGTGGTCGGCGAGGACGGCGGCGGCCTCCGGGCCCTGAAGCGCGAGCAGCGCGCGATCGTCGTGAAGCTCGATGGTGATCGAGGGATCAAGCCGTTCGCCGAGATAAGCGAGATCGGCGTCGCGGCGCGCGGCGTTCACCACGAGCCCCAAACGGTCGGTCTCCGCCTCGTCCTGCGCGGGGCGGGTGACGATGAGATCGTCGACGATGCCGCCCTCGTCGTTGAGGAAGACGGTGTAACGCATCCGTCCCGGCTTGAGGCCGGCGACCTCCGCCGGTGTGATGGCTTCCACCGCCGCCGTCGTCGCGTCAGCGCTCGGGCCGCGCAACGACAGCTGCACCATATGCGAGACATCGAAGAGGCCCGCGGCGGTGCGGACCTGTTCGTGCTCGGCAAGGATACCGGCGGGAAACTGCACGGGCATGCGGTAGCCGGCGAACGGCACCATGCGCCCACCGAGGCTTTCGTGCAGCGCGGCGAGCGGCGTGGTCTCCAGATCTTCCTGGATTTCGGCCGGTTGGTCGGTATCGGTTTCGGTCATCTCAGGTCCCCGATCAGAACAGCACGACGCGCGCCTGCGCGTGCCCCCTCTGTCGGATGAACCTGAGAGATTCCCGCCGTGGGGCGGTTACTCCGTCGGTGAATGGACGCGCGAGGCGGCCACTGCTTTCCAGAGTGTCTTTGACGGTCGGTCCTTTTGCCTGAGAGTTTCCGGGGCGGTTGCTCCTTCGGCGCCGCTGACGCGGCCTCTCCCGACCGTCAAACTCGGTACTTTTCCGGCATGCGACAACATCCCGGACTCACGTAATGTAGCGCGGACGCCGACCGGCGATCAACCGGGGCCCTGGTCGAAGCCCACGAAGACGATGATGTCCTGATCCTCGGGCGCGACCGCGAAACGGACATCGCTGATGACCTGCGAGAAATCGACACTGAACGACGGGGCCTGCACCGGAACCGTGAGTCGGTAGAGCTGGGAAAACAGAAGGTCGTTGGTGCTCTGCTTGGCCGCCGCGACGCGCAGCGGCAGGTCGACCTGCCCGGCGCCGCCTCTGGGACCGGCGACCACGCGACCCTCAAGACCGATCTTGACGGCGAGCGTCTGCGGATCGGGACGGCTGCACTCGCGCGCGGTCTTGCCCAGCGACGCCTGGTAGCGCACGGCGCCGGCGTTGCCCTCCTGCCCGCGCTCGAAGATCTGGAAGGTTTCCGTACCGCTCCGCACCTGCACCGGAGGGCAGAACGCCTGCTTGCGGAAGAAATCCGGATCGATCTCCGAGCTGCTGCCACCGCGGCTAAAGAGCCCGCCTCCGGTGCTTGAACACCCGGCGGCAAACATCGCCAGCGCGACGACGGCGATCAGGCGGCGGTAACGGGGCTCGGATGCTGACATGATGCGCTCCTCACTCAAACTGGCGTCCTCTCATAGCAACCCGGCGGCCGCGATTCGAGACCGGGCCCGGGGCGCGGTTGCCGCAGGCTACTGCGACGGTTACGTTCCGATCACGGCGAGAGCGAGACGCCGAGGGAGAGATATACAGACAGAATGAAGTATGTGAGTACCCGCGGCGAGGCGCCGGCTTCGGCCTTCTCCGATATCCTGCTGGCGGGCCTGGCGAGCGACGGGGGGCTGTATGTCCCCGACCAATGGCCCGTGTTCAGCCGCGACGACATCGCCGATCTCGCCGGGCAGCCGTTCCATGATGCCGCCTTCAGGATCGTCCGGCCGTTCGTCGGTGACGCCATCGCCGACGACGATCTCGGCGCAATGTGCCGCGACGCCTATGCCGGATTCGACCATCCGGCGGTCGCACCGCTGGTGCAGGTTGCGCCCGGCCACTGGATCCTCGAACTCTTCCATGGTCCGACGCTGGCCTTCAAGGACGTGGCCATGCAGTTGCTGGCGCGGCTGATGGACCATGTGCTCGCCGAACGTCGCGAGCGGGTCACCATCGTGGGGGCCACCTCCGGCGATACCGGCGCGGCCGCGGTCGAGGCGTTCAGCGGCCGCGACAACGCCGACGTGTTCATCCTGTTCCCGCGCGGCCGGATCGCACCGATCCAGCAGCGGCAGATGACCACCACCGGCGCCGACAACGTCCACGTCTGCGCAATCGACGGCACGTTCGACGACTGCCAGCGCATCCTCAAGGCCATGTTCGGCAACGCCGGCTTTCGCGAGCGGGTTCGTCTGGCGGGCGTGAACTCGATCAACTGGGCCCGCATCCTCGGCCAGATCACCTACTACTTCACGGCCGCGGTGGCGCTCGGCGCCCCGGGCCGGGCGATCTCCTTCACCGTGCCCACCGGCAATTTCGGCGACATCTATGCCGGCCACGTGGCGCGCCGCATGGGGCTGCCAATCGACCGGCTGACCATCGCCAGCAACGCCAACGACATCCTGACGCGGGCCGTGGCGACCGGCCGCTACGAACTCAGGCCCGTCGTCGCCACGACCTCGCCGTCCATGGACATCCAGGTCTCGTCCAATTTCGAGCGGCTCCTGTTCGAGGCGGTCGGCGGCGAGGCAGCGACCATTCGCGCCATGATGGCCGGACTGGCGCAGAGTGGGGCCTTCGAGATCGCGGCCGAGGCGCTCACCGCCATCCGCACGGACTTCGACGCGGGACGGGCGAGCGAGGAGGAGGCAGCGGACGCGGCGCGGACGCTCCACCGCGAGGCCGGCTACCTCGCCGACCCGCATACGGCGGTCGGCCTGTCGGTGGCGCGGCGCTTCGGCCGGCGCGACACACCGATGGTGACGCTCGCGACCGCGCATCCGGCGAAGTTCCCCGACGCGGTCGCCGCCGCGACGGGCGTCAAGCCGGAGCTGCCGGCACGCCTGCAGCACATCCTCACCGCCGATGAACGGCTCGAAGACCTGCCCAACGACGTTGCGGCGGTGGAAGCGTTCGTGGCCGCGCGATCGCGCGCGGCGCTCGAGGGCGCGACGTTGTGACGGTGCGCCTGTCAACGCTGGCCTCCGGCCTCACCGTGGTGTCGCACCCGATGGATCATCTGGAGAGCGCCGCGTTGGGGGTGTGGGTCGGCACCGGCGCCCGGTCGGAACGCGATCAGGAACATGGCCTCAGCCACCTCCTGGAGCACATGGCGTTCAAGGGCACCAAGAGCCGGACGGCATCGGAGATCGTCGAGGAAATCGAGGCGGTCGGCGGTGAGGTGAACGCGTCGACCAGCGTCGAAACAACGTCGTATTATGCCCGTACGCTCAAGGCCGACGTGGATCTTGGGCTCGACATCCTGGGCGACATCCTGCGCAACGCCGTGTTCGATCCCGACGAGCTGGAGCGCGAGAAGCACGTGATCCTGCAGGAGATCGGCGCCGCCCGCGACACGCCCGACGACCTGGTCTACGACCTGTTCTCCGAAACCGCCTATCCCGATCAGGCGATCGGCCGTTCGATCCTGGGCACGGCGGCCACGGTGTCGCAGGTCGCGCCCGACATGCTCGACCGGTATCTGCAGCGCCAGTACCGCGGACCGTCGATGGTGGTGTCGGCGGCCGGGTCGCTGGACCACGACGCGCTGGTGGCGCGGGCCGAACAGTGGTTCGGCGATGTCCCGTCGCAGGCCGCGCCCGACAACGCGCCGGCGCGTTATGTCGGCGGCGAGCACTTCGAGCACCGCGACCTGATGGAGACCCAGATCATCCTCGGCTTCGAGGGCTGCTCCTACGCGTCGGAGGACTACTACACCGCGCAATTGCTGGCGGGCATCCTCGGCGGCGGCATGTCGTCCCGCCTGTTCCAGGAGGTGCGCGAGAAACGGGGCCTGTGCTACTCGATCTACGCCTTCCACTGGGCCTTCGCCGATACCGGCGTCTTCGGTGTGCACGCGGCGACCAGCCCCGAGGACGTGAAGGCGCTGATGCCGATCATTCTTGATGAGCTGGCGCGCGTGACCGACGAGGTCAGCGACGAGGAATTGTCCAGGGCCAAGGCGCAGTTGCGCGCCGGCCTTCTGATGACGCTCGAACACCCGGCGTCGCGCGCCGGCCAGCTTGCGCGGCAGTTGCAGCTCTTCGGTCGCGCGATCCCCACCGACGAGTTGCTGGAGCGCACGGGCGCCATCACCAGCGACGACATCCGCAGGGTGGCGGCGCGGATCATGAGCGGAAGCCGGCCGACCATCGCCGCCGTCGGCAGGATCGGCGACCTGCCGGACAGCAGCGCTATCGGCGCGCGCTTCCAGGGCCTCACGGCGACCTGAGGTCGAGACGCATGGCGCTTCTGCGGTCGTTCACCACCAACCCGATCTACCCCACGCTGCGCGGCGAGCAGGTGCTTCTGCGCCCGGCGAACATGAACGACTACCCGCAATGGGCGCAGCTGCGCGAGGAGAGCCGCACCTTCCTGGCGCGATGGGAGCCGATCTGGCCGTCCGACGACCTGACGCGGATGTCGTTCCGTCGGCGCATCCGCCGCTACCAGCAGGATATCCGCGCCGGCTCCGGCTATCCGTTCTTCATCTTCTCGCCGGACGGCGAAACGCTGCTCGGCGGGGTGACGCTCGGCCACGTGCAGCGCGGGGTCTCGCAATCGGCGGTCCTCGGCTACTGGATGGGCGAGCGCTACGCCGGCAAGGGGATCATGACCGCCTCGGTCCGCGCGGTCGCCAGTTTCGCCTTCGATACGCTGCAATTGAACCGTATCGAGGCGGCCTGCCTGCCGGACAACGCGCCGTCCATGCGGCTGCTGAAACGGGTGGGTTTCGTGCGGGAAGGCTACGCCCGCCGCTATCTGTGCATCGACGGGCGCTGGCAGGACCATGTGCTGTTCGCCTGCGTGCGCGACGATCCGCGGGGTTGAGACCGGCGCTTGTGTTAACTCCCTGATCGACCTAGTAGTCTGCGATCGTATCGGTCGGGATTCCGGAGGTCCGCCCTTTGATTCGCCGGTTTGCAGCTCTGGCCCTGGCATGGCTGGTGCTGGCCGTTGCCGGCACGGATGCGCGCGCACTCGATGCCGTCGCCGTGCCGCTCGACGGCCGGACGCTGGACCTGACCCCGGCGCTCCAGTTCTTCTCCGAGCCGAGCGAACGCATCCAGGTGTCGACGGCGCCAGGCGCCGACGGCATCGTGCGCCGGATCGAGGTGCGGGCGACCAACGATGACAGCGCGTCGTACTGGGCGGTCTTCGCGCTGGTCAACAATGGCGACCAGCAGATCGACCGGCTCCTGGTGGCGCAGCACTATCTGATGGCCGGCTCGGGCCTGTTCTGGCCCGATCTCGGCACCTCGCGGATCGCCAACATCACGCCCAGCCAGGGCTTCGCCCCGGACCGGCAGGCGAGCCAGGAAGCCGACGTCTTCCGCATCACCCTCGATCCGGGATCGGTGGTCACCCTCGTGGTGGAGTTGACGTCGGCCAAGCTGCCGCAGCTCTACATGTGGGACGCCGATTTCTACAAGGACAGCATCAACAACTACACGCTCTATCGCGGCATGGTGCTGGGCATCGCCGGCCTGCTGGCGCTGTTCCTGGCCGTGGTCTTCGTCATCAAAGGGACGGCGATGTTCCCGGCGACCGCGGCGCTGGCATGGGCGGTGCTCGCCTTCATCCTCATCGACTTCGGCTTCTGGAACCGGGTCATCGATATCTCGCCCGACGCGAACCAGGCTTGGCGCGCCGCTTCGGAGGTCTTCCTGGCGGCGTCGCTGGTCGTGTTTGCCTACACCTACCTCCATCTCAACCGCTGGCACGTGCGCTACAGCCATCTGACGATCGGCTGGCTGGTCGGCCTGACGCTGCTCGCCGGGGTGTCGGTGCTGGAACCGGCGGTCGCCTCCGGCATTGCCCGCTTCTCGGTCGGCATCACCGGGGTGCTCGGCTTCGCCATCATCGTCTACCTGGCCACCCACGGCTTCGACCGGGCGATCATGCTCATCCCCACCTGGACGCTCCTGCTGGTCTGGATCCTGGCGGCGTGGCTGACCGTCACCGGCACGCTGGTCAACGACGTAATCCAGCCGGCGCTCGCCGGCGGCCTCGTCCTGATCGTCCTCCTGATCGGGTTCACCGTCATGCAGCACGCCTTCGCCGGTGGCGTCGTCATGCACGGGCCGCTGGGCGACGCGGAGCGCCGGGCGCTGGCGCTGACGGGTGCCGGCGACATCGTCTGGGACTGGGACGTGGTCAGCGACCGGATCTTCACCGGCCAGGAGGCGGAGAACCTCCTTGGGCTCGAACGCGGCACGCTGGCGGGGCCGGCGCGCACCTGGCTCGAAGTGCTCCATGCCGGCGACCGGGACCGCTTCAAGGCGGCCCTCGACACCATTGTCGAGACCCGGCGGGGGCGCATCTCCCACGACTTCCGCCTTCGCTGCGAAGACGGCCATTACCGCTGGTTCCACCTGCGCGCCCGGCCGGTGCTCGGCTCCGACGGCGAGGTGCTGCGCTGTATCGGCACCATGCTCGACGTGACCGAGGAACGGACCTCGGAAGAGCGGCTCCTCCACGACGCCGTCCACGACAACCTCACCGGCCTGCCGAACCGGGAACTGTTCCTCGACCGCCTCGGCGCGGCCATGACGCGGGCCAAGGCCGAGGACACGACGCGGCCGTCGGTGTTCGTGCTCGACGTGGACCGCTTCAAGCAGGTCAACGACGGGTTCGGGCTGGCGGTCGGCGATTCCATTCTCCTGACGATCGCCCGCCGGCTGGCGCGGCTGTTGAAGCCGCAGGACACGCTCGCGCGCATCTCCGGCGACCAGTTCGCCTTCATGCTCATCTCCGAAACCAAGGCCGAGCGCGTGGCGGCCTTTGCCGAATCGGTCCGACGGACGCTCCGGGCGCCGATCACGCTGGGCGAGAAGGAGATCTTCCTCACCGCGTCGATCGGCCTGGCGATGCACGACGGCGAACAGACCGAGGCGGCGGAGCTGGTCAAGGACGCCGAGATGGGGACCTTCCACGCCAAGCGCATGGGCGGCGACCGCATCGAGGCCTTCCGGCCGGCGCTGCGTCAGCACGGCAGCGATCTCGCGACGCTGGAATCCGACCTGCGGCGCGCGCTGGGGCGGGAGGAGATCAAGGTCCTCTACCAGCCGATCGTGCGGCTGGAGGACAAGACCATCGCCGGCTTCGAGGCGCTGGTCAGGTGGGATCATCCCAAGCTCGGCCGCATTCCGCCCGGCGACTTCATCCCGCTTGCGGAACGCACCGGCCTGATCATCCCGCTTGGCCTGTTTGTGCTCGACCGCGCCGCACGGCAACTGGCCGAATGGCAGGAGGGGCTCGGACGCTCTGTCCATCTGTTCGCCAGCGTCAACATTTCTAGCCGTCAGTTGCTGCGCCATGACCTCATCAACGACGTGAAGACGGTCCTCGTGCGCTCCAACCTCAGGCCCGGCTCCCTCAAGCTCGAGGTGACCGAGAACCTGGTGATGGAGAACCCCGAGTACACCGCCCAGGTGCTCACCCGGGTGCGCGAACTGGGCGCGGGCCTCTCGCTCGACGACTTCGGCACCGGCTACTCGTCGCTGTCCTACCTCCAGCGCTTCCCGTTCGACACCATCAAGATCGACAAGGCGTTCGTGCGCGGACGCAGCAGCGGCTCGCACGTCATCCTGCGCTCGATCGTGGCGCTCGCCCACGACCTCGGCATGGAGGTGGTGGCGGAAGGTGCGGAAAGCGAAGCCGACGAGGTCGATCTCTACGAACTCGGGTGCGAGTACGTACAGGGCTTCCTGTACGGCCAGCCGATGACGGCGGCGGAAGCCAGCCGGCTCATCTTCCGGCCGGCGGGAAGCCATGAGGAGGAAGAGGTGCCCGCCTGAGCGACGGGGCCCCGCGGACGATGACGGACGCCAAACCGCACCTCGACATCCTGCTCTGTTCGCCGCGCGGCTTCTGCGCCGGCGTCGACCGGGCCATCCAGATCGTCGAACTGGCGCTCGAACGCTACGGACCGCCGGTCTATGTGCGCCATGAGATCGTCCACAACCGCTACGTGGTCGACGGGCTGCGCGCCAAGGGGGCCGTGTTCGTGGAGGAGCTGTCGGAGATCCCCGAGACCGACCTGCCGGTCATCTTTTCCGCCCACGGGGTCGCCAAGGCGGTGCCGTCCGAGGCGGCGCGGCGGAACCTGTTCCATCTCGACGCCACCTGCCCGCTCGTCACCAAGGTCCACCGCGAGGCGGAAATCCACCAGCGTCGGGGCCGCGAGATCCTCCTGATCGGCCATGCCGGCCACCCGGAGGTGATCGGCACCATGGGCCAGCTGCCGGACGGAACCATCACCCTCATCGAAACCGAGGCGGATGCCCGGGCGGTCCGGCCGGGCGACCCGGAGAACCTCGCCTTCATCACCCAGACGACGCTGTCGGTCGACGACACCGCCGCGATCGTGGCGATCCTGCGCGAACGCTTCCCCGGGATCGTCGCACCCCATCGCGAGGACATCTGCTACGCCACTACCAACCGCCAGGAGGCCGTCAAGCTGGTGGCCCACGAGGTGGACGCCATGATCGTGATCGGCGCGCCCAATTCGTCGAACTCGCAGCGCCTGAAGGAAGTGGCGGAGCGCGCCGGCTGCCCCTACGCCGTCCTCCTGCAGCGTGCGGCGGACATCGACTGGTCGCGGTTCGGCGATGTCACCTCGCTCGGGATCACCGCCGGCGCCTCGGCACCGGAGGTGCTGGTCGAGGAGGTCATCGACGCCTTCGCCGAGCGGCGGCAGGTGGCCGTACGTATGGTCAGCGCGGCCGAAGAGTCGGTTACCTTCAACCTGCCCCGCGCGCTCCGCGCCGCCGCCGAGTAGTCCCTTGGCGGTCTACACGGAATTCTCCGACGAGGAGCTTGCCGCCTTCATCGCCGGTTACGATGTCGGTGAGGTGCGTTTCTGCAAGGGGATCGCCGAAGGGGTCGAAAATACCAACTATCTGCTGGCGACAACGACCGGGCAGTACATCCTGACGCTCTACGAGCGCCGGGTCGACGAGGCCGACTTGCCCTTCTTCCTCGGCCTGATGGATCATCTTGCCGCGCGCGGCATCTCCTGCCCGGTCCCGGTCCACGACCGCGACGGCAATGCCCTCAACCGGCTCGCCGGCCGGCCGGCGGCCATGGTGACCTTTCTCGACGGTGTCTGGGTCCGGCGGCCGACGCCCGACCACTGCAGCGCCGTCGGGAAGGCGCTGGCGGACTTCCATATGGCCGGCGAAGGCTTCGGCCTCACGCGGGCCAACGCCCTCGACCATACGGGCTGGCGGCCGCTCTACCGGCAGTGCGAGGGGCGTTCGGACGAGGTCCGGCCGGGGCTCGGCGCCGAAATCGAGGCGGAGCTCGATCTCCTGGAGGCCGGATGGCCCGACGGCCTGCCCGCCGGCGTAATCCATGCGGACCTCTTTCCCGACAACGTGTTCTTCCTGCGCGGCGAACTGTCGGGCCTGATCGACTTCTACTTCGCCTGCAACGACGCGCTCGCCTACGACATCGCCATCTGCCTCAACGCCTGGTGCTTCGAAACCGACCTGTCGTTCAACATCACAAAGGCGCGCGCGCTCCTGTCCGGCTACCGCGCGGTGCGCCGGCTCGAGCGCAGCGAGATCGACGCCCTGCCGATCCTGGCGCGGGGCGCGGCGCTGCGCTTCATGCTGACGCGGCTTTACGACTGGCTGACCGTCCCCGACGGCGCCCTGGTCACGCCCAAGGACCCGCTCGACTACTACAAGCGACTCCGCTTCCACCGCGCGATCGACAACGCTGCGGCCTACGGGATCGATCCGTGACCGGGACCCGAGTGACCATCTGGACCGACGGGGCGTGCTCGGGCAATCCCGGCCCCGGCGGCTGGGGTGCCATCCTGGTCTGGAACGGCCACGAGAAAGAGCTCTCCGGCGGCGCGGCCGACACCACCAACAACCGCATGGAGCTCACCGCCGCGATCGAGGCGCTCGGCGCGCTGAAGAAGGCGAGCCGTGTCGATCTCTATACCGACTCGCAATATGTGCGCGGCGGCATCACCACGTGGATCGAGGGCTGGAAGCAGAACGGCTGGCGCACCGCCGCCCGCAAGCCGGTGAAGAACGAAGATCTGTGGCGTCGCCTCGACGAGCTTGGCGCGCGCCACGACGTGACCTGGCACTGGGTGAAAGGCCACGCCGGCACCGACGGCAACGAAAGGGCCGACGCGCTGGCGCGGGCCGGGCTGGAAGCGGCGCGGCCAGACTAGAGCTGGGTGAGGATGGTGGCGGCGCTGGTCGCCTCGACGCCGCGGGTGCCCTCGGCCTCGACATTGACCGTGCGGACCATCCGATCGTCGATAATGGCCGTGAAGCGCCGGCAGCGCGGACCGAGCCCGCCGGCGGTCATATCGACCTCCATGCCGATCGCCCGCGTGAAATCACCGACCGGATCGGCCAGGAAGTCGACCTTGTCGGCAGCGTCCAGCACCTCGGCCCAGGCCCGCATGACGTGGTGATCGTTGACCGCAAGGACGGCGATGCGACCGACGCCGCGCTTCTTCAGCGCGTCGACGTTGGCGAGGAACTGCGGCACGTGGGACAGGTGACAGGTCGAGGTGAAGGCACCGGGCAGACCGACGAGCACCACCTTCTGCCCCGCGAACAGGGCGTCCGTGTCAACCTCGGCGACCTTCCCGTCCCCGTCCTTGATCCTGAAGCTTCCGTCGGGAAGCCTGTCGCCCACGCCCATCATCGGCCCGTCTCCTCGCTTGTCCGGGACGCATACATAGCGGATGGGCAAGCGCCGTCGAGCCCGATCGGCAAGATGCTCAATCGAGGTGGATGACCTGCTCGATGGCACGATCGCCGGAGACGATCAGGACGGTGAAGGCGGCGCCCTCGATCGGCGTCTTGGCGCCGAGGCGACTGAACTTGACCTGATAGGCAGCGGCGGCGCCCGCGCGGCCGGTATACTTCGGCACGTCGGGAAACCAGCCGTACGGCCCCTCGACGAAGACCTCCGCGTTCTCGGCATCCGGCACCACCGCGTTGAAGACGAACACCGGCCGCTTGTCGGTGCCTCCGTCGCGGTTGACGCCGGTCACGGCGAACACGCCCGGCTCGGGCTTCGCCGGCAGCGCCTGCCGGGCCGCGGCCAGGAGCGCGGCGGCAAAACCGTCGCGCTCGCCGGGCTCGATCTCCAGATCCATGCTGATCGCGTCCGGGATGCAGACCACCTCGCACACGCCGAGGTTCATGTTGACCTCGAGGTGGACGGGCCGGGTGGGATCGAGAACCGGGACCTCGACCGGCAGGACCACGCGGTCTTCGTAGATGTTTGTGACGCCGTAGCCGTCCTCATAGCGATGCGGCGTCGGGAACCGGACGCTCGCCGCGCCGACGTTGTCGGAGGTGCCGAAATCGATCTGCGGGGCGATGCCGGCGTCCCCCGGCATGCGCCAATAGGTCTTCCACCCCGGCGGCAGGATGATCTCGATGCCGGCCGACAGCCGGCCCTCGGCGTTCACGCCCTCGGCGATCAGCCGGCCGCTCGCCTTGGCGCCGTCCGACCACGCGCCGACACCGGCTGTGGCGGGGTAGATGCCCCCGGTCACGGCGGCCACAAGCAACCCCAGGGCCGTCGAACTGATGATCGTCCGCGTCATGGCCGGCAATGTAGCGCGGCGGTGGTGGACAGGCGATGAACGTCGGCGGCCGTCGATGTCATATGTTTGTGAGAGAGGCGTGACGCCGATTTCGCCGGTCGACTGGATTCTGGCGTTTGGCGTGCTACGATTCCCATCATGCTGAAACCCTCGCCGCACGAACCCGACGACGGCTTCCTCGACGGGCACTTCCTGATCGCCATGCCGGGCATGGAGGACCAGCGTTTCGCCAGCACGGTGGTCTTCCTGTGCGCCCATTCGCCCGACGGGGCGATGGGCCTGACGATCAACCAGCCGGTGCCCGAGGTGACGTTCCAGGACCTTCTGTCGCAGCTTGAGATCGTGCCGGAGGACGACGCGATCCATGTGCCGGAAGCAGCCAAGCGCATTCAGATCAACCGTGGCGGGCCGGTGGAAACCGGCCGCGGCTTCGTGCTCCACTCGGCCGACTATTTTTCCGATAACGCGACGCTGCCGATCGATGACCACATCTCGCTCACGGCATCGCTCGACATCCTGCGCGACATCGCCCGCGGCGCCGGACCGCAGGAGGCCATGCTGGCGCTTGGCTACGCGGGCTGGGCGCCGGGACAACTGGAGCAGGAGATCCAGGCCAATGGCTGGCTGCATTGCCCGGCCCGCGCCGATCTGATCTTCGACGCCGAGGCGGCCGACAAGTATAAGCGCGCTCTGGCCCTGCTCGGCGTCGACGTGTCGCGGCTTTCAGGCACCGCCGGTCACGCCTAGAGCGTTCTAACGGCGCAACCGCCGCATCAGCACCACGCCAAAGACCCCGGTCAGCGCCGCGGCAAGGCCGTACCACGTCACCGCGTATTGCAGATGATTGTTGGGGAAGGCGAGACGGGTTTCGCCCGCCTGCGGCAGCCCGCCGGCCGGGGTGAAGGCGGCGGCGAGGTCAACGTAGAACGGCGCCACATCGCGACCGGCAAGGTCGGCGACCCGGACGACATCGTTGACGTAGCAGATCCGTGTGTCGGTCTCGCAGGGCGGGGTGAAGCGATTACCGGGATTGGAGGCCCGCAGGAGACCGGTCACGGTCACCGGCCCGGCTGGCGGCGGCGCCTCGCGGCCACGCGCCGCATCGGGCACGAAGCCACGGTTGACGTAAACCGAGCCGCCCGCTTCCAGCTCCAACAGCGCCATCGACCAGTAGCCCTGCCCGCCGACCGCGCCCCGCGGCCGGGCGACCAGGGTGAAGGTATGGTAGCGGGCGAAGTCCCGCGCGCCGGCCGGCTCGACGTAACGACCGCGCAGGGTGACCGGGCGGTACTCGTTGGCGGCCACGAAGCCGGTCGTTCCCCACGCGTCCGCGCCAGGCAGATCGATCGGCGGTGCGTCGACCCGGCTCTCCACCCGCGCGATCAGATCGTTCTTCCAGGCGAGGCGCTGAACCTGCCAGGTGCCGAGCGCAAGCAGGATCGCAAGGGCGACCAGATAGGCGATCCAGGCGAGGATAGACCGCACCGACATGGCTACCTAGAGATCGTCGATCCGGGCCTCGGAGGCGCGCTGCACATATTGCTGGGCGATGATCCAGCCCTTGAGCGGTCTCAGCAGGCCGAGGCCGAGCGCGAGGATCAGCGGTACCCACAGGAGCGCGTGGACCCAGAACGGCGGTCCGAACCGGAACTCGACGAACAGCGCCAGGCCGACCACCACGAAGCCGACGATCATCATGATGAAGACGGCCGGGCCGTCGCCGGAATCGGCGAAAGCGAAATCCAGTCCGCAGACCTTGCAGGCCGGTGCCACCGACAGGAAGCCGTCGAACAGGCGCCCCTCACCGCAGCGCGGGCAGCGCCCGCGCAGCCCCACCGTGCTCCGCTGCGGCGGCCAGGACGGCCCGTCGCCGCCGGGCCCGGTCACGTATGGTGGATGACGCCGTTCCAGCCGCCCCAGACGTAGATGCAGAAGAACAGGAACAGCCACACGACGTCGACAAAGTGCCAGTACCAGGCCGCGGCCTCGAAGCCGAAGTGCTGCTTCGGCGTGAAGTGACCCTGCACGGCGCGGATCAGGCACACGATCAGGAAGATCGTCCCGACGATCACGTGGAAGCCGTGGAAGCCGGTCGCCATGAAGAACGTCGAGCCGTAGATGTTGCCACCGAAGGAGAACGCCGCGTGAGCATACTCGTAGATCTGCACAGAGGTGAAGATCAGGCCGAGCACGATGGTCGCGACCAGCCCCATGATGAGACCACGCCGGTCATCGTGGACCAGCGCGTGATGGGCCCAGGTGACCGTCGTGCCCGAGGTGAGCAAGATCAGCGTGTTGATCAGCGGCAGGTGCCAGGGATCGAAGACCTCAGTGCCTTCCGGCGGCCAGATGCCGCCGGTCGCCTCGGCGCGGGCAAACTCGTTCGCGGCGTCGGTGGCGATCGAGGCGTCGAAGAACGCCCAGAACCACGCGACGAAGAACATCACCTCCGAGGCGATGAACAGCATCATGCCGTAGCGCAGGTGAAGCTGGACCACCGGCGTGTGGAAGCCGCCATGGGCCTCCTTCACCACGTCGCGCCACCACACGATCATCGTGTAGGCAACGCCAAGCGCGCCCGGAATCAGCCACAGCGTCGAGTAACCGTGCATCACCCCGATGAGGGCGATGGCCAGGATGAAGGCGAAGATCGCACCGATCACGGGCCACGGGCTCGGATCCACCAGATGGTAGGGGTGCTTGCTTGCGTGGGCCTCGGCCATGATGGTCTCCGTCTGCGGCTCGACGTGGGCGCTACAGCGCAGCCTCGACGCTCTCGCCCGTCTGGGCGTGCGAAGCATCGGCCGACTGTGTCGTCGAGGGATAGAACGTGTAGGACAGGGTGATGGTGGTCATGTTGCGGAGTTCGGGATCGTCCGCGAACGCCGGATCAACGAAGAACTCGACCGGCATCTCGACGCTCTCGCCGGGCGCCAGCGTCTGCTCGGTGAAACAGAAGCAGGCGATCTTGTTGAAGTAGAGGCCCGCGGCGGCAGGGGTCACGTTGAAGGTGGCCGTGCCGGTGGAGGGTTCGCTGCCGCGGTTCTCGGCGACGTAGGCAATGCGGCCGACCTCGCCGACCTTAATCTCGACCTGCCGCTGGACGGGCCGGAAGCTCCAGCCGAGACCGTTGCCGATATTGGAATCGAAGCGCACAGCGACATCGCGGTCGACAGTGTAGCCCGGCGCGGCGTCCGCCTGCCGCGTCGTGCCGCCATAGCCGGTGACGTCGCAAAACAGATTGTAGAGCGGCACGGCGGCGAACGACATGCCGACCATGCCGGCCACGAAGACGCCACAGGCCGCGGCCGTCAGCGCGAAACGCTGATTGCGGGAGTCGGTCTTGGCGGCGGTCTGGGTCATCAGCGGATCACAGCGGTCGGTTGAGGACGTTGGAGCCCAGCTTGGCGACGGTGATGATGTAGAAGAAGGCGACCAGCCCACCCAGGATCAGCGCCAGCACGACCGAGCGCGTGCGCCTGCGGCGCTGCTCTTCGCTGCTCAACCGGACACTGTTCTGGACGCCGTTGTCGCTCATCATCCCATCATCCGGCCAGGACCGCGACGCGGTCCAATCCCTGCTCGACCAGAAGGACGGCAAAGAGCATGAACAGGTACAGCAGGGAGAAACGGAACAGGCGACGGGCCGGCAGCATCTGCGGATCGTCGTCGGCCATGCGCCAGACCTGAACGGCCAGCGCCACGAAGACCGCGCCGAGGACCGCGGCAATCAGGGCGTAGACCGGCGTGGCCATGCCGATGACGGCCGGCAGCATGCCGGCAATGGCAAGGACGACCGCGTAGGCCAGAATCTGCCGCTTGGTGGCGGCCACGCCGCGCACCACCGGCAACATGGGAACGCCGGCAGCGCGGTAGTCGTCGCTGCGATAGAGCGACAGCGCCCAGAAATGCGGCGGCGTCCACAGGAAGATGATGGTGAAGAGGACCAGGCTCTCGACGGTGACCTGACCGGTGGCCGCAGCCCAGCCGATCACCGGCGGCATGGCCCCGGCCGCGCCGCCGATGACGATGTTCTGCGACGTCCAGCGCTTGAGCCACATGGTGTAGACGACCGCGTAGAACGCGATGGTGAGGGCCAGCAGCCCGGCGGCCACCCAGTTGGCGATCAGTCCCAGGATCGCCACCGCGCCGACGGACAGGCCGATGCCGATGGCGAGCGCCTCGCCGGGCTCGATGCGCCCGGCCGGAATCGGACGCGCCGCCGTGCGACGCATCACGGCGTCGATGTCGGCGTCGTACCACATGTTCAGGGCCCCCGACGCACCGGCGCCGACGGCGATCGCCACCAGCGACGCCAGCGCCAGCACCGGGTGGAGCGTCAACGGCGCGATCACCAGGCCGACAAAAGCGGTGAAGACCACCAGCGACATCACGCGCGGCTTGAGCAGTGCGATGTAGTCGCCGGCCTCCGCGGCCACCCACTCGGTGCCGGCGGCGGTCTTGCCTGCTTCGATACGCTCCGAAACGGTCATCGCGTTGTTCACCCGCTCCGGTGGTTCACCGGATGCGCGGCAGGGTCTCCCACTGATGGAACGGCGGCGGTGACGGCAGCATCCATTCGAGCGTCGTTGCGCCCTCGCCCCACGGATTCTCGGTCGCGGGCCGTTTGCGGGCGAAGGCCTCCCAGACGATGTAGAGGAACACCAGCACGCCGGCGGCCGACAGGTACGAGCCGAGCGAGGAAATCAGGTTCCAGCCCGCATAGGCGTCCGGGTAGTCGACATAGCGGCGCGGCATGCCGGCGAGCCCGAGGAAGTGCTGCGGGAAGAACACCAGGTTCACGCCGATGAACGACATCCAGAAGTGCACGTGGGCGAGCATCTCGTTGTAGAGATAGCCCGTCATCTTCGGGAACCAGTAGTACCAGCCGGCGAAGATCGCGAAGACCGCGCCCAGCGACAGCACGTAGTGGAAGTGCGCGACCACGTAGTAGGTGTCGTGGAAGGCGTAGTCGAGGCCGGCATTGGCGAGCTGCACGCCCGTCACGCCGCCAATGGTGAACAGGAAGATGAACCCGATCGCCCATACCATAGGCGGACGGAACTCGATCGACCCGCCCCACATAGTGGCGATCCACGAGAAGATCTTGATGCCGGTCGGCACCGCGATCACCATCGTGGCGGCCACGAAGTAGGCCTGGGTCGAGAGCGACAGGCCGACCGTGTACATGTGGTGCGCCCACACGATGAAGCCGATGAAGCCGATTGCCACCATCGCGTAGGCCATGCCGATGTAGCCGAACACCGGTTTCTTCGAGAAGGTCGAGATCACCTGGCTGATGATGCCGAAGCCCGGCAGGATCAGGATGTAGACCTCCGGGTGGCCGAAGAACCAGAACAGGTGCTGGAAGAGCAGCGGATCGCCGCCGCCTTCGGCGGTGAAGAACGTGGTGCCGAAGTTCCTGTCGGTCAAAAGCATGGTGATGGCGCCGGCCAGAACCGGCAGCGACAGGAGCAACAGGAACACGGTCACCAGGATCGACCACACGAACAACGGCATCCGGTGCAGCGTCATGCCCGGCGCACGCATGTTGAAGATCGTGGTGATGAAGTTGATGGCGCCGAGAATCGACGAGGCGCCGGCGAGATGCAGCGACAGGATCGCGAAATCCATCGCCGGGCCCGGCTGACCGGAGGTCGAGAGCGGCGGGTAGATGGTCCAGCCCCCGCCCACGCCGGTGGCGCCCGGTGCGCTCGGCATGAACAGCGAGATGACCAGCAGCAGGAGCGCCGGCGGCAGCAGCCAGAACGAGATGTTGTTCATGCGCGGGAACGCCATGTCCGGCGCGCCGATCATGATGGGCACGAACCAGTTACCGAAGCCGCCGATCAGCGCCGGCATCACCATGAAGAAGATCATGATCAGGCCGTGCGCCGTCGTGAAGGCGTTGTAGACGTCGGGGTCGCCGAAGAACTGCAGGCCGGGGGCCGCCAGTTCCATCCGCATGACGATGGAGAGGAAGCCGCCGACGAGGCCGCCGACAATGGCGAACACAAGGTACATCGTGCCGATGTCCTTGTGGTTGGTCGAGTAGAGCCAGCGCCGCCAGCCGGTCGGATGTTGATGTTCGTGTGCTTCGTGCGCCGCACTCGAGGCCATCAGCGTTCTCCTTCAAGCATGTCTGGTCGGTCGCCGCTCAACGGGCCGCCACTTTGATCTTGTCTTCGGTCTCGAAACGGGCCAGCGCGGCGTTGGCCGCATCGAGGTCGTCCTGCGCGGCCTCCGCCCATTGATCGAAGGCTTCCTCGCTCACGGCGCGCACGGCGATCGGCATGAACGCGTGATCGCGCCCGCACAGCTCCGAGCACTGGCCGTAGTAGATGCCTTCGCGCTCGGCGAGGAACCAGGTCTCGTTCAGGCGGCCGGGCACCGCGTCGATCTTGACGCCGAGCGCGGGGACCGCAAACGAGTGGATCACGTCGGCGCCGATCACCTGTAGCCGAACGACGGTGCCGACCGGCACGATCATCTCATTGTCCACCGCAAGCAGCCGGGGACCGGCGTCCGGGTCGGCAGCCAGCTCCTCGTCGGTCAGCATGAACGAGTCGAACACAAGCTCGCCGTGGTCGGGATACTCGTACGACCAGTACCACTGCAGACCGGTCGCCTTGACGACAAGCTGGCGGTCGGTCGCGGGATCGAAGCCGTCGATCGCCCGGGCGGGATCGTGCTGGGCGAACAGCAGCGAGAATGACGGCACCGCGATCCCGACCAGAATCAGGATCGGCACAAGAGTCCAAACGACCTCGACCAGGGTGTTGTGACTGGTCTTCGACGGAACGGGATTGGCGCGCGCGTTGAAGCGCAGCATCGTGTAGAGCAGAAGGCCGAGGACAAAGAGCACGATCAGGGTGACAACGATCGTGAGACCGCCGTTGAAGGCGTGGATCATGCCCATGATCGGCGACGCCGCGGGCTGAAATCCGATCTGCCAGGGCTGTGGCTCCGCCGCCAGCGCCGGCGCCGCCCCCAGGGAAGCAAGCACCCAGGGCAACAGCAGTCGTTTCATCGTGGTCTCCCGCTTCGTTTGTCCGGCCGACCGAAAGCCGCCATTCGACGGTGTTCTAGCAGGCCCGACCGCGCGCGAACAATGCCGTGCGGCGCGCGCAGACCGGTGAGAGAAACCACAAGCCGACCGCGCCCGCAATCCGCTATCCACGCCGGCGATGCGGCAAAACGGCGCTTTTCGACCAGCCGGAGACGCGATCGCCCGCCGGCGCCGGCAACGGGCCGCCGGAGCCAAGTTTGCTCAGCCTGCGGAATAGGGCACAATAACTCCCCAATTGGGGGCGATTCGGTGTTGCCCGCGACCCTCGCAACACGCAGTGATTCGGCATGAGTATGTACGACGACGAAACCGCCCCGCCGCCGCACGCCCGGTATTATGACGAGGAGCCGCCGCCACCGCGAAGGCGCCGGAGTCCGTTGATCGCCGTCCTCGCGGTGGTCGCCGGAATCCTGGCGATCCTGGTCGGGATCGGGATCGTGCTGTTTGCGCTCGGCATCATCGGCGGGCCGCAGCAGCAACAGGCCACGTCGGAGCCGGCGCGCGTGACCGATACCACCCGGGTGCCGGCGCAGGAGACCGTCGCCGCACCGCCGGCCACGACACCGGCGCCGGCAACACAATCGGCCGTGCCGCAGGCGGCGGTGTCGCTCGCGCCGCCGACGCAGGACCTGCCGCCTGTGCGTTCCGTCCACGGCGACTGGCAGTTGCGTTGCGACCGGCCGGCCGGGGCGCTCAACGAGCAGTGCTTCCTCATGCAGTTCGTCACGGCGGAAGACAGGGAGAACGTCGGCCTGATGGTCGTCGTCCTGAAGACCGCCGACGGCCAGGCGCGCATCATGCGGATCGTGGCGCCGCTCGGCGTCCTCCTGCCGGCCGGCCTCGGCCTGCAGATCGACCAGGAGGATCTGGGGCGCGCAGGCTTCGTCCGCTGCACGCCGCGGGGCTGCGTCGCGGAGGTCATCCTTGAAGACGCGCTTCTGCAGAAGCTTCAGACCGGCGCAACCGCGACCTTCATCATCTTCCAGACGCCGGAAGAAGGCGTCGGCATTCCCATCGCGCTGGCCGGCTTTCCAGCCGGTTACGGCAGCCTCCCCTAGCCGACCGCAGGTTCGGTCCGATTTGCTGCGCGGCACAATTGCGTCGCCGCCGGGCGACACTATGTGTCATGTCTCGGCGGGGCATTCACCCAAAATCCTGGAGACCAGCATGAGCGACGAGCGCCTGATCGACCGCGCCCACATCGGCAGCGAGGAGGCCACCAGGATCGTGTCCGACGCGCTGGCCGGCGCGGATGACGGCGAGCTCTACCTCGAATTCAACCAGTCCGAAGGTCTCACCTTCGACAACGGCCGCCTGAAATCGGCGACCTTCGACACGACGCAGGGATTCGGCTTGCGCGCCGTGGCGGGCGATGCCATCGGCTACGCCCATTCCGGCGACATCTCCGAACAGGCCCTGCACCGGGCCGCCGACGCCGTGCAGGCGGTCAAGGCCGGCCATGTGGGCGCCTACGCCGATGCCCCGCGCGGCACCAATGCCTCGCTCTACAGCGACGAAAGCCCGCTGGGCGACCCGTCCTTCGGCGACAAGGTGAAGCTGCTCGAAGAGATGGACGCCTATGCGCGCGGCAAGGACGACCGCGTCCGCCAGGTGACCGCCTCGCTCGCCGCCTCCCACCAGATCGTGGAAATCCTGCGCGCCGACGGAACCTTCGTGCGCGACGTTCGCCCGCTGGTGCGGATGAACGTCGCCGTGGTCGTCGGTGACGGCGACCGGCAGGAAACCGGCTCCTTCGGCACCGGCGGTCGCGAGGGTTTCGCCAACTTCGTGACGCAGGAGAACTGGACATCGTGTGTCGACGAGGCCTACCGGCAAGCGCTGGTCAACCTCGACGCCATCCCCGCGCCCGCCGGCAGCTTCGACGTCGTGCTCGGACCCGGCTGGCCGGGCATCCTGCTGCACGAGGCCGTGGGCCACGGGCTGGAGGGCGACTTCAACCGCAAGAAGGAGAGTGCCTTCTCCGGGCTGATGGGCGAGCGTGTCGCCTCGCCCGGCGTGACCGTGATCGACGACGGCACGATTCCCGACCGGCGCGGCTCGCTCACCATCGACGACGAGGGCACGCCGACCAGTTCCACCACCCTGATCGAGGACGGCATCCTGGTGGGCTACATGCACGACCGGCAGAACGCGCGCCTCATGGACATGGACCCGACCGGCAACGGCCGGCGCCAATCCTACGCCCACGTGCCGATGCCGCGCATGACCAACACCTTCATGCTCGGCGGGGAGCACGACCCCGACGAGATCCTGGAGTCGGTCAAGGACGGCATCTACGCGGTGTCGTTCGGCGGCGGCCAGGTCGACATCACTTCCGGCAAGTTCGTGTTCTCCTGCACCGAGGCGTACAAGGTCACAGACGGCAAAATCGGCGCACCGCTCAAGGGCGCCATGCTGATCGGCAACGGCCCCGACGCACTCACCCGCGTGCCGATGATCGGCAACGACATGAAGCTCGATCCCGGCGTCGGCACCTGCGGCAAGAACGGCCAGGGCGTGCCGGTGGGCGTCGGCCAGCCGACGCTGCGCATCAACGCGCTCACCATCGGCGGCACGGCGACGGCCTGAGGTTCCGGCCGCGCCGGCCGCCGCCCACCGCGCGTCACGCGCATGTGAAATGTGTTGAGTGGTTCTCCCGCCGGAATGCGCAACATTGTGCGGCAAAGGAGAACGCGCACATGAGCAGGACCGCCTACGTTATCGGAGCAGCCGCCCTCGTGGCAGTGGGAGCGTATTTCATCGCCGAACGGCCGAGTTCCGAACCGCCGCCCTCAACGGTCGCGCGCGACGCGTCGCAGTCGGGGCTCACGCTCGTGCAGGCGGCGCAAGCCAACGAAGTCGATCCGCGTGCGCGCCGCTGGCAGCGCGAGGGCTGGGCGACCGACTTCACCAAGACCGTGATCGATTTCGACGACATCCTCTCGGGCGGCCCGCCGCGCGACGGCATACCGTCGATCGACAATCCCCAGTTCGTCACCGTGGCCGAGGTCAACGACATTCCCGATCGGGAGCCGGTGCTCGCCTTTGAGCACAATGGCGACGCCCGCGCCTATCCGCTGCGGATCATGATGTGGCACGAGATCGTCAACGACGTGGTCGGCGGTACGCCGGTCGCGGTGACCTACTGTCCGCTCTGCAACGCCGCGATCGTCTTCGACGCCAACGTCGAGGGCACGCCGCGCGATTTCGGCACCACCGGCAAGCTGCGCCACTCCGACCTGGTGATGTATGACCGCCAGTCCGAGACGTGGTGGCAGCAGTTCTCCGGACGCGGGATCGTCGGCGAACACGCGGGAGACGAACTGACCATGCTGCCGTCGAGCCTGCAAAGCTGGGCACTCTTCAAGGAGGAGCATCCCGACGGCCAGGTGCTGGTGCCCAACAATCCGCAGATGCGCCAGTACTGGCGCAACCCCTACGGCGGCTACGACACGGCCACTTCGCCCTTCCTGTTCCGCGGCGCCCTGCCGGAGGACATGCCGGCGATGGAGCGCGTGGTCCTGATCCGCGACGGCGATCCCTCGGCCGTGACCGTCTCGCTGCTGCAGGAGAAGGGCGAGATCGTCGACGGCGACGTGCGCATCAGTTGGACGCCGGGCCAAGCCTCGGCGCTCGACTCCTCGTCGATCGCGGAGGGCCGCGAGGTCGGCAATGTGGCGGTGACGCGGGTGTCCGACGGCGCGCCGATCGTCCACGACGTGACGTTCGCCTTCGTCGTCAACGCGTTTGAACCGTCGCTGGTGATCCGCACGCAGTAGCGCGTGTCCGACAGGTCGGCCCCGCGCGTGGTTCTACGGATAGAGCCGTCGGGCCGACCACCCCTCTCCCTCCCGCCGGAAGGCGATCCGGTCGTGGAGGCGAAAGGCGCCGTTCTTCCAGAATTCCATCTCGACCGGCCGCAGGCGGAAGCCCGACCAGTACGGTGGCCGCGGCACGTCGCCGACGCCGTATTTGGCGGTCAGCTTCGCCACCGCCTTCTCCAGGGCAAAACGCGATTCCAGCGGCCGCGACTGCTGGCTCGCCCACGCGCCGATGCGGCTGCCGCGATCGCGGGTTGCGAAATAGGCGTCCGCCTCCGCTGCGCTCACCTCGGCGATCGCGCCCCGAAGGCGTATCTGCCGGCGGATGCTCTTCCAGTGGAAACCGGCGGCGGCCCTGCCCTGGCCGAGCAGTTCCTCCCCCTTGGCGCTCTCCCGGTTGGTGTAGAAGACGAAGCCGTCGTCGTCGAAGTGCTTCAGAAGCACCATGCGCACATTGGGCAGGCCGTCGGTATCGACGGTGGCAAGCGACATCGCCGTCGGATCGTTGGGCTCGGCGTCGCTGGCCTCGCCAAGCCATTCGCCGAACAAAGCAATCGGATCCGCCGATTCGGTGAAGTTACCGCTCATTAACGAAGATTCCCGATAGTCGCCGATCACGGTCCCCATGGAGTGACCCATGCGCGAAACCTTGATGTCTTACGCCCCGGACGCGCCACGGCGCAATCCGTTGCGCGCCGCCTTGCGGTTCGCGCTCCCCGTTGCGGCCATGTTCCTGGCGGGCTGTTCCAGCTTCGGGATGGGCGATTTCGCGCGCACCGCGGCTGTCAGCGGCCCGGCGACGTCGCCGGTCCCGGTCAAGGTCTCGCTCAGCGTCGTCGACAGCGTCGACCCGTCGGATTGGGAAACGGTGCGCCGCACCATCGCGTCGATCCCGGCCAACACCACCGGCCGCTACGGCTGGAGCAACCCGCGCACCCACTCGTCCGGCACGCTCACCGTCCTGCCGCTCGCCAGCGGCTCCAGCGCGTCCTGCCGGGCGATCGCCACCACGATCAACGACATGCGCGGCATCCGCAGCTATCGCGGCGAGGCCTGCCACCGCCGCGACGGGCAATGGCAGCTCTTCGGCCTCAGGCCCGACGACACCAAGCTTCTCTAGACTTCTCAAGTTCCAGCCCGACTTCTTGGCACGGAGGTCATCCGTGCCCATATTTTGTTCGGCCGTGCCATGTCACGGCCGTAATTGAATCAGTTATCCTCGGGCCATGCGCGATCCTTATTCGGTGCTCGGCGTGGGCAAGGACGCCAGCGACGCTGAGATCAAGCGGGCGTTCCGAAACCTCGCCAAGAAGCACCACCCGGACCAGAACAAGAGCGACCCCGCCGCCAAGGAGCGTTTCGCGGAGATCAATTCCGCGTACGAGATCGTGGGCGACAAGGACAAGCGCAAGCAGTTCGATGCCGGCCAGATCGACGCCTCCGGCAAGGCCAAATTCCAGGGTTTTGAGGGCTTCCACGGCTTCGGGCAGAACGCGCCGGGCGGGGCGCGGACGTTCCGCTGGTCGAGCGGCGACCCGTCCGGATTCTCCTCCGACGATATCCTGAACGAGATTTTCGGCGGCTTCGGCGCCCGCCGCGCCGGTGGCGGCGGTGGCGCCCGCCCGCAACGCGGTGCGTCGGTCGAGGCCAGTGCGGCGATCACGCTGGAACAACTGGTCCGCGGCGAGAAGATCAGGGTCGACCTGCCGACCGGGCGCACCGTCGAGGTGGCCATTCCGCCGGGCACCCGGCCGGGCCAGGCCATTCGGCTCAAAGGACAGGGGCAACCCGGACAGGCCGGCGGGCCCGCCGGCGACGCCCTGGTGACGATCGCGGCCGTGCCGCACCCGCTCTATCGCATCGACGGCGACTCGCTGCGGCGAGAAATCTCGATCACCCTCGACGAGGCGGTGCTCGGCGCCAAGGTCCGCGTGCCGACGCTCGACGGTCCGGTCACCCTGACGGTGCCGCCGCGCTCCAGCGGCGGCCGCACGCTGCGCCTCAAGGGCAAGGGCCTGCCCCGCGCCGGCGGTTCGCGTGGTGATCTCCTGGTCGCGCTCAGGATCGTCCTGCCGGAGGGCGGCGACGACGAGCTCGAAGAGCTGATGAAGCGCTGGCGGGCGAACCACCGCTACGACGTGCGCGACGAGGAACCCAGCACCTAAGATCCACCATTGTCCCGTACGCGCCGAGAATGACGCTAATAGCGCGGGGCGGCGGCGCGGCGCAGCCGGTCGTTGATCGCCTCGCCGGCGCCGGTCGCAGGGATCGGGACGACGGCGATCCGGTCGGCGACAGCATCGAGGTCGCGCAGGGCCGCGAACAGACGCGTGGCCGCCTCGTCCAGATCGCCGGAAGGGCTGAGGTCAATCACCGCGACCGCCCCGTCGGCGTTCGCGACCGCCTGCCCGCCGAACTGCAACAGCGCCTCACCGTCCTCCACCGAGGTGGCGTCGAGGCGGAGGGCGGCCCGCGGCGCGTAGTGGGAGGCGGTCATCCCCGGGGCGACGATGGCCGTGTCCTTGTCCGGGGCCGCCTGTAACGGACGGCCCAGCGCGTCTTCGATTGCCGCCCGCGTCAGGGCACCGTGGCGCAGGATGCGGGCCGCATCGTCCGAAACTTCGACAATCGTGGATTCGATCCCGAGGGCCGACGGTCCGGCATCAAGGACGACCGCCACCGCGTCGCCGAGATCGGCCACCACATGGGCGGCAGTGGTGGCGCTGACATGACCGGAGACGTTGGCGCTCGGCGCCACCAGCGGTTTGCCGTAGAGCCCGAGCAGGTCGCGGCAGACGGGCTCGGCCGGGACACGCACGGCCACCGTCGCGAGCCCGGCCGTGGCGGCCGGCGCGATCCGGCTCACCGGCGCGCGCTCAAGCACCAGCGTCAGCGGGCCCGGCCAGAAGGCCTCAGCCAGACGCTCGGCCGTTTCACCCATGACGGCGACATCCCCCACCGCCGCAACGGACGGGCAATGGACGATCAGCGGATTGAAGTTCGGCCGCCCCTTCGCGGCGAAGACCGCGGCCACTGCGGTCGGGCTGAAGGCGTCGGCGGCGAGCCCGTAGACGGTCTCCGTGGGCACCGCCACCAGCCGATCCTCACCCAGCGCGGCGGCGGCGGCACCGAGGCCGCGCGCCCGGTCGTCGGGGCTGTTCATGTCAAAGATCCGGGTCACGTCCCCTCCGATTGCGTCAGGAATCGATCCCGCGGCACGTGAAATGTGGTAGCACGTCACCGGCACCAGCCGGCTGCGAGCGGCGCGCCAGCCACAACCGGGACCCCGTATGGACGATCTGGTAAGCGAAATCGCCGACGGCGTGCAAATCCTGCGCATCGATCGCGTGTCCGAGCAGAACGCCCTGACGTCCGAGATGTGCGAGGCGGCCGCCGACGCGCTGGCTTTCTCCGAAGGCAGTTCGCGCGTGCGCGCGGTGCTGATCACCGGTGTGCCCGGCCTGTTCTCGGTCGGTCTCGACCCGGACGATCTCGCCGGATTTTCCGATTCCGGCATCTTCGGCGAGAGCGTGCTGCGGCTGTTCAAGACGCTGGCGACGGTCGACGTGCCGATCGTGGCGGCGGTCGACGGCGTCGTCGCCGGGACCGGGGCCGCGCTCCTGTTCCATTGCGACCATGTGGTGGCGAGCGAGTGGGCCAGCATCACCCTGGCGCAGACCGAACACGGCATGCCGCCCGAGGGCGGGCTCAGCCTGATCGCGCCGCGCCAGATCGGCTATCAGGCCGCCTTCGCGCTGATCGTCATGGGCGAGGCGGCGAGCGCGCAGGATGCGCTGCGGATCGGTCTGGTCAATCGCGTGGTGCCGCCCGAGGACGTGGAGACGGCCGGCCTCGAGGCGGCCCGCACGCTGGCGACGAAGCCGCCCGAGGCCATCCGGCTGGCGCGGCGGATGATGCGCGGCGATACCCGCGAGATCACGGCGCGGATCGACCAGGAGGCCGGTGCGTTCACCGATCTCCTGCGATCGCCGGCCGCCTTCGACGCCCTTGCCGACTACATCCGGCGCCCGTGACCACCCTCGTCATCCAGGACCCGGTCTTTCGCAAGCACGCCGTACCGCCCGGTCACCCCGAGCGGCCGGAACGTATGGATGCGGTCGACACGGCCCTTGCCGGCCTCGACGGGATCGAACTGCACAAGGCCGTTCCCGCCGACGACGCGCAGTTGCTGCTCGCGCATACGGATCGCCATATCGCCACCCTGCGGAGCGCATCGGCCGACGGCCTGGTCGCGCTCGATATCGACACCACCACCAGTCCGGCCGGGCTCCGGGCGGCCCTCTATGCTGTCGGCGGGGCGTGTTTCGCGGTCGATCAGGTCGTCACCGGTGCGGTCGCCAACGCGTTCGTGGGCGCCCGTCCGCCGGGCCATCACGCCGAGCGCGAAACGGCCATGGGTTTCTGCCTGTTCAACACCGCCGCGATCGCCGCGCGTCATGCCCAGAGCCGCCACGGGCTGGAACGGGTCGCGATCATCGACTGGGACGTGCACCACGGCAACGGCACGCAAGATATCGTCAAGGACGATGCCAGCCTGCTCTACGCCTCGACCCACCAGATGCCGTTCTATCCCGGCACCGGCGCCCGGGGCGAAACCGGCGTCGGCAACCTCGTCAACGCGCCGCTCACGGCAGGCACCGACAGCGCCACCTTTCGCAGCACGTTGCAGGGCGCGATCCTGCCGGCGGTGGCCGATTTCGACCCCGACCTGATCGTGATCTCGGCCGGATTCGACGCCCACCGCGACGATCCGCTGGGCGAGATGCTGCTCGACACCGGCGACTTCGCCTGGGCGACGACCGAGATCGTCAACCTTGCCGGCAGGCTGTGCGAGGGCCGGATCGTCAGCGTGCTGGAAGGAGGCTATGATCTCCCCGCGCTGGCCGATTCCGTGCGCGCGCACGTGCGGGCCCTTGCGGCCGGCTAGATCCTGGAAAGACGACCATGGCGGACACCACCGAAACACCGATCAAGGAGCTGAGCTTCGAGGACGCGATCAAGCAACTGGAGCAGATCGTCAGCCGCCTTGAGCGCGGGGAGGTGGCGCTCGCCGAATCGGTCGCCATCTACGAGCGGGGCGCGGCCCTGAAGGCGCATTGCGAGGCGCTGCTGCGCGAGGCGGAAGCCAGGGTCGAGAAGATCCGGCTCGGCGACAACGGCCGGCCCGCCGGCGTCGAGCCGCTGGACGGCGGCTAGCCATGGGCTTTGATCCGGTTGCTCCGGTGTCAGCAGCCGTCGTGCCGTTGCGCCGCCGTATTCCTCGTATAAGGTGACCTCATCAAGCTTCCCGCGACCGCCGTGACCGTCCGCCCCAACACGCCCCTCCTCGACCGCATCGACAGCATCGCGACCCTGCGCGATCTCGACCCGTCGGAGTTGCGCCAGCTTGCCGACGAGCTGCGGCAGGAAACCATCTCAGCCGTGTCGGTCACCGGCGGGCATCTCGGCGCCGGCCTCGGCGTCGTCGAACTGACGGTGGCGCTCCATTACGTCTTCAACACCCCGGACGACCGGCTGATCTGGGACGTCGGGCACCAGGCCTACCCCCACAAGATCCTGACCGGGCGACGCGACCGCATACGCACGCTCCGCCAGCCCGGCGGCCTCTCCGGCTTCACCAAGCGGAGCGAAAGCCCGTTCGATCCGTTCGGCGCTGCCCATTCGTCGACCTCGATCTCGGCGGCGCTCGGCATGGCGGTGGCGCGCGATCTCGACGAGCGCGACAACCACGTCGTCGCGGTGATCGGCGACGGGGCGATGTCGGCCGGCATGGCCTACGAGGCGATGAACAATGCCGGGCACCTGAAATCGCGGCTGGTGGTGGTGCTCAACGACAACGACATGTCGATCGCACCGCCGGTGGGCGCCATGTCGGGGTATCTGGCCAAGCTGGTCTCGGGGCGCACCTACCGGAGTTTTCGCCGGTGGGCGAAGTCGCTGGCGAACGCCCTGCCCCGCTTCTTCCGCGAGAAGCTGCGGCTGACGGAGGAGTTCGCGCGGAGCTTCTGGACCGGCGGCACGCTCTTCGAGGAACTGGGCTTCTACTATGTCGGGCCGATCGACGGGCACAATCTCGACCTCCTCCTGCCCGTCCTGAAGAACGTCCGGGACATGCAAAGCGGACCGGTCCTGCTCCATGTCGTGACCAAGAAGGGCAAGGGCTACGAGCCGGCCGAACAGTCGGCCGACAAGTACCACGGCGTGGCCCGTTTCGACGTGGTCACCGGCCAGCAGGACAAGCGCGGGTCCGGTGCGCCGTCCTACACCAGCGTCTTCTCCCACGCGCTGGTGCAAGCGGCCGAGAAGGACGACCGCGTCGTCGCGGTGACGGCGGCGATGCCCTCCGGTACCGGCCTCGACGCGTTCCACGCGCGGTTTCCCGACCGCTGCTTTGATGTCGGGATCGCCGAACAGCACGGCGTCACCTTCGCCGCCGGGCTGGCCACGGAAGGCTACCGGCCGGTGGCGGCGATCTACTCGACCTTCCTGCAGCGCGCCTACGACCAGGTCGTCCACGACGTGGCCATCCAGAAGCTGCCGGTGCGGTTCGCGATCGATCGCGCCGGCTATGTCGGCGCCGACGGCCCGACCCACGCCGGGTCCTTCGACGTGACCTACCTCGGCTGCCTGCCCGGCTTCGTGGTGATGGCGCCGGCGGACGAAGCGGAGCTGATGCACATGGTGGCCACGGCGCTCGCGATCGACGACCGGCCGTCATCGTTCCGTTACCCCCGCGGGTCGGGCACCGGGGTCGAGCTGCCCGACGCGGGCATGCCGCTGGAGATCGGCCGTGGCCGGATCGTGCGGGAAGGTTCGCACATCGCCATCCTGTCCTTCGGCACGGTGCTCGCCGGCGCGTTTGCCGCGGCAAGCGAACTGGACACGTACGGGCTGAGCGCCACCGTGGCCGACGCCCGTTTCGCCAAACCGCTCGACACCGATCTGATCGACCGACTGGCGCGCGAGCACGAGGTGCTCATCACCGTCGAGGAAGGCGCAGTCGGCGGCTTTGCGGCGCACGTCCTTGAGCACCTGGCCACCACCGGCGCGCTCGACGCGGGCCTGAAGGTCCGGCCGCTGACCATGCCGGACCGGTTCGTCGATCAGGACAAACCGGATGCGATGGTGGCTTCCGCCGGCCTCGATGCCACGGGCATCGTGGCTGCCGCGCTGGAGGCGCTGGGCACGCCGCAGCGCGCGGTCGGCTCCGGCCCGGCGTGACATCCTGCCGCTATTACGGCGGCCTGTGCGGCCTTGCCCTGAGGCTCCGGGGGTCCATCTAGCCTGAAACGGGAGTCGCCGGTGACGCTTCGCACCATTCGCTGGATTGCCTGGGCCGCCGTGGCCGTGGTTGCCGCCGGGGCGCTCGGCGTCACGCTATGGTCGGCCAACCGCGAAGAACCCACCGTCGCCATGGCGAGCATCGGTGGTCCGTTCAGCCTCGTCGACCAGAACGGCGCGACCGTCACGGAGGCCGATCTCGACGGCCACCCCTCAGTGCTGTTCTTCGGCTACACCCACTGTCCGGACGTCTGCCCGACGACGCTGTTCGAGGCGACCGGCTGGCTTGAGCAACTAGGCGACGACGCCGACCGCCTGGCGGTCTATTTCGTCACCGTCGATCCCGAGCGCGACACCCAGGCTGTGTTGTCGGAGTACCTGCAGGCGTTCGATCCGCGAATCTCGGCGCTGACCGGCAGCCGCGACGCTGTTGACGAAATCCTCGCCGGCTATCGCGTCTTCGCCCGCAAGATCAATCCGGACGAGGAATTCTACACGATGGACCACACCGCGACGGTCTATCTGCTCGACAGCGGCGCCCAGCTCGTCGGGACCATCGACTATCAGGAAGACGTGGATTCGGCGATGTCGAAGCTCCGCCGCCTGATCGCCCGGAGCTAGAGCCGTTCAATCGTTAGCCGGGCGGCAACGCTCGCAAGTGCCGTGCAGCTCGATCGAGGCGCGGTGCGGCGTGAACCCCGAACCGTCGGCCAGCGACCTGAGATCGCGGGCTAACCGTGCATCGCTGAGCTCCACCACGTCCCCGCAATCGTCGCAGATGGCAAAGGCGGCCGTGTCGTGACCGGTGCCGTCGCCGTGCTGGCAGGCGACAAAGGCGTGGGTGCTCTCCAGGCGATGGACGAGGCCGATATCGGTCAGTCGCTGGAGGGCGCGATAGATCTGGGGCGGCGCGTTCAGGCCCTCGGCCCGCAGAGCGTCGAGGAGCTGATAGGCGGTCATCGCCCCGCTGGCCGACACCAAAGCGTCGTAGACCATGGCTTGGTTGCGCGTCAGCCGTGGCGACGGTGAGCCTTTCGCGGCGGAGGTCATCGCGGCTCCTTTCGCGCAAAGCGTCCGGGCAGCGGGGCGAGGCTGGCCACAAAGATCGCCGTTGCCGCCACCACGATCGAGGGCCCGGACGGCGTGTCGAAGCTGAGCGACCCGAAGAGCCCGGCCACCGCCGCGACGACCCCCAGCACGGCGGCCAGCAGGGCCATCTGCTCGGGCCCGGAGGCAAAGCGGCGCGCGGCCGCGGCCGGGATGATCAGGAGCGCGGTGATCAGGAGAACCCCGACGATCTTGATGGAGATCGCAATCACGATCGCCATGAGCAGGGTGAAGACCATCCCCACCCCCCGCGGACCGGCACCTTCCGCGCTCGCCACCTCGCTGCTCACCGTTGCGGCCACCAGCCGCCGCCACACGACGACCAGCACGGCCGCAACGGCCGCGCCACCGCCATAGATGACCGCGAGGTCGGCGTGCGACGTGGCGAGCACATCGCCGAACAGCAACGCCGGCAGGTCGACACGAACCGATCGCATCAGTGAGATCACCATCAGACCGACGGCCAGCGAGGCATGGGCGAGGAGACCGAGAAGCGCATCCGACGGCAGCGCCACCCGCTCCTGGAGCACCAGCAGGATGAAGGCCGCCGCGACCAGGACGACCACCATCGCCAGGGTGAGGTCGATGGCGAGCGCAAGGGCCAAGGCGGCACCGAGCAGGGCGGCGTGGGCCAGCGTGTCGCCGAAATAGGCGAGCCGGCGCCAGATCACGAAGCAGCCGAGCGGGCCGGCAACGACGGCGACGCCGACGCTGGCGACCAACGCGCGGACGAAGAAATCATCCAGCACGCTGCCCCTCCCCGTCGCCGCCGGGCTGGTCCGGACCGTCATAGCGAACGCCCCCGCCCGGCAGGTGCGTGTGGTCGTGGTGGTGCTCGTAGACGGCGAGCGCCCGCGAGGCGCGGTCGCCGAACAGGTGCCGGTATTCGGCGCTGGCGGCGACCGCCGTCGGCGTGCCGCGGCAGCAGACGTGCCCGTTGAGGCACAGCACCAGATCGGTGGCGGCCATCACCACGTGGAGATCGTGCGAGATCATCAGGATGCCGCAATCAAGCTCGTCGCGCAGCGCCGCAATGAGATCGTACATGGCGATCTCGCCGGAGAAATCGACGCCCTGAACCGGCTCGTCCAGGACGAGCAGGTCGGGACGGCGGGCGATCGCCCGGGCGAGCATGGTGCGCTGGAATTCGCCGCCGGAGAGCGTCGAGACGTCGGCGCGAAGAAGGTGGGCCACACCGGTGCGCTCCAGCGCGGCGCGCGCGTCGGGCTCGGAGATCGGCGATGTCAGGCGCATGAAACGCGCCACGGTCAGCGGCATCGCCCAGTCCACGGTCACCTTCTGCGGCACGTAGCCGATCCTGATCGCGCGCTGCCGCGTGGCCGTCCCCTCGTCGGGGGGGAGCACCCCGATCGCGACGCGGGCGGTCGTGGTCTTGCCGGATCCGTTGGGGCCGATCAGGGTCACGATCTCGCCACGCGCGACGGTGAGATCGACCCCGCGGACGAGCCATCGACTGTCGCGGAGAATGCCGGCATTATGCAATTGAATCAGATTGTTATCGATCATAGTTCACGTGAATCAGGTACTTTCCGGTCGGCGAGTCATGCAGGCGTTGTTGTTATATCATAACGTTCGCCCGGGGAAGCGACAGCGACGCGCTCGCATCGCCGCAGGCCTTCGTGGTACACCGACCGCCATGTCGATGACCGCCACCCTGTCGCTCTCGTCCCTCGGCCTCGGGGCTATGCTCGCCGGCGCCGCGGCGTGGGCGCACTATGGCGGCGTCATCTATTTCGATTCGCTCGCTGCAGGCTTCGCCGGCTGCTTCTTCTGATTGCGCGGCGGCGCTTCCGGTATGGCGAACGCGCGTCTGGACGTTCTCCTTGTCGAACGCGGCCTGATGCCCACCCGATCGCGGGCACGCGACGCCATCCGTCGCGGCTGCGTGACGGTGGACGGCGACACGATCGTAAGGCCCGGCGCTCCGACGGCGGTGACGGCCGACATCGTCGTCAGTGATCCCGCCTCGGCCTACGTCTCACGCGCCGCCCTCAAGCTGATCGGGGCGCTGGATCACTTCGGCTATGCGCCGGAGGAACGTTTCGTGCTCGATCTCGGTGCGTCGACCGGTGGCTTCACGCAGGTGCTGCTGGAACGCGGAGCGACGGGTGTCGCCGCCGTCGATGTGGGTCACGACCAGCTTCATCCGTCGCTGCGGAACGATCCGCGGGTGGCCCGGCTCGACGGGCGCAACGCCCGCGACCTGACCGCCGCGGACCTCCCCCGCGCGCCCGACGCGGTCGTCGCCGATCTCAGCTTCATCTCCCTGAAGCTCGCACTGGCCGCGCCGCTCGGGCTGGCGGGCGCGGGCGCCTGGGGGGTGTTCCTGATCAAGCCGCAGTTCGAGGTCGGCCGTGACGGGCTCGGCAAGGGCGGCGTCGTGCGCGACGCGGCCGCCGCGCGTGCCGCCGCGGACGATCTGGCCGCATGGCTCGACGGTCGTGACGGCTGGCATGTGGACGGGCTGGTGTCCTCACCGATCGCAGGCGGCGACGGCAACGCGGAGTTCCTGCTCGGGGCGCGGAAGCGTTAGAGCGCGAGAAGCTGCGCGATCTCGATTCCGAAGCCGTCGAGACCGACATAGCGCCGCTCGCGATCGGCGTAGAGGAAGACCGAGCGGACGCCCAGGTCCTGCAGGATCTGCGCCCCGAGGCCGATCTCGCGCCACTCCTCCTCGCGCGCTGCGCTGTCCGGCTCCGACGAGGTGTCGATCTTGTCGCGGGCGCGATGGTCGGTCGCGGCCACCCCAACCGAACCGGCGCGCAGATAGATGATGATGCCGCGGCCCTTGCCGCCGATGTCGGTCACATAACGGTCGAGCGGACGCGCCGTGCCGAAGACATCGGTGCCCACCGATTCGCGATGGATGCGCACCGGCACCTCGCTGCCGTCGCCGATCTTGCCGAACACCAGCGCGACGTGTTGCGTGGCATCGAACGGCGTGCGGTAGGTGGTCGCCCGCGCCGGCCCGGCGACGGTGTCGATGGTGAAGGCGCCGACCCGCTCGACAAGGCGCTCGCGGCGCTGGCGATGGGCGATGAGATCGGCGACCGACACCTGGACGAGGCCGTGCTCGCGCGCGAACGCCGCCACCTCCGGGCCGCGCTTGACGGTGCCGTCGTCGTTGACCAGTTCGGCCAGAACACCGACCTCCGGCACGCCGGCGAGCCGGCAGAGATCGACGCCCGCCTCGGTGTGGCCGGAGCGCATCAAAACGCCGCCATCGCGCGCGACCAGCGGAAAGACGTGGCCGGGGCGGACGAATTCGGCACCGCCGACATTGGGGTTGGCGATCGCGCGCACCGTGTTGCAGCGCTCCTCGGCCGAAATGCCGGTGGTCATGCCCGGGCGGAAGTCGACCGACACGGTGAAGGCGGTGTTCAAGGGCGCGTCGTTGTCGGCCACCATCGGCTGGAGGTTGAGCCGCCGGGCGGTCTGGCGGGGAATGGCGGTACAGACGATGCCGCTGGTGTGGCGGATCATGAAGCCAAGCTGTTCGGGCGTGGCGAGGCTCGCCGCGAGGATGAGATCGCCCTCGTTTTCGCGATTGTCGTCATCGGTGACGACGACCATCTCGCCGCGCGCGAAGGCCTCGATCGCCGCGGCGACCCGCTCGCCCGGATCAGACATCGGACCTAGCCACCGATCTGGGCGCGATGGCGGAGATGATGGTCGGCCACGACCAGCGCCATCATGGCCTCACCCACCGGCACCGCCCGGATGCCGACACAGGGATCGTGCCGACCCTTGGTGGAGACATCGATCTCCTCGCCGGCCTGGTTGATGCTCCGCCGCGGAGTCAGGATCGACGAGGTCGGCTTGACGGCAAAGCGGGCGATGAGCGGCTGGCCGGTCGAGATGCCGCCGAGGATGCCGCCGGCATTGTTGGTCTGGAACTCCGGGACGCCCTCCGGACCGATGCGGATCTCGTCGGCGTTCTCCTCGCCGGTCAGGCTGGCGGCGCCGAAGCCGGCCCCGATCTCGACGCCCTTGACCGCATTGATGGACATCATCGCCCCGGCAATGTCCTGGTCGAGCTTGCCGTAGACCGGCGCCCCCAGGCCGGGCGGCACGTTGTAGGCGATCACCTCGATCACCGCGCCGACCGACGACCCCTGCTTGCGGACATTGTCGAGATAGTCGGCCCACTGGCGCGCCATCTCCGGATCGGGACAGAAGAACGGATTCTGATCGACCTCGTTCCAGTCCCAGCGCGTGCGATCGATGGGGTACGGGCCGACCTGCACCAGCGCACCGCGCACGATCAGGCCCGGCACCACCTTGCGGGCGATCGCCCCGGCGGCGACGCGCGAGGCGGTCTCGCGTGCCGAGGCTCGGCCGCTGCCCCGCCAGTCACGAATGCCGTACTTTGCCTGGTAGGTGAAGTCGGCGTGGCCCGGCCGATAGGCCTGGCTGATCTCCGAATAGTCCTTGGAGCGGGCATCGACGTTCTCGATCAGGAGCGAGATCGGCGTGCCGGTGGTCAGGAGCTGCTCGCCCTCATCGGGCGCGAACACACCGGACAGGATGCGTACCTGGTCGGTCTCGCGCCGCTGGGTGGTGTAGCGCGACTGGCCCGGTCGGCGCCGGTCCATGTGGACCTGGATCTCAGCCTCCGAAAGAGGAATGCGGGGCGGGCAGCCGTCGATCACGCAGCCGATCGCCGGCCCGTGGCTTTCGCCCCAGGTCGTGATCCGGAACAGATGACCGAAGCTGTTGTGCGACATGACGAAAAACCAACCTCTCCGAGGCGGTTGTAGGCACAGCCGCCGCGGGCGTCAAAGGCCGGCGGGCCGTCGCCCGCGGTCAGACGATCCGGACCTGGCCGTGCTCCCAGATCAGGGCCCGGTCGTGCCTGATGTCGGTCGCCACGGCAATTTCGGGCGCCTCGCCCAGGAGCAGGATACGCAACACGCGCGCGACGCCGCCATGAGCGACCATCACGGTGGGCCTGGTCAGGGACGCCAGAACCGGCGCCACGCGATCGCCCAGTTGCCGATAGCTTTCGCCGCCGGGCGGAACGAAGCCGTACTTGTCGGCCGCCCGCGCCGCCGCACCCTCGGGAAACTTGCGGGCTATGTCACCGTAGGTGAAGCCCTCCCAGTCGCCGAAGGTGATCTCCTTCAGGCGGTCGTCGAGGCGGTAGTCGGCCGCGGGCAGGCCCATGGACGTGCGCGCGAGTTCCATGGTGTCGCGGGTGCGCAACAGCGGGCTGGCGACGAAATCGAACTCAGCCACGCCGAGCAGTTCGGCGGCCAGCAGCTCGCCGTTGCGGCGCGCCTGGCTGCGGCCGAGCTCGTTCAGCGGCACGTCCCTCTGGCCCTGCAGCCGGCCGTCGCGATTCCAGTCGGTCTCGCCGTGCCGCAGGAAGGCGATCGTCGGCAGGTCGGCGGCGGCGACATCCGCGAGCGAAGCGGCGGGCTGGTCCACGACCGGACTAGTCCGCTTTGCTCATGTCAGGGGCGTCGACGGCCTTCATGCCCACCACGTGGTAGCCGGAATCGACGTGGTGCACCTCGCCGGTCACGGCGCTCGCCATATCGGAGAGCAGGTAGACGCCGGCCTTGCCGACCTCGTCGATGGTGACCGTGCGCTTCAGCGGCGCGTTGTACTCGTTCCATTTGAGGATGTAGCGGAAATCGCCGATGCCCGAGGCGGCCAGCGTCTTGATCGGCCCGGCCGACAGGGCGTTGACGCGCACCCCGGACTTGCCGAGATCGACGGCGAGATAGCGCACGCTCGCCTCGAGCGCCGCCTTGGCAACCCCCATGACGTTGTAGTGCGGCATGACCTTCTCGGCACCGTAGTAGGTGAGCGTCAGGATCGACGATCCCGGCTGCATCAGCGGCTCTGCGCGCCGGGCGAGCGAGGTCAGTGAGTAGCAGGAGACCAGCATGGTCTGGTTGAAGTTCTCGGCCGTGGTCTCGATGTAGCGCCCGGTCAGCTGCTCCTTGTCGGAGTAGGCGACGGCGTGGACGAGAAAGTCGAGGCCACCCCAGCGCTCGCCGAGGGTAGCGAACACGGCATCAACGGAGGCGTCGTCGGTGACGTCGCAATCGCCGGCGACAAAGGCGTCAAGCTCCGCCGCGAGCGGTTCGACGCGCTTGCGAAACGCATCGCCCTGATAGGTGAGCGCGATCTCGCCGCCCTGCTCGTGGATGGCGCGGGCGACACCCCACGCGATCGAGCGATTGTTGGCCACGCCGAGGATCAATCCCCGCTTGCCGGCCAAGATGCCTGCCATAGTGCTGGTTCCTTCAACGGCGGCGCACCGTATCGCACACGCCCGATCCGGCATCAAGGCGGGCCCGGTGGCGCTCGACGCCCGGCGTCGGCCGTCCTAGAGTCGCCGGCGCATGTCCGCCCTCCCGCCGCCCCTTGACGCCTTCGCCGCGATCGTCGGTCCGCGCCACGCGTTGTCCGACGACCACGACATGGCCCCCTACCTTGAGGAACGCCGGGGCCTGTTCCGCCACCGGGCGCGGCTGGTGCTGCGACCGGGCTCGACCGACGAGGTCGCGGCGATCGTGAAGCTCGCGGCCACGACCGGCACGCCTCTGATTCCCCAGGGCGGCAATACCGGCCTGGTCGGCGGCCAGGTGCCGACGGCCGACGACGAGGCGGTGATCGTCGCGCTGTCGCGACTCAACACCATCCGCGCGCTCGACGCCGAGGCGAACCACGCGATCGTCGAGGCCGGCGTGACGCTCGGCGCTCTGCAGGAGGCCGCCGCCGGGATCGACCGGCTCTATCCGGTGTCGCTGGCCTCGGAGGGGAGCTGCCAGATCGGCGGCACGATCGCGACCAATGCCGGTGGCACTGGCGTGCTCGCCTACGGCAACACGCGGCAGATGGTGCTCGGCCTCGAAGTGGTGCTCGCCGACGGGCGGGTGTGGAACGGCCTGCGCACCCTCCACAAGGACAACACCGGCTACGATCTCAAACAGGCCTTCATCGGCTCGGAGGGCACGCTGGGGATCATCACCGCGGCGGCCGTGCGGCTGCTGCCGCGGCCGCGGGGCCGGGCCGTGGCGCTGGCCGGGCTGCCGTCACCCGCGGCGGCCCTCGCCCTCCTCGGCATCGCGCGCACCATCGGCGCCGGCCATCTCACGGCCTTCGAGCTGATGCCGCGCATCGCCCTCGACCTGGTGCTGCGCCATATGCCGGGCACGCGCGATCCGCTGGACGCCGCCCATCCGTGGTACGTCCTTGCCGAAGTCACGTCGTCGCAGAGCCACGACGCCGCCAACGACGTCCTCCAGACGATCCTCGCCGACGGGCTCGAGGCCGGCCACCTCCGCGACGCCGTGCTCGCCGACAATCTGGCCCAGGCGGAGGGTCTGTGGCGCCTGCGCGACTCCATCTCCGAGGTCCAGGGCCGCGAGGGCGGCTCGATCAAGCACGACGTCGCGGTGCCGATCGCGGCGGTGCCGGAGCTGATCGAGCGGGGGTCGGCAGCGGTGGCGGCGGCGCTCCCCGGCGTTCGCCCGGTGCCGTTCGGCCATCTCGGCGACGGCAATCTCCACTTCAACTTCACGCAGCCGGTCGAGATGGACCGCGGCGCGTTTCTCGACCGGTGGGACGAGGTGAACGACATCGTCCACCCTATCGTCCTCGACCTCGGCGGCACGATCTCCGCGGAGCACGGGATCGGCCAGCTCAAGCGGGATCTGCTCGCGCGTGTCAGGAGCGAGGAGGAGATGGACCTGCAGCGGGCGCTGAAGCACGCCCTCGACCCGCAGGGCATCCTCAATCCGGGCAAGGTGGTGTGAGGCAAGAAAGCGGTCACCATACATGGTGACGCACCGCTAACCCTCTCCAGGATCACTAAAATTTAACCGCGCCGCTTAAGCCGATCTCCAAGTTCCGGTGGCAGGGTGACTGCCATAAGCGAGGCCACAAACAAACGGCCCGCAGGGGAACTGAGGCGTTAAGAACGTGACTGGCGGAGCCACCGCCGGGTCGGGCCGGTCGTTCCGGCTCGACCCGGACCATCTTCCCGCACGCGGGACCATCGAGGGCAACGGCACCTTCTCGCTCGATCGCGACCGGGCCGTGGTCCGGCGGCCATGCGGCAGCGAGACCGACACGGTGATCGTCCGGATCGACGACTATGCCGGCGTGGCCGTCAGCCTGGCCGGGCTCGACGATCCCGCGCAGCTGCAGATCGCGCTGACCCACGCCGACAAGTCGCTGGACCTGCCGCTCGCGCGCGACGACCGCGCCGACCTGCTGGCGAGCGACTGGCAGAGCTGGGGACGCAACCTCGACCTGCCACTGCTGGTCGTCATGCCCGACGGCAGCATTTCCGCCTATCGCGGGGACGCGCCCGAGACCCTCTCGCCCGACGCCGTTTCGCCGGGGCCGAAGCCGCGCCGCCGCTATGCGTCGCTGGCGGGGCGCCGGCCGCGCTTCCTGAAGCGCCGCAAGACCGGCCTCGATTTCGGCACGGAGCGGATCGTGGCACGCGAGATCATCGCCCGCACGTAGGGTTCAGGCGAGCGCCGCCACTGCGGTGTCGGCCACCAGGCCGGCGAACACGATCCAGCCGAAATCGCGATTGGAGCGGAACCGCGCCAGGCAGTTGTCGGCATCGCCGGGCACCAGGGTAACCACCTGCCACGCCAGATGCGCTGCGCCCGTGGCGAGCCCGGCGAAGGCGATCACGCCGACGCCCACCAGCGCGAACGCGACCGCGAATAAGACCACCGCCCCGCCATAGAAAAGGCCGAGGAGCAGCTTGGTGCGGCCGCCAAACAGGCGCGCCGTCGATTTGACGCCGATGACGCCGTCGTCCTCGTAGTCCTGATGGGCGTAGATGGTGTCGTAGGCGATGGTCCACAGGATGCCGCCGGCGTAGAGGAGCAGCGGCGCGGCGGCCAGTGAGGCGAAGGTCGCCGACCAGCCGAGCAGCGCGCCCCATGAAAAGGCAATCCCGAGAATCACTTGGGGCCAGTCAGTGATGCGCTTCATGAACGGGTAGATCGCGATCACCAGCAGCGAGGCGAGCCCGATCAGGACGGTGGTGCGGTTGAACTGCAGCAGCACGATCGCCCCGACGGCGAGGAGCGCCACCAGGAACAGCTGGGCCTGGAGGAGTGTGACCTGCCCGCTCGGGATCGGCCGCGAGCGGGTGCGCGCCACCTCCGCATCGATGTCGCGGTCGACAATGTCGTTGTAGGTGCAGCCGGCACCGCGCATCGCCACCGCGCCGACCAGGAACAGCGCCAGATGCCACAGGTTGGGCCAGGGCGCGCCACTGGCATGGGCAGCCAGCGCCGCCGACCACCAGCACGGCCATAAAAGCAGCCACCAGCCGATCGGGCGTTCCAGCCGGGCGAGGCGCGCATAGGGCCGGACGGCGCGTGGCAGCCAACGGTCGGCCCAATGGCCGCGCACCGCATCGCGGACGATCTGGTCGTCGTGGGCGCTCATATCCTTTCAGTCTTACGCGCGGATGAGGGCGAGCGGAAGGCGACGCATGGACACGGGGGGTGGTCGGTTGTTAAGCGCGGGGCCAGCCCATACGCAGGGAGGCTCCGATTCCCACCAACGTTCTTCTCATCGGCAGCGGCGGCCGCGAGGACGCCATGGCGTGGAAACTGGCCCAATCGGCCGAGCTTGGCACGCTCTACGCGGCGCCCGGCAATCCGGGCATCGCGCGCCATGCCGAGATCGCGCCGCTCGATGTCGGCGATCATGCGGCCGTAGCGGCCTTCTGCGGCGCGCACCGGATCGGGCTGGTGGTCGTCGGGCCGGAGGCGCCGCTGGTCGCCGGTCTCGCCGACGACCTGGTCGCGGCCGGCATCCCGGTCTTCGGGCCGTCGCGGGCGGCGGCGCAACTGGAAGGCTCGAAGGCCTTCACCAAGGCGCTCTGCCGCGACGCGGACATCCCGACCGCCGGCTACGCGGTTTGCGCGACGTTGGAGGCGGTACGCGCGGAGATCGCGCGGCGGGCACCGCCCTTCGTCGTCAAGGACGACGGGCTTGCCGCCGGCAAGGGGGTGACGATCGCCGTAACGCGCGAGGAAGCGATGGCAGCGGCCGAGGCCGGGCTGGCGGACACCGGCGACCGGGTCGTGATCGAGGATTTCCTCGACGGCGAGGAGGCGAGCTTCTTCGCCGTCACCGACGGCACCGCGATCGTGCCGCTCGGCACCGCCCAGGATCACAAGCGCGTCGGCGAGGGCGATACCGGGCCGAACACCGGCGGCATGGGCGCCTATGCGCCGGCGCCGGTGATGACCGAGGCGATGGTGGAGCAGACCGTGTCGGCCATCGTCCGGCCCACGGTGGCGGCGATGGCGGCGCGCGGGACGCCCTATCTCGGCGTGCTTTATGCGGGGCTGATGATCACCGACGAGGGGCCGAAGCTGATCGAATACAATGTGCGGTTCGGCGATCCGGAGGCGCAGGTGCTGTTGCTGCGGCTTGAGAGCGATCTCCTCGAGATAATGCTAGCAACCGTGGAGGGCCGGCTGGCAGCCATCACGCCGGCGTGGTCGGACGAGGCCGCCCTTACCGTGGTCATGGCCGCTGCCGGTTATCCGGGGCCGCCGACCAAGGGCACGGCGATCGGCGGGCTCGACGCGGCCGAGGCGCTCGACGGCGTCACGGTGTTCCAGGCAGGGACGGCTTCGGGTGACGGCGGGCTGGTGGCAACCGGGGGTCGGGTCCTCAACGTCACCGGCCGCGGCGCCACCCTCGCGGAGGCCCGCGACCGCGCTTATGCCGGGATCGACCGCATCGACTGGCCGGATGGCTTCTGCCGCCGCGATATCGGCTGGCGGGCGCTCACCGCCCGGGACGCCGGCTGATCTTTTCTCCGCGCGCCGAATCCCGCACACTTGCCGCCATGTCCATCCGACGCCTCAGCCAGGATGTGGTCAACCGCATCGCGGCCGGCGAAGTCATCGAGCGGCCGGCGAGCGTCGTCAAGGAGCTCGCCGAGAACGCCATCGACGCCGGCGCGGCCACGATCGAGATCGTGATCGCCGGCGGCGGCGTTTCGCTCATCCGCGTGACCGACGACGGCGCCGGCATCGAGGGCGCCGATCTGCCGCTGGCGGTCGAGCGGCACTGCACCTCGAAGCTCGACGCCGGTCTCGACCGCATCGGCAGCCTCGGCTTTCGCGGCGAGGCGCTGGCCTCGATCGGCGCCGCAGCGCGGCTGACGGTGACCTCGCGACGGGCGTCCGCAGAGTCCGCCCAGCAGATCACCGTCGCCGGCGGCGAGATCGACGGCCCGCGCCCGGCGGCGCTTGCCGTCGGGACCCGCGTCGAGGTCCGCGACCTCTTCTTCTCGACCCCGGCGCGGCTCAAGTTCCTGAAATCGGAGCGGGCCGAAACGGCGGCGGTGATCGACGCCGTCAACCGGCTGGCGCTGGCGCACCCGGAGGTGGGCTTCACGCTCCACGGCGCCGGGCGTGCGGTGGTGAGCTACCCGGCGCAGGCCGGGCCGGACGCCTATCGCCAACGGGTCGCGCGTGTGCTCGGCGAGGACTTCATCACCGACGCGCTCCAGATCGACGCGAAACGCGAAGGTGTGCGCCTCACCGGCTTCGCGAGCCTGCCGACCCACACGCGCGCCAACGGCCTCGCGCAGTACTTCTTCGTCAACGGTCGCCCGGTGCGCGACCGGCAGCTCACCGGCGCGCTCCGCGCCGCCTACCGTGACGTCATCAAGCCCGGCCGGTTCGCAGTCGCCGCCCTCGACGTGGCGGCCGATCCCGCGACCGTCGACGTCAACGTCCATCCGGCCAAGGCCGAGGTCCGGTTCCGCGACCCCGGCCTGGTGCGCGGCCTGATCGTCGGCGCGGTGCGCGCCGCGATCGCCGACCATCGCCCGCGCGGGTCCGGCGCCGTCAGCGGCGCCACCATCGCCGCCTTCCGACGTCCCGACACGCCGGCCACCCCGCCGGCCGGGTCGACGGCGCCGTTCGCGCCCGCCGCACGACCGGGATTCGCCGAGCGCGGCGCGGCTGTCGCCTTCGCCGAACCGGCGGCTGCCCCCATGGCAGTCGAGGAGGCGGAGACCGCCGACCATCCGCTGGGCGCAGCGCGGGCCCAGCTTCACGCCACCTACATCGTCGCCCAGACGGACGACGGCCTCGTGATCGTCGACCAGCACGCGGCGCATGAGCGGATCGTCTACGAGCGGCTGAAGGCGCAACGGGCGCGCGGCGCGGTGCCGAGCCAGATCCTCCTCATCCCGACCGTCGTCGAGATGGCGCCGGAACGGGTGGAAGCGCTGCTCGCTCACGCCGAGGCGCTGGCGGCGCTCGGCCTCCGGATCGAGAGCTTCGGCCCGGGCGCGGTCGCGGTCCGCGAGACGCCCGCCGCGCTCGGCCAGGTCGATGCCACCGCTCTCGTGCGCGACCTCGCCGACGACATCGAAGCCTGGGATCGCGGCCTGTCGCTCGAAGCGCGGCTCGATGCGGCCGCCTCGACCATGTCCTGCCACGGCTCGGTGCGCGCCGGGCGGGTCTTGAAGCCGGACGAGATGAACGCGCTCCTGCGCGACATGGAAGCCACGCCCAACGCCGACCAGTGCAATCACGGTCGACCGACCTATATCGAACTCAAACTTTCCGATATCGAGAAGCTGTTCGGACGGCGTTGACGCAATGAACCGCATGGAAAAGCCGCGGCGCGATGGCCAGGCCGTGCTGCGTTATCAGGACGGCGACTTCCAGGTCATGTCGCCCGGAACGTTTGTGGTGTGCGCGGTGACCGGCCGGGAGATCCCGCTGGCGGCGCTCAAATACTGGAGCGTGGCCCGGCAGGAAGCCTATGCCGACGCCAGCGCCGCGGCACAGCGCTTCGCCGAGACCGGCTCGATCTAGCCGGGCAGCGATTTCACCTTGCCGTGTCGGCATGAGGTCCCGCATCTGCGGAGCGTCATCAAGATGCCGCACCGCGTGCGGGACGACGGTGGGGATGTTGTCACCGGCAGGTTGATCGCTACACCACCGTCGTCCCGGGCGCGCGTGCAGCACGAAGTGGTGCACCGCAGACCCGGGACCTTTGCCGGGCCACAACCAGGCCCTGCGCTAGCCCCGGCCGGCGCCTTCGGCTGCCCGTCGGATCGCTTCGTCGATCAGTTCGCCCACCGCCGTCGGATTGTCGAACTTGAGCGTGACCGGGAACGGCTCGGACCTTTCGCGCAGTTGGGCGAGCACGCCGTTCTCGCCGGCGAGGCGGGCATAATCCTTCTCGGTGGTGATCAGGCGCAGACCCTCCGCCTTCGAGGTGTCGAGAAGCTGGGCGGCCTCGGCGGCGGTGAAACGGTGATGATCGGGAAAGGCGCGCGCATGCGCCAGGTCGACGTTGATGGCGGCCAGCGTGTCGAAGAACTTCTGCGGCCGGCCGATCCCGGCATAGGCGAGCGCCCTGCCCTTCCTCCAGGCGCGGACGCTGTTGGGGGCGAGCTTGGCCCGCATCACCGGGCGGCCCGACCGCGCGGCGGTGCGGATCAGCGGTTCGGCCCGGTCGCCCTCGCCGATGATCAGCAGCGTGTCGCTGCGGCGCAGTTGGCCGTTGAGCGGTGCCCTGAGCGGGCCGGCCGGGATCACCCGCCCGTTGCCGACCCCGGCGCCGGCATCGACGGCGACAATCGTCACGTCCTTGGCGACCGAAGGGTCCTGGAAACCGTCGTCGAGGATCAGGAAATTGACGCCCTCGTCGAGCAGGCGGCGCGCACCGGCAGGCCGTCGTGCGGCGATGACCGTGGGTGCGGCGGCGGCGAGCACCAGCGCCTCGTCGCCGACCTCTGCCGCGCGGTGGCGGGACGGATCGACCAGGACGGGTGCGCGCGCGGCGCCGCCATAGCCCGAGGCGAGGATTCCGGGCCGCAATCCCCGGCCGCGAACGGCCCGCACCATGGCGATGGCGGTCGGCGTCTTGCCGGCGCCGCCGACGACGAGGTTGCCGACGCAGAGCACCGGCACCGGGGGCCTGAAATCCGCGCCGCGGCCCATGCGCCAGGCTGCGGCGGCGCCCCAGATCCTGGATGCCGGCCACAGTGCGATCGCGGCGGCGCCGGCCTCCGGCTGCCACCAGAAGTCAGGTGCGCGCATCCTGGCCCCCGGTCTCAAGGTACGGACGCAGCGCGTCGAGGGTCGTGGCCAGCGCGCCGCGATGGCGTTCGACGACGGCGCGGGCGGCAGCACCGGCGCGCTCGGCAAGGTCGGGTCTGTCGAGCCAACTCGTGACCGCGGCGGCGAGGCTCTCGGCGTCCTCGATCACCGGGGCGTCCGTCGCTTCGTCAAGCGTTTCGTAGATGTCGGCGAAATTCCCCACATGGGGGCCGTGGAGTACGGGCAGGCCGAGTCGCGCGGGCTCGATGGGATTCTGGCCGCCATGGGGGATGAGCGAACCGCCCAGGAAGGCCACGTGCGCGAGCCGGTAGAAGACACCAAGCTCCCCCAGCGTGTCGGCGAGATAGATGTCGGTTGCGGTCTCGACGGGCTCGTCGCGGCTGCGGACCGCTATCGCGAGTCCGGCATCGCGCAGGGTCGTCGCAATCTCCACACCGCGCTCAGGATGGCGCGGCACCACCACGGTGACGAGACCGGGCAGGCGGTCGACCATGAGCCTGTGGGCGCGGGCGATCTCGGCCTCCTCGCCCGGATGGGTGCTGGCGGCGACCCAGACCGGCCGTTCCACGAACGCTTCCTTCAGGTCGGCGAGGACGGCGGAGTCCGCCTCAAGGACGGGCGCGTCAAACTTGATGTTGCCGGCGGCCACCGCGTTCCCGGCGCCAAGCTCGGCGAAGCGCTCGCGGTCGCGCTCGCTCTGGGCCAGGCAGAGGTCGATGCGCGCGGTCAGGTTGCGCGCGAGCGGTGCCAGACGTTGCCAGCGCCGATACGACCGGTCGCTCAGGCGTGCATTGACCAGGACGAGCGGAACACCCTTGTTGTCGAGCGTGCGAATCATGGTCGGCCAGATCTCCGATTCCACGAAGATCGCGAGATCCGGGCGCCAATGGTCGAGGAAACGGGTGACGAAGGCGGCGATATCGAGCGGCACGAACTGGTGGACGGCGCCGTGCGGCAGGCGCCGGGCGGCGATGGCGGCCGAGGTGACGGTGGTCGTCGTCAGCACCACGGTCAGCCCGTCCGCAGCCAAAGCGCGGATCAGCGGCAGCGCCACGTTGGTCTCGCCGACGCTAACGGCATGAATCCAAACGAGACGGCCGGCCGGCCGGGCCACCGACGCCTTGCCGTAGCGCTCGCCGGCGCGGGCGCGGTCTTCGCGTCCCCGGTCGGCCCGCCGCGACAGGATCAGGGGCACGAAGGGACGCAGGACCTCACCGAGAAGCCGGTAGCCCGCAAGCACCGCCTCGGTGGCCATGTCAGCGGCCACGCGCCAGCGTCTCCGCCCTGGCAACGACCGTGTCGAGCCCGGCCGCGACCGTGCGGCGAAGGTTCTCGGTGGCAGCGTCGTCAACGTCCTCGGGCACCCAGATCGGCTCCCCCGCGACAATGGAAACACGCGAGAAGGGCAGATTGATGGTCGTCTTGTCCCACGTCGACAGGACGATCGCGCGGCTGGAGGCGACGGCCACGGGAATGATGGGCCGCCCCGTCAGGCGAGCGAGCGCGAGGACGCCGCCGCTCACCTGCCGCGTCATGTCGCGACGGTGGTCGGCCGAGATGAACACCGAGCGTCCGGCCCGGAGCGCCTCGACCAGCCCACGAAATGCGACCACCGCACCCTTCTCATGCATCTGCGAGGGATCACCGCCGCCGGAGCCGCGGTGCGGCGTGTGTCCGAAGCGACGGATCACCTGCGCGACGATCTCGCCGTCGGTGTTGCGCGACACCAGGGAGTCGAACTTGATCCGGTAGACGGTCAGGGCGGGCAGGAGGACGAACTGGCCGTGCCAGCCGACGGCGATCAACGGGGCGTTCCGGTCGACGACGTCAACGGGATTCGCCGGTTCGGCCACCAGACGCGAGGTCGCCCTGACCAGACGGAGATAGGCTGCGATCACGGCGCCCAGGGCCGACATCACCCACGGCGAGCGTGCGAGCCTAGCGACCAGCCGTTTCCGGCGGGCCGAGTTCCAGAATCTGAACCTGCTCTTGCGATTGCCGACCACGATGGTCCGTAACTTCAGCCGTCCCGATCGTCGGCCTGGGGATCGAGCAGCCGATGGAGATGGACGATGAAATAGCGCATGCGGGCGTTGTCGACGCTGCCCTGCGCCTTCGCCTTCCAGGCGTCGTAGGCCTTGGCGTAGTTGGGATAGATGCCGACGATATCGAGGTCCGCCAGGTCTTCGAACCGGACCTGATCGAGGTCGGTCAGCTCGCCGCCAAACACCAGATGGAGCAGTTGTTGAGCCTGGGCTTCGGTTTGCGCCTGATTCATGCCGTCAGCACCTGCTCCCCGCGCGTCGCGCCGCCTCCCGCCGCGCTAGGTGCACCAATTTCCGGCGCGCCGCAAGAGCGCCGCCAGTTCAGGCGCTGGCAACGGTCATGCCCTCTACAAACACCGTCGGCGTGTTGATGTGGTAGCGCGTCTCCAGGTCGTTGGCCGGTTGCAGGGCCGCGAACATGTCGGTCAGATTCGATGCGACCGTGACCTCGCTCACCGGCCGGCCCACCTTGCCGTTCTCGATCGCGAAGCCGGCCGCGCCGCGGCTGTAGTCACCGGTGACGGGATTGACGCCGTGGCCGATGAGCTCGGTCACCAGCAGGCCCTTGTCGATCCCGCCGATGAGGTCCGCCGGTGAGGCGGTGCCGGGTTCGAGCGTCAGGTTGGTGGCGCCCGGCGACAGGTTGCCGCCGCCGCGGCGGGCACGGCCATTGGTCGCCAGACCGAGTTCGCGTGCTGTGGCCGAGTCGAGGAGCCAGGTTTCCAGGACGCCGTCGCGCACGAGATCGAGCGGCGTGCCGGCAACACCCTCGCCGTCGAAGGGCCGCGACGCGGCGCCGCGCGGACGCAGCGGATCGTCCGTGATCCGCACGCCGTCAGCGAACACCTTCGTGCCCAGGCGGTCGCGCAGGAAGCTCGTGCCGCGGGCTACGGCGGCGCCATTGATCGCAGCGCTCATATGCCCGACCAGGCTGCCGGCGACGCGGGGCTCGAACACCACCGTCATGCGACCGGTGTCGATGCGATCCGGATCAAGCCGGCGCACCGTGCGCTCACCGGCGCTGCGTCCGATCTCGGCCGGGTCCATCAGATCGGCGTTGAACACGCGGCTGTCGTAGTCGTAGTCGCGCTCCATGCCCGTCCCCTCGCCGGCGATCGCGGACGCCGACACCATGAACCGGGAGCGCAGATAGGACCCGGTGAAACCGTGGGAGGTGGCGAGCACCAGGCCACCCAGCGACCATCCGGCCGACGCGCCGGCTGACTTGGCGACGCCCTTGACGCCGAGTGCCGCGTCCTCCGCCTTGCCGGCCGCCGCCGTCAGGCGATCCACGTCCGGCATGGTCTCGTCGAGGAGATCAAGGTCGGCGAACCGGCTCGCGAGTGCGGCGAGATCGGCGAGACCCGCATAGGGGTCCTCGGGCGCGACCTTGGCCATGGCGACGGCCCGTTCGGCAAGCTCGGCAGGGTCGGTCAGGATGTTGGCGGACACGCTGGCCGTGCGCCGGCCGACGAACACCCGCAGGGCAAAATCGTCACCCTCGGCGCGCTGGGTCTCCTCGGTCTTGCCGTCGCGCACCTCGACCGACAGGGAGATGCCGCGCAGGCAGGCGGCGTCGGCTGCATCGGCGCCGGCCGCCTTCGCCGCCTCCACCAGGGCGGTCGCGCGATCGGTGAGCTGCGATTGGTCGAGAATTTCCATGGGGGTCCGTCCTCCGCGATACCGGCCTCCGACATTTATGATCGCGACGCGCGGCCAGCAAGGCGTCGGCATTGATCGTTGGCGTCTACCACGTCATATGTGCCGGTTCCGACCCCCGAGCCCCATCCGGATTCTCCTCATGCCGCCCGACGCGGACGCCAAGACCGATCCCGCGCCCCGATTCGTCACCGGGTCGACCATGCGCCACGTGGTGGTGATGGCGGCGAGCGGCGCGGTCGGGCTCATGTCGCTGTTCATCGTCGACCTGGTCAACCTGCTCTACATCTCGCTCCTCGGCGATCCGGCGCTGACGGCCGCGGTCGGGTTCGCCACCACCATCATCTTCTTCTTCGTATCGCTATGCGTGGGCCTGATGATCGGCGGCACGGCGCTTACGGCGCGGGCACTCGGCGCCCGTAATCGCGACGGCGCCCGGCGGGTGGCCGCGTCGTCGCTGGCGCTGATCGTCGTCGTCACCACGGTGCTGAGCCTCGCGGTCCTGCCCTTCGCGCGGCCGTTGCTGCGGCTCCTCGGCGCGACCGGCGAGACGCTGGAGGTCGCCCACCTCTACCTCGTGATCGTGTTGCCGGCGACGGCGCTGCTCGGCGCCTTCATGGGGCTCGGCGGTACCTTACGCGCCGTCGGCGACGCCAAGCGCGCCATGTACCTGACCCTGGTGTTCGGGCTCACCACCGCGATCCTCGATCCGATCTTCATCTTCGCGCTCGACCTCGGCGTGACCGGGGCGGCGACCGTGGCGGTCATCTCAAGGATCGTGACCGTCGTCTTCGGGCTCTACGCCGTGATCCGCGTCCACGGCATGCTGGCGCGGCCGTCGCTGGCCGCGGTCCGGACCGATCTGCGGCCGCTTGCCGGCATCGCGCTACCGGCGGTGATGACCAACATCGCCACGCCGGTCGGCAACGGCTACGTGACCGCGGCGATCGCGCAGTTCGGCGATTCCGCCGTGGCCGGCTGGACGATCGTCTCGCGCCTCCTGCCGGTCGCCTTTGCCGCACTGTTTGCGCTCTCCGGCGCGATCGGCCCGATCCTGGCGCAGAACTTCGGCGCCCGGCGGTTCGACCGCGTGCGTGGTGCGCTGACCGACGCCGTGATCTTCTCCGCCGTCTACCTCGTGGCGATCAGCCTCGTTCTGTTCCTCGCGCGCGACGGCCTCGTGGCGGTCTTCCAGGTCGATGGCGAGGCCGCCGATCTGGTGATCTTCTTCTGTTCGGGGATCGCGACCGTCTACGGCTTCATGGCCGGACTGTTCGTATCCAATGCCGCCTTCAACAATCTCGGCTATCCGTTGCTGTCCACCGCCTTCAACTGGGGACGGGCGACGCTGGGCACGGTGCCGTTCGTGCTTGCGGGCGCCGCGCTGGCCGACGCGCGCGGCGTGATCGCGGGCTTCGCCATCGGTTCCATACCCTTCGGGATTGCCGCGATCCTGATCTGCTATCGCGTGATCCGCCGGCTCGATGCGCACGACCGCCGGGCCGCGGGTCCGACCGGCGAGATCGGCGCCGGCGCTACGACGCCGGCTGTCCCACACGAACGATCGTGAACGCACCGTCGCGGAACAGGCGGGCCGCGGCCTCCCGAACCTCGTCGAGCGTCAGCGCCTCGATCAGATCGTTGCGCTCGTCGACATAGTCGATGCCAAGATCGTCGAGCTGGATGCCGAGGAGCTGTCCGGCGATCCGCGACGAGGTGGTGAAGCGCAGCGGATAGCTGCCGGTGAGATAGTTCTTGGCCTCCCGCAGCTCCTGCGCGGTCGGCCCCTCCTCGCCGTAGCGCCTGATCTCGTCTTCGAGCAGGGCCACGACCTCGTTGGCCTGATCGGACCGGGTCGAGGTGCCGCCCGACACCAGCCCGGTGTGGTCGAGCGCACCGATGCCGAGCCCGACGGAATAGGCCAATCCCCGCTCCTCGCGGATTTCGTCGAACAGGCGCGAGCCGAAACCGCCGCCGCCCAGGATGAAGGCCGCGACAAAGGCGTCGATGAAGTCCGGATCGTCGCGCTTGATGCCGGGCCCGATGAGGCGAATGCTGGTCTGCGGGATCGCCATGTCCACCGAGATGCGCTGGTCACCGACGGGCCGGGTATCGGCGACACGGCCGAGATTGGCCTTCTGGGGCAGACGACCGAACATGCGGTCGATGATGCGCCCGAGGCGCGCGGCGTCGACGGCGCCGACCGCGGCGATGACCAGATTGTCGCGGGCCAGGACCTGTCCGTGATAGGTCCGCAGGTCCTCGACGGTGATCGCGCTGACGCTTTCCACCGTGCCGTCGACCGGGCGGCCGTAGGGGTGGTCGGGGAACGCCGCCTCCAGGAGCGCGCGGCCGGCGACCCGGTCGGGATCGCGCTCGTTGCGGCGAATGGAGGAGATGATCTGGGCGCGGATGCGTTCGACCGGCTCGTCCTCGAAGCGTGGCGCGCTGACGCTCAGGCGGACCATACGGGCCGCGGCGTCGAGATTCTCCTCAAGCGTCCTGAGCGATCCGGTGAAGGTGTCGCGGCCGGCATCATAGGTAAGGCTGATCGACAACGCGTCGAGCCGGGCCTGAAACGCCTTGCTGTCGAGGCCGCCGGCACCCTCGTCGAGCAGGCCCGACATCAGGTTGGCGACACCGGGCATGTCGGCCGGATCGCGCGAGGCGCCGCCACGAAACGCGAACTCGATCGACACGATGGGAATGGCGTGATCCTCCACCAGCCAGGCCGTCAGCCCGCCGGGGCTTGTCACCTCCTGGATGTCGATGGCCTCGGCGCGTCCGGCCACCGCGACAACGATCGTCAGCGTGGCGGCGGCGGTGGCGAGCAGTCGGTTCATGGCGCGCTCCTCAGGGCTCAGGACGCTTTGCCGTCGACGCCAGTCAGACGACCGGTCACCGAGCGGCGGGGATCGAGATAGGTGCGGGCGACGGCATTCACGTCCTCGACGGTGACCGCCTCGATGCGATCGAGCCATTCGCGGACGTCGTCGATGGACCGGCCGAGCACCAGCGCCATGCCGTAGGTGCGGCCGATGCGCGAGGAATCGTCCTCGGCGTAGATCGTGCTCGCGCGGACCCGTCGCTTGGCGCGCTCCAGCTCCTCCTCGGTGACGCCGTCGGCGAGCAGCGTCGCGATCTCCGCGTCGAGATCGGCGGCAACGTCGTCAAGGGTGCGGTCGCCGCGCGGCACGCCCCAGAGCACGAACGAGGAATCGCCGCGGCGCATGCCGCGATAGCCGGCGCCCGACGACACCGCCTTGCCGCTGTCGACGACGAGGTTGGTGTAGAGGCGGCTGGTGGTGCCGCTACCGAGAATGTCGGCGAGGAGGTCGAGCGCTTCGGCCTCGCCGGGTTCGGCCGTGGCATAGGACGGCGCCAGATAGTGGCGGCTCAGGGTCGGCTGGCGCACACGCTCGTCGGCAAGCGACACCACCCGCGGGGTCAGGGGCGGCGGTTCGGTGAGCACCAGCGGCTCGGGCGTCTCCGCACCCGCCGGGATCTGTCCGTAGGTCGCCTCGGCGAGCTCGCGCACCTCGTCCTCGGTCACATCGCCGGCAACGACGAGTACGGCGTTGTCGGGCGTGTAATAGCGATCATAGAGGTCGAGGGCGTCCTGCCGGGTCAGGCCGGCCATCTCGTGCTCCCAGCCGATGATCGGGATGCCGTAGCGGCTGTTCTGGAACAGGGCCGCGGCCACAGCCTCGCCGAGCTGGGCAGCCGGTTCGTTGTCGATCCGGCTCCGGCGTTCCTCGAGGATCACCTCGCGCTCGGTCCGTACCTCGTCCTCGCTGATCACGAGATTGCGCATGCGGTCGGCCTCGAACTCCATCATCAGGCCGAGATGCTGGCGGGCGACGGTTTGGTGGTAGGCGGTCGCGTCCGCAGTGGTGAAGGCGTTGTCGTTGCCGCCGATATCGGCGACGCGTTCCGAGAACCCGCCCTCGGGGTGGGTGGTCGTGCCCTTGAACATGAGATGCTCGAGGAAGTGGGCAATGCCGGACTTGCCGGGGGGTTCGTCCACCGAGCCGATCCGATACCAGATCATGTGGGTCACCACGGGTGCGCGATTGTCCGGCACCACGACGACCTGCAAGCCGTTGTCGAGGGTGAACTGGCTGACCCGCTCATGGATGGACTGGGCCAGGGCGTCGCCGGCGGCGAGGCTCGTCCCTGCGGTCAGGCCCGCGACAACGGCCATGGCCGCCGGAACCCGTGTCAGTTTCGTCATCGATCGCTCCCTCAGCGCCGCTCACCGGGGGCCGGCGGGCGGCCGACCGTCACCGGACTACAATGTGGCGTTGGTACCCTGCGGACCAGTCTCGGTCGCATTAAAAAACCGTAACGCGCTGTCGCCCACCCGGCGCTCAAGCAGGGGGTCGAGACCCGGCACCTGCGGCGGTGGCGCATCGGCAGCGTCCTCGACCACGATCGTCGCGCCGGGTGCGAACCAGCCGCCGGCGATCCCCGCCGCGAGCGCCGCCTCGGCGAGGCCGCGGCCATAGGGCGGATCGACGAAGACCAGATGGAACGACGGCATGGTGCCGACCGGCCCCAGCCGCGTGGCGTCGCGGCGGAAGATACGGGTCACGCCGGTCAGCGCCAGGGCTTCGACATTGCCCCGAATCGCTGCGCGGGCCGGGGCGGCATTATCGACGAACAGCGCGAAGGCCGCGCCGCGCGACAGGGCTTCGAGGCCAAGCGCGCCGGAGCCGGCAAAGAGATCGAGCACCCGGGTCGCGACGTCCGGCAAGCCGAAGCGATGCGCCAGGATGTCGAAGACCGTCTCGCGCAGGCGGTCCGACGTCGGCCGTGTCGTCCGCCCGGCGGGGGCGACCAGCCGATGGCCGCGGTATCTACCGGCGACGACGCGCATGGGGCTCGTCCTTCACCCGGACAAGGTCGAGGCCGGCCTCCGCCGCGAGCTTGTCGCCGAGCTGTTCGCGCAGGACCTTGGTGCGCACCTCGCGCACTGCCCGGACGGGCAAATCGCCGAGCTGGAACGGGCCGAACGACACGCGGATGAGGCGGTTGGTCGCCAGGCCGGCGTATTCCAGCAGGCGCTTGACCTCGCGGTTCCTGCCCTCGCGGAGGCCGACGGACAGCCAGACATTGCCGCCTTGGCGGCGATCGACGGAGACCGTGGCGGCGCCGTAGTCGATCCCGTCCAGCGTGACGCCGGCGCGCAGCTCGTCGAGCCGGCCCTCGTCGATAGCCCCGTGTGCACGCACCCGGTAGCGCCTGACCCATCCCGTCGATGGCAACTCCAGGAGGCGCGCGAGGCCGCCGTCATTGGTCAGAAGCAGGAGGCCCTCGGTGTTGATGTCCAGACGGCCGACCGAAACCAGCCGCGGCAATCCGGTCGGCAACGAGTCGAACACCGTCGGCCGGCCCTGGGGATCGCGGGCGGTGGTCACCACGCCTCGCGGTTTGTGATGCAGCCACAGGCGCGTACGTTCGGGCTCCGGCAGCGGGTTGCCGTCGACCTCGACCCGATCGTCGCGACCGACATTGAGGGCCGGGCTCAGGACGGTGACGCCATTGACCCGGACGCGGCCATCGGCGATCCATCGTTCGGCATCGCGGCGCGAGCACAGCCCGGCGCGCGCCATGACCTTGGCGAGGCGTTGACCCGATGTTTCCGGCGCGTCGCGCCCGGCTGTGGTGGTCGTCATGACCGCTGGTTAACAAAACCGAGGCGTGGACACGAGTGGCGCTCGACACGACATCGACGAACGACCCCATGAGCATCGCCTTCGCCGAGGCCGAAGCCGCCGGCCGGCGCGGCGAGGTGCCGGTGGGCGCGGCCATTGTCGCCAACGGCGAGGTGATCGCCCGGGCGGGCAACCGCACCATCGAACTGAGCGATCCGACCGCCCATGCGGAGATGCTGGCGATCCGCGGCGCCGCGGCGGCGGTCGGCGGCCAACGCCTCTCCGGCGCCGACCTCTACGTGACGCTGGAGCCCTGCGCGATGTGTGCGGCGGCGATCTCGTTTGCGCGGATCCGGCGTCTCTATTTCGCGGCACCTGATCCGAAGGGCGGCGGCGTCGAGCATGGCGGCCGGTTCTTCAGCCAGCCGACGTGCCACCATGCGCCCGAGGTCTACGGTGGGTTGCGCGCCGGCGAGGCGGCCGAGCTTCTCAAGGCGTTCTTCGCGGATCGACGCTAGGTCCCGGGGCGGCTCAGCAGCCCGCCGGCTTCCTCTGCCACGGCCAGCGGAACTTGCCGTCCTCATCGCACTCCGGCGCGATCTCGACCGGCGCCTCGGGGTCGGGCAGCCGATACTCGTTGGGCGGATCTGTCAGATAGCGGCGCACAGGATTGCCGTCCGCGTCGAAGGTTCCGTTGGCCCGGGCGGCGGCAAAGGCCTTGCGCGCGGCCTCCGCCTCCTCGGGCGTCACCCGCGCCGCTTCCGACGCGCTCACGTTCGAGACCTGGTTGGGGGTGGTCGTACCCCGGGGCAGGCGGAAATTGGGATTGAAACGCGCACGCCCGCCCGGCCCGACCTCGGCCTCCTGTGCAGCGATTTCGGACGTGATCCGGGCCCGACGCTCGTCCGGATCGTCCGGCCAGTCGGTTGCGGCGATCTTGGGTGTGCTGCCGGGCGCGGGCAACGCGCCGGTCGCCGGCGGCTCGACGACCGGAGCCCGGTTGGCGTACTCGATCGTTTCCTTCTTGGTGCCGAGGGCGGCGATACCGGCAAGATCCTCAAGCGTCTGGAGGTTCGGATCGCGGCCGGTGCCGTAGGTGGTGCCGGAACAGGCGGCGAGCAGGATGGCGGCGCCAGCCAGAAACGGCGCTTTCCACCCGCGGACATTGCTCCGTACCGCCATCAACGGTCGCCTTTTCGCTCGGAATGCCGGATTGATCGTGTCGTGGCGCCTAAACGCGGCGAAATTCCGGCAATGCCGGTCCGGCGTAGCCGAAAGGGCCCGGCCGCTCAACCCTTCGGCGATCAACAGGTGACGATCAGTCGATGGCCGCCAGGGCGCGATCCAGGTCGCTTCGCGGCGGCGGGGACGCCAGAATCTGCTGGGCGGTTGCCGTGTCGCGATCCATGGCCGTCACCAGATCGGCAACCGTCTCGAAACGCAGTTCCTTCCTGATCCACGCCAGAAACGAGACCGACAGGGTGCGGCCATAGAGGTCGCCCTCGTAGTCGAGGATGAAGACCTCAAGCAGCGGCGGCCCGTCATCGAAGGTGGGACGGCTGCCGAAGCTCGCGACACCGCCCCGCTCAACGCCGTCCGGCGTCCGCACGGTGACCGCGTAGACGCCATGCCGAAGCTCGCAATCGTCGGCGAGGGCAAGATTGGCGGTCGGATAGCCGAGGTCGCGGCCGCGCCGTGCGCCTTTCCGGACCTCGCCGACCACGAACCAGCGGTAGCCGAGCAATGCGTTGGCGGCCTCGATTTCGCCCGCCCGCAGGGCCTGGCGGATCGCCCGCGAGGCCACCGGCCCCCCGCCCTCGCTAACGGCGCCGACCACGTCAACGGCGAACCCGAACCGGTCGCCGGCCGCGCGCAACGTCTGGGCGTCGCCGCCGCGCTTGCGACCGTACTGGAAATCAAACCCCACGACGGTGCCGCGGATCGCCAGTCGCTCCACCAGGACGTCCGACACGAAGGTCTCGGCGGACAGGTGCGAGAAGGCTTCGTCGAAGGTGGCGATCACCTGGCCGTCGAGGCCCAGCGCCCGAAACAGGCGCGCCTTGGCCGCCACCGGGGACAGGCGAAACACCGGCTCGGCTGGGTTGAAGAACGTGCGGGGGTGGGGCTCGAAGGTGAGTGCGACGGCGGGCGCATCGAGTGCGTGCGCGCGTTCGGCGGCCGCGGTCAGCAGCGCGGCGTGGCCGCGATGCACGCCGTCGAAATTGCCGATGGCCACGACACCGCCCCGCAGGTCCGGAGGAACGGCGTCGAGCATGGCAGGGACGAGCGGCGAAGCGAAATCGTTCATGTCTCAGGACCAGCCCAGTCGGTTCATGTAGCCGACCGCCTGCACGTCCGCGGCTTCGAACGCGGCTGCGATCAGGTTCGGGTCGGGTTCGTCGTCGGCGCCGAAGTCGTCGCGGTGCAGACCGTCGACGACGAACAGGGCGTCGTAACCCATGGTCATCGCGCCCCGGATGTCGGTTGCGAGACCGTCGCCGATGGCAAGCACGCGTTGCGGCGGGCCGTCGGTGCCGATGGCGCCAAGAAGCGCCACCGCACGACGGTAGACGGGCGGGCTCGGCTTGCCGATCATCTCGACCTCACCACCCATCTCCCGATAGATCGCGGCCAGCGCGCCGGCGCACCAGGTGCGGCGACCGGCGACCATGACAGCGATATCGGGATTTGCGCAGACCATCGGCACGCCGCGATCACGCCATCGCTGCAGACGCTGGCGATAGTCGTCCGGGCTCTCGCTGGTCTCGTCGTTGAGCGCCGTGCAACAGACGAGATCGCAGGCGTCGCCGTCGCCGACCAGCGTCACGTCGAGGCCTTCGAACACGCGCCGATGCACGTCCATGCCGAGATGGACGACGCGTAGCGGCCCCGCCTCCTGCAGCCGCTCGCGGGTTGCGTCGCCGGAGGTTACCAGCGTGTCGTAGGCGGTTCGCGGGACGCCGAAATGCTCAAGCTGCGCCTCGACCTGCCGGCTCAATCGCGGGGCGTTGGTGATCAGCGCCACGCGCCCGCCGCCGGCCCGGAAACGGGTGAGCGCCTCGATGGCTTCCGGGTAGGCGCGCTCGCCGCCGTGGAGAACCCCCCACACGTCGCAGATGATCGCGTCGTAGCTGGCGGCGATCGCCGCAAGACCGGGCAGACGCCGTGGACCGGATGCCGACATGGCCGCCCGCCTATGGGCTCGCGTGCGTGGGGTCAAGCACAAAGCCGCCGGCTCTTGCGCCGGGCTTGCGTCGCGGGAGGAGGAATCGGATCATGCTGTCCGGTCAATCAAGCCAACCGGCAAGACGAAGGGGGACACGCCCATGCCGGCACAAGGACGCCGCCTGATCGCCGCCACCTGCGCCGCGGTGCTCGCGCTGTCGGCGCAGGCCTGGGCCGGAGACGTACAAAGCCTGGCGGGAGAGGCCGAAACGGCGCTCAGCGCCGGGGAGACCGAGGCGGCGCTCGGCCATATGGACGCGGCCGTTGACGCCTTCTGGGCCGACCTTCCGCTCAGCCTGCGGACGGCGACCTTCGTCGCCCCGGGATCGGTCAGGGCGTTCGGCAAATACCAGCCGGTGGGCAACGAATTCCAGCAGGGCGGCGCCGTCACCGTCTACCTCGAACCGGTCGGCTACGGCTTCAGTACAGGCGGCGAACACGTCGCCATCGGTATCCTCGTCGGCCTGGAAATCCGCTCGCCCGGCGGTATCGTGTACGCCCGTTCGCCGGATTTCGGCCGGCTCGCCTGGCACGGGCGCGTTCGCAGCCGCGAAGTCCACGGCGAAGTGGCGGTCGCCCTGCCCGACCTCAAACCGGGAAACTACGAGCTGGTGCTCAACCTGACCGACAAGGCAAGCGGCAAGACCGCGGAGGCGGTCCTGCCGTTTGTGATCGTTCCTGCTACTGCTCCAGACGAAGCTGGGTGATTTCCTGACCGATCATCTCGAAGGTGGCGATCAGGTCGGAATTGCTGCCGGAGTCGAAATACATCGACACGTCGGACGCGCAGGATTTCATCATCTCCTTGGTCGTGTTGCTGCTGACCTTGAAGGCGATGGTGTAGACGCGGATGCCCTCGGCCTTGACGTTGGTGCACGCCTCGAGCGTCCGCTCGTTCATCTTGGCGACCACCTGGCTGTTGGTCGACACGCCGGCGCCAAGGTGCTGTTTGGCGACGTAGCCGTAGGCGCCATAGCCTGACTTGTTGAAGTTGCTGGCGTAATTGTACGTGTTGGCGCCGTCGGTCATGACGATCAGGATCTTGTTGTTGTCCTTGGTGTTGTAGGGACGACCCTCGGTGAAGGGCTCCGACGGGGACAGCAACCGCCAGCCATACATCACGCCCTGATGGATGTTGGTCATCCCCGACGCCTTGAGCTTGGCAATCTCGGATTCGACCTGACCGCGGATGGTGGTCATCGGCTGCAACGGATTGGCGGTGCAGCCGACATTGGGGCCGCGGCTGACGCCATTGTTGCTGGCCTGGTTGGTCTTGACGCCCTGGTACTTGCAGGTGCGCGCCTGGCGGTCGGGATCGGAGACGCCATTGGCGGAGCCGCAGGTGCCGCCCTCGTCGCTGACATAGCTGTTGCTGTAGCCGTACTTGTCCGGCTCGTCGGGCGCGAACAGCGGCACGATCATGGTCGTGGCGTCCGTGGGCGTCGGCGCGACATCGCGCACGTCGTTCGGATACGGCCGGGCCTCGACGCATCCCTGCCAACTCACATCGGTCAACTGGTTGAAGAGATCGAGTCGCTTCACGTTGGCGTCGAAATTCTCGTAGTGATAGGTGCCGACGCCATTGCCGTCGAGCCAGCTTGCGTTGGCGTAGGTCGGACCGACATTGACGTAGCGCGAGAACGGCACGACGCCGATCTTGATCGGGTCCTTCTTGGGATTGTGCTTGTTGGCGTCGAACAGGATGCCCGTGAGGTCATGGGCAGCGCTGCGCAGGGACGCGATCTTCGAGCCCCGCATCGAGCCGGAGTTGTCGAGCACCATCACCACCTCGAAGGTGGCGTTGCCGGTGACGGCCTTGGCCGAGAGATCGTAGATCTGCTCCTTGAGGCCGGCGATGCCGAGGAAGTAGTTGTCGACCTTCAGCGTCGTGGAGGTTTCGACCGTGCCCGCGGCAATGCTGACGGCCATCGTCGGCGGGCTGTCGATCTTGCCCTCGGTGTTGGCCTTGTAGATCGCCAGGGCTTCGGCCAGCACCTTGCTCTGGGGCTCGATGCCGTTCAGCCGGTTGGCGGCAACGGCGGCGGCGTCGAGCGCATCCTGGATGATCTCGCGCTGCTGGAAGCCGTTGGTGTAGTCGACCACGGCGCCGGTCATGGCGACCAGCGGCAGGGCCGCAATGGCGAACATGGGTGCGATGTTACCGGCGCGATCGCGCGCGAATTTCCTGAACATGTCTGGCGCCTCTCACAGGTTCCCGACCGCAACCTATCGCCGCCCCGTTACGGGCCGGTTAAGCGCATGGATGAATCATCGGTTAAGAAAATCGCTGCAATTTCAGTCTTTTGCCGAACCAGGCTGAGGAATCGATTCTTTTTTCGATTTTCTCGGGCAGGGGAAGGCTTGACAGGCCAAAAGCCCGCTCTTACATGCCGTCGCGGAGTTAGCACTCGCCATGAGTGAGTGCTAACGCGAGATCGCCCCGCTCGACGGGGATGCCATTGTGCAAGAGGGAAAACACCATGAAATTCCGTCCTTTACACGATCGCGTGGTCGTGCGCCGGGTCGATTCCGAAGGCAAGACCGCCGGCGGCATCATCATCCCGGATACCGCTCAGGAGAAGCCGCAGGAGGGCGAAATCGTCGCCGTCGGCCCCGGAGCGCGTGATGACACCGGCAAGCTCGTGCCGCTCGACGTCAAGGCGGGTGACCGCATCCTGTTCGGCAAGTGGTCGGGCACCGAGGTCAAGATCGACGGCGAAGACCTTCTGATCATGAAGGAATCTGACGTGATGGGCATCGTCGAAGGCAAATCCTCCCGCCGCAAGGCCGCCTGACGCGCTCAATTCCAAGACCATTCTACGCAAGGAAGACCAGACATGGCTGCCAAAGAAGTCAAATTCTCAACCGACGCGCGCGAGCGGATGCTGCGCGGCGTCGACATCCTGGCCGACGCGGTCAAGGTAACCCTCGGCCCCAAGGGCCGTAACGTCGTGCTCGACAAGTCGTTCGGCGCACCGCGGATCACCAAGGACGGCGTCACCGTCGCCAAGGAAATCGAGCTTGAGGACAAGTTCGAGAACATGGGCGCACAGATGGTGCGCGAAGTCGCCTCGAAGACCAACGACATCGCCGGCGACGGCACCACCACCGCCACCGTGCTCGCCGCCTCGATCGTGCGCGAAGGCGCCAAGTCGGTCGCGGCCGGCATGAACCCGATGGATCTCCGCCGCGGCATCGATCTCGCCGTCGGCGAGGCCGTGGCCCAGCTCGTCAAGAAGTCCAAGCGGATCAAGACCTCCGAAGAGGTCGCCCAGGTCGGCACGATTTCGTCCAACGGCGAGCGCGAGATCGGCGACATGATCGCCGACGCCATGCAGAAGGTCGGCAATGAGGGCGTGATCACGGTCGAGGAAGCCAAGACCGCCGAGACCGAACTCGAAGTCGTCGAGGGCATGCAGTTCGATCGCGGCTACCTGTCGCCGTACTTCGTGACCAACGCCGACAAGATGATCAGCGACCTTGAGGATCCGTACATCCTTCTCCACGAGAAGAAGCTGTCGAACCTCCAGGCGATGCTGCCGATCCTTGAATCGGTGGTGCAGTCGTCGCGTCCGCTGCTGATCGTGGCCGAGGACGTGGAAGGCGAGGCGCTGGCCACCCTGGTGGTCAACAAGCTGCGCGGCGGCCTGAAGGTGGCCGCGGTCAAGGCGCCCGGCTTCGGCGACCGCCGCAAGGCCATGCTCGAGGACATCGCCGTCCTCACCGGCGGCCAGGTGATCTCCGAGGACATCGGCATCAAGCTCGAGAACGTCACCCTCGACATGCTGGGTCGCGCCAAGCGGGTCTCGATCGCCAAGGAGAACACGACGATCGTCGACGGCGCCGGCAAGAAGAAGGAGATTGAGGGCCGGGTTGCCCAGATCAAGCAGCAGATCGAGGAGACGTCGTCCGACTACGACCGCGAGAAGCTGCAGGAGCGGCTGGCGAAGCTCGCCGGCGGCGTGGCGGTGATCCGCGTCGGCGGCGCCACCGAGGTCGAGGTCAAGGAGCGCAAGGACCGCGTCGACGACGCGCTCAACGCGACCCGGGCTGCGGTCGAGGAAGGCATCGTTCCGGGCGGCGGTGCCGCTCTGCTGCGGGCCAAGAAGGCGATCGCCAAGCTGACCTCGGAGAATGCCGACGTGCAGGCCGGCATCAACATCGTCATGCGCGCCCTCGAGGCGCCGATCCGCCAGATCGCGGAGAATGCCGGTGTGGAAGGCTCGATCGTGGTCGCCAAGGTGTACGAGACGAAGGCCGACACCTTCGGCTTCGATGCGCAGGAGGAGACCTACACCGATCTGGTCGCCGCCGGCATCATCGACCCGACCAAGGTCGTGCGCACCGCGCTGGAGGATGCGGCCTCGGTCGCCGGCCTCCTGGTGACCACGGAAGCCATGGTCGCCGAGGCGCCGAAAAAGGAAGCCCCGCCTCCCGCCATGCCTCCGGGCGGCGGCATGGGTGGCATGGACTTCTAGGGCCCACCACAACGACACAGCGAAAAGGCCGCCTCCGGGCGGCCTTTTCTGTTCGGGACGCATTCAAGCCCGCAGCGCGACGATATAGTGTCGCGCTCCCCGAAACTTCCAGAAGCGAGGCGCACCCATGCGCTCTTTGACGTTGTGTCTCCTGTCGGCCATCTTCGTCGCGGCGAGCGGCCACGCCGGTGCGTTCGAGATCGACGACGCGGTCAAGGCGGACCGCGACGCCGTGCGCCAACTGCAAACGCAGCTCAACGATCTGGGTTTCTCCGTCGGCGGCGCCGACGGCGCCTTCGGCAACAAGACACGCGGCGGCATCGAGGGTGCTCTCGCCCGCTACGGCGATCCGATCGCGGCGGGATTGACCGACGAGGTCGTCCGGTTCGTGGACGAGGTCCATGCGTCGTGGTTCCGTTCGCCGTTCGGCGGCGAAACGGCCATGCCGCGCGTGTGGTCGACGCGCTTCCAGTGGGTCGGCGAGACCGATATCCGCAATCGCGTCGAGAACTGCGATGCCTGCAACAGCAGCGGGCGCATCCTGGCGGTCGGCGATCTCAACGGCGACAAGCGCGACGAGGTCGTCGTGGGCGCCGAGCTTCAGGATCTGTCATGGCGGCCGCTCGACCGGCCGTCGCCGATCAGCATCTTCTCACCGGGCAGCCGTGAAACCGGCAACCTGTTCGTCGGGCTTCCGGTTGCCGACCTGCCAGGCCGGGTGCACGAGCGCGAGGCCTTCATAACCGACCTCAACGGCGACGGCGTCGGCGACCTGTTCATCGCTGCCCACGGCGTCGACACGAACCCCTTCCCCGGGGAGCAGAACGTCCTGGTGCTGTCGGGCGAGAACGGCCATACGGACGTATCGGCCACCCACCTGCCGCAGGTCGACGACATGGCCCACGGCGCGGGATACGGCGATGTCGACGGTGACGGCGACATCGACATCCTGGTGATCACCAATCCCGGTACGACGCGGACGCTTCCCTACTTCCTGATCAACGATGGTCAGGGACACTTCACGCGGACCGACGTGGCCGAGTTCTCGGACCCCGAACTCTTCGAGCTCTACCGGAAGGGCCGCGCCCACCGTGGGCAGTACGCGACCGCCCGTTTCTTCGACGTCAACGACGACGGCCGGCTCGACCTGCTGCTGGCGGCCGAAGGCGACGACGCGCGTGCCGCGACGCGCTATAGCGGGTTTCGTCAATCGGTGCTGATCTACGGCGACGCGGACGGCAGGTGGCCGCTGGAGAACGCCGTCGAGCTGCCCACCGACCGCTGGGGCTATGCGACCTTCACCACGGACGCCGACGCCGTCGATATCGACAACGACGGCGACACCGACCTGGTACTCACGCAATGCACCCGACCGGGCCCGTTCTGGCGTGGCCAGTTCATCCAGGTTCTGATCAACGAGGACGGCGAACTGCGCGACGAAACACCGTGGCGCATGTGGCCGCAGGGCTATCCCGGCATGGACGAGCTTCACTTCCCCACGAACAGCTTCCTGGTCGACATCGATAACGATGGCGACCTTGACCTCCTAACGCAGAACGGCGATCCGCTGTGGAAGGACGAGCCCGGCACGACCGCCTACATGCTTGGCCTGAACGACGGTGCGGGACGGTTCACGCCGGTCGACGAAACGTGGTTCGATCCCAGCGCCGACGGCTACCACGGACGCGAGCTGTTTCCGCTCGACGTCGATGGCGACGGGCGTCTGGAGCTCGGCAGCTACAGCCTGAACGGCGACTACGGCGGCAGCGTCGACCGGACCTATGGCATCAGGCTGCTCCTCTCGAAGGAGCGGTTCTAGAGCGGTCGAGCACGGGAAAAGGCCGCCTCCGGGCGGCCTTTTCGTTTGTGGCCCGCGTCAGGTCGCGAGCCCAAGTGTTTTGATTCTACAGGTTGGGCATCACCCGGTAGGAGGAGATGCGGTCGTTGAATCCCGGGCCGACGAACGGGATGTCGGCCGTGTAGCGCTCGCAGCGACCGCCGAAGTTCGGCTGGTCGCAGGCCAGGACCAGCAGCCCGTCCGGTATCCGCAGCGACGAGACCTGATTGTTCTGGCTGGGCGGCATGTTGCGCTGCTCGGTACCGGCGCGGGCGCAGACGCTGGCGCCACGGAAGCCGGCGTGCTCGTACAGGCACGCCTCGCCGGCGATCGCACCGATGATGCCCGGGAGGTTCACGACCGGGCCGCCGTCGCCGGGAACGATGATCCCGCCACCGCCGCCGCCACCGGGCGGTGCCGCCGCGGTCTCAAAGACCTGGTAGGACGACACCCCGTCGTTGAACCCCGGACCGAAGCGCGCCCAGTCCTCGTCGAGACGGGCGCAGCGGCCGCGCATGTTGGCATCGGTGCAGATGATGATCGACCAGCCCGGCGCCAGCCGGACCGAGGAGATCCGGTCGTTGATCCGCGGGCCGAGGTTGGAGATCGTCGTGGCCTCTTCGGAGCACACCGCAAGGCCGCCGAAATCGGCGTGGGTGTACAGGCACGCCACGCGCTCGCGCGGCGGCTCGATCACCACGCGCCGGACCTTGAACGACGAGATGGCGTCGTTGCTGGCGCGAAGTCGCGGCTCGTCGGCGGTGAACTCGCGGCACCAGCCGCCGTAGTTGCGGTCGCGGCACACGGTGAGATGCCAGCCGGGCTGCACCTTGAAGGACGAGATGATGTCGTTGTCCCAGGGCTGGAGCCGGGCGATCTCGGTCGGCCCGTCGACGCAGATGCTGTCGCCGCCATAGTGGTGATCCTCGAACAGGCAGACCACGCCGGATGCGGGCGGTGGAGGTGGCGGTGGCGGGGCCGGATCCCGGGTGAGCACGCGATAGACCTCGAACGAGGAAATCGCGTTGTTGCTCGCCCGCAAGCGGCGAATGTCGCCCGCGAAATGGCGACACCAGCCGCCGAAGTTGCGCTCCTCGCAAACCCTCAGACCCCAGCCCTCGTCGATCTGAAGCGACGAGATGGCGTTGTCGCGGTTGGCGCGCAGGCGGTTGCGGCTCACCTCGCCGTCGACGCAGGTGCGCGTGCCGCGGAAGTTCGGATCGTTGTAGAGGCAGACGACATCCGCGCCCTGGGCGTGCGCCGGCGGACTGCCCAACAAGCCCATGGCAAGCAGACCGAGCGCCGCCAGTGTCACCGACACTGCGGCCATGGTTCGAGTGTACTGAATCACTGTGTTGCTCCCGTCACGCCGGTTGGTCGTGGTCCGATCGTTGCTCTTTCCGGCCCCCGTCCCACTATTCAATAGGGTTGGGGCGTCTGGCAACGCCGATTTGCGGCGGGCCGGAGATCGGAGACGCGGACACATGCTGCGGGACCTTACCTTGCTTGCCGGGCGCCTGCTGATGGCCGGCCTGTTCGTATGGGAGTCGTGGTGGATCGCCACCCATCCCACCACAACGATAGCCTTCATGGAGGCGTTCGGGGTGCCCGGCGCTCTCATGCCGCTTGCCGTTCTGGTGCAGGCCGTCGGCGGGGTTGCGGTGGCCGTCGGCCTCGGGACCCGCGTCGCGGCGGCGGCGCTCGCCGGCTACAGCGTGGTGACGGCCCTGATCTTCCACCTCGACTTCGGCGACGCGGATCAGATCGTCCATTTCGGCAAGAACGCCGCCATCGCCGGCGGCTTCCTGTTCGTCGTGGTCACCGGCGCGGGACGCTTCTCCATCGACGGCTTGCGCCGTCGGACGGGGGCCGGGAGCCTTGCCGGTCCCCGACCTATGGGCTAGGAACCGCACCCTGAAGCGCGCCGCCCGTCGGCGCCCGCGAAACTCCCTGTCCTCAACGGCCACCCGCGTCATGTCCGCCGGCAAGACCAACCGACTCAAAGCCCGATTGCCGCGCGGCTTCGCCGATCGCCCCGCGTCCGATCTGCACACGACCAACGCGCTGATGGCGACGATCCGCGACGTGTTCGAGCTCTACGGCTTCGACGCGGTGGAGACGCCGCTCATCGAATACACCGACGCGCTCGGCAGGTTCCTGCCCGATCAGGACCGGCCCAACGAGGGCGTGTTCTCGTTCCGTGACGACGACGAACAATGGCTGTCCTTGCGCTACGACCTGACCGCGCCGCTGGCGCGCTATGTGGCGCAGAACCTCCAGTCCCTGCCCCGCCCCTACCGCAGCTATCGGGCGGGATGGGTATTTCGCAACGAGAAGCCCGGCCCCGGCCGCTTCCGCCAGTTCCTGCAATTCGACGCCGACACGGTCGGCGCCGCCGGCCCGGCCGCGGATGCCGAGATGTGCATGCTGCTCGCCGACACCATGGAGGCGCTCGGCTTCGAGCGCGGCGACTACCGGGTCAAGGTTAACTCGCGCAAGGTGCTCGACGCCGTCATGGACGATGCCGGCCTCGGCGGCGACGAAAGTCAGAGCACGCGGCTGACGGTGCTCAGGGCCATCGACAAGCTCGACCGGCTCGGGCTCGACGGCGTCGAGGCCCTGCTCGGCGAGGGTCGTACCGACGACAGTGGCGACGTTACCCGCGGCGCGGGGCTCGACGAAGGCCAGCGCCGGATCGTTCTCGATGCCCTGACCGGGACAAGCGGCTCCGGCAACGACGGCGCGGCGGGCGAGGAGCTTACCGCGATCGCCGACATCGTGCGCTCGGCCGGCTATGACGAGCAACGCATCGCCATCGATCCGTCGGTGGTGCGCGGGCTGGAATACTACACCGGCGCCGTGTTCGAGGCGGAACTCACCGCCGAAATCCCCAACGAGAAGGGCGAACCGGTGGTGTTCGGTTCCGTCGGCGGCGGCGGCCGTTACGACGGTCTGGTCGGGCGCTTCCTCAACGAGAGCATTCCGGCGACCGGCGTCTCCGTCGGCGTCTCGCGTCTCGCGGCCGCACGGACGGCGCTGGGGCTCGATGCAACCGATCGTCAGCGCGGCCCGGTCGTGGTCATGGTGCTCGACCGCACCAACCTGCCGCGCTACCAGGCCATGGTGGCGAAGCTCCGTGGCGACGGCATCCGGGCCGAACTCTATGTGGGCGATGCCGGCATGAAGGCGCAGATGAAGTACGCCGACCGGCGCGCCGCACCGCTGGCGGTGATCCAGGGCGACGACGAACAGGCCCGCGGCGTGGTCCAGATCAAGGACCTGGCGCTCGGCAAGCGTCTCGCGGAAGGCATCGCCGACAACGTGCAATGGCGCGAGGAGCGGCCGGGCCAGTTCGAGGTGCCGGAGGCGGACCTTGTCAGCGCCGTGCGCCAAGCGCTCGAGCCCGACAATGCCTGACTACGCGCCGCTGCGCGCACTTCTTGCCGAGGCCGGGTACGACTTCGTTGAGCCGGCGATCATCCACGACGCCGGGGTGTTCGTCGATCTGGCCGGCGAGGACCTCCGCCGCCGCCTTTATCTCACCAGCGACGTCGACGGCAACGAGCTCGCGCTCAGGCCTGACTACACGATCCCGGTCTGCCTGCGCCACCTGACCCGCGGCGCGCCGCAGCGCCGGGCCGACTACGCCTATCTCGGCCCGGTCTTCCGGCAGCGCGGCGCCGTGCCGGGCGAGTTCCTGCAGGCCGGCGTGGAGTCGCTCGGCCGTGCCGACCGGCTGGCCGCGGACGCCGACGTCCTGGCGCTGGCCCTGCAGGCGGCGGCCTGCGTGAGCGTCAAACGTCGGCGCGTGACCATCGGCGACTCGGCCCCCTTCCACGCCCTGCTCGCCGCGCTCGACCTGTCGGCGCCGTGGCGCAAGCGTCTCGCGCGCATCTTCGGGGACCAGGTACGACTCACGGATGCGCTCGCGCGGGCGCGGACGGGCGCGAAGGGGCACAATCGTCGCGACCTGCGCGGGGCGGGACGGGCCAAGGTCCGCCGCACCGCACAGGACATGCTCGACGTCAGCGGTCTCGGCACGGTGCAGGGGCGCCAGGCCGACGAGATCGCCGGGCGTTTCCTGGAGAAGTCGGCGCTGCGCCGCGGTATCGGCGCCCGCGCGGCGACGGTGCTCGACCGTTATCTCGCGATCCGGGCGGCCCCGACGGACGCCCTCTCCGAGATGCGCGCGCTTGCCCGCCGCCACCGGCTCGACATCACCACCGCCGTCGACAGGTTCGAGAAGCGGATCGAGGCGTTCGCGGCCAAGGACCTGCCCGTCGACACCTTGACGTTCGCCGCGGGTTTCGGCCGCCGGCTGGACTACTACACCGGCTTCGGCTTCGAGGTGCACGGACCGGGCTCCGGCCGGCAGCCGGTGATCGGCGGCGGCCGCTACGACCGGCTGATGTCGATGCTGGGCGCCGAGCGGGCCGTGCCGGCGATCGGCTTCGCCATCTGGCTGGAGCGGACGGGGGTGGTCGAATGACCGCGCCCCTGACCCTCGCCATCCCGTCCAAGGGCCGCCTCAAGGAGGAGGCCAGCAGGTTTCTGGAATCGGCCGGCCTGGAGATCGCCGCGACCGGCGGCTCGCGCAGCTATCGCGGCCGGATCGCCAACCTCGCCGGCATCGACGTGGCGTTTCTGTCGGCGCCGGAAATCGCCCGCGAGATCGGCCTCGGCGCCGTCCATCTCGGCGTAACCGGACGGGACCAGATCGAGGAAACCGTGTCGGACTGGACCTCGCGCGTGGAGCTGGTCGCGCCGATGGGCTTCGGGTTTTGCGACGTCGTGGTCGCCGTGCCCGACGCCTGGATCGACGTCGACACGATGGAGGACCTCGACGACGTGGCCGGCGCGTTCCGGCCCCGCCACGGCCGGCGCCTGACGGTGGCGACCAAATACATCAACACCACCCGCCGCTTCTTCGCCCGGCACGGCATCGCCGACTACCGGATCGTGGAGAGCCTCGGGGCGACGGAGGGTGCGCCCGCCACCGGCGCGGCCGATCTGATCGTCGACATCACGTCGACCGGCTCGACCCTGCGCGCCAACGGCCTGCGCATCCTCGACGACGGGGTGATCCTGCAGTCGCAGGCCTATCTCGCCATGAGCCTCGCCGCCGACTGGGGCACGAGCGAGCAGCGGGCGCTACGCAAGCTCACCGCCCGACTCGGCGAGGCCGGGATCTTTCCGCGGCTGGCGCAGCGCGCGGGCTTCAGTGCGGCAGCGCGAAAGCGGCCCGCGCCTTCGCGGCTTGGGCGCGGCAGAAGCAGCCGTCGAGGTGGTCGTTGACCAGACCCATCGCCTGCATGAAGGCATAGACCGTCGTCGGGCCGACAAACGACCAGCCGCGCTTCTTCAGGTCCTTGGACAGCGCGATCGATTCCGGCGTCTTGGCCATGGTCCGCAGCATCGCCCAGTCGAGGTGCGCGGGACGGCTGGCCGGATCGGGCTCGAAGCTCCAGACATAGGCGGCGAGCGAGCCCTTCTCCTCGATCAGGTCGAGCGCGCGGCGGGCATTGTTGATCGTCGATTCGATCTTGCCGCGATGGCGCACAATGCCCTTGTCCTGCACCAGTCGCTCGACGTCGCTGTCGCCGAAGGCGGCGACGGAGGGGATATCGAAGCCGGCGAAGGCGCTCCGGAAGTTGTCGCGCTTGCGCAGGATGGTGAGCCACGACAGGCCGGACTGAAATCCCTCTAGGCAAATCTTCTCGAACAGGCGCGTGTCGTCGTCGACCGGGTAGCCCCACTCGCGATCGTGGTAGTCGGCGTATTCCGGTGCGCCGCCCTGCCAGAAGCATCGCGCCCGGCCGTCGTCGCCGGTAATGAGACCGCTTTCGTCTTCCACGGAGCCCTCCCACGTCGTCGCGCCGACAATGGCACGCCGCACGCGCCGCGCAAGGCCCGCGGGCGCCGCTCCTGCCATCGGCGTAACCGTTTGTTAGCCATCGACGACGGTCGCAAGGTCCCGTTAACCGACGACTCCGCGGGCGCCGGTATCGTGAACGGACGGTCACCATCCAAGCGAGTTGTCGAGTTATGTTCCGCGTTCTGTCACTCCTCGCCGCCCTCGTGGCATCCACCTCCTTCGCTACCGCCGAAGCCACCGCGCCCGGTCATTTCGGTTCGCCGACCGCCGCCTTCGCCTGGCTTTTCGGCGACGATTCCGTCGCTCCGGCCGCCCGGACGACACGCGCGACGCCCGCGCGCTCGGTCTTCGCCCGCACCGGGACGCCGCAGCAGCAGCCGCGGTATCGCAGTTCCGGCAGCCGAAGCATCAGTCCCGCCTACATGCCCCGTCTGGTTCCGATCGAGACCAAGCATCCCAAGGGCACCATCATCGTCGACACGCGCATCCGCTACCTGTTCCTCGTGCTCGGCAACGGTCAGGCCATGCGCTATGGCGTCGGCGTCGGGCGGCCGGGCTTCGAATGGGCCGGCACCCACCGCGTTACCCGCAAGTCGGAATGGCCGAGCTGGACCCCGCCGGCGGCGATGCGCAAGCGCCAGCCGGGCCTGCCGGTGCACATGAAGGGCGGGCCGGAGAATCCGCTCGGTGCCCGCGCGCTCTATCTCGGCTCGACGCTCTATCGCATCCACGGATCGAACCAGCCGTGGACCATCGGCCAGGCGGTGTCGTCGGGCTGCATCCGCATGCGCAACGAAGACGTGATCGACCTCTACAGCCGGGTCCGCGTCGGCGCCAAGGTCATCGTTCTCTAGGACTTTTTCGAGACGGGGCGGCGGTCTTCACGGGCCGCCGACGAAAGGGTCGTCCGCGTGCGGCGCGCGGGCGACCCTATTCTTTTGTGAGCGTTTCGGTTTCGACCAACAGGTCGTAGGCAAGGTCGCTCAGCGACGGCGGCGGCGAGGGCGCCAGCGTCGTCGCGCGGACGACCGTCGCGACATCGGCGAGCCGGGCCGAAACGAAATCTGCCGATCCAAGCTTCTGTCGACGGGTCGCCATCTCCGCGGCCAGCATGGCGCCGAAAGCGCCCGCCCCCTCTTCCGACATTCGATGCCGCCGCCACAGGCGATGAGCAGCGTCGGCCGCCTCCGCGCGCCGAAGCGTGTCGATATCGCGATCCGCGATCATCGCGGCGAGACCGTCGATCACCGACGTAAGATCGGCCGCGCCATCGCCCTTGGGTGCGTCGCCGGACGCACCGGTCAGCAGACCCTCCGCGCCGATCGCCTCCCCGTCCGGCATGACAGCGAGCTGGTTCTGGACCGGCATCAGGCGATCGAAGGTTTCGACCGCGGCGGAAACGAGATCGGTCGCGCTCACGACCACGCCGTCGAAACCGCGACGGGCGATGTCCTCGCACAATGTGGTCAGCGCCGCCGCGTCGTCGCCGGCCACCGCCTGATCCCCGGCGGGGACGTAGATGACCGGCAGACCGCGACGATGGCCGTGGCGCAGAACATGCACCGTGGCGGACGCCAGGAAGGCGGTCTCGTCAGCGACGGGCGTCGGCGCCAGCCGGGCGCGCGACCGGGCGATCCGATCCGGCTCGTAGCGCAGCGCGACGGCACGGCCGCGCAGTTCGCGGACGATCTCGTCGATCTCGAACAGAGCCGGAAACGTATCGATGCGCACGGTGACGCCGATGGCGTCGGCAGGCAGGCCGAGCTCCGCCTCGCATCGGCTCAGGATTTCCTGCCACAGACGCGCTTCGAGGTGGTTCCTGATGTCGCTGATCACGCCGTGGCGCACGCCCGACACCGCCGCGACGGCGAGATCGAACAGCATGGCCGGTACGACATCGTTATCGACACGGACGTGGTTCTCTCGGGCGGGCCAGGGCCGCGGCGTGAAGGCCACGAGCGCGCCGGTCTGCGAGTCGGTGTCGCCTCGGGTGCGGGCGGTCGCCTGCACGGCCTCGTGGCCGGCAACGATCGCGGGCCAGTCCGGGACCGGCAGTGCCGCGAAATTGGCGACGAGCGTCCGCGCACCGGTGTGGACGTCGTCGCCGGTCACCGCCGTTGCCGGTCGATCGAGTTCCACGCGGCGGTCGCGCAGATCGTCCGGGATCGGCGCCACCGTCCACTCATCGTCGCGGATAACGGCCGAGGCCGCCAGAAAATCGGGCGGGTGGCCGTCGCGCCATGTGCGCCAGCGGCGTTCCCGGACAGCGAGCAGTTCCCGTCGCGCGGGATCAAAGCTTCGATGGAGGGATGCGAGCAGCGCGAGCGCCTGCGCCGACAGCATCGAACCGGCCGCTTGCCGGACATCGTCGTCGACCACGACGCCGGTGGGCGGGTCGAGGGTCGTGTCCACGTCGAGGGCGGCGGTCATGCGAGCCTCGCTGCCGCAAGCGACGGCGGGACCTCACCGCCATACGCCCAGTCGAGGAGTTCGACCGTGTGGACCACGGGCAGGTCGACCGCCTGCCCGATCTGCACCATGCACCCAAGATTGCCGGCGGCGACGACATCGGCGTCGAGCGCAGAGAGATGACCGGCCTTGCGATCACGCAACTGTGTCGCGATGTCGGACTGGAGGATGTTGTAGGTGCCGGCCGAGCCGCAGCAGAGGTGGCTCTCGGCCGGTTCGCGCACGTCATATCCGGCGCGCGCGAGGAGCGTCTTCGGCGCGTCCTTGATCTGCTGCCCGTGCTGGAGTGAACAGGCGGCGTGATAGGCGACCTTCACAGGGGGCCGGTCGTGAGACGTCCCGAGATCGACGGTCTCAAGGAACTCGCTGATGTCCTGCGCGCGTTCGGAGATCGCGGCCGCCTTCGCCGCCATGTCGGGATCGTTGCGGAACAGGAAACCGTAGTCCTTCAGCGTCGTGCCGCAGCCCGACGTGGTCACCAGGATGGCGTCGAGGCCTTCACCGTCGATCTCGCGGGTCCAGGCCTCGATGTTGCGGCGCGCGAACGTTTCGGCGCTTTCGGTCTCGCCCATGTGGTGGACCAGCGCCCCGCAGCAGCCCTCGCCTTCCGGCAGGACGACCTCGAACCCGCGCCGGGTGAGCAGACGGATCGCGGCGTCGTTGATGCCCGGACCGAGGACCGGTTGGGCGCAACCGCGCAGCAGCGCGACGCGCGCCCGGCGCTCGCCGATCGCCGGTATCACACCGGGACGCTCGTGGCGCGAGCGCGGCGGCAACGTGCGGGGCGCGAGCCGCAACATGGCTGCCAGCGGCTTGGCGGGCTCGAAGCGGCGCAGGAGTGCGCTCAGCGGCCGGGCGTAGAACGCGGCGGCCACCGCCGCCCTGAAACGTCCGGGGAACGGCAGCACGGTCGCCAGCACCCACCGCGTCGCCCATTGGTGCCAGGGCCGGTGGCCGGTCTCGCGAATGTGGCGCCGGGCGTGATCGACCAGATGCATGTAGTCGACGCCGGACGGACAGGTGGTCATGCACGCGAGGCACGACAGGCAGCGGTCGATATGGCGCACCAGGTCGGCATCGGCCGGACGGTCGTTCTCCAGCGACTGCTTGATCATGTAGATGCGCCCGCGGGGGCTGTCGCGCTCGTCGCCGAGGAGCACGTAGGTCGGACAGGTCGCCGTGCAGAACCCGCAATGGACGCAGGTGCGGAGAATCTCCTCCGAGTTGGCAACATCGGAGTCGGCGAGCTGGGCGAGGCTGAAGCCCGTCTGCATCACATGTCCCTGTACATGCGGCCGGGGTTGAGGATGCCCTGCGGATCGAATGCGCGCTTGACCGCACGGGTGAGGCGCATCACCGGCTCGGGCAAGGGCTGGAAGACATCCGCCGAACGCCGCACGGATTCAGGCGCGCGCACCAGCGTCGCGTGCCCGCCGGCGGCGGCCACGGCGGCCCGGACCGTCGGCGCGCCGGCATGCGCGATGTCGTCAGGCACCATCGCCCAGATCAGCCCCCCGCCCCAGTCGAACAGCAGCCGGACCGGCGCGATCGGGCCAAGCGCCGTGGCGATCTCGGCGGCCGCCGTCGGCTTGACCGACAGGCGCCACACCGGGCTCGACCCGGCGAGCGCCGACACGTCGCGGATCGACCGCCACAGATCGGCGGACCGCTCGGCGTCCAGTTCGTCCACCTCCCCCGTCAGGTCGAGGTCGTCCTTCAGCGCGGCGATGCGCCGGTTCACGGATCCTTCAAAGCCTTCCAGGCGCAGCGCCGTCGTGGCCGTCGCACTGCCGCCCGGATCGTAGGCCGCGCCGGTGACGGCGTGGGGCGAGGCCAGCGCCGCACCCATCGTGGCAATCGCCGCGTCGAGCGATTGCCCTCTGACGACGAGGGTCCGTTCGGTTTCCGGCCTCGGCGCGACCTTGAACGTGACGCCGGTGAGGACCGCGAGCGTGCCGAACGAACCGGCCAGCAGCTTGACGAGGTCGTAGCCGGTGACGTTCTTCATCACCCGGCCGCCGGCCTTCACCGGCTCGCCGGCCCCGTTGACGGCCTCGACACCGATCAGGCTGTCGCGCGCGGCGCCGGCGCCAATGCGGCGCGGGCCCGACAGATTGCCCGCCGCCAGCCCACCGACGGTCGGTTCGCCATCCGTGCCGAAGAAACCGCAAAGGTCCGGCGGCTCGAAGGCCAGCCGCTGGTTATGGGCGGCAAGCTCGGCATCCAGCGCCGCCACCGGCGTGCCGGCGGCCGCGGCCACCACCTGTTCCGCCGGTTCGTAGAGCGTGATGCCCGCCATGGCGCGCGTTGACAGAACCTGCCCGGCGTCGACGGGACGGCCCCACGACGCCCGCGTGCCGCTGCCGATTACGGCGACCGGCGCGGTGCGCGCGGCATGGGCGCGTACGACGTCGGCAAGCTCAGCCGCGTCGGCGGGCGCGATCACCTCGCTCACGCCGCCCCCTCGTCCTTCTCCGGTCGACCGTCGAGGGGAAAGACCTTGGCGGGATTGAGAAGCCAGCCGGGATCGAAGGCCGACTTGATGCGCATCTGCTGGTCGAGATCGGCGGCCGAGAACTGGGCCGCCATCAGGTCGCGTTTCTCGATACCGACACCGTGCTCGCCGGTGAGGCAGCCGCCGACCTCGACGCAGAGCTTCAGGATGTCGGCGCCCGCCGCCTCGGCTTTGCGCAGCTCGGCGGGATCGTTCATGTCGTAGAGGACGAGCGGATGCAGGTTGCCGTCGCCGGCATGGAAGATGTTGGCCACCTGCAGGCCGTAGCCGGCGCAGATCTCGCCGACCCGCACCAGAACCTCCGGCAGCCGGCCGGTGGGGATCACGCCGTCCATGCACAGATAATCGGAGATGCGGCCCATGGCGCCGAACGCGGCCTTGCGGCCGCGCCAGATGGCCGCACTCTCGGCCTCCGACTGCGACACGCGGGTGACGGTCGGACCATGCGCCGCGGCGACGGCGACGATGCGCTCGATCTGGTCGGCCATGTCGGCCTCGGAGCCCTCGACCTCAACGATGAGCAGCGCCTCGACATCGAGCGGATAGCCGGCCTTGGCGAACGCCTCGCATACCTTGATCGCGGGCCGGTCCATGTATTCCAGCGCGACCGGCGTGACGCCGGAGGCGATGATGGCGGCCACGCACGCGCCCGCTGCCTCGGCCGAGCCGAAGCCCATGAGGATCGGCCGCGCTCCCTCGGCGGCACGCAGGATACGCACGGTCGCCTCGGTAACGACGCCGAGCTGACCTTCCGATCCGACGACGACGCCAAGAAGATCGTAGCCCGGCGCGTCGAGATGCTCGCCGCCGAGATCGACGATGGTGCCGTCCATCAGCACCATGCGCAGGCCGAGCACATTGTTGGTGGTCACCCCGTATTTCAGGCAATGGGCGCCGCCGGAGTTCATGGCGATATTGCCGGCGATGGTGCAGGCGAGCTGGCTCGACGGGTCGGGGGCGTAGAAGAAGCCCTGGCCGGCCACGGCGTTGGTGATGTTGATGTTGGTGACGCCAGCCTCGACCCGTGCCGTGCGGTTGTCGAAGTCCACCGACAGGATGCGGTTCATCCGCGAAAGGCCGAGGACCACGCTGTCGGTCGACGGCAAGGCACCGCCGGACAGCGACGTGCCGGCGCCGCGGGCGACGACCTTGACGCCCTCCCGCGCCAGGAAGGCCAGGACCGCGGCAACCTCGTCGGTGGTACGCGGCAGGACCACGGCCAGCGGCACCGCGCGGTAGGCGGTCAGGGCGTCGGTCTCATACACCCTGCGGCCTTCCTGCGAATCGACCAGACCGTCGTCGCCGACGATCGACCGCAGGCCGGCAACGATCTCGTCGCGCCGCGCAAGGACGTTGGCGTCCGGCTCGGGAACGGCCAATTCGCTCAAATCCTCGTCACCTCACCTGAAAAAGCCGCCCGCCGCCGCCGACCGTCAGCAATAGCAAATTGTCCCGTCCCGGCAAATCAGCGGCGTCTTTGGCGCGGCCAGTGTTGTCGCGAACGGTCTCCGGCTGTTAGCGTCCCGCCACCTCGTCGTGGAATCCTCAAATGTCCGAGCCTCGGCCCCGCGTCGGCCTGTTTGTCACCTGCCTCGTCGACCTGTTTCGCCCCACCGTCGGTTTCGCCGCCGTCAAGCTGCTGGAGGCCGCCGGCTGCACGGTGGAGGTGCCGGCAGATCAGACCTGCTGCGGCCAGCCGGCCTACAATTCCGGCGACAACCGCGACGCACGGGCGATCGCCGAGGGGGTGATCACCGCCTTCCAGGACCACGACTATGTGGTGGCGCCGTCGGGTTCATGCGCCGGCATGCTGAAGCACCACTATCCGGCGCTCTTCGCGGACGATCCGGCGTGGGAGGAACGGGCGCGCGCGTTTGCGGCCAAGGTCCATGAGCTGGTGAGCTTCCTCACCGACGTTCGCGGGCTCACGGAAGTGGAGTCGTCGTTCGCCGGTGCGGTCACCTACCACGATTCCTGTTCCGGCCTTCGGGAGCTCGGCGTCCGCCAGCAGCCGCGGGCGCTCCTGCGCTCGATCGACGGCGTGAAGCTCGAGGAGATGGACAACCGCGATGCCTGCTGCGGCTTCGGCGGTACGTTCTGCGTGAAGTACCCTGACATTTCGAGCGCGATCGTCGGCCGCAAGTCCGCGGCGATCAAGGCGACCGGAGCGGATACGCTGCTCGCCGGCGACCTCGGCTGCCTCCTCAACATGGCGGGCAAGCTGAGCCGCGAAGGCGCGACCATCGACGTCCGTCATGTTGCCGAGGTCCTGGCCGACATGCACGACGCTGCGCCGGCGATCGGGAAGCCGGAGTCGGGGAGCCGCTGAGGTGGACGTTCGCACGCCGCACTTCAAGGACAACGCCCGCGGCGCCATGGCCGACGCCTCCCTCCAGGAGGCACTGACGCATATCCGGCGAGGCTTCATCGACAAGCGGGCCAGGGCCGTGGACGCCCTGCCCGAATTCGAGGCGCTGCGCGACAGCTCCAAGGCCATCAAGGACCATACGCTCGCGCATCTCGATCTCTATCTCGAAGCCTTCATCGAACGCGCCGAAGCCGCCGGCTCGGTCGTCCACATCGCCGAGACCGCTGCCGACGCCCGCGACACCATCATCGGCATCTGCCGCGAGGCCGGCGCCAAACGCATCACCAAGGGCAAGTCGATGATCTCCGAGGAGATCGATCTCAACACGCATCTGGCCGAAGCGGGTTTCGTGCCGGTCGAGACCGACCTCGGCGAGTACATCGTCCAGCTTCGCAATGAGACGCCGAGCCACATCATCGCCCCGGCAGTGCATGTCACACGCGACCGGATCGAGCAGGACTTTCGCGAGAAGCATCGCGGCCTCGATCCCGACCGCGATCTGAGCGACCCCAAGGAGCTCCTCGCCGAGGCCCGCACCATGCTGCGCGGCGAGTACCTTGCCGCCGATGTCGGGCTCACCGGCGCCAATTTCCTGATCGCCGAGACCGGTTCCTCGGTGATCGTCACCAATGAGGGTAATGGCGACCTGACGCAAACGCTGGCGCCGGTGCACATCGTGCTCGCCTCGCTCGACAAGCTGGTGCCGACGCTGGAGGACGCCAGCCAGATCCTGAGGCTCCTCGGCCGGTCGGCCACCGGCCAGGACATGACCGTCTACACGACCTTCTCCACCGGGCCCCGGCGCGCCGACGATCCGGACGGGCCGGCCGCCTGCCATGTCGTGATCCTCGACAACGGCCGCTCGTCGATGCTGGGCACCGACTATCAGGACATGCTGCGCTGCATCCGCTGCGGGGCGTGTATGAACCACTGCCCCGTCTATCACGAGATCGGCGGCCATGCTTACGGCTGGGTCTATCCCGGCCCGATGGGCGCGGTGCTGACGCCGGCGCTGGTCGGCGTCGATCAGGGCGGCCATCTGCCCAACGCCTCCACCCTCTGTGGCCGGTGCGAGGAGGTCTGCCCGATGAAGATCCCGCTGCCCGGCATGATGCGATCGTGGCGGCGGGACGAGTTCGAGCGCCATCTGTCGCCGGCGACGGTGCGGTGGGGGTTGGGCGTCTGGGCGTTCTTCGCGCGCCGGCCGCGTCTCTACCAGGCGGCCACGCGCCTCGCCATGCGCATCCTCGGCAATCTCGGCGCCCGTCGCGGCCACCTCCGCCGGCTGCCGCTCGCCGGCGGCTGGACGGCGGAGCGCGACCTGCCGGCGCCGGCCGGGGCGACATTCCAGGAGCAGTGGGCGGAACGGGAGCGGCGGCGATGAGCGCGCGCGAGGCCGTCCTGAAGCGGATCAGGATGTCGCTCAAGGTGACGGACGACGAGAACCGGAAGCGAACGGTCGCGGCGCGGCTCACCGAACCGCCCCGGGGGGTCATCCCGGCGCGGAGCCAGGTCGACCACGACAAGCGCATCGCGCTGTTCGTCGCCATGGCGGAGAAGGCCGCCGCGACCACCGAGCGCCTGGCCTCCACGGACGCGATCCCCCAGGCCGTCGCCCGCTACCTGCGCGATCGCAACCTCCCCGCCGCCATTCGCCACGGCGACGACCCGATCCTCTCCGCACTCACATGGGACGGCACGCAGCTCCGCGTCGGGCACGGTGCCGCGGCCGACAGCGACACCGCGGCCCTCAGCCGGGCCACGGTCGGCATCGCCGAAACCGGTTCGCTGGTGCTCCTGTCGGGGCGCGACAACCCCACCACGCTCAACTTCATGCCGGAGGCGCATATCGTGGTGTTGCGGGCCTCCGACATCGTCGGCGACCTGGAGACTGCCTGGGGGCGCCTCCGTCACATCGCCGGCCGCGGCCGGCTGCCGCGCAACGTCAACCTGATCACCGGCCCGTCCCGATCCGGCGACATTCAGCAGACGATGCTGATGGGCGCCCACGGACCGCGCGATCTGCACATCCTGGTCGTCGGGTAGACATCCCTGTGCTCCTGGGACAATCGCGTCCGCCGCCGGGCCTGCGCCTCTACGCGATCGGCGATATCCACGGGTGCCTCGGCATGCTGCTGCGCCTCCACGCCCGGATCGCCGACGACCTCCAGCGCGATCCGCCCGAGCGGCACCTGATCGTCCATCTCGGCGACTACACGGATCGCGGCCCGGACAGTGCCGGCGTCGTCGACCAGTTGGCGCGCTGGTCGCGCGAGCGCGACGACATGCGGTTCCTGCGCGGCAATCACGACCTCCTGTTCATGGAGTTCCTGCAGGCGCCCTACGAGGTGGCCGCCATCTTTCTTCGTTACGGCGGGGTCGAGACGCTGCGTTCGTACGGGGTCGTGGTCCGCGCGGACGCCACAGCGGACAGCCTGGCCGCCGACGCGCGCGCCAAGGTCCCGCCCGCGCACCTCGCCTTCCTGTCCGGCACCGCCGTGTCGACGCGGCTCGGCGACTATTTCTTCTGCCATGCCGGCATCCGCCCCGGCGTGCCTCTGGACCGGCAGGTCGAAGACGACCTCCTGTGGATTCGCGAACCCTGGCTTGGCCACACCGGCGAATCCGAAGCGGTGGTGGTGCACGGCCATACACCGGCCACGGCGCCGGAGGCCCTGCCGACGCGCATCAACGTGGATACCGGCGCGGTCTTCGGTGGACCGCTGACGGCCGTCCGCCTCGACGGTACCGCGTACAGCTTCCTGCAGGAGGAGCGGGCGGCCGAAGCCTAATGCGCCATGAAGACCGGCAGGGTCGCCGAGGACAGCATCGAACGGGTCGCGCCGCCGAGGAAGAACTCGCGCACCCGGCTGTGCCCGTAGGCGCCCATCACGATCCAGTCCGCCTCCTTGCCGTTGGCGAACTCCAGGATGGCGGAACCGATGTCGCGGCCGGGCGCCTCGATCTGCTGGGTTTCGACCCTCAGGCCGTGTCGCGACAGGTAACGGGCGAGACCGGTGCCCGGCGCCTCAAGATGCTTGCGCTCCTCGGCGATGGTGACCACCTCGACCTCCTTCGCTTGGCGAAGAAGCGGCAGCGCGGTGCGCACGGATCGGGCCGCGGTCGGGCTGCTGTCCCAGGCAACGACCGCGCGATCGGTGGAGAACTCGACGGCGCCGGTATGGGGGATCAGGAGCAGGGGCGCGCCGGCCTGGAACAGCAGCGCCTCGATCAGACCTTCGCGCATGGGCTCAAGCCGGTCGGGATCCTGCTGGCCGACCACCACCAGATCGGAGAGCTGGAAGGCGCGCACGGCACCGAGGAAACCGTCGCCCGGCATCGACTCCAAGCTGCGGGCGTCGAACACCACGCCGGCGGCCCTGGCCATCTCCTGGAACCGCTCCGAAGCCGCGCGGGCATCGGCCACCGCATGTTCGTGGGCCGACACGATGAAGTCGGTCGGGACCGGCGCGGCCATGGTGTAGACGGGGATGATCGGCTGGAAGGCGAACGCCAGCCCCGTCAGATGGGCGTCGGAGCGCCGGGCGAGTTCGGCCGCGATGCGGGCGGGGCGATGGTCGCCGCCGAGATCGATGACGACATGGATGTCGCGGAGTTCGGTCGTCGCGCTCATTTCAACCTCCCGGTCCTGGGACCCGTCGACATGTCTAGCATTCGCCGTTCACGCCCGGCCGGCCTTGACGCCCGTCAATACGCAAAGTCGCGGATGAAACCCTCCGCGTTGTGGTCCCAGGGTCCCTCGTAGCGCTCCAGAACGTCGAGCGCGGGCGATCGTCCCATCGCCACCGTCTCTTCAAGCTGCGACAGGAACATGGTCTCGTCGAGGCCTTCGGTATTGAGGCGGGCGCGCCGTCTGAGGCCTTCCCGCGCCAGCGCCAGCATGTCGGACGCAAGATCGAGAACCGTACGGTTGCGGAAAACGGTGTCGAGACCGGTGCGCGGGACCTCGGCGCGCAGCGTCGCGCGTTCCTCCTCCGACCAGTCGCGGATCATCTCATGGGCCTGATCGAGCACCTGCGGCTCGTAGAGCAGGCCGACCCACAGCGCCGGCAGGGCGCAAATCCGCCGATGGGGTCCGCCGTCGGCGCCCCGCATCTCGATGAAGCGCTTGATGCGCACCTCCGGAAAGACCGTGGTGAGGTGGGTTTCCCAGTCGACCGCGGTCGGTCGGTCGCCCGGCAGGGCGGCGAGCTTCCCTTCCAGGAAATCGCGGAACGAACTGCCGGTCACGTCGTGGTAGTGGTCGCTGCGGCGCACGAAGTACATCGGCGCGTCCAGCACCCAGTCGACATAACGCTCGAAGCCGAAACCGTCCTCGAAGGCAAACGGCAGCATGCCGGTGCGATCGGGATCGGTGTGCATCCAGGTGTGCGAACGGTAGGACTGGAAACCGTTGGGCCGGCCGTCGGTAAGCGGCGAGAAGGCGAACAGCGCCGTGACCACCGGCTGCAGGGCCAGGCCGACGCGGACCTTCGTGACCATGTCGGCCTCGTCGCTGAAATCGAGATTGGCCTGGATCGTCGCCGAGCGGTGCATCATGTCGAGGCCCAGGGCGCCGACCCTGGGCATGTAGCGCGACATGATCCGGTAGCGCGATTTCGGCATGCGCGGCGTTTCGTCGAGCGTCCATTTGGGCGAGAAGCCGGCGCCGAAGAAACCGATCCCCAACGGTTCGGCGGCTTCGCGCACCTGGGCGAGATGGGCGTTGACCTCGCGGCAGGTCTGGTGGATCGAATCGAGCGGCGCGCCGGAAAGCTCCAGCTGCCCGCCGGGCTCCAGCGTGATGGCGCCCCGCCCCAGCGGATCGATGAGACCGATGACCTCGCCCGCGTCCTCGATCGGCCGCCAGCCGAGCAGGCCGTTCATGGCGATGAGCAGCTGACGAATGCCGCGCGGCCCCTCATAGGGCACCGGCGACAGGTCCTCGACGTAGAAGCCGAACTTCTCGTGTTCGGTGCCCACGCGCCACCTCGAAGGCGGCTTGCAGCCGCTCTCGAGGGCCGCAAGCAACTGCTCGCGCGAGTCAAGCGGTACGGCGTCCACGCGGTGAGGTGACATCGATTCTTCCGGGATCGGGCCGCGCACCATAGCGGCGGGACCATGGGGCGACAATCCGGGGTTACAGGGTGTCGTTACCGGCGGCATGCGGCGGTTGGCCGCGCCAGTCGCCGGCCGCAGCCTGGATCAGGGCGAGCGCGGCGACGGTGGCGGTGTCGGCGCGCAGAATGCGCGGGCCCAGCGGGACCGGCACCACCGCGTCGTGGGCGCGCAGTTGCTCGCGCTCGGCAGGCGAGAACCCGCCTTCGGGGCCGACGAGCAGCGCCAGCGGCGACGCCCCGAGCGAGGCCAGAACGGCGAGCGGATCGGCACGCTCCGATGCCTCGTCGGCAAAGACCAGGCGTCGGCCGTTCTCGGTCGCCGTCCAATCGGCGAGAACATCGTCGAGAGGCCGCATCTCGTCGATCGCCGGAATCGTCAGGATGGCGCACTGCTCGGCGGCTTCGACGGCGTTGGCGCGGGCGCGGCGTAGGTTCAGCTTCCGCACCTGGCCGTGGTCCGACAGCACCGGCCGGACGCGCCCGGCGCCCATCTCCACCGCCTTCTGGATGAGATAATCGAGCCGTGCCTGTTTCAGCGGCACGAACAGGAGGTGCAGGTCAGGCTGCGGCGGCTGTGCGCGCAGGCGGGCGTCAACGATGAGTCCGGTCCGACGAGCATGCGCGGCGCCCAGGACGGCGCGCCATTCCCCGTCGCGGCCGTTGAAGACAAGGACCGGATCGCCTGCCCGCAGGCGCACCACCCGTCCCAGATAGTGCGCCTGGGGCTGCGACAGCGCCACCTCCGCGCCCTCGGCGAGATCGGCGTCGACGAACAGGCGCGGCACGCGGCCTTGATGCGTTGTGGTGGTCGTGGTCATGGCGGTGAGGTAATCCGCCCACCATCGCCGCCGCAAGGGCCGCGCTTGACCGCGCACCGGCAAGCTGTCCCCATACGGCCATGGAATCGCAACAGGGCAATCTGCTCGAATTCTCCGTCTCGGAGATTTCGCAGGCGGTGAAGCGCGCGGTCGAGGATGCCTTCGGCCATGTGCGGGTGCGCGGCGAGATCTCGGGATTTCGCGGCGTGCATGCGTCGGGGCACTGCTATTTCGCGCTCAAGGACGACAAGGCGCGGCTGGAGGCGGTGATCTGGCGCTCGACCCTGCAGCGCCTGAAATTCCGGCCCGAGGAGGGCGCGGAGGTGATCGCCACGGGCCGCGTCACCACCTTCGCCGGTCAGTCGAAGTACCAGATCGTGATCGACACGCTGGAGCCGGCCGGCGTCGGCGCGCTGATGGCGCTGCTGGAGGAGCGGCGGCGCAAGCTTGCCGCGGAGGGTCTGTTCGACGAGGCCCGCAAGCGCCCCCTGCCCTATCTCCCGCGCGTGATCGGCGTGGTGAGCTCGCCCACCGGCGCCGTCATCCGCGACATCCTCCACCGCCTCGAGGAGCGCTTTCCGGTGCGGGTCCTGCTGTGGCCGGTGCGGGTGCAAGGCGAGACCTCGGCGGCCGAGGTGGCAGCCGCGATCAGCGGGTTCGACGCGCTGGCGGCGGGCGGATCGCTGCCGCGCCCCGACGTGGTGATCGTTGCCCGCGGCGGCGGCAGCCTCGAGGACCTGTGGGGCTTCAACGACGAGGCGGTCGTGCGCGCGGTCGCGGCGGCCACCGTGCCGGTGATCGCAGCGATCGGCCACGAAACCGACGTCACGCTGATCGACCACGTTGCCGACAGGCGCGCACCGACACCGACGGCGGCGGCCGAAATGGCGGTGCCGGTGCGGAGCGATCTCGTCGCCAATGTCGCCGGTTTGGCGTCGCGGCTTGCGACCACGGCCGGGCGCGGACTCGACCAACGGCGGCGCGACCTGCAGGCGCTGGCGCGGGTGCTGCCGCGCGCGGACGAACTTCTCAGCGAGCGGCGGCGCATGCTCGACGGCCTCGGCGACCGCCTGGCGCTGGCGATCCAGGGCGCCGGCCGCGCCAACCGGTCGACCTATGACAGGCTCGCGGGCCGTGTCGACGTCAACGGCCTCAAGCGGTTCCTGGCCCTGGCGCGCGAGCGCCACAACGCGCTGTCCGCACGGGCCGACGGCGCTGGAACCGCGATGTTGCGGGCGGCGACAACAGCGCTTCGCGCCCGTGCGGAGCGGCTTGATCCGGCCCGGGTAGCGGCGCTGGTGAACGCGCGCCGCGACCGACTGCGGGAGGTCGATCCGCGTCTCGTCAACGGCTTCAGCACCGGCATACGCCGTCAGCGCGAGCGCCTGGCGGCCCTCGGCGACCTGCTCGAAGCGCTGTCCTATAAGAGCGTGCTCGCGCGCGGTTACGCGCTGGTGACCGACGGCGACGGGGCGCCGGTCCGCTCAGTCGCCGGGGCGCCGGCCGGGCGGGTCCTCAACCTGCGCTTCAGTGACGGCGAGGTCGCGGCGGTGTCACGGGGGCACGGTCCCCGCAAGGCAGTGCGGACGAAAAAGGTCGATCCGGGCGAGCAGAAGACGCTGCTCTGAACGCGTTCAGATATCGAGGACGGCCACGACGCGGAAAGTGTGAAGCTCGCCGTCCTCGTCGCGGATCGAGACATACTCGCCGGGCACGAAGCGATGGCTGCCGAGCCGATAGCCGGACTCGTCACCCTCGTCGCCATCGATGTCGTAGTGGAAGCCCCAGGAACCGCCCTGCTTGTGGACGAGGTGGCCGATGTCCTCCTCCTCGTCGGCCCACGAACGGACCACCCGGCACATGTCGCGATTCTGACGCCAGCCTTCGGCGCTCAGATGTCCGTCGGAATCCAGCGGCGCCGTGAAGCGGTAGTAGTGGCGATCGCTGCCCTCGGGAAACTCGTGCGTCCGCGCCAGGTTGAGCCGAATGGATTTAAGCTTGTAGTCGGACATCCGTCCCCTCTCGTTTCTTCCCTGTCCCATTGCTAGCAGAAGCATGGCCCGGCATGCCAGTGCGCGGCAATATCACGCAGACCGTGCGCCGTCGCCGCTGCGAAACCCCCCGGCTTTCCTCCTCCGACAGGGTGTGCTACCAACGATCCTCATTTAACTTGGAGGTTAATCGATGGCGAAGTTCATCCTCATCTACAAAGGTCCGGCGACCGACATGGCGGACATGACCGAGGAGCAGAGCAAGGAGGTGATGGCCAAGTGGGGCGCGTGGATGGAGAAGGTCGGCGGCGCGCTCGCCGATGTCGGCTCGCCCTTCGGACCGGGCGCGTCCGTGGTCGACGACGGCAGTTCGCGTAACGCCGCAGACCTCACCGGCTACTCGATCGTCGAGGCCGCCGACATGAACGCCGCCAAGGCGTTCACGGACGGCCATCCCTTCCTCAGCGAGGGCAAGGGCAACTTCTCGATCGAGGTCTACGAACTCCTGCCGGTGCCGATGTAGGCCCGTACAGGGAGTCGTACCAAAGGCGGGGAATGGTACAGCCGGTTGGAATTGAACCAACGACCTTCGGAGCCACAATCCGACGCTCTAGCCAACTGAGCTACGGCTGCACAGACGGGCCTCAGCCCGCGCCGAAAGGTAGAAGCATCGCGGCGCGCGTTCAAGGTCCACCAACGACAAAGGCCCGGAGCATGGCTCCGGGCCTTCAGTCTGGGAGATCAGGACCGGAGGCCGTCAGGCGGCGCTCACGTCCTTGATGGTCTTTTCCACGCGTGCGGCGACCGGCTTGGTGGTGTCGGTCATGAACTTCGTGGTCAGCTCCTGCATCTCCTTGAGCTGCGTCGAGGCCGCCTCGAACTGCTTGCGGGCGAAAGCCGTCTGAAGCTCGACAACGTCGGCAACGGTCTTCGCGGCGAACAGGTCACGAGCGAACTCGAACTGCGCTTCGCTGTTGCTGCGAGCGGCCTCAAGGGTCTTCTCGCTCAGCCCCAGCGCGCTCTCGCGCGCCGTGTCCATCGTCTCCTCAAGGAGCTCGGTGGCTTCTTCGGCGGCAGTCCGCATCCGGTCATAGGTGTCGCGGAACTGGATCACCGACTGCTCCGCTGCTTCGCGCAGAGCCGCCGGAACTTCGAACGCCGAGGTGGGCATGGAGAAAGCTTCGAATGCGTTGAAGTCACGCTTGGACTTCGTCGATTTGGTGGCCATGGTCATCATCCTTGCTGCATCTAAACCGGCGGGTCGGCCCTGCTACAAGGCACGTTCGTTCCCCGCTCAAGGATGCATATAGGTAAAGATGTTGTGCATTGCAACATCTTTTTGCAGTGCACAATGAAGCCGGCGCGGTGGCCCTGGCCGAAGGCACACCGCAGTCAGAGATTCTGTCGTCTAATCAGTGGTTTGCTTGGCCATTCTTGTCACAGCGGCACCCAGCGCCTGACCTTGTTCGGCCATGGCGGCGGCTTGCCGGCGGAGATATTCCTGCTGCAGCGCGGCAATCTCTTCCACGGTGCGGGCCTGGACCATCCGCTGGGCGAGATCGAAGGAGGCGGCAACATTGTTCTCGACGAACGACAGGGTCTGCCGCGTCATGTCGGTGGCGTTCTCGGAGGCCGAGCGGGCGGCGCCTTCGCTGGTCGAGACCGCCTTCCCGGTCGCCTCGATGTACTGGTCGAACGCCTTCTTGGCCTCTTCCACGCTCTTGGCCGCCGCGTCGCGCAGAGTGTCGGGGATTTCGAACGGATTCGACGTCATGGTGTCACTCCTTGAGGGAAAACCAACTCTGCCCGCAGGTACCATGCGTGAGACGGAGTGACAACGCGAGCACCGGCGCCGACATTAACCGTCGCGACAATCGCCCGGCGGCAACGCCCCCGCCGACGTGGACCTGTCGTGGCGCCACGGCTATTAAGGTCGTGTTAAGCATCGCGGCGGTGGGCGGCGACCGCTGGTTCGGCGACACAGGATGACTGGCGCGGTGACTGACGCGACGGAAGCCTTCCTTGCCATGACCGCCCGCCCGGAGGTTGGGCGCTGCCTGCTCGAACCGCATCCGGCCTTCGTGGTCGCCAGCGACGGGCGGCGTCTCCTGTGGTGCAACGCCGCCGCGGTCCGCCTGTTCGAGGCGACGGATGCCTGGACTCTGCTCGACCAGCGGTTCTCCGGCCTCAATCCGTTCGTCGCCCAGGCGGCGCGGCTTGCCCGCACCTTGCCCAGCGAGTCCTCGCGCCTGCAGATGCTCCGTATCGGCCGCGGCACCCGGCTTGCGACCGTCGCGGCGGCCTGCCGGCGCCTCAACCTCGACGACGGCGAACGCGCGGTGCTGGCGATTGCGGCCGCGGGTGGAGCGTCATCGTCGCTCGCCACCCGCGCCGAGGACGCCGCACAGGCGCTTGCGATCCGGCACGGACTGGTCTCGTTCCTCGATGAGGATGGACGTGTTCTCGCGGCCGTCGGTGCCGCCAAGGACCTCGAACCCGCCGAGCAGCAGATCGACGACCTGATAACGCAGGCCGGCGCCGGTGCCGACAACCTCGTCACGTCCGAGCTTGTCGTCGGCTCGACCGCCCGCCAGGCCGCGGTCGCGCGCCTCGCCAAAGCGTCGGTGGATGGGTCGGGGTCGGTCTATCTGGTGCTCGTCGGCCCGCCGGAAGCCGCGAAGCCCTCTCCTGCCGCCGTCGACGCGGAAAGCGAAGCACCCGCGGTCGACGCAACACCCGCTGAGCGCCCGCCGACGATCCAGGACAACGTCCCGCCGGCCGCAGAGCCCGCACCGGCCGCGGCCGACACGGAATCGGCGCACGCGCCGCGGCGCACCTCTCGCTTTGTGTGGGGCACCGACGCCGACGACCGGATCGTCACTGTCACCTCGCAGCTCGCCGCTGCGGTCGGCGACGGCAATGCGGCCCTTGTCGGCCGCGGCTGGGACGAGGTTGCCGACGCGCTCGGCCTGACCCTGCCCGCGGAGCGCGCGCAAGCCTGGACGGCGCGCGTCATATGGCCGGTGAGCGACACGGCGACCGCCGTGGCCATCGACCTGTTCGCGCTGGCTCCCGAGGTTGGCGGCCGCCGCGGCTTCGGGATCATCCATCACGATGAGATCGAACCGGCGCTGCCGGGAGCGGGCCTCGCGGCGCACGACGCGCCCGATGCTCCCATGGCCGAGCCCGACGAAGCGTTCCTTGAGCCGGAAGAGGCGTCGCTGGAACCGGTCGACCTGTCCGATCCCGACGACGCGGCGCGGCTTTCGGTGGAGGCCGGCCACCCCTCAACGCCTGCCATGGACGCGCCCCCGACGGCGGTCGCCGAGCCGCTGTCGGGTCACGAGCGGGAAGCGTTCCGCAAGATCGGCGAGTCGCTGACGCCGACGTCGGCAGCCGAGGCCGAGACCATCGCGCCGGCGTCACCTGTACCGCCCGACACGGGAACCGTCGCGGACGACCACGCGACGGCGGAGGCGCTCCTCGACCGGGTTCCGCTCGGTCTGATGGTGATCCGCGACGGCGACACGCTGTTCGCCAACCGGGCGCTCACCGATCTCCTGGGCTATGCCGGCCTCGACGACCTGTCCGAAGCCGGCGGCATCGACGCGGTCTTCCCCGACAACGAGCGCTACCTCACCGCCCGCGACCTGACCGGCGAGGCCGGCCGCGTGTTTGCCGCGCTGCGTGACGGCGGCACCGTGGCGGTGACGGTCTCCATGCGGACGGTCACCTGGGACGGCGCCAACGCGCTCATGGTGGCGCTCAGCCCGGACGCGGCCGACGCCGACCGCGAGGGCCTGACCACTGATCTCGCCGCCGCCGTGGCGCGAGCCGGCGAACTGGAGGCCGTGCTCGATACCGCCACCGACGGTGTGGCGGTCGTCGACCGCGCCGGGCGGGTGCTCAACCTCAACCGTGCGGCGGAGGCCCTGTTCGGGGTCGAATCGGCGGAGATGATCGGCCGTCCGCTCACCGACCTCCTGGCCCAGGAGAGCCGGCGCACCGCGGTCGACTACCTTGAGGGGCTCGCCACCAACGGCGTCGCCAGCGTGCTCAACGACGGGCGCGAGGTGATCGGCAAGGTTCCCAGCGGCGGGCTCATTCCGCTGTTCATGACCATGGGGCGGATCGGCGACGCCGACACCTATTGCGCGGTGCTCCGCGACATCACCTACTGGAAGAACGTCGAGGAAGAACTGGTCGCGGCCAAGCACGACGCCGAGGAAGCCAACAAGCAGAAATCGGAGTTCCTCGCCAAGGTCAGCCATGAAATCCGCACGCCGCTCAACGCGATCATCGGATTTTCGGAAGTGATGATCGAGGAACGCTTCGGCCCGGTCGAGAACGAGCGCTACCGCAGCTACCTGCGCGACATCCACACCTCCGGCGACCATCTGATGAGCCTCATCAATGATCTGCTCGATCTGTCGAAGATCGAGGCCGGCAAGATGGATCTGAACTTCGAGTCGGTGCCGATGAACGCCGTGATCCAGGAGTGCGTGGCGCTGATGCAGCCGCAGGCCAACCGCGAGCGCATCATCATCCGCACGTCGCTGTCGACGGCGGTGCCGAACGTCGTCGCCGATCAGCGCTCCATGCGCCAGGTGTTGTTGAACCTTCTCTCCAACGCCGTGAAGTTCACCGCCGCCGGCGGCCAGGTGATCGTGTCGACGGGTCTGGAAGACAATGGCGAGGTGGCGGTCCGGGTGCGCGACACCGGCGTCGGCATGTCGGAGAAGGATCTCCGCTCGGCCCTGCAGCCGTTCCGTCAGCTCGCCACCACCAAGCGCGACGCGGACAAGGGCACCGGCCTCGGCCTGCCGCTGACCAAGGCGCTGGTGGAGGCCAACCGCGCCACGTTCGACATCGAAAGCGCGCCGGACCAGGGCACGATGGTGCGCATCACTTTCCCGACGACGCGGGTGTTGGCCGGCTGATCAGCCGTCGGCCGAGGGTGTCAGTCGGCGAGATCCGGCAGATCGCGGAAGACGTCGAGCGCTTCGGGATTGGCGAGCGCCTCAATGTTGCGCACCGGGCGGCCATGGACCAGTTCACGCACCGCCAGTTCGACGAGCTTGCCTGACTTGGTGCGGGGCAGGTCCGGCACCGCGATGACCTTGGCCGGCATGTGGCGCGGGCTGGCGCCGGTACGAATGCGGGTCCGGATGGCGCGAATAAGGTCGTCGTCGAGCGTCATGCCGTCGCGCAGGCGTACGAACAGGACGACGCGCTCGTCGCCGTCGCGCTGCTGGCCGATCGCCAGCGACTCGACGACCTCGTCGACCTGCTCGACCTGGCGGTAGATTTCAGCCGTTCCGATCCGCACGCCACCGGGATTGAGCGTCGCGTCTGAGCGTCCGTGGATGATGAAGCCGCCGTGGTCGGTCACCTCGGCGAAATCGCCGTGGGCCCAGACATTCGTGAAGCGCTCGAAATAGGCGCCACGGTAGCGTGCTCCATCAGGGTCGTTCCAGAAGCCGACGGGCATGCTCGGGAAGGGTCGTGTGCAGACCAGTTCGCCCTTCTCGCCGCGAACCTCGTGGCCATTCGGATCGAACACGGTCGCGGCCATGCCGAGGCCGGCGCCCTGGATCTCGCCGCGCCAGACCGGTTGCGTCGGCACCCCTTGCACGAAACAGGCGACGATGTCGGTCCCGCCCGAGATCGAGGCGAGGTGAAGGTCGGGCTTGATGGCGTCGTAGACGAAATCGAAGCTCTCCGGCACCAGCGGCGAGCCCGTCGAGGCTATGGTGCGCAGCGCCGAAAGGTCGTGGTGATCGCGCGGGCGATAGCCCTCCTTCTTCACCGCGTCGATGTACTTCGCCGAGGTGCCGAAGAACGTCGCCCGCTCGGCTTCGGCGTAGTCGAACAGCGCGGAGGCGGAGGGGTGGAACGGCGAACCGTCGAACAGGAGCAGGGTCGCGTCGCTGGCGAGCGTCGAGACCACCCAGTTCCACATCATCCAGCCCAGCGTGGTGAAATAGAACACACGGTCGCCGGCGCGGATGTCGTTCTGCAGACGGTGCTCCTTCATGTGGATCATCAGCGTGCCGCCGGCCCCATGGACGATGCATTTGGGCACCCCGGTGGTTCCCGACGAAAACAGGATGAACGCCGGATGGTTGAACGGGCCGCGGACATAGGTCGGCTTGCCCGCCGTGTAGGGTGCGAGCGCGTCGCCCAGCGTCACGGCGCCGTCGACGCGCTCCGCCACCGCCTCGGCGCCGCCGCGGAAGGGGACGACGATCGTCTGGCGAAGACCCTTCAGGCGGGGCGCCACGTCGGCGATCTTGTCGCCCATGTCGATGTGCTTGCCGGCATAGCCGTAGCTGTCGCAGGCGAGAAACACCGTCGGCTCGATCTGACCGAAACGGTCCAGGACGCCGTTGACGCCGAAATCCGGTGACGCCGACGACCACACCGCACCCAGCGACGTGGTGGCGAGCATGGCCGCGACGGCTTCCGGAATGTTGGGCAGAAGACCGGCGACGCGATCGCCCTCGCCGACACCCAGCGCCACCAGATGCTGCTGCAACCGCGACACGGTGGCCTGGAGATCGCGCCACGACCAGCGGTCGGTACGGCCGTCCTCGCCGCGGAACACGATCGCTTCGCCATCGTCATCGCGACGCAGGAGATTCTCGGCGAAATTGAGCCGCGCCTCGGGAAAGAAGCTGGCGCCGGGCATCCGGTCGTCGTCGGTGACCACCACCTCGCCCTTCTCGCCGATGATGTCGAACTCGTCCCAGCACAGGCCCCAGAACGCCGCCAGATCCTCGGTCGACCACGCGTGGAGCGACTGGTAGTCGGGAAACGACCGCCCGGTGAGCTCGGCGGCGTGGCGCGCGAAGCCGGTGATCTGGGCGCGCTCGACGGCGTCCGGCGTGGGCGTCCAGAGAGGTGAATTTTCCGACATCAGGTGTTCGTCCCCGGGTCTCTCGTCCATCAATTACGTCGGTCGGCAGGGCCGCCGGACATGGTATGCTGCGAACAGTTCCGGTCCCATACATCACAACGCGGCGATCATGAAACGCTTGGCCACCGCAGCCTTCGTCGTCATCGTTCTGGGCGCGGTGGTGGTGTCCGCGATTCCGTTCCTGATCTCGGTCGAGACGCTGACGCGCGGCGTGGTCGTGATGGTCAGCTCGCTCACCCAGCACCCGGCCACCTTCAGCGGCGACTCCGAGATCAGCGTGTACCCGGACGTTTCGGTCACCGCGACGGGCCTGAACGTGGACGGCGACAATCCCGACGGCGCTCCGCTGCTCACGGCCAGGAGCGCGACGGCGACCATACGCCTCTGGCCGCTCCTGCTGGGGCGAACGGAAATCCGGGACGTACACATTCAGGCGCCACATCTGATCCTGCAGCGGCAACCGGACGGAGCCTTCAGCACCAGGGTGGCCGGCCTGTTTGCGCGGATCGCCCAGGGCGAAGACTTCGAGCTTGGCGACCTCAGCATCGATTCCGGCGTGATCGAACTGCGTGACGAGACCGGCGGGCGCGAACTGCGGTTGACCGGCGTCGTGGGCGCCGTGAGCTGGCGGTCGACGGACGCGGACGCCGACGCCTCCGGCAGCTTCCGCTGGCGGGGCGAGCCGCTCGATTTCCGTGTTGCCATGAACCGGCCGGCCAATCTCCTGCGCGGAGGCACGACCGACCTGCGTTTCTCCCTGGAATCGACAGTGGCGCGGACAAGCTTCACCGGCACCGCCGCCCTCCTCGACGCCCATCAGCTCGAGGGCAACGTCACCGCGTCCTCGACGTCGCTGCGCGATCTTGTCGCGCTGTTCGGCTACGCGGCCGGCCCCGAACCCGCCCTCGGCCCGGCGGCACTGTCGGGTGACGTCAACTGGGTCGGCGGCGAGATCGCCCTGGACAACGCCCTCGTCGAACTGGACGGCAATGCCGCCGAAGGGGCGCTGACGGTCACGCTCGGCGACGAGCCCTTCATCCGCGGTACGTTCGCCTTCGACCGGCTGGACCTCGGCCCGTACCTCGCCACCTTTGCCTCGACCCCGTCCATCGCCATCACCGCGCCGCCGGCCCTGATCGCCGGTGTGGACATGCGCCTGTCGGCGGCCGACGTCGTTGCCGGCGACTTTCGCGGCGGACCGCTGGCGGCCGCCATCAGCACGTCGCGCGACACCACCACGCTGACGATCGGCGACCTGTCCCTTGCCGGTGGTTCGGTGTCCGGAACCCTCACCGCGATCCGCGACGGCGATCCCATCGGCGCCGAAGTGGATCTGACGCTGAGCGGTGTCGACGCGCAGGCGCTGCTGGCCGACACGGCCGCGCCCGCCATCCTCGAGGGGCAGGCCAACGCCTCCGTCAGCCTCAAGAGCGCCGGTGAGGACTGGCCGGAACTGGCCGCGGCGCTCGACGGTGCGGTCAACATCGCCGTGGCCGAGGGGCGTATCCACGGCTTCGACGGCGAGGCCGTACGGGCGGCGGCGGAAGCCGGCGGCGGAACCGTCAGTGCCGACGGCGCGACCGACTTCAAGGAGCTCGTCCTTGCGCTGCGGCTCGGAGGGTCGGTGATCTCCTGGGACGACGCCCTGCTGATCACCGACGGCTACGACGCCGTTGTCGACGGCTTCGTCGACCTCGCCAGCGGCACATCCAGCGCCCAGGCGGTCATCACGCCGGGCGACGGCGACGAAACCGCGGCGGAGCGGGTCACGGTCACCGGCGACGGCACCACGCTGCAGGTCTCGACGGCACCGGCGGCCGAGTAGCAGCCACATTAAACTTCCGTAAGGCGCGTAGGAGGAAGCCTGCAAGCGCGTGTTCCCCCGTGAAGGACGTCGATCGGCGGCGTCCGCGTAACAAGGACCACGACCATGCTTCCCAAGGCTCTTCTCATCACCACCGCCGTCCTCGCGACCGGCGCCGTCGCCACCACGGCGGTTGCCGCCACCGCCGATGGCCCGAAACGGACACCGGTCGGCGCGGCCGTCATGTTCAACATGCTGGACGCCAATGGCGACGGCTCGATCGACGGCGCCGAACTCGCCACGCTGACCAACGCGATCGTCGCGGCGGTCGACGAGGACGGCGACGGCGCGCTGTCGGAACAGGAACTCGGCAAGGTCATGCGCGGCTTCGGCCAGCGCGGCCAGCGGTTCGGACGCGGCGGCCCGCGTGGCGACGATCGCGCCCAGTTCCAGCGCGGCCCCCGTGGCGGCGAGCAGCGCCGCGAGCGGTTCGCCGAACGGCTCGGGATCGACGAAGACGGGCTGACGCAGCAGGAATTCCTGGACCGCCAGTCCGAGCGCTTTGCCGCGGCTGACGCCAACGGCGACGGCACGGTGACGCTCGAGGAGTTCCTGACCGCGGCGCGTGAGTTCCGTGGCCAGATGCGGATGCGCTAAGGTCGCAACCGACCGGGGCGGCGGCGCGAGTCCGGCTCATCAACGTGCTGGCTCACCCCGTCGCCTCGGTAGCCTGTTGCCGCGAAAGGGGCGAACGGACGGTTGTGACTCTGTCGAGCGAGGAAGCCGCGCCGGCCGCGGACGACGACGCGCTGATGGCGCGCGTCGCCGGCGGCGACCAGCGGGCGTTCGCCGAGATCGTGCGGCAGCACACCGGACGGCTGCGGGCGCTGGCGATCGGCTTCAGCGGAACCACAGCCGAGGCGGACGACATCGTCCAGGACACCTTCGTCAGCGTCTGGCGGCGTGCCGGCGACTGGAAGCCGGGCGGACCGCCGCTCGGCGCGTATCTGACACGCATCGCGGTCAACCGGGCGATCGACGGCGCGCGACGGCGCTCGGTCCGACACTTCTTCGGCCTCGAGGAAGCCGACGAGATCGCCGATACGGGCGCACTCCAGGACGATCGGCTGGCGAGCCAGGGCGAGCTTGCCCACGTCATGGCCGACATCCGCGCGCTGCCGCCCCGCCAGCGGGCCGCGATCCTCCTGTCGGCCGGCGGCGAGCAGTCGAACGCCGAGATCGCCGCGGCGCTGGGGCAATCGGTCGGCGCCGTCGAGCAATTGCTCGTGCGGGCGCGGCGCCGGCTCAAATCGAAACTTGCCGCCCGTGGGGAGTGAGGGGAAACTGACGCCATGACACGTGTGGATATCAGGGCGCTGCTCGACCGCCATGGCGGGCGGCCGGAAGCCTGGCCGGCGGAGGTTCGATCGACGATCGAGGCCGAAGCCGCGCGCGATCCCGAGGCCGCCGCTGCCCTGGCCGAGGCGACCAAGCTCGAACGGTACCTTGCGGCGGCGGTGGAGCCGCAGCCGGTGGACGCGGCGACGATCGGCCGTATCACGTCGGCGGTCGGCCGGGGTACGCCCCATGAAGCGACGCTGCGACCGACGGCGCGCCTCTACGCCTGGGCGAGTGCGGCGACCGTCGCGTCGCTAGTGCTCGGCTTCGCGCTCGGGGTCTTCGTTCCGCAGGACGTGGGCGAGTCCGACTTCGCCGGGCTCCTGTTCGGCGCGCCCTACGAGGATCTGGGCGAGAGCACGTTATGACCATTCGCGGTCCCTTCGCCGTCGTCCTCGTGGTGCTCCTGTTTCTGTCGCTGGCCGCCAACATGGTGGTCGCCGGCTTCACGCTGACCCGAATCACCGGCGCACGACCCGGCGGTGACGTCGAGCGCATCGTGGCGCTCGGCACACGAGCGTTCCCGCCCGAGATTCGCAAGGAGATCGCGTCCCGTGGCGCCGACCAGCGCGGTGTGTTGCGCGACAAGCTGCGCACGGTGGAGCACGCACGACGCGAGATGTTCGCGGCGATGCGCGCCGAGCCCTTCGACGCGGCGGCGCTGGCGCAAGCCTACGACGCGCTACGCCGGGCAACGGACGACCTGCAGCGCGCCGGGCAGGAAATCGTCGCCGAGGTGCTTGCCGAGACGCCGGCCGAGGTGCGGCGCGAGATTCGCCAGCGCCGTCGCGGCCCCCGACTCCCTCCTCGCTGATACCGAGGGCGCGTCGTGCCACAAGTTCTACGGTAGCCGGACGAAGAAGAGCGGAGCCAGCTCCTTATCCACGTCGATGAAGGCGATGGACACCGACGCCTGATGACCAAGGTCTGAGCAGCCGATGCTGAGGACATGGGTCGGTTCGAGATCGCCAACGTGGAAGGCAGGGTAGTCCGCCAAATCCAAGTCTTCACCGAACACGAACGCATCGAACGTCAGCGACGACTGGCATAACGAGAACTCGGCTACCGCCGAAGCGACAGCAGCGGCTGATTGTCCATTCTGGAGAAAGGTCTCAACACCCACATCAGCGGCATGCGCAAATGGGGCGGCGAACAGGAGCGCCACGGTCATGGCCGAGAGCCGTTTCATTTGATCCCTCCAAAGTTCGTTACACGAACAGCAATCATAGATTGTATCCAATTCAATCTCCAGTAGATTAAACAAACGATTGACTTACTCAATCGATCGATTGTATAAGTTGAGATCGGGCGATCGGGATGAACGATGGCGAAAGCAAAGTCACCGCACGCAGAATCGGAAAGCACCGCTGGCGATGAAACCGTCGGGGTTCATTCGCGTCCCTATCGCCGCGCGCGCAGCGATCGCGGCGAGGCCACACGGGCCCAGTTGATCGCGGCGGGGCTCGAGGTGTTCGGCCGCATCGGCTACGAAGGCGCCAGCACCCGCGAGATCGCCCGCGCCGCCGACGCCAACATTGCCGCGATCGTCTACCATTTCGGCGGCAAAGAAGGCCTCCATGTCGCCGTCGCCCAGCATATCGCCGAGCAGATCATGGGCGGCCTTCAATCTGCGCCCCTGCCCGACACGCCGCCGACGACCCCAGAGGCCGCCTACGCGGCGCTGACGGGCGTGATCAGCCGGATCGCCGACATCCTTCTCGGCGAGGCCGAGGCGGAGAAATGGGCGAAGTTCATTCTGCGCGAGCAGCTGCAGCCGACCTCGGCCTTCGAGGCCATCTACGCCTTCATGGGCCCGACCTTCGAAGTGATGGCCGGTCTCGTCGCAACGGCGCTCCAGCGACCGAAGGACGACGATACCCAATTGCGGGTGATCGCCCTGATGGGGCAGATTCTCGCCTTCCGCGTCGCCAACGCGCTGGTCCTGCGCCGTCTCGGCTGGGACCGCATCGGCGACAAGGAGCGAGCGCGCATCAAGGCCATCGTCACGACCCAAGTGCTCGACGCCTTGCGGGCGGAGGCGGCGCGATGACGCGGAACGCGCTGATCGCCGCGGCCGCGGCCCTTCTCCTCGCCGCCTGTTCCCATGACGGTGGCCCGGCCCTGCAAGGCTACGTCGAGGGCGTCTACGTCAACGTCGCGGCCGAACAGGCGGGCCGCCTGATCGAGCGGCCGGTCCGCGACGGTGACCGGGTCGAGGCAGGCGCGATCCTGTTCGCCCTCGATGCCGACGATCAGGCGCAGGCGGTCGCTGCCGCCGAGGCCCGGCTAGCGCAGGGGCGCGCCCAGCTCGCCAACCTGACGACCGGCAAGCGCGACGAGGAGGTCGCCGTGATCGCCGCCGACCTCAATCGCGCGCGGACCAACTTCACCCACGCCGAAGACGACCTCCGCCGCAAGCTCACACTTCTCGAAGGCGGGATCGTTCCGCAATCGGTGGTCGACGACGCCCGGACCACGCGCGACGCCGCGCTCTCCACCGTCGAGGCGACCGAACGACAACTGCTGGTCGCGCAACTGCCCGCCCGCGACGACGAGGTGACGGCGGCCGAGCTCAACGTCGCGGCGCTGGAAGCGACCCTGACGCGCGCGCAGATCGCCCTCGACAAGCGCACCGTGCGGGCGCCGGTGGCGGGGCTCGTCGCCGAGACTTATTACGAGGCGGGGGAACTGGTACCGGCCAGTCGCACCGTCGTGGCGCTGCTGCCGAACGGCAACCGCAAGGTCCGCTTCTTTGTCCCCGAACCCCGACTGGCCACGATCACGCCGGGTGTTTCGGTGACGGTCGGCTGCGACGGCTGCGCCGACGATCTGACGGCCGTGGTCGACTTCGTCTCGCGGGAGGCGGAGTTCACCCCGCCGGTGATCTTCTCCCAGGAGACCCGGGACAAACTGGTCTTCATGGCCGAAGCGCGCCTGGCGCCGGACGCAACGCTCAACGTCGGGCAACCGGTGGACGTGAAACTGGCAGGCGGTGATGGTCAACGGTGAGCCGATCATCGACATCCGGGGGCTGACCAAACGGTTCAGCGGGCGCACCGTCGTCGACGCCATCGACATGACGGTGCGGCAGGGCGAGATCGTCGGCTTTCTCGGGCCCAACGGCTCCGGCAAGACGACGACCATCCGGATGATCTGCGGCCTGTTGCGTCCCGACGGCGGCACGGGCACCTGCCTCGGCTACGACATCGCGCGCGAATCGCATCTCATCAAGCTCAACGTCGGCTATATGACGCAGCGCTTCTCGCTCTACGAAGACCTGACGATCCGCGAGAACCTGGATTTCGTCGGCCGCCTCTACGAGCTTGAACCACGCGCCGACTTCGTGGACGCCGCGCTCGACCGGCTGGGCCTGACCGGCCGCCAACACCAGCTTGCCGGCACCCTTTCGGGCGGCTGGAAGCAGCGGCTGGCGCTCGCGGCCTCGGTGATGCACCGACCCAAGCTCCTGCTTCTCGACGAGCCGACCGCGGGCGTTGATCCCAAGGCGCGCCGCGAGTTCTGGGACGAGATCCACGATCTCGCCGGCGAGGGCCTGACCGTCCTCGTCTCCACCCACTACATGGACGAGGCCGAGCGCTGCCACCGCATCGTCTACATCTCCTACGGCACCATCGTCGCGCGCGGCACGGTGCCGGAGGTGGTGGCGGCGTCGGGGCTGCACACGATCATCATCCGCGGCGGCGACCAGGCGACGATCGCGCGGCGCCTGCGGGACCGGGCCGGCATCGAGCAGGCCGCGATCTTCGGCAACGACCTGCACGTCGTCGGCGCCGATCCGGTCGTGCTGGAAACCAGCGTCGCGGCGACGATTGCCGGCACCGGGGCGACGGCCGAGACCGGTGAGACGATCCTCGAGGACGTCTTCATCCGGCTCATGAACGACGGCGGCGCCGCGCCGGACAACGGTGGCCAGCCGACATGAGGTACAGGCGTTTCTCGGGGTCGCGGATCACCGCGGTGATGGCCAAGGAGGTCATCCAGATGCGCCGCGACCACCTGACTTTCGCCATGATCATCGGCGTGCCGATCCTTCAGCTCATTCTGTTCGGCTACGCCATCAACACCGATCCGCGCCAACTGCCGACCGTCGTGGTGGCCGCGGACGCGGGTCCGGTGACCCGGTCGCTGATGGCGGCGATGGACACCTCGGACTATTTCGCGATCGCCGACCGCGCCGTCGACGAGCCCACGGCCGAGCGCCTGATCGCGCGGGGCGAGGCCGCCTTCATCGTCACCATCCCGGATCATTTCGAACGCGATCTGGTGCGCGGCGAACGTCCGCAGATCCTGGTCCAGGCCGATGCCACCGATCCGGCCGCGACCTCCGGCGGGCTCAACGCGCTCACCACCCTGATCGAGCGTGCCATCGCGAGAAACGGCACCGGCTCTGGCACGCCGGATGGCGGCGGCGTCGAACTGGTCCTTCACCGGCTCTACAATCCGGAAGGCATCACCGCGCACAACATCGTGCCCGGCCTTCTCGGCACCATCCTGACCATGACGACGATCCTGATGACGGGGCTGGCGCTCACGCGCGAGGTCGAACGCGGCACGATCGAGAACCTGATGGCGACGCCGGCGCGACCGCACGAGATCATGCTGGGCAAGATCGTGCCCTATATCGGTTTCGGCTTCCTGCAGGTGGCTGTCATCCTGATCGCGGCCGCCCTTCTCTTCGCGGTGCCGCTCGAAGGGCCGCTGCTCGCGCTTCTCACCGTGACCCTGATCTTCATCGCCGCCAACGTCACCCTCGGCTACACCTTCTCCACCATCGCCCGCAATCAGATGCAGGCGATGCAGATGACGTTCTTCTTCTTCCTGCCGTCGATCCTGCTGTCGGGGTTCATGTTCCCCTATCGCGGCATGCCGGGCTGGGCGCAGGCGCTCGGCGAGGTGATCCCGCTCACCCACTTCCTGCGGGCGGTGCGCGCCATCATGCTGAAAGGCAGCGGCATGGTCGAGGTGATCCCCCACGTCTGGCCGCTCGCCGTGATCCTGGCGCTGATCTCCGTGGTTGCGCTGGCCCGCTATCGCCGCACCCTGGATTAACGCTCGAGCATCAGACCGCCTGCTCGAGCCCGCGCGGCGGGCCGGCGGTCACCAGGCCGAGGCGTTCACGCAACATCCAGCGTGCGGTCAGCATGACCGCAACCGCGGCGAGGCCGGTGGCCAGGCCCGTCCAGATCCCGGCGCCGCCCCACCCGGCCGGAAAGGCCAGCCCGGCACTGAGCGACAGGCCGATACCCCAATAGCCGAGGGCTGCCAGGATCATCGGCATGCGCGTGTCACCAAGGCCGCGCAACATGCCGAGGGCAGCGGCCTGGCCGGCGTCAACGAGCTGGAAGATGCCGGCGAAGACCAGGAACGTCACCGCCAGCCCGATGACCCGCTGGTTCTCGGCGGCGTTGAGGTCGAGGAAGATCCCGACGATCGGCCGACCGGCGAACAGGAAGGTGGCGGCGGCCATGACGGCAAATGCCAGGGCAAGGGCCATGGCCGTCCAGCCGGCGCGGGTGATCCCGTCCGTGTCGCCGCGCCCCAGCGCCAGTCCCACACGCACAGTCGCCGCCATCCCGATCCCCAGCGGCACCATGAAGGCGAGCGAGGCGAGCTGGATGGCGATGGCGTGGGCGGCCAGTTCGTCGGCACCGATCAGACCCATCAGGAACGCCGCGGCGTTGAAGATCGATACCTCGAATACAAGCGTCACGGCGATCGGCAGGCCTATCCGCCACACGTCGCGGAAGCGTTGCCAGTCGGCGCGCCAGAAGCGCCCGAACAGCCGGTAGCGCCGGAACCGGCGGTCGACCGAGACGATGACGACGAACCCGGCGAACATGAGGATGTTGGTGATCGTCGTGCCGATGCCGGCACCCGGCAGGCCCAGTTCGGGCAGGCCCAGTTGGCCGAAGATCAGCGCCCACACCAGGAGGGCGTTGACAGGGATCGCCGCCATCGCGACCCACAGCGCGAAGACCGGCCGTTCGAGCGCGGCAACGTAATTACGAAGCACGGTGTAGAGCGTGAACGGCAGGATGCTCCATTGCAGGGTGCGCAGATACGGCGCGCCGGCGGCCGCGACCTCGGGGTCCTGGCCGAGCAGGAGGAAGATCGCCTCGCCATTCCACAGGATCAGCCAGATCGGGATGCTGACCGCGACCGCGGCCCACATGCCCTGCCTGACGCTGCGACGGACGTCGCGGACCGAATGGCGCCGCCTGCCCAACTCGATCGCGATCATCGGCGCCGTCGCGGTGACGAGCCCGATGGCGAAGATCACGAAGACGAAATAGAGGTTGGTCGCCAGCGCCCCGGCGGCCAGCGACGACGGGCCGAGCCGGCCGATGAGGATGACGTCGGTCGTTCCCAGCGCCATCTGCGAGACGTTGGTGAGCACCAGCGGCCATGCCAACAGCAGGGTCGAGCGGATCTCGCCACGCCACCCGGGCGGGTTGATCGATTCCGACACGGCGGCCACAGGTCACTCCCAGAGCGGGGCGACGGCGCATGCGCGTCCGCCCCGGTACGTCCTTGATGTTGTTGGTGCTGCCCGCCCGCTATTGCGGCGCGCAGGTGCGGTCGGGAAATCCGACCCGACGCCACGTAATCTGTTCGCCGCTGCCGATCAACTCCGCATCGGCGGCGACGAAGCGATCACCCTGCTCGGACTGGACCTGCGCCAGCGTCACCTCGCCGGCCTCGAAGACCCTCGCGGAGTTGAGCCCGAAGGCGGCGCTGAACGACGAGCCGTCATTGCAGACGAAGGCGACCGTCCCCGGATTCTGCGGCTGTTGCGGCGGCGTTGGCGGTCGGGGGTTGCAGTTGGCCAGGAAGGCCCGCGCGTTGACGGCGCTCCCCTTCAGGGAGACGCTGAACGGCGGCAGGTTGCCGATGCGGATGTCGAGGACGTTCTCCCGGATCAGCGCCGGCCAGAACGAATCGCTGGTGGCAAGCTCCAGTTGCGGATGCGACACGCCTGACAGTTCGCTGATCGCGCTGCCGACGGCCGAGTAGGTGGCGTCGAAGCCTCCGGCGGTGAACCGGATGGCGATCGGCGCGCCGGGATTGAGACCCGGCGCCGAGCGCGACAGGATGACCCGCGTCACGGCACTGCCGACCTCGCAGACGGCCGTGAACTCGCCCGCGTCGGTCTGGGGGATCCCGAAGGTCAGTGTCGCGCGATTGCCGGCGACGTTGTTCGACCACACCATTGCCGCGGCCGGCGGCTGCGGGTCCGCGGGCGTCGGCAGAGGCGGCGGGCCTTCGCCCTCGCCCGGCGCCGACGCGCCGATCAGCGGGACGGTGATCACATTGCCGCCGACACAGATGTTGACCACGCGCGCGACCAGCCGGCCGTCGGCGAGACCCACAGCCATGTCGCGCTCGCAGCCGCCGCTGATGCCAAGCGCGGTCGTGGCGATCGCCACCGCCGGTCCCGGCGAGGTCGCCAGCGGCACCTCCTCGCCGGCCACGAACACGCTGGTGATGACGGCGGACGGGTCGTCGGTGGTGACCGTCACCTGCGTCCCGCCCGGCGACGGTGACGCTTCGGTCAGGACGACCGTGACGTCCCAGTTCTGGGCACAGAAATCGATCGTGCGGGTGAGCGACGATCCGTCGGAGATACCGAGCGTCAGGGTGGCCGAGCACGGCACGGCGCCGGCCGGGTTGTCGATACGGAAGAAGGTGACATCGCCGCTGGAGCCGGCCACCGCGAGCGGCGTGCCGCCCTGCCGGGCGTCGGTCACCGTCAGACCCGGGATGTCGGTCTGGATACTGAACAGGCGACTGTCGGCCAGCGCCGGCGCCGCCGTGACGAGCGCCAGGCCCGCGAGACCAAGGGAAACCATCCGCGTTACGAGCATGTCATCGTCTCCGTTCCTGCCGCCCCTCGTATCGCTTCTTCAGCCCGACAGTTTGAACCGGTTTTCCGGCAAACCCGGGACATCGACCGCAAGGGCAAACAAGCCGCCCGCGCGTTGCGCCCTGCCACCCTCGCCGCCCCGCGCCGTGGTGATGAACAGCGTCTTCAAGTCGGGGCCGCCGAACGTGCAGGTGGTGATGTTGTCGACCGGCATGTCGACGATCCGGTCGATCCCGCCATCGGGGCCGACCCGCACGACGCACCCGCCACCGTAGCGAGCGTTCCACAGATAACCGTCACGGTCCATGGCCGAGCCGTCCGGCAGGCCGCGATCGAAGCCTTCGAAGAACGGGCGTTCATGACGGATGGTGCCGTGGGCGAGATCGTAATCCCAGACCGAGATGGCGTTCTTCAGGGTGTCACCGAAGTAGAACCGGTCGCCGGCCGGCGACCAGCACAGCGTGTTGGCAATGCCGATGTCGCGTTTCTCGACCGTGCTGGTGGCGTCGGCGCGCACACGGAACAGGCGGCCGGCGCTCTCATCCTCGATCGGCAGGTCACCGCCGTCCGGCCCGACATTGTTGGCCATCGAACCGACCCAGAAACAGCCGGCCGGGTCCGGCCGGCCGTCGTTCAACCGGGTGCGCGGCGCCGTGTCGTCGGGGCTGCAGAAGTCGGCGCGGGCATCGTTGGCCGGCTGCCACAGCACCAGCCGGGTCGCCAGGGCGACGACCAGGGTGTCCGGACGGTCGGTCAGGCCGAGCGCGGTCGCCGGCTCGTCGAAGAACCAGCTCCGCGTGGCCCGCGTCTGTCCATCCATGCGGTGGACGAGGAAGCGGTTGATATCGACCCAGTAGAGCGCGTTCTCCTCCGCGCTCCATGTCGCGCCTTCGCCGGTCCAGTCGCCGGCCGGAACGATACAAACGGGCTGGTTCATCGGTTGGTGCTTCCTCATTCGCAGTCCGCGAAAAACCTGTGGCCGCAGACCGATTCCTCTGTCACAACGCGGGATCAGTGAACCATGCGTCCCGCCGGAACGGAAGCGGCATCCGGCGGCGACACCAAACACGGGACTTTCGTGACGTGACGAGCCGGATCATAGTCGTCGAGCCGTTCGATCTGGTCGTCTTCGGCGGTGCCGGCGACCTCGCCTACCGCAAGCTCCTGCCGGCCCTGTTCCGGCGCCACGTCGACGGGCAGTTGCCGACCGACGCCCGCGTCTTCGGCGCTTCGCGACGGGAGATGAGCGACGACGCCTACCGCGCGAAAACGGCGGAAGCCCTGGCCCAATACGCGCCGGAAGCCAGCAAGGACGACGCGCTGCGGCACGCCTTCCTGCAGCGGCTGCATTTCGTGTCGGTCGATGCCGGCAGCGATCGCGGCTGGGACGCGCTCAAGGAGCGGCTCAATCCCGACGAGGGCCGCTGTCGCGCGTTCTACCTCGCGGTCGGCCCGGAACTGTTCGGCACCATCTGCAAGCGCATCGGCGCCCACGGTCTCGCCGGCAGCGGGGCGCGCGTCGTTATCGAAAAGCCCATCGGCCACGATCTCGACTCGGCCCGGCAGGTCAACGCCGACGTCGGATCGGTGTTCAGCGAACGTCAGATCTATCGGATCGACCACTATCTCGGAAAGGAAACGGTCCAGAACCTGATGGCGCTCCGATTCGGCAACGCCCTGTTCGAGCCGCTGTGGAACTCGGCCCATGTGGACCACGTACAGATCACCGTCGCCGAAACGATCGGCGTCGAAGGCCGTGGCGGCTACTACGACACATCCGGGGCGCTGCGCGACATGGTGCAGAACCACATGATGCAGCTCCTGTGCCTGGTGGCGATGGAGACGCCGGCCGCCCTCGACGCCGATGCGGTGCGTGACGAGAAGATCAAGGTCCTGCGCGCTCTGGCGCCGATCGACGAGACCAACATCGAGGAGTTCACGGTCCGCGGCCAGTATCGCGAAGCGCCTGGGCCGGACGGCCCGATGGCCTCCTACCACGACGATGTCGGCAATGCCGACAGCGCGACCGAATCGTTCGTGGCGGTGAAGGCTAACATCGACAACTGGCGCTGGTCGGGGACGCCGTTCTATCTGCGCACCGGCAAGCGCCTGCCCGCGCACGCCTCCGAGATCGTCGTGGCGTTCCGCTCGATCCCGCACTCGATCTTTGGCGCCGGAACGGGTGCCATCGAAGACAACCGCCTGGTGATCCGGTTGCAGCCCGACGAGGGCGTGCGCCTGTGGCTGATGATCAAGGATCCCGGCCCCGGCGGTATGCGCCTGCGCTACGTGCCGCTCGACATGAGCTTTGCCGAGGCGTTCGGGGTGCCCAGTCCCGACGCCTACGAGCGGCTGCTCCTGGACGTGATCCGCGGTAACCAGACGCTGTTCATGCGTCGCGACGAGGTGGAGGCGGCGTGGGCGTGGATCGACCCCATCGCGGCCGCCTGGGCGGCAAGCGGTGTGCCGCCCAGGCCGTATCCCGCGGGGACCTGGGGGCCGGCCGGCGCGATCTCCCTGATCGAACGCGACGGCCGCACCTGGCACGGCGAACTGGAGTAACTTTCTGCCGTCAGGCGGCGAGCCTCACCTGCGTCGGCTGATCGACCACAACGACGACGCTGCCGGTCTTGTGCCGCGTCTCGACCCGGCGGTGCGCATCGGCGATCTTCGTGAACGGCCACGTGCCGTCGATCACCGGCCGCACCTCCCCGCTCGCCAGAAGCGCGGCGACGGCCTCAAGGTCTTCGCGCTTGTCGTCGTTGATGCCGATCACCACCTTGCGGCCACCGGTCATCGAGGTGCGAAGCGACTGGAACACCTCGCGCAGGCCGAACTCGGCGGGCAGATAGATGCCCTTCGGCGTCAAGGCACGGCGGACCTGGCGGAACGTGGTCTTGCCGACGGGATCGAAGATCAGGTCGTAGGCGACCCCGTTCTCTGTGAAATCCTCGCGCTTGTAGTCGATCACGTGGTCGGCGCCGAGGCCGCGCACCAGATCGACGTTGCCGGTGCTGGTGACGGCGGTCACCTTGGCGCCAAAGTGCTTCGCGATCTGCACCGCGTAGACCCCGAGACCGCCGGCGGCACCGTTGATCAGAACCCTTTGGCCTGGTTCCAGGCGGACGAAGTCGCGCAGGAAGACCAGCGACGCGATCGCGCCGAAGGGCGCCGCGGCTGCTTCCTCGTAGGTGAGACTGGCCGGCTTGGCGGCGATGGCGCCGTCTTCGGAAACCGCTACGTATTCGGCGTGGGCGCCCCTGTCGGCCATGCCGAACACCTCGTCGCCCATGCGGAAGCGGGTGACGTTCTCGCCGACGGCAACCACCCTGCCGGCAAACTCGGACCCGAGCACGTTGTTCTTCGGCACCGTTAGGCCGTAGATCAGGCGGCCGAACAGCCAGAACGCGCCGGGGAACGCGGAGGCGCGAATGCGCCAGTCGGCGGTGGTCACGGTCGTGGCATAGACCTTGACCAGCACCTCGTCAGGCCCCGGCTCGGGACGGTCGATCTCCCTGATCTCCACAACATCGGCGGGACCGTATCTGTCGTAGAAGGCGGCTTTCATGGTTCATCTCCATCTGTCGGGGTTGCTGTTGACAGACATCTATCTATGCGTTCTTAGAGTGTGAATTGCCGAAGTCCGTTCTTCAAGTATGCGAATTCGCATGGATTGGCGCGCCGTCAAGTTCGACTGGAACCGGGCCCGGGCCTTCCTCGTCACCGCCGAGGAAGGGTCGCTGTCGGCGGCGGCGCGCGCGCTCGGCATGACCCAGCCGACGCTGGGGCGTCAGGTCGACGCGCTGGAGCGGGAGCTCGGCGTGATCCTGTTCGAGCGCGTCGGGCGCGGACTCACACTGACGCCGAGCGGGCTGGAGCTCCTCGACCATGTGCGCGCCATGGGCGAGGCCGCGGGCCGCGTATCGCTGTCCGCCTCCGGCCAGGCGCAGTCGATCGAAGGCTCGATCTGCATCACCGCCAGCGAGATCTACGCCGCGTTCCTGTTGCCGCCCATCGTGGCCAAGCTCCGCCGCGAGCTTCCGGGCGTGGAGGTCGAAATCGTCGCCTCCAACGAGGCCGCCGATCTGCGGCGGCGCGAGGCCGATATCGCCGTCCGCAACTTCCGGCCGACCCAGCCCGACCTGATCGCGCGCAAGGTCGGCGAGGAAGCGGCGCGCTTCTACGCGACGCCGGCCTATCTCCGCCGGATCGGAAACCCGGAGACGACGGAGGATTTCGCGCGCGCCGACTTCATCAGCTTCGACCAGACCGACGTCTATCTGAAACATCTCGTCGGGCTTGGCCTCGATCTCACCCGCCGCAACTTCCCGGTGATCACCGCCAGCCATCCGGTCCACTGGGAGCTCGCCAAGAAAGGCGTGGCGATCGGCATCGTTCCCGAGCGGATCGGCGACGCGGAGCCGAAGGTGGTCCGCGTTCTGGAAACGGTAGAGCCGATGGTGTTTCCGATCTGGCTCACCACCCACCGTGAGCTCAACACCAGCCGCCGGGTGCGGATGGTGTTCGATATCCTGGCGGACGAGCTGGCGTAGGCGCGGAAACGGGCGCTCAGGCGCGCCGGCGTGCCCAAGGGCGGGTGCCGGCTGGCACTTCCGTGCCGCCATCAAGCGTCGGCTGGAGATACTGCGGCACCTCCGGCCACGCGCCGGCCGCAAGCGCCTTCTTGAGCGTCGGGTCGTCGGTCTCGAAGGCATCGATGCCGACCCGTTTCATGAACGGTACCTGATCGATGAAGAACTGGCCGACCGCCCTGATCTCGCCGGTGTAGCCGTCGCGCTCGCGCAAGAGCCGCGCCTGCGAGAACGAGCGTCCGTCGGCGAATTTCGGGAACGTGACGGCGATCACGGCGAAGCGCGGCATGTCGTCGACGAGGCCGCTCCAGTCGGAGTCCGGTGCGAGCCTCAGCCCCAGCGGCTCCGCGCGCGCCTGGAGCGCGTCACGCTCGGCCACCCAGCGCTCGGGGCTCACCAGGCACTTGACGCCCACCGGCAGCGGCATGTCGTCCGGGACGAAGCGCCATTCATTGGCGAGAAATACCCCGTCCTTCCACAACGCCATGGTTCAGATCCCGCTGCCGTCCGCCTCAAGGTCGATGTGGATACCACATTCGTCCTTGTCGGAACCCCGCCAGCGCCCGGAGCGCGGGTCCTCGCCCGCCTCGACGCGGCTGGTGCAGGGCACACAGCCGATCGACGGATAGCCGCGGGCCACCAGCGGATGCTTCGGCAGGTCGTGCCGGGCGATGTAGTCGGTGAGATCGGACGGTTCCCAGCGGGCGAGCGGATTGATCTTGACGCGGTTGCCGTCGGCCTCGAATACGTCGAGCCGCGCGCGCTGGCCGCCCTGGAACCGTTTGCGGCCGGTGAACCAGGCGTCGAAGCCCGCGAGCGCCCGCTGCAGCGGTTCCGTCTTGCGGATGTGGCAGCAGAGATCGGGATTGGTCATCCACAGCGCCCGATGCGGGTCCTCCTCGCGCAGGCGCTGCGGATCGGGCCGGATCGTGCGCACATCCGTCAGGCCGAGCCGTTCGGTCACCTGCGTGCGGTACTCAAGCGTCTCGGCAAACAGGCGGCCGGTGTCGAGGAATACCACCGGCGCCGCCGGCTCGACCCTGGACAACAGGTGCAACAGGACCGACGACTCCGCACCGAAGCTCGAGACCAGAGCGACCTTGCCCGGAAACAGTTCGTGGATCGCCGCGTCCATCAGGTCCCCGGTCGGCAGGCCGCCATAGCGGGCGTTCAAGACCCGCGGATCATGGCCGTCGCCCACCGGCGTCTCGGGCGCGCGGACCAGCGCCTCAACCGCCGCCATAGAGCGCCTCCTTGAACGGCTCCTGGCCAAGGCGGCGGTAGGCGGCGAGGAAGGTCTCGTCTGGACCGCTGCGATGCTCCAGATAGGTGTCCACGACCGTCTCCACCGCGCCGACGATCTCATCGCCGGCGAAGCCGCGGCCGATGATGTCGCCGATCGAGGCGGTCTCGTCGCCGGAACCGCCGAGCAGGAGCTGGTAGAACTCCTCGCCCTTCTTCTCGACGCCGAGGATACCGATGTTGCCGACGTGATGGTGGCCGCAGGCGTTGATGCAGCCGGAAATCTTGATCTTGAGATCGCCGATCTCGCGCTGGCGCGCCGGCTCGGCGAACCGCTCCGAGATTTCCTGAGCGATCGGGATCGAGCGGGCGTTGGCCAGCGCGCAATAGTCGAGCCCCGGGCAGCAGATGGAATCGGTGATCAGGCCGGCATTTGGCGTCGCCAGGCCGAGATCGGCGAGCGCGGCATGAAGCTCCGGAAGATCGTCCTCACGCACATGCGGCAGGATCAGGTTCTGCTCGTGGCTGACGCGAATCTCGCCATGGCTGTAGCGGTCGGCGAGCGCGGCCACCGCATCCATCTGGTCGGCGGTGGCGTCGCCGGGGGTGCCGCCGACCGGCTTCAGTGAGATCGTCGCGACCGCGTGGCCGGCGACCCGGTGGGCGACGGTGTTCTGGTCGACCCACAGGTCGAGGACAGGGTCCTTCGCGCGCGCGCCGGCGAGCCCATCCGATGCCTGCGGCTCCAGCGGCGGCGGGGCGAAATAGGCCTCGATCCGCCTGATCTCGTCCGCCGGCAGGCTGAGGACGCCGTCGCGTATCCGTTCCCATTCCGCCTCGACCTGGCGCCTGATCTCGTCGGCGCCGGTCTCGTGGACCAGAATCTTGATGCGTGCCTTGTACTTGTTGTCCCGGCGGCCGAATAGGTTGTACACGCGCAGGATGGCCTCGACGTAGGACAGGAGGTGCTCGGCCGGCAGGAAGTCGCGAATCCTGTGGGCGATCATCGGCGTGCGACCGAGCCCGCCGCCGACGTAGATCGAAAAGCCGAGACGCCCATCGTCGCCGCGCACCGCATGGATGCCGATGTCATGCACCTGCGTCGCGGCACGATCGCGGGGCGCACCGGTGACGGCGATCTTGAACTTGCGCGGCAGGAAGCTGAACTCCGGATGGAGCGACGACCACTGCCGCAGGATTTCCGCATAGGGGCGCGGATCGACGATCTCGTCGGCGGCCGCACCGGCAAAATGATCGGCAGTGACGTTGCGGATGCAGTTGCCCGACGTCTGGATGGCGTGCATTTCGACCTTGGCGAGGTCGTCGAGCAGGTCGGGGATGTCCTTCAGCGCCGGCCAGTTGAACTGGACGTTCTGGCGGGTGGTGAAGTGGCCGTAGCCGCGATCGTACGTCCGCGCCACGTGCGCCAGCCCACGCATCTGGCCGGAGTTGAGGGTGCCGTAGGGAATGGCGACCCGCAGCATGTAGGCATGGAGTTGCAGGTAGACGCCGTTCATCAGACGGAGCGGACGGAACTGTTCCTCCGTCAGCTCCCCGGAGAGCCGCCGGACGACCTGACCGCGAAACTGCTCGACCCGTTCGTGGACGAATGCGGCGTCGAATTCGTCATAGCGATACATGGCAGCTAGCCTCCTTTCGGAGCTGCGCGCGCCGCGAGCGCGGCCCGTTCGGCATCGCCATAGGCGACGGTGGGGCCGAGATCGGCGCGGATGCGCTCGCGCAAGCGGATCGGTTGGGGGTCCTCACCATCGGTGGTGACGTCGATGGCATACGGGTCGATGACGACGCGGGCATCATGCTGGGCGCGCCCGTAAACGAGCGCCTCCTCCAGGGCCTCGCCGTCGGCGATAAGCCGCGCCTCCGCGAGGTTGCGGGTCCACGCGCCGTTTTCGGTCAGAAAGACCACCAGGCCGTCGCCGAGCCGGTTGGCGGTGATCGCCTTGACGGGACCGTCCTTGGCTTCCTTGAACATGACGCCGCCCGCCTCAGGCCGCCAGGTCGCGCAGCGGCGACGACGCGGTCGCAAAAACCCCTTCGGCGACGACGTCGCCGATGAGGATGAGCACCGGACCGTCAAGATCGGGGCGCGCCGCCAGCACCGCCAGGTCGTCGAGACGACCGGCGAAGGCGCGCCCGTCGACCCGTGAGGCGTTCTCGACCAGCGCCACCGGGGTCGATGCGGACAGCCCCGCGGCCATCAGCTGGCGGGCGACCGCGGCGGCGACGGAGCGGCCCATGTAGACGGCAACGGTCGCACCGGCGAGCGCGACGGAGCTCCATCCCGGCAGCGTCTTGCCGTCGGCGTCGTGACCGGTGACGAAGACCAGCGACGAGGCGGCGCCGCGCAGTGTGAGCGGGATCTCGTTGTCGGCCGCCGCGGCAAAGGCTGCTGTGATGCCCGGCACGATGTCGAACGCGACACCGGCGGCGCGCAGCGCCCGGATTTCCTCGCCGGCACGGCCGTAGATCAGCGGATCGCCGGACTTGAGCCGCACCACGCGGCGGCCGGCACGCGCCTCGCGCACGAGGATGTCGTTGATCGCCGCCTGCGACATGGCGTGGCGACCCTTGGCCTTGCCGACATAGATGCGCTCAGCGTCGCGCCGCCCCATGGCGACGACGGTGTCCGGCACCAGACGGTCATAGACGATGACGTCGGCTTCCTGCAGCAGCCGCTGGGCGCGCAGGGTCAGGAGGTCCTCGGCCCCAGGCCCGGCGCCTACCAGCGAGACATGGCCGGCGCCGGTTTCGCGGTCCCTAAGCTGGCGCAGCGCCTTCTGTTCGGCCTCGTCGGGCCGTCCGGCGAAGACCGTCTCCGCGACCGAACCGCGAAAGAGGCCGTCCCAGAAGCGGCGACGTTCGTCGATGGTCGCGAAGCTCGCCGTGACGCGCGTCCGCAGGTGTTGCGCCAGCGCCGCCAGATCGCCGAAGGCCGGGGCCAGAAACGCCTCGATGCGCGCCCGCACATGCCGCGTCAGGACCGGCGCGACGCCTTCGGAACCGACCGCGATCGCGAGCGGCGCGCGGTTGACCAGCGCCGGGGTGTGGAAATCGCAGAGGTCAGGCCGATCGACCACGTTGACCGGGACGCCGGCGGCACGCGCGTCGCGGGCGATCGCCTCGTCGCGCTGGCGCGTACCCGTCGCGATGAAGATGAGCGCTACATCGCTGAAGTCCCGCGGCTCGGGATCGCGCCCGTGCCAGACGGCATTAGCGGTCCGGATCGCCTCTCGGGCCTCCGCGCCGGGTGCGGGGGCATACATATGGATCTCGGCCACGGTCTCCGACAACAGCCGCACCTTGGCCGCGGCTTCGTCGCCGCCGCCGACGACCACCGCGACGCGGCCGCGCAGGTCGTGAAAGGCTGGAAAGACCCCAAGCTTGCGTTGTGCGCCGGCCATGGTCGCGTCCTTTCCGTCGGACTCGGGTTTGCCGACCAGATGTAGGAGGTCACGCGACGCCGGACGACGACCGGCGTTCCAATCTCAGCAACGGGAGGAGAAAAACATTTCGCCCGCTCGCGGGAACGCGAACGGGCGGCTGTGTTTCGTCGGTGCCGAGGCGGGCGCTAGTTGCGGTAGTACAGCGACTTGCCGCCGTGGAAGACCTGGACCTTGCTCGGATCCGCCGACAGCTTCACCGATTTGCCCCGCAGTCCGGCGTGGATGCCTGGCAGCTTGGCGAGAACAGCGTCCTGGTTACCAACCCTGTCAAAGTGCAGGAGTGTCACCTCGCCCAAGGCCTCGGTGATCGACACATTGCCTTCGAAGAGCGGCTCGCTGGTCGTCTCCACCAAGTCTTCCGGCCGCACGCCGACATTAACCTTAAGGCCGGCGTCCGAGGCGTTGGTGGGCACTGCGGACACGGCTACGCCACCACCCTCGAGTTTCACGGTGGTACGCTCGCCGGTCGCGGTAATCTCGCCGGGCAGGAGGTTCATTTGCGGCGAACCGATGAACTGCGCGACGAACTCGTTTTCCGGCCGCTCGTAAAGCTCGAGCGGCGAGCCGACCTGACCGATACCCTGCCCCACGGTGAGGACGACGATGCGGTCCGCCAGCGTCATTGCCTCGACCTGGTCGTGGGTCACATAAATCATCGTGCTGTCGGGCATGGATTCCTTGAGCTGGGCGATCTCGATCCGGGTCGCGACGCGCAGCGCGGCATCGAGGTTCGAAAGCGGCTCGTCGAACAGGTAGACCTTCGGATCGCGCACGATCGCGCGACCGATGGCGACGCGCTGACGCTGGCCGCCGGACAGCGCCTTGGGCAGGCGATCGAGGAACGGTTCAAGCTGGAGGATGCGCGCCGCATTGGCGACCGCTTCGTCGATTTCGCTGCGCGTCTTCTTGGCGAGCTTCAGGGCGAAGCTCATGTTGTCGCGCACCGTCATGTGGGGATAGAGGGCGTAGGACTGGAACACCATGGCGATGCCGCGCTGTGCCGGCGGCACGTCGTTCACCACCAGACCGTCGATCTCCATCGTGCCGGAGGTGATGGTCTCCAGGCCGGCGACCATGCGCAGGAGGGTCGACTTGCCGCAGCCCGACGGACCGACGAAGACGATCAACTCGCCCGTCTTGATGTCGAGGTTGATATCCTCCAGGACCCTGACGTTGCCGCCATAGACCTTCTCGATGTCGGTCATTTTCAGGTTGGCCATAGGTCAAATCCCGTTTTTCGCCAGAAGCGACGCGCGCCCGGCCGTCACTATTTCACCGATCCCGCGAGCAGGCCGCGGACCAGGTAGCGCTGCATCGCGAAGAAGACCGCGAGCGGCACCGCAATCGAGACGAAAGCCGCCGTCGCCAGAATCTCCCAATTGCCGCCGCGCGTGCCCAGAAGCTCGACGATTCGGTTGGTCATGACCGTGGTCTCGCCTGTCGCATCGATCAGGAACACCTTGGCGACCAGCAGATCGTTCCACGTCCACAGGAACTGGAAGATCGCGAACGACGCCAGAGCCGGGAAGGACAGCGGCAGGATGATCCGCACGAAGATCTGAAAATCGGTGGCGCCATCGACCTTGGCATTCTCGATAATGTCGCGTGGCAGGCCCACCATGTAGTTGCGTAACAGATAGACGGCGAGTGGTAACCCGAAACCGGTATGCGCGAGCCACACGCCGAGATACCCCTTGCCGATGCCGATCCCCAGATGCAGGCGCAACAACGGGATCAGCGCGAGCTGCAACGGCACCACCAGCAGCGCCACGACGGCGGCGATGAGCAGAGCGCGCCCCGGAAAATCCATCCATGCCAGGGCGTAAGCGGCGAAGGCAGCGATAACGATCGGGATGATGGTCGCGGGTATGGTCACCGTCAGGGTGTTGAAGAAAGCGTTCGCCATGCCTTCGACGTTGTCCTCGTCGAACAGCATGTTGTCGTAGTTGCGCAGCGTGAACTCCGGGTCGGACTCGGCGGTCACAAACACGCGCTGGCCGCGACCGCTGATCTGGTCGTCATTGCCCCGCCATTCGTAGTCGCCATTGGCCTGGACGGTGATGGTCTCGCCATCGCCGAGATCGGCGGTATCACCCGCGGTGAAGGCATCGATATTGCGCGATGAGGTGCCCCAGACGCTGATCTCCTTGGACGAACCCTCACCGAACAGATTGCCGGTGACCACGAACTCGTCGCCGTCCGCCACACGGAAATCGTCAGGATCGGCAACACGGACGATCTCGTTCTGCGTGGAGGGGAACAGCGCGGCCCACCAGCCCGAACCGGTGATCTGGTCCGCGGTGCGGAATGACGACACGAACAGTCCGAACGTCGGGATAATCCACGCCAGCACCAGCAGCAGAACCGTGATGTGAACGACCCAGGTGAGCGTCGAGCGGGTTCCGGCAATTCCGTCCATGATCCTCTCCCTCAGCTCATCTCTTTGCGGGCGTTGTAGACATTCCAGATCAGGATCGGCGACACGAGCAGCATGATGATGATCGCGGCGGCCGATCCGACGCCCCAGTCATTGGCGCGGAACAGCTTGTCGAACATGTAGTTGGCGAGGACCTGGGTCTCCCACTGCCCGTTGGTCATCGCGAACACGATGTCGAACACCTTCAGCACGGTGAGCGTGATGGTCGTCCAGACGACGACGATGGTGCTGACGATCTGCGGCACCTTGATGCGGAAGAAGATCTGGATTGGCGTGGCACCATCGATGATGGCCGCCTCCACCGTCTCCTCCGGTATGCCGCGCAGCGCCGCCGACAGGATGACCATGGCAAAGCCGGTCTGAATCCAGATCAGCACCACCATCAGGAAGAAACTGTTCCAGAAGGGGATGGTCAGCCAGGTCTGCGGCTCGCCGTAGGGCAGTTCGATCGTCAACACCGCGAGCGTGTTGGCCAGCGCGAGATAGACGAAGTAGGCCGCGGCGACGCCGACCACGATGCGAAAGGCCGACATCAGCGGTCCGCCCGGACTCTCGTTGGCGTCGACGAAGGGGCGAACATAGAGATAGCCGACATAGGCGACGATCGCCGCAAACGACAGCAGGATCAGCGCGGGCAGAACTTGCAGGAACAGGAACGATCCGATGCCGCCCTCGAACTGCAGCCAGACCGCGTTCAACAGACCGATCTGTTCCTGATCGACCGGGCGCGTGTCGTAAATAAGCTTGAAGATGACCGAGGCGCCGACGAACGAGATCGCCATGGGCATGAAGATGATCGACTTGGCGACATTGCCCCACGCGATCCGGTCCGTGAGCTGCGCGACGAGAAGACCGAACGCGGTGGCGGCCGCCGGCACGACGATCAGCCACAACATGTTGTTGCGCATGGCTTCCCAGAACTTCGCCTCGCCGAACATCTGCTGGTAGTTGGCGAACCCGACGAACGCATCGTTGGCGTCACGATCGGTCACCGACAGGCGAAGGGTCTCGAAAACCGGGTAGGCCAGATACAGCCCCAGCGCGAACATCGCCGGGAACAGGAACAACCACGGACGCACCATGTTGGCGCGGTTGATGTTGCGCCCGGCATGTTCGCCGCGCGCCGGAAACAGGACTTTGTCCAGAAGCTGATTTGAGAAGTAGAAGTAGCCGACGCAGCCGGAAACGCCGATGACGATGGTAAGCAGTCCCTGGATTGCTGGATTCATCGCGGCTACCCGGGCTTGGTTGAATAAGGTGGGGCCCCGGACATTATGCCCGGAGCCCCGTCATGAACAGAGGCAGGTTACTTCAGCGCGTCCCAGGACGCCTGGATCTCGTCGGCTACTGCCTGGGCATCCTTGCCGCCGGAGTAGTCGACCATGCCGGTCCAGAACGTGCCGGCACCAACGCCACCCGGCATCAGGTCCGACCCGTCAAAGCGGAAGGTCGTCGCCTGAAGCAGAATGTCGTTCATCTTGCCGAGCGTCGGATCGGCGAAGAGGTCGCCATTGACGCTCTTGTGCGGCGTCAGGAAGCCGCCGAGGGCCATCCAGACCTCGTGGGCGAAGGGCGTCCGCATGTACTCCATGAGCGCATGGGCGGCGGGGCTATCGTTGGTGATGGCCCAGACGGTACCCGCACCCAGGACCGGCGCACCGAGATCCTTCTCGGCATAGGCCGGGAAGTAGAAGAAGTCCGCGTCCTCGCCGACAACCGTTCCCTCGGGGAAGAACGCCGGGATGAACGACGCCTGGCGATGCATGTAGCACTGCGGCGGCGAGTCGAAGAGGCCCTTCGGGCTGTCACGGAAGTCGGTCGATGCAACCGTGCCCGCGCCACCGGCGACGTAGTCGTCGTTGCGGGCGAACGCACCGAATTCCTCGATGGCGGCAACGACGCGGGCGTCGTTGAAGGCCATGTCGTTGGACACCCACTCATCGTAGACGCCCGGCGACTGGGTGCGGAGCATCATGTCCTCGACCCAGTCCGTTGCCGGCCAGCCGGTGGCCGCGCCCGAACCGAGACCGATGCACCACGGCGTCTCGCCATCGGCGACGATCTGGTCGGTCAGGGCCTTCAGCTCTTCCATCGTGGACGGGATGTCGTAACCGGCGTCCTCGAAGTTCTCCGGCACGTACCAGACCAGCGACTTCACATCGACCTTGTAGAAGAAGCCGAAGAGATGGTCGTTGCCGTCGGCGTCGGCGTAGGTGCCGAGATCAACCCACGACTGCCCGGCAGCGTAGTTGTCGCGAATCCAGTCACCGGTTCCATCGGCGAGCGGCGTCAGGAAGCCGCGCGCGGCCATGTCGCCGGCAAGGCCCGGCTGCGGGAAGACGGCGACATTCGGCGCCGATCCGGCTTCGGCGTCCACCACGATCTGCTGCTCGAAGCTGTCGGAGCCGGTGTAGCGAACGTCGGCGCCGGTTGCTTCGGCGAAGTAAGCAAGAATCGCCTCGACGTTCTCCTGGTCGGGGCCAAGCCACGGACCGAAGACCGTGACCTGCTGACCGGAAAGGTCGGTCGCGTCAGCGAACGCGTTCAAGCTGTCCCAGTTGAAGTCACCCTCGCCGGGCGTGAACTTCAGATGGCCGTCGGCGTAGGCGGCCGTGGTGAGAGCGGCGAGCGCAACGCCACTAAGAAGAGCTTTCATCACTTTGGTATCCTCCCTGGTCACACGCAGTGATCGATCGACAAAGCCCCGACACCAAAAGCATCAAGGCCTCAAAGCGCTTTGAATGGATATTCTGAAAGCGCGCGGGCCCTCAAGTCAAGCCCTCCAAACAATCCATACTTGTGTGCAGCGCAGCAGAGATAGCGCTGAAAGCGTGGGATAAATGCACAACGAAACCCCTGTAGCGAAGCAGAACCTCAGTCTTGGCGTTTTCGACGGGCGTTGTTTGCAACGCAATATTCTCGGTCGGATTCGATCAACACTTGCACTCGGAATTCAAAGCGCTTTGAATAGGCCGCCGGGGAAAGTGGATGAAACTCAAGGATCTTGCACGCGAACTCGGCCTGTCGCAGACAACCGTTTCCCGGGCCCTCAACGGCTATCCGGAGGTCAACGAGCAGACCCGGGCGCGGGTCCTGGAGGCATCGAAGCGGCTCGGCTACCGTCCGAACTCGAGCGCCCGCCGCCTAGCGACGGGTCGCGCCGGCGCGATCGGGGCGGTGTTGCCGACCGACGACGGACCGCTCACCGATCCCCATTTCGTCGAGTTCCTCGCCGGCGTGGGCGAGCGCCTGTCGGAGGGCGACTTCGACATCCTGCTCAGCCCGGCGCGCAGCGACGAGAACGACGTCTATCGTCAACTGGCGTCCGGCACCCGCGTCGACGCCATCATCCTGTCGAGCCCCCGGGTCCGCGACGCGCGCGTGGACCTCCTGAACGAGCTCGAAATTCCGTTCATTCTCCACGGCCGTACCGAGGCGGACTCCGACTACGCCTGGCTCGACATCGACAACATCGGTGCGTTTCACCATGCCACCAGCTATCTGATGGATGTCGGCCATCGCCGGATCGCGCTCATCAACGGCGCCTCCGGCTACACCTTCGCGCGGCACCGGGAACTCGGTTTTCGCCGCGCCTTCCGGGAGCGAGGCCTGGCGGTCGAGGAACGTTACATCACGGCCGGCACCATGACCGAAGAGGTCGGCTTCTCGCTGGCGATGGAGCTGTTGCAGATCGATCCGCGACCGACGGCGTTCATCGTCAGTTCGATGACCGTGACGCTTGGCGTCATACGGGCGTTGCGGGCAAGCGAGCTGGAGCTCGGGCGCGACGTATCGCTGATCGCCCATGACGATGTGATCCCCTATGTCAACGCCGACCGGATGGTGCCCCCGGTGTCGACCACCCGCTCCTCGATCCGCGCCGCCGGCGCGCGCGTTGCGGAATTGACGCTGGAGATGTTGGACGGACGGGCCTCAGACGATATTCAGGAGGTGTGGCCGGTGGAGCTGATCATTCGCGGCACCACCGGCCCGCCATCGCGTCCCTGAGGCGCCTTCAACGAGACGTCCTTCAACCGCGCCCGCGCGGCGCTTCCCATTACGGAGATCATCATGCCGCAGCTCGGCACGCTCAAATCGCGCCTCCAGGCAGGAGAGGTGCTGGTCGGCCCCTTCGTCATCGTCCCCTCGGTGCCGCTGGTCGACACCCTTGGCTACGCCGGCATGGATTTCTGCATCATCGACACCGAGCACGGGCCGATTTCGCAGGAGACGGCCACCGACCTGGTGATCGCCGCCCAAGGCTCGGGCGTGACCCCCGTCATCCGGGTGGGCGACAACGACGAGCGTCTGATCCTGCGGGCGCTGGATATCGGCGCCGAGGGCGTCCAGGTGCCCCAGATCAACGACGTCGACGACGCCAACCACGCGGTCAAGGCCGCGCGCTACTACCCGCTCGGCGAGCGCGGCATGTCGAGCTTCACGCGCGCGGGCGACTACTGGAGCAAGCAGGCCCCCGACCACACCGACCGCCAGAACGCCGAGACATCGCTGATCGTTCACATCGAGGGCAAGCGCGGCCTCGACAATCTCGACGCCATCATGGCCGTCGAGGGCATCGATGTCCTCTTCCTCGGCCCCTACGACATCTCGCAATCGCTCGGCATGCCGGGCGATGTGCGCAGTCCGACGGTGGAAGGGGCGATCCGCGGTGCGGCGGACAAGATTCGCGCGCAGAACCGGGCGGTCGGGTCCTTCGCCAAGGACATCGAGATGGCCAAGTGGCTGATCGACCTCGGCGTCCAGTACGTCTCGTTCAGCGTCGACGCGACGATCTACACGCAGGCCTGCGCCGATATCGCCCGGGCGCTGAAGTAGGTCTTAGCCGCCCAGCCCCATCGCCCACGGGCCGTGGAAATCGTCGCCGTCGCGGTCGGTGCGCTGGAAGCCGTGGGCGCCGAAGAAGTCCCGCTGACCCTGGATGAGATTGGCCGTGGTGCGGGCGCTGCGCATGGTGTCCAGATAGGCGAGCGCCGACGATAGCGCCGGCACCGGAATCGCCTGCGCCACCGCGGCGGCCACCACGGCGCGCAGGTCGGCCTCGGCTTCGTTCAACATCGCCGCGAAGGGCTCCACCAGCATCAGGTTGTCAATGGCGCCGGCCTCGGCATAGGCGCGGGCGATGTCGTCGAGGAAGACCGAGCGGATGATGCACCCGGCCCGCCAGATCCGGGCAATGGTCCCGAACGGCAGGTTCCAGCCCCAGACGTCCGAGGCCTGGGTCATGACGTCGAAGCCCTGGGCATAGGCGGCGATCTTGCCGGCAAGCAGCGCGCGTTCGAGACGGCCGATCGCGGAATCGCGATCGCCGAGCGGATCGCTGGCGGTCCCCGCAGCGGCGCCCAGGCGCGCCGCACCGGTCTGGCGCAGGTCGCGGCGGGCGGAGAGACTTCGTGCCGCGACCGCCGCCTCGATGACGGTGGCCGGGACGCCGAGGTCCTGCGCCTCGATCGCGGACCAGCGGCCCGTCCCCTTCTGGCCGGCGGTGTCGAGGATGATTTCGGTCATCGGTCGGCCGGTGTCGGGATCGGTCGCGGCCAGCACTTTGGCGGTGATCTCGATCAGGTAGCTCTTCAGCCGCCCGCCGTTCCACCGATCGAAGACCGCGGCCATGTCGGCCGGCGCCATATCGTAACCGTCGCGCAGGACGCCGTAGATCTCGGCGATCATCTGCATGTCGGCGTATTCGATGCCGTTATGGATCGTCTTGACGAAGTGGCCCGCCCCGTCGGGCCCGACGCGGGCCGCGCACGGCTCGTCGTCGTAGCGCGCGGCTATCGAGGCAAGGATCGGTTCGACCCGTGCATAGGCTTCGGCCGCGCCGCCAGCCATGATCGAGGGACCGTAGCGGGCGCCCTCCTCGCCCCCCGACACGCCGATGCCGAGATAGGCGAATCCGCGCTCCTGATAGAGCTCGGTCCGGCGCTGGGTTTCGCGGAAATTGGCGTTGCCGGCGTCGATCATGAGGTCGCCAGGCGCGAGCTTCTCCGCCAGCGCCTCGGCCTGCTGGTCGACGGCAGCGCCGGCCGGCACCATCATCACCACCGGCCGTGGCGGCGTGATGGCGGCGACCAGTTCGCCGAGGCTGCGGCAGGGCACCAGGCGCGCCGACAGGTCGCCGGCGGCGTCCATGAAGGCGTCGGTCTTCGATTCGGTGCGGTTGAAGACGGCCACCGTGTGTCCGTTGTCGGCCATGTTGAGCGCGAGGTTCGCGCCCATCACGCCGAGACCGACCAAACCGATATCCGCCATGTCGTTTCCTCCTGCCGGCCGCATCGTCGCTGTCGGTCGCGACCATAGGAGAGGTGGCGAAGGGCGACAATCCGCGACCGCGTCCTTGCTCTGAATCCACGTTTCGTAGGCGGCGCGTCTGCGCTACGATTTCCCCGCTCGGCAAGGGGAGATGTTATGCGACGGGTCCGCGAAATCCTGCTGTTTTGTCTCGCCCTGGCGGTTCCCGGTCTCGGCGCCAATGCGGTCACGGCCGCCGAACGGGTGGCGCTGGTGATCGGCAACAGCGCCTACGAGGCCACCTCCTCGCTGCCCAACCCGCAGAACGACGCCGCGGCCATTGCCACGGCGCTGGAGGGTCTCGGCTTCGAGGTGATCCTGGCGATCGACGCCGACCAGCGCGAGACCATCCGCGCCGTCGACGCCTTCAGCCTCGCCAGCGTCGGTGCCGATCTCGCCATTTTCTTCTTCGCCGGTCACGGTATCCAGATCGGCGGGCGCAACTTCCTGCTGCCGACCGACGCGGTCGCCGACAGCGAACGGGCGCTCCGCTACAGCGCCCTCGACGCGCAGGAAGTCATCGCCGACATGGAGCGCAGTGCCCATGTGAGCATCGCCATCCTCGATGCCTGCCGCGACAATCCGCTCGTCGATGAGGTGACCCGAAGCGCCGGCGCGACGCGCTCCGCATCGGTGGCACGCGGCCTCGGCCGCATGCAGCTCTCCGGTCGCGGTGCCCTGGTGGCGTTCGCTGCCGCGGCCGGCGACACCGCGGCAGATGGCGAAGGCAACCACAGCCCCTACACCGCGGCGCTGCTCGAAGAAATCGCCGAACCCAACGTCGAGGTCGGCCTGATGTTTCGCCGCGTCGCCCGCCGGGTGCGCGACGCCACGCGCGGCGACCAGCAGCCCGAACTGCTCGTTCGCCTGGTGGACGAGGTCTATCTCAACGCCGAGCAGACCATCGCCGCGCCGCCGGTCTCGTCGGCCGCCACCGAGGAAGCCACAACCGTAGCCGTCACCGAACCGGTCGCGGAAACGACACCGGCGGTGACCGGTGAGGCCGAGCGTACCGGCGGACTCCTGTTCGGCGAGCGGGTGGTGCATCAGCCGGATTGGCTCGCCGGCCTGGCGCTGCCTCAGCCCACCGGATGGCGATCGACCGCGCCCGCCGACTGGATCGAGAGCGACGACAACAACACCTACGGCACTGCCGAGCTCATCCCGCTGGCAGCGAGAATCGAAACGCGCCAGTTCCCTCGCGGCGACTATGACTGGTTCGCCGTCGACGTGCCCACCGCCGGCGACCTTCTGGTCGAGGTGGACAAGGCGCCGGCCGACATCGATCTGTTCGCCCGGGTGTGGGACAGCCACCACAAGGTCGTGGCCGACTGGCAGGGCGCGCCGCGTCCGGGCGGCGCGCTCTTTGCCCGCCTGCCGGTGCCGGGGCCCGGCCGCTACTGGATCGAGATGACCGACGGCAACCGCGACGCCGAGAGCAGCGACGCCTACACCACGCTGGTCGACTTCCTCCCGGCCGATGATCCGTTCGAACCCAATGGCGGGATCGCCGCGGCCCATCCGATCCCGATCGAGTCCAACTTCGAGGCCACGATCTTCCCGCGCGGCGATGTCGACTGGTACCGGGTGTGGGCGCCCGAGCCCGGGCTGTTGAGCGCGACCATCACCCGTGTCCCCGACGAACTCGACATCTTCCTGCGGGTCTGGGACCTGAACGGCAAGGTGGTGACCGATTGGGCCGGTCCGCCACGCAAGGGCGGCGACACGGCGATGGATTCCGCCCTGCCGGCGCCCGGCACCTATCTGATCGAGGTCGTCGACGGCAATCGCGACGCGGCGACGGTGGAGCCGTTCTCGCTCGACTTCGCCTTCACGCCCGTCAGCGACGTCGCCGAACCCAACAACGCCTTCGGCGACGCGGTTCTCGTCGAGGCCACCGGCGGCTACCGGCCGGCGATCTTCCCGCGCGGCGACGTGGACTGGCTGGCGGTCGACGTGCCCCATCCCGGCGAACTGACCATGGAGGTCACGAAGTCATCTGAAGACCTCGACATCTACCTGCGCGTCTGGACCGCCGACAAGACCGTCCTGCGCGACTGGTTCGGCCCCGCGCGCCACGGCGGCGACGTGTACGATTTCGCCGACCTGCCCGCACCGGGCCGCTACTTCATCGAGGTGACCGACGGCAATCGCGATGCGTCAAGCCCGGACCCGTTCGACCTTGACCTGTCCTACATCGCCCAGGCCGACCAGTACGAACCCAACAACGGCCAGGCCGACGCGGCACCCCTGACGCCGGGACGGACGGTGGCGTTCAACATCCTGCCGCGCGGCGACGTGGACTGGTTCCGCGTCGACGTTGCCACCGGCGGCGAACTGGCGGTCCTGATCGAGGAGAGCCCCGAGAATCTCGATCTCCACTTCCGGGTCTGGAACGAAGACCGCGAGGTGGTGCGCGCCTGGGTGGCGCCCTACCGCATGGGCGGCGTGGCCGAAGGCTTTGCCGACCTGCCGCTCGCCGGGACCTACTACATCGAGATCACCGACGGCAATCGCGACGAGCGATCGATCGAGCACGCGACCCTGTCGACGACGTTCACCCCGATCGCCGACACCCATGAGCCCAACAACGGTTTCGGCGCGGTGGCGCCGCTGACGCTCGGCACGCCGTTCTACGCCAACGTCCTGCCGCGCGGGGATTCCGACTGGTACCTCCTCGAAGCGCCGCGCGCCGGCACCTTCCACGTGGTCATCGACGAGGTCGACGAGGATCTCGACGTCTATGTGCGGCTCTGGGACGCGGAGGCCCAGGCCGGCTCTTGGTTCGGACCGCCGCGGCCGGGCGGCGTGACCGAGGCGGAGCTCCAGGTGCCGGCCGCCGGCGCCTACCGTCTCCAGGTGACGGACGGCAACAACGATGCGCGGTCGGCGGTGCCCTTCCGCGTGTCGGTGGATTTCCGCTGACGGACGCCTGACCTCAGGGCGCGCCGATGACGCTGGCGGCGGCGGTGCGGATCTTCTCCCACTCGGCCGCCTCGTCGGTCCGGCCGCCATTGCGGGCATCGGCGAGCAGGTTCTCCAGCCGTTGCAGCGCCGCCGCCCCGCCACGCCGCAGCATCGTCAGCGCCGACAGCAACACCGGTCCGTCGCAGCTCACCGGATCGAAGCGCCAGAACATGCCCTCCGGTCGCTCGCGGCCGTTCATGCCGCAGCGCTGGTGTGGCGGCGCGTTGCGGAAGAAGAGCCACGACATGTCGGTGAGCGCCGAGGCCGTGCCCGCGAAGTAGCTGTGGCCCAGCACGTCGGCCCCGAGGTCGGACATGTCGATGGAATCGACGCCGTCGGCGACCAGGATGCCGTCGCCACCCTGCCCGGCCCGCCGGCGGTCGCCGTGCAGGGTTTCGGACGCCTTGAGGGCAACGTCGTTCTGCGAGCCGTAGAGCGTGACCCGGCGGGCCACCGGCCGCACCGTCTGGAGCATCGCGGCGAACAGCGCCGCGTCCTCATCGGGGGCAGCGAAGATCGCCTGCTCGAACAGCGGCCCCGTCCGGCCCGAGGCGGCGCGGCGCACGCTGATCAGTTCCAGCGCATCGATCACGGCACGATTGCCCATGGAGTGGGCGATGATGTTGATCCGGCGCGCGCCCGTACGCGCCACCACGTCGTCCAGGAACCTGACCAGATGCCGGCCGCTCAGCCGCACCACGGCCTCGTCGCGCACATAGGCAAAGGTGCTGCCGCGCGACGGCCATGAGTAGAGGATCGGCGCACCCTCGAAATTGACGTCGTAGGCGATCTGCGCGGTGCGCTTGAGGGCTTCGGCGAAGGTGACGTTGTAGCCGTGGACGAAGACAAAGGCCTCGTCCGATCCGCGCTCGGCAAGCGTGCTGCGGATGTCGGCGAACATGGTCTCGCCGGCCATCACCTCGATGCGGGTGATGACGAAATGGCGTTCGGGGTTCTCGGCCCATTCCAGCTTCAGGAGCGACGGCGCTTCCACCTCGCCGGGCTTGTGCACCCGCGGCACCGTCACCTCGGCGACGCCGTACTCCACCGGACCGCGATCGCCGCCGTAGAAGTCGTTGGGGCGGCGGCTGCCGGTGCGCAGGCGGTCGGTTCCGTAGAACACCTTGACCCGGGCGAAGCTCTCCTCCCTGGCGGTGGCGAACTCCTGGGTGACGGCAACGCCGCGGGTGGCCGGCAAGGTCAGCGCATCGCAACGCGCCTCGGCGTCGGCCGCGAAACGCTCCGCCCGTTCCGCCTCGGACGTGCGCCCCAGCACGCGGTTGGTAACCGCGACCCGCTCGTAGGCCAGCGCAACGAGATCGGAGGCGCAGCCGTAGTAGCTGAGATCGAGACCGAGCGCGCGCTCGGCAGCTTGCAGTGCCCGTCCCGGATCGGCGCCCAGAAGCCAGGCGCGTGACGCCGCCGCCAGCACCGGTGCAAGGTCCGGCGACGCCGGGCCCTCCAGGCGAGCGATGACATCGGCCTGCAGGGTCAGCGCCTCGGCTGCCTCGGCATGGTAGCCGTAGCGGGCCCGCAACCGGGCAAGGTCGGCGAGGAGATCGCGCTTGTCGGCGTCCGGCATGTCGTCGGCGCGAACGGCGGCATCCAGCGGCGCGAACGCGGCCTCGCCGGGATCAGCCAGAAGCGCCGCCTCGACGCGGGCGACCAGCAGGGGATCGGAGATCGCCATCGCCGACGACGCCGTCAGGGCCCCGGCAAGGAGCGCCACCGCTCCCAGTCCACCTCTCAGCCATTGCCGACATGCAGCCACGTCACCCTCCATCCGCAACCGCGCCCTGCACCTTAGTCAGGCGAGCGGGCGCGGGGCAAGATGAAGTGTCAGGTCGCGAGGATCGCCTCGACGAAGGCCGACAGGCGCGGCCACACCGCGGCTTCGTCGAGCTGTCGTATGCAATGGGCCTCGGCCTGTTCGCAGCCGTTGCGGCAGGGTGGCAGCGCGTGATCGGGTTGCAGGACCAGAACGCGATCCCGCGGGCCCCGTGGGGCAAACCGCACCGGCGACTGGGGATGGCCGGGCGGCGCGTCGGCGGGGTGGCACGAACACACGGCAACCGGCGTCCCGACGCCCGCGGCGATATGGGCCGGCCCACTGTCCATGCCGACCAGGAGGTCAGCGCGCGCCACCAGGGCGGCGGTTTCGCGCAGGGAAAACCGCCCCGCAAACGCCACCGCCTCGTCACCAAGATCGCGGGCGAACGCCGTCGCCCGGGCAGCGTGCATCGGTGCGGCCACCACCGCGATGCGCAGGCCGAACGCCGCCTGTAACCGTCTGATGACGGGCAGCAGTTGGTCGCGCGGCAGCGTGCGGCGACCCTGATCCACAAACGGCGCGACCGCCAGCAGCGGCCGGTCGTCGGCCCCGAATGTGCAGGCCAGTTCGGCATCAACCCGCGACGCATCGGCGAGCGTGAAGGCGGCCCGCACCGGCGCTTCGTCCCATGCGCGGACGCCGAGAGCCCCGAGCAGGGTCATCTGCCGCGCCGCCTCGTGAAGGATGCGGCGATCGTCGACAAGATCGGTGTAGACGCGGTCGTCGCCGCGATTGGCCAACGCCTTGGCGTCGGTGGAACGTTCCGAGAATCCGACGATCCTCGGCGCCCCGCTGCCATGGGCGACAAGTGCGGCGCCGTTGAAGTCAATGTCCCAGCGGGGCACCAGCGCGAGGTCGAAGCGGCCGTGCCGGTAATCCTGGAGGAACGCGCCGAGGGTACCCGGCCGCGTCGCCCCGAAACAGATGCGACGGCCGCGCGCCCAGGCGATCGACACGACGCGATCCACCGCGGGATCGGCATCGGCGAGCGCGAAAGCGCGGTCGATCACTACCGCCGTGATGATGGCATGCGGCGCCTGTCGGCGCAGTTCGTCGAGGAACGGCGTGGTCAGCACCCAGTCGCCGACAAAGTCGAGGCGCACTACCAGAATCGCACGCGCGGCCGCGAGCTTCGGCGCCGATCGCTGTCGCGGTCGGGCCCGGCCGCCGGACGGCACGTGGAAGCGGGCCATTTCCCGGTCGTCGGTCAGCCGCTTCGGGCCGGGAGGGACGGTGAGGACCGCCCGGTAGCGCGGACCCCGGTTGCCGAGCGCCCCCGGCAGGGATCCGGTCACACCATCACGTCTTCGAGCAGCTTCAGGTAGTCCGCCTCGGCGGCCTCGCGCGGATTGGTCGGGTGCGCATGGTCGGCCAGAGCGTAAGCCGCCATCTGTGGCAGCACCGCGGGATCGACCCCGAGCGTGGCGAGGCCGGCCGGAATCCCCAGCCGTCGGTTCATGGCTTCGAGCTCCGCCGCAAGATCCTGATCCGCATCCATCCCGAGCGCAGACTTAAGGCGCGTGATCTTGTCGTCCACCGTCTCCGCGTTGAACCGGACGACGCCGGGCATGAGGATCGCGTTCAGCGTGCCGTGGTGCAGGCAGGGCTCGGCGAGACCACCGAGCGCATGGCTGAGGGCATGGACGGCGCCGAGCCCTTTCTGGAACGCCAGCCCGCCCTCCAGCGCCCCCATCATCATTTGGGCGCGCGCGTGCAGGTCTGCGTCGCCGGTGACCACGTCCTCGATATGCGCCCAGACACGCCGGGCGCCGTCGAGCGCAACGGCCTCGGCAGGGGGATTGAAGCGGGGCGAGAACAGCGTCTCGATGCAGTGCGACAGCGCGTCGAGCCCGGTTGCGGCGGCGAGATGCGGCGGCAGGCTCGCCGTCATGTCGGGATCGCAAACCGCGCAGCGGGGAATGAGATGGGGGCTCAGGAAGCCGAGCTTGCGACCGCTGTCGAGGGTGATGAGGGCGGCGCGGCCGACCTCCGCGCCTGTCCCGGCGGTGGTGGGAATCGCCACCACCGGCAGCGTCGGCCCGATCGCCTTCGCTCCGCCATAGATCATCGCGTAACGCTCCAGTCCACCGGCGTGAGTCGCCATCAGCGCCACCCCCTTGGCGAGGTCGATCGGCGAACCACCGCCGACGGCGATGATCCCGTTGCAGCTCTCAGCGCGATAGACGGCCAGGCCGGCCCTGACGGCGGCCTCGGTCGGGTTGGTCTCCACGTCGAGGAACATGGCCGGCTTGTCGGCGAGCAGCGAGGTCACGCGCTCCACCAGTCCGGCCGCCTCGACCCCGCGATCGGCGATCAGCAGCGGGCGGTCGATGTGAAGGTCGGCGAGGACCGACGGCAGGCCGGCGAGCACACCCTGTCCGAACTCGATGCGGGTGACGTAGTTGATGGGGGCCATGGGAGGTGTCTTTCGGGCTGTGACGCGTCGACGCTACGCGGCCTGCGCGCGGCCGTCCATCCAAACGGCGAGGTCGGCTGTCTCGGCTTCGTTCAGTCTCAGACCGAGCTTGGTGCGCCGCCACAGCACGTCGTCGGCCGAGCGCGCCCATTCCTGACCGATCAGCCAGTCGACCTCGCAGGCGTAGAGGTCGGCGCCGAAGTGCTCGCCGAGATCGGCGGCCTCCTCGCGATCCCCCAGGAGGTCGAACGTCGAGGTACCGTAGTGGCGCGCCAGGCGGGCAGCGTGGGCGGCATCGAGATACGGGTGCGCGGCGATGATCTTCGTTTCGAGCGTCGTCACACCGTCGGTCGGGAAATCGCCGCCTGGCAACGGCGCCGTCGCCGTCCAGGCCGAACCGCGCCGGCCGAGCGTGCGCTCGATCCGTTCCATCGCCTCCTCGGCAAGACGGCGATAGGTGGTGATCTTGCCGCCGATGATGTTGAGCACGACGGCGTCATCGCCGTCGGTTTTCAGCACGTAGTCGCGGGTCGCTTCCTGGGCCTTGCTGGCGCCGTCGTCGTAGAGCGGCCGCACGCCGGAATAGGTCCAGACGATGTCGTCGCGTGTCGGTGGTTTGGCGAAATAGTCGGCGGCCGCGGCCAGCAGATAATCGGTCTCGTCGTCGCTGATCGCGGCGTCGGCGGGGTCGCCGTGATAGTCGCGGTCGGTCGTGCCGATGAGGGTGAAATCGCGCTCATAAGGGATGGCGAAGATGACCCGGCCGTCGCTCTCCTGGAAGGTGTAGCAGCGGTCGTGGTCGTAGAGCCGGCGCACGACGATATGGCTGCCCTGGACCTTGCGAATCCTGATCGGCGCGGCCTCGGTCCGCATCCCCTCATGGACGTCGGCCACCCACGGACCGCCGGCATTGACGATGTAGCGGGCCTCGATCTCCCCGGTCGCTCCGTCCGCGTGATCGACGAGCGACGCGCGCCAGTGTCCCGCCTCCCGCACGGCGCCGGTGACGCGGGTGCCGACGCGAATCTCCGCACCGCGATCGGCGGCGTCGCGCGCGTTGAGGACGACGAGGCGGGAATCGTCGACGCGGCAGTCGGAGTACTCGAAACCGTCGTTGAAGCGCGGCAGGAGCGGCGCGCCCGCGGCATCGCCCCTGAGATCGATCCGCCGACTCGGCGGCAGCTTCTTGCGACCACCCATGTGGTCGTAGAGCAGCAGGCCGGCACGGATCATCCACTCCGGCCGGAGGCTCCTGTGGTGCGGCAGGACGAAACGCAGCGGCCGGATGATGTGCGGGGCGATCCCCCACAGCACCTCGCGCTCGATCAACGCCTCGCGGACCAGCCGGAACTCGTAGTGCTCAAGATAGCGCAGGCCGCCGTGGACAAGCTTCGACGACCACGACGAGGTGCCGCTGGCGAGGTCGTTGGCCTCACACAACAGGACCGAGAAACCCCGCCCGGCAGCGTCGCGGGCGATTCCCGCGCCGTTGACGCCGCCACCGATGATCAGAAGGTCGTACATGGCCGGTCCGTTGTTCTTGCTCTTGTCATCGGTCGTCGCCCCGTCGTCTCGACTATAGAGCGATCCGGCGGGATTCCCGCAAGGCTCCGCGTTGCGCGCGGCCCGCACCGCCGGTAACTACGGCACCTGCATCCGATCCGATAGCCCGCGATGAGCGACATCACCTCCAGCCAGCCCCCCGGCCGATTCCAGAACGCCTTCTCGCCGGAGGCGATGGCGCTCCTGATCATTGCCGCCTGCCTGGCGGTGCGGATCGTGCTTGCGTCGGTCATGGGGTTCAGCCGCGACGAATCCTATCTGGTGATGGCGTCGCGGGAGCTGGCGCTCGGCTACTTCGACCATCCGCCGCTGTCCGTCTGGCTGACGGCGGCGGTGCGCTGGCTGACCGGCGGCAACAGCCCGCTGGCGGTCCGCGTGCCGAACCTCCTGTTCTTCGCTGGCGCCACCTGGATCATCTATCGCCTGACGGCCCGTATCTACGCTCCCCGCGCCGGCCTGTACGCGGTGGCGGCTCTATCTCTGGCACCCCTGTTCAGCCTCTACATCGGCGGGACGGCGGTCACCGACGGCCCCATGCTCTTCGGCGTGGCGCTCGGCGCCAGTGGCCTCTGCACCGCCATCGTCGCCACCGAGCGCGTGCGCTGGGATGCGTGGCTCGCTGCGGGCCTCGGTTTCGGTCTGGCGCTGATGTCGAAGTTCATCCCGGTCCTGCTCGCGCCCGGCATCCTCGTTTTTGTGCTCACCCAACCGGCCTACCGGCGGTGGCTGCGGCACCCCGCCCCCTATGTCGCCCTGGCGGTCACGGCGCTGTTCCTGATGCCGTCGATCGTTTGGAACATCGCCAACGACTGGCGGGCACTTCAATTTCAGGGGCCCCGTGCCCTGTCGACCGGCGAGTTCAAACCGGTCCTCACGCTGATCCGCACGGGCCTCCTGGCGGTGGTGGTGCTGCCTCTGACCTGGCTCGGCCTGGTCGTCGCCGTCGGGCGAACGCTCCTGTTCGAGCGTGCGCGGCCGCAGGCGTGGTTGCTCGCCTGGATGGCACTGGGGCCGATGCTGTTCTTTCCGCTGGTGGGCCTGTTCGGCGGCGAGGCCCGGGCCCTGCACTGGGTCGCGTCGGGCTACCTCCTCGCCTTCCCGCTTCTGGGCGGTCTCGCGGCCGGTCTGACCGGCTGGCTACGTACCCTGCTCCGCCTCACGGTCATCGCTTCGGTCGCGGCGTTCGCGGTCGTGGCCTTCGTCTGGATCAGCCATCTGACCATCGGCTGGCTGCGGCTGGTCGCCCCCACGTACGCGACCTACGACCCGATCCTGTCGGAGAACATCGACTGGTGGGATGTGCGGGCCTTCCTCGCCGAGCGAGACCTGCTCGACGGCGAGCGTGTCTTCCTGATCGGCGACCGCTGGGACGACTGCTCGCGCCTCAGCGTCGCCGCCGGCGACCTCGTGCCGGTGGTCTGCCATACCGAGCATGTCATATCCGAGGCGATGGCCGACAGCGCCGATCTGATCGGGCGCGACGGCATCTACGTCACACGGCGACGGCCGGAGACCGATCCCGCGGGTTTCATGGCCGGCGTGTTCGCGACGGTGGAACCGCTCGGACCGCTGTCCATGTCCGGCGCCGGTCATCCGCTCGTCCACACCACCATCTATCTCGGACGCGACCTGCAAACGCCGCTCGATCGGTAGGCGGGTCGACGATACGCTACGGCTTATCTCAGCGACGGCAAGCTCGACGCCCCCGCGACCCTGCGGCGCTCCGGCGGCGCCAGTTCGGTGCGGGAATGACGGCCGGTCACATGGCGCCGTAGTTGGGTCCGCCGCCGCCCTCGGGCGGGACCCAGGTGATGTTCCGGTTGGGATCCTTGATGTCGCAGGTCTTGCAGTGGACGCAGTTGGCGGCGTTGATCGCGAAGCGCGGTGCGGGATCGGAGCCGCCGGCATCAGGGGGCAACCATTCATAGACCGCGGCCGGGCAGTAGCGAACTGACGGACCGGCAAACACGCCATGCTCGGAGGTGCGTTGCAGGTCGTCGTCGGCGACATGCAGATGGACCGGCTGGTCCTCCTCGTGGTGGACGTTGGCGAGCTGCACGGACGACAGCCGGTCGAAGGTCAGCGCACCGTCCGGCTTCGGATAGGCGATCGGTGTGCACGCCGCGGCCGGTTTCAGCGCGGCGTGGTCGGCGCACCGGTGACGCAGGGTGCCGAACGGCGAGAAGCCCAGCGTGTTGGCCCACATGTCGAGCCCGCCAAGGGTGATGCCGCCGAACAGGCCATAACGCGACCACAGCGGCTTGACGTTGCGCACACGCCTGAGGTCGCGGCCCACCGGCCCGGCGCGCAAAGCCGGGTCGAGATCGGCCAGTTCGTCATGGGCGCGGCCGGCGGCCAGCGCGTCCCGGACGTGCTCGGCCGCCAGCATGCCGGAGAACATGGCGTTGTGGGTGCCCTTGAGGCGTGGGACGTTGAGAAGGCCCGCGGCGCAGCCGATCAGCGCGCCGCCGGGAAAGGCGAGCTTCGGCACCGACTGCCAGCCGCCTTCGGTGAGCGCACGCGCCCCGTAGGCAATGCGCCGGCCGCCCTCGAACAGCGGCCGGATCGCCGGATGGGTCTTGAAGCGCTGGAATTCCTCGAAGGGCGAGAGGTACGGGTTGGCGTAGTCGAGGTGAACGACGAAGCCGACCGCGACCCGGTTGTCGTCGGCCAGGTGATAGATGAACGAGCCGCCGCCGGTGCCGGCGCCGAGCGGCCAGCCGAAGGTGTGCTGCACCCGGCCGGGGCGGTGATGCTCCGGCGCGACCTGCCACATCTCCTTGAGTCCAAGACCGAACTTCGGCGGATCGGCTTCTGCGTCGAGGTTGAAGAGCGCGATCGCCTGCCCGGCAAGCGATCCCCGAGCCCCTTCGCCGAGCAGGGTGTAGCGGGCGCGAAGCTCCATGCCGCGCGTGAACGTCGCCTTGGGCGCGCCGTCGCGCGCCACACCCATGTCGCCGGTGGCCACACCGGTCACGCGCCCCTGATCGTCATGGAGGAGCTCGGTCGCGGGAAAGCCAGGATAGATCTCGACGCCGAGCGCCTCGGCCCGGCCCGCCAGCCAGCGGCACACCTGGCCCAGCGAAACGATGAGATTGCCGTGGTTCGACATCAGCGGCGGCATTACGAGGTTGGGGAGCCGAAGCGCCCCGGCAGGCCCGAGGTAGAGGAAGCGGTCGTCGGTCACCGGCGTGCCGAGGGACGCTTCCTCGTCGCGCCAGTCGGGCAGCAGTGCGTCGAGGCCGGCCGGGTCGATCACCGCGCCCGACAGGATGTGGGCCCCGACCTCGGAGCCTTTCTCCAGGACGACCACGTTGGTGTCCGGCTCGAGCTGCTTGAGACGGATGGCGGCGGCCAGGCCAGCGGGCCCGGCGCCGACGATCACGACATCGACCTCCATTGCCTCGCGCGGCTCTGGCGACGGGCGCCGCGGCGCGTCGCTCACCCCAGCGCCTCATGGAGTTGCGGCAGGGCCTCGAAGATGTCGGCGACCAGCCCGTAGTCGGCGATCTCGAAGATCGGCGCGTCCGGGTCCTTGTTGATGGCGACGATCACGCGGGCGTCCTTCATGCCCGCCAGGTGCTGGATCGCCCCTGAGATGCCGCAGGCGATGTAGAGCTCCGGAGCAACCACCTTGCCGGTCTGGCCGACCTGCCAGTCGTTGGGGGCATAGCCGGCGTCGACCGCGGCCCGGCTCGCGCCGATCGCCGCCTCCAGCCGGTCCGCCAGGGGCAGGATCAACTGATCAAACTGTTCCTTGGAGCCCAACGCCCGGCCACCGGAAATCACCACCCGCGCCGACGCCAGTTCAGGCCGGTCGCCGCCGGAACGCTCCTGCGCAACGAAGCGCGACAGGCCGGGGTCGTCCGGTCCGGGGATCGTTTCGACCGGCGCGGGTTCGGCCGTCATCCCGGCGGCGGCGAAGGCGGCGGTGCGGACAGTGATCACCCGTTTGGCGTCCGTGGTCTCGACGGTCTGGATGGCGTTGCCGGCATAGATCGGCCGCTTGAACGTCGTCGGTGCGAGCACCTCGATGATGTCGGAGACCTGCATGACGTCGAGGAGCGCGGCCACCCGCGGCATGACGTTCTTGCCGCTCGAGGTCGCAGGTGCCACCAGCGCCTCGTACCCCGCCGCCAGCGACACGATCAGCGCCGCCACCGGCTCGGCCAGACCGTGCGCCAGCACCGGCGCGTCGGCGTGCAGCACCTTCGCGACACCATTCAGGCGCGCCGCGGCCTCGGCGACATCGCTGCCGCCGTCACCGGCCGCCAGGACATGGATTTCGCCGCCAAGCTGCGCGGCCGCGGTCAGCGCCCTGGCGGTCTCGGGCGAGAGCGCCCGGTTGTCATGCTCGGCAATGAGAAGCGTGGTCATGACCTAGAGCACCCTCGCCTCGTCCTTCAGTTTGGCGACCAGCTCCGCAACGTCGGCCACCTTGCCGCCTCCGGCGCGCGCGGGCGGCGGTTCGGTGGTCACCACCTTCAGCCGCGGCGTCAGGTCGACGCCGAAATCGGCGGCGGCGATTTCCTCCAGCGGCTTGCGCTTGGCCTTCATGATGTTAGGCAGCGATGCATAACGCGGCTCGTTCAGCCGCAGATCGGTCGTCGCCACGGCGGGAAGTTTGAGTTCAACCGTCTGCAGCCCCCCGTCGACCTCGCGCGTCACCTCGATCGTACCGTCGCCGATCGCGAGCTTGGAGGCGAACGTGCCCTGCCCCCAGCCCAATAGCGCCGCCAGCATCTGTCCGGTCTGGTTGGAATCATCGTCGATCGCCTGCTTGCCCATCAGAACGAGGAGCGGCGACTCTCGCTCTACCAGCGCCTTGAGCAGCTTCGCCACCGCCAGCGGCTCCGCCGCCGCGTCGGTGGCGATATGGACGGCGCGGTCGGCGCCGAGCGCCAGACCGGAGCGTAAGGTCTCCTGGACGGCCGGCGGGCCGATCGAGACCACCGTGACCGCCTCGGCCTTGCCCGCCTCGCGCAAGCGAAGCGCCTCCTCGACGGCGATCTCGTCGAACGGGTTCATGGACATCTTGACGTGGGCAAGGTCCACGCCCGAACCGTCCGGCTTCACGCTCACCTTGACGGTGTAGTCGACCACCCGCTTCACCGGGACGAGGATGTTCACGCGTCTTTCCCTCCGGACGGATTCGCGGGCGACCGCGCCAGTGCGTTCCCGCTTGCCGACTTGGCGGCGTGCAGGATTCGGCCGGTTTGGGCGTGGTGCTGCCGGACAGGATTGAACTGTCGACCTCTCCCTTACCAAGGGAGTGCTCTACCACTGAGCTACGGCAGCGAAAGCGGTGCGAACCCTTGGCATACTGCTGTTTTGGACGCAAGTCGCGACATACGAAAACCGACGGCGTTCGGACGTCGACGCTGCGGATGTGGCCTCCGGTCAGGCTTTCTGTACCCCGCGCGTCTCGTTTTTGTTGGCGCCTGTCTCGAATATGATTACGATCTTCTGGTGATCAGGACGTGGAAGAACAGGGGCCTGCAGGAGCTTTTCACGAAGGGCAAAAGCCGTAAGATCGACGCCCGGTTCGCGAAACGACTTCTGCCGAGGCTTGACCAACTTGATGCCGCCGAGACGGTCGACGATATGAATGCCCAAGGCTTCTATCTCCACCAGCTCTCCGGCGACCGGAAAGGCACATGGGCCATCCGTGTTTCGGGTGCATGGCGGCTGACGTTCAGAATCGAGAAAGGCGACGCCTACGATGTCGACTTCGAGCAATACCACTAGACGGCAGCGGCGCCCGTCGCACCCCGGTGCGGCGATTGCCGAGGCGCTGGACGGGATCGACGGCATGTCGATCAGCAAGGCGGCCCGCGACATGGGCGTGAGTCGCCAGCACCTCCATAACGTCATCAATGGCGAGCGGCCGGTGACGCCGGAATTCGCGCTGAGGGTCGGGAAATTCCTTGGCAACGGCCCCGGCGTGTGGTTGCGCATGCAGCAAGCCGTGGACCTGTGGGATGCCGAGCACAAGCTCGCCGACGAGTTGAAGGCAATCAAGCGCGCCGAGGCAGCTTGAATGCAAGACGACGCCCCTCCCGGCGACCGGCGCGGCAAGGAGGCCGAGCGGCAGCAGCAGCGGCTGGCCGAGGCGCTCCGCGCCAATCTGAGGCGGCGCAAGACCGCGGCAAGGAACGAGGCCGGTGATCCGCCGGCCGGCGACGAGGACGCGTCGGAGAACCGGAGCTGACCCGGCGGCGACAAACCATCGCCCGAAGCCGGCCACGCGGTTGCCTTGAGTCCGCCCCGGCGGTGGGCTAGACCCGGCCCGCATCCGCCAGCCGGCGGCAGAGACGAGAACCGGGGCGCTTCATGGACAGAATCTGCATCACCGGCGGCCAGCAACTGAACGGCACCATCGCGATTTCCGGGGCCAAGAACGCGGCCCTGCCGCTGATGATCGCGAGCCTCCTCACCGACGAGACGCTGACGCTCGACAACGTGCCGCGGCTCGCCGACGTGGCGCTCCTGAAGCGTATCCTCGGCAACCACGGCGTCGACTGCCTGGTCAAGGGCAAGCGCGCGGGCCAGAACGGCGTTGCCGGCGAGACGATCGAACTGTCGGCGAACGAGATCGTCGACACGACAGCCCCCTACGATCTGGTGTCGCGCATGCGCGCCAGCTTCTGGGTGATCGGCCCCCTGCTCGCCCGCATGGGCGCGACGCGAGTCTCGCTGCCGGGCGGCTGCGCCATCGGCACCCGTCCGGTCGACTTCTTCATCGACGCCCTGAAGGATCTGGGCGCCGAGATCGACATCGACGCCGGTTATGTCGTCGCCCGCGCGCCGCGCGGGCTGACCGGCGGCCGCATCACCTTCCCGCACATCTCGGTCGGTGCGACCCATGTGGCCATGATGGCCGCGACGCTGGCGCGCGGCGAGACGGTGATCGAGAACGCCGCCCGCGAGCCCGAGATCGTCGACCTCGCCACCTGCCTCACGCGGATGGGGGCGGAGATCACCGGCGCCGGGACGCCGACCATCCGCATCCAGGGCGTCGACCGGCTGCATGGCGCGCGGCACGCCGTCATGCCAGACCGGATCGAAACCGGCACCTACGCCTTCGCCACCGCTATGACCGGCGGCGACGTGTTTCTGGAAGGCGCGCAGGTCGACACGATCGAAGCGCCACTCACCGTGCTGCGCGGGATCGGCGCCGACGTGGAGACCACCAACAGCGGTGTGCGGGTGCGCCGCAACGGCGCCGGCCTCGCGCCGGTCGACGTGGAGACGGCGCCCTTCCCCGGCTTTCCGACCGACCTGCAGGCACAACTGATGGCACTGGTGAGCCGTGCCGACGGCACCTCGCATCTGCGCGAGACGATCTTCGAGAACCGCTTCATGCACGTGCAGGAGCTCGCCCGCCTCGGGGCCGACATCCATCTCGACGGACAGGTCGCGACGGTGCGCGGGGTCGACCGCCTGAAGGGCGCCGAGGTGATGGCGACCGATCTCAGGGCTTCCGTGTCGCTGGTGATCGCCGGCCTCGCCGCCGAAGGCGAGACGGTGGTCAACCGCGTCTACCATCTCGATCGCGGCTTCGAGCAGCTCGAGGCCAAGCTCGGCGGCTGCGGGGCCGAGATCGAACGCCTGACCGGCTGACCGGCAACCGAAACGCTTGTGTCCGGCCGCCGGCGGGCCTACCTGTGGGCCAGCCATCACCCTGATCCCGGACCGGCCATGACCGACGCACAACAACTCAAGCTGGCAGCGGTGGACGAGGAGGACCTCGCCGTCCTTTCGGCCTTCGTGCAGGATGCGGTCCTGAAGGTGGGGGACATGGTCTACCTGCCCGGCCAGAACCGCTTCGCGATCGCCATGAACCGGTTCGGATGGGAGGTGGCAGGCGACCGCAGCCAGACCTATGAGCGCCGGCGGGCGGCCCTGATCATCGATCGCGTGCGGGCGGTCCGGACCACCCACATCGATCGCGACCGGCCGGACGCCGTGCTGGAGCTGCTCGCCGTCCAGTTCATGCCCGGCGAGCTCCCCGACGGGACGATCGAGTTGTGCTTTGCCGGTGGCGGCGGTGTGCGACTCGATGTCGAGTGCATCGAGACGCGCCTGACCGATCTCGGCGCGGCCTGGTCGACCGAGCGCAAGCCGTGGCACGCCGTTGCCGGCGACGCCGCCCTCTAGACGCGGGTTAACGGTCCACGCCATGGCGCAGCGACTCTCCGACACGGATGCGGACTTCGACGCCCGGTTCGAGGCGATCGTCGCCGCGAACCGCGGTGCGGACGATGATGTCGGCGCGGCGGTCGCGACGATCCTGTCGGATATCCGCGCACGCGGCGACGACGCCCTGGCGGAACTGACAAAGCGCTTCGACGGGCACGACCTCGACCCCGCGACGATGCGGGTCACGCCGGACCGGCTGGAGGCGGCACAGGCGGCGGCCGATCCGGACACGCTGGACGCCCTCAAGCTCGCGGCGACCCGGATCGACGCCTTCCATCGCCGGCAAGTGCCGACCGACGACCGCTATCGCGACGACCTCGGCGTCGAACTCGGCTCGCGCTGGACGGCGCTCGATGCGGTCGGCATCTACGTTCCCGGCGGCACCGCCGCCTATCCCAGCTCGGTTCTGATGAATGCGGTTCCCGCCAAGGTCGCCGGGGTGCCGCGCATCGTCATGGTGACGCCGACGCCGGGCGGCTTTCAGAACCCGCTGGTGCTCGCCGCGGCCGCGCTGGCCGGTGTCGACGAGGTGTACACGGTCGGCGGCGCCCAGGCGGTCGGCGCGCTGGCCTACGGCACCGCCACCATCCGCCCGGTCGCCAAGATCGTCGGCCCCGGCAACGCCTATGTCGCCGAGGCCAAACGGCAGGTCTTCGGCCATGTGGGGATCGACATGATCGCCGGCCCCTCCGAAGTGCTGGTGATCGCCGACGGCGCCAACGACGCTGACTGGATCGCCGCAGACCTGCTCGCCCAGGCCGAGCACGACGCCGACGCCCGGGCGATCCTCATCACCACCGGTGGCGGCTTCGCCGACCGCGTCGCCGACGCCGTCGACAGGCAACTCGCCACGCTGCCACGGGCGGAGACGGCCGGCGAGAGCTGGCGCCGCCACGGGGCGATCATCGTCGTGGCCTCCCTCGACAAGGCCGTCGATCTCGCCAACCGCATCGCGCCGGAGCATATCGAACTCGCCGTCGACGATCCCGACGCGTTGCTCGACCGGCTGCGCAACGCCGGGGCGGCCTTCCTCGGCCGGCACACGCCCGAGGCCATTGGCGATTACGTGGGCGGCCCCAACCACGTGCTGCCCACGGCGGGTTCCGCCCGGTTTGCCTCGGGCCTCTCGGTCCTCGACTTCATGAAACGCACCTCGGTGCTGCGCCTCGACGCGGATCAGCTCACAGCACTCGGCCCCGCCGCCGTTACGCTGGCCGGAGCCGAAGGGCTCGACGCCCATGCGCGGTCCATCACCGTGCGCGGCAACCGGAGCAGCCCCGGATGACCGCGCGGATCGGGCGGCTGGTCGCGGTCGATCTCCCCGGATGGACGCCGCCGCCAACCGGCTCGCCCTTCAGGCGCGAAGTGGAGGTGGCGATCCGCGATCTCGTGGCCGAGAACCGGTTCGGCCCAGCAAACGGTACCGCGTCGACCTACCGCCTTAAGCTGACCACCGGCGAGGAGCGCATTGTCTTCGACATCAGCGACGAGACCGGCGGCAGCGTCGGGCGACCCAGCTTGCCGCTGGCGCCGCTGCGCCGGCTCATCAAGGACTATCTCATGATGTGCGAGGTGCATCGCGAGGCGCTGGCGGCGGGCCAAAGGGAGCGCATCGAGGCGATCGACATGGGCCGCCGCGGCCTGCACAACGAGGGCGGCGACATGCTGCGCGACATGCTGGAGGCCGCGGTGGACATCGACCACCCCACGGCGCGGCGCCTCTTCACCCTGATCAGCGCCCTGGAGATGCGGCTTTAGTCCAGCTGCGGATTCCTGATCAAATTGCTCGGGGTTTCCTAACCGTCGCCCCGTGCGCGCCGCAGCGCGCAGTGGTGCGGTGCAGACACGGGGCCCCGCAGTGCGCTTGACACGAGGTCCCGCATCTGCGGCGCGTCATCAAGATGCCGCACCGCGTGCGGGACGACGTCGGGAACGCTGCCGCTCTTGCTGCTCAGATTCCGAATCCACGACCATCCGCAAGGTTCACAACCGTCCGGCAATCGGCTACCGGTCAGGGCCAACCAGCGTCCCCAATTGCGGAGCCCTGCCCAGCCGATGACCGGCCGCCTGAAACTCGTCCTCGCGTCGGGGTCGCCGCGCCGGTTCGCGCTGCTGGCGCAAATCGGCGTCGAACCGGATCGCCTGCTCCCGGTCTCCATCGACGAGGAACCGCGCAAGAGCGAATCGCCGCGCGATCTCGCCAAGCGGCTGGCCCGCGAGAAGGCACAGGAGGCGGTCGAAAAGGTGGCCGCCGAACCGGATCTGGAAGGCGCGCTGGTGCTGGCCGCCGACACGGTGGTTGCCGTCGGTCGTCGCGTCCTGCCCAAGGCCGAGGTGATCCAGGACGCCGCCGCCTGCCTGCATCAGCTTTCCGGGCGCACCCACCGGGTCCACACCGGTCTCTGCCTCATCAACGGCAAGGGCCAGGTGCGCCAGCGGCTGGTCGAGACCCGGGTCCGCTTCAAGCGCCTGTCGAAGCAGGATGTGGACTCCTACATCGCGTCGGGCGAATGGCGCGGCAAGGCCGGCGGCTACGCCATCCAGGGCTTTGCTGGCGCTTTCGTGGTGAAGCTGGTCGGCTCCTACAGCGGCGTGGTCGGCCTGCCACTCTACGAAACCCTGTCGCTGCTCGCCGGCGAAGGTTATCCGGTGCAGTTCAACTGGATCAGTCCGCAATGAGCGCCGCCCGAAACAAGCCGGGGGCACCGACCGACGACGGCAAGGTGGTGCCGCTGCGCAAGGCGCGCGCCTGCCCGATCTGCGACAAGCCGTCGGTGCGATCGCTCTATCCGTTCTGCTCCGAACGCTGCCGGCAGATCGACCTCAACCGCTGGCTCACCGGCGCCTATGCCATCCCCGCCGCGGAAGAGGACCCGGGAAGCGGCGGCGATGGCAGTCACGACGGCGGCGACGCGGCATGAGCGAAACGGTCGAGCGCACAATTCGCATCGACGAGGAGCGCAGCGTCTCCGCCTTGCTCGACGCGCCACGGGACCCGCTGGCGCTGCTGGTGCTCGCCCATGGCGCCGGCGCGGGCATGCGCCATCCGTTTCTTGGCGACTTGGCGGCCGAACTTGTGGCGCGCAACATCGCCACCCTGCGTTATCAGTTTCCCTACATGGAGCGGGGCAGCCGGCGCCCCGACGGCCCGAAACTTGCCCACGCCGCCGTCCGCGCCGCGGTGGCCGACGCCGCAGCGGCCATGTCCGGCGTGCCGCTGTTTGCCGGCGGCAAATCGTTCGGCGGCCGGATGACCTCGCAGGCCCAGGCCGCCCAGCCACTGCAGGGTGTGCGTGGCCTGGTGTTCGTCGGCTTTCCCCTGCACCCGCCGGGCAAGCCCGGCACCGAGCGCGCCGACCACCTCGACCAGGTCAACGTTCCGATGCTCTTCCTCCAGGGCACGCGCGACGAGTTCGCCGGCCTTGAGCTCATCGAACCGGTGCTGGCGCGGCTCGACCCGCGCGCCAGGCTGCACGTCATCGAGGGCGGCAACCACTCCTTCCGCGTGCCCAAGGCGGCCGGCCGAACGCCGGCCGAGATCATGGCCGAGCTGGCGACCGCGATTGCGGATTTCGTCGGTTCACAAACCGCCGGCGGATGAGCCGCACGGCGTGGGTTCCGCCGCTGGACACCCCCGACGCGATTCCATATAACCGCCCGCGCCGAAGGCCGGCGCATTCACCAACCGATTGGCCGACGGCATGCCCAGGTAGCTCAGTTGGTAGAGCAGCGGATTGAAAATCCGCGTGTCGGTGGTTCGATTCCGCCCCTGGGCACCATTTCTCCTTCTCATAGCAGACCATAGCCTCTCAGAAATGGCTTATTTTGGCCGTTTTACAACGATGAACCGCACATAGCGGAACGCCGCGATCCCTTGCAACGCATCGAAACGTGGGTAAAAATTCCGACCCGTTACCCACGCTCGAAAAGGCGTTACCCACCATGGCGCTCTCGGACTTCGCACTGCGCCGAGCCAAACCGCGTGAAAAACCCTACCGTCTGTCAGATGGCGACGGTCTCCACGTGCTCGTCCAGCCGGGTGGGTCAAAGCTCTGGCAGCTCCGGTACAAGCACCGGCAGAAGGAGAACATCCTCTCGTTCGGCAAGTATCCGATCGTGACGCTCGCCGACGCGCGTCGGAAGCGCGACGACGCGAAGCGGCTGCTCTCGGAAGGCATCGACCCCGCAGCCAAACGCGAAGCGGACAAGCGCGCCGCCGAAGCTGCAGCCGAAACGACATTCGGGCTGGTCGCCGATGAGTACCTGGAGCGTATGGAGGCCAACGGCGCGGCAGCCTCCACGCTGTCCAAGAACCGCTGGCTATTGAAGGATCTTGCGAAGCCCCTTTCGAAGCGGCCGATCGCCGAGGTTTCGCCGGCAGAGATTCTCGCTGTCCTTCAGCATGTCGAAAAGAGCGGGCGCCGCGAGACCGCACGCCGGCTGCGGGGAACGATCGGCGGTGTGTTTCGGTACGCGATCGTGACACTCCGCGCGAAGGACGATCCAACGGTTCCGCTGCATGGTGCCCTTGCCGCCCCTGCCTCGAAGGGCCGCGCCGCGATCACCAACGAGCGAGAACTCGGGAGGTTCCTCCGTGCGCTTGATGAGTTCGACGGCTGGCCGACGATTGGCGCGGCTCTCAAACTCCTGATCCTCACCTGCGTGCGCCCCGGTGAAGTGCGTGGCGCAGGACGTAGCGAATTCGACTTCGACAAAGCCCGGTGGCGCATCCCGGCCGAGCGCATGAAGATGCGCCGTCCGCACGACGTGCCCCTGTCCCGCCAGGCTCTTGCGGTGCTCTCGGATATCTGGCCGCTATCGGAAGGCAGCGAACTGGTCTTCCCGTCCATCCGGACAAAAGACCGCCCGCTGTCGAACATGGCATTCAACTCGGCCCTGCGGCGGATGGGCTTCTCCAAGGACGAAGTCACCGCGCACGGGTTTCGCGTGACGGCGAGCACGATCCTCAATTCCCGCGGCTTCGATCCTGACGTGATCGAAGCCGTCCTCGCGCACCGGGACCAGAACGCCATCCGCCGAGCCTACAATCGCGCGAGCTATTGGGATCAGCGTGTCGAGTTGATGCAGCAGTGGGCGGATTTGTTGGATGAGTTCGGCAGAAGGCGGAATCCGACAAAACGACTTGGAGCGACACCGTAATTGCCATCCCGCACTTCCTGATTCAGATACGTGGAGCGGCCCGCAGCATGAGGACGTGGAGTTCTTCTACCCCGACCAAATCTATGAACGGTACGCGCCGGATATTCTGAAACGCGACTCGCTGCCCGGTCTCCTGTCAGCGCGGGTCAACTGGTACGGTTACCGGGAAACCGAAGGGACAATCCCCGACGGCCTTTTCATGCTGCGCTTCCCGCAGCTCCCCGAAGGCAAGAACCGTCGGTTCATCTTCCTGGAGATCGATCGTGGCACCGAGACGATCGATGTCAGCGAGCGCAAGAGCAAGACGCTGAAGTTCTGGAAGGACACCTCGGTCCTGCGCAAGTTCGTGGTCTACGCCTACGCTTGGAAGACCGGCGCTCACAAACGGCAGTTCGGTATCCCCACGTTTCAGGTGCTCACGGTGACGACGAACAGCCGGCGGGTGGCGGCGATGCAGCGGATGTATCGGAAGCGCTTAGCGGGTCGACCGCACTCGGTGCCGCCGGCGCGGTTTTTGTTTGCGGACCATCAGGCGGTTTGGCGACCTAGCCAAACTGACGCCATCGCCGTTGAAGATGGAGGGACGCGGGAGCACCGCCTCCTCGGAGGATAGGCAGGAGAGGACGTCAGGGGTGATCAAGGAGACATGCGCCTACGGCGACCTTGTATCGAATATGGATACGGCGTCAGAAGAAGTGCCACCGCATCGCAGACATGAAAGCCGTGTGCGTCCTCACGAGATCGAACTGCCGACTTGTCATAAATCCGTCGCAATGCCTCCAACGCTGGAGATACTCTGGGTTGCAATCGCTTGATCCGTCTGCAAAGGTCGTTTCCTTTTCGGGGATCGACGCAGCGTTGCAGTTTCGGCGCCGACTCTCGGGGGGGGCCGGGCTAATGCCGAATCGACATATCACGCCAATCAAAGATGTAGTTCACGGTTACATTCCACTCTCTCCTCTTGAAAAGACCGTCATCGACAGTCGTCATTTTCAACGACTGCATTTCATTCTGCAAAACTCGTCTACATACACTGCCTATCCAAACAACAAGAACTCCCGATTCGCACATTCGCTTGGGGTTGCCCATGTTGCCGGCGAAATATTCCGCCATTCAGTCAACAACTCCAGACAAGGCGCTTTACGTCGCGGAATACGGAGTATGGCCGAATCTGTGGCGAAATACCTCGCCACTACAGAACGCAGCAGAAAAACTCTAGAGGAGAGCTGGCGTAAAAGCGTAGGATACCAGTTCGCATTTCAGCATCGACCGATTGACGGAAGTCGATCTGTTGGCAATTTCACGGATACGGAAAATGGAATATTCATAGAAGAATACGATCCTCTATTTCTCCTTAACACATTCGGCGTCGCTGTGAGAATTTGTGGCCTTATACATGATATTGGCCACCTACCCATGAGCCACATTTTTGAAAATGCACTTAAGCAGGCACCGACCATATTTGAACGTTACGGCGATGACGAGAAGTTCAAAATAGCTTTTAGTAACAATTACGACGATCTAGATAAAGATATATTCTCTCCAACGCGCGGTTATGGTTACACTAAGCATAGATATACAGCAATCTGCAATTCTCTTGGAATTAAACTTAATGATTTTCAAATCTTTCTTCGTAAACTACCGGTACATGAACGAAGAGGCATTCAAATATTTGATGAGATATGCCTAGATGTTGAAAATGGCCGAGATCCTGATCGAGCATACATGCTTACAGTCTTTCATATTGCAAATACAATAATGTTTTCCAAGAGAAACAATGGTGTTTCCGAGTCAAACAACATCTTCCCCTGCTTGAGAGATATTATTTCGAGTCAACTTGATGCTGATCGTATCGATTATACATTGCGAGATCCTATAGAATCCGGCGTCACCGACCGTACTTTTGATTCAAGGAGATTGGTATCGCAGTTTGTTTTACACTATAGTTCATCTAAAAGAAAATTTAGCATATGCCCTAGCTACAAGTCACTATCTGTTGTAGAATCTTTCTTTCATAGTCGATTTCTTAATTACAGATTTATTGTTTATCATCATTCTGTTGTTAGAATGAATCTTCTAGTAGAGGAGATTATCAAGCAACTCCTGCGTTTATGCTATATTGACCCGAGCTCTGACGTAGTTTTTCTATTGAAAAGTTACGGATTTATTGAGATACGCGATGATAGTGATGTATCAAAGAATCAAATTTTACCTAATTACTCAAATAGGATAGTTGATGAGTCTTGGCTTCGATCGATGTTGCTAGACATTAGTGATATTATTAAGAAGACGAACTCAATCGAGCTGAATCACCTGCGTATGTTAATCGAAACCTTCATTTTTCGTCAAACGCGAAATCTCTATACTATGTGGAAGTCGGAGATCGACTACAGAACGGCGGCGGAAAAGCACGGCGACGTTGATGGTGAAAATCCATTTATAGTGAGTGCGGAGGAAAGAATCTTAATAGAAGAAGCGTTGAATAGATTTGCATCCGAGCATGTTAGGGATATCTTAATATTTAGGCAGTTTCTTGAGCCAAAAGTATACCATACTGATGAAGAGGTCCTGCATGTTGTAGATGAGCGGGGCGAGTTGTGGAACGTTTCTGATGTGTCTCCGTACCTGGCTTCTTTAGAGTCGATTTCCAGAAGGTCGCCGAATCTGCATGTATCTTTCTTTGCGAAGAATATTAAGTCGACTAGGAAGTATTTGAAGCTATGTGATATGATAGAGAGAGACCTGATATTGGCGGTGAGAGAGAGGAGGGAGAGGGAACGAAGAAAGCGAACCAAGAGGAGAAGGAGAGAAAGGTTGAACGCAATAGAGGGAGAGAGGCATGTGTAGTCCGTACACACGAGGGGTATACGTTCTTTTGAAAAACTTTCGGGAAGATGGAACTCCTTTGCTATTGAGCGATCTCGACAGTATGATCGATCAGTATGACTATGCAAAGGACTACAGATTAAGCATGGCGTCCGTAACGGATGCGTTTCGGGACCTTCTCGCCGATGGCAGCGTGGAGGAGTTGCCGGGATCTCGGATGAGGATTACGCAGTCTGGTTTACGCACGATGCTATTTGCAGAGAGTTTCATGTCGCCAGATTAGTCGTAGCCCCCATTTTGTGTGGGGGCTTTTTTTCGAGTTGCAATCAGAGATCTTGTGAAAGTTAAGCCACGCCTAGCGACCACATCCGCCTCGCGAACTCCCGCTCCTCGGGTCCAATGACATCTCCGTAGATGGCCGTCGTGCGCGGCGATGCATGCCCCAACCACCGCTGCACCAGATGGGGTGGAACGGAAGACTGAAACGCGGCCACACCGAACGTGTGACGTAGACCCTTCGGTGAGGCCGGTGGCCCGGAGATGTTGGCGGCGTCCATAACCTCTTTCAGTCGGCGCCAGGCGGTAGTGCGACTCCAACACCACAGCCGTCCGTGCCCGTGTTCCGGATCGACCTGCCGACGCTGAATCTGAAAAGCGTCGTCGAGTTCCCGGATGAGATCTGGCGGCAGGGGAACGTACCGGACGACACCACGCTTCCGGCGCTTGAGCGTCTTTAGGCCGACAGCGCCGAGGTCAAGGTCAAAGTTGTTGGCAGTGACCGACAGCACTTCGGATAGTCGACCACCGCTCCATAGAAGCAGTAAGCAAAACAGCCGTACTGCGGTTGGTTGGGACTCGGCCGCCGCTACGAAGCGAACACGCTCGGCCGCGGTCAGATACTTCCGCTCTCCGCGAGCGGTGTGAAGTGTCGGCTCGGTGTGAGTGGTCGTGCGCATGGCGGGCTCCAACGGACGCCCCGCCTCACGCTGCAACCGAATGGACAATTCCGTTTCATCGGAGCTGCCAGTTTCGGCTGATTTCCGAAGGCGACTGTGAGCGACGTTAGCAGCATTCCCGCTCGCATCGCAAGCTTTATCTCGTTTTCTTCTCCATAATTGCAACATAATTGTCCAAAGTGTTTCACATGCGATTGATTTATCAAGGTTTGCTCTCATGAAAGCTCATGCTTTTGGGGATTTAACACAGATTTTTACTGGCGGCGAACATGGGATGGATCACGGCCGCAGCGCTGCCGACAGGTGATCAAGGGGGATCGTCATGCATCAAATGAGTGGAAATCGCCGGTCGCTTGCGTTCGGCGTCGTGGCCGTTCTGGCCGGCCTGGCCTCAGGCGTCGCAGTAGCGGCTGACCTGTCGATCGGCACACCGGACAAGGAGCCAGCCGCGATACCGGAGGGCATCGAACAGGCCTTCGATATCGCCTTCGGTACCCGCTACTGGATCGGCATGGGGACCACTGCCAAGGATTTGTACGACACCACTGGCAGTACCGTGTTGTCGCGCCTCACCTATGACGGCCTCACCACCCACTCCGGGGAGGTCTTTGGTGAGATTGAGCGGAGCAGTTTCTTCCTCAAGGGCATCGCCGGCTTGGGTGCCGTTGTCGGCGGCAACCTCAAGGACGAAGACTTCCCACCGGTAACGACGCCGTATTCAAGCACCAACTCCGACCAGCGCGGCGGCTTCCTCGGCTACGCTACCATCGACGCCGGCTGGTACTTCCATGAGCGCGGTGACGATCGGCTCGGCGCTTTCTTTGGGTACAACTACTTTCGCCAGGACGTGAATGCCTATGGCTGTACGCAGACGGCCACAAATCCCGGCATCTGTGTCCCGTCCATCGCCAACTCGGTCTTAGGCATCAGCCAGAAGAACAATTGGCATTCGCTACGTGCAGGGCTCAACGGCGAGATCAATCGCGGAAAATGGAGGCTACGCGGTGAAGCGGCGGCGCTCCCACTCGTGGTGCTGAACGGCCACGATTACCATTGGCTCCGGATGCCGCCCGGCTGTACCACCACCGGCTGCTTCACCGGTGCCATCCCCGAAGACGGCACCGGCTGGGGCGTCCAACTCGAAGCCATGCTCGACTACCACGTCCACGAAAATGGTCGCGTCGGTGTGGGTGTGCGATACTGGCACATGCGGACGCGGGGCCATACCCACTTTGAAAACCACATCATCGGTGGAGGTGGTTTACCGCAGCCGGTCAACTGGATGACCAGCATCCTCGGGTTGACGGCGGAGGCGTCGTTCGAGTTCTGAGGCCGCAGCCCACGTGAGAAGCGTACGTCGCGCCACGCCACAACAGGCAGAAGTAGCTCGCCTAACGGGCGGCGAGCCCTCTGCATCGCGTCGTGCGGCACTCGTTGAGGTCAGCTGCGCGCACCGTTGATGAAAAAAACGGGCGGTGTTCTCGACCGCCCCAACCGCACTTTCACAACGGGCGCTCTCACCGACGCTCGTCAGCGTAGTACGTGAGCGCAAGTGACGCGGCGTCGAAGAACGCCATGCGGTGCGCTTCGCCCTGCCATTGTTTGCGCTTGGGCGGGATGTGAGGTGCGAGTTCCGGCAGTATCTCTGCAATCGCAAGTGCGATCTGGTGCTTGGTGTGCGCCCGATGAGGTGCGAACGCGCTCAGAACGTCGGAGCGTGAATACCGCGCAATCTCGATCTTCCGCTCGTGGGCGTGGGTCGCAAGCTGCTCGATTGTTTCGCGAACGCTCTTCGTGCATCTCGACAGCTCGCCGTCGCAGTCCTGCACGACAATCACGGATGGCCGGAACAGCAACACCAGTGCGAGGGCCTTCTCGCAGCGGTTTTCGACGCTCTTGGGGTTCGCCGTCTTGACGCCCCATCGCAGCAGCGATCGCGGGCCGTCGAACACGGCGTGAGCGATGCCACGCGCGTTGAAGAAGAACGCCAAGACTACTGGCTTTCGTCGCGGCCGCGGTAGTGTCATAGGGCGTTGGTGCGTTTGATCCGCTCAAGGGCTTCGCGGAGGTACTGCTGTTTGTGCGCGGTGAGGCGACGCGTATCGTCGTCCAGCATGGCGATCAGCCGTGCGACTCTCTCGGTGGCGGTTTCCTTCGCCAGGTCGAAGCGACACGGAAACAACTCATGCGGCAGCACATCGAAGATGGCCTGAAAGACGAACAACTCGTCGAGGTTGGGGTCGCTCTCTTCGAGCTCGTACCGCGATACCCGTTGCCGGGCGTCGAGGCCGAGCAGGTACGCGACCTCAAGCTGCGTGAAGCCGTGTCGTCTGCGAACTGTGGCGAGATGATTGGTGAACTTTGTGCGCATGGAAGTGACGACGCGCCGACAGGCGCGCGTTCCACTACGCTAACAGATCAGCGCGACCCACAAAGGCACGGAAAGGCACGGTGAGCGTGCGTAGCTGTGCATAACGCGGGTGTTATACCGAGTTTCGGCCTTAAGTCGTACCCGGTTCAGAGTTCGCTCACGTGCGAGGCGGGTGCAAGTTCAGCGACCGGGGCTGTTCGCGGTGTAATTTCCAACACGTTGTGGTCTCTTCCAACAGCGGAGACGTCGTCTAGAAGAAGCTTGATGCCGGGCTTGTTGAGCAGGTGAATGATCAGCTGGAGTGGTTAGAACTGGCCCCACGGCGTGGGAGTTACCGTGGGGCCTCTCGTCGGGTGTACTGGGTGCGTCAAAGGAAAATCGGAACTCGTTTCTCCTGGCCGTCTTCCCTGACGACAATAAGGGGTTCGTGCCCGGCTACTTTGGCGTCTACAAGCGCGCGATAAACGACGATGGCCCGGCGTACCACTTCGCTTGGGCTGGTAGCGTGAGTCACATCCTGTAGATCTCGAATTCCCTGTCCCAACTCGCCAGTCAGGCGAACAGAGACCCGTTCGATCTTGGTCGTTTCTGTCGAACTTTTTGCGGCGCTTTCTGAAGAGGACCCAAGCTTCTGTGGCGCGCCTTGGCGCGCCACGGCGGCTATTGACTCCATCCTTCTGTCCTCCGTTTTCAAGAATCAGTACCGGGGGATTGTAACGAATCCGAAACATTCCCGCCGGCAGCCTCAAACTGCCATTTGAAATCGTAAACTCATTAGAGATGCTCGTCAAGCACCTTTGTCAGACAGAAGCGCTCTTAGATGCTTGACGGATGCCTTTGTGTGCTGTAGTGGTTCGAGTGTCAAGTTAGCTGGCCAGTCATGACGTGGTCTGGTCGCACCAGAACGGGAGGCAAATGGCGTGCGTGAGTTAGCGATTGGGGGTAAGCGGAACGGAAAGCCGAGTGCGTTCAGCAAGAACGACAACATGGCCGGCCGAACCAACGGCGGGCAAAGGGAGGAAGTCATGTCTGTGTTGGTGTCAATCGGTTTCAGGCCGCGTCGTGTTGGGCCGCGGAGCGAGGGACCGTTAAGTACCCTCACAAGGGAGGATCAGGATGCGTATCATCAAGGAGCATCCAGATTTCCAGCGACTGATCGACAGCGCGTTCGAAAGAGCCGCTTCGAAGCACATCAAGCAACCATGGTGGTGTAAGAAGAACATCTTCCAGGGTGTGATAGCAGGTCTAATTGTGGCGACGATAGTTTGGGTCGTCACTTACAACTGGCCGAATATTTCGCCCTGATCAAACATCGGCTAGGGAAGGAACTTGAATGGACAGTAGGCTCAAGCGAGCCGAGGGAGTCAGCTCAAGCGCACACCCCAGCTAAGCCACGACAGATTTTGTTGAGGTTTAGCTGGGTTTGTTTTTGGCAAGTTGTTGATCCCACTCGCGAGTTGCGGGTTGCTATTCTGTTGTGTATCGTTTGCGCGAAAGTGCATTCTTGAAACGGCGTTACATGTTGGCGCAACGCTTGTATTTCCAAGAACCACCGGCGCACCTCTAGTTGTGCGAAATGAGACGGCGCAAGCTGATTCGATCACACCGGCACCCACACGACATCGTCTCCGTCGTGGCCGGGGAGTGAGACCGGCGTGCGGCGTCGGTCGCGCTGCGCGACCTCGATGACCACGTCACGTTCGTTGTCGTCGTCGATGATCGACAGGAGCGGTGCGAGTACCTGTTGCAGTCGTGGCTCGATGGGTTCTTTGATGAGCACCTGTTGCGGTGTGTATCGGCGATATGTCTTGAACCGATACATCAGCAGCTTGTTGCGCAGACGCGCGGCCTGCTCCTCGAACGCTTCTGGAAGATTGACGGGAATGCCGTCGTGGAGCGATTGCGGGCTCATTCGCTCCGTCAGGAATCGGCTCTCAAGACCGCGGTCGTCGTAGCGTCCGCGCGTTGCCACGATCTTGGGGCCGAACACGTTGAACACGCGTGGCTCGAATGTGCGCTCCCGCGTCATCTGTGAGCGCAAGATCGGCATGCCGCGGGTGTTGCCGCTGTTGAACAGCTTCACCATGTCGGCGGTTTCGTCCGACAGCCGAAAGTCTCCTTCGTCGAGGATCAGGGTGCCACCGAACTCGTCGAGCAGATGGAAGATCGGCGAGAGCGTGGAAGCGCCACTTGCAAAGATCGGGCGATAGCAGACCGATCCAATAGTGTGCAGGAAGCGTGTCTTGCCGGAACCGTAGTCTCCGGTGACGCGCAGGTACGGCAGGTCGTTGAAGCCGTCGTAGAGCCAAGTGAAAAGGACATAATAGCTGGCGGCGATGTCAAAGCCGTCGCTCAGCCCCACATACCGGTTGACGAACTCTCTGACCTCGCCGACCAGCTCATGCACCGACCCATACGCCTCCGGCGCCACCGGGAAGCGCATGACGTTACTGCGCATCAGCGGATGGTCGAACGCATACGGCACCAGCTCACGGCCCAGGTCGTTCTCGACCTTGTCCGCGAAGCGCAACTTGTCGTCCTGCCAGACGGCGAACCCGTTCCGCTGCCGCAGCGGGTCGCTCACCATCTCGACCAGCGCTCCTGACGCCAACACCGCCGAAACCGATGGTGTTGGGCGTTTCTTCTGTACCGACTTCCTGACCATGCCGGCATGGTATCGGCTGGCTGTGTGTCACACGAAGTCACGGAAACGCACCACAGGAGCCCGTTCCCGTGACTTCGTGCGCACGAACGTCCCCGCTACCCTGCACCTACCTCGTGCAGGGTAGCGAGGCGAGACGTATGAGCGAGCAGGAAGAACACCAACAGATCCCCTTCATCCGGAAACTCTGTACGCATCTTTCGGAGGAAGAGTTGATCGAGGCGGAGGCCAGGTTCTGGCGCTACGTCGATATCGTGCGGCGCATCCACGAGCGCGAGCAGCAGGAGGCATGCCGATTCGACAAGGATGCAGCCCGCGCTGATAATGATGGAGTTACCAAGTAATTGTTTTGTCTATGGATTCATACTTTGCGTACACGCGCGTCTCCACCAAGAAGCAGGGCGAGAAAGGGGTCTCCCTCGACGAGCAGCGAGACGCGATCGCACGCTACGCCAAAGCGAACGGTCTGTCGGTCGGCGAATGGCTTGAGGAGCGGGAGACCGCCGCCAAGGGCGGTCGGCCGGTGTTTTCGCAGATGCTCGACCGGCTGCGCAACCGGGAGGCCGCTGGCGTCATCATTCACAAGATTGATCGCAGCGCGCGCAACCTCAAGGACTGGGCTGACCTGGGCGTCCTGATTGATCGGGGCGTCGACGTGCACTTCGCGCACGAGGCGATGGACCTTGCGTCACGCGGCGGCCGGCTCTCAGCGGACATTCAGGCGATCGTCGCCGCCGACTACATCCGCAACCTGAGGAGCGAAATCCGCAAGGGCATGTATGGCCGCCTCAAGCAAGGCCTCTACCCACTCGGCGCACCTGTGGGCTACCTCGATCAGGGCAAGGGCAAACCGAAGGTTCCCGATCCGACGAAAGCACCTCTGGTTCGTCAGCTATTCGAGGTCTATGCGACCGGAGCGCACACGCTCCACACGCTACGCAAAGTTGCTGACGAGATTGGCTTCACCAATCTCCGCGGTGGCCGGATATCAATCAACGGGCTCTCGACGATCCTCAACAATCCCTTTTATTGCGGCGTCATCCGCATGAAGTCGACGGGTGAGACGTTCAAGGGGATACACAAACCCATCGTCAGCACGGCCTTGTTCGATCACGTGCAGGATGTGTTGTGTGGCCGGGTTTCCGCACGGCCGGTCAAGCACGACTTCCTCTTGCGGCGATTGCTTCGCTGTCGGAGATGCGGCTACACGCTCATCGGCGAACGACAGAAAGGGTATATCTACTACCGCTGTCACACGCGACGTTGCAGGCCAACGTCGATCCGCGAGGACGATGCAGACAAGCAGATCGGCCTCGTGTTCGCCGAGGTGCAGTTGACTCGTTGCGAGCTTACCGAGTTGAGGAAGCTGCTCGACAAGCGAAGCAAGACTTGGGGTGTTGATCGTACCGCCATGGTCGAAGGCGCGAAGCTGGACGTTGATCGTCTCAAACAACGCGCTGAGCGCCTGACCGACGCACTGGTGGACGGGGCACTTGATCAGTCGGTTTTCAACGAACGAAGACAACGGCTCGTCGTTGACATCCGTGCGGCCGAGAAACGGGTCGAGGCACTTCAGTCGCTTTCCGACGACGTGCAGCGAGAGATGGCGAAGATCCTCGAACAGCTGGAATCGTTGCAACGAAGCTACGAAAGGGGGGTACCGTTCGAGAGGCGTGACCTCATCACAGAAGTCACCTCGAACCGCCTCCTCGCCGGAAAAAACCTTGCAGTGGAGCTACATGAGCCCTTCCGGACGGTCGCAAATCGCCCTAAATTTTCATCTAGTACACCTCTTCGGGAGCGCACTCGAACTTTGGACTCGCTCTTTGAGACCCTGTGGCAGTACGCGTGCTCACAGGTGTCGGCGGGTCAGCAATAGTTTGACTCGTAGCCTGATTCAGGCGAAGGCACGGAAACGCTCCGAAGTCTGGCCGCCCTCCGCACACTAGACGATGTTAAAACGGTGGCCGCCGCCAGTCATGCATCGTTGCGACCATGACCCCGATTGTCGCGACGAAGATGCTTTTCACGACCCGGTAGCGTGGCTTTCAGAACTTCAGAGAGAGCGCCAACACATCCAATTGAGCATTGCACTCGTCGAAGGCTTGGTGTCGGCCTGAACAAACCGGATCGTCCTCGGCTCTCCGATCGTAGGCTTCGTTCGTCTGTCTAGAGGAAATCGTAGCGCGTGTTTGTCAATTATTATGTGCATGATAGTATCGTATACATATGAACAAGAATGATCTTGAGGCAATTTTACGCATCAAGATATTGAAAGGCGACAAAGAGAATGCGGGTCTTAAGCCGATCAAAATAATACGAAAGAAGATTACCAAGAAACCACGACAGACACTGGAGACACTACGGGCACTGTCATCCCTTCATATCAAACTATGCGAGCTCAACCTCGATCACATGAAAGAGTGGTCGTGGCTGCGATACTACTCCGACCTCGAAGTCAAGCAGATTAAGTACGAGTTGCGGACTTGGAGGATAATCGATGAACGCATTCAAAGCCGGTTATCGTCGAGTTACAACTTCGTAGAATTCACAGGCAGACAACGCAGAAGATAGGGTAAATATCTTCGAGATTAAACTCGGAATCTCTTCCGTTTTTCTCTGGGAACTGTATCGGCCGATCCGTTGCACATAGTCGCGAAAATGCGATGAAACGGTGCACCTACGTGCCTTCGCCAGACCGCCCCGCGACGACACACTGGTGTCGTGGATAACTCCAACGAACGGCCATCGTACTTCGCCCGCACCAATCACCGGCGTCCGCTACGACCAGTAGGCATCAAGCAGCGAGATCGCCTGTCCCACATGTATGTCATCGGCAAGACCGGTGTTGGTAAGACGACGCTGCTCCAGACCCTGATCGAGCAGGACATCGAGCACGGCCGCGGCTGCGCGCTGTTCGATCCGCACGGCGATTTCGTTGAGCGTGTCGCCGCGCGCATCCCGCCTCACCGAAAGGACGATGTCGTCTATCTGAACGTTCCCGACGCCTCGCAACCCTTCAGCTACAATCCGCTCGCGCGTGTCAGCGCCGGGCTTCGCCCGCTCGTGGCGTCAGGCATGCTCGATGTCTTCAAGATGATGTGGGCAGATGCCTGGGGTGCGCGCATGGAGCACATCCTACGAAATGCACTTCTGGCACTCCTCGACCAACCCTCGGCGACCTTGCCCGACATTCTCTCGATGCTGACCGACCGGTCTTTCCGCCGCGACGTTGTTGGGAAGGTCGAGAACGAGCAAGTGCGCGCGTTCTGGCAGGCAGAGTTCCCCAGGTACACCTTCCGCTATCAGGCCGACGGCATCGGTCCGATCCAGAACAAGGTCGGCGCGTTCCTGGCCGACCCCACGCTGAGGCACATCCTCACGCGACGCGACAACCAGCTCAGGATGCGCACCGTTCTCGACGAGCAGAAGGTGCTCTTGGTCAATCTGTCCAAGGGAAAGATCGGCTCGGACAGTTCATCTTTGCTCGGGGGCCTGCTCCTCACCTCGCTCGGGCTCGCGGCGTTCAGTCGCGCGGACATCGATGAGCACGATCGCCGCCCGTTCTTCATCTACGTTGACGAGTTCCAGAACTTCACGACACTCGCATTCGCGAACATGCTGTCCGAGCTCCGGAAATTCGGTGTCGGGGCTATCCTTGCGCACCAGTACCTGCACCAGCTTGACTCTGACATTCAGCACGCCGTCATTGGCAACGCTGGAACGCTGATTTCGTTCCGCCTGGGCGCTCACGATGCCGGTTTGATCGCACGCCAGTTCGAGCCGGTGTTCAATCAACTCGACCTGCTCAGTCTGCCCAATCATGACATCAGCATGAAGCTCATGGTCGACGGCGCTTTGTTGAAACCGTTCAGTGCGAAAACAATCTCGACTAAGGACGGCCTCGAGTAGTCAGGGGCCACCAATACAAATCGGATCGTGGCCAACGCGATCCCAGGTGCCGGCGAGCAGCTTAGGCATCAATGGTGGTGGCGCGAAGGAAGCGCCGAAGCCACCGATCGTCTGAAAGAGCATGAAGGCATTGCCGTTTGGGGCGAGCGAAGCGATGAGGTCCATGTACGCGCGCTGGCGCTCGACGCTATTCATGACGTTCAGCACGAGCATTGGCGCTTTGAGGCAGTAGTGCTCCCGATAGAGACCTTCGCCAACGAAGGCGCGGTATTGGAGGTAGTTGCAGAGATAGCTCTTCCGCGACGCGCCCGAAGCGGTGATCGGCTCGGTGCCGCGATCGCACTCCACGACGTAGCTCACATAGAGGCTTCCGCGCGACGTACGATGTTCGAGCGCGAACAACTGGTCCGTTACGAGCCGATGGCGCCCAGCGCTCGAGGCGTCGATTGGCACGTCCGCTGCCAGCGTCGTCCCGGCCCGTTTCAGTATCTCACCACCATGGATGTAGCGGATGTCGCCGCGCTTGAGGCAGGCGAGTTCGATCGACGCGGTAACGCAAGCGACCATCAGTTGATGAGCGAACGGGCCACCGGGCCGAGCCGCTTCTTGGCGTCTCCCATCCAGAGCCCGCCAGCCAGCGTCGCTGAGGTCATAGATCAACGAACGATTGCGCGCGTTCTCCATGCGGCGTTGTGCGGCCGGTCGAACAAGGTATGCGCCGCGGTGCGGCGTGTCGGTTTCGCTCGCCAGGTCTGTGAGGCGAATGCGGCTGCTCTTCGGATTGCGGCACTCTTCCTCGGTGAACGTGTGAAGATAGTGCGACGGTAACGGGCCGTGATCGGCCAGCGCCCTGAACCAACGCACGTCGCGCGGTCTGGGCGAGACCCGTTTTCCGGTCGATGTTGGCGCGTAGCGGTCACGGCGATGGAGGGTGTCGAGAGCCATCGCGGAAGCTCTAGAGGCGAGAAGCAACGGCGACAACGAGCGCTATGGTGTGACGTGAACGGCTATGAAGCGCAATGACCCGCCATGAGACGGCGATCACAATATGTGACGTTCAGAGCTCGTCCGACGGCGTGCTGTCGGGGTTGTCGGCATCGAGCGGCTCCCTGCGGGCAATACCCTCTGCCCCCTCGCCCGTTGGCGTCGAAGGCTGGTCACTTCCGGCAGGCTGCGGCTCCGAGGGCCTGGTGAGTTCGGTGTAGTGGACCGCGTAACGCTCGCGCATGCGCTCTCTCAGCCCGACGCGCTCCTCTGTCGACATTGTCGGCATCTTCTCCACATGTCCGAACGGAAACTGGAGTGACACAGCACTGGTGGTCAGTCCGCGGACGGCGACAGCGAACGATCCGCGAGGCTGGCGCTCAATCGTGTCCGGACTGGTTCCGAAGGCCGGCGCCAGGTTCTTCGCATCGCGGTTCGAGACGCCCCCGGTAAACTTGATGGACGTGTTGGCGGCGAAGGCTTCCTGGAGCTTGGGCTCCAATTGCCCGAGGTACTGGTGCGCGAGCACCATGCCGACATTGTACTTGCGCGCCTGGGCGAGAATGATGCCGACGTTGCGATCGAAGTAGTCGGCCGCTTCATCGACGTAGCCGAAGGTCGGCAGGCGTTTGCTCTCAGGGAGCACGGCACGTTCCTGCGCCGCCTGGGCGATCAAGGCGATGAAGAAGCGCCCGAAGATCTCGGTGCCGTTCTCCTTCAGAAGGTCCTTGGCGGTGTTGATGAGGATGATCTTGCCGGCGTTCATCTCCGCGAAGAGATCGAGCTTCGAGCGGGGATGGGAGAACATACGCTCGAACGTCTGGTTCTCCAGAATACCCCACAGCCGTCGCAGAACCTGACGCTTGGTCTGCTCGAATTCACGGCTGCCGAATTCGGTCTCGAAGAAGTGCCTGGCGGTTCCGGTGAGTTCGCCGATCGCGGCCGCGAACTTCACCTCACCGTTCGGCTCCATGAGTTCGCGCAGCGTGTGGATCGTGGCGTCGGGGATATGCAGCATCAGTCGGGTGACGTAGCGGAAGATCACCGACTGCTTCTGGGTCATGCCCGCTTCGAGCAGGCTCCCCAGAACGAAGTCATAGAGCTCGAGGATCGAGTTGGTGAGCCGCTCGCTCTCCAGCATCGGATAGCCGCTCAAGCGATCGATCCCAACGTCGAAGAGATTGAGTGAGACGGGGTACTCGACGTCGGTGGGATCGATGAGGACGATGCGGTCATGGAGAGGTTCGCCCGGCGCGAAGCGCTTCAGCCCGGCAATGGTGTTGATGAGATCGCCCTGGCTATCGATGACAACGACCGAGGCTTCGCCCCGCTCGACCGCATCGAGGTCGGAGGCGATCAGGTACTGCAGCGTTTGCGTCTTGCCGTGGCCGGTGCCGGCGAGGATGTGGTGGTGCTCGAAGCGAATGCTCTCTGGAATCGTGAAGTCAATCTTGCCATCGAAGAGCCGAACCAGCGGCGTGCCGCCGACATAGGTTTGCACGAGCTCGTGCGGATCAGTGAGATCGGATTTCGACGGCAGCTTGGGTGGGCGCTTGGAGGCTTGCGGATCGGCGGGATTGCCACCGGAGGCGATGACCAGATTGCCGCTGAGTTGGCGGCGAGTGTTTGGAAACAGGTCGCGTTCTTCGACCTCCTCGCTGAACAGGCTGCCAATCAGGCTGTCCAGCAACGCCGGCAGGCATGTCATCAGGTCGATGCGCTCCGCAGGCACCCGGATGCCGCTCTCGACGGCCCCTTCGTGCGTGTGCGCCGGCGACGCCCCGGCTGTCGCGTAGAGAAAGATGCCGAAGACGTCGAACAGCGTCTCTTCGGTTCTTGGGAAATCCTCGACCAGCACCTTCTGCATCAGAAGCATGTCGCGGAGTGTCCAATAGTCAGAGGTCGATCGGCGTTCCGACCAATCGATGGTCGGCAGTCGGAACATGTCCTCGTAGTTGATCAGTGCCGCTACGATGTCGTCGACGTGTTCGCGCTCGAAAGCTTCGTCGACACCGACAATGCCATTGAACAGTCGATCGGCGAGCCGCGCCATGAACGCTGCCCGTCCCTCCTCAGTCCCGATCCCGTGATGCTCAAACAGCCGTGAGGTTTGATCGAAGACCTCGCGGGCCAGCTCCTGATCGCTCGGCTGGAAGAGACCGTGGAGGAAGGCGTGCAGGCGCTCGCCGCGGACGGTCATAGCCCGCGGATCACGACCAGTTTGGCCTCAGCCTTTGACAACGCTTCGATGGGGAGGATTTCGGTGCCGTCCCATTGTTTGGCGCTTTCCATAACCTGACGGAGGAAGCTGGTCACGACACCCAGCCATGCCTCCTTTCGTGCGAGTTCGACGACGCTGTTACAGTCGAAATAGCGGCCGTGAACGAGATCGCGCACATAGATCGACTGGCGAAAGCGGTCGTAGTAGAGCCATGCCGCGCCGGCGCCAACGAGAAGCGACCACAGCATCGGCCACGGGATGCCGCCGATCGACCACAAGATGGCGAGGCATACGAACGCCGCCCCGACGCCAATGATCGCAACCGTACGGAGGAACCCGGGCTGCATGGCGTCGATCAATAGTGCGTTTTCGAAGTGGTACCGCCGGACAATCTCGGCCTCGTCGCCCTCGAATTCGATCTGGGCCCAGAGCTTGAAGACGGCGCGATTGGTGGTGTCGGTCGATTGTGAGCGTTTGAACAGCAGCTTCATGATCGTCCCCCGGCAGACCACTTTCAACCATAGGTATACGAGGGGACAGCTCACATGCGCAATGGGTCGGGAAGGTCGAGCACACCTTCAATAGCTATTCTGAGAGTGAAGTCGCGCAAGACAGCCAGCTCAGATCGCTCGCCTATGGTCAGCCATGATCATTGGCGACTGAGGATGCGGGCGGCGCCGAGCTAGGGATACCGCGATCCCTATCCGTATCCATAGAAGGGGCGGCACGACGATCGCTCGCCGGCCGCCCCCCTCCTATGCAGGAGTGTCGTCAGGTGTGTCGCGACGATCGAGGCGTCACTTCGGGAACTCGACGGGCTAGTCGTCCTCGTTCACGAACGTGAAAAAGCTTCGTCGACGCTCCGGGTCAACCAGATCGAACTCCGCAATGTGGTGATCAGAAGCGGCGACGCTATGAGAGAATAACTCCATCCGTAGCTCCGTCGTGTCGATCTCGACGACGAGCGCTGAGAAGTCGAGAGCATAACACTCCGCCAGGATCTTCTGATCCTCGGAAGGAAAACTGTTCTTGTACACCTCGTTGTATTGCGGATTGAAGTAGCGGATCAGGCCCGCTTCGACGAGGCAAATCTGTTGTTTTTCAGTCAGGGGATTGTCGAGAATGCGAGGAAAGCGCGCGGCGTCGGTTTCATCCCGTATGGCTTCCTTGGCAGCCCCGTCAATCGAGCCGATTATTTGGTAGGGCTCATACTCAAATGTCAGCAAGAGGACTTCGTCGTCCGGCATGCTTTGGACAACGTCAGCCAGGATGCGTTGAAGGGTTGAGTGGTCTTTGAGGCGCTCGAAGGCGGAACGACGTCCATCTGCGTAGGCTTGGCCGACATACAGGACATCGAGCTGGCGCAATACTCCGCTCGGCGCGACAAGGTGCGTCATCATTGAGGCGGGAACACGCCGAATGCACTCCCCGTCTGATGAACAGGCTTCGATTTCTCGATGCGGATAATCCGACAGTCGTACCGTTGTCGCCCCGTCGGAAGGTTCAAACGGCAGTTCGAAATACAGTTCTTCAGTCCTACCGGCGATCTTATAGGCTAGCGTTCCGCTAACCTTGCCGCCATCGTACTTAAAGTTCTTGGGGTCGTAGAATTGCGCAGGCCGTCGGCATATCAGATAGATATGACAGCGTTGAGCGACCTCCGCGGCCTCCTGGCTAACCTCGCCACCCTTCATCAGGTCGGATGGTGTGACCATTAGCCATCGCGCCGAAAATAAGCTCACGGCGAATTCGGATAAGAACTTCCTCGGCGGCACTTCCGTCATCATTGCCTACATCTTCATCGAGTCATCAGACTCTCTGTCGTAACCTGTTGAGGCGGCGCGACGATCACTCGCCGGCCGCCTCGCTCCTATGCAGGAGTGTCGTCAGGCTTGTCGCGTCGATCGAGGCGTTCCTGGAGCCAGTCCAGCACTTCAGCCTCAACCCATCCCACTCTGTTGGCCCCGAGCTGCACCCGCTGGGGGAATTGGCCCGCAGCCTCCAGCCGCGCGATGTGTTGAGGTGAGTAGAGTACCAACTCCTTCACCTGTCGCTTGGACAACATCCTCATCACGATATCTCCCGTGTTGGGAGCATCGCGATGCCCCGGTGGTAGACAAACCCCGAGGTGGCAAGAGCGTAGAGGAGAGGGATTCGCCGTTCAATTGCAATCAAACTCGCCCGAAGAAGCGGCAATCAGGTCAGGGTCGGACGTATGGTAGTGCGCGAACTGTGGAGAAATCGCCCGGGCCTCTTGACGCGAGGCGAGTCCATTCTTACGTAACTCACGTTACATACGTGAGGATCGTGAGTATGCACGTTGATATGAGTGAAGTCGGTGGAGCCAATGTGTTGGCCGGGGCCCCAAACGGGAAGGCCGCTCTGAGCAAGCTCTTGGAGAGGATCGCAACGGAGCCAGCGGAGCCAGAGCCGGTATTCCTTGATTTTCGAGATGTCGATGTGGCTACGGCAAGTTATCTGCGGGAGAGCGTGGTTGCGTTTCGCAATGTCGTCCGGGGTCGCGACTCACTCTATTATCCAATTCTCGCGAATCTCAACAATTCGGTCCGCGATGATCTGTTGGAAATTGCCCTCGGACGTGGCGATGTCTTCATGACCTGCGTGATCGCAGAGGACGGCATCGTGGTTCGCTCAGCTATTGTTGGCGAACTCGAAGCCAAGCAGCAACAGACTTTCGATTTGGTTGCCGAACATGGCGAGACCGACGCCGGAGAGCTGATGCGTAAATATGGTCATCGCGAAAAGACCCGCCATACGACAGCCTGGAACAATAGACTCTCCTCGTTGGCGTCCATCGGGTTGATTGTTGAGATGCGGCAGGGTCGGCTCAAACGATATCGGCCGCTTTTTGAGGAGACGGTGTGATGGGCGCGGACTTCCTTGAACGCGTCGGGAAGACGATCAAACGAAGCTGGGATCGGCAGCGAGTAGCGCTTGCAACATCTGACCTGCTGACGAAACAACCTGAGTGCGCTGGTCGCTCCGTCGCCGGCGAGATCATCGGTAGCGCTCGGCTCGCCCCGGGTGACAAGCTGACGGTCGAGAAGGATGCTGACGGACTTGTGGCAAGGCAAGGTCTCACGGAAGTCGTTCGGATCAAGGCTGCGCCGACTGAGGTTGTCCAGGGAATTGAAGATTCGTGCGGCATCGGCATTGGCACCGTCGACCAGGTGCACGATGCCGCGGGCGTGGTGGAGATATCTGTATGCTGAAGGAGCACGTTACACGCGCAAGCGCGCTGCCCCCGATGAGGGTTCCGGAGCATCGTTTGTGGCAGGACGAGCAGCATCATCCGTGTTCGCTCGGTTGCGTGAGTTGCCCGGAGCTGCGGGTATGCGGCGGTCTCTCAATCGAGGCAGGGCTGATGAGCTGCCTGGATCTGTGCTGCCGGCACCCGGACTCGTGCGATAAGCCCTGCCGGAACAATGCCGATTACGCGCTTAGAGTGCGCGAGGTGGGCACTTTCGCGCTCGACAGTGTGCCGCGGGCCGCCGTCCTCGAAGCGCCGACGCTGCCTCCAGTTGTGCCTGTTCTGTTCCATGGAAAACGCCGCATGCAGCGTTTTGGGCCTGACTCTGTTGCACTCCCACTCTATGCGATGTTCGGCCGACGTGATGGAAGAGTACGTTTCGAGTCGCACGAGGCCCTTTGCGCTGAATACTGTATTGCCGCCGGAACCCAGATCATCCTGACCGGCACTGACAAGGATCCCCCTCTCGAACGTTGGTGGGGCTACGAGGGGCAACGTCGGGACATCATCCGCGCACTCAAAGAGCTAGGTGTCGCATTTTCGACGACTCCCAATTTCAGCCTCTTCGTTGATGTGCCGCGCCACGTCGACCTTCATGCGATCAAACGCATTGGGCTCGTCCATGAGGAATTCCTCGCTGAGGGCATACCAACGGCTCTTCACGTCAACGGCCGAAGTGAGGCAGATTTTCGACGTTGGGGTGCCTATGTGCGGGCACGGCCGGAAGTTACGCACCTCGCTTATGAGTTCGCCACAGGAACCGGGCGGGCGGCCCGCAGAGAGCTCCATGCCGAATGGCTTATGCGGGTAGCCAAGGACGCCGGTCGCCCAATTAATCTCGTTGTGCGCGGTGGGATTGACCTGCTCCCACGGCTGGCTCCTGCTTTCGACCAGGTCACAGTGCTGGAGACGTGGAGCTTCATGAAGACTGTGAACCGTCAGCGCGCCGTGTTCCGGGCCGATGGAAGCCCGCGCTGGCGGCGGGCGCCAAGTGCTGCCGGGGAACCGCTTGACGCGTTGTTCGCGGCAAATCGCGCAGTCGTACGGCAATGGGTCGAGGGTCGTCTTCCGCCGCGTATTCGGGAAATTGTAGACGCGGCCGAATGAGTGAAGCTCAGCCGCTCGATTTTAACGCGCTTGACGGCCTCGCCTTCGCGGCGTTGCGTGGCCGAGACGCAATGCGTCAAGACAGCCATATTACCGCGAGGGCGCTCGGCCCACTGATCGAATGGCTGATGCTCACAGATGTGGGCCTTATGCCCCCTCCCCGTGAAGCACGCTTTTTGGCGGTCGGTTCGGTCGGCCCACTAATCGCGGCCCTTAGTGACGGCCGACGGCAATGGCTCTGCCCGGTAACGCGGGCCTGCGGTTTCTTTCGCACACCCGCTATCTGGCCGCATGATGACGGCGGCTGGATCGAGTTCGGGCTTGCAGCGCAAAGGGCGGCGACCGCAGTGGGATTTCATAGGACAACTGCCGCGCGCTTCGTGGGGGCCGCTGGCGAACTAGTTGGCAACATTCGTGAGCATGCGCAAGCACCCGACACCGGCATAGTAGCATTCCGAGCGAGTCGCGATGGGTTCGAGTTTGTCGTAGCCGATGGCGGAATCGGCGTCCTCGAAAGTCTGAAAACCTGCCCCGATTACGAGGCACTGACCGATCACGGTACGGCCTTGCGGCTTGCGCTCTCAGACGGCATCTCGCGGTTCGGGCGAGACGGGGGTCGCGGTCGCGGCTTCAGCCCGATATTTGTCGGGCTCGCTAATCTCAGTGGACTACTGCGTTTTCGTTCAGGTGATCATGCCCTTGTCATAGACGGGCATACGATCGACATGATTGCGGCGAAAACAGCGCAGAAGGTGATGATGAGAGGGTTCACAGCGTCGGTGTCCTGCCGCCTAACTGCCCCAGCTCATTGAAGCCAGACGTCCTCAGGACCGATGTAGGTTACAAGGACACCGCTTCGATCCTCGAGAACGGTCGCAAGAGTGAGGCCTGTGCGATTCGGGTTGAGGGGCGCCTCAAGTTGGCCCGCCCGGCGCCCAGTCTCTAGTAGGACGGTCGGCTCCGGGTGATCGGGATTGCAATAGAGACGAACGGCTACGCCGGCCGGAGGCGCGTCGATCGTGCGCAACCAAGCGACCGGCGCTTCGTATCGCCGCTCTTTCCATACCGCCTCCGCCTTCGGCGCGGAGCTTGTCCGAAACGCACGCCACAGATCGGCTGTCTCCGGCGTCGGCCAGTCGGCCTGTTCGGTCGCAGCCTCGACGGTACCGGAGACGAGCCAATCCCGCAGCTCCGTGAACGACGCAAACCGGGCGTTGGTGTCCCGCACGGCCTTTATAGCCGCAAGGCGCGATGCAAAGCCGGCCTGCATCAACAATGCCGCCGGACGGTTCAGCGTGCCTGTTTCGACGGCCGCCACCGCCAGGCTCATCTCGACATCGGCAAACGTGAGCCCATCACCTATATCGTCCCCGTTGGCCAACCCTCTCACACGCACGGCCTCCATTGCCCAAGGTAGCCGGTAGACGAGGCCGCCCTCGACGAATCGCAGCACCTCATCCTCGTGTCCCGGCGCAGCGCCGGCGAGCGGTGCCCCGGATAACCAAAGCCGGAGAACGTTGTGCCAATTCTCCGGAAGCACATCGGGTATGAATGGGTGGATGGCGAAAACAACCTCCGCAAAGGTAGTGATAGCCTGAATCGCCGCTTCGGAATCGCCGACTAGGATCGCACCGTTGGCCTGAACTAGCAGGGCATTCGCATGCGGGGCGATTTCGTCAAGCGCGTGGCCACTGTTCAACCCAATGCCGGCGAGAAAGTAACCGCGACGCTGCTGCGCGGTGGATTTCGCCCAGACATGCTTCGCTCTGCTCAATAGTCCGGCGTTGAGAAGAGTACGGAGACCGTCCGATCGGCGATTGAGGCTTCGCTCCCACAGCGATGAGGTCAGGATTTCATCAAGCCAGGTAGCAATGTCATCGTCGGCCACGTCCTGTTCGCCAAGCAGACCAAGAACGGCAGTATCGAGCGTGGCCAGATAGGTCGTCCATTTCGCGTGCTCAAGCTTTCTTTGTTCAGCACTCTCATTGGGAAGGTCGGGAAACGTCCATGCGGTAGTGTTGTTGAGGAGATAGTCAACAAACTGATCCAGGGGAGGCCGGTCCAGCATACGCTGCATACGCTGCAGAAGAGTAACGACCAAGCGGACAAGGCCACTCTCCAGTTCGTGCGAACCGAGCTCGTCGATCAATCGCTGCCAATCGCGTTCACGTTTTGCGTGTTTGTCAAAGATGGGATACAGGACCAGCCCTTCGACGTCGACGTAGGCACGGCCTGCCCGCCCCACAATGTTCTTGAATTCCGAGCTTTTGATCCGCTCCCGGTTGCGGAAGAGGGAGTGCATGACAACCGCCGTGGCCGAAAGGTTGAGACCCTGTGCCAGAGTTGGCGACGAAATCGTCACCTTGAGGATGCCGCGTTGTAGGAGCTTCTCAACTTCCTTGCGGTACGCCGTCGGTAGCGCGCCGTGATGAATGGCGACGCCGAGCTTCAGGCAGGTAAGAACGGGGTGATCCGCACCCAGCCATTCTTCGCCGAGACCCAGAGCCGCGTGCAGCTCCGTTTCGGGGACGTCCAGTAAGGTCCGGAGCGCCCCTCGCCGGTGAAGATTCACAATTCGATCGGCGAAAGGCGTCACATGTGCGCGGACCGGACAGAAGATCAATACGGATTGGCCGTCCTCGACAAGTCGCCACGCGGAGGCGAGGCAAAGCTCGCCTAGGTCTTTCGGGAACGGCTTCCTTCGCTTGCCAACCGGCGGTACGTTGGCGGTTATGAAACGCGGAACGAAGGGTCGCTCGCCTTCGACGTGGAGATTGAGGCGCGCCGCATTGCGGCGCCACACGATCTCGCCAAATCGCAACCTGGTCGGACGCCAATGGTGCCGCACAATATCGCCCGGGCGATCGCGGCGGAGCCAATTCGCGAAGTCTTCCAATTGGTCGCCATCCGGCAAGATCGCCGACAAGCAAACAATGCGACGTTGATTGGCGTCTGCGCGCTTTAGTAGCCGCTGTATCTGGACCTCATATCGAACCTCGCGCTCGCCGAGGCCGATCATATGGCCTTCATCGAGGACAACAAGGCCGACATCGTCGATGAGTGAGGGATCATTACGCAATGCAAAGTCGAGTTTTTCGGGCGTTGCCACGACAATGTCGCGTCGGCGAAGAGCATCCTGGTCAAGGCCGCTCGCACCAATGCTGCCGTATAGCGCAGACACTGTCTTCCCCAACGGGGCAAATGTACGTTGCAGGCCGATTTCCGTCTGTGCGGACAGCGCGCGCAATGGCGTAACAAAGATCACCCGCTTACCGGCAGCAAGGCAATTGAGGATGCAGAGTTCGGCAATGCGCGTCTTACCCGCACTCGTGGGGAGAGAGACGACAAGATCGTCTGTTTGATTGACGGCGCGCGAAGCCGCATCAATCTGAGAGGGCCAGAGGTCGATTTCTGCTTTCGCCCGCCGTAAAAGAACGGCGAGGTAGCGTTGGCGCATATCAAGCCATTGGTCTGCACCGCCTTGCGTCGGCGCAAACGGGAGATTTCGGTGGAAACTGGCCGCCCACAGATCGTTGATCAGGTGGATTGTGACCCGGTGCGTCGACCATTGTGGCAGGAGGTTCAACTCGGCGCATGACTCCAGACCGCTGCGGAGAATCTCGATAGAACGCGCTACTAGAACTTCGTCTCCGTGCTCCAGCGCCAGCAAGAATACCGTGAGCCCAGCAAAGAAATTGTCGTTCAACGCACGGTCGACACCGTCAAGTAGGAAAGAGCCTCCGTCGTCGTCGGCGAGAAGGTCGTCGTCGCTGCGCCGCTGCCATTCGCGCTCAAAGTAGGCCGCGATGGAGGCATCGCTCTCCTCGCCGGCCATTCTGCGTGTGAGGATCACGTGTTCCAGTTCATCGAGATCGCGAAGCATCAGCTGGGTAAGCGCGGTCTCGATCGGAGAAAAGTTGTCCTCTCTGTCCTGCATCTTGGCAAGCAGCGAATAAGACCGCGCGGAAAATCGCGCCAAGTGATATGCCGCGGCGGCGAGAACATGGTGGAAGTGGTGTTCAACATCGCGGGAGTTACCACGAGAGATAACGGCCTCAAGAGCTACGGCGGCTTGCTCGAAGGCAACACGAGCGGCGGCTTCATCGCCATCAAGCTCGCGCAGCCTTAGCGCCAAGCCGAGAAGTGCGTATCCGTAGGACTGGAGATCATAGGTGAGCAGCGGCGAGAACTGAGGAGCACCGGTAGGCAGCACACCGTCCTGCCAGATCATCGACCGCGCCTGACCCCGTGCGAGCAATTGACCACGGAAGCCGGGCGCCGTAGCCGCTTCGATGTCGGTCTGTATCTGCTCAAGCGTTGTCGCCATCGGCAATCACTTGGTCGTAGACATCGCGTACAAAGTCTGCATGCGCCGCGATGCGCAGCCCAACCGAACGCTGCGCGATGGCACCTTGGTAGGTGTGCAGGCAGGTATGGAGTAAAGGCCGAGAGTCACTGCCAGAGAGCGTAAAAATCAGATGCTCGACGTCATCTTCAGCGATCCCGTCCTTGAGCTGCGCATCATCAATCACGTTAGCAAGTTCGTTTGCACCTGCCTCGAACAGACGCTCGGAAATGAACGAAAGTGCATGCGGCGATGGGAGACCGTTGTCTTCATCTAAGGCCCGTCTCGCATCAGTCACGACAGAGGCTTGAAGCGCGACGCGGCTTTTGGCTTCGCCCTTCAAGAAACGAGCTCGCGCTGCATCTGGATCGTGCTCAATGCCGACGATGTCATCGCCGCGCATCGCCATGTTGCGGTGATCCTTCCACCGCAATCGCTTGATCGGGACGACAAAAGGCGTGTTCTCGGTGATGTATTCCGTGGCGAGTATCTCGCCGAGATCGCCGGAGCGGATAGCCTTACTGGTAGGCAGTTTCTCGCGGATGAATTCAGCAGCTCTCGTCTTGCCGAGACGCTGTAGGATCCTTGCGACATGTTCTTCAGAGGCATAGTGTGTCGGCAAAGCTGCGGCGATGGAGCCACGAGCTGTTTTAAGGTCGGCCTCGCGCCCCGCGAGGGTGGTCAGCCGGTGCCCGTTGACGTTCTCGTCAGTGGCGTCACACCAATCATTGAAGCCAATCACGGGCCGCAGTTACCCCAACTAGCCAGCCGCTGTATCCGCGTGACAAGCAGCGGCGAATGCACGACCAATTGTTCACCTGCCGTTTCGACAGCATCCTCATCACGATAACTCCCGTGTTGGGCATCGCGATGCCCCGGTGGTGACAAACCCCGAGGTCCGGGTAGACTATCACCCACCGCGAAAATGCGTGGAAAAGTTGCAAATTGGGAATCGAACCACTGAACCGGAGAAGATCGTGGGTAAAATTGCGGGTAACAAGTTGCTCATCCCGCGCAATACATTCACAAAATCAATGAATTAGATAGTCCCTTCGATTCCGCCCCTGACCAGGCCCTCCTCATAGCTGAACATAACTCATCATAAAATGTTGTAATTCAATGAGTTACGTGAATTCACCTTCTCATAGGCGAACATGGCGAATCGCCGTTTCACTTGGATTGAACGCCGGAGCCCCGCGAAGCGCGTTGACTGTTACAGTGCATCAACACCCAGCGGGTACATTGCCACTAACGCGCGACGAGCCAGCAATGACTGTCAATAAAATCCCGGAGGCTAACTGCTTGCTCTTCAAGTCTTGCAATGCGGGATTGACGGGGCCCAAGACCGGCTTCAAGGACTAGTGCTGCAGAGAGAAGACCGTGGCCGGTGGTACAACCACCAGCCACGGCTGCTGCAGCGTCGTCGTTCGACGACTACCCCCCTCGGTATGCCTCGAGAATAGCCGCACCCCGATCGCCAGATTTGGCAAGCCACTCCTGGACAGCAGCGTCAGCCGCCTGGCGAAGATTCTCTGCCAACGACGCAGACACTTCGTTGGAGATGTCAATGCCTGCTTCGCGCATTTTGTCGAAGACATCTGCTTCTCTGCTCGAAGCTCGTTCCCAGATCATCGCCTCAGCCTCTGCGGCGGCCTCGGAAACCGCTGTGCGCTGCTCATCACTCAAACCGTTCCACGTGTCAGCGTTCATGTGGACAATGCTGAGCGGTGACGCGTAGCTGATTGCTGTGAAGTTGCTCAGCAGGTCGGCAAACTTATTTTGATATCCGCCTTCAGCGGATGTCAAAACCGCTTCGATTCCACCCGTCGTGAGCTGCGGGACTACGTCGCTGAATGACAGCGTAATCGGCGTCGCGCCTGCAGCCTCAAATGTCATCTGCCCGAGCGGATCGTAGACCCTCATCTTCAAGTCTGAGAGATCTTCAAGCGACTCGATTGGCTTGTTTGCCCAGATACCGGAGGGCGTCCAGGGAATCGTATAGAGAAGGATCTGGTTCTGGTCCGCTAGAACTTCCGAGTAGATCGGTTTTGAGGCCTGATAGAGTTTCCATGCGTCGTCGATGCCGCCTGTGAGGAAGGGCAAGGCGCTGACCTGCCACACTGAGTCGAACCCAACCAGCGGGCCCGTATAGCTGTCCGCCAGCACAACTGCACCGGTTGCAACAGCGTCATAGTGATCTTTCGTTTTGAAACCCAAAGCGCCGCCAAAGTGGACGGTGATGTCGATTTCACCACCGGTCTTCTCCCGGACGCCGTCCGCGAAGGCAAGATCCGCAATCCCAGTAAGCGAAGACTCGCTCTGCTCAGTCGGCAGATCCCACTTCATGTCCGCCGAGGCCGCAGTGGCCATACACAACGCCGCTATCGAAACGACGAGTTTGTTCAACAATCTCATTCCACTACCCATCTCAAGTTCGATGGGCGGGGTTCAAACCCGAGCGAGCTGTGCCGGTCCTCAGCCTCAATCGAACGGCAAGATGTGGGCGATGTCAAGACTCACATCCTCAAGGCCCCGCTGACGCTAGCGAACTTGACAAGGACGAAGTCGGTCGGCTAATTCAAAAGAGCTCGCTCAAAACCAGTTATTAATGGGCCGCGCAATAGTCGCGCGGGATAATTATGCGAGTGCTTGCAGCTATCTTAGGCAGCCGTATGCGCGACCTCGCGATGCTCAGCGCGGCCGCGTCTGCGTTGACGCTGCTTGCAATGGTCACACTTATCGTGACCGGGATTTTTACACGAAATATACTCGCAAGCTCGCTGAATTTTACGGTAGAGTTTGTCGGTTATTGCGTCGCAGCAATAACGTTCAACGGTTTATCTTACGCTTTCCAAACGCGTCAGTTGATCAGGGTCAATCTTCTAAGTTCGTTTGCGTCACAACACCCTATCCTGGATCGGATAATGCAGACTTTCGCGATCGTGTCCACTTCCGCGATTGTTACTATCGCGATCATGTATTTCTGGGACAGCGTAGTCCGCAATTACTCGCGCGGTTCCGTTTCGGAAACAAGCGCGGAAATTCCATTGTGGATACCCGAGGCCATCATGTTGTTTGGTCTGTTGGTTTTTAATCTACAGCTCTTGGTGGCACTGCTCAACCTGTTCCTTGGCAACACCAGACACGATGGTGGAACACTTGGGCGGCTCGAAAAAGCCGCTGACGATTTCTAAGAAGAGGTTGCATGGACGCTCTTACCATCGGCATGATTACGATTGCCCTGATCGGGGTCTTTCTCGGCAGTGGTGTCTGGATATTTGCGGGCCTTTTGTTGGTCGGCGTATCCATCTTGGTTTTTGTACTTGGTTTCCCATTGGATCGCGTCGGCTTCATTATGAAAGGTATTCTGTGGCGTGCCTCAAATTCATGGGAGATCGCCTCGATACCGATGTTCATATTCATGGGCGAGATGATCTATCGCTCGGATATGTCAGATCGCATTTTTCGCGGTCTCGCCGTTTTCGTTGAGCACTTGCCGGGGCGCCTGCTGCACACCAACATCGCCGGCTGTACGCTTTTTGCCGCGGTGAGCGGTTCAAGTGCTGCAACGACCGCGACCATTGGAAAAATCACAACGAGAACTCTTCTTGGTCGCGGATATCACTCGGGTCTGGCCGTAGGATCATTGGCTGGCGCTGGAAGCTTGGGACTTCTGATACCCCCGTCAATCGTCATGATAATATATGGTGTGCTCGCCGAGGTCTCCATCGCGCGCTTGTTCGCAGCAGGGCTGTTGCCCGGCCTTCTCGTGGCGTTTCTATATTCCAGCTACATCGGCATCCGGGGTGTGATGTCCGAAGAGATTGCGCCGTCGAGGGGCAAGGAGTTCGATATGCACGAGATCGGGCCTGCGTTCTTGGATCTCGTACCGATCATGTTTCTTATCGCGGTGGTTCTCGGAGGCATCTACACCGGCGTCACAACACCATCGGAGGCGGCAGCAGTTGGCGTTGTCGCAACAATAGTTGTGACACTTCTACTCCGACGCCTGACGTTTGAGATTTTCTGGAACTCCCTAATGAGCGCTATTGCCGTATCGGCCATGGTTGTGTCGATCGTGGTTTCGGCAGCGTTCCTGTCTACTGCCATGGGCTATTCTCATGTGCCACGAAACTTGGCGTTGCTGATAGCCAGTTGGGAGCTTACTCCTTTCGCCCTCATCGCTGTCCTTGCTATCTTCTATCTGGTTCTGGGGCTGTTCCTTGACGGTATCTCGATCACGGTCATGAGCTTACCAATCACGTTGCCTTTGGCCTTGCAGGCGGGATGGGATCCAATTTGGTTCGGCATATTTCTTGTAATCATGATCGAGTTGGCTCAGATCACACCGCCGGTGGGCTTCAATCTATTTGTCATCCAGGGCCTAACAGGTTGGAACATTGGACGAATTGCAGCGGCGGCCGCTCCATTCTTCCTGCTCATGTGTTTGGCCGCTGTATTCATCGTCATCTGGCCGGAAATTGCTCTCTGGCTCCCGGGACAAATTTGGCAAAGCCGATGAAGGCGGGCCCTGCAAGCGGCTGACCATCGTTCGTCGTGAACTCTTTTCCGAGGTAATTTCGTCGTTTGTTTCCCTGACAAGAATAATCGGGAGATTGGCGACTATCACCCTTACTGCGCGGAGGTCGCTATTTGATTCCGCGCCGAACGTAACGCTTGCGGCTGGCAACCCGGGAGGCCCTCGCTTAACGAGACCTCCGGAGCACCTCGCCATTTCGGTTACCGGTCACCGACCCGTCGGCGAATGCGAGCGCGCCATTTACAAACACGTAGCGCATACCGTGCGCGATGCTGTTTGGCGTCCAAAGATCGGTCGTGTGACCAAACCCTTCGTCAAAAATTGCGATGTCGGCCTTTGCTTCCCGGCGGATCAAGCCGCGATCTTCCAGCCCCACGATGGATGCTGGACGACCAGTCAGCCTGTGAATTGCCTCCTCGCGAGATAGGAATCCAGGCTCGTTGACAGCGAACCTGTAGAACCATGCCGCCCAATCATAGGCACCGTGAAACGTCGATTTGGCCAACGGACCATCGGGGGCGAGTGTGACAGCATCCGATCCGGGAACGCAGAGCTCGTGCGCAAACGCCCGTTTCTGATCCTCCTGTGAATAGACCGGCGCAATTACCATGAGTGGCTGCCGGTGGAGTCGGGCACGTTCAATCAAGTTGAGCGCAGCGACCTTCGCCGGCAAACCGATCCGGCGTCCGATCTCATCGATGGTGAGTCGAGCGAATTCAGGCACGATATCGTTGTCCAGTAGGACAATGCGATGCCAGCCCAATTTTGAGAGCATTGAATCATGGGCGAGAATGCGGGACCGTAATCGAGGAGCAGAGACAACTTTGTCGATGTGGCGGAGGCCGTTTTCCAAAGCCCATGCCGGAAGCATTGCATGTAGAAACGTCATAGAAAACGTTCGCGTATGCATATCAAAGCCGATGTCATCACCGTCATTGCGCGCCTTATCGACAAGTTCGATGCACCGAATACCGTGCTCTGCTGTCCCCCGAGGGAGCAGATGTGAAATTTGAAGACGAATGCCTGCATCGCGCGCGCTTTGGATTGCCTCAGCCACCGCCTGTATTGCGCCGTCATCTCGATTGCGGGTATGAGTGGCGTAGAATCCCCCTTGAGTGGCCACCCTTCGCAATAGAGTAACAATTTCGTCCTGGTCTGCACCCCGCTCGAGTGGGTACTCCAGCCCCGTCGATATCCCAAACGCGCCGGCCTCCATGCCCTCATCGAGAAGATGTAGCATCGCCGACAATTCTTCATCGTTTGCAGGAGTGTCCTTCACTCCGGTAACCGCCTGTCGAAGTTGACCATTGGGCACCAGTGTTAAAACATTCACTGCCGGGGCGGCCCTCTCAAGCGCGCCCAAGTAACTCGCGCAGCTGCTCCAGTCGACGGGGATCGTGTCATCGACGCCATAGATGGCGGTCTTGGCGATTGCCTGGTCGCGAACGGGAAAACACCCGTGGCCGCAGTTGCCAAGAACCTCCAGCGTAACCCCTTGGGAGAGAGCGCTCACTGCGCGCGGATCAACCAGTAGCGTGAAGTCAGCGTGACTGTGGATATCAATGAATCCCGGAGCAACAACAAGCCCGGTAGCGTCAATCGTTTCTTCAGCTTCGGGACAGGCCGACGTAACGTCGGCGATCCGCCCATTGTCGATAATGACGTTTGCTACAAAAGCCGGAGCACCGGATCCATCGATAATGGTCCCGTCACGGATTACGACATCGGGCATCGCCAATCAGGCTTCGCGAAGCTCAGCCGTCCGCCTTTCATCGATCATACCGGAGCTCAGATCGACCGAAACGCCATACTCCTCCTCGGCGGCACGAACGGATACTTTGCCCTCTAATACATCCCGGAGTACCGCGTCGACATCACGCAACTTTGCCGGACCAAAGCCGCCGCCCCCCGCACTCACATGCCGGAACGAGTCACCAGCTGCCAGACGGTAGGAACACATCGGCATGGTTGGGAGAAGCGTGGCTTTGCCACCCCGCCAGAACTCATTGATCGATCCCTTGCCGGGCTTCCCGCCTTCCAAACCATACGGAGGATTATCACGTCGGTCGGCGCGCGTGGTAAACGTCGCTTCGCCTTCTCTGAGCTTAAACTCTCGGACGTAAGCGAGACCACCTCGGTATTCGCCGGCACCTCCAGAGTCTGCTACGAATCCATATCTCGCGATCTCTATCGGGTAACTTGATTCAATCAACTCGATTGGCTGGTTGGAAAGGTTGGCCGCCGGATTCGACGCGCCGTCGAGTCCGTCCAAACCGCGGCGCGCACCCCAACAGCCGACCATGACTTCTGTAAGCGTATACGCCGAGCCATTGTGATTGCCGCCTATTGCGAACAGTGTCGGACCACCCTCCGATGCAGCGACGACGCGCTCGGGAACCGCTTGGGCCAACGCACCCATAATCGCGTCGAAGGTCCGATACCCCATCACGCCACGGGCGCCACAAGCCGCCGGAGAATTTGGATTTATGATTGTCCCTTCGGGAACCACGAGTTCGATCGCCCTCATATACCCCTCGCAGCTGGGGATATCAGCGGACCCTACGCATCGCGCTGCGCAAAATGCTGATGACCTGGCCATCGCCACCGGCGCGTTGATCGCTGCTGGAACTTGCTTTGAAGTCCCCGTGAAGTCGATTTTCATGTGATCGCCATCGACGGTCACAGTCGCTTGAATCTTGAGGCGCTGAGGGGCCTCACCCACCCCGTCGATCCAATCAGTGAACTGGTAAACCCCGTCCGGGATAAGCGCGATGTCGGCGCGCATCATCCGTTCGGCCTGCGCCTGAAGCTCCTCCAAATAGCCGGTTAGCTCCTCCGCTCCGTACCTACGAACGAGCTTGGTCAATCCATTCTCGCCGGCTCTGCAAGCCGCTATCTGAGCGCGGATATCTCCAAGAAGATGGACTGGATTGCGTGTGTTCCGCTCCAATATCTTCATTATGGAGCCACTGACTGCACCTTGGTCATAGAGCTTAACGATAGGTAGCCGCAGCCCCTCCTGATGAATGTCAGTCGCGTGAATCGCGACGCTACCCGGAGCAATGCCACCCACGTCCGAGTGATGAGCTATGGTGGCAGCGAAGCCCTCCAGCGTTTCGTCAACGAAAATCGGCTTGATGATGTAGATGTCCGGGAGGTGCTGACCGCCCGCCCCGTACGGATCGTTGCAAATGAACAGATCACCGGGGTGAATATCGTCGGCGTACTGCTTCAGCAGATGACGCATCACATCCGGGAACGACCCGAGTTGAACGGCCAACGTAAGACCTTGTGCAACCACGGCACCATTTTTATCCATGACCGCGGTCGAGTAATCCATCGAGTCGCGCACGACCGGTGAAAACGCGCTGCGCAGAATTACCAACGCCATTTCGTCGCCAATTGACGCCAGCGCGTGCTTGACGACCTCAAAGGTAAGTGGATCAGGTTGATTGGAGGTCATTGATCGATCCGCATTTCGATGTTTCCGCGCTGATCAACGCGCACACTGGCTTCAGGGGGTACGACGCAGGTAGAATCGTATTCTTCGATGATGAGCGGACCGCCTGCGAAGGAACTGCTCAGATCCTCTCGGGCGACAACTGGGACGTCGTGCATGCCTTGCTGCCCAAAGAAGGCGGTCCGCTGCACACCGCTCTGGCTGGGAGAGGACTTGTGAACCAAGGAACCTCCGTTGGAGCTTTGGTGTTTTCCCCTTGCGACGACACGCAGATTAATGATCTCGACCATGTCGTCTGGTGAGTGATGTCCGTACGTCCTGTCGTGCTCAGCATGAAAGGCATCCAACGCGGCATCCACATTGATTGCGTTCGCGGGCACCTCAACCGTCAGTTCGAAGGCCTGGCCCACGTAGCGCATGTCGACTAAGTGCGTGAACTCCATATCGTCAGGCCGAAAACCATCTGCTTCAAGAGCCAGGGCTCCGCGCTGCTTGAGCTCCAGGGCTACACTGTAGATCTTATCGCTGTTGGCCGGCACACACGGGGTTACCATGCTGCGCGTCATTTCGTGCTCAATGTCCGCCAGCGGCAGACCGAATGCACTGAAAACCCCTGGGGCCGGTGGGACCATCACCGTTTGGATACCTAGCTCCCTCGCCACAGCGAATGCAGCCACCGGGCCATTTCCGCCAAACGCGAAAAGCGTAAACTCCCTTGGGTCCCGTCCTCTAAAGGTCGTGACGGCCTTGACCGCTCGGGTCATGGTGGCCGCGGCGAGCGAAAACACGCCGAACGCCGCCTCCATTGCCGGCTTTCCAAGAGGGTCGGCTACGTGATTTCGAATGGCCTCACGCGCGAGAGACGCGTCTATTGGAAGCTGCCCCCCAGCAAGCGCGGTTTGGTTTAAGTAACCCAGCGCCACCACCGCATCAGTGAACGTGGGTTCCAGTCCTCCTTTCTGATAGCAAGCGGGACCGGGGACCGCGCCTGCGCTTCGTGGCCCGACATTGATCGTTCCTTCATTGCCGATGGAAACCACGCTACCGCCGCCGGCACCGATTTCGGAGACATCAATGAACGGGAGATTTACTGCGTAGCCGCCACCTTTCACCAGTTTGCTGGAGAGATTGATGCCGGCGCCTACTTCGTACTCCGTTGTTCGCGCCGGTTTGCCGCCTTCTATCATGGCTGCCTTCGCGGTCGTACCGCCCATGTCGAGCGAAATCACCCGGTCAAGGCCCAACTCGCTTGCAGCCCTCGCACAAGCAATCACGCCAGCCGCAGGGCCCGATTCAAGTAGGTGCGCCGGACTCCTTACCGCGTTCTGCCGAGACATGGCGCCACCGTTCGATTGAACGACCCTCAATGGCACTCTGATATCGGCCGCGCGCAGCGATGCACCCAGCCTGTCTAGGTAGGTCGCTACGGTTGGTCCGACGTATGCGCTGACGACCGTCGTGCTGGTGCGTTCGTACTCGCGAATCTCGGGGAGAATCGACGACGACCTCGCGATATAGACATCACCGCCTAGTCTCTCCCTGATGATCTCCTCCAGTTTAAGTTCGTGTTCGGCGTTAGCGTATGAATGTAAAAGGCAGATCGCCACTGCCTCGACATCCGCCGCAGCCAACTGGTCCGCAATCTTCTGCGCGCTGTCCTCTTGCAGCGGTCGCCAAACACTCCCGTCCGGGCCCAATCGCTCTTCCACCTCGAAGCGCAAATGCCTCGGTACCATCGGAAGTGGTTTCACGTATTGAAGATCATAAAGTACCGGAATACGAAGACGCTTCAGTTCCAGAATGTCCCTGAAACCGGCCGTGGTCACGAGGCCGGTTCGCGCACCCTTCTGTTCCAATACGGTGTTCGTGGCGACCGTGGTTGCATGAACGATATCGCCTATGTCGCCTGGGCTAAACCCCGCTGCATCGGACAGCTTCCGCAGACCATCAATTATTCCAAGACCATAGTCTTGAGGGGTGGAGGGGATTTTCAGCGTGGCAACGGCGCCAGAAGGCCTTAACGCGACTAGGTCGGTGAACGTTCCACCGATGTCGACCCCCACACGAATGCTTAGGGCTTTCACTTTGCGCATGTCTTCTTGTCTATCAAGCAATGCGGAAGGCCGAGGACCGGCCCGGCAGTTCGCCGGGGCTCGCCCGGGGCCCCGCCCTTCCACAACCAACGGTGATTGACTACTTCGATGAAATCCAATTATTTAGTTCGGCAATATCAATAGGATTTCCGCATGTATCGTCTGACGTTGGCACAAATCGAAGCTATCGTTTGGGTGGCAAAACTCGGGTCGATGCGGGAAGCGGCACAGAGACTTGGTCTTTCACAGCCTGCGTTGACCCATCGTATCCGAGAGTTCGAGCGGTCAATGGATCTGAAGGTCTTTGAAAAAAGCGGTCGGAACCTGCGGCTTACGAGCGACGGCCTTGCACTCCAGAGCACTTTCGAGACGCTCACGGATGTCGCGCGACAGGTGGAACATTCGTGCTTTACCCGGTCCAGGCGTCAGCGAGTTCGCATTCGTATTGGGGCAGCGGATATGTTCGCAGTAACGATACTGCCGCGCTTGTTGAAGACAGTCGAAACATCCTTCGCGCACCTTGTCCCGGAGATACACGTGGCTTTCAGCCACACGATAAAGAACAGAATGGCTGACGGCGAATTGGACGTTGCGTTCCTAACAAGCCCAGAAGAAACAGCGGTCCCGAACTGGGACTACATGGGACAAGTTGATCTCGCGTGGATGGCTTCCCCTTCTTTGCATTTACCCCGGCAGGCTTATGATCCAGCGTCGCTGAGCGAATACCAGATTATCTCGAACCCACCGCCATCGCTCCTCTACGAGAGCATCAACGAGTGGTTCAAACCACTTGCTCCCAGCCGCTTCAGTTTCTGCGATTCGCTAACCGTCATTGCGCGCTTAGCCGCAGAGGGTTCAGCGGTGGTGCTGCTGCCTTACGCGCTTAGATCCGTCGACGCATGGGCGAGCGAACTCCAGGTGCTTACGCCCGCTCGCCCCGTCCCCAGCCATCGGATGTATGCGGTTGCGGCGAACGGTCAGCTCAAGCAGGACGCGAGAGCCCTTGCGGATGAGGCGAAGGAGCTTATTCGCAGATCGTCTTACTATTGAAGCTGACCGTCGCCGCCGACGCTTGCCTTACCCGGACGGCCTCCACGCCGCATAAGCGTGGGCGTCATCCCGTACTTGGCGAGAAGCGCCTTGCCGAGGTGGGAGGCGTCAGTGAAGCCGGTCATCGACGCCACGTTCGACACTGTTTTCTGTGTCGAGAGCAGAAGTCGGCGCGCTTCCTCAAGGCGAATATGCCGGGAGACTTGCGACGGCGTAAGCGACAGCGACGCATGAAAACGCCGACGGAGCGTGCTCGGCGCGCAGCCCAGTCGCCGGGCCAGCTTACCCGTCGTGAGCGGATATTCGATGGTCTGCTGCATCGTGTTCAAAGCACGTTGGACCAAGGGGTCCTGCGATTGCAGGCCAATTGGCGCGCCGGGCTGTGGGGACTCACCCTCTTCGGGACGATCCATGATCAAAATGCGCAGGCTCTTGTGGGCAGACGACGCGCCGACGTGTTTGTCGACCAAATGGGCGGCGAGGTGAGCGGAGCTCACACCGCCTGAACATGTGATCCGATCGCGGTCAACGACGAATATCTGATCCGAGATGGGCACCAAGCCGTCAAACGCTTCCAGAAAGTCGCCGTGGTGAAACCAGCTCACGCAACACCGATGGCCGTCCATCAATCCCGCGCGATGAAGCACGAACGCGCCGGTACATATTCCGATCAGAGGAACACCGGACTCGGCGGCAGTTCGTATGAAAGCAACGCAGGCCGGATCAAGATCCGGGACATGATCGACCAGGCCACCGACAACCGCAACGTAATCATATGCTGCGGGATCACCGAAACGGCTGTCCGGATTGATAGTGGTGCCGCAACTTGCCGCGATTGGTTCCATCGACGACGAGAGTATGTCCCAGCGACACATGATCGGACGACTGCGGTCGCCCTCGTCTGCTGCCAGACGAAGCACGTCAACAAAACTTGCAAACGCCGTCAGCGTGAACCGCGGGGCGAGTACAAACCCGATCGACAAACGCGGACCTGCCGTGCGACTTGGCATGATCGGAAATTACCAGATATCTGGTTCATTTCTACTATTCTGTTGGTCGTCAGTGCACCAATGTGACCTCTCGAAATGGCTTGGATGGTGCGGATGCGCTTCTCGCTCTCGCAAGTGGTTTGGCAGGGTCTCAAGGGCAATGTCGGCTGGCGGCCGCAATGGCCGGCCGCTGAACCCAAGCGCGCGTATGAGGTCGTCATTGTGGGTGCCGGCGGCCACGGTCTCGCAACCGCCTATTACCTCGCCAAAGAACACGGGATCACCGATGTCGCGGTTGTTGAACGGGGGTGGTTGGGAGGCGGCAACACCGGCCGCAACACGACCATTATTCGGTCGAACTACCTGTATGACGAGAGTGCTAGGCTTTACGACCACGCGGTCAAACTGTGGGAAGGCCTGAGCCAGGAGCTCAACTACAACGTCATGTTTTCGCAGCGCGGCGTCATGATGCTTGCGCACAACGTTCACGACACGCAGAGTTTCCAGCGACACATCTACGCCAACAAGCTCAACGGCGTCGATAATGTCTGGCTGACGCCTGAAGAGGCAAAGGACTACTGCCCACCGCTGAACATTGACCCGTCGGCCCGGTACCCGGTGTTGGGTGCAGCGTTGCAACGGCGCGGTGGTACCGCCCGACACGACGCCGTCGCGTGGGGTTACGCGCGCGGAGCGGCGCAACGCGGCGTCGACATCATTCAGAATTGCCCCGTCATATCAATCGCACGCGGAGCGGACGGCCGCATCAAAGGCGTCGAGACCGGCCGCGGTTTCATCGGCGCCAAGAAGGTCGCGGTCGTCGTGGCCGGCGCAACGACCACTGTCATGGAAACAGCGGGCGTCACACTACCGTTGCAGAGCCACCCCTTGCAGGCGTTGGTTTCAGAACCCGTGAAGCCCGTCTTCCCGTGCGTGGTGATGTCCAACGCGGTCCACGCCTATATCAGCCAGTCGGACAAGGGCGAGTTGGTGATCGGATCGGGAACAGACCAATACGTTTCATACGTGTCCCGAGGCGGGTTGCACATCATCGAGCACACGATCGCGGCGATTAACGAGCTGTTTCCGATCTTCAGCAGGATGCGCATGCTGAGAAGTTGGGGCGGTACCGTCGATGTCACGCCCGATCGGTCTCCCATTATTGGTTTGACGCCGGTGCCTGGCCTCTATGTCAATTGTGGGTGGGGCACCGGTGGGTTTAAGGCAACACCCGGTTCCGGGCATGTGTTTGCCCACACAATTGCGCGCGGCGAGCCACATGACATCAACGCGCCCTACACCATCGACCGTTTCAAGGCAGGTCGGCTCATCGACGAAGCGGCGGCGGCGGCGGTCGCGCACTAGGTGTCCGTATGCTCCTGATCCGTTGCCCCTACTGTAACGATGAGCTTCCCGAGCTCGAATATTCCTACGCTGGCGAGGCGCACGTGGACCGACCACCTGATCCTGCCAGTCTGGACGACGAAGCCTGGCGTGACTTCCTTTTTGTGCGGCGTAATCCTCGTGGATTGCATCTTGAGCGCTGGCGACATGCTTTCGGTTGCGGCAGATTCTTCAACGCGGTCAGGGACACCGCCACCGACGAGGTGATTCACACCTATCACGCCGGCGAGCCGCGGCCGGACCTCGAGAAATTCGACCGCGGCGCGTCATGAAGTATCGCGTCGCGAACAAGGGCCGTTTGGGGGCAGAGGTTGGCTTCAGCTTCGACGGGCGGAGCCTGACGGGTCGCCGAGGTGACACCCTGGCGTCAGCGTTGTTGGCCAATGGCGTCCATCTTGTCGGCCGCTCGTTCAAGTACCACCGACCGAGGGGGATTCTGTCGGCCGGCTCGGAGGAGCCGAACGCGCTTGTGAGCATCAAGCGCCCGGGAGGCCGCAGCGACCCCAACACTCGCGCGACCGTTCAGGAATTGTTCGAGGGGCTTGTCGCAGACAGTCAGCACCGTTGGCCCTCGCTCGCAGTGGACCTGAATGCCTTAACCAGCATCGCTTCGCCGTTTGTTGCCGCCGGCTTTTACTACAAGACCTTCATGTGGCCTCGGTCGTTCTGGACACGATTTTACGAGCCGGTCATTCGAGCAGCAGCTGGCCTCGGTGAGGCGCCAACCGATCCCGACCCTGACACATATGCACACCTGTATGAGCACTGCGATGTGCTTGTGATCGGCGGCGGCATCGCCGGTATCGCCGCTGCAATGTCCGCGGGAGCCAGCGGCGCGAAAACGATCCTGGTTGATGAACAGGCCGAGATTGGCGGCACGCTTCTGAGCGATCCTAGCGTCGAAATCGATGGCGCCTCGTGCTGGCAATGGCTTGAGAAAGCACACGACGAGTTAGGCGAAATGGACAACGTTCTTGTCCTCAGCCGAACGACCGCTATCGGGTACTACCATCAGAACATGGTCGTGATGGCCCAGCGCCTGACTGACCACCGTGACGGACCCCCGCCAAAAGCGCTGCCCCGAGAGCGTCTGTGGCACGTGCGCGCCAAGCAGGTTGTTCTGGCGCAAGGAGCCATCGAACGTCCGCTCGTCTTCTCCGGCAATGATCGGCCCGGGGTCATGCTCGCGGATGCATCTCGCACGTATCTCAACCGCTACGGCGTTCTGGTCGGCGCTCGCCCACTCGTCGTCACCAATAACGACACCGCTTGGAATGCGGCGTTTGACCTTGCAGAAGCCGGGGCCGATATCGCGGCAATCGTAGACGAGAGATTTGAGGTGCATCCGGACCTGAAGGGGCGCGCCAGGACGCTGAACATCAACGTGTTGACCGGCCATCACGTCGCCAAGACAGAAGGCCGGCTTCGCATCGTGGCCGCGATCGTCCATTCGGATCAAGGCGCGGCCAAGCAGCGTATTGTTTGTGACGCCGTGCTCATGAGCGGTGGTTGGACGCCCAGCGTTCATCTCTTTTCGCACACCCGTGGCTCCTTGAACTGGAACCCCGACGAACAGTCATTCCTCCCAGGCGACACGATCGAGAGATGTCGTCCGGTCGGAGCCGGGAACGGAACAACCACATTTCAAGGCGCCGCGACCGAGGGGGCAACCGCCGGAGCCGCAGCCGCCGAGGACGCCGGCTTCAAGTCGACCGAACGCGCCATCAAAGTCCGGTCGACCTCCGAACTTGATCAGCCGCTGACGGTACTTGCGCACAGTGCCGTGCCGGAAGGCGCGAAGGCCTTCATCGATTTTCAGAACGACGTGACAACACGCGACATCAAGCAAGCGGTTCGCGAGGGTTTCACCTCAATCGAGCACGTCAAGCGCTACACAACCACGGGCATGGCGACGGACCAGGGCAAGACATCGAACATCAACGGCTTGAAAGTAGCGGCCGCCTCGATTGGCAAACCGGCTCCGGACATCGGACTTACCACCTTCAGGCCACCCTACACGCCGACCACCTTCGGTGCGCTTGCCGGACATCACAAAGGCGCCACCTTCGACATTGAAAGGCGCACGCCCATCGACGCGTGGGCGGAAGCCGAAGGTGCCGTTTACGAGCCAGTCGGGCAGTGGCGGCGAGCACGGTACTTCCCACAAGGACAGGAAGACATGCATCAGGCAGTCGCCCGCGAGTGCATGGCCGTGCGGAACTCCCTCGGTATGTTCGACGCGTCGACTTTGGGAAAGATCGAGATCGTCGGACCTGACGCCGCCGAGTTCATGAATCGCATGTACACGAACCCCTGGACCAAACTGACGCCGGGGCGCTGCCGATATGGCCTCATGCTTTCCGAAGACGGTTTCATTTATGACGACGGGGTCATCGGGCGGTTGGGCCCGGACCGTTTCCATGTGACGACGACCACAGGCGGTGCGCCACGAGTTCTCAACATGATGGAGGACTACCTCCAGACCGAGTGGAGCGACCTCTCTGTTTGGCTGACATCAGTCACGGAGCAGTGGGCCGTGATCGCCTTGGCTGGGCCGAGATCGCGTGACCTGATTAAGCCAATGATCGACGACGTTGATCTGTCGGACGAAGCCTTTCCCCATATGTCGATCGCCACTGGACACATTTTGTCGATCCCGATGCGATTGTTCAGGGTCAGCTTTTCCGGAGAGCGAGGGTACGAAATTAACGTTCCGGCACGCTACGGCCTTGGCCTCTGGAAGCACCTGTTTGCAGAGGGTCAGCGCTACGACATCACGCCCTATGGCACCGAGACAATGCATGTCCTGCGGGCAGAAAAGGGCTTCATCATTGTCGGCCAGGACACTGATGGGACGGTCACACCCGACGATGCTGGGCTTAACTGGGCGATCGGAAAGAAAAAACCTGACTTCGTAGGGAAGCGATCGCTGACACGCCCCGACATGTCCAAACCCGACCGCAAGCATCTTGTTGGGCTCCTGACAACGGACAGCAACGAGGTTCTCCCAGAGGGCGCACAAATTGTCGCTGACCCTGATCAGCAGATTCCGATGGACATGATCGGACACGTCACATCCTCATATTGGAGTGCCCCTTCCGGCCGCTCTATAGCGATGGCGCTAGTTGCCGGCGGCAGGAACCGCTTTGGCGAAACGGTGTACATACCGTTGGAGGGTAAGACCGTGCCGGCAACAGTCACCGCGACGACGTTCTTCGATCCGGACAACAAACGGATCAACGCATGACAACCCGGTTGCTCCAGACGCATCATCCGCTAGACGCAGAAGACGCATTTTACGCAGCCGACGGCTCGCTCAATGTGCTTGTTGCCGATGACCGCGCCCGCTTCGTCTTGCGCGTTAAACCGGATCGGGTGGACGTTGCGTCCGGCGCCCTCGCCTGCTCACTCCCAACCGACATCGGCGCAACAGCGTCGGCGGGGTCGCGCCGGGCCTATTGTCTTGGTCCGGACGAGTGGTATCTGCTTGCGGCAACACCAGAGGCTGGCGTGATCTGGCAATCCTTTGCCGCGATCTATCCCACCTGCGTTCATAGCATGACAGACGTCAGTGATCGCGACGTGGGTATTCAGCTGCGTGGTGCGGGTGCGCGCCGCGCTCTCAACAGCGCCTGCCCCCGCGATCTGGACGGCCTGGATACCGATCGGGCCGCGCGCACGGTGTTTGATGGATTGCCGATTGTGGTGATGAAAAGTGGGACGGAATCCTATCGTCTTGAGGTTTGGCGGTCACACGCGGCTTACATCTGGCAAGTGCTGACCGACGCTGCACGACAAAACGAAGCCATCGGCGACTCGAAAGGACGCTAAACTGTGAACCCATTGACGTCAGACAGAGCGATCGCAGCTTCGATCACCCGCGAACTTGAGCGGCAGCAGAACCAGATTGAGTTGATCGCGTCGGAAAACATTGCCTCGGAGGACGTGCTTGCCGCCCAAGGGTCGGTGCTGACCAACAAATACGCTGAGGGATATCCAAGGCGGCGTTACTATGGCGGTTGCGAATTTGTAGACGAGATCGAGACACTGGCGATCGAGCGCGCTAAATCCCTCTTCGGCGCGTCTTTCGTCAATGTGCAGCCGCACTCGGGCGCTCAGGCTAACCAGGCCGTGTTCCTGGCAATGCTCAGGCCCGGTAGTCGGTTCCTCGGTATGTCGCTCGCGGATGGCGGACATCTGACACATGGCTCGCCTGTCACGATGTCGGGCAAGTGGTTCGACGTGGCGGCATATGGCGTACGCGAAAGCGACCAGCTGATCGACTACGACCACGTCCGCCGCCGCGCGCTGGAGAGTCGTCCGAAATTGATATTGGCCGGGGCGTCCGCGTATGCCCGCAAGTTGGACTTTGCCGTCTTCAGGGCTATCGCGGACGAGGTCGACGCGATCCTGATGGTCGACATGGCGCACTATGCGGGACTTGTCGCTGCTGGGGAATACCCCGATCCGCTGCCCCACGCGCATGTGGTGACTACGACCACGCACAAGACGCTGAGGGGACCGCGCGGCGGGATGATCCTCTGGAACGACGAGGCCTTCACAAAGAAGTTCAATTCGGCCGTATTCCCTGGCAATCAGGGCGGCCCTTTGATGCATGTAATTGCGGCCAAAGCTGTGGCGCTGGGCGAAGCGCTGCGACCGACGTTTAGAGCCTATGCGGCGGACGTCATTGCCAATGCGCGGGTGATGTGCGAGGCGCTGAAGGCGGGCGGGTGTGATATCGTCTCGGGCGGAACGGACAGCCACATGGTGCTCGTCGATCTGCGACCCAAGGGGGTCACGGGCCGCGACGCCGAGCATGCCCTGGAGCGAGCTGGCCTCACCTGCAACAAGAACGCCATACCATTCGATCCTGAAAGGCCGTTTGTCACCTCCGGCATCCGTCTTGGTTCGTCAGCCGGCACGACCCGGGGCTTTGGACGCGACGCGTTCCGCCGGATCGGCGAACTTATCACGATTGTTCTGGATGGAGTGGCGGACACCGACGGCGCTGGAGATAGTCGGATCGAGCAGGAGGTAATGAAGGAGGTCCGGACACTTTGCCTCGCCCATCCTATCTACGGCGAGCCCACGGGATCACATGTTCCAAAGCACGCTTGACCTCTTCAAGATCGGGATCGGCCCGTCGAGTTCGCATACTGTTGGGCCGATGGTCGCGGCCGGCCGGTTTCTGCAGGTTGCGCGGCAATTTCCCGAAGGGCGGCGGCTCACGGTCAACCTTTTCGGTTCGCTGGCTTACACTGGCGTCGGTCACGGAACCGATCGCGCGGTCGAGCTTGGCTTATGCGATCTGGCGCCGGCCGATGCGCATCCGGATCGTGCCGAACCGCTGCTGGAGGAGGCACGTCAGGCGGCGCAGCTGGTTCACGCCGACCTCGCCCATATCGCCTTCGATCGCGATGAAGACCTTGTCCTGCGACGCGGTGAAACCCTGCCTGGTCATCCCAACGCCATGACCTTCAGCCTGAGCGACACAGCCGGCGCAGAGATTGCGTCTGAGACCTATTACTCGGTCGGAGGCGGCTTCGTTCTGACCGAGGCCGAAATGGGCCACGCATCCATCGACGATGGTCCACCGTCGGAAATCCCCTATCCGTTCGCCTCTGCAGAGCAGATGCTGGCCATGGGGCAGGCGGCCGATCTCTCGATCGCCGCGATGAAGCGCGCCAATGAATGCGCGACGATGGATGAAGCAACTCTCAATGCACGCCTGGACGCGATCTGGGCATCGATGGCGGCCTGCATCGATCACGGGCTGTCGCAGGACGGAATCCTGCCGGGCGGCCTCAAGGTGAAGCGCCGTGCGGCTGAGATCCACGCCAAGCTTCAGGCGGAACACGGAAGTAACGCTGTCGAACCGCACCAGATCGTCGACTGGGTGTCGGTCTATGCCATGGCTGTGAACGAGGAGAACGCGGCTGGAGGGCTGGTGGTGACCGCGCCAACCAATGGCGCGGCCGGGGTCATTCCGGCGGTCATCAGATACTATCTCGACCACACCAATGATGGCCGGCCCGAATTGATCGGGGATTTCCTGCTGACCGCGGCCGCCATTGGCGGCATCATCAAGCACAATGCTTCGATCGCAGGTGCTGAAGTCGGCTGCCAGGGTGAAGTCGGCTCGGCTTCGGCCATGGCGGCCGCAGGTCTTGCCGCGGTCCTCGGCGGCACCAACGAGCAAATCGAGAACGCCGCCGAGATCGCGCTGGAGCATCATCTCGGCATGACATGTGACCCGGTCAGCGGACTGGTGCAGGTCCCGTGTATCGAACGTAATGCTCTGGGCGCGGTGAAGGCCATAACGGCCGCATCACTTGCTCTGCGCGGCGACGGGACACATCTGGTGCACCTTGATCAATGCATCGAGACCATGCGCCAGACCGGCGACGACATGAACCACCACTACAAGGAAACCTCGCTCGGCGGCCTCGCCGTCAACGTCGTCGAGTGTTGACGATGAAGTGCTGCGACGCCCAGAGATGTGGCTGCACCGCGAGGTTTGGACGGATCCGACTCCCGATCTGCGAGAAACTTGAAGAGCGACGGACGTCCATCCTCGGAAACCCGCGGACAGCTTGCACGCCATCCCTCGCCGGCCCATGCGGCAATGCGCTCAAGGTCCGACGACAACTCGACCAGCATCGTCCGTTGCGCGGGGCTGATGTCAGACTCGGTTGCGACCAACGATCAAACATGCGGGCCAGCTCGATCATGTCGGCCACCAGGCGTCGCTCCTCATCAGAACGGCCTCGTGGCACATGACGCTGTGTGGAGCGATGCTGACCCAGCACACGGCACGCCCGGCGTTCCGAGACACCGAGCTTGGAGCGCACCAGGTCAACGCATTGGCGACGACGCGATGGGCTCAGAAGTTTCCCCGGGCCACTTCCTTCAGGATCAGCTTGTCCAGTGTCAGGTCAGAGACCGCACGACGAAGCCGCTCGTTCTCCTGCTTCAAGTGCTTCAGCTCCTTGAGTTGCTCGGTGCCCATGCCGCCGCACTGCTTCCGCCACCGGTAGTAAGTCTGCTCGACATGCCCACACCCCAGATCGCATCAATCCACGGTCTTCCCTGGCCAACCAGGACCTTAACCTGCCTCGGCTTCGAGACATCTCCTCAGGCCGATGTCGCATGATTCCCATCTCTCAGTCCTCCGTTCCTAACCATAACGGTGGACCAACTCACTGGGGGAGGATAAGGCATCGCTGTCGATGAGCGCCGCCCAGCCACACGGGAAGGAATCGAACCACCGGAACACTGAAATATGGGGGTATAGTTGGGGGTATAGATATCGATATCTTCTATAATCTTGTTTATTTTCAATGCCTTCGGGAGGCGGATCGATTCCGCCCCTGCACCATTTCTCCCTCACATAGCTGAACATAGCTTTGCAAAAACGGCTGATTTTAGCCGATTTATGACGGCGAACTGCACATAACGGAACGCGGTGATCCCTTGCAACGCATCGAAACGTGGGTAATTCCGACCCGTTACCCACGCTCGAAAAGGCGTTACCCACCATGGCGCTCTCGGACTTCGCACTGCGCAGTATCATGCCGCAGAAGAAGAACCCTGGCGTCATAGAGCACATCAAGGGCAAGCCCAGGCACCTGATCGGCGCGTTGGTCTCGTGCCTGAGCTGCCAGAAGACCGTGGCGTACAGCAATTCAAAGGAAGCAGGCTCCGAGAGCCCTCACATGTTCGCCGAAGCCGTGCGTCAACTCGAGGCGATCCTCGAGCTATGCGACCTTGTCGCACGTTCGCTCGTAATGAAGTCATGCGACAAAACGCTGCCGAGAATTTCTCGACATCAACCGAAACTGACTGACCTGTTGGTACGAGAGTGCTCCTTGTCGTTCAGAATTGCCTATCAAGTCGTGGGAACGCTGGTACGGGAGGCCAAGGACAAAGGCATCGACCGAAGCGACAATTTGACAGCGGCATTCGTGCGCGACGTCGCCCAAAGACTGACCGGAGAGGCCATCGCATTGTCTGAGGAAGCCGTTTCGAGAGCGCTTAACCCTGATGACAATGTACGCTCGCGCGCCGTCACTGGAGGTCCCGCGCCGCGAGAAGTGGAGGCCATGCTCAGCGCAACCGAGGCCCGCCTCTGTGAATTGCGTTCCGACAACGACGCGCGGCTGGCTGCGGTCAGCGAAGCGCGATCCAAGCTCGGCGCATTGGCCGCCAGGCAGCCGGCGGTCACGACGAGCCTGGAGGCAGCTGGCGACTGAGAGATGGAGATCGCGCTAGTCGTCCTCACGTTCTAGGCCGATGGACCACCTTGCCGCGGGCGGCGGCCGACGATGGCACCCCAATGCAGACATGATTCAGTCTCGACACCTGCGTGAGGCTGCCTCATCGTCCCGGGCTTTTTGGACGGCTGTGACGTGCTGCGCCGCCTTTCGGTCAGCCGGATCGGGCGAGCCGGCTCCGGGTTCTGATCGTAGAAGTCGATCTTGCAGAGCAGGAACTCGCCGCCAGACTGGCGCGGGCGCGTGGCATCGGCTGTCCTCAGTCGCATTAATCACCCGGTGGGCCAATTAGGGAGGAGAGGCCCACCGGGTTTGTCGTCCGTCGGCGAGTCGGTTTGACCGCGTTCAGACGACGTGTTCGTTGCTGGCGGCATCTGCGGTTCGTGGTTCACTCGATCCGCCACGGGAGCAATCCTTGTGTCCTGAACTCAGCATCACGGCGCCACCCACGCGCCCCAGCGGAGCGATGCTGAGGGATCGCAACGCCGATACTGCTTGTCTTGCGAGCACCAAGCGGATCGGTGTGCCCGCGCGTGGGGACTCTCATCCCGCCTCGCTTGGCCGAAGCGTCGCCAGCTTGGGCGGACCGCTGTCCGGCAGGTCACCAGTTTCGGCCAAGATCGGGTAGGCGATGGATGCGAACAGCGAATTGATCAGCTCCAGAGCTCTCGTTGTTTCCAGATGCAGGTCGCTCGTTTCAATGCTCTTTGACCTGCCTCGTTGAAGTCGCTGCATGTGACTCCAGTTGCTTTTTCTTTCCAGGTCGCGAACCTTCTCCTTCGCCTCTACGAGTTGCCGCGCGAGTTCCGGATCACGAGAAATCAGCACATTGAGCGCCAGTTGCATGGTCGTCAGCACGCGGCCATGCAGCTCGGTGAGTTCCTTCCAGCCTTCGTTCGAGAAAACGAGTTTGGATTGACTGATGACGTTCGCCCGGCGAGCAAGGTTCCTGGCGAGGATGTCACCGATCTGTTCGAGATTGATCGCGAAGTTCGTGAGCTCTTCAGCGCGCCGCGCCTCGGACTCGTCCATATCGGAATGTATCGTTTCCGCGAGATAGAGCTTGATCGCCGAGTGGATTTCGTTGACTTCGTCGTCCAAGCGCCGCAGTCCGCGAATACGGGCCCGATCCCCGCTTTGGTAGAGTTCGAGGATCGGTTTGAGCATCATCTCGACAATCCTGCTCATGCGCAGCAGCTCGCGCGTCGCACTCGGAAGCGCGAGGCTCGGCATATGCACCACGGCCTGATCGAGCGCGCTCGGCTCGCCGGTGAGGTTGTTCCGTGGCTCGGGCAAAGGATCAGTTACGAGACGATCGATCAGGCCGCCGGCGAAGGCGGTGAGCGGGAGGCAAACTGCCGCCAGGAGAACATTGAACGCCAGGTGAAGGTTTACGATCTGGACCGAAGTACTGCTGCCGGCGAAGCCGAGTGGTGGATTGAATACAAGAAGCGCGATCAGCGCAGCCACGGAACCGAAGCCACGAAACAACAAATTGCCGAGTGGGATTCTGCGAACGGGGGCTTCAGCTCCACGCGTGAGACCAACAGCGATCAGCCCTGCGCCGAGATTGGCACCCAGCATGAGCGAGACTGCAAGGCTCGGCGATAAGAGGTCCTGATGGGAAAATGCGACGATGAGCAGGACTGCCGCAATGCTGGAGTGCAGCAGCCAAGTGAACAACGCGCCGATGATGAACGCCGAAACGGGGTCGGTCTGCAGGTAATCCAGCAAAATCGGCACAGCATCGTCGCTTCCAAGCGGTTCGACCGCGGTGGCGATCATTCGAAGCGACACCAGCAACAAAGCCACGCCGATCAGGATCCGCCCAATCTGACGGATCTGTCGATCCTGACCTCTCAGGAAAGCGGCAACGCCGGCGACAATCAGCAACGGCTCCGCCCACGACAGGTCAAGCGAGAGAACGCCGACGACCATGGCTGACCCGGCGTCGGCGCCGAGTAAGATCGTGAGGCCGGCTACCGTCGTCATCAAACCCCGAACGGCGAAACTGGAGGTCAGAACCGCAACAGCTGTGGAGCTTTGCAGGAAGACGGCCAAGGCGAATCCCGCTGCCAGGCTTTGAACGCGTCGCGCAGATACGTGCCCGAGCACTCCGGCGAGACGCGTACCGAAGGCGCGCTCGACCCCTGTCCTCACCATGCGAGCGGACCAAAGAAGCAGCATTGCCGCCGCAGCGAGTTGGAGGGCGGTTAGCGAGGCGCTCACAGGTCGATCAAATCCAGTTCCGCGCCGCCAATTGACGCAGTGCATGCCGTTAAGCGGATGGCGCGATCGATCGTTCTGCGCATGACGCGTGCGGTTCCCCGAGGGCCCGCAATGTCCGACGACAACATCATCTCTGTCTCCGGACCCTCAACCGCCACCATGCGAAAGGCTTCGGCCTGCGGCATCGAACCGGCATATTCGGGTTTGTTCCGGGGTCAGGTAGACTTTGTCGCCGTGGCGCAGCGTTACCTCCCCGCTCGCCCGCGCAGTAATCATGCCGGCGCGTTCCGTCATCACATGGAGCAGGGTGTCAGAGCCCAAGTGCTCCGACGCGCTAATCGTTCCAGGCCAGGATCCGTCGGATGTGGAAAGTACGAGATGCTCGGGCCTGACGCCTATTGCGTCGGCGTTGTGTTTCCTGGCCTCGTCTCCATCCACGAAGTTCATCTTCGGAGAGCCGATGAAGCCAGCCACGAAGCGATTCTTCGGGTCGCGATAGAGTTCAAGTGGCGAGCCGTACTGTTCGATTCGACCCGCATTCAGAACGACGATTCTTTCCGCCATGGTCATGGCCTCGACCTGATCATGGGTCACGTAGATCATGGTTGTTTTGAGCTGCTTATGGAGCTCCGAGATTTCCAATCGCATACCCACGCGCAGGGCCGCGTCGAGGTTCGAAAGCGGCTCATCGAACAGAAACGCTTCTGGTTCGCGGACGATTGCCCGACCGATCGCGACACGCTGCCGCTGCCCACCCGAAAGCTGGCCGGGCCGGCGGTCCAGATAGTCCTCCAGATTGAGCGTCCTCGCGGTCGATGCGACCTTTTGATCTATCGTCGCACGATCGACCTTGGCCAACTTCAGCGGGTAGGCGATGTTGTTGTAGACGCTCATATGTGGATAGAGCGCGTACGATTGAAAAACCATCGATAGTTGGCGCTTCGAAGGCGCCGCTTCTGTTACGTCGACTCCATCAAGTCTGATTGTTCCGTTGGTGGTGTGCTCAAGGCCTGCGATCAGCCGCAGAAGAGTCGACTTCCCACATCCCGAAGGCCCGACGAAGACAACGAACTGGCCGTCGTCAATGTGGAGGTCCAACTTGGGGATGACGGTGTGGTCCCCAAATCTCTTGACTACCTTTTCGAGGGAAATCGACCCCATCGTTCTGCCCCTATCTGACTGCACCAGTGATGCAGGCGTCGCGATGTAGGCCCGCGTGAGCACGCAGCACATCGCCCTTGAGCCCGAACAGATCGCGGACGCCTGGAGGGAGGATCTGACGCCAACCTTCGAGCCATTGCCGTCGGCGACCAGCGGGTTGATCTCGACTGAGCCGAACGATGTGCCCTGCCCCCGGATGCGCTGCGTCCGCGCTAACGACAAGGTCGAGCGCCCCGTCAATTGGCCTCAATCGCACCATCAGCGGGCCCTGCGGCGTCAACGCCGTATGATCGTTTTCGCTCATATTCATCTCATTTAACCCATTGAGCAAACAAGTCAATCCTACTCGGATTGGATGATCTGCTCTCAACCGTTTGTAATAACATCATAAAAATGTGACACTGAATTCGCTTGACTCTGATGCTTATCGCTCGCTATGAGCGATATACGTCATTCTGACGTGAAGGGGAAGACCTTGCTTCAAACCACTGAGGCTCGTCAGGAGCGAATCGTGGAATTGCTGAGAGAAGAGCTTTTCCTCGATATCCGCACGCTCACCGAGCGCCTCGACGTGTCCGTTGCGACCATTCGGCGCGACCTTGGTGACCTCGACGACGCTGGCCGGATTCGTCGGACCCATGGCGGTGCGGTGAGCGTCAATCAGGTTGCGCTCGACCCTGCCAATGCGGACCGGGCCGTATCCAACTTGGCTCAGAAGGTGGCCATAGCCGAGGCCACGGCAGCCATGGTCGCCGACGGCGACACCGTCCTTCTTGATGCCGGGACAACGGCTCTCGAAGTGGCGAGGCGGCTCGCGGGGCGAGAGAGCCTGACTTTCATATCGAACGGCGTCGACATCATCGCCGAGCTCATTCGGGGAAACGCCCACAACGTCTATTCGGTGGGCGGCGAATATGCCGAGATCAACCGTTCCTTCCGAGGCCCGCTAGCTGAGAATTTCATCCGCCAGTTCAGCGTCGACAAACTCATTCTCAATGCGGCTGCGATCGATCTGGACCGAGGATTGATCTTCACCGGATCCCCGGTGAACGCGAGCATTCAGCAAGCGATGATCGAAGTGTCTGGCCAAGTCATCGTGGTGGCAGACCATTCGAAGCTAACGAAGTCTAGCTTTTCGGTGACCACGAAGATCGAGGACGTCGGTGCGATCGTCACCGATGTCGGCGCCCGAAGCATCGTTGACGGCGCGCCCGAAAGACTGCGGAGGAGGTTCGTCATCGCGAACTAGCGCTCGATGACCCGCAGCGAAATTCACCACCAACAGGAAATCACGGAGAAACGAAAATGCTCACCCATCGAACAAGCCTCGTGGCCGGCGCGGCATTTGCGTTGACGGCTGCTGTGGGCACACAAGTCGCTCTCGCCGAGGACGTCAGCATCAGCGTGATGATCTGGGACCCGGCGCAAAAGGATGGCGTGCAACTTGCCATCGATGCATTCGAGGCCGCCAACCCCAGTATTGACGTGTCCCTCGAACTCGCGCCTCGGGATCAGTACTACCCCAAACTTGACGCTGCCCTCAGTGCTGGCGAAGGTCCAGATGTGATGTGGCAGAGTTCCCGGGCTTCATTTTATGTCGCGGGTAGCGCTCTGGAGTCGCTGGACGACTTCATCGCCAGGGACAGCGTGTCGCTCGATGAATACAACCCGACCATCACCGAGCTCTACAATTTTGACGGCGAGCAGTATGGAATCCCGAAGGATTTCGATGCATGGACGATGGTCTACAACGCCAACGTCTTTTCCGAGTTGGGCGTGACTCCACCCACTGCCGACTGGACCTGGGATGACATGGTTCGGATCGCCGGCGACATCAAAGCCGCGCAGAACGACGACGCGATCATTCCGCTTTACTACTACTACAACTGGAACAACGGCGTTGCGAGCCTTGTGCACTCGATGGGCGGAACCGTCATCAAAGACAACATGGGGACGATGTCGACGGACGCCGGCATCAAGGCCCTGGACATGATCAGGAACCTGCAGGACGACGGCTTGATCACCAAGGTGTCCGATTCCGCGGACCTGAATCCGGTCAATGCGTTGATCTCCGGAACCGTGGCGATTGCGGAAATTCCGTCGTGGAATCTTAGCCTGCTGTCCAAGGCCGACGTACCCGACGGCACGTTCCATGTCTTACATCTTCCGGCTGTCGACGGTGCCTGGGCGACCGATACCAATGGTCTTTCTTACGTGATGAATGCCAATTCACAACATAAGGAAGAGTCTTGGGAGCTGATCAAGTTCCTGACGTCTGACGAAGGCGCGGTTCTCCACGCCCAGGGCGGCGCCGGCCTTCCGGCCAACAAAGCTCCCGAAACCCTGGCGGCCTTTGTGGAAGCCAACTCGGCGCTGGTTGGGCTTGAGGAAGCGTTGGCGGCTCAACAGCCCTACCCGCGGACGACGACCGCCTTCCCCAAGGTCATCCTGGGTCAGCAGCAGATCAACAGCTCGGTGATGACCGACTTCTACGACGGCCGGATCTCCGCGGCCGAGGCGGCAAGGATGATCGACGAAATCAACACAGAATCGCTGCGTTGACCGACACGACCGCCAATAGCTTCGGTAGCCTTCTGAAGGGGGTGCGCGGCGCGTTTGCGCCGCGCACCCTTGCGCAGCGGGAGGCCATTGTCGGGTATCTGTTCTTGCTGCCGTTCTTCGGCGGACTTGCCGTCTTCCGCTTCTATGGGTTCGGCTACAACGTCTGGCTTTCGTTCATGAATGCGGGCGCATTCGGCGCGCCGAGATTCACCGGTTTCGATAACTACGAGAAGTTGATCTCGGACAGCCAGGTTTGGCTTGCACTGGGCAACACACTGAAGTTTGCCGCGATTGCCGTCCCAGGTGTTGTCGTGGTTTCGATGCTCATGGCGTTGCTGATGCAACATCGTTTCCGGGGTGAGACGGTGTTTCGGGCGATCGTCTTTCTGCCGGCGGTCTGCCTGCCAACGGCACTTATCCTCGTCTTTGCGTGGATGTTTCAAACACAGTACGGGATCGTCAACGCCGCGCTCCAGGCGATGGGGACCTCGCCGATCAGTTGGCTTGGTAGTGCCGCCGGGGTCACGACGGTGGTCTCTCTACTGGTGATCTATCTTTCGTTCAGCGTGCCGACCATCATCCTTTACGCCGGCATGCAGGACATTTCTCGAGACCTGTACGAAGCGGCCACGCTGGACGGCGCTGGCCCCGTCCAACGCTTCTTCTCGATCACCCTGCCACTTCTGACGCCATCTTTGTTCTTCGTCATTATAACAACGGCGATTGGCGCACTTAAATTATTTGATGTTGTTTATGTATTGCTACCACCGATAGACCAATCAGTGTCACTTAATTACGGATTTACGTTAGTATACTACTATTTCTACATCGGCTTCTTCGCCATTGGCCAGCGCGGCTACGCAGCCGCGGTATCGCTGTTCCTGCTCGTGGTCATCCTGGTCGTGTCGCTCGGTCTGCTGCGCGTGCAGCGGCGGTTCGTGCACTACGGGGAAGACGGCTGATGGAGATGCAGTACCGGGTGAGCTGGTGGACCTATGCCACGGTCTTCATCGTCGGCCTGGTGATTGTCATTCCGTTTGCCTGGATGGTTGCAACGGGTCTGATGACCACGAGCCAGACTCTGCTTGTGCCTCCAAACGTCATCCCATCGCCGCCGACGCTTGAAGGCGCTCAGGAGGTGCTGAACCGGATCCCGTTTGGCGCATTGTTGTTGAATACCGTCATCGTCTCGCTCGCGCGGGCGGTATTCACGATCATTATCTGTTCGATGGCCGCCTATGCTCTGGCGGTCATCAAAGTTCCCGGCAGCGGCATCATTCTGATTGTCATACTGGCGTTGCTCATGGTGCCGGGCGACATCTTCATCATTCCGAATTTCGCGATTATTTCGGCGATGCGTCTGACCGACACGCTCACGGCGCTCGTCCTGCCCTCCATATTCGATGTGTTCGGGGTATTCCTGCTCTATCAGTTCTTCCGCGGTGTGCCGCGTGAGTTGATCGAAGCGTCGCGCATGGATGGGGCGTCCCACGTGCGAATTCTTGCGACAATTGTTGTGCCTGTCGCGCGCAGCGGGGTCCTGTCGCTCGCAATCCTCACGGTGCTGTTCGAATGGAAAGAACTGTTATGGCCAATTGTCGTCAACCGATCGGCTGACAAGTTCACCCTTGGTCCTGGCCTTGCCCTGCTTCGAGGCGAGTACATTACCGATTGGAATGTCGTCATGGCGGCGGGCGTCATGTCGGCGCTGCCGATGATCATCATTTTCGTTGTTCTTCAGAAGCAGTTCATCGCCGGCATCGCGAGAAGCGGTCTGAAGTAACCGGCTCCTCGGTGTCACTTCGACCAACAACACGCGGCCCCTCACCCACGGCACCCATGTTCAGTCTTCTTCCTTCTCTTTCCGGTCAGATTCTGGTGTGCGGACATCGCGGTCACATCATCGACGGACATGAGAACACGCGTCCGGCCCTTCGCCGGGCCGCGGAGCTTGGTGCGTCGCTTTGTGAGATCGATCTACGAATGACACGGGACAAACGCCTCGTTGTCTTCCATGACGACATTCTCGACAACGCCTCGACGGGTACCGGTCTTATTTCGCAGTTGGACTATGACCAGATCTCCGGCGTTCGGACCAAGGCCCGCGACGGCGCCGATATCGAAGGGCAGCCTATCGAGGCATTCGAAGATGTCCTCGGGTACTGCCGCGATCTTGGTCTGGGGCTGATCGTCGAGATCAAGGACCGACTTGAGGGCACCGCGCATCTCGAAAATGTCGTGAGGCTGCTTGAACACACCGACATGTTCGGGCGCGCACTGATCAGCTCCTTCGATCATGTCGTTCTGCGCGCCATCAAGAGTGTCGCCCCTCAAGCAAGAACCATGGGCATCAACTACCACCGCCTTGCCGATCCGGCCGCCGCGGCACGGTCGGCAAATATGGACATGATGAATACCGACTATCCGCAGTTCGCACCGGATGTTGCGGATGGCCTTCACCGAGCCGGCGTGGGGGTGAGCCACTACCTGCCCCGGCCAGAGTACTTCGCTCTTCGCCGCAAGTATGGCGCCGATTACCACGACGAGCTGCGAGCGTACTTACGTGCTGGACTGATCGACATGTTGGTCTGCGACGACGTCGCGTGGACCAAAGAATGCGTGACTGATTGTGGGCTCGCGGTCGTGGGCCTCAATTCGGGCGATTGAGTGGGAGCGACCGTTGTCGATCGGTCGCCTGGTCGTTGATGTTGTTGGAGTGGTGAGCCTTGTGCCGGTAGTGCCGCAGACGAAGTATGTATGGCGAAGCCATGCGTCAGGCGTCGTCATCTCGCGAGGCTCGCCCGCCGAGCACGACGGCAACACGGCCGGCAGTGGCATCAAAGGCGGTTGGCGTGGCGATTGATGTGGACGGGTTTCCACTGCCCGACAGCGACATGGTTCCGCAGGTCGAGGAGATTGCCTTCAGAGCGGGCGAGATTGCGCTCGCACATTTCCGATCCCTGGCGAGCCTATCGGTCGAGCAAAAGGGCCATCTTGATCTTGTGACCATTGCCGACGCCGAGGTTGAGAGATTCGTTGTCACTCGGCTCCGCGCTGCCTTTCCGAACGACGGCATCTACGGCGAGGAAGGCGGCGACGTCACCGGCGCTTCCGGACGGGTTTGGGTTATTGATCCGATTGATGGAACGTTCAACTTCGTTCGCGGAGGTCAAAACTGGGCCGTCTCGATTGGTCTTTACGAGGACCGTCGACCGAAGTTCGGAGTAATCTACGCTCCTGTCCGCAATCTGCTGTTGACCGGCGGTGGGACGATTGAAGCTCGGTTGAACCGCGAGCCATTGGCTCCATTGCCGGCGTTCAACATGTCGTGCGGCTCGACAGGAATCGGCCTGCACCCTTCGACGGCAACAAAGGACCGCCTCGAGGTCGTGCGGTTCATATCCGACGACCTGCGGATCAATTTTCGATGCTGCGGATCATCGGCAATTTCGATCGTGGAGGTGGCCACGGGCGAAACAGATGGCTACGTAGCGTTGGGAGATTCAACCTGGGACGTCATGGCTGGATTACCCATACTAGAGAAGCTGGGACGGTCCGACACGATCGAATGGGATCGGATCGGGCTCGATGACAAACTGCGATTTGCGTGCGGGAGTGAAGAGTTCCTGGAACTGGTGCTTCCGCTTCTGCAGCGACTCGACAGTAGCGGCGCATAGCGGCTCGCGCCTGACCCGGCAGCGATCTCGCCGGAACGCGGGCTCGCCTGGCGAGATTCGAGGCGGCCGAGTTCTCCCACAGAAAGCACACGGTTCTCGCCGGCGCCGGCCTTCCGCGGGTGAGCTTGAAGCAACCAAGTTGGGTTCACTGCGCAGACTGACGTGTAACAAGTCGTCTCCTCCGCCGACTGCACCAGTCGAAGTCAATTTGCGCTCGACATCGGGAATCGAACCACCATTGCACCCCGACCGTGGGGGTATTTTCGGGGGTATGAGAAAATCATGTGGATGAAATATCCATTTACATCAAATATTTAGATCAATTCTTCGATTCCGCCCCTGGCATGGTCGAAGTATAAATGATCGACGGGGCGATTGTACGCGTAGCGTGCGCGTCTCGACGATCAGAGGTTGTTGTGCCGAGAGTTCGAGTGTCCTGGGAGGTCTCGGAATCTTCGAATTCGACAGATGCAGAAAATCGCCCCAACCAGGGCGATTTTCTAAGACCTTGCGGTCTGTCCTCGGTGGTGCACAGAAGCCGTGATGAACGGATGGGGCACGATGAATCGTGACGGCACCAATCCCGCTGACGGTCGTAACCGGATACCATCGAGCCGCGGGACGCCGTATCTGTTGTAGCCTCGCTCGCCGCCACGTGTGGCGAGACGGAGTCGCCCGCTCCCCCGTGCGGCGATGTGTCAACGACCGGACAGTGCTAGTTCATCGGCGAAGTGACAGGCGGCGCGATGTGAGCCATCCGCGAGCGGGGGCGCTTCGTTGCCACAGCGCGGCTGCGCATACTGGCATCGCGGATGGAACGCGCAGCCGTCGGGCCGCTTCGCCGGGTCGGCAACGTCGCCCTCCAACCGGATGCGGTTGGCCCCCGTGCGTGCCCGCGGGTCGGGCACGGGCGCCGCCGATAGTAACGCCTCGGTATAGGGATGGCGCGGACTGCCGTATACGGTTTCTGTCTCGCCGATCTCCACCAGCCTGCCGACATACATGACCGCGATCCGGTCTGCGATGTGGCGGACGACGCTGAGGTCGTGGGAGATGAAGATGTAGGCGAGGCCATATTCGTCCTGCAGGTCGGCGAGCAGGTTGAGGGTCTGTGCCTGCACCGAGACATCCAGTGCCGACACGGGTTCGTCCGCCACGATGATCCGGGGCCGCACCGCCAGCGCCCTGGCGATACTGATGCGCTGGCGCTCGCCGCCCGAGAAGGAATGCGGATATCGGCGCATGTACTCCGGCCGCAGGCCGACACGTTCAAGCAGGCCGGCCACTCTGTCCTGCAGCTCCGAGCCTGAAACACCGGTGTTGCGAAGGGATTCGCCAACGATCTCAAGAACGGGCAAGCGGGCGTTGAGCGAGCCATGGGGATCCTGAAAGATCATGCGGATATCGCGCCACAGTGGGACGAGCTCGCGACGCGGCAAGGTCGCGATATCGACCGTCTCGTTGCCGTCCGTCCGGTAGCGAATCTCGCCGGCCGTCGGCCGATGTATCCGCTGAATGCAGCGGCCGAGCGTGGTCTTGCCGCACCCAGATTCCCCGACGATCGCCAACGTCTGACCCGCCGACAGCGTGAAGCTGACATCGTCCACGGCGAGAACCTGGCCGACGGTTCGCCGCAGAATACCTCCGTAGATGGGGAAGTGCATTTTGAGGCCATTCACCTCAAGGAGCGGAGTCTCGCTCTGCGCCTCGCGGCGTTCGGCGCGCCCCGCGGCCGGTGCCGGTTCCTGCGAAATCGGTTCCGGCGAAGGGGAGGACAGGGCGGGGGATGGGCTGTCGGCGTCGTAAACATGACAGCGCACCTGGCGACCGTCAGGCGACACGATCGGTTCAGGTATCTGCGCGTCGCAGACGCCGGGCAAGAAGGCCTCGCACCGTGGATGAAAGGTGCACCCACCCGGCCGGTTGAACGGGCTCGGAATGCCGCCCCGAATGGAATGCAGACGCCGCCGCGGCCCGCCCCCGCCCGGCAACGAGTGCAGCAGCGCCCGGGTGTAGGGATGGCGCGGCTCGCTGAAGATCTGGTCGACCGTGCCATGTTCCACGATCTTCCCGAGATACATCACCGCGACCCTGTCGGCGATTTCGGCAACGACTCCGAGGTCATGGGTAATGAACAGCACCGACATCCCTGTGTCGGCCTGAAGGTCGCGTATCAGTTCCAGGATCGTCGCCTGCGTCGTCACGTCCAGCGCTGTGGTAGGTTCGTCGGCAATGAGCAGCCGTGGACGCATCCCGAGTGCCATCGCGATCATGGCGCGTTGGCGCATTCCGCCGGACAACTGGAAAGTGTAGGCATCGAAGAGCCGCGCGGGGTCCGGAATGCCGACCCTGCCGAGTGCGGCGATCGCGCGGTCCTTTGCCTCGCCTGTGGTGATCACATGGTGCAGCAGGATCTTCTCGACGATCTGGCTGCCGATCGTATGAACCGGGCTGAGGGAGGTCATCGGCTCCTGGAAGATCATAGCGATGAGGTTGCCGCGGACCTTCTGGATATCGGGACCGAACGGATCCATTGCGGCAATGTCGATCGTGCCGCCGGCGGCGTCGGCAAGGTCGATGCGGCCGCCGATTATCTCGCCGGGCGGGTTCAGGATCTTCAGGATCGAATGCGCGGTCATTGATTTGCCGCAGCCGGATTCGCCGACCAGACACACGATTTCGCCGTTGCGAATATCGAAATCCACGCCGTCGACTGCGTCAACGATGCCGTCAGGCACGCGAAATACGGTCTTGAGGTCGCGCACGTGCAACAAGGGGTCGTTGCCGGTGCTCATTCGCTGTACGGATCCGCGGCGTCGCGCAGACCGTCTCCCAGGAAGTTCAGCGCCAGCACCGCTGTGATGACAGGGACAGCGGGTGCGAGCAGCCAAGGCGCCGTGGCCACCGCGCGGATGTTTTGTGCCTCCTGCAGTAGGACACCCCAGCTAACGACCGGTGGCCGCAACCCGATTCCGAGGAAACTGAGGGACGTTTCGGCGATGATCATCGCGGGTATCGCCAGAGTCACCGACGCGATGATGTGGCTGGCAAACGCCGGCACTAGGTGCTTCACGATAATCTTCATCTCCGAGGTGCCGTCGATGCGTGCAGCTGCGACAAAATCCTCGGATTTGAGCGACAGGAACCGTCCGCGGACCTCGCGCGCGAGCCCCGTCCACCCGATTAGCGAAATGATCACGGTGATGATGAAGTAGACGGTTAGCGGTTCGAGGTCGGGGGGGATCGCGGCGGCGAGACCCATCCAGAGGGGGATCGTCGGGATGGAGATGATGAACTCGATGGTGCGCTGAATCGCGCCGTCGATCGCGCCGCCGTAATAGCCTGAGATACCACCGAGCATGATGCCGAGCACGAGACTGACGGCTACGCCGATCAAACCGATCGACATGGACACGCGGGTTCCATAGACGACGCGCGACAGTACGTCCCGACCGAGTCGATCGGCGCCGAGGAGGAAGAAAGGATCGCCAGCATTTCGCGGGCCGATCAGATGACGGTCCGTAGCGAACAAACCCCAAAGCCGGTAGGTGTCACCGTGCACGAAGAACCCGACCGGATAGCGCTGGGACGGGTCGACCACGAAGGTGCGACGCAGCGCAACCGGGTCGACTTCGACCTTGTACCCCTTTACGTGAAGCTGGAACCTCAGCGCGCCGGCCTCGTCGCGGTAGGTAAAACTGAGCGGCTGCGGCGGCGCGAAGGTGTAACGGGCGTTGAACTTGCCGGGCAAGCCTGGTGCAATGACTTCAGCGAAGACGGCGATGAGATAGATCAGCAGCACGACCACGCCACTCGCCATGGCGAGTCGGTGGCGTCTGAACTTCCACCAGACCAAACGCCATTGCCCGGCGACCGCTGCGTGCTCCGGGCCGCCGGCTACGGTTGGTTCCTGTGCAACCATGTCAACGCAGCCTGATGCGGGGATCGAGCCACGCGAGGAGCAGGTCGGAGATGAAGGTGCCCAGCACCGTGAGGACGCTCAGGAGCATGACGAAGCTTCCCGCCAGAAACATGTCCTGCGACAGAAGCGCCTGCAGAAGCATCGGCCCCGTCGTCGGCAGGCTGAGGACGATTGCTGTGATCGTTGCGCCGGACACCAGCGTCGGCAACACCCAGCCGACAGTGCTGACGAATGGGTTCAGCGCGACACGTACAGGATACTTGGCAATCAGCCGGGCTTCCGGCACGCCGTAGGCGCGCGCGGTCGTAACGTAGGGCTTGTTCAGTTCGTCGAGCAGGTTGGCTCGCATGATGCGGATAAGCGCCGCCGTTCCGGCTGTGCCCAAGACTACGACAGGCACCCAAAGATGGGCCAGGAGGTCGACGACGCGCGCCCATGACCACGGTGCGTTGACGAACTCCGGCGAGAAGAGGCCGCCGACACTCTGGCCGAAGTAGCGAAACGAAACGAACATCAGAACCAGTGCCAACAGGAAATTCGGGATCGCAAGTCCGATGAAACCGATAAAGGTCGCAGCATAGTCGCCGAGGGAGTAGCGACGAACCGCCGAGTAGATGCCGATCGGGATCGCCACCGCCCAAACGACAATCAGCGTCGCGAACGAAATGACTAGGGTGAGGCCGAGACGGTCCCAGATCAGCGTGCTGACCGGCTGGCGCCATTGGAACGATTGGCCGAAGTCGCCGCTGATCACGATGGCTGATATCCATTTCCAGTATTGGACGACGAACGGCTGCCCGAGACCGTAACGTTCCTCCAGCGCCCGGAG
>JANQRX010000003.1 GCA_028284325.1 Bauldia sp. | reverse complement strand
CTCATCACATCCTGGGGCTGGAGCAGGTCCCAAGGGTTCGGCTGTTCGCCGATTAAAGTGGTACGTGAGTTGGGTTCAGAACGTCGTGAGACAGTTCGGTCCCTATCTGCCGTGGGTGCAGGAGAATTGAGAGGAGCTGTCCTTAGTACGAGAGGACCGGGATGGACGCACCACTGGTGGACCTGTTGTGGCGCCAGCCGCATAGCAGGGTAGCTAAGTGCGGACGGGATAACCGCTGAAAGCATCTAAGCGGGAAGCCCCCCTCGAAACCATTTCTCCCTTGAGAGCCGTGGAAGACCACCACGTTGATAGGCCGGGTGTGGAAGCGCAGCAATGCGTGCAGCTTACCGGTACTAATTGCTCGATCGACTTGATCGCTCTCATTTTCGATGCCCGTCAGGGCTCGACGAGAACCGAAGACCAATTCCCAAGACCAGTCGCTTCACCTTAACTGTCGCAACTGTGCTTCGCCGGCCTGGTGGCTATGGCGAGGAGCCCGAACCCGATCCCATTCCGAACTCGGCCGTTAAACTCCTCTGCGCCGATGATACTTCGTCTGAAGACGCGGGAAAGTAGGTCGTTGCCAGGCCTGCCAAGCACAGTCAGCTTCGAGATCTTCTCTTTCACGTTCTCTCCCCACATCCCGAGATGTACCGCCGCGCCCCGCGCGCGACCGTCGCCTGTCGACGGCGCCGCGGGCAGCATTGGCGCGTTTTTTCTTCGCGACCCCGTATCCTTTGGCGCTCCCCGAACGTCTTCCGGTCAGACCAACCCAAACCGGAAGGAGCAGACCCATGGGACGGCTTGAAGGAAAGACGGCGGTGGTGACCGGCGGCAGCCGCGGTCTCGGTAAGGCGATCGTCAAGGCGCTGGCGGGTGAGGGCGCCAAGGTCTGGGCGGTGGCGCGGAACGAGGCGAACCTCGCCAAACTCAGGGACGAGATGCCGGACGTGACGACGCTGGCGATCGACGTGACGGCGCCGGACGCGGCGGAGCGCATCTTCGGTACGGTCACGCCCGACATCCTGGTGATGAGCGCCGGCGTCGCGCCGCGCATGGCGCCGGTGCATGAGCAGAGCTGGGACGAGTTCAGCGGCAACTGGCAGGTCGACGTGCGTTCGACCTTTCAGATCGGCGGTGCCGCGCTGCGCGCTTCGCTGCCGGCCGGCGCCCAGGTGGTGACCATCTCCAGCGGTGCGGCGCTCAGCGGCTCGTTCGGTTCGGGCGGTTACGCCGGGGCCAAGCGCATGCAATGGTTCCTGTCGGACTACTTCCGCCGGGAGGCCAAGGTGGCCGGCAAGGACACGAGGTTCGTCGCGGTGCTGCCCAAGCGGATCTTCGCCGACACCGACCTCGGCGACGCGTCGTCGGCCGGGTATGCCACCCAACTCGGCGTCAGCCAGGCCGATTTCCTGGGGCGCTTCACCGCCTACACGGCTGACGAATTCGGCCGCGATGTGGTGGCGATCCTGCTCGACGAGACGTACCGCGACGGGACCGCCTTCGCCGTCAACGGCGACGGCATCGAGACGCTGGCGGCATGAACCACGCGCCGGCATCGCCGGAGGTTCTGGCCGAGGCGCGCGAGGCGTTCGGGCGGATGGTCGAGGCCGTTCGCCCGAAGCTCCACCGTTATTGCGCCCGCATGACCGGCTCGGTGATCGACGCCGAGGACGTGGTCCAGGACGCGCTCGCCAAGGCCTACTACCTGCTGCCGACGACCGAGGTCGCCAATCTGGAGGCGTGGCTGATGACCATCGCGCACAACAAGGCGATCGATCACATCAGGAAACGCCGTCGCCAGGGTACCGAACCGCTCGACGACGTGCCGCCCCAGGCCGCGGCGAGCGAGGCGGTGCCGCCGCTGGAGGCGCGCGAGACCGCGCAACTGGCCCTGTCGGTCTACCTGCAGCTCACGCCGATGCAGCGGAGCTGCGTGATCCTGAAGGACGTCATGGGCTACTCGCTGGCGGAGGTGTCGGAGATGCTGGACGCCAGCGTCGGCGCCATCAAGGCGGCGCTCCATCGCGGACGCGAGAATCTGCGCCGGCTGGCCACGTCGGTTGACGAGGCCGCGCCGCAGCGGCTCGGCGATGTCGAGGCGAGGTTGCTCGCACGCTATGTCGACCGTTTCAACGCACGCGACTTCGACGCGGTGCGCGCCATGCTGGCCGACGACGTGCGGCTCGATCTGGTGGAGCGCGAGGAACGGCGTGGTGCGGCCCAAGTCGCGCACTACTACACCAACTACGGCAAGGTGGCCGACTGGCACCTGTCGATCGGCTTCGTCGAGGGCCGTCCGGCCGTGCTGGTGGCCGACCCGGCCACGCCCGACGAGGTCGCCTACTTCATGCTGATCCGAATCGAGGACGGCAAGGTCGCCGGCATCCGTGACTATCGTTACACGCGACACGTGATGATCGACGCGGTGACCGCTGCCGGCTGAGCGCGTGTCCGTTTGGCGCGTGCCGCCGGCTCCGGGGCTTTCCCGTCATCGGGTCTTGATTCCTCCAACGTTGCGTGGCTGCGTGCATAGGGTGCCGGCAGCGCACCATAACGGAGGGCGATCATGGTCGATCCCGCACTACTGGCAGGCTTCGTCGCCATCGTGCTCGGCTTCGTGTTCATCCCGGGGCCGGCGACGCTTCTGACCATGGCGCGCTCGGCGGGTTCCGGCACGCGGGTCGGCGTCGCAACCGCGCTCGGCATCGCCGCCGGCGATGTGGTCCACACCGTCCTGGCGGTGGTCGGCATCTCGGCGATCATCGCCGCGTCGGCGGTCCTGTTCCAGATCATCAAATACGCCGGGGCCGCCTACCTGATCTTTCTTGGCGTGCGGGCGATCCTCGACGGCGGATCGGTCGTCACGCCCGGCAAGGTGATGGCGATCGGCGAGGCGACGGCGTTTCGCCAGGCGGTCATCGCCGAGATCCTCAACCCGAAGACGGCGCTGTTCTTTCTCGCCTTCCTGCCGCAGTTCGTGCGGCCGGAGAACGGTGCGGTGTGGTTGCAGCTTGTCGTGCTGGGTGTTGTCTTCGTGCTGCTCGGACTCTTGAGCACCATGGCGTTTGCGGTCGGCGCCGGCGGGATCGGCGCCTTTCTTCGCCGGCATCCCCTTGTCGTGACATGGCAGAGCCGGATCGTGGGTGGGGTCTTCTGCGCGCTGGGTCTGCGGCTGGCCTTCCAGGAGCGCTGAGCGAGGCTGCTGACAGCGCCCGGTCGGCGGCGTGCTAGGCTTGTTCGATGCCCGTGCGCTCCCCATCGCAAACGTCCGGCTCTCCGCCGCCGAAAGTGCGGGCGGCGTTCGAGCAGTTACCTGCGGAGGTGCGGCCGACGCTCCTCCGCGTCCGCGATCTGATCCTCGAGGCGGCTGCCGAGACCGACGGCGTCGGCGCGCTGGTCGAGACGCTGAAATGGGGCCAGCCGAGCTACCTGCCCGCGCGGCCGCGGATCGGTACGACGGTGCGGCTGTGGCTGTCGTCGGACGACCGGCCGGCGTTGCTGGTGCACTGCCAGACCGGCCTCGTCGACGACTTCCGTCGCCGCTACGCCGACCAGTTCGCCTTCGAGGGCAACCGCGCACTGGTCCTGAAGCCGGACCGTCCGATCCCCGAAGCCGCGTTGAAGCACTGCGTGGCGCTGGCGCTCACCTATCACCTGCGCAAGCGGCGCTGACGAGCCGTTTCCCGCGACGCCACGCCACTTGGCGAGGAGCCCCAACCCGATCCCAACCGAACTCGGCCCAACCCGCAAAGCGCAAGAGGAATTCCGAAGGGCTCCCCATCTTCTATGCAGCCGCCGACCGTTGATTGATCCAATCCCATGCCTTCTGAGGAAGCCGCCCCGAGCTATCGTTCGTGACGCCGATGATGAGGATGTGATCGTTCTTATCAACGTGCGGGGCGAGCTTATTCCAGATTCCGTCCGTCTTCAGGTTCGTATCCACCAGCCAAGTGGAGCCCAAGTAGTGCCACCATACGCCGCAGGACTTGATGGCCTCGTGGAGAGGCGTGTAGTCCTGCCCCGGCTTCTTCAGGTCGTAGTTGATCGCGTAGATCACGGGCATTCTCCTACAGGTTCGTCGCCGCTGAGCAGCATCTCTGCGTACCAATGCGCCGATGCGATCCCTGTTCGGACATGGTGGGTGCGAGATTTTTTGGCCCATGATGTCCGAGGCCGTGCTCGACTGGCGCATCTGGAGGGAAGGAGACGCGCGCCGATGACAACGACCGAACCTGCGCTTGAGCACCTTTCGGCAGATGAGCTTCGCGCTACGCTCGATGGACTGACCGAGGCAGACTGGCTGCGCCTCGGTAAGATCGCTCGGACTTTCAGCTATACCCACAGGCTGGGCCCAGACGACCTGCTTCAGATCGCACTCGAGCGGGCACTGGCCGGCAGTCGGCGCTGCCCTCGGAAGGTCGACGTATTCCGCTTCCTCGCAGAAGTGATGCGTAGTATCGCCAGCGATCATGCCAAGTCGTTCAAGCGCAAGCCTGAACTTCGCCTCGTCCCCCGGCATGACGACGACGATGGCCAACCGGTTGAGTACGACCACCCGGATCCTACTCCGAACCCGGAGGTAGCGCTTGCCAGCGAACAAGGGGCTGAGCGTATCCTCGCCAGCCTGCTCGCCGTCTTCGCCGACGACGCGGTGGCCCAGACGATTGTGGAAGGCATCGCCGAAGGGATGGGAGCGCAAGAACTCCGTGAGCTCACCGCACTGAACGAAACGGAATACGCATCTAAGCGCCGGTTGATCCGTCGTCGCCTTGAGAAGGCATTCCCAGAAGGATGGAAGCCATGAGCAACAACAACAGGCAAAAGGCCCTCGACCGTGTGGCTCGAGCACTCGTGGACAACATCCTCGACACTGACATGACGGCGTTGCTTGCTGAGATTGACGAGGACGGAGGTGATCGCGCCGGCGAGGCGAGGCGCTTGAAGGGCGTTTACGGCAAGGCGCTTGCGGAGGTCGGCAAATCGCGCCTCGCCACGGCCAAAGCAGCGGTTGCGGAAGATCGCGCGAGTCGACGGATTGGACCAATGGCCAATCTCTACCCAGCATTGGCGCGGTCGCGGCTTGAGGCTGCTCTGCTCCATGACCCCGAAACGAAGAACAAGCTCACACTCGCGGCGCGCAAGGGTGAAGGGTTGTCGGACGCCGATGTGCTAAGCGTGCTCGAGGATCTGGAGGCCCTAGGCATCCCACCGCCCGAAGAGAACGAGGGCGGCAGTACGTGAACCCGGCAGAGCAGCTCCTTCAACAACTCGGCATTACCGATCCCCGTGAGATCGACCTAGAGGCTGTTGCTTGGACACAAGGTGCGCGCGTTTACTACCGGCCGCTCGATGGGTGTGAGGCGAGGATCGTTGGGCGCGATAACCAAGCCATCATAACAGTCAATGACCGCAGCTCGGCACGCCGGCAGCGGTTTTCGATCGCCCACGAACTCGGGCATTGGAAGTGGCACCGCGGGCGCCTGCTCGTCTGCCGGGCTGAAGACATCGGTGGCGGTGATACCGGCAAGCCGCAAGTGGAGCGTACGGCCGACAGTTACGCCGCTGACCTGTTGATGCCACCGTACCTCCTGAAGCCGATCAGCAGCGGATTCCCAAAGTTGACGTTCAAGACCGTGTCGGAGATCGCCGATGCATTCAACGTCAGTCGCACCGCGGCGGCTACCCGTTTGGTGGAGACCGATCACGCGCCGAGCCTCTTGGTCTGCCACGGACAGCATGGTCGCAAGTGGTTCGCTCGCGCTCCGAGCGTGCCAGGACATTGGTTCCCCCAGGATTCGCTCGATCACGACAGTTATGCTTTTGGCATCGTCTTCGGCACCGAGCCCGATGATCGTATGCCTCACCGCATCGGCGCGGACGCATGGTTCGACCGTCGAGGTGCAAACAGGTTCGAAGTCACCGAGGAGACCGTACGCATTGCCGGCGACGATGTCCTCACGCTTCTGCTGCTCGTTGATGAGGAGATGCTGGAGGAACTGCCGCAGTATCGAGGTCGCAGATGGTAGTCGGCGGCTGCACTTCGTCCATTCATCGGGGATGACGACTCGCCGCAACTACGACCGCTTCACTACCTCGCAGCGATTCACTTCTGCGAACGGGGCGGAGTTGCCGTCGGCGCATCGCAGCTCTCCGCCCATGTGGGCCAGCGCATACTTGGGACGAATCACGCCTGCAGTTCGGCGAGCAGCTCCTCCAGCAGCTTCATGCCCGACTCCCAGCCCTTGCCCATGCCTTCGACCGCAGCGGTGAATGCGGTGATCTCCGCGTCCGTGGCCTCGTGGGGGATCCAGGTGAGCCGAAGTTTCGTCCGCTCGCCGTCCTCCTCGAACGTCACCACGGTCTCCAGAACGCGCGGCCAGTCGGCCATCATGGGGCTGGCGATGATGTTCCAGTCGGCGTCGGTGGTGGCGTGGAGCCACACCAGCCGCTCCACCGGCGTGACCTCGGTGTAATCGGCGCGCTGGAAGTTGGAGTTGCCGCCCCATTTCATTTCAAGGAGCCAGGCGCCGCCGGCTTTCAGGTCGTGGCTGTGGATGATGGTCTCGACATTCGGCCCGTACCATCGCTTCAGCAGCTTCGGCTCGGTCCAAGCCCGCCACACAAGCGCGCGCGGCGCATCGAACGTCCGTTCCAGGACATAGGTTGGCAAGTCACTCATCGCGGCGTCCTTTCCTTTCGCTGCGTTTCAACTCTTCCAGGAGGTCGTCGAGCTCGTCGAGGCTCGACGTCCAGAACCGTCTGAACTCCTCCAGCCAGCGCACGGCCTCCTGCATCGGCGCCGCCTGCAGGCGGGCCGGCCGGCGCTGCCGGTCGACGTCACGCATCACCAGCCCGGCGCGCTCCAGAACCTTCAGGTGCTTCGAGACGGCCGGTTGGCTGATCGCGAACGGTGCGGTCAGCTCGTTGACCGACGCCTCGCCGGCGGCCAGCCGCGTGAGGATCGCACGGCGGGTGGGATCGGCCAGAGCGGCGAAGACCGCGTCGAGCGCGTCCGGGGCTGCGGCGTGCATCTGTTCCATAACCGTATGGTTATATAATGGCGGTGGATGTGTCAACCGTCATGGGTCGCCGTCAGCCGCCGCGCGGCCAAACCAGCACGACCGCGTCGTCGTAGTCGAAGCCGTCGGTAAGAACCCAGCACGGCACGTTGTGGCGATCCGGGTCGTGTGGGACGAAGCCGGCCCGGCGGTAAGCGGCGATGGCCCGGGCGTTGCGCGCGGACGGCCGGATCACCAGGGCGTCGACCGTTTCGCCCGCGAATAGGTCCGCCGCCAGAAGGCGAATCGCGGCCACGCCGTGGCCGTGGCCCCAGTCGCTGCGATCGGCAATCCACAGATCGATTTCGCTGGCGCGCTCGCGGGTGAAATGGCTGATCGCCCCGATATCGCGGTCGCCGGCGACCATCACGAACAGGCGGAACGGGCCGGACGGCTCGAACGCCTCGTCGGTGTAGTCGTCGACAAACTCCTCCCAGGTCGGGACCGGACAGTCGGGGAAGCGCGGCGGCCCCATCATTTCCGCAGTCGCGTCAGATTGCGCCAGCCAGCGGTAGATCGCCGGCCGGTCCGCCAGATCCGCCTGGCGAAGCCGCAGGGTGGTGCCGCGGCCTTGTCCGGAAGCGGTCATCATGCCGCCCCATGCGCCGCTTCCGGCTGCCGGTCCGCTCTGGTACAAATCGGGCGCTCCGGGGGGCGGGCGTGCATCGTCGATGTGTAAGGTGTTAGAGCGTACGACGCCATGGATGCAGTAACCGACAAGGCGCGCGTCGACGCAAGCGATCAGGGCGTCGCCGACATCGAACTCACCGTCGTGGTGCCGACCTTTAACGAGGCGGAGAACGTGCCGCTCCTCGTCGCGCGGCTGCGCGAGGTGCTGGCCGGCGTGGCGTGGGAGGTGGTCTTCGTCGACGACGATTCGCCCGACGACACGTGGCGGGTGGCGCGCGACCTCGCGGCCCGTGACCCGCAGGTCCGCGTCATCCGGCGGATCGGCCGGCGCGGCCTGTCGACGGCGTGCGTGGAGGGAATCCTGTCGTCGTCGGCCCGGCATGTCGCAGTGATGGACGGCGACCTGCAGCACGACGATGCGCAGCTCCCGGTGATGCTGCAGCGGCTGAAGGACGAGGACCTGGAGATCGCCGTCGGCAGCCGCTACGCAGAGGGCGGCGACGCCGACGGGCTCGCCAGCCGCAACCGCGAGCGCATCAGCGCCGCCGCCGGCCGGGTCGCACGCCTGGTCCTGCGCGCCGACCTGACCGACCCCATGAGCGGTTTCTTCATGATGACGCGCGCCGCCTTCGACGGGCTGGTGCACGACCTGTCGCAGCAGGGCTTCAAGATCCTGCTCGACATCTTCGCCTCCGCCGGGCGGCCGCTGCGGTTCGCGGAGGTGCCGTGCCGGTTCCATGCCCGCCGGCACGGCGAGAGCAAGCTCGACACCATGGCGGCGTGGGAGTTCGGCATCCTCGTCCTCGACAAGCTGATCGGCCGCTACGCGCCGGTGCGGTTCGTGGTCTTCGCCATGGTCGGTTTCACCGGCCTGATCGTTCACTTGGCGACGCTGCTGACGATGGGCGCGGTCGGGTTCAACTTCACGGCCTCGCAGATCACCGCCGTTCTGGTGGCGATCGCGTGGAATTTCCTGTTCAACAACACGGTGACCTATCAGGACCAGCGCTTGCGCGGGCATGCCTTCGTGCGCGGGCTCGTGACGTTCTACGCCATCAGCGCGGTCGGGGCGTTCGCCAATATCGGCATCGCCGAGGTGCTGTTCGAACGCAACGGATCATGGTGGCTCGCCGGCATGGCCGGCGCGGTGATCGGCGTGGTGTGGAACTTCACCATGTCGAGCATCTATACGTGGCGGCGCGGGAACAATTTCTGAGCCCATGACCTCGTGGTCGCCGGCGCGGATCGTCGTCGCCATCATCGTTGTCGGCACCCTGCTCAGGCTGTGGTTCGCGGCGGTGAGCGGGCTCGGGATCGACGAATCCTACACCGTCACCATCGCCCGCGATCTGAGCCTCGGCTATCTCGACCATCCGCCCCTGCATATCTGGCTCGCCGGCCTGACCGCACGCCTTGCCGGCAGCGAGGCGGGCGCGATCGTGCGGCTGCCGTTCATTCTCCTGTTCGCCGTCACGACGTGGCTGATGTTCACCCTGACCCGCAGCCTGTTCGGCGAGGCGGCCGGGCTGTGGGCGGTCGGCGGTCTCACCGTCGCGCCGGTCTTTTCGCTGGCGCATGGAAGCTGGGTGTTGCCGGACGGACCGCTGCTGTTCTTCCTGCTGGCGGCGGCCAACATCGTCGCCCGTATCGTCACCGAGCCGCCGGAGCGTTCGACGTTGCCACTGTGGCTGGCGGCCGGCGCGCTCGGCGGCCTGGCGCTCCTGTCGAAGTACAGCGCCGTCCTGGTGTTCGCCGGCGTGCTGGTCTTCCTGGTCTCGGTGCCGCGGCTGCGCGGTCATCTGGCAACGCCGGGCCCGTGGATCGGCGCCGCGCTGGCGCTTCTCCTCTTCACACCGGTGATCGTCTGGAATCTCGGCCACGATCTTGCGGGCTTTTCGGCGCAGGGCGGACGGTTCGCCACCCTCGCGCCGAACCTCGACCGCCTGGTGCAGGAGATTATCGGGCAGGCGCTCTACCTGTCGCCGCTCCTCTACGTGTCGCTGATCCTGGTGCTGGTGCGCGCCCTGTGGACCGGCCCGCGAGACGAACCGGCGTGGCTGCTGGCGCTGCTCGCGATCGGGCCGGTCGTCGTGTTCACGGTGTTCGCTGTCTTCGGTCGCGGCCTGCCGCACTGGACCATGCCGGGCTGGCTGTTCGTCCTGCCGCTGTTCGGGCACGCCGCTGCGGCGTGGGCGGCGCGATGGCCGCGCCTCACCCGGGGCACGGCGGCGGTGGCGGCGGTGTCCGTCGCAGTGGTCGTGGGCGCGCTGGCGGTCCAGACGGTGCGCGGGGGGCTGCTGCCGCAAGCTCTCGCCGCGTCGGACCCGACCATCGATCTGGTCGACTGGTCGGCGTTACGTCCCGCGCTTGAGGCGCAAGGGTTACACGACCTGTCGACGCCGGTGGCCGCTGCCCACTGGACCGCCGCGGGCAAGGTGGGCCGGGCGATGGGACCGGGAAGCGTGACGGTCTGCGCGTGCAACGATCCCCGCCACTTCAGGTTCCTCCACGATCAGGCGGACCTCGCCGGCCGCGACATGGTGGTGGTGGTCCAGGCGCGCGGGGATGCCGCCTATCTGTGGGAGATCGCCGGCCGCCATTTCACCGCGCTCGAGCCGCTCGAACCGGCGACCATCATGCGGGCAGGGCGGCCTGTGGCGACGCTGGAGCTTCGCCTTGGGCGTGGTTACCGGCCCGAGCCGGAGCCTGCGGGCTGACCGAGGTACCGGCGATGTCGGATAACAGGAAAAAGCTGCTCCGGGCGGCTCCGCGGCCCTTCAAAAAAGTGTCGCAAGGGTCTATATCCGTGTCGCGACGGGGGCCATACGGCCCCGTTTTTTGGCGCGGGGTGGAGCAGTCCGGTAGCTCGTCAGGCTCATAACCTGAAGGTCGTAGGTTCAAATCCTACCCCCGCAACCAAATAACTACCTGAAATCGTTAGCTAATTTCTTTCGTCTGCGAACGATTTCGTCGATTTCGACGGATTCCGTGCGCTAAGACACAATTCCAATTGAATTCAATGGGTTACGTGAAACGATCCACTGAGTCACACGGTCTTCGAAATTCTCCAAGGCGCAGAATGGGCACGAAATTCGGTTCCTGTGCCACCGTTATCGAGGCTAAGTGGTTGAGGTCCGATATGCCGAGGATCGGGCGGCGTCGAACCAGTGACATGTCGCATCCGGAGGCAAACGCACCACGGCTGTGAGGCTGACACCGGACGTCGGATCTCGCTCACGTCACGTCCCCTATGTGCCAGAAACCGACACCAGCGCCGCACCAACCGTGGTGCACGGCTGCGTCAGTCAAACTCTCGAATGGCGCGCGACAGAAGGTCGAAGAACTCGGCCTCCTTTCCTGGCGTCAATTCCCGCAACTCGGCGTGCTCTGACAGGAATTGTTGCTGCTCCATTTCCCCGTCGGCAAGTGCCATCATTGGCTCATACGACGTGGTCATCACAACGTCGGGAGTTTGCGCGGCCCCGGCGCGGATTTCAGCGTCTCGATGTTTGGCTATCAAGCGAAATCCCTCGCCATCGATGTGCAAGGTTGCCTCGAAGTCGTGCTCCGGGCCGACCGCCCGCTTGCACGCCGTTCCAAGTGACACCGCAATAGTTCTGAGATTGCCCGGCTTTTTGACGGCCTCTGGACGCGGCAGCTTTCCACCCAACTTCGCAAGCTCAAAAAGAACGTGCCCGGTTTGGTCCCCCAATTCGGTCAGGGAGTAGAGCGATACACCAAACTCGGACTCGGTCTTCCGAATGAGCCCACTGGCCTCAAGTGCCTTCAGTCGCTCGGACAACAGATTCGTAGCGATGCCGGTGAGGCCGGTGTGCAGGTCCCTGAAACGCGCGGGTCCGGCGTGGAGGTCCCGCAGAATCAGGAGGTTCCAGCGATCTCCCACGTGATCCAACGCGCGTGAGATCGGGCAAAGCAAATTGTAGCTGCGAGCTCTAGCCATACGGTTCCCTGAAGTCACTTGATTTATTAAAGTATATGCGTTATTAAATCAAGCATGCCTCGGCTCCGAACCAACCACCCGCGACGGTCGAAGCCTCCGGCAAGCCGATTGAAACCAATCTCGAAGGAAGAGAGCAATGCCCGCACTAATGATCTCGCAAGTGACCGTGACCGACCAGGAGAAGTTCCAGGATTACTTCGCCCAAACGCGAACCATCGGAGCCAAATATGGAGCCAAAGCCGTCGCGCGCGGCAACCACGCAAAGACGCTGAATGGAGACGATGACGGCCATCAGATGGTTGTCGTGGTCGAATTCCCGTCGATGGAACAGCTCGAAGCCTGGTATGACTCCAACGAGTACAAAGCCATTGTTCCACTGCGCGAGGAGGGCTCTCATCAGCACATGGTGGCCTACGAGGCGCAGGCTGTCCCACAGCAGCTCTAGGGGGCGGGCGACTGGCGCGCTCGGATCATCGTCTGAGTGCGCCGCAATTCAATCGGTCCAATCTGCAAATCCCGGCGCGATCTGTCAGGCTCCCAGAAGTGTCGCAGGTTCAATCCTACCTCCGCAACCAAACCCCCAATGATGTTGGATGGTTGGGTGACCAGCCGTGTCGGGGTGACCGCCAGGCACCGCGCCTGAGGCGGGTGTTCCGTCACCACATCACAGAGGCAGTAACCGGTGTTTTATGACGGCCCGAGCGGATCGCATTTTTCCCACAAGGACGGGGCGTTGGATGCTGCTGTGGAGTGGCTGATGTCGCTCTGCCATTCTTTTCGGGTTCCGTTGTTCCCGATGGCCTACTGCCCCGCCGGCCCGAACAACTAATCCAGGAGGACTAGATGACTGAGTTGTCCGATTTCCCTGCGCCCACTGACGGGTTCGTTCTGACGCACACGCTTATCGTTGCGGACGTGAAACGTTCGCGCGATTGGTACGAATCAATGCTCGACGGAAAAGTCGTCATGGAGCCGACTCCAGACGGAGCACCATGCATATTGAAGGCCGCCAACAGCTGGCTGATCATCAACTTCGGAGGCGGTGAGCCAACGGAAGACAAGCCAAAAACCGATGTCAAAGTGAAAGAAGACCACGATGTTCTGAGCAGCTTTCTCAACATCCGCGTGGCGGATATCGCGTCATTCTACGAGGAGCGGCTGAAGCGCGGCGCAGATTTTCTGACTGAGCCCAAGGATCGGGGCGCCGAGATTCGGTGCTACATGCGCGACCCCGACGGATATCTAATCGAAGTCGGACAGGCAACGTTCCGGCCCTAGTCCATAGATCGGCGCCGGGGGCTCGAACCACGACGGCTTTGATCCAGAAGCGGATGTCGGCAATTTGAAGCCTGCTCTCAAAACCGGACATCTAAAACCGGTACGTAAGCGCCCATCCGCTTCGCTCGCTTAGCACTGGCACAAAAACGTCCCGGCCGTATCCCGATACGACCTTTGCCGAAGCCCTTGACCTGGAACCAAACCTGCTCCGGCAGAATGGTTCAATGCCACCACAGAACGCTCTAAAGAACGCCCTCGGCTTCGAATATCCGGCGGATTTGCCGGACATATCCGTTGAAGACGGGATCTTCGTGGGCGGCGCCCCAGTTTCGCGGCCTTGGCATGTCGACGGTCAAGTCGAGGTCGACCCGGCCGGGCCGGGGGGACATGACCAGGACGCGGTCGGCAAGGAATACGGCTTCATCGATGCCGTGGGTGATGAACAGCACCGTGTTCCCAAGGCGCAGCCACATCTTTTCGAGGTCGGTGATCATTTTCTCGCGCGTCAGTGCGTCAAGCGCACCGAACGGCTCGTCCATGAGCAGGAGCCCCGGCTCCTGTATGAGCGCCCGGCAGATGGCTACGCGTTGGCGCATACCGCCGGACAGCTCGGAAGGGTACTTGCTCTCAAAGCCCTCCAGGCCAACCTGGACCAACAGATCGAGAGCACGTTTGCGCCCCTGTTCACGGTCTTGCCGCTTGATCTCCAGCGGCAGCATGATGTTGTCGAGCACCGTCCGCCAGTAAAGAAGCAGGTCGGTCTGGAACACGACACCAACCTTCGGGTGCGCCTTCCGCACCACCGATCCGTCAACCCTGATTTCCCCCTCTGAAGGTGGAAAAAGGCCCGCCATCAGCGACAGCAGTGTGCTCTTGCCGCATCCGCTCGGCCCGACGCACGCGACGAAACTGCCGGACGCAAGATCGAGGTCAATCCGGTCAAGGGCGTGTACGCCCGGCCCTTCGCGCGTCTCGTAGGTTTTGGTGACGGCGTCGATCCGCACATTCGCGCCGATGGAGTCGGAAAGTCCAGTCTGGTTCTGATTCATCCGCTCTAGCCGTCTGGTCGGGAACGATAGTCCCGCTTCCCTATTTCGCGCTGTCCCTGCGGAATGAGACTTTCCGCTCAAGCAAGCTGAGAATGCTGAAGAGGCTGACGCCAATCGCCGAGATCACGACAACGGTCGCGAAGTTCAGCGTTGTATCGAATTGCGAGTTGGCTTGCAGCTGAAGATAGCCGAGCCCCTTGTCGGCGGCGATATACTCACCGATGACAGCGCCGATGACGGCCAGCGATATGGCGACCTTGAAACCCCCGAACACATTGGGCAGGGCGGCTGGCAGCCGCAGTTTGAAGAAGGTCTCAAACTCGTTCGCGCCCATGGAACGGACGAGGTTCACATAACCCTTGTCCAGCGATTGCAACCCGACAACGGTGGATATCACAATCGGGAAGAAGGAGATCAAGAACGCGAGCGTGATCTTCGGTGCCCAGCCATAGCCGAGATAAAGAACCAGCAGCGGCGCGAGAACGATCTTCGGTATCGTCTGCATGGCGACAAGGATCGGATAAACCGCCCGCTCGACTATCTTCGAGTAGAAGATGGCCAGCGCCAACGGAACGCCAACCACCACAGACGTGCCAAATCCGGCCAGCACCTCAAACGTCGTCACGCCTGCGTGTCTGAGCAGAAGGGCGTATTCCGTGACGACACGTTGCCCGATCTGGAGTGGCGTGGGCAGGATGAACTCCGACAAGCCGGAAAGCGGGACGATGATCTGCCAGGCCAAGATGATCGCGCTGCCGAAAATCAGCGCCGCGAACTTCTCGAGCATCAACATCGCCTGCTCACCAAACTGCTTGCCCTTCCGATTGTTGACCGTTGTTGATCCAGCGTTGTCAGCTACCGACATGAGTTCATCCCGCCCTACTCCGCTTGTGCTCGCCTACTGAGCGAGCAGGTCGTTTGTATAGAACGCGCTGACCGCCTTGGGTTCTTCGATTTCTCCGGCTGCCTCCAACATGTCGAGCGTTGCCTGCAGATCATCAGCGTTGATCCACCCGGCGGGTTTGTCATCGGCGATCTGCATTGCTTCGACGGTGGCCTGGACCTGCTCGGTGATGATGCCGATGTCAGGCGCGCCATCCCAGGAATCACTCAGCGATTGAGCTGCAACCGCCGGGCTCTCCTTGGTCACCATGATGCTGTCGTGAACGGCGTCCAGAAAACGGCTGAGGACATCAGCCTTCTCCTCCAGCAAACTCTCGCTGGTGACAACGGACATGCCCGGAGCTGCCAATCCGTACTTGCCGAGATCGAGAATCGGATAGTCGACCCCGGTCTTCTCCTGGATGAGCGGAAGATCGTTTGAGAGGTACACGCTGACCGCGTCGACCTCTCCCTGCAGGAACTGCGGCATACGCGCACCCCGGTCCATCAGGATCATCTCGATCTTGCCGCAGTCGATCGCGTTGATGTCGCAGAAGCTGTCCATGTAGGACGTTCCGGTCTCGCCCACCGCGGTCGCCAGTTTCTTGCCTTCAAGATCAGCCGGGGTGGTGATCGGCTTCTCCGGATGAGAAATCAGAACCACGGGCGTCTTGGGATGGTAGAGCGCGATCAGCTTCACGGGCATTCCACGCTGGATAGCCGAAATCGCAAAAATCGCCGGCATGATGACGACATCGTCCTGCCCCTGAATCAGCGCGCCGAGCGCGGCTTGCGAACCCGCTCCTTCGCCAAGTGCGACAGCCAGGTCGCGCGACTCGAAACCGCCAGAGCTCTGGGCATGGAAAAACGGAGCGTACTCTCCTTTGAGTTTCCAGCTGAACCGGACATTGACTTCATCTGCGGCGAGGGCGCTGGTCGCACCAATCACCGCGGCCGCACCGAGTGCGGCCAAACTCAAGGCGTGCCGCCGGTAGCCTCCATTAGAGAACCTCATTTCGTGTCTCCCTTCTCTTGATCACATTCCGTGATCACGCTATGTGGTTCTAATAGGCGAGTCAAGTGATGTCGACGGTCGCTTCGGGCGGAATCCCTCGGGTCGCCCGCCGAAGCCGGTGGCCCGATCGCACCGCACCCGCGACGGGCCTGGGCGTCGCCGCTCACCATCCCATCCGCCGACATGGTGCTGTTTGCTCACCACGGAACGCTCTGGGGTCGCAAACCGCGCGTTCACCAATGGCCGACCGGCATCACGGCAGGGTCTATGTCGGCGTCAGTTGCCCTTGTCGTAAAGGGCGGTCTCAGTGGGCACGTCAGCCTCATGCAAGCCGGCGCGAACGACCGCGGCGGCCGCCAGTTCGCGGGCTTTCCGCTTGATCTGCATCTCGTCGACGCCCTGAACGCGTCCATTCCTGAAGCACGGCTGCCCGTTGACCCAGGTTTCGGCAATGGTCGCTGTGGAAGCGGAATACACAAGCGCCTGAAGCGGGTCGTAATAGGGAGACCACTCGATATGGTCGAGGTCGAACAGGACGAAGTCAGCCTTCTTGCCCACTTCGAGAGAGCCGATCTCATCGTCCCATTGCAGGGCTCGGGCTCCTTCGATGGTTGCCGCGCGCAGGGCACGGCGAGCGTCGAAGGCAGTCGGGTTGATGCGGGCATCCTTGAACATACCCGCGACCATGAACATCTGGCGCATCAGGTTCATGTTGCCTGCCGCCGAAACCCCATCCGTGCCCAGGCCGACGTTTATGCCGGCATCGACCATCTCCGGGTATTTGCCGATCGATGTGGCTCCCTTGCCAAGCTTGAACGAGGATGACGGACAGAAGGCGACCTTGACATCGTTGGACGCCATGAGGGGAATCTCCTCATCGCGCACCGCCGCACAATGGGCGATGACGAGATTGGAGCCGAGGCCGCCGGCATGACCGATACGTGTTACGGGCCAGCAGCCATGTTTGCCCTCGCAGATCTCGGCCTCTTCAAGCGACGTGGCCAGGTGGTAGGTCGTACCAACGCCCAGCTTCTCCGCCAGTGCGCGAGCCCCGACATGCAGCTCCAGGGTGCACGGTTCCTTGCCCTCGATGTTGACCCAGCAGCGGACCCGACCGTCGAGTGCGCCGTGATACTTCTTCACGCAGTCCTCGAGCTCGGCCAAAGCGGTGCTCGCATCCGGGAAGAAGTGGTGATCGACCATCTCCTGCGTCCAGCCGCGCGGCAGCTCCTCCGGCGGGTTGTCGGCCGCGTGCCGACCGGTAATCCCGCGGATGCCGGTCTTCTCCATCGCGCGGACCGTGATTCCGGGGTCGTACTGGGAACCCATGTCGAGGAAACAGGTTGTCCCGGCGCGCAGCATCTCCGTTGTGCCCAGTAACGCGCCCCAGTACTCGTCCTCCTCCGTGATGAAGGCGTAGAACGGCTTCGCCCAGTGGAAGACCCATGCCCTGGTGTTGAGATTGTCCGGAAACACGGCCCGCGAAAGCGTCTCGGAAAGATGGACATGGCTGTCGATGAAGCCGGGGCACATGCCCATCATGGCGCCATCGATGATCTCGTCGAACGACCCGCGGTCGTATCGCTCTGCGAGGTCGGAGGCGGGTCCGAGATCGCGAATAAACGCATCCTCGACGACGACACTTGCGTCACGGATCACGGTATCGCGATCATCGACCGTGAGAACGAACTGAAGGTTCTCGATGTATGTCGACTTCGTCATCGCCGTTCTCGCAGTTGTTGCACTCAGGAAATCCGGATAAGGCGTTCGGTGTTCGTATAGTCCGACAGGAGTTCGCAGCCGTCCTCGGTCACCAGGATCATGTCCTTGTTCTGTAAGCCGAACCCGTATCCGGTGTTGTAGATCAGGGGTTCGATGCCCAGGATCATGCCTGGTTCCAGCACCGTCTTGTCCTGCGCGGCAAGGTAGGGGTGTTCGTGGAGGTGAAGCCCGATCCCGTGGCCGGCGAAATCGATCGGCGGCATATTGAGCGGCTCGACCATCTTCAGATAGGCGCTGTAGACCTCGCTGGTCGACAAGCCGGGTCTAATCAGATCGATCAGACTGCACGTCGCACGTGAAAGGACTGACCAGATCTCTTCGGCCTGGTCGGGCGGCTCCCCGACACTGGCGGAGCGGCAGACGCCGGCGTGATAACCGTCGATGATCGAGAAAATCTCGACGCGGCAGATATCACCCGTCTCAAGCTTGCGAAGAGTCGGCCCGACATTCGGCAACTGGCTTCGTTCGCCGGTGGCCACGATCATGAACTTGTAGTCCTGCGCGCCCTGTTCGTACACGCTGCGCGTCAGAGCTGCGGCGATGTCCATTTCCGTTCCGCCGATGCGGGCCGACGCATACGCATCATGGATGCCCTTGTCGGAGATTCTGGACAGCCGCCGCAGGAGGTCGATCTCCGCTCCGGTCTTGATGAAGCGGAGGCGGTCAAAGCTCGCCCCGGAGCACGCGATATGCGCCGCCGGCAGCGCGGCCTCCAGTCGCTGCAGGTCACGGGCGGGAAGATAATCCAGCTCGATACCGAGCCGGGCCTCGGCCAGGCCGATCTCGGTCAGGTAATCTGCAAGCACGACCATCGAACTGTCCGCGAATTCACGCCAGCTGCGCACCGGGACATCCGGAAGGCGCCGCTTTACCGTGCTCTCTTCCATATCGACGGTGAAGGCGAAGACGCGGCCGTCCGCGGTGACGACCAGCATGCTGTGACGCCACCTGAGGACATGGTGAGACGGCACGACGAACCCGGCCAGATAAGCGAAGTTTTCCGGGCTGGATACGACGAAGGCGTCGAATCGCCCCTCATTCAGTACGTTGACGGCCTTGGCAAGAGCTTCTTGGTTCATGGCGGCTATTCGGGACTTGAAACAATATCAGACAGGCGTAAAGTGTCACATAACGTGATCACATTTCTCGATTGCGGTCAAGATGCGAGGCTCCCCTGTTTCATCAGCCGGGGTCGGCCGCACGTTTCTGAAACGCCACCGCGAGCGCCGCGAATGAAGCATAACGTGCAAGGCAACGCACCGAAATCTCGTTGTTCAGGCCACGGGTCGTGAGTGGTTCGGAAGCGCGGCCCCGACGCGATACACGCGGCCGGAACGTCCTCAGCGATCGGCTGAGTTTCAACACCATCACGAACTATCCCCTCGACCTACGGGACGTCTTGGAGCTCTACCGGCGACACGACATCACACATGTTGCGTTGTGGCGCGAGAAGATCGATCCGGTCGGCGTGACCGAAACCCGGCGCATGCTGGACGATCTCGGACTCCGCGCGACGAGCATCTGCGGCTGGTATGATCGCGACAAATCTTCGGTGACGATCGACGACAAGCGCCACTCCATCGACATCGCCGCCGAACTCGGAGCAGCCGCGATTACGCTTGTCGGGCCGGGCCTGCAGGGCTCCAACGGCTCGCTTGAGGACCGCCGTAAGTTCGCCCTCGAGCAGGCCGCAACACTGCTCGAACACGGCCGGAGGCATGGCGTGGAGCTCGCCCTTGAACCGATTCATCCCAAGCTGGTCGGACCCGTCTCGTGCCTCAACACCGTGGCCCAGGCGATCGGCTGGTGCGAGGCTCTGGGCTCCGGCGTCGGCGTCGAACTGGACGTGAACAATGTCTGGTGGGACCCGGACCTCGAGCGGCAAATCCGCCGGGCGGCGGAGAACGACCTGATTTGTGGCGTGCAGCTTTGCGACGTCCCCGCTTCCGGTGCCGGGGAACGTGCGGTTATGGGAGACGGAATCGTTGATCTGAAGCGGTTCGTAGGCCTGCTCGAATCGGTGGGGTATGGCGGTCGTTACGAAATCGAACTGATCGGGCAATCGCTGTGGGATCGTGAACCCGAGGCCTATATGCGCCAGATCATGACGAGCTGCGCCGATCTACTCGACTGAGTTCGCGAGCCATTCAGCACGAGGTCTGTTGAATCCCGTGGCGTAGTTGTTGTCGGCGCCATTGCCGCCGCTCACCCGCCAAATCGGCATCACCGCGACATTCGCCAGGGGGCGCCGGCGATCGCGGCGGATATTGGCGGCGTGCATGTCGTCACGGTCGAAATGTGCACGGCTGTCCGCGTAGTAAAGAACGAGCTCGGCCCACGGATTGTCGGCGGCGATGGACCAAGGCTCCGTGAGCCTGTGCAAGATCATCTCCGGCACCCTGCCGTCGCGGCATTGGCGACCAAGCGGCAACCGGCAGACGAGCCCCCGATCCGGATCGACCGGAAAGCACCCGGCCGGATCAGCCACCATGTTGTCGCCGGACGGCGAAAGCCATGGGGTTGCCGGCACGACGATTTCGGTGTCGATCAGGTTGATGTCGTCGCCGACAAGACAGCGGACGTTGGTCAGGATCGCGTCGTTTTCACACATCTCCAGGACCGACCATGCGTCGAAGAATTGCGCCGCTACGGACCACGGATTGTGAACGCCCCAGAGGAGATAGGGGGAACATATCTCGACCCTTCGCCGGGGGAAGGTCCGGTCCATGAGGGCGGAGACGTCTGCCGGGACGGGCTTGCGGTGCGCCTCGGGCGGCATGTAGACGGCTTGACCCGCGAACGGTCGGCCACTGTGACGTTTTTCCTGCAGACAGACGTCCCTGAACGACTTTCTGACGGCCGGCTCGTCGAGATTGCGCGTGATGCAGATCAGCTTGCCTTGTCCGCTTTGTTGTCGTTCGGGAACAGGCTCCGGCGGGTGGAAGAGCGGTCCGCTGCTGTGGACGTAGTGCGCCCCGTCTTCGAAGGGTACGACCCCCTTCATGCGAAGCAATCGCTCGCCCTGCGATTGGACAAGAAGCTGGACCCACAAATAGAAGCGCTCGCGCGGGACCATGCCGCTTATGTCGAAGACGAAACTCGACGCGCAGTGCTGATCGTGCGCCCCTCGCCTGGAATCTGCCACCGTCGGCTGAATGTACCCGCCCGAGGGCCCGGTCAGCGCGGTGGCCAGGCTTTCGATGCCCGCTCCTGCGCCGGTCTCCACGCGCCGTGCGAACGGGTTGAGCCGCCCAATCAGAGCGTTCGTGGCGGATTGATGCGAGGCGCTGGCGATGTCGGTCTTGCTGATGACCAGCACATCCGCGAGCGCAATCTGGTTCTCGATCTCGGCGAACTCATCGATCTGGCCGTGCACGTTGGCGGCGTCGATGACCGTCACCACGTGTTTGATACGAAGATGATGGCTGAGGATCTCGTCGGAGTTGATCAACTGCAGGATCGGGACGGGGTCGGCCAATCCGGTTGTCTCGATGATGATCGGGCCGGTGATCGTCAGATGTCCGGCGCGGAGATCTTCCACTACGCGCGTCAGTTCGTCTTTGAGATCACCCTTGAGAGAGCAACACAGGCATCCGGAAGAGAGCAGGAGGACGTTTTCGGTGACCTCGCGAACAATCTCGTGGTCGAGGCCGATGTCACCAAACTCATTGATGAGGACCATCGCTCCCGAAAAGTGAGGGGCGCCCAGCAGTGCGTTCAGCAAGGTCGTCTTTCCGCTGCCCAAGGCACCGGTCAGAAGACATATCTCGTAGTCGGGCGCCTGCTTCATCGCACCGGTCGAAGGGGTATCAAGCCGCGCGGCTTACCCTGAAAACGAACTCGTGCGGCAACTTCGTGATTTCTGCGTGGGTATCCGCGATGTCGTTGGCGATCGCCTTCACGCATGCGTCGACATCCTTGTTCTTGAGCCCCTTGATCAAGGCCACATGCTGATGCGTACGCCATTTGACGTCGTCCGATCGCAAGGTCGCATACATGAATGTCCCGGCACGCAACCACAGGCTCGTGATCAGCCCGAAGGTCAGCGGGCGGTCGGCCAGTTCGTACAGTGTCAGATGGAACCTCTGGTTCAGCGCGATGCATTTCTGGATCCTGCGTTCGCGGATGGCCTCCAGCAACGATCGGTTGATCTCCTCAAGATCCTTGATGTCGCTTTTTTTCGCGCGGTGGAATGCGTGTGCCGTTATGTCGGTCTCGAGTGCGGTTCGCAGTTGGGTCAACTCATCGAACTGCTCTCGCGTGAGCGTGGGAATGCACACATGGCGATTGGGCAGGACGTCCAGTGCCGATTCCGCCACCAGGCGATTCAACGCGTTGCGAACAGGTGTTTCGGACACGTCGAGGGCAGACGACAGTTGGCGCAGCGAGATCGTCTCACCGGGTCGGAAGAAGCCACACATCAGCAGGTAGGCAAGGTGGCGGTAAACCCGATCCTGAACGGATTCGGAAGCCTTAGCTTTTGGCCAGATAAACGCGTCGTCTTCAGGTATGGCAGGAAACTGCATGGAATCACCTCAAAACACCGTGTGTGACCACATAATGTGATCATGACTAGGTGAGTCTGGGGCGAATGTAAAGGCGACCGGTGGTTGGGCCGAGCCACCTCCGGTTGCGGAGATCCGTGTCTCGACGGCCGGTGGGGCATACCCGCTAGCGTATTTCAAGGATCAGACACGCTCAAGGCCAAGGGTGGCGAGCCAGGAAAATCTGAACGCTGACGCGGCACAAATCGCCGGGCTGCGCCGGGTGGTTTCTCGGCCCCGTAGACGGCGACACCGTCCTCGACTTCGCGCCACAACGGCGCATGCACTCGCATTCCGGCGCAATGCCGGCGAAAGCCGCGCGCGCCGTCTTCCCTGCACTCCGGTCGATCCGATGGGTCCCGGCGCCGTTCAGTCGTCCATGCCGGGGTGAATCAGGCACTTGCCCCTGCCATAGGTGCTTTCGTCGACCTGGTTGTTCTCATACACCACGACCCCGCGGCTGATGGTCGTGACCGGCCAACCCTTCAGCTTCATGCCCTCATAGATGCAGGTGCCCTTCTCCTCGTGGACCACCTCCCGCTCCAGGTCGAGGTCCACCATCACCAAATCCGCGTCCGTCCCCACGTTCAGCGAGCCCTTGTTGGGATGAATGCCGAAACGGCGCGCCGGATTGGCGGCGTTGAGCTGGACCAGGCGCTGCAGCGGCAAGCCGCGCTGGTGCACGCCGTGATGCAGCATGAGCGCGAGCTCCCAAGGAAACGACACCACGCCCGGCTTCTCGGTCCAGACGTTTTCGCGCTTCTTGGGAAAGAACGGAACGTGGTCGCTGCCGAGGGAATAGATGCGCCCGTTGAGCATTCCCCTCCACAGCCACTCCTTCTGTTCCTCGTCGCGCAGCGGCGGCGAAATCTTGGCTTCGACACCTATGTCCTTGTCGTAGGCGGTGCGGACCAGATAGTGCGGGCAGGTTTCGATACAAACGTCGATGCCCTGAGCTTGCGCCGCCGCGGCAAGATCAGCTCCCTCGCCCGCCGTCGTGTGCACAATCTGGAGTCGCGAGCCGGTCTTGCCGGCGAGGAAGATCATGCGCTTGATCGTCTCGATTTCACACAGGACCGGTCGCGACTCGGAGTAGGCAGCAAGATCGGTCCTGCCCGTCTCCATCAATTCCTGCTTGACCCAGCGCGCGATCGAGGTGTTCTCGCAGTGAACGCTGACCACGCCCCGTGGAAGATTCGCAACCTGCCGCATGGTGGCGTAGACCCAGCCGTCATTGGCCGGCACGATCCCGATCGGATTGTCCGGCTCGTATCCGAAATAGAGCTTGAACGACTGAACGCCGGTCTCGCGAACGATGTCCGGGATCTCGTGAATATGTTCTTCGCGCTGGATGCCAAAGTGAAATCCGAAATCGATGGGGGCGTTGGCTTCGCCCCTGCTGCGCCGATCCTTGTAGAAGGGGAGGTATGACCCGTCCTTGTTGCGGATATAGAGAAAAGCGGTCGTGATGCCGCCTTTGGCGGCCGCCGCCAGCTCAGTCCGCATATCTTCGTCATAGTCATAGTTGACGCCGAGGTGACAATGCGGATCAAAGACGCCCGGCATGACCAATCGGCCGTCGGCATCGATCGTTCGTGACGCATCGAGCGCGTCATCCGCCGCCGATATCCCCGCGATCTTGCCATCGTGAACGGCAATGGATCCCCTGATGTCGATACTCTCATCCACCAGGCGAGCGTTCTTGACGACGAGATCCCATTTCATCGTCTTGCCTCCACAAGCCGGACGATGCGTTCCGCTATTCCCTTCCACTGGCTGCGGCCGACGGTGATGGGCGCGCGGCGCCCGAGCGCCCGTCCCCACAGACAGTTGATGCCGACGGATTTCGCATAGTCGAGGTCTACGCCCCCCGGAGGTGCGGCAAAGTCCGCGAGAAAGACCGACCTCGGCATGCGGTCGATCACCTCCTTCGTCACCACCGGCGCCGGCACGGCCGAGAGGCAGATATCGCATTCGGTGACCGCGTCGCCCAACCGGTCCAGGGTGATCGCGTTGGCGCCGACGACGGTCGCCTCGGCCCGCTGAACCGGATTGCGCGCGGCCACCGTCACGCGCGCGCCGAGCAGGATCAGATCGCGTGTGAGCGTGTGCGCCACATTGCCCTGTCCAACCACAACGGTGTTCGATCCATGTATGGAAACCTTGGTGTTCTCGATGATGAGCTTGAGGGCCAGCTCAACGATCGACGGCATGCGCAGAAGCATGAGCTCGCGGTCGGATTCATATTCGTGCAGGCCGAATCCCAACTGCTCGCACACCGCCGTCAAATCAGGATGCGGCAAGCCCATGATCAGATGGGCGCCGTCCTTGGCATGCGACAGCATCGCCGCATCCGGAACGATCTTCTCGGTTGCGAAGATCGCGCCGTCCCTGGACATTCCCGGGATTGGAAACAGTATAAAATCGGCATTCTCGACGGCATCGGTCGGCGAACTGGCGCGGCGCGTCCCTGCCGGTCCGTCATCACCCATGGGAAAGCCATAGACGGAGACGTCTGCACCCGTATCGGCCGCCAGTCGCGCAATTTCCTGTTCGCGTTCATCGCCGCCGACGATCGCGATTTTCAAGTCCTTCCAGTCGATTCTCGACAGGTCGGGCATCTGATAGCTCATGACACTTCCCTTGCAATTGCGACGACGCCCTGGCGGTCAAGGCCCTCGATACCCAGCGCTTCGGCTGTCCGGCCGCTTTCTATCAATTCGTTGCCGATCAGCGCGCGGCCGAGTTCCAGCAGGGCCGAGGCGGTGGGAACGCCCACGCCGGCGCAACGGGCAAGCTCGACAAACGGCAGAAGCCCATGACCGAAGTCCTCGAGATAGTATCGATGGCGGAGGCTTCCGGGGGCCATGATGAATGCGTTTGCCTCGCCTCCCGAGATGGCCTCGCGCAACGATTTGCCGGCATCCGCCTCCTCCACGGTACCGATCTTCACCATCTCACCGACCAGAGGCGGGACCTCGTGACCGAAGGCTCGGGCAACCGCGCGACGCTCGTTGTCCAGCCGTTTCATCACCCTGGCTACGCCTTCGGTGAGACCCTCACGATAAAAGGTGAACTGTCCGCCGGTGGATTCCACCCAGCTCGCGCCAAGGATCGATCCCGGCGGGTGCAAGACGAGATTGGCGTTGCTCAGGCTGGAAAAAAGAACGTCCGGAACCAGGTCAACGCCCGGGTATAGCCGCTTGGCCCAATCCAGGGCGCTTTCGCCTCCAGGCAACGCGGCGGCGCGCACCGACTTGGCGGCGCCGGTGATGTTGACGGTATCCGGAGCGAGTTTGCGCGCAACATAAGTCAGCGTCGAAAACTCGACCAATGGCGGCAGCGGGCGGCCCGCCCTCCGGAACACGGCGCGAAATTCGAGTGCCCCGCCGGTATGGCCGGGGTTCAGGATGACGGGTGCGGACCAACCGATGTCGGCCAGACTTTTCGCGATGGACGCGTGCGCCATTGTCGGGAGGGCAACAAGCGCGACATCCGCACCCGTCAGGGCTGTTTCAAGATCGCGGGTTGCGGCGGCCGGCGTGACGGTTCCCTCGCCAAAAACACCGGTGAAGTGGACGTCACCGGTGTCGAGAATGGTGGCGATCGCCGTTTCGCCCCGGTTCCACAGCGCGCAGCCGAATCCGGCTTTTGTCAGTTCAACAACCGCCGAAAGCCCACCGCCGCCGGCCCCCAGCACGGCGACCCTGGTCACAGGGCGTATTCCTTGATCTTGTCCTTGTCGACTTCGATGCCGAGACCGGGTCCGGCGGGACGCATGACCTTGCCGTCGACAAAACCAAACGGCTCGGTCACCACGTCATCGAGATAATAGATACCCGCGATCTCGGGCCCCTGGCTGCCCCTGGGCCTGGTGACCGGGCACACGCTCGGCAGAACCGCGTTTGGCAGTGCCGCCCCCAGATGCAGGTTCGCCGCGTTGCCGATCCCCAGCTCAATGGATCCGCCAATGTCAGAGTAGATCCCAAGCGCTGCTGCGAGATCGCCTTGCTGTTTGGCGCGGTAGAGGCCGCCGGGCTTGGTCACATAGCAGGAAATGCATTGGGCGGCGGACAAGCTGTCGAGCTCGATGATGTCCTGCATGGTCCAGGCGGATTCGTCCGCCATGACGGGTGAATCGATGCGCTCGGCCACGCGCGCCAGATTGCGCGCGCCCATGAGCGGCTGCTCGCACAGAAGAATATCGTACGCCTCCTGCGCCCTGGTGACGCGCACCGCCTCACTGACACTGCCATATCCTTCGTTGCCATCGACGCGGATCTTAATCGATTCACTGACCTCCTCGCGCAGCCGGCGGACGAGTTCTATGTCGCGCTGCGGGTCCAGGCCCGTCTTGCACTTGATGGTCTTGATTCCCTCCGCGACCGCCTGGGTCGCTTCGTCGATGCACTGATCGACGGGCATGATGCCGAGGGAGTGGGCGACCTCGATTCCGTCTCGATAGTCGCCGCCCAGAAGGTCGCAAACGGGTCTGTTCAGGGCCTTGCCAATGATGTCGTAGATAGCGATGTCGAGCGCCGCCTTGGCGTAGGGATGGCCCTTCACCACCTTGTCCATGCGCGTGTGGATCATCCCGATCTGCACCGGATCCATACCGTTGATGGCGGGAAACAGGTGGTCGTCGACCATGTGGCACACGGTTTCGGGCGTCTCACCGTAGTAGCGCATGTCGGCGCCACCCCACGTCTCGCCGGCCGGACTCTCGCCCCAGCCCACGATGCCGTCGTCTGTCTCCAACCTGACGACAGCGTGATGGCCGATCGGTGTCGACATTTTTGAGGCCCAGGTGTGATCCCGCCTGGAGGGGACCGAAATCTTGTAGGTCTCACAATTCGCCAGTTTCATCTGCTCTCCAGGATTCTCTCGGTGCGCCATGCGACGCGTGCGGTCTACTGAACTTCGTAGAGTTCGATGATGTTGCCGTCGGGATCGTTCACGTAGATCGTCAAGCCGTAGGGACCTGGGCCAAGCTCCCTCACAAAACCGGTGCCGGCCGCTTTCAGTCGTTCGTTCAGTCCTGAAACGTCGTTCACCTCAAAGGCAAAATGGTCCAGTTGCTCCTGATTTCCGGTGCCGCCGTGCGTCATCCCGAGGCCTTCTTGCGTCACGATGAGTGGTCGACCATCGGGCAGGGGCTTGGCATCGTGCTTTCGCGTGAAGCCGAGTTGACCGATGTAGAATTCGGCCGAAGCGTCCATGTCCCTGCATTTCAGCAACATGTGACCGAAACCCACGGCTCTTGGCCTTGCGGATTCGGTCAGCCATTGGAGAACCGAGGAGGAATCCGAGATCATCGCCAGATACTGGTTCCAGACCTCCATCGCCGTCGCCTCCCATTCCGGGCGCACGCCGGCGATGGCGTCCTTGATCGCGACGACGTCATAATCGCGCAGGTAGGCTTCGCGGATGGATGTTTCCACGCAGGCGTTTGTGGTGGCGCCGACAACAAAAATCGCCTCGACACCATGTAGTTCCAGCATGGTTTGCAGACGCGTCTCGTAGAACGCACCGAAACGGTGCTTGCGAATGACATTCTCGGGGATCGAGCGTGCGAGTTCGGCGATCTCGTCGACGAACGCGGCGTCCCAACTCCCGGCCAAGGCCGAGACCTTCTTTCTTTTTGACGTGTGCGAAGGCAGCCGCTTGCGAGCTCGACGTTTGTCGATTTCGGTGTGTTCCTGGCGCGTCCAGAACACGGGGACGCCGGCACTGATGAACGCCTCCGCCAAGGACTTGATCGTCGGGATGATCGCCCGCGCCGGTTCGATGTTCACGCCCGACACGCCCAGGGTCCCGTCCGGGTGGACAAAAGCGTTCTGCGGATCGATGACCAGCAGCGCCGATTTGGTGTGGTCGAGCAGGTTCAGCATGCCGATGCCTCCTATCGGTGTTTGTCCAGTTCATCCTTGGGAATATCCTGTCGATCGATTCCGAGGACGCCGCCGCGAGCCCAGTTCTCCAGTTCGTAGTCCTGAATGATGATATGCAGGCCGTCCGGATTCACACCCATGTGTTCAACCATTGCCTCGGTGACGGCCTTCGAAACTGCACGCTTCTGTTCGACCGTACGCCCCTTCCACACCTGAATCTGCACAACCGGCATCGTTTCACCTCCTAGATATGTGATCACAATATGTGATTATTTTATCCCTGACAATCTCTTTGTTGGAGGGGGCGGGGCCGGAATGCGACTGGTGATCGGCTCCCACGATGCAGGCGTCGCGGGGTCGGGCGAGCGCGGAAACCCCCGCAACCAACTTAACCTGTCATTATAATAAGATAGCGGGATTCTTTGTTCTTAGCCTTGTTAGCTTTCAAGGCCTAAGTACCACATGGGTACCATCCGAATTCAAGCTTGAGCTAGTGTTTCGGGTCAACCATCTAGAAATCGATCCAAGTCGGCGCCAATTTCCTTGGCATCTTCAAGGCCAACGCTAAGGCGGTTGATCCGTTTTCCATCGTAGCGGCCGCCGCAGCGTCCATCTGCAACGGGTGATGGTGCAATCAGGCTGTGGGTGCCACCCCAGGAGGCACCGATCTGCATCAACTGCAGCCTAGCGAACCGAGCGCGATAGGACTCTTCGTCGTCTGGCAGCATGACAAAGCTGAATACACCGCATGTTCCGGAATATTGCTGTTTCCAGAGCGCGTGCCCGGATCCACTTGGCAAAGCCGGCATCAGGACGTCGGTGACGTTTTCATGTTGAAGAAGTTTTTCGGCCAACGACAAGGCCGTGCGTCCGACATGCGTTAGCCGGACATGCGCAGTTTCCAAACCTCGTAGCGCGAGAAAACAGTCATCGGGCGAGACTCCCACACCGAGTGCGCGGATAGCAGCATGAATTCTACCGGCCAGATCGTTGGTCCGGACCGTGGTTGAGCCGAGCAAGAGGTCAGAGTGACCAGCGAGATATTTGGTGACGGCCTCAACGACGATGTCGGCGCCGAGATCTAGCGGTCGGCAATAGAACGGTGTTGCCCAGGAATTGTCGCAACCCACAAGAATCCCTTGATCCTTCGCCTGCTTGGATAATGCGGCGATGTCCTGCATTTCCATCGTGATCGAACCGGGGGATTCGATCCAAAGCAGACGCAATTCTGGCCCGAAGGCACCAAGATCGACGGGTTTGGTCGGGTCGTAGTAGTGGGCTTCAATGTTCAGCTTGGCGAGCGTGTCCGCCGCAAAGCGGCGCACCGGCGCATAGACGGTCTCCGGTAGCAAAACTCGATCACCGGCGGACAGGACTGCAAGGCATGAGACCGTGATGGCCATCAGCCCGGACGGTGTCAGAAATGTATCGCAGCCGTTTTCGAGTGCCGTCAGCTTGTCGGCCAGCGTGCGACTGGTGGGTGTACCGGCGAGCCCGTAACTGTAGGCATGTCGGCCCCGCGAGCCGCGCGCAATGAAACTGTCTACATTGGGATAGGTGATGGTGGACGCGCGATAGGTCGGTACCGACAGGCTGTTGAACCCTTCGGTTGATGTCGGCGGCGTTTGCACGAAATCGGTAGCGGTTGGCCGGTTGGTCGTCATGGCAGGGCCTGCCGCGCGAGACGTCGGCTCAACAGCGTGTTGATGGCGAGTGCGGCTGCGACCAGCGTGAACCCTGACATGATCAACGTACCATGGCTGAAGCCAGTCAATTCACCGCCGGGCAAAGCGAGTATCACGCCGCCGAGCATAAGCGCGACCCGAAGTGGGACGGCGAACGCAAGACTGTCGACGATTCGGCCAATGCCGGGCACATAGCCCTGCAACGCACCGGCAATGGCGACGATGCCGATCACGGCCGTGCCCGCAACCAGCACGACCTCCAGCGCCTCGCCGCGGCCGATCAGCGCCGGGTTCAAGACGAAGAAGAACGGCAAGAAGTAGATGATGGAACCTAGCCGCATCGCCTCCAGACCCGTGCGCATAGGATTGGATCCAGCGATCGAAGCGGCGGCGAAAGCGCCCAGTGACACCGGCGGCGTGATGAAGGAAACCATGCCCCAATAGAGCATGAACAGATGCACGGCGACCTTGTCGAGGCCCGAGGCAGTCAGCGCCGGTGCCAAAGTGACGGCCAGGAAGAGGTACGCCGCCGTGACCGTCATGCCCATGCCGAGGACAAAGCTTGTCATCGCGCCCATGGCGAGCAAAATGAAGACATTGTCGCCAGCGAGCGCAACCAGTTCATAGGCGATTGAGCCAACCTTACCGGACAAGGTCAGCGCGCCGATGATCAGCCCAACACCGGCAAGCAAAGCTGCAAGATCACCGAGCATTTTGCCGACGGCAACAACAAACGAGACGAGTTTCGCGCGATCCCAGCGGTGCTTGCGCGACAGCTGATTGATCGCCAGCAGAAGTGCCGTTGCATAGAAGGGGGCCTGGGCTTCGCGCTGCAGATAAAGCAGCATGAAGACGAGCAGCGCGAGGACGAAGACGAAGTACCAGCCATGGCGGATCACTTCGCGCAGGCTCGGCAGCTCTTCGCGGGGCAGCCCCTTGATCCCGTTGCGGGCGGCATAGGCATCGATCTGCAGGTAGAGGCCTGCATAGTAGAGAATGGACGGGATCGCAGCGGCCAGGACGATCTCCGAATAGGGCACTTCAATAAAAGTCGCCATAATGAAAGCCGTCGCGCCCATGACCGGTGGCATCAACACGCCACCGGTAGACGCACACGCTTCGACGCCGCCAGCATAGCGACCCGCAAAGCCCACCCGCTTCATTGCCGGAATGGACATCACACCGGTGGTCAGAACGTTGGTGATGACGGACCCGCTCATCGAACCCATCAGGCCCGAGGAGAAGATTGCGACCTTGGCTGGTCCACCACGGTGCGTGCCGAGCAGTGCGAAGGCAAGGTTTAAAAAGAACGCACCGCCACCGGTATACTGTAGCGCCACGCCGAAGATCAGAAAACCGATCACCAACGTGGCGAACGCAGCCATCGGCACACCCAAAATGCTCTCGCTGCCGAAGATATGGAACCCAGCTGTGATGCTCAGATCGGTCGATTGCGCGCGTAATATTCCGGGCATGGCTTCGGAAAAGACCGGGTAGAGCGAGAATACGAAGCAGATAGCGAAGATCGTGAAGCCGGACGAACGGCGCAGTGCCTCAAGGATCAGCGCCCAAAACAGGTAAGACAGGATGAGCGCATAGTCTGGCGCAGCGAACTCCCAGCCTTCGACCAGCATGGTCTCGGCCTCGAAGACGAAGGTCGCAGGAATGGCGAAGGCCGCGCCCGCCAGCAGCCAATCGTAGATTGGAACTCCACCTTGGCGCGGTCGGCCGGTGATCGAATGGCTGACAAAAACTACGGGCAGAAGTAGCGCAATCAAGCCGTAGAGATATTGCGTCTCCAGCGGCACGAACAGGCCCAGCGCATTGCCTAGATTGAACATTATCCAGACGGCGATGAACGTGCTCAGCACCGCCGTGGCACTGACCAAGGCGGTCAGCAACGGTGACGACGGTGCAGTATCGGATCGATGATCGGCGTCCGACTGGGCCGCGGATTGTGACACTGGCGATGCTCTGAAAAGGAATTGAAACGGGGGCCGGAGCCCCCGTTTGCGCGGATCAGTTGAAGATGATCGGAAGGCCGGCTTCATTCAGCGCCGCGGCGCGCACCTTGATCCATTCGGCCGCAAACGCCTCGCCGTCCAGGTCCGAGCCCTGCATTTGCTCCCAGGCACCTGCCAGAACGTCCTGGCGTTTGAGCAGGCCATCATTGTGTGCCTGATCTTCATCGGTCCAGAGCCCCGCTTCCTTGTAGTAGGCGATGGCGGCCGGGTGGACCGGGAAGATGTAGCTCAGGATCTGCCGGTCTGCCGCATAACCGTTCATGCTCGGGCCGGCGTCTTTGATGGCGTCATAGTTCTCCATGATCGCCTTGGTCAGGCCGTAGGCCGTGTCGTCCGGGATGTTGGGCGTGGCGACGAACAGCGGATAAGGATAGTTCATGCCCTGATAGGGACCGTCGACACCTGAATCCTCAACATAGCTTTCGACGATGGTGGGCGCGAACCAGGGTGCGATCCCCTGAGCCCGGGCCCAGCCCTCGGCGTCGCCGTGCGGCAGTTCGGGAAACATGAGCCCACGTGGTGAGGCGGCGATTCGGCTGAGCGAGCCGGTCAAGGTCGACGCCCAAGACGCGTCGGACTGCCCGTTGAGGACGGCTTCGATCGATTGCCGCCAGCCAGGCACCTCGACGCGTTCCACATCGTCCCAGGTCAGTCCGCCGAAGGCCAAGAGCGCGGTCATGTTCGTGTTGTTGGCTGGCGAGCCCTTGATCCACGTTACGCGTTTGCCGCGCAGGTCCGCGATGGACTCCACGCCGGCATCGGCAGCAATGGCCGCCGTCTGACCGTTGGTTCCGACATTGTTGAACAGCGTATAGAGCCGTTGAGGTCCCCAATCCGAGTCGGCGAACATCATGACGCCCTCTTGCGCAAAATACGAGGCGATGCCGCATGCGCAGATGTCCGACTGGCCGTTCTTCAGCGGAATCATGCGCGCAACGTCGTTCTCGCCGGGAATGATCCGCAGGCTCGTATCGTGTTGTGCATCGAGCATTTGGCCGATGCCCACGGACTGGGCATAGCCGGACGAGGTCGTTCCGAACGCTGTCCAGGACAGATCGCTTGGCAAGTTCACCTGTTCGGCGGCAGCGGTTGAAGCCGCTGCAATCATTGCTAGTGGCAGTAGAAGCCGTTTCATTTTCTTCTCCCTCATTGTTGGTGGTTAAGCAGTCTGTTGTTCCTCGATGACAAGATCAGTGACGAACATGTGGCCGGGCGCGTGGGTGATCATCTCCGGCACGCCGCTGGCCAGCGCCACCGCCTGCGGCGTCACTCCGCAGGCCCAATAGACCGGCACTTCGCCGGCACGCAGCGGGTTGTAGGCGCCCCAATCGACCTGGCTGAGATCGTCGATGCCGATGGCCTGCGGCGCGCCGATATGAACAGGCGAGCCATGGGCGATCGGAAAGCGTGACGACAGTTCGGTCACGCGCACCACATCGCGCTCCGGGATCGGCCGCATCGTCACGACGAGATTGCCGTGAAACCGACCCGCCGGCGTACAAGCGATGTTCGATTGGTAGACCGAGATGCGACCGTCGGGTGCCTCCAGATGGCGTTGTGGAATGCCATGGCGTTCCAGCATCGCGTCGAAGGAGTTGCTGCAACCCAACAAGAAGGCGACGTGGTCGCTGCGCCAAATCTCGCCGATCGAATGACATTCGTCGGTCAGTTCGCCGTTGCGGTAGACGCGGTATCCGGGCAGGTCCGTCCGCACATCGGAGCCCGGCGCCACCATGGTGAATTCCGTTTCGCCGGGTTCGAGAATTTCGACAATTGGGCACGGCTTGGGATTGCGCACGCAGAACAGAAGAAACTCAAACGCATAGTCTTCGGGCACGATTACTAGATTGGCCTGCACGTGACCGCGCGCCAAACCGTGCGTTACGTAGGCCAGATCGCCGCGCCGCGCGGCCGCCCGCACGTCGCGCGGATGGGCGTGGATCAGGTTGGAACGGTCGAAGGTGCGAGGCTGCGGCGCGCTCATGACAACACCTGCAGCGCACCGTCGGTGGTCATCAGCGTTTCGATGCCGTCGGCGCGGACGACAACCATGTCTTCGACCTGAAGGCCGCACCAGCCAAGTTCGTAGTAGGGTGTTTCAACACACAGAACCATGCCTTCTTCGATCACGTCGGTGCTTGTGGCCGACAGATACGGAAGGTCGTAACCGTCGATACCGATTCCGTGGCCCACATGGGTGCGCTCGTAGTCGACAATGCCTGTGTCGCGCACGGCCTTGACCGTTGAATCGAATACGTCCTTGGCGCAGACGCCCGGCCGGATCATCGCAAGCGCTTCGGCAACGCCTGTGTGCAGAGCATTGTGGTAGGTTTGTGTGCGCCTGCACGGTTCGCCGAGCACAGCGTTGCGCGCAATGTCTGCGCGATAATGCCGGTAGCGCCCGCCGACATCGAACCGGATCACCTCGTTGCGAGAAAGCGCTCGGTCGCTTGGCTGAACGTTAGGCATGGCGGCGCGCGAACCAAAGCCGATGCAACCCAACACCGGCGTGGCGTCGTCCTGCACGGTCTGTGTGTGAAACGCCCGTGCGAGGTCTTTTTCGGTCGCGCCCTCGTGGGCGACCGCAAGCGCAGCCGCGATGGATCGTTCGGTTATCCGCGCGACCTCACGCAGCCGAGCGATCTCCTCCTCGGTCTTGATCGCGCGAATTTGACGGAACAAATCAGACGCATCATGGAAGGACGCGCCCGGGAAGGCTTCGGCGAGCGCTTCCCGGGTGCCAGGGAGGATACCAAGTTCGTCAAGCCCGATCCTGGCGGTCTCAAGGCCGAGATCGGTAACGGAGCGTTTCAGCGCATCGATGGCGGATGGGGCGGCCGGTAGGTCATAGAGGCGCGCCTGATCCATATCCAGATCGCTGGTCAACGCACCGTTTCGGTTGGCTTTGAAGAAGTCGAAACGCTGAACATTGTTGATCCACACGTCCTGGTCGGCCAGAAGATCGATCAGTGACGTCGAAGCGATGATCCGCGATGTTGACAGGTCACCGACCGGCAGCACCACATAGGTTTGCGGCCCCCTGCGAACCCACTGGGACAGCGCCCAGTAGCCGCTCGAATAGGTCACGTTTTCCGGCGCCGTGGCGACCAGCACATCCAGGCCCGCCTCGGTAGCAATCTGTTTGAGCCGTTTGGCGTTAAGCAACATCGGCGCCTTCCAGAACGGGCGTAATCCGATCGAGCGTCTCTTCGGGACAGCCAATCGCAGTGGAAATGCGCGCCGCCGCATCTGTTACCAGACGAATAATGTCAGCGAGTTGCACGGTGGGCTGAAGGCTGGGTGCAAACGCGATACTTACGGCGGCAATGACATCGCCTTCCGCGTCGCGGATGCGCGCCGCGACGGACGTGACGCCATCGAGGTTTTCGCCGAACGCCAGTGCGTAACCCTGTTGGTCGGCGCGCGACAGGACGGCATGAAGCGCATCGCGATCCGTGATCGTCTTCGCCGTCAGCGGGGACAGAGGCTCCTCACCGAGGAGCGCATCGATCTCCTCGATCGACCGTCCTGAAAGCAGAGCTTTGCCCATGGCGGTAGCGTGAAAAGCTGCCTTCGATCCAGGCTTGCTCTTGATTGCAATCGGACCGGCACTCTGCTCGGCCAAAACATAGGTCAGTTCGCCCCCGGCGATGACGCTCAGGAACGCGTTGAGATGATGGTCGCTGGCCAGTGCGCGCAGCTCGGGCATCGCTGTGCCGACCAGCCGCTCGTCGCTCAACATGGCCCGACCAAGCGCCACGGCCCGGTAACCGATGATGTATTTCTGGGTCCGTGGATCTTTGCGCGCGAAATTAGCGTCGGCCAGCGAATGCATCAGCCGCTGCACGATCGTTGGGCTGATTTCCATCGTGCGAGCGATGTCGCGTATTCCGAGCGGTTCGTTGGCTTCATCCAGGAGTTCGAGAACGGCGAGTCCCCGCATCAGTGACTGGTTCGACGCCATCGCTTTCGGCCTAATTGTTTCTATTATCGTAACAACGTTTCGATAATGATTCCGTGCTGGTTGGTGGTTGTCAAGCTTCGTACATTGCGAGGCTCTGATCTTGCCCTCGAAATGTTCGATGAAGACGGACGTAGATGCTCGCCGAATTCGCCGCCAGCGAAGTGAACACCGCGTCAAGGTTACGCCGCACTCTGGCTTCTGCCATGTGTTCGGTTCGGACTGGTATCGGCTATGAGCGGCAGCGTGATGACTCATGCCGCGTGGCGTTCGCGCAATGGAAGGTTTGGGTGACTAGTTTGCCAAGGACGGCCATCGGGCGAACGGACAGCGCATCCACTATGTGGAGGAAGGCGAGGGCCAGCCGGTCCTATTCATCCACGGCAACCCCACGTCATCCTATCTCTGGCGCAACATCATTCCCATGCGGCGAAACACGGGCGTGCCATCGCGCTCGATCTGATCGGCATGGGCAAGTCCGACAAGCCTGACATGCCCTACCACTTTGCCGATCATGTGCCCTTCGTCGACGGGTTCATCGAGACATTGGGGCTGAAGGACGTAACCCTCGTGATTCATGACTGGGGTTCGGCGCTCGGGTTCCATTACGCGCGACGGCATGCCGACAATGTGCGCGGAATCGTGTTCATGAAAGGCATCGTGCGCCCGGTGACATGGGCCAGGTTCCCGCCAGATTTCCGCGGGGGTTTTCGCCTGATGCGGACCCCGGGGCTTGGCTGGGCGATGATCTCGGGCCTCAACATGTTAGTTGAAAAGCTCCTGCCGAGCGCGGTTGTCCGCAAACTGACGCCTGAGGAGATGGCGATCTACCGAGCCCCCTATCCGAATGTGCGAAGCCGTCGTCCGCTACGGGTCTGGCCGTGCGAAGTCCCGATCGACGGCTCGCCTGCGGATGCGCACGCCGTTGTAGAGACCTATAGCCGCTGGCTAGGCGAGGCGGACACGCCGATGCTGATGTTCTTCGCAAGTCCCGGCGGAAATATCGAGGAAAGCGGACGTCGCATGGTGTCGCCAAACCATCCGCAACCTGGAGGTCGTCGACATTGGCCGGGGCATTCATTTCTTCAGGAAGACAACCCGCATCATCTTGCCGGTGTTCGGACGCCGTTCCTCGATCGATACCCGGCGCGCTGCCGCACCTTTACATAACGCCGTACTTTTCGAATGCGTCTCTGGCGCTCATGCCTTCTTTTATCGCCCTGGCAACCGTGTTCTCCGCGCGTGCCTTCTCCAACGCCAGCCGCACGACCTCATCCTCCGCTTCGCGAGGAATGGTCAGGACGCCTTCGCGGTCGCCAAACAGGAGCGCACCCGGTGTGATCGCCACACCGCCGATCTCCAGCCTGCAGCGAAAGTCGATCACCTTGCCGCGCGGACCCTGGTCCTGAGCATAAAGGCCGCGACTGAAGGTCGGGAAGCCGAGCGCCTCGATTCCGCCGGAATCGCGTATGAATCCATCCACGACGGCGCCGCTCGCACCAAGGTGCCCGGCACGCATGGACATCAGCTCGCCCCACATGGCGTAGTTCAGCGACGATCCCGTTGCCACATAGATTTCACCGCGCTTCAGATCGTCCAGCGCTTCAAGCATCAGCCCGAACGGTTTGGATGCCAGCGGGCCGACCGAACCCCGATCACCATCGTCAAACACGTCGGCCTCAAGGACCGGCATGGCACGACCGACGAGCTTCAGTTGCGGCTGCAATGGTCGGATATCCGCCGGCAGGAACTGATTGCGGTAGCCGAGCTGGTCCATGATGTCGCCGACCACGGCGGTGAACAGCTCGTTGCGCAGATGGTTGAACAGTTCGTCGTCAGTCGAGGGCATGGTACCGCCTTTGTGGTGACGAGCGGTCGTCACAGTGACTACCACTCGGCAATGGAACCGTCGTCGTGGCGCCACACGGGCGCGCGCCAGCGATGGCCCTCGCGGGCACGTTCCGTTACCGCTTCTTCATTGACCTTGATGCCCAGACCCGGCCCCTTGGGTATCTCAAGATAGCCGCCGCTGATCGAGAAGCCCCCGCCGGGCAACAAATAGTCCGGCACATCGGCTCCGGAATTGTAGTGGATACCAAGGCTCTGCTCCTGAATGACGGCGTTGTGGCACACCGCGTCGACCTGCAGGCATGCCGCGAGCGCGATCGGCCCGAGCGGACAGTGAGGTGCCAGGGTGATGTCGTAGGCCTCGGCCCAGGTTCCGATGCGCACCATCTCGCTGATGCCGCCAACATGTGCGGTGTCGGGATTGATGATCGACGTGGCCCGCGTTTCAAAGACGCGCTTGAACTCGTAGCGCGAGAAGAGACGTTCTCCCATGGCGAGCGGGATTGACGTAGCACGGGACAAATCGGCGATCGCCTCGATCTGGGTCGAAAGCAACGGATCTTCGACGAACATCGGCCGTAGCGGCTCCAGCTCCTTCAGCAGGACTTTGGCCATCGGCGTATGAACGCGCCCATGGAAGTCAAAGGCGAGATCCATCGACGTACCAACCGCGTCACGCAGCTCGGTGAGCTGACCGACGATCTGATCGATCTTGGCGTGACTGTCGAGGCTTTGGAGTTCGGCGCAGGCATTCAGCTTGGCTGCATTGAACCCCTTGTCGCGCAGGGCTATGGCGTCCGCCACGAGGTCGGATGGACGGTCGCCTCCGATCCAGCAATAGCTGCGCACCCGATCGCGAACAGGCCCGCCCAGCAGCTCGTGAACGGGTGCGTCGTGGTGCTGGCCCTTGATGTCCCACAGCGCCATGTCGACACCGGCGATGGCGCTCATCAGCACCGGTCCACCACGGTAGCAGCCGTTGCGGTAGAGCATCTGCCAGGTGTCCTCGATTCTGAGCGGATCGCGCCCGATCAGAAAGTCGCGCAGTTCATCGATCTTGGCCGCCAGCGTCTCGGCGTGACCCTCCAGCACCGGTTCGCCCCAACCGCTAACGCCTGCATCGGTCTCGACCTTCAGGAAGAGCCAGCGCGGTGGCACGAGGAAGGTTTTCAGCTCAACGATCTTCATGCCGGAAATTGCTAACCCTTGTCTGCGACGCCGCCACCGGCCAGGCGCTTTGCCCGGGCCCGCCGATACGTCGTGATGGCCGATTCGACGACTCGCCGCATCGCGAAGTGCGCCGCGCTGGAATCGCGTCCGACAACGGCATCGACGACGTCGCGGTGCATCTCGATGCTCTGCGCGAGCGGCGCCGGTTCGCTGTGCGAACGGTCGATGGCCAAGCGCAGCAGTGACTTGATGGCGGTCGCCAGCGGCGTCAGGAACCTGTTGTGCGCGGCCAGAACGATCCGCACGTGAAAATCGATGTCAGCCGCGATTTCCTTGTGGCGCGTACCAAGCGATCGCTCCATGGCAGCGAAGGCTTCACGTATGGCGTCGAGGTCCGCTTCCGTCGCCCGCTCGGCAGCCAGCCGTGCGGCCTCCGGCTCCAAAAGCCGGCGATACTCGTAGAGTTCCATGAGAATGCCGTCGACGTCGTCGATTTCCGACAGCCACGAGATCACAAGAGGATCGAGGTCGTTCCAGTCCTCGCGCGGTCGAACGCTTGTGCCCGAACGCTGTCGCGACGAGATCATGCCTTTGGACGACAGGATCCGGAATGCTTCACGCAGCGTCGACCGTCCTATGCCCATGGAGGACAGGATCTTGTTCTCGGGCGGCAGAAGGTCACCGGGACGAAGCTGCCCGCTCAGGATCTGCTGGCCGAAAGCCCTGGCGGTGCTTTGCACGCGGCCGGTCGGCCGGTCGTGATCATTCACTTCACCGCCCCCAAGGTCAGTCCGCGAATCAGGCTGCGCTGGAACACGAAGATGAACATCACCACCGGAATGATCATGAGCACCGCCGACGCCGACAGGTTGCCCCAGGCGATGGTCTGGAAACCGATGAAGCCGTAGATCCCGACGGGAACGGTGCGTACGGTCTCGTCCGCAAGCACGAGCGCAAACAGGAATTCGTTCCAGGAGAACAGGAACGACAGGATGCCGACCGCGGCGATTCCCGGCAGCGCCAGCGGAAGGGCGATGTGCCGGAATGCCTGAAAGTAGGTCGCACCATCCATGAATGCCGCCTCCTCCATTTCGTAAGGCAGATCCTCGAAGAACCCGCGTAGCAGCCACACCACGATCGAGAGGTTGACCGCCACGTGGGCCAGGATCAGCCCGACATGGGTGTCGCTCAGTCCCAGCGTCACATACATGACAAAAAACGGGATGAGGACGGCAACCGGCGGCGACATGCGGGTCGTCAATATCCAGAACGCAAAATCCGACGATCCGCGGAACCGATACCGGGCGATCACATAGGCCGAGGGAACGCCTATCGCCAGCGACAGCGCTGTCGAGCCGACGGCGACGACGGTGCTGTTGAAGAAGTAGCTGAGCGTGTTCGGATCAAGGATAATCTCGGCGTAGTTGCCGAACTGGTACTCGAAGAAGAAGATCTTCGGGCGACGCGACATCACCTCGCGCTCCGGTTTGAGCGACATCGCGATGAGCCAATACACCGGAAACAGGCACCATACCGCAAAGGCCGCCAGGCCGGCGCGGCGCAGGACATCGCCGACCACCGATCTGGTCCTGTAAAGACGGACGCGAGCGTGGATATCGATCGCCGTGACGCCGCTCATATCCGGGCCTGCCTGGGCTGCAACAGCTTAAGTCGCCGCAGGAAGATCTGACTGGCGACGATTGCGATAATCAGCATGACGATAGAGATCGCCGCCGCGTAACCCATCGCGAGAAACTCGATGCCGTGCTTGTACGTCAGGAGGTTCAGCGTCCGCGTGAGCGTGCCTGGCCCCCCGCCCGTCAGCACGAAGATGATGTCGAATGTCTTGAACGCATCGATGGATCGGAAAACCAGCGCGAAAGCCAGATAGGGCGTCAGCATGGGCAACACATGGTGGCCGAGGGTCTGCCAGAACGATGCGCCGTCCATCTGCGATGCCTCGAGCGGCTCATCATCCATCGCCGCCAAGCCGCCGACTGCGATCAGCATGATAAACGGCGTCCATTGCCATGTATCCACGACCAGGAGCGAGAACAGCGCCGTGGACGGTGAGCCCAGCCAGTCCTGGGGCGGCAGGCCGACAGCCTTGAACATGTGATTGATGACACCCAGCGACGGGTTGAACATCATGCGAAACGTGAAGGTCGCGGCCACCGGCGTGATCGCCATGGGCAGCAGATAGATGATCCGCAGCCAGGCCGAGCGCCGTGTTTCGTAGTGCAGCAACAATGCGATGGCCGCGCCGAGGACCATCTGGACCGCGACCGCCACGATCGTGAAAACCGCGGTAACGCGCAGTGCCTGCCAGAACTCGGTTGACCCCAGCAGGTTCGCATAGTTGCCGAATCCGATCCACGCCAATTCGTCCGGTCGTATCAGCGAGTAGTTGGTGAAGCTCATCACCAGGGCGGTGATGAAGGGGAACAAAGTGACGCCCAGAAGCAAGACGGTGGTGGGCGCGAGCATCATCAGAATGAACGCGTTACGCGGCAGCCCTCGTCTGACGTTCATGGTCGTGATCGCCGGAATCCTTCGAACGCATCCCCGGACGCCACCCTAGCAGATGGCGCCCGGGACGCGGCTTGGGGGATTACTGACCCAAAGCCCGCCTTGCAGTCTCGGCAGCTGCCTTCAGCGCGCTTTCCGTATCCTTGGCCTCGGTGATCGCCTCGTTGACCGCGATGGCGAAGGCGTCAAGCACCTGACCGGCCTGCGGATGGAACCAGGTCGCCTTCATGATGTCGCCATCGGTGTTGGCGAGGTTCGCCAGGGCGGCTTCTGCCGCCTCGGAACCGAACGCACCCTTGAAGGCGTCGGACGACCAGGCCGTGGTGCGTGGCGTTGCCAGTCCGGCGGCCCCGCCGAGAAGGTTCGTCGGCTTCGACGTCGCCCACATCAGGAACAGCCACGCAGCCTTCTTGTTCTCGGAGAACCGATTGATGCCGGTCAGCCAGTGCCACATGTTGGGCTTGGACACACCCGACGGTGCCTTCGGAAATGCGGCGAAGGTGGCAACGTCGGCGACCTGGCTCTTATCCGGATTGGATATGTCGGTGGCGAAGTTCGAGCTGTCGCAGCCGAATGCCGTCGCCCCCTGCAGGAAATCGTTGAGCGCTTCCAGCCAATGGTAGTTGGCGACGCCGAGCGGGCCACCCTCGCGCAGGGTACGGGCGTAGATATCGACGCCGGCAATGGCCTCCGGCGAGTCCATGGCGACCGCGCCATCGAGACCCAGAATGCCGCCTCCATGTGAGAAGACGTAGCCACCGGCTGGCCAGGCGACCGCATCGCCGGTGGCCTTGCCGCGCATGGCGATCCCGGAAACGTCCCCGTCGTTGAGCGCTGCGGCCGTGGCCCGCAGCTCATCGAATGTGCCGGGAATGCTCTGACCCTTGGCATCGAGCAGCGCGCGATTGACAAACAGCGTCTGCGCTTCGGCCGTGATGGTTCGCGTGTAGCTCTCGCCATCGCTCCAGACCGAGAACGAGCGCGCACCGGGGAAGTTGTCGTCATCGTCCCACCATTGCGCATCGTGCAGCGAGGAGTCGGCCAGGAAGGAAGACAGCGGTTCAAGCCAGCCGCCGGAGACCGCCTGGCCCTGCGCCCAGACCATGTACACGTCCGGTGACGCGCTCTTGGCCGCCAGCTTGACGGGCATCTCGGTGATGTATTCGGTGTTGGACTGTTCGACGACATCGACCTCGATGCCGGTGAGGTTGGTGAAGATCGGCACCAGCGGACGGATGGTCTCCATCCACGGGTGCGTGAGTCCGGCCAGTTGGATCCTGGAACCGGCAGCCTGCCGCCAGTCGATGCCGGCGCTCATGTACTGGTCCTTGACCTCATCGAAGGTTGCCGCCCACACGGCCGGTACGCGCCCGATGGCCGCGGCGCCTGTGATGCAGGCCGCCGCCTTCAGCAGAAACCGGCGATTGATCGACCCCAGGATATTGCCCTGTGTTGGTCCATATTGCTTCATCTGACTCTCCTCTTGCCTTGTGCGGCCGGTCCCCGATCGGTGCGATCGGTCCAACCCTGGAAAAGCAGCTTGGATAAAAAATCAGACTTTTAGGCAAAGAACAAGGAAGACACGGGCTTCAAATCGCAAAAAGTCTGACTATAAAGGTTTTGGATGGTCAGGTCGTGCATGCGGCCGAACCGGCGGAGAAGCAACAGATGACAGGTATCGTTCTGAGGGACGTCACCAAGGATTTCGGCGATGTGCGCGTGCTCAAGACGCTCAATCTTGAAATCGAACCGGGCGAGTTTCTGGTCTTTCTCGGTCCGTCGGGCTGCGGCAAGACGACGACGATGCGCATCATCGCGGGGCTCGAACGGGCGAGCGCGGGCGAGATTCTGGTGGACGGTGTCAACGTCAACGCACTGCCGGCGCGCGAACGTGACATGGCGATGGTCTTCCAGAACTACGGCCTCTACCCACACATGACCGTGGCCGAGAATATCGGTTACCCGCTGCGCCTTCGCAAAGTGCCACCGGCCGACCGGGCGCGACAGGTGCGCGAGGCCGCGGAGCAGGTGCATCTCGACCCCTATCTCGAACGCAGGCCGCGCGAACTGTCCGGTGGCCAGCGGCAGCGCGTGGCGCTCGCTCGCGCGATCGTGCGCCGCCCGACCGTCTTTCTCATGGACGAGCCGCTATCCAATCTCGACGCCAAGCTACGCGTCAGAATGCGAGCCGAACTGCATCGCCTCCACCATGATCTCGGTATCACGACGGTCTACGTCACCCACGATCAGATCGAGGCGATAACGCTCGCGACCAGGGTGGCGGTCATGAATGACGGTCGGGTCGTGCAGCTTGGGACGCCGGAGGAAATCTACAACGACCCGGCCGAGCAGTTCGTCGCGAGCTTCGTGGGCACGCCGGAGATCAATCTCATTGAGGGCCATCTCAGCGACGGGGTCTTTGAAGGCAATGACATTCGGCTTGAAGGGTTCGACACGGCCGATGAAGCACGCGTGCGCCTGGGGATCCGTCCACACCTCCTGGAGGTCTGCGACCCGGCTGCCGGCGTCGCCCACGGTCAGGTCTACTCGGCGGAGTATGGCGGCGATACGACATACGTAACGGTTTCAATGGGGACGAAGCTCCTAACCGTCCTGGCGCCGCCGCAACAAACGTTCGAAGTCGATAGCACCGTGGGGCTCGCGATGCGGTCCGCCGACTGTTTCCTGTTCGACGCCCGGACGGGATCGAGGATTCGCGAAAGGCGGGCGTCATGAGCGAAGGCTGGGATTATATCGTCGTCGGGTCGGGGGCCGCGGGTTGCGTGATCGCGTCGCGGCTTCTGGAGCTCGAGGGCGCCCGCGTTCTTCTTCTGGAACAGGGGCGTCGCGACATCAGTCCGCTGCTGCGCATGCCGGCCGGCTTCATCAAGATGATCGGCGGACACCGCGACGTGGTGATCCACGAATCGATCCCGCAGCCGGCGTTGGACGGCCGCCGGCAAACCGTGCCACAGGGCGTCGTGCTCGGCGGCTCCACGAGCGTCAACGCCATGGTCTACATGCGCGGACGCAGCGCCGAGTATGACCATTGGGCGGAACTCACCGGCGATCAGGGCTGGGGGTGGCAGTCCATGCTCGGCCATTTCATGAAGCAAGAAGGCAACCGGCGCCTCAACAACGCGCACCACAATCCCGATGGCCCCCTCAAGGTGAGCGACACCAACTACGCCTGCGATATGAGTTACCTGTTTCTGCAGGCGCTGCAGGAGCTGGGCCATCCATACACGCATGATTTCAATGTCGGCCGGCCGATCGGTGTCGGCTTCATGCAGTACACGATCGACCACGGCCGCCGTTGCAGTGCCGTTGACGCCCATCTCCGGCCTGTGTTGAAGAACCCGAACCTGACGGTGCGCACCGGTGCGTCGGTAACGCGCGTCGAGCTGGAGTCCGGACGCGCAACCGGTGTCACCTATCGTCAGAACGGCCGCGTCAGGACAGCCCACGCCGACCGCGAGGTGATCGTGACGGCCGGCGCCTTTATCACCCCGAAGCTTCTCATGCTCTCCGGAATCGGTGATCCGCAGCACCTCGCCGAAGTCGGCATAGAAACGAAGGTCGCCCTGCCCGGTGTGGGTCAGAACCTGCAGGACCACCACGAGGTGCCTGTCTTTGCGACCACCCACCGCCAGCTCGGCTACTTCGGCGAAGATCGCGGCCTGAAGATGCTGAAGAACGGACTGCAATACATCCTGTTCGGGAGCGGGCCGGTGTCGACCATCGGCGTCGACGCCACCGCCTTCGTGTTGCCCGACGAAACGGGCGACCCACTCATGCAGATGTTCTGCATACCGTCTGCCTATCTCGACCGCGACGTGGACATGAAGCCGGGGCCGGGCGTCACGATCAACGCACTCCTGCTGCGACCCAAAGCGCGCGGCTGGGTCAAGTTGCGCTCCGACAATCCCGACGACCTGCCGCTCATTCACCCCAACTTCCTTGGGCACCCGGACGACCTCGACCGGGAAATCGAGGGCTTGAAGTTCGCGCGCGACATCCTGAACACGAAGGTCATGAAACGTGAGATCGACCAGGAGGTCATCCCCGGGCCGGATCGTACGACCGATGACGACCTGGCGGAACACTGCCGCCGTACGGTGAAGACCGGATATCACCCGGTGGGCACCTGTCGCATGGGGGCCGACGGAGACGAGGCGGCCGTCCTGACACCGGATCTCAAGGTGCGGGGTGTGGAGGGTCTGAGGGTAACAGATGCTTCGCTGATGCCTGTGCTGATGAGCGCCAACACCAACGCGCCGGTCCAAGCGATCGCCGACCGCGCCGCAGACCTCATCGTGGCACAGTCGGGTTAGGGGCCCCGCGGTCCGTGCTAAAACTGCGACAGCGTCACGAATGGTGCGCCAGACGGCTCACGCACCGCGATCACGACGCAGCGGAAGACGTTTGCCCCTCGCCGGCGGCGAAGTAGTTGTCCGCCATTCCGGCAACGCCGGGTGCGAACGAAAATAGGTCGCCCGCATGAGGCGATGCGTCGACTTGATCCTTGGTCAGACCGTACCTCGCAGTGGTGATGAAAAGCGTTGAGAGATCATCGCCGCCGAAGGTGCAGTTCGTGACTTGCGCCGCGGGAACCTCGACGACTCGATCAACGGTGCCGTCGGGCGCGAATCGAACCACGCACGAACCGTCCCAGCGGGCGTTCCAGAGGTAGCCTTCCGAATCGACCGTCGAACCGTCCGGCACGCCCCTGTCGAAACGCGCAAACTCGCGCTTGTTGCTGATGGTGCCAGCCTCGACATCGAAGTCGTAGGCAAAGATCGCACCGGTCGCCGTATCGCTGAAATACATGGTGTCGGCGTCCGGGCTCCAACAAACCGTGTTCGAGATGGTGATCCCGGTCTCCATGGCATGCACCGAGAGGTCCGGATCAATACGAAACAGAGTGCCGGTGTTGCCGACGAGCTCGATGGCGTCGCCATTGGGCGCAATGTTGTTCTGCATGGTGCCGATCCAGAAGCGGCCCCGGGGATCGGCGGCGCCGTCGTTTGACCTGTTGAACGGCTTCATCGGTTCGGGGTCCAGGATTCTGGTCAGGCCGGGTTTCGATGGGTCGAAGAAGTTCAGGCCACCATGCGAGGCGATCAGATACCGGGACGGGGCGTCCGTGCCGACAACGGTCACCACCATCTCGTCCACGTCCCAGGCGTCCAACTGTTGCGTCTCGGGATCGAAACGCAGAAGTCTCGACGGCATCGGCACGTCGGTCCACCACAGCTTGCCTTCGCGCTGGTCCCAGAAGATGCCCTCGCCGAGCAAGCACCCGCACGCGACCGCGATCTCAGCTACATCGCTCACATTCCCCTCCCTCAAACGATGTGTGCCATGGCGACGTCAGGCCTTCTTTGCAGACCGGCCGGCAAGGTCACGACGTGCTCACCACCACGCCCGCCGTGCGGAGCGCTTCGACCTCGACGTCGGAGTACCCGAGCGATGTCAGCACGCGATCCGTGTCAGCACCGTAGGCAGGCGCGTTGGCCAAATCCGGACGTGACGTGCCCGAAAAGGTGATCGCCGGAGCGACAGCGGTGTAAGCACCTCCGACGGGATGATCCAACTGGACCAGGTGATCGATGACTTGCGGATGCTTCAGGAAACTCTCGTAGTCCTGCACAACCATGCACCAGACCCCGGCCGTGGCGAGCTGGGCGTCCCAATCAGGAGCAGGCTTGTCCCGGAGACGCGTTGCAACATGATGATGGATCTCGTCGCGCCACGCGGCGACCTGGGGACCGGCTTCGCCGTTTGGGCGTTTCGAGTTGAGGTCAGCGAGGATCGGCCGATCGAGTTCCGCGGCCAGAACGTCGAGATCAGTCTGCGCGATGGCGAGGAACCCCTCGGCGCATTCGTAGATCCCGTACGGTGGTTCCTGATAGATGGATACTTGCGGCGTTTCACCTCGCTCCGGCGGCTGCTCCGCTGCCACAAACGACGTGATTTCCTGGCATTGCATTTCCATGATGGCGCCGAGCATCGAGACGGCAACTTCCTGGCCCCGTCCCGTCAGCGACCGCTCGACAAGCGCTGCCAGCACACCTTCCCCGAGCAGGTGAGATGCGGTGACATCGACCATGTAGAGCGGCGATGCCTGCGGCAGCCCACCGCGCTGCCCCCCGTTCATGGTCAGCCCGGAGAACGATTGCAGCAGTAGGTCCTGGCCCGGCCGATCCTTCATGGGCCCATCGTTGCCGTAACCACTGATGGAACCGTAGATCAGGCGTGGATTGATCCGGCTCAGCGAGCCGTAGTCGAGCCCGAGCTTCCTGGCCGCGCGAGGCCGGAAATTCTGCACCAGCACATCGGCCGTCTCGACGAGACGTGACAGAACCTTCTGTCCTTCCTCCGATTTGAGGTTCATGACCAGCGACTTCTTGTTGCGATTGAGTGTGAGATAGCAGATCGAATCGCCGAACCTGGTCACACCGGCCATAGGCGCATGCCTCGAAAAATCACCGCCTCCCGGCGCTTCGATCTTGATGACCTCCGCGCCCATCTCGCCAAGACGCTGGGTGCACATCGGACCTGCCATCGCAATGGTCAGGTCGAGGACGCGCAATCCGCTGAGCGGTCCGCTGCCTGCCTTGGTGTCGTTCGCGGGAGTGTTCATGGTTCAGCGCCCGGTGAAGACCGGATCTCTCTTTTCCGCGAAGGCCGCGATTCCTTCTTTCGCGTCCTCCGTCGACATGCAGAACGTGTAGCCATCGTTCTCCCAGGCCAGTCCCTGCGCGATCGAGGTTCCCTGGGTTTGTCGGATGATGTTCTTTGCGGACTGCACGGCGATCGGCGGGTTTTGAGCGATGCGATGCGCGAGGGCATCGACCTCGTCCTGCAACGATTCCGGATCGGCGATTTTCTGGACAAACCCGACCCGATGCGCCTCGTTCGCTGAAAACAGGTTGCCGGTCAGAATCCAGTGGGCGGCGTTGCCGAAGCCGATAAGCCGCGGCAGGATCGAGGTATTGCCGGAGCCGGCATGCCACCCAAGCTTGACTTCGGGCGCGCCGAACCGTGAGCGTGGCGTCGCGACACGAATGTCGCAGCACATCGCGACTTCGAGCCCGCCGCCGATGCAAAACCCGTCTATGGCCGCGATGGCCGGCTTGCGCAGCGCAAGCAGCGGAGCGATGTAGTCGCGATCGTAATCGGCACGGTTGCGCCCCTCCCATGGGGTTCCAAGGTCGTCCAGCATCCGTACATCGCTGCCGGCCGAGAACGCACGTTCGCCCGTACCGTCGATAATCAGGACGCGAATTGCATCGTTGCGATCCACGCTCTTTGCGTATTCGACAATCTGCGCGCCCATCGCTGCGGTGATGGCATTGAGTTTGGCGGGCCGATTGAGGGTCAGGCGCGCTACGGGACCGTCCGTCCGAAAGAGCACATGAACGTCGCTCATCGAATATCCTCGCTGAAGACCGTGATTGTCATTTCCCAGGAGTGGGTCGCGGCCGGAGCAAGCGTCTGCGCCATGCCGAGCCGACGCGCTGCCGCCAGGTCGTCCGCTGCGCCGGTTGTCGGCTCCAGTGCAACTTGGTGCACCGGTTGATCGGCCGGCCAGCCGCCGTAGTCCAGCCAGACCCCAAGGTAGGGAATGTCGGCCGCGCTCCATCCGAAATGGATCGAGCCATCTTCACCGGATATCCCGGCGACCACGTCACCGCGACAGGGTGCGTAGAACTTCGCGGCAACCCCCGCGGCCAACGGCTGGACCCGATCCATCTCGGGCAAGTCCGGCGGACCCGGCCACGAGGCCGGCTCGTTGACGAACACACCTTCCCGAAAGCTGCCGGCCGCGGCCGGATCTTCCGTGCCGCGCAAGATGACCGATTCACCGGGCTGCGCGGCCAGCAGACAGTGTTGGCTCCAAAGATACGGGACCGATCGGGACCCCGGATTCCGAACGCTATAGGTGAGGCGAATCTCCGGCCCGGATAGTAGAATCGTGCGCTCGAACACGAACCTTTCGTCCCGAAACACGCTCATGAAACGTTCGCTGTCGGCGTCGCACTGCCACGGACGCCCCCACAGCGCACCGTGATCGCGCAAGCGGCCACCCCACTCGGAATCGTGGCACGGCGCGACAGTGGGAAAACACTCGTCCCAACCCCGCGCCTGCTCGCCGCCGTAGAGTGCTCCGTCATCGTCGCTTCCAAGGGCGGGGCCCGTAACGAGCCACTCCCGACCGGTGCGCCGATCGACCAGACTGGTGAGCCGCGCCCCGAACGCCGGCAGCATTTCGAGCTCGATCACCTCGTTTGCGACCGTCAGTCGGTTCACCCCGAGGCTCCTTTCGCCTGCGCGGCAATGCGCGATTGGGCTCGCTCCGATCTGGACAGTCGCCACTGGCCGATAGCCACCGCCAGCACGAGCAACAGTCCCTTGGCCACCAACTGATAGAAAGTGGGAATGCCGAGCAGGTTCATGCCGTTGGACAAGGTCGCCAGCAGAAGAACCGCCAGCATCGAACCGAAGATGGTGCCCTTGCCGCCGGCGAGAAGCGCCCCGCCGAGGAAGACCGCGGTGATCGCCTCGAGCTCCAGACCCTGGGTCCCGGATGCCGGTTGGCCGGAGCTGGTCCTTGCCGTGACGATCACCCCCGCCAACCCCGACAATGCACCGGAGATCGCATAGATTTGGAAGCGCATTCGCGTGAGGTTGATGCCTGCGAGCCGCGCCGCATCGGCGTTGCCGCCCATGGAGTAGATCGAGCGACCGAAGACGGTCGACGTCATGACGATGTGGGCGGTGACCGCGACCACCAAGAGGATCACGAAAGCGATCGGAATTCCCGGGAAATCGCCAAACTGAAACAACCGACCGGAACCAAGGAGAGCGAGCGTCGGATCAAGAACCCCAATCGGCCGGCCACCTGGAGCGATTAGGAACGCAATGCCGCGGAACGCGGAGAAGGTGGCCAATGTCGCCACCACCGCATTGACCCTCAGTATGCTAATGATCGTGGCGTTCACGAGCCCAAGCAGCAAGCCGATGCCAATGCCGGCCACGACGCCACCGGGGACGGTTCCAAGTTGCGTGACCATCAGAGCGCAGACCACAGACGCGCAGCCCGCGATCGACCCCACCGAAATGTCGAGCCCGGCCGACACGATGACGAACGTCATCCCAACGGCGATCAGCCCGACGACCGCCATGTTCTGACCGATGTTCAGGAGATTTCTCGGCGAGAAGAAAAACTCCGATTGCGATGCAATGATCGCGACCATGATCGCCAGCGCTATCATCAGCGACAGGTTCTCGGCCCCGACGGACCTGGTGAAGCGAGCGATCAGGTTGTCGTTCGAAGCGCCATCAGTATGCGCGGTTTCGTCTGCAGCGCCTGTTTCTGCCACCTTGGCCTCCGATGAAGTCACTGGATCGCCACCGTTCCGAGCGCCAAACTGACGATCGCCTCCTCGGTGGCGTCGGCCTTCTCGATTGGCCGCGAAATCGCTCCGTTGCGCATCACAATGATCCGGTCGGACATGAACAGTAGTTCGGGCATCTCCGATGAAATCATCATGATCGCCATCCCGCTGCGCGCCAGCTCGTCCATCAGCCGATAGATTTCGGCCTTCGCGCCGACGTCGACAGCGCGGGTGGGCTCGTCGAGGATGAGCAGCCTCGGCTTGGCCGCCAACCAGCGTGCAAGCACAACCTTCTGCTGGTTCCCCCCGGACAGCTTGCCGACCTGTTGCGACATCGATGGTGTCTTGATGTCGAGCTGCCGAACGTAGGGCGACACAGACCGCATCATCTGTCGGCTCCGAAGGATGCCGAAACGCGACAGCGCCGAAAAAACCGCCAGCGATACGTTTTCGATGACCGAGCGGACGAGAATCAGCCCTTCCGCCTTTCGATTCTCCGGCGCGAAACCAATGTTGGCGGCAATGGCGTCAGCCGGATTGCGTATGTGCTTGGTTTCGCCATCGATCCGGATCGAACCTCCGAGACGCTGGTATTCGCCGAAGATGACCTTTGCCAGTTCGGTCCGCCCCGCACCGACGAGACCGGCGAAACCGACGATCTCTCCTGCCCGGATCTTGAAACTGACGTTCTCGTGCCAGCGGCTTCTGAGATCCTCGACCTCAAGGACGACCTCATCGGTGCTGGTTTCTTCGCGCTTGAAGCCGTGCGCAAGCTCGCGACCGACCATCAGGCGGACGATCTCGGGCTCGCTCGTGTCCGCGGTGACGAGATCACCCGTCAGAACGCCATCCTTGAGAACGAGAACCCGATCGGAGATCTCCATGACCTCGTGCAATCGATGCGACACGTAAACTATGGCCAGGCCTTCGGCGCGAAGCCGACGGATGAGCTCAAACAGCCGATTGGCCTCTTCGACCGTCAAAGATGAGGTTGGCTCGTCGAAGGCAATCACTTTGACGCCTTCTTTGAGCGCGCGGAGGATCTCGACAATGTGCATTTGCGCCGGCGACAGCGTGCGCCCGTGTGCATCAAGGTCGATCATGCCGACGAAGCCGTACCGCCGCAGCAGGTCCTGGATCTTCCCGCGCATGGCTGCGAAATCCACACGTCCGAAGCCGGCGTTCGGAAACTCGCCCACGAACACATTCTCGACGACGTTCACGTGCGGAATGATCTCCGGCTCTTGACGCACAAGCCGAAATCCCGCCCTCCGCGACTCGAGCGGGCCGGCGTTGGTCATCTCCGTTTCGTCGAGATGGATGGTTCCCTCGTCGAGGCTGTAGTCGCCGGAGAGGATCTTGAGCAGCGTCGACTTACCCGCGCCATTCTCACCAACAAACGCCGCGACCTCGCCGAACGAGACATCCATTGTGAAGTCATCAAGCGCTTTCACGCCGGGGAATGATTTGCTCACTCCCCTGACTTTCAGCGCGTTGTTCTCGTCATTCATATCGGCCAGGTACGGGGCCTCCATCGGAGGCCCCGGTTCTCGTTTTCGATCAGCCGCAGGGCATGATATCCGCGTAGTTGGTCGGATCGACGATCGTCGTATTCGCGACCGTGTTTAACGGCAGATCTTCTCCGGTTTCGATCGAGTTTATCAGAGCTCGTGCCGCGGCATCTCCGACGTCCGTGCCGCTCAGGTAAAGAGCCGCCTTGAACCCGGTCTCGATGCCGGCCTTCCATGGGCGGCAAGCTTCGTAGGCGCCGAGGCCGACCGCAATGATGTCGTCCGGCGCGAAACCGGCGTTCCGAAGTGCATTTGTTGCGCCGAGAACGCCTTCGTCATTGCAGGCGAACACCACCCATTTGTCGACGCCTGGATTGGCCGTGATGACCGGCCCGGAAGCTTCGAGCGATGAATCCGTGGTGCCGCTGTAGGAGACCGCTTTGATGCTGTCTGCGTCGGCTCCGGCCGCCATGACCTGTTCGCGTGCGGCGTCGGTGCGGTCGTTACAGACCGAGAGCGTCTGGACCTCGACGCTCAGGACGCCGTACGAGGCGCCGTCCAGCCAACCCGACGCTGTCAGCAGCTCGGCAGCCGCCTCGCCGACGGAGGTTCCCATGGCGACGCCATCGAACCCGACGAATGGTACCGGGTCGCCCGATTCGGTCTTGAGCGGGTCGTCGGTTGCGACGAGGAAGACGCTGGCCTCGTCCGCAGCCCGGGCAGCGGCCGGGCCCAACGCCTGATCGGGTGCCGTGATGCCGATACCCTTGGCGCCGGCCGCGATCGCGTCAGAGATCGCGCTGACCGCCAAGTTGGAGTCGAGCTCAACGTTGATGATCGTGGCCTGGTAGCCCAGTTCCTCGGCTGCCGATTTGAAGCCGTCCGCCTGATCAATGAAGTACTGTTGCGTGCCGCTTTTGTAGATGGCGACGATAAGCTTGTCTTCCGCGACGGCGCTGGCCGGTACGACGAACATCGAGGCCGCAGCGCCAAACGCAAGCAGGTGTGGGCGAATTCTCATGGGTTTCCTCCAACCGGTACCATATGTACGATTTACGTATTATACGTTTATATGATTTAGTCAATACGACGTCATCGGAAGGGCTGACTAAATGGGCAAAACTGCCATTGTGACCGGGGCCGGACAGGGCATTGGCGCAGCAATCGCCAGGCGCTTGGGCGACGACGGAGTCGATGTCGCGATCGCCGACATAAATGTCGACACCGGCCAGGCTACGACCGAGAAGATCGTTGCCGAAACAGGCTGTCGCGCGCTTTTCGTTCAGGTCGACGTTGCCGACCGGGATAGCGTCGCCGAGATGCACGAGCACGTTCGAGCGCAATTCGGTCCGGTCGACGTTCTCGTCAACAATGCGGGTGTTGCGGTCTTCAAAGAGCCGCTGGCCAGCACCGACGACGATTGGCGTCGCTGCATGGCCATCGATCTGGAGGGCGCGTGGCTATGCAGCCGGGCGGTTCTGCCGGATATGATCGAGCGACGGCGCGGCTCGATCATCAACATCATCTCCAACCACGCCTTCACGGTCATCAAGTCGACTTTTCCGTACCCTGTGGCCAAGCACGGTCTTCTCGGCATGACCCGGGCTCTGGCGCTCGAGTACGCCGACAGGGGCATCTGCGTTAATGCGATATCACCCGGCTATATCGATACCCCGATCGCCGACTGGTACTTCGATCAGTTCGATGACCCCGCTGCGGCGCGTCAGGAAACCGAGGCCAAGCAACCGGTGGGCCGGCTGGGGCACCCCGAGGAAGTTGCAGCCGTCGCATCGTTGCTCGCCTCCGACCAGGCGCGGTTCATGATTGGCGAGAACATCGTGATCGACGGCGGCGTATCGATCCGGATGTATGAGTGAGCCGGATGTCGCCTACTGAGCCCGGCCGAGCATGAAGGCATTGCGCGCCGAAAGGGCCGTCAGGACCGGCCCCTGTCCCCAAGGCACGATCCGGTCGAGCGGTACATGCCAGTAGTGCTCTTCGACAAGAGCCGAGTAGACCGCCGCCGAGACCCCGGTGAGATTGCCTTGCGAATCCAGATTGCGGACGAAGGCGTTGAACGCCCTGTTTGCGGGCTCCTGGAACTCGGTTGCCGGCAGCAATCCGGCCGCCATCCCGCGATAGAATGCGGTGGCCATAAACGCGGCGGTCGATGATTCCGGCCCCGATCTCGGCTCGTGGACCAGCGCGTGCCAGTTGCCGTCTTCGAGTTGATAGCCGAGCATGATCCGCGCCAGTCGCAGGGTCTCGTCCCGCACATCGTTGATGCCGGCGGTATCGGGATCCAGTTGCACCGCGACGTCGATCAGTCCCAGCAGCGCCCAACCCTGTCCGCGCCCCCAGCCTCGAGTGTAGGATTGCGCCGTTCGCTCGAGCCAGAAATGATTGTAGAGGCCCGTTCCTTCGTCGATGAGCAGCGGGCGATACGCCAGGAGTTCGGAGGTCGCCAACTCTGCCCAACCCTCACCCGGCGCCATCTGGTCGAGGGCGGCAAAGAAAGGCGGATCGAAGTGCATGCAGTCGAGGTAGATGCCCGGACCCGGATCCCGCATCAGCTCTTCATCTTCAGCCGAAAGGTTCAGGCCACCGTATGGCGGTACGAGCGACCGCAGGGTGTCTTCGAAAGTGATCGAGACGCCCGCGGCGCGACGTCGTTCAGCTAGATGCCGCCCAAGATCCAATACCGCATCGGCCAGCAGTTGGTCGTCCCGCTGAACGGCGAGCTTGCACATCACCATCCCCGGTGCGGTGTTGTCGTCGAGCTGGAAGGGGCGGCGACGCGCCGCCCAGGCGCGGAAAAAGCCGTGCGCAAATTCAACCCATTGGCGCTCAGACGTTAACTCCGCGGCCGCCAGCAACCCCTCAAAACCGATCGAATCGCCGTAGAACCAGCACTTGAAATCATGCCCGCCCAATCGCCGCGCCACATCTCGAACGTGGTCGACATCCAGCGATTCCTCCGACAGTTGCCTCCGCTCCATCACCGCCTAGGCCGAACCCCGCAGTCCATCCTCGGCGTCCGCGATCGCCCTGTTGATCAGCTTCCGCATCGCGCGTTCAGCTTTCTCGGCGTCGCCCCTGTCGAACGCATCGAAAACACTTGCGTGCAGCTCGTGGCTTTCCTCCATCCCGATCATTTCGCTGGTGTAACCACGTGCCCGCATCTGCAGATCGAGGAGCAATTCGAGTGCGGCCTCAATGATCGAGAAGAGCTGATCGAGAAGTTCCGAGCCGACCGCCGAAAGAAATGATCGATGGAACTCGAGATCCGTCTCAATGAACTGACGGCGCCGTTCGTCGGGTGGCAGGGATTTGTCGTTGTAGACACGGAGCTTCTCATTCCACGCCATGACGATTCGGTCGCGCGCCGGCTGATCGGCTAACTCGGTCGCGGTGTAGGCGACGCCCGGTTCGAGGATGAGCCTGACCTTCAGAAGGTCCCGCAGCAGGTCTTCGGTATCGCCCGCCTGCATACGCCAGTCGATGACATCCGGATCGAGCAGTCGCCACTCCGATCTCGGCAAAACGCGGGTGCCATCCGATGTCCGGCTTCTAACGAGACCTTTTGCACCCAGAATGCGAAAGGCCTCACGGACGACGGACCGACTGACACCGAGCTCGTCAATCAGATCCGCTTCGGTTTTGACGGTCTCGCCTTGCGGCCACTGGCCACCGACAATTCGCGTGCCGAGATCAGCCAAGACGGAGCCGAGCACACCACGGACCTCGATGACTCCGATCAAGCTGGCGGCCGGTTTCAGGGGAAGACCTCGCTTCGTCGCGATCATGCTATTTATCGTATAATCTTATTATTTGGCGCGTCAACGCCTTAAGTGCAGCGTTGACGATCGAATGGGTACCCGGAGGTTAACCGACAACGCGACGCGGTTCATCGCGAACCGTCTGGGCCAGGTGAGGGCGACAGAGGGTGGTGTCGCCCTGCGCGCGGGCCGACATCACCAACGTGACTTTGGTTTTGCGCGACCTCCGGGCACACAGCGCCCGATCACGTAAACTACGCGCTTCTCATCAGCTCCAATCACGCTGTTACTTCAACGCGTTGTCCGCCTCGGTCGCCCGTTGATGTTGCGCTTCTTCAACGAGCGCGGTCATGCGGTAGAAGCCGTGGGCCATCTTTGCGTACGGCGTGAGCAGGAAGAAGCTCAGTACCGATCCGAGGTGCAGGGCGAGCAAGGCGGGCATGGCGGGCGTGCCGCCAAGCCAGTAGAGTGCCAGGCCGCTGGCGCCCACGAAGCCGAGAAGCAGTGTGAACGCCATATCCCCGCTCCAGGCTGACGGGTCGCCGAGGTCTCGGTCGGCGCGGAGCTTGAGCCACACCATCCACAGCGCCCCCGCGGTCATGAGCACGCCGCCGGGCAGGCCGAACATCTTCGGCAACGACCAGAGCGGGTAGGGCGCCGGCATGTCGAAGCCGTAGTGCAGGACGGTGCCGGAAGCGGTGGACGCGAAGCACAACAGAAACCCGCCCAGCACCATCTGATGCGCATAGCGACGGGCCTGTGAGAAGCGATCCTCGTCCTCGAAATTGCAGCCGTCGCCGTGTCCGCTGGCCAGATTCTTCATGGTTCCCACGGACTTGAGAGCGTCGATGATATCCGCGAGGCGGATGGCACCGCCGCCGGTCGCTCGCCAGTAGCGGTTCAGGCTGACGGCGAGGCTGGCGAGCGGCAGCAGGAACGCGGGTGTGAAGATCGCCACCATGGCGGTGTGGGAGAGGACGGCGTAGAAGCCGCTTCCGCCCGCTTCACCCCATGTGCGCGCCAACCAGAAGATGATGGCGAAGCCCACAACGGTGGCCGCTGCGATCATCAGGCCGTTGCGATGGAAGGCGCGGGCGAGGCCGTTCGGCCAGGCCAAGCTCTCCCAGCTGTCGCGGCGCACCTCCGCCAGTGCCTTCGGCAGGTTCAGCGCGAATTCATGCGGCGCGGTGTACTGGCAGGCGTAGTAGCAGCCGCGGCAGTTGTGACAGAGATTGGCGAGTTGGGTGAGATCGCCGTCGCTGAAGGCGCGCTGGCGATGGACGGCGGGAAAGACGGAGCAGTAGCCCTCGCAGTACCGGCAGGCATTGCAGATTTCGACCTGGCGCCGCGCTTCCTGCAGCAGGTCAGCTTGCATGGGCTGCCGCCTCCCGGCCGGCAATGCGGCCGAAAACCGTGCCGATGGTCATCCCGAGGCCGGCGAGATAGCCCTGACCGAGGATCGAACCCGCCATGGTCTCGCCGGCGGCCCACAGATTGGCGATGGGGCCAGTGGCGCGGCTGCAACGGGCGGTGCCGTCGACCTTGAGGCCGAGATAGGTGAAGGTGACGCCGGTCCTCAGCGGATAGCCGTAGAACGGCGGCTCCGCGATCGGCCGGGCCCAGTTGGTCTTCGGCGGCGACAGGCCCCGGGTGGCGACGCCATCGAGCTCAGTCGGATGGAAGCCGGAGATATCGCCGCAGGCCGCGTTGAAGTTGTCGACCGTCGCCCGCAACCGGGGCCCCGGCAGACCCAGCTTCCCGGCGAGGTCCTCGATGCTGTCGGCGGTCGTCGGCGGATACACCGACGGCATGAACAGATCGAGCGACCGGGCGTCGATGATGGCGTAGGCGACCTGGTCGGGCTGCCCGGCGACCAGACGACCCCAGATCGCATAGCGCTTCGGCCAGACGTCCTCGCCCTCGTCGTAGAAGCGCTCGCCGTTCCTGTTGACGACGATGGAAAACGGCACGCAGTCCAGCCGTGTGACGATGCCGCCGTCGTACTTGGGCGCCCGTCCGTCGATGGCGACTGCGTGGCATTGCGTGGGATCGCCGACGGCCGCCACGTCCTGGTCCAGCAGGTCCGCCAGCACGGCGCCGCGGTTGTAGGGCGTGCCCCGGATCAGGAAGTTGCGGGCCGCCGGTCCCCAGGCGCGTGCGAGCCAGTCGATATCGGCCTGAAAGCCGCCCGAGGCGACGACAACTGCCTTCGGCTCGACGCGACATGGCCGTCCGTCCTTCGTGACGTCGAGCCGGACGACCCGGTTACCATCGAGTTCCAGATGCGTCACCGGCGCGTCGTAGTGCACCTCCACGCCCAGCGCAGCCGCCGTCCGGTAGTAGGCGTTCACCAGCGACTTGCCGCCGCCCATGAAGAAGGCGTTGGTGCGCGCCAACGACAACGTGCCCGACAGCGAGGGCTGGAACCGCACGCCGTGCGCCTCCATCCACGGCAGGCACGCCTCGGACGCACAGATCACCAGCCGGGCCAGCGTCTCGTCGGTCTTGCCGCCGGTGACCTTCAACAGGTCGTCGAGAAATTCCTCCTCGTCATAGGTGCCGGTGAGCGGTCCGAGCGGACCATGGTGCAGGCAGCGGAAGTTGCGGGTGTGCCGGGAGTTGCCGCCGCGATAGGGCTTCGGGGCGGCTTCGAACACCATCACCCGTGCGCCGGCCTCGGCCGCGGTGATCGCCGCGCACAGCGCCGCATTTCCGCCGCCGACCACCGCCACGTCGCACCGGATCGTCACGTCGGCCGGGCCGGCTTCTTGCGGACCTCGGGATTGATCATGTGGATCGGCGCGCCGGCGGCGTAGGCGTTCACCTGATCGAAGATGTCGGCGAACTGCAGATCGAACTCGTCCTCGGTGACGTAGCCGATGTGCGGTGTGGCGATGAGGTTCGGGTGGGCGAGCAGCGGGTCGTCGGGATCGGTCAGGGGTTCGGTGTCGAACACGTCGATAGCCGCCATGCCGGGTCGCCCGGCGTTCAGCGCCGCAAGCAGCGCACCCGGCGCGATCAGGCCGGCCCGCGAGGTGTTCACCAGGAGCGCGTCGCCACGCATGCGGGCGAGATCGTCGGCGGTGACGATCCCCTTCGTTGCCGGCTTGAGGCGAATATGGAGGGAGACGATGTCGGGCTCGCCGAAGAAGGCGGTGCGGCTTTCCGCGACCTCGGCTCCGTCCGCCGCGGCCCGGGCGCGTCCCTCCTCGGAGGCCCACCAGACGACATCCATGCCGAAGGCCGCGGCATAGCCGGCGACGGCCCGCCCGATGCGGCCATAGCCGTAGAGGCCGAGCCTGCGTCCCCGCAGGGTCCTGCCCACGCCGGCCTGCCATCGGCCGGCCTTGACCGAGGCGGCCTGCGCCGGGATTTGCCGCATGGCGGCGAGGATCAGGGCCCAGGTCAGTTCGGCGGCCGCGTAGGACGGCGTTCCGGCATGCTGGTTGGAGCACAGAAGCACGCCATGATCGGTGCAGGCGGCGACGTCGATATGGGGATAGACGCTGCGCTGGCTGATGAGGCGCAGCCGCGGCAGACGCTCCAGGAGATCGCGGCGAACGGCAGTGCGCTCGCGAAACAGGATCAACGCTTCCGCCCCGGCAAGTCGTTCGGCGAGCGTGTCGGCGTCCTCGACGTGGTCCGTCCAGACCGTCACGTCATGACCATCGAGCAGGGAAAAGCAGGGCAGTCCGCGAAGGGTGTCGAACCAGTCGTCGAGGATGTGCACCTGCATCGGGCATCCTAGTGGGAGAGCAGGACGGGCACCTGCGCGTGGCGCAGCACCCTGGCGGTGACGCCGCCGAGGAAATCCTCGCGGAACTTGGAGTGCTCGTAGGCGCCCATCACCAGGATACCCGGATGTTGCGTCCGGCAGTAGTCGAGAAGGGCGGCGGCCACGCCGCCATCGGCCGCCAACGGTTCGTGCCGGGCCTCGACGCCGTGGCGCTCAAGGTGCGTCAGCAGTTCGCCGACCGGTCGGGGCAGGGGCTCGTCGCCGACCGTCAGCACCGAGACTCGTCCGCGATCGTCGAGAAGCTGCAGGCCGTCGGACAGTGCGCGGGCCGAGGCCCGGTTGCCGTCCCACGCGAGCGCCGCGTGGGTCCGGCTCGGCTCGTCGGTGGGTACGGCGCCCGGGATCACCAGCACCGGCCGGCCGCTCATCAATGCGATCTTGTCGGGATGGATGGCGACGTGCTCGTCCACGTCCCCCGTGCGGTCCCGGCCTACGACGATGATGTCGAAGCCGCGCGCGAACTCCGACAGGACGTTATCGACTCTACCCGCGGCATCTATGAAATGCAGGCGTTCGCCCAGGTCGAGCTCGTCGCGGAGACCATCGAAGGTCGCTCTGATCCTGTGGATGATGTCGGCGTTCGCTTCCTCGATAATCTGGCGGGCCTTGGGCGGTACCCAGGCGTCGCGGCTGTTGACGATCTGATGGGCCGAATGGGCGAGAAGCGCGGTGACGTGCGCCGTGCCCGCGCGCGCCGACGATGCGGCGTAGTTCAGCGCGGCGATGGCACTGTCGGAACCGTTGAAGGCGACGAGGATGTTCCTGATGCTCATGAGCTCGCGACCGGACCCGGCCAGACCGTGTGGGGGACATAGACATGGCCGTCGGCCAGCTTGCGCGCGGTGCGCACCAGGCCGGCGGCGGTGAGGGAGAAGCCGTCGTCGTCGGAGAATTCGACCAAAACCTCGACGGTTCCGGCCGCGTGCTCCAGGACGATGCGGGCCGGGCTTGCGGTCGGGCGGTCGAGCATGCCGTCGGCGACCGAGCCCGGTGTGAGGGCGCAGGAGGCAAGGCATTGCGATCCGGTCACGGCGAGCGTCGGGTGGGTCTTCCACGGCATGAAGTACCGTGCCGCGATCGTGCCGCCGGCGGCGGCCGGCGCCAGCAGGCCGAACTTCGGGGTGACCGACTTCGACACGTCGCCCAGCCCCATGTGTTCGCCGGCTGCGATGCGGATCGCCTCCATGCGCTGGAAGAAGGGGCGGTCGGCGTCGAGTTCGGCGACGGTCTCATGGCCCGTTAGTCCGAAGTCGGACGCCCGGGCGATGACCATGGGCATGGCGACGTCCATGCAGGTGACCTCGATCCCGTCGATGGTGTCGCGGAGGTGACCGGTCGGCAGGAACGCGCCGGTGGAGGAGCCGACGACACCGGTGAAGGTGAGCTGCACCGGGGCCGCCGCCCCGGGGACACCGGCGATTTCGGTGTCGCCGTCATAGTCGAGCTGCCGGCCGGGGGTACGCACCCTGGCGACGATGCGTGCGCCGGTGTTGACGGCGCGGATCCTGATGTCGGTTTCGTCGCCCGCGGGCTCGATCAGCCCCATTTCGATGGCCGCGGGACCGACGCCGGACAGGATGTTGCCGCAAGTCGGCCGGTAGTCGACGCGCCGGTCCTCCACCGAGACCTGGGCGAAGAAGTAGTCGATGTCGGCCCAGTCATCCTCGGGCGGGGACAGCATGGCGACCTTGGTCGTCACCGCCGTGCCACCGCCGATGCCGTCGATGTTGTGCACATGGCCCGATCCGACGACCGCGATCAGGACGTCGGACAAGACGTCGAGATCGCCGGGCAGGTCGCGGCGCCGGAAATAGGGGCCCCGCGAGGTGCCGCCGCGCATGAAAACGTAGGGGATCGCCGTCTGCTTCATTTGAGCGGCCACGGCAGATCGACCGCCGCCTGCAGGAGCCCCGGCGGGAAGTCGCGGTTGAGCGCCCCGGCCATCACCATCATCAGCCCGATGCCGCCGGCCGACAGCACGATCGTCTGCAGCCAGGTGGCGCCTGCGCGCACGCGGAAGAAGGTGATCAGGAATCCGACAAGTGCGATGATGAAGCCGACCAGCCAGGTCGCGGCGATCAGGCCGGCGAACCAGGCAAGCGTGCTCCACAGGCCGTAGCGCGCGTCGGCGTCTTCGCCCGCGACCTCCTTGTCGGCAAAGATCACATCGCCTTCGGGGCGCCGGATCATCCGTACGAGCAGCAGGGCGCAGCACACCAGGGCGAAACCGCCGACCACGAGCGGGACGATCTTGTCGGTGAGATTGTAGTCGGGGATCGCGTTGGCGTTGACGACGGCGAACAGCAGATAGGCCGCGATCGCCAGCAGGAAGATAAGCGGCGCCCGCTTCGATCCCGATTCGACCTCGCCTTCGGGCGCGATCGCCTTGGCCTGGCGAACGCCGAGGAACACCGAGACGATCGTGATGACGATGAGGACGATCACGATCGGGCTGAAGATGTACTCGATGCCTTCCTCGAAGCTCTTGCGGAAACGGAAGCTGGCGATCTGGAAGGCCTGGTTGGTGAAGGTCTCGACCGGATTGGACAGGACGAAGCCGATCAGGAAAGCGGGGCGCGACCAATCGAACCGGCGAAGGAAGATGCCGATCAGGCCGATGGCAAAGAGCGCCAGGAGATCCTCGAAGTTCTGTCCGGACTGGAACGCCGCGAAGCTGATCAGCATGAACAGGAACGGCGCCAGATAGGTGAAGCGTATGGTGGTGAGGCGTGCGATTCCGCCCGAAGCGGCGATGCACAGGGCGGTGCCGACGACGTTGGCGAGCGCCAACAGCCAGACGATCGAATAGGTGATGTCGAGGTTGCCCTTGAGCATGCCGGGGCCGACCTCGATGTCGCCGGAGCCGAGCAGTGCGACCGCGCCGATGAAGATCGCCATGGAACCGGAGCCGGGAATGCCGAACAGGAGGGTCGGCACCAGCCCGCCGCCCTCCTTGGCGTTGTTGGAGCTCTCCGGGCCGACGACGCCGCGCACTTCGCCCTTGCCGAACATCGACTTGTCCTTGGTCGTCTGTACGGCGTGGCCGTAGGCGATCCAGTCGACGACCGATCCGCCGAGGCCGGGGATCACCCCGATCACCACGCCGATGATCGAGCAGCGCACCGACAGCCATTTGTTGGCGAACCAGTCGCGCGCGCCGTCCATCCAGCCGGCGCCAAGCTTCGCGCCCTTGGCGATGGAACGGTCGCGGCGCAGGAGCGCCACGATTTCCGGCACCGCGAAGATGCCGAGCCCGACGATGACCAGCTTCAGACCGTCCGTCAGATACGGAATGTCGTAGGTGGCCATGCGCAGGCTGCCGCCGCCGTCGGCCTCGCCGATGGTGCCGATCATGATGCCGAGGGCGGCCGCCGCCAGGCCCTTCAGCGCAATCCGGCCGGCCAGGATCGCCACCATCGACAGGCCGAGGACGGTGACCATCAGCATTTCCGGCAGGCCGAACGCCAGAACGATGGGGCGCGCGACGAGGATAAACAGGGTGAGGAAGGTGGCGCCCACCAGCCCGCCGAACAGCGACGAGGCAAAGGCGGCGGACAGAGCCCTCGCGGCCTGGCCGTTCTTGGCCATTGGGAAGCCGTCGAGGACGGTGGCCTGCGAGGCCGAACTGCCGGGGATGCCAAGCAGCACGGAGGCGAAGGTGTCGGAGGTCGGGACGACGGCGACCATGCCGATCATCAGGGCGAGACCCAGGATCGGGTCCATGCCGAACATGAAGGGGAGCAGCAGGGAAAGGCCGGCAATGCCGCCCAGGCCGGGAAAGACGCCGACTGCCAGGCCCATGACCACGCCGAGGATCAGATAGCCCAGGACGACCGGCTGCAGGATCAGGCCCCACGCGTCGCCAAGGGCTGTTGCGGCTGTTGCGAACGCCTCCATGTGCGCCACCTCGCTCGCCGAGACGGTAGAGGATGTGCGCCCCGGGCCATCCCGGCCCCGGGGCACACGTGCGGAGGGAGCGAGCTAGTTCAGCTCGACGCCGTAATCTTCCTTCAGCCAGTTGACGACAAAGGCCTTGGCCGCCTCGGGAACGGAGGTCGCCTGGTTGAGCGCTTCACCGGTGCCGGCGCCGACGAAGACCGGATACTTGCCCACCCGCTTGGTCGAGATTTCGGCAAAGTCCGACCGCTCGATGACCGCCTGGAACGCGGCCGAATAGGTGTCGATGACATCCTGCGGGGTGCCGGCCGGCAGGAAGGCGAGCTTCTGGACCGGGAAGCCGGCGACGAAGAACGCTTTCCAGGCTTCCCAGGCATCGCCGGAGGTCTCGCAACCGTCCGTCGCCTCGCAGACTTCCTTGAACGTCGCAATGTCGGGGAAGGTCGGATCGCGCACGATGTTGCCGTCGGCGTCCAGCGCGCCCCAGCTCATCATCGGCACGGCGGTGCCGGCGTTGACGAGATCGAGCGAGCCGCCGAGATAGCCGGAGGTCGTCTGGTAATCGATGGTCGCCTCGCCGCGCTCGAACATCAGGCGGCCGTCGCCGCGCCCCTTGATGCCGAACACCGGCTCGACGTTCATGCCGAGCATCTTCCAGGCGAGCAGCGGCACGAGGTCGAGCCGCGTGGCGCCCTGGCTGCCGTAGATGAAGTCGATGGTCTGCAGGGTGTTGGCCGAGCCGTCGAACCCGGCGCCGTCTTCGGCGTTGAGATAGGCCACGCCGCCGGTGCCGGAAGCCATTACCGCGTGCCAGTCGTTGTACTCGTAGCGGACGCGCGGATCGTCGAGAAGATACGGAAACTGCGTGGAGCCGGAGGTGCCGAACAACAGTGTGCCGTCGTCGTGCTCCTGCTCCTGGAACCAGTTGGCACCCTTGGTCGAACCGGCACCGGGCATGAACTTGACCACCACGGTCGGTTGCCCCGGTAGCGCCTCCGACAGGAGCGGCGCGAAGAAGTTGGCCCATTTGGCCGATCCGCCGGTCTCGGAGAACGGAATGATCCATTCGATGGTCTTGCCGCTGAAATCGACGTCGGCAACGGCGGGCGTGGCAAGGCCGACGGCGGCCGCGAGACCGATGACGGCACGACGCGTGAAGCTGGACGTTGTCATGTCTTCCTCCCTGATAACCGGACCATGCGGTGGTCAACCTCCCGCCACCGTGGCGTTCCGGAAAAATCGGGGATTGATTCCCCGACGGATGTGCCGATCATTGAAAGCCAACCTTGCAATAAACTTGCGGGGGCCGCCGACGTGCGGATCGCGATCATCGAGGACAACGAGACGCTCGCCAACGCGATCGCCTATCGCTTGCGCGATCGCGGGCATTCGGCCGACGTCCTGCATGACGGCAAGGATGCCGACGCCTACCTGATGCGGGAGGGTGCCGATCTGGTTGTCCTCGACATCAAACTGCCGGGCATGAGTGGTCTCGACGTGCTGAAGGCGATCAGGGGCAGGGGCGACAGTGTGCCGGTCATTCTCCTGACCGCGCGGGTCGAAACCAGCGACCGGGTCGCAGGCCTCGACATGGGCGCCGACGACTACCTGGTGAAGCCCTTCGAGATGGACGAGCTGGACGCGCGCATTCGCGCGCTCTCGCGCCGCAAGAAGCTCGACTACGGCGCGCGCGAGATCATCGGCGGCCTGGAGTTCGACCGCACCACACGACAGGTGACCGCGGCGGGTGTCGTCGTCGATATCCCGCGTCGCGAGCTCGCTACGCTTGAATGCCTGCTGGATCGCCGCGGCCGCCTGGTTTCCAAATCCCAGCTCATCGATCACGTCTACGGTGTCGGCGCCGATGTCGACGACACCGCCATCGAGCCCCACATCTCGCGTCTGCGCCGGCGACTGGCCGACCATGGCGTGGTCATCAAGGCGGCCCGCGGGCTGGGCTATATGCTTCATACGACGGGCTGATGTTTGCACACCTCTCCCTGAGGCTGCGCCTTTTCGTCCTGATTCTCAGCCCGCTGGTGGTGATGGCGGTCGTCCTCGGCTACTGGCGCTTCACGGTCGCGCAGGACACGGCCGAGGAGCTGTTCGACCGATCGCTGTTTTCGACGGCGCTCGCCATTTCGCGCGACGTTACCGTGTCGGGCGGTGACGCCATCCTGTCGACGACACGCGACCAGATCAGCGATGCCGCCGGCGGCGAGATTTTCTACCATGTGACCGGACCTGCAGGGATTTACGTCACCGGCTACGCCTACCCGCCATCGCCCGGCGCCGGTAGCGTCGAGACCTCGGGTCAGCCGTTCTATTTCGAGGCGATCTATCGGGGCGAACCGGTGCGGGTCCTGCGGGTGACCGAACCGGTGACCATCGACGATCAGTCCGGCGATGCCACCGTGGCGGTCTGGCAGCGCCTGAGCGATCGGGAGGCGTTTGCGCGCGAGCTGGGTGTGCGCGCCGCCGGCCTGATGGGCGCCCTACTGGCGACCCTGGCGCTGGTCGTCTGGTTCGGCGTGCAACGGGGGCTGCGACCGCTCACCAACCTCCAGGATGCGATCGCTGTGCGCTCGCCTGACGATCTCAGCACCATCAAGCGTCCCGTACCGATCGAGCTGCGCGGGATCGTCGTCACGCTGAACCGGCTGTTCGGCCAGGTCGCGTCCAGCATCGACGCGCATCAGGTGTTCATTTCCGACGCCGCGCACCAGTTGCGCAATCCGACCGCCGCGATCCAGTCCATGGCCGAAGCCATCGGCGACGCCCGGACCGACGACGAGCGCAGGCGACGGATCAACGAGTTGATCAGGGCGACCCGATCGTCGACGCGCCTGGCCGAACAGCTCCTGTCGCTCGACCGGCTGCGCCATGACCAGGCTGGCCGGCAGGAAAGCTTCAACCTCTATGCGCTGACCAGGGACATCTGTCGCGAGACCGGCGCCTTCCTTTTGTCCCACGGCACCGACTTCGAGCTGATAGCAAGGGATCGCGACCTACCGGTGCACGCCGACCGGTTCTTTGTTTCGGAGGCCATCAAGAACCTGATCGACAACGCCCAGAAACACGGTGGCCCGAATCTCTCCAGGATCACCGTCGAAACGGCGCGCGAAGACGGCATGGTCACGCTGACCGTGGCCGACGACGGGACGGGGCTGGTGCCGGAGAACGAGGGACAGGCCTTCAGCCGCTTCGGCCAGATCGAACCGACCGACGGCAGCGGACTCGGCCTGGCGATTGTCGCGTCGGTGGCCGAGAGCCACGGTGGATCGCTGCGCATCAACGCCGTCGAGCAAGGTGCAAGCGTGACATTTGCGCTGCCTGCAGCAGCCAACTCTTAGCGTTCCCCGGTGGCCTCCCCGCCAGTCGATCCAGATCGCCGACCAGCCCTTGATGCCGGTCTTCCTCGTTGTCCACTGCCGCCTGACTGGCAGTACTCGCCCCGCAGCCCCGGGCAGTCCCTCGTCGCGAACAGTTCTCCGCTATGATCGGCCTCGACGAGTGTCTGCAACGCCGCAAATGTGGAAGCGTCCTCATGCGTGACATCAACTTCAAGGCGACCGCCTATTTCGAAGCCGTCGCCCGACTTGGGACAGTCTCGAGAGCCGCGGAGGAACTCTCCGTCTCGCCATCCGCCGTCAGCCAGCAGATTCGTCTTCTGGAGGGACAGCTTGGCGTCAAGCTTTTCCGGCGTGAGAAGCGGCGCCTGATTCTCACGATCGACGGTGACCGGCTGTTTCAAACGACCACGCAGGCCTTCGGCGCCTTGAGAAACGCCCGAAGTGCCATCGCCAGGCAGCGGGAGCTGAGAGGCGTGACCTTTCGGGTCTCACCGAGCTTCGGCGTGCGCTGGCTCGGACCGCGGATTGCCGGGTTCGCGGCGGAGAACCCCGATTGGCATATCCGTGTTGACGCCACGCCGGATTTCACTGCCTTCGAGACGGAGGCGATCGATTTCGATCTGCGATACGGAATAGGGCCGTGGGCCGGCTTGACGGAGAACTGCCTGATGCGCGATCTCGTCTTGCCGCTGTGCAGCCCTGACTATCAGGCTGCAACCAATCCGGAACATGCGATCGAAGAGCGGCTTGTGGAGGCTCGTCTCATCGACAGCGTCAAGGTGCTGTATCGGTGGGACATCTGGCTTGCTGCGAACCGCGTCGAGATCGCCAACCTGAACTACCCGTTCCGGTTCGACAGGTCATCCATGTCGATTGAAATGGCGAAGCAAGGCGGCGGCGTGGCGCTGGACAGCGCTCTTCTATGTCTGCCGGAGCTGGAAAGCGGTGAACTCGTCCCGTTCGCGCCGGAGATTCCGGTCGTGGAGTTTCCCGCCTATTGGTTCGTGTGCCCGGCCCGCCACCTGAATCGCCGAATCGTGAGCCGCTTCTCCGAATGGATCGGCGAGAAAGCCACAACCCACGAGGCGGCGGTGAGGAAGGTACTCAAGAGCCTGGGCTGCAGGATCCAGAGCACAAAGGGGGCGGAGATGCTGCTCGGCTCCTCAGCGACTCCTAGTGAATGAGTGAGCCGCCGTTCACATCGACCTCGGTACCCGTGCAATAGGCGGAAAGATCCGAAGCGAGGAACAATGCGCAGCCGGCAACGTCGCGGGCGGTGCCGGTCCGGCCCATAGGGATATCGGAAAGCACTCGGCTGCGCATGTCATCCGTCAACTTGCCTGCGGTGATGTCGGTCTCGATGAAGCCGGGACAAATCGCATTTGACCGGACGTTATCCGGAGCCAATTCACGCGCCATTGCCTTCGTCAGCCCCAGCACGCCGGCTTTGGCAGCCGAATAGTGGGGGCCACCGAAGACACCGCCGCCGCGCTGCGCCGAGACGGAACTGAGATTGATGATCGAACCGGAACGCTGCTCGCGCATGGTGGGGATAACGGATTGCGACATGTACAGCGTACCCCGCAACGAAACGTCGGTAACGGCGTCGTAGTTCCCCGGGGTGATCTCCATGATCTTCAGGGGCTGGGTGATTCCGGCGTTGTTCACCAGAATGTCGATACGTCCATAGGCCGCCTTGACGTGGGCGGCGACTCTCTTGCATTCGGCCTCGTCGACAACGTTGCCACCGATGCCGAGGTGAGCATCTCCCGGCAGGTCCGCCGCTGCACAACGGGCTTCAGCCGCATCCAGATCGGTGATAGCCACCGTCGCACCGTGCTCGGCAAACATCATAGCCGTTGCTTTGCCCAAGCCCCGCTTGCTGGCAGCGCCCGTGATGATGGCGATCTTTCCTTCAAGCAGCCCCATGACGTCTCCTCAGGCCAGGCTTAAAGCCAGCCCCTGATCTGTTCGGCTACGCCCTTCGTCGAGATGCCGTACATATCGTGCAAGGTCGGCAACGCGCCGGCCTCAAGAAACTCATCCGGTAAGCCGATCATCCGGAACGGCGTGTGAACGCCGGCCAGCATCAGCTCCTTGGCCACCGCTTCGCCGAGCCCGCCATTCACCGAATGGTTCTCCGCCACCACGCACAGGCGGCCCCTGGCAGCCTCCGAGCGGATGACATCCACATCAAGCGGTTTGATGGTGGGCACGTGCAGGACTGCCACGCTGATCCTGTCGCGCGCCAGAACGTCCGCGGCATCGAGCGCGCGCATGGTCATGATGCCCGTCGAGATCACGAGCACGTCGTTGCCTTCACGGATCATCTGGGCGCGGCCAAGCTCAAACCGGTAGTCGGGCTTGTGCCGGGTTAGAACGTTCGGCACCTTCCCGCGCAGAAGCCGCGCGTAGACCGGTCCGTGATGAGCCGCCATGGCCGGCACCATGCCTTTGATGTCGGTCGCGTCGCACGGGTCGATCAGCACGATGTCCGGCAGGCCGCGCAGCATCGCGAGATCCTCGAACGCCTGATGGCTGGGGCCGTACCCGGAGGTCAGGCCGGGCAGCGCGCATGCGATCTTCACGCCGAGATGCTCCTCGGCAATCGCCTGGAAGATGAAATCATAGGCGCGGCGCGTGGCGAACACCGCATAGGTCGTGGCAAAGGGTATCAACCCCTCCTTCGCCATACCCGCCGCGGCGGCGAAGAGCAGCTGCTCGGCCATACCCATCTGGTAAAACCGATCGGGCATTGCTCGGGCGAAGATGTGCATGTCCGTATACTTCGCAAGGTCGGCGGTCATGCCCACGACGTCTTGGTTCGCCATGGCGAGCTCAACGAGCGCGTGGCCGAAGGGTGCGGAAACGGCGTCGTATCCTTCGGCCGCCAACGACGCGATCATCGCCGAAGTGGCAGCACGTGACGTCGGCGCGGTGCGCGGCTCGTACTTTCGCGCGGCGCTGGCCCGGGTCATGCCGGCCTCTCGTCGTCGAGTTTGGCCAATGCCTTGTCCCATTCGTCCGTCTCGACCCGGACGAAATGCGTAATCTCGCGCGCCTCCAGGAAGTCGACGCCCTTGCACATGCGCGTGTTGCAGATGATGATCCGCGGCTTCGGCTGGGTAAGCCGCCGGGCCACGTCGAAGGCCGCGACCAGCGCGTCGATGTCGTTGCCGTTGACCTCCTGCGCGTGCCAGCCGAAGGCTTCCCATTTCGGTGTTTCCGCGCCAACGGCGAGCGCCGCCCGGGAAGGTCCGTCGGCCTGCTGATTGTTGAAATCGACGATGCAGATCAGGTTGTCGAGGCGCCACTGGGTCGCCGACATTGCGGCCTCCCAGGTGGAGCCTTCACCCAGTTCGCCGTCCGACATGAGGTTGTAGACGCAGGCCGTGTTCTCCTTCCTTTTCATCGCCAACGCCATGCCGACGGCAATGCCCAGTCCCTGGCCGAGTGAGCCACCCGACATTTCCATGCCGGGCGTGTAGCTCGCCATGCCCGACATCGGCAGGCGTGAGTCGTCGGTTCCGTAGGTGGCGATCTCCTCCTCGGGGAGGACGCCGGCTTCCATCAGGGCTGCGTAAAGTGCGATCGCGTAGTGACCGATGGAAAGCAGAAACCGATCGCGACCCTCCCACTCCGGGTTGTCAGGTCTGAGGTTCAGGGCGTGGAAGTAGGAAACGGCCAGCACGTCGGCGACGCCCAGCGCCTGGCCGATATAACCCTGGCCTTGCACCTGGCCCATCAGCAGGGCTTTGCGCCGGATGTTCCAGGCCCGCATCTGTAGGGACATGTTCGCCAGCGCAGGCGACGTCGTCATGATCGACAAGCTTTCTCGAACGGCATGCCGGCCAAGAGTCAGCCATCACGAGCAAGCTGTCATGCATGAAATTCGCAAGACCTGTTTAGATTTTCTTCAAACCGACACGTGCGGACCTTCGGGCTCCGCCGTCGTCGTGGCCAAACGGTGCGGTGCTGCCCGGTGCCTCAAGCTGAGACCTTCGGCCGTCAGCTCAATTCGGTCGAATGTTTAGCTGACCTAACAGACGTTTTAAATTTTCTCACTTTTTCCCCTTCACCCCTTGAGTGAAGATTGGCGGAACGTCGGAGTTGCGGACCGTCGATCGACGGGTGCGCGGGACAAGTGGGAGGAAAGTAAATGCTGAATCTGGTGAAGTTGACGCTTGGGGCAGCGGTGCTGTCGGGCGCCGTATTGGCAGGGTCAACATCCATCGCGGTGGCCGACTGGCCGGAGCGCCCCATCAAAGTGATCGTGCCATACAGCCCGGGTGGCTCCCCGGATCAGCTCACGCGGAAGTTCTCCGCCGTGTTGGCGGAAAACGGCATCCTGGCGGAGCCGGTGAACGTCGTGAACGTGCAAGGCCACTTCTCGGTTGGCGCAACCGAGGCCAAGAACGCCGATCCCGACGGCTACACATTTCTGTTCCTGCATGCCGCGCTCATGTCCGCCGAAGTCGTCAATCCGGACTCGGGCGTGTCCTGGCGCAACTACGATCCGGTCGCAAAGACGTCGAACTTCGGTCTGACCATCGTCACACACGCGGATCAGCCCTACACGACGCTTCCCGAACTGATGGAAGCGACCGCTCAGGACGGACACGACATCAAGTTCGGCGTGAATCTGGGCGCGATCAACCACCTTACCTACATCGATCTCATGGACGCCTGGCCCGGTTCGGACTTCAAGCTGGTTCAGGCCGGCGGCGGCGGCAAACAGTATCCGATGCTCAAGGGCGGCGAGCTGCAGGCCGGTATCATGACGTCGCAGGACATCCTGACGTTCCAGGACCCTGATATCCGCGTTCTCGGCTACTCGGGTCCGGATCGTTTGGGCGCGCTGCCGGATGTCCCGACCTTCCGCGAATTGGGAATCGAAGCAGGCATCACATACGATTACTGGTGGTTCGCCCCGATCGGGACTCCCCAGGAAGCGGTTGACGGGATGGCCGCGGCACTGGAGGCCGCCATCCAGACGGGTGACATGCAGGCCTGGCTCGAAGCAAAAGGGCTGACCGACGACTACCTGAGAGGCGCCGATCTGACGGCGGATCTTGAGGCCTCCTGGGAGAGGATCGTACCAATCGCCAACAAGGCAAAGACCGCCTTGAACAGGTGAGGCGTAACGGGGTAGGGGCGTACCATGTCCGACCAGACGGCAAGGGACGCCTTCCTCCTCGATATCCTTCTGACATCGGTTCTCGTTGTCCTGGGCGTCGCCACGTGGATTGTGGCGCGCCCGATTCCCGATAACGCGTTTGAACCGCTTGGCGCCGGTTTTGCGCCGAGGACCATCGGCATCTGTTTGGCCGGTCTCGGCGTCCTGAACCTGGCCGTTCGCTTTATCGAGCCGAGGAGCACGGAGGCCGTCAGTCTCTTCCGGCAAACGCGGCTCCTGGATTGCGTTGCGACGCTCCTGATCACGGCACTTTATGTCTGGATCGTCTCCGTCAAACTCATGCCGTTTTGGCTCAGCACCGGCCTGTTCACGGCTTTGTCCATGACCCTCCTGTTCAGAAATGTGCGCTTGATCCCGGTCTATGCCGGGATCGGACTGGCGCTGGGCTTCGCCATCAAGCTTGCTTCCTCGACAGTCTTCTACGTGGACATCTAGTTGGCGTTGCGCTTGTGGACGGCTTTCTCGCATCGCTGATCGGGCTCTTTTCGCCCTACCTGTTCAGCCTCGCAGTTATCGGAACTGTTGCAGGTGTGTTCGTCGGCTCCATCCCGGGATTGAGCGGCACCATGCTCATCTCGCTTTGTTTGCCGCTCACCTTCTATATGCAGCCTGTCGCCGCGGTCGTTTTGTTGGTGGCGATCTACACCGGCTCCATCACCGGCGGCCTGATTTCGGCGACGTTGCTGCGCACGCCGGGCACCGTGTCCAACGTCATGACCACCCTCGACGCCTTTCCTTTGGCGAAGAAGGGACAGGCCCAGCGGGCGCTGAGCCTCGGCATTGCCGCGTCCTTCATCGGCTCGATCGTCGGTTGGCTGGCTCTGGCGCTCCTGGCGAAACCGCTGTCAGAGCTGGCGATCAAGGTCGGGACCTCGGAGTTGTTCGCGTTGGTGGTACTGGCGATGGCCCTGATCTCATCGGTCAGCAGCGGATCGATGTTGAAGGGGTTGCTGATGGGCTGCGTCGGCATCCTCCTGGCTCTGCCGGGGGTGGACCCGACGACCGGGGTGTCGCGCCTGACATTGGGCATGTGGCAGCTCAACGGCGGTTTTCACATCCTCCCGGTCCTGATCGGGATCTTTGCGGTCGCTCCGATCCTGGGCGACATCCTCGATCTCGGCGGAAAGACCCCCGAGACGCAACACCGCCCGTCGCGGAAGTTTCTCGTCTCGACGGGGGATCTGCGCCGGTTCTGGCCGAACCTGACGAGGTCGTCGATCCTCGGCACCATCGTCGGTATTCTGCCGGGGGTAGGGGGCAACGTTGCGTCGGTCGTCGCCTACACCTCCGCCAGGGCCTTCTCCCGAAAACCCGAGGACTTCGGTAAGGGTTCGGAAGAGGGCATCGTCGCTTCGGAGAGCGCCAACAACGCGTCGGTAGGCGGTGCGTTGATCCCGCTGATAACCCTCGGCATTCCGGGCAGCGTCGTCGACGTCCTTTTGATCGGGGCGCTGATGATGCACGACATCGCACCTGGTCCGATGCTCTTTGTGACCAACGCGCCCGTGGCCTGGACGCTCGTGACAACACTGCTGGTGTCGAGCGTGCTGATGCTGATCACGATGATTTACGCCACCGGTCCGATCAGCCGCCTCATCTCGCTGCCCAAACAAGGCATCCTGCCCGTCATCCTGATCTTCTGTGTGATCGGCGTCTTCGCCACGACGAACCGGATCTTCGACGTTTGGCTGATGTTGGGCTTTGGCGTGTTCGGCCTTGTCTTTGAGAGGGCACGGTTCCCCATGGCGCCGCTGGTGGTCGGTTTCGTGCTGGCTCCGATCGCCGAGAAGTCGTTGCGGTCGGGTCTGATGGGGACGAGCGGCAACGTCTGGCAGTTCGTGTCGGAGCCCTTGAGCTTGGCGTTGCTCGCGGCGTCTGCAATGCTGTTTGTCTGGCCCATCCTGAAAGCCATCCGCTCCTGGGCCAAGGACGGTCGCGGGGGGAGCAGCAGTGACAGCCCGACCGACTAGCGACATCTCAATGCAGCGCGAGGACCACGCCGCTCGGATCGGTCGCGTGGTGGCCGAATCCCATTCCCGTCAACCGGAGCCGGCGGCCGCGCCAAAGCATGCTCCGAACGTGTTGGTGGTCCTGCTCGATGACGTTGGGTTTGGTCAGTTCTCCACCTTTGGTGGACTCATCCCGACACCGGCGTTGGACAAGTTGGCGAGCGAAGGGCTGCGCTACAACCGGTTCCACACAACTGCGCTTTGTTCGCCCACGCGCGCGGCCATGCTGACCGGCCGAAACGCCCATGTCTCGGGCAACGGCTCCGTGACGGAAATGTCGTCGGGTTTTCCCGGTTACAACGGTGCTTGGCCGAAGAGCACAGCTTGTATCGCCGAGATTCTCCGCCAGAACGGATACAGCACCGCGGCGATCGGAAAATGGCACAACACGCCCAACTGGGAGAGCGGGCCGCAAGGGCCGTTCGACCGTTGGCCGTCGGGTTTGGGCTTCGAGTACTTCTACGGCTTCATTGGCGGCGCGACGAACCAGTGGAACCCGACGCTCTTCGAGAACAACCGGCCTGTCCGATATCGCCCGAAGTCAACGGACTATCACCTGACCACCGAGATGACGGATCGTTCGCTCGATTGGCTTCGTGCGCTCGACGTTGCCGATCCCGACAAGCCGTTCTTCCTCTGGTTCGCGCCCGGCGCGACACACGCACCGCACCACGTCGCGGCGGAATGGATCGAGAAGTTCCGAGGCCAGTTCGATCAGGGATGGGACGCCTACCGCGAAGAGGCGTTCAAGCGGCAGAAGGCGCTGGGGGTGATCCCGCAGGACGCCGAACTAACGCCGCGACCAAACGAAATCCCGGCATGGGACGAACTTGGCTCAGACGAACAGCGGCTCTTTGCGCGCATGATGGAAGTCTTTGCCGGGTTCACCGCGCAGACCGACCACGAAGTCGGGCGACTCATCGATGGCATCGACGCGATGGGCAAGAGCGACAACACACTCGTCATGTACGTCGTCGGCGACAACGGAGCTTCGGGCGAGGGCGGGCTGACGGGTAATGCCAACGGCGTCAGCTACTTCAACGGCGTACCCGAGACGATCGACGACATGCTGGGACTGATGGACCGTCTTGGCGGTCCGGATCACTACAACCACTTCCCCGCCGGCTGGGCCTGGGCCATGAACACGCCCTTCAAATGGGTCAAGCGCGTGGCCTCGCACCTGGGGGGCGTGCGCAACCCGTTGGTGGCGCGCTGGCCGCGGGGGATTGGCGACAGGGGTGGCCTCCGTCAGCAGTTCTGCCACGCAGTCGACATCTATCCGACCATCCTTGAAGCTGCGCGCATCCCGGTCCCTCAAACCGTCAACGGGGCGACGCAGAAGCCGGTGGACGGCGTTTCGATGTTCCCGACCTTCGCAAGCGCTAAAGCACCCGAGATCCGCCGCAGGCAGTATTTCGAGGCGCTTTCGAACCGCGCGATGTACGAAGACGGCTGGTGGGCAGGCACGCGCGAAGTCTTACCGTGGGTGCCAAAGAGGGAGCCGCTTGATCCGGCGAAATCGGTTTGGGAGCTGTACGACCTCAACACCGACTTCACACAGGCTCACGACCTGGCGGAGCGGCACCCGGACATTCTTGATCGACTGAAGGACCTGTTCTGGATCGAGGCCGCGCGTAACGCGGTGTTGCCGTTGGACGCGCGCGGCAGCGAGCGGATGAACGAGGCGCTCGCGCTCGGCAGGAAAGAACGCCCGGCCTACACTTTCCATGCCGGAACGTTCGGAATCCTCGAAACAAGCGCTCCGGACATCAAGAACCGCTCCTTCACGATCGAGGCGTTGTTCGAGGCCGACGAAAATGACGATGGCGTGCTGATTGCCTTGGGCGGGCGGATCGGAGGCTTTGCGCTCCTGGTCCGCGACCGGCGCCTTGAGTTTCACTACAACTTCTGCGGCATCGACCTGACCAAGGTCGTTTCGGGTGGCGACCTTCCGCCAGGCAACGTCTCGGCAACGCTGGCGTTCGACTATGACGGCGGCGGACTCGGCAAGGGCGGACTCTTCACACTCGACGTGAACGGGTCTCAGCAAACCGAGCAGCGCGTCAAACGGACCGTGCCGCGGATGTTCTCGCGCGAAACACTCGACATCGGCATGGACCTGAATTCGCCCGTCGGTGATTACGTCGCGCCGTTTGAATTCTCCGGCACGATCGACGTGATCAGGCTGAAGATCGGTCGCCAGCACGTGACATGAACAAATGAGCAGCCGGATTGTCTTTCTTGATCGCGAGGCGATCGGGCCCGAGGTCGATCTGCGGCGCCCGGCTTTCGACCACACGTGGATCGAACACGCGCGCACGAGCCCGGACCAGGTCGCCGAGCGCATCGCCGGTGCAAGCGTTGTCGTTACCAACAAGGTGCCGCTTGGAGGTACCGTCGTCGCCGAGGCCGCGGCGCGCGGCCTCAAGATGATCCAGGTTGCGGCGACGGGCTACGACGTGATTGATCTGGACGCCTGTCGGGCCGCGGGCGTTGCCGTCGCCAATATCCGCGGCTATGCGGAGTACACCGTGCCGGAGCACACCTTCGCGCTGATACTGGCCTTGAGGCGCGGCCTGACCGGTTACCGCCAGGATGTGGCCGGGGGTATGTGGACCCGGTCGGGGCAGTTCTGCTTCTTCACCCACCCCATCAAGGACCTTGCGGGCTCGACACTTGGGATCCTGGGTGAGGGGGTTATCGGCCAGAGCGTTGCTGCTATCGGTAAGGCGTTCGGCATGACGACGATGTTCGCCGCCCACAAGGGGGTCGAGGGCCTCGGGCCGCTCTATACGCCGTTTGACCGGGTACTGGCGGAGAGCGACGTCATTACGTTGCACTGTCCTCTGACGCCGGCGACGCGCGACATGATCGCGATGCCGGAATTCGAACAGATGCAGCGCAAGCCGCTGCTCATCAACACGGCGCGGGGCGGTCTCGTGAACGAGACCGATCTCCTGGCGGCGCTCGACCGAGGTCTGATCGCGGGGGCGGGGTTCGACACGCTGGTCGACGAACCGCCGCAGGCGAACGATCCCATGGTGGCGGCCCTCAACGACCATCCGAACGTCATCGTCACGCCTCACGTGGCCTGGGCGAGCGCCGAGGCCATGCAGACCTTGTGGAACCAAGCCATCGATCAGATCGAGAGGTTCAACGCCGGGCAACCGGTCAACCGTGTTGACTGATGTTCGGGGCGAAGGAGTCGGTGATCGGCCACAACACGTCTGCGGACGTGGCGAACGCAGTAGTCGAGCCGCTGCGCCGAAGATCCACCCCGATCAGCACGCACATCCAGCAAGTCGACCAAACCGCGGCTGGGTGTCGACCGTCGGCGGGTACACCGTTCAGCCAGCCGGGGGAATCCTGCCGTCATCGGCGTCGAACAGGTGGCAGGTCGACGGGTCCGGCGTCAGCGTGACCGCAGACCCGGGAGACAGGGGTGTCGTGCCCTCGACCTTGACCCGGATCGCTTCCTCAAGCCCCGCCACGCGGCAGTAGCACAGCGCCTCCGCACCGAGGCGCTCGACAACATCCACCTCGCCCGGCAGGCCGGCGTCCGAACCGGTGTCCGAACCTGCGGTGGCCGTCAGATCCTCCGGGCGCACGCCGACCGTCACCTTTGATCCGTCCGGCAGGTTGTGCCGCCTGACGTCGATCACGCGGGCATTGGCAAGGCGAACGCGATGACCGCGGGCATCGCTGCCTACAACCGTCCCGGCGATCAGGTTGATCTTGGGCGCGCCGATGAACTCGGCGACGAAGCGGGTCGCCGGGTTCAGATACAGCTCCATCGGCGCGCCGCTCTGCACCACGCGTCCCTCGTTCAGCACGATGATCTGATGCGCCATCGTCATGGCCTCGACCTGGTCGTGGGTCACGTAGATCATGGTGCTGCCGATCGATTGATGCAGGTGGGTGAGCTCCACCCGCATCTCTGCGCGCAGCGCCGCGTCGAGGTTGGAGAGCGGCTCGTCGAAGAGAAACACGTCGGGCGCACGCATGAGAGCCCGACCAATCGCCACGCGCTGCCGCTGGCCGCCGGAGAGTTGCCCGGGGCGACGATCAAGAAGGTCGCCGAGCTGCAGCAGCTTCGCAACGTCGGCGGCGCGACGGCGTCGCTCGGCCCGGCCGGTGCCCTTGAGGCGCAGGCTGAAGGACATGTTCTCCCACACCGTCATGTGCGGGTAGAGCGCGTAGGACTGGAACACCATCGCCGCTCCGCGGTCCGGCGCCGCCACGTCGTTCATGCGCTTATCGCCGAACCGGATATCACCCGCGTTGACCGCCTCGAGGCCGGCGATCACGCGAAGGAGGGTCGACTTGCCGCAGCCGGACGGGCCGACGATCGCCACGAACGCGCCGTCCTCGATGGCGAGCGAGATGTCCTTCAGCACCTCGGTTGCGCCGAAGCTCTTGTCGATGCCCGTGAGCGAGACGGCTACCATCGCAAGTCCGTCCCCCGTCCCGCGCCCGAGCTCATTTCAGGGCCACGATCTGGATCTCGACCAGATCGGTCGGTTCGGCAAGGCGCGCCTCGACGCAGGCGCGGGCCGGTGCGGCGCCGTCCGGCACCCAGGCATCCCAAATCGCGTTGACCGCGTGCCGCGTGCGGATATCGGCGAGCCAGATCATCGCGGACACGATGCGGGTGCGGTCCGAGCCGGCTTCGGCCAGCAGCGCATCGAGCCTGGCGAGGATGTTGCGGACCTGATCCTCGAGGTCGAGCGACCTGTCCGACGAGATCTGCCCGGCAAAGTGGAGCGTGGTCGCGCCGGCCGGCACCTCGACCACCTGGCTCATGCGCTTGCCGGTTTGATAGCGCTTCAATTCCGTCGCCATGAACGCCTGCCTCATTCGGCAGCCGAAGCGGGCGTGAGGCCGTCGGCGCGCATGATGTCCGCGACTTTCGCGGACAGGACCTCGATCGCGCGGTCGCGGTTGGCCCTGCCTTGTTCGAGATCGGCCTTGGTCGGTTCGCCGTTGAGGCCGCCCGAATCCGGATGGAGCGCGTGACGCGACCGCAGCTTGTACCAGGGCTTGTCGATCTTGAAGTCGCGTGCCCGCTCCGGGTAGTAGGCTGCGCCGGTGACGGCGGCCACTTCGGTCTCGCCCTTGTCGGCGTGGTGGATGCCGGAAATCCCGGCCTCGGTCCACCAGTTCCAGCACGCGAGCCTGGCGTCGGGAAAGGTCTCCCAGATGGTCCAGAACGCCGCCTCGCAAGCCGGCTTGTTGGCCCCGTGGCCGCTCAGAAAGATGAGCCGCTGGAAGCCGTGGAAGCAGAACATGCCACCGAGTTCGGCGATCACGGTGGTGAAGGTCCCGCTGGTCAGGCCGATCGTGCCCGGGTACTCGCGCATCTCGTCGGCGAACCCGTAGGGCAGGCCCGGCGCGAGGATCGCGCCGGTGCGCTCGGTGATCGCGCGCGAGAAGTACTCGGCCGTGTCGAGGTCGACGCTGAGCGACAGGTGCGGCCCGTGCGCCTCGATCAGACCGATCGGGATGAGTACAGGCAACCGCCGGTCGAGAGCGTCAAGTTCGTGGTTCGTCAGCCGTTTCCACTCAATCATGGCGACCTCCGGTTGCACGATTGTTCGAGAGTCGAAACATTTGTGCGCTATGCCGCCGGTGCGGTCTGGGTATCCGCGTTGTGCAGCACGGCACGCAGCGTGGCCTCGTCGGTGACAAGCACGTGGATGAGCCCGGTACGCAGGGCGCCGGTCACCGCGTCCACCTTGTTGGGTCCGCCGGACGCCAGGACCAGGGACGCCATGCCGGCGAGATCCGCGAGCCCCGGCCCCACCAGTTGGCGATTGACCGGATGGTCGACGGCCGTGCCGTTGATGTCGATGAAGGTCCCGAGAACGTCGCCGACGGCACCCGCCTCGATCAGTTCGTCAGCCGTCACGCCCTTCGGCAGCGCATGCCTGATCAGGAGCGACGACTCGGTCATGTCGCCAGCGGCAAAGCAGGCCACGTCGGTGCGCAGGATGAGCTCGAGCACCGAGGTGTAGAATTGCTGGCCGGTGAGCACGTACCGCGCCTCCGGCGTATCGGCGTAGATGGGCGCCGTCATGTAGTAGCGCTCGGCGTTGACGATCCGCCCGATTTTCCCAATGATATCAATGGCGTTTTCTTCGAATGAGCGGGGCAGGGCGCCAAGCAGCGCCACGATCCGACAGGGCGGGCGGGCCTGCGGGCGCAGGAACCGCAGCATCTCGCGCATGGTCTGGCCCCACCCGAAGCCGAACACCGACTTGGCCGGGTCGGCCAGCTGGCCGGACATGTGCCGGGCGAGGCCGGCGCCGATCATGGCGTGGGTCCGTCCGGGGACCAGCGGACTCGGCACCACCACCGCGTCACGCAACCCAAAGCGCTCCATGGCCGTCCGCTCCAGTGCCACGCACGACGCCATCGGTGTGGTCACCTCGACGCGGACGAGACCCTCTTCGCGGCATTCGGCGAGCATCCGGTTGACCCGGAACCGGGACAGGCCAAGGGCATCGGCGATGTCCGATTGCGTCCGCTCCTCGATGAAGTAGAGCCATGCGGCGCGCAGCATCAGGGCGCGCTCGCGATCGGCGATCTCGGTCTCCTCCGGCGCAAAAGGCGTCGGCGACGGATCGGGCATCGACACGGTTCAGTCTCCGGCAAATAATGTTGTCGCCAAGTTACAAATGTGCTAGCGGATGTCAATCAACGAACGCGCAGCCATACCATTCTCTGCGCGATAGAAAATGAGAGGAGCTGACGTTGAAGACGACCGCCACATTGCTGACGGCCTCCGCCATCGCTCTTGCCTTGCCGGTGGCCGCCTACGCCCAGACAGAGGTCAACATCGTCGCGTTTGCCCCGGGCTTCGCGTGGGCCGACATGTTCGGCCCGTCCGGCACGGACAAGACCGACAAACTGCGCGCCTTCGAGGAGGCCAACGACATCGTCGTCAACATCGAGTTCGCCGACGAGGAGACCGCGCGCCAGAAGGTCCTGCTCGACCTCGTCAACAAGACCGGCACCTACGACCTGGTCATGCTCGGCTCGGACGGTGCGGTCCAGACGTTCTCGTATGCGGGCTACCTCGAACCGCTCGACGACTTGTTGCCCACGGCAACCCAGTACTTCGACGCGGACGCCGTCTACCCGCAATTCCTCGAGGCGAACCGGGTCAATGACCAACTCTGGGCGTTGCCCTACTACTCGTTCGGCGCCGGCGTGATCTACCGGAAGGACATCTTCGACCGCTACGGCATCGCCGAGTTCCCCGCGACGACGGCCGAGCTTGAGGACGCGCTCGCAACCATCAAGGCAGGCCTCGAGGCCGACGGCGTGGACGACATGTTCACGCTGACGATGCGCGGCGCACCCGGCGAGGAACCGAGTCTCGACCTCAGCGGGTTCGTGTACGCCTATGCCGGCTACCCGGCCTGGTTCGAGGGCGGCGCGACGACGCCGGAGGCGATCCGCGAGGCCGACGCCAAGCCGATCTTCACCGGCGACTTCCGTGAAGGCTTCGAGACCTTCGTCAACTGGTCACGCGAGTACGGTCCCGACGGCATCGCGACCCACACCTGGGTCGACATGATGAACCTCTATGGTGCGGGCCAGGCCGTCGTGCTCATGCCCTCGGCGATCAACGGCTTCGCGGCCCTTGGCGGCACCGAGGACGAGAACGTCGCCCAGCACACCGCGTTCGCGCCGTCGCCGGCCGGCCCTTCCGGCGAGCCGGTCCAGAGCTTCTGGACCTTCTCGATCGGTGTCAGCGCCTACTCGGACAACAAGGAGGAGGCGTTCAAGACGCTCGCCTTCCTGACCGGCGAGCAGGCGATGCAGGGCTTCGCCGAGTCGATCGGCTGGCCTTACTCGACCTTCCCGTCGATCACCCGAGGCGAGGTGCTGACGGCCAAGTGGCCGGCCGAGATGCTCGATCAGATCGAGGCGAGCTACGACCAGGCCAATCCGCAGTACTTCCCCTACATCCCCGAACTGAATGCGTTCATGGAGCGGATCGGGACGGCGGCGTCGGAGGCGATCGCAGGATCGAAGACGGTCGACGAGGCGCTTGAGGAGTTGCAGGCCTGGGCCGAGGATCGCATGGAGCGGGCCGGGTACTACGAATAGACAGGCAGCCCCGGGCACGACAACATACGCGACGCCGGCCATCGTGGCCGGCGTCGCAGTTTTCTCGTAAGCGCGCGCGATGACGCTCGATTGGCGGTTCTGGTTTCTCATTCCGATGATCATGGCGCTGGCCACGGTCATCCTGTTTCCGACCGCCTACCTGTTCTGGATGAGCACCCAGCACTGGCTGGTCACCGATCCGGATCGCTACTTCGCCGGCCTCGACAACTTCCTGCGGCTCCTCGGCGGGTCGGACTTCTGGCAGGCGCTACGCGTCACCGGAGCGTATCTCGCCCTGTCGACCATTCTGATGCTCGGTCTCGGGATGGGCCTCGCGCTCACCTTCGCCCGCGCGGGAAGCGGCGTGATGCGCGCCATTGTCGTCATGCCGCTGGTGATCCCGCCGGTCGTGGCGGGCTTCACCTGGCGCTTCCTGCTCAACGGCGAGATCGGCTTTATCGGTGCGTTCCTGCTGCCGATGACGGGTCTGGACGTCAATCTCCTGGCGGAGCCGCGCGCCGCTCTGGTGTCGGTCGTCATCGCCGACGTCTGGAGCCGAACGCCGTTCATGTTCCTGATCTTCCTCGCCGCGCTGCAGTCGATCCCGCGCGACTACTACGAAGCAGCAAGGATGGACGGAGCCAATCCGTTCCACGAGTTCTTCTTCGTCACACTGCCGATGCTCCGGGGTGCGCTGTTCGTGGCGGTCCTGTTCCGGCTGGTCGATGCGATCAACACGTTTGAACTGATCTTCGTGATGACCCGCGGGGGGCCGGGCCGCGCGACCCAGATCCTCTCGATCTTCGGCTGGCGTACGGCCTTCCAGGAACTCGACTTCGGTCAGGCCGCAGCGCTCGGCGTCGTCATGCTCGCCATCTGCCTGACCGCCGCCATGCTGGTCTTCCGGCAGTTCGTCAAGGGCGACCCCGGGACAACAGGAACATGAGGCCGCCGGGACGCCAGAACACGGCCCTGTCCGTCCTTCGCATCGGCTTCCTCGGTGCGGTCCTGGTCTTCGTCATCTTCCCGCTCGTCTGGCTGGCGATCGCGTCGCTGAAGACCCGGGCCGCCGCGCTTGCCGTACCGCCGACCGTAATCTTCACGCCGGACTTCGCGGCCTATGAGAAGATCGTCGCGAGCGGCTTGCTCGATGCCTTCCTGAACTCGTTCACGATCGCCATCACCAACGTCCTCCTGTCCCTGCTCATCGGCGTGCCCGCCGCCTACGCCCTGGCGCGCATGCGGGGGGCACTGCAGGAGAACCTCAGCTTCTGGGTCCTTTCGATCCGGCTTGCGCCTCTGTTTGCCGTGATCCTGCCGCTCTACGTCCTTTTCCAGCAGCTCGGCCTGCTCGATACCCGGCTTGCGGTGTCGCTTGCGCACCTCACGCTGACGCTGCCGCTGTCGGTCTGGTTGCTCATGACGTACTTTCGGGCCATGCCGCTGGATCTTGACGAAGCCGCGATGCTTGACGGCGCCAAGCCATGGCAGACCCTGCTGATGGTGATCGTTCCGGTGGCGCGGCCAATGATCGCTTCGGTCGCCGTGATCGTGTTCATCTTCTCCTGGAACGAGTTCCTGCTGGCGTTCTTCCTCACCTCGCGCGACGCGCAGACGGTTCCCGTCGTCGTGGCCGGCCTGGCGGGGACGATGAGCTTCGACTGGCCTCTGATCGCGGCGATCTCCATCTGCTCGATGATACCCGCGCTGATCTTCGTCGGCTTCGCGCAGCGCCACATCGTCGAGGGGCTCGCCAGCGGGGCGGTCAAGTGAGCGACGGCGGGAAGCACGTCGTGATCACCGGAGCGGCCGGAGGAATCGGCGCTGCATTGGCCAGCCATTTCCTCGGCGGCGGCTGGTCCGTCACAGGGGTCGATCGCGCAGCGTTCGCCGCAGAGCACGACGACCGGGCCTGGTATCTGACGCTGAAGGCCGACATCACCGACGAAGCAGCGATGGACGCGACGATGGCCCGCTGTGTTGCCGAACACGGGCCGATCAGTGGCCTCATCGCCAACGCCGCGGTGACCGACCTCGAGCACGACAACGTCGTCGACATGGCCTACGCGACATGGCAGCGCGTCTTGCGGGTCAACGTCGACGGGGCCTTCCTGTCCGCGCGCAACGCGGCCCGGCACATGCGCGAGACCGGTGGTGGCAACATAGCGTTCGTCACGTCGTCGCTGGCCCGGCTGTCGGATGCGCAGGCCGGCGACGCGCCCTACTGCACGTCCAAGGCGGCGGTCGAGATGCTGACCCGGGTTCTGGCGATCGAGCTCGCGCCACACCGCATCAACGTCAATACGCTGTTCCCGTCGGTCATGATCGACACGGGCTTCTTCGCGCATTGGAACTCGGACCGCAGGTCCGAACTGGCGCCACCGACGATCCTGAACGAGACGGCGTCCTTCCTGATGTCCCTGTCGCCCGGCGCGGCAACGGGCCGCTCGCTCGATCAGGCGCTGTGGGATGCCGACCCTGCCTATCGATCCAGTTGGGAGCCCGCGACATGAACACATGGATCGACGCCCGCGGCGCGACGATGGACGAGATCGCCGCGTTCGCGAAAGCGTATCCGTTCGCCATCCTGCCGGTGGGCTCGTTCGAGCAGCACGGGCCGCACCTGCCGCTCGACACCGACAACCGGATCGCCGAGGCGATGGCCCTGGAGACGGCGAAACGCAGTGTCGGCATGGTGCTGCCGGTGCTCAACGTCGGCTACGCGTGGGTGTGGCGGGGCAAGCCGGGCATCCTGACGTTCCGGTTCGAGACCTACATGGCGATGATCCGCGACATCGCGGAGAGCCTCGCCGGCTGGGGCGTGAAGGCGGTGTTCGTCCTGTCGGCCCATGGCTCGAACCCGCAGCCGGTCAAGCATGCGATCCGCGAACTGATCCATGAGAAGCACGACATCGCCGTCCTCAACTCGCTCTACACCGGGCTCGACGAGATGCTGGCCGAGGCGGAGTCCGAGCGCTGGCACAACGATATCCATGCCGAGGAGATCGAGACGGCCCTGATGCTGGCGATCGCTCCGGACCTCGTGCACATGGATCGCGCAGCCGCCGACTACCCGCCGGTACCGGATGACTACGGACGATCGGAGTTGTCCATGGGCATGTTCATGCGCTCCGGGGTCTTCGGCGATCCGACGCCCGCAACGGCCGAAAAGGGCCGGCGCTGGCTCGAGATCGGGGGCCGCCGCTCGGCCGAATTGTGGCTGGGCTATCTGCAGCGGCGGGGGCTATACGATCCGGCGAGCGGAGCGTGACCGGGCACCTCGGCATCGACCTCGGCACGTCCGCCGTCAAGGTTCTGGTCCGCGACGAGGATGGTGCCGCTCTGGCGAGCGCGAGCCGGCACTATCCGACCAACGCGCCACGTCCCGGTTGGGCGGAGCAGTCGCCCGAGGCATGGTGGGAGGCGACGTGTGCGGCGACCCGCGAAGCCGTCGCGGCCGCAGGAACCGGGATCGCCTCGGTCGGCCTGTCCGGACAGTTGAACGGCTTCGTCCTGCTCGACGACCGTCTGGAACCGCTCGCCGACGCGGTGATCTGGCTTGACATCCGGGCGACGGACGAGGCGCGGCGCCTGGCCGCTCTCAGGGATTTTCCGGCGCTGACGGGCAACGTCGTCAGCCCGATCTGCGTGCTGCCCAAGCTTGCCTGGTTCCGGGCGCACAAGGCCGACCTTCTCGCGCGCGCCCGTCGCATCACCCTCGCCAAGGACTACCTGCTCCTGCGCCTCACGGGCGAATTCGCAACGGATCCGTGCGATGCCCTGTCGACCGCCATGACGGAACGCGGCGGACGGGATTGGTCGCAGGATCTGTGCGCCCTTGCAGATGTCGATCCGTCGATGCTGCCGCCGATCCGGCCGGGAGCAGCCCTTGCGGGGCGGGTCACGCGGGAAGCCGCGGCATCCACCGGCCTCACCGCCGGCACGCCGGTGGCGACGGGCGCCGGCGACGTGGCGGCGCTGGCCGTCGGCTGCGGGATCATGGCGGAAGGACAGACCGCGATCACGCTCGGGACCGCCGGTCACGTCGTCACCGAAGCGCTGGCGGGTGGCGGACCCTCCGACGCCGGGCTCTGGCGGATCCCGCACGGCGTGTTCGGGCGCGACCTGTGGCTCGGTCTCATCATGAGCGGCGGGCTCAGTCTGTCCTGGCTCCGTACCGTCCTTGCCCACGAGAAGCCTCCGTCGTTCGCGGACCTTGAGGCGCTGGCCGCGGCCGTGCCCCCCGGGGCCGACGGGGTAACGTTCGCACCGTTCCTGGAGGGCGCGGCGACGCCCTACAATCGTCCGGACGTTCGCGGCGCGTTTCATGGCCTGTCATCGGCGCACGGGACCGGCCATCTTGTCCGCGCCGTGATGGAGGGCGTCGCGTTCAACGTCCGGCAGTGCATCGAGACGCTTGCGGCCGTCGGCGCGCCAAGCTCCGAGGTACGCCTTGCCGAGGGCGGCGCGCAGTCGGATTCGTGGTGCCAGATCATCGCCGACGCACTTGGCCGCCCGGTCCACCGGATCGCGGAACGCGATACGTCGGCGGCGGGCGCCGCGATCCTTGGTGAAGCAGCACTGTCTGGGAGATCCGTTGAAGAGATCGCCCGACACTCCGTGCGGTTCGAGCGGAGCTTCACACCAGGCCACGACACGCGGGCCGTCCTTGATGAGGCCTATCGGGCCTACCAGAGCACGGTGCGGGCCGTCCTCGGAGACTCCAACGGTGCCGGGGCCGTCTGAACTGCACCCGCGTGTGACGTGCCGCGCACTGCACGGCGTCGACCACGCCCCTCAACGGGGGTCTTCCAGGTCTCAGCCGGCTGAGTGCATCTCCGCTTTGGTGTCGGCCTTATGCCCCAACGGATCGCGCCGTCCGGCTTCGCAGCCGCCGCTTGTCATGTTCGGGAAAATAGGCTAATTGGCATGACCAATTAGAGATGTGGCCATCGGGGAGGAGATGATGGCTGAGCGCCGTCACGGGCTCCGCAAACCGACGACCGACGACATCGCGCAAGGCGGTTTTTCGACGCCGTGGGACGCACCGATGGTGCCGGCCTTTCCGTTCGCCTTTCGCAATGCCGAGATCCTGTCGGCGTTCTATCGGACCGACCCTGAGGCGCTGCGTTTCCTCCTCCCCGATCCGCTGGTTGCCAGCGGCGACGTTGTGGCGATCCACATCTATAAGATGAACGATACCGACTGGGTCGGGCCTTACTATGAAGTCAACGTGATGTTCGGCGCGGAGCTTCAGGGTAAAGCTGCCGGCGCCTATTCGCCTTATCTCTTTTTGAAGTCCGATGTCGGCGTCGCTCATGGTCGCGAGGTCCACGGACAGCCCAAGAAGTACGGCAATCCCAACCTTAAATTCCGGGGCGACCTCATCGTCGGCACCCTGGAACGCAACGGTATCGACGTCATCACCTGCACGATGCCGTACAAGCAGCGCCGCGGCGATCCGGCGGACCTGGCGCAGCACTTCGACTTTGCCACCAACATCAATCTGAAGGCCGTCGACCACATCGACGGCAGACCGGCGATCCGCCAGCTCACGTCCCGGCAACTCTCCGACATTGCCATCCACGAATGCTGGGGCGGTCCGTGTACCGTCGAGCTACGGCCCAACGCGCAAGCGCCCGTCGCGCGCCTGCCGGTCGTCGAGCCGCTTGAGGGTTACTACTGGCGAGCTGACTTCACGCTCGTTCCCGGCACGATCCTCCACGACTACCTGGACGGAGACGGCCAGTGACCCGGCATGTCGTCGTCACCGACTACACGTTCCCCAATGTCGCCATGGAGCGCCGTGCGGCGACGGAGTCGGGCGCGTCATTTGCCGAGTTCCAGTGCCGCAACGCCGGCGATGTCGCAACCCGCGTCGCGGGCGCCAAGGTCGTCGCGGTTCAGTTCGCGCCGGTGACGGCGGAGGCGATCTCAGGTCTGGCCGACGACGCGACGATCATTCGTTATGGCATCGGCTACGACAATATCGACCTCAGCGCCGCGCGGGCGAAGGGTGTTCGGGTCGGGTACGTCCCCGACTACTGCACCGACGAGGTTGCCGAACACGCCTCGGCGGCGGTGCTCGCCTTGCTCAGAAAGTTGCCGGCGCTCGACGCATCGGTGCGAGCCGGCGACTGGAAGCCGGCCGAAGTCGCCCAGCCGATGAAGCCGCTGGCGGAAACCCGATTCGGGTTCTTCGGTTTCGGAAAGATTGGCCGCGCTGTGCATCAGCGTCTCAAGGGTTTCGGCTTCGCGTTCCAGGCCGCGGATCCCGCCTTGGCGCCGGGGGCGGCTGCGGACCTGGGCATCGAACTGATGACCCCGGAAGCACTCTTTGCGAAGAGCGACGTTCTTTCTCTGCACGCGCCGTCGACGCCCCTGACCTACCAGTATGTCAACGCGGAACGGCTGGCGACCATGATGAACCACGCCATCCTGGTCAATTGCGCACGGGGTTCGCTGATCGACGAGGATGCGCTCGCCGCGGCGCTCGCCGCAAACACAATCGGCGCCGCCGCGCTCGACGTCTTTAACACGGAGCCGCTGCCCGAAACTTCACCGCTTCGCGACGCGCCCAACCTGCTGCTGTCGCCCCACGCGGCCTGGTACTCCGATGCCGCGATAGAGCGATTGCAGCGCTTTGTGGCGGAAGATATCCGCCGTGCCCTCGACGGCCAGGCCCCGCGGCAGCCTGTGCCGAGCCCATGACGCCAGATCAATCAGCAAGAGTGCAGACGAAGGGAGGAAAGAAGGAACAATGCCATTTATTGCCGGATCAACCGGTGTCGTCTGCCCTGAGTCGGGGCGGGAAAGCTCATCCACAAGGAGGAAACACATGAGCAAAATCATCACATCCGCGATCGCCGCGCTGATGGCGGCGGGCCTTGCGGCACCAGCGGCGGCTGAGTCCGTCATGGCCGAGAAGGGCCAGAGCGTCGACCTGACGCTGCTTCCGAAGTTCCTGGGCATCCTGGTGTTCGACCAGGCCAATGAGGGTGCGCAGGAAGCGCATGCCGAACTGGAGAACCCCGGCGAGCTGCTGTTCGTCGGTCCGACGCCCGAAAACAGCGTTGCCGGCCAGATCGAAATCATGACGACCTCGACCACGCAGGGTAAGGACGTCGTCATGCTGTCGAACAACGCGGGCGATCAGATCGTCCCGTCGGCCACGGCGGCGCAGGCCGCCGGCACCAAGGTCGTGACCTGGGATTCACCCATTCCGTCCGGCGACGGTGAATCGGTCTTCGTGGCGCAGGTCGACTTCGGCTCGATCGGCGTCGTCATGGCCGACATGGCGCACTCGCTGCTTGGCGGCAGCGGGCAGATGGCGGTGCTGTCGGCAACGCCGGACGCGGCGAACCAGAACGCCTGGATTGCGGCGATGGAAGACGCGTTGAAGGGCTCCAAGTATGCCGACATCGAGCTGGTTGACATCGTCTACGGCGATGACCAGTCGGAAGTCAGCTACAACAGGGCTCTGGCGCTGGTTGACCAGTATCCGGACCTTGGCGTGATCATGGCGCCGACCACTGTCGGCATCCAGGCCGCGGCGAAGGCGATGCAGGACGAAGGTCTGTGCGACCAGGTCGCCGTGTCTGGCCTCGGGCTGCCGTCCGAGATGGTCAGCTACACGCTGAACGGCTGTGCGCCTGAGTTCGCGCTGTGGGATTTCCGCGATCTCGGCTACCTGACCTACTACACCTCCTACTTGCTGGCGACGGGTGCCATCAAGGGCGAGATCGGCGAGACGTTCGATGCCGGCCGCATGGGTGAGTACACGATCGAAAAGGACCCGACACGCGATAGCGGACTGCGCGTTCTGATGGGGCCGTTCACGGTGTACAACAAGGACAACGTCGAGGCGGCCGCCAACTAGTCGGCACGCCTGAGAAGACCTGGACCGGGTGCGCAGTCTGCGCTCCCGGTCCGGACTGTGGGGCCACAGCAATGTCCGATGCTATCCTCGAACTGCTCGGCATCTCCAAGTTTTTCGCGATGACGGCAGCGTTGAGCGATGTCTCCATAGCGCTGCGGCCGGGTGAGATTCATGGGATCGTCGGCGAAAACGGCGCCGGTAAGTCGACGCTCATCAAGATTATGACGGGCGTCCATCAGCCGACGTCCGGCCAGATACGCATCGACGACGTCCCCGTCCAGCTCAAGGGCACACGCGACGCCCAGGAGCGTGGAATTGCCGCGATCTACCAGGAGCCGATGGTCTTCCCGGACCTCGACGTCGCGGAGAACATCTTCATCTCGCACAACAAGCTTGGCGAGGTCGTCAGGTGGCGCGAGATGTACGCCGAGGCCGACCGGCTGATCGCGCGCCTTGGTGTTTCTCTCGAGGTCGACCGCGCCGCCAGCGGCCTCACTTTGGCTGGACAGCAGACGGTGGAGATCGCGCGTGCGCTGGCGCTGGACGTCAAGGTGCTCATCATGGATGAGCCGACCGCGTCGCTGTCGGCCCATGAAGTCGATCAACTCCTGCGCATCGCCCGCGCGCTGAAAGCCGAGGGCGTCGCAGTCGTCTACATCAGCCACCGCCTCGAGGAAGTGGTCGAGATCGCCGACCGCGTCACCGTCCTGCGCGACGGGCAGCACGTGTCCACCCGCGACATCGGTGACGTGACGACGGAGCGGATGATCGCCGAGATGGTCGGGCGCGATGCCGGTGAATTTTTTGCGCGGGAGAAGAGCCACGCCACCGACAAGGTGGCCTTGTCGATCGAAGGCCTGACCGTCGACGGTGCCTTCGCCGACGTCACCTTCGATGTGCATGCCGGCGAGGTGGTGTGCCTTGCCGGTCTGGTGGGGGCCAGGCGTACGGATGTCGCCCTTTCGATTTTCGGCGTTGTACCGGCTGAATCGGGAACCATTGCCATCAATGGCAAGGCTGTCGCGATCACCAATCCCAAACAGGCCATGGAACTAGGGATCGCCTACGTCTCGGAAGACCGCCGCAAGCTCGGACTTGCGATGCCGATGTCGATCGTGGCCAACACAACGCTGGCGACGCTGGAACAGTTCCTGTCAAGGTCGGGGCTCGTCAATCGCAGGCGTGAGCGTGACGTGGCCGAGAGTTTCCGCCGACGCCTGAACATCCGCACGCCGAACGTCAACACCAGCGTGGGAACGCTGTCCGGTGGCAACCAGCAGAAGGTGATGCTGTCCAAATGGCTGAACGCCGAGCCAAGCATCATGATCTTCGACGAGCCCACACGCGGAATCGACGTTGGTGCCAAGGCCGAGGTCCACGAGATCATTCACGAACTGGCGGCCAGCGGCGTTGCCGTGTTGGTGATCTCGTCGGACTTGCCGGAAGTCCTGTCGCTGGCCGACCGCATCATCGTCATGCGCGAGGGGCGTCAAATGGGCATCTATGATGGTGCCGAAGCGACTCAAGAAAACGTCATGCAACTGGCCACCGGCCAGGAGCTGACCGCGGAGCCGGCATAATGGCGGCGGCCGTTCTCGACCGGTTCAGCCCCCAGGCCCTGCGCGTCCTCGCGCTCTTCGTGGTCCTTGTGCTGATCGTTCTGTTCTTTGGCAGCCAGATCGACAACTACTACAGCGCGCGGCTTTTCAATCGCGTCTCGACCAGCGTCGCGATCATGGCGATCCTCGCGACGGGCCAGGCGCTTGTCGTGCTCACGCGCAACATCGATCTGTCGGTCGGTTCGATTGTCGGATTCACCGCGTTCGCCGTCGGCGACGTGCTGTCCACCTATCCGGGGCTCCACCCGTTGCTAGCGGTCGCCCTGGCCGTCGCCATCGGCGCCGGGTTTGGCGCGTTCAACGGCGTGCTGGTCGCCTATGCCCGTATTCCCGCGATCATTGTGACGCTGGGAACGCTCGCGCTCTTTCGCTCCCTGCTGGTCGAATACTCCGACGCCAAGTCGATCATCACGGCCAATCTGCCCGAGTGGATCCTGCAGTTGCCGCGCGCCAACATCGTCAGCTTCGGCGATCTGGACATCAGGATCACGTTCTTCGCCGCCGTGATCGTGGTCATAACGGTTCACCTGGCGCTGACCTGGCTCCGCACCGGCCGCAAGTTCTACGCGGTCGGCTCCAATCCGGAAGCTGCTGTGATGGCTGGGATCAATTCGACGCGCATCGTGTTTCTTGCCTTCGTGCTGTGCGGCGCCTTTGCCGGTTTGGCGGGTTTCTTCTTCCTCGCCCGGTTCGGCAACATCACGGTGGTTGCCGGCCTCGGATTCGAACTTAAATCCGTTGCCGCCGTCGTGGTCGGCGGCATCAACATATTCGGCGGCTCCGGCACCGTATTGGGCGCGCTGTTGGGCGCCATCCTGGTCGACCTCATCGACACCAGTCTGGTGCGCTGGCCGCTGGTGTCCGAATTCTGGCGCGAGGCGGTTCTGGGTTTCCTGATCCTGGGGGCCGTTGCGATCGACGCGGTTCTCATGCGTCGCCTGCTGGCCTTGCGGCATGCGCGCATGAAGGACCGCAGGGACAAGAGCGTCGCACAGGACGGAGCGACGGCATGAGCGTCGATGCATCCGACCTGCTAGCCAAGAGCGCGCCGGGCAGAAGCAGCTGGACGGCGGCGCTGATTTCCTGGGAAGGCCTCCTCCTGGCCGTGTTGATCGCGATCATCGCGGTCAACGCCAACCTGTCCGACGCCTATCTGACGGTCACCAATCAGATCAACCTTTTCCAGCTCTCGATCGAGAAGATCATCGTGGCCCTGATCATGACGCTGATCATCATCAACGGCGAGATCGACCTCTCGGTTGCCTCGATGATGGGTCTGGCGGCTTGCGCTTTCGGTTGGCTCTTCCAGGCGGGCTTTCCAACCGTGGCGGCGATCCCGGTCGTGTTGCTGGTCGGTGCCGCGGGAGGCTACCTCAACGCCTTCTTCATCACCCGCATGGGTCTCCCCTCGCTTGTCGTCACGCTGGCGACGCTGATTGGCTTCCGCGGTCTGGCACGCGTCCTGGTCGAAGATCGTGGCATCACGGATTTTCCGGCCTGGTTCGATAATCTCGGTCAGCAGGGATTGGTCGGCCCGTTGCCGCTGGCGATGATCATCTTCGTCGTCCTGTTGGCGTTCTTCATCGTCGTCTTGCACTTCTCCGGCTTTGGCCGGCAGGTATTCGTCATCGGCAACAACAAAGACGTCGCGGCCTATTCCGGCGTGGATGTCGCGCGGGTCAAGGCGATCCTGTTCACGGCCTCGGGTCTGATCTCGGCCCTGGCCGGGCTGTTGTATGCGGCACGGGTGGGAGCGGTACGCGGTGACGTGGCGCTTGGTTTCGAACTCGACATCATTACGATCGTGCTGCTGGGCGGCATCAGCATCTTCGGCGGCCGCGGGTCCCTCTATGGCGCCCTCCTGTCCATCCTCATCGTTCTGAACCTCAGGAACGGGATGGCCCTGGTGAACGTGACCGGCCACATTCAAACCGGCGTCGTCGGCATCCTGCTGATCGTATCGGTGTTGGCGCCCAACATGCGCGAGAGCCTCGGGGCGGCCTGGTCGAATTGGCGTGGGAGGCGCGGCAGCCGATGAGCATCACCAGCGGACTCCGGGGCCTCGGGTCGCCAATCGCGCGCAGTTCGGTTGCCGAGCAGGTTGCGCAACGGATTCTGTCGCTCGTCAAATCCGGCGAGCTCAAACCCGGCGATCACCTGCCGCCGGAAAGGGACCTCGCCCTGTCCCTCGGCGTCAGCCGGCCGAGCGTCCGCGAGGCCATTCGAGGTCTCGCTATCCTGGGTGTTGTGCGCACCAGGCAGGGCGGTGGCGCCTACATCAGCGATCTGGACGCGCAAGAACTGCTGGAGCCGCTGCACTTCTTCATTTCGCTCCAGGACACGAATATCCGCGAGCTTTATGCGGCGCGGGTTCTCATCGAAAGTGCCGTGGCCGAAGGCGCTACGGCGCGCCTGCGTAAGGAGCAACTTGATCAGCTAGACGCTATTCTGGCCGAACAGGAGGACCTGCTCGACAGCGCCGAGGGCTTTCGCCGGAACGACTACGAATTCCATACGGTCATCTGGGACAATTGCGGCAACGCGTATCTGCGCCGGATCGGCGGGGGCTTGAATGCGCTCGGTCTGGAGTTCCGGCGCATGGCCTCGGAGACGCCCGGGGTGCTGGAGCAAAGCCTCAAGGACCACCGGGCCATCGTCGCCGCTTTTCGCGCCCGTGACGCCGAGAAGGCTGGCCGCGCGGCCGCGCGCCACATGCGCAATGTCTTCAAGGCCACGATGAAATCCAGGAAGCATGCGAGGCAAGTTCCGTGACTGTGAGACTTGGCGTGGTCGGCACCGGCTGGTGGGCGACTTTCAATCACATTCCAACAGCGGCGGCACACCCCGAGGCCGACGTCGTCGCGATCTGTGATCTCGATGAACGCCGGGTTGGCGAGGTGGGCGAGAAGTTTGGTATCGCGGGGCGCTTCACCGATCTCGCGGCGATGCTGACGACCACCGACCTCGATGGCGTGATGGTCGCGACGCCACATACCGCTCACGCCCAGGTCGCGATCCGATGCCTTGAGGCCGGCCTGCACGTGCTGGTCGAAAAGCCGATGGCCACCACCTCCGCCGACGCCCGGGCCATGGTTGCCGCCGCAGACCGCGCCGGTAAGGAGATCCTGATACCATGCGGCTGGAACTTCCGTCCCTTCACGGCGGCCGCCGCGGCGCTGGTGGCCGACGGCCGGATCGGCAGTGTGCGCCACATCGTCTGCCAGATGGGCTCTCCGCTGGAGGACCTCTTTGACGGACGGCCCATGCTGGAGACGGTCGATCACATGTATCGACCACCGGCGTCGACGTGGGCTGATCCGGAGAAGGCCGGTGGCTACGGCTGGGGGCAGATGTCCCATTCCCTCGCCTGGGCCTATCGCGTGGCCAACGTGGAACCGGAAGCCGTTTTCTGCATGGCCGGCAAATCCGCGACCGGCGTCGACTACTACGACGCGGCGACCGTGCGCATGACCAACGGCGGTACCATGGCGCTGTCGGGGGCCTCGACCGTGCCGAAACACTGCGAGGTACAGCTCGACGTCAGGATCTTCGGCACGGAAGGCATGCTGGTGTTCGATGCCGAGCGGGCGCGGCTGGAAGTCAGGCGCAGCGATGCCGACGACGAGGTTATCGGCATTCCGGACGGGGACCACGCCTACGATGGGACGTTGCCGGTACCGCGCTTCATCGAGATCTGCGCCGGTACGGGAGCCGCCAACGACGCGGACGCGACCAACGGCGCACGGGTCGTTCGCACCCTTGACGCCATGTACCGTTCGATCGCCAGCGGGCAAGTCGAAGCGGTGGAGGCCTAGCCCGTGTATCTGTCGCTGACCAGCTGGTCGCTGCCGCGGTGTACCCTGCGGGAAGCAGCAGGCCTCAGCACGGTTCTCGGGATCGGCGCTCTCGACGTGGGGTTGTTCTACCGGTCGGCGTTGTCACGTGACGCCATCGTCGCCCATCCTGCAGGGCAGGGGGCTGAGATCGCGGCGCTCGGCGTCAGGGTGCCCAGCTACTACCACCTGTTCGGCGATGGTCTCGAGGACCGCAACCTGGCGCGACCCGGGACCCTCGACGCGAACCTGGCCGATCTGGAGAAAGTCCTGACCTTCTGTGACGCGGCAGAGATCGCGACGGTGTTCATTCTCCCAGGCGTTGTGAACGCCGGGCAGTCGCGGGCCGACGCCTTCGAGGCATCGGCCGCTTCGCTGACGGCGATGGTGGCGCTGTCACGGAACTACCGCGCAACGCTGACCATTGAGCCGCATGTCCATTCTTTCCTCGAGTCACCGACGGATGTGTTGCGTATGATTGAGCGCGTCGATGGCTTGAAGCTCACCCTCGACTACGCGCATTTCGTTTGCCTCGGCTACCGCCAGGATGAGATCGACGTGTTGGCGGAGCACGCCGCCCACGTGCATCTTCGCCAAGCGCGACCCGGCGAGCTTCAAGCCAAGGGCCACCAGGGCACGATCAACATGCCGGCCCTGTTCGGCCGGTTGCGCGACATTGGATATCAAGGCGCGGCCTCGCTGGAATATGTGCATCAGGACTACATGAACACATTGTTCGATGATGTCCTGAGCGAGACCATCGCGCTTCGCGACATCTATCGGGATTGGGCGGGCGAGAACGCGGAGGAACGCCGATGACGAACTATGCGTGGGTGCTGGAAGTCCGCCCGGGTTATGAAGAGGAATACAAGCGCCGTCACGACGAGATTTGGCCGGATATGCTCGACGCCCTGCGTGAGGCGGGCATCCGCAACTACAATATCTTTCGCCACGGACTGACGTTGTTCGGCTACTTCGAGACCGACGATCTGGACGCCGCGCGCAAGGCCCTGGCCAACGACCCGGTCAACGCGAAATGGGCCGAATGGATGGCGCCGATCATGAAGATCGACATCGACAGCACGACCGACTTTCCATTTCTTCTGCCGCTTCAGTTCCACATGGATTGATGCGGCAATCGCTACACCACGGATGACGGGTGGTCCTCCTCAGCGGCGTGGGCAACACGCCGTCGCCCTTCTGCCGGCCTCCCCACCTCCAACAGCACCTGACGGAGCCAACGTATGACGATCGACCTCGCGGGCAGCACCGCCCTCGTGACCGGCGGTAACCGCGGTATCGGCCTTGCGGCCGTCCGAGCCCTGGCGGAGGCCGGCGCCGCCGTCACCTTCACGGCCAGAAATTCCCAAGCGATCGAGACGGCCCGGAGCGCGCTCGGCGAGCAGCTCGACGCACGCGGCGTGGTCTGCGATGTGACGGACCAGGCGGGGATGACGCGGATCGTCGAAGAAGGCTTCGATATCCTGATCAACAATGCCGGTGTCATCTCGCCGATCGGTCGTATCTGTGAAACTTCGATCGACGATTGGGCCCACAACATCCAGGTCAATCTCATCTCGGCCTACCATGTGGCGACGTTGGCCATCGACAAGATGTTGCCTCGCGGCGGCGGGACGATCATCAATCTCAGCTCCGGAGCGGCTCACGCGCCGATGGAAGGGTGGAGCGCCTATTGCGCCGGCAAAGCCGGACTTGCCATGGTCACGCGCTGTATCCACGAAGAGCTCGGTGACCGGGGCATTCGCGTTTTTGGATTCAAGCCGGGAGTCGTCGACACCGGTATGCAGGCCAGCATCCGCGCCTCCGGCATCAATGTCGTCAGCAAGTTGCGGCGCGAAGATCTGGCGTCCGTCGACGAGCCCGCCCACGCCATGGTGTGGCTTTGCACATCGGCGGCCGATGGTCGCGTCGGGCAGGAACTCGACATCCGCGATCAGGCGTTTCGCCGGGAATGCGGCCTCCCGGCCACCGGTTGATGGATCGAGGCGGGACGCCGGCTAGTACATCAGGAAGCCGCCACTGACGTTGACTGTCGCCCCGGTCATGTACCCGGCGAGGTCGGACGCCAGAAAGATAGTGGCACCAACATGATCGGTTGGTTGGCCGAGCCGCTTCATCGGAACAGAATCGACGAGGTCGGCAATCTGCCCGGGTGTGAGAAAGTCGGTGATCATGGGCGTTTCAACCAGGCCCGGTGAGACGGCGTTGACGCGGATGTTGAAGGGCGCCCAGGAGCGCGCCATGCCGCGGGTCATCGTCGTCACGGCGCCCTTGGTTGTGTTGTAGACCACTGAACCGCCGAACCCGCCGGACATCCAGCCTTGCGAGGAATAGTTGACGATGGCGCCGGGCCGCCGGGTATCGACCATGTGTCGTGCCACTGCCTGGCTCAGGAAAAACGGCGCCTTCAGGTTGATTGTGTGCTGCCGGTCCCATTCGTCCTCGGTGACGTTGAAGAGATCGTCGGTGCGAATGATAATCCCGGCGATATTGACCAAAACATCGATTGCCCCGAGCGCACCGGCGATGTCGTCGACCAAAGACCCCAGCTGACCGATCTCGCTGAGGTCGGCGCCCCAACCGCGATGCGCGTCGCCCAGCTTGGCGGCAACGTTGACCGACGCGTCGCGGTCCTTGTCGACCACGGCCACTTTGGCGCCGACGGCGGCGAAACCCTCGCAGACAGCGCGGCCGATGGCGCCGGCCCCACCGGTCACCAGAACCGTCTTGCCCTCCAAGCCGAAGTCCAAGCGCATAGGATCGGCCTAGGCGTCGAGGCGGCTGGCCGCAACGAGGTCCTCGTTCACGGCAATGCCCAGGCCCGGCCCCTCCGGCAAGCGAACGTAGCCGTCGTCGTGCCAGACCGGACGATCGACGAGGTCTTTCTGGGCCGGCCCATAAACCGGTTGCAGCTCAAGCAGGTAGCAGGCTGCGCAGGCAAAGCTCAGCGCCTGGCTTGCCGCGCCGACAATCGCCGTGGAGAAGTTGTGTGCATTCGCCTGACGACGTGAACGGGCGCATATATCAGCGGACTTGACGAAACCTGTGATGCCCAGGACGCGGCCGGGATCCAGTCCGACAACGTCGACGGTGCCGGTCGCGACAATCCGCTCGACATCGCGCGGTGACCAGCTGCGCTCGCCGTAGGCGATCCTGATGGACGTCGCCGCCCGCAGGGCCGCATACCCCTCAGGGTCGTCATGGCCGAGCGGTTCCTCCAACCAGGCCACGCCCAGTTCCTCGAAGGCGCGGGCGCGCTGAATCGCGGTCGGGACGTCCCAGAAATTCTTCACACCAAGATCGATCATGAGGGATTTGCCCGGGCCCATGGCGTCGACGACCCGGCGAGCAAAATCAATGTCGCGGTCATGATCGAAACCGAGGTGCGCTTCGCCGCGCTTGCCGAAGCCAACCTTGGCTCCGTGCAGTCCTGTAGCAGTATGCGCGGCGATCTCTTCCGCCATGGCGCCTATATCCGCCTTCGTCCCGTGCAGGCTTGCGATCGCCGGCAGTTTGTCGCGAACCGGCCCGCCGAGAAGGTCGACAACGCGAGTACCGAGTTGCTTTCCCTTCAAATCCCACAGTGCGATATCGATGCCCGAGATCGCCATTGCGGCGATGCCGGCGTCGGTTCCATACCACCAGGCGTGGTCGCGCAGTTCGAGCCAGATCGTCTCGGTCTCCAGCGGGCTGCGACCGACCAGGCGGTCAGCGAACCCGTCAACGAGATGGCGAGCGGCGAGCGAGGCCTCGGGAAAGTACGTGCAGCACTCACCCCAACCGGCGCGGCCCTCGTCGTCGCTGATCTTGACCAGACACACCGAACGAAACCGATTGTGATCGGTGGGCTCCTGGTACGAGATCGGGATCGCCTCGACCTGTCGTATCGTCATGGATCTGCGGTCCTCCCCGCTTGGCCGACGTCAGCCATCGCCCATACTTTCGTGCTTTCGCCCGTTTGCAAAGGCGAGCCGATTACACGTCTGGCGTTCGGCACGATCCTAGATCGGCCGCCGGTCTGTCAAGTTAAATGGTCAGGCCAATTTGAATTTGGAGCGGCGCTTAGCGTCATGTCGCATCGACTCGGCAACGGCCATGATCGTCGTCTGCCTGCCTGCCACCGGCGCGTACCGGCCTCGGATTGGCGCCCGCGTCAAGAACCTGCGAACGGCGAGCAAGAAGCTACTGGCCGTGTGCGGAAGCGATCGAGGCGCCGCAACCCTTGCCGCTCTCCGCGGCGGACTGGTCACCCATCTTTGCGTCGACCAGGGACTTGCCGAGTTTCTCCTGGAAAGCTGATAAAGCCGGAGACTGGCACGGCGCTATGGGTTCGTGTCGACTTGCGCAGAGCGCACGCCCTCGGTCTGCAATGCCATCGAGGTCGCCCGGAGCATTGCGGGGAGGTTTGAGATCGTGGATTCGGCCTGGAGCCTCCTGCCGGCTGGCGTCAGCGACTGGCTGCTCGTTGGCCTGATCGCGGCGAGTTTCGTTTCCTCTTTCGTCACCGTCGCTTTCGGTATCGGCGGCGGCGCGCTGCTACTGGCGACGATGGCGGCCCTCATGCCGCCGGCCGCGCTCATTCCGGTCCATGGCGTCGTGCAGCTGGGCTCCAACGCGACCCGCGCAGGCGTTCTCCTGCGTTTCGTTCGCTGGTCGTCGTTGCCCGGATTTGCCCTTGGATCGCTGGTCGGCGTCGCCGTGGGCGGTGTCGTGGTCGTCGACCTGCCGCCGGCGGTCATTCAGATCGGTGTCGGCGCGTTCATCATCTGGAGCGTGCTTGCCCGCCCTCCGGCCTGGCTGCGCCGCTGGCCCGTGGTCACCGGCGCGATCTCGAGCTTTCTCACCATGTTCTTCGGTGCGACCGGTACGTTCGTCGCCGCCTACGTTAAATCACTGATGCTCGAACGGTACGCACATGTGGCCACGCACGCAGCAATGATGACCTTGCAGCATCTCCTGAAGGTGATCGCCTTCGGCCTCCTGGGCTTTGCGTTCGGCCCCTGGATTCTGGTGATTGCAGGCATGATCCTGGGCGGGTTCATGGGCACGCTCGTTGGCCGCATGTTGCTGGCGCGGATGTCCGATCTCAACTTCCGCCGCGCCCTGGACGCCATCCTGCTCCTGATTTCGTTGCGGCTGATCTGGGTGGGCGTGTCGTCGCTGTGACGTCCTTCGTTGCGCACGGAAAGCACGGGCGGGCTTATCTCACGAGCCGCAGAGCCCCGTCGTCTGGACCAGTCCGTGGCCGAAAATCTCGTCGCGGCCGGGTTCACCGAGGTCGAGGGCCTTGCCGGCGAGCAGCCGAGTGACCTGATCCGCGCCCTCGGCACCCTGGCCGTTCTGGGCCAGGACGACGGCCGCCGTCACAAACGGCGCGGCAAACGACGTGCCGGTCTTCGTGCGTACGCCCGAGATCGATGCTGCTGTCCAGACATCCACCCCCGGAGCGGCGAAATCGATGTGATCGCCGCGGCCGGCGCGACGATAAACCCTCTGATCGTTGTCGACGGCGGTCACGGCAATGACAACTTCATAGGCGGCGGGGTAGGCCGGTGCTGCCCGGGGGCCGGCATTGCCGGACGCGGCCACCATCACGACACCCATATCGGTCGCGCGCTTGACCATCGCTTCAAGCAGGGCGTTTGGCGGCCCGGTCAGGCTCATGTTGATGACCGAGACGCCGCGCTCGATGAGAAGATCGAGCGCCTGAACGATGAGATCGGCATCCGACCGCTCGTCCGCGCGCGCACCGCGGTAGAAGGCGTCGACGGCGATCAGCTGGGCGCCGGGGATCAGGCCAGGTGCCCGGCTCTCCTGCGATCCGAGCAGCAGCGCAGCAACGGCTGTCCCGTGCTGCAGGCGGGATCGCTGCCGGTCATCGTCGACGATACTTACGACTTCCGGAGCGTCCGCGGCGAAGGTGGCGTGGTCCGCGTTGATGCCGGTGTCGATCAGCCCGACCCGCGCACCGGCGGCGCAGCCGCGCAAGGCTTCGGGCGTCTGCGGCCATCCGATCAGCCTCAGCGTCGGGCAGTGCAACCCGGCGCAGGCGGGCGGTTCGTCCTGTTGGACACGGTAGAAGTGATTGAAATCGGCCACGGCGTTTGTCAGCGACGCGATCTGCGCTCGTGCCGCCTCCAGTGACGACCCGTCCGGGATGCGCAACCGCGTGATCTCGTCGTTCCGTGCCGCAACCTGCCGGCGGTCGAGCACGGCGTAGCCCGCGCCGACCAACTGCTGAATGTCGTCGCCGGTCAGGCCGAATGCGATGATCTCGTCCGGCGCGAACTGCGGAGGTGGCGGCTGTGGCGACGCGGGTTGGGCCTGAGGGGAAGGCGTCTGGCCGCTGCTCGTGCCGCCGCTCGCCGCGGGGGCGCCGCTTGCCGCCGGCGATCCGCTCGATCCGCCACCGCCGCCGCCACCCGTGGTACCGCCACCACCACCGCCGCCGCTGCCACCGCCACCGCTGCTGCTGCCGCCACCGCTGCTGCCGCCGCCGTCACCGTCATCGTCGTCCTCGTCATCGTCCGCCAGCGCGATGGCCGGAGACACGGAAAACTGGTCGAACTGCAACGGCACGAAAGACAGCATCAATGCGGCCAGCGCAGCCGCAACAGATCGTTGTAAAAGCCGGTACGCCGTGTTTTCGCCGAATGCGGACTTCATCATCCCACCACCTGTTGCTGCCTTGCAGCCGAAACTCGCCTGATACAATGGTAAACGGATGCGGACCGAATCTATTCCAATGATACCAAGTGTCCGCGGCGGAGTTTGAATGGTAGATGGCGGACACTTTCGGCCAAGACCTCGTTGGCTTGTTGCCAAATCTTCGACGCTATGCGGTGTCGCTCTGCCGTTCGCCCGATCGCGCCGATGACCTCGTGCAGCGGACGTGCGAGAAGGCACTGGCAAGTCGCGCGTTCTTCAAGCCGGGCACACGCCTCGATGCGTGGCTCTTCCGCATCCTCCGAAACACCTGGATCGACGAGCTTCGCCGCGAGCGGGTCCAGGGCACCAGGATCGACATCGACGATGCCCAGGATCTGCCCGGGACCGACGGGCCGTCCCGGGCAGAGGACCGGCTGGCACTGAGCGCGGCCGGTGCGGCTATCGCCAGGCTTCCCGACGAGCAGCGGGAGGTGCTGGTCCTGGTTTGCGTCGAGGAGCTTTCCTACCGGGAGACCGCGGACGTCCTGCAACTGCCCATCGGGACTGTCATGAGCAGGCTGGCGCGGGCGCGGCAAAAACTGGCCGATCAGCTCGGAATAAATCCGTCGGACGAGCGTTCTTCCTCCAACAGGAAGCCACGATGATGACAGACCACCCATTCGACGACGAAACACTCATGGCCTTCGCCGACGGCGAACTGGATCAGGCGACGGCAGCGGAAATTGCGCGCGCGGCGGAGGCCGACGCCGCGGTGGCCGCGCGCATCGCCGCTTTCCGCGAAACCCGCGAGATCGCCCGCGACGCGTTGCAGGACGACGCTTCGGTGTCCGCGGATCTGAGGGCCTCCGTTCAGCGCATGGTCGACGAGGCGACCGTGCCTGTGACGCAAACCGTACCGTACCGCAAGGCCGGCGTCATGCAGCCGCGTGCGACGCGTTGGGCGCTCCCGCTGGCGGCCTCGATCGCCCTGGCGATTGGCGGGGCGGGCGGATACTTTGCCGGGTTCCAGAGTTCGGGCGACGGGAACGCCTTCGACACCGCCGGCCTGTCCGTCCCCGGTCTGTCGACGGCCTTGAACACCGTGCCGGCGGGGCAGGAGACGCCGCTGGGTGAAGACCGGTTCCGGGCCATTGCGACGTTCCGCGATGCCGACGAATCCCTTTGTCGCGAGTTCGAGCTGGACAAGACCGACGGCCGCTCGATCGTCGCCGTGGCTTGCCGACCCGGGGCCGTGTGGGACGTTCAGTTCACGGTGGTCGCGCAGCGGGCCGACAACGGGTACGCACCGGCCTCGTCTCTGGATGTCCTCGATGCCTTTCTGACGGCCCGCGGCGCCGGCGAGCCCCTGCCGGTGGACGCGGAAGCGGCGGCGCTCGGCGCGCTTGCCCGGTAAGCACCTCTTGGAGAGAAAGTCAGGCCGGCTCGGCTTCCACGGCCGCAACGGTCCTGATGCGGTGCCTCGCGCTATCCGTCCGTTGGCCGATCACGACGATCGTCTTCGATTCAGCCAGGCAATCCAGCAGGGTGGTGAGGATCTCCTCATCACCCGCAACGACCGGGTCGTCGACGAGCACCAGGTCGGCATGTCGCAGCACAGCCCGCGCGGCGCGCAACGCCGCTGTTTTGCGCGTGGTGAAGGTCCGCCCCTGCGGCTCGCCGTCGCCGATCGCAATCCCGAACTTCACGAGGACGTCGGACGCGTTCGATGGTTCGGACGCCCGCGCTCCGGCAAGGGCGGCCCGAACCGGGTCAGTGTGCGTGAGCGGCAGGGTGTCGGAGACCAGAGCGACGTGGCGCCACCATTCGGCAGGCGTGTACGCGGCCATGGGTTTGCCGCCGAGGCTGATCTCCAGGCCGGCCGGTGGCGCGATCCGACACAGTCGCTGGAAGAGATCGCGGACGCGATCGGCTCGCAGTTCGGTCAGGGCGATGACCTCACCGGCGGACGCCTCGAACGCCAGGTCGGTCCGGGTGTCCCTGACGACGATGTTCGGTTCCGGCCGCGCACCCCGGCGACCGGCGCGTTCCGGGCGATGATCGATGGCCGGCTGTGCGAATACGCGATCGAGCCGCGTCATGGCGACACGATGGGCAAGCCAGTATTCCGCGGCCGTCCCCGTGGTCGTGAGCTGGGCCGCCAGGATACCGGCGCCGAACACGACGAGCGCGAGTTCACTGGCGCCGAGGTCGATGGGAGCGGCGACGGCGATCACCGCCGCGGTGAGGGCCACGGCCGGAAACAACAGGTCGCCGGCGCCGCGTATGACGCCGGAGAACGTGGCGCGCGCCACCAGCGATCCGTTGAGACGTGAGGACAGCCGATCGAACCGCCGCACGATCTGTCCGTGCCGGCCATGCAGGAGCAGGCTGAGGCGTGCCGACAGGACGCGCGCGGCACGTGTTGCGATCCGGCCGCGCTGCCGTCGGCTTTCGCGGATGTGGCGGTTGAGGGGCCGCAGCGTCGCGGCGGCGATGACCAGCCAGAGGCCGACGGCCGGGGCCAGCAGGATGGCCAGGTTCGGGTTCCGAAGCCAGAGGAAACCAAGCACGCCGAGGCAAACGAACACGCTTGTCAGCGCCGTTGCCAGGCCGGCGGCGATCCAGTTCTTGATGGCGGTGAGGTCGTTGACGACCCGCGTCATGACCAGTCCCGATCCTGTGGTTTTGGACGCAGCGGGCAGGCGCAGGACATGGCTGATCAGCCCGCTGCGCAGTTCCGCGACATAGCCAAGCGCGACACGCTCGGCCAGGCGTCGCTGCAGCACCCGAAGTGCAAACAGCCCTGCGGCGGCGATCATCACGGTGGCGACGAGGACGCCGCGGCGATCGTCCGACGCGCCGCCGATCAGGAGCGTACTGCCGGCGGATGCGGCGATCATCGCCGCCGTTGCCTGCAGGATTCCGGAGACGGCCAGTACGGCGATCCGTACCAGCCGCCCCCCGGTCCAGAGCGTGGGTTTGGCCATCAGGCTCCGACGGCGGACCCGGCCAAACCTGCAGACGGTCGCTCTGGCACCCAGCTCGAGGCGATGTCCGGGTCGGTCAGATCGGCCAGCCGATAGGCCGGCACGCCGCACGCGGCCACCGCCTCATGTATCGCCAGCGGCGACTGCGTGAATGCGCCTGACATGCCGATCAGGTTGTGGCCCAGGTCCACCAGCCGTTGGGCGCCCGACGCCGCCCCCATGGCGTCGCCGGCCGCGAAGAACACGCCGGTGAGCAGGGATTGCAAGCGCTCGGATGCCGCGATGGCCGCGGTTTCGGCCTGGTAGAGACCGTCCGCGATTTCCAGAACCGCCACGTTGCATCCGGCCTGCGTCAGGTGGCGCATAAGATTGCAGGAGGCGTCGACAATCCGCTCGGGCGCCACGCCGAACGTGCTCGTGTATCCGGCGTCGGTGAAGTCGAGCGCCGCGACGGCGCCGAAATCGCGCATCATCCAGAGATCGCCGCCGGAGCCGGTGCCCGTGATCTTGGCCACGCCGACATTGTGTCCGGCCCTTGAGAGGCCGCGAACGATGCCTGCGGCGGTTGTCGTCTTTCCCGCGTTCATCGAGGTTCCGAACACCGCGAAAACCAGCGCCGGCGGCCGGGACCGGTTGATGTCGACCGCGTGGTCGCGCAGGTTGATGACGCTGCCGTTGGCGCGACCGAGCAGTCCGATCGGTTTGATCTCGGTGGGGCCGGAAAGACGGGCGTGCCAGCGCGCGGCCGTCGCGGCGACCCCGCCCGCAGCCACCAGGTGGCACGGCTCCAGGGAGTCCGGAACGTACGCCTCGTACTGATCCGGCGCGTAACGGGTGCCGTAGGCAACGATGATCTCGTCGCCGACCACCAGCGACGCCTTGCGACCCGTCGGCAACTCGATGTTCTTGTGGGATCCGATGCCGGTGACGCGCGCCAGCACCAGATCGCCGGCCTTCGGCGCCTGTTCGTCGCTCAGCAGAGTCTTGATGTGATCGCGCGGCACCCGGCGGGTGGAAAACGCCGCCTTGGCCTTGTTGATGCGCTCGCGGTGGGGAATTTCCACGGATTGTTGTCCTCTCGGTTGGATTGCCACCCCATTGGAAGTCGTGAGGACAACGCGGGCGACCCGTCGCTTATTCCGAAGGTCCGGAAAAAATGTTGGCGCCGGCCGCACCGCGGCGGGCGACCGTTCCCCGCTGGCGCCGGGTGGATTACTGTTCGCGACCGGTTTTGGGGCATAATCGGGCATCGACGGACAGATTGCGGCAGGAGGACGTATGGAATCGGCATCCGAGGCCATCGTTGAAGCCAGAAACCAACTACAGCAGGCGCAGGCCCGGTTGGGCGTCGAGATCGGCGCCTATCCGACGCCGATCTCGGGCTGTGATGCCCAGTTCAACCATTTGCTGGCCGAACGTCGCCGCGTGACGGCGGCGCTGCGGGCCCTGGAAGAACCCGTCCACATCCCGACGCCGCGAACACCCTGACGGCGCGACAACGGCGACTCGCCGGCGTGCGTTTGGATCGCCCGTCCCGGCTTCATGGACACAACTCGCCGCGAAGTTTCTTCTCCGACACGAGGACCGCTATGGCCTTGGCCACCGAGTCCTCGACCGCGTCGACCGCCAGCGAGCGGGGCGCGTTGGCGTGCCGCACGATGGAATGGGTTCTGGTGATCTGGGGATCGACGATCTGCCGAATGTCGAGGGCGGGCGAGCCTGCGTCGGATGCGAAGGCCGCCGCCTCGATGATGGTCGCGGCCATCCCCGAGTAGACGATGGCGTAGATCACGTCCGGCGCCGACTGGTTGAACCTGACGTTCAGCTGGATTCTGTTCTCGATGGCAACTTCCTCGAGACGCCGCCGGACATCATGCTCCTGGTTCGGCAGGATCAGGGGAATGTCGGCGATGTCGGCGAACTTTATCGGACTGTTGTCCGATACGCCGCCGGACGACGTTTTGACCAGATGGACCGGCTCCTTGTAGATCGCTCTTGCCTTGGCTTCACGGATCTCGACGGGGTTGGGTACCAGCGCCAGTTCCGCTTTTTGTGAGTTCATGAACTCGGCTGCGGAGGCGCTCGGAGCGTCGAGGATCGATAACTCGATACGCGGGAACGCCTCCTCCAGTATCCGCAACAGGACCGGGACCACGTGCCGCGCAAGCGACGGGATCATCGCGATCGCAACGCGGCCGTTCGGTTCCTTGATCTGCTCCCTGATCTCGGTTTCGGTGTCTTTGATCTGCTGCAGGATATCGCCGGCGCGTATCGCGAAGATGCGGCCCGCGGGCGTGAGTTCGACGCCCCTTGAACTGCGCACCAGCAGCTTGACGTCGAGATCCGCTTCCAGCTTGCGGATGTGATGACTGAGCGCGGGTTGCGCAACGTTCAGTTCACGCGCCGCGGCCGATAGGCTGCCGTTTGAAGCTATCGATCGGAAGTATCGCAGCCGGCGCAGACTGATGGACATACGTGCCGAACTCCCTCGTTGACACACTGTAGCGGAAGTGACCCGGCGTCGTAACGGCGGTGAGGATCGCGGATTTCAGCGCGCCGCTGCCCGGGTGCCCGGCGGGTTCGGGCCTTCCTCGGCTTCGCGAACGAATGACGGGTGCTCGATGGCAAGTTGCCCGTGCCGGAAGGCGATGTCGTGGAACACGACACGGCCCGTCTCGTCCGCCGCAGTGCAGGACTGGAGCAACACGGGCGTGCCGACCTCTATGCCAAGCGCACCCGCAACTTCCTCGTCCGCCGGGAGCGCGCGGATGGTCTCGGTGGCCGCGCACCAGTTCACGCGAAACCGTCGTCGCAGAATCCGCAAGATCGACTGGTTCGGGCCGGCTTCGGGAAAGTCGTCAGGGGTCGCCGACTCGATGTGTTTCGCCTGCAGATACGTTCTGATCAGGAAGACCGGCGTGTCGTCGATGGTCCTGACGCGCGTGATGACCCCGACCTCCTGGCTCAGAAGATCAGGGTGAACCATGGCTTGCCGAAGCCCGGCGGGATGCAGCATCTTGATGGAAAGCAGCTTTGCCCCGGGTCGTCGGCCGCTGCGTGTAACGAGGTCGGTGAACGAGGAGAGGCAGGTGTCGGCCGCCGGCGACAGCGAAATGACGTGGTAGCCGCTGCCCTGCCGGCTTTGCACGAAGCCGCGCTGGACAAGCTGATCCAGCGACCGCCTCACCGTGACGCGGCTGACCCCGAAACGCACGGCCAGCTCCCTCTCGGTGGGGAGGCGACTGCCCACATAGTAGTGTCCTGCCCGAAGTTCCTCACGGATCTGGCGGTAGACCGCCTCGTATTTGGGCGTCCGGGAAGGTTGGCTGTGCAGTGTGTCCAACACGCCCTCCGCGGTCCGTGCCGGCTCAGGACCTGAAGTCAGCCAGTCGCCGGATGTTGGTGACCCTCGCCGCGACGATCAGCAGCCCCACCGTGATCACGATGATGACGCTGGAAGCCGCGGCGACGATGGGCGTCAGCAGGTAGCGTATCTGCGGCCAGATCACGACGGGCATCGTCTTGATGTCGGCCGTGGACAGGAAGAGCGCCATGATCAGATCGTTCATGGAGATGATGAACGCGAACAACGTTCCGACAAAGATGCCGGAGGCCACCAGCGGCAGTGTGATTTCGAAGAACACGCGGACGGGACTCGCCCCGAGCCCGGCTGCGGCTTCCTCGACCGAAACGTCGACGCGGCGCAGGGTGCTCTGCAGCACGATGAAGACAAGCGGCATGGCCCACAGCGAATGCGCCACCGCGATCGAGAAGTGCGTGCCCCAGATGCCGATGGCCCGATGAAACGTCAGCGAGCCCAGGCCGATGATGACCGGGGGGACGAACAGGGGGAGCATGATGACCGTGCTCGCGGCCGCCCGCCACTTGAACCGGTAACGGGTGAAGGCGATGGCGGTGGCCGTGCCGATGGGCACGGAGATGATGATCGTCAGGATCGCGACGACGAAGGAGTCCGAAAGCGACTCCATCCATTGCCAGTCGCCGAAGAATTCCCTGTACCAGCGCAGCGAGAAGGTTTCGGGCAGGGAGACGAATTCCGCCGGTGTGAAGGACACCAGCACCGAGACGACCAGCGGAACGAGCAGAACTGCAACGGTCAGACAGTTGAAGCCAACGAGCACATACCAGGCGATTCGAGCGATCATGACCGCGCTCCACTCTCGCGCTGGAGGCGCGAATAGACGTACATCAGGACGATGATCATCGCCATCAGCACGTAGGCGATCGTGGAGCCCATCGCCCAGTTGAGGCGCCAGTTGACCTGGCGATCGACCTCGACCGACAGCGTATACAGATCGGCGTTGCCGAGGAGATAGGGCGATGCGAAGGCGCCGACGCCCCACATGAAGGCGAGCAGCAGCGAGACCCACACCGCGGGAAGGCTGAGCGGCAACGTCACTTCGAAGAACGCCCGCGCGCGGCTTGCGCCCAGCCCCTCGGCGGCCTCAAGCAGGGCATCGTCGATGCTGTGAAGCACGGCGACGATCACCAGCACGCAATAGGGCATGACGATGATCGTTTCGCCGAGCAGGACGCCGAACAGATTGAACAACATCTGCAGCGGCTCGTTGATGATTCCCGTCCACAGCAGAAAGTCGTTGACCAGTCCGCTGCGACCGAAGACCACCAGGAGTCCGTACATCAGCACGATGATGTTCGTGAATTTCGGGAGGATGACCGCCAGCAACAGGACGCTCTTCATCAGCGGCCCTGACCGGTAGATCTGATAGGCAAGCAGGTAGGAGACAAACGTCGCGATGACGCCGACCATGATGCCGAACTGGATCGTGAACAGCGCCATGTCGGTGAAGAAGCGGTCGGTGAAGAACTGGATGTAGTTGGCGAGCGTCCAGGTGCCGGCCTCGTAGAACAGCGTCCCTTCGCCGAAGCCGGACCCGCCTTCGTTGACGGCGAAGCTGATACGGAACAGCGTCACGAAGGGGAACAGGAAGAACACCAGCAGGAAGAGCACGACCGGCGCCAGAAGCAGGAACAGGCGATCCCGCCCGAGTCGCGAGATGACCCCGCCGAAGCTCGCCAGCATCGGCGAGAGGCCGCCGATCAGTCCGGTCGAGGAGGTGTTGCTAGTCAACGATCAGCCCCGTGTCGCGCGACCACCACATCGACACGCTCTCACCCTCCGAGAGGCTTGCCTGCTGGCCGACGATGGGCTGCATCACCTGGAAGATCGGGCCGGCCTCCGAACGCACCCGGTAGTTCGCGATCGACCCGAGATAGGTCACGAACTCGATCCTGCCGTCGATCACGTTCGAGGCATCGGCGGCGGCCTGTTTGCCGATGTTGATGCGCTCCGGCCTCACCGTGACCCCGACATCGCTGCCGACGTGCAGCCCGTCGTGGGCGTGGACATCGATCTCGATATCGCCCTCGACCTTGACGGTTGCCGCGCCGTTCTGAAGGCCGGTGACCGTGCCCTCCAGGAAGTTGGTCTCGCCGATGAAATTGGCGACGAACTTGGTTGAGGGCTTGTTGTAGATATCGGCCGGACGATCGAGCTGGTGGATCTTGCCGCCTTCCATCACCGCGATGCGGTCCGACATGACCAGCGCCTCTTCCTGGTCGTGGGTGACCAGGATCGCGCTGATGTTCACCCGCTCCTGGATGAGCTTCAGTTCGACCCGCATGGTCTCGCGCAGCTTGCGGTCGAGATTCGCCAGTGGCTCGTCAAGCAGGAGCACCTCGGGGTGGTGGATGATGGCGCGCGCGAGGGCGACACGCTGTCTTTGTCCACCGGAAAGCTGTGACGGGTAGCGCTTCTCGAAACCGAGCATGTCGACAAGTTCCATTGTCTTGCCGACTTCCTCCTTTCGCTTTGCCTTGTCGACGCCACGCATCTTGAGGGCGAAGCCGACATTGTCTTCGACGGTCTTGTGTGGAAAGAGGGCGTAGCTCTGAAACATCATCCCGATTTCGCGCTTGTGGATCGGCGTGTCGTTGACGCGCTCACCACCGATCTCGATGGCACCCGATGTTGGCGTTTCGTAGCCGCCGATGCACCGCAGTGTCGTGGTCTTGCCACAACCGGAGGGGCCAAGCAGGGAGATCAGCTCGCCTTCACCGACGTCGAACGACACATCGTCGACCGCGGTGAATGAGCCGAAATTCTTCACCAGATTGACGACGCGGATTCTAGGCTTCATGTGACAGATCCAATTGTTCGATCATCGCATAACAAGACGATGCGGTTGTCGAACGCGGGAAGCGCACGTTTCGAACTCCGCATGCGGAGGCCGCCCTTGGGCGGCCCCCGAACGCAAGAGAAGGCGACCGATCCTAGCTCGTGCGAAGGACTTCGCGATCCCAGAAGTCGTTGATCTTCGCCCAGTTGTCCCCCTCGAAGTAGATATCGTAGGGGTAGTATGAGATCTGATCCCAGTCTTCCTTCGACGTGGGGAAGTAGCGCTGGTAGAACTCGTTGATCTCCCCGGCCATCTTTGCGGCTTCGAGGTTCACCACCGGCTGCTTGCCCTCGGCGCCGAACTTCGCCTGGAAATCGGGCGCGAAGAAGTGATTGATCCACTCCTCGGCGAGCTCCTTCTCCTTGGTCCCTTCGATGACCGACCAGAACAGGTGGACCGCCGCCGTTCCCTCGGTGGGGACGACCGCCTTGACCGGCTCCCCGGCGTCTTCAGCGATGAACGCGGGCGCACTGTGAACGACACCACCCATGACTTCCTTTTGCAGCAGCTTGGCAATGAAGTCACCGGCGCTGCTCCACCACACCCGAACGAGGTCACGGTGGTCTTTGGCGTAGCGAAGGACGTCGTCGAGGTTGTTCTCCAGCTCTGCACGACCGCCGCCGGGATTGCCCTCCTCGCCGGCCTTGATCTGGGCAAAGGCGAACAGAGACTGATAGAGCGCGTCGTAGAGCGAAACATTCCCGGCATATTCCGGCTTCAGAAGATCGTGCCAGTGCTGCGGGACGTTCTCGGTCATCTCGGTGTTGAACGCGAGCGTCATGAACGCGGAGCCCAGGTTCACGCCCCAGCGCTCCTTCTGGACCCAGTTCTCCTGCAGCGGGCCGTAGATCGCCTGCGCATGGGGAATGTTCTTCGGCTCGAACTCGGCGAACAGGCCTTCGCGGATTGACGGGAATCCCTGCGTCGGGTCCGTGATCACCACGTCGTAGACGGGGTTGCCGGGCGGCGACGCCTTCAGCCGCGGCAGCATGTCCCACCAGCCCACATCCATCTTCACGCGCGCGCCGGTGGCCTCTTCGAACGGCTTGAGCATGTGCGTCTTGATGGCTGCTTCAAACGGGCCAGCGTAGGAAAACACCGAAAGGGTGCGCCCCTCGAACATCCTCGCGCCGCGCACCACCGACGGAAAGCCGATGACGGCCGCGCTGGCCGCCATGCCTTTGAGAACGCTGCGTCGTTTGACCTTGAGGGTCATCGAATCCTCCCAACTTCATCCAGATTGATAGGTACAAATACGTTACATCAAATTGACAGTGGATAAGAAATAATAATTGAGTATATCGACTATATAACGATGTTATCGACCTGATGAGTACATTAATCTGTGGCGTTTCGCCCAATATATTGTTTTGATAGGCAAGATACAAACAATCTATTCGACAGTCTAGGTACAAGATTTATCATCGATTTCAGGCGCGAGTAGACGATCTCGACACGCATGCGTGCCGCGGTCGCACATAAATACGCCAGTAGACAGACGCACGGGGAGCAACGTGGAACGTCCGCAGCAAATCGGGAAATCCCGCGAGGAATCCGAAATCAGGTGGCCGGGCTCCTCTCGCGACACCACGCGCCGCCCGAACGTCGTGGCGATTGTCCTGGATGATGTCGGTTTCGGCCAGATCGGCTGCTACGGCTCCACGATCAGGACGCCGAACATCGATGCGCTGGCGGCGGGAGGCATCCGGTACTCCAGTTTCCACACGACATCGTTGTGTTCGCCCACCCGCGCCGCGCTCCTGACCGGGCGCAACCACCATAGCAACGGGATGGGGTGCATTCCGGATCTGGTGCAGGGCTATCCGGGCTACAACGGGGTCATCCCGAACGAGAACGGCATGCTCTCGGAGATCCTGAAGGCGAGAGGCTACAACACGTATGCGGTCGGCAAGTGGCATCTGACCCCAGATTACGAGCAGAGCGCCTCCGGCCCGTTTGACCGCTGGCCGCTCGGTCGAGGGTTCGAACGCTTCTACGGCTTCCTCATGGGGATGATGGATCACTGGCATCCCGGTGCACTTGCCCAGGACAACCAGTTCGTCGACGTCCCCGGGGGCGACGGTTACCACCTCAGCGTCGACCTGACCGACCGGGCGATCGAATACATCGGGGGCGCCCACGTCGCCGATCCGTCAAAGCCCTTCTTCCTGTATCTCGCCTACGGAGCGGGTCACTCGCCGCACCATGTGCCGGCCGAATACGCCGACGCCTACAAGGGCGAGTTCGACGAAGGTTGGGATGTCGAGCGGGAGCGTGTGCTGGCGCGGCAGAAAGAGCTCGGCATCATGGCGGAGTACGTCCAACTGCCGCCCAGGAACCCAGGCGTTGCCGCCTGGGACACGCTGAGCGACGATCAGAAGACGGTCTACACGCGTATGCAGGAGGTCTTCGCGGGGTTCATGACCCATACCGATGAGCAGATCGGACGGGTGGTCGACTTCCTGAAGACCATCGGTCGGCTCGACGACACGCTGATCCTCCTCATTTCCGACAACGGCGCCAGCCTCGAAGGCGGCGAGGACGGCATCCTCAACGAGTATGCCCGGTACAACAATGTCCTGATTTCGATCGACGACATGCTGGCCAATCTCGACAAGATCGGCGGGCCGCAGTTCATGAACCACTACCCGCGCGGCTGGTCGATGGCGGGCAACACGCCGTTTCGCGACTGGAAACGGTCGTCCTACCAGGGCGGGATCGCCGATCCCCTGATTGTCCACTGGCCGGAAGGCTTCGCGGACAAGGGGGAAGTCCGACATCAGTATCACCATGTCACGGATCTGATGCCGACGGTGCTGGAAGCGTTGGACATCGAGCCGCCGAAAGACATCTGCGGCGTTCAGCAATCCGAGATCGAAGGCGTCAGCATGTGGTACTCGATCGAGAGTCCCGATGCCGCCGGCCGGAAGAACGTCCAGTACTACGAGATGCTCGGTACCCGCGCCCTGTACTACAAGGGTTGGAAAGCCGTCGCGGATCACGAGGCGCTGTCCGGCAAGGGTGACTTCACCAATGACCGCTGGGAGCTCTACTACCTGCCGGACGATCCGACCGAGACCAACGATCTGTCAGAGGTCCGTCCCGATATCGTGCGTGATCTGGTTGACCGGTGGTGGATCGAGGCGGGGCGTTACAACGTGCTGCCCATCGATGACCGCGGCTACGAACGCTGGGTCGATCCGCGCCCGGAACGAAGCGTGCCGGAAGAGGTTTCCGAGTACCTCCCCAACACCCCGCCGGTCTTCGCGAAAAGCAGCATCAACACCATCAACCGCGACTATGAGATCACCGCGACGATAGCGCCTAATCCCGACGGTCCGACAGAGGGTGTCATTTTGGCCCATGGCGGCCGGAGCGGCGGCTACACGTTGTTCGTCAAGGATGGCCTGGTCCATTTCGTCTACAATCTGTGCGACGTCGAGGAGTATCGAGTATCCGCGCCGCTGCCGACATCGGGTGAGACCGTCCCGGTCGCGGTGTCCTTCAAGCGGAGCGAAGAGGCGCATGCGGGGACGGTTTCCCTTGAAGTCGGCGACTGCGATCCGGTCAAGGGCGTCATCGAGCGGGCCATCATGGTCTCGTTCCCGCTGCATTGCAGCCTGGACTGTGGGCTGGACCGCGGCTACTCGGTGTGCGCGGACTACGTCTCACCCTTCCCGTTTACGGGTGAGATCGAGAAGGTGACCGTCCGCGTCGGGAAGCAGGGACCGATCGACCACTCCAAGCTGCTCGCCGCGGCGATCGCGGAGCAGTAGCCGGATCGCTTTGCTGGTCGTCGCGCCCGTTGGGGCGCGCGCCTCACCTGGCCGGCGACAGAGTGTCCTCGGTCTCGCTGACCAGCGACGGATGCTCGATCGCCAGCGCGCCGTGCCGGATGGCGACCTCATGGAAGACCACGCGGCCGGCCTCGTCGGCCGCGGTGCACGACTGGAGCAGGACCGGACTTCCGACGTCGATATCGAGTTCGCGCGCGGCTTCTTCGTCCGCCGGCACCGCGAGGATGGTCTCCTTGGCCGAACACCAACTCATGTGGAAGCGTCGCTGCAAAATGCGCAGGATCGACTGGTCCGGTCCCATCTCCGGAAAATCCTGCGGCCGCGCCAACTGCATGTCGCTGGCGCGCATATAGGTCCTGACAAGAAGGACCGGGTCGTCGTCGATGGTGCGAACGCGGGTGATGACGCCGACTTTCTCGCCCACGAGGTCCGGATGGACCAGTGCGGGCGGCAGCTCGTCGGACTCCAGAGTCTGGATGGACACCAGCTTCGCGCCCGGCTTACGGCCGCTGCGCAACACGATGTCGGTGAACGAGGTGAGGCAGGTCTCGGTGGCCGGCGACAGGGCCATGACCTGGTAGCCGCTGCCTTGCCGGCTCTGGACGAAGCCGCTTTGCACGAGGCGGTCAAGCGACCGTCGAATGGTGTCGCGGCTGACGCCGAAGCGCGACGCAAGCTGGTTCTCCGTCGGAAGCCGACTTCCCACCGTGTAGTACCCCGCGCGAAGCTCCTCCCGGATCTCCCTGTAGATCTGTTCGTACTTCGGCGAACGATCCGACGGGTCGGTGGTCGTCGGCTCCCGTGGCCGATCTGCGACCGGCGTCTCGGGGGGCTTTCCCGATGTCGTTTCTATCGCCATCTAATCGTTGCCCGTCGGCTCGGCCTTACTGCGTTCCGCCTCGCGCAATGCACGCCGGTTGATCTTGCCGGACGATGTCATCTCGAAATCGCTGACGAACTCGATCTCCCGCGGCGCCTTGTAGCTCGCCAGACGTGTCTTGACGTGCCGGATCAGCTCCTCACCCAGGGCGTCGTCCGGCGATACGCCGTCGCGGACCCGTACAAAGGCCTTCACGATCGATCCGCGCTCCGGGTCGGGCTTACCCACCACACCGACTTCGGCGACGCCCGGATGCGCCAGCAGGCAGTCCTCGATTTCGGTCGGCCCGATCCGGAAACCCGATGACTTGATCAGATCGTCGCCGCGACCCTTGTACCAGACGTAGCCGTCGTCATCCTGCTGGGCGAGGTCGTTGGTCCTGAGATAGTCGCCCAGCTTCATCTCCGCTTCCTTGTCGGGATTGCCCAGGTAACCGATGAACCGCGTTGGCGAGGTCGCCAGGGTCGCGATCTCGCCGGTTTCTCCGGGACCGACCCTGTTGCCGTCCTGGTCGATCAGGTGGACGGTGTGGCCGGGATAGGCGCGACCCATCGAACCCGGCCGGCGCGGAAACAGCGCGGCACAGTTGCCGATCAGGTGGTTCACCTCGGTCATGCCGTAGAATTCGTTGCAGGTGACGCCGAGTTTCTCTTCGGCCCAGGCCAGGGTTTCCGAGGCCAGGGCTTCGCCGCCGGTACAGATCACGCGCAGCTTGAGGTCGTAGAGCTCCCGCGGGTTCGGTGTCTGGGCCAGTCGCTTGATCGCCGTCGGCGCGAGGAAGGTGTGGGTGATCTTGTGGCGTGCCAGGAACGGATAAACGATCTCAGCCCGAAACCGGTCAAGCGAGGTCACCATGGGCCGCCCCGCCATCCATGCCGGCAGCAGGGCATCGAGAAGCCCGCCGACCCAGGCCCAGTCCGAAGGTGACCAGAAGACCGCGTCCTCGTCCTCCATCGAGAGGTTGAAGAAGAGGTGGATCGACGGCGTATAGGCGGCGAGCACGCGATGCCCGTGCAGGATCCCCTTGGGCTTGCCGGTCGAACCGGAGGTGTACATCAGCAGCGCGGGATCGTCGGCGCCGGTGAAATCGGGGACGAAGTCGCCGGCGTCGGTGTCCATGACGCGCGCCAGGTCGATCTCGTCGGCTTCGGGCGTGCGCGTCAGGACGTGGCGCAGGTGGGGAAAGAGCGTCTTCGCTTCGGGCCGCAGTTTGCTCCAGCCGGGATCGCCGGTGATGATCGCCGTGGCGCCGCAATCGTTCATGGCGTGGGCGACGGTCTCGGGCCCGTAGAGCTGCGACAGCGTGACGGCGGTGCCGCCCATGAGGCAGACGGCCATGTGGGCGATCGCCGTGTCGGGGTGCTGGCCGGTATGAATGGCGACAAGATCACCGCGGCCGTAGCCGAGGTCGCGGAGATGGGCCGCAAGGTTCGTCGCCTTCCGGTTCACCTCCGCGAAGGTCAGCCGTTCGATGGTGCCGTCTGGGGCCTCGTAGACCATCGCCGGGCGGTCGCGGTCGCCGGGACCGAGATGCTTGCCAAGCGTCATGGCGTAGATGTTGGCGTCCTGCGGCCAGACGATGCGATACCCGTCCCTGGTGCGTTCAAGGTTCAGGCGGTCGAGATCGTCCTCGCCCAGCGACGCAAGATAATCGTCGGTCATGAAGCCTTCTCCAGCTCCTCGGTCGGCTGCATCTGTCGGACGGGCGTCGGAGCGCGACATCCGTCGTCTCCTCTCCCGTGAAAACGCCAAGGTTGTCTTTCACGAACTAATACGTACAAATTTGAACGTACGAATTTGTTTGTCAAGCCGGTAGATCGGACGCGGCGCTCGTGGAGCAGCAGCCCGACGTTGCCGGTGGTCGCTCTTCGGCGGTTCGCGCGCCGATCACCAGGACGGCGACAGCGTGTCCCCGGTTTCCTGCACCACCGACAGGTGCTCGATGGCCAGCGTCCCGTGCCTGATGGCGATCTCGTGAAAGACCACGCTGCCGGCCTCGTCGGTCGCGGTGCATGACTGAAGGAGCACAGGGGCGCCAACTTCGATGCCCAGTTCGCGGGCGGCTTCCTCGTCGGCCAAGGCGGCCCGAATTGTATCGCTCGACGAGGCCCAGTTCATGTGGAAGCGCTGACGCAAGATGGTCAGGATCGCCTGGCCGACGCCTTTCTCCGGAAAGTCCTCCGGTTTGGCCGATTCGATGGCCCGCGCGCGAAGATAGGTCCTGACCAGGAATACCGGCTTGTCATCGACCGTGCGAACACGCGTGATAACGCCGATTTCCTCGCTGGCAAGACCGGGATGAATGGGTGCCGGTTCTGACTCGTCGGACGTCAGCGTCCTGATCGATACGAACTTCGCGCCCGGCTTTCGTCCAGCATGGAGTATCGCATCGGTAAAGGACGTAAGACAGGTCTCGACGCCAGGTGACAGGGCGACGACCTGGTAACCACTGCCCTGCTTGCTTCGCAGGAAGCGATCCTGCACCAGGCGGTCCAGCGACAGCCTGATCGTGCCTCTGCTGACTCCGAAGCGCTCGGCAAACTCACTTTCGGTGGGAAGGCGGCTCCCGACCGGATAGTAGCCCGATCGAAGCTCCTCGCGGATCTCCCGATAGATGCGCTTGTACTTCGGCGTGCGTCCCGAATCGTTACCTGATGTCGAATCTGCTGCCAAAGCTCAATCCGTCGTGTTCTCATTCATCGATATGACAGTCTCGCACACGAGGCCACCAAGTATACCGCGACATTCTTGCTCGTGCCGTCTGCATGTGCGCACGCGCGTTGTCATTCAGACTGGGGTCACGACCCGCCGGCACGGTGCTCCACGTCGCGTGAAGCGCGGCGGTTATCGTTCTGGTCGACAAGTTCGATCGGAGGAACCGATGACCGGCCTCAGTGTTCAAGCATTCCCCAGAGCCGCCGCTTGATCTCGAGAAACTCCTCGGTCAACCGCATCTCGTCTGCGCGAGGGCGCGGGAGCGCAACTTCCTCGATGTGGCGAATCCGACCGGGCCTGGCGGACATGACGATGATCCTGTCGGAGAGGAAGATCGCCTCCTCAATATCGTGGGTAACGAAAACGACGGTCTTGCGAGTCTCGTTCCATGTCCTCAGAAGATCGGACTGCATCCGCTCTTTCGTCTGGGCATCAAGGGCGCCAAACGGCTCGTCCATCAACAGCACATCCGGATCGTTGGCGTAGACCCGCCCGATGTCGACGCGCTTGCGCATCCCGCCCGAGAGCTCGCGCGGCCAGCGGTCCTCGAATCCCTTGAGGCCAACCGCCTCGATCCACTTCTTCTCGATGCCGGCCTGTTCGGCGCGGCTCGCGCCCCTCAGACGCGGTCCGTACGAGATGTTCCGCGCAACCGTCATCCACGGGAACACGGCATCCTGCTGGAAGACCATTCCGCGACGTTTGCTGAACCCCTTGATGATCTCGCGGTCGAGCGTCATGCGCCCCTCTGACGGCTCGAAGAGCCCGGCCATCATCTTCAGCAAGGTCGACTTGCCGCAACCGGACGTTCCAATGATGGAGCAGAAGCTGCCGGACTCGAAGGTGAGATCGATCCCCTCGACGGCTGTTACCGGATTTTCGGATCCAGCGCCGAAGGTATGCGTCAAGCCGTCTACGACGATTTCAGGCATTACTCTCGAGCCTCCGACCAGACCATGAGGCGCGCCTGGATCGCGCGGAAGAGACGATCCATGATGAAGGCGCAGCTGCCGATGATGACGATGATCATCATGACCTGATCGGTCAGGAAGTAGCGTCGGCCCTCCTGCAGCATGAAGCCCAGCCCGCTGGGTGCGGCAATCAGCTCCGCGGCAACAAGTGTGGTCCAGGCGGCGGCGAGCGCGATCCGATAACCGGCAATGATGAAGGGTGTCGCCGCGGGCACCGCGACGGTGCGGAACACCTGCAATCGATTGGCGCCAAGCGTGGAGGCAGCATCGACATAGACCTGGGGAACGTTCTTCATGCCGGCAATAACGTTGACGACGCTGACCATGAAACAGGCGATCGAGATCAGCAGAACCCGGCTGAACTCCTCGATGCCGAACCAGATGATGATGATGGGGATGTAGGCCAACGGCGGGATCGGGCGCACGGCCTCGATCAAGGGGTCGATGAGATACTCGGCGATCTTGTACCAGCCAACCAGACACCCGATGACCAGCCCACACGTCGTGCCGATGAAGAAGCCCAGGACAATACGAAACAGGCTCGCGCCAAGCGCACTGAACAGGCTCCCGCTGGTCACATTGGTGATGAACGAACCTATGATGTCGGTGATCGGCGGCAGAAGTGACGGATTGTTGTCGGGCTGGATCGTCGCGAGGTGATACGCGAGCAGCACGGTAGCGATCGAAAGTACGCCAAGGGCCAGTCGGCCTGTCAGAAAACGCATCATCCGATCTCCCTCCCGTCGATCATAGATCCTGCACGTGCCAACAGAGTCCAAACGTGAGCGCTGGCAAAGATGCCGACGCGCACCGGCCGCCTCCGGGCAAAAGCCAAGCCCGTCAAGACGACAGGGGCGGCAAGCGCCGCCGTCGTACCGGCGCGTGCCTGCCGCCTCGTCGGCCCCGTGGGAACGGGCTTTCTCTCGCGCATCCCGCGCACCTCGACTTACCGTCCGCGTTGATGCGGACCGGCGGGGAGGTGTGTCAGATCTTGCTGACGATCTGATCCGAAACCAGGGCGTCGATATTGGGCATACCGCCGATACGCTCATTGGCGACGAGGAACTCTGCCTGCGTCGTCAGCGCCCTGTTGAGGATGCCGTTGGCGTAGACCGACTTGATCTCGTCCGTATCGAAGTAGAAGTAGCCGTTCAGGATCGGATCGACATCAGCGATGGTCACATCAGCGCGCCCAAGCCCCTTCTGCCATTCGACCATCCGTTCCATCACGGTCTGATTGTCCTGGCGCAGCATGCCGATGGACTTCTCGTGGAAGGCCCCGACCAGCTCGATCAGCGCATCCTCGTTGTCGTCCATGTACTCCTGCGTGGTCATCAGCACGTCCATGATGCTGGGGCGCTGCTCGATCGACAGCTCCGCCCCGTCGACCACCATCGTGGCATCCGGCAGAGCGTCGAAGATCAGCTTCTTGGAGGTTGCAAGCGGCACCGTGGCGTCCACCGCGCCGGCAATCAGGGCCGCCTGACCGTCGATCGGCTCCATGTTGACGCGGGTGAGCGGCATGTCCGCAAGGCCGTTCACGTTGAGCGCGACATCCAGGAAGAAGTCGAAGTTCGATCCTGACGTGACGGCAATCTTCTTGCCCTCCAGTCCGGCGAGTCCGCCTTCGATCCCCGGGCTGCCGATGATCGTGAAAAGTCCGCTGGCGTCGCCGCAGATGGAGATCTCTCTGAAATTCCCCACCTTCCGGTACATCGCGGCAAGCGGAGGCACGGAGCCGACCGTGATGACGTCAATCGAACCACCCACCATGGCCTCGATGGCCGGCGGACCGGAGGGGAACACGCTGAATTCCATGTCGACGCCGGGTGCGAAACCCTGGTCGTGAACCAGCCAGTACATGCCGAAGGAATAGGCCGGGATGATGCCGACACGTATGCGCGTGTTCGCCGCGTGAGCCTTTCCGATAAAGAAGGAAGGTGCAGCAAGCGCTACGCCCGCGGCGGCGCCGCCTTTGAGAATGTCACGTCGGCTCGTCTTTGCAGTCCGCAACTTTGGCATTTTCGTCTCCTCTCCCAACAAAAAACCGCCAGTCCGGGCTTGTCTTTGGACCAATTGATATATACAAATTTGACTATAGTAATTTATTTGTCAAGTCCGTTGCAGCGAATCCCGCAGCGGACGACGGTGGAGGCAGCGATGGCGCTGAATATCGTTCTGGTTCTGGTCGACAGCCTCAACAAGGAGGCGCTTCGGATCTACAACCCGACGACCGTCTGCCGGACCCCTAACATCGAGGCGTTCGCCAATCGATCGTTCGTTTTCGACAACCACTTCATTGCGAGCCTGCCGTGCATGCCCGCGCGCCGCGAGATCTTCGCCGGCCGCAAGGAGTTCATGTGGCGCCCGTGGGGACCGCTCGAAGTTTTCGATCCCCGCCTGCCGCGTGAGGTGGAGAAGCTAGGCTACAACACCGGAATCGTCACCGACCATTACCACTACTGGGAGGAGACGGCGAACGGCTACGTGCAGGGCTTCATGTCGGCCAACTTCGTGCGCGGCCATGAGTCCGATTTCCACAAGCTCCGCGGCACAACCGGCGTTCCGGCCTGGATCGAGAAGACGACGGAATTCCGGGCGGCGGAGCATATGTACCAGTACTGGGAGAACGTTCGGGACTTCAAAGACGAGCGGGACTTCTTCCCGGCCAAGACCTTCTCCGGCGCGGCGAAATGGCTTGAGGATTATGCCGACCGCGGGCCGTTTTTCCTCCAGGTCGAGAACTTCGACGTCCACGAGCCATTCCATGTGCCCGAGCCGTACGCGTCCATGTACACCGACGGCATCGAGGGTGACGCCGCCGACTACAACATCTGGCCGCCGTATCAGATGTACGACGACCTGGCGAAGTTCATGGAGCAGACGACGCCGGAGGAACTGGCCTACCTGAAATCGCAGTACTACGGAAAAACGACCATGGTGGACACCTGGGTCGGGCACTTCCTGGCCACGCTGACCCGTCTCGGCCTGTGGGACAACACCGTGGTGATCTTCACCACGGACCACGGCCACGACCTGGGCGACCGCGGCACCCTGGGCAAGCAGTATCCCCACTATGACAGCCACGCCAACATCCCCATGATCGTCTGGCATCCCGAGCATCAGGGGGCGGGCCATCATGTGAGCAAGCTCACGCAGACGGTCGATATCTTCGCCTCGGTCATCGACGCGGCCGGGGGCGAGCCACCACCGGCCAACCGCCACTCGAGGAGCATCCTGCCGATCCTGGCGAACACCGGCACGCCGCGGGACGCTATCCTCTACGGCACGTTCGGACAGGGCATTTGTGTCACCGACGGTGCGTGGACGTTGTTCAAGTCGCCCGTCGAAGGCGAACCGCTCTTCAGCTACTCGACCATGATCACCCGGCCTTTGATCGTCGACAATCCGGTTGACGGACGGGTCGGCGAGATGCCTGATGCGCCGGTGGACCAGCGGCAATTCGATCCGACGATCCCCTATCCTTTGTGGAAGATCCCGATCACGATCGACCCGCGCACCCACGAGAACTTCCTCTATCACCGAAAGGAAGATCCGGGACAGGTGACCAATCTCTGGGACAGCGAACCGGAGGCGAGGCAGCGCATGCTTCGTCTGCTTCGCACGCTCCTGGATGAGGAGGGGTTCCCGGAGGAGCAGCTACGTCGTTTGGGTTTGGAGGGTGCCGAGGCGGCATGACGGCGATCCTCGCGACATGCGACGAACGTGCGGATCGCCTGGGGAACAGAGAGCTCGTGGGTTCTGACGCCACCGAACTGAAGAAACGCGAATCCATCATCGCGCATTGCCTCGCGATGAACCGCTCCGGGCTCAACCAGGGCACGTCCGGCAATATCTCCATCCGCCACGGTGACGGGCTTCTCGTGACGCCGGCGTCGAGACCCTACGACAGCCTCACCCCGCACGACATCGTCTACATGGACATGGACGGTAGCCATCGCGGACGGTGGGAGCCCTCGAGCGAGTGGCGCTTCCATCGCGACATCCTTGCGGCCCGCCCTGACGCCGAGGCGGTTCTTCACGCCCACCCGACGTACTGCACGATCCTGTCCATCCACGGCATGGAGATCCCTCCGATCCATTACATGCTGGCGGTGTTCGGCGGCCCCAACATTCGTGTTGCCCCCTATGCGATCTACGGTAGCCAGGACCTATCCGACGTCGCGGTTGCGGCACTCCGGGACCGTCAGGCTTGCCTCCTGGAGCATCACGGCATGATCGCCATCGGTTCTTCGATCGGGCAGGCCTATTGGCTGGCCTGGGAGCTCGAGACGCTGGCGCGCCAGTATCACGGAGCGCTTCAGCTCGGTGAGCCACCGCTTCTGACCGAACAACAGATCCAGGATGTCGCCGACAAGATTGCCGGTTACGGCCTGTCCGACGACAAGAAGGAGAAGTCGATCCACCATGCCGACACGTGACGTTTCCGCCATCGGGTTCGTGATACTCGACGTGCTTTGCCGCTACGCCGACAAGCTGCCGCCGCCGGGCGGCGCCTTCGTTGTCGAGGAAATCAAGATGACCGTTGCCGGCACCGCCGGCGCGACGGCAGTCGATTGCTCGGTGCTCGGCCTCGACACGCAGATCGTGATGCGCGTCGGCCGCGACGATATGGGCGATTATCTGTCGTCGAAGATGGCGAGCTACGGCGTCAACACCGATCTGGTGCAGGTCGACGAGGTTGTTCAGACCGCCGCTAGCCTGCTGCCGATCACGCCCGCCGGCGCGCGGCACGGGTTCTATGTTCGCGGTGGCTCCGATACCCTGAACGTCACCGAGGATATGTACGACCGTGTTCTTGACGCGAAGATCATCCATCTCGGCGGCACCGGCCTCCTGAAGACGCTCGACGGGGCGCCGTCGGGGGCGCTCATGAAAGCGGCCAAAGCGCGTGGGCGGACGACGTTCTTCGACCTCATCCAGGCCAACCCCGAAACGTTCGCGGTCGTCGAGCCGCTGCTTCCCCACATCGACTACTTCGTGCCCTCGATCGTCGAGGCGGCGGCGATGGCGGGACGAAGCGAGCCCGCCGACGTTGCCAAATGGTTCAAGGACAAGGGCGTCAAGAATGCCGTCCTGACGCTGGAGAGCGAAGGCGTTTGGGTCGACCCGGAGGAGGGGGAGGCGTTCCACCTGCCGGCGCACCAGATCGACCTCGTCGATACCACCGGCTGCGGCGACAGCTTCACCGCCGGCATGATCGTCGGCGTCGCCAAGGGCTGGGACATTCGCGCAAGCGCGCGGTTTGCCAATGCGGTCGCGGCCAAGGTGGCGATGGGGCTGGGTTCGCTGGGAGAGCTGCGTTCGTTCGAAGACACGGTCGAGGCCATGGAGACATGGCCGCTCAGGACAACGGGGTAAGAACCATGATTCTGGAAGGCAAGACGGCGCTGGTGACGGGCGCCTCGCGGGGTATCGGCGCGGCGATCGCGGTTGGGCTGGCGAAACAGGGCGCCGATGTGGCGATCACCGATCTGGCGAGCGAGGCCGACGCCCTCGCAAAGGTGCAAGCCGAGATCGAGGCCGCCGGGAGAACGTGCTACAACCACGACCTCGACGTGACCTCCAAAGTGCGGATCGAGCAGATATTTGCGGCGGTCACCGAGGCGGCCGGCGGGATCGACATTCTCGTCAACAATGCCGGCATCCTCGTCGCCAAGCCGCTGGAGGAGGTCGACGAGAAGCTCTGGGACGCCCATTTCGACGTCAACGGCAAGGGCATCCTGCTGTGCACCAATGCCATCCTGCCGCAGATGCGCGCACGGAAGGCCGGCCGGATCATCAACATCGCCTCGATCGCGGGCCGGCAGGGGTCGCCGACGCAGGGGCACTACGCGGCGACCAAGGCGACGGCCATCACGCTCACCCGCGTCTACGCGCAGGAGGTCGGTATGGACGGGATCACAGTGAACGCAATCTGCCCGGGCATCATCCTGACCGAGATGGGCAAGACGAACCTCGGCTCGCAGGAGGCTATTGACCACTGGTCGACGGTAGCGTCCCTTAAGCGGCTCGGCGACCCGGTGGATGTCGTCGGCCCGACGGTCTTCTTCGCGTCCGACCTCTCGGACTTCGTGACCGGCCAGGCCCTCAACGTCTGCGGGGGAATCTACTTCCACTGACGCGCCGGATCGCAGGTTCGGAGGAGGCCATGAGGAACATCGACAAATTCTACATCGGCGGACGCTGGGTTACGCCGACCGGCACGGCCACCCACGATCTGATCAACCCGGCCAACGAAGAGAAGACCTTCGACATTCCGATGGCCAGCGAGGGGGATGTCGACGCCGCGGTGGCCGCGGCCAAGGCCGCCTTTCCATCGTGGGCGACAACGTCGAAGGACGAGCGCCTGGCGCTGCTGCGCCGCCTGCTCGACCTCTACAACGCGGCCTACGACGAGATCGCAGAGCTGATGACCCTGGAGATGGGAACGGCGCTGGGATTCTCTAAGGAGTCGCAGGCGGCGATGGGCACGGAGCACATCGACGTCGCGATCAAGACGCTGGAGAAGGAGGAGCTTGAGACGCTCCACGGCGACACCCTGATCGCCAAGGAGCCGATCGGCGTCTGTGCGCTGATCACACCCTGGAACTGGCCGATGAACCAACTGGTCATCAAGGCGGCCCCGGCGTTGGCGGCTGGGTGCACGATGGTTGCCAAGCCGTCGGAGTTCTCGCCGCTGTCGGCCATCCGATTCGCTGAACTCGTCAACGAGGCCGGCTTTCCGGCGGGCGTCTACAATCACATCACCGGCTACGGCCACGACGCGGGTGCGGCGCTTTCGCGCCACCCGGACGTCGACATGGTGTCGTTCACTGGCTCGACACGGGCCGGCATCGCGGTCGCCAAGGCTGCCGCCGACACGGTGAAGCGCGTCGCGCAGGAGCTTGGCGGCAAGTCGCCCAACATCATCCTGCCGGATGCCGACGTCGCCGCCGCCGTCAAGCAGGGCGTCGACGCCTGTTTCATCAATGTCGGGCAGGCGTGCCGCTCGCCGACGCGCATGCTGGTGCCGTTCGACCGGATGGAGGAGGCGAAGGCCGTCGCCAAGGAGGCGGCCGAAGCGTTTTCGGTCGGCGATCCGATGACCGACGTCGATCTGGGACCGGTCGTCAACGAGAAGCAGTTCAACCACATCCAGGACCTCATCCAGGCGGGAATCGCGGAAGGCGCGACACTCGTCACCGGCGGCCCCGGGCGGCCGGAGGGTCTGAACCGGGGCTTCTACATCCGGCCGACGGTGTTCGGCGACGTGACCAACGACATGACCATCGCCCGCGAAGAGATCTTCGGGCCCGTGCTCGCGATCCTCGGCTACGAGGACGAGGAGCAGGCCATCGAGATAGCCAACGACACCGTCTACGGGCTCGCCGGCTATGTGCAGAGCGCCGATCTCGAGCATGCCAGACGCGTGGCGCGACGCCTGCGTGCCGGTTCCATCTGGCTCAACGGCGCCGCTTACGATTGCGGCATGCCGTTCGGTGGCTACAAGCAGTCCGGCAACGGCCGCGAGCAGGGGCCCTGGGGCATGCACGAATTCCTGGAGGTCAAGGCGATCTCGGGCTGGGTCTGACGCAGAGGTGGTTGCGGGTCGTTCCCCTCAACCTGGAAAGCGTCGCGACAGTGCGGGCGAGGGCTGCCAGTCGAACCCGGTCTGGAACGGATAGCTCGGGTGCCGGCGCCGTGTGTTGGCAAGGCCGGCGATGTCCTGGTTGACCGCACCGTCGCTCAGCGCCATCAGCGCCGGGTTGGCGAGCGGCGCCAGCGCCGGCGACAGATAGCCGGACTTCACTACCAGCAGGCGTAGTGCACCGACCTCCTCGCCGAGGGCGGCGAAGTCGGCCAGATTGTGGAACGGGCAACGCCGCGCCGTGACGACGATGCGCACACCGCCGGTGCGCACGACCACCTGCAGGCCGCGGCCGTTGGCGTCGGGCACGACCCGGTGCACTTCGACCTGCAGGTCGAGCGGGGGACAGTCGCTGCCGAGGGCGCCTCCCAGGGCGAGCGTGATCGTCGCGCCCTCGCCAGCCTTTGCGGCGGTGTCGGCCGCGGCCGGGTCGGCGATGCCGGCCACAAGTACGTTGTCGATGTCGCGCCGCAGCAGGGCGGCCAGCACGTCGGTGCGATCGCCGACGCCGCCACCGGTGGGGTTGTCGCCGCTGTCGGCCAGGATCACCGGGCCGGTGTCGGACCGGGCCGCAAGATCCAGCATCGCTTCGGTCGGCCCGGTGGTGACGCCGAAGTCGAACGCGGCGCGTTCGTCCCAGTAGGCGGTGGCGAGATCGCTCGCGGCGGTCGCCATCGCGTCGGCGTCGGTGCCGGTGACGACGGCGGATGCGGTACCGCGGGGCTCGTCGGCCCAGACGTAGCCGACAAGCAGGCTGGCATCGAGCACCCCCTCGCGGCGATCGACCTCCGGCAGCCGAGCATAGAGCGCGCGGGCCGGCTCGTCGACGGTGCTGGTACGTTCGCCGGGCATCAGCACCGGTACCGGCGCCCATGCGATGCCCGGGCGGACGCCGGTGACGACGGCGTTGGCGACCATGCGGAAGGCTCGGAGATGGGTCTCGCGGACGTCGATATGGGGGGCGGTGCGGTAGGCGGTGAAGGCGTCGAGCTGGTCGACGATGGCCTGGGACACGTTGCCGTGCAGGTCGTAGGCCGCACCGATGATGCAATCCTCGCCGACCGCGTCGCGCACGGCGGCGATCCAGTCGGCCTCGGCGTCGTCCATGCCCTCCACAAAGACCGCGCCGTGCATCAGCAGGCAGACGCCGTCGAGCGGACCTGCCGCCGCCAGTGCCGTTAGGAACTCGGCCTTGAAGGCGTCGTAGACCTCGCGGGCGACCGGGCCGCCGGGGAGCGCGTTGGCGTGAAACAGGGGCACGAGTTCGATGCCGGCGGCCTCGGCGGCGGGCGCAAACGCCTCGCGCAGCGCGTCGCCGCGGGCCACCGCGAAATCCTCGCGCTGCATCACCAGCGGCGAATAGGTGCTGCACTCCGTGTGGATGCCGCCGATGGCGATCCGCCTGGCCACGTCGATTTCGTCCTACAGCTCCGGCATCAGCCGCGACAGGGCGGCAAAGCGCAGCCAGTCGCGTCCCGTTGCCGGGGTCCAGCCGGCTTCGGCGATGGCGCCGAGGCGCGGGAACATCATGTGGTTCATGAGCTGGCGCGAGATCAGGTGCTCCGACCAGATGCCGGCCTGGACGCCGACCAGCCTGCCGGCGGCGTTGGGGTCGAGCCCCGCTTCCGGGTCGTAGGCGTAACAGCCCTCCGGCGTCGACACGCCGGCCCAGCTTGTCGCCGGTTCGTACCAGCCGGAGGCCTGCACCATGTCGAGGTAATACGCCTGACCGGGGCTGGCGACCACGTCGTAGCCGCCGGCCACCAGTTCGGCGACCTTCTCGCGCTGGCGCCAGGCGACCAGCAGCGTGTCGTCGGGCGAAACGCCGCCACCATCGGCGACCTCGTCCCAGCCGGCGAACTTCTTGCCGAGGCCGAGCACGATGGCCTGCGCCTTGCGCGAGAAGTACGCCTGCAGTTCGGGCGCGTCCTTGAGGTTCTCGCGCGCCATCAGATCGCGGGCGAGTGGGGAGGCGAGCCACGAGCTCGCGTCCACCTCGTCGCCGCCGATATGGATGTAGGGGCTCGGGAACAGCTCCGCGACCTCGGCGAACACCGTCTCAAGGAAGGTGTAGGTCTCGGGGATCGCCGGGTTGAGCGCGTTGTTGGGATAGCCTTGAATCGAGCGGTAGCTGTCCGCCGGCTCGTTGGGATCGCGCAGATGCGGCAGGGCATGCAGGACCGCGGTGCAGTGGCCGGGAATGTCGATCTCCGGCACCACGTCGATGTGCAGACCGGCGGCGTGGGCGACGATGGCGCGGACCTCGTCGCGCGCATAGAAGCCGCCATAGGTGGCCGCACCGCTGCCGAGTTGCGGCACCTGGGTATGATCAGCACCGCGCCACGCGCCGATCTCGGTGAGTTCGGGCAGGGCGGCGATCTCCAACCGCCAGCCCTCGTCGTCGGTGAGGTGCCACTGGAACGCGTTCATCTTGTTCCAGGCGAGGATGTCGAGAAGGCGCGTGACCGTCGCGGCCGAGTGGAAATGGCGCGAGACGTCGAGATGGCAGCCGCGCCAAGCATAGCGCGGTGCGTCGGTAATCGTGCCGCGGCTCGGGAGGGCGAAGCGCGCCGGATCGGTGAGGGCGCCGTGGCGGATCTGGGCCAGCGTGATCAGGCCGTAGTCGCGGCCGGCGGCACCGCCGGCGCGCAGCGCGATGCCGTCGGGCGCGAAATCGAGCCGGTACCCGTCGGCGGCGAGCGTGCCGTCGGTGGCGATCGACAGCGGCACGGCCGTCGCGGACGTCGCCAGCACGAAGGGCGGCTCGGCCGCTGGATGGAGCCGCTGCGCCAGGCCGGCGATGCAGGCGACGGCGCCGAGGTCGTCGGTCGAGGACGACGGTGCGGCGGCGATCGGCGGTGCGGTCTCGTGGGTGGCTTCGACACGCACCTCGGCCGGCCACGGGATCACCGACAGCGGCACCTCGATCCGGCCTTCCGGCACCGTCTTGGTCTCGCCGGTGTCATTGCCGCCGGCGAGCAGCATGTCGCCGACCGCGACCTTCGGGCGGGTGCCGTCGGCCAGGGTCAGGTAGGCGGACTTGGGTCCGTCGAGGCGATGACGCGGCGTGTGGGTGAGGCCGCTCACCGTGAAGGTCCACGCCGCACCGGGGGCCAGTTCGAAGCCGTCGGGCGGCGCCGCTTCGTGGAAGTTGGCGACGCGGCGCAGGAGCGTGCCGCCGGCGATCTCGGCGTCGCGCGCGGCGCGGGTGAGGGCCGCCCAGGCGAGCACGAAGCCGGAGACCGGCGCGGCCGACAGGTTGAACAAACGCAGTTCGATGCTGCCGTGATCATCGCCGTCGTCGGGCAGGTAGCTGGCCTCAAGGCGGAATTCGACCGTCATGGATCTCATGGTCCTCGTCAGGCGGTGGGTTCGATGCGGGACCGGCTCAGCCGGAACCGGTGTGTTCAAGCAGGGTCGGATCGATGTCCGACAGGGCGACCCGGCGCTCCAGCGCCCTGCCGTCGGCGTCGAACAGGTGGCAGTCGGCGCCGGAGATGGTCATGCGCATGGCATGGCCGACCCGGGCCGGCGCGGCGCCGTCCAGGAGGCTGCAGAAGACGGCCTCGCTGCCTTCGACATTGGCGTAGGCCACGGTGTGGATGCCGAGGCGCTCGATCACGGTCGGCGCGGCCTCGACAGACGCGTCGCCGCCGGACATGCCGATGTGCTCCGGCCGGATACCGAGCTTCATGGGTTGGCCGGCCACGTCGCCGCGCGGGTTTGCCGGCACGGCAAGGTCGGTGCCGTCGGGCATGGTCACGGTGACGGAATCGGCGCTGGCCGACTTTCCCGTCACGTCGAGGAAATTCATCTTCGGATTGCCGATGAAGCCGGCAACGAACAGGTTCTCGGGCTTGTGGTACAGCTCCAGCGGCGTGCCGACCTGAGAGATGATGCCGTTGTCGAGCACCACGATGCGGTCGGCCATGGTCATGGCCTCGACCTGGTCGTGGGTGACGTAGATCATGGTGGCGTCGAGGTCGTCGTGGAGCTTGGCGAGTTCAACGCGCATGTCGGACCTGAGCGCGGCGTCGAGATTGGACAGGGGCTCGTCGAACAGGAACACGGACGGTTCGCGCACGATCGCCCGGCCGATGGCGACCCGCTGGCGCTGGCCGCCGGACAGCTGACCCGGACGGTGCTTCAACCGTTCGTCGAGCTGCAGGATGGCGGAGGCGCGCTTGACCTTGGCCTCGACTTCCGGCTGGGGCAAACGCTCGACGCGCAGCGGGAAGGCAATGTTCTCGTAGACGCTCATGTGCGGGTAGAGCGCGTAGGACTGGAACACCATGGCGATGCCGCGCTCGACCGGCGGCAGCCGGTTGACCACCCGTTCGTCGATGCTGATTTCGCCGTCGGTGATCTCCTCCAGGCCGGCGACCATGCGCAGCAGCGTGGACTTGCCGCATCCGGACGGGCCGACAAAGACCACGAACTCACCGTGGTTCACGTCGAGCGAAACGCCTCTGATGACTTCGACACTGCCGAAGCTCTTGTGGACGTTGGCCAGGTTGAGACTGCCCATGGCGTGCGGCCCCCGAGGTTAAACGGCCGGACCCGGACAAACCGGGCCCGGCCTTGTGTCGCTTACTTGAACTCTTCGAGCTGCTCGGCGGCCATCTCAACCGCCTCGGCAGCGTCCATCTCACCCAGAACGACGCCCTGAACGGCCTCGTTGATGGTGTCCTGGAGTCCGACATAATCCGTTACGAAGGGCTCCGGACCACCGGTCGGGATAGCGTCGAGGAACGCGGTCCAGGTCGGGTCCTCATCGCGCAAGGCCTGCACGCCCGGCAGGTCGCGCAGCGGCGTCAGACCGGCGGCGATCTCGAACTCGAGCTGGTTGTCGGGACCAGTGAGCCACTTGACCAGCGACACGGCCTGCTCCTCAACGCCGGAGTTCTTGAACACGGCGAGCGAGTCGGTGATCAGCAGCGTACCCGGCTGTCCCATCGGGCCGACCGGGATCGGGGCCACGCCCCAGTTCACGTCGTTGACCAGGTTGCGCTCCCACGGACCGGAGATGAACATGCCGATCTTGCTCTCGACGAAGAGCGGCCGCAGCTTGGCGCGGTCATAGGCGACCGGGCCCGGCTGGGAGACCTCGGCCATGCGACCGTAGAACTCCAGCGCCTGGACGTTGTTCTCCGAGTTGAAGACGATCTCGCCGGCGTCGTCGATGACGGCGCCACCGTTCGTGTACACGTAGTTCAGGAACTGATGCATGGTGTTGTCGAACGAGGCGGCGGCCAGACCGAAGCCGTCGGCGTCGGTGTTGTCCTTGATCGCCTTGGCGAACTCGTACATCTCGTCCCAGGTCTTCGGCGGCGTTTCCGGATCGAGACCGGCTGCGGCGAACAGGTCCTTGTTCCAGAAAAGCGCCTTGGTGGAGAACGCGGTCGGCGCGCCCCAGACCTGGCCGTTAGCGGTGACGGTGCCGAGCACCGGCGGCGCATACGTCGCCTTGTCGGCGTCTGTCATGTCGATCGGAACGATCAGATCGTTCTGCGCGAGCTGCTTGAGCGTGCGCGAGCCCATGTAGGACAGTGCGGGCGGGTTGCCGGCCGAAGCGAGCGTCGTCGACTTCTCCTGACACTGGCCCCACGGCACGTATTCGATGTCGACCTCGTAGCCGGCGTTTTCCGCTTCCCATTCGGCGATCAGACGGTCGCGTATCGCAACGCCGCCGCCGGTGTTGTCACCGCACTGGATCATGTGAATGCGGGTGTCGTCGGCGCTTGCGATGCCCGCGACGCCGAGCACCATCGCGCTACCAAGAAGTACAGATAAGACTCTCATCAGAAGCCTCCGTTGTTTGCCGTTGGACCTATCTCACTCCTTGACCGCACCCGCCGTCAAACCGGCGACGATGTGGCGCTGGAGGAAGACGTAAACGATCAGCACTGGCAAGATGCCGACCAGGCTTGCAGCCATCAGCTCGTTCCACACGACGGTCTGACGACCGAAGAACTGGAACAGGCCAACGGGAAGGGGGTTGAGTTCGTTGACCGAATTGAAGGTCAGCGCGTAGAGGAACTGCTGCGCGTAGGCCGCGATGAAGGTCGCGATGGCAACCACCATGATGCCGGGCGTGGCGATGGGGATGATGACGCGCACCAGCGTGTAGATGCGGCCCGCGCCGTCGGCCCAGGCGGCCTCCTCAAGCTCCTTGGGGATCTTCTGCAGATAGGACCGCAGCAGCCAGATCCCGGTCGGGATGACGAACGCGGTGCCCGGCGCGATCATCGCGAAATAGGTGTTCAGGAGGCCAAGCTGCTGCATGACCTTGAACAGCGGGATGATGAGGACGGCGCCGCTGACCATGTTGACGGCGAGAAACGCCGCCAGCATGCCGTCGCGGCCCTTGAACTCGAAGCGCGAGAACGCGTAGGCCGCCGGGATGATCGCGAGCAGCGCCAGAACCGTCACCGCGCTGGCGATGAAGAACGAGTTGAGGATGTAGAGCCACAACAGCGGAACGTTGATCCACATGTCGATGTAGGCCTGGAAACTCATCTCCTCGGTGATGAACCGGTAGGGGATCGAGAACACCGAATCGAGCGGCCTGAGCGAGACCACGAACGCTTCGATGAACGGCGCCAGGATGAAGATCAGGAAGAGGATCAGGCCGCCGTAGATCAGCACATACTCCCACCAGCGGTACTTGTGGATCATTCGATCACCTCCCGCCGCGCGAAACGGGAAATCATCAGGAAGTAGAACCCGGCGAACACCGACAGGAACAGGACGATCATGACCGCGCGGGCCGAGCCTTCGCCGTACTTGAACCGGCTGATGGCGGTCTTGTAGGTGTCGATGATCATGGTGGTGGTCGCGTTGCGCGGACCGCCCTCGGTCAGAATCCAGATGATGTCGAACGAGTTGAAGGTCCAGATCGCCGACAAGAGCGACATGGTGGCGACTGCCGGCATGATCAGCGGCAGGGTGATGCGCCGGAACCGGTAGAGCCGCGAGGCGCCGTCGACCCAGGCGGCTTCATGCAGGTCCTGGGAGATGCCCTGCATGGCCGCAAGCAGGTAGATCGTCACCAGCGGCGTGCCGATCCATACGTCGGTGACGATGGTGGCCATGAAGGCGGTGTTGCGGAAGGCGAGGAACTCAAGCGGCCCGTCGATCAGTTCGGCCCGCTGCATCAGGCCGGAGATCATTCCGAACTGGCCGTTGTACATCCAGCCCCAGATGAACACGCCGATCGCGATCGGCACGATCCACGGCGGCATGACGAGAATGCGGAACAGGGTGCGGCCGGGCACGGCGGCGTTGAGCAGCACGGCGCCGATGATACCGACCAGAATCTTGAAGCTGACCGACAGCGCCATCCAGATGAAGGTGCGCGCGATCACCTCGGGGAAGCGGCGCGAGAACATCTTCTCGTAGTTGGCGAAACCGATGTACTCCTCGATGGGGCTCATCGTGGAGTTGGTGAAGGAGAGGCGCACGGTCTCGACCAGCGGCCAGGCGACGATCACCAGGGTGACGATGGTGGCCGGCACCAGCAGCAGGTAGGGGAAGTAGTCGATCTTGCGCGCGGTCACCATGTCAGTGTCTAGCCCAGACCGTAACTATCGAACCGCTGCCATGTCGGCGCAAGGTCGACCACTGTGCCCGACACCCGGGCTTCATCCATCTTAATGGCGGTGAGACCGGCCACCAGCGCATCGAGGACGGTGACCGGCAACGGGGCGTCGTGGTCGAAATGGGCGGCCAGATCGCGCGCCATGGTCTCGTCCGACAGGCTGTGGCTGGCGCCGGCCCGGTCGAGGTCGTCGCGATCGATCAGGCAATCGCCGGAACGGGCGTCGTGGATGCGCAGGAAGTTGCGGTTGAAGTCACCCTCGGCCATGCCGCGGGTCCCGATCACGGCGAAGCGTCGGAACTCGTCCGGCACGTTGTGATTGGTGTGGAAGCAGAGGTTGACGCCGTTGTCGTACTCGACGAGCGCGGTCTGGCAGTCGACGAGATCGCTGTCGGAGGTGAAGGCGTCGTCGGAGCTGCCGCCCCAGCGCGGCTCGAACGGGCTGACGTGGCCGGTCAGATCGGGCGCGGGGAAGCGGTGCCCCGCCGGCGGCTTGTTGCCCGGCACGAAGCTCTTGCGCCCGCCGAAGCTGGCGATCCGCATCGGCCGGCCGCCGGCCAGGTCGTTGTAGAGGTCGAGGTCGTGGCAGCACTTCTCCAGCATGAAGCCGCCGCTCCTGGCCGCATGGCGGCGCCAGTCGCGGTGGAAGAACTGGGCGTGGTACGGGGCGATGTGTTCGCTCGCCTCGATCGATACGACGTCGCCGAGGGTGCCGTCGTTGCGCGCCTGCTGAACCGCGCGAAACAGGGGCGCGTAGCGCAGCACGAGGCCGACGACGACGCGCTGGTGGCCACCGTTGTCGCGCAGGAGTTCCAGCAGGCGGAACGTCTCGGCCTCGCTGATGACGACCGGCTTCTCGCAGAAGATGCGCGGCACGTCGGAGCGCAGCCCGCCCTCGAGATGCTCGATGTGCAGGAAGTTCGGCGAGCCGATCATCAGCAGGTCGAGCTTCTCGGCCCCGAGCATGGCCGCAAGGTCGCCATAGCCCTTCAGGGTGGCGCCGGTCGCGGTCTGCAGCGCGTCGAGGCCGGCCGGCGACGGATCGGCATAGGCGACCAGCTCCATGTCCGGCTTGGCCCCCAGCAGCATCCTGGCGACGTTGGTGATGCGCGCCCCCAGCCCGACGATCCCGACCCTCATGCCGCTGCCTCTCCTTGCTCGCCGAGGGCGGCCAGCATGGCGCGCACGACATCGGCATGTGTATCGAGCCGACCGTCGGCATGCTCGAAACCGAGTTCGACGGCGCGCTTGTCGGCGGCCGGGATGGGAGCGGAGCAGGAACCGTGAATCTCGCGCACGCCGGTGCGGGCTACGAACGCCGCGAGCGTGTCGGGGCGCAACCCGCCGCCGGCCATGACGGAGATGCGATCGCCGGCCCGCGCAACCAGGCGAGCGATCGTGTCGGCGCCCTCATATGCGCCTGGCCGGCCACCCGAGGTCAGCACGCGCTCGAGGCCGAGGTCGATGGCTTGCTCAAGAGCCGCGTCCATGTCGGGCGCTACGTCGAAGGCGCGATGCAGGGCGACGGGCAACGGCGCCGCGGCGGCGATGAGATCGCGCAGTACCGGGAGGTCGAGTGCGCCCGTCGCGTCGCTCGCGCCGATGACGACGCCGGCAAGCCCAGCGTCGCGTGCTGCGCGCACGTCGCCCTGCATGACCGCGACTTCAGCGGCCGAAAAACGAAAGTCCCCGGCGCGGGGACGGATCAACGCATAGACCGGCACCGGCAAGGCGGCGACGGCCTGCATCATCGCCGGCGACGGTGTCACGCCGCCGTCGGAGCGGACGGCGCAAATCTCGAGACGGTCGGCGCCGGCCTTGGCGGCGATGGCAGCGCCGGCAAGGGTATCGACGCAGACTTCAAGGAGGGCGCGACGTTCAGCCATCGGACCCTCGCGGGCTGCGTAGCCCGAGGTCCACGGCGTTATCGACATCTGCAAGACCACACGTGGCGGTGGTGCGGCAGGCCGTCATCCAGTCCCTCCCCGCGCCCTGCGAGTTGTTCACCCTCGTTCAGGTCGTATAATACCAATACAGGACCATTAACGCGCGTGCAACGAAAAAAAGGCCAACGCGCCGGGAATCACAACGGTGCAGTGCGCCGAAATCGGAATTTGGTATCTCTTTGGTGTTGCGCCGGGTTCTCCGCCGCGCCGGCTCTAAGTTCCGCCGAGAGCGGCGATCGCTGCATCAAGGCGGCCGCCGACGCTGTCGACGAGGCGACGCGCTTCGCCGGCGTCGCGGGCGCCAAGCGCCAGGAGGACGGCCGGCTTGACCTGCCACCCTGTTGCGGCCAGAGCCTCCGACGCCGTCCGTTCGGAGCACTTGCCCACCGTCATGACCATCCCGATCGCCCGGCGTCTCAGTTTCGCGTTGTCGGCGCGCAGATTGACCATGTGGCCGTCGTGCACGTGTCCGAGCCGGATGCCGACAAGCGTCGACAACATGTTGAGGGCTATCTTCTGCGCGGTTCCGGCGCCGAGGCGCGTGGACCCGGCGACGATCTCGGGCGGGGTGGCGAGCAGGATCGGCAGGTGCGCAACGGCGAGAAGCGGCGCGCCCTCGTTGGACGCGATGCCGATGACCGTCGCCCCGGCGTCGACAGCCCGTTTGGCCACCGCCAACGTGTAGGGGGTCGTGCCGCTCGCCGAAACGCAGAGCACGCAGTCACCGGCCGTGATCCCGGCCGTCGCGGTGTCCCGCGCCGCCTGTTCGGCGTCGTCCTCCACGCTGCCGGCAAGGACCGTGCGATCGTCCGAACGGCCGGCCATCAGGATCACAATGGCCCTGTCCGGCAGACCGAAGGTGCCGCCGAGTTCGAGGGCGTCGGTCTGAGCCAGCAGCCCGGCGCTGCCGGCGCCGGAAAACACCAGTCGCCCACCGGCGCGCAGCGCCTCGACCATGGCATCGGCGGCGCGTGCCATGGCCGGAAAGGCTTCCGCCACGATCCGGGCCGCATCAAGATGGCCGTCGTGAAGCGCCGCGAGGATGTCCAGGTCGCTTTCGGACTGGAGGCCGCTGGCCTTCGGATGCAGCCGCTCGGTGCGCTGGGGCGGCTTATGTTCGCCGGGATCCGTCATAATGCCAAATTGAAACCAATGCTCCGTTCGAGCTTTGTTGGAGCGCTCGTATCACAAAAATACGCCTGAATCCCCCGATCGCACTTTGAAAGATTCCTTCATTGGTATTATAACGGTATCATGCCGCCGTCCCCATGCGGCGCCTTCCGCAGGATTCGACGATGGACTTCGCTGCCTTTCTTGCGCCGGATGGCTGGTTGATGACAAGCGGCGGCCCGCGCTATCTGCAGCTCAGCCAGCACATTCGTTCGGCGGTCGAATCCGGCCAGCTCAAGGTCAACGATCCGCTCCCGTCCGAGCGCGACATCGCCTTCCTGACCGACCTCTCGCGGGTCACGGTCCGCAAGGCCGTCGCCGAACTCGTCAGGGACGGCATCATTGTTCAGAGGCGCGGCTCCGGCTCCTTCATCGCCTCGCGGCGCGTCGAGCAAAGCCTGTCGACGCTGACCTCGTTCACCGATGACATGAAGCGCCGCGGCATGACGGTCACGTCCACATGGCTGGAGCGCGGTATCTTCGATCCCTCGCCGGAGGAGGTGTTTGCGCTCGGTCTCACGCACGACGAGAGGGTCGCCCGCATCGCTCGGCTGCGCAGCGCGGAAGACCGGCCGCTGGCGATCGAGCGCGCGACCCTGCCGAGGTCGATCCTGCCGGATCCGGATGTGATCACCACATCGCTCTATGCGGTTCTGGCGGAAGACGGCAATCGCCCGGTCCGGGCCATCCAGCGGATCTCGGCGGCCAACGTCAACGCGGCAGATGCGACCCTGCTCGGCGTTGGCACCGGCGCGGCCGGCCTTCACATCGAACGCATCTCCTTCCTCAAGACCGGTCGCGCGGTTGAGCGTACGCTGTCCATTTACCGTGGCGACGCCTATGACTTCGTGGCCGAAATGACGACGGCGTGAACGAAGAACGCACCTTCATGCGCCGGGAAATCGAGGAGATTCCCGCCGCGACCGACCGCTTCCTGCGCGATGGCCTGGCGCCGGTTCGTGAAGCGGCTCTGACCCTGGAGACCACGAACCCGGCGTATCTGGCGACAGTGGCGCGGGGATCGTCGGACCATGTCGCAATGCTCCTGAAGTATGCCTGCGAGCTCACCCTTGGAATCCCGGTGGCCTCGCTCGGGCCGTCGGTGGCGTCGATCTACGGGCGCTCCCTGAATCTCCGTCACGGCGCCGTCGTGTCGATCTCGCAATCGGGGAGGAGTCCCGACATCGTCTCGGTCGTTGAGGCCGCGCGCGCCGAGAACGTGCCGACCCTTGCGGTCACCAACGATGCGGCCTCGCCGCTTGCTGCGGCCAGCGCGACGACGCTCGATATCTGCGCCGGGCCGGAGCGTAGCGTGGCGGCCACCAAGACGGTTGTGTCATCGGCGGTCGCCTGCCTCTCGCTGCTGGCGGAATGCGCCGGCGATCGTGACCTGAAAGCGGCGCTGCAGCGGCTTCCCCAAGCTTTCGAGGACGCCCTTGCGTGCGACTGGTCGGACCTGGCGGTGGCCCTGTCCGATCGCAGGTCGCTTTACGTTCTCGGCCGCGGACCGGGTTTTGCCGTTTCCAACGAGGCAGCGCTCAAGTTCAAGGAAACGTGCCAGGTCCACGCCGAGTCCTACTCGTCGGCCGAAGTCCTGCACGGTCCCGTCTCCATCGTGGAAGAAGGGTATCCGGTCCTGGTGCTCGCGGTGGGCGACCGGGCCGAACCTGCGGTCGCCGCCGTCGCCGATGAGTTGGCTGGGCGTGGTGCGCAGGTCTTCATCACGTCGGCGCTCGGCGACAAGGCGCAGCGTCTTCCCTCTGCCTCGGCCGGCCACCCGCTGGTCGATCCGCTGGTGACGCTGGTCTCGTACTATCGGTTCGTCGAGGCGTTTGCGCTGGCCCGCGGGCTCTCGCCCGACACGCCGCAGTACCTCTCCAAGGTGACCGAAACGGTATGAGTTCCGCGGCCACGGTGGTTCACGCCGCCGCGATCTTCGATGGTGATGCGACCCGGCGCGACCACGGCCTGGTGATCGAGGACGGCAGGGTGACGGCCGTCGCGCCACGCGCGGACCTGCCGGGCACGAATGACACGATCGATCTTGGCGACACGCTGATCGCGCCAGGGTTCGTCGACCTCCAGGTCAACGGCGGCGGGGGCGTGCTGTTCAACGAAGGTCCCTCCGTGGAGGCCATCGCGACGATCTGCGCCGCCCACGCGCGGCATGGCACGACATCGCTTCTGGTCACGCTCATCACCGCCGACAGGCCGACGACCGAAGCCGCCATCGCGGCGGGCGTGGCGGCTCACAAGGCCAACGTGCCCGGCTTCGCCGGTCTCCATCTGGAAGGACCGCATCTCAGCGTGGGGAAGCGGGGCGCCCACGCCGCCGAACTCGTCAGGCCCATGACGTCGGAGGATCGCGAAGTCCTGATTGATGCGGCGCGCAGTCTTCCCGCGCTCATGGTCACGGTCGCTCCGGAATCGGTCACCGATGCCGATTGTGAAGCTCTACGCGACGCGGGCGCTGTGGTGAGCATCGGGCATACTGGCGCGACGATCGCCGAGGCGGCCTCGACCGCTCGGGCCGGCGCGACCTGTGTCACCCACCTCTACAACGCCATGAGCATGCTGCATCATCGCGAACCCGGTCTTGTTGGTGCGGCCCTCGATCTCGGTGATCTCTCCGCCGGGCTGATCGCCGACCGCATCCACGTGCATCCGGCTGCGGTGCGGATCGCGATCGCAGCCAAACGCGGTCCGGGGCGGATCTTCCTGGTCACCGACGCCATGTCGACGATCGGCACCGATCTGGACACGTTCACCCTCGACGGGCGCGTGGTGCGGCGTGAAGGCGGCGCGTTGCGTCTCGAAGACGGCACGCTCGCCGGCGCGGATATCGACATGGTCGCGGCGGTGAAGTTCATGGTCGACGAGATCGGCGTGTCGCTCGAGGAAGCGCTGCGCATGGCGTCGCCCTATCCGGCCGAGGTCATGGGGATGGCGCCCGGCCGCGGGCGCCTGGTTGCGGGCTCACGCGCGGATTTCGTGTGCCTGACGACCCAACTGGACCTGAAGGGCGCCTGGATCGCCGGCCGCCGGGTCTGACCCGACCGTCCTGGCGTCTGCTGCGTCGTCGATCGTGACCGGGCAGATCCTGAGCGTCGACGGTGGCTTCTCCGCCAACTGAAGGGCGTCGCGCCCGGCATGGTTGGCCGAGCATCTTGAACTCAGTCGCGCTATCCAAGATTGTGCGTGCAACCGCTCGTGTCATGGGAGTCGTGGTCATGCGACGGCGCTTCAGCTTTCTGGCAACTGTTATTGTTGGCGGGTTCGTCGTGTCTGCGATGCACGTCGTCCCGCCGTCTTCGCTGTCGGCACATGCACAGGAACCCGCGGCCTCGGAGTTGGCGGCACAGATTGGCGCAGAACTGCGGGATGACCGTCTATTGGTCAGCGCGGGCACGCGGGCGGGGCCGGTCACCACGAGTATCAGCGAAGCGCTTGGTTTTGCGGCCGCTGCGACGGTGGCCGCCGAGCATCCGATGGTCTTCGACGACGCCGAAACTGCTTACGCCTACCTCCTTCTTTTTCCGGAGCCGCACCGCACCAGCATTGTCGAGGCGGCGGGCGTTTCGCCCGACGATATCAATTTCGGTTGGCGAGAGTACTGGCGCGGCCTCAACGAGTTCGATCGCCGCGCGCTGCACGAAGTCATTGTCGCCGATGCGTCCGATGCTGTGACCGCGCTGCAGTTGCCGTTTCCCGTTCCTGTGCTGATCCTCTGCGACGTCTCTGTTCGTGAATACGATTTCGATCAGCAGCATTTTCCGATCGAGCGCGGCGATCTGCAGGCATGCGACAGCGTCCGGCTGTCTTCGGCGACCGACATGTCTGTTGGGGGCGTCACCGTCTCGGCACCCATCGCGACCGAGCGATTGCCGGGTACCATACCGGTGGCCGTTGATCAGGCACGCGACTTCCGGCGGGAGCACATCGAAGCCGACGGCTCATCGTCAATCGTTTACGGGATAACGGCCCAGCTCGCGGGCATGAGAGCGAATCCGGGTAGCGAACATCAGTTCGAGATCGCCGTCGAACCGGAGGAGGTTCTGCTTTTCAGCAACGATGACATTGTGAACGCGTTCGCCCGCTTTCCGTTGAACCCCAAGGCATCCGAGGCCGTTGTGCCGGCGAGGCCGGTGGCCCCACTTTTTCTCAACGATCAGGAGACCCTTGATCTGGTGTTGCTCTCGCAAGGGCTCATATCGCTCGACGAGCGCGCGCAGCAATGGATGAGAAGCCGCGCCGCGAACGAGGGATGGGACCAACACGCCGGCTGGCAGGCGTTCTTCCACGAAGACATCCGGTACGATGTGGCGGTTGGGAACCGCGACGGCGATCAGGAGCTTCGCGCGAATTTCGCCGATTGGTCGAGGCGGCGCGCGGCAGCGCTGCCGGACGTGCTGCATTTCACTGCCCGGGAATCCGAGATCGACCGGCTGACGCGCCTCGATAACGGCGATTTCGCGCCACTTGTTGCGGGCAGCTCAAGCGAAAGAAGCGATCTGGAAGAGGTTGCCGGCAACGTCGGATTGGTCGACGCGTATGTCACGAAACTTTGGGGCCATAGCCTTGCCGACGTGGCATTGCAGCTTCCCGGCCCGGCCGCAGGTTACACCTTCCAGTTGGACGACGCGGCTCTGGACAGTGATGGGGCCGTTGCCGTTGTCGTTGACGCGAGGCTTGGAAGCGCGAGCCTCGAGACCTCGGTCGAGTCCACGGCGACGACGGTCGTCAAGGTCGAGCCGTTGGCTATTCGTGTCATTGACCGCGATGGTCACCAGCTCGCGTCGGTCTCGTTCGACGCGGTGGAGTGGACGACGGAAGAAGCGACGCGCGCGGCGCTGGAGGGCGTGTGGGCCGGTGTGTACGACTGTTACTATGGCCCGACCGGCGCCGAGGTGTCTCTTCAGGCCGTCGGTGGTGACCGGTTTGCGGGCGAGTTCTCGTTCTTCGCGCCGCCCGAAAACCCCGCCGTCGAAGGCGGGCGTTTCGCGATTGCCGGCCAGTATCATGCGCCGACCGGGCAGATTCGATGGGCGCCGCGCCATTGGATCGAGGAGCCACCAGACGACGTGATGGTCGGCGCCGCGGCAAGCCTGGACGACGGTCACGCCACGATATCCGTCTTTCCTGACGATTCGAGCTGTGGTGATTTCGAACTCGTTCGCGGTGACTGGGCATCCCTCGCGGATCGTGTGGAAGCGGCACACGATGCCGAGGTGGCCGAGCTTGGCATGGCGGATGTCCTTGGCATTCACCTGGGCATGACCTTTGAGGAGGCAGACCGGATCATTCGGGATCACATGGATGTGGGATGGGTCGCCGAGGACGCTGTTCCTGATGATGAAGACGAGCGTCTGCAGCGCCATCTCGAACCATATCGGGAGTTCATGTTCTATCTGAGGTCCGACGGGCAGGAGGCGATAGCCTTGTTCGGCCACCGCGAGGTGACGAACGAAGTGCTTGGCATTTCGCGGACGGTCTCGCTTTCGCCGGGAACGTCGTTCGACGTGGTCGCCGCGAGCCTGAAGGACAAGTACGGAGATGAGCCGTCAGGTCATTACGAAGAGCGCTCCATGCGACGGCTGACCTGGACGGTGGGCCAAGGCTACACTCGTGACGACTGCAACGTGCAGATGGGCAGTCAGATCCGATTCGATGACCTGCGGGTGCTTGAAGGCCCGACCGATAACTACGGCTACCCCGATATCGGGGGCGAGCAGCGCGTCATCGAGCCGGATGTCTGGGGCGCCAAAACCCGCGGCGATAGCATGGAGACATGGGACTCCGACCGCTGGGCGGCTTGCGGCCCGCAAATCACGGCGGCGATCAGGGAAGACAAACTGCAGGTGGGCGTCTTTGATCTGGTGAGGTACGCGGCCAGCTACAAGCAGCATACCGCTGACGCGACCCCGGTGGAGGCGGTGGCGGGGCCGAAGCTCTGACGTTTCGCCGTCAGCACCGGGCTCGGCTACGTGGCTGGGTTCCTCATCTTGCGCCGCCGAATGCACCACGGCAGCCGGGCCCGTAATCCAGCGGATCGCGCGACATAACCGCGACATAGGCTTTTGCGGGACGGCGCGCGATGTCGCCCGTGTCGAAGTCCTCCGGCTTACGAGGCGAAGTTGGTCGGCGTAACGTCCTTGACCGCTTCGACCCACAGGAAGCTGGTGTCCTCGTTGTCCTGCTTCTCAACGACCGACGTCCGAAGTGTCAGGCCGGACTCGGTGATGCTGGCGAGCGTGGCGTCCTCCCCGGCGTGGCCGAAATACATCGTGGTTCCCAGCCATTCGCCGCGCCATTCGCTTCGCGCGCCGGCGCCGAAACTGGCGATGAAGACCCCGTACGGCTTCAGCCACGTGACGATCCTGGCGATCAAGAGAGCCTGCTCGTCGGGTGGGAGATGCGTCATCGCGTAGAATGCGCAAACCGCATCAAATGTCTCGGCGTCGAAAGACACATTGCACATGTCTGCTTCCATAAACGTCGCCCGCGGAACGGCCAGGCGTGCCCGGGCGATCTGCTGCGAGGATGAGTCGACACCCACCGTCGAATGCCCAAGCCGCACCAAAGTGTGTGCGACGGGGAGACCCGCGCCGCAACCAAGATCAAGCACACGGGCGCCGGCCGGCAGGTTGGTCGTGAGCCGATCGAGCCATCTTTGGCGCGTGGCAGACGAGCCGAAGCGGTCCAGGTAGGCGTCGGCTATCTCATTGTAGCCGCGGGCCACCAGGTCCTTGCTATCCGTCACAATCCGACACCCGTTCGTCGCTTAGTCCTTGCGATACGGACATCACCTCGCCGTCACGGTGACGAAGACGCGAAACGCACTGCTTCCGAGATATCGTCGCAAGACCCGCTTGGCGCCGTCAACGTCGTGGCCGGGATCGCCCTGACGTCTACGGTTCAATTCAAGGGTAGGGTCTGACGGGCCCGGCGCTCGTGCGTGGGGCTCAGTCGCGCATGGCGCCGAGGGCTTCGGCCGCGGGTACCGGATGCAGCGGCCCGGTGACACGGTCGGTCAGAAACACCGTTGGTTCGGCAACAGATGGCGGGGTATGGTCCCAGATGCGCGCCAGGAGATCCTGAACGGGGACGAGCTGCTCGTGGTAGCCGGGCACAAGGCGCTCCGATCGCCCCACGAAGAACGTCGAAAACCCGTCGATGAAATCGTCCCGGGTGAGCCGGTCGACATTGCCGGTGATCGGATCGTGCACGTTGATGCGCGATCCATGGTCGCCCTGGATGACGACGACGGCGTCCTTCAGCGCGGCATTGTTGGCCAGCGCGTCGAACACCGGCGCAAGCTGTTCGTGCAGGCAGAACGTCTGGTCGATATAGAGTTCATAGCGCAGACGCCACCCGGCGTCGGAATTGAGGCGCGGCCCGGCGAGCGACTCGTCGGTGGCGTAGATCCACTGATCGACCCGCGGGTTCACCTGGCACGCGCGATCGAACACATAAGGGTAGTGCGGCGACAGTAGGTGGACGAAGAACGCCGAGCCGGCCGCGGCTTGTCCGAGGTCGGCGGCGAGCGCGTCGATGACCGGCACGGTGGGCAGGGGGCCGACGCGCGACCTTTCCCAGTTCCACGCGGGCAGGGCGATTCCAAAGGCCTGCGCCCGGCTGTGGACGAGCCCCCTGTAGCCACGTCGCAGCGCCACATAGGTCGATGCGCGCTCCAGATACATGCTCCACAGCAGCCGCAGCTTGCCGGTGACCGGCACGTCCAAATCCCTGAATGCCGCCGGGCTGGTGCTCCGGTAGGTGTGGCAGGATTCGATCATCGCGTCGTTGCCGGAGCAGAAGTCCATGAAGTCGGACTGGTAGACGCGAAGCCGATAGCCGCGCTCGGCCAGGAGATCGAAGTAGGCATTGCGGGTCATGCGCCGCGTGGCGGTAATGCCATCCAGGAGCGAACGATCGGTGTCGTGGGCCGTGAAGTTCAACAGATTGGGGAGCGCATTCTCCGTGTCGAAGTACATGCTGTAGGCGCGCCCGAACACGCTGAAGCCGCGCGCTTCATAGAGGTCCCGCAGGTGCAGGCGCAGTTCCGCGCCGTCGCCGATATCGGAGGGTATCCCCTCCACGCCGATGTGCTCGTCGAGGATGATGTGCACCAGCGGCGGCGGCCCGGCCGCGACGTCGCCGTTACCGGTCGTCGGTGACCGTGCGTCGCCGAGCCCCACGGCGCCGTGGCCGAAGATGAACGTCGAGGACGCCATGACCACGAAGATGGTGGCGAGGACGGTCACGACGTTGGCGCGCAGGAGCCAGATCGCCACGAGGGCAGACCCGAACGCTCCTGTCATGATGGCCATCGCAAGTGGTTTGGTGATCGCTACCGGCATGTGCGTCACCGCCACCAACTCGCGTGACATCGCGGTGAAGCCGAACTGGAGGTCGATGAACAGGATCAGCGCGATCGCGAGGATGGCCGCCTGCAAGATCGCGGGGGCGATCGCCAGCACCAACGCAACCACGGCACTTGCGGCGGCAATGATGACCAGGGAGATCAGAATCTCCGGACGATCGACGGGATAGTCGTGGAACCGGGCAAACGACAGGAACGGCGTCAGCCCCATCAGGAAGATGGCGACGAAAGCCCCGAAGGGACGGATCGTCCTCGATGTCCCGCCGAGGGGCGCGGTGACAGCCGTCATGGATCGTACCGCTCGAAGGCAATCAGATGGCGCATCGACCCCGAACCCGGTTGCGACAGGGCAAGGCGCCGCGTGATGCGGGCGTGCTTCGACATGGCCGACAGGAAGGCATCCAGCGTGTAGTCGGGGAAGATGTCCTCCCGCACGGCAAGCATCTGCCTGACGGTCGAATCGCCCTTCTCGACAAACTCGACGACGCCGGCTCGACCGATCTCGGTCAACCATTTGGCGACGTGATCGAGCGGCACGTTGCGGGCAATGGCGAGGTGGTGCACGAACGCGAGGGCCAGCACCATGTCGGCGGGGCCGCGTTCGGCCATGCCGTAGCGCTCGGCCTGATCCCAGCCCTGGCTGGGTGATGGATTGGCGGCGTCGAAATGCAACGGCAGGACGTTGAGCTTGCGTTCCCGGGCACGCGTGAAGCCGGCCTCGAGCGCGCCGTGATCGACATCCCAGCCGACGACATGGTCGGCGCCGGCCTCAAGCGCAATCTCGGCGTACTCGCCGACATTGCAGCCGAGATCCCACACCATGGCCGGGCCTGAAGCCGTGACGGCATCATGGACAAACTGCTTCTTGGCGCCGTAATCGGCGTCGGAATAGGTGTTGTCGGCGGCGTAGTCCTGCCACTGGGTCGGTGTGCGGTCTGCCGGGCTCAGCCCATCGATGTAGCGCCGCAAGCGCTGCAGCATGGCGACAAACGAGGACTTGGGGAAGCGGCGCTGTTTGATGGCTTCGGCCTGCTCACGGTCGAGCTTGCCGCCGACCGAGCGCTGCAGTGACGCCTGAAGCACGACCTGGGTAAGGACGTTCCACGACAGCTTGTGGCGCAGCGATAGCGTGCGGCTCAGATACTCCGAAGAGATCCCTTCCAGAGCGCCGCGGTACCAGTCGTTGTGGGGCACGCCGAGCAGCGCGCGCACCAGCAGCGGGTTCAGAAACTGCTCGCAGAACTGTCGGTGCCCGGCCCAGAACTCGCCGTCGCGATAGGGCCGGAACGAGAGCACGTCGATGAACACCGGGTGCGGGCCGACGAACTGGACGTTGTAGGCCGACGCATCCGAGAGCGTGACGTTCTCGGCCAGCGCATCCAGCTGAACGTCCAGGTGATGAAGGGCAGCCGCCTTCAGTGCCGAGAAGGTCCACTCGTAGGGATAGGAGACGAAGGGCAGGCGAGGGTGCTCGACAACGTAGCGGATATCGCCGTCAGGCAAGTCAGGTCGCGCCTCAATGAGCTTGGTGCCGACCACGCGCTCCTGCCGTTCCAGTCGCTCGAGCAAGCCGGTGGCGCGAACGGCATCGAAACCCGGTGCGGCCTGCTCCGCGATCGTCCGGAAGATGCGCCCGTTGTGCGAGAAGACGGTGCCCGAAGGGTCGCGAAAGGAACCCGGTTCCCTGACGGCGACGTTCATGTCGAAGCTTCGCCGTCGTCGCTCGACCGGGCAGATGATGGCGCCAGTCCGATGAACGCGCGAAAGCGGTGCCAGTAAAGGCGAAACGCGACCGCTGCGCCGGCGATACCGCCGAGGATGATCTGCAGGAGCATCGCCCCCGTGCCCGGGTCGAGATAGGCGTGGGCCGGTTGGCCGGGATTCATGGCGAAAAGGAACAAGGACAACCAAACGGCGGTTTTCATGGCGGGCTCCAACAATCAGGCCGCATCTGTTTCACATCGCGGCAATGCCCGTGCCGCCCGGGTTGCCGTAGCCCTTTTGGTTAGCGGCGCCGGTCGGCACCGTCATCCTGATTGTTAAGGATTGGTTAATCATGACCGGCCGCTGCGGGCCGCCAAACGCCGCGGTCCGACGGCGGCCGATGAGCTTGACGATGCCCGCAGATCTCTGCGGTTACGGCGCGACGAAGACGCGAAACGCGCTGCTTTCGAAATGTCGTCGCAAGACCCGCTGGGCGCCGTCGATGTCGCGCGCGGCGATCCTGTCGAGCAGGTCCAGATGCTCCTGTCCGGCCGTCAGGAGGTTGTCGACAAAGTTCACGCTGCGATGCAGTGACCGGACGTTGCGAAGATTCAGTTGAAGCCGATTGTGCGTCGCAAGGATGTGCTTGTTGCCCATTGCCTCGACGAAACGGGTGTGCAGGAAGTAGTCGCAGGCCACGAAGGACTCGATTGCCGCTTCCGACCGATCATCGCGAAGGTCTTTGATGATCTCGGCCTGACGGTCCAGAAGCGCCTCGACCTCGTGGCGCGGCACGGCCTTGAGGTAGGCCTTCAGCGCCTCGACCTCGATCAGGATGCGGAACTGATAGCTTTCGCGCAAGAAGTCCATTTCGGGATTGGCGATCAGAACGCCCGCGCGCGGCTTCACCTCCACAAGCCCGTACTCTTCCAGGAGCACCAGGGTTTCCCGTAGCGGCGACAGGGACAGCCCCAAGGCCTCGCAAAGCTCGGCCTGGGTCACCGTCTCGCCGGGAATCAACTTTCCATCACCGAGTGCAAGGGAAAACCGCTCGACGCCCACATTAGGATGCTTGGGCAAGGCATCCAGGGTGCGCGGGATGTCAAAGTCTGTCTCGCCGGTGTCTATCGTCGCGGTCTTCAACCAAACGCTCCGTCGTTGGGCAGGTATGTGCTTACCGACAGCCGGAAGTCGATACAAGGCCGCTGAGATCGACCATCGCCGTCTGAATCGGTCGTTGACTCACCTTGTAGATATATCTACACCCCCATCTGAAATATCAATGATGGGGTGTTGGGTGAAAATCAGCCAATTCACGTGCTGGGTTTATGAGGCGCCACGGGGTCCACAGGTTGTCTGGCGCCACGGACTGCCGACCTCGCATGGCGGCCTGCCCGAGGGCGAGGGGCCACGCCTGGCCTCGATCCTGATGGAAACCGAGTGCGGTCAGACCGGCTTCATCACGGTCGAAATGGGTGATGCCGTGTTCGACCTGGTGCGGCGCCGGTTTGCGCATTTCATAGGCGACAATCCGCTGCTGACCGAGCAGATGTGGAAGAAGGTGTGGGAGGTCGACCGGATCGAGGAGTTCCACATTCGTCACCTCGGTCAGCTCGATGTGCTGTGCTGGGACCTGAAATCCAAGCTGGCCGGATTACCGATCCACGTCCTCCTCGGTGGCAGCCGCAAGCAGATTCCCGCCTACGCTTCGACTGCCACATGGGCCGACCTCGAGACCTATGAGCGTAACATCAAGACCTGCCGTGACATCGGGTTCTCGGCCTTCAAGCTGCACGCTTGGGGCGATGTGCAGGACGACATCAGGCTGATCCGCGCGCTCAGGCGTTGGGTCGGCCCCGACGCACCCCTGATGTTCGATGGCTCGGCCGGCTGGGATTACGTCGACGCGATGACCGTCGGCAAGGCGCTGCAGGACGAGGGCTATCTCTGGTACGAGGAGCCGATGCGCGAGTTCCACCTCGGGTCCTACCGGAAACTCGCCGAGAAGCTCCACATCCCGATCCTTGCGGCGGAAACCTCCGACGGCGCGCATTGGAACGCCGCGAGCTGGATCGAGGCCGGTGCGCTCGACATGACCCGGATCAACTCGGTCCTGAAGGGCGGTCTGACCGGGTCGATGAAGATTGCGCACACGTCCGACAGCTTCGGCATGCGGGCGCAGGTCCACGGGATGGGGCTAGAAAACGCCCAACTCTGCGGCGCCGTGACGAACAACGATTTCTACGAGCAGATCGTCTTCGATGTCGATCACATCGCGCAACTCGACAAGATGGGGCCGTTGTCGATCATCGACGGCACACTGACCATCCCGGACACGCCGGGCCTGGGCTATGCGTTCGATCCCGAGGATCTGGATGCGCGCGCCATCGCCAAGACCGTTGTCTCGGAACGGCGGCACTGAGCTGACGATATGTCGACGGTTCAGTTCACCGGGATCAACAAATCGTTCGGCACGGTCGACGTCATCCGTGGCATCGACCTGGTGATCGAGACCGGCGAGTTCGTCGTCTTCGTCGGGCCATCGGGCTCCGGCAAATCCACGCTGTTGCGAATGGTCGCGGGGCTGGAAGAGGTCAGTTCCGGTACGATCTCCATCGGCGGCGAGGACGTGACCGATGCCGAGCCGTCGGAACGCGGCATCGCCATGGTGTTCCAGAGCTATGCGCTCTACCCGCACAAGACCGTCTACGAGAACATCGCCTTCAACCTGCGCCTGCACAAGGTTCCGCGGCTCGAGCTGGACAGGCGCGTGCGCGAAGCGGCCGCGATCCTGCAACTGACCGACTATCTGTCCCGCAAGCCCAACCAGCTGTCGGGCGGACAGCGCCAACGGGTCGCGATCGGCCGCGCCATCGTGCGCGAGCCGCAGGTGTTTCTGTTCGACGAACCGCTGTCGAACCTCGACGCGGCGCTGCGGGTCGAGATGCGCCTGCAGATCGAGAAGCTGCACCGCGATATCGGCGCGACCATGATCTACGTGACCCACGACCAGGTCGAGGCGATGACGCTGGCCGACCGGATCGTCGCTTTCGACGACGGGCGCGTTCAGCAGATCGGTTCGCCGCTGGAGCTCTATCGCAAGCCGAGCAATCTGTTCGTGGCCGGGTTCATCGGCTCGCCGCGGATGAACCTCCTGCCCGGGATCGTCGAGGCCGGCGGGCTCGTCCGGCTGCCGACAGGTGAGGGGACGCCGGTTCCCCTGCCTGCCGCGGCGACGCAGCCGGTGGGCGAGGAGGTGACGATCGGCCTGCGTCCCGAGGCGCTGCACCTGGGCGGCGAGGTCGGGTCCGAGCCGGCACTCACCGGCGAGATCCTGTCACTGGAGCAACTCGGCAATCTCAGTTACGCGCACATCCTGTGCGACGGGCTGCCGCCGATGATCGCCCAATTGCCGGCAACCGCCGCGTTCGCGCGCGGCAGCAACGTCACCGCAACGTTCTCGAGCGGGGACGTCCACCTCTTCGACGGCGCCAGCCAAGCCGTCGATCACCAAAGCACACAGGGAGGTTAATATGATGAAGTTCCAATGTCTGACGGCTGCCACCACCTGCGCGTTCGCGCTGTCGGTGGGCGCAGCATCTGCGGAGACCGTCAACCTGACGGTCTGGTCCGATACTGCCCGGGTGACCGCCTACGAGGCGTTCGATGCCGCTCACGATGACATCGACCTGAACATCGTGACGGTCGCACCACCCGACCAGGTGGCCAAGCTGCAACTGGCGTTGCAGGGTGGCGAGGACGTGCCCGACGTCATCTTCATGGCCGATCTGACCCATGTCGCGCAGCTTTCGACGCGCCGCGCGAACTATCTCATGGACCTGAGCGGTATCATCGACCAGTCGGTCGTGGACGGCTTCCTGCCGAACGCGCTGTCGCCGTGTCAGACGCCCGACGGGCGGCTTCTGTGCCTGCGCAACGATCTTGCGCATTTCATCGTCTGGTACGACGAGAAGCTGATGACGGAGAACGGCTTTGACGTGCCGGCGACCTGGGAAGAGTTCGAGGCCCTGGGTCATGCAGCGGCGGAAAAGGGTCTGATCGTCGGCACAGGCAAGCAGGACGCTCCGCTCCTGAACTTCCTGACCGCGGGTGGCTGCGAGTTCGGTTTTCCGCTCGGCAACGATGCCAATGTCCTGACCATCGATTTGTCGGGCGCCGGCTGTGTCCGCGCAGCCGAGATGGTTGATCGCCTGCGGGCCTCTGGTGCGCTGAGCGAACACGGTCCGTTCGAGCCGGCCTTTGTGACGGAAGCGAAAGAAGACAAGCTGTTGTTGTTCGTCGGTTCGACCTGGTTCGGCGAGCACGTGATCCGTCCTGTCTACGAACTGCCCGAGGGCCGTCTGGCCGCTTCCGATTCGCTGAGATGGGCGGATGAGGCGCAGCCGGTCGCGTGGAGCTGGGGCGGCGGCGTCTTCGGCGGCTACACCGAGAGCGCGCATCCCGAGGCGGTCGCGCAGGTCATCACCTGGATGACCACCGATATCGGGTTGCAAAGCCAGGCAACCACCATGCCAGCGGATGCGGCCAGCTCCGACGCATGGCGGGACCGGATCGCCAACGATCCCTATTACGCCAGGGACGATGTCTATGACGTGATGAAGCGTACCGCCGACTTCGGCCATCCTTACTATGCGGGCTACCGGGTCGATTTCTCGGCGGCGCTGGTCAAGATCGACGGGGCCTCGAACGCGCCGCTTGCCGATAAACTCTCGGATCTGGAAGCGGAGCTGAAGAACCTCGCGCGCATCAACCGCTATCAACTGGCCAACTGAGCCCCTGGTGGGCGGGTCCGTTCGGGTCCGCCCACTACACCGGCATCACGGCTTCACAGGCCATGCAGAACACCGTCACGGCGAACGTGCAGAGATCACGCAGGCGACGCTCCGGCCGGCGCAGGGGCAGGGTGTTCGTCGCCCTGATGCTGGCGCCGTATCTGGCGCTCCTGCTGATGTTCGGCTTCGCCCCGGTGTTCTACGCCTTCACACTGAGCTTCATGGATACCTTCGAATGGGTGTTCTGGGGCGTCGAGAACTTCCGGCTTGTCCTGCAGGATTTCCGGCTCGGCGATGCCATCGGCAACGTCTTCACGTACGTGGCGGTCTGGCTGGTGATGCTGGTGCTGGCTGTGGGCGGTCTGTCGCTGATGCTCGATGCGCTGGCGCCGCGGCCGGCCGCCGTCCTTCGGACCTCGTTCTTCCTGCCCGGTGCGATCACCTCGTCGGCGATCGTGGTGGTCTGGCTGTTTCTGCTGGATCCGACGGTCAGCCCCTATGCGCCGCTGTTCAAGCTCGCCGGGCTGGAGACCCGCAGCCACGTCGTGGCGCAACTGGGCTTTCCGGTCGTCTTCGCGCTGATGGCGTTCCTGGCCCATTCCGGCGGCTGGATCGTCGTCATGGGCGGCGCGCTCAAGGGCATTCCGACCGAAGTGCTGGAGGCAGCCCGCGTCGACGGCGCCACGCCGGTGCAGACCGCGCTGCAGATCAAGCTGCCGCTGATCTGGCGGTCGCTGGCGCTGATGGCGATCCTGGCTTTCGCCACCGGCATCCAGATGTTCGTCGAGCCGCAACTGATGGCGATGGCGGGCTCGCAGTACTCCCGCCCCGACTGGTCGGTCAACCAGCTCGCGTTTCAGTACGCCTTCACCATGGGCGATTTCGGTGCCTCGGCCGCCATGAGCGTGCTTCTGCTCACGGCGGCGATTTCGATCTCCCTGGTGGTGGTCTTCGGCACGAAGTTCTACCGGACGGACTGAGGCATGGCGCGTTCGACCGGCAAACATCCCTTGCAGCGGTTCACGAACACCACCGTCATGTGGGTGATCCTCGGCGCGGCGTTCGTCTTCTACATGACGCCGATCGTCTGGCTGCTTCTGGCCGCCTTCCGCACCGAGTCGGAGCTGTTCTCGGCCAGCGCCTTCCATATCGGCAGCGTGGACTCGCTGCTCGCCACCTGGAACAATCTGGCGACCTACAACGATTTTCTCATCGGCGAGTGGGCGTTCAACTCGGCCGTCTACTCGGTGGGCGGGGTCAGCCTGTCGCTGGTGGCCGCCGTGCCCGCCGGCTACGTGCTGGCGATCTACGACTTTCCATTTCGCCGGCTGATCCTCGTGCTGACGCTGATCGCCATGATCACGCCCAACACGGTCGTGGCGCTGCCGATCTATCTGCAGATGCAGGCGCTGGGTCTGACCAACAGCTATCTCGGCATGATCCTCGCCACGGCGTTCTTTCCTTTCGGGGTCTATCTGGCCTTCATCTACTACGTGACCTCGCTGCCGAGGGCCCTGGTCGAGAGCGCGCGCATCGACGGGGCGACGCGGTTCGAGGTGTTCCTCAAAATCGCGCTGCCCCTGTCCGGCCCTCTGATTGCACTGGTCGGCTTCTTCAGTTTCCTGGCGAACTGGAGCAACTACTTCCTCGCCTTCGTGCTCCTGACAAGGGACGAACTCTACAGCCTGCCGATCGGGCTCGCGGTGCTGATCAGCAGCTCGGGCGCGCTCGGCAACGATGTCGCCAGCGACATTCCCATCAACCGGCCCGAGGCGATTGTCGCCGCGTTGCTGGTGATCCTGCCGGTGCTTCTGATCTTCCTCGTGTCGCAGCGTTACGTGCGCGCCGGGCTGCTGTCGGGTGCCGAGAAGGGGTGAGCGTGCCGGTATAGGGCGGTCATCGAGCCGGTTTTTCGGTATCGTCTGATCGGATCGATGGACGCGCCCCGAATCACAACGGCCGAACTTGCAGGCCTCCTCAACGACCGCCCATGCGGCGCTCGCACGCTTGTGGCGATCGCCGGTCCGCCGGGCGCCGGGAAATCCACCGTCGCGGCCGAGCTCGCGGCGAGCCTCAACGAACGCGCCGCCGGACGCGCCGCGGTCCTCGGCATGGACGGTTACCACTACGACGACGTTCTACTGGACGCTCGCGGTCTGAGGCCGCGCAAGGGGGCGCCGAACACCTTCGACGTCGACGGCCTGGCGCATATGCTCGCGCGGCTGCGCGCCAACGTGGAGGACGAGATCGCGGTCCCGGTCTTCGATCGCGATATCGAGATCGCGCGCGCCGGCGCCGCGATGGTCGGCTCGTCAGTCGACATCGTGCTGGTCGAAGGTAACTATCTGCTCGTCGACGTGCCGCCGTGGAGCCGGCTTAAGGATGCGTTCGACGTGCGCGTTCTGATCGAGGTCGACGAGGCGGAGCTCGAACGGCGTTTGCGCCGCCGGTGGGAGGGCTACGGTCTCGATGCGCCAGCCATCGAGCGGAAGCTGCACGACAACGATCTTCCCAACGGCCGCTACGTGCGGGACCACGCGGGCCGGGTCGATGTCGTGCTGCGTGAGGGCGCGTAGCGCGAGTCGTCCGGGTGTCGCGCCCGTCTACTCGGCTCTAAAGCGGCGTGCGCTCCGGGCCGGGGTGGGGGCTGTCGATGGTCGCGGCGAGGATACGGCTGACATGGGCCAGGGGCCGGTCGGCCTGTTTGCGCCAGTGATTGAATGCGGCCTGCACCTCGTCCATGGCGCGCTTCGACGTCGGCGGCCTGTCGACCACGCCCTCGCGGATCAGGGCGGCGGTGACGTCCGGTGTCAGGATGAAGGAATCCCTGCCCATGCCGCGGAAGACATACTGGGCGGAGGTGCCGCCCAGGCGTTTGCCGCGTTTGTGCACCATGCGCAGCAGGCCCACGAAGTCGTCGGCCGGCCAGTCGGCGAAGACCTTGGCCGCGCTGCCGTGCTCCTCGGCGAGGTCGACCAGGAACGCCGCGTTGTTGCGTACAGCGAAGATCTTGGCGCCGTTGCGCACGATGGAGGCGTCCTTGAGCAGGCGCTCCAGCTCCTCGTCGGGCACGCCTGCCCAGCGGCGTGGCGCGAAACCCTCGAAGGCCGTTTCGAAAGCCGGCCATTTCTTCTCGATCACGCTCCAGCTGAAGCCGGACTGGAAGATGCGCTTGGTCATGGCGGACAGCCAGCGGTCATCGGCGATGCGCTTCAATTGCTGTGGCGACTTGATGGTCGGCAATACGCGTTCGAGAGCTTCCTCGCCGCCCTTGAGATCGGCGGCGCGGGCGTAGAGCTCACTGAAATCGATCAGCTTTCGGGCCATGGCGTCGCTCCTGACGCCCCGAAGGGCGTTCCCTCGTCAACTGACAAACTAGCGCAACGGTTGCGACCGGCGAAGCGAGCGCCCGGGCCGTGACGGGCGACCTGCTGCCACCCTCATGTCAGCAGCGGCCTGCTCACCCCTGGTCGTCAAGCGGTGTGTCGGCGGACGCCGAGGCGGCGTCCGGTCCGTAGACATAGATTTCGTCGAGCGGTCGTACAGCGGCGTCGGCCGCCGGCGACGATCGGTAAGCCTCGCCGATGCGGTGAATGCCGAGCACCGTGGCTGTCGCCGGCACCAGGTCGGCGACCGTGGCCGGGGCGCGGTCGGCGGCGACCCGGATCAGGTGCACGCCATGGCCGCCGGGGCACTGGAGCAGCTGCTCGCTGGCGCCGACGGTCAGCCATTGCGTGCGCCGCAACAGCCGACCGATGACGTTGCACATCCAGCGGTCGGCAACCGGGTTGAACGCGATGAACCACAACAGCAAGAGCACGCCCGCCATCCACAGGAGCTGGGCGAAGAAGGCGCCTTCCGAACGCAGCGAGTCGCTGAGCGAGACGATGACCGTCGCCATGATGGTCACCAGCCCGAGATTGCCGACGATCATCAGCAGGCTGACAATACGACGGCGGACCGGATGGCCGAGGATCGCTTCCGATTCCGACGTGGTGAAACCGGTGCCGGTGAAGGCGGACCGCGCCTGGAAGCGGGCGATCTGGTCCGGCATCCCGGTCATGCGTAGCGCCACGGCGGCGACGCGGATGATGATGACGGACAGCGTCAGAATAACGAACAGCGATGATGCAGCAAACATGATCGATCCAGGGTTGTGCGGCGAACCACGCCGGTCTCTGTGGGCTCCGGGGTCACAATTTGGTTTGACTGAACGGCGGGTGGGGGTATCGAGAACGCTGCCGCGCCGTCAACACATGCCTTCAGGAGCCCTCGCCTGGATACCATAGCGTTCATTGCCATCGGTGGCGGGCTGGTGCTCTACAGCCTAGTGACCCGCAGGCTTGAAGCCTCGCCGATCACCGGGCCGATGGTCTTCACCGCCCTGGGGCTTGTCTTCGGTCCGTGGCTCGGGATCGCGCCGCTCGATTTCGACAGCGGCTTCATCCACGGTCTCGCCGAGATCACTCTGGTGCTGGTCCTGTTTTCCGACGCAGCCCGCATCGATCTGCGTGAGGTGCGGCGTCACCACAACGTGCCGATTCGCATGCTGGTGATCGGCATGCCGCTTTCCATCGCTCTCGGCACCGCGATTGCGCTGTGGCTCCCGCTGGAACTCGGCCTGTGGGGTGCGGCGTTGCTGGCGGCCATCCTGGTGCCGACCGATGCCGCGCTCGGCCAGTCGGTGGTGGGCAGCCCGGCGCTACCGGTGCGCATCCGCCAGGCGCTCAATATCGAAAGCGGCCTGAACGACGGTATCGCTCTCCCGGTGGTGCTTCTGTTCATGTCGCTGTCCGGCCTGGCTCATGGTGGCGCGGAGACCAACTGGCTCCTGTTCGGACTGTCGCAGATCGTGCTCGGCCCGGCGGTCGGGATCGGCCTCGGCTGGGTCTTCTCGCGCCTGATCGACGTGGCTGTCGAGCGCGGCACCATGGCCGAGAGTTACCAGGGGCCGGCGATCCTCGGCGTCGCGGTCGTGATCTTTGCGGGCGCGGAAGTCGCCGGCGGCAACGGCTTCATCGCGGCCTTCTTCGGCGGCGCGGTGTTCGGGCACCAGATCCGCGAACGCTGCAAATTCCTCTTCCGCTTCATCGAGGCCGAGGGGCATCTGCTGGTGGTGCTGATCTTCCTGATTTTCGGCGCCGCGATCCTGCCGGACGCCTTCGGGCTGGTGACGCCGGCTATCGTCGTCTATGCGGTTGCGAGCCTGACGATCGTGCGCATGATCCCGGTGGCGGTCGCGCTCACCGGCGCCGGATTGCGGCCATGGACGGTGGTCTTTCTCGGCTGGTTCGGACCGCGCGGTCTGGCGTCGATCCTGTTCGCCCTGCTCATTCTGGAGGGGGCGGGTGTCGCCGGTGCCGAGACCATCGTCGTTACGGTGATCGTCACCTGCGGGCTGTCGATCTTCGTGCACGGGCTCACCGCGGCACCGGGCACCGCCTGGCTCGGAGCCTATATCAAGCGTAGGACCACCATGGAGGAAACCATGCCGGTCAGCGAGATGCCGACGCGGGCCGGCGATATGTTCGGCCAGTAACCGCAACCACCAGAGAGGACCGTCGCGCCGACGGGAGACATATCCATGCTGAATGCCATTCAAACCCGTTGGATCGACGAGAGCGCCTGGGATTTCTCGGACCTGTCGGCGCTGATCCTCAACTGCACGCTCAAGCCGTCGCCGGAGATGTCCCATACCGACGGGCTGATCCGCATGGCGGTGTCGGTGCTGGAGGGCAGCAAGGTCGATGTCGAGGTGATCCGGCCGGTCGACCACGATATTGCGCCGGGGGTCTATCCGGACATGCGCGAGCACGGCTGGAGCCGGGACGACTGGCCGGAGATTTTCGACAAGGTCGAGCGCGCCGACATCCTGATCGTAACATCGCCGATCTGGCTCGGCGAGAAATCGTCGGTGTGCACCCGCGTGATCGAGCGTCTCTACTCGTCCTCGCATGTCCTCAACGAGGCCGGCCAGTACGCCTATTACGGCCGCGTCGCGGGCTGCCTCATCACCGGCAACGAGGACGGCGCCAAGCACTGTGCCATGAACATCCTCTATTCGCTGCAGCACATCGGCTATCTGATCCCGCCGCAGGCCGACGCCGCGTGGCTCGGGGAGGCGGGGCCGGGGCCGTCCTACCTCGATCCCGGTTCGGGAGGACCGGAGAACGACTTCACCAACCGCAACGTTACCTTCATGGTGTGGAACCTCCTGCACATGGCGCGCATGCTCAAGGATGCCGGCGGCATTCCTGCCCACGGCAACCAGCGCTCATTGTGGGATGCGGGCTGCCGCTCCGACAACGAGAACCCGGAACACCGCTAGGCTACCGGTCTGCGCCAAGCCTTTTGCCAGGCAGCAAACTCGCCGGGCTTGATCCGGTAGCGCGCGAAGTTCCCTTCATGGAGGCCTAGCAGTTCTTCCTCAGCAACTTGGCGGAATCGGTCGCGGTCAGCGTGGTCCATGTTGTTCTCGCTCCATGACCGAAGGTGAGCGAGAGCTGTCCTTCTATCCATGCCGTTGCGAACCACCTCGCCGACAACGCTTCGCAGTGCACCGCGTTGGCGGAGCCTGAACGGATCGGGCTCGCCGAGCGACTGCCTGACCGCGGCATAGCGCGCGGCCGAACGTTCGTAGGCCCACACGAAGACGTCGCGCATGAGTTCGGTTCGGCCGAGCTCGTAGATGCCGAGCACAGCTTCGGTGTAGACGGATTGCGGGACGTCGGTGAACGAAAGCGGCGATAGGTTGTTTCTGACGAGCGGTATGTTGGCGGCAAGGCGCGAGACACGTTTGTTCACGTCGTCGAATGGTTGCAGATACGGTAGCTGTGCCATGATGAAGAACGCCTGCTCAAAAGGATCGGTTATGACGGCGGCGGTCGCGAGTAGCTGATCGAAACATTCCTCGATGAGCTGCGGGACTTCGAGAGGATGGAACACCGAGCGCTCGATCGCGACGGGAATGAACCGCAGCCTACCTGCTGCGTCGGGCTCGTCGAGCAGGTTGTTGGCAAGCAGCGCGTGGAGATTGAGGATCGTATAACGGTTGAAGCTGATGTCCTCGGCGGCGTCGACCAAAAACTCGATCGCGTCTTTGTGGTTCAAGATCATCTGCGCTTCGAGCCGTTCGCGACCTTCCGCTTCTTCGCCGAACTCGATGAGGCGCCGCGTGTCGAGCAGCGAATAGGTGTTGCCCTCAAGGCGGCTTGAGTTCCAGGCCAGGTCGATCAACAGCCGGTTCATGATCTGTCTGGCATAGGTGCCGGCGGGCACCTCGGTCGGGTGCACGCGGCCGACCTCGTGCAGATGAGCACGTTCTTCGTCGGACAGGTAAGCGGTGTCGTTCGGTCGGTAGCTATCGAGAAGGCTGCGGTCGTAACCGGCCGGTTTTCGCGCCTGTGGAGGCTGGGCCAGATAGGCCTGAATTTCGATGCTGGCGGCGGACATCGGCAGAATTGTTTCTGCCGGTTCAGGGTCGGGCGTGTCGGGAAGGTGGTATGTCGTCCAGCGCCGTTCGCCTTCTCTGGTGAGGCGGCCGGCTTCGACAAGTTGGCTCAGGCGGTGCTGGAGTGTGCGCCGGGACATGGTGGGCGTGAGCGCGCGCGCGATGTCCGAGATCGTCGCGCCGCCGGGCTGGGCGCGGACAGCCTCCATGATGGCCGCGGTCTCTTCTTCTGGTATGCGCCTTGCCACAGATGCTCCTCAAGTTGCGATAGAATTCTATGCGCAATTAAACCAATTCTATGCGCAATTAGCAAGTCTATGCGCAGCAAATTTGCGCATAGGGGCCTATGCGCAACTAACCGGAGCGTTGCTGGGGGCCAGATGCGCATGCCGCCTGGCCGCGCCCCTGCTGGCCGGGCTGATGGAGCAGGGGGCATGTCGGCGGGCGCGGTGATGACGTTCATGGTCGCCGGCTCGGTGAGCTGCATTCCGGCGATGGCGGCGGTGTGGTTGCTGGTGGGGCGCGAGGTCTTCGCCACCCATCTCGGCCTCGGTCTTGCCGGTGCGATTTCTGCCGGCGTGGTTTTCCAGACAGTCGTCTAGTCCGGGGGGTCGTCGGTGGCAAAGAAGGCTACCGCTTCGTCGTCCGCGGGGAAGTAGCTCTCGATCCTGATCTCCTGGAGCGTAATGTCGAACGGCGCGCCCAGGATCGTGAAGGTCGAGAACAGGCTGAAATGTCGGTCGTTGCCGGCGAACTCCACCGTCAGCATCGGATGGCGCCAGTCCGCGTCAGACCGCTGTCGCCAGTCGGACGGCAGATGGGCGTAGGTCATGATCTCCTCGAAGAAGGCGGCGGTGTCGGTCGGTGCCGTCGGTGCGGCCGCCTCCGCCTGTAACCGCCGCAGCAGGACGGACGCGACCAGCGCCCAGTTTGTGATGCGCTCGCGGCACACTTCGGTGCCAAGAAGAACGCGCAGGAGATTGCCGGCAATTTCGGGATCGGTTGGCGGGGCGTCGCCGAACAGGAACGCCGTCAGCCGTGCGGCGGCGCGATTGGCAGCGCGGATGTTGTAGAGCCGGTCGAGAACCAGGGCAGGGAAGGGCTCCTGGCGTTGCAGAATCTGGTCGACGGCGTTGCGAACTGGCGCCATGCCCGGCGCTTCGAGGGCACGTTCGGTGTATTTGGGCGCAAATCCGGCAGCCATCAGAAGGTCGTTACGGTCACGAAACGGTACGTTGAGTGCTTCGCTCAGCGCGAAGACCATGACGCGGCTCGGGTTGGCACGGCCGGACTCCAGAAAGCTGATATGGCGTTGAGAGGCGCCGGCAAGTCCGGCGAGGCGCAACTGGCTGAGCCCGGCGGCGCGCCGCCAGGTCCGAAGCAGGGTGGGAAAGGTCGGGGTGTGGGCGATGGCGGTCATGGCCCAGTTAAGCCGCGTACCCGCGTCACGGCAATTACCTGCGAGATAATTGTGGGCGCTGTGCGCAATCAGCAGATTCGAGCCGACGACATGGTCCCACCGAAGGATGCAGACATGAACGATCCATCGAACAACATTCGCCTCCTGCGCGGCGCGCTTCTTGCCAACGCTGCCTTCTCGAGCCTGAACGGCCTGGGCCTGGTGCTTTTTGGCGGCCCCCTCGCGCGCCTCCTCCTCGTCCCCGAGACCATCACGGCCGGAGTCACATCGGCAACGATCCTGCTGGCGATCGGCATTGGACTGGTCCTCTTCGCCATTTCACTCGTTGCACTGGCGTGGCGGGCTGTGCCCCCGGCGCAGCCGGTGGTGGCGGTGATTGCGGCCGATCTCGTCTGGGTCGCCGGCAGTTCGGCGCTCGTGATCGTGGCCGCGAACGCCTTCACGCCGGCCGGATTGACCATCCTGATAGCCGTCGCGGTGGTGGTCGGCGCGCTCGCGGTCGCACAGTGGCGCGGGCTTGCCGTGATGCGCGGCAACCTCTCGGTGGCCTGACGCGGCAAAGCACGCGCAAGAGCGGGGCGGCTTCGCTATACTGCCGGGCAAAAGTGCTACAGGCAGGTGTTTCATGGCGAAGACCGCTCCGCAGATCGCCGGGGCCGATGTACATCGGCTCCACAACGTTCCGGATCAGCCGGACAATCCCGGTATCCCCTTCGATCGTGACCCGGTCGAGGCGGTGCGGGTCAACCTGTCGGCGGTGGAGCGCCGCGCGGCGACCCTGCCCACGCGCCGCACGGTCAAGAAGGCCTGGCAGGCGGCCTGGCTGACCCGCGCGCTCACCTGCATCGATCTCACCACGCTCTCCGGTGACGACACCGACGGCCGGGTCCGCCGGTTGTGCGCCAAGGCGCGCGCGCCGCTCAGGGCCGATCTGGTCGAGGCGCTGGGATTCATGGACCGGCCGCCGACTGTCGCGGCGGTCTGCGTCTATCACCCGTTCGTGGCGGCCGCGGTCGACGCGCTCGACGGATCGGGCATCCCGGTCGCCGCGGTGTCGACGGCGTTCCCGGCCGGACTTGCGCCGATGGCGACACGGCAGGCCGAAATCGAGGCGTCCGTGGCCGATGGCGCCCGCGAGATCGATATCGTGATCACGCGCGAACACGTGCTCACCGGCAACTGGCAGGCGCTCTACGACGAGGTGCGCAGCTTCAAGGACGCCTGTGGGCCGGCGCACATGAAGACCATCCTCGCCACCGGTGACCTCAAGACCCTGCGCAATGTCGGCCGTGCCTCGATGGTGGCGATGATGGCAGGCAGCGACTTCATCAAGACCTCCACCGGCAAGGAGGGCATCAATGCAACCCTGCCGGTGGCGCTCACCATGGTGCGGGCGATCCGCGCCTATCGCGACATGACCGGGCACGTCGTCGGCTTCAAGCCGGCCGGCGGCATTTCGACGGCCAAGGACGCCATGGCGTTCCAGTTCGTGATGAAGGAGGAACTGGGATCGCTGTGGCTGCAGAGCGGACTGTTCCGCTTCGGCGCGTCGTCGCTGCTCGCCGACATCGAGCGCCAGCTCGCGTATTTCGTCACCGGTCGCTACGCCTCGTACGACCACCACGCGATGGCTTGAGGAGCCGACCATGTCCGTTGCAGAACTCTTCGACGATCTCGACTACGGGCCGGCACCGGAAAACGACGGCGAGGCAAAGTCGTGGCTTGCCGGTCGGGCCGGTGAGGCGGCCCATTTCATCGGCGGCGCGTGGGTCGCGTCGGCTGAGGGCGCGACCTTCGAAACGATCGATCCTGCGACCGACCAGCCGCTCCTTTCGGTGGCGCAGGGCAGCGCCGCCGATATCGACGCGGCCGTGAAGGCCGCCCGTGCGGCGCAGCCCGGCTGGGCGGCGCTCCCCGGCTTCGAACGGGCGAAGTATCTCTACGCGCTGGCGCGCGCGATCCAGCGCAACAGCCGCCTGTTCGCGGTGCTGGAAGCGATGGACAACGGCAAGTCGATCCGCGAGACGCGTGATCTCGATATTCCCCTCGCCGCCCGGCACTTCTACCACCACGCCGGCTGGGCCGAGCTCATGGCCCGCGACATGCCCGATCGCGAGCCGGTCGGCGTGTGCGGGCAGATCATCCCGTGGAACTTCCCGCTGCTGATGCTGGCCTGGAAGATCGCGCCGGCGATCGCGCTGGGCAACACGACCGTGTTGAAGCCGGCCGAGTTCACGCCGCTGACGGCGCTGCTCTTTGCCGAGACCTGCGCGGCGGTCGGCCTGCCGCCCGGGGTCGTGAACGTGGTGACCGGCGACGGCGGGACCGGTGCCGCGCTGGTCGATCACCCCGACGTAGACAAGATCGCCTTCACCGGCTCGACAGAGGTCGGCCGCATCATCCGCAAGGCCACCGCTGGTACCGGCAAGTCGCTGACCCTGGAACTTGGCGGCAAGTCGCCCTTCATCGTCTTCGACGACGCCGATCTCGACAGCGCCGTCGAAGGCGTCGTCGACGCGATCTGGTTCAATCAGGGCCAGGTGTGCTGCGCCGGGTCGCGACTTCTGGTGCAGGAGAGCGTCCACGACCGTTTCATCGCCAAGCTGAAGGAGCGCATGGCGTCGCTCAGGGTTGGTTCGCCGCTCGACAAGGCGATCGACGTGGGCGCCATTGTCGCCCCGGTGCAACTGGAGCGCATCCGTTCGCTGGTCGAGCAGGGGGTGGCCGAAGGGGCCGAAATCCATCAGTCGCCCGGACCGCTACCGGACGCCGGCAGCTTCTTCCCGCCGACGCTGCTCACTAATGTCCAGCCGGCCTCGACCTGCGCCCGGGTCGAGATCTTCGGGCCAGTGATGGTGGCGATGACGTTCCGCACGCCGGAGGAGGCGGTCGCGCTCGCCAACAACACCGAGTACGGGTTGGCGGCGAGCATCTGGTCGGAATCGATCAACCTCGCCCTCGACCTTGCGCCCAAGATTAGGGCCGGCGTGGTGTGGGTGAACTCCACCAATCTGTTCGACGCCGGGTCGGGTTTCGGCGGCTACAAGGAGTCCGGCTATGGCCGTGAAGGCGGCCGCGAGGGAACCTTCGCCTACACCAAGCCGTCCTGGATGAAGGGCGCGGCGCCGATCCAGGCCGCCGAACCATCCGCGCCGGCAAGTCTGCCGCTGGCGCCGGGCGGCGTCGACAGAACGGCGAAGATGTATATCGGCGGCAAGCAGGCGCGGCCCGACGGCGGCTATTCGCGGCCGGTGTCGGCGCCGGACGGGCGGACGGTCGGCGAGGTGGGCGAGGGGAACCGCAAGGATATCCGCAACGCCGTGGAGGCGGCGCGCAAGGCGGCGCCGGGCTGGGCCAAGGCGTCGGAGCACAATCGTGCGCAGATACTCTACTACGTCGCCGAGAACCTCGATGCGCGATCGGACGAGTTCATCGCACGCCTGAGGGCGCTGACCGATCTGTCGCAGCAGCGCGCGCGTCGCGAGGTCGCGGCGTCCGTCGAACGGCTCTTTGCGTTCGCGGCGTGGGCCGACAAGTATGAGGGCGCGGTCCACCGCCCGCCCTTCCGCGGCCTGGCGCTGGCGATGAACGAGCCGGTCGGCGTCGTCGGTGTGATCTGCCCCGATGGGCCCGGATTACTGCCGTTCGTGTCGTTGTTCGGCGCGGCGCTCGCCGGCGGCAACGCTGCGGTGATGGTGCCGTCTGAGACCAAGGCGCTGTTGGCGACGGACTTCTATCAGGTGTTGGACACCTCCGATGTCCCCGCCGGTGTGGTGAATATCGTGACGGGGGATCGAGAGAGCCTCGGTGCCGAACTCGCCAAACACGACGCCGTGGATGCCATCTGGTACTTCGGCGATCGGGCTGGTGCGGCAACCGTCGAGGCGGAATCGGCCGGTAATCTGAAGCAGACCTGGGCCGAGACGCTCGAACGTGACTGGTTCGATCCGCTGGCCGGCGGTGGTCGCGAGCTCCTCCATCGCGCGACGCAGGTGAAGAACATCTGGATTCCGTACGGCGAATAAGAATCTGCTGACCGTCCGGGCGCAGGCGCGGATTTGGCGCGCGCAGCCGTTTGTTAACCTCGACGCGTTCTACTCGGCCGACAAGTCACAAGTCGAGTGGTGCCCATGGCCGCCATCGCAAGATGGACGTTCCTGCACGCGTTGCGCTTTTCCCGGGGCGGCGGTGTGGACAAGTTCGTGCTGCTCTCGGTCCTGTACTTCCTGGCCTCGGCGTTCGGCATCGGGCTGATGCGCATACCCGGAGCCGTCGCCACCGTGTGGCTGGCCAACGCCATCGCGATCGCGTTTCTGCTGCGCTCGAACCGCCGCGACTGGCCGGTTTTGCTGGTCGGAATCGGCCTCTCCGGCTTCGCCGCCGGTGTGGTGCTGGGGCATCCCGCGGTGGTGTCGGCCGGCCTTATGCTCGCCAACCTGGTCGAAATCGGGATTGCAATCGCACTGGCGCGCGCTTGGATCGGTCGCCAGATCAGGCTGACCGACGGCGTCTGGACCTATCTCCGCCTGCTCACCGTCATGGCCGTGGTGGCGCCGCCGATTGCAGGACTCCCAGGGGCCTATATGGCGGCATGGGCGTTTGGCGCGCCGATCGAAGGTGCCTGGATCTCGTGGGTTGAGGGAAGTGCGGTCGGCGCCATCATCGTCATGCCCGTGGCGATGCTGCTCAAGCCGGCTTCACTGCGGGCGATCCGCGGCAACCAGCCGCCGCTCGCCCTGGCGGCGCTTTTTCCTGGTGGCTTCTTCGCCGGCATCCTGGCGATGTACCTGCCCGGGACGCCGTTGATCCTGATCGGCATTCCTATCATCGTCGCCGGACTGTGGTTCCACCCCCTCACGGCGGCGCTCGTGGCAGCGACGGCCGTCGGTGCCGCGATCGGCGTGCATCTGATTGCACACGCGGGTGAACACGCGCTGGACGTGATTGCGCTGATCGCTGCGCTGTCCGTGGTTGCCCCGTTTGCCGTCTCCCTGATGGTCCACAGCCTGCGCGAAGACCGGGCGCGTTTCCGCCTTGCCATGGACGGATCGACCGTCGGGATGGCGCTCATCGATCTCGACGGTCGCTGGATGCGCGCCAACAGGGCGATGCTCGATTTCCTCGGATATGAGGAAGACGAGCTGTCGACCATCAGTTGGGAGCGAGTGACCCATCCGGACGACCTCGAGACCACCGAGACCCTTCGCTCCAAGTTGACCCAGGGTGAGATCAGCGTGCTGCGCAAGCGCAACCGCTACGTCCGCAAGGACGGTGAAGTCGTCTGGGGCGACGTGGCGGTGTCCATTCTGCGGGACGACGTCACAAAGGAGCCGATCTACCGCATCGTCCAGATTGTCGACATGACGGCGCGGATGAAGGCGCAGATGGCGTTGGCCGAATCCGAGCAGCGATGGTCGTTTGCGCTGGAAAGCGCACGGCAGGGTGTCTGGGACTACAACATCAAGACCGGCAAGACGTACTACTCGAACGTCTGGAAGGCGATGCTGGGATATCGACCCCACGAAATCGGCGATGACTCGATCGCGTGGAAGAGCTTCGTTCATCCGGATGACCTGTCGAGGGTGGAGCGCCTCGACAAGGAACACCTCAAGGGCCGGTCGAGGTCCTTCGAGCAGGAATTCCGGATGCGTCACAAGGACGGCCATTGGGTCTGGGTGCTCGATCGCGGCAAGGTCATCGAGCGCGACGCGGCCGGCGAGCCGTTGAGGATGATCGGCACCCATACCGACATCACCGAGCGCAAGCGGGGCGAGGACAAGATGCGCCGCCTGTCCCAGCGGGTCCATCTGGCCACCAAGGCCGGCGGTGTCGGGTTGTGGGAGTACCACCTCGACAGCGGCGAGCTGTGGTGGGACGAGCGCATGCGGTCGCTGTACGACCTCGGTCCCGAAGACGAGGTCAATTACGACGTCTGGGCGAACACTTTGCATCCGGACGATCGCGAGACCGCGGAACACGACGTCGAAGCCGCAGCCACAGGCGAACGTCCTTACGACACCGAGTTCAGGGTCGTGCTGGCCGACGGTAGCGTCCGCCATATTCGCTCACTGGCTGACACCATGCGCGACGAGGACGGCAAGCCGATCGTGCTTGTGGGGACGAACTGGGATGTCAGTGAAACACATGCCCTGACCGCGGAACTGGCTGCCGGAAAAGAAAGGCTGCGGGTGACCCTGGAGTCGATCGGCGACGGGGTGATCTGCACCGGTACCGACCTGAGGGTGACCTTCATGAACCGGGTCGCGGAGAACGAGACCGGGTGGTCGTTCGCCGAGGCCGAGGGGCGCGCTCTGGATGAGGTCTTCACCCTGGCCGACGAATGGACGGAAGCGCCGGTCGGAAGTCCGGTGTCGGCTTGTCTGGAAACCAGGCGACCGGCGGAATCCCAGGACGAAATCGTCCTGGTGAACCGCCAGGGCGGCCGCAAGGACGTGCGCAGCACCGCGGCGCCGATTATCGGCGATGACGACGATCTCCTGGGTGCGGTTCTTGTGTTCCAGGATGTGACGCGCGCGCGTCGCATGCAGCGCCAGCTGGCCTACTCGGCCTCGCACGATTCACTTACGGACCTCAAGAACCGGGCGTCGTTCGAGCGGACGTTGAAAAGCCTTGTCGACGATGCGGTCGCGGAAGGCCACCGTCACGCGTTGTGTTTCATCGATCTCGACGAGTTCAAGGCGGTCAACGACAGGGCCGGCCACACGGCGGGCGATCAGGTCCTGCGCATGATCGCGCGCACCGTGCGGGCGGGGGTCCGATCGGTCGACGTGGCGGCGCGACTGGGCGGCGACGAGTTCGCTCTACTCCTTCTCGACTGTACGCTGGAAGACGCCGAGCGCATCTGCAACAAGCTCCGTAACGCCATCGCCGAACTGGAATTCACATTCGCGGGCCGGACCTTCCAGGTCGGGGTCAGCGCCGGAATTGCGCCTATCGACGGCACCGAGCCTGCGAGCGATGTCCTGCGGGCGGCGGATCAGGCCTGCTACGAAGCCAAGGCCGCCGGCCGTAACCGCGTGCGGATCGCCCGGCAGACCGAGACGGGCGAGTTCGCAGCGGCCGGCTAGCCGGCGCTTGCGACGGGGTGGCCTCAGCCACACATTCGCTGTATCGATCGGCCGCTGATCCGTCCGACACCGCCCCTGCAACAGTATTACGACGACCATGACGCAAAAGATCGAAGCGGCGCCCGCCGCCGTCTACGCGCCCGCGGACGCCAATCCGGACTTCCCGCGGCTGGAAGAGACCATCGCCGCCGCGTGGCGCGACGAGGATACGTTCAACGCCTCCATCGAGCGCAACCGCAAGGCCGGCGCCGGGGAGTTCGTCTTCTACGACGGACCGCCCTTCGCCAACGGCCTGCCGCACTACGGCCACATCGTCACGGGCTTCGTCAAAGACCTGGTGCCGCGATTCCAGACCATGCGGGGCAAACTCGCCGAGCGGCGCTTCGGCTGGGACTGCCACGGCCTGCCGGCGGAACTCCACTCGGAGAAGGAACTCTCGCTTTCCGGCCGCCAGGACATCCTCAAATACGGGATTGCCCGGTTCAACGATCACTGTCGCACGTCGGTGATGCAGTTCCGCTCCGACTGGGAGTACTACGTCAACCGGTCGGCGCGCTGGGTCGACTTCGAGAACGACTACCGCACCATGGACCTCTCCTACATGGAGAGCGTCATGTGGGCCTTCAAATCCCTCTGGGACAAAGGCCTGGTGTATGAGGGCTATCGCGTTGTGCCCTATTCGTGGGCAGCGCAGACGCCGCTGTCGAACTTCGAGACACGCCTTGACGATTCCTACCGGACGCGACAGGACCCGGCCCTGACGGTGGCGTTTCGCCTTCAGGCGACGACGGACGCACCGGCCGCCGACCTCCTGGCCTGGACGACGACGCCCTGGACCTTGCCGTCCAACATGGGACTGGCCGTCGCCGCCGACGCCGACTACGCCGTCATGGAAAAGTCGGGCCGTAGGGTGATCCTCGCCGAGGCGGCGCGCGAACGCTATGCCCACGAACTCGACGGATTCGCACAGACGGGCACGCTGAAGGGCGCCGATCTGGTGGGCCGGACCTACGAACCGCTGATGCCGTACTTCGCCGACAAGGCCGAGGAAGGCGCCTTCCGCATCGTCGGCGGCGACTTCATCGAACTCGACGACGGTACCGGCGTGGTCCACATGGCGCCAGCCTTCGGCGAGGACGACCTCAACGTCTCGGTCAAGGAAGGCCTGCCGATCGTCGATCCGGTCGATCTGGAGGGGCGCTTCACCGAGGCGATGCCGCCCTACGCCGGTATGAACGTGTTCGACGCCAACAAGGACATCATCCGCGATCTCAAGACCGCGGGCGCCGTATTCCGGCACGAGACCTACGACCACAACTACCCCCATTGCTGGCGCACCGATCAGCCGCTGATCTACAAGGCGATGCCGTCCTGGTACGTGAAGGTCACGGCGTTTCGCGACCGCATGGTGGAGCTCAACCAGGACATCACCTGGATGCCCGAGCATGTCCGCGACGGTGCCTTCGGCAACTGGCTCGCCAACGCCCGCGACTGGAACATCGGCCGCAACCGGTTCTGGGGCGCGCCGATCCCGGTGTGGAAGTCCGACAACCCCGACTACCCGCGCATCGACGTGTACGGCTCGCTCGACGAGATCGAACGGGATTTCGGCGTTCGGCCGACGGATCTGCACCGTCCCCACGTCGACGAGCTGACCCGTCCCAATCCCGACGATCCGAGCGGCAAGTCGACGATGCGCCGGGTCGACGACGTGCTCGATTGCTGGTTCGAGTCGGGATCGATGCCGTTCGCCCAGGTGCACTATCCGTTCGAGAACAAGGACTGGTTCGAGAACCATTTCCCTGGCGATTTCATCGTTGAGTATGTCGGTCAGACACGCGGCTGGTTCTACACGCTGATGGTGCTGGCGACGGCGCTGTTCGACCGCGCGCCGTTCCGAAGCGCCATATGCCACGGCGTCGTTCTCGACGAGAACAAGCAGAAGCTGTCCAAGCGGCTGAAGAACTATCCGGACCCGGTGGAGATGTTCAACACCTACGGGGCCGACGCGCTGCGCTGGTACATGGTGTCGTCGCCGCTGCTGTCGGGTGGCGATCTGGCGATGCCGAAGGACGGCAAGGCGATCGGCGACGCGGTCCGCCAGGTGCTCCTGCCGATCTGGAACGCCTATTCGTTCTTCACTCTCTACGCCAACATCGACGGTATCCGCGGCACGTTCGTCACCGATGCCGAGTCCGATCTCGACCGCTATATCCTCGGCAAGACCGCCCAGTTCGTCCGCGCGGTCGAGACGGCGGTCGACGATCTCGATCTCGCGGCCGGATGCGCGGCCCTGCCGCCGTTCATCGACGTCCTGAACAACTGGTACATCCGGCGATCGCGTGATCGTTTCTGGAGGTCGGACAAGGATGCCGACAAGAAGGCGGCCTACGACACGCTCTATACCGTCCTGGTGACGCTGTGCCGGACGCTGGCGCCCTATCTGCCGTTCCTGACGGAGGTGATTCACCGCGCGCTCGTCGACGGCGAAAGCGTGCACCTGCAGGCGTGGCCGGATGCCGACGCCTTCACCTTCGACGCCGATCTGGTCGAGCGCATGGACCTGGTGCGCGAAGCCTGCTCGTCGGCGGCCGCGATCCGGTCGGCCAGGAACCTGCGCAACCGGTTGCCGCTCAGGCGGATCACAGTGGCGCACCCCGATTATGCGGCGCTGGAACCGCTGCGCGAGGTGATCGCGGAGGAGGCCAACGTCAAGGAGGTGGTGTTCTCCGACGATCCCGGCCAGTTCGGATCGGAGGTGCTGGTGGTCAATCCGCGTATCGTCGGCAAGCGGCTTGGGCCGGCGATGAAGGAGGTGCTGGCCGCGGCCAGGGCCGGGGCGTGGACCGCGCGTGACGACGGATCGGTGGAGGTTGCCGGGCAGGTGATCGCGCCGGAGGAATACGAACTCCGCTTCGATGCGGCCGAGGGAATCGACGCGCTGAGCTTTGCCGGCTCGGCCGGTGTGGTGGTTCTGGATACCGCGCCCGACGATGCGCTTCTGCGTGAGGGGGTTGCGCGCGACTTCATCCGGCTGGTGCAGGTTGCCCGCAAGGATGCGGGATTCGACGTCTCGGATCGCATCCGCCTGCGTGTGCTGGCCGGCCCGGCGGGGCGGGAGGCGATCGACGCCCATCTCGATGCCGTCAAGCGCGAAACCCTGGCCGATAGCCTCGAACTGACCGAGGGGCCGCCCGGCGGCCGGGTCAGCGAGGCCACGCTGGTGAACGAACCGGTGACGATCGGCGTCGAGATTGCGGGGTAGGGGCGGCCGGCTCCCGGAGTCAGAAGGGCCGCAGGGCCGCCAGAATCAGAAAGGCGTCGCTTGGGTTGCCCCAACCAACGCCTCCCTGATCAGTTCGCCTTCAAGTGCAGCCGGTCCGAAAACCAGGCGCAAATGACGCGACCCGATGCGTGGTCAAATCGATCGAACACATTGCTGCGTCGTCCGATCCGCCACCCGGAACCAGCCTTGCGGCCACTCCCGGACCACCCAAGCTCGCACGGTCAACACCTTTCGGCGCCGATCGACTTGCCTCAGTGGCGCCGCGGGGCACTCCGGATCAACAGCTTTCACCGATCTCCGGCGCGGTCCGCGTTTTGCCGGTTTCGAGCACCCGACCTGCCCTTGTCGGATTCAACCGGCTATGCGGTAATGACGACCGTACTGGATTTGCCGGTGCGCGAAAGGCCAGGAGGGCCGGTCTGGGATTACTGGGGATAACGGGGAAGGTCGAATAAAAAGGCTGGCGCACGCGCGGGTAAACGCCGGCTGATTCGGAGACGCTATGAGCCACCGACCGTTCGAACTGCATGGACACGCCTTCGCGGACTTCTTCCTTCCCCGTGGCAAGCCGTGCCCGGCGAAGGCGCGGCCGTTCGTCCTTGCCGCGACCATCGTCGCCTCATCGCTCGCCTTCATCGACTCGACGCTGGTCGGGATCGCACTGCCGACGCTGCAGGTCGAATTCGGTGCGACCATCGTCAGCCTGCAATGGGTCCAGAATTCGTATGCGCTGATGCTCGGTGCGCTGATCCTCGTGGGCGGCGGGCTCGGCGACCGCATCGGGCGGCGGTTCATCTTCGTTCTCGGCATCGTCATCTTCACCATCGCTTCGGTGGCCTGCGCACTGGCGCCGACGGTCGACGTCCTGATCATCGCCCGCGGCGTCCAGGGGATCGGCGCGGCGCTCCTCGTGCCGCAGAGCCTGGCCCTGATCTCCGCCAACTTCCCCAAGGATATCCGCGGCAAGGCGATCGGGACATGGGCGGCAGCCTCGGCCGTCACCACGGCGATCGGTCCGCCGATCGGGGGATTCCTGATCGATGTCCTGTCGTGGCGCGCGGCCTTCTGGATCAACGTGCCGCTTGCGGCCATCGCGCTCTGGCTGACCTTCGTCTACATGGAGGAGAGCCGCGACGAGACCGGTTCGGACCGGATCGACTGGCTTGGCGCGGGTGTGGCGGTGGTGGCGTTTGGCCTCCTGACCTACGGGCTCACGCTCCTGTCCGAAACCGGTGTGGCGCCGCTGACGATCGGGCTGTGGATCGCCGCCGGGGTCGTCGGGATCGTGATCTTCGTTTTCGTCGAGCGCAGTGCCGCCAACCCGTTGATGCCGTTGTCGCTTTTCAAGTCGCGGGTGTTCTCCGGCGTCAATATCACCACAGTCTTCCTCTATGGCGCGCTTGCCGGCGGCCTGTTCCTCGTGCCGTTCGACATGGTGGCGCGGCGCGGTATGAGCGCCGCCGAGGCCGGTCTGTTCCTGTTGCCCTTCGGGCTGATCATCGGCATTGCGTCACGGTATACGGGCGATCTGGCGGACACCTACGGTCCACGACCGTTCCTCGTCGGCGGGTCCCTGCTGGTGGCGGCCGGTTGCATCGGCTTCGCGCTCGGCGGGCCCAATCCGTGGATTTCGGTGCTTATTCCGATCCTTATCATGTCGATCGGCATGGCCCTTGTGGTCTCGCCGCTGACGACGGCGGTCATGAGCGCCGCGCCTGAGGAAAAAGCGGGAGCGGCATCCGGCATCAGCAACACCGCGAGCCGCCTGTCCGGCGTGATCGCGGTAGCGATTTTTGGCGCCATGGCCGGTCTGGTCTTCTCCTGGAACGCTCCGGAGGGGACCACCTTTGGTCCGGTGCCGCCGCTTGGCGATCCCGCGCGGCCGGCGGTCGAGGCTGCCTTCAGCACGGCCTACAGCTCGGCCCTGGTGTTTGCCGCGGTGTGGTGCGTGCTCGCAGCCATCGTGTCCTACGTGTCGCTTGCCGGCACCGGTCCGGCGAAACCGAAGACGGAGCCTGCGGCGGCGGGTTAGCGCCTGTAGTTGTCCAGCTGCCGCAGGAAGGCGTCCATCCGCGACAGGGCTTCGCTGATGTTGTCGGAGGAGTTGGCGTAGGACAGGCGGAGGTAGCCCTCGCCAAGGATGCCGAAATCCGGGCCGCCGATCGTGGCGACGCCGCTTTCCTCAAGAAGCCGGTTGGCGAATTCCTTGGCGGGAACGCCGGTCGCGCGGATGTTGGCGTAGGCGTAGAAGGCGCCCCTGGGCATCACGCATGACACGCCCGGCAGGCGGTTGAGCCCGTCGACGATCAGGGCGCGCCGTTTGTCGAAGGTCGCCATCATCGCCGCGACGGCATCCTGCGGTCCCTCGAGGGCGGCGATGGCCGCGTACTGGGTGGCGGCGTTGACGCACGACCAGCCGTTGACCGCCAGCTTCCGGACCTTGTCGAACAGGCCGTCCGGCCAGATCGAGTAACCGATCCGCCAGCCGGTCATGGCATAGGTCTTGGACCAGCCGTCGAGATAGATCAGGCGGTCGCGAATCTCCGGATAGGTGAGCAGGCTGACGTGTTCCAGCCCGTCGAACGTCATCTGCCCGTAGATCTCGTCGGAAAGGATGGCGACGCCCGGAAAGGCCGCAAGACCCTCCACAAGGCGATCGATCTCGGCCCTTGGCGTCACGCCGCCGGTGGGATTCGCGGGGGAATTGACGACCAGGAGCCGGGTGTCCGGTGTTATCAGCGACAGGGTCTCCTCGGCGGAGAAGGCGAAAGCGTTGTCCTCGCGGATCGGGACCGGCACGGGCCGGGCGCCGGTGAACTCGATCATCGACCGGTAGATGGGAAAGCCGGGATCCGGATAGAGGATGTCGGCGCCGGGCTCGCCGAAGATCATGATCGCGGCAAACATCGTCGGCTTGCCGCCGGGCATGATCATGACGGACTCGGGCGAGACGTCGACGCCGAAGCGCCGGTCAAGGTCGACCGCGACCGCGCGGCGAAGCTCGGGAATGCCGGTGGCGGGCGTATAGCCGTGGTGACCGGCACGCAGGGCGTCCACGGCCGCTTCGACGATGTGATCGGGTGTGCGGAAATCGGGCTGGCCGATGCCGAGATTGACGATGTCCCGGCCTTCGGCCGCCAGTGCGCCCGCGCGGGCGAGCACGGCGAAGGCGTTTTCTTCCCCGATTCTGTTGAAGCCGGCGGTGGTTTTCAATTGACCAGCGGCATCGAGCATGGCTGTTCTCGCTTCCGTCCCGATTCCGCGTTCACATGACCCATACGGCCTGCCAATGCAAACCCGGCCCAGCGACGATCAGCACGCGCACCTCACCGACTGGACTCCGCGTCCGGCGCCGCAGCCGATCGTCCACGACGGGCAGGTCGTGCGCCTGGAACCGCTGGACGTGCCGCGCCATGCGGAGGCGTTGTTCGAGGCATATGCCGAGGACTCCGAGGGCGCGGTCTGGCGCTACATGCTATCGGGGCCGTTCACTGGGTATCGCGCCTTCGAGAAGCACGCGATCGGCATCCAGGGGCTGGCCGATCCGCTTTACTTCGCGATCATCGACAAGGCGTCGGGACGGGCATCGGGCCTGGCTTCCTTCATGCGGATCGTCCCGGAACAGGGTGTGATCGAGGTCGGCAACATCTCCTTGTCGCCGCGCTTGCAGCGTTCGCGGGCGGCGACCGAGGCCATGTACCTGATGGCGCGCCACGCGTTCGACGATCTCGGCTACCGTCGCTACGAATGGAAGTGCAACGCGGCCAACGCGCGGTCGTGCCGGGCGGCCGAGCGTCTGGGATTCACGTTCGAAGGCGTCTTTCGCCAGCACATGGTGGTCAAGGGGAGAAACCGCGACACCGCCTGGTACGCGATGCTCGACGGCGATTGGCCCGGCCACCGGGAGGCGCTGGAACGGTGGCTCGATCCCGGCAATTTCGACGCCGACGGGCGGCAGATCAAGCGGCTGGAAGCGTGTCGCAGTGGAACGGTAACGAAAGGGGTGCAGGCATGAGGATCGTGGTGACCGGCGCGGCCGGTATGATCGGTCGCAAGTTGACCGAGAGGCTCGTTCTGGACGGCGCCATCGGCGACACGGCGATCGCGCATGTGACGCTCAGCGACATCGTCGAGCCGACCCCGCCCGAGAACCCGCCGTTTGCGGTCGACAGTGTTAAGGCGGATATCGGCGCGCGCGACAGCGCGGATCGGCTGACGGCTGGTCGGCCGGACGTCATCTTTCACCTCGGGGCCATTGTCTCCGGCGAGGCGGAGCAGGACTTCGACAAGGGCTATCGGATCAATCTCGACGGCACCCGTCACCTGTTGGAGGCGATCCGCGCGCTTGACGCCTACCGTCCACGGCTGGTTTTCGCCTCGTCGATCGCCGTTTTCGGGGCGCCGTTTCCCGACCCGATCCCGGACAACTTCTTCCACACGCCGCTCACGTCCTACGGTACGCAGAAGGCGGTCGACGAATTGCTCCTGTGCGACTACACGCGAAAAGGATTCGTCGACGGGATCGGGATCCGGCTGCCGACCATCTGCGTGCGTCCCGGCGCCCCGAACAAGGCGGCGTCCGGCTTCTTCTCCAACATCATCCGCGAGCCCCTGGCCGGGAAGGACGCGTTTCTGCCGGTTTCGGAGGACGTCATGCACTGGCACGCCAGCCCGCGCTCGGCCGTCGACTTCTTCATCCACGGGGCCGGGATCGACGGCGACGCCGTGGGGCCGCGGCGTTGCCTGACCATGCCCGGCGTGGCCGCCACCGTCGCCGAGCAGATCGCCGCGCTGCGGTCCGTGGCCGGCGATCGGGTCGCGGATCGCATCAAGCGCCAGCCGGACGAGGCCATCATGCGGATCGTCGCCGGCTGGCCGACGCGCTTCAGCGCCGAACGGGCCCGAGAACTGGGCTTTGCCGCAGACCGCGATTTCGCAGCGATCATCCGCGCCCATATCGACGACGAACTCGGCGGCTCCTGGGTCGCCTAGGTCGTCGGTACCGGCGTTTCCGGCACGGGCGTCAGCGGGCGGCCGTCGTTGAACCATGCGATCAGGTTGCGCGCCATCAGGTCGCCCATGGCGTCGCGGGTGGGCACGGAAGCCGATCCGACGTGGGGGAGGAGGACCGCGTTCGGCAGGTCGATCAGGGCTGCCGGCACGTGCGGTTCGTGCTCAAACACGTCGAGACCCGCGGCGTGGATGGTGCCGTCGCGGAGCGCCCGGATCAGCGCGGCCTCATCGACGGTCGAGCCGCGGCCGATGTTGACGAACACGCCCGTCGGGCCGAGCGCCTCGAACACCTCGTCGCCGATCAGGTGCCGCGTGGCCGCTCCGCCCGGCAGCAGGCTGATGAGGGTGTCGACCTGACGCGCAAGGTCTGTGAGGTCGCCGACATGACGATAGGGGACATCGCGGGGGCGACGGGTGTGATAGCTGATCGGCACGCCGAAGCCTTCCAGCCGTCGCGCGACCGCAAGACCGATGCGCCCGAGCCCGGCGATCCCGACCGAGCGCCCGCGCAAGGTGCCGGCAGTGAGCGGATAGGCGCCTTCCGCCTGCCAACGCCCGGCGCGCAGGTAGCGTTCGGCCGCGGACAGCTCGCGCACGGTCATCAGGAGCAGGCCAAGGGCCGTGTCCGCCGTTTCGTCGGTCAGGACGTCCGGCGTGTTGGTCACGACGATGCCGCGCGCGGCCGCCGCGGCCACGTCGACGTTGTCGTAGCCGACGCCGAAATTGGCGGCGATCTCCAGTTTCGGCAGCGCCGCGATCAGCCCGGCGTCGACCGTGCCGTCAACGCAGGCGACGCCGCGGATGGCGGCGCGCCGTTCGTCCGTCAGCGCCGCCACGGTGCCCATGTTGCCGGCATGCTCGGTCGAGAAATTATGCTCAAGCTTGTCGGCGAACGGGCCGGAAGGCGTCCCGATGATCAGGATCGAAATGGGAGGCATCGTCAGTCGGCGTTATTCGTCGGAGTTGCCAGCGTCGTTCAGATTGCGCGCGACCTGGCGCAGCAGCTTCCGCAGGCGCTTCCTGTCCTTGTCGTCGATCCCGGCAAGCGCGCGCTTCTCAAGCCGCTTCCACACCCGGTCGATCTTGGCGATGGTCTGGTGACCGCGATCGGTCAGGTAGACGTGGGCGAGGCGCCCGTCGCCCTCCGATGTGCGGCGCTCGACATAGCCCTGTGTCGATAGGCGGCCAACCATTTTGGTAACCGTCGGTGGTTTGACGCCTAAGAGATTGGCAAGCTCGCTCATCGATGCACCGTCCTGGACGGCCAGCGCCTTGAGCAGGCCCTCCTGGCCCGAGTGAAGACCGATCTCGGACAGATGGGCGCCTGCGTTGACGCGGGCGGCGTGCGCGGCCTGGCCCAGCCGGTGGGTCACCGTTCGGCGATGGTTCAGGGACATAGTGGCTCCTCGCGTATCCCGCGTATCTTACAACTTCGCGACCACGCGGTCGACGCGGTCGAGGAAATTGCGTCGCGCACCGTCGCCGGCGTTGTTGAGATCGTAAAGAGCGAGATAACGCATGCGGGCGGCCGGATGGATCATCGTCCGGACCGAACGCGTCACGACCCGCCGCGGCGGGTCGCCCATGAGGATCGTGCGCCAGCGGTTGCCGCCGTAGGTCACGACCGCCGCCAGCCGGCGGATGTTGTGCAATGTCGGGCGCAGCACGCCATCGACCAGGTCGAAACTGACGCCCGGCAGAAAGACGCGGTCGAAGAAACCCTTGAGAATGGCCGGATAACCGTAGTTCCAGACGGGAAAGACCAGCACCAGGGCCTCGGCCGCCAGGAGCCGGTCGACATAGGCCTGAACAGGTGCGCGGCACAGTTCGGGGTCGTGGTAATCGAGGCGCTCGGCCCTCGACAGGACCGGATCGAACCCCTCCGCATAGAGATCGCAGTCGTCGACCTCATGGCCGGCACGGTTGAGCGCGGCGACGACGGTGCGGTGGAGTGCGGCCTGATAGGACGTCTCGACCGGATGGGCGAAGAGGACCAGCGTGCGCATGTATCAGCGCTGCAACCCAGGGAAGAGATAAACGCCGCCATCCTCGAGGTCGAAATCAGGATCATCCCAGGCGATCATCTTGCCGGGATTGAGCAGCCCGCGCGGATCGGCCTCGCGCTTGAAGGCCAGTTGCACCTCGTCCGTCTTCTTCATGCCGCCCTCCTCCAGGGTGTAGCGGTGCGGATTGAACACGTGGCAGCCGTGAACCTCGAACGTGTGGACGATTTCCTCCAGCCGGATGTCGGAGGCGTACCGCACCACTGGCAGGCCGACGCAAGTCAGTTCGCCGTCGAAGCGGATGAATTCGAGGTGTCCGGGCACCTCGTCGCCGAACAGGGCGTCCATCTGCTTGGCCTTCTCGATGGTGCCGGGATTGGGGTAGAGCACCTGCAGATAGGTGATACCCGGATCGACCCGCAAACCGCGCAGCGTGGTGTGGTTCCAGGTGAGTTCGTAGACCGGCGGGAGGCCCTTCTTCTGGTCGTCGGAGGCGGTGTCGGAGCGATAGAGCAGGTCGGCCTTCTCGCGTGCCGCCAGCGCGACGAACGGATCGACCGATTGCGGGGCCAGCACCACGAGGGCCAACGACTGCTCCCGGCGCACGAGCTTGCGGTGGCGCAGGAAATAGTCGTGCGGCATGGGCGCAGCGACCGTGGCGAGCTCCTTGAAGAGGAGGCCGTCCTGGTTGCCGGCGGTGTAGGCGAAGTCGATCGCGTCGGCGTGGCTGTCGAAGCCGACAATGAAATCCACCCAGTCATAGGCCGTCGTCAGCGGCGCCTCGACCTCGGTGATGATGCCGTTGGTGCCGTAGGCGTGCATGACCTTGTGGAGGTCCCATCCGCTCAGGTCGAGGACGCGCGGTTCGGCCTCCATGGTGACGATCCGCAGGCGGAGGATGTTGCCGAGGTCGCGCAGACCGCCCCAGGTGACCGATCCGATGCCGCCGGAGCCGCCGGCAACGAAGCCGCCGAGGGTCGCGGTGCGGAAGGTCGACGGCAGAAGCCGCAGTTCCTGGCCGCTGTGGGCGCGGGTCTGGTCGTCGATGTCGGCGAGAACCGCGCCGCCGTCAGCAACCACCCGGCCGGGTGCGATCTCGCGCACCTCCGACATCGCCGACAGGTCGAGCACCACGCCGCCGGCAAGCGGCATCGCCTGGCCGTAGTTGCCGGTTCCGGCGCCGCGCGGGGTCACCGGGACCTCCATCGCGTAGCAGATCTTCAGGATTTGCCGCACCTCCTCCTCGTTCGTCGGCGTGACGACAAGATCGGCCGTGACGTGATCGAGCTGCGCCTTCAGGATCGGCGAATACCAGTAGAAATCGCGGCTCTTCTGCTGGACGATGGCCGGATTGTCCTCAAGGCGGAAACCATTCAACGCTTTCCTCAAACGGGCGAGGTCGGTCATCCGGCCGGCTCCATGAGAGAATCGAGTTCGCGGTAGTCGGGCAGGCGCCGATCGATCGTCCGGCCGTTGCGGATGACCGTGCGGTCGGCCTGCGGCCGCGACAACAGCTCACCGTAGTCGCGGGCGCTGACGACCACCAGATCGGCGGGACCGCCGACCCGGAGAACACCGCGATCGTTGGCGCCGATGATGGCCGAGGGCGCGCGGGTGACCAGACGTTCGGCGCCGGTGATCGGATGGTCGAGGTGGCCGGTGCGCACCGCCTCGCGCAGCACCTCCAGCATGTCGAGGTCGCCATAGGCGTAGAACGGATCTCGGGTGTTGTCGGAGGCAACGGCGGTGGCGACGCCGGCAGCGGCCAGTTCGCGGAGCAAGGTCACGCCCCGCAACCGCGGTGTCCGGCCGGCGGCGCGATCCTGCAGGTAGAGATTGCACATCGGCAAGGAAACGACGGCGATGCCGGCCTCGGCGATCGCGGCCATGGTCTCCGCCGCTTCCGCCTCCGGCTGGGCGGCGAGCGAACAGCAGTGTCCCGCGACGACCCGGCCGGGGAACCCGGTGCGGCGCACGGCGTCGGCGATGGCGCGCAGCGATCGGGCCGCCGGGTCGGTGGTCTCGTCGACGTGGAAGTCGAGGTCGAGGCCGGCATCGGCGGCGCGCCGCATGGTCGCGTCGAGGAGGTCGTCGAGGTCCGGCGTCATGTAGGTGACGGCGCCGAAGACGCCGCCGTGATCCTTCACCAGCGCCGTCAGGTCGCGGGCGAAGGACGTGTCGCGGAGGGCGTCGATGGGGACCAGCGATACGCCTTGCAGGTCGATGCGCCCGGCCCAGGCGGCGCGCACCTCCGCGAAGACCGGCCAGGTGACGTGATGTTGCGGCGCGACCGAGTCGAGATGGGTGCGTAGGACCGCGGTGCCGTGGGCGTAGGCGCAGCGCAGCGCGAAATCCATGCGCGTTGCGATGTCTTCGGCCCGCCAGTGCGTCCGGTCGCGTTCCACGGCGTCGAGGGCGCCGTCAAACGTGCCGTCGGCGTTGGGCTGTCGTCGCGCGATATGCCCCTTGTCGAGATGGGTGTGCATGTCGACGAAGCACGGCCACACCATGGCGCCGTCGAGATTGACGACCGGCGTGTCGGTTGCGGCCGGTGCGGCCGCCTCGATGGCCGTCAGCCGGCCGTCGGCGACGAAGAGCGTGCGGCGCACGAGCCCCTCGCTATCGGCATCGGGCGCGGGTCCATCAAGCAGCGCTGCCGGAACGGTCGCGCCGGTCAGGCGGTAGGCGGTGCTGTCGGGAAGGTTCAGGAAACCCGTGGCCAAGGCTCAGTTCTCGCGGCGGACGGCGCTTTCATGCCAGTTCCGCAGGAGCAGGTGCGAAATCAGGCTGGTGATGAAATAGATGATGATGCCGGTGACCGAGAGGAGCACCAGCGCGGCAAAGAGGCGGGGGATGTTCAGCCGGTACTGCGATTCAAGCAGCCGGAAGGCGAGGCCCGATCCGGCACCGGCGGTCCCGGCCGCGAACTCGGCGACGACGGCGGCGATCAGCGCCAACCCGCCGGCGATCCGGAGACCGGTCAGGAAGTAGGGCAGGGCGCTCGGAATCTTCAGGAAGATCAGCGTCTGCCAGCGGTTGGCGCCGTAGAGTTCGAACAGATTCAGGAGGTTGTGGTCGGTGCTCCTGAGCCCCTGGGTAGTGTTCGACAGGATCGGAAAGAACGCCACGATCCATGCGCAGATGAGCAGGGCAGACTGCGTGGTCGGCGCGTAGATCAGGATCAGGGGCGCGATGGCGACGATCGGCGTCACCTGCAGGATGACGGCATACGGATAGAGGGCCAGTTCCACCCAGCGGCTCTGGGCCATGACGATGGCCAGAAGCACACCGCCGACCAACGCAATGGCGAGCGCCAGCAGGGTGATGCGCACGGTGACGCCGAGTGCGGTCAGGAGGACCGGCCAATCGGTCACGAAGGCGCCGGCAATCCGTGCCGGGCTCGGCAGGATGTAGTGGGGCACGTCGTTGGCGGTCACGTAGATCTGCCAGGCCACCACCAGAAGCGCCAGCATCGCGACGGGGACCGCGGCGCGCAGGATGCGCTCGCCGAGCGGTCTGGTGCGCGCCGGGGCGCCGGCATCGTCGACCGGGCGCTGCGTGGGATTGATCTCGGTGGTGGTCATGCGGCGCTCGCCCCCATGGCGGCCTGCAGGGCGGTCGACACGCGACGGCAGTTGTCGCCGTACTCTGGCGACGTACGGAAGGCCGCGTCGCGCGGGTACGGGGCGTCGATCCGCATGTCCTCGACCACCCGTCCCGGCCGCGCCGCCATCACCACGATCCGCTGCGACAGGTAGACCGACTCAAACACCGAATGGGTCACAAAGATCACCGTCCAGTGGAACCGTTCCCACAGATGGAGCAGGTCGTCGTTGAGGCGGAAGCGCGAGATCTCGTCGAGCGCCGCGAACGGCTCGTCCATCAGGAGCAGCTTCGGCCGGGTCACCAGCGCCCGGGCGATCGAGACCCGCATGCGCATGCCGCCGGACAGCTCGCGCGGATAGGCGTCGGCGAAGTTCGCCAGACCGACCATGTCGAGCGCGTCCATGATCTCGTCGCGGCTTTGATTGCGGGGTCGGCCGCTGAGGCGCAGTGGCAGCCAGACGTTGCGGAAAACGGTGGCCCACGGCATCAGCGTTGGCTCCTGGAAGACGAAGCCGATCTCGGGCCGCGATCCGGCTTCGTCCGTCCCGTTGTCATGCCAGACGAGGCGGCCGGAGGAGGCGTCACCAAGGCCGGCGACGATCCGCAAGGCCGTCGACTTGCCGCAGCCGGACGGGCCGAGCAGGCTCACGAACGCGCCGCGGCTGACGTCGAGCGTCATGTCCTTGAGCGCGACCGTGCCGTTGGAGAACACCTTCGACACCGCCCGCATCGAGACCAGCGGTTTCCCGGAGCCGGTTTCGAAGCCGGGCGCGGGATCGGGTGTGACCTGCGGATCAGTCAACATGCGTTTCCGGGGCGGGGGCGCCGTCATGCGCCACCCGCCAGTTGTCGATGGCTATCGCTGCGCCAGCTCCTTGCCGACGCCCTTGCAGACGAACTGCGTGGTGAAGGCCGCCTCCGGCTCGATGTCGGCGCGGACCGCACCGGCCTCGACCATCTTGCCATGGAAACTGTTCACCTGGTCGGGATCGATGCAGCCGATGCCGCCCTCGACGGCAGCGCCCGAATCGACCAGGCCGAACTCCAGCATCTTGGCGATCGAGAACTCGATCTGGCCGTCGGTCATCTCCGGATTGTCCTGCTTGATCAGGTCGTTGGCGGCGGTGTTGTCACCAAACAGGTAATTGTACCAGCCGATGATGGAGGCATCGACGAAGCGCTGCACGAGATCGGGATTGGCCTCAACGAAGTCGCGCTTGGCCTCGATCATGGTCGACGGGGTGTCGAAACCGGCGTCGGCCATCAGAAAGAGCTTGGGTTTGATGCCGCCGATCGTCTCGATCGCGTAGGGCTCGGAGGTGATGTAGCCCTGCTGCGCCGAATCGGGGTCGGCGAGGAACGGTTGCGGATTGAAGGTGTAGGGCTTGATCTGCTCGTCGCGGAAGCCCGGATAGGCGCCCTTCATCCACTGGAATCCGGTGGAAAAGAGGTCCTTGCCCATGAAGATCGTCGGCAGGTTGGCGAGATCGCCGAACGATTCGACCTGGGCGGTGGGATGGGCGATCAGGACCTGCGGGTCCTTCTGGAAGATCGCCGCCACTTCGATCACCGGTACGTCCTGCTCAAGCGCGGAGAACGACCCGATCAGGTTGCCTTGCATGTAGAACTGGATCTTGTCCGCCAGCAGCAGGGCCTGGTTGGCGGCCTGGGGCCCGCCCTGCACGATGGTCACGTCGAGGCCGTACGCCTCGTAGGTCCCGTCGGCCACCGCCTGGTAGAAGCCGCCATGCTCGGCCTGGGCCAGCCAGTTGGTGCCGAACTTGACCTCGTCGAGGGCGAGCGCCGGGCCGGCGACAAGGGCCGCGGTGAGGACCATGGCTGCCCGCGTCAGGTGAGACATCATAGAAGTTCTCCGTTGATTCCGATGGATGGACGGCTGCGGAACGGCGGCTGCACCCCGACGGCGAGCCATCCTTCGTCAGCGAAGCTTAGCGCACCTGCGCCGACGTTCCACACGCCGGCGTGCAGGTATTTTCGGCAGGGGTGGCGCTTTCCTGGGCACGGCCATGCCGCCTCGCGCCTCGGTTTACGCTTTCGGCTTGCGCTTTCGATGGGGCGGGTCGTAGCGTGGCCCGGCCCGCTCATCAACCCGGTAACTGCCCGCCATGCGTTCTGCGATCAATCCGGTGGATATCAGGCCGCCGTTCGGCCACTACAGCCACGGCCTGGCGGTCGCGCCGCCGGGCCGGATGCTGTTCTGCTCCGGCCAACTCGGTGTGCGGCCCGACGACACCGTGCCGGCCGATGTGGAGGCGCAGGCGGAGGTCTGTTTCGCCAGTATCGGCGCCATCCTGAAGGCCGACGGCCTCGATTTCGGCCACGTGGTCCGGTTGTGCGGCTACGTCACCAGCCGCGACCATATGGCCGCCTATATGCGCGTGCGCGACCGGTATGTGGGCGAGCCTCTACCCGCCTCGACCCTGGTTATCGTCGCGGGCTTCACCCGGCCGGAGTTCCTGGTCGAGGTGGAAGCAACGGCGGTCGGGGACTGAGGCCGTGCGCCTGTGGATCAAGGAGCCGCTGGCCGTGCTGGCGGAGGAAGCCGGCGGCGGCGTGGTGGTCGAGGGCAGCCGGATCGTGGAACTGGTGCCGGCCGGCGGCCAGCCGGCGACAGCAGTCGACGAAGTCTTCGACGCCGGCCGTCACGTCGTGATTCCAGGCCTGATCAACGCCCACCATCATTTCTTCCAGACGCTGACGCGTGCCCACCCGTCGGCCATCAACAAGGAACTGTTTCCCTGGCTGACGTCGCTCTACCCGGTGTGGGCGCGCAACATGACCCCCGACGCTTTCCGGGTCGCCACGCGGCTGGCGCTGACGGAACTCCTGATGTCCGGCTGCACCTGCGTGTCGGACCACCAGTACCTGTTTCCCGAGGGGCTGGAGGACGCCATGGACGTCCAGGCGGAGGAAGCCTCCGCCCTCGGCGTCCGCATGGTGCTGACCCGCGGCTCGATGAACGTGTCGGACGCCGAAGGCGGCCTGTCGCCGGCCTCGCTGACCCAGGACGAGGAGACCATCCTCGCCGACAGCGAGCGGGTGCTGAAGCGCTACCACTCCGGCGAGGACGGCGCGATGCTGCAGGTGGCGCTGGCGCCGTGCGCGCCGTTCACCGTGTCCAAGCGGCTGATGGTCGATTCGGCCGGGCTGGCCGAGACCCATGACTGCCGGCTCCACACCCATCTTGGCGAGACGGAGGACGAGAACGAATACTGCCTGGCCCATTTTGAGTGCCGGCCGCTCGATTACCTGGAGGAATGCGGCTGGCTGACCGACCGGGTGTGGCTGGCGCACGGCATCCATTTCAATCCTGACGAGGTCAGCCGCCTTGGCCGCCATGGCGTCGGCATCTGCCATTGCCCGACGTCGAACATGACGCTGGCGTCCGGCCAATGCCTGACGCGCGATCTGGAGGCGGCGGGCTCGCCGGTGGGGCTGGGCGTCGACGGATCGGCCTCGAACGACAACTCCAACCTGATGGAGAGCGTGCGCCACGCGCTGATGATCAACCGGCTGACCTATGACGCCGCCTCGGTCACGGACCGGGATGCCTTCCGATGGGCGACGGCCGGATCGGCACGGTGTCTCGGCCGTTCGGACATCGGCGCCATCGAGGTCGGTAAACAGGCCGACCTGGCGCTGTACACGCTCGACGAGCTGCGGTTTTCGGGCGCCGGCGACCCGATCGCCGCGCTGGTGCTGTGCGGCGCCCATCGCGCCGATCGGGTCATGGTCGCCGGCACCTGGCGGGTCGAGGACGGCCAACCGGTGGGTGTCGATGTCGCGCGGTTGCGCGAGGACCACGGCCGGGCCGCAGCCGCCTTCGCGGCGACGGTCTGAGCGAAGCCCATGGCCAACCTGCCGGCCCGTCACTGGCAAGACATGACCACGGTGGATTTCGCGGCCGGCGACACCGCGCGCTGGATCGCGGTCCTGCCGGTGGCGGCGATCGAGCAGCACGGGCCACATCTGCCGGTCTACACCGACACCTGTATCGCCGGGGGGATGATCGCGCGGTCGATCGAGCTCCTGCCCGGCGACCTGCCGGTCACCTTCCTGCCGGTGCAGGCGGTCGGCAAATCCAACGAGCACATTGCCTTTCCGGGCACGCTGACCGGCGACTGGGACGCGGTAACCCGGTTGTGGATCGATATCGGCGCCAGTGTCCACCGGGCCGGCGTCCGCAAGATGATCATCGCCAACGCCCATGGCGGCAATGTGCCGCTGATCGACATCGTCGCCCGCGAGCTGCGGGTCCGCCACGCCATGACGGTGATCACGGCCGCCTGGTCGAAGTTCGGCGAGCCGGAGGGGCTCCTCGGCGGCGACGAGTTCGGCTACGGCATCCACGGCGGCGAGATGGAGACGTCGGTCATGCTGCATCTGCGGCCGGACCTGGTGCGGATGGAGCTCGCCCGGGATTTCCGCTCGGCGCAGGACGACTACCGGGACCGGTTCCGGCATCTGCGCCTCCACGGCCCGGTGGCGACGGGCTGGCAAGCGGGGGACCTAAATCCGGCCGGCGTGGTCGGCAACGCGGCGGCCGCGACCGGCGACAAGGGGCGGGCGATCGTCGATCATCAGGCCCGTTGCTTTGTGGAACTGTGCGCCGATCTCGATGCCGCCAGTCCGCTGTCGGATCACGACGGGTAAGACGTTTCTCCAACCATGATGATGATGGAATGAAGACCCGGCAAAACCGGGTTCGAAAGCAAATTGGGGTTGCAATCCTCCGCGCGGTCGGTTGGACTGCCGCCAGCGCCTCCCGGGCGGGTTAACGCCCGGCGGGCTTCATCGGGCCGCAAAAGAAAAACCCGCGGCCGGTAGGAGGACAAGCATGAAACTCAAAACATTACTGACGACCACGGCGATGGTGGTGTGCCTGGCCGGCGCCGCGCAGGCGAAGACCCTGGTCTTCTGCTCGGAAGCGAGCCCTGAGGGCTTCGATCCGGCGCTGTACACGGCGGGTACGACCTTCGACGCCTCGTCGCGCACGATCTACAACAAGCTGGTCGAGTTTGAGCGCGGATCGACGACCATTCGCCCGGCCCTGGCCGAAAGCTGGTCGGTGTCCGATGACGGGCTGGAATACACCTTCAGCTTGCGCTCGGGCGTGAAGTTCCATTCCAACGACATGTTCACGCCGACCCGCGACATGAACGCCGACGACGTAGTGTTCTCGTTCGAGCGTCAGCGTCTGACCGACAATCCCTTCCACGAATACGTGCCCGGCGCGGCGTGGGAGTACTTCAACGGCATGTCGATGCCGGCGCTGATCAAGGAGATCCAGAAGGTCGACGACATGACCGTCAAGTTCGTGCTCAATCGGCCTGAGGCGCCGATGATTGCGAACCTGGCCATGGACTTCGCTTCGATCCTGTCGAAGGAATACGCGGACGCCATGGAGGCGGCAGGTACACCGCAGGCGCTGAACCAGTCACCGATCGGCACCGGCCCGTTCCAGTTCCAGGCGTTCCAGAAGGATGCGGTGATCCGCTACACCACGCACCAGGATTACTGGGATGGTGCGGCACCGATCGACAACCTCGTCTTCGCGATCACGCCGGATTCGTCGGTGCGTTTCGAGAAGATGAAGGCCGGCGAGTGCCATGTGACGCTCAACCCGAATCCGGCTGACCTCCAGGCGATGAAGGATCATCCCGACATCAACCTGATGCAGCAGGAAGGTCTGAACGTCGGCTACCTGGCCTACAACACGCAGGTCGCGCCGTACGACAACCCGCGGGTTCGCAAGGCGCTCAACATGGCCATCAACAAGCAGGCCATTCTTGACGCCGTGTATCAGGATGCCGGCAAGATCGCGTCCAACCCGATCCCGCCGACGATCTGGTCCTACAAGGCCGATCTCGAGGACGACGCCTATGATCCGGCAGCCGCCAGGGCGATGCTGGCCGAGGAGGGCGTCGAGAACCTCCAGCTCAAGATCTGGGCGATGCCGGTGCAACGGCCGTACAACCCGAACGCCCGGCGCATGGCCGAGGTCATGCAAGCCGACTTCGCAGAGGTCGGCGTCGAGGTCGAGATCGTCTCGTTCGAGTGGGGCGAGTATCTCGCCCGGTCGAAGGAACTCGACCGTGACGGCGCCGTGCTGCTCGGCTGGACCGGCGACAACGGCGACCCGGACAACTTCCTCGCCGTGCTGCTCGGCTGTGACGGCGTCGGCGGCTCCAACCGCGCCCAGTGGTGCCACGAGCCCTTCGAGGATCTGATCCAGAAGGCCAAGGTGACCTCGGACGTGGCGGAGCGCACCGCGCTCTACGAGCAGGCGCAGGTCGTCTTCAAGGAGCAGGCGCCGTGGGCCACGATCGCGCATTCGATCGTGTCGCAGCCGCTGCGCAAGGAGGTCCAGAACTGGAAGATCGATCCGTTCGGCGGAAACATCTTCTACGGCGTCGACCTCGCGGAATAGTCGACAACAAGAGCGGGCGGCCTCGGGCCGCCCGCTTCCTTTTCCATGCTGCTCTTCGTCGCCCGCAGGATCGGCCTGCTCATTCCGACCTTCATCGGGGTGACGCTGGTCTCGTTCTTCTTCATTCGTTTGCTGCCGGGCGACCCCATTCTCCTGCTGGCCGGCGAGCGCGGGATGACCGACGAGCGCTACGCCGCGCTTTTGGAGCAGTTCGGTTTTAGCCGCCCGATCCTCGTTCAGTACTGGGATTATCTGGTCGGCATCTTCCAGGGTGACCTCGGCACGTCGTTCGTCACCAAGAAGCCGGTGCTGACCGAGTTCTTCACGCTGTTTCCGGCGACGGTGGAATTGTCGCTGTGTGCCATCATCCTTGCGACGGCGGCCGGCATCCCGGCCGGCGTGTTTGCGGCGATCAACCGCGGCAAGGCCTATGACCAGGCTTTGATGTCGAGCGCGCTGGTCGGCTACTCCATGCCGATCTTCTGGTGGGCGCTGCTGCTCATCATCGTGTTTTCCGGCTGGCTCGGCTGGACGCCGGTGTCGGGCCGCATTTCGTTCCTCTACTTCTTCGAGCCGGTCACCGGCTTCATGCTGATCGACAGCTGGCTGTCGGGGCAGGAGGGCGCGTTCCGCTCGGCGGTACGCCACCTGATCCTGCCGACGATCGTGCTCGCCACGATTCCGTTGGCGGTGATCGCACGCCAGACGCGCTCGGCGATGCTGGAGGTGCTGGGCGAGGACTACGTGCGCACCGCCCGTGCCAAGGGGCTGTCGCCCTTCAGGATCAACGGCCTGCACGCCCTGCGCAACGCGCTGATCCCGGTTACGACCACGATCGGTTTGCAGGTCGGCGTGCTGATCGCCGGCGCAATCCTGACCGAGACGATCTTCTCCTGGCCCGGCATCGGCAAGTGGATGGTCGATTCGATCTTCCGCCGCGACTACCAGGTCGTGCAGAGCGGACTCCTGCTGATCGCCGGCTTCGTCATGGTCGTCAATCTCGTGGTCGACGTGATGTACGGCCTGATCAATCCGCGCATCCGGCACCAACGGTGATCTTATGAGCGACGCCACCCTCGATCGCGAACCACAGGCCGTCGACGACACGGATCGCCCGGGACCGTTCCGCGAATTCTGGTCCTACTTCTCCGAGCACCGCGGTGCCGTGATCGGCATGTGGTTCTTTATCGGTCTGATCATTGTCGCCGTTCTGGCCGACGTGATCGCCCCTCACGCACCGAACCAGCAATATCGCGACTTCCTGCTGACCCCGCCGGTGTGGATGGAGGGGGGCACCTGGCAGTTCATCCTCGGCACCGACGCGGTCGGCCGCGACATCCTCTCCCGCCTCATCCACGGCGCCCGCTTCTCGCTGTTCATCGGTGTCATCGTGGTTTCGATCGCGGTCACCGGCGGCATCACGCTCGGCCTGATCGCCGGTTTCTTCCGTGGCACCGTGGACACGCTGATCATGCGGCTGATGGACATCATCCTGGCGTTCCCCAGCCTGCTCCTGGCGCTGGTGCTGGTGGCGATCCTCGGCCCGAGCCTGATCAACGCCATGATCGCGATCGCCATCGTGCTGCAGCCGCACTATGTGCGCCTGACCCGGGCTTCGGTGCTGAACGAACGGACCAAGGACTACGTCACCTCGGCGCGGCTTGCCGGCGCGGGACCGCTGCGCCTGATGGTGGTGACCATCCTGCCCAACTGCATGGCACCGCTGATCGTGCAGGCGGCGCTGTCGTTCTCGACCGCCATCCTTGATGCCGCCGCGCTCGGTTTCCTGGGCATGGGGGCGCAGCCGCCGACGCCGGAATGGGGCACCATGCTCGCCGAAGCGCGCGAGTTCATCCAGCGGGCCTGGTGGGTCGTCACCTTCCCCGGACTTGCGATCCTGATCACCGTGCTTGCCATCAACGTCATGGGCGACGGACTGCGGGATGCGCTCGACCCGAAGCTGAAGCGGAGCTGATCCGGTGGCGCTGCTGGAGATCGAACATCTGTCGGTCGACTTTGCGACCGCGCAAGGGGCGTTTCGCGCCGTCGACCGGGTGTCGCTGACCGTCGATTCCGGCGACATCCAGGCCATCGTCGGCGAGTCGGGATCGGGCAAGTCGGTGGCGATGCTGGCGCTGATGGGGCTGCTGCCATGGACGGCGACGATCACCGCGGATCGCCTGGCGTTCGGCGATATCGATCTCCTGACCATTGACGCGCGCCAGCGCCGACGGATCATCGGCAAGGACATCACGATGATCTTCCAGGAGCCGATGTCCAGCCTCAACCCGTGCTTCACCGTCGGCTTCCAGCTTGCCGAACCGCTGAAGAAGCACCTCGGCCTCGATCGCGCAGCGCGGCGGGAGCGATCGGTCGAGTTGCTCGAGGCGGTCGGCATTCCCGATCCCGAACGGCGCCTCGGCGCGTTTCCGCATCAACTGTCGGGCGGCATGAACCAGCGGGTGATGATCGCCATGGCGATCGCCTGCCGGCCGAAGCTCCTGATCGCCGACGAACCGACGACGGCGCTCGACGTGACCATCCAGGCGCAGATCCTCGATCTGTTGCTCGAACTCCAGCGCGAAACCAACCTCGGCCTCGTGCTGATCACCCACGACATGGGCGTCGTCGCCGAGACCGCCGAGCGGGTGGCGGTGTTCTACTCGGGGCAGAGGGTCGAGGAGCAGCCGGTGCGCGCTCTCTTCGGCACGCCGCACCATCCCTACACCGATGCGCTCCTGTCGGCGCTGCCGGAGCGCGCCTCGGGTCGTACTCTGCCCTCGATTGCCGGCGTCGTTCCTGGTCAGTTCGATAGGCCGGACGGTTGCCTGTTCGGACCCCGATGCCGCTTCGCGACCGACCTCTGCCGATCCGAGGCGCCGTCGCGCCAGGAGGCCGCGGTCGGTGAGGCGCTGTGCCACTATCCGCTGGTGGACGGCGTACCCCGCAACCACCCCGGCGCCGCGAGTGCGGCGGCATGAGCGCGATGCCCGACACTGACGCACCCGTCGGCGACGAGATTGTCGTCGAGGCGGAAGCGCTGGCCCAGCACTACGAGATCGGCCGCGGACCGTTCTCCGCACCGGCTATCCTGAAGGCGGTCGACGGGGCGAACTTCACGCTCAGCGCCGGCAAGACGCTGGCGGTCGTCGGCGAATCCGGGTGCGGCAAGTCCACGCTGGCACGCATGGTGACAATGATCGAGCGGCCCACCGCCGGACGCCTGGTGATCGGCGGCATCGACGTTGGCAGCGCGTCGGGGGCGGACTTGCGGAGCCTGCGCAGGCAGGTCCAGATCGTCTTCCAGGACCCGTACGGTTCCCTCAATCCGCGCCAGAAGGTCGGCACGATCCTGGAGGAACCGCTGGTGATCAACGAGCCGTCGCTGGCCAGCGATGAGCGCCGCGGCCTGGCCATCGCCATGATGGAGCGGGTCGGTCTTCGGCCCGAGCATTATGACCGCTATCCGCACATGTTCTCCGGCGGTCAGCGCCAGCGGATCGCCATCGCCCGGGCTCTGATGCTGCGTCCGCGCATTCTCGTGCTCGACGAGCCGGTCTCGGCGCTCGACCTGTCGGTCCAGGCCCAGGTCCTCAACCTGCTGATCGACCTGCAGGAGGAGTTCGGTCTCGCCTACATGTTCATCAGCCACGGCCTGTCGGTGGTGCGGCACATCGCCGACGAGGTGATGGTGATGTATCTCGGACGGCCGGTGGAGCAGGGGGTCAGCGAGGAAATCTTCGCTTCGCCGCGCCATCCCTATTCGCGGGCCCTGCTCTCGGCGACGCCGGTCGCCGACCCCACCCATGCCAAGACGCGCATCCGGCTTGAAGGCGAATTGCCGTCGCCGATCAACCCGCCCGGCGGCTGCGCCTTCCATCCGCGGTGCCCGATCGCGTTCGATCCCTGCCCGCGCGACCGGCCGGTTCTGGAGCGCAAGGGCCCGGTCGAGGTGGCGTGCTTCGCCGTCGAGGCCGACGGCACCGTGCACGCGCGGGAGACCGCGCGCGCCTGATTCACGGCTTGGCCGATCCCGGTTCGTTCGTCCATGGATAGGGCCCTGGATCGCCGCCGGGCGCGGCAACGGCGAGCCGTTCCAGGAAGATCGGCCAGCCAAAGGCGTGTTTCTCCGCCTCGGGCTCGACGAGGCCGGCGTGGGTGAGCTTGAGGTATGTGCCCCTGGCGGTCGGCTCCAGTTCGATGGTGAGGCGGGTCGCGCCCGGCGGCATGATCTCGTTGCCGGCCTCGCCCCAGGCGATCTCGATGAAACGGGGCGGGTCGACGACCACGAACTCGCCGCGGATCAACACGCCGTCGATGTCGACCGTATAGAGCCCACCGGCGGTGGCCTCAAGGCGCGCGTACTCGCCCATCCAGCGCACCAGGAGCTCCGGCCGCACGAAATGGTCGAACACCTCCTGGGGCGGCGCGTCGATGTGGATCGACGTCTCGAACGCGTCGGTCATTTGTCTTCGAGCGTACTCTTGAGATCGCCGAGCTGTTCGTCCCAGAAGCCGCGCACGAACGCCTCGACCGGTTTGAAACCCTCGCGCTTCACCGCGTAGAGATGTCGCGTCCCTTCGCGGCGCGCCTCCACCAGACCGGCTTCCTCCAGCACCCTGAGATGGAGGCTGACCGCCTGCTGGGTCACGTCGACCTGTTTGGTGATCTCGCCCACCGACATGGTCCCTTCGTCGCGGAGCAGGCGCAGCAGCTCGCGCCGGCGCGGTTCGGAGATCGCCTTGAGGGCAGCCTGTTCGTTCATGCGTTCACTTGTACAAGTGATAACTTGTGGATCATCCCCACCGATGTTACACCACAAGTGATTGCTTGTGAAACGGGAGGATATGCCATGACGGTGATCGAGCATGATCTCACCGCCTCTTGCGGTCGCGAGAGGATCTGGAAGGTGCTGGCCGACCTGACCGCCGTCCAGAGCTACAACCCGACGGTCAAGGCCGCCCGCGTGGCGTCGTCCGACGCCGTGGGAGTCGGGGCGCTGCGCGAATGCGATCTGGAACCCAAGGGCCGGTTGCTGGAGCGGGTGACGGTCTGGGACGAGGGTCGGGCGCTGGGGCTCGAAATCGTCGAGAGCGACTGGCCGGTCCGTTCCATGAACTGGATCACGAAGCTCGAGGACCGGGGGAGCGGATCGCGGCTGACCCAGAGGCTGGAGTACAGGATGAAGTTCGGCGTGCTCGGGTGGCTTCTGGACAGGCTGGTGATGCAGCGAAACGTGACCACCAACGTCGAAGCGACATTGCGACGGCTGATCAAGACGGCGGAGGATGCACCGGCCTGACGGCCGCCTCCGGTCACGACTTCGTGGTCGGCGCCCTCTCGACCTGGCATCGCGCCTCCGGCAACCTAAATGTTGACGATCGGTCGAACCGTAGGAGCCGACGACATGTCCGAAGCAGATACCGTTGCCCGGTCCGCCAATCTCAGCCGCCCGATCGATGCGGGCGTGCGCATCGGCCACGTCCATCTCAAGGTCGCCGATATCGACCGCGCGCTCGCCTTCTATTGCGGGGTTCTCGGCTTCGATCTCGTGCAGCGCCTTGGCGATCAGGCCGCCTTCATCTCGGCCGGCGGCTACCATCACCATATCGGTCTCAACACGTGGGAGAGCCGCAACGGATCGCCGCCACCGCCGGGTTCGACGGGGCTCTACCATACCGCCATCCTTTATCCCGACCGCGCGGCGCTCGCCGACGCGCTGCGGCGTCTGGTGGAGGCGGGTATCCCGCTCGACGGAGCGTCCGACCACGGTGTCAGCGAGGCGCTCTATCTTCGCGATCCGGACGAGAACGGTGTGGAACTCTATCGCGACCGGCCGCAAGACGCGTGGCCGCGCGACGCCGACGGTTCGCTGAAGATGATGACGCAGCGACTGGACGTGACGGCGCTGCTCCGCGAGGCGCCGCCGGCCAGTTGAGCCGGGTTGTCTCCGATCGGTACAGCAAGCGTTAACGCGGTGGCAGGACGAAACCGCAGCCACCCCGATGATGTCGGTTCCATTGGTGCCGGACGCAGGATGAAACCAACATATGGCGTGATCGGATCAGGAACACGGGGCCGATCAGTGATTCGGACACGGTCTGTTCGTGCTCCGGACCCGTTGGTTAACGCTTGACCCGTCACCCGGTTCATCCTTGTTAGGAAACAGGTAAGAAAGTCGGCCGCAGTCCGTGGGACGGGCCGCCACAGGACATCACCCCATGAGCCAAACGCAGATCCCCGTCACCGTCCTCACCGGCTATCTCGGCGCCGGCAAGACGACCCTCCTCAACCGTATCCTCAGCGAGAACCACGGCAAGCGCTACGCCGTGGTCGTCAACGAGTTCGGCGAGATCGGTATCGACAACGACCTGATCGTCGAAAGCGACGAGGAGGTGTTCGAGATGAACAACGGCTGCGTGTGCTGCACGGTGCGCGGCGACCTGATCCGCGTCGTCGAGGGGCTGATGAAACGGCCGGGCGGTTTCGATGGCATCCTGGTGGAGACGACCGGTGTTGCCGATCCGGCGCCGGTGGCCCAGACGTTCTTCATGGACGACGACGTGCGCGCCAGGGCACGGCTCGACGCGGTGGTTGCGGTTGCCGACGCCAAGCACCTGCCGGCCCGTCTGTCGGACACCTCGGAGGCGGAGGACCAGATCGGTTTCGCCGACGTCATCCTTCTCAACAAGACCGACCTCGTGCCTGACGACGAGGTGGTCGCGGTCGAGCGTCGCATTCGCTCGATCAATCCCCACGCGGTGATCCATCGCACCGAGCGCTGCGACCTGCCGCTCGACCGCGTGCTCGATCGCGGCGCCTTCGACCTCGACCGTATCCTGACGCTTGACCCGGACTTCCTTGAGGGCGATGGCCACGACCATCACCACCACGATCATGACCACCACGAGCACAATCACGGCCACGACCGTCACGACCACGATCACGGTGTCGGTAGCGTCTCGCTCGCCGGCGGCGACCTCGACCCGCGACGCTTCTTCGCCTGGATCAACGACACCACCCAGGAGCACGGCCCGAATATCCTGCGGTTGAAGGGCATTCTCGCCTTCGCCGACGACGATGATCGCTACGTGCTGCAAGGCGTGCACATGATCGTGGAAGGCGATCACCAGCGGCCCTGGCGCGAGGGCGAGGCGCGGGAGAGCCGGCTGGTTTTCATCGGCCGCGACCTCGATGCCGCCATGCTGGAGAGCGGCTTCAAGAGCTGCCTGGCCTGATTTGCCGAACCGTCACGACATCGCGTTCGACGCCTTCGTCGTCGCCGCCGGGTTCGTCGGGGGCACGCCGACCTTTGCCCTGGGTGACGGCTCCGTGCGCCTGTTTGGCGAGGACGCCGAACGGATCGTGCCGACCCACGACGGTGCGGTGCTGGTGGCGGCGATGGATCACCAGCGGATCGTGACCGGTGGCGACGACGGCCGCGTGGTGGCCGTTGCGCGGGACGGGGAGCCGCGGCTCGTCGCCGAGCGCCCGCGCAAATGGATCGACGAGGTGGCGCTGGGGCCGAAGGGTGCTGCCGCCTTTGCGGTCGGCCGACAGGCGGTCGTCGTGGATGGACAAGGGGAGGAACGCGTCTTCGACCACGACCGCGCCGTCGGCGGATTGGCGTTCGCGCCCAAGGGCTTGCGCCTGGCGGTGGCGCGCTACGGTGGCGTCACGCTGTGGTGGGCGGGCACCGACGCGGCGCCGACGGAGCTCGCGTGGAAGGGCGCCCATATCGGCGTCGTCTTTTCGCCCGACGGCAAGCACGTGGTGACGACGATGCAGGAGAACGCGCTCCACGGCTGGCGGCTCGCCGATGGCCAGGACATGCGCATGAGTGGCTATCCGGCCAAGCCGCGCTCGCTCGACTGGTCGGTCAAGGGGCGCCATCTGGCGAGCTCCGGCGCCAATGCCGCTATCCTCTGGCCGTTCCACCACAAGGACGGACCGATGGGGCGTTCGCCCAAGCAGCTCGGGCCGCGCGAGGTGCTGGTGACCCGCGTCGCTTGTCATCCGCGCGAGGAGGTGGTCGCCGCCGGTTATCAGGACGGCGTGATGCTGCTCCTGCAGATCGAGGACGGGGCCGAGACGACCCTGCGCAATGCGGATGGTGGGCCGATCTCGGCGCTTGCCTGGGACAAGACGGGCCGCCGGCTTGCCTTCGGCACCGAGGACGGCGCCGCCGGCTGGGTCGATTTCGACGGCTAGGTCAGCGCGTCAGCGACCTGAAGAGGTCCATGAGGGCGGTGCGATTCGGTGCGCCGGCGCGGCATCACCCGTGGCAGCGGGACGGAGCGCGCCGTTATTACCGGTGCTCAGCCGGCCCTGGTGTTTCGGCGCAGCCACGCCTCCAAAGCGTCGTAGGCGGGGTCGCGGCTGTCGTAGAGTTCCGACAGGAACCGCCACGTCTCGTCGGCATCGGCTGTGATTTCGACATTGTTGATGGCGAGGAACGTGTAGGTGGCGGCAAAGGCGGTGCGCTTGTTGCCGTCAACGAACGGGTGGTTTTGCGACAGGCTCTCCCACAGGGCTGCCGCTTCGGCGATGATGTCCTCGTAGTAACCCGATTGCGGCCTGAAGAGTGCGGCTTCGAGCTGGCCGGGATCGCGGATACCGTCGCGTCCGCCATAGCGTTCGATCTGGTCGGCATGCATGGCCAGCACATCGGCGACGGTGAGATAGTCGCTCACACAGATCGTGGCCTATTTGGCCAGCTTCCGGTAGAGCGAATCGAACCGGGCATGGCTTGACTGATAGGCCGTCATGACGTGACGGCGCGGCTTGCCGCTGCGCCGCTTTTCGAGCAGATCGGCAAGGGCTTCGTCGACCAGCGACTGAATCTTGCTGCCTTCGTCATGGGCAAGCGCGCGCACATCCTTGAGCAGCGCGCTATCGACGGTGGTGGCGAAACTCATGCGGGTCTTGGGCATGTCTTCGTCTCCGGTGCTACCCTTCCTTACATCATGATTTCTCATGAAAAATCAAGATTTGCACCGTTTCTTCAGGAATACCAATGCTTTCATGGGATGCGCGCCGTTCACCGCACCAACACGTTGCGGAACTGCCACGGATCGGCGGTGTCGATGTCCTCCGGGTAGAAGCCGGGGCGGTCGGCGAGCGGCGTCCAGTCGGTGTAGTAGCCCCTGACCGAGCCGAGATAGGGTCTCTGCACCTCGAGGCAGCGGCGGTAGTCCATCTCGTCGGTCTCGACGATGCCGGCGTTCGGGTTTTCCAGTGCCCAGACCATGCCGGCCAGCACCGCGGACGTGACCTGGAGCCCGGTGGCGTTCTGGTACGGCGCGAGGTCGCGTGTCTCGTCGATGGAAAGCTGTGAGCCGTACCAGTAGGCGTTCCTGGCGTGGCCGTAAACGAGCACGCCAAGCTCGTCGATGCCGTCGACGATCTCCTCCTCGTCGAGGATGTGGTGGTCGTTCTGAAAATTGCCGGCCTGCCCGAACATCTCGTGGAGCGAAAGCACCGCGTCATCGGCCGGGTGGTAGGCGTAATGGCAGGTGGGGCGGTAGACGGTCCTGCCGTCCTCGCGCAGGGTCAGGAATTCCGCGATCGACAGCGACTCGTTGTGCGTGACCAGGAAGCCGTGCTGGGGTCCTGGCGTCGGGCACCACGTGCGGACCTTGGTCGCGGCGCCGGGCTGGAGCAGGTAGATGCCCGGCGGATCGTCGCCTTGTGGCTGGCGGGCATTCGCGGGCTTCCAGGTCTCGTGCGTGCCCCAACCCATCTCGGCCGGCTGCATGCCCTCCGACAGAAAACCCTCGACCGACCAGGTGTTGACGAAGGTGCCGCGCGCCTTGGGCGTGCGCGCCCGCTGGGTGTCGCGCTCGGCGACGTGGATGCCCTTGACGCCGAGGTCGCGGGCGAGTCGTGCCCAGCCCTGCTGGTCGTCCGGTCCGGGTTCGGTGAAGCAGGCGAGCGCCGTGTCGTGGGCGATGTCGACCAGTGCCTGTTTGGCAAACCAGGAGACCATGCCGGGATTGGCGCCGCAGCACGAGACCGCCGTGGTGCCGCCGGGGTTGGCGCGCTTCTCGTCGCGCACCGGCTGGCGCAGAGCGTGGTTGGTGCGCGACTCCGGGTCCACGCCACGATCGAAATAGAACCCCTTCCAGGGTTCGACCACCGTGTCGATGTACGGAACACCCAGCTCGCGACACAGGCGCATGATCTCCAACGACGATGTATCGACGGAGAGGTTGACGCAGAATCCTTCGCCGGGCGCCAGATGTGCGGCGAGAATCTCGCGGTAATTCCCGGGTGTCAGCGCAACCTGTGCGAAGGCGATGCCGCGCTCGTCGAGCAGCGTCCGGTCGTCGTCGTCCGGGGCGATAACGACCATCCTTGATCGATCGAAGTCGAAGTGCCGCTCGATGAGGGGCAGGGTGCCGCGACCGATGGAGCCGAGGCCGACCATGACGATCGGACCGTCGATCCTGCCGTAATGCGGCCATGCGGCCATCGTCTCCCTCACTTTCGGTCCTCAGATCACGTAGGACTGGAGCGGCGCAAATCCGTTGAAAGCGACGGAGGCGTAGGTGCTGGTGTAGGCGCCGGTGCCTTCGATCAGGATCTCGTCGCCGACGGTCAGTGAGACCGGCAGCGGGTAGGGCGCCTTCTCGTACAGGACGTCGAGCGAATCGCAGGTCGGTCCGGCGATCACACAGGGCGCGGTGGCGTCGCGGTCGCGGGCGGTGCGGATTGGATAGCGGATCGCCTCGTCGGCGGTCTCGGCGAGGCCGCCGAACTTGCCGATGTCGAGATAGACCCAGCGCAGATCGTCGTCGCGATGCTTGCGCGAGATCAGCACCACCTCGGCCTTGATGACGCCGGCATCGCCGACCATGCCGCGGCCGGGTTCGATGATGGTTTCCGGCAGGCGATTGCCGAAATGGCGGCGGAGCGACGCGGCAATGGCGCCGCCATAGGTCCCGACCTCGGGGACGTCCCGAAGATAGCGGGCCGGGAAACCGCCGCCGAGATTGACCATGGTCAGTTCGATGCCGCGCCCGGCCATGGTCGCGAAGATGGCCGACGACGTGGCCAGGGCCCGGTCCCAGGCATTGGGGTCCGGTTGCTGCGAGCCGACATGGAAGGAGACGCCGCGTGCTTCGAGGCCGTTACGGTGGGCGTGCACCAGCACGTCGATCGCCATGTCCGGCGCACAGCCGAACTTGCGCGACAGCGGCCATTCGGCGCCCTGGTTGTCGCACAGGACGCGACAGAACACGCCGGCGCCGGGTGCCGCGCGGGCGATCTTGTCGACCTCGACGGTGCTGTCGACGGCGAAGAGGCGGACACCGCGCGCAAACGCGCCAGCGATGTCGCGTTCCTTCTTGATGGTGTTGCCGAAGGAGATGTCAGCCGGCGCCACGCCGGCGGCAAGCACCAGGTCGATCTCGGTCAGCGACGCGCAATCGAACGCCGATCCGAGCTCGACCAGAAGCGCGAGGATCTCCGGCGCGGGATTGGCCTTGACCGCGTAATGGATGCGGCTGTCGGGCATCGCCCGTGCAAAGCGCAGATAGTTGTCGCGGACGATCTCGAGATCGACGACGAGGCACGGCCCGTCCGGGCGGCGCTCACGCAGGAAGTCGCGGATTCGTTCCGACATTGCGGGTCTCTCCCGAACCAGGTTCCACGTCGACCGCCGGTCCTTGCGCCGATCGCGGGCCGCCTTGGACGCGGACCACGACGCAGGCCAGTTCCGACTGGCTGCCGGCGAGAAGCGCCGGCGGGAATCGCGGGTGACGGTCGAACGGGGGACGAGGCTGTCGTCCCGGTCGCCGCCTTCGCTTGGAGGGGAGGCCCCGCTCCGCACGCCCGGCAAGATGTAGTGCCTCTTCAGTGACGCCGGTCTGTGGAGAACCGACCGAGACCAAAAAAGCCCGCTACGTCGTTGCTTTAAGCCGCGTCCTTCGGCTCCCTCTCGGGGATCCGCCCCGGACACGCCGCGGCCACAGGCACGTGCGAATTTGGGCACCGGCGATGTAGTCCGGCGGCGGTGGAAAATCAAGCTGTTCGGGGGCGTGAGATCGAGCCGGCGCTGTGTCCGCGCCATGGGTCCTGCTAGGGTCGCGCCCCATGCCCGACGCCCCCGATTCCTCCGACGCCTTTATCGACTACGAGAAGGCGCCGGTCGCCCATGCCGAGACCGGGCCGCTCGCCGGGCTGACCTTCGCCGTCAAGGACATCTATGACGTGGCCGGCTATCCGACCGGTTGCGGCAACCCCACCAGGCGGGCGGAAAGTAGGCCGGCGGAGCGCCATGCCGCTCCCGTGGCCGCGCTGCTTGCGGCGGGCGCCCGGTTCGCCGGCAAGACCCATACGGTCGAGTTTGCCTTCGGTCTCGACGGCGGCAACGCGCACTATGGCACGCCGGTCAATCCGGTCACGCCGGACCGGGTGCCCGGCGGATCGTCGTCCGGGTCGGTGGTGGCGGTCGGGGCGGGGCTGGTCGACCTGGCGCTCGGCAGCGACACGGGTGGGTCGGTGCGCGCGCCCGCGTCGTTCTGCGGCCAGATCGGTTTGCGGACCACGTTCGGCCGGGTGGCGATCGACGGCACCATGCCGCTGGCGACAAGCCTCGACACAGTCGGCTGGTTCGCCCGCACCGCGGATATCCACCAGCGCGTCGGCGCGGTCCTGCTGGGCGCCGCCGCCGATGGGCCGCCGCTGACCAGATTGCTCGTGGCCGAGGATGCCTTCGACCTCCTGGTCGGTCCGGGTGAGCGGGCTGCCATGGATGCGGCGCTGACCGGCGTGCGGCCGCACTTCGAGGCCACCGAAACGATCGCGTTGGCGCCGGGCGGACTCGCGTCCTGGCGCGACGTCTTTCGCGCCACGCAGGGTTACGAAGCATGGCAGGCGCATGGTCCCTGGATCGAGCGGCACCCGGGGGCACTATCGGATGCCGGCCGCGAGCGTTTCGAGGTGGCAAGCCGGGTGAGCCGGGAGGACTACGACCGGGCGGCCATGGATCGCCGGAACATACGGGACCGTGTGACCGGCGTGCTCGGTGAGGATGCGGTCATCGCGCTGCCGACGATGCCGACGATCGCGCCGCTGCTCACCTCCGGCGAGGTCGAGCGGGAGGCGTTCCGGCATGCCACCCTCGCGCTGACCTGTCCAGCCGGGCTCTCCGGCGTGCCGCAGATCACCCTGCCGCTCGGCGCGTACGAGGGAGCGCCCATGGGCCTGTCGCTGATTGGTCCGAGAGGGCGCGACCGGGCGTTGCTGGCGCTTGCCGGGGCTGTTCTGGCTGAGGACTAACCGAACTAGGCGACGTTGCGCGCGCTCGCGGCCGCGACGGTTTTGCGGCGACGGGCACGCACGGCATCCCCGAAAGCCTTGAACAGCAGCGCCGACGGCTTGTCGGTACGCACCCAGTACTCGGGATGCCACTGAACGCCCAGGGCGAATCCCGGAACGTTGCGCACGCGGACCGCCTCGATGGTGCCGTCCGGGGCCGTGGCCTCGATGGCCAGATCCTCGGCCAGGCGGTCGATTGCCTGGCGGTGGAGGGAGTTCACGCGGATGGTCTCCTCGCCGAGGATTTCGGCGAGCACGCCGCCGGCCCGGATGTGCACGTCCTGACGGATGGCGAAGCGGATATCGAGGTCGTCGTGCATCTCGGCGCGGTGATCGTCCCGACCCTCGACGTTGTGCACCTCCGGCGTCAGGGTGCCGCCGAGGGCAACGTTGAGCTCCTGGATGCCGCGGCAGATGGCGAACAGGGGCACGCCGTGCCGCAATGCGGCCCGGATCAGGGGCAGGGACGTGCTGTCACGGTGACGGTCATGGGGCTCGGCCTCAGGCGTGGCCGGTGCCCCGTACTCGTGCGGGTGCACGTTGGCCCGGCCGCCGGGCATCAGGACGCCGTCGAGGCGCATCACAAGGTCGTCGGCGTCGATATGGTCGCCCATGGCCGGGATGATGACCGGCGTGGCTTCCGCCCCGTGCACCACCGCCTCGGGGAAAATGTCGATGGCGGCGTGCCAGTTGAAATCGTCAAAGGTCTTGAGGTCGGCGACGATGCCGACAACGGGCTGGGAGTCCATGGGCGATGTCCGCTTGGCCGATGACGGCGGCAACTTGGCCCGGAGGGCCGCCGGGGGTCAATACACCTCACGTCAGCCTGTTGACGTGGCGATCGTGACGCCGGCGGGTTCCGGATTGCCGCCTTCCATCTTCCATAGAAAAGGCGCCCGGGAGTGACCCGGGCGCCCGAAGCATGTCTGCTGACCGACTACTGGTTGATCCGGCCTTCGATATCCGGGCTGATCTCGCCCTGGGCGCGGATATACGCCATGACGTCATTGGCCATCAGCTTGGCGTCGAGATTACCGAGCAGAACGTCGGCGCCACGGAAGACGGTGTAACCGTCGCCCCCGCGGGCCATGTAGTCGTTGGTCGAGAGCTTGTAGGTGGCGCCCTCGTCGAGCGCCGCGCCGCCGACCATGACGTTGGACACCCGGTCGCCTGCCGGCTGGTCAAGGTCAAGTTCGAAGGTGATGTTCGAGACCTGTGGGAAACGGCCAGCACCGTCGGCCACCCGTGAGACGCCGTTTTCCAGCGCTTCCTTGATGTCGGCGCCAGTCACCTCCAGCAGGAGATTGAGGTTGCCGAACGGCAGTTCGGTGAGGATGTCGCGGCGGGTGAGCGCCGTGCCTGCCGAGTACTCCTTGTTGCCGCGGATGCCGCCGCCATTGGTGATGGCCACATCGGCGCCCACCGCGTTGCGCATGGCGTCGGCGATCAGGTTGCCGATGGCGGTTTCCTGGCTGCGGACCGAGGCGCGTCGGCTGTCGAGCGGCGTGGCCGTCGTGCCGATCTCGACGTCGAGTTCGCTGGAAAGCTCGGCCTCGAATTCGGCCACCTTGGCAACGGTCGCCGGATCGGCCGGCATGTTGAGTGTGTCCATCAGGCGGAAATTCGGCCACCAGTCGACATCGCGGTCGTCGCCGTCGATCTCGACCTGGATCGCCACGTCGATCGCGGTGACGAAATCGCCTTCCTCGCTCGATTCGACCATCGCCGTACGCCCGTCGAAGAACACCATCAGGTCGTGATCGTCTCCGGTGAGGATCAGGTCGAAGGCGCCGCTGTCGAACAGCGCGCGATCCTGGGACCGGGGGGCGTGGGTGATGGCGACCACCAGATCGGCGCCGGCGTCACGCAGTTCACCGGCCTTGGCAACGCCGGTTTCGACGGTCGAGGAGAATTGCAGAGCGCCGGGGCTGGACTTCACCGGCGAGTCATCGGCGACCAGACCGACGAAGCCGATCATGACGCCGTCGACGTCGCGAATCTCGGTATCGATGAAGCCTTCGAGCGGGGCGCCGTTCTCGTCGCGGAGATTCGCCGCCATGATGGTCGAATCAAGCGCGGCCATCCGCTCCCGGAAGATATCCGGACCGAAATCGAACTCGTGATTCCCCGGAACGAAGATATCCGGTGGGGCGAGGTTGGTGAGCACGATGGTGTGCTCGCCCTTGTCGAAGCCCGACAGCAGCGACGGCGAGATCATGTCGCCGGCATGCACGTAGATCACGTTGGCGCCGCTCGCACGCTCCTGCAGCACGGTGCCGTTGACCTTGGAGAAGCCGCCTCGACCCTCCGGATCGCCGAGTTCGTAGATGTCGTTGACCAGAAGGAAGGTCACATTGGTGTTGATGATGTGCCCGTCCGCCAAAGCCGGCGTAAACGGCGTACCAAGCGACAGGGCGACGCCAAGGGCGAGCGCCGATGGGGCAATGTGTTTGTTCATTTTTCAGGGCCTCCTGCCAAATTTGAGGGTGCGACGCCGGGGTGCGTCTTGTCGTTTTCCCCAATGGCCTAGAATTGTTACAGACTGACTACGGCGAGTCACGCACGCAGCGAGCCGGCGATGATCATTTTTGCGGGCAGAGTTCGGACAACAGGAGGGGCGGGAGCATGGATCAGCCCGAATTCCAGCCCTCTGCGACGATGCCGGCCGACCACCCGCCGGTGCGGTTCGGTCGTGTCGGGGTGCTGGCGATCAACCTCGGTTCGCCGTCGGCGACCGACTACCGGTCGATGCGGAGGTACCTGAAGCAGTTCCTCTCCGATCGGCGGGTGATCGAGACCTGGCGGCCGTTCTGGTTGACCCTGCTCAACCTGGTGATCCTGAGCACGCGGCCCCAGAAATCCGGCCGGGCCTATGACGAGATCTGGAACACGGAGCGCGACGAGGGGCCGCTGATCACGTTCACCCGCTCGCAGGCGGACAAGCTGCGCACGGCGCTCCGGTCCGATGATGTCCACGTTGACTGGGCCATGCGCTACGGCGAACCGAGCATCGCCGATCGTCTGGCGGCGATGAAGGCGGCCGGTTGCGACCGTATCCTGGTCGCCGCGCTCTATCCGCAGTACGCGGCCGCGACGACGGCCACGGTCCATGACGAAGTCTTCGCGGCGCTCGGCCGGATGCGCTGGCAGCCGGCCATCCGGACCCTGCCGCCCTACTACGACCACCCCGCCTATATCGACGCGCTCAAGCAATCCCTCTTGGCGTCGCTGGCCGCACTTCCCTTCGAGCCGGAGCTTGTGCTCGCTTCGTATCACGGGCTGCCGCGCGATTATCTCGACAAGGGCGATCCCTACCATTGCCAGTGCCAGAAGACGACGCGGCTCATGCGCGAGGCGCTGGGGTGGGACGAGCAGCGCCTGCGTACGGTGTTCCAGTCGCGTTTCGGTCGTGCCGAATGGCTGCAACCCTACACCGACGAGACCATCGAGGAGCTCGCTGGCCAAGGCGTGAAGCGGCTGGCGGTCATCATGCCGGGGTTCGTCGCCGACTGCCTTGAGACGCTGGAGGAAATCGCCATCCGCGGGAAGGAGTCGTTTGTGGAGGCCGGCGGCGAAGACTACGCAGCGATCCCCTGCCTCAACGACAGCGCGCCCGGCATGCGGGTCCTTGAGACGGTCATCCGCAACGAATTGCAGGGCTGGATCGGGTAGTCTTTTGGATCCACTCACGCGGAGCCACCGACGAATGGAGGCAAGGTGATGAACGCCAAACCGACTACAAGCGACCTCGACCGGATTGAGGCCTATCTGGCCGGGCTCGATGACGATAAACGGGCGGCCCTTGAGCATCTGAGAGTCGTCATCAAGAGGGCCGCGCCCGACGCCGAAGAAGCCATGGTCTACGGGGTGCCAGGGTTTCGGCAGAATGGTGCTCTCGTCTGCTACGCGGCCTTCAAGGCCCACTGCGGCTTCTATCCGATGAATCCCGAGACGCTCGAGGAATTCATGGGCGAACTCGCCGATCGAGAGACGGCCGAGAGCACCATCCGGTTCACGGCCGACAATCCCTTGCCCGACGATCTCGTCACGCGCATCGTCAGGGCGCGTGTCGCCCAGAATCTCGGCGCCTGAACCCCAAACCTGACCGGCAGGTCGCTGATGTCGACCGGATCGTCGGACCTGACACATCGCTATTCGTCCGCCGTTCCGCGGACCGCGTGTTCAAGCGAGGCCGCCGACAGCCTATATGTGGTGAACGATCCGCGCCGGGTAGCGGTGATTCGCGCCGGCCTTATGGGAGAGTTCAGCCATGTTCGGCCTCGATTTCGTTGTCATCGGTATTGTTGTCGTCGTCATTCTGGTGCTGCTGGCCGGCATCAAGACCGTACCGCAGGGCTACAATCACACCGTCGAACGCTTCGGCCGGTTCACGCAGACCCTGAAACCCGGCCTCAACCTGATCGTCCCGTTCATCGACCGTATCGGCGCCCGGATGAACATGATGGAGCAGGTGCTCGACGTCCCGACGCAGGAAGTCATTACCAAGGACAACGCGACCGTGAGCGCCGACGGCGTCGCCTTCTACCAGGTGCTCGACGCGGCCCGCGCGGCCTATGAGGTGCGCGGTCTCGAGAACGCCCTGCTGCAGCTCACCATGACCAATATTCGAACCGTCCTCGGTTCGATGGACCTCGACGAACTGCTGTCGAAGCGCGATGAGATCAACGACCGGCTCCTGACCGTGGTCGACGCGGCGGCCGCCGCCTGGGGGATCAAGGTCACCCGCATCGAGATCAAGGACATCAACCCGCCCCGCGACCTGGTCGACGCCATGGGGCGGCAGATGAAGGCGGAGCGCGACAAGCGCGCCCAGATCCTCGACGCCGAAGGTGAGCGGCAGGCGGAAATCCTGAAGGCCGAGGGCGAGAAGCAGTCGCTCATCCTCGAAGCCGAGGGACGTCGTGAGGCGGCCTTCCGTGACGCGGAGGCGCGGGAGCGGTCGGCGGAAGCCGAGGCCAAGGCGACCCGGATGGTGTCGGAGGCGATCGCGCAGGGCGATGTCCAGGCCGTCAATTATTTCGTGGCCCAGGGATACACCAAGGCCTTGCAGTCGCTTGCCTCGGCCCCCAATCAGAAGGTGCTGATGCTGCCAGTCGAGGCGGCGTCGCTGATCGGGTCGCTCACCGGCATCGCCGAGATCGCCAGGGAATCGTTCTCCGAAGAGGCGCGGGAACGCCGGGCCTCGGGACGCGTGCCGGATACCAGCGGGGGCGAGGTATGATCGCGCAGCTCGTCGAACAACTCGGCGCCTGGAGCTGGGTGGTCGCCGGGCTGATCCTGCTGGCGCTGGAGATTCTCCTACCGGGCACGATCTTCCTGTGGTTCGGCGTCGCGGCCATTCTCACGGGCGGTTTCGCGCTCGTGACATCGTTCGGGTGGCAGGTGGATGTCGTCCTGTTCGTGGTGCTGGCGGGCGTGCTGGTGATCGTCGGCCGGCGGGTCTTCAGCCGCGAGGCGGCGCCCGGCGAACGGCCGTTTCTGAACGACCGTGCCCAGCGGCTTGTCGGCACCAGCTATGTGCTGTCGGAGCCGATCGTGGGCGGCAAGGGGCGTATCCGGATCGACGATACGCAGTGGCGCGTGGCCGGGCCTGACCTGCCGTCGGGCACGCGCGTCAAGGTCGCCGCTGCTGACGGCGCAGTCCTCAAGGTGGAGCCGTCCGAATCCGGCTGACATCGCGGCCGACTAGTGGGCGCGCAGGAAAGCGGACACGCGCTTGCGAACTTCCTCATGCTGGAGCATCAGCATGTGCCCGCCACGGGGGTGGAAATCGGTCTCGGCGCCGGGAATGCGCTTCGCAGCGTTGCGTCCGTGCATGAAGGGCTGCAGCCCGTCATCTTTGGCATGGATCACCAAGGTCGGGGCCGCGATTCGCTGGAGCGGGTAGTCCTCGTCTGACAGCTCCGCCATGGTGGCTCGGTCGTTGGCGATACCGGCGCGTCGCAGGCTGATGGGATTGAGGGTCGACAGGAAGCCATTCACCAGTTCAAGGCTTTCTGCATCGGCTTCGGCCAAAACCGAAGGATCGACGCCGAACAGCTGGATCAGAAGCGGCCGTGCGGCCTCAGTGATGGCCCAGAACAAGTAATCCGAACGGAAGATCAGCGAGAAGGCCGTCTCCTGAATTGGCGTCGTCGGTGGCGGGGTCATGCTCTTGGCGGAAATCAGGACCAGCGCGCGCGTTCGCTTGGGATATCGGAGCGCGAACTGAAGCGCCGATGGGCCGCCGTCGGAAACGGCGACGACCGAGACCCGGCCGATGGCCAGTTGGTCGAGGAGGGCGGCGTAGAGTTCGGCCTGCGCGTCCGGGGTAGAGGGCTCGCCAAGCGGGCTGTTGAGATAGCCGAGCCGGGACGGGGCGATGTGGCGAACCTCGTCGCCGACGAAGACCCGCCCCAGAAGAAGGCCTTGATCGTAACCGCCCCCGGCGCCGTGGACGACCAGTACGGGCGGGCCGAGTCCCTTGTCGGCATACTCGATGGCGCCGCGATCGGTCGCGACGATCGTGCCGGCCGCGAGGACCCGCTGGCCGCTTTCGACGGCGTTGCGGTATCGCGGGTAGGTGACCAGTACGGCGATGGTCACACCGAGAATGAGGACCGCCAGCAAGGTGAGAAGGACTGACCGTATCATCGTCGCTGTCCGCCTTCGGCCACCCGGCTGCTCCGCGTGCGTCGCTAGGCGACGCCGACCCGCAGGAGGTCGTGCATGTGGACGACGCCGACCGGGTGCTCGTCCTCAACCACGAACAGCACCGTGATCTCGGCGCGATTCAGGAGGTCGAGCGCGGCCCCGACCAGTTCGTGGGGCCCAATGGTCTTGGGATCTCGTGTCATGACCTCGCCGACGGTCTTGCCAAGGAGGTCGGGGCCGAGTTGGCGACGCAGGTCGCCGTCCGTGAAGATACCGATCAGCCGGTTGTCGCCGTCGACGACGCCGAGGCAGCCGAGACGCTTCTCGGTCATCGTCATCAGGGCCGCATCCATGCGCTGATCCGGCGTGGCCAGCGGTATCTCCGCGCCCACGTGCATGATCTTGCCGACCGCGTGCAGGTCGGCGCCCAGCCGGCCGCCCGGGTGGAGGGTGTGATACTTCTCGCGGGTGAAGCCGCGGCTTTCCAGAAGGGCGATCGCGAGAGCATCGCCCAGCGCCATCTGCATGATCGCCGAGGTGGTCGGCGCCAGGCCGTGCGGGCAGGCCTCCTCGGTTCGCGGCAGCACGAGCGCGACGTCCGCCAGTTGCGCGAGCGTGCTTGTGCCGGTTGCCGTGACCGCGATCAGCGGAATGCGCCAGCGGCGGGCATGCTCGATCAGGTTGCGCAGTTCGGGCGTCTCGCCTGACCACGACAGTGCCAACACCACGTCCTGTTCGGTCACCATGCCGAGGTCGCCGTGGCTGGCCTCGGCCGGGTGGACAAACAACGCCGGCGTGCCGGTGGAGGCGAGGGTGGCCGCGATCTTGCGCGCCACGTGACCGCTCTTGCCCATGCCGGAGACAACGACGCGGCCCGCGGCCCGATCGATCGTGCCCACCGCCTCGTCAAACGGCCCGGCCAGGCCGTCGTCCAGTGCCGCGATGGTCGCGGTCAGGCCTGCGGTCTCGGTCTGCAGCGTGCGCCGGGCCGACGCGGATGCGGTCTCCTTGTCCGCCGTCGCGGGTGGGCTCTTGGGCAAAGCCACGATCGGGCGCCTCCAATGGCCGAAAACTGAGCCGATCTAGCAGTTTTTGCCTCGGCTCGATACTCGTGCCTGAAACGAACGCTTAACCATCACGGTTTACGTTTCGGCAAGTATCGGCCGCCGGCCGCCGGGCGAGGTCCATGCGTACCGCCATCCACCTTCTTGTCGCTCTGTCCGTCTTTGCGGTCCTTCCGGCCGCCGAAGCCCAGGAAGCGCCCGACGTCGCCGCGCCGACGACGATCACGGGTGACCTCCTGCGGCGGACATCGCCGGTCATCGACCCCTACGAGCCGCTCGGCCTTGGCGCCGGGACGTTCAGTGCCTTCCCCGCTTTGACCGTCGGGGTCGACGCGGCGACCAACGACGGTGGTGGCGGCGCCTCGGCCAGTGTCAGCGTGACGCCGGAGCTGACGCTTCGCTCCAACTGGTCGCGCCACCAGGCGACCTTCGATGTCCGGGGTACCTACCGGCGCCCGCTGACCGGCGGCCAGAGTGCAATGGATGCCGCTGCCAACGCCGCGCTGCGCCTCGACCTGGCCGACCAGTGGACGGCCGATTTCGCCGCCGGCTACGGCTACGACCAGCAGAGCGCCACCGACCCGGACACGCCGGGCGGTTTGGACGCGCGTCCCGGCATCCATGCCTTCAGCGGTTCGGCGGGCCTTGCCGGCGGCGCCGGCCGTGTGCAGACGGCCCTGACGGCGACGGTTGAGAGAACCGTCTACGAAAACGGGCGCAGCGGCGGCGCCTCAGTCGATCAGGGCTACCGCACCAATACGCGCGCGCAGGTGACCGGGCGCCTGGGGCTGCGAACCGGTGTGGTCACGCCGTTCGTCGAGGCCAGCCTCGCGCGACGCCAGTACGACCGCGTGCTCGACAACAACGGTCTGCGGCGGAGCGTCACCGAGCTGGCCGCTGTCGGTGGGCTGTCGTTCGCGCACGGCGAACGCCTCAGCGGCGAGGCCTCGACCGGCTGGCTCCAGGCCTGGGTCGACGATCCGGCCCTCGCCGATGTCGGGACCTGGACCGCCGACGGTTCCCTGGTCTGGGCCGCGTCGCCGTTGACCACCGTTACGGCCGGCTTCGCCACCAGTCTGAGCCCGACCACCAGCGCGTCGTCATCGGGGACGCTTCGGCGCGAGGCGACGACCGGGATCGCGTACGCATGGCGGCCCAATGTGACGTTGACGGCCGATGCCGCGGCGGCGCTGGTGGACTATCTCGGCCGCGGTCGCCGGGATACCGAGCTTCGGTTGGGACTTGGCGCCGCGTGGCGGCCCAACCGCCTTGCGGAAATCTCAGCTCGCTATGAGCATGAGCGGGTCGCGAGCACCAATGCCGGCAGCAGCTACGGCGACCATGCCGTGCGGTTGCAAATGCGCCTGCAACGCTAGCGGTCGGCGAGGAGCGACCGGATTTCCTCGGTGAGCGGGCTCTGAAGGTCCTCACGGTCGAGGGCGAAGGCGACGTTGGCGGCGAGGAAGCCGATCTTCGAGCCGCAGTCGAAGGTCCGTCCCCGGAACCGGTGACCGAAAAACGACTGCGATTCCGACAAGCGGATCATCGCGTCGGTCAACTGGATCTCGTTGCCGGCGCCGGTTGTCTGCTCGGCGAGGAGGTCGAAGATCTCCGGCTGCAGAATGTAGCGGCCGTTGATGTAGAGATTGGACGGCGCGGTCTCCGGTGACGGTTTCTCGATCATGGACGTGATCCGGAAGCCGTCCGCCGAGACCGTCTCACCCACACCAACGATGCCGTACTGGTCGGTGCGCTCCGGGTCGCAGGCCTCGACGGCAATGATGTTGCCGCCCGACTGGCGATAGGCGGCCACCATCTGCGGCAGGCACCCGCCGCCACCGCCGCGCATGATCATGTCGGGCAGCAGGACGGCAAACGGCTCCTGGCCAACCAGCTCGCGCGCGCACCAGACGGCATGGCCAAGGCCGAGCGGCACCTGCTGGCGCGTGAAGCTTAACTGGCCGGGGGCGGGCAGGTCCCTGGCCAGCTCTTCCAGTGCGGCGTCGCGCCCACGCTCGCGCAGCGTCGATTCCAGTTCAACCTGCACGTCGAAATGGTCCTCGATGACGCCCTTGTTGCGCCCGGTCACGAAGATGAAATGTTCGATGCCGGCCGCGCGCGCTTCGTCGACGACGTACTGGATCAGCGGCCGATCGACCACCGTCAGCATCTCCTTGGGCATGGCCTTGGTGGCCGGCAGGAAGCGTGTTCCGAGGCCGGCAACCGGGAAGACCGCCTTGCGGATCGGCGCGTGCATACTCAAAATCCCATATCAGATGCCGCTGACAGTGGTGCCGGTCCGGCAAGGTGGCGTCAACACTCTTTCACTAGGGTTATGTGATCCTCGACAGCCCTGAAGCGGAGCGCGGCATGAGCGTACTGGTCACCGGCGGCGGCGGCTACATCGGCAGCCACATGGTCTGGCGGCTCCTCGACGACGGCGAACAGGTCGTCGTGCTCGATGATTTCTCGACCGGCTTCCGGTGGGCGATCGGGCCGGAGGCCACGATCATCGAGGGCGATGTCGGCGATCGCGAACTGCTCGCCAGGCTCTTCGTCGATCACCAGATCGAGGCGGTCATCCATTTCGCCGGGTCCATTGTTGTCCCGGACTCGGTCGCCCAGCCGCTCGCCTACTACTACAACAACACCGTCAAGAGCCACGCGCTTATCACCGCGGCGGTCGCCAACCGCGTGCCGCATTTCATCTTCTCCTCCACGGCCGCCGTCTACGGTACGCCGGAGCAGGTGCCGGTCGATGAAGGTGCGCCGCTCCAGCCGGAATCGCCTTACGGTCGATCGAAGCTGATGACCGAGATGATGCTGACCGATGCGGGCGCGGCGCACGGGCTGCGCTACGTGGCGCTGCGCTACTTCAACGTTGCCGGCGCCGACCCTGCCGGCCGGACCGGGCAATCCACCAAGGGGGCGACCCACCTCATCAAGGTCGCGGCCGAAACCGCGCTTGGCAAGCGCGACGGCATGAAGGTGTACGGCACCGACTACCCGACGCCCGACGGCACCTGCGTCCGCGACTACATCCATGTCAGCGATCTGGTGGCCGCCCATCGCGACGCGCTCGCCTACCTGCGGGGCGGTGGCGACAGCCTGATCGCCAATTGCGGCTATGGACGCGGCTATTCGGTGCTGGAAGTGGTGGAAACCGTGCGCAAGGTGAGCGGCGTGGATTTCCGCGCCGAACCGGCCGAGCGTCGCCCGGGCGATCCGGCGCAGATCGTGGCCTCGCCGGCGCTCTTGCGCTCCAACTTTGCCTGGGAGCCGAACCACGACGACCTGGAACGGATCGTGGCCGACGCGCTTCGCTGGGAGCAGGCGCTCGGCCGTCGCAATGCCACCATCTAGGCGCCCTATATGACGGCACGATTCGTTCTTCCGGGATCAACGCGACCATGTGTTCACCGATGATTTCGCGCGTTCTAGCCGCTTCGATCGTCCTGCTCCTGGCGGCGATCCCGCCGGCCTCGGCCGCCACGGGGGCGGAATGGGTGCGGTCGTTCTGGCCCACGGCCAAGGCGGCGGGCATCTCGCGGGCCACCTACAACGCCGCGCTCTCCGGCTTTCAGCCGGATCCGGATGTCCGCTCGCGCTCCCGCAGCCAGCCCGAGTTCAAGACCGAGATCTGGCACTACATGGGCCGGATGGTGACCGAGGAGCGGCTGATCGAAGGGGCGCGGGTGCTCTCCGAGCATGGCGACCTCTTTGATGCCATCGAAGCGCGCTACGGGGTCAGCAAGCATGTTGTTGCCGCGATCTGGGGCATGGAGAGCCATTACGGCGCGGTGCTCACCAATCCTCGCCTGGTGAAGAGCACCATCCGGTCGCTGGCGACGCTGGCCTCGTCCGGTGGGCGGCTTGCCAAATATGGCCGCCAGCAATTGCTAGCCGCGCTCAAGATCATCCAGCGGGGCGATGTCGCTCCGTCGGCGATGACGGGGTCGTGGGCCGGCGCCATGGGGCACACGCAGTTCATTCCCACCACCTTCGAGGCCTATGGCGCCGATTTCGACGGCGACGGCCAGCGCAACATCTGGACGTCGATTCCCGATGCGCTGGCCTCGACGGCCAACTATCTCGACAAGGCCGGCTGGCGGGACGGCCAGACCTGGGGCTACGAGGTGCTGGTGCCGCGGAGCTACAGCGGCGGGCGCGCCGAGCGCAGCGTGGCGGCGTGGGAGAAACGCGGCATTCGCCGCGTCGGCGGCAAGGCGTTTCCGCGGCCCGGCGACAAGGCGATCCTCCACCGGCCGGCCGGGGCGAACGGCCCCTCGTTCCTGGTGATCCGGAACTTCCGGGTGATCAAGCGCTACAACAACTCCAACGCCTACGCGCTGGCGGTCGGGCATCTCGCGGATCGTCTGGCGGGCGGCGGGGCGTTCGTGACCGACTGGCCACCGCACGAGAAGCCGCTCACCCTGTCGGAGCGGAAACGCTTGCAGGTGCGGCTCGCAGCGCTAGGCTACTACGATGGTGAGATCGACGGCGATATCGGCAGCGGCAGCCGCGACGCCATCCGGCGTTACCAGGCCCATGCCGGGTTGCGTCCCGACGGGGTGGATTCGCGCGACCTGCTGCAGCGCCTCGAAGCGCGCTAGGCGGGCGCCATGATGGTTGTGCGCCGGGCGTCCCTCGTTCTCGCCGTCGCGGCGACGGCGCTCACCGCCCCGATCTCGCCGGATGTCCCGCTCTCTCTGGTGGAACCCGCCGAAGCCCAGGCCCGGACGGAAGGCCGCAGCTTCCTGCAGATGCTGTTCGGCCGCAGGGCGCGCCAAAGGGCGCCCGAACCGCAGGCACCGGTGCGCAGGAGCCGGCAGCGAAGCGCGCCGGCCGTTGCCGCACCGCCCCCGGCGGAAGTTCAGCCCAAGGAAGAAACGGCGTTGCGGATTCTGGTGGTCGGCGACTTCGTTGCCGGCGCCGTCGCCCGCGGTCTCGACCAGACGTTCGCGGAGGAGACGCGGGTTGCCATCATGAATCGCGCCAACGGCAACTCCGGCCTCGTCCGTGACGACTACTACGACTGGCGCGGCCTGCTGCCGGATATCCTCAACGAGGAGCAGCCTGACGTGGTGGTGGTCGCGATCGGCTCCAATGACCGGCAGCAGATCAAGCAGGACGGCAAGCGTTACGCGCCGCTCTCGTCCGACTGGGAGCAGGCCTATGCCGGGCGCATCAGGGAGATCGCGCAAACCCTGGAGGTCTATGGCCGGCCGTTCTTCTGGGTGGGGACGGCGCCGATGCGCTCGGCCTCGTTCTCGCGCGACATGGCCTATTTCAACGGTCTGTACAAACCCGCCGTCGTCGAACTCGGCGGCTACTTCATCGACATCTGGAACGGCTTCGCCAACGAGGACGGACGGTTCGTGTCGTCCGGTCCCGATGTCGACGGCAACCTGCGGGCGCTGCGCACCAAGGACGGCATCAACTTCACGCGTGCCGGGCGGCTGAAGCTTGCCTTCTACGTGGATCGCGAGATGAAGCGGCAGATCGGCTTCGGCACCGGTGCCAGCGACGTGTTGCTCTTGTCCAGTCCGACCAGCCAGATCGAGATCGGCCCGGACGGGGAGAAGCGCCTGGTGGGTCCAATCATCTCGCTGTCGGGCCCGCGGCCCGGCGCCCGCGACGAGCTGGCCGGCGAGCCGGAGGCGATGGCGCTGTCGGTTGCCGAAGGCGAGGAGCCGTCGCCCCAGCAGTTGCTCATCATCGAGGGGCAGAGCCCGGAGATCGTCGGCGGGCGCGTCGACGACCACAGTTGGCCGCCGAACTCGCGGGAACCGCTGCCGGCCACGCCGGTCAGCACCAACTAGCTACGTCCGCGGTCAGCGCGGCAGGGTGGTCGCGCCCATCAGAAAATCGTCGACGGCGCGGGCGCATTGCCGTCCCTCGCGGATCGCCCACACCACCAGCGACTGGCCACGACGCATGTCGCCGCAGGCGAAGACGCCGTCGCGGCTCGACCGGTAATCGTCGGTGTTGGCCAGCACGTTGCTGCGCGGATCGAGGTCGACGCCGAGGTTCTCGATCATGCCGTCGCCGACCGGGCCGAGGAAACCCATGGCCAGGAGCACAAGATCGGTCTTGATGACGAAGTCCGTGCCCTCGATGGGCTTGAGCTTGTCGTCGACGCGGATGCAATGGAGTTCCTCGACGGCGCCGTCGCGGCCGGTGAATTTCTTGGTCATCACCGAGAAATCGCGCTCGGCACCTTCTTCCTGGCTGGTCGAGGTCCTGAGTATCAGCGGCCAGTCCGGCCAGGTGAGGCCCTTGTCCTCGTGGACCGGTGGCTTGGGCATGATTTCAAGCTGGGTCACCGACAGCGCGCCCTGGCGGTGGGAGGTGCCGATACAGTCTGAACCTGTATCCCCGCCGCCGATCACCACCACATGCTTGCCGCTGGCGAGGAGCGGCTGGACGTTGCCGAGCGGCTCGTCGCTGTTGCGGCGGTTCTGCTGGGGCAGGAAGTCCATCGCGAAATGGATGCCGTCGAGATCGCGGCCGGGGATCGGCAGATCGCGGGGATGCTCGGCGCCGCCGGCGAGCGCCACGGCGTCGTAGCCGCGCACGAGATCGTCGACATCCATCTCGATGCCGACGTGGACGTTGTAGTGGAACACCACGCCCTCCGCCTCCATCTGGGCGACGCGGCGGTCGATGTGGTGCTTCTCCATCTTGAAATCGGGGATGCCGTAACGCAACAGCCCACCGGCGGTGGCGTGCTTCTCGTAGACGTGGACGTCGTACCCGGCCCGCGCGAGCTGCTGGGCGCAGGCGAGCCCGGCGGGGCCGCTGCCGACGACGGCAACCCGCTTGCCGGTCAGTCGCTGGGCCGGTTGCGGCACGACCCAGCCTTCGCTCCAGCCGCGATCGACGATCGCGCACTCGATCGTCTTGATGGTCACAGGCTGGTCGATGATGTTGAGCGTGCAGGCGGCTTCGCACGGGGCAGGGCAAATGCGCCCGGTGAACTCCGGGAAGTTGTTGGTCGAATGGAGGTTCTGGCAGGCCCGCTCCCAGTCGTCGTTGTAGACGAGATCGTTCCAGTCGGGAATCTGGTTGTTCACCGGACAGCCGGTGTGACAGTAGGGGATGCCGCAATCCATGCAGCGCGCGGCCTGCTCCCGCGTGCCGTCGTCCGACAGGGGAAGGACGAACTCGCGATAATGGCGCACGCGATCGCTTGCCGGCTCATAGCCGCGTTCGCGCCGGTCGATCTCAAGGAATCCGGTGATCTTGCCCATACTCTCCACCTGACGACCTATTCGCCGGCCAGCGCCAGTTCCTGATCCGCATCCTGACGGACCTTCAGTTCGGCCAGTGCGCGCCGATATTCGACCGGCATCACCTTGACGAACTTCGGCAGGTAGTCGGACCAGTTGTCGAGAATGTGCGCCGCCCGCGCCGAATCCGTGAACCGCTGATGGCGCAGGATGAGGGTTTGCAGCCGGGACTCGTCGTGGGTGGTGAGGTCGTCCATCACCTCCACCAGTCCGTGGGCCTCGAGGTCGCCGGTCTGGTGCATCAGGCTGGCGGCGCGCTCCTCCTCCTCCGGAACCGGTTCGAGTTCGACCATCGCCAGGTTGCAGCGGCGGGCGAACGAACGGTCCTCGTCGAGGACATAGGCGATACCGCCCGACATGCCGGCGGCGAAGTTACGTCCGGTGGAGCCGAGAACAACGACTACGCCGCCGGTCATGTACTCGCAGCAATGGTCGCCCGCGCCCTCGACCACGGCGATCGCACCGGAGTTGCGTACCGCGAAACGCTCGCCGGCGACGCCGCGGAAATAGCACTCGCCGGAGATGGCGCCGTAGAGCACGGTGTTGCCGACGATGATCGAGCTTTCGGGCGTGATGCCGGACTCCGTCGGAGGCCGGACGATCAGGCGGCCGCCGGACAGGCCCTTGCCGACGTAGTCGTTGGCCTCGCCGACCAGATCCATGGTGACGCCGGACGCGACCCAGGCGCCGAAGCTCTGCCCGCCGGTACCGGTGAGACGGATGACGATCGTGTCGTCCGGCAGCCCGGCATGGCCGTACTTCCTGGCGATGCGGCCGGACAGCATGGTGCCGGCGGTGCGATCGGTGTTGCGGATCACCTCGTCGATCTGCACAGGCGTACCGTCGCTGAGCGCCGGCGCGGCCTTCTCGATCAGGCGTCGGTCGAGGATGTCGTGGATCGGATGATCCTGTTCTTCGCAGTTGTAGATCGCCACCTCAGGCGGCACCTCGGGCTTGTGGAACAGACGGGCGAAGTCGAGGCCCTTGGCCTTCCAGTGATCGACGGCGGCCGTCTTGTCGAGCATCTGCGACTGGCCGATCATCTCGTCGAAGGTGCGGAAACCCATCGCCGCCATCAGTTCGCGCGCCTCCTCGGCGACGAAGAACAGGTAGTTGATGACGTGTTCCGGCTTGCCGGTGAAGCGCTTGCGCAGGACCGGGTCCTGGGTGGCGATGCCGACCGGGCAGGTGTTGAGGTGGCACTTGCGCATCATGATGCAGCCGGCCGCGATCAGCGGTGCGGTCGCCAGACCAAACTCATCGGCCCCGAGAAGGGCGCCGACGATGACGTCGCGCCCGGTGCGCAGGCCGCCGTCGACCTGGACCGCGATCCGCCCGCGCAGCCGGTTCTCGACCAGTGTCTGGTGGGTCTCGGCGAGCCCGATCTCCCACGGACTGCCGGCATGCTTGATCGAGGTCAGCGGCGAGGCGCCGGTGCCGCCCTCGTAGCCGGAGATCGTGACGTGATCGGCGCGCGCCTTGGCCACGCCGGCGGCGACCGTGCCGACGCCGACCTCCGAGACGAGCTTGACCGAGACGTCGCCTTCCGGGTTGACGTTCTTGAGGTCGTAGATGAGCTGCGCCAGGTCCTCGATCGAATAGATATCGTGGTGCGGCGGCGGCGAGATGAGACCGACGCCCGGCGTCGAATGGCGCACCTTGGCGATCACCGTATCGACCTTGTGGCCGGGAAGCTGACCGCCCTCGCCGGGTTTCGCACCCTGCGCCATCTTGATCTGCATCATGTCGGAGTTGACGAGGTACTCCGCCGTCACGCCGAAACGGCCCGAGGCCACCTGCTTGATCGCCGAGCGCATCGAATCGCCGTTCGGCATCGGCACGAACCGGTCGGGCTCCTCGCCGCCCTCGCCGGTGTTCGACTTGCCGCCGATCCGGTTCATGGCGACCGCCAGCGTGGTGTGCGCCTCGCGGCTGATGGACCCGAACGACATGGCGCCGGTGGAGAAGCGCTTGACGATCTCGGCCGCCGGCTCGACCTCCTCGAGCGAGACCGGGGCGCGGCCCTCCTCCCCGGCATCCTTGAGCCGGAACAGCGACCGGATGGTGTAGTAGAGGTCCTCCGTCTCGTTCACCAGGCGCGCGAATTCGCGGTACTTGTCCTCGGCATTGCCGCGCACGGCGTGCTGTAGGTTGGAGATCGTCTCGGAGCGCCAGGCATGCGGTTCGCCACGCAGGCGGAAGGCGTAATCGCCACCGACGTCGAGCGCGTTCCTCAGGACAGGGACATCACCGAAGGCGTCGCGGTGGCGGCGCACCGTCTCCTCGGCGATCTGCTCCAGGCCGACGCCCTCGATGGTGGTGGCGGTGCCCGCGAAGTAGGTGTCGACGAAGCCGCTGGCGAGGCCGACGGCGTCGAAGATCTGGGCGCCGCAATAGGACTGGTAGGTGGAGATGCCCATCTTGGACATCACCTTGAGGATGCCCTTGTTGACCGCCTTGGTGTAGCGCTTGACGATCGCGTTGTCGGTCAGTTCCTCGGTCAGGCTTTCGCGCATCCCGAACAACGTCTGGAACGCCAGATACGGGTTGACGGCCTCGGCGCCATAGCCGGCGAGCACGCAGAAATGGTGCACCTCGCGCGCCTCGCCGGTCTCCACCACCAGACCAACGGATGTGCGCAGACCGCGGCGGATCAGGTGGTGATGGACGCCGGCAGTCGCCAGAAGCGACGGTATGGCGACGCGATCGGGCCCGACGCTGCGGTCCGACAGGATGATGATGTTGCGGCCCTCGTGGACCGTCGCCTCGGCCTGCTCGAAAAGCGCTTCCAGTGCCGGTGCCATGCCGGCCGCGCCCTCTTCAGCCGGGTAGGTGATATCGAGCGTGACCGCGTCGAAATCGTTGTCGGGGATGTTGCCGATGGCGCGGATCTTCTCCAGGTCGGCGTTGGTGAGGATCGGCTGGCGTACCTCGAGACGCTTGCGCTTCCCGAGCCCTTCGAAGTCGAACAGGTTGGGCCGCGGGCCGATGAAGGACACCAGCGACATCACCAGTTCCTCGCGGATCGGGTCGATCGGCGGATTGGTGACCTGGGCGAAGTTCTGCTTGAAGTAGGTGAAGAGCAGGCGGGGGCGATCCGACAGGGCCGAAACCGGCACGTCGTTGCCCATCGAGCCGATGGCTTCCTGGCCGGTTGCCGCCATCGGCGCCATCAGGAACTTCTGATCTTCCTGCGTGTAGCCGAAGGCCTGTTGCAGATCGAGCACGTCCACGTCGGAGCGGCCGTTGGTGGCCGGCACTGGCGGCAGGTCTTCTAGCACGATCTGGGTGCGCGCCAGCCACTGCGGATAGGGATAGGCGCCGGACAGGGTCGCCTTGATCTCCTCGTCGGAGATGATGCGCTCCTTGTCCAGGTCGATCAGCAGCATCTTGCCGGGCTGGAGCCGCCACTTCTCAACGATCCGGGATTCGTCGACCGGGAGAACGCCGGCCTCCGACGCCATGATCACCCGATCGTCGTCGGTGACCATGTAGCGCGCGGGGCGCAATCCGTTGCGGTCGAGGGTCGCGCCGATCTGGCGGCCGTCGGTGAAGGCCACCGCCGCCGGACCGTCCCACGGCTCCATGACGGAGGCGAAATGCTCGTAGAAGGCGCGCCGCCCGTCATCCATGAGGGGATTGCCGGCCCAGGCCTCCGGGATCAGCAGCATCGCCGCGTGGGCGAGCGAATAGCCGCCGCGGATCAGGAACTCGATCGCGTTGTCGAAACAGGCCGTGTCCGACTGGCCCTCATAGGAAATCGGCCACAGCTTGCTGATGTCGTCGCCCAGCAGTTCGGACGACACGCTGGCCTGGCGCGCGGCCATCCAGTTGACGTTGCCGCGCACCGTGTTGATCTCGCCGTTGTGGCTGATCATCCGATAGGGGTGGGCGAGCCGCCAGGACGGGAAGGTGTTGGTCGAGAAGCGCTGGTGGACCAGGGCAAGGGCCGACTCGAACGCCGGATCGTGGAGATCCGGGTAGTAGGCGCCGAGCTGGTAGGCCAGGAACATGCCCTTGTAGACGATCGTCCGGCACGACAGCGATACGGGGTAGAAGTCGGGCTGCAGGCCGTCATGGCGGGCGTACAGCCGGGCCGAGATCTGCTTGCGGATCACATAGAGCTTGCGCTCGAACGCATCCTCGTCGGCAATCCCGTCGCCGCGGGCGATGAAGACCTGGCGGTGGTAGGGCTCGGTTGCCGCGATCTCCGGCGCCTGCGAGAGCGAGGTGTTGTCGGAGGGCACCGTCCGCCAGCCGAGCAGGCTCTGGCCCTCGGCGGCGATCACCTCCTCCACGACGGTTTCGATCTCGGCCCGCTGCTCGGCGTCCTGCGGCATGAAGAAGAAGCCGGCGGCATAGGCGCCCGGCTCCGGTAGCGCGAATCCAAGCTTCTCGGCCTCGCGGGCGAAGAAGCGGTGTGGAATCTGGACCAGCATGCCGGCGCCGTCGCCCATCAGCGGATCGGCGCCGACCGCGCCGCGATGGGTGAGGTTTTCGACGATGCGCAGCCCGTCCTGAATGATGCTGTGGGACTTGCGATTGTGGAGATCGGCGACAAAGCCGACGCCGCAGGCATCGCGTTCGTGCGCGGGATCGAACAGGCCGGCGCGCTCCGGACGCAGTCGGGCGCCGAACCCTCGCTGATCTTTGCGGTCTGCAGCCATCGTCTGCCTCGCGTCCCTCACTGCCCGGCGGCGCATGCCCTCGCCCGCGGATATCAACCGGCGGGGCGTTCTTCGCCGCCACGCGTGTTCCTAGAATGCTGCCCGGACGCCAGGCTCTCGCGGCCCGCGTTGCGGTCGGCCCTGCGGGCCGCACCACCGAACAGATTGGACAGTAGACCTGTCCTATTTCCTTCAATCTGCCAGATTTTAACACGGGCAGCAAGGCGCTGCCGACCCGGCTTGGTGTCCGGGTCGTGCATTGCATGGGTCAAGGGTTGCGCCAGTCGGTTGCGCGGCGCACAAGCAGCGGATGATCTTCGCAAGCGACAACTGGTCAGGCGCTTCGGACAAGATCGTGTCGGCGGTTGCCGACGCGGCCAGGTCCTCGTCGCCGGCCTATGGCGGCGACGACCTCACGCGGGCGATGGAGGCGCGCTTCTGCGACCTGTTCGAACGCGAGGTCGACGTCGTCACGGTGGCGACCGGGACGGCAGCCAACGCGCTGGCCATCGCCGCGTTCGGCGGGCCGGGCGGCATCGTGTTCTGCCATGCCGATTCCCACATCGTGCATGACGAAGCGGGCGCGGTTTCCTTCTTCGGCGACGGGTTGGTGGCCAAGGCCCTCGACGGGGCAGCCGGGAAGATCGAGGCGGCTACGCTCAGGTCCGCCCTCGACGGATATCCGGACGACTTCATCCATGCCGGCCGGCCCATGGTGGCGAGCATCGCCCAACTCACCGAGTGGGGCGCGGCCTATCGGCCGGACGAGATCGCGTCCATCAGTGCCGTCACCCGCGAACAGGGCATGGCGGTGCACATGGACGGTGCCCGGTTCGCCGCGGCCGTGGCCGGAACCGGAGCGTCACCGGCCGACCTTACCTGGCGGGCCGACGTGGACGTCCTGTCGTTCGGCGGCACCAAGAACGGCTGCCTGATGGCGGAAGCCGTGGTTCTGTTCAATCCCGACCGGCAGCGCGACCTGACCTATGCCCGGCAGCGGGCAGGACATGGCCTGTCAAAGAACTGGTTCGCCGCCGCGCAGTTTCTCGCCTATCTCGATGACGACCATTGGCTGGACCTTGCCGGACGAGCCAATGCCGGCGCTGCCGGCGTCGCTGCGGCGTTGCAGGCGGCCGGCGCGAGCCTCGTCGTCGAACCGGACGGTAACGAGGTGTTCGCCTTCGTCACGCCGGCGCAGGAAGCAGCTCTCAACCAGGGCGGGGTCAGGTTCTATCGCTGGCCCGGGAGTATCGCCCTCCAGGAGGAGGGCACCGACCGTTTCTGCGTGCGTCTGGTCGCAAGCTTCCGGACTGAGCAGGCGGAGGTCGATCGTTTCGGCGAGGTTCTTGCCACCGCCGGACGCTGAAAGAGCGCCCCGATGGCCGGGGCGCTCCCATCGTTCCCTCAGGTATGGCGCTTAGGCCGCGGCCTGCTCGATCTGCCTGGCCGAGCTCTGCGTGCGGCCGATCGCGATCGACCGGGGCTTCATGGCGTCCGGAATGTCGCGGACGAGGTCGATGTGCAGAAGGCCGTTCTCAAGGTTGGCCGCCTTGACCTCGACGTGGTCGGCAAGCTGGAAGCGGCGCTCGAACGTCCGCGCGGCGATGCCGCGATACAGATAGTCAGTCTTCTCGGCGTCCGTTTCGACCTGCTTCTCGCCCTTGACCGTCAGTGTGTTCTGCCGCGCCTCGACGTTGAGGTCAGCTTCGGCGAATCCGGCCACCGCCATGGTGATGCGGTAGTCGTTCTCGCCGGTCCGCTCGATGTTGTAGGGCGGATAGCCCTGCGCTTGGCCTTCGCCGCCGGCGACCGTATCGAGCAGGTTGAAGACGCGGTCGAAACCGATGGTGGAACGATAGAAGGGGCTGAGATCGAAGGTTCTCATTGTCGTGTCCTCTTGTTGAGCAACGTTGATCCGAACCCGGCGTTTTGCGCCGCTTTGGGCCACTGAGGCACCGGGCTCTGCGGACCCTTAGCTGGCGTCCGCGATTGCTAGATGGTGGGCGATGCGGCCCGATTCAAGACCGGTCGGAGCAGGGCCGGGCGTGTGTGTTCCCGGTACCTGAACGCCCGATGAACGGCCCCTTCGGTGCCGGTTCAGCCGGTCGCTGCCATGGTCGTTGGCAAGTCGGCCGGCCCCCAAGCCTTCCCCGCTTCCCGCCGGCCAGTCGCGGAACCCGACGCCGTAACGCCCCCCTCCGGCGCCGGTTCTCGCGGTCGGCGGCGCCGGTTCACGAGAGCCGCGCCGCCGACCCACTCTCCCCGACTTGAGCCAACACCGCTTCTCGACTACTGACCGACAGGCGATGGAACTCCTTGCCACCTACGACAATCCCATCCCCGAAGGCGGTATCGTCGGCGGCCTGCCCTCGAGCGGCGGTGTCCGCCTGCGTTATGCCCGATGGAAGGCGTCCGCCCGAAAGATGCTGGGCACCGTCTGCATTCTCCAGGGTCGCGGCGAGTCCATCGAGCGCTACTTTGAGACCGTAACCGCGCTGCGGGAGCGGGGTTTCGCGGTCGGCGCGTTCGACTGGCGGGGGCAGGGCGGGTCGGACCGCCTGCTGCGGAATCCCCGCAAGGGGCATATCGACAGTTTCGAGGAGTATGACGACGATCTGGAAGCCTTCATGCGCCAGATCGCCCTTCCGGATTGTCCGCCGCCCTACTTCGCGCTGGCGCACTCGACCGGCGGGATGATGGCGCTGCGCGCTGCACGCTCGGGATCGGTTCAGTTCAGCCGCATGGTGCTGTCGGCGCCGCTGGTGGATATAGCGTGGCGGCGAGGGCGGCCGGCGATCACCTGCCATGTCGCCACCGTGGTGACCGCGCTCGGGCTCGGCGAGCTGCCGACGCCCGGTGCCGCCGACGATGTCCTGGAAAAGATACCGTTCGAAGGGAACCCGCTCACCGGCGACCGGCTGCGCTACGAGCGCAACGTGACGCTTTCGAAGTCCCATCCGCAGCTCACCGTCGATGGACCGACCTTCGGCTGGGTGTATGCCGCCTGCACGGCTATCGCCGAGGCGGCACGGCCGGAATTCGCGCGCGGCATCCGCACGCCGATCCTGATGATCGCGGGCGGGATGGACCGCGTGGTCTCGTCCGCGGCGTCGGAGCGGCTGGCCTCGCGGATCCGCGGCGCCCGCCAGTTGACCATCGCCGGCGCCCGTCACGAGCCGATGGCGGAGACAGACGCAATCCGCGAGCAGTTCTGGGCCGCGTTCGATGCCTTCGTGCCCGGCTCGGGCTAGGCGTCGGCCGCCAGCATCACGCAGGCGTGACACCGATTTTCCCGCTTAAGCACCTACTTCGTGCATCCGTAGATAGATCATGTGACGACATGCAACTCTGGATTGCTATCAGAAGTTGAGATACGCGCTCCCCTAAATCTGGGGTTGAGATGGCCATCCGGCTTCTACTTGCCATGGGTGTTGTCGCGGGCCTTGCGATTGAAGCCCGCGCGTCGTGTACGATACCGCTGGATCAGGTCCGCGATCTGATGATCCAGATGAGTGTTGCGTCTTATTCGGGGAGTTGCCCTTGTCCGGACAATCGCGACAGGGCCGGACGTAAGTGCGGCAAACGTAGCGCCTGGTCCCGACCGGGCGGCGCAGATCCTTACTGCTATCGTCGCGATATCACCGACGAGCAGGCGCGCGAGTTCTGTGAACGCAATCTTCAGCAGGGTTAGGGACTGAGGACAGGTCGCGTCAGGCAATGCCGGACAAGATCTCCAGCGCCGCCTTATGCATGCGGCTGTCGCCGCTGGCCACGACATTGCCGCCTTCCGCCGCCGAGCCGCCTTCCCAACTGGTGACCTGTCCGCCGGCGCCCTCGACGACGGGGATCAAGGCGACGATGTCGTAGGGCTGCAAGCCCGGCTCGACCGTCAGGTCGACGTGGCCGTCGGCGACCATCGCGAAGGCGTAACAGTCGACGCCGTAGCGCGACAGGCGGACCGACCGCTCCAGACGGTCGTAGGCATCGCGTTCCTCGCCTGGCTGATAGAGCGCCGGCGAGGTCGTGAACATAGTGGCGCCCTCCAGCGAAGCGCAGGCGCGGGTCGTCATCGGTCGGCTTTGTCCGTCGGGGCCGCGATACCAGGCGTCGGCGCCATTGCCGTAGAAACGCTCGCCCGTGAACGGCTGGGCCATCATGCCGAGCACCGGGTACCCCTCTCGGCGCAAGCCGATCAGCACGCCCCAGACCGGGATGCCGGCAATGAAGGCCCGCGTGCCGTCAATCGGATCGATCACCCACACGTCGCGGGCGTCCGCCCGTTCGTTTCCGAATTCCTCGCCGACGATGCCGTGGTCTGGAAAGTGCTCCGTGATCAGACGTCGTATCGCCGCTTCGGCGTTGCGGTCGGCAGCGGTCACCGGGTCGAAGTCGCCTTCGGTCTTGGATTCCACGTCAAGACGCTTGCGGAAGTGGGGCAGAATGGCGGCCGATGCTGCGTCTGCGAGATGATTCAGGAAGTCGTAGGAGGGCAGGTCTGTGTCGACCATGGCGCATGGCTCCTATGCGTCGGGGTAATAGCTGGTCAGTGATAGCTTCTAAGGCTTTGTTATTTAATGCAAAAATTCATAGTCGGGACCCGGGGCCGGCCATCGCGACCAACTTCGCACTTGCAAAGCCCCCGAACACGACCCAGATTGTTGCGGTGCGACAGAGATGTCGCCTGCCCTTCTTGGGCGTTTCCTCCCTAGACTTAGGGCCGCTCTGTTTCAGGGCGGCCTCTTTTTATTCGGCAGCTATGCCGCCGCTTCCCGCGCCGGCCAGCCAACCCGCGGACCAGGCGCCGCCGACGTGACGGATCAGGGCGACCATGTCGTCGCGGACACGATCGAAGCCGGCGGTCTTCTGCAGCGTCTCCTCGTCCATGTAAAGCGACCGGTTGATTTCTATCTGCAGGGCGTGGATTCCCTCCATTGGCGTGCCGTAGTGCTCGGTGATGTAGCCGCCGGCATAGGGCCGGTTGCAGGCGACGCGATAGCCGGCCGCAGTCAGGAACGCGTCGCAGAGATCCACCAGCGCGGCATCGCAGGCCGTCCCGTAGCGATCGCCCAGCACGACATCGGCCTTGTGCCGCCCCCGCTGGCCGCGGATGGCGGAAGGCATGGAGTGGCAATCGAGAAGGACGGCTGATCCGAAGCGCCGCACCGTCCTGCCGACCAGGCGACGCAAGGTGCGGTGGTAGGGGTGATAGACACCGTCAATGCGCCGGAATGCCTCCGCAACCGGCAGGGGATGGCGGTAGATATCGGCGCCCTCGGCGACGATCCTGGGAATTGTGCCCAGCCCGCCTGCGACCCGGACCGAGCGCGTATTGGCGTGGGTGGGGAGCGGCCCGTGGAACATCCAAGGGTCGAGCTCGAACGGCTCACGGTTAACGTCGAGCCAGGCACGGGGAAAGTTGGCGCGCAGCATCGGTGCGCCGACCGCGACGGCGGCGGCGAAGAGTTCGTCCACTGCGACATCTTCGGAGGCCCGGACGGCGCGGCCGTCGAGCACGGTCGCAGCGAGAAAACTCTCGGAGTAGGACGCGCCGCTGTGGGGCACGTTGACGACCATCGGCAGGCGCTGGTGCCCCGACTCAATGACCTCAAAGGGTGGGATGCCGTCGGCCGTGGGCTGTTGGTCCATCGCCTGTTCCTGCTCGCGCCGCCCATCCGCCACCGTGAGCCTGCCAAGTTCGGTGGACGAAGTCCACAGCCGGCTGCCGGCAGGGGGCCGGCTTTTCAGGGCATCAATCCTTGGGTACAAGTCAGGACGACATCACCCGGCAAGATCGAGTCCAGCCCGCCTATGACCCGCATCCTCCTCGCCGAAGACGACGATGACATGCGGCGCTTTCTGACCAAGGCGCTGAAAAGCGCCGGACATGACGTCGTGTCGTTCGATAACGGCCGCAGCGCCTATGAAAGATTGCGCGAGGAGCCGTTCACCCTGCTCCTGACCGATATCGTGATGCCCGAAATGGACGGGATCGAGCTGGCGCGGCGGGCGACGGAGCTGGACCCCGATCTCAGGGTCATGTTCATCACCGGCTTCGCGGCGGTGGCGCTCAATCCCGAATCGAACGCGCCCAAGGATGCGAAGGTCCTGTCCAAGCCGTTCCATCTCAAGGATCTGGTCGACGAGGTCGAGAAACTGCTGGCCGCATAGGACCGGTGGCACTTGAAGCCCCGGCGACAACGCTGATATATCGATCCGGCTTTCGGACCCGGCCATCGGGTTCGTGGATGGGCGCGTAGCTCAGCGGGAGAGCACTACGTTGACATCGTAGGGGTCACTGGTTCAATCCCAGTCGCGCCCACCATCTTCTCAAGCACCCAGGTGACATCGGATCGTGCCGCTCGGTTGGGCCGGCGCGCCTTAGGCAGGCTAGTTCGCCACCTACTGGACTTTCGAGTCGTCGCGCGCTCCGACCATGTACTGGATGAGTTCCTCGGTGCTGGTCTCGGAGGTGACCTTCTCGGTCACCTTGCGGCCGCGGTGCATCACCATCAACCGATCCGACACGGCGAACACATCCGGCAGAATATGGGTGATCAGGATGACGGGGACGCCCTGGTCACGGAGCTTGCGGATCAGGTCCAGCACCTTCTTCTGTTCCGGGACGCCGAGATTGTTGGTCGGCTCGTCCATGATCATCAGCTTGGCGTCCCAGTAGACGGCGCGGGCGACGGCGACCGCCTGTCGCTGGCCGCCGGACAGGCTCTCGATCGGCCGTGTCAGCGTTGGGAAGTGAATCTCCAGCGACGCCAGGGCAGATTGCGCCTCTTCGAGCATGCGCCTGTCGTCCAGTGTACGGATCACGCCGCCGAGATATCTGTTCTTCATCTCGCGGCCGAGGAAGATGTTGGACGGGACGTCGAGATTGTTGGCCAATGCCAAATCCTGGTAGATGGTCTCGATACCTTCGCGGCGGGCGTCGATCGGCCCCGAGAACCGGCGCAAGCGATCTTCGAAATAGATCTCGCCTTCCTCAGCCGCGTGAACGCCGGATACGCACTTGATCAGGGTCGACTTGCCGGCCCCATTGTCGCCGAGGAGCGCCACCACCTCGCCGGGATAAATGTCCCAGCTCACGTCGTTGACGGCAACCAAGCCACCGAAGCGTTTGGTCATCCCCTTGATCGACAGGATCGGATCGGCCATGGCGATCACTCCGTTCGGTATCGACTGACGATCAGATCCCGCGACTGATCGATCAACACCGCGACGATGACCACTGCGCCGACGACGATGAACTGCCAGAACGCGGGCACGTTCAACATGACGAGTCCGGTCGTCAGGACGGCGATGATGAGGGCTCCGATGACGGTGCCGATGACGGTTCCGGCGCCACCGAACAGGCTGACGCCCCCGATGATGACGGCGGCAATGGACGCGAGAAGAAGCGGATCGCCGATCACCGCGGAGCCGGCCGTGAACCGGAGCGTTGACAGGAAGCCGGCGATGGCGGCGGTTGAGGAACACAGGACGTAGAGCAGGACGGTGTGTCGCGCGACCGGAATGCCGGTCCGCATCGCCGCCTCGGGGCTGCCGCCGATGGCGTAGGTATGGCGCCCGAACTGCGTCCTGTGCAGCAGGAAGATCGCCAACGCCACGACGACGGCCGTGACCATGACCGGGTAGGGCAGGATCGCATCCATGCGCCGCAGGAGCGCGCCGGTCACCTCCGGCTTGTTAATGAAGTGGAGACCGCCACCTTCGCCGCGGATGTAGTAGGCGAGCGCATCGTTGCCGTAGTTGCGAACGCCCTTGGGCAGGCCGATGACGGTGGTGTTCTCCGACATCAGGAGCGCCATGCCGCGGACGATGAACGAACTGCCCAGGGTGACGATGAAGGCTGGCACCTTGAGCTTGGCTATGATGAGGCCATTGAACAGGCCGACCGTGCAGCCCGTGGCGAGGGCGGCCAGAAAGCCGATGACGACCGAGAGGAACAGAGGTGCGCCTGCGTTGAAGGACCCGCGGATTGCCAGCGCCGAGATCACCGAGGCGAAGCTCATCACCCAGCCGACGGACAAATCGATGCCGGCGCCGATGATGACGAAGGTCTGTCCGAGGCCGAGCAGCAGGATCGGGATGATGGCGACGAGGATGTTCTGGGAGTTTCTGAGCGTAACGAAATTGACCGAGCCGCCGCTGGCGATCGGTACGGCGACGATGAAGAATGTCACCATGAGCCCGAGGAATACCCACGCCCAGACGCGGCTCAGCGTCAGAACCAAGCGTTGCAGAGGTGTCGCGGCGGGGTACGGGTCGGCGTCCGTGGTTGTCGTCGCGGCCCCCGATACGCGCTCAACCATGCGGATCCTTCCTCGTGGGACCGGAAAGCCGGGCACGCGATGTTGCGCGTGGGCGGTGGGTACCGTGGAACGGCACCCACCGCGGAGTTCGTATCAGCGATGTTATCAGGCTGCTACGGCACCTGGTAGATGAACCGGGCAAACTCCGGATCGTCGACATTGTCGACGTCAATGATCGCAAACCCGGTCTGGACACGCCGCGGCAGGCTGGTCACGCCGGCTGCGTCGGCGACGGCGAACTGCACCGCCATGTAACCCATGTCGAAGGGCTTCTGCGCGAGCACCAGGCTGACGACGCCGTCGCGCAACTGCTCGATGGCGAACTGCGTGGCATCGTAGGCGACAACCTGCACCTGGCCGCCGAGGCCGGCATTGACCACGGCCGTGCCGGCGCCTTGGGCGCTGAACACGTTGGTGCCGAAGACACCGGCGAGATCCGGTACGCGCTGGATGACGGCCGAGGTCTGCTGAACGGCGGTATTCATGTCGTCGAGGTTGAAGTCGAGTCCGACGACCTCGACGTCCGGGTACTCGTTTTCCATGACTTCGTTGAAGCCGATCGCCCGACCTTCGACGGAGCTGACGTTGGGATTGGTCGAGTTGATGTAGACCTTGCCCGAACCGCCGATCGCCTTCGCAAGTCCCCGTGCCGAAATGCGGCCGCCTTCGACGTTGTCGGAGCCGATATAGCTGATCGGGAACGTCACCGGTCCGTCCGTGTAGTCGCCGTCGCCGAGGAAGGTGTCGACGGTGATGACCCTGATGCCAGCGTCAACCGCGGCCTCAAGCGGGCCGATCATCTGGTCCTTGTCGGTCGGCGCGGTGATGATGTAGTCGAGATCGCCGCGGGCGATCATGGCATCAAGGATGGGCGTCTGGACCTCGACGCCCCAGGTCGGCGGGACCTGGGTGACGACTTCGAGTCCAAGCTCCTCCACCGCGGCGTTCACGCCCAATTCCATCACCTGATAGAACGGGTCCACGACGCCTGGAAGAAAGCCGATCTTGATCTTGTCCTGCGCGGTAGCAGCGCTCGCACCGGCTGCCAGGATCGCCGTAGCAACGATGGCACCAAAGAACTTTCTCGTGGACATGTTCTCCTCCCTGTTGGCTGAAAGTCCGCTCCGGTGAACCCACAGTCATGCTCAGGTTCACGTTCTTTCTTTCTGGTCCGGTCTCCGTTGGCTGTCACTGATCCAAGGTTGATGGTTCACTATATCGCAGCCTCATCGCCAAGCCGACCCTGAAAACGGTGGCCGAAGCCACCGGCCTGGCGGTGACGACGTTCCTCGCAAATCCCGCACACAAGCTTGCGTGAGGCTTGCTTGCGCATCCACCGATTAACCGGTCATTAAGCATAAAACCACCAGCCTGCCAGCGCGAAAACCATGCGGGCGAGGGGGAACCTCCTTCAATGAATCGCGAACCGAACGCAGCGGCCTCCGCTGGCGGGCTTCGGCTGGCAACCTGCGGTGCGCTGGTCGCCATGGGCGCCTGGATTGGATTCGCGGGAGCCGCGATCGCAGCGACGGCGACCGGCACGTTCCAGAGCCAAATTCAGATCGTGGCCGAGTGCAACGTCACCGCGACCAACACACTCAATTTCGCATCCAGCGGTCTCCTCGACAGCAACGTCGATACAACCGCGGTCTTCACCGTGCAGTGCACCGATACGACGACCTACAGCGTCGGTCTCGATGACGGCACCACGACCGGCGGATCAATAACGACCCGGCTGATGACCGACGGCAGCGCCACGGTCAGCTACCAGATGTTTTCGGATTCGGGCCGCACGACCAACTGGGGCGAAACGGTCGGCAGCGACACGGTGGCCGGCACGGGCAACGGCTCCACCCAGAACTACACGATCTACGGACGCGTACCCGTTCAAACGACGCCGGCACCGGCAACCTACACCGACACGGTAACGATCACCGTGACCTACTGACCAACCACAGACGCGGATCGCACCTTGAAACACACACTGCTCGCACTCGGCATCACGGCGCTTGTCCTGGGTAGTGCGTCGCCGTCCCTGGCCACATCGCTCCGTATCAAGCCGGTTCTGATTGAAGCGGCGGCGGAGCAGAAGGCAACGCAGATCGAAGTCCATAACCTCGACAGCGAAGCCGTCGACCTGCAGTTCCGCGTGTTTCGATGGTCGCAGGGCGGTGGCGCCGAGCATCTGGCGGCAACCCGCGACGTGGTGGTGAGCCCTCCGCTGGCCACCCTTTCGCCCGGGGCGCGGCAAACGGTGCGGATCATTCGCAGGACGGGTGCCCCCCTGGCAGGCGAGGAGAGCTATCGCATCCTCGTCGACGAGATTCCGAACCTGCGACGGGGACAAGGCAAGCAGGTAAATTTTGCCTTGCGTCACTCCCTGCCGGTGTTCTTCGGGAGCGGCAGGGGCGACCCCGACCAGGTGTCATGGTCGATTCGCAAGGATGCCGACGGCCTCTGGATTGCGGCGAACAACCGGTCCGATCGCAGGGTGCGCATTTCAGACGTTGAGATCATCGACGCGGCCGGCCGGCGGCTTGCGGTGCGCGCGGGCCTCGTGGGCTATGTCCTGGCGGGTGCGGCCGCCGACTGGCGACTCGACGCGTTCGACGTCAATCAAGCCATCACGGGGAGCCAGATAACGATCAAGGCCGCCCTGGAGAGCGGTCCCGTTCATGGCATCGCAACGCTACAGGCGCACTGACAGCATCTGCCGGCCATGCCTGGTCTACCTCGTTTCGCTGCTGTTGGCTGCGCCCGTGGCGGCCGGGCATCGCCTCCAGGCGGAGTACAGTCTTTGGCTGGAGGTCATCCTCAACGGCCATCCGACGCACCTCGTCGCTGAGTTTCAAGTCGGCCCCAGCGGCGCCCTGTTAGCCACCGGGGACGAACTCCGGAAGCTGGGCTTTGCGCAGCCGGCTGCCGACGACCCGGTGCCCCTCGGCAGCATTGCCGGGCTGACCTACACCTATGACGCGGCCAGCCAGACCATCGCGCTGAATGCGCCGGCCACGGTGCTTGCCGGCTCGCGCATCGACGCCCGTCCGGCGCACGATCCGCCGGCCGTGCAATCGGGCCGGGGCGTGGTTGTGAACTACGCATTTTACGGGTCGGTTCACGAAGACCTGGACGGTGTCAGCGACCTATCCGGCGCCGCAAACCTTCGACTTGACACACGTGGTTACGCGCCCGCAGGCACGTTGGCGTCCTCCGCCATCATCGGGAAGACACCGCACGATCCGATCACGCTTAGGCGCCTCGACACCAGTTGGAGCAAGTCGTTTCCCGAAACTGCAACGACCTGGACCGTCGGCGACGTCATTTCGTCAGGGCTTCCCTGGACCAGACCGGTGCGGATTGGCGGTCTGCAGCTGCGACGCAATTTCGATCTCCGGCCGGACCTGGTCACGGCGCCCCTTCAGAGCTTCGAAGGGACCGCCGCCGTTCCCTCGACCGTGGACATCTTCGTGAACGACATCCGCACGTACAGCGGCGATGTCCCGGCAGGTCCGTTCACGATCGACAACGTTCATGTCGGGCCGGGAACCGGGACCGCTCGCGTCGTGGTCCGCGACGTGACCGGCCGCGAAACCGAAACCGTTTCCTCGATCTTCGCCCCGGCCAAACTGTTGCGTAGGGGACTGCTCGACTTCGCCGTCGAGGCGGGGTTGCCGCGCCGCGGATACGGGACGGCGAACGACGCCTATGTGGCGATTCCCGTGGCCGGCGGGAGCATTCGCTACGGCCTTTCGGACCGTGTGACGCTGGAGGGGCACGTCGAACTCGCGGGGAACCTGATGAATGCCGGCGCCGGTGTCGTCAGCCCGGTGGGGTCCCTGGGCGTTGCTTCGCTCGCTGCCGGCGGCAGCGTTGGAGGCGCGGGGACCGGGGGATTCGTGCAAGGGGCCGTCGAGGTCGTCCGCAACGGCGTCTCGCTGCGTGGCTCGACCCATCGCGTCTTCGGTCGCTATGCGGATCTCGCGAGCGTTACCGCCGCTTCCGGCTCCCGGCCGCGATCGGTCGATTCAATATCCGTCGGTTTCTCCGAGTTTCCGCTCGCCGGATCGGGCGTGCGGCTGGGGTACATCCGGACCAGGACCGACACGAACGAGGTCACGGATCTGGTGCAAGCAACCTTGTCAGGCCGGCTGACCGACCGGGCATCGGCGTTCCTGAGCGGTTATGCAGGATTGGCTGCCGAGAGATCCTACGGTGTGCACGCCGGCGTGTCGGTGTCGCTGGCGTCCGGTGTCCACACGAGCGCGAACGCTGCCCTCGACGAGGATGGACCGAAAGTCACGGCCAGTGCCGCGAAGTCCGCACCCCCGGAGCCCGGTGGATTTGGCTGGCGGGTCCGGGCCAGCGGATTGTCGCAGCCGATCGGCGAGGCCGATGTCACGTACTATACCGACACGGTGCGGACTGTCGCCCGCGTGGCGCATCAGAACGGCGCGGTTGCGGCCGCCGTGTCGCTGGATGGCGGTTTCGCGGTCACTGAACGCGGCGCGTTCCCGTCACACACGATCGACGATGCCTTCGCGGTCGTCGACGCGAAGGATGCCGACCTTCCCGTCTATCTGGAGAACCGGCTTGTCGGCAGGACCGGCAAGGATGGCAAGTTGCTGGTGACGGGCCTGCGCTCCTACGAAACGAATCATATTCGGGTCGATCCGCTGGACCTGCCGGTCACCGCCGACATCCGAAAGACCAGCTTCGAGGTCACGCCCGCGGATCGGCACGGCGTGATTGTCGAGGTCGGATTCGAGGATCAGGCGGCGTCGGCGCTGGTGGCGTTTCTGCTGGCGGATGGTTCGGCGCCGCCGGTCGGATCCGAGATACTTGTCCACGCGACCGGCGAGACGTTCGTGATGGGATATGACGGCCTGTCGTACCTGTCGGGCCTCGCCGGAGCGAACGACGTCACCGTTGACTGGTTGCACGGTTCCTGTTCGGCATCCTTTGCCTTTCGACCCCGGCCGGACGATCAGGTGCTGATCGAAGGCGTACCATGCCGGTGAGACCTGTCTCGCTCCGGTGGCCTCTGTTCGCAGGCCTGTCGGTCATGATGCTGGCAACGGACGCCGGCGCCAATCCAAGCTGCACGTTCTCGATCACGAACATCGATTTCGGTGTCGTCGACCCCAGCGGCGTGTCGCCGATCGACATCACCGGCACCCTGACTGCGACGTGTCAGGATAGTAACGAGGACGTGTGGGTCACGATTTGCCCGAGCCTTGGTTCCGGTACCGGTGGTGTGCACAGTTCCGGCGACCCGCGGTACCTCGTCAGCGGTGCCAACCAGCTCCGGTTCAATCTCTACAAGAACGCAAGCCGCACACAGATCTGGGGTTCGATGTTCTGGGGACCGTCACCGGAACCGTCGACCTGGCGGGTCCACATAGAGGAAGATGAGGCGACTGCGAACCGGACCATCTACGGGCGCATTCCCGGAGGACAGGTGACGCCGCCTGCGGGCACGTATGCGTCCGTGTTCAGCGGCGTGAATGCCCGCATGGAGTATAAGCAGGGCGAGGAGACGTGCGCGTCGATTCACCAGAGCGCCGACGACACGGTGGACAAGTCTTTCACCGTGTCGGCGACAGTCCAGTCGTCCTGCTCGGTCGGGTCGACCGACCTCGATTTCGGGTCGGTCGGACTGCTGGACGCCAATGTCGACGCCGCGAACCAGGTTCAGGTCAACTGTGGCAACGGCGTGCCTTACACCGTCTCGCTGGATGGCGGCCTCAGCGGTGCCTCCGATCCGACCCAGCGCCTGATGTCCTTCGGCGGCAGCGACGTCACCTACGCGCTTTACCGCGACGGATCCCGCACGCTTCCCTGGGGCGATACCATCGGGGTGAACACGCTGTCGGACACCGGATCCGGTTCCGTCCAGAACCATACGGTCTACGGACGCGTCGCGCCGCAAACCACACCTGCGCCGGCCACCTATACCGACACCATCGTCGTCACCGTGACGTATTGAGGATGGACCGCTCTAGCTCCGCGGCCGGACGGTCCAGGAGAGGGCCGCCGAGACGAGGGCGGCGGGGATGAGGATCGCGAGCGCTGTTCGCAGCCCAAAAGCCTCGGCCAGGAAGCCGATAATCGGCGGGCCGGCGAGGAAGACCGAGAACGCGATGAACGAAACCGACGCGACATTGTCTTCCGGCGAGCGCCCGGGCGAGGCCGCCGCAGCCGAAACCGCCAGCGGGTAGACCACCGCGACCCCGAAACCGGCCAGGGCGGCGGCGACGAACGCGACCGCGAGCCCCGTGGCAGTTACGAACAGCGTTGCACCGGCCGCGGCGGCGAGGGACGAGGCCAGAACCACGATGGCGGCGCCGAAGCGGGTCGCCAGGGCGTCCCCCACCAGGCGCGTCGCGGCCATGACGGCGGCGAAGACGGCGAAGATCGCCGCAGCTTCGGCGGGTTCGGCGGCCAGCACGTCGCGGGCGAAGACGGCCGACCAGTCCATGAACGCGCCTTCGAGTGCCATGATGCCAACGGGCATGGCGCAGAGCAGGAGCAGGCGGCGATCCGGCAGCGTGAAGAAGCTCGGCCCCCGCGTCGCGCGTTCGCTCTGAACGTCGGGCTCCAGCCAGGACGCTACCGTCCAGGCGATGACGGCGAAGATCGGTCCGGTCACGATGAACTGGTTGAGCGGCGAGATGCCCAGTTGGGAGAACGCGCCCCCGATCAATGCACCGATCACCGCGCCGATGCTCCAGAAGCCGTGACATTGCGACATGATGCGGCGACCGGCCGCCTTCTCCATGCCGCCGGCCTTGGTGTTCATGCCCACTTCGACAAGCGCGACGATGAATCCGGCAACGACAAGCGCGGCGATCAACGCAACCAGGTTTGCTGCCAGCCCGACCAGGATGAACGACAGGGCGAAGATCGCTCCGGCCACCATGCACGTCATTCGCAGCCCCAGCGTGCTGGCAATCCGTGCGGCGACGAGAAACCCGATCAGGGTGCCGGCGGGCGCACCGACCAAGGCGATCCCGAGCTCGGCGTCGTTGAGACCGAGCGCGTTGCGGATGTCGGGAATACGCGGGAGCCACGCGCCAAGCGACATGGATTCCATCGCGAACACGAGCCGGATGGCGACCATCGCCTTCCGGCCCGGCGCCTGAGTCAGGGAACTATCGGTCATGTGAAGACAGTGTGCGGACTGAATCTCCTGTTCCTTGTGGACGGATCGCCGTCGCAACACAACCGCCGATTCACGATCTTGGGGCCTGATCCGCCGCACCCGTTTTCTTGAGCGGCTCATTGCAGTGACGAACCGGCTGCGCTACATCAAAGGTTATCGCGGGGGGGCCGCTTGCGGCTGAGATCCCGAAAGGGACCACCCCAGGACCTGATCTCGGTAATGCGAGCGTGGGAAGCGGTATGCCGTTCTTCGACGATCCTTCGATGCCCCTCCGCCGGCGCACGTCGCCTGTCCGGGCGTCGCACGACCATCAGGCCAACCCCTCCGCGTCGACACGACCCGGAGGTGGAGATGATCGCCGAACTGCAATGCCTGCCTGACCCGAAGGGCACGGCCGACAGCGCCTACGCCCACGTCGATGCCGCGATTGCGGTGGTCCGGCGCGCCGGGCTCAGCTATCGGGTGGGGGCGCTCGGCACCACGTTCGAGGGCCCGCCCGAGGCGGTGTGGCCAGTCCTCCGCGAGGCCCATGAAGCGGCGTTGAAGGCCGGCGCGGGCAGCGTGGTGAGCGTCATCAAGGTCGCCGAATCTTCGGGCGACACCCTGTCGATGGACGATCTCACCGAGAAATACGGAAACCGGCCTTGAACGCCGGTCGCCCCGCCCGGTTCCTGCCGCCGCTTGCCCTGATCACGGCGCTGGTGGCGGTGTGGGAGATCGCGGTTCGCGGCTTCCGCGTGCCGACCTACATCCTGCCGGCGCCGAGCGAGGTCTGGCTCGCCTTCCTCGAGGTCAGGACCGTCCTGCCGCAGCATATCGCCACGACGCTTGTCGAAGCGCTGGGCGGGCTGGCGCTGGCGATCATGGTCGCCGTGCCGATCGCCGCCGCGATCGTCCTCCTTCAGCCGCTGCGACGCGCGGTGCTGCCGCTTCTGGTGATCTCGCAGAACATTCCCATGGTGGTGCTGGCGCCGCTGCTGGCGGTCTGGTTCGGCTTCGGTGTGGGCCCGAAGGTGCTCGTCGTCGCGCTGGTCGGCTTCTTTCCGATCGCCGTCGCCACGACCGACGGGCTGCTCGGCGCCGACCGCGACCTGATCGATCTGGTGCGCGGCATGGGAGCGAGGCCGGCGCGGGTCCTGCGTACGGTCCTGATTCCCCATGCGCTGCCGTCCTTCTTCGCGGGGCTGAAGATCAGCGCCAGCTACGCGGTGCTCGCCGCGGTGATCGGCGAGTGGGTCGGCGCGAGTGCCGGGCTTGGCCTGTTCATCACCCGGGCCCAATCCGCCTTCCGGACCGACCGCGTGCTCGTCGCCGTGGTCGTCATCGCGGTGATCAGCGTCGCGCTGTTCGCCGCCGTCCAGGTCCTTTCGCGCCTGGTTCTTCCCTACCGTCATCTTCCCGAACAGGAGTCACGAACATGAGAATGCCATCCGCCGCGTCAGCAATCCTGGCCGTCATGGTGATGGGCTCAGCGGCGCAGGCCACCGAAGAACTGCGACCGGTGACGCTGATGCTCAACTGGACGCCCAACAATCACCATGCCGGCATCTATGTCGCCAAAGCAGAAGGGTGGTACGAGGACGCCGGCCTCGCCGTCGAGATCGTCGAACCGGCGGCGGCGGGCGCGGACCAGGTCGTCGGGGCAGGGCGGGCGACCTTCGGGATCAGCCAGGCCGAGTCGATCCTGCCGGCGCGGGCCAACGGCGTGCCGGTGTTGGCGATTGCCACCATCCTGCCCTTCAATGATTCGAGCCTGATGGCGCTCGCGGGCGATGGAATCAGCCGCCCCCGTGATCTTGAGGGCAAGACCTATGGCGGCTATGGCGGCCCGCTGGAGCGCGAGCTGATCGATCGCCTGGTTGTCTGCGACGGCGGCGATCCGGCCAAGGTCGAGCACGTCGAGGTCGGCAATATCGACTACCTCGCCGGGCTGGAGCGCGATCGCTTCGACTTCGTCTGGGTCTTCGAGGGGTGGGACGCCCTGCGCGCCGGCGCCGTGGAGGGCAAGCCGATCTCCACGCTCAAATTCGTCGATTACCTGGACTGCATCCCGGACTGGTACACGCCGGCCTTCATCACCAGTGAAGCGGTGGCGACCGACGAACCGGGGCTCGTCGCGCAGTTCCTTGCGGTGACCTCGCGCGGCTACGAGCGTGCAGCCCGCGATCCCGAAGCCGCGGCGGCGGCCCTGCTCGCGGCGGTGCCCGAGCTCGATGCAACGCTGGTGCGCTCAGCCGCCAGCTATCACGCGCCGCTCTACGTTCGCGACGGCGAACGCTGGGGCGAGCAGGACGCCGAAACATGGCAGCGGTTCGCCGACATGCTGACCGAGGCCGGCCTGCTCGAAGGCGCGGTTGACGCCGCTGCGGCCTTCACCAACGCCCATCTGCCGCCGCGGAACTGAGCTTCAACCGTGGCCCAACCGACCGGAACCGATCTTGCCGTCAGCGGTCTGTCGCATGCCTTCGGCGCGGCGGATCGGGACCGGGCGCTCCAGACCACCGACCTCACCGTGGCGGCGGGTGAATTCGCCGCCCTGATCGGTCCTTCCGGTTGCGGCAAGAGCACGCTTCTCAAGGCCCTGGCGGGGTTGATCGTGCCGTCGGCAGGCGGTGTCGCCATCGGTGGCGCGGACGTCAGGGGCCGACCGGGGCACGCGGCCTTCATGCCGCAGGGCAGCGCGCTTCTGCCGTGGCGGCGCGCCTGGGGCAACGCCATCCTGGGCGCTGAGGTCAGCGGCGTGCCGGTCGAGGCCACCGAAGCCAGGGCCCGCGAGCTGTTCGGGACGTTCGGGCTCGAAGGCTTCGAGGACCACTGGCCCTCGCAGCTTTCGGGCGGGATGCAGCAGCGCCTGGCGCTGCTGCGGACCTTTCTCACGCCGAAGCCCGTCCTCCTGCTCGATGAGCCGCTGGGCGCGCTCGACGCCATCACCCGGCGTGCCATGCAGGACTGGCTGCAGACGGTGTGGCGGGCCGACGGCCGGACCGTCCTCCTGGTCACCCACGACATCGAGGAGGCCCTGATCCTGGCCGACACGGTGCACATCATGTCGGCGCGACCGGGACGGATCACCGCGTCCATCGACGTGAAACTGCCGCGCCCGCGGGGAATCGGCGTGACGACCCGGCCCGACTTCGTCGACCTCAAGGCGCGTGCGCTGAATGCCCTGCGCGATGTCAACGTGCCGGTGGCGGGCGCAGCCTAGAACCGATCTCTAGAACGCCTCGTCGCACATGCGGCGAAGATCATCGAAGATTGCCGGCGCGCTGACGACGACACGCCCGCCGCGCGCCAGCATGTCGTCGGCATCCTGCGTCTCGATCAGGCCGCCGGCCTCGCGCACCAGCAACTGGCCGGCAAGGCAATCCCAGGCGTTCATGTGGTCCTCGACGTAGCCGATCAGGCGCCCTGCCGCGACATAGGCGAGCGACAGGGCGCCGGACCCGTTGCGGCAGAAGACGCCGCCGCTCGCAAGCGTCCGCTCGATGATCTTCACAACGGCGCCCGGCTTGCTTCGGTTGGAGCTTCCGACGCCCAGCGTCCCGTCGCCGAGGCTGTCGGCCGCGGCGACCCGCGCAGCGACGCCGTTGACGGTGGTGCCGGTGCCGTTGCCGGCGGCGTAGAGCTCGTCGTGGACAGGATCGTAGATAACCCCGACGACGATGTGGCTCTCGTGCACGCAGGCGAGGACGACGCACCAGGCGGGGATGCCCCTCAGGAAGTTGGCCGTGCCGTCGATCGGATCGATGACCCAGGTGTAGCCGGAGGTCCCGGTGCGGGGCGCGTGCTCCTCGCCGACGATGCCGTCGTCGGGGAAGTGCGCGGCAAGCTGATCGCGGATCAGGCGCTCGACCTCGCGGTCGGCTTCGGAGACGAGGTCCTGGTGGCCCTTCCGCTCCACCGTCAGCGCGGCGAGATTGCGATAGTGGCGCAGCGCCAACGCGCCGGCCTCCCGGCAGATGGCGGCGGCCGTCTCGATGCGCGCGGACAGGTCGGAGGGCATGCGGACCTCGACTTTTACAGGGAATGGACAGGATCGGCCGAGGCCTGGAGACCGCAGGCACGGGCGCGTGACGGCCATGGTTAACCTTTCGTTAACCATAACCAACGGATGCTGGTCAAAGGGTGATTCCATCACGAGGTGCGTGTGGACCACGCCGAACCGACCGTTGCGACGCCAGCCAAGGCCGATGGGGCGATGTTCCGTTTCAGCCTCGCCATGGCTTTCAACCGGATCAGCATTCCCGCGGCCATCGTCGCCGTGCGCAACTATGACGGCGAAACCGAGGAGGAAGCGGCGCGCCGCCTCGGCGAGGCGGCCAACTCCCAAAACGGGATCGTCTTTGTTCGTTTCGAATGAAGGGGTGACGCGGTACTGGCGGCCGCCGCCTACTCCCCGTTGCCTAGTAGAGTGGGCGGTAGAAGCCACGTACCTCCAACTCAAGATGGCCTCGGGCAGTGCTGTCAGATACTAACTCACGCACTCTCTGTCTTGGTTGTGGCAGCGATATCTCAATACCGGTCTGGGGGTCGAGGCGCAGCTTCTCGACATTACGAACCGTTTCCCCTGTTCCGGAAACGACGATATTCACGTGGTCAAAATAACTGATCTCAGGTTCTTCCTCCTGAAGAATGACTGAGATAGCGTCTCTAGGTATTCGAATGCGTTCGCTTGCTTTCCTCGATTTGGAATGTGCGCCGATAAGAATTCGTCCGTACTTCTCCAGCGAACCATCCTCCTTCCGAAAATACAGGAACGGACAGGATCCTTCTTCGAATTCGCCGTTCATCACAGCGGCGACGCTCGGGGCTTCCCGCACGCTGATCTCCTCGTCGCCGACCGTTATCGACTGAAGTTGAATTGCGGGCCCGTAGATATAGGTCTGAGTCAACTCGCGGTGTGCCGGAGGCTGGAACGACTTTCTGGACTTCTTCAGGTTACCGCCCCTCATCGGCCCTACAGGATCGTAGGCGAAGATGTCGAACTGGGAGGATTTTATGGACCGGTAGGCTTGTCTCGAAAACTCATTCGGTAGTATGAACCTAAAAGGATACTCATCTAGAACGTATCGAAGTTCAATTGAAATTGGTATCACCACGCTCCGTCCCGGATCCGTATCTAGTTCACCAAGTTGATGGTAGGAAGCTCTGCCGTCACGAAACTCCCTTCTCTTTCTAAGAACTTTTGAACGATCATCTCTGTATTTATAGGCCCGTAGATCGAAGCCTCCGCTTTTAGCCTGTATTACTGCTAATTGCACAAAGAGCTTCCGCGGATGTGCCGCGAAACCGAAGCTGCCTTCGTAACATCCGTTGAAGCCACCGCTACTCGTCAGCACCAAAAAATCGGTCGGCCAAAAGTCACGCGCGAAGTACGCCAAAGAGTCGTACGGCACTGACCCCTGCCACATGGATTCAACATCCAGTACGCCTCCCACGCTAGGATTCACGTATCCTTGTAGGTCAGCATCGCGTTCGACCTCTTGAACAATCTCCGAAATATCGTGCCAATATGACTCATACTCTGAGGGCTCAACGTACTTGTAAAGTATAAAACACCCCAGAGATCTATGGCTGATTATATCTCTCCTATCACTATACCGAAGAAAATCAATAAGAAAGTCAGATTCATTTTGAAAGGTGCCATAGGTCATTCTAAGGTGACTTGGAAAGCCTTCTGTATGCCTCATAACAGTTGAGGCATTTAATAATGGCCATATAAAAGGCTGGCCACCCGAATAGAACTTCAATTTTTTCTTCTTATTGATCGGTATATCAGCGACTCGCGTGCTCCATATATGGGAACTAGTTCCATTTCTTCCGAATACTGTACTGGAAAATGAAGATCCACGGACCGAATAGAAACCCCCACTATCGTCACGAACGGCAGCGACAGCGAATTTGTCCCAAATATCGATCAATTCATCATAAACTTGGTTTCGCGCAATGATTGGTTTGTCACCTACCAATGCGCGGAGCCCCTCGTCGATATGGCCCGCAATCAAGAACGAAATACTCAAGTCATTTAGCCATACGTACCTGACTCTGAAAGCATCCTCGGGTTTTGAGGGAATACAATCGACAACTTGATTTATGACGCTAGATTCGCCGATTGTTATGTTTTGGTTGACAAGATTGCATCCGCCAACAATGAGCGAGGTTTGTGCTTCCGCACTTCGAATAGGGTGGAGGTGACTAGATGCCTGATTAATTTTGTTGCCGACTCCAAAAACAATGGATAGGGGTCCGCCGAAAACTATATTTATCATGAGGAACGTCAATACGGCGATGAGTGAAAAGAAATAGAAAGTATGTTTGCGAGACATGGGTCTAAAATATCCACTCTGTATCATATACTTATAGAGTAGATGGAAAACGCCAATAGCGAGAGCTGTGATACCGCCAGTCCTTAAGATCTCGATCAGCATGTTGGATGCCCCAAGCACGGAATGCACGGAATGCACGGAATGGTAGCATAGAGGTGGGCCGATAGGTACCGTCGGACGGCGGCGCTGTCTGTTGGCGGTAACGACTATGCACCGTCCCACAAAACCATTGACGGTCGCGCTGTGAGCGCGTCCAAATACCGCCCGCCTCAACAACAACAAGGCACCGGCGGAGCGCATGTCGATCGCCATCGCGGACAGGCTGCACCAGGCCATCGAGGGCCGGGCCGAGGACCTTGCCGCGCTCACCCTCGACCTGGTCGGCATCCCGACACTGAATCCGCCCGGCGAGTCCTATCTGGGCTGCTGTGAGCTGATCGCCGCGCGGCTGAAGGCATCCGGCTTCGCCATCCAGAAGTTGCGGGCCGTTGGGACGCCGGGCGACTGCGACCCGTATCCGCGCTGGAACGTGATCGCGCGCCGCGAAGGTGCGCGGCCCGGCGATTGCGTCCACTTCAACTCGCATATCGACGTCGTGCAGGTCGGTGCCGGGTGGACCACCGATCCCTTCGGCGAGCGACGGGGCGACCGCATCTACGGTCGCGGCACCTGTGACATGAAGGGCGGGCTGGCCGCATCGATCATCGCGGCGGAGGCCTTCCTGGAGGTCTACCCCGACTTCGACGGCGCGATCGAGATTTCAGGGACGGCGGACGAGGAATCCGGCGGGCTCGGCGGCGTCGCCTACCTGGCGGGGGAGGGATATTTCGATCCCGCCCGGGTCCAGCACGTCATCATTCCCGAACCGCTCAACAAGGAACGCATCTGCCTGGGGCATCGCGGCGTCTACTGGACGGAGATCGAAACCTTCGGGCGGATCGCCCACGGCTCCATGCCGTTCCTCGGCGATTGCGCCGTCCGGCATATGGGCGCGGTGATCCGCAAGATGGAGGACGAGCTGTTTCCGGCGCTGGCCGCCCGGCGCACCGAGATGCCGGTGGTGCCGGAAGGGGCACGCCAGTCGACGATGAACATCAACGCGATCCATGGCGGTGAGCCCGAACAGGAGCAGGACTACACCGGCCTGCCGGCGGCGTGCGTGCCCGATCACTGCCGCATGGTGGTCGACCGGCGCTACCTGATCGAGGAAAACCCCGATGAGGTCCGGCAGGAACTCGTTGATGTCCTTGCGGCGGTCGAGGCTGAGAGGCCGAGTCTCCGGTACGACATGCGCGACATCCTGCATGTGCCGCCGACCATGACGCCGCGCGACGCGCCGATCGTCCAATCGGTGTCGCGGTCGATCACCTCTGTCCTCGGGCGCGACCCGGACTATGTGGTGTCGCCGGGGACCTACGATCAGAAGCACATCGACCGCATCGGGCGGCTCAAGAACTGCATCGCCTACGGGCCGGGCATACTGGACCTCGCCCACCAGCCCGACGAATATGTGAGCATCAGGGACATGCTGGATTCGGCCCATGTCATGGCGCTGACGCTCACGGACCTGCTTACTGGCGGCACCGACGCCGCCCGGCGGGCCGCCACCTGAACGACAACCCAGAGGGAGAAGAACAATGCGTCAACCGGTTACCAGGACCCTGCTCGCCGCCGGCGCGCTCGGTTTCAGCGCAGTCTTTTCGGGGGCCATGGCCGCCGGTCATCTTGGTCCCGCCGTGACCATCGGCATGCAGCTCGAGCCGCCGATGCTCGATCCCACCGGCGGCGCGGCCGCCGCCATCGACGAGGTGGTCTATGCCAACATCTTCGAGGGGCTGACGCGGTTTGCGTCCGACGGTTCGATCAAGCCGGCGCTCGCAGAATCGTGGACGATCTCCGACGACGGGCTCACCTACACCTTCAACCTGCACACCGGCGTCAAATACCACGACGGAACCGACTTCGACGCCTCGGACGTGAAGTTCTCGCTCGACAGGGCGCGGGCCGACGACAGCACCAACGCGCAGAAGGCGCTGTTCGCCGCCATCGAGAACGTCGAGGTGGTCGACCCGGCGACGGTCAAGGTCATGCTCAGCGAGGCGACCGGCAATTTCCTCTTCAACATGGCCTGGGGCGACGCCGTGATCGTCGCGCCGGAATCGGTCGAGTCCAATGCTACCGAGCCCGTCGGGACGGGGCCGTTCAAGTTCGTGCGGTGGGTCAAGGGCGATCGCGTCGAGATCGAGGCCAATGCCGACTACTGGGGCGAGGGCGTCGAGATCGAGGGCGCAACGTTCAAGTTCATCTCCGATCCGACCGCCGCCTTCGCGGCGATGATGTCGGAGGACCTCGACGCGTATCCGGTCTTCCCGGCGCCGGAGAATCTCGACCAGTTCGCCGCCGACCCGCGCTTCGAGGTCATCGTCGGATCGACCGAGGGCGAGACCATCTTGTCGACCAACAACAAGCAGCCGCCGTTCGACGACGTGCGCGTGCGCCAGGCCGTCGCCCATGCCATCGATCGCCAGGCGATCATTGACGGCGCCATGTTCGGCTACGGTACGCCGATCGGGACGCACTTCGCACCGCACAATCCCGCCTATGTCGATCTGACGGGGCAGTCGAACCACGATCCGGAGAAGGCGAGAGCGCTGCTTGCCGAGGCGGGCTATGCCGATGGTTTCTCGGCGACGCTGAAGCTGCCGCCGCCGTCCTACGCGCGTCGTGGTGGCGAGATCATCGCGGCGCAGTTGCGCGAGATCGGGATCGAGCTCGAAATCTCGAACCTCGAATGGGCGCAGTGGCTGGAACAGGTCTTCCGCGGCAAGGATTACGATCTCACCATCGTGTCGCACACCGAACCGATGGATATCGGCATCTACGCCCGCGACGAGTACTACTTCCAGTACGTCGACGACGACTTCAAGGCGATGATCGCCGAGCTCAACACGACCGCCGACGAAGCCCGGCGCACCGAGCTCATGCAGGCCGCGCAGCGGAAGATCGCCGACGACTACGTCAACGGCTATCTCTTCCAGCTCGCCCGCACCGGCGTCGCCAAGAAGGGACTCAAGGGGTTGTGGGAGAACGCGCCGACCCAGGCGAACGATCTCACGGCCGTCCATTGGGAGTAGACGACCAGGCGCGCGCGACCCTCATCTGAGGGCCGCGCGCGGCCTTTCCCGCCATGTTGCGCTACACCGTCACGCGGCTGATCTCGCTGTCGCTGAGCCTGATCGCGGCGAGCATCATCATCTTCTTCGTCATCGAGATCGTGCCCGGCGATCCAGCCGCCTTCATGCTCGGCCTCAACGCCCAGCCGGACACCGTGGCCGCGCTCCAGCGCGAACTCGGCCTCGATGTCGGGCCGGTCGAGCGTTACTTCCGCTGGATCTTCGGCATCCTGCAGGGCGATTTCGGCGTCAGCTACACCTACCGGACTCCCGTTTCGGAACTGATCGCCGATCGTCTGTGGGTGTCGCTGCCGCTGGCCATCTATGCCCTGACCCTATCGACGCTGATCGCGATCCCGACCGGCGTGATCGCGGCGGCGCTGCGCGGCCGCCCCACCGACACGGCGATCATGGGGGTGACGCAGCTTGGCATCGCCGTGCCGAACTTCTGGCTGGCGATGCTGCTGGTGCTCCTGTTCTCGATCACGCTGCGCTGGTTCTCGGCCGGCGGATTTCCCGGCTGGGAGGAGGGCCTTTGGGAGGGGCTGAGGGCGCTCACCCTGCCCGCCATCGCGCTGGCGCTGCCGCAGGCGTCCATTTTGGCGCGGGTCATGCGCTCCGCGCTCCTCGACACGCTGAGCGAGGATTTCGTGCGTACCGCCCGCGCCAAGGGCCTGAGTCGTGCGCAGGCGCTGCGCCGTCACGCACTGCGCAACGCCATGATCCCGGTACTGACCATCATGGGCCTGCAGTTCTCCTTCCTGCTGGCGGGCGCGGTGATCGTGGAGAACGTGTTCTTTCTGCCCGGCGTTGCGCGGCTGGTCTTCCAGGGCATCACCCAGCGGGACCTGATCGTGGTCGAAAGCGTCGTCCTGATCCTGGTCTTTGCGGTGATCGTCGTCGCGTTCCTCGTCGACCTCGCCTATGCGTGGGTCGATCCGCGCCTGAGGCACCAGCAATGAGCGATCTCCCGCTTGTACGTGCAGGTGACGGTGATCGCGGTGTGTGGCGCGCGGCGTCTTCGTCGCGCAGTTTCGTCGCCGGTTTCGTGGTCACGCTCGTCTTCCTGGCGGCGGCTTTGGTATCGCTGGTATGGACGCCCTACGAAGTGACGGCGTTGTCGATCCCAGACAAGTTCAAGCCGCCCTTCGGCGAACACCTGTTCGGGACCGACCAGTTCGGCCGCGACATCTTCTCCATGGTCATGGTCGGCGCGCGGACCTCGATCGCGGTCTCCGTGGTGGCGGTCGGTATCGGCGTCCTGGCAGGCGTCGCCCTGGGGCTCGCCGCTGCCGCCAATCGCCGCGGCCTGCTCGACGAGCTCATCATGCGGTCCAACGACCTCGTCTTCGCCTTCCCGGTTCTGGTGATCGCGATCCTGATCACCGCGGTGTTCGGACCGGGCGTGATTAACGCGATCGTGGCGCTCGGCGTCTACAACACACCGGTCTTCGCGCGGCTGGCGCGCGGGGCGGCGTTGTCCCTGTGGTCGCGGGAGTTCGTCCTGGCCGCGCAGGTCGCGGGCAAGGGCAAGTTCCTGATCTCCGTCGAGCACATCCTGCCCAACATCCTCAACCTGCTGGTCGTCCAGGGGACGATCCTCTTTTCACTCGGGATTCTGGCCGAGGCGGGGCTGTCCTATGTCGGTCTCGGCGCCCAGCCACCGCTGCCAAGCTGGGGCCGGATGCTGGCCGAGGCCCAGACGCTGACCGCCATCGCGCCGCATGTCGCCCTGATCCCCGGTCTCGCCATCGTGATCGCAGTGCTCGGCCTCAACCTGATGGGTGACGGCCTGCGTGACATCCTTGATCCGCGCGTTCGGCGCGCCGGGCGCTGATGCTGAACGTCACCGATCTCGATCTGTCGATCAACGGGCTGCCGATCCTGCGCCGGGTCGGCTTCGACATCGGTGAGGGCGAGGTCTTCGGCCTGATCGGCGAATCCGGCTCGGGCAAGACCATGACCGCCTACGGGATCATGGGCCTGACCCCGGTCGGAACGGAGCGCGGCGGCAGTGTGCTCCTCGATGGCGACAACCTTCTCCAGCACTCCGAGCAGGAGATGTGCGCGGTGCGCGGCCGCAAGATCGGCATGGTGTTCCAGGAGCCGATGACCGCCCTCAATCCGCTGAAGACGATCGGCGACCAGGTCGCGGAAACGGCGCTGGTCCATGGTGCGACGGACCGGAGCGAAGCCAGGGAGCTCGCCCGCGATACGCTGGAGCGCGTCGGTCTTCCCTCCGCACGGTTTCCGCTGGAGCGCTACCCGCACGAACTGTCGGGCGGCCAGAGGCAGCGCGTGGTCATCGCCATGGCGATCGCGCTGCGGCCGCGCCTCCTCATCGCCGACGAGCCGACCACGGCGCTCGACGTGACCACCCAGGCGCAGATCATCCAACTCCTGCGCAAGCTGGTCCGCGAAGACGGCATGGCCCTGATGCTGATCACCCACGATCTCGGCGTGGTCGCCGACGTGGCCGACCATATCGCCATCATGAAGGACGGCGAGGTGGTGGAGGCCGGCGAAGCGATGACCGTGTTTCGCACCATGACCCACCCCTATACGCAGCGCCTGTTCGAGGCCTCGGGCCACGTCCCGGCGCGCGGGGAGCGAGGGGCTGATACGACAACACAGCTTCTCGAGGTGCGCGACGTGGTGCGCGACTACCCGCTGCCGCGCACGACGCTGTTCGGCGAGCGGAGGCATTTCCGGGCGGTCGACGGAGTCTCGTTGAAGATCGGCAGAGGCGAGACCGTCGGGCTGGTCGGCGAGAGCGGTTGCGGCAAGTCGACGCTCACCCGCGCCATTCTCGGGCTCGACCGAATCCAGGGCGGCTCGATCCTCCTCGATGGCGACGTCATCGACGCCGAGCAGGAGATCACCGCGGGCGCCCGCCGCAAGATGCAGGTGGTCTTCCAGGATCCCTACGGCTCGTTCAATCCGCGTCACAAGGTCGAGCGGCTGGTTGCGGAGCCGTTTCACCTGTTGGAGGAACGGCCGGACCGGGACGAGCGGCGCGCGCGCGTCGAAACGGCGCTGACCAATGTCGGCCTGTCGCCGGCCGACGCGGACAAGTACATCCATGAGTTTTCCGGCGGTCAGCGGCAGCGCGTCGCGATCGCCCGGGCCCTGATCATCGAGCCGGAGCTCATCATCCTCGACGAAGCGGTTTCGGCGCTGGACGTTTCGATCCGCGCGCAGATCCTCGATCTCCTCGCCGATCTCACCACCCGGCTCGGCATCTCCTACCTGTTCATTGCCCACGATCTTTCTGTGGTTCGCGCGATCACCGACCGCGTGCTTGTCATGCAGGACGGCCGAATCGTAGAAGAGGGCGACACCGACATCATCTTCTCTTCGCCGCAGCACCCCTACACGCAGACCCTGCTGGCGGCGACGCCGAGCGTCGATCGCGCGCTCGCGCGGCGGCTCGGAACGGGAGGCCCGGTCGATGGGGCGTGACATACCCTTCGAGACCAACAAGGTGTTCATCGGCGGGCGCTGGCTGGCGCCGCAGGGTGGCGGTGCGCTGCCGGTCGAGAATCCGTCGACCGGGGAGACGATCGGGGAGATCGCCCGCGGAACGGCGGAAGACATCGACGCGGCCGTTGCTGCCGCGCGAGCCGCGCTGGCGGGCGACTGGGGTGCATCGTCGGCGGTCGAGCGCGGGCGCGTGCTCACGCGGCTGGGGGAGCTTGTCCGCCGCCATGTCGACGACCTGGCCGTTCTGGAAGCCGACGACGTCGGTAAGCCGCTCGCCCAGGCGCGTGCCGATGCGGTCGCACTGGCGCGCTACATGGAGTTCTACGGCGGCGCGGCCGACAAGGTGCACGGCACCACCATCCCATATCTCGACGGCTTCACCGTCTACACGCTCCGCGAGCCCCACGGCGTCACGGCCCATATCGTGCCGTGGAACTACCCGATGCAGATCATCGGGCGGTCGGTCGGGGCGGCGCTGGCCATGGGCAACGCGGCCGTCCTGAAACCGGCGGAGGAGGCGTGCCAGACGGCGCTGGCCTTCGCGGCGCTCGCCGCCGAGGCCGGATTGCCGGCCGGCGCACTCAACGTCGTGCCCGGCATCGGCGAGGAAGCCGGCGCCGCACTTGCGGGCCATGCGGGCGTCCATCACGTCTCGTTCACCGGCTCGGCCGAGGTCGGTAGCCTCGTCCAGGCCGCGGCTGCGCGCCATGTCGTCCCGGTGACGCTGGAACTCGGGGGAAAATCGCCGCAGGTCGTCTTCGCCGATGCCGATCTCGACCGGGCGCTGCCGTTCCTGATCCGGGCCGGCCTGCAGAATGCCGGCCAGACCTGTTCGGCATCGTCGCGCATCCTGGTGGAACGGTCGTGCCACGATGAGGTCACGGAGCGCATGGCGACCGCCTATCGCGATCTGACCGTGGGGCCGGCGCGCGACGATCTCGACCTCGGGCCGCTGATCTCGGCGCGGCAAAAGGAGATCGTCGAGGGTTTCGCGACGCAGGTGCAACCTGGCCGGATCGTGGCGCAGGGGCGCGTTGCCGACGATGCGCCGGCCGGCGGCCATTACATGGCGCCGATCCTGGTGGGCGATTTGCCGGGCGATCACACGCTGGCGCGGGACGAGATTTTCGGGCCGGTCCAGGTGGTGCTCCCCTTCGACGACGAAGACGACGCCGTGGCCGTCGCCAACGCCACGGACTACGGTCTGGTCGCAGGCGTGTGGACACGGGACGGCGGTCGCCAGATGCGGCTCGCCAAGCGGCTGCGGGCCGGGCAGGTGTTCATCAACAATTACGGGGCGGGTGGCGGCGTCGAGCTTCCCTTCGGCGGCGTCGGCAAGTCCGGTCACGGGCGCGAGAAGGGCATGGAGGCGCTCTACGGCTTCTCGGCGCCCAAGACCGTCGCGGCCTTCCACGGATAGGGTCCGATCATGCAGTTGAAGGACAAGGTCGCGGTGGTCACCGGCGGAGCTTCGGGCTTCGGCGCGGGTATCGTGCGGAAGTTTGTCGCCGAGGGGGCGTCGGTCGTGATCGTCGACATCAACGGCGATGCGGCGGCGGCGATGGCCGACGATCTGGGAGACGCCGCTCGCGCGGCGACCGCCGACATCACCCGCGCCGATCAGGTCGCCGAGATGGCCGAGGCGGCCCTCGGCTTCCGGGGCCGTATGGATATTCTCGTCAACAATGCTGGGACAACGCACCGGCCACAGCCGCTGGAGAACGTCGACGAGGCCGAGTTCGACCGGGTGATGGCCGTCAACGCCAAGTCGGTCTACCTGATGTCGCGTGCCTTCGTGCCGCACATGAAGGAGCGCGGCAGCGGCGCGATCCTCAACGTGGCCTCGACCGCGGGTGTCAGCCCGCGTCCCAATCTGACTTGGTACAACGCCACCAAGGGATGGATGATCACCGTCACCAAGTCGATGGCGGTCGAGCTGGCGCCGCATGGGGTGCGGGTCAACGCCATCAACCCGGTGGCGGGGGAAACGCCGCTCCTGAAGACCTTCATGGGCGAAGACACGCCCGAAATCCGCGCCAAGTTCCTCGCCACCATCCCGCTCGGCCGTTTCTCCACACCGGAGGACATGGGCAACGCCGCCGCGTATCTATGCTCCGACGCCGCATCGATGGTGACCGGCGTGGCGATGGAGGTCGACGGTGGCCGCTGCATCTAGCGGTTTCTTGACCCATGTCAGGATCGGGTCCGTGCCTGCGCCTACGTTGCGACCATGTCGACACAGGCTTTGCTTCAGAAGTACGGCCGGCCGGTGCCGCGCTACACCAGCTACCCGACCGCGCCGCATTTCCATGACGGCGTGGATGCGGCCACCTATCGCCGCTGGCTGACGGAGCTGCCCCCCGACGCGAGGCTGTCGCTCTACGCCCACATCCCGTTCTGCGACACGATGTGCTGGTTCTGCGGCTGCCAGACCAAACAGGTGCGCCGCTACACGCCCGTCGCCGACTACCTGCCGTCGCTGTTCGACGAGATCGCCGCGGTTGCCGCCCTGGTGCCGGCGTCCGCCCGTGTGGCGCATATCCATTGGGGTGGCGGCTCGCCGACGATCCTGTCGCCGGACGACATCCGTCGCCTTGCCGATCATACGCGGCAGTCCTTCAACCTCGCCGATGAGGCCGAGTTCGCGGTTGAGATCGATCCGCGGGGGTTCGACCGTTCGCGGGCGAAGGCGCTGGCCGACAGCCGGCTGACCCGGGCCAGCATCGGGGTTCAGGACTTCAACCCCAAGGTCCAGGCCGCCATCAACCGGCTGCAATCGTTGGAGGAAACCCGCGACGCGGTCGAGATGTTGCGTGCGCTCGGCGTGGGATCGATCAACATCGATCTGGTCTACGGCCTGCCGCACCAGACCGGTGACGACCTCAAGCGCACCATCGCCGGGATCGCGTCCTTCGCGCCGGATCGTGTTGCTGTGTTCGGCTACGCCCACGTGCCGTGGATGAAGTCGCACCAGCGCATGATCCCCGACGAGGCGCTGCCCGATGCGGTAGCGCGCTACGAGCAGATGGAACTCGCCGCCGACATGCTGGTGAAAGCCGGTTACCGGCGCATCGGTATCGATCACTTCGCCTTGCCTGAGGACGGGCTGAGCCGGGCGACCGAGGCGGGGGCGCTGCGCCGGAACTTCCAAGGTTACACCACCGACGATGCCGATGCGCTCGTCGGACTCGGTGCCTCGGCGATCTCGCGCCTGCCGCAGGGCTACGCCCAGAACGAGAAGGCGACGGGGCGCTACCAGGCCGCGGTGGCCGAGGCCGGCCTGGCGGTCACCCGGGGCGTCGCGCTCAGCGACGACGACCGCATGCGCGGCTGGTTCATTGAACGTCTGCTGAGCGACTTCATGGTGCCCCGTCGTGACCTCGAAGGGCGGTTTGGTGCCGCTTCCGCGCAACTCGTTGACGAAGCGCTGACGGCCGCAACTGAACCGGATGGCCTGTTCGAGGACGCGGGCGGCGTCTTCCGCGTGACCGACAAGGGCCGCCCGTTCGCGCGCACAGTTGCCGCCCGCTTCGATGCCTACCTCCGGAAGGGGGCCGCGCGGCACTCGGCGGCGGTGTAGACGCTACGCCGCTTCCGCAATCTCCGCGCGATACCAGGCGTGAGCCTGGGCGATCCCGTCCTTGAGGGCGGTCTTGGCCGTCCAGCCCCAGGCCGTGGCACGCCCGACGTCCATCAGCTTGCGCTTCATGCCGACGGGCCGGTCGAGGTCGTGGACGAAACGGCCGTCGAAGCCGATGACCTCGGCCGCGGCGCGATAGTAGTCGTTGATGGTCACGTCGGTGCCGACGCCGATGTTGGTCAGCGGCGGCAGGGTGTCGAAATGATTGACGGCCCGCAGGATCGCGTCCGCGAGATCGCCGGCATAGAGGAATTCGCGCCGGGCCGTGCCGCTGCCCCAGATCTCGACCTCGCGGGCGCCAGACTGCACGGCCGCGTGGACCTTGGCGATGGCCGCCGCGGCCACGTGGGAGCGGCCGGGATCGTAGGCGTCGTAGCGGCCGTAGAGGTTGCAGGGGATCAGCGTCTTGTAGTCACGGTCGGCGTGTTCGGCGCTGAGATACTGGCCGAGGCGGGCAACCGCCGACTTGGCGATGGCGTAGGCCTCGTTGGTCGGTTCCAGCGGCCCGCCGAGGACGTCGTCCTCGGTGAGAGGGCGTTCCATGTCCCGGGGGTACATGCACGAACTGCCGAGATTGATCAGTCGTGGGACGCCGGCGGCATGGGCGGCCATCATCAGATTGCGGCCCATGTCGAAATTGTCGGTGAGGAAGTGGAGCGGATCGTCCATGTTGGCGGCGATGCCGCCGACCCGCCCCGCCGCGTGGACGATGATGTCCGGCTTGATCCGCGCGATCGCCGCCGCGATCGAGTCCGGATCGAGAAGGTCCATCTCCGTGCGCGCGGGCGCGGCCACATCGATATCTCGCTGTGCCGCGAGGTCGCGCACGTTGCGCCCGACCATGCCGGTGCCGCCCGCAAGGAGGATCACGCCGGACATGGTTCAGCGCGCCTTGAGGTCGGGGCGGTAGACCTTGGCCGGACCGGAACCGGCGTCCTGCTCGCGCCGCGCCAGGGTGATGTCGGCCACCATCATCTCCGACACCATGGCATCGAAGCTCGTTTTCGGCGTCCATCCAATGAGATCGCGGGCGCGGCTGGCGTCGCCCAGCAGCGAATCCACCTCCGCCGGCCGGTAGTAGACCGGGTCGACGGCGACCACGGTTTGTCCGGGCGTGATGGTTTCCGCGGCGATGCCGTTGTCGCTGACCGTCGCGGCAATGCCGATCTCGTCGGCACCGTTTCCCTGCCATTCCAACGCGACGCCGATGTGGACCGCCGCGGCGGTCGCGAAATCGCGGACCGTGCGCTGCTCGCCGGTGGCGATCACCAGATCGAGCGGTTCGTCATGCTGCATCATGAGCCACTGAGCCTCGACATAGTCGCGGGCGTGACCCCAGTCGCGGGCGGCATCGAGGTTGCCGAGAAACAGCGTTCCCTGCAGGCCGGTGGCGATCCGCGCCAGGCCGCGGGTGATCTTGCGGGTGACGAACGTCTCGCCGCGGAGCGGGCTCTCATGGTTGAAGAGGATGCCGTTGGACGCGAACAGCCCATAGGCTTCGCGATAGTTCACTGTGATCCAGTAGGCGTAGAGCTTGGCCACGCCGTAAGGCGAGCGCGGGTGAAAAGGCGTGGTCTCCGATTGCGGGCTTTCGGTGACCTTGCCGAACAGCTCGGAACTGGACGCCTGGTAGAACTTGGTGCGGTCGTCGAGCTTGAGGATCCGGATGGTCTCGAGCAGGCGCAGGGCGCCGACGGCGTCGGCGTTGGCGGTGTATTCCGGGGCCTCGAACGACACCGAGACGTGGCTCTGCGCGGCAAGATTGTAGATTTCGTCCGGCCGCACGGTCTCGATCGTGCGCACGAGACTGCTTGAATCGGTGAGGTCGCCGTATTCGAGGTAGAACGGCACGCCCGCCTCGTGTTCGTCGTGATACAGGTGATCGACGCGGTCGGTGTTGAGGAGCGAGGTGCGGCGCTTGATGCCGTGGACTTCGTAGCCCTTGGCGAGCAGGAACTCGGCGAGATAGGCGCCGTCCTGGCCGGTTACGCCGGTGATCAGTGCGGTCTTGGGCATCGGTTGCGCGATCGCGTCTGGTGGAGCCGCCTGTTCCTTACTTGATGACGCGATCATTGCAACAGCGCCGTCGTCCTTGACAGCCCCGGGCAGCGACCATATTTTCCGCCGCCGTTGGAACCGGCGCGAGGCCGTCATGAAGATCAAGAACTCCTTGAGATCGCTGCGTGGCCGGCATCGTGGCAACCGCCTGGTGCGCCGCAAGGGCCGGGTGTACGTCATCAACAAGACCAACCGCCGCTTCAAGGCGCGGCAGGGCTGATCTCCGCTCACATCGTTGTGGTTTGACCCGCCGTCTCCGCGAACCTAGTTTTCGCGGCATGATCGTGCGCAGCGTCGCGGCGGCGTTCATCGCCGTCTTCTTGGTGGGTTCCGGAACCTCGCCCGGGTGGTCGGACAGCGGCGATCCGTCGGTGCGCGAGCAACTCGACGAAGCCTTCCTCACGCTCAAGAACGAGCCTAACCAGCGTCTCGCCAAGAACGCCGAGCGCCGGATCATCCGCCTGTGGCTGGAGTCGGGAAGCGACACCGTCGACCTCCTGATGTCGCGGGCGCTGCAGGCCATCGACGACGAAGCCTATGGGATGGCCCTCGACTACCTCGATCGCATCATCCTGCTGGCGCCGGACTTCGCCGAGGGGTGGAACAAGCGCGCGACCGTCCACTTCCTGACGGACGACTACGGCAAGGCGATCGCCGACATCCATCGGGTGCTGATCCTCGAACCCCGGCATTTCGGCGCGCTCAGCGGGCTCGGCATGATGCTGCGCGAGATCGGTGACGATGGCAGGGCGATCGAGGCGTTCGAAGCCGCGTTGGCGATCGATCCGCTGCTCGACAACGTCCGCGACGCCCTTCAGGCGCTGCGCGACGAAACGCAGGGCACGGACATCTAGTTTGGGTCGCGGACTCATAAGCGCATAAGCACAGCCTGATTGCAGCGAGCTCGACAAACGCAAGGAAGTTGACTGCGCTTTTCTCATAGCGCGTTGCGATACGCCGGCATTGCTTGATCCGAATAAATCCGCAAGATCGACCGACCGCTTCGAGCCCTCTTCTGCTTAATTCCGCGTCGCAGCGAATGTCGCCTCTTGGAGAGTTCATTGATATTAGCCAAGAATCATCAGCGGCAACTAATACGTTTGAGTGAGGACAAGGAGATGGAAACTATCGAAGCTCTTGGAGCGTCCTTTCGGGAGGTTGTTATCGGTGAACGCGAAGGAGCCCGGACTTACATCGTGCGTGCAAGTCGCAGTTACCCGATGAGCCCGGAAGTTTTGTGGAGTGCTTTGACAGACAAGGAGCGCGTGCAGCGCTGGTTTGCGAAGGTTGCTGGCGATTTCAAACAAGGCGGGCGCTTCTCAATAGAAGGCAATGCGGACGGTGATATTGTCGTCTGCGAACCGCCCAGACAATTGGCTCTTACTTGGGAGTTCGGCGGCAGTACCAGTTGGGTCAATGTCACAATCCAGCGGTCAGACGAAGGCGCGCTCTTAACCCTCGAACATGAGCATCCGACAGACCCAAAAAGCCAGGTGCATTGGGATCAGTATGGCCCCGGTGCGACTGGTGTAGGTTGGGAGTTGGCTATGCTGGGGCTAGAGATGCACCTTTCTGGCGAAAGGACATCGACCATCGAGGCCGGAGAAGCTTGGGCCGAGAGCGCGACAGGCAAGGCCACATTGCGTGGATGGGCCGAAGCATGGGGCAAGGCCCACGCCGAAACCGGAACAGATGGGCAGATCGCCAAGGAAACGGCAGAACGCACCGCTGCGTTCTACACTGGCGAGGAACAATGAACATCTTTGATGTGCTGTCCGACCCCGTGCGCCGGAGGACCCTAGAGCTGATCTCACAAAAAAAGACCATGCGTCAGGTGAAATCGTTGAGGCCGAGTTTGGCATCTCTCAATCCGCAGTCTCACAGCATCTTCGCATTTTGCTCGACAGCGGCTCTGCAAAGTGCGGAAAGACGGTGCAAAACGCTGTTACGAAATTGATCCTTGCGGATTTGATGACGTAGATGATTGGCTAGAAAGCGGCACGCGATCCGACAAAGCACTTAACTGACGTTCATCGTGGCTTGGGGAGCGGCGGCGTTGTCCGCTGTGCCGACCTACGCAGTCGATTGGCCGGCCGCGGCGGATTCGCCGAAAGCGGTCATCCACTTCCAATCGTTTGTGAGTATACGCCCTAGCCTACTCGACGAAGGCGATCCGGATCATGTTGGTCGCGCCGGGTGTGCCGAAGGGCACGCCGGCGGTGATGATGATCCTGTCGCCGGTCTTGGCGAAACCCTCCGCCTGGGCGACTTCGGCGGCGCGATGCACCATCCCTTCCAACTCGCCCGGCTCGTCGCCGAAGACGCAATGCAAGCCCCAGACGAGGGCGAGGCGCCGCGCGGTGGCGACCACCGGCGACATGGCGATGATCGGTGTTGGCGGCCGCTCGCGGGCGGCGCGCATCGCGGTCGTCCCGGAGGCCGTGTAGCAGCATATGGCCGACAGATGCAGCGTTTCCGCCATCTGGCGCGACGCCGCGGAGATTGCATCGGCGCTGGTCGCGTCGGGTTCGGCGCGCTGGGCGCGCATGATGCCGTTGTAGAGCGGGTCGCGCTCCACCTCCATGGCGACGCTGTCCATGGTCGCCACCGACTCGACCGGATAGTCGCCCGCGGCCGATTCCGCCGACAGCATCACCGCGTCGGCGCCCTCGAACACCGCGTTGGCCACGTCGGAGACTTCGGCGCGCGTGGGCGTCGGCGACGAAATCATCGATTCCAGCATCTGTGTCGCGATGACCACCGGCTTGCCGGCGGCGCGACAGGCGCGGATGATCTGCTTCTGGAGGCCGGGCACCTGTTCCAGCGGCATCTCGACGCCGAGATCGCCGCGCGCGACCATCAGCGCGTCCGAGGCTTCGATGATTTCCTGCAGGCGCGCGACGGCCTGCGGTTTTTCGAGCTTGGCCAGCACGCCGGCGCGTCCGCGAGCGATCTTGCGGACTTCGGCAAGGTCTTCCGGGCGCTGGATGAACGACAGCGCGATCCAGTCGACATCGGCGTTCAGCGCCGCCTCAAGGTCGGCTCGGTCCTTCTCGGTCAGGGCGCTGGAGCCGATGGTCGTGTCGGGGACGCTGACCCCCTTGCGGTCGGAGAGCTTGGCGCCCGACTCCACCCGCGTGACCGTCCGGTCGGGCTCGCAATCGGTTGCCGTCAGCGCCACGCGCCCGTCGTCGAGCAGCAGGCGGTGGCCGGGCTCGAGTGCGGTCAGGATCTCGGGATGGGGCAGGTGAACCCTGTTGGCGTCGCCGGGTTCGGGATCGGAATCGAGAACGAAGGCCTGGCCCGGCGTCAGCTCGACGCTGCCGTCGGCGAAGGTTCCAAGTCTGAGCTTCGGGCCCTGTAGATCGACGAGAATGCCGATCGGCCGGCCGGCGGCGTGCTCGACATCGCGGATGGTGGCGACAAGACCGCGCATGACGTCGTGGTCGGCGTGGCTCATGTTGACACGGAAGACGTCCGCGCCGGCGTCGAACAACGCGAGGATGGTTTCGCGATCGGATGAGGCGGGCCCCAGCGTCGCGAGAATTTTGACTTTGCGTGTGCGCATTCAGCCGCCGATACCGACTTCCTGACCGTCCGGCTCCATCAACTGAACCGTCCAGCTTTTCTGTTCACCGGTGTCGACTTCGAAGAACCCGGAGCTCTCGTAACCGCGTGCCACGCAGTCCTGGATGCCCTTGATTGTGAAGATCTTGTCGCGTGTGCACATCTGGGCATTGCCGCCCCATACACCCCCGGCATCGTAGTCGACCGCATAGATGTAATAGAAACGCGACAACAGGGCGCCGGCGACCAGGGTGCTGCAGTTGCCGGCCGCGATGTTCCACCAGCCTTCCGTCGTCCAGTCGCGATCCTGCTTGTAGCCGACCGCGACGCCGACGCGGTTGCCGGTGCGGTTGCACAGGCGCAAACCGCTGCCGTCGGTTTCGATGCCGAGACCGGCCGCATTGGCGCGCTGGAGGCCCTGCCCGCCCTGAACAGCCGTCGGGCCGGATCCCCGGAGCGCGAAATAGGTCAACGCCGCGATGACGGCCAGAAGCACGACGCTTCCGGTGACGATGGCACGTCGGTACTGCGAGGCGAACGACTGGATGCGGCGTTCCAAGGTTGACGATCTTTGTTTTGTAGCTTCCCCGGCACCTTATGCCGCCTCGACCGGCGGCGGTCAACGCGGATCATCGGACCTCCCCCGGGGGTATGTAAACCCCGCTTTCGCCGTGATATTCATGGAGCGCGATGGAGATCAGTACGGCCTCGCAGAGTTGGCCCGCGGCCGGCGAGGCCGTCACATTTGTGCCCTACGCGGTTGTCGATGGCGACCCGGGTCGGGGTCTCGTTCTTCTTTGCGACCACGCCAACAACGCCTTGCCGCCGGAGTATGGCGATCTCGGTCTGCCCGCGCGCGAGTTCCAGCGCCACATCGCCTACGATCCGGGGGCGCGGGAACTGACGGAGATGCTGGCGGAACGCCTGCACGTTCCTGCGGTCTTCGGCATGTTTTCGCGTCTGCTGATCGATCCCAATCGCGGCGAGGACGACCCGACGCTGATCATGCGCATCTCCGACGGCAGCGTTGTTCCGGGGAACCGGGACATCGACGAGACCGAGCGGCGACGCCGGGTCGAGCGCTACTACGCCCCCTACCACGAGGCGGTGCGACGCACGATCGACGCCGGTATGGCGAGCGGCACGGCCCCGGCGATCGTGTCGATCCACACCTTCACGCCCATCTGGCACGGTCGGCCGCGTCCGTGGCATGTCGGCGTCCTGTGGGACCGCGATGCGCGCGTCGCCGCGCCGACGATCGAGGCGCTCAGACGGGATTCCGATCTCATCGTCGGCGACAACGAGCCCTACACCGGCCAGCTCACGAACGACACGCTGAACCGGCACGCCACGGCCCGCGGACTGGCGCACGCGCTCATCGAGGTCCGGCAGGACCTGATCGCCGACGACGCTGGTGTGCGTCGCTGGGCCGACATCTTCGAGCCGATCCTGATCGATGTGAACGAGCGGCCGGAGGTTCACGAGATGTTGCCGACCGGTCCCGCCGGGTCTCACGCCGTCGGCGTCGCTGCGGTGTAGCCGAGACGGTACGCCAACCTCATTGACCGGCCCGCCCGACTCGGTGCAGCAGGGCCGCACGTTTTCAAGGAGTTCCTTCATGGCCGACCAGCCGACCGGTTTCGCTCAGGACCAGCTACGCGCCTTCGTCGAACGAATCGAGCGGCTCGAGGAGGAGCGTCAGACCATCGCGGACGATATCCGGGAGGTCTATGCCGAAGCGAAGGCGAACGGCTTCGACACCAAGACACTCCGGCAGGTGGTGCGGCTGCGCAAACAGGATGCGGCCGAGCGACAGGAGCAGGAGGCGCTTCTCGACCTCTATCTGCACGCGCTGGGGATGCGCGCGCCTTCGGAGTGACGGCTTCGCCTAGCGGGAGGCCAGCATGATGATGGCGGGCTGCCGGACAAGCGGACCGGAGAAGCGGTCGGTGCGCAGGTCGGGATAGGCGATCGCGCCGAATCCACGCGCGTAGCCGAACTGCGGCGCCCGGATGAGATCGCCGCCGCGACGGATATCCGGCATCGTGAAGGTCGCGAAGGCGCGCTGCCGCGTCGATCCCGCGCCGATCCAGCTACGCAGACCGTGGGTGTCCAGCGTCGTCAGCGTGAGTTCGGGCGCGACAAACGATTTCGCCGGGATGATCGAACGCGTCGCGGGGCGGACCTCGCCGACACGGCGCAACGGGTTCAGTCGGGGTGCGGGAACGCCGCCGATGGAGTTGGCGGTGTTGACCTCGGGAAGCTCGTCAAGTCCGGACGGTGGCGCGTAGGCGAGAATCCGCGGGATCGTCTGGCGGACGCCGTTGCGGATCACCGCGGTGGTGATGGTCTCGGCGCGCAGCGGCCGGTTGACGTCAATGGTCGCCACGACCGAGGTCGGCGGAATCGGCAGCGAGGCGTTGCGCCGCGACTGGTCGCGCTCCGCCATCGCCGCCGCGAGATTGGGCGGCACGTTCGGGGCCGTCCAATCCTGGGCGGTGCCGAAATCGAAGTCCTGGGCCAGCCGTACCGGAGCGTCGCTGCGGCGGGTCGCGAGCAGCGCAGCGAGGGGATCGGGCTCGGCCACGCGGCGCACCGGCGCGGCGCTCGCCACGGCGGTCTCATAGCCGCGCTGACGGTTGATGCGGGGCAGGGGCGGCGGCTCCGCGTCGTAGGCGGCAACGGCAACCGAGAGTTGGCGCGTGCCACGCGGCGGCTGGGCCGGGGCCGCGGCGATGACGAGCGGATCGCTGGCCGTGGTGGACGGCGTGGCGGGGGCCGGGGGGGTTGCCGGAGCCGGGGCCGCAACGCTGGCCACGGCGGTGCGGCCAAGGCGCGATTTGCGTGCCTTTATTTCCGCCTTGGCGACAGCATAGCCGGACAGCGGCTTGCCGTCGGAGGGAATATGCATGGTCTTCCCGTCGGGGAAGACGCGGGCGAGCTGCTGGCGCGACATGCGCGGCCAGTGGCGCACATTGCCGGTGTCCATATGCACGAACGGCGCGCCCGAGCGCGGATAGTAGCCGACACCGCCCACCTGGATTTTCAGGCCGAGCTCGCGCAGCTTCGCGAGCTTGACGTCGGGCAGGTAGAAATCCATCGCCCGGCCCCTGGTGTGGAGGCTGTTCTTCGCCACGCCCTTCGACCGCCGGCGCAGTTGGCCGTTGGTGGCCGGCGACCGGTAGCCCGACACGACGTGGATGTGTTCCCGCGAGCCGGAGCGCTGATAGACCTCCCAGACGAGGTCGAGGAGGACCGGGTCCATCTTGGTGGGCTCGTCGCGGCGCCAGTCACGCAGGAAGGCGTTGATCTTCTTCAGGCCTTGGGCGTCGTAGCGGCCGCCGCGCCGGAAGACGATGGTGTCCCGTTCCTTGGTGTGGATGTTGAAGAGCTTGAGCGCGCGCTCGCCGGGAAGGGCGGTGACCTGGCCGAGTGGCGAGACCAGCAGAACAGCGGCCAAGGTCGCCGCGCAGGCGCGCGCGAAGCCTCGCCCGGGGCGCCCGGGTCGCCAAGGCCGCGAATGGCCGCTTGAACTCACGTCGCCCGATTCCCCACGTGGCAAACGTCAACAATCCATCATCAACCCGACAGGGTTAACGACTGATTTACCCCTTGGCGCGCGCACAACCTTCCGTTTGCGCAAGCCACTCGTGCCACCTACCCACGGATCGTGGCAGCATGGTGGCGCGGCGGCAAGCCCAGTCGCGGGCTAACGCCCCAATTTCGTTAGACTTTCTACTGAAATCCTCAGGTGAGGCCAAGCGCCGACTTCATGCGCGCATCATGGCCGTAGAGGTCGCTGCGGATTTGCAGGCTCTCGCCATCGTCGATCCAGGCCGTGAAGTAGGTGATGTGGACCGGGATATGGCGCTCCAGGTTCAGCTGCTGTTCGCGGCCGCCGACCATCTTCTTGAGCAGTTCGCCACTCAGTTTCGGATCGGCGTCCAGCAGCGCCTCGGCGAAATCCCAAGGGTTGTTCACGCGCATGCAACCGTGGCTGTAGGCGCGATAGTCCTTTTTGAACAGGCTCTTGGACGGCGTGTCGTGCAGATAGACCGCATGCCGGTTGGGGAACATGAACTTCACCTGACCAAGCGCGTTGCGGCGGCCCGGCGGCTGCTTGATCTGGATCCGGCGCATGTCGACGGTCGACCAGTTGACGAAGGTCGGATCGACGCGGCGGAAGCGGCCGTTGATGTTGGCGTAGACGTTGTACCCGTTGAGCGCCGAGCGGTTTTGTCGCACGGCCGGCAGGAACTCCTTGCGCGCGATCGAGGCCGGGACGTTCCAGGTCGGATTGACCACGACATGCTCGATCTCGTCGGAGAAGATCGGGGTCTGGTTCTTCGGCTTGCCGACGACGATGCGCGTGGCGTGGAAGATCTCGCCGTTGCGGCGAATCTCGAGGTTGAAGTTGGGGACGTTGACGCGAACGTAGAGATCACCCAGCTCCCGTGGCATCCACCGCCAGCGCTCCATGTTGACCAGGATCGTCGATTCATGGTCCTCGGCGGCCCGATTGAGCATGCCCAGCGTGCCGGGGCCGACGATGCCGTCGACCGACAGTCCGGTCCGCTTCTGATAGGCCCGCACGGCCACGTCCATGCTCTCGTCGAACAGGGTCGGCTCGTCCTCGAGCTCCGGATCGAGGCCCAGGCGCTTGCGCAGGAGCGGCACGCGCTCGTCCTTGCGGCCGAGCTGCATGTACTTGCCGTCCGGAATGACCGGCGGGAGCATCTCCGCGGACGCCCGCGCCTCGGCCAACTGCCGTTTCAGGTCCGCAAACTCGGGATGCGGCGGATTGTAGCTCGCCAGTATCGCCAAGCGGTCGTCGGCCGACATCACCTCGCCCAGCACGTCGACCGGGTCGAGAACGTTCGGCTTGTAGTCGAAATTCTTGCTGATCTTGGCCGGGTCCAGCCGACCGCCGTAGGCATGGCGGGCGTAGGTCAGCACCGACTGGCTGATCAGGACATCGGCCAGCGCCATCTGAACGATATTCGTGAACCGGGTCCCGTCCGGTGTCGGGTAATCGGTCGGGTCGAGACCGTCAGCGGCGGCATCGCGGAGGTGCGCGATCACGGCCTTCGCCGATTCGGTCAGCTCCCGATCGGACGACCAGACCGGCCGATGTCCGTTCAGCGCATAAAACTCGGCGACGGCCGCACCGTCCTTCTTGTTGAGAAACTCACCCGCGCGGCCGGTGTCGCTCAGAACGTGGCTGATGACAGCGGTGATCGGCTCGACCGGATCGGTCGCGACGGTGGTGTCGGCGAGGGCGCCGGAAACCGGAAGCGCGACAAAAGCGGCAAGTGCTGACAGCGCGTGACGGACGTTCATAAAGCGTGAGCCTCGTGCAGGTTCGGATGTTTGGCGGTCCGTCGCATTTAAGAGATCAAAATCTTACCGCTTTCAACCACAACACGGAGAGTTTACCGCCTATTCGGCCGCAATTCCGCCCAGCGTGTCAGAAATGCCAAACTCTTTCAGCTTGCGGTAGAGGGTCGAGCGGCCAATGCCCAGCGCGCGCGCGACCCTCGTCATGCGGCCCTCATAGTGGCCGATGGCGAGCCGGATCATATCCGCCTCGATATCCTGCAGCTTCCGGATTTCGCCGTCGGCCCCGATCGTACGGAGGCCATTGGCGTCCGACACATCGTCGGGCGTGGCAAGGTCGATCCCGAAGTCCAGCTCGACAGGTTCGATCGGCTCCGGCGGCTCGCCGGACGATGATGCACCGTCGGCCGCACCGGTCTCCTCCGGCGGTGGGCGGCCGGCGATCTGCGGAAACTCGGATGGCGTCAGCAAGGCGCCGTCGGCGAGCACGACAGCGCGGAAGACGGCGTTTTCGAGCTGGCGGATGTTGCCCGGCCAGTCGTGGCGGGCGAGCAGCGCCATCGCTTCCTTGATGACGCCGCGAATCCGGGTCTTCCCTTCCTCGGCGGCAAAACGCGCAACGAAATGGCGGACGAGTTCGGGGATGTCGGCGCGGCGTTCGCGCAGTGGCGGAATGCGGATCGGAAAGACGTTGAGGCGATAGTAGAGGTCCTCGCGGAAGTTGCCGCGCCGGGTCTGGTCGAGCAGGCTCTGGTTGGTCGCCGAGATCAGGCGAAAATCGGCCCGCACCGGCTGGCGCGCGCCGACGGGATCGATCTCGCCCTCCTGCAGGGCGCGGAGCAGCTTGACCTGGATGTCCGGCGCAAGCTCGCCGACCTCGTCGAGGAACAGGGTGCCGCCATGGGCCTGGCGAAACTTGCCGACATGCTTCTCATTGGCGCCGGTGAAGGCGCCCTTCTCGTGGCCGAAGAGAATGCTCTCCACCAGATTGTCGGGGATCGCGCCGCAGTTGACCGTGACAAACGGTTTGCTCCGACGCTCGCCGGTACCCTGGATGGCGCGGGCGACAAGCTCCTTGCCGACGCCCGATTCACCTTCGATCAGGATGGGGATGTTGGAGGCGGCCGCCCGTTGGCCGAGGCGGATCACCCGCTCCATGGCCTCGCTACGGGTCACGATGTCACGAAAGGTGAGGCGGCCGCTGGCGACGCGGGTCAGCCGGACGACCGTGTCCTCGAGCGCGTTCATCTTGAGGGCGTTGTCGACCGACACCTGGAGACGTTCGGGCGAGGCCGGTTTCACCACGAAATCCAGCGCACCGGCCCGCATCGCCGAGACCACGGTGTCGATCCCGCCATGGGCGGTCTGGATGATCACCGGCAGGTTGATCTCGGAGTCGCGCAGGCGCTCCAGCACCCCCATGCCATCGAGTTCCGGCATCACCAGGTCGAGGATCATGAGGTCGATGTTGCCGCCGTTTGAGCCGGTCAGCAGCGCGAGCGCTTCCGTGCCGTCGCCGGCGCCCAGCGTCTTGTGGCCGTTGCGCTCAAGGGCCGCGGTCACCAGCCGCTGCTGGACCGGATCGTCGTCGACAACAAGGATGGTGGTGACCATGGTGGCGGATGTGTCCCGATTTAGATCACGGACGACCCGGCGAATCAGCCGAAGGGCGCCGTTCGTCCGGGATCATCGGGGCAACGCGTTAACGGGGCCTGAATCGGCGGCCGGTCGAGACCGGCGAAACACCCCGGGGCCATTGCCAGATGCGCCGCCTTTGCCCAGATTGTCCGACGTGGGCCGATCCGGCCCGTTTGTGTTTCCCCTGGCCATCCGGATTGTTCAATGCGCCCGATGATTGTGACGTCCACCGACGGAGCTTCGCCCGCCGGTGGACCGCAGACCGACCTCCCTGAATGGGATCTCGGCGACCTGTACGCCTCGCCTGACGACCCTGACCTCGCTCGCGACCTCGCCGCCAGCGAAAGCGATTCCAAGGCTTTCGAGACCGACTACAAGGGCAAGCTGGAAGCCATCGCCACGGGCGAGGAAGCGGGTGCTGGGCTCGCCTCGGCGATCCGGCGGTTCGAGGCGCTCCAGGAGACGCTCGGAAAGGTGATGTCGTTCGCCGGTCTCCTCCACGCCGGTGACACGTCCGATCCGGTGCGGTCGAAGTTCTACGGCGACATGCAGGAGAAGCTCACGGCGATCAGCGCCCATCTCCTGTTCTTCCCGCTGGAACTCAACCGCATCGACGAGGCGACGATGGAGGCCGCGCTCGCCGATGCCGATCTGAACCATTACCGGCCGTGGATCGAGGACGTGCGGCGCGAGCGCCCCTACCAGCTCGAAGACCGGGTCGAACTGCTCTTCCACGAGATCTCGGTGACGGGGCGGGGGGCCTGGAACCGTCTGTTCGACGAAACCATGACGGCGCTCAGATTCGACGTCGACGGCAAGAGCCTGGCGATCGAGCCGACGCTCAATCTACTGCAGGAGCCCGACGTCGATCAGCGCAAGGCAGCGGCCGACGCGCTTGCCGCGACGTTTGGCGACAATCTCCGGCTGTTCACCCACATCACCAACACGTTGGCCAAGGACAAGGAAATCTCCGACCGCTGGCGCGGCTTCGACGATGTCGCCGGATCGCGCCACCTGGCGAACCGGGTCGAGCCGGAGGTCGTGGCGGCGCTGGTCGCGGCCGTCCGGGAGGCTTATCCGAAACTCTCTCACCGCTACTACGCGCTGAAAGCGCGCTGGTACGGCCGCGACGCGCTCGACCATTGGGACCGCAACGCACCGCTGCCGGATCAGCCGAAGCGCGACGTGGACTTCGCCGAGGCGCGGACGACGGTGCTCGACGCCTACCAGCGGTTCTCGCCCGACATGGCGGCGATCGCCGAGCGCTTCTTCGACGACGGCTGGATCGACGCGCCGGTGCGGCCCGGCAAGGCGCCGGGGGCGTTCGCGCACCCGACTGTGCCGAGCGTTCACCCCTACGTGCTCCTCAACTACCAGGGCAAGGTGCGCGACGTCATGACGCTCGCCCACGAGCTGGGGCACGGGGTCCATCAGGTGCTGGCGGCGCCGCAGGGGGCGCTGATGGCGCCGACGCCGCTGACGCTGGCGGAAACGGCCAGCGTCTTCGGCGAGATGCTGACCTTCCGGGCGCTGCTCGACCAGGCGGACGATGCGGTGGAACGGCGGGCCATGCTCGCGGCCAAGGTCGAGGACATGCTCAACACCGTGGTGCGCCAGATCGCGTTCTATCTGTTCGAGCGCAAGATCCACACCGAGCGCCGCGACGGCGAACTCACCTCCGACCGGATCGGCGAGATCTGGATGGAGGTCCAGGCGGAGAGCCTCGGGCCGGCGATCCGTCTCGGCCCAGGCTACGAGACCTTCTGGAGCTACATCCCCCACTTCATCCACGCGCCGTTCTACGTCTACGCCTACGCTTTCGGCGATTGTCTGGTGAACTCGCTCTATGCGGTCTACGAGGACGCCGAGCCCGGCTTCCAGGAGAAGTATTTCGACCTCCTGAAGGCTGGCGGCACCAAGCATCACAAGGAGCTGCTCGCCCCCTTCGGCCTCGATGCCGGCGAGCCGTCCTTCTGGCAGCGCGGCCTCAGCGTGATCGAGCGCCTGATCGACGATCTCGAGGCCTTGGAGGCCACCTGAGGAACGCGGCAATAAGTTCCGCCGGCCGGCGATTGCGGCGGGGCGCGGTTTACGTTATGCCGGCCCGCACAAACCGCGCGAACAGGGGGTGGGACCGTGGCCGATGAGATAACCGTCGACCTTGATAGCGATGCGACCGTCAACTACGACGATCACGCGCGGACCTATCGCGGCTTCATCAAGCTCAGCCAGTGGGCAACGGGGTTCGTGATTGTCGTCCTCATCCTCCTGGCGTACTTCCTGATCTAGCTTGCCTTGCGGGCATCGGTCTCGCGCGACCTCCAGCCATTCAGTCACGGCGACCGCCAACGGGGCCGACCATGAAGATTTCAGTTCCGGCAGAAACCGAGCAGAACGAACCGCGCGTGGCGGCGACGCCCGAGACGGTCAAGAAGCTCATCGGGCTCGGCGCCGAGGTATCTGTCCAGACCAAGGCGGGTCTTGGCTCACGAATTCTGGATGACGCGTACGCCGACGCCGGCGCCAGGATCGCCAAGACCGCGACCACTACGCTCAAGGACGCCGATCTCATCCTCAAGGTTCGGCGCCCCGCGCCGTCGGAACTCTCCGCGTATCCCAAGGGCGCGCTGGTCGTCGCGAGCATGGATCCATTCGGCCATGAGGACGACGTCAAGGCCATGGCCGAAGCCGGCATCGTCGCCTTCGCCATGGAGTTCATGCCGCGCATCACCCGCGCGCAGGTCATGGACGTACTGTCCAGCCAGGCGAACCTCGCCGGCTACCAGGCGGTCATGGACGCCGGTGTCGAGTTCGACCGCGCCCTGCCGATGATGATGACGGCGGCCGGTACCGTTCCGGCGGCGCGGGTCTTCGTGATGGGCGCCGGCGTTGCGGGCCTGCAGGCGATCGCCACCGCGCGCCGCCTCGGCGCCGTGGTCAGCGCCACCGACGTGCGGCCTGCGGCCAAGGAGCAGGTGGAGAGCCTGGGGGCGAAGTTCGTTGCCGTCGAGGACGAGGAGTTCAAGCAGGCCGAGACGGCCGCCGGCTACGCCAAGCCGATGTCGGCCGAGTACCAGGCCAAGCAGGCGGAGCTGGTGGCCGAGCACATCACCAAGCAGGATATCGTCATCACCACGGCGCTTATCCCCGGACGCCCGGCGCCGCGGCTGATCACCAAGGCGATGGTCGGGACCATGCGGCCGGGATCGGTGGTCGTCGATCTCGCGGTGGAACGCGGCGGCAATGTCGAGGGCGCCGAGGCGGGCAAGGTGGTGGCCGTGGGCGACGTGAAGATCGTCGGCCACCTGAACGTACCAGGCCGCATCGCCACCAGCGCGTCGTCGCTCTACGCCCGCAACCTCTACGCCTTCATCGAGACGCTGGTCGACAAGGAGGCCAAGGCCCTGGCCGTCGACTGGGACGACGAACTGGTCAAGGCGACGGTCCTGACGCGTGATGGCGCCATCGTCCACGAGGCCTTTGCCGGCGAGGAGAAGAGCTGATGAGCGAACTGACGGCCGAACAGGCTCGCGAAGCCGCCGAGGCCGCAGCCGAACTCGCGGAAAGCGCCGCGGCGGAGGCCCGGGAGGCCGCCGATGCCGCGATCGCCTTTGCGGATCAGGCTGCCGACGCGGTTGGTGCCGCGGCGCACGGGGCGAGCGGCGGCGCGATCGATCCCTTCGTGTTCCGCCTCGCGATCTTCGTGCTTGCGATCTTCGTCGGCTACTACGTCGTGTGGTCGGTCACGCCGGCCCTGCACACGCCGCTGATGTCGGTCACCAACGCCATCTCCAGTGTCATCGTCGTCGGTGCGCTGCTGGCGGTCGGCGTCGGAAGCATCGAGGCGCTCGACGGCAACGGTCCGTGGTGGGCGCGAACCTTCGGCTTCGTGGCGCTGGTCCTGGCGTCGGTCAACATCTTCGGCGGCTTCCTTGTGACGCAGCGCATGCTTGCGATGTATCGCAAGAAAACCAGCTAGCAGAGCGGCACCATGCTCAATCCCAATCTGACGGCGCTTCTCTACCTCGCCGCCGCGATCCTCTTCATCCTCGCGCTTCGCGGTCTGTCCAGCCCCGAAACATCACGCCGCGGCAATCTGCTCGGCATGATCGGCATGACGATCGCGGTGTTCACCACCCTGTTCGTGGCCGCGCCGGGATGGGGCGGACTGGGCATCATCGTGCTTGGTATGGCGATCGGCGGCGGCACCGGCGCGATGATCGCCTTCCGGGTGCCGATGACGGCGATGCCCCAACTGGTCGCCGCCTTCCACTCGCTGGTCGGCATGGCCGCGGTGCTGGTCGCCGCGGCGGCCCTGAACGCGCCGAGCGCTTTCGGCATCGGCCTGCCGGGCGAAATCCACGGCTCCAGCCTGATCGAGATGTCGCTGGGCGTGGCGATCGGCGCCATCACCTTCACAGGCTCGGTCATCGCCTTCCTGAAGCTCGATGGGCGCATGTCGGGTGCGCCGATCATCCTGCCGGCGCGCCACGTCATCAATCTCGGTCTCGCCGGACTGATGGTGCTGTTCATCATCATCTTTGTCGTGACCGAGAGCCAGGTGATGTTCTGGCTGATCACGGCGACGGCGCTGGCACTGGGTGTGCTGATCATCATCCCGATCGGCGGCGCCGACATGCCGGTCGTGATCTCGATGCTGAACTCCTACTCCGGCTGGGCCGCGGCGGGGATCGGCTTCACGCTCGGCAACACGGCGCTGATCGTCACCGGCGCGCTGGTCGGCTCGGCGGGCGCGATCCTGTCCTACATCATGTGCGCGGGCATGAACCGCAGCTTCATCTCCGTCATCCTCGGCGGCTTCGGCGGCGAGGCGGCCGCGGCGTCGGATCAGGAAGCGCGGCCGGTCAAGCAGGGTTCGGCCGAGGACGCGGCCTTCGTGATGAAGAACGCGTCGAAGGTCATCATCGTGCCGGGCTACGGCATGGCGGTGGCGCAGGCACAGCACGCGCTCCGCGAGATGGCCGACAAGCTCAAGGCCGAGGGCGTGGAGGTCAAATACGCCATCCATCCCGTCGCCGGCCGCATGCCGGGGCACATGAACGTGCTCCTGGCGGAGGCCAACGTGCCCTATGACGAGGTCTTCGAGCTGGAGGACATCAACGCGGAGTTCGCGCAGACCGACATCGCCTTCGTGATCGGCGCCAACGACGTGACCAATCCGGCGGCCGAGGAGGACCCGTCGTCGCCGATCTACGGCATGCCGGTGCTGGAAGTGTGGAAGGCCGGTACGGTGATGTTCTCCAAGCGGTCGCTGTCGTCCGGCTATGCCGGCATCGACAACACGCTGTTCTATCGCGACAACACCATGATGCTGTTCGGCGACGCGAAGAAGATGACCGAGGGTATCGTCAAGGCGTTCTGACCCCGGCGCGCCGCCGCCGCTTCGCTTCGTCTTCAGTCAGTCAGGTGCCGAGCGGACGCCCGCCACCGGCGGCGGTGCGTCGCATGCCCTCGGTGGCCAGCGTGTAGTTGGGATTGAGGTTGGCCGCGCGGGCAAACGCCGCAAACGCCTTCTCGCGCTCGCCGAGCTTCTCCAGCGCCATCGCCTGGTTGGCCCAGCCCTCAAACGAGTTCTTGTCGTATTTCACGACCTCGTTGAAGTCGCGGAGCGCGTCGTCGTAATTGCCCATCGCCATGTAGGAGGTGCCGCGTCCGTTGAAGGGCTCGGCGGCGTTCGGCGCCAGCGAAATCGCCTTGCCGAAATCGTCGATGGCCAGCGTGTGCAGGCCGGTTGCCTGATTGACGAGACCGCGGTTGTGGTAGGCGCGGGGATCGCCGGAGTCGATGGCGATCGCCTGGTTGAAGTCGGCAAGCGCACGGTCGTACTGTTTGGCCTGCCGATACACGTTGCCGCGGCCGACAAAGGCCACGCCGTAGCCGGGATTGATGCCGATGGCCTTGGTGTAGTCCGAGACTGCCTGCTGGTCGCGCCCCATGCGGCGGTAGACCAGCGCGCGGTTGGCGTAGGCCTGGAAGAAGGCCGGGTTGAGCTTGATCGCGGTGTTGAAGTCGTTGATCGCCTTGTCCAGATCGCCGGCCTGACCGTAGGCGCTGCCGCGGACGTTGTAAGCGTTGGCGTCGCTGGGATTGTCCTCGATGACCGCCGTCAGCGAGGCGATGTTGACCTCGGACCCGGCCGAACGATCGGCCTCGGTGGTGCGAAAGACGCTTCCCGTGCCGGAACTCTGGCACGCCGCGAGGATGACTGCGGCCGTGACCAGCGCGGCGAGCCGCGGGGCCGGGCGGTTTAAGCGATGGTGTCGGGAGCCTTTGTCCACGGCTTCGGCAACAGCCCCTTGCGCTTTCCTGTTGCGCGCCAGTGCGACGCCCCGGCAGTCAGCTTCAAGAAACCGGCGAAAAGACGGCCGCCGGTCAGCGCCTGCCGCGGCCGGAGGGGAGAACGCCCTCGCGCTGCGCGCGCTTGCGCGCCAGCTTGCGGGCGCGACGGACCGCTTCGGCCTTCTCACGCGCGCGCTTCTCGGAGGGTTTTTCGTAGTAGTTGCGAAGCTTCATCTCGCGGAAGAGTCCCTCACGCTGCATCTTCTTCTTGAGGGCCTTCAACGCCTGATCGACATTGTTATCGCGAACGAGTACCTGCAAGCCGGTTGTCCTATCGTCGTATCTTAGAAAGTCACTCGGGACGCGCCGACCTGCGGGCGTCCCGATTTGCGGGCTCTCTAACAGAATGGCGGCCCGCAGTCAAAGACCGGAGCCGTCGACGGGGCTTCAATCCGACGTTGTCCGTGGTGCGGTCTGCGTCAGGTGCCCCATCTTGCGCTCAGGCCGCGCTTCCGCCTTGCCGTACAGCGAGACCGAGGCACCGGAACCGGCAAAGTCGCGCCACGCGCCGACGTCGGAGCCGATGATGTTGACCATCACCGCATCGCTGTGCCGCCGCATGTCGCCCAGGGGCCAGCCGCAGATCGCGCGGATGTGCTGTTCGAACTGCGACGTCACGCAAGCGTCGCTGGTGTAGTGCCCGGAATTGTGGACGCGCGGTGCGATCTCGTTGACGAGAAGCGAGTCGGGTTCGTCGGTGTCGGCGACAAAGAACTCCACCGCCAGGACGCCGACATGGTCGAGCGCATCGGCGATCCTGCCGGCGATGTCCCGAGCGTGCCCGGCGACCGCGTCGCTGACGCCCGCCGGTACGCGGGATTCGATCAGGATGCCTTGCCGGTGACGGTTCTCGACCACATCGTAGGCCTCGACACGGCCGTCGCCGGTGCGGGCCAGGACCACGGAGATTTCGGTGGCGAAGTCGACATTGGCTTCCAGGATGGCCGGGACCTCGCCGATCGCGCGCCAGGCATTGTTGGGATCGTCGCCGAGCCGGATCACCGCCTGACCCTTGCCGTCATAGCCGTGCCGCCGCGATTTCAGGCGCGCCGGCCGGCTGGTGCGGGCGAGGCCCGAATAGACATCCGGGGCCGCGGTCACCTCGGTGTAGACCGGTACCGCGATGTCCAGTTCACCCATCAGCGTCTTCTCGGCGAGGCGATCCTGCGCGACCTCGAGGCTGCGCCGGCCCGGCCGGACCGGTATGCGCTCGGCGAGCCGATCGACCGTCGCGGTCGGGATGTTTTCGAACTCGTAGGTGACGACATCGACGGCCTCGGCGAATGCGTCGAGCGCCGAGGGGTCGTCGTAAGCGGCGATCGTGCGCGACGCGGCGACGGCAAAGGCGGGGCTCTGCCGGTCGGGGCAGTAGATGTGGGTCGCGAAGCCGAGCTTGGCCGCGGCAACGGCGAGCATGCGACCAAGTTGCCCGCCGCCGAGAATGCCGACGGTGAGCCCCGGCGGCAGTGCCGGCAGCGTCATTGATCAGCCGGCGCGTCGGGCACCGCCTCGGTCTGCGCCCGGCGCCAGGCATCGAGCCGCGCGGCGAGATCGTCGTCGCCGAGCGCCAGGATCGCCGCCGCCAGCAACCCGGCGTTGGCCGCCCCCGAAGGGCCGATGGCCAGCGTGCCGACCGGAACGCCCTTGGGCATCTGGACGATGGACAGGAGCGAATCCTGCCCGGACAGGGCGCGCGATTCCACCGGCACGCCCAGGACGGGCAGGGTGGTCATCGACGCGATCATGCCGGGAAGATGCGCCGCGCCGCCGGCGCCGGCGATGATGACGCGATAGCCGCGCTCGCGTGCCGATTTGGCAAACGCCATCATGCGCCCCGGCGTGCGGTGGGCGGACACGACGCGGTCATCGTGGGCGACCGCGAGTTCATCGAGGATGTCGGCAGCCTCGCGCATGGTCGGCCAGTCGGATTGGCTGCCCATCACAATGGCGACGGGTGTTGGTGCTTGCTGGTTCACGTTCATCGTCCACCGATTCGCGGGCGCTCACGCCGTCGTCGGCGCCGCCCGTGTCTAAAGGGACGGTTCGGCAGGGTCCAGTGTGGTTCTAGGCGATAATGTCGGGCAGGAGCCGGTCTTCGATCTCGCTGATCCTATCCTTGAGCACGAGCTTCTTCTTCTTCAGGCGCTGAAGGGGGATGGTGTCCGCGGGATCGGATTCGATCAAAGCGGAAATCGCCACGTCCAGATCGCCGTGTTCTTCGCGCAAAACCGCCAGTTCCTTCCGCAACTCGGCTTCTTCGTCGCTGGTCAGCTGGCGTCCGCCGGTCGACATCGCGGCCCCCGTTCGACGTGTTTTCCACAGGCTGGTGCGTCCGCGCCATCATATCATGACGAACCCGTGCCCCGAAGTCGCCCGAATCGGCTGTAGAAAGCGCTGTCACAACGGGCACATACGGCGATTCCTGCGACTTTCGCCGCCATGCTCCGGCAGGTTGTCGCGGTTCGACAGCACGCGCCCGATATGTAACCATCGCGTGTCCCGAACAACGGAGGGCCCGATGACGATTGAGCCGCATCTTTCTGAACTGGAGCGCCGGCACAAGGAGCTTGAGCGCGAGATCGAGGACGCCCTGCAGCACCCCGGCGTCGACGATCTCGTCGTGACGGAAATGAAACGGCGGAAGCTCCAGCTCAAGGACGAAATCGTCCGGCTCAAACACGAGCAACAGGCTCACTGACAGGCGCACTATCCGCCCCCGGCGACCGGCCAACGGTCGTCTACCTGCCGCCGCACGGCCTTTGCGGCGTAAGCCCCTTCTGTTTTCGCTTATTCCTGTTCCCTTGTCGTTCCTCCTGACAGAAGGCTGTCAGGAGGTCTCCCGTACGATCACCTCATCGCAACCCTGACGGGATGCACCAACATCGTGAGGGAGACAGGCAATGACGAGCGACAAGCGCAAGGATGTAGCGGTCTGGTTCGAAATCCCGGCCGAGGATTTCGGTCGCGCCGCAGGTTTCTACGAGAAGATCTTCGACACCAGCCTCCGGCGCGATGACTGGAACGGCCGCGCCACGGGGGTTTTTCCCTACGAGATGAGCGATGTCGGCGGCTGTGTGCTGGAGGATCCCGAGCACAGCAAGAGCGGCGCCGGGACGATGGTGTATCTCAACTGTGACGGTCGGCTGGACGACGTCGCCGGACGCGTCGAGGACGCCGGCGGTAAATTGCTGACGCCACGGATCGATCTTCCGGGTGAGATGGGTTCCCTCTACCATATCAGCGACAGCGAGGGTAATCGCGTCGGACTGCATGCGTTGTCATAGGTGACATGATGCGCAGGGCCGATCGGCTCTTCGAGATCGTTCAGCAGCTTCGCGGTGACAGGCTGGTCACCGCGGGGATGCTGGCCGAGAAGCTCGAAGTCTCAGTCCGCACCATTTATCGCGATGTCCGGGACCTGCAGGCGTCCGGCGTGCCGATCGACGGCGCGGCGGGTGTCGGCTATCTGCTGCGGCCGGGCTACCAGCTGCCGCCGCTCATGTTTTCGTCGGCCGAGATCGAGGCGCTGATCGTCGGCGCGCGCATGGTCCGCACCTGGGCGGGACGGCGGCTCGCGGCGTCGGCGGCCGAGGCCCTGGTCAAGATCGGCGAGGTGGTTCCGGAGGAGCGCATGCGCTCGGCCGAGCGGGTACCGATCTATGCCAACAACATCCGGCTTGACGATCACGAGCGCGAAAACCTGGACGTGTTCGGCCGCGCAATCGACGAGCGTGAGAAGATCAGTTTTGATTACTGCGACAGTCTAGGCGACGATTCACAACGCACCGTCTGGCCGCTGGCCATGCATTTCTGGGGGAAGGTCTGGACGTTGGCCGCGTGGTGCGAGCTCAGGGACGATTTCCGAACGTTCCGGGTCGATCGCGCCGACAACGTTCAGATGACGGGTACGAAATTCGAACGCCAGAAGGGCCGGACCCTCGACGACTATCTCGGGTCCATGACGCGTTCGCCGTAAGCCACGCGGCTAGGGCTGGTCTTCGCCGCCCGTCGTGCTGTCACCCTCGGTCTCGCCGCCCTCGGGGGCTTCGGTGGCCTCGGCGGCTTCGGGGGCCTCGGCGGTTTCGCCGTCACCGGTGAGGGATTTGAGCTTGGCGAAGACGGCGTCGGCCTCGAGGTCGGTCTCCGTCGGCGAGTCTTCACCGGTCGCGACGTTCAGCCCGCCGCCCATGGCCGCAATGGCCTCGGCTGCGGCTGCCGCTGCGACGGTCGTGGTCTCCTCGGCCGAGAGCAGGGTGATACCTTCCGGCGCCTCGGTCGGGGCCGCACCGGGCGTTGCCTTGGCGGCCTTCTCGACCTCGAAGTCGAGATCGATCTGCGAGGTCAAGCCGAGCGCCACGGGATCGATCGGCTGCAGCGCGTTGATGTTCCAGTGGGTGCGGCTGCGGATCGATTCGATCGTCGGCTTGGTGGTGCCGACCAGACGCATGATCTGCGCGTCCTTGAGCTCCGGGTGGTTGCGCAGCAGCCAGAGGATGGCGTTGGGACGGTCCTCGCGCCGCGATACCGGGGTGTAGCGCGGACCCTTGCGCGACTTCTGCGGCACGCGCGTCTTCCGCTCCGACAGCTTCAGCCGGTAGCCGGTGTCGGCTTCGCCAAGCTCGATCTCGTCGCGCGTGAGCTGGCCGGTCAGGACAGGATCGACACCCTTGATCGCAACCGCCGATTCGCCGTCGGCGATCGCCTGCACCTCAAGGGTATGGAGGTGGCAGAACTCGGCGATCTGATCGAACGACAAAGCCGTGTTGTCGACGAGCCAGACGGCCGTCGCCTTGGGCATCAGGGGCGTTTCTGACATTGCAGCCGGGTCCTCGCTCGCGCCGGTCCGTGCATCGACCGACGCCATATGCTGAATTGTCGTGGAGACGCTTTTATATAGGCTGACCCGGACGAGGACGCAATTCGCACGACGCCTGCCGGTGCGCCGCCAACCCGAGCGCGAGCCATGTGATGACGGACGACGAAGATACCCCCAGAAAAATCACCCAGCACGACGTCGGCGAGGTTCTGGACAGCCTGTCGATCGACGAGCTGGAAGCCCGGATCGCCCTGCTCAAGGGCGAGATCGAACGGCTGGAGGCGGCGATCGACGCCAAGCGGGCGAGTGCCGATTTTGCCGATTCTTTCTTCAAGAAGGCGGACGACTGATCCCTTTCGGGACATCTCACCGCCGTCTGATCGGGACTCCGGCGGCATTCGATCGAACCGGTTAACCCTATCTTAAGCTTTACGGAGCTTTACTGGTGGCCATCCAGTCATCTGGATTCGAGTGGCTCCTGTCCACTCATTGACGCCTCCCTGTTAAAACTTCAGAGCCGCCTCGTGCGGCTCTTTTTTTGCCTCCTCGCGGCCTTGTTTACCGCCAGATGTCGTGCCAGACCGGATGGCCTCGTCCTTGCACCGAGCAAGGACGATCCAACAACGGCACACGCCAACAACGGTACAGACGGGCAGCGACGTCAGATGAACGACCGGGACGCCAACCGAGACAAACAGCCGATCGCGTTCAGCGAGCGACTGGCCGACTCCGAGACCTTCTGGAACCTGTTCCACGAAGGCATGGCGCTGGTGGAGGAGGCGGCGGTCTATCTGGAGGGCGAGGGCAAGCGGGACTCGCGGAAGCTGGCCCGGCCGGCTTCAGTCGCGTTCGGCACCGAGTCCATGCGCCTCACCACGCGGCTGATGCAACTGGCGTCGTGGCTGCTGCTGCAGCGGGCGATCAACGATGGCGGCATCAGCGCGACGCGCGCGGAGAGCGAACGCGCCAAAGTGCGGCTCGGCACCATGTCGACGGCCACCGACGGCCCCGACTGGGACGCGTTGCCAGCGGCGCTGCGAACCCTGATCACCCGCTCGCTCCGCCTGCAGGAGCGCGTGGTGGCGCTGGACCGCAGCCTGCGGCCCGCGCGCCAGCCGGATGCGCAGGGCAACCCGGTGGCCACAGCGATCGGACAGATCAGGTCGGCATTCGACGACGGCTCCTGAGCCGTCGCCTCAGTTCCCCAGGATGCCCTTGTAGCGGTTGTTGAACCGCGAGACCCGGCCACCGCGATCGACCAGATGCTGGCCGCCGCCCGTCCAGGCCGGATGGGTCTTGGGGTCGATATCGAGCTGAAGGCTCGCGCCTTCCTTGCCGTAGGTGGAGCGGGTCTCGTACTCGGTCCCGTCGGTCATCACCACCTTGATGGCGTGGTAGGACGGGTGGATGTCTTTCTTCATGGCCATCGGGCCCCATGTCGGTGCGCGCACGGGCGCGTTTCGAGGCCGGGGTATAGCGAGCCGCGGCGGACGGGACAAGGTCAGCGTTCGGTCAGCTTCAGCTCAATGCGGCGATTGCGGGCAAAGACCTCCTCGCTGTCGCCTTCCTCGATGGGCTGGAACTCGCCGAACCCGGCCGCGACCAGCCGGTTGGCCGGCACACCCTGGTCGACCAGATAGCGCACCACCGAGATGGCGCGGGCGGCCGAGAGATCCCAGTTCGACTGGAAACGGCCGGATGATGCCGAGATCGGCCGCTTGTCGGTGTGGCCGTCGACGCGCAGCACCCAGTTGATCTCCTCCGGGATCTGGTCGACGAGCTCGAGGATGGCGGTCGCCAGGGTATCGATCTCCCGCCGGCCCTCGTCGCTCAGTTCGTCGGAACCGGTACCGAAGAAGACCTCGGACTGGAAGACGAACCGGTCGCCCACGATCCTGATGTCCGGCCGGTCGCCGAGAATCTGACGGAGACGGCCGAAGAAATCGGATCGGAAGCGGTTGAGTTCCTGGACCCGCTGGGCCAGGGCGACGTTGAGGCGCCGCCCGAGATCGGCGATCCGGGTCTGGCTTTCGCGGTCCCGGGCCTCGGAGGCGTCCAGCGCATCCTCGAGCGCTGCGATCTGCCGGCGCAGGGCGGAGATCTGCTGGTTGAGAAGCTCCACCTGGGCCAGCGCCCGCGTGCTGATCTGCCTCTCCGAATCCAGCTCCTCCGCCAGCGCCGAGACGCGGCCGCCAGCGCTGAGGGCGGCCTCGGATTCGACGCTCAAGAGGCCGCGCAAGCGATCCCGCTCCTCCTCCGCGGCGGAGAGGCTGGCCTGCAGCGTGACGAGATTGTCGGCCAGTACGCTCTTGGAGGCTTTCTCAAGGGCCAGGAGCTCGGTCAGTTCGGCGATCTGGGCGTTGAGGCGCTGGAGGACGGTGTCACGGCCGCTGATCTCGCGGCTGAGGAGGAACTGGACCAGCGCGAAGATCGACAACAGGAAGATGAAGACCAGGAGCAGGTTGGACAGGACGTCGACAAAGCTCGGCCAGTACTCGGTCCGAGCGGCGCGACGGGAGCGGGCAGTGGCCACGGCGGCTTCCTAGTCCTGCTGCGGCGGCGCCTGGAGGGCCTTTGCGATCGCCTGGAGCAGGGCCTGGAGTTCCTTCTGCTGCTCCGACTGGGTTTCGATCCAGGTCCGCACCACCTGCTGCTCGCCGCGCATGTGCTGCACGAGGCCCTGAATACCCTCCGCGAGATTGGCCATCGCCGCCGTCGCCCGCTGTGTCGATCCGCCGGCAGCATCGGTTGCCGTACGCGGCCCGCCGCCTTCCTGGATCGTTCGCGACAGGCGCTCGATGGCGACGCGCAGGTCCTCCGCCGTCGTCGCCTCGCCGCGGACGTCGATCAGGTCGGGGTCGAGATCGGTGACCGTGGACAGCCAGTCTTCCAGGTCGTTGTAGAACATGTTCTGCGCCTGCCCGGCCTGCAGGTCGAGGAAGCCTAGGATGAGCGAGCCGGCGAGGCCGAACAGCGACGACGAAAACGCCGTTCCCATGCCGCCGAGGGGCGCGGACAGGCCGGCCTTGAGATCCTCGAAGATGACCCCGGTCGAACTGTCGGAGACGTCGAGGGAGTTGATCGTCTCGCTGACGGCGTCGACGGTCAGCAGCAGGCCCCAGAAGGTGCCGAGGAGCCCGAGGAAGATCAGCAGGCTGGTGAGGTAGCGCCCCATGTCGCGATCTTCCTCGAGGCGCATCTGGATGGAGTCGAGGATCGAGCGCATGGTTTGCGTCGAGATCGCCATGCGGCCGATGCGGTCGCCAAGCAGGGTGGCCATCGGCGCGAGCAACACCGGGGCGCGTTCGGCCTCGATGCCGGGCTCGGCGATGCGGAACGTGTTCACCCACCGGATTTCCGGATAGAGCTTGAAGATCTGCCGGAAGGCCAACGTGATGCCGATCATCAGGACGATCACGATCACGCCGTTGAGCGCGATGTTGGCCCGGAAGGCATCCAGCACCTGGGCCCACAGGATGAGGGCAATGAAGGCGGCTATGATCAGGAAGATGGTCATCCGCCAGAGGTAAATCTGGGGACTGGCCAGCTTATAGGGATCGTATTCCCGCGCGCGCGCCTTCGGAAAGAGCACTTCTGAGCCTCACTCGCCGTGGTCCAACTCTTAACGTGATTTGGTGGCGGAGAAAAACGCCAAATTCTGGACCGCCCTAGGCGAGCGCATCGGCCGCCTTAAGGGTGGTGAGGATCTGCCGGTGGGCGGCAGTGCTGCCGGCCGCGATGTCGCCGCGACGGACTATGTCCTTGCGGCCCACGGCGTCGGTGACGATACCGCCGGCCTCGCCCACAAGCACCATGCCGGCGGCCACATCCCAAGGCGACAGGCCATACTGCCAGTAGCCGTCGAGCCGGCCTGCCGCGACCCAGGCGAGGTCGAGCGCCGCCGAGCCGGTGACCCTGAGCGAGGCGGACGTTTCGGCGATGCCTGTCGCTTCGTCGGCAAACCGACGGATGGCCCCATCCTGCCGGGTCGGGCTGCCGGTCGAGAGCATCATCGCAACGGGATCACGGCGGGCAGAGACGCGTAGCCGCCTGCCGTTGAGAAATGCGCCCGTACCGCGTTCGGCCGTGTAAAGCTCATCAAGGACGGGGTTGTAGACGACGCCGGCGACCAGTTCGCCATCGCGTTCCAGCGCAATCGATACGGCGAACAACGGCACGCCGTGCAGGAAGTTGGTGGTGCCGTCCAGCGGGTCGATGATCCAGCGGTGCGTCTTGTCGCTGCCCGGCAGCTCGCCGGATTCCTCGGTCAGGAAGCCGTAGCCCGGCCGCGCGCGCTTCAGCGCCTCGATGGCGATTTCATCGGCCCGATGATCGGCCGAGGAGACGAAGTCGCCCGGGCCCTTGACCGAGACCTGCAGGTTCTCGACCTCGCCGAAATCGCGGGCGAGGCTTCGGCCGACCTTGGTGGCGGCCTGAACCATGACGTTGAGAAGTGCGGACCGGGGCATGGTTTCGGCGGCCTGTCGGGACGACGGGAGAGGGTGGTTCTACCACCACACTTCCGCGGGCGGTTCAAGCCGCGTGTCGGATCAGTTGGCGGGCCAGCGCTGGGCGGCGACGACGGCGATCCGGCGCTCCTCCGGGGTGAGGCCGTTGACCACGTCGTCCAGCAGGGAGTCCTGCCTGCCGGCGCTGGAGGCCAGGAAGTGGTACTTCGCCGCCTCGATTGAGTTCTGCTCGGTGCCGCGGCCGGTGGCCAGCAGCCGGGCGTAGCGGTTCTGCGCAATCGGATCGCCAAGGTCGGCGGCACGCCGGAACCAGGCCGCCGCGGTGGCCTCGTCCTTCTGTATGCCGACGCCGTTGAAGAGCCGGATCGCGTACTCGACCTGTGCGGGGACGTGGCCCAGGCGGCTGGCTTCGGAGAACCAGCTTGTGGCGGTCGCCTCATCGACCGGCATGCCGCGCCCTTCGGCGTAAAGCTGGGCGAGCACATACTGGGCGTCGGGGCTGCCGGCCTGCGCGGCCTCGGTGAAGAATTGCGCAGCCTGCTGGAAATCCTGCGGCCGCGCCTGGCCCTCGAGGTAGAGCAGGCCGAGATTGTACTTCGCGGCGGTCTTGCCGCCGGCAGCCGCAGCCTCGAGGAAGTCGGCCGCGCGGGCGCGGTCGGTCGCCACGCCACGGCCTTCCAGATACATCATGCCCAGCGCGAACTGGGCTTCGCGATCGCCGCCGGCGGCCGCGAACTCGTACCAGGCGGCAGCCTCCTCGAGGTCGCGGGCGATGCCGTAGCCGCCTTCGTAGATGAGGCCCAGCAACGTCTGGGCGGCGGTGTCGCCCTGCTCGGCGCGGGCGATGGCGAGCGAGAAGGCGGACAGGTAGTAGCCGCGCTGGAAGGCGCCGTAGGCGAGGTCGACATTGCCCGCTCCCGCATCGCCGGTGCTCACCGGCAACGCCGGCTGTCGATTGTCGGTGGGCGAGGGCAAGAGGCCCGCGCTGGTGCCGTTGGGTGGCGCCGAGGTCAGCGGCGGCGGCGACGGCGACGTGTTGTCGAGGATGGCCTGGACGGAACTCGTCAGCTCCTCGACGGCCGAAGCTCCCGGTGCTTGCCGGGCAATGATCGGTCCGCCGCCGAAGTGGCGCGGATTGAGTCGGGGCAAGGGCACCACCGGCGCCTCTTCCCGGCGGAAGGTGTCCGATTCGACGCGCGTCAGCGTGGTGGTCAGGCCTCCGGAGTCGGATGCCGCCGGCTGGCCGGACAGGTCGAGGGGCGCGGGCGCGATCGTCTGCGGCTGGGGCTGCGGTTGCGGAGCTGGCGCGGGCTGCACCTGCGTTGGCTGCGCCGCCTGGCCCGACTGCCCCGACGGCAGCAGGATCAACGGTCCATCCTGCGCGAACGCTGGGCCGCCGCCCATCACGGCGACGAGAACGGTCAGGGCAAGAGATGGCCTCATGCCGCCGTTCTCATGGACTGCAGGCGCTGATGGGTGTCCGCCACGGCCGCGGCGGCGCCTCGCTCATCGTCCCAGACGGCGGTGCCGAGAGCCACGAATTCGATACCCGCCGTCGCGGCTGCGTCGACGCTCGCGATATCGCGCCCGCCCATCACGATTCCCGGCACGACAGCGACGCCGGCCCACCAGGCGGCCAGCTCCAGCGCCGGCGGATGGATCGACGCCTGCCGATCGCCATCCACGCGGCCGAAGAAGAGGTAATCGAGGTCCGTCTCGGCCGCGGTCATGGCCTGATGCCGGCTGGTCACGCCGTCTGCCCCGAGGATGATGTCGCGTCGTGACGCCGTCGGAACCTGTCCGAGGATCGCGCCATCAAGCTGAACGCCATCGACGGCCGGTCGTCCCAGTGCTTCGACGTCATGCAGGGCGACGACGGCAACGCCGGCGTCCTGGGCGATCGTGCGGCAGGTGACCGACTCCGGACTCGCGTCAGCGAGGGGTCCGCCAACGAACAGCGTCGCGACATCGCCACCGGTCAGGGCTTCGGCAAGCACAGGTGCAAACCGGTCCGCAGGCAGCGCAAACGGCGCTACCAGACAGAGGCGGCAACGGTCTTCATCGGTTTCAGCCATGCTCACTCGGTGTATCCGATCCCCACAGACGCGCGGATACGGTACAAATGTAGCACAAGATCGACCGATCTATGAACCTTGACCGGTTTTAACGCCTCAATAACGTTAACTACGACGTCTAAGCGGCTGTTTTCTCAGCCTCCGCGGACCATTTGCCGGCGGCGGCGAGGCCATTCATGCGCGCCCGGTGGGTGAAGGCCGCCTGGGCGCTCTCGACGTTCTCCGGGCGTCCGCCCCAAGCCTTGATCGCCGCGGCCTGCAAGGCCCGGCCGTAGGAGAAGGTCACGGGCCACGGGAGATCGCCAATCTGGTTGATGAGCGACAGGTGCTCGGTCGCCTGCTCGTCGGATTGCCCGCCCGACAGGAAGGCGATCCCGGCGACATCGGCCGGCACGGCCGCGCGCAGAACCCGCGCCGTCGCCTCGGCCACTTCGGCCGCCGACGCCGGAACCGGCGACTCCCTGCCGGGGATCGCCATGCTCGGCTTCAGGATGGTACCGCGGAGGTCGACGCCGGCGAGCACGAGGTGTTCGAACTGGGCCTTGAGGACGCGTTCGGTGACGGCCGCGCTGGTCGCAAGGTCGTGGGCGGCCCCCTCATTGTCCATGAGGACCTCGGGCTCGACGATCGGGACGATGCCGTTCTCCTGGCAGAGGGCGGCATAGCGGGCCAGCGCGCCGGCGTTGGCCTGGATGCAGTTGTCGGTCGGCAGGCCGTCGCCGATGGTAATGACGGCGCGCCACTTGGCGAAGCGTGCGCCCAGCGCATGATAGTCGCGCAGGCGTTCGCGCAGGCCGTCGAGGCCCTCGGTGATCTTCTCACCGGGCGACAGCGCCAGCGCTTTGGCGCCCTTGTCCACCTTGATACCGGGGACGGCGCCAGCATCGGCGATGAGTTGTACCAGCGGCGTCCCGTCGGCCGCCTTCTGGCGGATGGTCTCGTCGAACAGGATCACGCCGGAGATACATTCCGACATGGCTTCGCGCGCCCTGAACAGGAGTTCGCGGTAGTCGCGCCGTGCGTCCTCCGTGGAGTCGAGGCCGATGGCCTGGAAGCGTTTGGCGATGGTCGACGAGCTTTCGTCGGCGGCAAGGATGCCCTTGCCGGGCGCCATCATCCGGTTGGCGATGTCAGCTAGCGTCTCGGTCATTCTCCGCCTCCGTTACGTTCCGTCGCTTCGCAGTACTTCGACGCCGGGCAGGGCGCGCCCCTCCAGCCATTCGAGGAAGGCGCCGCCGGCGGTCGACACGAACGAGAAAGCCTCGGCCGCGCCGGCGTGGCGCAGGGCCGCCACGGTATCCCCGCCGCCGGCAACGGTGAGGACCTCGCCGGACGCTGTGTGATCCGCGGCCCGGCGCGCCGCCGCGACGGTCGCGGCATCGAAGGGGTGGATCTCGAAGGCGCCCAGGGGACCGTTCCAGACGATGGTGGCCGCGCGGTCGAAGCGTTCGGTGATCGCGTCGACCGTGCCCGGTCCGACGTCGAGGATCATCTGCCCCGCGGGGACATCGGTGATCGGCACCGTTGCCGTCTCCACGCCCGGCTCAAGGGCTGAAGCGACAACCGCGTCCACCGGAAGTACGATCTCGCATCCGGCGGCTTCGGCCGCCGCGGCGATGCGTGTCGCGGTGTCGGCAAGGTCGGGCTCGGCCAGCGACTTGCCGATGCCCAACCCGCGGGCGAGCAGGAACGTGTTGGCCATGCCGCCGCCGATCACGAGCACGTCGACCTTCGCCACCAGATGCTCCAGCACGTCGATCTTGGTCGACACCTTGGCGCCGCCGACCACCGCGACCACCGGATGTTTCGGATCGGCGAGTGCGGCGCTCAGCGCTTCGAGTTCGCGCTGCATGGCGCGGCCGGCGAACGCCGGAAGATGGTCGGCAACCCCGACGGTGGATGCGTGGGCGCGGTGTGAGGCGGAGAAGGCGTCGCCGACAAACAGATCGCCGTTGGCGGCCAGCGACTGGGCGAAGGCTTTGTCGTTGGCCTCTTCGCCGGCGTGGAAGCGGGTATTCTCCAGGAGAAGCACATCGCCGTCCTGCATGGCCGCCACGGCCGCGGCTGCCGCCTCACCGACACAATCGGACGCAAAGGCAACCGGCCGACCAAGCACCGTGGCGACTGCCGGCGCCACCGGCGCCAGCGAGTATTCGGGCTTCGCCGAACCCTTCGGCCGGCCGAAATGGGCGAGAAGGATCGCCCGGCCGCCACGCGCGGTGATGTCGCGTATTGTATCGGCGACCGCGCGAATGCGGGTGTCGTCGGTGACTTGGCCGTCGGCCATGGGCACGTTGAGGTCAACGCGCACCAGCACACGCTTGCCAGCGAGTTCCGCGTGATCGAGGGTGTGGAACCCGCTCATGCTGCGGCCCTCCGCGCTAGAAATGACGTCCCATGGCGATCGCGGTGTCGGCCATGCGGTTGGAGAAGCCCCACTCGTTGTCGTACCAGCTTACGACCCGCACGAAGGTGCCTTCCATGACCTTGGTCTGGTCGAGGGCGAAGGTCGACGACGCCGCGTCGTGGTTGAGGTCGCTGGAGACCAGCTTCTCCTCGGTGTAGTTCAGAATGCCGGCGAGGCGATTGGTCGTCGCGGCCTCCTTGATGGCCTCGTTGACCTCCTCGACGGTGGTCGGCCGCTTGGCGACGAACTTGAGGTCGATCAGCGAGACGTTCGGCGTCGGCACGCGCAGGGCCGTGCCGTCGAGCTTGCCGGCGAGTTCGGGCAGGACCAGGCCGACCGCGCGGGCTGCACCTGTCGAGGTCGGGATGATGTTCATCGCCGCGGCGCGGGCGCGATACAGATCCTTGTGCAACGTATCGAGCGTCGGCTGGTCGCCGGTGTAGGAGTGCACCGTCGTCATGAAGCCGTGGTCGATCCCGAAGGCGTTGTTCATGACGTAGGCGACGGGCGCGAGGCAGTTGGTCGTGCACGACGCGTTCGACACGACCAAGTGCTCGCCGGTCAACTGATCGTCGTTGACGCCGTAGACCACCGTCATGTCGGCGCCGCTCGCCGGCGCGGAGACCAGCACGCGCTTGGCACCGGCGGTCAGGTGCGCGCTTGCCTTGTCCTTGGAGTTGAAGATGCCGGTGCATTCCAGGGCGATGTCGACACCGAGCTCGGCGTGCGGCAGTTCGGCCGGATCGCGGACCGCCGTGACCTTGATGGGATCGCCATCGTTGACGGTGATCGTATCCTCGGTGGCCTCGATCTTGCCGGGGAAGCGGCCGTGAACGGAATCGCGCCGCAGAAGGTGGGCGTTGGTCTCGGTTGGTCCGAGATCGTTGATCGCGACAACGCGCAGGTCGTTGCGCTCCGATTCAAGAATGGCCCGCAGGACCAGACGCCCAATGCGCCCGAAACCGTTGATCGCTACGTTGATGGTCATGGTTGCTTCCCGTGAAGTCCGTGTGGGTTGATTTGGCGGTCGGTCAGGCGAGTTCCCCGAGCCGGCGAATGGCTGCGTCGGCGACAGCCTCGGCGGTGATGCCGAATTTCTCGTACAGTTGTGTGTAGGGGGCGCTGCCCCCGAAACCGGTCATGCCGACGAAGATCCCCTCGTCGCCGATGATGCGATCCCATCCCTGCCGGACCGCCGCCTCGATGCCGACCCGCACCGGCGCGCTCCCCAGCACCTCGGCGCGATAGTCTTCGCTGGCCGCCTCGAACAGCTCGAAACAGGGCACCGACACGACGCGGGTCGGATGACCGGCCCGGTTGAGGATATCGCGGGCCGCCATGGCGATCTCGACTTCCGAGCCGCTGGCGAAAAGGCTGACACTGGCATCGCCGTCGACGCCGGCAAGCTCGTAGGCGCCGCGGGCACAGCGATTGGTGGCGGTGTGCTCCACGCGCAGGGTCGGCAGGCCCTGGCGGGTGAGGGCGAGCACGCTCGGCGCGTCGTCGGCCTCCAGGGCAAGTTGCCAGCACTCGACGGTTTCGACGACGTCGGCGGGCCGGAAGACGTTGAGGTTGGGGATCGAGCGGAGCGCGGCCAGATGCTCGACCGGCTGATGGGTGGGGCCATCCTCGCCGAGCCCGATCGAGTCGTGGGTGAGCGCCAGGATCACACGCTGGCCCATGAGGGCGGCGAGCCGGAGCGACGGGCGGCAGTAATCGGAGAAGACCAGGAAGGTGCCGCTGTAGGGCACGAGTCCGCCATGCAGCGCCATGCCGTTGAGGGCGCCGACCATGCCGTGTTCGCGCACACCCCAGTGAACATAGCGACCGGCGAAGTCTCCGGGCGCAATTGTCGCCAGGCCCTCGGACCGGGTGTTGTTGGAACCGGTGAGGTCGGCCGAACCGCCAATCATCTCGGTGACCACCGGATTGATGATGTTGAGCGCCATCTCCGAGGCCTTGCGGGTGGCGACCTTGGGCTGGTCGGCGGACAGGGTCTGCTTGTAGGCGGCGATCGCCTCGCCGAGGCCCGCCGGCAGGCCGCCTCGGGCGCAGCGAAGAAATTCGCCGCGGACCTCGCTGTCGGCGGCGGCCAGCCGGGCCTTCCACTCCTTGCGCACGTGGCCGGATTTCAAGCCGGCAATGCGCCAGGCGTCCCTGATTTCCGCCGGAATCTCGAACGGCGGGTGCGGCCAGTCGAGATTGGCGCGGGCGCCGGCGATCTCGTCGCCGCCGAGCGGGGCGCCGTGCGCGGCCGCCGTGCCCGCCTTGTTGGGCGCGCCCTTGCCGATCACCGTGCGGCAGGCGATCAGGGTGGGCTGATCGCTGGTCTGTGCCTGCTCCAGTGCCGCCGCGATCTCGTCGGGTGCGTGACCGTCAACGGCGACGGCCGCCCAGCCGGCGGCGCGGAAGCGGGCAAGCTGGTCACCGGATTCGGCCAGGCTCAGCGGGCCGTCGATGGAGATGCCGTTGTCATCGAACAGGACGATCAAGCGCGAAAGGCCGAGGTGCCCGGCGATGGAGATCGCCTCGTGGCTGATCCCCTCCATCAGGTCGCCGTCGGAGGCGATGACGTAGGTGCGGTGGTCGACGAGATGGTCACCGTAGCGGGCGTTGAGGATGCGTTCGGCGAGCGCCATGCCGACGGCGTTGGCCAGACCCTGGCCAAGCGGACCCGTGGTGGTCTCGATACCGGGTGCGTGGCCGAATTCCGGGTGACCGGCCGTGCGCGATCCGAGTTGCCGGAACCGCCGCAGTTCGTCGATCGACATCTCCTCGACGCCGAGCAGATAGAGCAGCGAATACAGGAGCATCGACCCGTGGCCGGCCGACAGCACAAAACGATCGCGATCCGGCCACGCCGGATCGGTGGGGTCGAAGCGCAGAAACTTCGTGAACAGCACGGTCGCGATATCGGCCGTGCCCATGGGCATGCCCGGATGCCCGGACTTCGCCTGCTCGACGGCGTCCATCGCCAACGCACGGATCGCATTGGCCATGAGTTCGTGATTGACTTCAGACATCGATCAACCGTCGTCAGTAGGCGGGAGAGTGCGCCGGGCAGCCGCCCGAAGCGTTGCCGCTGCGGGTCGGTGGATCAAAGCGCGGCCACACATAGCAGGTCGGGTTGCCGAGTCAACGCGGCGTTTCCGGGCCGACCGGGGCGGGATCAGGGCGGCCATTGACGGCGCTGCGGGCGCCCGCCTAATGTCCGATGACATGCCAGTGGGGGCTTGATTCGCGGGCTTCCGGCCGGTGCGTGGAGGCGTCGGCGTGGTACGAGTTTGCGGCAATCGAAGCGATACCGTCGATGACCGATTCCCCTCCCGTTTCCGATGCCCTGCAGCGGCTCGAGGGCGCCTTGCGCCATCTGGAGTCGGCGGTCGAAGGGCACGGCGAAAAGTTGCAGGCAGCGTTCGGGCTGGAGGATACGCTCCATCAGCTTGGCGTCGACCGGTCGCGACTGGCCCAGGCGCTGGACGAGGCCGAGGGACGCTCGGCGAGGCTGGAATCAGTCAATCGCGAGGTCTCGACCCGCCTCGTTGCCGCCATGGAAACCATCCGGGAGGTGCTGGCCCGCCATCAGGCGTGAGGCCGCTCGATGCGCTATGGCCCAGGTCAACGTCACCATCGGCGGTCGGTCCTACCGCATCGCGTGTGAAGACGGTCAGGAGGACCACCTGAACGGCCTTGCCCATCAGGTTGACCTGACGATCGCCGACCTACGCGAACAGTTCGGCGAGATCGGCGACCAGCGCCTGGCGGTGATGGCCGCCATCACGCTTGCCGACCGGCTGAAGGAAATGAACCAGCGCATCGAGGATGTGCGGGCGGAGGTCGAGACGGTGCAGCAGGCCCGCGGCGAGGTCGCCGAGCGGGAGGCGGCCATGGAGCAGAATCTCGTGCGGATCGTCGATTCCGTAGCCGAGCGGGTTGATGCGCTCGCGGAGCGCCTCGCCAACGGCGCCGGTGCTCCCTCGGATTAAATCAGGCTGGCGGCCGGCTCGGGTGTTCTCTATATCTCCGGCTGGCGAGGCTGCATGGCCCGGCAGGAGACAGCATACCCGGGGCCTTACCGATCCTTCAGGGAGCTGTCCCTGGGCCGGCTCGTGGGCTGGTTCACACGGCGCCCACCTACTTCGTAGGTCTCCGGGATCGACGTTCTCCACCGGCGATGCGGCTTCGCTTGTCCATCCTTCGATCTTGCGCACCGGTGCGGCCGGCTAGATGAGCGGTCCGGACGCCACCAAGCAGAGCCTGCGGCAGCGGGCGCGCTCCATGCGCGACGCTCTCGACCCTGCCTGGCGGCGGGAGGCGTCCGATGCGGCCTGTCGCCGGGCGATCGCGTTTCTCCAACTGCGCCCGCCGACCTGTGTTTCGACGTATCTGGCGATCGGCAGCGAACTCGATCCGGCACCGTTGCGCGTCTGGATCGAGGAGGAAGGCCTGGAGGGCGCGCTGCCGGCGGTCGTCGACAGGACCACGATGACGTTCCGACGCCATCGCTCCGGCGACGCCCTGATCGACGAATCCTTCGGCACGAGGGCGCCGACGCCGGGCGCGCCGACCGTGCGACCGGATACCATCATCGTGCCGCTGCTGGCATTCGATCGCGAGGGCGGCCGTCTGGGCTACGGCGCAGGGCACTATGACCGGACGGTTGCGGCGATGCGGGCGGCGGGTGCCGCGCCCTTCCTGCTCGGGCTGGCCTTCAGTCGGCAGGAGGTGGCCTCGGTGCCGCGACAGCCGCACGATATCGCCCTTGACGCCGTGGCCACCGACGTAGAGGTCATCCTGGTGTCCGATCCGGCGCGATCTTGGGGGGCAGCGTGAGACTGCTTTTTCTTGGCGATATCGTCGGCCGTTCCGGCCGGCGGGCGGTGCTCGACCGGCTTCCCGGTCTGATCGACGATCACGCCCTCGACTTCGTCGTCGTCAACGGCGAGAACGCCGCCGGCGGATTCGGTATCACCGAGGAGATCCTGCAGTCGGTCCTGGCGGCGGGCGCCGATGTCGTGACGAGCGGCAACCACGCCTTCGACCAGCGCGAGGCCCTGGTCTTTGCCGAACGCCAGGAGCGGTTCCTGCGACCGATCAACTATCCGGCCGGGACGCCGGGTCGCGGATCGGTGCTGGTCAATGCGCGCAACGGCGCGCGGGTTCTCGTCGTCAACGTCATGGGGCGCGTGTTCATGGACGCGCTGGACGATCCGTTCGCGGCGGTCGAGCAGGCGCTGGCGGCGTGTCCGCTCGGCGAGCAGGCGGACGCGATCGTGATCGATGCTCATTGTGAGACGACCAGCGAGAAGAACGCGCTGGCGCATTTCGTCGACGGCCGGGTGTCGCTGCTGGTCGGTACCCATACTCACATCCCGACGGCCGACCATCGCGTCCTGCCCCAGGGCACCGCGTACATGACCGATGTCGGTATGTGCGGCGACTACCATTCGGTGATCGGCATGAACGCCGAGGAACCGCTGCGGCGGTTCCTGCAGAAGGTGCCCGGCGAGCGCTTCTCGGCGGCGACGGGGCCGGCGACGCTCTCGGGGCTCGCAGTGGAGATCGACGACGATTCGGGCCTCGCCACCGCCGTCGCGCCGCTGCGGCTTGGTGGCGTGCTGGAGCCGGTCACGCCGGGTTTCTGGGCGTAGTCCCGGACTTCTCGCCGATACCCGCGGGTTCCTTTCGCCGGGCCGCGGTCGTATAAGCGCGCCGGGCGCGCGGGCGACCCCCTTCAGCCTCATCGGGAGCGGACACCGTCATGGCCGGCCACTCGAAATTCAAGAACATCATGCACAAGAAGGGCGCGGCCGACGCCAAGCGCTCCAAGATCTTCTCCAAGCTCGCCCGCGAGATCACCGTCGCGGCGAAGCTGGGCATGCCGGACCCGGACATGAACCCGCGCCTGCGGCTGGCGATCCAGAACGCGCGCGCAGAGAACATGCCCAAGGACAATATCGAGCGGGCGATCAGGAAGGCGACCGACGCTGACGGCGAGAACTATGACGAGATCCGCTACGAGGGCTACGGACCCGGCGGCGTGGCGGTGATTGTCGAGGCGCTGACCGACAATCGCAATCGCACCGCCAGCGCCGTGCGCGCGTGCTTCGGCAAGTTCGGCGGCTCGTTGGGCGAGACCGGCTCGGTCGGCTTCATGTTCGATCGCGTCGGCGAGATCATCTATCCGGCCAGCGCCGGCGACGCCGAGACCGTTTTCGAAGCCGCCATCGACGCCGGCGCCGAGGACGTGCAGAGCGACGACGAGAACCACGCGATCTACTGTGCGTTCGCCGATCTCGGCGATGTCGCCAGGGCGCTGGAGGGAACGCTGGGCGAGGCCGGGACGGTACGGCCGATCTGGCGGCCGCAGACCATGACCGATCTCGACGAGGACAAGGCGTCGACGATGCTGAAGCTGATCGCCGCGCTCGATGACGACGACGACGTGCAGCAGGTCTACTCGAACTTCCAGGTCGCTGACGACATCCTGGAGAGGCTGACGGCGGCCTGAAGCTCGCGGGCGCTGGCCTATCGGCCCGGCCGGCGGTACGCCTTGTCCGTCATGACACCGGCGATTCGCATCCTGGGCGTCGATCCGGGCCTGCGCGCCACCGGCTGGGGCGTGGTCAGGATCACCGGCAACGCGCTGGCTTTCGAGGCGGCCGGCACGGTGCGCGCGCCGACCACCGGTGATCTGGCCGCGCGGCTCCGCGCCCTTCATGACGGGCTCGACGATGTGGTGCGGGCCTGGTCGCCGGACGAGGCGGCGGTGGAGCAGACCTTCGTCAATCGCGATGCGACGGCGACCCTGAAGCTCGGTCAGGCGCGCGGCATCGCGCTCCTGGTGCCGGCGCGGGCCGGCCTGGCCGTGGCCGAGTACGCCCCCAACGAGGTCAAGAAGGCGGTGGTCGGCGCGGGCCACGCCGACAAGCGGCAGATCAGGGCGATGGTGCGCGTGCTGCTGCCGCGCGCCGACTTCGACAGCGACGATGCGGCCGACGCGCTGGCGATCGCCATCACACACGCCCACCGCCGACAGACAGCGCTGGCGAGAGCGGCATCATGATCGGCAAGCTTAAGGGCGTCGTCGATTCCTACGGGCTCGACTGGGCGATCATCGACGTCAACGGCGTCGGTTACCAGGTGCACTGTTCGCCGCGGACCTTGCAATCCTTGCCGGGCGTCGGCGAAGCCGCGGCGCTGTCGATCGAAACCTATCTTCGCGACGACGTCATTCGCCTGTACGGTTTCGCCAACGATCTGGAACGCGAATGGTTTCGCCTGCTCCAGACGGTGCAGGGTGTGGGCGCGCGGGTGGCGTTGGCGATCCTTGGCACCATGCCGCCGGGCGATCTCGCGTCGGCGATCGCGTTGCAGGACCGCGCGGCGCTGTCGCGGGCGCCGGGGGTGGGCAAGAAGGTGGCGGAGCGCGTCGTGGCGGAGCTGAAGGACAAGGCGCCGGAGTACTCCAGTGCCGACCCGGCCGTGGTCTCGCTGCAGGCCGGCATCGCCGAAGCCAGTGCGCCGCGGCCACTGGCCGACGCCGTCTCCGCGCTGGTCAATCTGGGTTACGCCCAGGTGCAGGCAAGCGCCGCCGTGGCGGCCGTCGCGCGCGTGCAGGACGAAACGCCCGCGACCGAAGACCTGATACGGCTGGCGCTCAAGGAACTCGCGCGATGAGCCGTGCTTCAGCCGCGATTGCGCGCACAGGTCACGCACAGGGTCGCGGCCGGGTCGACCTCCAGCCGTCCCGGCTCGATGTCCTCCTCGCAGTTCAGGCAGAGACCGTAGGTGCCCTCGCCGACGCGGCGTATGGCGGCGTCGATCCGGGCGATTTCGAGTCGTCGGCGCTCGTCGGCGGCCTTGGCCATGGCTTGCGCCTGGAGGGCGTCCATGCGCGAGAGGCGGCCGACGCTCTGCTGGTCGAGGGTGACAGCGGCGCGATCGTCGGATGTCCGCTCGCTGAGGTCGGCGAGTTCGCGGCGCAACGCCTCGAGTCGCTGCACGATGCTGGCGTCATCGTCGGTCATACGCAGCAATGTAGCGCCGCAATTCCGACCGGTCGAACGGAGCGGGCGCCGTGAACCGCGTCGTCTCGCCAGACGAAAGCGGTGACGACCGCGACGACGTCCATCTGCGCCCGCAACGCCTGTCCGAGTTCGTGGGCCAGAAGCAGGCCTGCGACAATCTCAAGGTGTTCATCGATGCCGCCCGGTCGCGCGCCGAGGCGCTGGACCATGTCCTGTTCGTGGGGCCTCCGGGGCTCGGCAAGACGACGCTGGCGCAGATCGTCGCGCGTGAACTCGGCGTCAATTTCCGCGCAACGTCGGGGCCGGTGATCGCCAAGGCCGGTGACCTTGCCGCCCTGCTCACCAATCTGGAGGAGCGTGACGTCCTGTTCATCGACGAGATCCATCGCCTGTCGCCGGCCGTGGAGGAAATCCTCTATCCGGCGCTGGAGGATTTCGAGCTCGATCTGATCATCGGGGAGGGACCGGCGGCGCGCTCGGTCAAGATCGGGCTGGCGAAGTTCACCCTGGTCGGCGCGACCACGCGGCTGGGGCTCCTGACCACGCCGTTGCGCGACCGCTTCGGCATTCCGGTGCGGCTCAACTTCTACGACGTGGACGATCTCGAAACGATCGTCCATCGCGCCGCCCGGGTGCTGCGGGTCCAACTCACCGACGACGGCGCGAGCGAGATTGCCAAGCGGTCACGGGGCACGCCGCGGATTGCCACGCGGCTCCTGCGTCGGGTGCGCGACTTCGCGTCGGTCGAGGGGGGTGGTCCGGTCGATGCCGCCACCGCCGACGGGGCGCTTGCGCGGCTCGATGTCGACCATGCCGGCCTCGACCAGCTCGACCGGCGTTATCTGGGTCTGATTGCGGAGAGCTTCGGCGGCGGGCCGGTGGGCATAGAGACCATCTCGGCGGCGCTGTCGGAGCCGCGGGACGCCCTGGAGGAAATCGTCGAGCCGTTTCTGATCCAGCTTGGTTTCGTTCAGCGCACGCCGCGCGGCCGCATGCTCAGTGGTTCGGCCTTCGCCCATCTCGGGCTCGAGGGCGCGCCGGCGGCGAACCAGATCGGCCTCTTCAGCGAGCGCGATAACAGTGGCGAGTAACGCCTGGCCGCACCTCGCCGGCCGGATCGAGGGCGGCGAACACATCCTCCCGATCCGCGTCTACTTCGAGGACACGGATTTCTCCGGCGTGGTCTATCACGGCGCGTTCGTACGTTTCCTGGAACGCGGGCGGTCCGACTTCATCCGGCTCCTGGGGATCGGGCATGACGGACTGGCGCGCGGCGAGCACGGCGAACGACTGGCGTTTGCGGTGCGCCGCCTGGCCCTCGACTTCACGGCGCCGGCGCGGATCGACGAAGTCGTGGAAGTACGCACGCGTCTTGCGCGATTGACCGGCGTACGGGTGGCGCTGCGGCAGTCGGTCCACCGTGCGGCGGAGACGCTGGTCGCGGCGGATGTTGAAGTTGTCCTCGTTGACGGACGCAACCGGTTGGCGCGCCTGCCCGCGGCCGTGCGCCGGCGCTTTGAAGCCGGCGCCGACGATTAACCCGGCGTTAAACCTGTTTCGGCTAGAAAACAGCGGTTTTCTGCGTCTTCTCGCCCTCGTTTTGACAGAATTCGAGGCGAGATAGCCGCTGCCGACGACCGCCAGCGAGGACGCGGTACCGGTCGGTGCACGCCCTTCCCGTCCAGCGCTTCGAAAGGCGGACCATGCCAGACAGTGTGACCGAGGTGATCCTGGCCGCGCCGGGCAGCGACCTGTCGCTGATGGCGCTGTTCGTCCAGGCGCACATTGTCGTCAAGATCGTCATCGTCGGCCTGCTCCTCGCCTCGGTCTGGACCTGGGCCATCATCATCAACAAGACGTTTCTCTACCGGCGGGTCCGGCGCCAGATGGACCGTTTCGAAACGGCGTTCTGGTCGGGGCGCTCGCTGGAAGATCTCTATGCGACGGTGAAAGGCCGGAATCCGGGCACCATGGCGGCCGTGTTCGCCGCAGCCATGCGTGAATGGAAACGCAGCTTCGAGACCGGCGCCAGTTCGCCGCTGGGACTGCAGAACCGCATCGACAAGGTGCTCGACGTCACCATCGGCCGCGAAACCGAGCGGTTGGAGCGGCGGTTGCTGTTTCTGGCGACCGTGGGGTCGGCGGCGCCCTTCGTCGGCCTGTTCGGTACGGTCTGGGGGATCATGACCAGCTTCCAGGCGATCGCCACGTCGAAGAACACCGCGCTCGCGGTCGTGGCGCCAGGCATCGCCGAAGCGCTGCTGGCGACGGCCCTCGGCCTGTTGGCCGCCATTCCCGCCGTGGTCGCCTTCAACAAGCTGTCGAGCGACGCCGCCAAGATCTCGAACCGGCTGGAGGGCTTCGCCGACGAGTTCTCGGCGATCCTCAGCCGTCAGATCGACGAGCGCGTCTGATCATGGCCGGCAGCGTCCGGTCGGCGCAGGGCTCGACTCGCCGCGGCCGCCGTCGGCGACGCGCCGAGCCGATGAGCGAGATCAACGTCACGCCGTTCGTCGACGTCATGCTGGTCCTTCTGATCGTGTTCATGGTCACCGCGCCGCTCTTGAGTGCCGGCGTCCCCGTCGACCTGCCCGAGGCGCCGGCCCAGCCGCTGGCGCTGGAGGCGGAGCCCGTGACCGTGACCATCGATACTGACGGGCGGGTCTTCGTCGGGGAGAACCCCATCGACTTCGCCGACCTGGTGCCCGCCCTCGATGCGGTTGTCGCGGGGCGCGACGAGCGCATCTACGTGCGCGGCGACCGGGAGGCCAGCTACGGCACGATCATGCGGGTGATGGGCACGATCAACGGCGCGGGCTTCCGCAACATCGGGCTTGTGGCGCTGTCCGATCCCGAGCCCTGAGGATCCCGGGGTATGCGTACGGCGTTCCTGCTCTCGGCACTCGGTCACGCTGCGCTGTTGGCCTGGGGCGTCCTGTCGCTGCCGTTGCCGCGGCCGCTGGATACTTCCGATCTTGAATCGATCCCCGTCAGTTTCATCGAGATCTCCGACGAAACGGCGATCGGACTGGGGGTCGAGACGGCGCGTCTTGTGACCGAGGAGACCGTCCAGCCCATCCCCGAGCCCGAGCCGCTTCCGGAACCGGAGCCCACTCCTGAGCCGGAACCGCTTCCCGAACCTGAGCCGATTCCGGAACCCGAACCGATCCCCGAGCCAGAACCCGAACCGCTCCCGGAGCCTGAACCTGAGCCGCTTCCCGAGCCGGAGCCCACTCCTGAGCCGGAGCCGCTTCCCGAACCGGAGCCCATTCCAGAGCCCGAGCCACTTCCCGAGCCGGAGCCGATTCCGGAACCCGAACCGATCCCCGAGCCAGAGCCCGAACCGGAGCCGGAGCCCGAGCCTGAGCCGGAACCCGAGCCGGAGCCGGAACCAGAACCCGAGCCCGAGCCCGAGCCCGAGCCCGAGCCCGAGCCCGAGCCCGAACCTGAACCTGAACCCGAGCCCGAACCTGAACCTGAACCTGAACCTGAACCTGAACCCGAACCCGAACCCACGGAGGTCGCGAGCCTCCCGGTCGAAACGCCGGCGCCGCGCCTGCGCCCGCGGCAACTCACCCCACCGCCGGCGACTGAAGCGAGGGCCGACGACGAGTTCGACGTCGATGCGATCAGGAAGCTGCTCGATGCCACCGAGGATCCCGCCGACGCGCCGCCTGAACCGACGGCGGGCAGCGCCGCCGGGTCGGGCGACCCGCGGCTCACGCTCAGCGAACTCGATGCGCTGACGGCTCAGCTTCGGGCGTGCTGGTCCGTGCCGCTGGGATGGACCGACCCTTCAGAGGTCCGCGTGGTCCTGCGCGTGTTCCTCAACCAGGACGGCACGGTGTCCGGTCAGCCTCGCGTCGAGGAGGCACCCACGGGTCGCTACGCGGACACCGCACCGGAGAGCGCCGTGCGTGCCGTCCGCCGCTGCGCGCCCTACAACCTCCCGCAGGAGAAGTACGCGGCATGGAAAGAAATCCTTGTCCGTTTCGATCCGATCGATATGGGTGGCGCGTGATGGCGCCGCCGTCGATTGGGAGGAAGGTGATGCGAACGATGCGGATGCGCTTGGCGGCAGCAGTGTTGGCGGTCTGCGGCGCCGTTGCGTGGGCGGCGGGCGACGCGCATGCGGTGGTCGAGATCGACATCACCCGCGGTAACGTCCAGCCACTGCCGATCGCCGTCCCCGCCTTCACCGGTGGGGGCCGCGATCAGGATCTCGCTGCCGACATCGCGAGCGTGGTGGCGAGCGATCTGCAGCGGTCGGGTTTGTTTGCCCCGGTCGATCCGGCGACGTTCTCGCAGGCGCGGGTGGGGCCGGACGAGATACCGAGATTTGCCGACTGGCGCGTCGTCGGTGCCCAGGCGCTGGTTGCCGGCGGGATCGGCCGCGCGGCCGACGGCCGGCTGCAGGTCGATTTCCGGCTGTGGGACGTGCTCGCCGGCGAACAGATCACCGGCCAGCAGTTCTTCACCCGGCCCGACAACTGGCGAAGGGTCGCCCATCTCGTTGCCGACGCGATCTACGAACGCCTGACGGGCGAGAAGGGGTACTTCGATTCGCGCGTTGTGTTCGTGGAGGAGTCCGGCGCCAAGGATCAACGCGTCAAACGGCTCGCCATCATGGATTATGACGGCGCCAACGTTCAGTATCTGACCAATGGCGACGATCTGGTCCTGACCCCGCGGTTCAATCCGTCGAGCCAGGAAATCACCTACATGTCCTACGCCGGCGAGACGCCGCGCGTCCATCTCCTCAACATCGAAACCGGCCGCCAGCAGCTCATCCGCGATTTCCCGGGCATGACATTCGCGCCGCGCTTCTCGCCCGACGGCCGGCGCGTCATCATGAGCCTGCAGCAGGACGCCAACGCCAACATCTTCACCCTCGACCTGCAGTCCGGCCAGGCGGCGCGGCTGACCGACACGGCCGCGATCAACACGGCGCCGTCCTACTCGCCGGACGGTCAGCGGGTAGTGTTCGAATCCGACCGGGGCGGATCGCAGCAGCTCTACGTGATGGGTGCGGACGGCTCGAACCCGCAGAGGATCACGTTTGCCCGCGGCAGCTACTCCACGCCGGTCTGGTCGCCGCGTGGCGACCTGATCGCCTTCACCCGCCGGCATGAGGGGAAGTTCGCCATCGGCGTGATCCGCCCCGACGGTTCGGGCGAGCGCATCCTGACGGAGGGATTCCACAATGAGGGGCCGACCTGGTCGCCCAATGGTCGCGTGATCATGTTCTTCCGCGAGACCCGAGGGCCCAATGGCGGGCCGGAACTGTGGACCATCGATCTTGCCACGCGGAGCGAGTTCAAGGTGCCACTGCCGGCGTTCGGGTCCGATCCGGCATGGTCGCCGCTGAACCGGTGACGATGGGCAAGGGTTTGTTCACCACGCCGGTGAACCTCCACTTAACCAAGGCACTGTAGATCGGGCGGGGCGCAACATGGTGCACGAGGAGTTACCCCGATGCTGCAATTGCCAATCCGCCAGATCGTCCGTGCCGCGGGCATTCTGGCGCTGATGACGCTGGCGGCCTGCTCGCGCACAACCTCCGACGACTCGATCGCGCTGACCTCCGGCATCCGCGGCGGCCAGGCGATCGCCGGATCGTCCCAGGATTTCGTCGTCAACGTCGGTGACCGGGTGTTCTTCGAGACGGACTCGGCCGAGCTGACGGCCCAGGCGCGGTCGACCCTCGATCGGCAGGCGCAGTGGCTGAACCAGTATCCGAACTTCGCCATCACCATGGAAGGGCATGCCGACGAGCGCGGGACACGCGAGTACAACATCGCGCTGGGGGCCCGTCGCGCCACCGCGGCCCGGGATTACCTTATGGCACGCGGCGTTACCGCCAACCGGATCAACACGATCTCCTTCGGCAAGGAGCGCCCGGTCGCGGTCTGCAACGACATCTCTTGCTGGTCGCAGAATCGTCGTGCGGTGACGCTCCTCGGCAGCAGCGGCTGACGAGCCGCGCGGCGTAGCGCCGCGCTCGCCAAAATTTGGCCGAACTGTCCTGCGGTATGCTACGACGGCTTCCGTTTGGACGATCTCGGCCGGCACGATCCGGCCCAACACGGTTCGGTCATGCGCACTCTTGTCCTCAGCCTCATCCTCGCCGGTGCGGCGGCAACGCCCGGCGATGCGGCGTGGCCGGTCAACCGGCCGGCCGCCGAGCCCAGCTACGTCGTGACCGTTCAGTCGTCCGACGCGGAGCGGTTCAATCGCATCGAGGCGCAGATGCGCACGCTGACCGGTCAGGTCGAGGAACTACAGTTCCAGGTCCGCCAGCTCCTCGATCAGCTCCAGCGTATGCAGGCGGATTCGGATTTCCGCTTCGGCGAGCTCGAAGGCGGTGCTGGGTCGCAGTCGATCGCACCCGCGCCACAGGCGGCCGCGCCGCTGCCGACGCCGCCGGCCAGCGCCCAACAAATCGGCAACGCCGGTACGCTGGCGCCCGCAACCTCGGGCGCTACCGTCGGCGGCGCCAGCCAGCCGCTCGACCTGTCGGCGCTGGCGCGCGGCAACGAGGCCGGCTCGCCGCCGCAGCTTCCCGCTCCGCAAGAGACGGTGGCCGTTGCACCTGCGGCCGGCGGGGGCCTGACCGGCGATCCCGTCCGCGACTACCAACGCGGCTACGATCTCCTGCTGACCGGCAACTATCCCGGCGCCGAAACCGCGTTTCGCGAATTCCTGGCCGCCTTTCCCGCGGATGCACGGGCGCCCGACGCCCAGTTCTGGATCGGAGAGAGCTACTTCGCCCGCGGGCTCTACCGCGAAGCCGCCGACGAGTTTCTGGCCGGCTTCAACAGCTATCCGGCGAGCGCCAAGGGTCCCGACACGTTGCTGAAGCTCGGCCTGTCGCTGGCCGGTCTTGGTGAACGTGAAGCCGCGTGCTCCACCTACGCGACGGTTCTGAAGCGCTATCCGGATGCCTCGAACGCGCTGCGCCAGCGGGTGCTCTCCGAACAAGCCGTTGCCGCCTGCTGATCGCGGCGGTCCGCTGAATGCGGCCGAACGCGACGCGCTCCTGGCACCGTTCGTCGGCGTTCGCCGGCTCGCGCTCGCGGTCTCGGGCGGACCGGATTCGCTCGCGCTTCTGGCGCTGGTCGCGGGTTGGCGCCGACGCCGCCGACGGCCGGATGTTCATGTCCTGACGGTCGACCATCGCCTGCGCGAGGGATCGGCTGCCGAGGCCGCCATGGTCGTCAGCGCGGCCGAACGTTACGGGTTTTCGTGTCGGCAACTGGTGTGGGAGGGGCCGCGCCCGCAAACCAACATCGAGGCGGCGGCGCGCACGGCGCGCTACCGTCTGCTCGTCGAGGCGGCGCGCGCTCTGGAGGCCGACCACCTCGTGCTCGCGCATCACCGCGACGACGTTGCCGAGGGGCTGCTCCTGCGCCTGGCGCGGGGCGCCGGCGTCTTCGGCCTCGCCGCCATGCGACCGGCGATCGATCTCGACGGTCTGGTGGTGGCGCGACCGCTCCTGAGCGTGCCCCGCGCACGCCTTGCGGCCACCGCGCGCGCCGCGGGGCTCTCGCCCGTGGACGATCCGATGAACCGCGACCAACGCTTCGCGCGTGCGCGCGTGCGCTCCGCAATGCCGGACCTGGCCCCGCTGGGCCTCGACCCCGGCGGCCTGGCATCCGCGGCCGTCCGCCTGACCGACGCGGCCGACGCGATCGACGTTGCCGCAACGGCTCTCATCGACGAGGCGGTCACCTTCGACGACCTGGGTTTGGCCACATTGTCTCGGTCACGCTTTCAGACGGCGGCTGCCGCCGTGCGTCTGCGCGCCGTTGAACGCCTCCTTTCCGCCGTCGGCGGCGGACAGGCAGCACCGCGGTTCGAGCGGCTCAGCGCGATCGTCGATGCCATCGCCGGCGGCGGCACCTGGCGGCGCACGCTGGCGGGCGTGGTGGTATCGAGCCGCGGCGGCGAGGCGAAGCTCTGGCGCGAGCGCGGCCGCCTGGGGCTCCCCTGGCAACCGCTTGAGCCCGGCGTCGCGTTGTGGGATCGACGCTTCGAGGTGACAACCGGCGACCAATCGCCGCCGGGCGCACGGCTTGCCGCTTTGGGCGACACGGGACGTCGGGCGATCGGGGCCCGCGGCGGTGCCGCTGGCGTGCTCGGCGCGCTGCCGGCCGTTTGGATCGACGATACGGTCGTCGCCGTGCCCTCGATCGGGTACCCGGAGGCCGGATCGGGATGGGTGACCGTGCGATGTGTGGTCGGCGAGAGGGCCAGAAGGCCCCGCCTTTTCCCCGAATTATGATCGGGAGGCCGGCAAGGCGCATTCACCTTGTGGTCATGCGGCCGTGATAGAGCGCTTGTTTTTATTGGCTTCCAGGGGTCGAACACCTATCTTAACACTCACCGCCGCAAGCGCCGGCACGTGACGCGTGCCGTAAGGGACCGACATGAATCCGAATTTCCGCAATTTCGCCGTCTGGGTCATCATTCTGCTCGTGCTGGTCGGGCTGTTCAGCATGTTCCAGAACGCTGGTACGCCGACCGTATCGCGCGACCTGGCCTACACCCAGTTCATCTCCGATCTCGATCAGGGCCGGGTCCGCAGCGTCGTGATCTCCGGGCAGCAGATCGTCGCCAACTACGACAACGGCAGCACCTATCAAACGTTCGCGCCGGAAGGCTCCGACGTGGTGCGCCGCCTCGAGGACCGCGGTGTGACGATCACGGCCAAACCTGCGGCCGAGGAGGGGCAGTCGCTCCTGCAGACGCTTCTCGGCTGGACGCCGATGCTGCTCATCCTGGCCGTCTGGATCTTCTTCATGCGGCAGATGCAGGGCACCGGCGGCAAGGCGCTCGGATTCGGCAAGTCGAAGGCCAAGCTCCTGACCGAGGCGCATGGGCGCAAGACTTTCGATGACGTTGCCGGCGTCGACGAGGCCAAGGAAGACCTTGAGGAGATCGTCGAGTTCCTGCGCGACCCGCAGAAGTTCCAGAGGCTCGGCGGCCGGATCCCGCGCGGCGTGCTCCTCGTCGGTCCCCCCGGCACCGGCAAGACGCTGCTTGCGCGGGCCATTGCCGGCGAGGCCAATGTTCCGTTCTTCACGATCTCCGGCTCCGATTTCGTCGAGATGTTCGTCGGTGTCGGTGCGAGCCGCGACCGCGACATGTTCGAACAGGCCAAGAAGAACGCGCCGTGCATCATCTTCATCGACGAGATCGACGCGGTCGGGCGCCATCGCGGCGCCGGTCTCGGTGGCGGTAATGACGAGCGCGAACAGACGCTCAACCAGTTGCTGGTCGAGATGGACGGCTTCGAGGCCAATGAAGGCATCATCCTGATCGCCGCCACCAACCGGCCGGATGTGCTCGACCCGGCGCTGCTGCGTCCGGGCCGGTTCGACCGCCAGGTGGTGGTGCCCAACCCCGACGTCGTCGGCCGCGAGAAGATCCTCAAAGTTCACGTCAAGAAGGTGCCGCTGGCGCCGGACGTCGACCTCAGGGTCGTGGCCCGCGGTACGCCGGGCTTCTCGGGCGCGGATCTCATGAACCTCGTCAACGAGGCCGCGCTGCTCGCCGCACGGCGCAGCAAGCGCCTCGTCACCATGGCCGAATTCGAGGACGCCAAGGACAAGGTGATGATGGGCGCGGAGCGCCGCACACTGGTGATGACGGAGGACGAGAAGCGTCTGACCGCCTATCACGAGGCCGGCCATGCCATCGTTGCCCTCAAAGTGCCGGCGGCCGATCCGGTCCACAAGGCGACGATTATCCCGCGCGGCCGCGCGCTGGGCATGGTCATGCAGTTGCCGGAGCGCGACAAGCTGTCGATGAGCCTGGAGCAGATGACCTCGCGGCTCGCCATCATGATGGGCGGCCGGGTCGCCGAGCAGATGATCTTCGGCGACGAGAAGGTCACCTCGGGCGCGGCCTCGGACATCGAGCAGGCGACCCGCCTGGCGCGGATGATGGTCACGCGCTGGGGCTTCTCCGACGAACTCGGCGCCGTGGCGTATGGCGAGAACCAGGAAGAGGTGTTCCTCGGCCATTCGGTGTCGCGCCAGCAGAACATCTCCGAGCAGACGGCCCAGAAGATCGACGCCGAGATCAAACGCTACGTCGAGGCAGGCCTGGGGGAAGCCAAGCGGATCCTGACGGATCATCGCGAGCAGCTCGAAACGCTGGCCAAGGGCCTTCTGGAGTACGAGACCCTGTCGGGCGGTGAGATCAAGGATCTCCTCGACGGCAAGCCGCCCGTGCGCGAGACGGCCGAGGAGGCGGCAACGTCCAAGGGACCGGCGGTGCCGGTGACCAAGGGCAAGCCGAAGTCGCCGCCGAGCCCCGACATGGAGCCGCAGGGCGCCTGATCGCGCCGAAGACCTTATGTCGTTACCGAGAGGGCCGTTCGCGGCCCTCTTTTTTTGGCGTTTTCTCCGACGGCCAAGTCGCCGAAGTTTACGTTTGCGAAAGTTTTCTCCAAGTCATTCTGCCAATCAGGCGTAGATTTACACTCCATTAACCTAAATAAACACGGTTAAGGAACGTAGTTAAGCATGAATTAAGCTTTCCGCGGCAGATTTCTCCAAGCAATCAGGTCGGCGTCCGTCCGGTTGCCGTTGTTGTGTGAAGAGGGTTTGTCATGGGTCGTCTCCGTTTCACCGCGCTGATCGCCAGCGCTTTCATCGTCTCCACCGTCGGGCCCGCCATCGCCGCGGACCTGATCCCGCCACCGCCGCCGCCGAAGATCAAAACCAAGACCTGGTATCTCCGCGGTCACATCGGCATGACCAACCAGCATGTCCGCACGCTTGAGAATGCGAGCTTCGCGAGCGCGACCAATCTGGTCATCGTCGACAAGAACTTCGAAAGCGGCATGACGTTCGGCGTCGGCATCGGCATCCGCAAGGGCGACCATTGGCGGTTCGACGTGACCGGCGAATGGCGCGGCGAGGCCGGCTTCCACGGCATGGACACCTGGACCGACGGCAACGGCGATCCGAGGTACAACAACTACACCGCCAAGAAGTCGGAGATGACGTTCCTGCTGAACGGCTATTACGACCTCGGGACGTGGCACGGCGTCACGCCCTATGTCGGGGCCGGCATCGGCGTCAGCCGCAACACCATCCACAGCTTCAGGGATACCGGCATCGCGTATGCCACGCCCGGCAACCTCGCCACCGGCTATCCGACGCACGCTTACGCCAATGCCGCTTCAAAGTGGAACTTCGCCTGGGCGCTCCACGCCGGGCTGGGCATTCCGGTGTCGGACAATGTGTTCGTGGATATCGGCTACAGCTTCATGGATCTGGGAAGTGCGCAGAGCGGCGATATCATCGCCTTCGACGGCACCAACAGCATCTACAATCCGATGATCTTCAAGAACATCACGTCTCACGATCTGAAGTTCTCGCTTCGCTACGAGTTCGACAAGAAGCATCACTACGAGCCGTACGAGATGCCGGAAGTCGTCAAGTACTGACGCCCGCCGACCGCTCCCGCCCCCACCCCCCGACCGGCGCCGCCCGTCCCATCGGACAGGCGGCGTCCGGCGTTTCCGGGTGCACAACCTAGTGGATTGACCGGAACAAAGAGTCCGTCTGGGGATTCCGGCGCGGCGGACCTGGCGATCCCGGCGTAGGGCGCGTCCTTCCGTCGCGCCGCGGTTGTCGCTGCGACGAAACCCGTTGGCCGCGTCACCTGGGGGATCGATCGGCGACGTCTTCGGTTTTGACAATTCGACGTAAGAGGGGGATCGTTGGCGCCTAGACTGGAGGAAGCAAAAATGAAGAAGACGAACCTAGTTCTCGGAACGGTCGCGGCGGCCGTTTGCATGGCGTCAGGCGCGGCCTATGCCGACAAGCTCACCTACTACTGCAGCGCACAGGAAGACTGGTGCCAATTGATGGCGCGCAGTTTCGAAGAAGCTACCGGTATCGATGTCAACATGACCCGGAAGTCCTCCGGCGAGACGTTTGCGCAGGTCAGAGCCGAAGCGTCGAATCCCAAGGGCGACATCTGGTGGGGCGGCACGGGCGATCCGCACCTGCAGGCAGCCGAGGAGGGACTGACGGAGGTCTACGTCTCGCCAATGCGCGACCAGTTGCATCCCTGGGCGATCGCGCAGGCGGAGAGCGCCGGCAACCGCACAATCGGCATCTACTCCGGCGCTCTGGGTTACGGTTACAACACCGAGTTGGTGGCCGCGAACAACCTGCCGGAACCGGCCTGCTGGGAGGATCTGCTGAAACCGGCGTACAAAGGCCACGTGCAAATGGCCAATCCGAACTCCTCAGGCACGGCGTATACGACGCTTGCATCCATGGTGCAGATCTTCGGTGAGGACGATGGGTTCGATTTCATGAAGGGCCTGCACGTCAACATCAACCAGTACACCAAGTCGGGTTCCGCACCGATCAAGGCCGCCGGCCGCGGCGAGAACACGATCGGCATCGTGTTCATGCACGATGCCGTCAAGCAGGCGGTCGCCGGTTTCCCGATCAAGGTGGTCGCGCCTTGCGAGGGGACCGGGTACGAGATCGGTTCCATGTCGATCATTGCCGGTGCGCGCAACATGGACGAGGCCAAGAGGTTCTACGACTGGGCGCTGAGCGCCGAGGCGCAGAACCTGGCGCTCCAGGTCAATGCGTTTCAGGTGCCTTCCAACATGGGCGCCGAGACTTCGCCCAGCGCGCCTGACATGTCGATGATCAAGCTGATCGACTACGACTTCGCCAAGTACGGCTCGTCGGACGAGCGCAAGCGGCTGCTCAAGAAGTGGGATGACGAGGTGTCGACCCTGCCGCAATAGGCCGTGCGTACATCGGCCAGCGAACGAACGGTCCACCCGGTACTGGTCTTCTGGATCCTTGCCGGGTGGATCGGATTCTGCCTGCTCCCCTGGTACGGTGTCGAAGACGGCTTCTTTCGCTTCGCATGGCTGATTGACGGCTATCCGTTCGACGAGGACTACGCTCCGGCGGCGTTTCTCGTGGCGCAGGGCGAGAAAGTCTGGCTTGCACCACTGCTGTTGCCGCTGATTGCGCCGCTCCTCGTTCTGCGGCGGCGCAAGACCGACCGCACCCACGCGATGGTGCTGATACTGTCCGGCGCGGTCGGGTTCTCCTATCTGGTCGCGCAGGGCTTCGGCATCGGCATACGCGGCTTCACGTTCGACTGGCTCACCTGGTTGTTCGGCGAGCTCGACGATCGGCAGTTCGGGATGGGCGTCGGCGCCATGGTGCTGGCGACATCGTTTCTTTTCCTCTTCACACAGGGCATTGCCGCGCGTGGCGCGATCAACGGCGATGTTTTTGTCGTCAGCGCAATCGGTGGCGTGATCGTCGTTGTCGCCATCTTTGTCTTCTTTCCGATTGCCAGGATGCTCATCTCCGCCTTCATCACCGAGGACGGAGGCTATTCAGTCAATGTGTTCGCCTCGAAGTTCTTTGACGATCGACTTTGGGGCCTGGGATGTCTGCGTGGTGCGCGCTGCGGCGTCGCATGGAACTCGCTTTTCCTGGCCATCGTCGTTGGCTTTATCACCACCGCGCTGGGCCTGGTCTTTGCGCTGGTCCTGACTCGCTCCGGCTTTCGCTTCAAACGCGGACTGAGGGCGTTGACCGTCCTGCCGATCATCACCCCGCCGTTCGTGATCGGCCTCGCGCTGATCCTGCTCTTCGGCCTGTCCGGGTCGGTTACGGTTGCCTTCGCCGACATTTTCGGTGTGCAGCCGACGCGCTGGCTGTACGGCCTTCCGGGTATCGTGATCGCGCAGACCCTGGCCTTCACGCCGATCGCGTTTCTGGTCCTCATCGGCGTGGTCGAAGGCGTCAGCCCGTCGATGGAGGAGGCCGCTCAGACCTTGCGTGCCGACAAGTGGCAGACCTTCAGGACGGTCTCCCTGCCGCTCATGCGCCCGGGTCTCGCCAACGCGTTTCTCCTCGGATTCATCGAGAGCATGGCCGATTTCGGCAATCCGCTGGTGTTGGGTGGCAACTATGACGTCCTATCGACCGAGATCTTCTTCGCGATCGTCGGAGCGCAATACGATCAGGGACGTGCCGCGGTCTTGGCGATGGTCCTGCTCTTCTTCACGCTGTCGGCGTTCTATTTGCAGCGGGCCTGGTTGGGCCGAAAAAGCTACACCACCGTGACCGGCAAGGGCGACGCGGGCGTGCATCCGTTGATGCCAAGGCGATTGTCGGTGCCGGTGTTCACGATTGCCGCCATCTGGGGCGCCTTCACCGTCATCGTGTACGGCATGATCGTCTACGGCAGTTTTGTCGAACTCTGGGGTGTCAGAGATGCCCTGACGTTCAAGCACTACATCACGGCGTTCTCGATAGGCTTCACAGAACATGGACTGCACTGGTCGGGTGCGGCCTGGGACAGTTTCTTCACGACGATCGAAGTTGCCGCGATAGCAGCGCCGCTGACAGCAGCGGTCGGGTTGATAACGGCCTATCTGCTGACGAGACAGAATTTCGCCGGGAAGAACTCGTTCGAATTCGGAACGATGCTCAGTTTCGCAATTCCCGGCACCGTGATCGGCGTGAGCTACATTCTGGCTTTCAACGTTCCGCCCATTGAGATCACCGGCACCGGGATCATCCTGGTTGTCAGCTTCATCTTCCGCAACATGCCCGTTGGCGTGCGCGCCGGGATCGCCAGCATGTCCCAGATCGACAAGTCGCTGGACGAGTCGTCGCTGACGCTTGGCGCAAACAGCTGGCACACGTTCCGTCGCGTGATCCTGCCGCTGTTGCGGCCCGCAATCCTGGCGGCGCTGGTCTTCAGTTTCGTGCGGGCCATGACGGCGATCTCGGCCGTGATCTTCCTGGTCTCGGCGGAATACGACATGGCCACCAGCTACATCATCGGACGGGTGGAGAATAACGACTACGGCTTGGCGATCGCGTACTCCACCACACTCATTTTCGTCATGCTGGCAGCCGTTGGCCTTTTGCAGTTGCTGGTCGGCAGGACGCAGATTGGGCGGCGGACTCACTTCGCCCCCGGAGGGTAGGCGCATGGCTCAGATGCAGATATCAAGCAAGGCGGCCCCGGTCAGTTTTCGCAGCGTTTCCAAAGTCTTCGGGAAAGACGTGGTGGCTGTCGACAATATCGACCTTGATGTCGAATCCGGCAAGCTGGTGACGCTCCTGGGGCCTTCCGGCTGTGGCAAGACCACGACGCTGCGGATGATTGCCGGGCTCGAAATGGCGACAACCGGACAGATCCTGATCGGCGACAAGGACGTGACGATCCTGCCCGCCACCGATCGCGACGTCTCGATGGTGTTCCAGTCCTACGCGCTCTTTCCGCACCTGAGCGTGCTGGAGAACGTGTCGTACGGTCTGGGCTTCTCGGGCTTCCCGAAAGCCGAGGCCCGCGACCGCGCGCGGGCCGGGCTCGACCTGGTGGGGTTGCAGGGTTACGACGACCGCCTGCCCAGCGAGCTGAGCGGAGGACAGCAGCAGCGCGTCGCGGTGGCACGCGCGCTGGTCCTCGAGCCGCAGGTCCTGCTGTTCGACGAACCGCTGTCGAACCTTGACGCCAAGCTGCGCCGGCAGGTGCGCGAGGACATCCGGGCGATACAGCAGGACCTCGGATTGACCGTTGTCTACGTCACACACGATCAGGAAGAGGCGCTGGCCGTCAGCGATGAGATCGTCGTCATGCGCAATGCCGCGGTCGCCCAGACGGGCTCGCCCCGGGAGCTGTACGATGCTCCTGTGGATCGTTTTGTCGCCGACTTCATCGGCGAGGCGAACATCGTCCCTTGTGACATTGTCTCGGTGGACGGCGATCTCGCAGAGATCGTCATCGACAGTTATCGCTACAGGTTGCCGTCGCGTGGCCTGACCGTCGGCCCGGCCTCGCTGGCTGTGCGCCCGTCGCGACTGATCATCGGTGTCGAAGACGGGTTTGCCGCAACGATAGCCAAGGCCACCTATGTCGGCATTCACATGGAATACACGCTGGAAACCGCGTTTGGCTCGATCTTCGCCGTTCAGGAGGACGTGGATAACCCACTCCAGATCGGCCAGTCGGTCGCGGTCGGCCTGGCGAGCACCGGCCCGGTCCTGATCCCCGGAGGCTGAGTCCGTCGGCGGTCTGGCTGCGTCGCTGGGGCCTTGCCTTATGGCGGCGCTTCCCATACACGCGGCGGCGGGACACCCCTCCCCAACGAGGGGCAGCTATCTGGAAGGATAGGACGCCATGACCGCTCCTGCGAAGCCCGGCCGTCGGCCGGCCAATCCCAATTTTTCATCCGGACCCTGCGCCAAGCGACCCGGCTGGTCGGTTGAGGTGCTCAAGGACGCGCCGCTTGGCCGTTCGCACCGCGCCAAGATCGGCAAGGCGAAGCTCGGCCAGGTCATCGACGAGACCCGTGCGCTCCTGGAGGTGCCGGACGACTACCGGGTCGGCATCGTCCCGGCCTCCGACACCGGCGCGGTGGAGATGGCGCTGTGGTCGCTCCTCGGCAGCCGTCCCGTGGACGTGCTTGCCTGGGAGTCCTTCGGGCTCGGCTGGGTCACCGACATCGTCAAGCAACTGAAGCTGGACGATGTCCGGGTGCTCAAGGCCGATTACGGTGACCTGCCGGACCTCGGCGCCGTCGATTTCAGCCATGACGTCGTCTTCACCTGGAACGGCACCACCTCCGGCGTGCGTGTTCCCGATGGCGACTGGATTGCCGACGATCGCACCGGTCTGACGATCTGCGACGCGACCTCGGCGGCCTTCGCGCAGGACCTGCCGTTTGCCAAGCTCGACGTGGTGACCTTCTCCTGGCAGAAGGCGCTCGGCGGCGAGGCGGCGCACGGCATCCTGATCCTCAGCCCTCGTGCGGTCGAGCGGCTGGAGACCACCACTCCGCCTTGGCCGATGCCGAAGCTGTTTCGCCTGACCAAGGGCGGCAAGCTGAACGAAGGCGTCTTCGCCGGGATGACCATCAACACGCCGTCGATGCTGTGCGTGGAGGATTGTCTCGACGCGCTGGCCTGGGGCCGCTCGGTCGGGGGGCTCGCCGGCATGCGCGCCCGTGCGGATGCCAACTATGCGGTGCTCGCGAACTGGGCCGCGGACACGCCGTGGGTGGATTTCTTCGCCAGCGATCCGGCGACGCGATCGAACACGTCCGTGTGTCTCAAGGTTGTCGACCCGGATGTAACGGTGCGCGATCTCGCCGATCAGGAGGCGTTCGTGCGTGGCATGGTCGCGACCCTCGACGCGGAGGGCGTGGCTTACGACACCAACTTCCATCGCGACGCACCGCCGCACTTGCGGATCTGGGCCGGCGCCACGATCGAAGCGTCGGACCTCGCGATCCTGACGGAATGGCTTGACTGGGCCTACGCCGTCGAAAAATCGAAAGCCGCCGCCGCCGCTTGAGGCAGCGGCCTTCACGTCACACGCCATCAACCGCGCGGGCGCGTCTGCCCGTCAACACAAGGTCATCAGCGATGACAGCTCGCGTTCTCGTTTCCGACAAGCTCTCCGAAACCGCCGTCAACATCTTCAAGGCGCACGGCCTGGAGGTCGATTTCCGTCCGGAGTTGGGCAAGGACAAGGAAGCGCTTCTCGCCGCCATCGGCGACTATCACGGCCTCGCCATCCGCTCCGCCACCAAGGTCACCGAGAAGCTTCTGGAGGCCGCCGGCAACCTCAAGGTCGTCGGTCGGGCGGGCATCGGCGTCGACAATGTCGACATCCACGCGGCCACCCGGCGCGGTGTCGTGGTGATGAACACACCGTTCGGCAACTCCATCACCACGGCCGAACATGCGGTGGCGATGATGTTCGCCGTCGCCCGGCAGTTGCCGGAGGCGGACGTGTCGACCCGCGGGGGCAAGTGGGAGAAGAACCGCTTCATGGGCGTCGAGATGACCTCGAAGACGCTCGGCATCATCGGCTGCGGCAACATCGGCGCCATCGTCGCGGAGCGGGCGATCGGGCTCAGGATGCGGGTGATCGCCTACGATCCGTTCCTGTCGGAAGAACGGGCGATGCAGCTCGGCGTCGAACGCGTCGATCTCGACACGCTGTTGGCGCGCTCCGATTTCATCACGCTGCACACGCCGCTCACCGACAAGACGCGCCATATCATCGACGCGGCGGCGATCGCCAAGATGAAGGACGGCGTCCGGATCGTGAACTGCGCCCGCGGTGGCCTGATCGTCGAGGCCGATCTTGCGGTCGCGCTGCGTTCCGGCAAGGTCGCGGGCGCCGGTATCGACGTCTTCGAGACGGAGCCGGCGACGGAGAGCGTCCTGTTCGATGCGCCGAATGTGGTCTGCACGCCGCATCTCGGCGCCGCGACGCGGGAGGCGCAGGAGAACGTCGCGATCCAGGTCGCCGAGCAAATGTCGGACTATCTCGTCAACGGCGCGGTCTCGAACGCCCTCAACATGCCGTCGATCACCGCGGAGGAGGCGCCGCGGCTCAAGCCCTGGATCGGGCTTGCCGAAAACCTCGGTTCGTTCGCCGGTCAGTTGACCGAGACCACAATCGAGGCGGTCACGATCGAATATGCCGGTGATCTTGCCGACATGAACACCGGCGCGCTGACGTCGGCACTCCTCGCCGGTCTGTTGCGGCCGATCCTGACGGAGGTCAACATGGTCAACGCACCCATGGTGGCGAAATCGCGGGGGATGGATGTCGACGAGGTGCGGCAGACCCAGCGCGGTGTGTACGAGGCCTATCTCCGCCTCACCGTCACGACGGAGCGCCAGACGCGCTCGGTCGCGGGAACGGTGTTCGCCGATGGTCGCCCGCGCATCATCCAGATCAAGGATATCGATCTCGAGGCCGGGTTCGGCGAGAACATGCTCTACATCACCAACCAGGATCAGCCGGGCTTCATTGGCGCGCTGGGGACGCTGCTCGGCGAAGAGGCGATCAACGTCGCCAACTTCAATCTCGGCCGCTCGGCGCCCGGAACGGACGCGATCGCGCTGCTTGAAGTCGACCAGCCGATCAGTGATCCGGTGCTGGCCAAGGTCCGCGACATCGAGGGCGTGGTCCAGGCCAAACGCGTCTGCATCTGACTTCGGGTCTCAGCCGCTGGGCGGCAGCCCGTCGCAACCCACCTTGAAGATGTCCGGGTGGGCGCCTTCGACCCGATACAAGAGCAGGGTCTGCGCCGCCTCGTCGCCGCTCATGCGCTTGATCTCGCCGAGGGGTACGATCGTCTCGAAGCAGGTTTCGGGCGCCGCCCCCGAGGTGACGAGGAGGGCCGGCTTGTCCACGAGATCGCCCGGCGGTGGCGGCGCAAAGTCGTGGCGGCGGCGCTCGCGGACCAGGATGACCGGAATGTCGCGTTCGCGCAGGTGGTAGTCGAGTTCGGCGGCAACGAAATAGCGGCTCGCGGCGATCCAGGCGGTGTCGTTGTCGCGATGGATGTTGGCGACGCGATCGGCCAGGTCGTCCCAGCCGCGCATGATCTGGCCGATATCGTAGCGGTAGGGGATCGTGCCGGCTGGCGCGGCCGCGGCGACCAGGCCCAGGGCAGACAGCGCGATCCCGAAGGGAAAGACCAGCGCCCGCAGCGCGGCCAGCAGGGGATGTCTCGCGCTTTCCGCTGCGGCCGCGGCGGCAATTGCCAGCGGCGGGAAGACCGGCGCCAGCCAGTTGCCCTGGATCTTCTGGCCGGTCGCCGCGATCGCCATGTAGGCGACGATCGGCAGTGATGTCCATAACAGGACCGATAGTCCGTCGGAGACGTCCCGGCGGTTGTGCCCGAACGAGATGCCGGCCGCGAGCGCGACAAAGACGACCATCACGACGTTGAAGGCGATCGGCTGGACGATGACGAAGTCGAGCAGGTTGAGCGGGTCGAACTCGCCGGCGCCTACGCGGACGAACTGCTTCGCGAACGTGATCCAGTCGTTGCCGGCGTTCCACCACAGCATGGGCGCCGCGACGACCAGGGCCATGAGGCCGCCCGCCCACAGCCAGGCGCTCGCGAACCAGTGGCGCAGGTCGCGATGGGCGATGAGCAGGGCGACGATGCCGAGGCCGAGGAAAAGGTTGGTGAACTTCGACAGGACGCCGAGCCCGGCGAGCGCGCCGACCACCAGCCACCAGCGGCCTTCTCCGGTCCGCACGACTGTGGCGACGGCCAGAACGGTCAGGCTCCAGAAGAGGATGGCCGGGGCGTCCGGCGTCGCCAGAGTCGCTGCCCCAAGCAGCACGATGGCGCTGGTCCACAGGGTGGCGCGGGCGGCGATCCGACGGTTGTCGAACAGGACATGGGCGATGGCGTAGGCGACCAGCGACGTGGCAACGATCGCCATCACCGACACGAACCGGATGCCGAAGGCCGTGTCGCCTAGGAGCGCTACCGATGCCGCCGTCCACCAGGCGATCATTGGCGGGTGGTCAAAATAGCCGAGCGCCGGGAACTGCGACCACTGGAAGTAGTAGGCCTCGTCCGGCGACAGATCGGTGACCGCCGCGGCGACAAGCCGCGCCAGCGCGATGACGGTGAGGATCGCGATGACCCGGACGAATCGGCGCCGGTCGCCGGGATCGGCGGGGCGATCGCGTGGCATGGCGGGGGCGGACATGGCCGGTTCTTAGGCGCTGTCCTCGACGGAAGTCCAGCCACAGGTACGAGACCCCGGGGCTGCCAGGTGGACAGCCTCCGGCCTATGGGCCATAGGCGCAGGTCGTTACGCGTGACATGAGAGGAGCCGGCAAGCCTTGCAGGAAAACCCCGGGCCCACCCGATCAGGCATAGCCGCGCCGCCGTTCGGCCTTCCCGAGGACCGTGTCGGCATCGCGGTCACGATCGTTCTCGCCTTCGCGGCCTGGCATGTGGTCGCGGCGACGATGATCCCGGCCTTCCCCGACGAAGCCTACTACTTCCAGTGGTCGCATCATCCCTCGATCGGCTATTACGACCACCCGCCGATGGTGGCGTGGTGGATCTGGCTGGGACGGACGCTGTTCGGCGACAGCAACCTGGCCGGCCGGTCGCTGTTCATTGCCGCTCTGGTCGCCGATTCGGCGGTGATCTATCTCATCGGCCGGCGCCTGTTCGACCACCTGACCGGTCTGCGCGCCGCCGTCTGGCTCAATGCGACGTTTCTCCTCGGCGCGGCCGGGGTGATCGCCCTGCCCGACGGGCCGGCGATCCTGTTCTGGTCGCTGGCCGTTCTTGCGGTCGTCATGGTCATGCAGTCCGGAACCGGCGCGTGGTGGCTGGCCGTCGGCGTCTTCGCGGGGCTCGGTCTGGTCTCCAAATACACAGTCCTGTTTCTCGGCGTCGGCATCGTGCTGACGCTTGCCGTTGATCGCGATCTGCGGCGATGGCTGGCAAGCCCCTGGCTGTGGGCCGGTGGCCTTGTCGCCCTTGCCGTCGTCGCCCCCGTGATCGTGTGGAATCTGCAGCACGACGGCGCGTCGCTCGCGCTCCAGTTCGGCCGGATCGTCAACAGCCCCAACTTCGTCCCCCGGCTGCTGCTCGAACACATCCTGTCGTTCTTCCTGCTGCCCAACCCGCTGGTGACGGTTCTTGCCGGCTACGCGGTATGGCGATGGTTGGCGGCGGATCAGGAACACAGGCGGGCGGTGTCCCTTCTGGTGCTGACGGCGGCTCCGATCCTCGTCTTCATGACCATCCATGCGCTGCGGGCGCAGGCCGATGCCCACTGGCTGGTGCCGATCTATCCGACGCTAGCCCTGCTGGCCGCTCACGGCAGCGTGGGGCCGGGGCGCCGGATTCCGCATCCGCGTGTCGCGGGGCGCTATGTTGTCGTCGTCGGCGCCGCCTTTGCCGTTGCGGGCGGGCTGTTTCTCGCCGGGCCGCTCAGTCAGCTTGTGCCCGGCGCCGCCGCCCAGTTCAGGGGATGGCCGGCGTTCGCCGCCGACGTCGAAGCTAAGCGGCGTGAGACCGGCGCCGGCTGGATCGGCGTCAACGACTACAACTACGTTGCCGAGATCGCCCACCATCTGGGTGGCGTCGTGGTCGAGCAGGTAACCGAGCGCTACCGCTACAGTTACCGACCGGCTTCCGACCCGGCGGTTATCGATGGCCCGGGGCTGCTGCTTGTCCTCGGGGAGGTCGCACCGTTCGAGCGCTGCTTTCCGGGGCTGGTGCCCGCCGGCGAGGTCGTTCATCGCGTCAACGAAGCGCCAAGGCGGCGGTTTTCTGCGTTCCTCATCGACAACGCGCACGCCCGGGTCGTCGAGGGATGTGACGCGGATGGCGGAAGATGAGCCAAACCAACCCTTTGGCGCTGACCGTTGGTAGCTCGCACGCGCGCGACGATACCGTTATAGTCCGCGCGCGTTTCATGTAGCCCTGCGCCCATCGCAGGTTCCTGAGGTTGATTGCACATAAATGGCGAACGTGGTGGTCGTCGGTTCCCAGTGGGGCGACGAGGGCAAGGGAAAGATCGTCGACTGGCTGTCGGAACGCGCCGATATCGTGGTGCGCTTTCAGGGCGGTCACAACGCCGGCCACACGCTGGTGATCGACGGCGTCAGCTACAAGCTCAGCTTGTTGCCCTCCGGCGTCGTGCGGCCGGGCAAGATGTCGGTGATCGGTAACGGCGTCGTCGTGGACCCGGTCGCGCTTGCCGACGAGATCGAGAATTTGCGCGGGCAGGGGGTCGAAGTCACACGCGACAACCTGCGGGTGGCCGAGAATGCACCGCTGATCCTGTCGCTGCACCGCGAACTGGACGTGACGCGAGAGACGTCGAACGCCGGTACGCGACTCGGCACGACCAAGCGCGGCATCGGGCCGGCCTATGAAGACAAGGTCGGCCGCCGTGCGATCCGGCTGATGGACCTGGCCAATCCGGATACGCTGCCCGCCAAGGTGGACCGGCTGTTGGCGCATCACAACGCGTTGCGACGGGGCCTCGGACAAGGCGAGATCGAGCGTGACCAGGTGCTCAGCGAGCTCTATGCGGTGGCACCGCGGGTGCTGCCGTTCGCCGACACCGTCTGGCGGCTGCTCGACGGTGCTCGCCGCGACGGCAAGCTGATCCTGTTCGAGGGGGCGCAGGGTGCGCTGCTTGACGTGGACCACGGCACCTATCCGTATGTGACCTCGTCCAACACGGTGGCCGGGCAGGCGGCCAGCGGATCGGGCGTCGGACCGGGCGCACTGGACTATGGTCTCGGGATCACCAAGGCCTACACCACGCGGGTCGGCGAGGGGCCGTTCCCGACCGAAGACACCGGCGAGATCGGCAACTACCTCGGGACCCGCGGCAAGGAGTTCGGCACCGTGACGGGCCGCAAGCGCCGCTGCGGCTGGTTCGACGCGGTGCTGGTGCGGCAGACGATCAAAACCTCCGGCATCGATGGGATCGCGCTCACCAAGCTTGACGTTCTCGACGGTCTGGAGACGATCAGGATCGCCGTGCGTTATCGTCTGGACGGGCAGGAGATCGATTACTTCCCGGCGTCGGAGGGGGCGCAGGCGCGGGTTGAACCGATCTATGAGGAGATGAAGGGCTGGCGCGATTCTACCGCCGGCGCCCGGACCTGGAACGATTTGCCCGCGCAGGCGGTCAAATATGTCCGTCATGTCGAGGAATTGATCGGCGCCCCGGTCGCTCTCCTGTCGACCAGCCCCGAGCGGGACGACACAATTCTTGTGCATGATCCCTTTCATGGGTAATCCCTGTCGCTAGCAAGGAGTCGGCAGACGGAAATGGCGGAATACTACGCGGTCCTGAGCAAGGCAGTCGCCGGGCTGACCGAATCGGCGGAGTCGAGGCGCAAGGTCTACGACAAGGCGCGAAACGCGCTCATCGGCCAGCTCAAGGCCATCAATCCGCCCCTGCCGACGGCGGAAATCTCGCGTCAGCGGCTCGAGCTTGAAGAAGCGATCCGCCGGGTTGAACGCGAGGCGTCGACGGCCGCGATGTCGGCCTCGCCGCCGGCGCCGAGGCACCAGCCGCCCCCGGCGGCGGAAGCTCCCGTCCCCGGTGACGAATCACCGCGCGATGTCTTCCGTCGCGCGGTCGAGCAGGCGCAAACCGGGCCGCACCCCGCCGGCGACGCCCCGGCCGATCCGTATCCGTCGCACGCGTGGCCTGATCAGGACGCAGCGGCCGGCGGGCCCGCGCCGGCTGATCCGTTTCCGCCGCCGGAACCGGAGCCGGAGCCCTACCAGCCGCCCGCTCCGTCACCCGACGCGGGCGGAGCACGCTACGTGGCGCGTTCCGACGAGCGCATGGCGGCGGGTGCGCCGCCGCCGCAACCTGATGACCGGTATCGCGCGCCGGCGGAGAGCGCCAACGTGGAATTCGCGTTCGACTGGGATTCGGGCGGCCGCGCCGCTCCGGGTGTTGCGCCCGATCCCTACGTCGAGGCCCGGGCCTCGGGGCGGCGCGGGCGCCGCCGGCGTGACGAGGCGGACGACTATGACGCGGAGCTGGCGCGGCGGCCGCAGCGGCGGTCGCGACTACCGGCGATCCTGCTGACCATCTTTCTCCTGGCGGTGATTGGAGGGCTTGGCGCGCTGGTGTGGTCGCAGCGGGACATGGTCCTCAGTCTGATCGAATCATTGACCCAGTCGACCCAGAGTCAGGATGCCGGCGGCACGTTCCAGCCGGAAGCTGGCGGATTCTCGGAGCCGCCCAAGGCCGACGACCGGCTCACCGACGAATCGGGTGTCAGGATCGTCGGACCGCAGCCGGACGATGTGCCGACCACGACGGCCGATGGCGGCGATCTCAACGCGCTGGTGGCGCAGCAGGCGACGCTTTACGAGGAGCCCGTCGATCCCAACGCCCAGGCCGCCGGCGTCGTTGCGATCGATGCGGTGGTGACGTGGAGCTTCCAGGCGGCGGGCGCGAACGGGCCCGAGATCATCGCCGAGCTCGCCGTTCCGGACCGCAACCTTGATATCCGTTTGTCCATTCGCGAAAACACCGACGAGACGTTACCGGCGAGCCATCTCGTCGAAGTCGTGTCGCAGGGTTCGATCCTGCGCATCTCGCAGGTGCCGCGGCTGGTGCTGAAGGCGACGGAGGAGGGGCGGGGGCAGCCCCTGGTCGGCGCCGCGGCCAAGGTTGCCGACGGCCTCTTCTGGATTGCCCTCTCTGCCACACCAAGCGACGTGGCGTTCAATCAGGGGCTCCTGCGCGAGCGCAACTGGCTGGACCTGCCGCTGGTCTACGAAAGCGGGCAGCGCGCCATCCTGACCTTCGAGAAGGGCACGCCCGGCCAACGGGTGGTCGAGCAGGCGATCGCCGGCTGGGGCGGCTAGGAGATGCGGGACGCCGCGTGCGGCGCCCCGAGGCTCGTTCATCCACGCTGAGTTAGGCGGCGGCCGCGGATTGCCACGTCCGTTGTGACGCCCAGGTTTCCAGCGTCTGCCAGCCGACCTGCGGGAAGTCGCGTTTGAGCGCCGCGATATCGGCGCTGTAGCCGGCGCGCTCGAACCACTGAAACATGAGCGCCATGTCCTCGGACTGCTGGCGCACGGCGTCGATCGGCAGCTCGACATAGGCGATGTTGCGGCCGCTCGCCTTCGCAAGCACGTCCGCCATCTCGGCGCCGGTCAGCTCGTCGCCGGCGATGTCGTAGCGCTTCCCGAAAACCGCTTCGCGGCGCTCGATCAGTTCGGCGCCGAACTCGCCGATATCGGCCAGGGTCACGAGTTGAAGCTTGCGGTCGGCCGGCAAGGCCATGGCCAGATTGCCCGCCTGGATCGACGGCAGCATCCACGGCGACAGAAAGTTGTCGGCAAAGAAGACCGGGCCGCTGATGGAATACGGGATGCCGGCCTCGACGAGGTACTGCTCGACGGCGAACTTGCTCTCGAAATGGGGAATGCCGGTGGCGCGGTCGGCCGAGCCGACAGACGAGTAAACCACGTGGCCGACGCCGGCGGCCCTGAAGGCGTCGATGGCGGTTCGTCCATGTTCGGTTTCGGCCTCGGTGCCGGCCTCGAACGGGGTGCCCATCAGATAGGCGGTATCGGCGCCGTCCGCGGCGGCCTTCAGGGACTCAGGGTGGTCAAAATCGCCGGCGAAGGCCTGGGCGCCACGGCTTGCGAGCGCGCCTGCGGCATCGCCGTCGGGATTGCGGGTGAGGAAACGTACCGTGTGGCCGGCTTTCAGCAGATGGTCGGCGACGGCGCCGCCCTGCTGGCCGGTGGCGCCGGTCACGAGAACAGTGAGTTGATCGGTCATGGGTCCACTCCAAATCGTTGGTGGACAGCATGTAGCCACCGGGCTATTGCTCCGTTAGGGACATATATCGAGATATATTGTTTCGAAATGAGCAACAATATCGACCTGAACCATGTGGCCGTCTTTGTGGAGGTGGTGCGGGCCGGCAGCTTCACCGCAGCGGCGGCGAAGCTGGAGCTGCCCAAGGCGACGGTGAGCCGGCGGGTGGCGGCGCTCGAGGCGGCCCTGGGCGTTCGTCTGCTGAACCGGACCACTCGGGCCCTGAGCCTGACCGATCCGGGACGCCGCTATTACGACGCCTCGCTCGGCGGCCTGGCGGCGATCGACGGCGCCAACCGTGCCGCGCGCGGCGATCAGGATGCGCCCGGCGGCACGGTCCGGGTGTCGTTGCCGGCCGAGGACAGCTTTCTGGCGGAGGCCGCGGCGGCCTTCCTCGAACGTTATCCGGATATCCGGCTGGAGTTCGTGTTGACGGACGATCGCCTTGATCTGATCGCGGAGCAGATCGACGTGGCGTTTCGTGGCGGTGAACTTGAGGACTCAAGCCTGATTGCACGCAAGGTCGCGCCGGGCCGTCGAATCCTGTGCGCTTCGCCGGGCTATCTCGATCGCGTCGGTCGTCCCCGTTTGCTTGCCGATCTCGAAGGGCACGACGCCGTCATCCACGGGCGGTCGCTCACCAATGCCATCTGGGTGCTGGATGGACCGGACGGTGTGGGCCGTGTGCAGGTTCAGGGCCGTCTGGCGGCGAACTCGGTCACCTTCGCGCTCCGGGCAGCGCGGGCCGGGATCGGCATTGCGTTTCTGCCAGACGCGGTCGCGGCCGCCGATCTGGATGCCGGCAGGCTGGAGCGGGTACTGCCCGACTGGGAAACGGCGTCGGGCGGACTTTATGTCGTCTACCCCAGCAATCGGCACCAACCGGCGGCGGTGCGCGCCTTCGTCGACTTCGTGATGACCGAGGGGCTGCTGGAGTTTCCCGTGCCGGCGGCCGGGCGCAGTTAGCGTGACTCTAGGCCGGCGCTTCAAGCGCCGGCTTCCCGGCCGGCCGTTCCAGTTCGCGGGCCGCCGATTGCACCGCCTTCTGCACCTTCTCGAAGGCGCGCACCTCGATCTGGCGAACGCGCTCACGGGAGACGCCGAACTCGCCGGAGAGCTCCTCAAGGGTGATCGGGTCCTCCGACAGCCGCCGGGCCTCGAAGATGCGACGCTCGCGATCGTTCAGCACGTCCATGGCGTCGACCAGCAGCCGATGCCGGTTGTCGCGCTCCTCCGACGTCGCCAGGATCTCTTCCTGGTCCGGGCCCTCGTCCACGAGCCAGTCCTGCCATTCGCCGCCGGCCTCGCCATCGGCGCGGAGCGGTGCGTTGAGCGAACTGTCGCCCCCGAGGCGGCGGTTCATGGACACGACCTCGGCCTCGGACACACCGAGACGGTCGGAGATGGTCTTGACCTGATCAGGACGCAGGTCGCCTTCCTCGAGCGCGTCGATCTGGCCCTTGACCTTGCGCAGGTTGAAGAACAGGCGCTTCTGGTTGGCGGTGGTGCCCATCTTCACCAGGCTCCACGAGCGCAGGATGTACTCCTGGATCGAAGCGCGGATCCACCACATGGCGTAGGTCGCGAGACGGAAGCCCTTTTCGGGGTCGAATCGCTTGACCGCCTGCATCAGGCCGACATTGCCCTCGGAGATCACTTCGCCGATCGGCAAACCATAGCCGCGATAGCCCATCGCGATCTTGGCCACCAGCCGCAGATGGCTGGTGACGAGCCGATGGGCCGCATCGCGGTCGTCATGCTCGGTGTACCGTTTGGCGAGCATGTACTCTTCATCCGGCTTGAGCATGGGAAATTTCTTGATTTCCGCCAGATAGTGCGAAAGACCGGCTTCACCGGACGCAACGGCGGGTAACGTCTGGGCCATAAATGGCGCCCTCTTGTCTCTGGACCCCCGGCCAAGCCCGGCAAGTCCTTGCGGTCGCCCGAAGCGCGAACCGCGACGCTCAATATAGGTACGAATCCGTCCAAAACACGACCGTCACGGCCGACCGTGCGTCACGATATCTTTACAGATCGTGCAGTGCAGCAATAAGCCTCTGAAAATCTTCGGGAAACGGGCTTTCGAAGCGCATGTGTTCACCCGAATCGGGGTGAGTGAAGCCAAGAAGCCATGCGTGCAGCGCATGGCGCGGGAAGGTCGTCACCGTTGCTGCCACTTGGTCCGGCAATCGATTCGCCTTGGTCGCAAAGCCGGCGCCGTAAGCCCGGTCGCCGATCAGGGGATGGCCGATCGAGGCCAGATGGACGCGAATCTGGTGGGTCCGCCCGGTCTCCAGCCGGCAGGCGAGACGCGCTGCGAGCGGCTCCTCCCCGTCGCGACCATAGACGTCCTCGATCCGGTAGTGGGTGACCGCGTGGCGGCCGTCGGCACGGATCTCGATCTTCTCGCGGTTGTGGCGGGCGCGGCCCAGCGGAGCATCGACCTTACCGCGCGACCGCTCCGGCGCGCCCCACACGATCGCCTGGTAGCCGCGTTCGAGGCCGCCGGTCCGGCCATGGTCGGCGAACTGGGCCGAGAGCGCCTGGTGGGCGCGATCGGTCTTGGCCGCCACCAACAGGCCGGTGGTGTCCTTGTCGAGGCGATGGACGATGCCAGGGCGGGCCACGCCGCCGATGCCCGACAGCGAGTCGCCGCAATGGGCGATGAGGGCATTGACCAGCGTGCCGTCGGGATTGCCGCCGCCGGGATGAACCACCATGCTGGCGGGCTTGTCGACGACGATCAGGGTGTCGTCCTCATGGACGATGCTGAGCGGCAGGTCCTGCGGTGCGGGGGTCGCGGGCATCGGCGCCGGCACGGTCACGACGATCTCGTCGTCGGGTTTGACCGGCCGGCGGGGCTCCACTATCGTCGCGCGCCCGATCGCGACATGTCCGCCGAGGATCAGGTTTTTCAGGCGGTTACGCGACAGATCGGGCAGGGCGCCGGCCAGGAACGCGTCGAGACGCGCACCATCGGCGGCGCTCGGAACCGTGACCGAGCGCTTCTCCATCCGAGGCTCATCGACGCCTGCCATGACGCAGCTTCCCGACCATCAGGACGACGACGCCCCGCTCGATCCGACCCTGGAACGCGTCCAGGCGCGGCTGAGGCGCCTGATGCTGATCGCCGGCCTGACGCTCGGCGTCGGCATCTTCGCTGTCTTCGGTGCGATCCTCTACCGGATCGTTACGCTGGACACCAGCGCGCCGCCGCTGGCCCCCGGCGACAGTGTGCCGACCCTGTCGCGGAGCGATCACGGCCTGTCGGCAACGGCGCGCCTTGTCTCGGTGACCGCGGAGGGTGGACGTCTGTACCTCGCCTATGACGACGAGGGTCGCGACGTGGTCCTCGTCGTCGACACCGGAACGCTCAACGTCGTCGGCCGACTGGACGTCACCGAGTAGGACCGCCGCGGCGGCGTCGCCTGCGCGGCGCCACTTGCCAAGGCCGCGGCCGGATCGCTATATCCGTGGGCAGCGGCCCGCTTGCTCCCTTCGTCTAGCGGTCTAGGACGTCGCCCTCTCACGGCGAAAACAGGGGTTCGAGTCCCCTAGGGAGTACCAATCATGGAAAGCCCGACGATCGAATACGGCGCCGTCGCACGGCTTGGTGCGACGTAGACCCGTCATGTCCGACCGCCTCGTCGTCCATCACATTCCGGTGTGTCCCTTCTCGCAAAGGCTGGAAATTCTCCTTGCCCTTCGCGGCCAGGAGCACGCGGTCGACTTCCGCGTGGTCGATATCACCAAGCCTCGCGATCCGGCGCTGCTGGCCAAGACCCGGGGAACCACGGCGCTGCCGGTCCTGGAGGCGTCGGACGGCACCATCCTCAAGGAAAGCCTGGTGATCCTGCGCTATCTCGACGAGGTGCTGGAGGGCGGCCCGCTTCGCCGCACCGACCCGCGGGAGCATGCCGTCGAGTCGATGCTGATCGCCCCTGAGGGGCCGTTCACGACGGCCGGCTACCTCTTTGTCCTGAACCAGGATCCGGAGCGCAGGCAGGAGCATCGCGACAAGCTGTTGCGCCTCTATCGCGATATCGACGGCTTTCTGACGGAACACAGTCCGGTCGGGCCTTACCTGTTCGATGATTTCGGACTGGCCGAGGCCGTCTTCACCCCGATGTTCAAGCGGTTCTGGTTCTTGACCTACTACGAGGACTTCGAGCTGCCTGACGAAGACGGGTATCAGCGGGTCGGAGCTTGGCAGAAAGCCTGTATGGCGCATCCGGCAACGGGGCAGGTGAGCGAGGAAGAGATCGTCAAGCTCTACTACGATTACGCCCTCGGCGCCGGCAACGGGGCCTTGGTCGACGGGCGGAAGGTCTCGAGCTTCGCGTTCGACCCGAAATGGCAAGACCGGCCGTGGCCGCCCCGCGACAAGTACGCCGGGACGGCATCCGACGCAGAGCTGGGGCTGGTGGGCTAACGTCTGCCCTGTGTCTGCTCGCCGACGGAGGCGAACGACCATCACAGATACCGAAGCCGCTGCGAGCGGCTGATCAACCCTGCCATCGGGATGCTGCCGCCAAAGCGTCCCGTGCCTTCACCCGCCATCAACCTCGTTACCGGGGACACTGCCATTCTCACGCCGCTGTGATAGAGTGGTGAAGTCGTGAGCCGCCGGTCGTGTGCGGAGTGTCGGCGGACACTTGCTCCAAAACGGGATACGACGATGAGCGGCCGACCGACGCGCGCAGCTTCCGTGTTTTTGCATCTGAGCGGGGGCCTTCTGGCCTCGGCCCTGGCCGGATCAGCGGCCGCGCAAGACGGCCTCTATCTCCCGGGCGACACGATCGTCACCGGTTTTTCCGGGGCGGCCCCCGCCGTACCGCCTTTCCCGTCCGGCGACGCGCTGGATGAGACGTTCATCGATCTGAACGGCGCGTCCATGCGCATCCAGCGCCTGCAGGCGACGGCCGGGCCCGCGGGCCAGGTGATCCCGTCGCCCATCGTGTTCGTTGCTCCGGCGCGAACCGTCGGCCAGGTGTTTGCGATCACCCTCGACGACGCACCCGTTCCCAACATCTATCTCGCCGCCTCGTCGGCCTACGGTCTCGAGATCGTCGCTCCCGATGCCGATGCGGACGGGCGACCGGAACGCCTGCGCAACGGTCAGCCGGGCGCACAGTGGATGGACGGGCAGTGGGGCGCGGGCGGCAGCCCGGGCAGCATCTACCGCGTCGATGGCGTCACTGGCGCCATCACGCTGTTCACGAGCATCGGTGCCAATGCCGGCCCTGGCCTCGGCGATATCGTGTTCGACCGCGGCAGTCGTCAGTTCTTCGTGTCCGATCTCGATACCGGCATGATTTACCGGCTGAGCGCCGCTGGCTTCATCGCCGATATCTACGACCACGGCGTGACCGGCAGGACCGCAGTCGGATTGCCGCCGGTCGCCGACAGCGGTGTGGTGATGTCCATCGCCAGTCCCGCGTTCAGCACCGACAATCCCGCCACCTGGGGCTACACCCAGCGCGAGCGGCGGGTCTGGGGCATGACCGTCTTTGGCGGGCGCCTCTACTATGCCGTCGGTGACGGGCCGTCGGTGTGGTCGGTGGGAATCGGCCTCGACGGCAGCTTCCTGCCCGATACGCGGTGGGAGTTCGACGCGACCGAACTCATCAGCGACCATCCCATCACCGACATGCTGTTCGACGCAGCGGGGCGCTTGATCGTGGCCCAGCGCGGTGACCAGCGCGATGCGTATGATTACACAGAGTTCGCCGAACCCCTCGACAGCTCGGTGGCGCGGTACAGCCGCGAAATCCCGGACGATCCGGCCACCCCCAGCACTTGGCATCTGGTGCCCGAGGACTACGCCATCGGCTTCCGCCCGGACGGCTACAACGCCGCCGGTGGCGTTGCGCTGGGCTATGACCACGACACCACGGGCCGGCTGATCGACGGCACATGCAACACGTTCCTGTGGGCGACCGGCGAGTCACTCCGCGACAATCCGGCGCTCGCAGCCACACTGGCGCCGGGCGGTCCGGCGACGGTGCATGGCCTCCAGGGCCAGTTTCACGCCTTCGTGCGGCCCGCCAACGACCCGCCCTTCCAGTCCTATTTCACCGATTTTGACGCCAGCTTCGTCGACCCCGAGCGCCAGGGACATCTGGGCGACGTGGAGATCTGGCAGCCTTGCCCGGGGTCGACGGGCATCTTCGTCCCGCCCCTGATCCCGCCACCGACGTTCGAGCCGCCGCCGATCAACACCATCGATCTGCAGCTCGAAAAGGTCGCCCGGGAGGAAATCTGCGTCGATAGCGGCCTTGGGCCGGTGTGCGAATACACGGTGCGCATCACCAATGCCGGCACGCTGCCCTATTGGGGGCCGCTCACGGTGAAGGACTGGCTGCCGGCCAACCCGCCCGGCGCCATCATGGACTTCGATCCGAGCCCGCCCTGGGCGTGCTTCCCCACGGGTCCGTCCGATTATCACTGCCACTATCCGCCGGTCCTCCTGTGGCCGGGCGACAGTGTCGATCTCGACGTGGAGGTTCTGCTGCCGCCGGATACGGAGCTTTGCAGCCTGATCAACGCTGCCCGGCTCGTGTGGCCGCCCGGATTCAGCGACAGCAATCCCGCCAACGATTTCGGCGCCGCCGTGGCCACGGTGCCGGGCGTCGATTGCCCGCCGCCCTCCGGCGACACGACCAATCTCATCCTTGAGAAACACTCGGACGCGCTCTGCGCCGATTTCGGACCCGACTGGGCCTGCTTCTACCAGGTGTTCATCCAGAACGAGCCCGGCGGCGGCACCTATAACGGCGACATCGTGTTCGAAGACACGCTCTCCCACGGCGCCCTTCTGGTAACCAGTCCCGACTTCACCTGCGTGGGCGGTCCGGCCAACTACACCTGCACGCAGGCCGGCGCGTCGCTGGCGCCCGGGGATGTCACCGGCGTCTTCATGGCGGCGATCATCCCCAAGGCCGTGGCCGAGGCGGACGGCCTCTGCTTCCTGGAGAACGAGGCATCGATCACCGTCGCGCCGGGCGGCAGCCCGCAGAACACCAATCCGGCCGACGACAGCGACAACGCGTTCGCCACCATCCCGGCCGAGCACTGCGAACCGCCCGAGGGAAGCTCGGATCTCGTGATGCTCAAGGAAGGGTTCGGCTGCACGGTGGCGGCCGAAGGCTGGTTGTGCAGCTTCGCCATCGCCGTCGCGAACGCCGGCCCGGGCAACTACTTCGGTGGCCTGACGGTCAGGGATACGCTCAGCCATCCAGCGCTGGCGCCCTCGCCGTTCTTCTCGCAGCCGATCTGCGGACCGGACGGTGGCGATTACGTCTGCACGTCGCCGGGTCCGATCGGCCTCCTGGCCGGGACGGTCACGCCGCCCTTGTGGATCGACGTTCTGGTGCCCGATGACGGCTCCGTCTGTGAACTGACCAACACGGCCCAGATCGAGGCGCCGCCCGGCGGCACCGTGTTCAACTTCAGCCCGGTCAACGACATGGCGAGCGACACCATCAACGTGCCGTCGCAGTTGTGCCCGCCGGTGGCGCCGATCGAGGACGACGATAGGCGCATTGCCTCACCACCGGTCTGCCCGATCGAACGGCAGATGCCGGGTGGCGAATGTTGTCCGGAAGGTCAGAACTGGAACGGCCAGTCCTGTGGTGATCCGCAGGCCGGAGACCCGGCCGAACCGCCGCCGCCGACCCCGCGTCCGCGGCCGCAAATCGACCGATGCCCCGCTGGCACGACGGGTACGCCGCCCAATTGCGAGCGTGCAGAGTGCCCGGCCGGTCAGATCGGCACACCGCCGGATTGCCGGCAGCCGCCAGCGCAGCAACCGCAGCCGCAGACGCCTCAACAGCAGCCGCAACCCCAGCCTCAGCCACAGCCGCAGAGGTGTCCGGACGGTTCGATCGGTATCCCGCCGAACTGTCTGAAGCTTGAGTGTCCGACCGGTACGACCGGCACGTTCCCCGACTGCCAGCGCGTGCGCCCGGTACGGCCGACGCCCAATGTGCAGGGGCAAACGACTGCGCCTCAGGGCCAGACGACGGTGCCGCAGACGCAGCAGACGCCGCAGATTCAGACGGGGCCGCAGCAGCAGTTGCCGGCTTGCCCCAAGGGGACCATTCGCCTCGGGCCGTTCTGCGTGCCGACGAACTAGGAGACTGCGGTCGTACAGCCAGAGATCGTCTTGTTCCGGCGACGCGTCAGGCGAGCGTGACGAAGATCTCCGTCCGCAGCTTCTCGGCCGGGGTCGAATCCGGGTCGTCGACATAGACCTCCCAGGTCGGGGCGCCGTGTTCCAGTTTCTGCTCTTCCATCCACGTCATCATGTCGGCGTAGGTCTGGCGGAGCCCGGCGTAGGGCCCGACATGGGTGAGGAAGAGGACCCGTCCGGCGGGCGTTATGTCGGCCTTGATGTCACCGGCGGCCTTGCCGGCATCGTCGTCTGCGACGAAGAATCCGCTGCGAAAATCGAGCTTCTCCGGTGAAAAGGTGTAGTAGGCCGACAGCGCAGGCCCCGTGAAGGCGATGCCGTTCTGCTGCATGAAGGCAGCCACCGCGTGGAAGGCCTCGCCCATGGCCCGGCTGATGTCGGCCGGATCCATGCTCGACGATCGCTCGACATAAAGGTAAGTGCGGGGCGTCGATTCAATGATCTCGTAGGTGGTCATCGTTCAATGTCCTCCTCCTATGACATTTGGGAACTTGCGGGCGGTACCACAATGAAGTGGATCAACGCCTCGGTGGACCGTCGGCGGCGGGCGCCCGAGGCCCCCAATGACGTCGACTCGGGCGGCAGCGGATGAACATCATGGCGGACGTTGCTCCGGCCGTTGGCAGCACCGGGGATGACCAGACGAGCGCGCCATGCCTGGCGCTTGATCGCGTCGCCTGTGTGCGCGAGGGCCGCGAAGTCTTCCGTGACATCAGCCTGACCACGAACGCGCGCCGCATCGGCATCGTCGGCGGCAACGGTTCCGGCAAGTCGAGCCTGGCCCGTCTGCTGGTCGGGCTGGACGAACCGGTGGACGGCACGCTCCGGGTGTTCGGCGGCGATGTCTTTGCCGATCGCGCCTTCGCGCTGCGCAACGTTGGCATGATCTTCCAGGATCCGGACCGGCAGATCATCTTCCCGACCGTCGGCGAGGAGATGCGTTTCGGGCTGGAGAATGCCGGTCTCGGCGACGAGGAGATCACACGTCGCGTGCGCGAGGTCCTGGCGCGCTTCGGGGCATCGTCGTGGGAAACCGAGCCCGTCCGGCTGCTCTCCCACGGCCAGAAGCACCTTCTGTGCCTGATGGCGGTGGTGGCCATGGAACCGCGGTTGCTCGTCTTCGACGAACCCTATACCAGCCTCGACATTCCGACCGCGGCCCGCATGCGCGCGTTGATTGCCGGCTTGCCCCAGCACGTGGTGCTGATCAGCCACGATGTCGACGATCTCGCCGCCGTCGACGACCTGATCTGGCTCGCGGACGGCGGGCTGGCCGAACACGGGCCGCGCGAGGTGGTGATGCCGCGCTTCCTGCAGGCGATGGAGAGCGAAACGCCGTGCTAAGCCTTGCCGTTCCCGGCCGATCCTGGGCCCACCGCCTGCCTGCCGGCGTCAAGCTCATCGGCCTTGCGGTCGCTTCGACGGCGTTGTTTCCCGTCGGCGATCTCCGGATCCTGGCCGTCAGCCTCGTCGTCGCGCTGGCGCTCACCGCGTCGCTGGGCCCGGCGGTGCTCAAACAAACCTTTCGCCTGATCCGGCCGCTATGGTTCATGGTCGGCCTGCTGATCGCGTTTCACGTGATCTTCGGGCAGGTCGCGGAAGGTGTCGCGACCGCGCTCAGGCTGGTCACGCTCGTCCTTCTCGCCAACGTCGTGACCATGACGACGCCGCTCAAGGTGATGATGGGGCTTGTCAGCAGGTTGCTGACGCCGTTGCGGCCGCTGGGGGTCAATCCCCGGGCCGTATCGGTAGCGATGGGGATGGTGATCCGGTTCACGCCCGTCCTTCTCGAGCGGGCCGAACTGGTCCGTGAATCGTGGCGAGCGCGGTCGATCAGGCCCGGTCGCTGGCGGCTCGTCGCGCCGATCGGCGCTGCTGTTCTCGATGACGCGGACCGTGTCGCCGATGCCTTGCGTGCCCGCGGCGGTGTCGCGGCGGTACATTGATCCAGCAGGAGACTCTCTCGTGGAACGCAATCTTGTCCAAATCGCCCTGTTTGCGGCGTTGATCGTGGTGCTGGGGCTTCTCCCCAAATTCAATCTGGTCTCCGGTGTTCCGATCACCGCCCAGAGCCTTGGCGTCATGCTCGCCGGCGCGGTTCTCGGCGCGCGCAGGGGGGCGCTTGCAGTCCTGCTCTTCCTGGCGCTGGTGGCGATCGGCCTGCCGTTCCTCGCCGGTGGACGCGGCGGCCTCGGCGTGTTCGCCGGACCTTCGGTCGGCTTCCTGATCGGCTGGCCGATTGCGGCCTTCGTGACCGGCTGGCTGATGGAACAGGGGCGCCCGGCGGCGGTATTCTGGAGGGCTCTCATCGCCAGTATTCTGGGCGGCATCGTCGTGATGTATGCGTTCGGGATACCGGGCATGGCGGTTGTCCTCGACAAGGACCTTCTGACGGCGACGGGCTTCGCCGCGCCATTCGTGCCCGGCGATCTGGTGAAGGCCGTCGTCGCTGGCGTGACGGTTGAGGCGCTCCACCGGCTGCGGCCGGGTCTGGTCGCGGCGCGCGACTAGCGGTTCGGTCTAGGTCTCGACGGTTTCGACCACCATCGCCGTACCAATCCCGCCGGCTGCGGCGATGGCCGCGAGACCGCGCCCGCCCGTCGCGCGCAACTCGTGGAACAGCCGCACGGCCAGAACGGCGCCCGAGGCTCCGGTCGGGTGGCCGCGCGCCAACCCACCGCCGCCACGGTTGATGCGGGTCGAATCGAGTCCCGCGGCATCGACGCAGGCCATGGCCTGGCAGGCGTAAGCCTCCATGATCTCAACGGCGGCGAAGTCGCGCGAGGTCATGCCGGTCGCTTGAAGGACCTTCCCGATCGCGGCCACCGGCGCCAGGCCGGGCATGGCCGGATCGCCGCCGACGGTTGCCGTCGCGACGATCCGAAGCGCGTGCGTCGGCGACAGCCGGTCGAGGGTCGGGCGCGCGACCACGGCCAGCATGGCCGCGCCGTCGGCGGCCACAGCGGCATTGGCGGCGGTGATCGTTCCGGCGAGCTTCGGTGCGCGGGCGCACACCTCCGGCGTCAGGGCTCGCGCGAAGGGATCGCCGGTCAGCACGACGCCCGGTGGATTGGCGATCTCGTCCGCCACACGGTCGGCCGCATCAAGCGCCTTGGCGTGGCTGGCGATGGCCCAGGCGTCCTGGTCCTGTTGCGAAAGCCCCAGCCGGTCGGCGAGCCGTGCCGCGGCCTCCGCCATGTCGGGGTCGTGGTTCGCATCGGGGGCAAACCGCGCCTGATTCCGAAGCTCCGGCTCGCTGCCCCAGGCGTCACGGAAGCGACGTTCCGGGCGCAGCGAGGTCGATTCGGCGCCGCCGGCCAGGAGCACATCCGCCTGGCCGGCGCCGATCATCGCCGCGGCGACACCGACAGCGTCCAGTCCGCCGGCGCATTGCCGGTCGATGGTCAGGCCCGCCACGGTCCGGGGAAGGCCGGCGGCAAGCGCGGTGACCCTGGCGGGGTTGCCGCCGGCGCCGAGCGCGTTCGACAGGATGATGTCGTCGACATCGTCGGGCCGGAGTCCTGCCCGGTCGAGACACCCGGTGATCGCCGCCGCTCCCAGAACGTCGAAGTTGCAGTCGCGCAGTTCCCCACTGCGCGTCGTGACCGACGTGCGTGCCGCAGCGATGATGTAGGCGTCACGCGCCATGGGTGCCCGCGACAGTTTCGGCCAAGGCTCGGCGATCGGTCTTGCCCGAGGCTGTCCGCGGCCACGTGCCGATCTCGACGATGTGCTTCGGTGCCGTGAGGGCGCCGAAGGCGCCACGGAGGTCGCGCAGGATTGCTTCGGGGTCCACGGTCGTTGGCGATGCTTCCACCGCCGCGACCAGCCGGTGACCGCGCATCGGATCCCCGACGGCGATCACCGCGACCTCGGCGTCGGTCACATGGCGACGCAGGCGCGCCTCCACATGGTCGAGATAGACGTTCTCGCCGGCAATGGTGACCATCGCGCCGTCGCGGGCGGTGAAGTAGAGATAGCCGCCGGCATCGAGATAGCCCCGGTCACCGACCGTCAGCCATCCGTCGCGCCAGCGGGTGTGGGGATCGTCGCCGATCAGGTAGCGATCGAACAGCATGTCGCTCCTGATCCAGATCTCACCTTCCTGATCGGCGGCACGCGGCCGTCCCTCGCCGTCGGTGATGCGCACCTCGACGCCGGGGCACGGGCGACCGAGCGAGCCGGGCGGGGCACCGGCCTCCTTGATGGTGATGAAGCTGGTTTCCGTGGTGCCGAAGAACTCGACGACGGTCGCGGCCGGAAACAGTCGCTTCAGAGCCGCCGAACGCGCCTCGTCGAATTTCGCGCCACCGGTCAGGATGTGGGTCAGCGTGGTCACAGGCGGCCCCGAGCGGGCGGCAGCGACCAGCATGACGAGATGCGCCGGTGTCGCGTAGAGGAGTTCGCTTCGCGCCTCACGTAGGCTGGCGAGAACCCGGCGCGGCGCGAAGTCGCGCTCAATCGTCGGCTCGATGTCGCGATCCAGCGCCTCCATGGCAGCATAGAGATGCATGGAGTGCGCGAGATTGCCCACGACATGGACGCCGGCGCGGGCATCGTACCCGATCACCCGTCGCTGAAGCGCGAACGACCGCAGCCAGGTGTCGTAATGGCGCAGGATGACTTTCGGCGTGCCGGTCGATCCGGAGGTGACACAGGCCAGACCGGCACAGTCGGGCGCCGCGACGTCGGTGATCGCGATGTTACCGCGCCTCTCGACCGTACCGATGCCCTCCAACCGTTGCCATTGCGCCGGATCGATCGCACCGGCGACACCGCCGCCGAGGACGAGCGAACGCACCACGCGGACGGTCGCCAGCGAATTGGTGTTGGTGACCAGGACGAGTCGTCCCGCATCGGCGTCGGACCGCCGCCCGGTCGTCCCGGGGCTCGTCTCCGCGTCCATTGGTCGCCTCAGTGCTCGCGATCTCGCGCCGGCCGGCGGCACGTGTCATGGTGGTCGGGTCGCGCATTATATCCCAGGAGAACAAGATGACAGGGCAAGCCGCGCTCAGGACCTCGCCGGTGGGGACCACCGGCGTCACGATTCCGGCGATCTGTTTCGGCACGTCGGCCCTCGGCGACATGCCCGGTACCTACGGGTACAGCGTCGACGAGGAGCGGGCGTTGGCGACCGTGCGCGCGATCTTCGACGGACCGTGCAAATTCCTCGATACCAGCCGCACCTACGGGTTGGGTCGTAGCGAAGAACGTATCGGCAAGGTCATCCGTGAGCGCGGCGGCCTTCCGCCCGGATTCGTGGTCTCGACGAAGCTCGACAGGAACATCGAGACAGGCGTGTTCGATGTTGCCCAGGCGCGCCGGTCGCTGGAGGAGAGCCTCACGGCCCTGAACCTCGACCGGGTGCACATCCTGCATTTCCACGATCCGGAGTACGCGGCCTCTCTCGACGAGTGCCGCGTTTCCATCGGTGACATGTTCAAGATGAAGGAGGAGGGCATCGCGGACGCGGTGGGGCTCGCGGCCGGCAACGTGGAAGTCATGATGCCGCTGCTGCGTGAGTGGGAGTTCGACATCCTCATCACGCACAATCGCTTCATGCTGACCAACCGTAACGCCGAACCGATGATAGACCTCGCCCGCGAGCGGGGGACCGCGGTGATGAATGCCGCACCCTTTGCCGGTGGCGTCCTTGCCAAGGGCACGGCCAAGTCGCGCCGCTACGCCTATCAGGACGCGACGAACGAAACGATGACCTCGGTCCGGGCGATCGAGGCGATCTGCGCCGAGCACGACATCCCCATCGGCGCGGCGGCCCTGCAGTTTTCCATGCGCGACGGTCGGGTCGCCTCGACGGTCTGCGGGGTGAGCAAGCCGGAGCGGGTGGAGCAGACGCTGACCTGGGCCAACTGGGATATCCCGGACGCCGTCTGGGAGGCGCTGACGGCGCTTCCCTACGACACGTTCGATCCAGAGGCGACCCGCGTCTGGGATCCCGGCTGACCGGCGGGATAGGCTCGGTTCCAAACCCGCGTTCCTTCCACTAAAACGTCCGGCGCCGGATGGAGAAGGGGGTAGGCATGTCTCAGCGGGTCAATCGGTCGGGTCTTGAGGTCGACGTTCGCCTGGCCGGGTTCATCGAGGACGAGGCGCTGCCGGGGACCGGGATCGAGGCGTCCGCCTTCTGGGACGGGCTGGCGGCGACGCTGACCGATCTTGCGCCTCGGAACGCCGACCTGCTGGCGGAGCGCGAGCGGCTGCAGACGGCGATCGACGCCTGGCACCGTGAGCGGAAGGGCCAAGCCCATGACGCGGCCGCCTACCGGAGTTTCCTGACCGAGATCGGCTATCTGAGGCCCGAAGGGCCCGATTTCGTCATCGAAACCGAGAACTGCGACGACGAAATAGCCGCCATTCCGGGGCCGCAACTCGTGGTGCCGGTGATGAACGCGCGCTACGCCCTGAACGCGGCCAACGCCCGTTGGGGATCGCTCTACGACGCGCTGTACGGGACGGACGCGCTCGGGGACCTGCCGCGGGGCGGTGGCTATGATCCCGAGCGCGGGGGCCGTGTGGTCGCCTGGGTGCGCGGTTTTCTCGACGACGTGCTGCCGCTTGCCGGCGCCAGCCATCAGGACGTCTCCCGCTATGCCATCGCCGATGGCGGCCTGGTCGCGGAGACCGCGGCGGGCGCGGTCGGCTTGCGCGAACCGGGCGCGTTCGTCGGCCATCGCGGCGAAGCTGGTGCGCCGTCGTCGCTGATCCTGAAGAACAATCACCTGCACGTCATCATCGATATCGATCGCGACAGTCCGATCGGACGTGATGACCGCGCCGGTGTTGCCGACGTGCAGCTGGAAGCGGCGATCTCGACGATCATGGATTGCGAGGATTCGATCGCGGCGGTGGATGCCGAGGACAAGGTCGTCGCCTATCGCAACTGGCTCGGGCTGATGAAGGGCGACCTGGTGGCCACCTTCACCAAGGGCGGACGGACGGTAGAGCGCCATCTCAACCGCGACATCGACTACACCGGCGCTGACGGCACCCCAGGATTTCTGAAAGGGCGGTCGCTGATGCTGGTCCGCAACGTCGGTCACCTGATGACCAATCCGGCGATCCTGATGTCCGGCGGCGACGAGATCCCCGAGGGGATCATGGACGCGTTCTGCACGACCCTGATCGCGCTCCACGACCTGAGGAAATCGGTAGGGCCGCGCAATTCGCTGCACGGTTCGGTCTATGTGGTGAAGCCGAAGATGCACGGGCCCGATGAGGTCGCCTTCGCGGACGCGATCTTCGGACGGGTCGAGGACGCGCTGGGGCTGCCGCGCAACACGGTCAAGCTCGGCATTATGGACGAGGAACGGCGGACGTCCGCGAATCTGAAGGCGTGCATCCATGCCGCGCGGGCGCGGGTGGCGTTCATCAACACCGGCTTCCTCGATCGCACCGGCGACGAAATCCACACCTCCATGGAAGCCGGTCCGTTCCTCAAGAAGGCCGATATCAAGTCCGAGCCATGGATCGCCTCCTATGAGGACCGCAATGTCGATATCGGGCTCGCATGCGGCCTGTCCGGCAAGGCCCAGATCGGCAAGGGCATGTGGGCGGCGCCCGACCTGATGGCCGACATGGTGGAACAGAAGATCGGCCATCCGCGGGCCGGTGCCAATTGCGCATGGGTGCCGAGCCCCACCGCCGCCACGCTCCACGCGACGCACTACCATCGCGTCGATGTCTTTGCGCGCCAGGCCGAGATCGCCGCCGGCGGGCCGCGCGGCACCATGGACGACCTGCTGACGGTGCCGCTGGCCGATCGTCCCAACTGGTCGCGCGAGGAGGTGATGCGCGAGGTCGAGAACAACGCGCAGGGCATCCTCGGCTACGTGGTCCGATGGGTCGATCAGGGCATCGGCTGCTCGAAGGTGCCCGACCTCAACGATGTCGGCCTGATGGAGGATCGGGCGACCTGCCGGATCAGCTCGCAGCACATCGCCAACTGGCTCCACCACGGCGTGGTGAGCCGCGACGACGTGCTCGACGCGTTCCGCCGCATGGCGGTGACGGTCGACCGCCAGAACGCCGGCGATCCGGCCTACGTGCCCATGGCGCCCGGCTATGACGGCGTGGCGTTTCGTGCCGCCTGCGACCTGGCGCTCAAGGGACGCGAGCAGCCCTCCGGCTACACCGAACCGCTGCTGCACGCCTACCGGCTTCGGCTCAAGCGCGAGCGCGCCGACGCATCGTGATCTTCGCGGTCGAGGCGTCCATCGCGGCACCGGCGGCGCTGGTCTGGCGCTATCTGACCGAGCCGCGGCTTCTCGCGACGTGGATGCCGGGCGCCGCTGACGCCACGGTTGACGGCGGCGGTGACCTCACCGCGGACGGCATCCTGACGCTGCATGCCGGCGAGGAGCAGAGCCGTGCCGAGGTTGTCGACTTCGCCGACGGGGAGCGGATCTCGCTCCGCATGGACCAGCGGGCGATGACGGCGGTCTACACGTACCGGCTCCGCGGGGAAGGTGAAGGGTCCGTCGTGCGCCTGGAGGTCGACGGCTCGGTGCGGGGTGTCGCGCGGCTGGCCGCCCCGCTGATCCGGGCGCTGATCCGCACCGCCGACCACGGACAGCTTGAGCGCTTGAAGACAGCGATCGAAGCGGCGGATTCAGGTGCCGGGTCGCCGGGCGAGGGTGATGAAGTGCGTGAGTGACATGAAGAAGCGCCCCTCGGCGGCCAGATGTCGCTGCTCTTCGACCCAGTTCTCGATGGTCGCCTCGTCGAGCAGGGCGTGCTGGCGGGCGAAGGCCGGCATCATCGCCATCAGCATGGCCGCGTAGCCATTCGGCACCAGCGACGTATCGACCAGCGTGACCGGCTGGACGCTCTCGACGACGAATCCGGCCTGGCGCATCAGGTTCGGCAACCTGGCCGGCGCGGCGCGCTCGGTGAGATGGCGGTCCCAGGCGTCGAGCATCGCCGTCATGCGGGCGCGATCCTCGCTGAACCAGGTCACGCTGTCGAAGTGAATGTCGCCGATCGCCAGAAGGCCGCCCGGACGCAATACGCGGAAGCATTCGCGGAGGGCGCCGGGGATGTCCTCAAGGTATTCGAACACCTGCACCGAAACCGCCTTGTCGACCGATGCGTCGGCGAGGGGCAAGGCGTTGGCCGACCCGTCGCGGATCTCCACCTGCGGTCGGTCCGCGCACCGCTCGGTCGCCGCTGCCCGCATGTCGGGGCTCGGGTCGATGCCGTAGACCTTGCCGCCGCTGCCGGTGGCGCGTGCAAGATCGATGGTCAGGAATCCCGGCCCGCAGCCGAGGTCGAGCACCACCTCGCCCGGTCGGATCGCCAATGCGGCGAGGTTGGCGGCCCGCCGTCGCGCGAAGTCGCGGCCGTGATACGCGTCGTCGAGCAGACGCGCGGTTGCGGCATCGAATTCAAGAATCATGGGAACGTCGTCGCCGTCCTAATAGAGAGCGTCGATGGCTTCGGCCCACTTCGCCTCGACCCGGTGCCGGCGCGCCTTCATGGTCGGCGTCATCATGCCGTTGGTCACCGTGAACGGCTCGTCGGCCACGACAAACCGCTTGATGCGCAGATTGGCCGGCAACTGTTTGTTGGCGCGGTCGACGACGCCACCGACCGCCTTCCGGAAGCCGTCGTCTTCGGCGAGAGCCGCGAGTTCGTCGGTGCGGTGGTTGGTCTTGTTCCAGTCGCCGATGAAGTCATGGGAGGGAACGACGACGGCGACGAGGTGGGGCCGATTGTCGCCGATCACCACCGTGGCCTCGATTTCCGGCTCGCGCGTGACCACACCCTCGACGAACAGCGGCGATATGGTGTCGCCACCTGAACTGACGATGATGTCCTTCTTGCGATCGGTGATCTGCAGGAATCCGTCCTCATCGATGACGCCGATATCGCCGGTGTGCAGCCAGCCATCCTTCAGCGCGTCGGCGCTGAGCTTGGGCAGGTTCCAGTAACCGTCCATCAGCAGCGGACCGCGGACGAGTATTTCGCCGTCGTCGGCGATCTTCAGTTCCACGTCGGTGAGCGGCGGCCCCACGGTTTGCAGCTTGACGTGGGTGCAGCGGTTGCAACTGATGACCGGCGCCGCCTCGGTCTGGCCGTAGCCCTGCAGCAGGCGCAGGCCGAGTGCGGTGAAGAAAACGCCGATCTCGTAGTCCAGCGGCGCGCCGCCGGAGACCAGGGCCTTCAGGCGGCCGCCGAACCGCGCGCGAACCTTGTTGCGCACCAGCCGGTCGACGACGGCATCGGCGATGCGCTCCCCGATGGTCATCGATGCCGCATCCTCGTAGCGCTTGCGGCCAAGGCGAACGGCGGTCCAGAACAGACGCTGCCGCAGGCGGCTCTGGTCGCGCAGGCCAAACAGGATGCGGTCGTGCATGACGTGATAGAGCCGCGGCACCGCCGTCATGATCGTCGGCCGCGCCTCCGGTAGATTGCTCGTCAGCGTCTCGACCTTCTCCGCGAAGTAGATCTCCGCGCCGATCGAGACCGGGAACATCAGGCCGGCGGTGTGCTCATACGCGTGCGAGAGCGGCAGGAAGGAGAGGAAGACCTCGTCACCCAGGCCGAGATCGCGCAGGATGTCGGCGGCACCGGCGCAGTTCGACAGGATGGCACGGTGGCTGAGCATGACGCCCTTGGGCGCCCCGCCGGTGCCCGAGGTGTAGATCAGGCAGGCCAGGTTGTTGGCGTCGATGGCCGCGATCCGCTGCTCGACCTCCGCAGCCGGCACGTCTTCGGCGATCGCGTCCGACCAGTCGGTGATCTCGATGCCTTCCGGGCGCTGCGTCGGCGCCTCGGTCACCACCATGTGACGCAGATCGGTGTCGGCGGTGGCCGCCAGAACCGTGTCCGCCAGCTTCTCGCCGGCCACGATCGCTGCCGTCGCGCCGCTGTCGCGCAGGATGTGGGCGTGGTTGTCCTGCGTGTTGGTGGTGTAGGCCGGAACCGTGACGCCGCCGGCCGCCATGATGGCGAAATCGGCGATGGCCCAGTGCGGCGAGTTGTGGGCGACGATCACCACCCGCTCGCCATCCTGAAGCCCGCGGGCCCGCAGGGTTGCCGCCAGCGCCCGGACGGCTTTCGCCGCTTCGGCCCAACTCATCGGCCGGAATTCGTCGTCGTGCTTCTCCCACATGAACGGACGATCGCCATTGGCTTCCGCCTGGCGAAAGAACATGTCGACCAGATTGCGCCACTCAACGCCCACATCATCCTCCCGAAGCTCGGTTGGCACAGTTTAGTGATCGCGCCACCGGCGTAAACATAGGGCACTTCGGCGTTAGCTGGCCTGACCCGGAAAGGCCAGCGTGACGCGCAAGCCGGGGTGGTTGCCGGTCAGCGACAGTTCGGCCCCGTGCAGGTCGGCGACGGCCCGGACGAGGGTGAGGCCCAGCCCGGTGCCGGCGCTCGCGCGGCTGTCGTCGAGTTGAACGAAACGCTCCAGAACGCGCTCCCGTTGTTCGGACGGGATCCCCGGGCCGCGGTCCGCGACGTCCAGAACGGGCCGGCCGGCGTCGTCACGGATGTGCAGCTCCACCGCGGTTCCGGGCGGGGTATGCCGGAAGGCGTTGGCGATACAGTTGGAAACGGCCTGCACGAGAAGATCGCGGTCGCCGTGGACCATGGCCGGACCGCCGTCGACGCGGACGTCGAACGCCCGTTTCTCGTCTTCGGCGACCGCGCGGAAGATGTCGTCGACGCGGGCCGCCACATCGGCGAGGTCGACTGGCTTGAACTTCTCACGGCGTGCACCGGCTTCGATCTGGGAAATGCGAAGAACCGCATCGAAGATTTCGCCGATCCGCACGGACTCGGCGGCGGCGTTCTCGATCTCGTGGCCCATCGCATCGTTACCGGCGCTTTCCGCAAGCCCCGACAGGCGCTGATGGAGGCGGGCCATCGGGGTCTTCAGGTCGTGGGCGATGTTGGCTGAAAGGTCGCGTAGCGCAGCCACCGACGTTTCGAGGCGCCCGATCGCCAGGTTTGTGGCGCCGGCGACACGATCGATGTCGTCGTTGCGGTCGGAAACCGGCAGCCGCGCGCCGAGGTCGCCGCCGGCGACGGCCCCGAGACCGGTCTCGATCGCCCTGATACGACGTTGCGTTGTGAGGCCGATGGCGACGCCCACGGCCAGGGTGAGGGCAGCCGCGCCGAGGCCGCCCCACAGGAGGAACGAGGCGATGAGGGCGATACTCGCCTCCTGGTCCTCAAGCGGCGTCGCGATGATCAGTGTGCCGCCGGACACCTCCTGAGCGAGAACCCGATAGCGGGCGGTCTCGTCGTCGTCGACAACGAACTCGGTTGTCGAGTAGCCCGACGGAACGCCACGCAGGAGGGAGACGCCGGTTAAGACGCCGCCGTCGCTCACAAACGCGTAGAGATCGCGGCCCTCCAGGTCGTCCTCCAGGGGCCGGGATCGCTGAATGGTCGCGGTAACGGCGCCGCTGGCGCGGAGTGCGTCGGCCCGGGCGAGCAGTGTGGCATCGACCCGGTCCGACAGCAGCGACGTGAGTGCGAAGAAGGCGCCGACGGCGGTGAGGCCGGTGACGATGGCAAAGGTCAGCGCCGAGACGAATGCCTGACGCACGGCGCTCATGCGCCACAGCTTCACCAATGGATCAAATGTCGAGCGCATAACCCGAGCCGCGCACCGTGCGGATCACCGGCTTGCCGCCGAACGGTTTCTCGATTTTTGCGCGCAGGCGGCTGATGTGGGTTTCGACGACACTGGTCTGGGGGTCGAAGTGAATGTCCCAGACCTGCTCGAGCAGCATCGTTCGCGTCAGGACACGCCCGCTGGCACGCATCAGCGCTTCGAGAATGAGAAACTCCTTCGGATTGAGGTCGATGGGGTGGCCGTCGCGCTCCGCGGTCCGACGAACGAGGTCAAGCCTGAGATCGCCGTGCTCCAGTGTCGTCGGCTCTCCGCCGTGAAGCGGGCGGCGACGGGCGAGTGCGTTGGCGCGGGCCAGCAGCTCGGAGAAGGCGAACGGCTTGGTCAGGTAGTCGTCGCCGCCGGCATCAAGGCCCTCGACGCGGTCGTCGACACCGGCAAGCGAGGTCAGAAACAGGACTGGCAGTTCCAGCCCCGCTGCCCGTAACGCACGGACCAGCGACAGGCCGTCCAGGCCGGGAAGCATGCGGTCGACGACGACCACATCGTAGGGCTGTGTCAACGCCGCGTTCATGGCGTCGCGACCGTCGGCGAAGGTGTCGGCGACGTGCCCCGCTTCGGTGAGACCCTTGGACACGAACGCCGCCAGCGTGGCGTCGTCTTCTACGACCAGAATGCGCATGTCGGGACAGTAGCCGCGGAGCCGTCGGCACGGCAATGCAGTGGCCGGCCCGGGCAGCCCGGGCCGGCCACGCTGGCGACTAGTCCTCGTCGCCGTCTTCGTCGTCTTCGGGATCGACCGTGACCTCGCCGGTCGTGGCGTCGATCAGGAATTCGGCGGTCGTGCCGTCCTCCAGCGCGATCTCGGCCTCGTAGACGGCGACGCCGTCCTCGACTTCGAACTCCAGCTCCAGGACCGTGCCCTGCGCGCCGGCGATCTTCATGGCCTCCTCCGCTGAGATGGCGGCGGACTGGGCCGCAGCGGCCAGGTTCTCGTCGTGTCCGTCGGAGCTGGCGATGACGGCCGTGGAGCCGAGGCCGATGGCAACGGCGGTTGCGGCGGCGAGCGAGGTGGTGAGGATCGTGTTGCGGTTCATGTCGTCTTCCTTTCGCGGTTTGGCGGCGTCTCATCGACGTCGCTTCGTGAAGGAAGATGGCGGCCGGGTTTTGCGGGTGCCTGACCGCCGGCATACAGTTTTGTAAGGTTCGTCGAAGGCGTCAGGGCTGGCGTTCGAGGCGGACGATCGTGGCGTCGCGCAACAGCAGCCGGTAAGGTTTGCCCGGCGCTTCGGTCGTATCGCGGTCCCAGTCGGCATCGACGCCGTAGACGCTGCGGATCATGGCGGTCTTCTTCTCGACCAGGAACGCCTTGGCCTCCTCGGCAGTGCGCCAGACCGAGCCGCCGTCATAGCGGCTGCCATCCGGCTGCGTGTGGGGACCGCGCTTGACCACCGGGCCTTTGGCAAGGTCGCGATCGTACTTGTAGGTCAGTCCGACACAGTAAATCACGGCCTTCGGCTTCCTTCGCCGGGCACGCGTTCAACCGCTCGTGAGTGGCCGCACCCTTGGAGAATGTCCGCCACGCGGGTACGGTTGAGGTCGGTTGGATCGTTGGGGGACATGATGTTCTGGCCGCGATTGCTGATAGGCGGTTTGGTCGCTCTGCTGATGGCCACCGGAGCCCTGGCGGAGCGCCGGGTGGCGCTGGTCATCGGCAACGCAGCGTACACGCAAGCCAGCCGTCTTGCGAACCCGGCCAACGATGCCCGTCTGATGGCGGAGACGCTGGAGCGGGTCGGGTTCGAGGTCACCCGGATAACCGACGTCGATCAGCTCGCCATGAAGCGGGCGATGCTGGATTTCGGGCGCAAGCTGCGCGACGGCGTCGACGCCAGCCTCTTCTACTACGCCGGCCACGGCGTGCAGGCGGACGGGCGCAACTACCTGATCCCCGTGGACGCCGCGATCAACGACGAGTCGGAACTCGACTTCCAGGCCATCGACGTGAACGCCTTTCTGAGGGTGATGGAAACGTCGTCCTCGCGCGTCAACATCGTGGTGCTCGACGCCTGCCGCAACAACCCGTTTGAATCGAGCTTCCGGTCGGCGTCGCGGGGGCTGGCGATGGTCGACGCGCCGAGGGGCACCTACATCGCCTACTCCACGGCGCCCGGCGAGGTAGCTGAGGACGGCAATACCGGCAACAGCCCGTACACCTCGGCGTTGGTCTCGGCGATCGCAACGCCGGGCATCAAGATCGAGGAGACATTCAAGAGGGCGCGGGCGACCGTGCTCGACGTCACCGGCGAGCGTCAGGTGCCGTGGGAAACCTCGAGCATCACCGGCGACTTCTACTTCACTCCCGCGGCGGCCGCGCCGGTGGCGACGGCGCCCGAGACCCAGGACGCACCCACCTTCCGCACCGACGCATCGGCGGCCATGGCGTGGTCGGCCATCCAAAACTCGGCCAATGTCGGCGACTACGAGGCCTTCATTGCGGCGTTCGGCCACGCCAGTCCGTTCCTGCGCGGTCTTGCCGAGCAACGCATTGCGGCGCTTCGCCAGCAACAAACGGCGTCGCTGCCTTCGGCGGCGGTCGATCCGCCGCCCGCAGCATCCGCCCCGCGCGCTTCCGCGCGCATCGTGCCGCAAATCGGCCATTCGGACTGGATTCGCGCGCTCGACTACGGACCGGACGGCCGGCTGATCGTTTCCGCTTCCGACGACCTCTCGCTCCGCATCTGGGACATCCAGAGTGGTGGCATCCTCAGGATCCTGAAGGGCCACACGGACTGGGTGCGGGATGCCGACTGGTCTCCCGACGGCGAACGCATCGTCTCGGTCGATCGCGACGGGCGGCTCATCATCTGGGATGCCGAGACCGGCGACAAGATCGCCGAACAGTCCGGCCGGCAGTCCGGCTATCTGTCGGTCGCATGGTCTCCGGACGGCCGGCAAATCGCCGTCGGCGGGTACGGCCACGCCGCCGAACTGCGCGACGGCGCGCGCGGGGAGCTCATCAGGGAGCTTGACGGTCATTCCGACTGGATACGCGCCGTCGCCTGGTCGCCGGACGGTGCGTTGCTCGCCACGGCCAGCGACGACGGCAGCGTGATCGTGTGGCGCCCATCATCGGCATCGGTCGTGCACACGCTTCAAGGCCACACGGAGTACGTCAAGGCCGTGGCGTGGTCGGCCGATGGCCGATTGCTCGCCTCCGGCAGCGACGACAAGTCGGTGCGCATATGGGACGCGCGGACCGGTACCCTCAACCATGCGCTCAGTGACTTCGAGGACGCGGTCGAGACCGTCGCCTGGGCCCCTGACCGGAACATCCTGGCGGCCGGTGACAACCGCTACGCCGCCCGGATCTATGACGGCGACTCCGGACGCCTGCTGCGCTCCATGGAGGAGAACTACCAGTCGGTCCAGCACCTGGTGTGGTCACCGGACGGGCGGACCCTGGCCGCGGGCGGCAGCGATCGCGACATCGAGCTCTGGGATCCGACAACCGGTAGCCTGCGGGCGCAGTTCGCCTCCGTCGCGCTTTCCAACAAGTTCATGGCCGCCCATCCCGGTGGTGACCTTCTGGCCATCGTTGTGGACAGTTCCAATATCGATCTGTGGGACCTGTCGACCGGCTGGTTCGTCAGGCGGATGTCGGTGCCGTCCGGCTCGATCCAGGCGATTGAATGGTCACCCGACGGGCAGGCGATCGCCACCGGCGGAAGCTCCAACAAGGTGCGGATTTTCGATGCCGGCTCGGGCGCGTTGCGCCTGGATATCGACGCCCACACCGATTGGGTGCGGGCGCTGGCTTGGTCGCCCGATTCCGGCCGGATCGTCTCGGCCGGCGACGACAATCTGGCCGTCGTCTGGGATGCCACCAACGGCGCCCGGCAGTTCATCCTTGAAGGTCACACGGACTGGGTGTTTGCGGCCGCCTGGTCGCCTGACGGCAGCACTATCGCGACTGGGGCCAATGACGGCGAGATTCGCGTGTGGCGCGCGAACAGCGGCGCGGTCATCCGCACCATCGCGGCGGAGAGCAACGCGCGCAAACTGCTCTTCTCCGGCGATTCCCGGCAGGTGTTTTCCGCCGATGGTTCGTCCACGGTGACCGTCTGGAACGTGGAAGAGGGTACGCAGACCAGCAGCTTCACCGTTCAGGAAGACGGTGTGTCGACCATGGCGTGGTCGCCCGACCGCCGACGGCTGGTCGCGGCGGGGACGGTCGCCGACGACAACGGCCGCGCGGTCGGAACGCTCAGGCTTGCCTTGCCCCGCGTACGGTCAAACGCCTGGATCGCCGGCGGCAGATATGTGGCGACGCTCGATGCCAGCGGGACCGTGGACATCTGGGATGCGCGGAGTTTCGATCTGCAGATGTCGATCATGTTCGGCGGAGACGGGGAGATGGGAATCCTCTACCCCGACGGAACGGTCTTCGCCTCCCCGGGCTCGCAAAGTCTGTTCGCGGTCGTCGACGGTGACACGATCCTCGGATCCGTAGCCGACCACGACCGGTTCGTGCGGACCGATCCCGTCATGCCGCGATAGGCGTTCAGGCCGGGTAGTCGTCCGGCGAGATTCCCGCGCCGCGCAGGAACTCGCGCACGCGCACAACCTCTTCCGTCAGCAGGGTGTGGCCACCGTGATGGAACGCGGCGCTGTGCCCGTTCAACGAAACGCCAACGCGGCTGCCGCGCTTGGTCGATATCTCCGCGCCGAGATCACTGAGTACATGTTCCAGGTCGCGGTAGCGGATGTTGCCGCTGGTGGGATGGGCGAAGATCGCAGCGAGGACTTTGCGGTGGCGGTGATTCATGACCAACTCCGTAACTCAATCGAAAGTGTCGCGAGGCGCCGATCCCGGGGCATTGAGGCAGGTCAAGGCTACTTGCGGCGGTGAGCCGGGCGCCGGTTCAGGGGCGAGCGACGGGCTGCTGCAGGGCCTTCAGGCGTTCGGCCAGCGATCGTCCGTCGGACGACCGGCCGTCGCGCTTGGCAGGTTCCTTTTCGGAAGGACGGGGCGGCGCGCGCTCGATCGTCGTCGCCGACGGTTGTTCCTCCGCCTGCCCCGATGCCTCCTGTGCGTCGGCCGCGGTCTCCATCTCCATGGCGAAGTCCCGCACGCTGGTGGCGATGTCGTCGATCCGACGCCGGGTGTCGTGATCCCTTCGCCGCTCCGGCACGACGGCCTCGGCTTCCGGCTGACGCTTCAGGCGCGCGTTCTCGGCCTGGAGCGCTTCACGCTCGCTCTGGACGGTCGCCAGCTTGGCCACGAGATCAGCCTTTTCGCGCTCGCTGGCCGCCAAGGCCTTGCGTACGTTGTCGCCGCCCACTTCCGCTTCGAGACGCCGCCGGGCGGTATCGACCTGCCGCTCGACTTCGGCGCTCACGTCGATCTTCGACGCTTCGAGTTCGGCGATCTGTTCGCCGAGGTCTTCCTCCTTGCGAACCGCGGCGAACAGTTCCGCGTTCAGGGCCTCGATCATGTGTGATCGTTCGCGAAGGTCGGCCTGGAACTGGGCACGCTCGGACTTGTGCTCTTCAACCGTGCGGCGAATCTCTGTCAGGCTTTCCTCTGTGGCCTCAAGTGCGGTCCGCGCGGTGGCGAGCTCGCGCGACCGCTCGGCGGCCGCCTTGTCGGATTGCTCGGAGGCGGCCTGCAATTCGTCCCTGAGGGATTCGAGCTGAGCGATCGTCTCTCGCAGGGATTCCTGCTCGCGGGTCTTGTCTTGGACAACTGCCTGCAGGTCGGCCATGGCACGGACGCCTTCGGCGCGCTCGCGCGCCCGCTCGGCCGCGGCTTGATCCGCCTCCTTGGCGGCGGCCTGCAACTCGTCCCGGCGGACCTCGAGCTGCGAGATCGTCTCCAGCAGGGATTCATGCTCGCGGGCTCTGTCGTCGACAACCGCCTTCAGGTCGGCCAGCGCACGGACGCCGTCAGTGCGCTCGACTTCCGACGACTCCAGCTTTTGGGCAAGCTCGGTCCGCGCTTCCTCCAACGTCGAGATGTCCTGCCTGGCCTCGGCCAACTGCTCGCGCTCTCGCTTCAGGTCGGCTTCGGTGGCGGCCAGGGTCGCGGCACGGGCGGCGGCTTCGGCCGTCTGCACGTCGCGCTCGCCGCTGACGTTGGCCAGTTCGGTCGCGAGGTTGGAGTTGGCAGCGCGCAACTCCAGGGCCGTCGCTGACAGCGACGGGATTTCGAGCTCCAGCGCGGCCAGGCCGTAGCGGGCCGCGCGCAAGGCGCCCGATTTGCGCTCGCCTTCCCGGAGCGCCTCCTCGTGGTCGGCGCGAAGCGCGGCGATCTGCGCTTCGAAAGCCTGACCTTTGTGTTCGTGATCGCGGATCTCGGCCCGCGCGGATTGCAACTGCTCGCGTACGTGATCGCGTTCGCGAACGACCTCCGCGGTCTCGGTGTTGGCGGCGGCGACGGTATCGGACAGGTTACCGATCTCGGTGCGCAGCGCGACGATCTCGAGACGCTGCGCCTCCGAAAGTTGCTGGGCCTCGGTGAGCCGTCCTTCCGTGCGGACGAGTTCGCTGCTGCGTTCCGCCAGAGCCTCCTCGCCGCGCTCGATCTCGGCGCGCGCTTCGGCCAGCCCCTCGTCAAGGTCGGCAAGGGATTTGGTGAGGTCGTCGACGTTGCCTTCAAGGCCCGCGACGGTTTCGTTGAGGCGCTGGTTTTCGGTCCTGAGGGCGGTGGCCTCATCCTTGCCGCGGTTGATCTCGACGACGTGATCGGACACCTGCTGCGTCAGGTTGCCGATCTTCATCTCCAGCCGACGATTGTCGGCGGCGAAACTTGCCCGCAACTGGTCCCGGTCGGCGTTGATCTCGGTGCGGGTGAGGGGCATGCCGGCCTCGACCCGTTGCCGGGTCAGCCGCAGCGCCCGCCGCCAGAACGCAGGTGCAAGCGCGAGGGCCAGGAGCCCTGCCGCCAACAACCCCAGCGCGAAGAACATGAGGGCCTGGATCAACCGGCTGCTCCAACCGCGACGATGCGAGGTCAGACAATGCCATCAAATGGACGGCGGCACCATATATCGCTGTTCGGCCGGTGTGTGCGGCCCGGCGCCTACCCTGTGGACGATGCCGGCGTAACGATCAGAACGGATTCCACGTCGGATTACGGGTGAACTTCAGGTACCCGAAGTTCACGCCGAGGCGGGCCCCCACGCCCGATACGATCGGGACGACGTAGGTTCCGTCGCGTCCGAGCACCGTGGCGCCCACGCCGGCAACCACATGCGCCGTTCCGGCGACACCGAGGTAGCGGCGGTACATATGGTCGATCGCGTCGAGGTTGTAGATCAGCATCATCACGCGGTTGCCGGTACCCCCGAAATCGGCACCGACCGACGGCCCCTGCCAGAAGACCGCGTGCTGGCCAGCGTTCTTGGTGTAGAGGGTGCCTTCGCCGTAGCGGAGGCCGCCGATGATCGCGCCGGAGCCTTCCTGCCCGAGGACATAGCCGTTGGGCAGCCCGTAGCTGGCGACGAGTCGTTCCACCACGCTGGCGAGCCCGGTCGACACGTCGCCGAAAAAGGCGTGGCCCCGGTCGACGATTTCCTGGCTCGAATAGGTCGAGGGCGAAGACTGCGCCTCTGCCGGTGGAGCCGCGACGGCGAGACAGGCCGAGGCAAAGCAGGCGGCGGCGAAGGCGATGAAGCTTCGTGATAAACGAGTCATGGTGGCGGTCCGGATGTCCGAGGGCGGAACGATCCTGCGACAATGTGGTTAATAAAGGACTGCCGCCAAATTGCGGCTAGGGGCGGCGCCTCAAAGCGGTATAAAGTCGCGCCAGCCAGCGGATTCGGGGAACCATGACAAACAGCAGCGAACTGGATGCACTCGACCTTGCGGCCCTGCTGTGCAGCCGCGTGTGCCACGATATCATCTCGCCGGTCGGCGCCATCATCAACGGCCTGGAAGTCCTCGACGAGGACAACAGCGAGGACATGCGTGACTTTGCGTTCGGCCTCATCCGGCGCAGCGCGGAGCAGGGATCGGCAAAGCTCCAGTTCGCGCGCCTCGCCTTCGGCGCAGCCGGTTCGGCCGGCGCCGAGATCGATCTTGCCGATGCGGAGAAAGTCGCACGCGGCTACATGGCCGGCGAGAAGGCGGATCTGACGTGGCAGGCCCCGCAAGTCCTGATGCCGAAGAATCTCGTGAAGCTGCTGCTCAATCTCATTCTTCTCGCCAACACCGCGATTCCAAGGGGCGGGACCATTGCCGCGGAAGTCGATGGCGATGGCGACGAACCTCGGTTCACAGTGCGCTCATCGGGACCGAACGCCCGGATCCCCGCCGCCTTCGACCGACTGGTGCCCGGTTACCTCGACGACGTAACGGTCGATGCCCAGTCCGTCCAGGGCTACTACACCGGTGCGCTCGCCCGGGCGTCCGGCATGGCGATCTCGGCGCGCCTCGACGGCGCCGATATCGTGATCGCGTGCGTGCCCGACGGCGCGGCTACGACCTGAGCGTTTGTCTCAAGCCATCGTTAACGGTGGGTCGCTAGGGTAGGCTGATTGAAGCTCCGGCGGAGTTCCCAGCATGCTTGCTCTGGTGGTTGACGATTCCAGTGTCGTGCGGAAGGTGGCGCGACGTATCTTCGAGGCCTTCAGCTTCGATGTCGAGGAGGCCGAAGACGGTGTCGAGGCGCTCAAGACCTGTCAGGAGTCGATGCCCGATCTGATCCTGCTCGACTGGCACCTGCCGGTCATGAGCGGGCTCGAATTCCTCGCCGCGCTGAGGGGTATGGAAGGCGGAGACCGGCCAAAGGTCGTGTTTTGCACCAGCGAGCTCGATGTCGCCCAGATCGCCAAGGCGCATCGGGCAGGCGCCGACGAGCACATGCTGAAGCCGTTCGACCGCAACTCGATGGAGGCGAAGCTCCACGAGATCGGGGTGCTGTGAGGGTTGTTGCCGGCGCCGACGCCGAGAGCGCGGTTCAGGCGCTCTCTTTGAGTTCGGCGTTGTCGGGCTCGCGAAGGACGTAGCCCCGGCCCCAGACGGTCTCGATGTAGTTGAGCCCACCGGTGGCGGCCGCCAGCTTCTTGCGCAGCTTGCAGATGAAGACGTCGATGATCTTCAGTTCCGGCTCATCCATGCCACCGTAGAGGTGGTTGAGGAACATCTCCTTGGTCAGGGTCGTTCCCTTGCGGAGCGAAAGCAGCTCCAGCATCTGGTATTCCTTGCCGGTCAGGTGGACGCGCTGGCCGTTGACCTCGACCGTCTTGGCGTCGAGGTTCACCGAAAGCTGGCCGGTGTTGATGATCGACTGGGCGTGCCCCTTGGAGCGGCGGACGATCGCGTGGATGCGCGCGACGAGCTCATCCTTGTGGAACGGCTTGGTCATGTAGTCGTCGGCGCCGAAGCCGAGACCCCTGACCTTGTCCTCGATGCCGGCGAGCCCGGAGAGGATCAGGATCGGCGTCTGCACCTTGGCGAGCCGCAGGGTCTTGAGGACCTCGTAGCCCGACATATCGGGAAGATTCAGGTCCAGAAGGATGATGTCGTAGTCATAGAGTTTGCCAAGGTCGACGCCTTCCTCACCGAGATCGGTGGTGTAGACGTTGAAGCTCTCCGACTTCAGCATCAGCTCGATGCTTTGAGCGGTGGCGCTGTCGTCCTCGATCAGTAGTACGCGCATAATGCCCATTCCCCTGGCGTCTTGCTGCCGGCCGCGACGGCCGCGCATGCCCAAACCAAGTACGGCCCAACCCCGATTCGCACGCTACGTTCCAATGGTTAACAAACTCTGATTCCCCAACACAAGCGCCTTAACCAATTTGGTCACAAAATGGCCGGCATATGGTTGAGCCCGCTCGTATTTCGTCCGGGCAGAGTCTTCATAACCATATTGAGAAAACCCGGCTAAGTGACTCTCACGATTCAGGACCTGTGTCGCGAAATTCGCTCGCCGGATTTACCCGGGATTAAGCCATCCTCGGGCATGATTAACCCGAGACGTAAACGAAGCGTTAGCGCCCACCCGCGGCGGCGGTCCGCTGGCGGCCGGGGGAAGGACAATGCGGCAAGCAGGGCGGCGTGCTTTGGAGGCAACGGGGAGTACTACGAGTATGAAGTCGCGTGAGGATATGGTCCGGCTCAAGCGTTTCCAGGCCGACGAGAAGCGGCGCACCGTCGAGCAGATCGAGACCATGATTGCCGATTTCCAACGCCGGATCGGCGAACTCGACGAGCAAATCCGCGCGGAACAGGAGCGCGCCGGCATCAGCGACGTCAATCACTTCGCCTATCCGACCTTCGCCAAGGCTGCCGCCAGCCGTCGCGACAATCTCCAGGCATCGATCGACGACCTCAAGGCGCAACTGGATGCCGCCCGACTTCTCCATGACACGGCCCTTGAGGAACTGCAGAAGACGGAAGCGCTGGTGGAACGGGATGCAGCGGCCGAGATGCCGGCCCGGAGCACCGCCTGAATCCGGCGTCCAAGGGGCCTGATGCGCTGGTTGCGGTGACCCGGCGTTTGCGATTGCGCAATGTCTATCGGTTAAGGTGATCACCGTTGCCGCTCCAGCGGCCGCGCTTGACCTGATTTGCCGCCGGGAGTGGCTATGAGCAAGACCGTCCTGGTCGTTGAAGACAACGAGCTCAACATGAAGCTCTTCAACGATCTGCTCGAAGCCAGCGGCTACAGCACCCTGCAAACCCGCAGCGGGCTCGAAGCGATTGAGATCGCGCGCGAGCACAAGCCGGATCTGATCCTCATGGACATCCAGCTCCCCGAAGTGTCGGGGCTGGAGGTTACCAAGTGGATCAAGGAAGACGACGACCTGAAGACAATCCCGGTGATCGCCGTCACCGCCTTTGCGATGAAGGGCGATGAAGAGCGGATACGTCAGGGCGGCTGCGAGGATTACCTGTCCAAGCCGATCTCGGTGACGCAGTTCATCGAGACCATTCGCCACTACATCGGCGACGGCTAGAGGGCGGAGCGCACCGATGGTTGCCCGTATCCTCGTCGTTGACGACAATCCGACCAACATCCGGCTGATGGAGGCCCGCCTCAAGGCGGAGTACTTCAGCGTCGTGACGGCGTCGGACGGACCGACAGCGCTCAAGATCTGTGAGAAGGGGCAGTGCGACGTCGTGCTGACGGACGTCGTCATGCCCGGGATGGACGGCTTTGAGCTCTGCAAGCGCCTGAAGCGTAATCCGCGTACCGCCCATGTGCCCGTCATCATGGTCACGCGACTTGACCGGCAATCGGATCGCGTCGCCGGCCTGGAGGCGGGCGCCGACGACTTCCTCAGCGAGCCGGCCAGCACGATCGGCCTGGTCTCAAGGCTGCGTGGTCTCATCCGGCTCAAGAGCCTGACGGACGCCCTGATGGCGAGGTTCCCGCTCGCCGAGAACTCCGAGCCGCTTGCCGACTTCTCGTCCCTGAGCGGTGACGAAGGCAGCATTCTTGTCGTCGACGATAATCCACGGACGTATCAGCAGGTGCAGCGCCACCTGGGAACGCGCCACCGTGTCGACATCGAAACCGACGCCCACGAGGCGTTGTTCAAAGTCGCGGAGGGCAGTTACGACCTCGTCGTCGTCAGCCTGAACCTGTCGTCGGCCGACGGGCTGCGACTGTGCTCGCAGTTGCGGTCGCTGGATCGTACGCACCTCATGCCGATCCTCGTGCTGGTCGAGAGCGAGGACGACGAGAGGTTGATGCGAGCCCTGGATCTCGGCGTCAACGACTATGTGCGTACGCCGCTGGACGGCGCCGAACTGAAGGCGCGCGTCCGCACGCAGGTGAAGCGGAAGCGGTTCACCGATCAGATTCGCGAGAATGTCCAGACGACGATGGAGCTGGCGCTGACCGACGGCCTCACCGGCGTTCGCAACCGCCGTTACCTCGAGCGGGGCCTGGTGACCATGATCCGCGACGCCTATGACGAAGGGTGTCCGCTGGCGCTTCTCATGATGGACATTGACCACTTCAAGGCTGTCAACGACACGCACGGGCATCCCGCGGGGGACGCCGTGCTCGCCGAGTTCGCCAAGAGGGTCAGCCGGGCGATGCGGGGCATCGATATCGTCGCTCGCATGGGGGGCGAGGAATTCGTGGTCGCGATGCCCGAGACCGATGTCCACCAGGCGGAGCGGATCGGCGAACGGCTGCGCGCCGTCGTCTCAGATCGGCCGTTTGTCCTGCCCAACGGCGAGGTTGAAATCAACGTTACCGTCTCAATCGGCGTCAGCAGCCTGCTGCCGGAGGGCGATACACCGGAACGGATGATCAGCCGGGCCGACTCGGCCCTCTATCGGGCCAAGCGCGAGGGCCGAAACAGGGTCATTTCGGCTGCCGCCTAGCCGATCGCCGGCGGGGCGCGGTTAATCCTAAAATTTTACTTAAACTCGAAGTTCTCGAACCCGGGCAGCCATTTCTGGTTGATCTTGCCCGGTCAGTCGCTAATTTGATTGCGTGTTCGATCGGCAACGGGGCTCGTGTCTGCGGGGAGACCAGCTGCCGCGAATTGCCTATAGACAAATCGAACCAGAGATACCCTACGGAGTGCTCAGGTCCGCCGCATCTCCTGGGTCCGTGGGGTCGGTCGGCGCTCGAACGGGAATTGTGGCCTCCTCGTACACGCCCGTTCGGCGCCGGCCACTTCTATTGCGGTTGTACAATGCGGCTACGCAACAATATGCGCGCTCACGGCGCCAGCTCGGCGCCGCGACCTGGCGGATTACTTGATCTTCGTTTCCTTGAACTCGACATGCTTGCGGGCGACCGGGTCATACTTCTTCATGACGAGTTTGTCGGTCTGGGTGCGCGAGTTCTTCTTGGTCACGTAGTAGTATCCGGTGTCAGCCGAGCTGACGAGTTTGATCTTGACGGTCGTGGCCTTGGCCATGGCAGCAGTTCCTGACGGCGGCTGAGCGGAAATTGCGCGCCACACTAAGAACGGTCCTCCGAAAGTCAAGCGGCGCCGTCGCCTTCGTTCTCGCGGTTGCCGCCACCACCCCAACCGGAGCGCAGGCGCCCGGCGTCGTCCTCAACGACACGGCCTACTACCCGGAAGGTCCCATCGTCGTCGACGGCGGCGTCGCCTACGCTGAAATGGGCGCCGACCGGATTTCGGTGTCCGACGCGACGGGCACGAGAACCTTGTGGCGCGGACGGAATTGCGGTCCGACCTCGATCGCGCCCTTCGGTGGGGGCTTTGTCGTCCTGTGCCACCAGGCGGCGGCACTGGTGGTGCTCACACGTGCCGGCGACGCGACCGAGGTCATCACCCGCGACGACAACGATCGACCTTTTCCGACCCCCAATGCGTCGCGTGCCGACCGGCGAGGCGGCGTCTACTTCTCATCGTCGGGCCAGTTCGGGCCCGGGGCGCCGGCGACGGGCGCCGTGCTCTATCTCGACGCCAACAAGAGCCTGCGACGGGTCGCCGAGGGCATCCACTATGCCAACGGTGTGGCACTCGCTCCGGACGGGCGGACGCTCTACGTCTCGGAGCATCTGTCGCGCAACGTGCTGGCCTATTCGGTCGGCGACGATGGCTCGCTCCGACAACCAAGGATCCATCTCTCCCTTGACCGCCTGGTGGGCCCAGCGCCGGCGGGACGGTGGGAAGTCGGGCCCGACGGCCTGACGACCGACCGGGCCGGCAATCTCTACATTGCCGAATACGGGGCCGGGCGGCTGCATATCGTGTCGCCGCAGCGCGACCTGCTCGCGACCGTGGCCGTGGACGGCGCTTACGTGACGGCGCCGGCGCTCTCTGCCGACGAACGAACGATCTATGTGACGGCGCCGCCGGTGCCCAATCCGGGTCGGCCCGGCAAGGTGCTGGCCGTTCCCAATCCCATCGCGGCCGACTGAGGAACCTGGATTGGGTCGGCATGCGGCGTCTCGAACCCGTGCATCCGCAGCGCCCATTGAAGGCCGACGACAGCGCCCTTGATCGGCTGCAACAAGGCCAATGCCAGCAGGCCGGTCACCGGGAGCCATATCGCGAGATACGCAATGTCGGGCAGTCGGGTTTCCATCTGCATGGCCAGCATCATGGGCACGGTGAGATGGCCGACCAGCAGCATGGTGAAGTAAGGCGGCGCGTCGTCTGCGCGGTGGCAGGCGTCGATCGGCTGACCGCAGGTCGTGCACGCCGGGACGGTCTTGAGGAAGCGCCCGAACAGGCGGCCCTCGCCGCAGCACGGGCAGCGGCCGAGAAAGCCGCGTCGCAGTGCTTGGGTGACGTTGCGATCGTTCACGGGATCATCCATGGCAGCACGCCTCCAGAAGTCCCAGACCTAAGACCCTGTACGGTCGTCCGCAAGCGGCTGCTTGCGGTCGCAATGTCGCAGGCGTCAGCGCCGCCGCCGTCGTGAGCGGGGTTGTCCCGACGGCCGTCGGGCGGTGCGCGCGGTGCCTTCAAGCGGCCGGCCTTCGCTCAGGAGTTCAAAGCGCAGCCCGCCGGTGAGCGGAATGGCCTCGAGCAGGCGGACTTCGACCGCGTCACCCAGGCGGTAGGCGGTGCGCGTGTCTTCGCCGATGAGGGCGAAGGCAGCCTCGTCATGGCGGTAATATTCGCGGCCGATCGATGAAATCGGCACGAAACCGTCGGCGCCGCTGTCGTCAAGCCGCACGAACAGGCCGGCGCGCGTGACGCCGCTGATCCGTCCGGTGAAGGCGCTGCCGACCCGCTCCGCGAGCCAATGGGCGACCAGGCGGTCGATGGCATCGCGTTCGGCTGCCATGGCGCGACGCTCGGACGCCGAGATGCGTGCCGCGATCTCGGGCAGGTCATCGGCCGTATCCGGCCGCATGCCGTCCTTGCCCAGTCGCAGGGCGGTGATCAGGGCGCGATGGACCAGGAGGTCGGCATAGCGCCGGATCGGTGAGGTGAAGTGGGCGTAGCGGCGGAGATTGAGTCCGAAGTGGCCGATGTTCTCGGCGCTGTAGACGGCTTGGGACTGCGCGCGCAGCACGGCCTCGCTGACCAGCGTCTGGTGTTCGCTTTCGCGAACCGCACCGAGCACACGATTGAAGTGTTCGGGCCGCAAATTGCCGGCGCGCGGGATCGAGAGTTCGATCGACTTCAGGAAGTCCCGCAGCGCCTCGATCCTGGCCAGCGAGGGCGCGTCGTGGATGCGGTAGACCAGCGGCGACTCGTGGCGCTCCAGCGTTTCGGCGGCGGCCACGTTCGCCTGGATCATGAACTCCTCGATCAGGCGATGAGCCTCAAGGCGCTGCGGCACGATGATCCGCTCGATCCGCCCGGCCTTGTCGAGGATGACCTTGCGCTCCGGCAGGTCGAGATCCAGTGGCGCCCGCATGTCGCGGGAGCGGGCCAGAATGCGGTAGGCGCGCCACGTCTCCGCGAGCGGCGAATCGAGGTCGCCGTCGATATCGCCGGCGTTGCCGTCGAAAGCCCGTTGCGCGGTCTCGTAGGCCAGGTTCGCAGCCACGCGGATCAGGACGCGGTGGACGCTGTGGTGCCGCTTGTGCCCGTCGGCGCCGAAGACCATGCGTACCGCGATTGCCGGACGATCCTCGCCCGCGCGTAGCGAACACAGATCGTTGGAGATGCGCTCCGGCAACATCGGGATCACACGGTCGGGGAAGTAGACCGAGTTGCCGCGCTCCAGCGCGGTCCGGTCGAGCGCCGATCCGGGTCTCACATAGTAGGCAACGTCGGCGATGGCGACCGTAAGGACAACACCGTCCGGATTGCCGGGGTCGACGTCCGGCTCGGCGATGACAGCGTCGTCGTGGTCGCGTGCGTCGACCGGGTCGATGGTCACCAGCGGCAGGTCGCGCCAGTCTTCGCGCCCTTTTGTCGACACGGGCTGCGCGGCGCGCGCTGCTTCCAGCGTTCGCTCGTCGAAGACATGCGGGAGGCCATGGGCGTGGATGGCGAGGAAACTCGCCGCATGGCGGCCGCTGGCGGGGCCGACGACCTCCACCAGGCGCGCGCGGATCGGGCCGTAGCGCCGGCCTTTGATCGGTGCAACCGATACGAGATCGCCCTCGCGCGCGTCGCCGGGATCGCCTTCGAGGTCGACAGTTTTCTGCTTGCGCTGGATCGGCTCCACCACCCAGCCCGACGCATGACGGCTGAGAACGCCGAGGATGCGGTCCGGCTCGGCGGCGAGGACCTTGATGACCGACGCGTCGTAGGCCACGGCGGGATCGTCCACGCGTTCCAGGCGCGCAAGGACACGATCGCCGATGCCCGGCAGGCTCCGGCCGCGATCCCTGCGTCGCGTGACAATCCGTGCGCGTGGCGGTTCGCCGAGATCCTCCGACCAGGTGGTGGGCACGGCCGTGAGATCGCCGTCATCCGTCCGACCGGTCACCTTGAGCACGGTGACCGGCGGCAGATCACCGGCGCGGACGAAGCGCCGCTTGCCGCCTTCGATCAGGCCCTCCTCGGCGAGATCGCGCAGCAAGCGCTTGAGCGCAATGCGGTCGTGGCCGGAGACGCCGAAAGCGCGTGCGATCTGGCGCTTGTCGGCATGCCCGCCATTCTGCTCGATGAAGGTGAGAACGTCTTCCCGGCTCGGCACGCCGCCGGCCTTGCTGGCGGGAGCTTGTCCCCGGCGCCGTCGGTGCGGTCGTGGATGGTGCGCCACCTAAAGCGTTCTCCGGGCAGCGCCGCGGATGCGTCTATCGAGAACTGTCTCCCGCAAGGCCATGGACCAAGGCGGCGACATTGGCGGAGAGCCAGTCTTCGGCATAAGCGTCGTCATTCAGCACGTTGGGTTGATCGTCGGCAGATGTTGCGGCGTAGACTATCTGATTTCCGAGACGGTCAAGAACCAGGCCCGTCAAAAGCTCTATCTTCAACTCGGCATCCAGCAAGCCTGCCGTCTGTGCCGCCTTCAGGTAAGCCGCAAATCCATTGTGAAAGCGGGACATGCCGACGAAGCTCCGGCTCTCGCGAGCGAGGATGCGGAAGACCGGCGCCTGGTCCACAAGGGCCCGAAATGTCTCGGTGATGAACAACTCAAGCCGGAGGCGAAAATCCTCCGCCGTCTTTGGCGGTTTGGCGATGAGCCGCAGCGGCACATCGAAGGTGGCCGAGGAGAATTCATCAATGATGGCGTCGTAGAGCCCCTCCTTGCTGCCGAAATAGTGGTGGATCATCGTCGAACTGGCGTCCGCCGCCTTGCAGATGTCGCGAACGGAGGCACCCGCGTAACCCCGCTCCGCAAAGAGAGTCTTCCCTGCTTCGATCAGACGGGTTTTCAGCGATGCGTCTTCGGCAGTGATCTGGTCGCGTCTCATGCCGCCAGAGCGGCCTCCGATTTGATTTTCTCGACTTTCCGGGGGTGCGGCTCACCTGTCTCCAGGATGTGCTGGATCTCTTCCAGGCTGCGGATGAAGCCGGCATCGAGGTTTCGTGTCATGGCGCCCGTCATCGGCCTTGCGAACCATTTTGCCGTGGCATTGCCGATCCACGTCACCTTGCAGCTGTGCGGGCTCAGGGCCTCGATGATGACCGTCGCGCGGTAGCCTTTCATTGGCATGAAGCGCGGGCCCTCTCGCAGGGTGACATTCACGCTGATCCTCAAGTTCTCAGGGTCGTATTCGGTGAGGATTTCTTCCTGGTACATCGGCGCGAATTTCCTGACCAGGTAGGAATTGCGCCCCTTGGCTGGTGCTCCCGGCAAGGTGGGCCCAGGAATGGCTTCGGCGGTCGGAATCGCCGCCATCCATCGGTCGACAGCGACGAATTCCTCGCCGATCAGTCTCCAGGCATCAGCCGCTGAGCAGTTGACGATGATCGAGTTTGTGGAGGTCATGGGTGGCCTCTTTCGATTGTTTTAACGTACCTAACGATCGTTAGGTAATGCGTAGCAACCGTTTTGTAAAGCCTCTTCCTGCAGTCCGGAGGGGCGGATAGGTGGTGACGTTCGCGCCCTGTAGCTTGAGCGGCGTCTCGCGTGATGTTGGAAAATCGCGGTGCGGTCGTGAGCCGGAACTTCACGAACAGCGCCAGGGCTTCGGCCTCGCCGCGGTGGCCCGTGCCTCCGCAAGACTCGGCGGCGGAGCTACAAGGCCACGACCTAGGCGGAATCGGCGGCCCGGCCGCCGCCCTTCGCGGTCGAGCGTGCCGAAGACTTCGCGCGTGTCGTCTTCTTCGTCGCTTTTTTTGCCGTCTTCTTTTTCGCCGCTTTCTTGCCGGCCTTGGCGGCAATCAGCTCGAGTGCCTCCTCAAGCGTGACCGCCTGTGGATCGACGCTCTTGGGCAAGGTCGCGTTGACGCGCTTGTGGTTGACGTAGGGGCCGTAGCGCCCGTCGCGGACCGTCACCGCGCCACCGTCGGGATGCTCGCCGAGTTCCTTGAGGATCGAGGCGCTTCGCTGCCGCCGTCCGCCACCGGCGGCCTTCTCGGCGATCAAGGTTACGGCGCGGTTCAGGCCGACGGAGAAGACCTCCTCGACGGAATCGAGATTGGCGTAGGTGCGGTCGTGGCGGACGAATGGCCCGTAACGGCCGATGCCGGCGACGATCTCCCCACCGGTCTCGGGGTGGGCGCCGACCGTTCTCGGCAGCGACAGGAGTGCAAGGGCCTGCTCAAGAGCAAGGTCGGTGGACGACCATCCCTTCGGGATACTCGCGCGCTTGGGCTTGTCGCCGCCTTCCTCGGGTACGTCGCCAAGCTGAACGTAGGGACCGAACCGGCCCGTACGGAGCGACACGTTAAGGCCGGTGTCGGGGTCCTGGCCGAGCAGCTTGCCGCCGTTCGCGAGCGCCGCCTCGTCCGCGTCGTCACCTTCGGGCACCTTGATCTGGCGGGTGTATTTGCAGTCCGGGTGGTTGGAGCAGCCGATAAACGCACCGTACTTGCCGACCTTCAACGACAGCCTGCCGTTGCCGCAGGAGGGGCATTTGCGCGGATCGCTGCCATCCTCCTTGGCGGGGAAGATGTGCGGACCCAGGAGTTCGTTCAGTGCCTCCAGGACTTCCGAGACCCGCAGATCGCGCGTGTCTTCGACGGCGGCGTAGAACTGACGCCAGAAGTCGCGCAGGACATCCTTCCACGACAGCTCGCCCGCCGAAATCCGATCGAGCTGCTCCTCCAGCGCGGCGGTAAAATCGTACTCGACGTAGCGGGCGAAGAAGCTCTGCAGGAACGCCGTGACGAGCCGTCCCTTGTCCTCCGGCACCAGCGCGCGCTTCTCTAGGCGGACGTAGTCGCGATCGCGCAGAACAGACAGAGTGGCCGTGTAGGTCGACGGGCGGCCGATACCGAGCTCCTCCATCTTCTTGATGAGGGTCGCCTCCGTGTAGCGGGGCGGCGGCTCGGTGAAATGCTGCGTCGTCTCGATTCCGTGGCGGGAGAGCACGTCGCCGGGCGCCATGGGCGGGAGGCGGCGATCGTCGTCGGATTCGGCGTCGGCGCCGTTCTCCGGTCGCTCGTCGCGGCCCTCCTGGTAGACCGACAGGAACCCGTCGAAGCGAACCACTTGGCCGGTCGCGCGCAGAGCGGCGGCGCCGCAGGCGATGTCGACGGTCGTGCGTTCCAGTTCGGCCGCCGCCATCTGGCTCGCGATCGCGCGTTTCCAGATGAGATCGTAGAGTTTCGCCTGATCGGGCTCGAGGATGCGCTTGACGTCGGTCGGCGCGCGGGCCGCATCAGTCGGTCGGATCGCCTCGTGCGCCTCCTGTGCGTTACGCGCGCGCGATCGATAGGCGCGCGGCTTGTCGGGCACGTAACGATCACCGAACCGGTTGCCGATCTCGCGGCGCATGGCGGTGACGGCCTCGGGCGCAAGCTGCACGCCGTCCGTCCTCATGTAGGTGATGAGCCCGACCGTCTCGCCATCCAACTCGATGCCTTCATAGAGACGCTGGGCGAGGCGCATGGTGTGGCCGGCCGCGAAGCCCAGCTTGCGCGAGGCTTCCTGCTGGAGGGTCGAGGTCGTGAACGGTGGCGCCGGGTTGCGCCTGACCGGCTTCGCCTCGGTGGCGGTCACGCTGTAGGCGCCGGCGGCGAGCACGCTCTCGATGCGCCGCGCCGTCGCCTCGTCGGGGATATCAAGCCGGCCGAGCTTGTTGCCTTCGAAACCGTTGACACGTGCCACGAAGCGTCCGCCGCCCGGCGGCTCCAGCGTGACGGCCAGCGACCAGTATTCCCGAGGGACGAAGGTCTCGATATCCAGTTCGCGGTCGGTGACCAGACGGAGCGCGACGGACTGAACGCGGCCGGCGGAGCGGGCACCGGGCAGTTTGCGCCAGAGAACCGGCGACAGGGTGAAACCGACAAGATAATCCAGAGCCCGGCGGGCGAGATAGGCGTCGACCAGCGATGCGTCGATGTCGCGGGGCTCGGCCATGGCCGACAGGACGGCGTCACGGGTGATGGCGTTGAAGACCACCCGCCGGACCGGCTTGTCCTTCAACGCTTTGCGCGCCTTCAGGACTTCAAGCACGTGCCATGAGATCGCCTCGCCTTCGCGGTCGGGGTCGGTTGCGAGGATGAGGCTGTCCGCCTCCTTGGCCGCCCTGACGATGTCGGTGAGACGCTTCTGCGCCTTCGAATCGACCTCCCAACGCATCTCGAAGTCGTGCTCAGGGTCGACCGACCCGTCCTTGGAGGGAAGATCACGCACATGACCGTAGGAGGCGAGGACTTGGTAGTCCTTGCCGAGGTATTTGTTGATTGTCTTGGCCTTGGCCGGAGATTCGACGATTACGAGATTCATGGTCCATCAGGGCGACACGCGCCGAACGACAGGTTCAGCGAACGGGATTTTTCGGCGCGTCAGGCGGTTGATGACGGCCAGCGTCAGGCGCGGGACAATCTTGAAATCGAACCGGCCTGTCAATCTACGCGCCTCGAGCAGCCGCCAAATGGCCATCGCCACGACGAGTTTCAACCACCGGTGTCGCCAAGGATGTCTTGATCGACCTACACGCACTGGTTAAGGTTCAGTCGATCATCTATCATAGGTAGTGTATCGGATGCGGCGAGTCGATATGGGATCGCAGCCTTCTGGTGCGGCGGAGTCAGCCATGAAGCATGTCGATCCCGGTAACCACGCGGAGCGGAACCAGACTGCACACTACATCGCCGGGCTCACACGCGAGTTGCGCGTCCTGGCAGCAAGATCGGACATGCAGTTCATTTCCTTTCTTTTGTCAATGGCCGCCGACGCGGCCGCGGAAGAGGCCGCGAAGGCCGGACGATCCCGTAGTCGTCGCTCAGGCCGGAAAGGGTCGGGCGGCCCCACCGCCTAGGAGCTGAGGGAAACACGCTGACCGGCGTGGCGCTCGATCCGTCCCGCAAGCGACAGTTCGAGCAGCACGAGTTGAATCTCACCATGGCTGAGTCCGGTGAGGCGTATGAGGTCGTCGACCGACACGGGCGACGGACTCAGCGCCTCCAACAAACACACGCGCGCATCATCGGTGGTTTCAACCGGTTGTGCCTCCTCGAAAACGATCGGTGAAGCTGGTGGATGCGGCGCAGGCGCGGTCATCGGTGTGACGTCATCAAGGACATCACTGGCAGAGGCGGCGAGCGTAGCGCCTTCGCGGATCAGCATATTTGTGCCCTCCGCGCGCGGATCGAGCGGGGAGCCTGGAACAGCGAAGACCGATCGCCCCTGTTCGGCGGCGCGCCGGGCGGTGTAGAGGCTTCCGGACCTGCGCGCCGCCTCCACGACGACAACACCGAGCGACAAGCCTGAGATGATGCGGTTGCGGCGCGGGAAGTCCTTGCCCCGCGCGGCCAGGCCGATGGGCATCTCGGTGGCGAGTGCTCCGCCTTTGTTCACGATGTCCTCCGCGAGGCCGAGATTCTCCGCCGGATAGATGCGATCGAGGCCGCCGGCGAGCACCGCCACCGTGCCGGTTGCGAGCCCGCCCTGGTGCGCCGCGGTATCGATGCCGCGGGCCAGGCCGGACACGATCGGATACCCGGCGGCGCCAATCGTGGCTGCGAGGTCCTGCGCCAGACGCCGACCGGCGGCAGACGCGTTCCGCGAACCGACAATGGCAATGGACGCAGCGCCAAGCCGGTCGACGTCGCCGAGGACGCTCAGGACCGGAGGCGCGCCGTCGATGGCGGCCAGCATCTCGGGGTAGCGCTCGTCACCGAGGGCAACCTGAACCGCGCCGAGCTGTTCGGTGGCCTCCATTTCGCCTTGGATCGCCTCCTCGGAAGCGAGCCGAATCGGGCGCCCACCGCGTGAGGAGAGGGTCACGGCCGCTTCCATCGCGCTCTGGCCGTCGCCGAAACGGGACAGGAGTTCCCGGTAGGTGACCGGGCCGACGTTGGCCGAGCGGCAGAGCCGGAGCCGGTCGCGCAGTTCGCGGCCCTCGATGCGGCCTGCGCTCACGTCTTGTCGCCGATGCGGCTTTCGGTTCCGGCGAGGAGGCGGCGGATGTTGTCGGCGTGACGCCACCAGAGAAGCGCGACCATCAGGGCGATGACGGCCGCGACGAGCGGTGGCTCGACGACGAAGCCGACGATGACGACGGCGGCGGTTGCCGCCAGCGCAGCCGCGGACGAGATTCGGATCGCCGCCGCAACGGCAAGCCAGGCCACTGCAAACGTCAGGGCGAGCCATATGTTGAGGCCGAGCATGACACCCAGGAACGTTGCGATGCCCTTGCCGCCCCGGAATCTCAGCCATACCGGGAAGACATGGCCGGCCAGGCTGGCGACGCCGGCGACGAGCGCCGGCATCGGACCGAGCAGGCCACCGACAATCACCGCAAGCCAGCCTTTGGCGGCGTCACCGGCGAGCGTGGCAGCGGCCAGCCCGCGGCTGCCGGTGCGCAACACGTTGGTGGCGCCGATGTTGCCCGAACCGATGGACCGGATATCGCCATGTCCGGCCAAGCGGGTCAGCAGCAGGCCGAACGGTATACTGCCGAACAGGTAACCGATCACCGCGGCTGTCAGCAGGCTCAGTCCTTCGGGCATCTGACAACCATTGGTTTGCCGGTCAGGCGGTTACGCTCTCGTCAGCGTAGGTTGCCAGTCGCGCCCCGGCAACCACCACGTGCTGCACCACGCCCTGAAAACGCGCGCCTTCGAACGGCGTGTTCTTGGACCGCGATTTGAGCGTCTCGGCCGCGCACACCCACGGCGCGTCGGGGTCGAAGACGATCAGATCGGCGGGCGCGCCGGGCGTCAGCCGGCCGACATCGAGACCGAGAATATCGGCGGGGCGGGAGGTGAGGGCGCGCAGGAGCGTTGGCAGATCGACGCTGCCGTCATGGACGAGGCGAAGGCCGGCCGCCAGCAGGGTTTCCAGGCCGACAGCGCCATCAGCAGCCTCGGCGAACGGGTGCCTTTTCGTTTCCACGTCCTGCGGATCATGGCTGGACACCAGAACGTCGACGGTGCCGTCGCCGAGGCCGGCGACCATGGCCAGGCGATCGGTTTCGTTACGGAGTGGCGGCGACATCTTGAGAAACGTCCGGTACGAACCGATGTCGCCCTCGTTGAGGGTCAGATGATTGATCGACGCGCCACACGTGACGGGCAGTCCGCGATCTTTGGCACGGCGGATCACGTCGAGCGACTCCGCGCAGGAGATTTGCGCTGCGTGATAGCGGCCGCCGGTGAGTGCGACCAGCCGCATGTCCCTCTCCAGCACAACGATCTCGGCTTCGCGCGGGATTCCCGGCAGGCCGAGCCGGGTCGCGGTCTCGCCCTCGTTCATGACGCCGTCGCCGACCAGATTCGGATCGGCGGTGTGGTGCATCAGGAGTGCATCGAAGTCGCGACAGTAGGTGAGGGCCCGCCGCATCAGGCCGGCGTCGGTGATCGTGCGGCGTCCGTCGGTGAACGCGACGGCGCCGGCTTCGCGCATGAGCCCGATCTCGGTCAATTCGCGCCCTTCAAGAGATCGGGTGATCGCGGCTGTCGGCAGGACACGCACCCGCGTTTCGTCACGGGCGCGGCGGGTGACAAAGTCAACCAGGGCGATGTCGTCGATGACGGGATCGGTGTCCGGCATGGTCACGATGGTGGTGACGCCGCCGGCCACCGCCGCGTCGCCGGCTGTCGCCAGGGTCTCCCGGTGCTCGGCGCCCGGCTCGCCGACGAACACGCGCATGTCGATCAGACCGGGGGCGACTACCGCGCCGGCGCAGTCGATCGCCTGGGCGTCGGGCGTTCTCGCGACGGCCTCGGCGTCCGGTCCGACGGCGACGATACGACGGTCGGCAACGACAACGGCGCCGGTCTCGTCGCGTCCACAGGACGGATCGACGATCCGGGCGTTGCGCAGGATGAGAGGCGCCGGTGTGTCCGACCCGCCACTGAGCCCGTTCATCGGCCTAGTCATCCGGCAAGTGCGCGGCCAACGCCTCCAGCACGGCCATGCGGACGGCCACGCCGATCTCGACCTGCTCGCTGATGAGACTGCGGGCGCCATCGGCGACCGCCGAATCGATTTCGACACCGCGATTCATCGGTCCGGGATGCATGACCAGCGCATCGGGCGCAGCTACCGCAAGTTTCGCCTCGTCGAGGCCGAAATAGCGGTAGTACTCCCTGACCGACGGCACGTCGTTGCCGGTCATGCGCTCGCGCTGGAGGCGCAGCATCATGACGATATCGGCGTCGGTCAGCCCGGCGCGCATGTCGTTGTGGACTTTGACGCCGAGCCGGTCGATACCGAGGGGTAGAAGCGTGGACGGCCCGACGACCCGGATCCGCGCGCCGAGCGCGCTCAGAAGAAGGATGTTCGACCGCGCAACGCGGCTGTGGAGAACGTCGCCGCAGATGGCCACCACCAGCCCGGCGATGCGCCCCTTGCGCAGGCGGATGGTGAGCGCGTCGAGAAGCGCCTGGGTCGGGTGCTCGTGGGCGCCGTCGCCGGCGTTGATGACCGAGCACGTGACCTTTTGTGACAGGAGCTCGGCGGCACCGGCCGCCTGGTGGCGCACCACGAGAATATCGGGGCGCATGGCGTTCAGCGTCATGGCGGTGTCGATCAGGGTCTCACCCTTCTTCACCGCCGACGTGGCCACGGCCATGTTCATGACGTCGGCGCCAAGGCGCTTCCCGGCCAGTTCGAAAGAGGACTGCGTCCGCGTCGAGGACTCGAAGAACAGGTTGATCTGGGTACGGCCGCGCAGGGTGGCGGTCTTCTTCTCGACGCGCCGGCTGACCGCCAGCGCTTCCTCGGCGCGATCCAGGAGGAGTTCGATCTCCGGCGGCTGAAGCCCCTCGATTCCCAACAGATGCCGGTGCGGAAAGACCGTGGCGGGAGCGGTGTGCGGAGCGTTCATTAAAGCCATCGCTATATGGGGAGTCGGCCTCCGCATCAAGCGCTGCCGACCACGTGGTACCTTGCGATCCGGTGCGAATCGGCTGCCCGGAGGAGTGATTTGGTCACGGCCATCGACGTTCGCGAGGTGACGAACCAGTCACCGCCTCTGACGGGGATCAACCTGTTTGCCGGCGATCCGTCCGTAGTGGCGATGCTCGACCATGTGCCGCCGTCGGTGGCGGCGACGCTCGACGCGTTCGGCCGAGCCTGGGGGACGGCGGACAGTTTCGAGCTCGGGCAGCTCGCGAACCGTCATCCGCCGACGCTCTCCACCCATGACGATGTGGGTCGACGGGTGGACGTGGTCGAATTCCATCCCGCATACCACGCGCTGATGCGCCGAAGCATCGCCGAGGGGCTCCACGCGTCGTTGTGGGATGCGGCGGGCGAGGAATCGGGCGTGCGCGTGGCGGCGCGCGCGGCGCGTCTCTACATGGCGGCGGCGGTGGATCAGGGCCACCTCGGCGGCATCGTTTCGACCAATGCCGCGGTGGCGGCGCTCGCCAAGGATGACAGGCAGGCCTCGCGTTGGCTGAGGCCGATCCTGACGCGCCAGTATGACCGGTCGGAAACGGGGATTGGTGAGAAGGCCGGTGCGACGGTGTCGATTGCAACGGTGGAGAAACAGGCCGGCACCGATCAGAGCGGTTATGCCGCCGAGGCGCGCGAGACCAGCGACGGGAGCTGGCTGGTCAGTGGGCACAAATGGTTTCTCGCGGCGCCGACCGCCGATGCCTTCCTGGCGCTGGCGCAGACGATTGAAGGGCTGAGTGCGTTCGTGGTTCCGCGTGTGCGCGACGATGGTCGGCGCAACGCCATTCGACTGGTGCGCCTGAAGGACGTGATCGGACACCGGTCGAGTGCGATTGCCGAAGCCGAGATGAGCGACGCGACCGCCTGGGTGATCGGCGAGCGCGGAAAGGGCGCCGCAACGCTGACGGACGCGATGGCGCTGATCCACTTCGATGAGGGAGCGATCGCCGCCGGCGCGATGCGCACGGCGGTCGCGCTGGCCGTGCACCACGTCCGTCATCGCCGGGTGTACGGCCTGCCGCTTCTGGACCAGCCCCTGATGACGCGTGTCCTCGCCGACATGGCGCTCGACGCGACCGCAGCCGGGGCCCTCGTGTTCAGGCTGGCGGAGGCCTACGACCGCGCGACCAACGATCCGAACGCGGCCGCGTTCTCGCGCCTGATGACGCCGGTGTGCCGCTACTGGGTCACCAAGGTCAATCAGGCCGTTGCCGCCGAGGCCATGGAATGTGTGGGCGGTAACGGCTTTTCGGACGCCAGCGCGTCGGCGCGGCTGTTCCGCGACAGCACCGTCGGGAGTATTCGCCACGGTTCCGGCAACGCCATGTGTCTCGAGGTCATGCGGATCCTGCGCCGGAGCACCGATCCGCTGGAAACGGTCCTCAGCGGTGTCGAGTCGGCCCTGGGTGCGGCGGCGCAATCCTCGCTCAACGTATTACGGGCGGCCGCGGCGGTCGCGCTGGCGGACGAGGGTTCGGCGCGCATCCTGGTGGAGCAGCTGGCGATGACGGTGGCCGCGGCGGCCCTGAAGCAGCGCTTCCCGTCCGTGGTGTCCGACGCGTTCGTCGAGACCCGGCTTACCAAGCCGTGGCGGGCGACCTACGGGATGCTGGACACACGTTTCGACAGCAAGGCGTTCCTGAACTACCTCTATCCGCCGCCGTAGCCCTATCCTTCCCCCGCCGTCGCCAGGCGGTCGAGAACGCCCTGGAGGATGAAGGCGGCTGCCATCTTGTCGACGACCGCGGCACGGCGTGCGCGGCTGGCATCGGCTTCCAGAAGCGTGCGGGTGACGGCCGCCGTCGACAGGCGTTCGTCCCAAAACAGAACCGGAAGCGCGGTGAACCGGGCCAGGTTGCGGCGGAAGGAACGGACCGATTGAGCCCGCGGCCCCTCGCTGCCGTTCATGTTGAGCGGCAGGCCAATCACCAGGGCGGCGGGATCGCGCGCGGTGACGTGATCGACCAGGCGGCCGGCATCCTTGGTGAACTTCGTCCGTCGGATGGTCTCGACCGGTGTCGCGATGCGCCATTCGGGATCGGACACGGCCACGCCGATCGTCTTGTCGCCGACGTCGAGGCCGAGAAGAGGGGCGCGGGAGGGCAGTAATGCCGCAAGCTCGTCGACAGTAAGATCGATTGCGCCGCCATTCATGCCGGGAGGCCAACCCGGGCGTGCGTATTTGTCAACGCCGACGGTTTGGGTGGTCTCAGTGCCGGTATTGCTGGATACGGGTCGTGCGCAAGCCGGCGAGACCGTGCTCGTCGATCGACTGCTGCCAGGAGAGGAACTCCTCGACCGTCAGCGTGTAGCGGGCGCAGGCTTCTTCGAGGCTGAGAAGGCCGCCGCGCACCGCGGCAACCACTTCCGCCTTGCGCCGGATGACCCAGCGTTTGGTGCTTGTCGGGGGTAAATCCGCAATGGTCAGAGGGCTCCCGTCGGGCCCAATGACATACTTCACGCGGGAACGAACATCTCCGCCCATTGCACTCTCGTACGCAACCACTACAACTCAAACTTGATGCACCCTATCGTCGTCGCTTTAAAAATTGGCTAAACGGGCCACAAGGTTTGAGTAATAAATGGCCGCGGTTTGCCAAAGGCCGGCCGCGCGGGACGCTCTTGCAGGCGGCGAACGTGCCCCTATAGTCCCGTTCATGCTATCGGAGCGGTCAGCTCGCGGGACGCCACTGGGCCCCGAGGTGAGGCCGCCGTACGATCGGTGAGAATGTTGGATCTGGACCTACCGGGACGTCGGGAAGACACGCGCGTGGTCGTCGCCATGTCGGGCGGCGTCGATTCGTCCGTCGTGGCGGGCCTCCTGAGCGAGGCCGGCTACGATGTCGTCGGCGTCACCCTGCAGCTCTACGACCATGGTGTGGCAACCCACCGCAAGGGGGCCTGCTGCGCCGGACAGGATGTCCAGGACGCCCGCACGGTGGCGGAAACGCTGCAGATTCCGCACTACGTACTGAACTACGAGGATCGTTTTCGGGAAGCCGTCATCGACCGGTTTGCCGACAGCTACGCGGCGGGCGAAACACCCGTGCCGTGTATTGCCTGCAATCAGACGGTCAAGTTCGCCGATCTCCTGGCGACGGCGCGTGATCTCGGCGCCGCGGCACTGGCGACGGGGCACTACGTGGCAAGTCGCCCCAGTGGCGGCCACCGGGCGCTCTATCGCCCCGTCGATGCGGATCGCGATCAGAGCTATTTCCTGTTCGCCACGACCCAGGCGCAGCTCGATTACCTTCGCTTCCCACTGGGTGACATGACCAAGGCCGAGGTGCGGAATGCCGCGCGGCGGCTTGGGCTGACCGTCGCCGACAAGCACGACAGCCAGGACATCTGCTTCGTGCCGCAGGGTCGCTATTCCGACATCGTCCGCCGGTTGCGCCCTGACGCCGCTGAGCCCGGCGACATCGTGCATCTCGACGGGCGCGTGCTGGGCCGTCACGACGGCATCGCCAATTTCACCGTCGGGCAGCGGCGCGGTCTCGGCATTGCCACCGGCGACCCGCTGTACGTCGTACGTCTGGACCCGGCCACGCATCGCGTCGTCGTCGGCCCCCGCACGTCGCTGGCGACCCACCGCCTGTGGTTGCGCGACTTCAACTGGATCGGAGACGAACCGGCCGCGACGGCCGACGGCCGCGACGTGCTCGCCCGGGTGCGGTCGACGCGGCCGCCGGCACCGGCGCGCCTGTCCGTTTCGGCGGCGGAGGCATCGGTCGAACTTGTCGACGACGAGGCCGGGGTGGCGCCCGGCCAGGCCTGTGTTCTCTACGAAGACGACGGCCCCGGGGCACGGGTTCTCGGCGGTGGTTTTGTCGAGCGGACGGACAACGCCGCGATCGGCGAGCCGGCCGAGGCGGACACCGATGGTCGCCGGTTCGCCGGAGCGGTCGCCTGAGTTCCTCACGCGACTGAACGGAGCGGATGTCGGCACATGCCGGACGCGTTGTTTCTCGGGATTGACGGCGGTGGCACACGCACCCGCGCGCGCCTGCGTGACGCCTCCGGAGGGCTGCTCGGCGAGGGGCTTGCCGGCGCGGGCAACGCACGGACCCGTCGCGGCCGCGAGGAGATCATGAACGCGGCGCGGCAGGCGCTTGCCGCGGCCGGGCTCGACGACACGGACTTCGCCAGAACACACGCCGGTTTCGGGCTGGCCGGCACCCAGCAGGACGTCGACCGGCAGCGCGTTCTCGACGCTCCACATCCGTTTGCGTCGTTGTCGGTGGATACCGATGCTTATGCTGCCTGGTTAGGCGCTTTCGGCGGCGGCGACGGCGCCGTCCTCATTCTCGGGACCGGTTCGTGCGGTTTTCTGGTCCGAGACGGCGAACGTCGCTACGTCGGCGGCTGGGGGTTCTATGTCGGCGACGACGGCAGCGGCGCGGCCCTTGGGCGTTTCGCCATCCGCCGCGCCGTGCTCGCGCTCGACGGCATGGCGGAAACGACGCCGTTTGCCGAACGAATCCTCTCCGATTTCAGCTTCGAGGGCCAGCGGGCGACCGTCTGGGCCGGTGACGCCGAACCGGGCGATTATGCGGCCTACGCCGCACTGGCGTTCGAGTTCGCCGATGAGGGCGATGTCATGGCCATCGCCGCCGTCGAGAACTGTGCCGCGGGGGCGGGCCTCCACATTCGCCGCCTGGCGGCACTGGGCGCGGAACGCATTGCGATGATCGGCGGGCTCTATCAGAGCCTTCTGGCATGGCTGCCAGCCGACGAACGGTCTCTGCTGGTTGAACCGGAGGCCGACGGTACGGAGGGCGCGCTGCTGATGGCCAGGCGGGCATTTCAGGGGATCGAAACCGGCCGTTAGGCCGCCGTCACAAACGCCCTCACAGGTAGCCGAACTTCCGCATCATGTCGCCGTGGGCACCAACGATGGTGTTGACCTGTTGCGTGCTCAATTCGCCCCGCCACTGGCCGGCCTTGCCGACGCGGAAGAAGCGCTCGGCGTGGGGCGAGCGCTCGCGAAAACCGCCGGCAGTTTCCTGGTCGTACAGGCTCTTGAACGACGACAGCTCGATCGCCTCGCGGATTTGTTCCTCGCTCGGCGACTCGCGCAGGTGCTTGACGATGGCCGAGAACTGCTTGAACGGATCTTCGAGAAGATCCTCGTAGCGGACGACGATGACGGCCTGGTTGGGCACCATCGTCCATGACTTGACGTGCTCGCTCCAGCTTCCCCAGACCTCGTAGGCCCCCTCCGGGTCGCTCTCGGACGTGTAGGCACTGTGGTTCAGCACGCCGATGCCCTGGTCGAGCGTGCAGCCGAGGTGATCCGACAGCGAAACCACCACGTCGCGCGGATCACGGACGATGTAGATCGTGCCGGCCGAGACATTGAGGTTGATGGTCGGATGCTTGTACGCCATGCCCAACAGGTTGTGGGTCTTCACCATGGCGACGCGCGGTGCGCGCTCAAAAACCGCCGCGTGAACGTGTTCGCGAACCTCGGCGATCTCCTGCTTCGTCGCTTCCACGACCGGCTTGCCGAGCAACTCGTCAAACAGGCCGAAAAGGCGGGCCTCATAGCCGGTGGCGCGACTAAGCACCTCGAGATCGTTCTCCTCGCGCTCGGCGCCGACCATCATGCGGAGGATGTGGTAGATGAAGATCCGAATCCAGGTGTTGCCGGATTTCGGGTACGACGCGATCCAGACGATCCCCTTGGGGTTGTTGGGATCGATGATTATCATTGACCTTGCTCCCTGACCGGCAGCCGCGACCTACACGACGGCCGCAACGGCGTCGGCGAGCTCACGAACGACCGTTTCGACAACGTCACGATCATCGCCCTCGCCCATGACGCGGATCAGCGGCTCGGTGCCGGAAGCGCGTACCACCAGACGGCCGGACTTGCCAAGCTTTCCCTCGGCTTCCGTGATCAACGCGCGCACGGAGGCGTCTTCGAGCGGCTTGCCGCCGCCGTGCCGAACGTTGACGAGGATTTGCGGCAACGGCGTGAAGCGACGGCAGACCTCGCTCGCCGGACCGCCGCTCTCCTTCATCACGCTCAGGACCTGAAGGGCCGCCACCAGGCCGTCGCCGGTGGTCGCGTAGTCGCTCATGATGATGTGGCCGGATTGCTCGCCACCGAGATTGAGGCCCTTGTCGCGCATCGCCTCGGCGACGTAGCGGTCGCCGACGGGGGTGCGATGGACGCCGATGCCGATGGCGCTGAGGTAGCGCTCCAGCCCCAGATTGGACATCACCGACACCGCGATGGCATCGCCCGCGAGCCGGCCCTGACGGGCCCACGACTGGGCGATGACGGCCAGGAGCTGGTCGCCGTCGATGACCGCGCCGGTCTCGTCGACGGTGATGAGGCGATCACCGTCGCCGTCGAGCGCAACGCCGATGTGGGCACCTTCGGCGACGACGCGTTCGGCCAGCGCCTCCGGCGCGGTCGAACCGACCTCGCGGTTGATGTTGAAGCCGTTCGGTTCGACGCCGATGGCGACGACTTCGGCACCGAGCTCCCACAGCGCTGCCGGAGCGACACGGTAGCCGGCGCCATTCGCGCCGTCGATCACGATCTTGATTCCGTCCAGCGACAGGTTCCTGGGCAACGTCCGCTTGGCGTACTCGATGTACCGGTCCTGGACGCCGTCGATCCGCTTGGCCCTGCCAAGCTCGGCGGACTCGGCCAACCGCTCGCCGAGATCGGAATCGATGAGGTTTTCGATCTCCGCTTCGACCGCGTCGGACAGCTTGTCGCCGCCCGGCCCGAACAGCTTGATACCGTTGTCGGCGTAGGGATTGTGCGACGCCGAGATCATCACCCCGATATCGCAGCGCATCGACCGGGTGAGCATGGCGATTCCGGGGGTCGGAACCGGGCCGGTCAGGAGGACGTCCATGCCGACGGCAAGGAAGCCGGCCGTCAGGGCGTTTTCGATCATGTAGCTGGAGAGGCGGGTGTCCTTGCCGATGACGACCCGGTGGCGGTGGTCGCCGCGGGTGAAGACCCGGCCTGCGGCCATGCCGACCCTGAGGGCCATGTCGGCGGTCATGGGGTCGCGGTTGGCCAGGCCGCGGATGCCGTCGGTTCCGAAGTATCTGCGCGTTGCCACCGGCTCTCTAGATCCCTTTGTTTCGCTACGCGAACGCGGTTGTCATAAACACAATGGACGCCGTTTGGCATCACAAATGGTGAACTTGCGACTCGCACGGTTAAGCGGTGGGTGCGCCTTACAGCAGCGAGACCTCGTAGCGCACCTCACCGTCAACGAGGAGGCGTTTGAGTGCCGCTCGCCCGTCGGAGTCGATGGCCACGTCGACAGAGAGACGCTGGTCGTTGCGTAATCGCTCAAGGTCGCGCCCGGCGCCCTCGGGCACGAAGAACCGGGTAATGCCGTAGTCGACCCAGACCTGGCGCGCACCTGGCCTCACCACCGTTCCGCGAAGGAAGGGTCGAGAGTCGGGTGGGGCGTGGTGAGCTGCGGCCGCCATCCAGGTGTCACCATCAGGTACCAAGGACACGTAGACCTGGTCGCCCTCGGCGACGTTCAAGGTGGGAAGGAATTTGGTGCGTTCGATTCCGGAGACGGTGAAGCGCAGCACGACGTAGTCACCACGCAGCAGGTCATGCGGGTCGACCGGCCTGACGTCCAGCCTGACTTCATCAGGTGTGGCGAGCAGCAACTCCTGCTGGCCGATGTTCCACGCGACGAGCGCAAGCTGGACGATAGCGACCAGAACGAGTGCAAGCGGATAGGGGAGCTTCATGGAGCGGCCTCCCGCGGCGCGAGCCACCGGTCGATGCGATAGAGGACGAAGGCCAGGATGATGAAGAGCAGACCGCCGGTCAGGAAGACCACGGACGTGTCAAGAATGGTACCCAGTGTCTCGACGTATACGTAGAGCACCTCGGCGCCGAAGGCGGCGAGCCCGGTCGGCGTCGCCGCCGGAACCTGCCCGGTGTGGCCCAGATGTACCGCCCAGACGGTCGCGCTCAACACAAGGGCGGCACCGATGACCTTAGCCACGAAGGGCTGCGCGGGAACAAACAGGACGAACAGAACGACGCCGGTGCCAAGGACCAACATAGCGGCAAAAGCGGTCGCACCCATGCCCTGGCGAATTGCGGCAATGGCGCCCAGCGCCAAGGCCGTTCCGAACGTGGCGACGAGGGCGACAAGGACTGCGATCTCGCGACCGATCGGTTCGTCGGCGAGTTGCACGACGCCGAACGCCACCAGCGTGGCCGTCAGGGTTGGCCAAAGGGCAAGCCGGCCGAACGCGCCCACACGCGTCTTCTCGCCGAAGCTCGCCAGCAGCGTTGCCAGCGTGAAGGCAGCGAGCGCCGCAACGACCAGCACGCTCGATACTTCCGCGAGATTCCAGTCGTTGATAGCGGATACGATAACGATGTTGGCGGTGGCCCAAAGCAGCAGCGCAATGATCGACAGCACGCCAGCGTAGTGTGAGCCGAGCCAGACGGCGATCGCACCGCCGGCAAGTGCCGGTGCGAAGCCGATCCAATGAGGTGCAGGCCACGGGCCGGCGGCGCCCATGGTCGTGATGGTCCATACGGCGCCGCCGATCAGCCCGAGTGCCGTCATCACTGGTGACCTGAGCACCAACCCGGCGGCGTAAACGCCCACGACCCAACTGATGATCAGGCCGCCGAAATTCTCCGCCAGATGGTAGATCTGGCCGATGAGCACGAAGGTGGCCGCCAGCGCCAATCCCGCGATCAACAGCGCCGCCTCGACAAAACCGGTGAGCGACCGTCGTTGCAGCCTCCACGCCGTCACATAGGCCAGCGCCATCAAGCCCAGCGTCAAAGCGAACCGGCCGAATCGCGGTATGGCCTCCCAGTTCGCGGCCACAAACGCCAGGATGCCGGCGCCGACCAAAACGGCGCCGAGCAGGCCCATGATGGTGGCGAAGCTGAATGAGAATCCGGGCTTCGGCAGGGAGGAGGCAATCGCCGCGGCGCCGGTGCGCGACACCCAGCCTGCCTGTTCCCACGCCCGCAGGTCGCGTAGCACGCGCTCCCGATAGCTCGCCATCGTGTCCGTCTCGTTTCCACTCCGCCGTGCAGACTGGTGGAACCTACAGCTTCATCCGGCCCTCTTCATCGTCTAATTTCGTCTCGGCGACGCTGGGTCGGAAGCGACGTCAAACGGCCAACGATGTCGGGTGGAGGTGTCCGGTCAGGCCGGCTTGGCGGCGGCGATCGCGGCATAGCCGAGTTGACCGTGGGTGATCGCCTGCCGCGCCTCGGCCGCGATCTCCTTGGCGGCGGCGAGGTCGCCGGGCGCCATGTCGAGCTTGCCGAGGCCGATCAGCACGTCGGCGCCGAGGAGCTTCAGACGGGCGTTGTCGACAAGGGCACCAAGGGCTTCGTCGTGGCGGGTGGCGTCCCGGATGTCGAAGCCGGCAGCCCGGAGATAGCCCTCGTAGTCTTCCACCGGGCGCGCGTCGGCGATGCACGCGACCCACGCCATGAGCTGATCAAGGGACGGTGGCAGGGGCCCGTCGCGGGCGACGTCGCTGAGCGCGAGACGGCCGCCGGGCCTCAGGACACGTGCGAACTCCGACGCCGCCTGCGTCTTGTCGGGAAAGAGGCAGAAGGCGCACTCGCAGAGGACGGCGTCAAACCGCTGGTCGGGGAAGGGGAGCCTCTCGGCGTCGGCCTGCCGAAAACCGACACGGTCGGCCAGCCCCTCATTGGCGGCGCGGCCGTTGGCCTCGTCCACTGATTGTGCGCTGTAGTCGACGCCGGTGACGCGGCATCCGAACCGCTGGGCGAGAAAGATCGCGCTCGCCCCGGTGCCGGAGGCGATGTCCAGAAGGTGCGATCCCTCGTGAAGGCCGAGAGACTTGCCAAGCGCTTCGGTCAGGGCGAGCCCGCCCGGATGCAGGGTATCGCCGAGGAGGATGCGCGCGGCCGCGTGTTCGTAGACGGCGGCGCAACAGCTTTTGATGTCGTCGCCCGAAGCCGCGTCGGCCGGAAGGTTGAGGTCGGCGTTCGCCATCTCAGCGGCGCGGAAACTCGAAGTGGATTGGCTTCGGCTCGTAGGCGCGACCCTCGGCCCGCGCCTGCCGGCGTTCGGGCTCCTGGGCCGTGAGCTGCGCGCGGGCCTGCTCGCGGTAGCCGACCGAGTTGTAGGCGCAGAACGGCACCTGCTTGCCGCCGGGCAGGAGGAACTCCTTGCAGCACTTCATCACGTTCTTCTGGCTGAAGGTCCAGGGGTCCATGAAATCCTGCAGCATGATCATGATCAGCTTGTCGGCAATGTCCTCGATATCGAATCCCGTAGGCAGGCCGCAGGCCTCGCAGCTTGCGACGATCTGATCGAACGAAGTTTCCGAGCCCGGCACCGACGATGAGGACCACAGCCCCTCCAGCGCCTTGCGGATGTCCATCGACAGATCGGGGACGACGCGGTTCGTGATGTAGTCGAGGTGATCGTCGACGTTGATGATGCGCGGGAGCGGGATGACCGCGCCATCGTCGATGAAGGCGTAAGTGACCGAGTTGCAGGTGGGGAAGCAGCAGGGTACCGGTACGAAATCCGACGCCACGAACTTGCCCGCCGTCTGCGCCTCGATCAACGCCACCACATCGGGGATGGTCATGCGCTGCAGCGGATCGTGGTCGGCGTGCCGGCCGGCGTGGAAGGCGGGCTGGAAGTTGATGCCGCGGACCGCCGGATGCTCGATGGCGAAATCGATGATCCGACCGATCTCGTGTTCGTTGACGCCGCGCTCGATGGCCGGCACCAGCGTAACGTTGAGATTGGCGGCAGCGAGGCGATCCAGCGCCCGGAGCTTCTCTTCGAGGATGTCCGGTTCGCCGCGCAGGATCCGGTAGGTCTCGGACTCGAAGCCGTCAAACTGGAAGTAGAACGCGGGCCGGACCTCGGCGAGCTGCTCGACGAAGCGCTCGTCTTTGGCGATACGCTTGCCGTTGGTGTTGAGCATCACGAACTTGATGTCGCGGGCGTAGGCGGCGCGGATGAAGTCGATGATGCGGGGATGGACGGTCGGCTCGCCGCCGGAAAACTGGACCACCTCCGGTTGGCCTTCGGTGCGCACGAAGTCGTCGAGGATCTGCTCGACTTCCTCCAGCGACAGGTTGAAGCCCGGCGAGGCGTCGGCGAAGCATAGCGGGCAATCCATGTCGCAGGTGCTGTTGACCTCGATGATGCCGAGGCAGGCGTGTTGCTGGTGGTCCGGGCACAGGCCGCAATCGTGCGGGCAGCCACGGTCGATCTCGGTCGCGAATTGGTGTGGGATCGTGCCCGGCTTGTTGTAGCGGCTGAAACGCACGTAGGCGTCGGCATCGCCGTAGACATGGGTCTCGAACTCGCCATGGTCGGGACAGCGCTTGCGCATGAAGACGCGGTTGTCGCGGAAGATGATCTGGGCGTCGATGGAGCGCCGGCACTCCGGACAGATACTGCGCGTCAGCTCGTGGAAGACGTAGTCGGCGTCCTTCTTGTGTGGCGCGGGCGTGACCGGGGCGAACCGCCCGGGAGCGTCGATTCTGTTCATGCTGTTCCGTTGGTGGTTGCCGTGTTGGTGGCGGCGCCCCCGGTACCGCGTGGCCGCGCGCCGCCGGCGAGGAGGCGGGCCATGGCGCCGCCGAACCCGGAGAGCGAGCGGTCCAGTGCCAGGCCGACCGCGATCTGCTGCAGCCCGGTGGCGTAGGTCGGGTAGGCGTGCATGGTTTCGGCCAGCCGTTGCGCGCGGATGCCGTTGCCGATCGCCAGGACAAGTTCGCCCAGCGTCTCGCCGGCATGGGGCGAAACGACCGTGGCGGCGAGCAGCGTGCCGTTGGGGCGTACTGCCAGGCGAACGAAGCCGCGGGTCTCGCCGTCGGCGACCGCCCGGTCGATGTCGGCGAGGTCGATGCGGCGAATCTCGATGCGATCGCCGTGCTCGTCACGAACGGCGTCGAGATCGGGCCCGATATGGGCAATCTCCGGGTCAGTGAAGGTGAGGCGGGGGACGGCGTTCACATCGGCGCCACCGCCGGGCAGCAGCGCCGCGCGTGCGGCCTGGAAGCCCTGCCACCCGGCGAAATGGGTGAACTGGGGCCCGCCGACGACATCGCCGGCGGCATACACGGTGCTGACATTGGTGCGCATGCGGCGATCGACCGGCACGCCATTGTCGTCGTGGGTGATGCCGGCGGCGGCGAGGTCCAGCCCTTCGAGGTTGGGCCGCCGCCCGGTGGCGACCAGCAGCAGGTCGCCGCGGAGGTCCTCGCCGTGGTCGGTGGCCGCGACGATCTCGTCACCGTCCCGGCGCAGCGCCGTGGCACGGCCAAGATGGCAATCGACACCCTCGCGTTCGAACACCGCCTGGATCTCGGCCCGGGTCTCGTCGTCCTCGCGCGGGAGCAGGCGCGGGCCGACCAGCGTCACGCGTGCGCCGAGGCGGCGATAGGCCTGCGCCATCTCGGCGCCGATCGGGCCACCGCCGACGACAAGCAGATGATCGGGCAAACGGTCGTTGTCGAAGATGGTCTCGTAGGTGGCGTAAGGCACACGGTCGAGGCCGTCGATGGCGGGCCGCGCGGGGCGGGCCCCGGTCGCGATCAGGATCTTGCGCGCCCTGATCGTGCGGCCGTCCACGTCGAGCGACGTCGGTCCGGTGAACCTGGCGGCGCCCTTCACGACCGAGATGCCGCGGGTGGCCAAGACCTCCGGTGTTTCGCGGCGGTAGACCTGCTCGACCGCGTCCCTGATGCGATCACGCACGGCCGCCATGTCCACCCGGGGCGGATCGACCATGACGCCGAAGCGATGGGCGTGGCGGACCTGGTGGGCGACGCGCGCGGCCTTCACCAGCGCCTTGGAGGGGACGCAGCCGGTCCACGTGCAGTCGCCGCCGATGCGGTCGCGCTCGATCAGGGCGACGCGCAGGCCGAGACGGGCGGCGAAATCGGCCGCCGTGAGACCGGCAGAGCCGGCGCCGATGATGGCGAAATCGAAGTCCGTCTGGCTCAAGCTGTCGGTGTCCACGGGCCGTCTCGATTGAACGGAACCTAGTACGCTCGCGGCACACGGCCCCGTCACAATGGGGCGAGGACCGGTTGACCGCGCACCGGCCCAGTGTAGCGGACGCGGGACCGGGACGTGCAGGGGAGGTCTCGATCGCGCAGATGGCGGCCAACGCAGCCGCTGCTTCGGAGGCCGGCGGATCGTTGCTTGACAGGGTTTCCGCGCGATTCCTATATCAGCGCGTCCGGCCCGGCCGGCGTGGCGGAGTAGCTCAGTTGGTTAGAGCAGCGGAATCATAATCCGCGTGTCGGGGGTTCAAGTCCCTCCTCCGCTACCAGAACCCCCTGATATTGTGGAATAATTTTGATTCGGTTGAGCGATCGCTTGACGCTCGACATGCCTGATCAAGAAGATGCTGATGCTGGCACCGGACGATGGATTGATGGGACGCTGCTGCGTGCTCAATCATGGGGCGATCCTGCGGATCGGTATACGAGCTTTGAGATATCAAATGGCCGCAACGAAGAATGAGTGGGTACTGGAGCACTTCCGATCTATGCAGTCATATTAAGATAAGCTGCAGTCTCGTCGGCGTAGGCAAACAGGCCGGGAATTCCCCCGGTATGCAGAAAAACAACCTTGTCGCCATTTGCCAGAACGCCCGTTGTCAGGTGATCGAGCAGCGCGTGCATCGCCTTGCCGGTGTACACCGGGTCGAGAAGGATACCCTCTGTGTTTGCGAGCGTTCGCATCGCGTTCAGCCCGCCAGTCGATGGAATGCCGTAGCCATCGCCCACATAGTCGTAGGTGAACAGAAAGTCTCCAGGTGCGAAACGTACATTGACCCCAAGAAGCCCGGCCGCATCATTTGCTATCTTGGTGCATGCATCTTCGCCACGGAACGAATAGCGAATGGGTGAGACGGTCACTACTTTGGTATGAAGACCCATCAGATTCATTCCAAGCACCAGACCCGCGGGGGTGACGTCGGCGCCGGCGACATAGATCCAATCAGGGATCTCGTCCCCAAGGCTCTCTACGATCTCAATTGCGGCTTCAACGTACCCCAGGGCAGCTAGTGCCTGAACTTCATCAGAGAATGCCGAGATCACCTTGGCCTTAACGCCTTTAGCTTCATATTGCTCGGCTCGTTCGATCAGGAGCGGAAGCAATTCTTCGTCCGTTCCATCGACGATTTCCACAGTTGCACCGATGAGTTTGTTGATCAGAAGATTTCCCTGGCTTTCGAGGTTCTTCAGCCCTTTGGCGAGGACAAAGTGAGATCGCACACCTAGTTTTGCCGCCGCGGCTGCAAGTTGGCGGCACCAGTTCGATTGGGAAAACGCGCTTGAAAGAACGACGTCAACGTCACTCAGGTCATGCGCACCAAGAACATACTCAAGCTGGCGGGTCTTGTTGCCGCCGGTAGCGAGTCCGGTGAGATCGTCCCTCTTTATCTGTATTCTTGCGCCGTAGGTCTCGGAAAGCCGGCTGCAGTGATCTATGGGTGTGGGGGCGCTCACCAATTTGCGTTTCGGGTGTTTCTGCAGCAGTTCGCGCAAATCACTTGGGTTCATTGCTATCCCCCCATAGATCCCGGCATCTCAGGATCTCTCCTCAGTCAATATCGCGCGGATCGTCATATTCGTTGCCGTTTGGGGCCCACCTGAAAGTGCCTCACACCAAGTCTGGGTCAGGACGGCGTTAGGTGGTCTGCCGCTGGCATTGAATACTCTCCGGTGAAAACCGGGATTAGTCGAGAAGGCCCTCCTGATATTCCTGCAGCACCTGACCGCCATCAATCACGACGGTCTGACCCGTCACATAGCCGGCGTTCGGCAGACAGAGATAGTACGCGAGCTCGGCGACCTCATTCACATCGCCGAGACGACGCATTGGAATACCCTTGCGCATGAATGAGAGATCGTCCTCGTCGGAGACCGCGAGCACCCCGTCGGTGAGAATATTGCCTGGACGTATCGCGTTTATCGTAACGCCCGACTGGGCGACGGCGAGTGCCAGGGCTCTCATTGCGCCCTCGAGCCCCGATTTGCTGGCCGAATAGTGGACCATTGAAGGATGACTCACCACGGGCCCGGTGATTGAAGTCACCAGTACAACGCGCCCATATCCGGCTTCTTCCATACCGGGCAAGAGTTTTGCCAGCACTCTCACGGGCCCGTTAAGGTTTGTATCGAGCACTTTTGACCAAAGTTCGTCCGACATGTCCTTGTATTCTGCCGCCGGATAGATCCCCGCTGCAATGCAGACAACCTGAGGGACAGTGTCACCGAGCACAGCTTGCGCCTTCTTGCCTACATCCGGGTGACTCATGTCGAGGACGGCTTTTTTCGCGTTCTCGCGCTCGTCCACCCAATCCAGCGATGCTTCATCGATATCCACCGCAACGACGCCAAGGCCGCGCTCAAGAAAAAGTTCGGCAATTCCTCGCCCTATGCCCTTGCCAGCACCGATGACAAGAGCGAGTTGACCCTTAGAGTCCGTCATAGCATTCACCTTTTGTGAATCGTTTCACTAACTGTTGGTGCCAAGGAAAAAGTCAATCCCCAGATACGCTTTGGCTCAAAATTCCCGAAAACCTTGGTCACAATCTTGGTGCGTTTGAGCAATAGCGCCGAAGTTCCGCTCCAGACTTGACCCTTCTATTCGGCCTGCGTTTATGCAGTTTTGATCGTCGTGAAGAATGCTGGTCATATCGGCCTTGTTCACGCCGGCCATGCTCGATCGTTTGCGACCGCCAAAACGGTACGTGAGGTCCACGCCGTCGATTAGATTCTTGTAACGCATGGTTGATCAGAGCTGTTTGACGGTCACGGGAACGGGCTCGCCACCCTCGAAGATCAACGGATTTCGAAGCGGTCGCCCAAACAGCGGGATGTCAAACTCAAAGACATCACCGCTTTGGCTCTTGAAGCCATCGCCGAAACTCATGACCGGGCAGCCGAACATATGCGCGTGCAGATCGCCGGGACGACAGAACTGCGCTTGCCGGAAGTGATGGTGCTCCAGGTTGGCGATCGAATAGCTCATGCGGTCTTCACCGCTCTCAAATGCGCCTTCCCAGACAACTTGGCCATCGCGCAGGACACGCGATGTTCCATCCACCTCACCGGGCAGGTTGCCAATGACAAGCTCCGGCCCAAGGGCGCAATCCCGCAGCTTCGAGGGCGCGACATACATGAAGTTCTGGCGTTCGGTTTCGTGGTCCGACAGGTCGTTGGCGAGGGTGAAGCCAAGCCGCCAGGGCGTTCCATCCGGCCCCACCAGGTATATGCCTGTGATTTCGGGCTCTTCCGCACAAGACCGCGCAAAATTGGGGTTGGTCAGTGGCTTGCCCGGCGCCACAAGGCAGGCGGCGTCCCCTTTGTAAAACCATTCCGGCATTGCGCCGATCTGCCCCGGTACCGGTTTTCCACCCGTAAGGCCCTGCTCAAAAAGTCGCATTGAGTCTGACTTCGGAGGCGTTTCTTGCGCATCGGCGCCGTGGTGCATGTCGGTTCGTGTGGTTGCGCTGCCGATATGGGTCAGCCCTGTGCCAGTGAGCAGGAAATGGGCCGGCGAAACGGGATGCGTGACAGGCGGAAGGAGCCGGCCCTGCGACTCCAACTCGTCGTAATCAACTGATGCTGTTCCGACGCGCTCAAGCACCGCTGCGCCAAGACCTGAACCCGTTGCAAGCGATTCGGTTGCCAGCTCATAGATCGATCGCACGCCCTCGAGCGGCCGGACAATCGTACCGTCGACAAGGGCAACGCCGGGTTGGTCAGAAGGGCCGATGAACTGAATTGTGTTGAGTCTGGTCATATCCGTACGGTTTGACGACATGTCTCTCGCCATGTCAGTTCGCATTGCATATCGCCTCGGTTAGTGTATCGATACATGAAAGCGAAGGTGATGCAAACCGAAATGATATCCACCAGTTTTGAGCTCGCGGTCAGGTCGTCTCAATTGCCTGAAAGCGTGCGTTGGCTTTCGGATGTGGGGATGCTCGTATGGATTGCAATTGAAGGAGTCACATTGCACACTTTCGATCTCGGCACTGCCCGCCACGCCACTTATGAGCTGCCTGAAAAGCCGGGTGCGGTTGTGGCGACCTCGGACCCGAGTCGACTCGCCATCATCCTGCCTGGTCGTATCGATTTATGGACGGTCGGTGGGACGTTCGACCGGACGCTGGCCACCTGGGATTGCGAAGAAGGCCTGCGGGGCAACGACGCGGCCTGCGCAATGGACGGTAGCCTTTGGTTCGGTTCGATGCCGGAAGAGCTGGGCACCGATGGCAAGCCTACTTTCGCTGGTGGGCTGCATCACCTAAGGCCCGGTGAGAGTCTGGCAGAGACTGTGGTCTCTGGAATGGAATGCCCCAACGCGATCTGCGACACCGGTGACGGCATCTTTTTTGCCGACACCGAAACCGGCAAGACATCGCTACTGAAGCCTGACGGAAGTATTGTGGCCCAGACGTTGTTTGACGGCGCGCCGGGCCTGCCGGATGGTGCGCACATGGACGGCGAGGGGGCTCTCTGGAATGCAAGATGGGGCGGTGGGGTCGTCGTGCGCTCAGACCGGGATGGACTGCGATCAATCCAATTGCCTGTCCCGAATGTGACGAGTTGCTGCCTGTGCCGGGGCGACACACCACTTCTCGCGGTGACGGCCTTTGGGTCGGATGATGTCGGGGGTCTCTACCTCGCGCCGACGTCATTTCAGCCAAGACTCGAGCCAAAACTTCGACTCGAGCAGTTGTGACACATCCGCGACCCATCAGTGATCTGCCCACACCTTATCCAGTGATTGACGGCCCCACGATGCGGTCAAACCTGAGCTGGATGCAGGAATTTTGTGACAGGTTTGACTGTGCTCTTGCCCCTCACGGCAAGACGACCATGAGCCCCGAGATCTTCAGGGCCCAATTGGCTGAGGGCGCGTGGGGTATGACCGTCGCTGACCCACAGCAAGCCATGGTTGCAGCTGACGCGGGTGCAAAAAACATCCTGATCGCCAATGAAGTCGTCGACGCCGGCAATCTCGATGTTTTGCGGGGGCTTCTGGCTCGTGGATCGGTCGAGGTTTTTGTTTGCGTCGACAGCGTCGCCGGAGTTCAACGTTTGGCGCATGCGTCCGGGTCGAACATCTCTGGCCTCCACCTTCTGATTGAAATCGGCGTCCCCGGCGGACGCTGCGGGATCCGAACCGATGGTGAAGCCAAGGACATCGCCGCCGCCTGTGCCGCGCAGGGTCTGAGCCCGGCTGGAGTTGAAGGATACGAGGGCATCCTCAGCTACGCCGACGACGGCCGCGAAGCCTTTGAGGCCTACTTTGATCTGCTTTCACGTGTTTGGCGGGATTTGCCGGAAGAAGGCCGCAAGATCCTATCCGTTGGCGGGTCGGCGTATTACGATCTGATCGTCAACCGCCTGCGCCGGGATCACATTGCGCCAGGCGGCCTGATCGTCATGCGCCCTGGCTGCTATGTCACGCACGATGGCGGCATGTACCGATCTCTGTTTGAGGAAATGCGCCATCGTCACCCGGATATCATCGGGGCGGATGGTGGCCTGCACGATGCAATGTACCTGGTGACGACCGTGCTTTCGGTGCCAGAGCAAGGGCTTTGCGTTGCCGATATGGGCCGGCGCGCGGTCGGATACGATCAGGGGCTGCCGTGGGTCGATTGTCACTGGTCAGGTGACATGGCCCGAGAGGTGGACTTGACCGTTCGAGAGTTGAACGATCAGCACTGCATTCTTACTGGCGACTGCGGCGGCGTCGCCGTCGGGGATAGGCTCGTCATGCGGGCGCATCACCCCTGCACGACGTTCGACAAGTGGCGCGCCCTGCCTGTCTCAGATGGAGCAGGTGGCATCGACAGCTGGGTCACCACGCGCTTTGGCACTCGACCTGAGTTCGACCGTGCCTGACATCCACGAAATCGAGGCCCGGATCTCTTCGACGTCCCCGTCATGGTCTATGGGCCCGGATCATTGAAGCAGGCCCATGCCGTGGACGAGTGGATCGACCTGATGACATGCGCACCTATTGTGAGTCATGTCGCGCAGGCGTCCTTGGCATTCGTTTCCGAAGGTCAGGTCGTTACCGCGACGAATTCGATCTCGACGTCCACAGGCACCGCAAGTTCTGAGACGACCGTGGATCGGGCCGGATAGCGCTCGCCGTCAAAGTACCTGCTGTAGGCAGCGTTGAATTCCGGGAAGTGGGCGGCATGTGTCAGCCAGGCCTGCACTTTGACCACATGCCGAAGGTCAAGTCCGGCAGCTGCCAGAGATTTGATGGCCCGTCCGAAGATTAGGTCCACCTGATCGCTTACCGATGGGCGCACCACTTCGCCAGCGTCGTCCACCGGTACCTGTCCGGACAGAAAAGCAAAGCCGTTTGCGATCACGACCTCCGAGTAAGGAGGCAGGCTGCTGCCTTGGGGCGTCGCAGCGTACCGCATGAAAGTAGCTGATCCCATCGAAGTGCCTTTCGAGAATCTGATGGTTGACATTCGGTTGGTTTATGTAACGATACACAAGAACAGGGAGCTCGCAAGAGAGATGAGCGAGATTCGAGGACAGAAGGCGCTTGTAGTCGGTGGCGGTAAGGGCATCGGCGGCGGGATTGCTGTGCTGTGTGCCGAAGGGGGTGCGCAGGTTTTTGCCGCCGATTTCGACAGGGGTGCGCTTGACTGGATCGCTGAGGTGGATGGTGACCTTGTGCCGGTTATCGCAGACCTACGTGATGTCGGGGCGGGACCCAAGCTTGCTGCGACTTTACCTGATCAAAGCATTGATATGATTTGCATTACTGCCGGCTCTATACCAATCACCCCTATGCCGACATGACAGTTGCACAGTGGCCGGATGTCATGGATACGAACCTCAACGGTCCGATGCGCGTGGTGCGCGCGCTGCTGCCGGGGATGGCGGATCCCGGCTGTGGTCGGGTGGTACTGGTCTCATCGACAACCGGCCCGCAGGTCGGCAATCCAGGGTTGGTGCACCATGCCGCCAGCAAGGCCGGGCTCGAGGGTGCCATGCGTGGATTCGCCCTCGAAGTGGCCAGCACTTGTGTAACGATTAATGCGATTCGACCCAGCAGTATTCTGACCGACGGCGTACTTGCCGCGTCGGATGACGACGATCTGGAATTCATGGCCAAGGGCATTCCGATGCGACGCCCGGGAGATGTGAAAGAGATTGCAGAGCTTGCCCATTTCGTCGCGCTGGCGGCTACGTCACCGGACAGGCGGTTGTCGTGGATGGCGGGCAGACCCTGCGGGAGTACCAGGAAGGCCTGGTCGAATGAGACGACAGTAATCAACCAACAACGGAGACAACGTCAGATGGCACACCACGCAAAGGCTTGGCTGCTTTCCGGACTGCTTGCTGCAACGGCGATCACGCCCGTCGCGGCCTTGTCCGAAACCACCCTGCGGGTCGGCTTTGACTCGGCTAACTCAAGCTTCGATCCCATTGCGACGACGGAGAACACCGACATTCGCCTGATCACAAGCATGAACGTCTATCTGGTGCGTCTGTCGACGGACGGGTCGTCGCTTGTCCCCGATCTTGCCGATTCATGGTCGGTATCCGATGATGGCACCGTCTACACCTTCGAATTGGGTGACGGCGCCTTCTCCAATGGCGATCCAGTGACCGCCGCCGATGTGGTCTTCAGCCTCGAGCGTGTGCGTGACCATCCCGGTTCGGTCCAAGCCCCGCTTTACAGCCTGATCACCGACATCTCGGCGGTTGATGGCGACACCGTCGCCGTCACCCTCAGCGCGGCGTCGCCCGCGACACTGTCGGCCATCGCCATGTACCCGGCGGCCATTCTGCCTGAAGGCCTTGGCGGTTTGTCGGAAGAAGATTTTGGCGCCTCGCCGATCTCGGCTGGGCCCTATTTCCTTGAGGAGTGGGAGCGCGGCGGTCAGGTGGTTCTGGCCAAGAACACCTTCCATCCCGAGGCAGATACGGTCGCCATCGACCGCATCGAATGGACCCCGATTCCGGACGACAATTCGCGCCTGCTTCAGCTTCAGGGTGGAGAGCTTGATATAGCACTGCCGATCCCGCTGAACCTGGTGTCGGAAGTGGATGCCGCCGAAGGCATTGAGGTTCAGGTGTCGCCGTCCACTTTGACGTACAACATCAACTTCAATTACGAGAACGAGCTTTTCCAGGACATCAAGGTCCGTGAAGCCGTGGGCATCGCGCTTGATGTGGAAGGGATCACGTCGGCCATTACCTATGGCCTTGGCGGTCGTTCGAATTCGGTTCTGGCCGAAGGGACGCTTTACTACGACGCCTCGATCCCGCTTCGGGATTACGAGCCGGACCGGGCCTCGGCCATTCTGGCCGAAGCAGGGGCAGCCGGCACTCAGGTCGAACTGATGATCCCCATAGGCAACAGCCTTCTGGAACAGTTCAGTGTTATCGCGCAGCAGCAGCTGAATGCGGCCGGTCTGAATGTCAGCGTGCGCCGGGTCGAGGAGACCCAGTATTGGGGGGATTTTGAGGCCGGGAACTATCAGATGGCCATCGGCTCCTGGACGAATGACATGGCCCACCCGGATCAGAAGATGTCATTCATCCTCGGCAACGGTGATGCCAACAACTACTTCACGCGCTACCGGAACGACGAACTGGCCGCTCAGGTGAACGCTGCTCGCGCCATAGCGGACGACGCCGCCGCGCAAGAGGCCTACTCGGCCCTTCAGCGCGCTGCCTTTGATGAGGTGTTCTGGATCGATCTCTTCAAGCTGCCCTACACCGCAGCCGTGTCGGATCGGGTCGAGGGCTTTTCGCAAGACGTCACCGGTCGGATCGAATTTGAGAGGCTTTCTCTGAACTAGTTTCTCCCTTGGCACCTCCACCTGCGGGCGAGTTCTGCAGTTGGGGGTGCCGTCAAACAAGATTGGGGGCAGACTGACGTGATGATGGCCCTGCCATTCAACGACCTGCAAGCGGCGCCATGGGGTGCCGCTTTGCGTGTTTCCCGCGATGGCCAGGTGCTGAATGAGCAGTTCCTGGGTTACAACAAGGACGGCTCTCCGGTGGACGGCCAGTCTGAATTTCGGGTCGCGTCGCTGACCAAGCAACTGGCCGCGTATACGATGCAGGTCAGCAAGCGCGATGCGAAGCTGGCTGATCCGGGCGTCGCCGTGGACGAGGTTCTGCGGAACGCCTCAGGCATCCGCGACAGCGAGGATTACATCCGTCTGTCCGGTCTGGACTGGGCCGAAGACTGTGCCAGCCGCATCGATCGACTCCATGCCAAGGCCAATCTTGTTGATCCGAAATTTTGCGGGGGGTTTGAATACTCCAACTCCGCATGGAACCGTCTGGTTCGCGCTTGGCCCTCAACAGACCAAGCAATTGCGGCGTTCAATCGGGTCATGGCCAAAGATCTTGGGCTGCCCGGCACCTATCTGGCGCCCCGGGAAAGCGATCTGCGCGGCAACGGGCCGGCGACCGTGTCCTGCGTCGGGGGCAAGGTCACCGAGGGCGTGGCCTTTGGGGCAGACTGCGGTCTGGAAGGCGGAGCGGTCTCAACCACCGACGACCTGCATTCCTGGGCAGAGCAAGTGATAGACCGTGGCTTGGTGGGTGCACCGTCGCAATATGAAAGCGGCTATCAGCGTGCCTACGCCGCAGGTTTTTTCTTTCGCGGTTGGAACGGCAGAACAGTTCTGGAACACGGCGGGGCGCTTCCCGGCATCCGCTGCGGCATCTGGATCGACCGGGAGACAAAGCTGGTCGTGACCTTTTTGTGCAGCCGCGACGACGTGCGCTCGGACGATATCATCAGCGCCGCGCTCGATACCCTTGATGCTCCCGAGACATCTCCGGATCTCGGTGTACTTCACTTCCGCGACCCCAAGACTGGCATTTGCTTTTCGACGACATCTGAGGGGCGGATCACCTACGCCGGCAAGTCCTATCGCCTTAGCCGGGATGGCGAAGGTCACTTCATGGTCTGGTGTCCTCAAGCTGACATTCGTCTAATTCTCAACGGAAAAAAGGTCATAGCTCTGGTGAATGGCTTGGAGGTTCCCGAAGGGATTCCGCTGAACGACATCATGGCTCAAGACAGCCTGAACTTCACGGTCGATGACGACATCGACGTCGAGATCACGGACCGTGCGATATCCTTCACCTCGCCGGTCGGCAAAGAGACCTGGCGCGCGCGGGAAGACCAACATGGTCGGGTCTTCCGCCCGGTCCGCAAAGAGTGGGAAAGCTGTCACGCCAGAGCCTTCCGGCGCGACGGTCAGCTCTGTCTGCGCACAGACTGGGCCACGGTTTCAACTAGCCTCTCGGAGGGCCGCTGACATACGCCTTGGCATCTTTATCGCCAACCGGCTCGCGCAACTGCCGCTCTTGTTGCTGGGCATATCGGCGGTGTCATTCTTTCTGATCAAGCTGATACCGGGTGATCCAGTGCGCGCACTTCTGGGCCCCCGGGCATCGCAGGAGTCCATCGACTTCTACCGCGAACAGCTGGGTCTTAATGAGTCGCTCATCACGCAGTACGTCATCTATCTTGGTCGATTGGTGCGCGGCGACTTCGGCGAATCCATCGTGTTTCGTGGCCCGGTGAGCGAGCTGATACTCGATCGCACGGGGCCGACATTGACTCTTGTGATCGTGACCACGCTCATTGCGACCGCCATCAGCCTTGTGCTCGCTGCTATTGCTGCCCGGCGGGCGGGGGACTGGACGGATCGGTCCATTCGCATCAGCGCGACAATCGGGCTCGGTGTGCCTCAGTTCTGGCTCGGCGTGATCCTGATCATCGTCTTTTCAATCAACTTCGATCTGTTCCCGGTGGCCGGGTTGGGTGACGGCGGCTGGGACAGCCTGTCCCACCTGGTGCTGCCCTGCACGACGCTCGCGATACCGCTCATCGCCATTCTCGTGCGCAACCTGCGTGCGTCCTATCTTGAGGGCCTGGGGTCCGAGTACGCGGTTTTTGCCCGTTCAAAAGGGGCAAGCGAAAGCGCAGTCTTCTGGCGCCATGTCTTCCGAAATTCGGTGGTTCCAACCCTTCAGCTTCTGGGGGTCAATGTCGGTTGGCTGCTGGGCGGGACAGTCGTTGTCGAAAACGTCTTCGCGATCCCGGGGCTGGGTGAACTTCTCGTCAACGCCATCTTCGCGCGGGACTATTTCGTCATTCAGGCCGTCACCATCGTTTTCGCCATTTCAGTTGTCTTCGTCAGTCTGGTGATCGATGTGCTGACAGTGCTGATCGACCCGAGGTTTGGCCAATGATCGGCACAGTCACCGCGCCGATCCGCCTGGTCTTTGGCCAAGGCGTCGAAATCGCGCTTGGCACGATTATCGTTGTCACGTTCCTGATCCTGGCGGCTTTTGCGCCGTTCATTGCACCTTATGACCCCGATTTCCTGAACCTTGGCGCGTCGCTGAAGCCCCCATCGGCTGAGCACTGGTTTGGCACGGACATGCTTGGACGTGACGTCTTCTCTCGTGTGGTTTTTGCGACCCGCATCGACCTTCTGATGGGCACGGTCGGGGTGCTTTTGCCCATGATCCTTGGGTCAACAGCCGGTCTGATTGCCGGCTACGGCTGGGGCTGGGTTGACGCGCTTATTATGCGCCTTGTCGACGTGGTTCTGGCCTTTCCATGGCTCATTCTGATGATGGCAATCATCGCGGTCTATTCACCAGGCCTGGTCAGCTTCTTCTTCGCTGTCACCATGGTGGGATGGGTGTCCTACGCGCGACTTGTGAGGGCCAGGGTCCGTGTCGTGAAACGGGCGGATTACGTGAAATCGGCGCGGGTTCTGGGCTATGGCCATGCCCGCATCCTGACGCGCCATATTCTGCCCAACGCGATGGTGCCGGCACTTGTTTTTGCGGCTTCGGATTTTGTGCTCGTGCTCACAGCAGGATCCGCAGTCAGTTACCTTGGTATGGGGGTGCAGCCACCAACGGCGGAGTGGGGACTGATGATCGCCGAGGGTCGGAACTTCATCACGACCGCATGGTGGATCCCATTCTTCCCGGGCATGGCCATCGTCCTTCTGGCCTTCGGCTTCAGCCTTATCGCCGATGGCCTGAGCCTGAAACTGGGGGTTGGCGATGCTTGACCAGATGTCGACAGAAGCCCTCATCGACGTGTCGAACCTCACCATTAGCCTGCACTCGACCGGGTTCGCTGTGGTCAATGGCGTCAGTTTCAGCCTGAAGTCCGGGGAATTCCACGGTATTGTTGGAGAAAGCGGCTCGGGAAAGTCTTTGAGCGTCAGGGCCGTGGCCGGGCTCATATCGGACCGGGTGTTCGATATCAAAGCAGACCGGTTTGAGCTTTTTGGCACCGACCTGCTAAATGCCAACAAGCGTGACGCTGCCACCGCGCGTCTGTCGGCGGCCATGATCTTTCAGGACCCAGCCGCTGCCTTGAACCCGCTGATGCGGGTTGGCGATCAGGTGGCCGAAGCGGCAATGCTTGGACTTGGCATTTCCCGGCCCGAAGCGCTTGAGCAGGCGCGAGAGGCGCTAACTCAGGTCGCCCTGCCGGATGTCGATGTGCGTATGCGGCAGTTCCCTGACGCGCTTTCGGGCGGGCAGAAGCAACGGGTGATGATTGCTGCGGCCCTTGTGGCGAGGCCCAAGGTTATCATCGCGGATGAACCCACGACGGCGCTCGACGTAACGACGCAGCTTCAGGTTCTGTCGCTTCTGAAAGGGCTTGCACGGGAATCGGGCATTGCCACGTTGCTGATTACCCATGACCTTGGTCTGGTGTCCCAGACCTGTGACCGCACAACCGTCCTCTACGCCGGCGAAGACGTGGAATCCGGGCCCACACGGGATCTCATTGAAAACCCCGATCACCCCTACACCCAAGCCTTGCTCGATTCCCATCCCGCCAGCACGACGGGAACGCTCAACCCTATCCCCGGTGTGATTTCACCTTCAGCAAGCATGTCTGAAAGGTGCCGGTTTCTGCAGCGGTGTTCAGCGGCAGGCGCCTCGTGTCAGGCCGCTATCCCCGGAGTATCGCAGTCCGAGCATCGCCGATCGCGTTGCCACTACAGCACGTTGGAGGGCGGCGCATGAGTTCGGTCATCCGCACGCAGGACCTGTGCATCGAATATGACGTGTCTGAGCGGGGGCTCTTCTTTACAAAGCGTCATCGCATTCTGAGGGCCATCGTGGATGTCTCGCTCGAATTCCGCACCGACGAAATTGTCGGCATTGTCGGTGAAAGTGGATGCGGCAAGAGCACCTTGGGCGGCTCGCTTGCCGGTATGGTGCCCAAGGCCACCGGATCGGCGACACTGAACGACCGCGAAATCGAAGAATTTGCCCGGAACGACAAAGTGGATTTCAGCCGTCAGGTTCAGATGATCTTTCAGCACCCGCGTGGATCGCTGAACCCGGTTCTGACGGGCCGCGCCACGCTTTTTGAGGTTCTCAGGCGCCTGCCGGATGTGAAGGACCACGCCGCCCGTGTGTCTGAGCTGTGCGAGCAGGTGGGCCTTTCTGAGGACCTGCTGGACCGTCGTCCGGCGCAACTGTCGGGCGGCCAGTGTCAGAGGCTGAGCATCGCCCGTGCGCTTGCGATGGAGCCCAAGTTCTTGATCTGCGACGAGTCCATTGCGGCGCTTGATGTTTCGATCCAGGCGCAGATCATCAACCTGCTCTCAGACCTCAGCAGGTCGCTTGGCATGGGGATCATCTTCATCTCGCATGACCTTAATGCCATCCGACACTTCTGTGACAGGGTGGTGGTGCTTTACCTGGGGCGCGTGGTCGAGCTTGGGCCGACGTCCGAGGTCCTGACAGACCCCAGGCATCCCTATACAAAGGCACTGGGCCGGGCGATCCCTAACATCGGAGAGTTTGCACTGCCCGACCCGGAACTGACAGGCGAGATCCCAAGCCCCATCGACCGCCCGAGCGGATGTGCGCTTGCTGCAAGATGTCCCGTGGCTGAGGCGCGCTGCCGTTCGGCAGTGCCGCCGCATACGACTGAAGGAAACCGCGCGTTCGCGTGCATTCATACTTGAGACCCCCGGCCCATTGATGATGTGTTCAAAAGCCAGAAGTTTCAAAGGGCACGGACGCCGGTCTGCAAAGGCATGAAGACGAAGCCACAGCGCGTCACAATCAAGGATGTTGCCCGCGTCGCAGGCGTCTCTGTCACGACCATCTCCAACTATCTGAATGGTCGGTTCGGCAACATGACCGAGGCCACAAGGGAACGCATCCGGGTCGCCATTGAGAAGACAAACTACGTGCCGTCTGCTGCGGGGCAAAGTCTGCGCACGCGACGCAATCGTCTTGTGACCATGGCGTTTCAGCGCGAAGAGGCTGGTTTCCTGAGCGACCCCTTCCTTGGGCAAACGGTTGAGGGATTGTCGCGGCAACTGACCACATATGGTTATGGTCTCGTGGTGTCTTGTGTCGGTGATGACGACAGGGAGGACTTTCTGAATCACCGGGCTCGCCAATCGGACTGCGTCTGTATCCTGCGGTCGGGTGAAAGCGACGCTTCGTTGTCGCTGTCAAACAAGCTGTCTGCGCTTGGGGTGCCCGTCGTCTTCCTCCATCAAACTGCGCCGGAAGGGCTACAGGATGTCGCGTCAGTCATGCAGGACGACTTTGCCGGGGCCGAAACGATCGCCCAGCGTATCCTGAAGACCAACCCAAGACGTGTTCTGATCCTGACCCACGAAATCCCCTGGCCGCAGATTGAGCGACGGGTCTCCGGCTTCGTCGCTGCCATTGAAAGAAGCCCGCAAGTAGCTCTTGAACAGGCCTATTGCGACGAATTCAGCCTCGACGGGATTCTGTCCGTACTGGATGACAGCGCAGAAGGTGGGAGTGGTCCGGACGCCATCATCTGCAGCAACGACCAAATCGCTCACTCAGCCTATGTCTGGGCTATTCGGCGCGGCCTGTCAGTGCCGCAAGACGTGCAGATCACCGGCTTCAATGCGCTGAGCTACGTGGCGCCGCATGTCGTGACGCTTACGTCGGTTCGGTCCAGACCATTTGATGTCGGTATCGAGTGTGGCAAGCTCGTCCATCAACGGATCGAATTTGGATCCTTCGAAGCGCGGTCCAATGTTCTTCCGCTGGAAATCCGACACGGCGAGACAACGACGTAGGTGAGCAAACCGAACGTTGCAAACATATCCCTTTACCGATGCTCACCATTGCACAAGGGCCAATTGCGATTCGAACAAGCTCAAGCTAGCAGGTCGTCGGCTACTGAGAACCATCGGGGGCCGGTGAAAGATCAGAACAAAGAACGCCGTCTCGGCATGACCTTCGGTGGTGTCGAACCCCGACACGCGGATTATGATTCCGGCCGAACGGAAAGTGAATCAAAGATGCGCCCGCACGCGGCGACGGTGACGGCCTGAACGCCGGCTGGCCGCCTTTGGCAGCCGAAGATCTGGTCTCTGGCCGCATGGCCTATGAGGTGGCGGCTGACCAGAACAGGTGACTTGCGAGCTCCGTAATTTCGACGGGATCTTCCGGATAGATCGGCCGTCTTTTCCGAAAGGGTACACCACCGACTCGATAGTTGGAGATGCCAGGGGTGTCGATGACGATGCAGCGACCGATCCTGGCGAATGACAGCTTGAAGTGATGGCCTGATTTGGTGACCATCACGTCGAACGCGGCCGGATCGGCCCCCTGGCTGAGAAAGGCTTGCGGGTCCTGAGTGAAGCCGGGGAGGGTGGTTGCCAGGACGGTGACGTTACCAGTTCGGAGCAGCGCGGTGTCGCCAAGCTCGGCCGGCTCGTCGGCAAGGAACGGACCTTCCTGAACGAACCGGCCGTCGCCGAGAGCCAGGACTTGCCAATCGGCTACCACCGGCGTCACGCCTTCGGAGAAGCGACCGCCGACGGCGCTTCGTAGTGACTCTCCGATGCCGACGCGGCCGGCGGCCCGCACAACATCGGCGTCGGTCACCGGCACCAGTGCGCGGATATCGGGCCAGTCGGTCATGAGTTCATGCAGGACGGCTGTACCGTCGCCGGGCGTTCCGGCGAGCACACGATCGCCCTGATCGCCGAGGATCACCAGAGGCGCGATCCGGCCGGCCCTCAGGTCTGCCATCACTGAGGCCAACGACGGCAACTCGTGGGTGAATTCGTCGCGCGCGGCCCAAAAGGCCCTCGCCAGCGTTTCGACGGCTTCGTGCGCCGCCGCCGAATCGCTGTCGGCGATCGCGGTGATGCACTGCCCTCCGTTCGGCACATCAAGCAGCGTGGTGGTGTTGTAGATCGAGATGTCGAGCAGATTGGTCGAGCGAGCGATCAATTCGCGGCGCGTTTCATGCAAGCGAGCAAGCGGGCCGTTTGCGGTTTCCATGCGCGCGCCGATGATAAGCGGTAACCAGATCGCCGCCGTCACCGGCTTGATCGCGCCTTCGAGCAATTGCATCAACAACTCAGCAGCCTTGGCGCCGGCTTCGTCATAGTCGGTATGCGGGTTCTCCTTGCAGGCGACGATGATGTCGGCACTGCCCAGCATCGCCGCCGTCACATAGGCATGTAGATCAAGACTCGCGGCGATCGGTACCTTTGATCCAACCGCATCGCGCAAGGTCGCCAACAGATCGCCCTCCGGATCGTCGCGCGTTTGCGTGATCATCGCGCCATGCAGATCCAGATAGATGCCGTCCGGATTGCTGGTCCGGACCGCGTCAGCGATTTCGGAGCGAAGCCGCGCGTAGACGTCATCATCCACCGGTCCGCCGGGCGGTGCGATTGCCGTTGTGACCGGCAGCAGCGTCACGGGTTGTTCGCAAAGGTAACGGAACGCTCCGCCGAGGGCGGCGTTCGACGTGCGTGCCTTGGCAAGCACGGCTTCGTCGCGCGCGACCGCGAAGCTGGCCTCCCCTGTGACGAGCGAGCTGAAGCTATTTCCTTCGTGAAACAAGCCGGCGATCAGAATTCTCTTCATGCGCCCAGTTACCCGAGATGGTGCATCAAATGAGCCATATATCGCTCATATTGACATCTAATTTCATTTGATGTTGCATCAAAATGAAATTTACGGGCCAAATCAAGGTTGGCACCGTTCCACAGGGAGAAGCGATCATGGGCACGAAGCTAAAGCGCGGATTGACAAGGAGCCACCGCGTTGTTGTGGCAGTTGGCTGTCTGATATCGGCTGGCATCGGTCTTGCCGCCATGCCGGCAATGGCCAGCGAGCGGCTGGTCATGGCTGCCACCGGCGGCAGCTATCAGGCCATTATGGAGGAGCACGTTTTCGATCCCTTCACCGAAGAGACGGGCATCGAAGTGGTGTTTGTCAGCGGCGCGCTCGGCGAACGCTGGGCTAAGATCCAGGCGATGACCGACGCCGATAATTTCGAATGGGATCTGATGGAAGGCGGATCCGCGGACGTGTTCGATCCGGAGAAGCAAGCTTACTTGGAGGACCTCGGGGAAAACTGTGCCCAGGTGCCGAGGGCCTTCAGCGACGGTGCTCCGGCGACGTGTCATCGCTACGGCGTTCTGACGGTGCTCGGCGCGACGTTGCTCACGGCCAATACCGGTTCTTTCGAAGGTGGCAAGGTGCCCTCGAACTGGGCCGAGTTCTGGGACGTGGAGAACTTTCCCGGCCCACGCGCCCTGCAAAATTTCGGAACGCCGTGGCGCGTGCTGGTGGGTGCGCTCGCGGCCGACGGCGTACCGCTTGACGAGATATTTCCGCTCGATCTTGACCGGGCCTTCAAGAAACTCGACGAGATCCGGCCGCATGTTACGGTTTGGTGGAGCACCGGCGACCAGATTCAGCGCGCGTTCCGTGAGGGTGAAGTCGTCACCGGACTGATATGGGGCACGCGTCTCGGATTCCTGCAGAAGGAAGGGATTCCGCTGGTGCCGATCTGGGATGGGGCGACGCTCAACGCGCCGCATTGGGTGGTCTTCAAAGACGGCCCCAACAAGGACAATGCGCTGAAGTTCCTCAACTGGTACTTCGACAACCCGCAAGCGCAACATGCGTTCGCAGTCGCAGGCAACTTGGCGCCCTCAACCAAGTCGGCCGTGGAGTTCTTCTCGCCTGAAGAGCAGGTCCAGCAACCCACTCATCCCGACAACATCAACGGAATCATCCCCGTCGACACCGTCTGGCTGGCCGAGCATCGTGACGAAATGCTGGAGCGCTGGAACGCTTGGTTGGCGCAGTAGATGTCGGTTAACTGCGCGGCCGATGTCGTTGGCCGCGCAGTTTCTTGTTGCCTCGGACCAGTCAGGGTTGGTCCAGACCGGCACAAGTTCCCGTTGCCGCAGGCTACGATGGCCTTAACATGGTGTGGTCTGATGGGAGCGAGGCGACAAGCAGGTGCAATCAGACTCGCAGGAGCGATGGAAACGGCGACCCGACGGATCGAACTGGGGTGACTTCGGGCCGGACGACGCGCTCGGTACCCTGAACTTTCTGACACCGGATGCAATTCGGCGGGCGCGCGACGAAATCCGCGAGGGGCGGATTTTCTGTTTGTCGCTACCGCTCGATCGTCCGGGCCGCCCGGCGCTCAATCCCAGACGCAAACCGCCCGTCATCCGACCGACCATGCGCGGCGGCGAACCGAACTACAATTTCGAGCTCGCAAAATCACAGCCGGGATCGACGGACATCATCAGCGACGATCGCGTCGACCTCTATTGCCAGTATTCGACGCAATGGGACGCATTGGCCCATGGCGGCAGCCTGTTTGACGGCGAGGGGACCGGCCCGGCGCGTGCCACCTACTACAACGGTTTCAGGGCCGCAGACGATGTGCGTGTTACCGCCGACGGCGACGGCGGGTTCACGTCATCGGCCGGGCCGCTCGGCATCGATGTGATGGCGCTGAACGGCGTGACCGGACGTGGTGTCTTGCTCGATCTCGTTCGCCATTTCGGCCCGCAAAGACGCCGCGTTTCCTACGCCGACATTCGCCTGGTCATCGAGAAGGATGATATCGCCATCCGGCCCGGCGACATCGTCTGTCTGCATACCGGCTACACCGGCCGCATCCTGGCCATGGGCGACGAGACCGATGTGGATGAACTCAATGCGCACGCCATCGAGCTGGATGGACGCGACCCGGCGTTGCTCGCATGGCTGACCAAGTCGCGCATTGCCGCGCTTGCGGCCGACAACTATGCCGTCGAGGCGCTTCCGGCGACGCCCGTCGCTCCGCCGGCGGCTGCCGCACCGCTCCATGAGCATTGCCTGTTCAAGCTCGGCATGCCGCTTGGCGAGTTGTGGCTGCTGGATGACTTGGCCAGTTGGCTGGCCGACAATGGCCGGCATGCCTTCTTCCTGAGCGCCGCGCCGCTGAGACTGCCCGGCGCGGCGGGTTCGCCGGTGACGCCGATCGGGATCGTATAGCTTGGTCCCAGCGACGATGTGATGGCAGCAAGCCTAGCGCTTGCCCGCTTGACGCGATTGCAGCAACTGGACACCGGCCATGAGAATGAGTGAGGCCGAAACGAGAACTGTCGAAACAGCCGCGATGACCGGCGTCAGGTTGAAATCGATATCCTCGAACATCTTGCGCGTGATCGTCTTGCCTTCGATGCCGGAAATGAAGAAGGCGACGGTCGCCTCGTCGAAGGAGGTCAGGAAGGCAAAGATGCCACCGGCCGCCACACCGGGGAGGATGTTGGGCAGGACAACGCGGAGGAAGGCCTGCACCCGGTTGGCACCGCAGTTGAGCGCAGCCAGTTCCAAAGTGACGTCAAAGCGCTGCAAGGCCGCCGAAACGGTCAGCACGACATAGGGCACCGCCAACATGGTATGGGCGATCAAGAAGCCGAAAAAATTCCCGGTCAGCCGCAATGGCGCGAAGACGAGAAAGAGCGCCACCGCGATCACGATATGGGGAATGACCATCGGGCTCAGCGTCATCGCCTGAATGAAGCTCTTGCCCGGCAGTTCGCCGCGCACCAGAGCGATCGCTGCAAGCGTCCCGATCAATGTTGCCGTCAGTGTCGTCGCCAGGGCAACGCGCAGGCTGAACAACGTGGCGCGCACCCATTCGGGATCCTGCAGGTATTCGACATACCAGCGCAATGTCAGCCCGCTCGGCGGAAACTCAATATAGTTTGCCGTCCCGAGAGACATCGGGATCACGACAAGCGTCGGGAGCATCAGAAAGAAGAGGATGGCCCCGATGATCACGGTAAAAGCGATCGCCGCCAATGGAAGTCGTGATGCTGAAGGTGCATTTCCCATGCGTCTATCCGACATCGTGGAATCCCCGACTGAACGCCAGGGCCCGCCTGAACGCGACTGCCAGGACCAGTGTGACGACGAGGAGCACTGCCGACAGCGCGCCGGCGAAAGGCCAGTTCAGAAGTGCCGTCGTCTGCTGACCGATTAGGGTCGCCATCATGAGCGTGCTCGGACCTCCGACAAGCGCCGGCGTGATGTAGAAGCCGAGAGCGAGAATGAAGGTTATGAGCGCGCCGGCGAAGACGCCCGGCAGGCTGAGCGGCAGGATGACCTTCAGGAACACCGTCATTCGCCCCGCACCGAGATTGAGCGCGGCCTTGGGTAATTCGTCGGGAATCGAGCGCACGGTGCTGAAGACCGGCAGGATCATGAAGGGCAGCAGCACATGGGTCATGGCCACAATCACGGCGCCTTCGGTGTAGATCAGCCGCAGCGGCTCGGAGATCACCCCGATTTCCGTCAAGAGGTTGTTCACAAGGCCGTTGCGCTGAAGAAGCACGATCCAGGCGTAGGAGCGTACGAGTATGGACGTCCACAATGGGATGAGCACGCATGCGGCGACGATGATCGCCCAGCGCCCGGAGAGGCGCGCCATCGCATAGGCGATTGGATAACCAAGAACAAACGCGGCAACCGTGACCGCAAAGGCGATCTGGATCGTGCGCCATAAGATCTTCAGGTAAAGCGGCTGCTCGAAGATGCGCTGGTAGTGGACGAGGGTGAAACCCGGGTCGAACAGGCTGCCGGCCAACAGCTTTGCGACCGGATAGACGAAGCCCAGGACAAGCAGCAGAAGCCAGGGCGCGATCAGCCCCAATGATAGCGCGGTGGAATATCGGTGAGCCGAAGGTGACGCCAACACCGAGCGCAGCCTGGTCATGACCGGCGAGGGGGAGGATCGCGCCGAGATGTCGCTCACGCGCCCTCCACCTCGAACCATTGAAACCCGCCTGATGTCAGCACGACATCGACGGCGTCTCCACGCTCAAATGGCGGGCTGTCGGCAATCGGCGACTGGACATGCAGCGGTTCGGAATCAGCCTTTGCGACGGAGACCAGGAACACCCGAAACGCACCGACAAAGATGATTGTCTCGATCCTGCCCGATATGGCTGCAGGCCCGCCTTGACCTTGCGGCGCCAGTGTCAGTCGTTCGGGCCGAAAGGCCAAACGCAGTCGATCGCCCGGTTGAACGCCGGGCCTCCTGCGCTCTTCGCGGAGCGGCAGTCGGACGGTCCTTTCGTCAGCGACACGCAGATGCAGACTCTCATCGTCGACGCCAACGAACTCGACCATCAAAAAGTTCATCTTGCCGATGAAATCGGCGACAATGGGCGAGGCGGGAGATTGATACAGCTCGATCGGTGTTCCGATCTGGGCAAGCTTGCCGTCATTCATCACCGCCACGCGATCCGACATGGTCAGCGCCTCTTCCTGATCATGCGTGACATAGATGACGGTGACACCGAGCCGTTCCTGGATCGACTTGATCTCGATCTGCATCTGCTCGCGCAGCTTCTTGTCGAGCGCCCCCAGCGGCTCGTCCATCAGCAGAACGGGTGGTTCGAACACCAACGCGCGTGCCACCGCAATGCGCTGCTGTTGTCCGCCAGACAATTGCCGCGGTAGTCGGTCGCCGTAGCCCTCAAGCCGCACCAGCGACAGGGCCTGGTCCACCTTGTCGTTGATCGTATTGCGGCTCAACCGGCGCATCTTTAGCGGAAAGGCAATGTTTTCGCGGATGGTCATATGCGGGAACAACGCATATTTCTGGAATACCATGCCTACGTCGCGCTTGTTCGGTGCCACACCGGTGACGTCCCGCCCGCCGACCGCGATGGTGCCGCCGCTCGGCCGCTCAAAACCAGCAATCATCATCAAAAGCGTCGTCTTGCCCGAGCCCGAAGGGCCCAGGAGCGACAGGAATTCGCCGGCGGCTACATCGATTGAAACGCAGTCGACGGCGGCCAGCGAACCATAATGCTTCGATATCTCGTCGACACGAACTGGACTACCGGAGCCAGCTGAATGCGTCCTCGATCTCGTCACAACGGCTCCCTGAATCGAGCGTTCGGCGGACGGCGCTCGCCCACACGCCGTCGCCCATCCAAGCGATGCACTTCATTTTGTTGCATCAAATCACATATTGTCAAGCGAGCCCAGATATTGTCTCCTGACAGCGACGGAGAGAGCTATGGATCGCAGTGAAGAGGGAGGGTCGGCGCCGATCGAGCCGCTCAATCGGCAGAGCAGTCTCGGTGAACGGGCCTATGAGCGATTGCGCGAGAGTGTGGTTGGCGGCCAATTCCAGCCAGGCGTGAAGCTTACGGTGCGCTCGGTTGCCGAGGCGCTGGGCGTCAGCACGACGCCTGCAAGAGACGCGATCAATCGGCTGATCGCCGACGGTGCGCTGATCAATCGTGGTCCCAAAACCATCGTCGTGCCTGAGCTCACCTTCGAGGATCTGGCCGAAGTGACAAAGATCCGGTCGAGCCTCGAGGGGCTGGCCGCTTTTGAATCGGTGCGACATGTAGATAGCAGTGACGTCGCCTATCTCGAAGGCATTCAGAACAAACTCAATTCGGCGCTTGACGATGGTCGCTATCAGGACGTTCTGGCGCTGAACAAGGCCTTTCATTTTCGGATCTATGACTTGTCGAAGATGCCGCGCCTGGTGGCGATCATCGAATCCTTGTGGATCAGGGTCGGCCCGACACTTAACAAGCTCTACCCGGAGTTTGCAGCCTCAAAACGCGGCGTCGCCAATCATCAGTGGGCGATCCGCGGCCTACAAGACCGCGACGGACTGACCGTACGCGCTGCGATCGAAAACGATCTGCGGGACGGCTACCGGCAACTATCGGCGATCAGCGATCGCGATAACAACCAGACATGACTGTTTGTTGCAACAAATATCAAAACGGCCTAACCTCCCGGATAGCATCAGAGGAGGCAACACGTGGCCGACTTGTCGAAGATGGGAGCAGGGGCGGAACCGGGTTCGATCGAATCCCGCTCGCGTCAGGCGTTCTCGCGCGGCCGAAGCGTCTTTCCGGACGGCACGACCCGCGTAACCGTGGAGCGCGATCCGATCCCGCGCTACATCGACCATGGTGAGGGCGCCTATCTCATCGACGTCGATGGGCGCCGCTTTCTCGACCTCAACAGCAATTTCACCACGCTGATCCATGGGCACGCCTTCCCGCCGGTCGTTGAGGCGGTGACCAGGCAGATACAAAGCGGTGCCTGCTTTGCCAATCCGACCGAACTGGAGATCGAGCTCGCCGAACTCCTGCGCGGCAGGATTCCACGCATAGACAAGATTCGCTTTGTCAGCACGGGCACCGAGGCGGTGATGTTCGCGATCAAGGCGGCGCGCGCATTCACCGGCCGCAGCGCTATCGCCAAGTTCGAGGGCGCTTACCACGGCGCCTATGATTGGGTGGAAGTCAGCCAGGCGGCGGGCCCGCAGAACTGGGGGGCCGCGGAAAGGCCGTCCTCCGTTGCCTACTATCATGGCATGCCGCAGGCAGTACTCGATGAAACCCTCGTTCTTCCTTTCAACGATGCAGCGACAACGGCGAAACGCGTCGAGGAAAATGCTTCGTCACTCGCGGCTATTATCGTCGATCCGATGCCGAGCCGCGCCGGTCTGCTTTGGCCGAAGGCCGAATTCCTGGAAGCCCTGCACAATGTTTGTCGCGCCAATGACATTCTGATCATCGCCGATGAAGTGCTCAATCTTCGCCAGGGTTTCTCAGGCGCGTCGCCACGATACGGTTTGGAACCGGATGTGCTGGCCATCGGCAAGATCATCGGCGGCGGCCTGCCGATCGGTGCCGTCGGTGGCCGGGCGGATGTCATGGCGGTCTTTGATGCGGGCGCCGGTCGACCGCTCGTCCCCCAAGGCGGCACGTTTTCAGCCAATCCGATTTCCATCGCGGCAGGCCTGGCAGCGATGCGGGCGCTTGACAAGAAAGCCTTCGATCGCCTCGAAGCGCTCGGCGACCGCCTGCGAGAGCGGCTCAACGCCGCCATCAGCAAGCACGATGCATCCTTCTGTGTGACGGGGGCGGCTTCGCTTCTTCGCATTCACCCGAAAAGCGTGCCGCCCGAGACCTATCGCCAAGCCTGCCTGTCGCCCGGCGAAAGCGAGATCATGGCGGCGCTTGCTCGTCATTTCACCGGGAACGGGATCCTCTTTCCGCGCGATGCCGCAAGCTGCCTTTCCACGCCAATGAATCGCGCTGACATCGATTTCGTGGCCGACGTTTTCGAAGCGTTTCTTGCCGCCGGCGAGCTGCCGCAAACCGTTGTCCAGTAGCGGCCTTCTCATGTCAGTCCCGACCGTTGCCGAAACCATTGCTGCCGCATTGCGCCGCCACGGCGTGAAGTTGATCTTCGCCCAGAGCTTGCCGTCGGCGGTCGTGCTGGCTTGCGAGGAGATCGGCATTCGCCAGATCGCCTACCGGCAGGAAAACATGGGCGGCGCCATGGCCGACGGCTTTGCGCGCATCTCGCAGAAAACGGCCGTTGTCTGCGCGCAAAACGGGCCGGCCGCGACGCTCCTCGTGCCGCCGCTTGCTGAAGCGCTGAAGGCGAGCATCGCCTTGGTCGCGCTTGTGCAGGATGTCGAACGGGCGCAGATCGACAAGAACGCCTTCCAGGATCTCGATCAGGTCGCGCTGTTTTCGGCGTGCGCGAAATGGGTTCGCCGCTTGCCGGCGCCGGATCGGGCCGACGACTATGTCGATGCGGCCTTCACCGTTGCCGGCAGCGGGCGGCCCGGACCGGCCGTGCTGCTACTGCCGGCCGACCTGCTGAAGGAGCCCGCGCCGCCGGCAGGCAGGCAGCGCATGGCGTCACTGGGGACTTGGCCGATCGATCGCGTCAGGCCGGACGACGAGGCCATCGAGGCCGCCGCGGGCGCCCTGGCGCATGCCCGATGCCCTATTGTTTACGCCGGCGGCGGCGCTGCTTCGCCGAGGGCCTCGGCGGCGCTCTCCCAATTGCAGGATGGCGCGCATCTGCCGGTTTTCACGACCAACATGGGCAAGGGCGTGGTCGCCGAAACGCACGAATTGTCTTGCGGCGTTCTCGGTGCGCTCAACGGGCCCGCGTCTCTGGGCTACCATACCCGATCGATCATGAATGACGCCGATGTCGTTTTGCTTGCCGGCACGCGAACCAACCAAAACGGCACGGACAACTGGCGTGTCATTCCCCGCGGCGCCGATGTCGTTCATGTCGACATCGACCCGGAGGAAATCGGCCGGAACTACGAAGCGCACAGGCTTGTCGGCGATGTCGCGACGACGCTTGAAGCACTCGGCGCTTCCCTGTCGAAGCACGATCTTTCGGTGCGGAAAGCCGCCCGTCCCGCGCTTGCCGAGCGCATTCGGGCCGCCTGGCGGCAGTTCGAGGAAGACCGACTCCCGCTTGGCGGCAGCAATGCTGCGCCCATCCGGCCCGAGCGTGTCATGCACGAACTTCAGTGTCGACTCACAGACGATATGATCGTCGTCGCCGACGCCAGCTATGCCTCCATGTGGGTGGTGGGCCAGTTGCGGGGCCGTCGCGCCGGTCAGCGTTTCCTGACGCCGCGTGGCCTGGCCGGTCTCGGTTGGGGATTGCCGCTCGCGATCGGCGCCAAGCTCGCCGAGCCCGGATCACCGGTCGTGGCGCTCGTCGGCGACGGCGGCTTCGCCCATAGTTGGGCGGAACTGGAGACGCTTGTGCGCCTGGAGGTTCCGCTGACGGTCGTCGTGCTCAACAATGGTGTGCTTGGCTACCAAAAGGATGCAGAAGCCGTGAAGTTCGGCAGATACACCACCGCCTGCCATCTCGGCGACGTGGACCATGCGGCCATCGCTCGTGCCTGCGGCTGCCGGGGAGCGAGGGTTGAGGCCGCAGGCGACATAGGGTCCGCGTTTGACCGGGCGCTCGGTGCCGTCAGACCCACCTTGATCGAGGTCATGACCGACCCAGAGGCCCACCCACCGATCTCGCTTTACACCGGCATCCTCGACGCCGGCGCGCAACCGCGTTCAGCTTCGGCTCCGGCCGGCGAACGGGCCGGGGCATGATGGCGATGACACGACAAAAGCGGGAGACCATGGCCGGATGAACGCGCCGAAGACCCGTCGCGTGGCGCTGGTGACCGGCGGGTCGGGCGGCATCGGTTTTGCCATTGCGCAACGGTTGCTGTCGCAGGGTCACAGGGTCGCATTCTGCGGACATGACCCCGCTCGGGTCGATCAGGCATTGGCGCAGCTTCGCGATGCCGATGACCCGGAGTACGTTCTGGGGCTGCGTTCGGATGTGAAAGATCCCTCCGACGTCGAGGCGCTGTTCCGGAGAATCCGAGAAAGATGGGGCGGCGTCGAAATCCTGGTGAACAATGCGGGCGTCTCGTCACGGCGCGAGGAAGCGGCGCCCTGGATCGATTCCATCTCCATCGAGGAATGGCAGCACATCCTCGCCACGAATCTGACCGGCGCCTTTCTTTGCGCGCGCCTGGCCGCACAAGACATGATGAAGCGGCGATGGGGACGCATCGTCAATATCTCATCGATCGCCGGCAGGACCGTGCCACAAATTGCGGGTCCGCACTACGCCGCATCGAAAGCCGGACTGATCGGGTTCACCCGTGCGCTGGCGAAGGACCTGGCGCCCTTCGGCATCACCGTCAATTGCGTTGCGCCCGGCAGGATTCTGACGTCGATGACCGGGCCGGCCGAAAGCGAGAACAACACGATCGGCTTGCAGAGGATCCCGGTCTCCCGACTGGGCAATCCGGACGACATCGCCGCCGCGGTCGGCTATCTCGTTTTGGAGGACGCCAGCTTTGTGACCGCCGCGACACTTGATGTGAATGGTGGAGAGTTCGGCTGACGGACGATTGTGTTCGCGGCTCACTGGCCGGCTGTTTGCGGTGTCTTGAGCGCGCTACCGGGCCCTGTTCCAAATCGCCTGACCGCAGCGCTCGCGGGCGATGTTGCATCGGCGCGTAGCGGGCCGGCTGGCGGAAGGCTACAGCCACTACAATATCGGACAACGGCCGTACGAAATGGCCTACAAATCGGTCGAGGTCCTTAAGGACTACCTGGAGAACGGAACAGCACCGCCGCCCGCCGTCGTCACCGGCCTTGAGGTCTGCACGCCCGATATGGCCGACACGTGCGGTAAGACGAACTAAGCGAAGCTCCCAAGGCGAAGACTTAGGGGGCCGTCACCGGCCCCCTTTTTCTCACTTCGACCGGTCTTGGATGCTGTAGAAATCCGCAGCGGTGCCAACGAAGCCGGCGGAGCGCTAGCTTACGCTCCGGCCTCGGCGTTAGGTAAGGTAGCGGAGAGCTACTTCTTCCAGCGAAATTCGATGGTGAGTATAGGTCTTTCTCGTCGGGGGGCGGCGGTAGCGGGCCTCCGCTACCAACCTTTTCAAGCACTTACCGGAATTCCAAGACACGAACGCGACTCCAGACACGCGCCGGAGGCGAAAAAATGAGCGAAGATTGGTCGCATATTCGCCAGCATCGGTAGCAAAGAGGTCGTGATCCGAAGGGTCGTCTCGGAGGTGCGAGCTGTGACAAGCGATATCGTGAACACAATCGGCCTGCTTCTGGATGCCGTCGGAGTTGCCGTTGTCTCTGGTTTGCCTAGCCTCAGCCTGACTTGAGCGACAAGGTCTACATCACGACCGAACAGGACGCCTCCGACAACCCCGAGCACCAAGCCTGTAAGAGGCGGCACAGGGGAATAGCTATTGCCGGTTTGACGGCGCTGGTAGTTGGATTCGGTCTTCAGTTAGTGGCTAGCTGGATGCGGTGATTGGCCGGGTAGGCGAGGCGAAGTGTCTTTCGACCAATCACCAGCTACTAGGCTGAATACTCGCGGCAACTTGGGCGATGCCATCCGACGTCAGCGCTGATGGGACGGCTTGGGGCAGTTGAACAAGAAAGTGTTTCGGCCCCGTCGGCGGGCATTCATCGCAACCCGGCGGTCCACGCCGCTATGATGCAAACCAGCCGCCGTCGACATCGACCGTCGTTCCCGTGACATAGTCGTTCTGCACGAGAAAGACTATCGCCTGCGCAACTTCGTCAGCTAGTCCCGCCCGGGGTATCAGGTTGCTGGAGGAAAGCTTGTCGAAGTGAGCTTGTCGGTCAGCGCCCTGAAGCGGAACCATTGGGGTATCGATCACGCCGGGGCAGACCACGTTGATCCTGCGCGGCGCCAGTTCTTTCGCGACGCCGCCGACAAAGGCTTCCACAGCTCCGCCGACGGAGCCGATAGCGATCTGTCCCTTTTTGGGTTTTCTTGCCGGAGAGCCGCTGACCAGAACGATAGTCCCGTCAGCGTCGAGATGTGGTGTGCCGTAGCGGACCACATTGGCGTAGCCCCACATCTTGTCGAACGATCCCCGGTATTTATCCATATCCATCTCCAGGAACGGACCTGTGGCGCGTTCGCCGCCAGTTGCCGCACTGATTAGGATATCGAACGGCGCTTCAGCGTTGAAGAGGTTCCGTAGCGCTGCCTCGTCGAGCACATCGCAGGCTTTCAGAGTCACGTTTGCAGGCACCTCGCGGGCTCGGTCCGGGTTGCGGCTTATCGCGATGACACGCGCGCCGCGCGAGGCGAGCATCCCCGACGCCGCGAGACCAATTCCGGATGTGCCTCCAAACACCAGTGCCTTCTTGCCGTTAATGTCCATACTCAGTGTCCTTCTCGCTCAGGTTGCCGGCTGCCACGGACAGCGCAGCAATGTGCTTGCGCCGTGTGCATCCAAAACCGCCGCCAGCCTGAACGGTTTCACCCGTTCTCCATGACGAAATGATCAGGGCCGACCTCACGGTAGGTTCGTACCGGGGGGATGTAGCCGGCCGGGCGCAGTGGGCTGGAAATCTCACCCGCCGTTTCGAGCGGCGGACGATCATGATCCGGGTCCGGAACCGGGACCGCCGAAATGAGGCGGCGCGTGTAGTTGTGGGCTGGATTATCAATCACTGCGGAGCGTGGTCCTACCTCGATAATCTCGCCAAGATACATCACCGCGACGCGATGGCTGATGCGCTCGACCACCGCCATGTCGTGCGAGATGAACAACATCGCAAGGCCGAGTTCGTCCTGAAGCTCCATGAGCAGGTTTGCCACCTGTGCCTTCACCCTGACATCGAGGGCGGACACAGCTTCATCGGCGATCAATAACTTGGGCTGCAGCGTGAGCGCCCGGGCAATGCAGATACGCTGGCGCTGCCCGCCTGAAAACTCATGCGGGAAACGGTCCAGCATGTCGGGAGACAATCCGACTCGCGTCATCAGGTCGGCGGCGCGATCGACCGCGTCAGCGTGCCCCGCCAATTTGTGCACGACAATCGGCTCCATGAGCGTTTCGCGGATTCTCATTCTTGGATTGAGGCTTGAGAACGGGTCCTGAAATACCATCTGCATGCGCCGGCGAGCGTTGGTCAGCGCCGACCTGTCCATCGCCAGAACGTCTCTGCCTGCCAGCTGAACGGTTCCAGAGACCGGTTCAACAAGTCGCAGCAGCGATCGGGCTATGGTTGACTTGCCGCAGCCCGATTCACCGACGATCGAAAGCGTCTCACCTTCCGCCAGTTCGAAGGAAACGTTTTCGACCGCGTGCACGTTCTGTCGTGCGCGGCCCAGGATGTTGCGATGAGCACCGAACCGCGAAGTCAGCCCCTTCACGGCGAGCAGCGGTCGCCCGCCCGCGGCGCCGGACATCTCGCGTCCGGACTTGACCGCGCCGGTCTCGATATCGGTTTCGGAGAACAACTTGGGCGCAGCCGTGCCGCGCAGTGCTCCGAGATGGGGAACAGCAGCGAGGAGCGAGCGTGTGTAGTTGGTCCCGGGCGACTTGAAGATGGCGTGCGCGGTATCAGTCTCCAGAAGGCGTGATTGGTGCATCACGGCCACCCGGTCAGCGATCTCGGCGACCACACCCATGTCGTGGGTGATGAATAGAACCGCCAGGTTCTCCTCGGCCTGGATCTCGCGGATGAGGTCGAGGATCTGGGCTTGCACGGTCACGTCCAGGGCGGTGGTTGGCTCATCGGCTATCAGAATCTCGGAACGCAGCGCGAGCGCCATGGCGACCATGACACGTTGCAGCATGCCGCCCGACATTTCGTGCGGATGCTGGCGTATCCGCGATTGCGCCGAGGGAATGCGAACGCGGTCGAGCATACGGATGGCTTCCATCCGGGCGGCGGCGCGGTCGATCTGGCGATGCCGGAGGATCGCCTCCTCAATCTGCCGGCCGATGGTCAGCACGGGATTGAGACTGGTCATCGGCTCCTGGAAGATCATGGCGATACGGTTGCCCCGTACCGATTCCATGTCGGCCGGCCGAAGAGCGAGCAGCTCTGTGTCGCCGAGCCGTATGCTGCCCTCGATCCGCGCCTGTGTGGTCGGCAGCAGTCGCATGATCGAGAAGGCCGTCACGCTCTTCCCCGAGCCGGACTCGCCGACGATGGCCAGCGTTTCGCCGTGATCGAGGCTCATGGCAGCGTCGCGTACCACCGGTGACCAGCCTGCGTCCGTGTGGAACGAGACGGTCAGGTTCTCAACGCTCAGAACTTTCAACCGGTATGCCTTTCTGGTGTAGTCCGCATCGACATTGGCGGTGTCCGATCGCCGTCGTCAAGGAAGAGGGGAGTCGGCGCATGCCGGACGAAGCGGAAACGCCGCTGGAGCAGTTTCGAAGCCGCGTGCTGGTCACGCCCGAACGGTTGCAACCGGAGCTGTCCGGCTCCCGGCCGCCCAAGCTCCTCGCCGTGCAGTCGGTCAATCCCTATACCGGACGCCGGTCGGAGCGGGCGTTCCGCATACCGGGCGCGATTGACACCGAAGCCTACCGGGACTTTCAGGCACCGGCCTCCGCGGAGGGTGGCCAGCGGCCGCTTCCCCGGATCAGCGATCTTCAGACCGCGGCCCGGACGTGGGGACTGACAATCGAAGACCCGGTGGTTGTCTATGATGACGACCGGTCGATGACGGCAGCACGGGCGTGGTGGGTGTTGCGCTGGGCGGGCCTCCGGGATGTTCGCGTGCTGGATGGCGGTCTGCCGGCGTGGCGCAAGGCGGACTTGCCCCTGACAGCCGAGCGCCCGGCGCCTCGGCCGAGCAGCATCACCCTGGTTCCCGGCAGCATCGCCGAATTCGGCCCGAGCGATGTCTCCGGATTGGTCCGGAACGGCGTTCTTCTGGATGCGCGGATCCGCCAGAACTACATCGGCGCTGCCGTGCCTGACGGCGCGCCGCCGCGTGGGCACATTCCCGGCGCCGTGAGCTCGCCGGCGCACGACAACCTGACCGACCACGGCAACTTCATGGACGCACCGACGCTGAAGGAGCTTTATCGCGGTCTTGGGGTCACCGACGGGAAACCGGTTGGTGTCTACTGCGGCGCAGGCATGTCGGCGGCACACTCGGTTCTGGCGCTGGCTTCGATCGGCGTCGACGCGGCCATGTATCCCGGCTCGTGGTCTGCCTACGTTCATGACCGTACACGCCCCGTAACCACCGGGGTCAAACCCTAGCCAGCTGAAAAATCACGACAAGAACGGCCAACGACGGAGTCTCGGATAACGGCAGATATATTGATAGTATATCACTGATGTCTTATGATAGGAAACTGTCGCATCGCGCGTTTGCGCGGCGACCTGAGAACCACACGGGAGCGGAAGTCATGAAGATCCTGAAGAACCTAGCAATCGCGACGACAGCGCTCGCGCTGCTGGCCGGCCCGGCAGCGGCCCAGTCGGAGTCGTCGACGCTTGTCGTTGCCGTACCATCCGATCCGCAAAGTCTGGAGCCCGGCACAAACCGAGCGTGGCCGGTCGGAAGTGAAGTCATCCTCAACGTATTCGATACGCTGGTTGCATGGTCACCGCCCGAGTTCTCCTCACTTGAGGGCAGGCTTGCCGAGAGCTGGACGGTCTCCGAAGACGGCAAAACGTTCGACTTCAAGCTTCGCGAAGGCGTGATGTTCCATGACGGTACGCCGTTCAACGCCGAGGCCGCCAAGTATTCGTTCGAGCGGACGAGCGAGCTGAACTCCTATGTGAAGGCAACATTCGGGTTGATCGAGTCGGTCGAAGCGGTATCCGACACCGAGCTTCGCATCATGCTGTCGGCGCCCTATCCGGCATTCCTCTCCATTCTGGCGCAGCCGCAGGCGGCGATCGTCAGCCCGACCGCGGCGGAAGAAGCGGGCGAGGGCTTCGCATCGAATCCGGTAGGTACGGGTCCCTTCAAGTTCGAGTCCTATTCGGCGGACACAAGCGTCGTGCTGGTCGCGAATCCTGACTATTTCCGCGGAGCGCCGGGCGTGGAGCGGCTGATTTTCCGCGTCATCCCGGACGCCTCGACGCGGCGCCTTGAGCTTGAGAGCGGCGGCGTCGACATCGTTCAGCAACAAGGGCAGCTTTCCTCACCGCCGGCACAGGACGTGGCCGAACTGTCGGAGAATCCCGATATCACGGTGCTGGAAGTGCCGAGCCAGATCATTCGGCAGTTCGAGTTCAACAACAGCCTGACGGACGGGCCCTATGCCGATGCGAGAGTCCGCAAGGCGTTGACCTACGCGATCGACTATGAAGGCCTGCTGGCCGGCATATTCGGCGGCACGGCAGAGCGCGTCTACGGTCCGCTCACCACCAACAGTTGGGCCTTCAATCCGGCGATGAAGGAGATGGCCCCGACCTATGATCCGGAGAAGGCCAAGGCGATGCTGGCCGAAGCCGGCGTCGACCCGTCCGAGTTGAGCACCAAGCTCTACAGCTTCCAGGGTCAGCTATGGGGAGCTATCGCGACATTCGTTCAGGCCAACCTTGCCGATATCGGCGTCAATGTGGAGATCGCGCAGACCGAGTTCCCGTCCTACCGCGCGCTTCACGTAGCCGGCGAGCACCAGATCGCGCTCGACGGCCGACAGCCCTGGTACAACGATCCGGACGCTCACATCACGATCGGCTATCTGTCGAGCCTGAAGGATTCGGCCATGACGTTCCGCATGGGCGAGGACGCCGAGCTGGATGCGCTGATCCAGAAGGCGCAACAGACTCCGGGGCTGGAGGCGCGCAAGGAACTCTACTTCGAGGTCCAGGAGCAGATCATGGAGAAGGTGCCGGGCGCCTATCTCTTCAGCCCCAAGCTGATTATCTTCCACCGGAACAACATCGACGGGCTGGTGGTGAACAGCGCGCCGCCGCTGAATGAGTACTGGAGCGTTACAAAGAACTAAGGACTCCTTCCCGAATAAGGTCGGGCGACGTTGCGGCGCCGCCCGGCCGACCCCGCCCTATCGCCTGACTGGCCAGACATGATCGGTTTCGTCTTTCGTCGCCTGTTGGCGGTTATTCCCGTTCTGCTGATCGTGCTGGTACTGGTGTTTTCGCTGGTTCGCGTTGTGCCAGGCGACCCGGCGGTTACGCTGCTGGGACCCGGTGCCAGCGATGTCCAGATCGCTGCCCTGCGCGAGCAGCTCAATCTCGACCAGCCGATCGTCATGCAGTTCGTGTCCTATCTGGGCGGTGTGCTGCAGGGCGATCTCGGTATATCGCTGAAGTCAGGTCAGCCGGTCACCCTCGAATTGATGAAGCGGTTGCCTGCGACCATCGAGCTCTCTGTCGTGGCTCTGCTTGCGGCCATCGTCATCGGTATCCCGCTCGGTGTGTTTTCAGCAACACGGCCGGACACGGTGCTGGATCAGGGGCTGAGAATCCTGTCGTTGGTCGGCGTATCGGTGCCGGCCTTTTTGTTCGCGCTGGTGCTGCAACTCACGTTCGGCCTGTGGCTTGGCTGGCTGCCGATTTCCGGGCGCATGAGTCCATTTGTCTCGTTTGAGCCGATCACCGGGTACTACATTCTCGACGGGCTGCTGTCGGGCCAGCCGTCATTGGCCTTACTGGCGGTCTCGTATGTCATCCTTCCAGCATCCGTGCTGACCGCGTTCCTTGCCGCAGTGCTGTCGCGCTTCGTCCGCAGCGCCATGCTGGAGGCGATCGAGGAAGACTATGTCCGCACGGCGCGCGCCAAGGGCCTTGCCGAGCGAGCCATTATCTACGGGCACGCCCTGCGCAACGCACTCCTGCCCGCCATCACCGTGTTGGGTCTGGCCTTCGCGGAAATGCTTGGCGGAGCCATTCTCACCGAGACGATCTTCGCGTGGCCGGGGATCGGCAGGTACATGTTCGAGGCGATCAGCAACCGTGACTATCCGGTGATCCAGGGGACCACGCTGCTCTTCGCTCTGATCTTCATCGTCACGGCCCTGGTGGTTGACCTGATCCACGGATGGCTCGACCCCCGTGTCCGCAAGAGATTGAAGTGACGACATGAGCGAGGTTCTTTCCTTCCTGCGCAACAACCGGCTTGCCGCCTACGGTGCGGGCCTGCTCCTGTTTGTTCTGATGGCGGTGATTTTCGGCCCGATCCTGTCGCCTTACCAGCCCACCAAGCTCAACATCATGGAGGCCCTGTCGGCTCCCAGCGCGACCCATTGGCTCGGAACGGATTCGTTTGGTCGAGACGTCCTGACACGTGTTCTCCATGGTGGTCGCATTACGCTCGGCATCGGCATCGGCGTCATCGTGATCGCGTTCTCCGTTGGCGTCACCTACGGCACCATTTCCGGCTTTGCCGGCGGCTGGATCGATGTTGCGATGATGCGGGTCGTCGACGCGGTGCTGTCCTTTCCTGCACTGGTGCTGGCCATCGCTCTGGCAGCCGCGTTCGGCGCGAGCCTCGAGAATGCGATGCTGGCCGTCGCCATTACGCTGGCGCCCCAGTTTGCGCGGGTGGCGCGCGCGCAGGCGGTCAGCATTTCCGTTCGGCCCTATGTCGATGCCGCGTTGTCCCTCGGCCTGCCGAACCGGCGCATTCTTTGGCGATACATCTTGCCCAACGGCCTCGCGCCCTTGCTCGTCCAGTCGACGCTGGCTCTTGGCAGCGCGATCCTGCAGACGGCCAGCCTTGGGTTCCTGGGCCTCGGCGCCCAGCCGCCGATCGCCGAATGGGGCGCGGATGTCGCGGCCAACCTGCAATATGCGCGTGGCAGCCCATGGGTGGCGCTGGCTCCCGGAACCGCCATCCTGCTGACGGTGCTGTCGTTCAACATGATCGGTGATGGGCTGGCAGACTGGATGAATCCGCGCCGTCGCAAGCGACAGGGCTGAGAGCCGTGCGCGTCGTCCGTTCCATCGCACTTGAGAAGTTGCTGTTTCTGCCGGCGACGCGCGTCACCGATGACGTCAGCGTGCTCACGCTGAAATCGCTTGTCCTGGAACCTCTGCTTAACTGGAATCGCGGTCGGTATGCGCCCGGTCTGTTCGATCGCTGGAGCGGGTCAAACGGAGGTCGGTCCTGGGAATTTCGCATCCGTGAGGGCGCAATCTTTCATGACGGCACACCGTGTCGTGCCGAGCACGTTCTTTCGTTCATCGAAGATGTGCTGGGATCCACCGACATGTTTGGGATGAAGTGGGCCTATGCGCGGTACTTTGCGTCGACGCGGTTCACCGCGGGGCCGCATAACAGTGTCCGGGTCGAGGATCCGCAGCCGATCGCCCATGTCCAGGATATCTTTTGCGAGTTCTATCTGTCTCGACCCGACCCCGCCGGCGCACCAACCATTGGTACCGGGCCGTGGCGGGTATGCGCTCACGATCCTGAACACGTCGAGCTTCAGCGCATCGGGGGTGAGGATTGGCTCCTCCTGACCGCCTTACGTGATGCCGAACGACGCCTCGATGCCGTTCTGACGGGACAGGTCGACGTTGCCATGAATCTTGAACGGGCCGATCAGCCGCTGGCGCGCAATCCCGACGGATCATGGCTCAGCGTTGTCAGTACGATGTCGGTGACCGGGTATCTCAATTGTCTAAGACCTCCGTTCTCGGATGAACGGGCCCGCCAGGCGGTGAACGTCGCGGTCGACGTACAAGCCCTGGTTCGGGAGGTTTATCACGAACTTGCCGAGCCGGCCTCGACGGTGGTGAGCCCGGCGCACCTGGGTATGGGCGAACCTCCGCCGCGGCTGGCCCACGACCGGGACAAGGCACGCAGGTTGATGGACGAACTGGGCGGTCCGGCCGAGATCGTCCTGAGGACGCCGACCTTCATGCCCGAGAAGGCACCGGCCATGGCCGCGGTTATTGCGAGCGATCTTGAGCGAATAGGCTGGACCGTCACGGTCGATGTGGAGGAGGACCGCCCGCACTACGCAAGACAGATTGGGCAGCGGCAGATGGGCGATATCGCGATTTTCGATTCGTCCCCCCACAGCACGTTCCGGATACTCAGTGACAAGGTTTCGTCGCGGGTGCAGGGTACCTGGTGGCAGGGCTACGACGACGCCAAGGCCGAGCGTCTGATCGCCAAGGCGTTTGCGGCGCACGACGACCGCGTGCGCGAAGTGACCTATCGCGAAGCACTCCGTTACCTCGCTGCGACTCCGCCGTGGCTCTATCTGGTTCACCCGGTTCTCCTCGCCGGGATTGCTCCCGGAGCGGGTGGATTTCACCTCGATAGCCGCGGCGTGCTTGGTGTCGTCTGATCAGCGGAGAAGGTTGTGACCACCCCGTATTCAATCACGTTCTTCTACTACGAGGACATCGATCTCGTTGCCCCGTTCTATGCCTCGGTGATGGGGTTTGATCTCGTGCTCGATCAGGGCCTTGCCCGGATCTATCGTGCGGCGCCGGCGAATTATCTCGGTATCGTGGACGGCAATCGCGGCCATTTGCGCCATCAAGCGCATAGCGCAGTGCTCTTCACACTCGTCGACGAGGACGTGGAAGGTTGGCATCGCCGGCTGAAAGCGGTTGGCGTCCCGGGGCTCACGGATATCCTGCAAGGGACGTACTGCGATCACTTCTTCTTTGAAGATCCGGCCGGTTATGCGCTGGAGATCCAGCGCTTCCGGGATCGGGACGTAGCATCGCTGTTCACGCCATGACCCGGCCCGCACATGGTTTGGAGGCGATGGCGCAACAGCAACTGGCCGCCATGCGCGGCGATGTGTTGCTGCAACTGGCGGATGGTTCGAGCCTCGGCCACGCTGACGGATATGAGCCGCTGCTTGTGCAGTTCACCCGCGAAGACGGTGCGGCCCGCGGCCTGCGGCGGCTAGGGGATCGGTCCTCCACGGCTCCGGCGGAGCACCTGTCGGCCCTGGAGGCGATTCAGCGGGCCGAAGCGACGCTGGTCGAGGCGCCCGCCGGGTGGGGCAAGACCACGTTCGCACGCCACGTCACCTTGAACCTTGCAGGCGCACGCCTCGGCGACGGCGGCTTCAACGAGGCTCGGTTGCGCGCCCCCACGCCACGGCATGACCACGGTACCGCCGAAGCCCAACTGTGGGACCAGCCGGCTTACTGGCCCATTCTGGTCGACATCGTCGATCCCGCCAGCTTCGAGCACGCGGTGCAGGCGGCGTGGCCCGAGTTTCATGGGTGGCTAGGCTTGGCGGATCGTCCGCCGGTGATCCTGTTGATCGACCACGCCGAGCGGCTCCACGACCACGCCAATGGATTCCTGAAGGAAGCGCAGGCGGCCGCTTCGAATGATCTGCGCATTGTCGTGCTGGCCGATTCGACGGCCTCGGAGCATTGGCGTTTGCCCGGCGCGATATCGCGTCACCGGCTGATGCCGCTGAATCGTGCCCAGCGCCGGCAAGGCGGAGCGGCCAGTGTCGCGCCGGCCGGACTTCACGCGGTGTCCCTTGCCGTCGGTCCGGACGTCGCAAGCGCCGAAGAGCTGGTCGACCGGTGGCTGCACCAACAGGCACCGGGACGCGCTAGCGAGATCGCGGAAGACTACCTGTCGTCGCTCGATCGGGGTGCTGCGACCGGGGCGGCGGTCGCGGTGCCGCAACACCTGCGTGAGCTCATCGTTGCCGCCCATATCGCCGATGCCGATATCGGAACGGTTGTGGCAGCCTTTGCTCGTGCGCCGGTGCGGATGGCCTCCGTGGTCGCGTCCGTGTTTCGCCGATGGGATGGCGACCGTAGAGATGGCCTGGCGGAAGCTTTGACCGCCCTGCCGGGCGATGCGGGGCGCAGAGGTGCGCTGGTTGCCGCCGATGCCGACCATCTTGGTGGAACGACCCGCCGTACGCTGGTGACGGCGCTGTTACCGATCGTGGCGGAAGGGCTGCTGTCGCCGGGAGAACGCATCAGGGCCGGGGCCCGCCTTTCGGAACTGGGGGACCCGCGGGACCTTGCCGAGCTTGTCCGGATCGATGGCGGCCATTTCCGTATGGGTTCGAGTGCGCATGAGAACAGTGCTCCGCCCTTCGACGCCGACATCGCCGCGTTCCGGATGGCACGGTACCCTGTCACCAATGCCCTCTACGCCTCGTTTGTCGCCGAGACCCGCCGGGACTGGCAATCAGGAGACCGGGAGTTACCTGACCGCACCAACGCGCCGGCTGTGAACCTCAGCTGGCATGATGCGCGCGCATTCTGCGCCTGGCTCACTCAGCACTGGCGGCGCGAAGGCAGGATCGATGCCACCGAAGCCTGCCGACTTCCGACCGAGCCGGAGTGGGAGAGGGCCGCGCGCGGAGATATCGACGGTCCCGGCTCGATATTTCCCTGGGGGTCGGATTGGCGCGATGATTGTGCGAATGCGGAGCCGATCGGGCACAACGACACCTGTGCCGTTGGGCTCTTTCCGGCCGGTGCTGCGCCCTATGGCTGCCTCGACATGGCCGGTCAGGTCTGGGAATGGACATCAACGCTGTGGGGCAGGGCGATGGAATCGCCCTTCTATCGTTACCCTTATGTCTCCGACGATGGCCGTGAGGATGCGTCCGCCGGCCCGGATGTGCGGCGTGTCCTTCGCGGCGGCTGCTTCACCGGGGGGGCGGCCAAAGCGAACAGCACTTACCGTGGCAGCCTTGAGCCCGCCGGCACATGGCGCGGAAACGGCTTCCGCGTGGTGGTTGCAAAGGAACACGCATGAACGCCTTGTTTGACCAACCGATTGAGCGGCGCGGCACAGGATGTGCCAAGTGGTCTCGCTATGACGAGGACGTCCTGCCGATGTGGGTCGCGGATATGGACTTTGCCGCCCCGCCGCCGGTCATTGAAGCCTTGCGCGAACGCCTCGAACATCCGGTGCTTGGCTATGCGCGGCCGCAGGCGCGGCTGTTCAGAGCGATTCAGGATTATCTTGCCGACGCTTACGGGTGGATCGTCGAGCGCGAGGCGATAGTCTTCCTTCCCGGCGTGGAGCCGGGGTTCAATATGGCGCTCAAGGGCCTGTTGGCGCCGGGTGACGGCGTCGTGCTGGAGAATCCGGTCTATGCACCGCTTCTGGCAGCTCCCGCCCATTGGGGGCTAAGACGGCAAGACGTGGATCTGATCAGCGCGGAACAAGGCTGGTTCAGCGATATTCCGAAGCTGGAAGCGGCGCTTGATGACGCGGCCGCCCTGCTGTTGTGCAATCCCCAGAACCCGACAGGCAAGAGCTACACCAGGGAGGAACTGGAGCGGATCGCATCGCTTTGCGTACAACGCGACGTGGTGGTGATTGCCGACGAGATTCACTGCGATCTCGTCCTGGATGGACGTGCGCACACCCCGATCGCCTCCCTTGGTCCGGAGATCGCGTCGCGGTCCGTCACGCTGATGTCGGCGAGCAAGACCTACAATGTAGCGGGCATGAAAGCAGCCTTTGCAATCATACCTTCGCCCGTGGTGAGAGAACGGTTCCAGGCGTCGCGGCTGGGCATGGTGGACAGCGTCAACGCGCTTGGTCTTGAGGTAGCTCTTGCCGCCTATACCCAGTGTTCCGAGTGGCGGCAGAAACTGACTGCATATCTCGCTGAAAACCGTGACCACCTCGCGACGCGGTTGGCGCGCGAGATCCCGGATATCGTCCTGCGCCCGGCCGAGGCGTCCTTCCTCGCCTGGCTTGACTGCTCAGCGTTGGCCCTCGACGGTTCGCCGCAAGCGTTTTTCCTGGAAAACGCCAGGGTGGGCTTGAGCAGCGGCGCCGACTTCGGAGTCGCCTATGGAAACTACGTACGTCTCAACTATGGCTGCCCCCGGGCTCTCCTCGATGAGGGGATTGACCGTATGGTGAGCTCCCTTTTGCGCCGCTGAGCAGGCCCAGCCTTCGCCCCGTCACCGCCGGTGGTGCGAGCTTCTAGAGCGAGAGCTCTGACCGTCGGTCGGCGATCAGCGTGTTGAGCAGCCCGCGACGCGTGTTCTCGTTGTGGTCGATGAGTGCCCGACGCGCCTCGTCGCGCGAACGGCTCTTGAGGAAGCCGACGATCCGCCGGTGATCGTCGGAGGTTTCCGGATTCACATCTCTGATGTTCGCGCCCATGTAGAAGAGCCGGGTTGCTTCTTCGAGGTGCGAGACAACCAGGTTCGCCAGCCGCACGAAACCGGAACCGTGCGCGATGGCGGAATGGAAATCCAGGTTGGCCTTGATGAAGGCATCGACGCTCAGCGTCTCGCCGGGCGTATAGGTAACCTCAACAAAATCGGACAGCGCGGCTATGGCCGTGTCCGACATGTTGTCTGCCGCAAGTTCGGCCGCCGCTCCCTCCAGCGCGCCCCTGACCGCGAACAACTCGTTGATGTCCTTTACGGCGACCGGAGAAATCTGGTAGCCGCGACGCGGGAACGACTCGACGAGGCCTTCAAGGCCGAGCCGTGCCAGTGCCTCGCGCACCGGCGTCTTGCTCATCCCAAGCTTGCCTGCGAGTTCCTGCTCGGAGACTTCCAGGCCCGGCGGTAGCTCGCAGGTTATGATCTGCTGGCGAATGACGCTGTAAGCGCGCTCGGTCAGTGACTGTCCGCGCGCGTTTGCAACCGGCGATGGCGGGTCCTTCGCACTCAGATTGGACACAGCCTGCTCCTCGGTGATCCACCGCCCGACGTCTGCATGTCGACTCCTCTCCGCACCTTCGGCCAACCTGAATCGCTGCCGCAATCTTCATCAACCTAGTCGATGTTGTGAACAATTGACGAGCAGTACGATGTTGGCATACTACGTAATATACCAAAGACCAAGTCTGCTCTCTTGTCGTTCCGAGGCCGTTGTGCCCCGCATTCTGATTATCAATCCCAACAGTTCCGAAACCGTCACGCAGGCCATGGACACGGGCCTCGAGCAAGCCCGCGCTGGCATAGCTCACGTGCTGGAATGCGTAACCATCGTCGAGGCACCTCAAGCTATTGAAAGTGCGGCAGATATTGAAGCGGTGGCGCCGCTTGTGGCCGATTTTGTATCCAATAGCGATGCCGATGCCTTTGTGATCGCATGCTTCTCGGACCCCGGTCTGACCGAGGCTCGGGAAGTGACGGCGTACCCGGTCGTCGGGATGGGTGAGGCGGCCTATCTGGAAGCGCTTCAGATCGGCAGCATGTTTGGAGTCGTCTCCATTCTCGAAGGCTCTATCCCGCGGCACGCCGCCCACATCCAACGCCTCGGCGTGTCGGGCAGGCTTGCCGGCGACAGGTCAATCGACACGGGCGTCGGCCGCCTGTCCGAACATGACACAGCCTCGCGAATCATCGAAGTCGGGCGGCGCCTGCGTGATGACGATGGCGCCGATGTGCTGATCCTCGGTTGTGCGGGGATGGGCAGCCACCGGCCGGTAGTGGAGGCGGAGCTGGGAATACCGGTGATCGATCCCGTACAGGCGGCTTCGCTGCAGGCCGCGTCCATCGTGACGCTGGGGTACCGCAGGGGCGCCGCATGACGGCGGAGTTGACGGTAACCGGTCACATTGTTGTTCCCGACGGACTCCTTCAGCGTGGCTGGCTGACGGTCAGGGACGGCCGGATCGCGGCGCTGGGCGAGGGCGAACCGCCTGCTGCACCTGACGCCTACGATGCCGGTGACGCACTGATCTTTCCCGGCGTGGTTGACGGTCAGACCCACGCCACCAGCTACGGGGGATTGCCGGGTATCGAGTCGACCACCAGGTCCGCCGTCGCAGGCGGCGTGACCACGCTTGTCGACATGCCGTACGACAACCCGGCACCGCTCAGCGATATGTCCCGCTTTGTAGCGAAGCGAGCCGCCATTGAGGATCTCGCCCACTGCGACATGGCGCTCTATGCGACCATCATGCCGGACCAGACGCTGGATGAGGTTGACGGTCTGGTGGCTGCAGGTGTCGTTGCGTTCAAGCTCTCGTCGTTCGAGAGCAGCCCGACGAGATTTCCCCGCATACCGGCGGACAGGATTCTGGCGCTCATGGAGAAGCTGGCGCCAACCCATCTGCCGATCGGGCTCCACAACGAGGATCAGGAGATCGTCAGGGCCGGTATAGCCAACAGCAAAGCCTTAGGCCGCGACGGTATTGCGGCGCATTCTGAGAGCCGTCCGCTGGCTGCCGAGATGGCCGCCACCGCGGCGTTCGTTGAAATCGGCGCAGCCGCCGGCGCTCACGCCCATCTGGTTCACCTCACGACGGGTAGCGGTTTTGATGTTGTGGCTGACGCTCGACGGCGCGGCGCCCGTGCCACCGGGGAACTGTGCGTCCACTATCTCTGGTTCGATCCCGATACAGACGGCAGTGAACTTGGATCCCTCATGAAGGTGAATCCGCCGATCCGCCCCGGTGCGATCGATGACCTCTGGCAGGTTGTCCGCGACGACAAGGTGGCGCTGGTCAGCTCGGATCACTCGAGTTGGCCCATCGACGACAAGCACACCGAATCGATCTTCGATGCCGGAGCGGGTGTTCCGGGTGTCGAAACTTTGCTGCCGGCCTTCTACACGGCTGCCGACACAGCCGGTTTCGATGCAGCGCAGCTGACGGCCCGGCTGCTTGCCGAGTCTCCGGCGAAGTTCTTTGGTCTGTGGCCGCAAAAGGGCGCGATACAGGTCGGTGCGGATGCGGACCTTGCGATATTCCGGCGGGGCGAGGTTCGCTGGGACGCCGGGGCGGCGCATGACGGCCTTCGATGGAGTCCGTTCGACGGTCGTGTGTTCCACGGCCGCGTCGAACGAACCTATGTCCGCGGAAGCTTGGCCTGGGACGGTACTTTGGTGGCGAATGCGCCGGGTGACGGCCAGTACGTCGGACGCGGAAATGGCGGTTGGTTCGCCTGACATCAACGACCTGCTTGGAGCAGAAACATGCCGCTGATCGACAACCGTAGTCGTGGTGTTTTCGTTATCGCCGTAACGCCGTTTGCCGATGATGGCTCCATCGATGTCGACAGTCTCGACAAGGTCGTGGATTTCTACTTCGAGGCCGGTGCCAACGGATTGACGATCCTCGGCATGATGGGTGAAGCACCGAAGCTGACGCAGGCCGAAAGCATCGACGTTGCCCGTCGCGTCATCGCCCGGTCCGGCGACCGACCTGTCGTCGTGGGGGTATCGTCACCGGGGCTTGCCGCGATCGGCGAACTGTCAAGGGCGGTCATGGACCTTGGTGCTGCCGGCGTTATGGTGGCGCCGCCGGGGAGCCTGAAGACCGATGACCAGATCGTCACCTATTACGGCAATGTCGCCGAGATGACCGGTCGGGGGGTACCACTGGTCGTCCAAGACTTTCCGTTGGCCACCGGCGTCCATATTACGCCCGGCGTGCTGGGGCGAATTGTTGCCGAGCAGCCGGACGTGGTGATGCTCAAGCACGAGGATTGGCCCGGGCTCGCCAAGATCTCAGCGATCCGGACGTCCGAATCGAGCGGCCAGCGCCGTCTGTCGATTCTGTGCGGCAATGGCGGCGGATTTCTTCCCGAAGAGATGGCGCGTGGTGCAGATGGTGCAATGACCGGGTTCGGCTTTCCGGAGATGATGGTGGTCGTGACCAGTCTCGCAGGCGGCGGCGACTTGGAGCGGGCACGAGACATGTTTGACGCCTATCTGCCGCTGGTCCGCTACGAACAGCAGCCGGGGGTAGGTCTTGCGGTTCGTAAATATGTGCTGAAGCAGCGCGGCAAGATCGCCAGCGATGCACAGAGGCGCCCCGGATCAACCCTAACGGCTGAAGCCATGCGTGAGGTTGACGATCTCATGCGCCGCCAGTCAAAACGCCTTGGGGCGTTGGCATGAAATGCGACACTGAAACAACACTCAAAAGCCCGGTTCGCGGAAACCACGTTTATTCCAGCCGATTCGCCTGACGCGCTGCTCGGCCGGTTATCCCCGGTCTGCCCACCGGGCGAGCCTACTCCGGTAAGCCATCACCCATCTCGAGTGCCGCTGTGCGGCGTAGCGAGCGGGCAATCCCGATCGAGGTGGCGTGGTGGGCTTCGCCAGTTGGCTAGAGTGGGCCTTTGCGAGTACGTGGCGGCGCCTAGCAGAGATCGCCGGCACCTGGGACTACTGGCAATCTAAAAGCGGCCGGTCGCTTCGAGTACCGCACGGACCGCATCGAGAACTTGTTCGCGATCCTGCCAGTGAACGGCCCAGCTGCTCGCAAGCGAGATCCGGCCGATGCTGACGAGCGCGTCGACCACGATTGAAGTGTTCTGTTTGACGCCTGTCGTGCCGGCAGCTCGGTCGTCCGCCCCCGCTGGTCGGCTCTCTGACACCGGTCATTGGAGCTCAACAGCAGCAAGAAAACTTGCAGAATGTGAGAGTGTGTGCAAAAAGTCATGCATGCTCGCGGAGTGTACATGTCTCTCATCGACAAAATCTCGGATCAGGCAGCGACGCTGACACCAAGCGAGCGCCGGCTTGTGGAGAACGTAATCCAAAGCCCGACCGCGGCAGCGCTCGGCACAGCAGGCGAACTGGCCAGGGCCGTGGGCGTCCATGAGGCGACAGCCTCGCGGCTTGCGAAGAAACTCGGATTCGACAGCTACGCGGCTTTCCGCGGCGCGCTACGCGAGGAGTTTATCGCCACGCGCGAGACTGCCACCCGGTTCGAAAGGACCATTGCAGAGAGCACGTCCGACACGATCCTGGGCAAGCTGGCGCGCGATGAGGCGAAAGCGCTCGGCGGGATCGAAGACTTCGTTAGTCCCGATCAGATTACCGACATCGCGGGCATGCTGATGAAAGCGAACCGGATCTTCATCTACGGCTACGGCAACGCCGAAGTGCTGGCGCTGATGTTGGTCAAGCGTTTCCGCCGCTTCGGCAAGCAAGTCCAGCAGCTCGACACCAACCCACGGGGGCTGGCCGAACAGATACTGGGCCTTGGAGCGGGCGACGTCGTGCTGAGTTTTGCCTTCCGCCGCTCACCCCGAGGCTACGCCGCTCTGATCGAAACGGCGCGGGAGGTCGGGGCAACGACAATCACGATTACGGGCAAATCGGGCGCGCTTCTGTCGCCCCGTCCCGACCACCTTCTGGCGGCGCCTCGCGCCGGTGATCCCGACGCGTACCAGACCCTGACCGTGCCCATGACGGTATGCAACGCGATCGTCATCGCCGCCGGCCTCACAGCGAAGAAGGAATCGCTGGAGAAGCTTGATCGGCTGGGACAGTTGATCGAGCGCTTCGAGTAACGAAAAACCCAAGGGAGGATCGCATGAACGTTCTGAAAGCCACGCGCCTTAGCGCAATCGGCATTCTCTTGTCTTCGGCTGCACTGGCCGACGGGCACTTGAACGAAATGGGCCCCGAAGAACTGCTGCCTCTGGCTCAGGAAGAGGGCACGTTGACCGTCTATTCCTTTACCAGCCGGATCGGCAAAGTGGAAAAGGCATTCGAAGAGGCCTATCCGGGCATCGACCTGCAAGGCTTTGATATCTCTTCGACAGAGCAGATCGCGCGGCTTCGGGCCGAGGCGCAGGCGGGCGTCACCAACGCCGACGTGATCTACATCTCCGACACGCCGGTGGTACTGACCGAGCTGCTGGAGACCGGGATCATCGTACCCTACGTGCCGCCGCGCGTCGCCGACCGCGTGCCGGCACAATATCAAAGCCCGCTTATGGCTCAGCGCCTGTCGACCAAGGTGCTGATGTATAACGAAGAAGCCAATCCCGACGGTGCACCTGTCACGAACCTCTGGCAGTTGACGACCGATGAGTGGCGTGGCCGCGTGGTGATGGTTGACCCGCTGCAGCGTGGCGACTACCTCGATCTGATGACGGAGATCGTGCTGCGCTCCGACGAAATGGCCGCAGCTTACGAGACTCAGTTCGGACGGGCGATCGATCTGGACGGCGCGGCCAATGCCGGTGAGAAGTTCATCATGGATCTCTTCGCCAATGACGTGATCCTCGTGGGCTCCACGGACGATGTGAATATCGCTGTCGGGGCTATGGGGCAGGAGAACCCGCCCGTCGGCTTCACCAGTTACTCCGACCGCCGCGATAATGAAGACGAGGGCTGGGCATTGCAGGTCGCCAACGGTGTGCAGCCCGCGCCCGGCATCATCTTTCCAGCCGTGCTGGCGCTTACGGCCGAGCCGAACAACCCCGCTGCCGCGCGTCTCGTGATCGACTTCCTGATGGGCGATGAGAGCGAAACCGGCGGACCGGGGCTCGCCCCCTTCTATGTCGCGGGGGATTACGTGACGCGGACCGACATTCCGCCGCATCCGGACGCAGTGCCACTCGACGAATTCACCGCCTGGCGAATTGCACCGGCAGAGACAGCGGCGATCCGCGCCGAGATTGGTGATCTGATCCTGACGCTTCAATAGCCGAATAGTCCGGAGGGGTGGGCGTTGCGACACGTCCGCCCCAGAACCTGGGATGATCTCGATGGCGGACATGGCCTTGGGCGCGTAAGGAACGAGCGTGTTCCTTCGACAGAGTACAGTGCTGAAGGCGGTGGTGCTGGCCCTGCTGATCGCGCTGATCGTGTTGCCGCTGCTCCGGACGGTGTTGTTCACTCTGCAGCCTGACACGATCAAAGCGTGGTCGGACGTGCTCACGGGTCGGCTCTCGACCAATCTGTTCTACAAACCGTTGGCCAACACGCTGCTGATAGGCGTGGTTGTGGCCACGAGCTGCGTCCTTGTGGGCGGCTTCCTCGCCTGGCTGGTGGTCATGACGAACGTGCCCCTCCGCAAGGCCATCGGCGTGATGGCCACGCTGCCGTTCATGATCCCGTCGTTTGCCGCCGCGTTGGCCTGGGGCTCTCTGTTCCGCAACGACCGGGTCGGTGGTCAGGTGGGCTGGCTGCAAGGGTCGGGCATGGACATCCCTGACTGGCTGGCTTGGGGCATAGTGCCGACTTTGATCGTGCTTACACTGCACTATTTCAGCTTGGCATTCACGATCATCGCGGCGGCCCTGGCCACGGTGAACTCGGATTTGGTGGAGGCTGCTCAGATCGCGGGCGCCAAGGGGCGGCGCATACTAATGGGGATCATCTTGCCGGTGACCATGCCTGCGCTGGTCGCAGCGGGCTCGCTGTGCTTCGCCGGTGCCGTGTCGAATTTCGCCACGCCAGCGCTTCTGGGATTGCCGGTGCGGATGCAGACGTTGTCGACACGGTTGTTCGGCATGATCGAGGTCGGCCAGGTCGGGCGCGGCTATGTGATCGGCGTCCTGCTGGTTCTGATTTCGGGCGCGTTCCTCTGGGCTGGCAACCGCATCGTATCGGGCCGCCGGTCGTACGCGACGATTACAGGCAAGGGCGGACGGGCAAAACGCTTCGATCTTCGTGGCGCGCGCTGGCCACTCTTCGCCCTGACGATGGTGATCCTGCTGAGTTCCACCGTCGTGCCGGCGATCGTGCTGACCGCGTCAAGCCTTGCCCCGTCATCGGCCAACCTCTTTTCTGCGTGGACGCTGCACTACTGGATCGGTCAGAGCGATCCATCACTTGAGCAGGGCGTGCCTGGCATCGTCTACAACGAGGACATTGTCCGGGCCTTGGCAGTCACGCTGGGATTGGGGCTCGCCGTTGCCTTCGCCGGTATGGCCGTGGGGCTGATGGCTTCGTACACCACGGCGCGCTTTCGAGAGGGCTGGTTGTCGGCGGCAATCACGCAGATCAGCTTCCTGCCGCTTCTGGTGCCCGGTATCGCGTTCGGTGCGGCCTACATCGCTTATCTGGGCGCGCCTATCGGGCCGCTCCCTGCGCTTTACGGAACCTTCGCACTCTTGGTCATTGCCGGCACGGCCTATCTGTTGCCCTTCTCTGTCCAGACTGGCCGCGCCGTGATCCAGCAGGTGGGTGGCGAACTCGAGGAAAGTGCGCGGATCACCGGCGCCAGCTTTGCGCGCAGGCTCGCCGCAATCACGGTGCCGCTGGCCATTCGTGGCCTCGCCGCAGGCGGGATCCTTATCTTCGTGAAGATCATTCGCGACTTGTCGCTGGTGGTGCTTCTCTTCACGCCCACTATGCCCGTCCTGTCGGTCGTGGCCTATCGCTATGCCTCCGAGGGCTTCGGCCAATTCGCCAACGCGATCACGGTTGTGATCCTGTTCATCTCAATCGCGGCTACGCTGATCGCCAGTCGGCTGCAAACCAAATCCCAGCCCTGGCTGCAGAACTGAAGGTTCCATGCTGGAAATTCGTAATCTCACGAAGCGCTTCGGTGATATTGAGGCCGTGAAGGCCGCGTCGTTGTCGGTTCCGGATGGCGCTTTCCTCGTGCTGCTTGGGCCATCCGGCTGCGGCAAGACCACGCTTCTGCGGATGCTGGCCGGGCTCGAACTACCCTCCGAGGGGCAGATCGTGTTTGGCGCGCAGATCGTGTCGGACGGGAATCGCAACCGGGCCGTCGATCCAGCCAAGCGCAACTCCGGGCTGGTGTTCCAGTCCTATGCACTCTGGCCGCACATGTCCGTGCGCGGCAATGTCGAATGGCCCCTCAAAGTCATGAAGATGCCAAAGGCGGATCGTGCCGCCCGGGTTGGGGAGGTTCTAAGGCTCCTGGACATCAGCCAACTGGCTGAACGGTACCCGAACGAAATCTCCGGAGGACAGCAACAGCGTGTTGCCATCGCGCGCACTATCGCGCCGAGGCCCTCCGTCTTGCTGTTTGATGAACCGTTGTCGAACCTCGACGCAAAGCTGCGCGTGGAGATGCGGACCGAACTGAAGCGGCTTCACCGCGCGACCGGTGCGACGACGGTCTACGTCACCCATGACCAGATCGAAGCAATGACCATGGCGACCCACGTGGCGGTGATGAACCACGGGCGCGTGCAGCAATTCGGCCAGCCCCAAAACCTGATCGACCACCCTGAAACGGCCTTCGTCGCGACCTTCGTTGGCACGCCGCCCAACAACATGGTCCCGGTGGTCAAGAATGGGACGAGCTACAAGGTTGGCGGACGACTCATGCCTTTGACCGCGCCCGCCGACAGATGCCTGGCCATGTACCGCGCCGAATCGGTGAAGCTAAGCGACAGCGAGGGTGAAACCACCTTGCCGATGGAACTCGTCGAGACCAGCGCCATCGCGGGGCGCGTGATGGTTACGGGACTAGCAGAAGGGCTTCGCTTGACCGCCATCGTAGACAGTTTGCCTGCGGTGCAGATCGGCGACATCGTTCAGTTTTGTCTGCCGCCCCGTCCAGATTGCTGGTTCGACACTGATGGCGAGAGGATCCGCTGATGCGTTTGCTGTTGGTTCGGCACGGACAATCGGAGTGGAACGCCGAACGGCGGCTGCAGGGCCAGGCGGATATCGGCTTGTCCGACTTGGGGGGGCTTCAAGCCGACGCGTTGCGTCCGACGATTGAGGAGATCGGCTATTGCCGGGCGGTGTCGTCCGATCTTGAACGTGTGCGGGAAACCGCGCACCGGATCGGCGCGGAGAATCCACGGCTCACCGAAGAGCTACGCGAGATCGACGTCGGCGATTGGACGGGTCGCGCAATTGACGAGATACAGGCCGAAGACGAGGCGGCTTATCAGAGCTGGCGCGCCGGCACATCGACCCCGCCACGCGGAGAAACCTGGGTGGACTTCGTCGACCGGGTCATCGGCGTGATAGAGGCGGAGCGGCGCGTTCCGTGCCGGAATCTCCTCGTCGTCTGCCATGGCGGCGTGATCCGCGCGATCCTGCAAGGCTACATCGGGCTCAGTCCGGCTCATGTCACACCCGTCGCCCCTGCAAGCTTGAGCGCGTTTCGATTGGGCAACGGAAGGCCGCCGCGGCTGGAGCTCTTCAACTACCTCCCCGACAGCCTCAACTTCGGAGCTCCCGATTGATGTCCGTCTGTTCTTGGCTGTGGCGGTGCGGCCGGTGCGTATGACGAATGGCTGGTTTGAAATCCCAAGTCCTCAATGAACTGCGCTGGTTGTCGAGCGATCCCACATATGGACACGAACTCCGCCAGAGCCGAATGGCACACACCGCCGTAACTAATTGAAACATATGGGTTAAGCCGGAATCGTAATCCGCGTGTCGGGGGTTCAAGTCCCTCCTCCCCTGCCACTCTAACTCATTGATATTGTTGCGATGTTTGTTCTCGGTTTGGTTTTTTCGGGAGTTCCGGGCCTCATGGATGGCACACCGGCGACGTAAGACCGGCACCCGCCGGCGCTGGTCAAGCGCGCCACCATGGTCTTCGGTATGGCGAGCGATCTTGCAAAGGAAAACGGAATCGAATGCGCGACGGTGATCGTTGCCGACGACGTGGCCAGCGCCGATCGGCAGCAGGCCGACACGCGGAGGGGCGTCGCGGGACTGGTGTTGGCCTTCAAAGTTGCCGGCGCTGCCGCCGAAGAGGGCCGCTCGCTTGAGGAGGTTCGGACCGTTACGGAGCGGGCGATGGCCGGTTGTCGTTCGATTGGCGTCGCGTTGTCGGCGTGCACCATCCCCGAGGCCGGCGAGCCGACCTTCGAGCTCGCCAGCGGCTCCATCGAGATGGGGATGGGCATCCACGGCGAGAAGGGGCTGTGGCGCGGGCCCGGCCGCCCTGCGGACGAGATCGCCGACGAGATGATCGACCGCATTGTCGAGGACCTTGAACCGAGCGACGGCACGCGATTTGCGGTGCTGGTCAACTCCCTCGGCGCCACGCCCCTGGATGAGCTGTACATCATGTATCGGCGCATCCACGCTGCTCTTTCAGCGCGAGCGGGCTCGATCGACTTCTCGCTTGTCGGCCACTACGCGACATCGATGGAGATGGCCGGGGCCTCATTCAGCGTCATGCTCCTGGATGACGAGCTGCTGGCCCTCTTGAATGCTTCGCCCCGATGCCCGCTGTGGCGATCATGATGAGCGCATCCATTTCGTCGACCGCGATCGAGGCGGCCGCGCGGCATGTTGCCGAGACTCTGATCGCCGAGGCGTCGGAGTTCAACCGGCTCGACGCTGCCGGCGGCGATGGCGACATGGGCACCACCCTCGCAACGGTCGGGCGCGCCATTTCGCGGACGATATGCCCTACCCAGACGATGTTGGTGAGAGCCTGATGCGCCTTGCTCGGGTCATTGCCAGGACATCCGGGTCGAGCCTCAGTGCCGTGGCGATGACCGGTCTGATGGCGATGGCCAACGAAACAAAGGGCCACGCGGAACTCGCCTGGTCGGATCTGTCCAGCGTGCTCGCGGCAGCCCTCGAAGCGATTCAAACGCGGTCAAAAGCCAGACGCGGCGACAAGACGGTCCTGGACGGGCTGGCCGCTATCGTCGACGCGACCGGCGACGCTGATTCCGGCGAGGCGTTCTCCCAAGCTGCGCTGCAGGCGACCCGAAGCGCCTTGGTCGCCATGCGTGATCGGCCGGCGACCAAGGGCCGCCTGCGCCTCGCGCCCGACCAGGGCGCAGGTCATGACGATCCCGGCATGGTCGCGCTGCAGAGAGTTGTCGGCGCCATGTCCGGCGCGTGACGGCAATGACACCTCAATCGGTGCCGACAACCACAATCCGGTACCGTGTGGAGAACGGTTTGCGCGACGACATCTGAACCACGGTCGGCACGCTCGCCCGCGCCAGCGGCGTGCGATCCGAAACCGCGTAAGCGAGACCAAGATCGAAGGGCGCCGCCACCGGTTCCACCCCCAGCGCCGAAACCCTTGAGTTCCACGGATAGTAGTCCCGCCCGCCGTTGGATATCCAAAGGAGGCAACCGGGAAACTGCGCCGCCTCCCATTGAACGCTGACCCCGTAACCCTTGTCGGCGTTCATAACGTCGACCCGTCCTCCAGTTCCGGTGAGCAGGAGCAGGTCCTCCGTGTCGCCGGCAGGTGGCATCAAACGGGCATTGACGGGTGCGCCGGTTCTGTCCTCCAAACCGCCGAGCGGCACACTTCTCTGGTCAGGGGCGAAGTGACTCCTGCCCGGTTCCACCTCCACCGGGAACGTCCAGGCCCTTGTGGTGGCCGGAACGCTCAGGCGGAACGAGCCGGGCGGTGCGCCATCCATGGCAAGGACCGGATGCAGGCCGATCGGGACCGCAGCGTCGCGCTCGGCCACTACGGTCAGTGACAGATCGAGCCCCGCCCGATCGGCCAACAGGGTCACCGATCGCTCGAGTCGATGGATCGGCGCACCGTCCGGATAGTCGATGAGCGCGCGGGCCGCTGATGGCGTCAACCGCTCCAGGGTCCAGTCGTGGTTGGATCCGTAGCCATGCGCGAAGTCGTCCCACAGGTCGGCGCCGTCCGCTGGCGTCCAGCCATCGGGCAGGTCGGGTGCAACATCGGGACGGCCGAAGGGGACGCAAGGCCACTCGCTGCCCAACTCCCTGATGATAGGGGGGAGGGCGTCGAAGTCCGGCCCCGAATCACCGCGCCAGGGCGCATCGTACAGGGGCGTGACCGTTCTGCCGTCGTCCAGGACGAAGGCGCAGTCATGCAGCATGGCGCCCAACCGCTGCAACGACACCTGTGCCCGTTCGTTCGACAGTCTCATCGACGCTCGAGAATCTCCAAGGCGCCGGCCCGGCTGCGACGCGTGTGGACGAGCATCCGTTCGCGGAGGTCGTCGACCTTGCGCGCGCGCAACGCCCTGACGATCATCTCGTGCTCACGATGCCCCTCGGCCGAACGCTTGAGCGCGTTGCCCTCATACAGGTAGCGGACGCGCTGCATGTGACTGGAGAGTTCGTCAAACCACTTCTTGTACATCTTGCGCTCCGACAGCCCGATGATCTCCTTGTGGAGGCGCTCGTCCAGTTCCATAAACCGAACGTAGTCGAAGGCTCCCCCGTCCGCCGGATCGAGAAGCGCCTCGGCTTGGTCGATGATGCTGTCGAGACCGTCGATCTGCCTGTCGCTGACATCATGAACGACGATCGGCGCGACGAAGTGCTTTTCCGGCCCTCACGGGGTGCGAAGCCGACGACAGCGCCTGAGTCTTGCATCCGCCGTGCAACCGCTAGGCCGATACCCCGGGCGCCGCCAGTGATCAGCGCCACCTGACCCTTCGAATCATAGCGATTCACGCGCCCGCCCTTTCGCCTCATGTGGACGCTGAAAGGAAAGGTCGCGATTGAGCTCGACGCCGAAGCCGGGCGACTCGGGAACCTCTATGACGCCGTTTTCCGGAAGAGGTTCACCCACCAACAACGGATCATACATCGGGACGATCCGGTCGGCTTTCGGCGACATTACAATGAACTCGGTGAAGGGCGAGTTCGAGCGCGATGTGGAGAAGTGGTAGCTGTAGACGGACGATCCGTGCGGCACGACCATGATACCGGCCTCGTCGGCCAGATCCGCGATTCTGATCAGTTCCGTGAGCCCGCCGCACCAGCCGACATCAGGTTGGATCATGTCGCAGCAGTCCATCTCGATGAGAAGCCGAAATCCCCAGCGTGTGGCTTCGTGCTCTCCGGTCGTCACCCATGTTGTATCGCCGACCGCACGGTGGAGGTCGCCGTAGCCCCAGTAATCGTCTGGCGGCAGGGCCTCCTCGAGCCATTTCAGGTCATAGGGCGCGCAGGCTTCAACCAACCGCGTGGCGTAGGGAACACTGAGCGACATCCAGCAGTCGTACATCAGCCAGAAATCGGACCCGACCTTCGCCCTCATCTCCGCCAGCCGCTGGACGTTCGCCTTGAGCCCGTCCTCACCTTCGGCCGGCGCGTGGACCAGCGGCATCTTGCCACCGATGAAGCCCATGTCCTTGGCCAGGTCGGGCCGCGGACCGGTGGCATAGCACTGCAGACGGTCGCGCTTCTTGCCGCCGAGAAGGTGCCAGACCGGCTCCTGGCGGACCCGCCCAAGGAGATCCCAGAGGGCCAGATCGACACCGGAAATCACGTTCACCGTGATGCCGCGCCGGCCGTAGAAGAGCGACGCGTTGAACATCTGGTCCCACATGGTCTCGATGTCGTCGACCCGTTGGCCTTCGATGAATCGCGCGAAGTGGACCTCGGCGATCCATGCGCCGACCTCACCGCCGGTGGTCACGCCGATGCCGACGGTGCCGTCGTCCGCCTCGATCTCGATCACGAGGGTCCCCAGGATATTGAGCCCGAAGCTCCGACGCGTCTCGCGATACTGCGGATAGCGGGACATGGGTGTGGAAACGCGCGTGTCGATCCAGTGCCCAAGGTCCTGATCGTGGTAGTCGCCACCCCCTCCACGAACGACGAGAGCGCGTAGTTCCCTGATCTTCGGCACTGTCACCGCGTCGGCCTCCTAATGCTCAGCGAGACTGCAACTGGAGGCGCAGCTGATCGACGCCAACCGCCAGTATCAGGACCACACCGCGGGTGACGTCCTGCCAGAAGCTGCTGACATCGAGTAATGTCAGACCGTTGTTCAACGTGCCGAGGATGAGCACAGCGAGCAGCGTCCCCCAGACCGAGCCGCGGCCGCCGGCGAGCGATGTGCCGCCAAGGATGATGGCCGCGATCACGGTCAGCAGATGAGGTGATGCGGCTGCGGGGGCGGCGGCGCCGAGCATGGCAGCCAGCATCGTCCCGGCAAGCGCGCCGGAAAGGGCCGACACGACATAGAGCGCCAGGAGCACGGACTTCGCCGGCAGGCCGATCAACCGTGCAGCTTCCGGATTGCCGCCGATGGCATACACATAGCGCCCGAAATGGGTTGCCCGCAGCACCAGGGCCAGAAGTACGTACACCGTGATCATCAGGATGGCCGGCACGGGGACACCGAGAAGACGTCCGGAGCCGATCCAGTTGAAGCCCGGGACCATCAGCGGCTTGGTGAGGCCGCCCGTCAGGATCAACGCCGTGCCACCGACGATCGACATCGTCGCCAGGGTCACGATCAGCGGATTCAGCTTCAAGGTCGTGGCGAGCACCCCGTTGGCCAGCCCGACCATCGCGCCCACGCCCAAGGCCACACCGACGGCCAGCCAGATCGGGACGCCGGCGGCATTCAGCAGCGCGATCAACACGCCGGCGAGGCCCGCGAGCGCGGCGACCGACAAGTCAAGCCCGCCGGCAATGATCAACGGCGTGCCGGCGGCCGCCATCAGCCCGATGAAGGCGACGTTGGAGCTGATCGCCAGCATGTTTCGCACCGACAGGAAAAACGGTGAAAGGATCGAGAAGACGATCAGCAGAACAATGTAGAAGGCGAGCAGGATCAACACACCGGACGCTTGCCCGGAGACCAGCTTGCCAATGTCGAAGCGTCGCTTGCTGACGCTGGCGCTGTTCACACTCACCGGACTTCCTCCAACGTGGCCGGGTTGTCTGCGGTGGCGGCCAGGAGCGCCGCTGCATCCACCTCCCGGGCATCCTGCCAGTTCCTGACAATCCGACCGCGATCTATCACCATCGCCCGGTCGGATAGCCCCGCGATCTCTTCCGCATCCGAAGACAAGACGAGGATCGCCATGCCTTCGTCTGCAAAACCCGCCAACTGCTTGTAGATGTCTTTTCGCGCGCCGATATCGACGCCGCGGGTCGGCTCTTCAAGGATCACGAACATCATGGACGGGTGGAGCCAGCGCGCGACGCAGACCTTCTGTTGATTCCCACCCGACAGGAACCTCATCGGTTGACCCGGCCCCGTGGTGACGATGCCGAGGCGGCTGATCCAGTTCAGCGCGTGCTTGTTCTCCTGCGCCGACGAGGCCAGCCCGCGGCTCCCGTAATCGGTCCAGAACGAGGCTGCCAGATTCTGGGCAACGCTGAGTTCGGCAAGTATGCCTTCGGTCTTTCGTTCCGCGGTCACGAAGCCGATGCCAGCGGCCTTCGCCTGGATGGGGCCGGTCGGCAGGTACGGCTTCCCTGAAACAGCCATCTCACCCGTCACCCGGCTACGCTCAACCCCGTAGATCACGCGGCCGAGGTGCTCGATGCCGGAGCCGACGAGCCCGAAGATCCCCAGGATCTCGCCGGACCGAACATCCATGTTCAGATCGTGCAGCTTGTCTTTCCACGACAGGCCACGCGCCGAAAACACCACCGGCCCGGAGCCGGCACTGTCGTCGCGTTCTTCAAACAGCTTCTGGGTGTTCCTGCCCAGCATTGCCGACAGGACCACGTCGATCGTGGTTTCTTTCGTCGAAAATGCGCCTGCCAAACGTCCGTCGCGCAAGACGACGATGCGGTCGGAAATCTCGAACACCTCGCTCAGATAATGCGAGATGTAGACGATGGACGCGCCGGCGTCGCGCAGCCGCTTCAGCACCGTGAACAGCAGCGCGGAGTCTTTTTCCGACAGCGCGGCCGTGGGTTCGTCCATGACAAGGACCTCGGCGCTGCCCGAGAGAGCTCTCGCGATCTCGACGATGCGTTGCTCCCCCACCGGCAGCGAGCCGATCAGCGCATCGACGGAAACATGCTCGAACCCCAATTCAGCAAGAACTTCCCGAGCCTTGCTCCGCATCGCGCTCGTGTTCGAGACCGGCCCGCGCCCCAGTTCGGGCATGATGCCCAGGCAGATGTTCTCCGCGACCGTCATCTCCGGGATGACCGAGACCTCTTGCGGAAGGAAACTGATTCCGGCGCGTGATGCGGCGCGCGGGCTGGTGATGGTGACCTCGGTGCCGTTGCGGAAAGTCGTTCCGTCGTCGGCGTGATATACGCCGGTGAGAATCTTCATGAGGGTCGATTTTCCGGCTCCGTTAGCCCCCAGCAGGGCAACGATTTCGCCGCGACCGATCTCGAAGGTGACATCGTCGAGCACCTTCACGCCACCGAAGCTCTTGTTGATTCCGGCCATCCGTACAAGGGGGTGCGCGAGGTCGTTCATGATGTTCACCGAGACGGGCCGGGCAGCCGATGCCGCCCGACCCGTGATTGTTACCGCGCCGGGATCAGGTTCTTCACGTCAGCCAGCGTGGGATCGTCCTGCAGGTCGGCCAGGTGCGTTTCGAACTCCGCCTGTGGAAAGACGAAGTCGAGGCTTTCGCCGTCGGCGCACGTCATGTCCGCGTAGAACTCGCAGATGTTCTGCTTGGTCACCATGACGTGGTTGATGAGAACCGAGTCCGGCAGATCGACACCGGCCAGGGTCGCCAGCACCATGGGGATCAGCGAGTTACCGTAACGCTCGGGGAAAGAACCAACGGCAGCCGCGAAGTTCGCCTCGTTGGCCAGCGTCTCCTTCTCGTCGGCCCCCAGGCCGACCACGATCACATCACTGCGGCCGTCCTGCTGCACTGCTCGCATGATGCCCGTCGTTGCCTGGTCGTTGATCGCGGTGCCCATCACGACAGCGTCCTCGGGGATCCGCCCCAGCAGGTTCTTCGTTTGCGCGAAGCTTTCGTCGAGGGTGTTCTTGCTGTCGAAGGTTAGCACGTGATCCTGCGGAAAGCCCGGAAGCGACGCCAGGAAACCCGCGACCTGCCCCCCAGTTCGCATCGCGGGAATCGGGCCAGACTGCGGCAACTCGCCCTCGATGAAGTACCCGTTCATGACGCGGTCCTTGCCGAAACGAGCGACAGCGGCCTGAGCCAGGTAGGAGCCGCCCATGAAGCCGGCTTTGGGATTGTTGACGCCAAAGAATATGGCATCCCCCATGGGTATATCGATGGCGATGACCGGGATGTTCGCGGCGTTCATCTTCTGCATGATGGTCGCGCCAAACGCGGCGTCGGTCTGGAACTCGATCACCGCATCAACGTTGCGCGTGATGAAGCTCTCGGCATTCGCCAGAGCCGTGGCGCCGTCGAGGCGATTGTCGGCGATGACGAGTTCGATGCCGGCAGCTTCTGCGTTTTCGACGATGCCCTCTTCGACCAGAACGGTGAATGGGATATCGCGGGCCAGGTTCGCGAAGCCGACGACATACTGTTCCCCGTTCCGAGGCGGCCTGTTCTCGGCGGCCGTTGCCACCATCGCTTTCAGACTATCGGCCGACAGCATATTCCCGTCGAAAGTGGCCGGGTCATAGCCGTGGAAGTCGGCTGCCATCGCGGGCATGGCCATGCACGCAGCCGCTATGGCCAGTTTTGTGAATCTCCTCATCGTTTCCTCCGTCGTAGGTGTCGCATTGAACCAGAACCGTTTTCATACACCTGTAAGACAACTAGTCAAGTCGCTAAGTTGACAAATAGCATACTGATCCGTACATGGGATAGGAGGCCATGCAGAGAGTCTGTTTCATTCTCAGGGTCAGGCAGGACCGTCTCGACGCGTATCGCGAGGCTCACCAGACCGTGTGGCCCGAGATGCTCGATGCACTGCGGGAAACCGGATGGACGAACTACTCGCTCTTCCTTTCGGAAGAGGGATTGCTGATGGGATATCTTGAGACCGAGGACTTCTCCCGGGCGATGGACGGCATGGCCGGGCGCGACGTGAACGATCGATGGCAAACGCAAATGGCGCCGTACTTCGAGCCCATGCCCGGGGACCGGGCCGACGTGGGGCTTGTGGTGTTGCCTGAAGTGTTTCACCTGGATTGACCACGAGCAGGCGAACGGCAACGCCGCATAAACCGACATGACCAGCGCTTTGACCTCCCTGACGCCGATCACGCAGCCAAAAAGTGCATCGGAAACCATCGCCGAACAGCTGCGCCAGGTCATCGCATCCGGAACGATCGGTGCCGGGGAAAAGCTCCCGTCAGAGAATGAACTGGCACGCACCTTCGAGGTGTCTCGACCGGTCGTCCGTGAGGCGCTGCGCGGATTGACGATGATGGGGATCGTGGAGAGCAGGAAGGGCGGCGGCTGTTACGTTACCGACCTCACGGCGCCAAGGCTCATGGAGCCGCTATCGTTTTATCTGTCGCTTCGCGACTATTCGATGGACGAAATGTTCCGCGCCAGGGTGCTCATCGACAGTGAGCTCGCAAGAGGAGCGGCCTTGGCGGTGGATCAGGAACAAGTAGCAAGCTTGAAAAAGATGGTGCGCATGGGCTTCGAGCTGACCGATGACCCGGTCGGTTTCCGGGTGATGGATGCCCAGTTCCACGCACTGATCGCTACAGCCGGCGGGAACGCGTTTCTGCATTCCGTGTCGCAGTCTCTCTACGGCCTGGCGGTTGATCTTCGCCGCAAGGCATCTGAGATGCCCGGCGTTCTCAAACAGTCAGCGCGCGATCACGAGGCGATAGCCCTTGCCATCGAAGCCGGCGATCCTGACGCGGCGGGAAACGCCATGACGCGTCACGTCGAGAACATCCGCGAAACGACCATTCTCGCCCAGCGATCCGAACGGAAAGACCAGCCGGATGCTCCTTGAAGGAAAGCGGGCTGTCGTCACCGGAGGTTCGCGCGGGATAGGCCGTGGCGTTGCCACGGAACTCGCCCGACAGGGAGCTGACGTTGCGATCAACTACTTCGCCGGTGCGGACGCATCGTTTGAAGCCGAGGCAGCTCGAGGGACGGTTGCCGGCATCGAGGCGTTCGGAAGAAGGGCGATCGCGGTCGAAGGCGACATCGAGGACCGCAACACCAGCATCGATCTGGTGGCCAAGGCCGTCGATGCGTTCGGCGGCCTGGATATCCTGGTGTCCAACGCCGGCATCTGCCCCTTTCACGCTTTTCTGGACATGCCCGAAGACCTCCTGCGACGCGTGGTCGGCGTGAACCTGACGGGCGCGTATTTCGTCGTTCAAACGGCGGCCAATCAGATGAAAGAGCAGGGGGCGGGAGGCGCCATCATCGCGACCTCGTCGATCTCCGCACTTGTTGGCGGCGCCATGCAAACCCACTACACGCCCACCAAGGCCGGTGTGCATTCGCTGATGCAATCGGCCGCGATCGCACTGGGGCCGCACGGTATTCGGTGCAACTCGGTGCTGCCGGGCGCCATCGAAACCGACATCAATCGCGACGATTTATCCGATCCCGAGAAGCGGGCTTACTTCAACGCGCGCATCCCGCTAGGCCGTCTCGGCGATCCGGACGACGTTGCCAAGGTCGTCGCGTTCCTCGCTTCGGACATGGCGTCCTACGTCACCGGAGCAGCACTACTGGTCGACGGCGGCCTCTTTGTGAATCTCCAATAGGCCCGGCAATGCTGCGAATTTGCGATCCGCACATTCATCTGTGGGATCTGTCGACCGGACTGTATCCCGGCCTCGAAAAGCCCTCGACCAGTTTCATCGGTGACAACACCGCGATCGCGCGGGATTACCTGCTTCCCGAGTTCCTCAACGAGGCGGGCGAGGACATCGAACTGGTTGGCGCCATACATGTCGAGGCGTTTCCGACTTACCCGCCTGCAGAAGTGGAGGCTGTATCCAATGCGACGCGACGCGCTCCGGTCCCGATCGGCATCGTCGGCAACGCCGATCTGACGCGCGAGGATCTGGCGGACCTACTCGATCGCATGGGCGAGTATCCGATGTTTCGGGGTATCCGACAGGTCGTCAATCTCCATCCGAACACGGACCTGAGCTACACCGAGGTCGACTACCTCGCCCAGCCCGCGTTCGGAAACGGCGTCGCTGAACTCGGGCGGCGGGACCTCAGCTTCGACCTCCAGCTCTACCCTCACCAGGCCAAAGCCGCTGCCGGGATGATCGCCGCGAATCCTGACACGACGTTCATTGTGAACCATGCAGCGATGTGGGCCGATCGCAACTCGGACGGCTGGCGGCGCTGGAAGGTCGCGCTGCGAGAACTCGCCGAACCGCCGAATGTCCTCATCAAGATCAGCGGTCTCGGGATGTTTGATCATGACTGGACCGTGGAGAGTTTCCGGCCGCTTGTCTATGAGACGCTCGAAGCCTTTGGCCCGGGACGTACGATGTTCGCCTCAAACTTTCCCGTCGACAAACTGTTTGGCAGCTATGTGGCGCTGTGGCGGGGGTATGCGAGCATCGTCAGCGATCTCAATGAGTCCGAGCGGACCGGTCTCTTCAGCGACGTTGCCCTAAGAGCTTACAGGTTGAGTGAACCACGCTAATCGCACTCCCGTGCAGCAAGCCGGCGACGGGGCTGACCTTCAGGCCGGTCTCGCCGGTCGCGCGACTGTTACGTGGCACCCACTTCGTCGAGATAGCGCCGCAGCCAGCCCGCGGTCGATTTCAGGTGCTCATGCATCCTGCTGACGGCAAGATCGGAATCGCGCGCCGAAAGGGCGTCGGCAATGGCTGTGTGCTGATCGAGCGTTGTCTCGCCTGACCCCCATTTCGGCAATGTAAGATGGCGACAGCGGTCAAGCGGCGCCTTGTATTCGTGAACCGCCTGCCAGAGCTTGGGCAGGTCCGCGATCTCGGCGATGGCGCAATGAAAATCGTCGTCGAGACCGATGGCATCCGCGTATTGCCTGGTCTCCAGTGCGTGTCTGTGCCTGAGTATGATCTCGTTAAGCTGGTCCCGGTTCCGCGGCGTGAAGACCTTGGCGGCTGCCGCGACACTCTCCATCTCGAGTGCCCGACGGACCACGATCGCCTCTTCCACGTCGCGTCGCCTGATCGGAGAGACCGTGGTCCCCGACTGCGGCTTGACGACGACCAGGCTCTGGTCGCTGAGGCGCTTGACAGCCTCACGAACGGGCGTCCGTGAAATGCCGAGGCGCGCGGCAATCTTCTTCTCGTCGACGGTGGACCCGGCCGGGAGTTTGCCACTCAGAACCAATTGTCGAACCAGCCCGTAGACTTGCTCCCGCAGGGGGCGACTGCGGTCCATCTGGATCGCCGACAACGCCGATATCGAGGTGCTGGCCGCGGTCATGGTGTCCAGGCTGGTCGTTTGCATCACTGAGCCTCACTGACATAACAGTACAGGCGGATCCGGGTCTTCCGAACCGCGCTATCGTCTATGGTGTAAAAATTCCCCCCAATTCCGGCAGATATCGTTCGATCAGTTCGCCGGAAGTCATGTGATACTAACATAACAATTGGAGATAAGCACCTTGGAATCCGCGGAAGCTGGTCCGCTCCCAGGCGTTCCGCCTTGGCAGGTCACGCGACGGTGGAAGAAGCGCGCACCCGTTTCCGGTAGTTCGACGGTCGTCTACGATGTGAGGCGCTGATCGGCATCTCGGGAGGAGGAACTGTGAAACAAGCCGTGGCTTATGTTCTTCGCGCCTGTGCCGCTCTTATGTTCCTGATTACCGCCGGCGCGGTTCCCGCTTCAGGGCAAGGTGATAACGGCGACACGTACACGGTGCGTGTGTCGATGGGGGGCCAGGACCTGACCTTCGATCAGGCAGTGCCAGTGATACGTGATGCGTTCGCGAAGCAGATCGCCATAGACGGTCGGCGGGTTTCAGAGGCCGAGCTGTCACAGTTGGTTGAGGCGGCGATGGCCGGGATCAGAGCGTTGACCGGGCGGGCCGGCTTGCGGACGGTGGCTGGCCGCTCGGCAAGCGGCACCCGCTTCGTGCTCAACGACTACTACTATCCGGGCACCCCTTAGGAGCTATGCCGACAACCTGGTGACGATCGGTAGAGCGCTGTCGAACATCGCTGACGCAGCCGGCGTCGGTTATGCTCCCGGGCAAGGGAAGGGCTAGCGGGTCGTCGGTCCTTCGCGGTCCGGAAGAACGTCATGTCGGAAAAGCAAGCGCCACAGCATCTCGCCAGGCCGACCATGAGTGCCGGACCGGTGCGGCGCGTTGCGTCCTGGATCGGCCAGATCGGCGCAGATCCGAGCGACGACGACGATCTGCGCCTCAAGAAGGCGCTGCTGGTTCTGGGCAGTGTCCTGTTTCTGATCGCCGGGATCGTCTGGGGCGTGATGTACTTCGCTCTTGGCGCGACGCTGGCTGCAGTCATCCCATTCTCCTACGGCGTCATCTCGCTGCTCAGCGTCGCCCTGTTCGGCGTGACGCGCCGCTTCCGCTTCTTCCGCTTCAGCCAGCTGGTCCTGATCCTGTTGCTGCCCTTCCTGCTGATGCTGGCTCTCGGCGGGTTCTTCCACGGCAGTGCGGTCATCCTGTGGGCCCTGATCGGTCCGATCGGGGCCATGTTGTTCGACGAACCGCGCAATGCGCCGCGGTGGTTCGCCGGGTTTGTCGGGCTGGTGCTGGTTGCGGGCGTGCTTCAACCGCGACTGGGTTTCGCACCACCTCTGTCAGCCGAGGCAGCGACGTTCTTCTTCGTCGTCAACCTGATCGGGGTGGGCACGATCATCTTCTTGCTGGTTCTGTACTTTGTCCGCCAGAAGAACGCGTTTCAGGAGCGGTCCGAGGCGCTGCTCCTGAACATTCTGCCCAAGGAGATCGCCGTGATCCTGCGCGGAGAACCGCGAACGATCGCGGATCAGTTCGACAGTGCGAGTGTGCTGTTTGCGGATCTGGTTGACTTCACGCCCATGTCCGCGACCATGACGCCCGCGGAACTGGTCGGCCTGCTCGACGATGTGTTCTCATGTTTCGACGATCTGTCGGAGAAACACGACCTGGAGAAGATCAAGACGATCGGCGACAGTTACATGGTGGCCGCCGGTGTTCCCCGGCCACGGGCCGATCATGCACAGGCGCTCACCCGCATGGCGCTGGAGATGTCGGACTGCCTGGAGCAGCGCACGTTCCGGGGGCGCAAGCTGTCATGTCGCATCGGCATCGGTTCGGGGCCGGTGGTCGCCGGGGTGATCGGCCGAAGGAAGTTCAGCTATGACTTGTGGGGTGACGTCGTGAACACGGCCAGCCGGATGGAGTCACACGGGCAGGGCGGCCGCATCCAGGTGGACCGCGCCACGTATGAGATCATCCACGACGACTTCGCCTGCGAGCCACGTGGCACGGTCGACGTCAAAGGGCTGGGCCAGACGGAAACGTGGTTCGTCAACAGGGGCGGGCGGCAACCGCCGCCGGCGTAGGGAAGGTCAGTTGGGTCGCGGTTGATCCACACCGATTGCCAATTCACGGATTGCCGATTGAAGATCGAACGGTCCAGCTTGCGGCTCACGCCCGGTCACCAGAACTGTACGTTGGTATCAACTGCCGTTGCCGGCTGTTATTTCCGACTGGATTTGACGGACCTGTTCGGGCCACCGTGACTTGATCCACGCCAGAACACCTCGGAGCTCGGCATCGGAATACCGATCGCCGAATCCGGGCATGTCGCTTTCGTAGCCGCCGCCGACCACCGCTGCTGTGCCATACTTGGTGATATCAAACAGAACGCCGTCAGCGTGATGCCATGTGTGACCGGTTTCGTCGTGCGGCGGGGCCGGCAGGCGACCATCCTCGTTGCGGCTACGCCAGTTTGGCTGGCCTTCGAGGTCTTTGCCGTGGCAAGCAGCGCATGCCTCGGCATAGATCTCTGCGCCGCGCGGAACCGAAACCGCGACGGTATCCAGCTGGGCGTCGCGATCGCTCGTTGGCGCAACGATCGCGTAAACCGCAACGACGGCGCCGACGGCCAGGACAAGCAAAACGGGTATCGCGACACTTTTCACGGGAATCTGCCGTTCGTTGTCGTCTCAGCCGCCAGCGGCGCACCGACCGCAATCCGCGTTAGTTGGCACGGTCACTGCCCCGACCAAGATCATCCAAGATCGGGCACTCAGGTCGCTCGTCGCCGCGGCAATGGTCGACCAGGTCTCGCAATGTCCGTTTGAGCGAGTTGAGCTCCGATATCTTGTGCTCCACGCGCGATAGATGAGCCTCGGCGATAGCCTTCACGTCGGCGCTTGATCGCGCTCGGTTTTCGTAGAGAGACAGCAAGGTGCGACATTCGTCGATACTGAAACCCAGCGAACGGGCGCGTGCCAGAAACGTCAGTTTGTGCAGGTCGTCGCCACCGAAATCACGGTAGCCGTTGGCACGGCGGGCCGGATTCAAAAGCCCGATGTCCTCGTAGTATCGAATTGTCTTTGCCGGAAGCCCACTGGCTTCGGCGACCTGGCCGATATTCACGACGCCTCACCTCGTATCAGGACACGCTGACGAAGCTGTATCTAATGGTTCCACTTACCGGAAGGTCAAGGCGACAAACAGCGGGTTTCTGGCGCGATGGGGACCGGACCGGTGGGCGCACCACCCTTGGTAGGTGCGCTTCGCGCTCATTGTGATACAATCATAGGGCGAATTCGTGGTTGCCGACTCATCTCAGGTTCCGGCAGCGGGATTGCCGGTGAGGCGGCGTGAACCGCGCAACGGAGGGAGAAAGTCACATGAAAGCGCTTTTCTGGTTCGTGGCCATCGGACTGTCGGTCTCCGGCGCCCTGATGATGCTTGGTGTCGGCCCGGCTGCGGCCAAGTCACACTGCGTCGTGCCGGATGTAGGCAGCGCGAAGATCCACGGTGTTGTGCCCGCCGACGGCAACGAATGGCGATGCTCCTACGTCACGCTGTATGCCTATTTCATCAACCGCGGAAAAAATCGTGGCGGCTACTACGTGCCCTCGACCAACACGATCTGGACCTACGCGGCCAAGTACCCGAAGACGTGACCCTGTCGGTCAGCCGGCTATCCTGAGGGCGGATCGCGGGAGCGGTCCATGCGGGTCCAGCACCGTCAGAGCGGCTCGAACGCGCATGTGAAGTGACGCAGCAGCCGCGGCTGCTCGGTGATCCGATAACCCGTGAGGCTGTCCTTGCGCTTCGCCAACTCGGCGAAGACCTCGATCAGGTAGTCGGCGTGACTCTGGGTGTAGGTGCGCCGCGGGAAGGCGAGACGTACGAGGTCCATCGCCGCCGGTGATTCCGACCCGTCGGGGTGTGCGCCGAACATCACGGTGCCGATCTCACAGCCGCGGATGCCGCCCAGCTCGTACAGCGCGACCGCCAGCGCCTGACCCGGATATGCAAGCGGCGGGATGTGCCCCAGCCATTTGCGCGCGTCGATGAAGACCGCATGGCCGCCGGCGGGCTTCACCACCGGCACGTCCAGCGCGTCCAGCCGGTCGATGATGTAGGTGTTCGTCTGGATGCGATAACGCAGGTAGTCCTCGTCGACGATCTCGGCCAGCCCCTGGGCCAGCGCCTCCAGGTCGCGTCCGGCGAGGCCGCCATAGGTGGGGAAGCCCTCGGTGCGCAGAAGATGGCTGCGGGCCTGCTCCGCCAGGCCATCGTCGTTCAGCGCGAGCCAGCCGCCGATGTTGCCGAAGGCGTCCTTCTTCGCGCTCATCGTCATGCCGTCCGCCTCGGCGAAGCAGTCGCGAACGATGTCCGGGATCGAGCGGTTGGCCTGATCCGGCTCTCTCTGCTTGATGAACCATGCGTTCTCGGCAAAGCGGCAGCCATCGATGAAGAACGGCTTGTCGTGCCGACGCGCCAGTGCGGCCGTGGCCCGAATGTTTTCCAGGCTCACCGGCTGGCCGCCGCCGGCGTTGTTGGTGATCGTCAGCATGACGCAGGGCACGCTGTCGCCGTGTTCGACGAGAAAGACCTCGAGCCGCTCCAGGTTCATGTTGCCCTTGAACGGGTAGGGACTCTGCGGATCGAGACCCTCATCGATGACCAGGTCGTAAGCCTCAGCGCCGGAGGCCTCAATGTTGCCGCGGGTCGTGTCGAAATGCGTGTTCGACGGGATGTTGCGGCCCGCGCCCCCGAAGATCGAGAAGAGGATCGCCTCGGCGGCGCGGCCCTGGTGGGTGGGGATGACGTGCCTGAACGGCATCAGGTTCTTCACCGCCGCTTCAAACCGGTAGAACGACGGTGACCCGGCATAGCTTTCGTCACCGCGCATCATCGCCGCCCATTGCCCCACGCTCATCGCGCCGGTGCCCGAATCCGTCAGAAGATCGATCAGCACGTCGTCGGAATGCAGGCCGAACAGGTTGAACTTCGCCGCGCGGATGAGCTCTCGCCGCTCCTCCTGCGTGGTCATGCGGATGGGCTCAACCGATTTGATGCGGAAGGGCTCAATGACCGTCTTCATGTCGACCTCTTTCTGCGGGATGCGCCGTGCCGCGCCGGCTACACGCGTGGTTCTGAGTGCCAGCATCTCATCGACGAATTCAAGCGCGATGTTCCTTGTCAAAGGTGAGGGCGTTGTTCGATCGGCTGCAAGGCGTTGCGACAGCTTGCGCAAGGTGCACTCGCGAGCTTGGACGCCTTCTTGCGCCAGTGCCATTGCTTGTTGCGGCCGGGCTGGCAAGATGGGATCGATGTCCCGCAAACCTCACGTCAAGATCGTCGTCTACGTTCCCGAGGCGGACGCCGATGCCGTGCGCGAGGCCATGGGCGAGGCGGGGGCAGGGCGCCTCGGCAATTACAGCTTCTGCAGTTTCTCGGTGAAGGGGACCGGACGCTTCCGCCCCGAGACGGGGGCGACGCCGGCGATCGGGGCGGTCGGGAAACCGGAAGAAGTGGCAGAAGAGAGGATCGAGGTCGTGTGCGAGCGTGCCCGCGCGGCGCAGGTGATCGAGGCGATCAAGCGGGTGCATCCTTACGAGGAAGTGGCGCTCGACGTCTATCCGCTGGAGAGCTTCTAGAGCGTGCGCCGGATCGATGTTCGCTCCGGTCGACGGCCCGGCGGTGAATCCGCCGGGCCGCAATAGTAGCGATCAGAACTGCTCGGTCTCGGTCGACTCGGCCATGGCGACGGTGGAGCCGGCGCCGCCGGTGATCGCGGTCGTCACGGCGTCGAAGTAGCTCGTGCCGACTTCGCGCTGGTGGCGAACCGCGGTGTACCCATCGTCGGCGGCCGCGAACTCGGCATCCTGCAGGTCGGCATAGGCCGCCATGCCGCGTTCCCGGTAGGTCCTGGCGAGCTGGAAGGTGGCGTGGTTGACGCTGTGAAAGCCCGCCAGCGTGACGAACTGGAACGCGTAGCCCATCGCGCCGAGCTCGCGCTGGAAGGCTTCCAGTTCGGCCGGACCCAACGCCCGGGACCAGTTGAACGAAGGCGAGCAATTGTACGCCAGCATCTTGTCCGGGAACTCCGCCTTGATCGCTTCGGCAAACTGCCGCGCCTCGTCAAGGTCGGGCTTCGCCGTCTCGCACCACACCAGATCGGCATAGGGCGCGTAGGCGAGGCCCCGGGCGATCGCGCTCTCCAGGCCGCCCCGCACGCGGTAGAAGCCTTCGGCAGTCCGCTCGCCGTTCATGAAGCGATGATCGCGCTCGTCAACGTCGCTTGTCAGCAACTGGGCGCTGTTGGCGTCGGTGCGGGCGATGACAAGGGTCGGCACGTCCATCACGTCGGCGGCGAGACGGGCCGCGGTCAACGTGCGGATGAAGCTCGACGTCGGGACCAGGACCTTGCCGCCGAGATGACCGCACTTCTTCTCCGAGGCGAGCTGGTCTTCGAAATGGATGCCGGCGGCGCCGGCCTCGATCAGCGACTTGGCCAGCTCGAAGGCGTTCAGCGGGCCACCGAAGCCGGCCTCAGCGTCAGCGATCGCGGGCACGAAGAAGTCGATGGCTTCCTGGCTCTCGCCGTCGAGGCGCTCCATGGTCTGGACCTGGTCGGCGCGGGCGAGGGCCTGGTTGATGCGGCGGACCGTCGCCGGCACGCTGTCGACCGGATAGAGGCTCTGGTCCGGATACATCTGCCCGGCGGTGTTGCCGTCGGCGGCGACCTGCCAGCCAGAGACATAGATGGCCTTGAGACCGGCACGCACATGCTGGACGGCCTGGTTGCCGGTGTAGGCGCCGAGTGTCGCCACATAAGGCTCGCTCTTCAGGAGGCGCCAGAGTTTCTCCGCACCGCGTTCGGCGAGGGTATGACGGACCTGCAGCGACCCGGCGAGCCGGATCACGTCTTCGCGGCCGTACCCGCGTTCGATCCCGTTCCATCGATCAGGCGCCCACTCCGGCGTCGCCCAGGCGGTGGCTTGCCGCGGCGTCTGGGGCGGCTCGCCCGTGTGGCAGATCAGCGGCATATCCTCCTCGCCGGGCGCCAAATCCCCCAGCGAGGTTGTCCTGTAATCTTCGTCCAGCATGACTTCGCTCCACGTGTTGTGACCTGTGTAAAGCTTGTCACACAAAATCCATGGACGGCAATATCTAACTGATCTACAATGAGAAAACGTGTAAACGCCTTTGCACGCGATTGATGTAAATCTGTAAAGACTGTAAATTATGGGACGAGAAGCTTCCAACGAAATGCCGCGATCGGGCGTTGCGATGTCCGTCGTCGGTGGCAGCGTGCGCCGGCTGAGACGCCGCAAGGGCGTCAGCCAAGCCAAGCTGGCGCAGCAACTGGATATCTCGCCGAGCTATCTCAACCTGATCGAAAGCGGCAAACGCAACATCACGGTTCCGCTGCTGTTCAAGCTGTCGCAGAGCCTTGACGTCGGGCTTGAGGAACTGGCGGCCGGCGATGACGGCCAAGTGGCCGCTGATCTGATCGAGGTGTTCTCGGACGACCTGTTCAAGGATCACGACCTGACCACCAGCGATGTGCGCGATCTGGTCGGTGCTTCACCGTCTACAGGCCGCGCCGTCATCGCGCTCTACGATGCATACCGGCGATCGCGCCACGATCTCGCCAGCGTGGTCGACGGCGACTATGACGGTGTCGACAGCCAGGGCGCGCTGCCGGTCACCCACCAGCCCACCGAACAGGTGTCGGACTTTATCCAGGCGGAGCGCAATCACTTCCCGACGCTCGAGGACGCCGCGGAACGGGTCGCCGCCGACATCGGCGTCGGTAGCACCGAACGCATCCAGGGTTTCGTGGCGTTCCTGTCGAACGCTTTCGGTGTGCGCGTCACGGCGCCGCCGGCCGACCAGGAGGTGGCGCGCCGTTTCGATAGTACGGCCCAGGTGCTGGAGGTCTCCGAAAGCCTGCCCACGGCCAGCCGCCGCTTCCAGATGGCGCACCAGATCGGCCTGTTGGCCGCGAAATCCGAGATCGATGCCATCGTCGATCGGGCCGATCTTTCGGGGCAGGAGGCCCGTTCGCTGGCGCGCATCGCGCTGGCAAACTATTTCGCCGCCTCGCTCATCATGCCCTACACGCCGTTCCTGGAGGATGCGGTTCGATTGCGCTACGACATCGATCTGCTGGGAGCGCGCTACGGCTGCAGCTTCGAACAGGTCTGCCACCGTTTCACAACACTGCGCCGCGAGAGCGCGACGGGCGTGCCGTTCCACATGCTGCGCACGGACATTGCCGGCAACATTTCCAAGCGGTTGTCGCTCTCGGGCATCCATATCCCGCGTCACGGTGCGGCCTGTCCGAGATGGAACATCTACTCGGCCTTCCTTCGTCCCGGCGCGATCAATACGCAGCTTTCGAAGATGCCGGACGGTCGCGTCTACTTTTGCATCGCTCGCGCCTACGAGAAGTCGGTGGGCGGCTATCACGCCCAGCACACCTATTATTCGATCGGCCTCGGGTGTGAGGTCAGTCACGCACGGGACCTCGTCTACGCCGACGGTATCGAGCTGGACGATCTTCGCCGGTCGGTCCCCATCGGTGCCTCGTGCCGAATCTGCGAGCGCCTGGATTGCCGCCAGCGGGCCTTTCCGCCGGTCTCTCGCCGTCTGCGCATCGACGAGAACCGCCGCGGTCACTCAGCCTACGTCAACGCCGAATAACCGGTGGTTTCCGCCCCTCGGCGGCATCCAGAGCAGGCCGGCGGCCGGCGTTGCGGCGGGCGGTCGTATCGCGGCTGCTCATGTGCTTCCACGGCCTGACCATTGCCACCACCGCGCGCGCAGTTGTATGGGGCGGCGGTGTCATCTGGACGGAGGGGCGGGTATGCAGTTTCCCGCGAGCCTGCTTGACGGCTACGAATCGTTCCGTGCCGGGCGGTTCGCCGCCGAGCGCGAGCGCTATCGGCTCCTGGCAGAACGCGGCCAAGAGCCCGAAACACTGATCGTCGCGTGCTGCGATTCGCGTGCCGCTCCGGAAACGATCTTTGGGGCGGCGCCGGGTGAAATCTTCGTCGTCCGTAATGTGGCCAACATCGTGCCGCCGTATCGGCCTGACGGTGAGTTCCATGCGACGTCGGCAGCGCTGGAATACGCGGTTCAGTCGCTGCGGGTCCGGCACATCGTCGTGCTCGGCCACGGCCGCTGCGGTGGTATCAAGGCGGCGCTGGATCCGGATGCAGAGCCCCTGTCGCCCGGTGATTTCATCGGCAAATGGATGGAACTGCTGACGCCCGCCGCCGAAGCCGTCTCCGGCCATCCCGGCATGACAAACGCCGAGCGGCAGACCGCTCTCGAACAGGTCTCCGTGCGTCGCTCCATCGATAACTTGCGCACCTTTCCGTGCGTTTCCATCCTTGAAGACAAGGGGCGGCTTGACCTTCACGGAGCCTGGTTCGACATATCCACCGGTGAATTGTGGATTCTCGACCCGGCGACCGGCGAATTCGCTCGTCACGAAGAATCGTAGCCGGCGCGCGATTCCGCCTTCTCGTCGCCCAATCATTCGGGCAATATGCCGCCGTTTCACACAGGCGCGCCGAGAGGAGGCCGAACATGCGCACTTTGATGAAGGCAATTCTGGTCGCCGGTGCAGCACTGGCACCAATGGGCGCCGTCGACGCCGCCCCGGCGCGGACGGAAGTCGGCGTGCTGAACTGCGTCGTGGAAGGGGGTACCGGTCTCATCATCACGTCGCGCAAGCGACTGACCTGCACCTTTGACCCCACCGACGGGGTCGCCGCTGTCCGGGAGACGTATGTCGGGGAGATCTCGAAGTTCGGTCTCGATATCGGGACGACGACCAGCAGCGTCATCGCCTGGCTGGTTCTGGCGCCGACGACGGAGTACCCGCCGCGCGCACTTGCCGGGACCTATGTCGGCGCGACGGGCGAGGCGACCGTTGGCGTCGGCGTCGGTGCCAACCTCCTGGTCGGCGGTTCCGACAACACGATCGCGCTCCAGCCGCTCAGCGTCCAGGCCCAGACCGGTCTCAATCTGGCGCTTGGTGCGGCGCGCCTGACCTTGCGCTAGAACCGGACGTTACCGAAACGTCAACGACATACCTCGCATCCGTTTCGCCGGTGTAAGCGGATGTCAGGGCTAGGCTGATAGTGCGTGAACCCTCGTACAGTCACGAGGGAATCATGCACGACACCGATGACAGCCGACCGGCAACAATGGCCGACGCGGCGGACGGCTTCGAACCGGGATCGCCGGCCGGTGACATCATGCCGCTTGACGCCTTCCTGCCCGACCCGGCGGCGTTCGACGAATCGGGCGATCCAGGCCGCGTACGCGGCTTCCGTACCGGCCCGAGTCTTCTGCAGAGCTTCGGCGATGATCTGCGCCTCGTGGTCGTCGGTGCCTCGGGCGGAATCGGAACCGCCCTGGTCGATTTCCTTGAGGAGGATCCGGCTGTCGCGCGCGTCTACGCATTCTCGCGCTCGCGCGATCTGCACTTCGGCGGGAACGTCATCTCCGGCCACGTCGACCTGACCCGCGAGCAGTCGGTTGAACGGGCGGCGCGGGCCGTTGCGCAGGAGGGCTCGATTCACGGCGTCATCGTGGCGACCGGATCGGCTCACGCGGAGAGCGACCACGGTCACGACCGTTGGCTGGCACTCGATGCCGCCGCGATGCTGAACGCCTATCAGGTCAACGCCATCGGTCCGGCCCTGGTGGCCAAGCACTTCCTTCCGCTGATGGTGGCCGACGGCAAGAGCGTGTTTGCGGCGCTCGCCGACGATGCGCTCGGCCGCATCAAAGACTCGCCGATGCCGCACGCCTATCGCGCATCGAAAGCCGCCCTCGCAGGACTCATCGGCGGACTGGCCATCGATCTGCGATCCGCTGGACGCCAGACCGTGTGTCTCGGCGTGTATCCAGGCGCCGTCGACACGCCGTTCATCGACGATCTGCGCCTGTTTCGGCATGGCGAGCCGATGTTCTCCGCTGACTTTGCGGCTGATCGACTCATTCGCGTTCTGGACGAGGCCGGTGAGCAGGACAGCGGACTCACGCTGGCCTGGGACGGCTCGGTTGTCGGCGTGGCGGCGTCAGAAGCCTCCGCCGGTCCGGAAACCGCCGCCGCCTGACCGGCCGCCGGTCCGGAAACCGCCGCCGGAACTCCAGCCGCCCGACCGACCGCCACCAAATCCACCGCCGAACGAGCCGCCGGCGCGGGGCACCCGCCGGCTGAAGCCGTCGCGCAGAGCTTTGTCCAGGACACTGGACATGATGGCGCCCTTGATGATCCCCTCGATCGCAGCTGCAATGACCGTATCGTTGCCGAACTGGCCACGGGGATCGTCGTAGCCGGAGTGGCGGAAATGGGTGCGCGACTGTTCAAGTTGTGTGCGCCTGGCGGCCAACTCGGTTGCAGTGCGCCGCACCTCCTCGGCCTCCGCCTCACGACGCTCCAGCTTGCGCTCGATATCGCGAAGCGTCTGGACAACCTCTTCGTCGCGGGTCGTGGGCGTTTTCATTGCCTCGCGATAGAGGGTCGACAGATCGTCGCGCCGGATTTCGTCGGCCAGGACTTCCAGCGCCGCCTGAAGGTCCGCATCGCGTCGCGGATCGGCCCGCTCGGCATGCTCTTCGTTCGCCTTCGCTACGTCCTGTCGGCGATCCTCGACCAGGTCATCGGCATCGCCCAGAGCCTGGTCGGCTTTCTCGGCGGCGGCCTCAAGGTCCTCGATGCCTGCGGCGACAAGTGCGGCGCGCTCGATCGCCTCCAAGCTTGCGCGTTCGTCGTCGGCACCACCTTCGAGGCGCTCCGCGTGTTCCCGCAGGCGCAGCGGGATCTCGTTCAGCATGTGGTAGTTGGGACGCGCGGACGTGAAGCCGATCAGATCGGCGACCCACGTATCGACAAGACGCGTCAGGCGTCCGGCGCCATAGCGCGACGTGCCGAAGCCGCGGTTCCACAGATACATGAACAGGGGGTCAGCCTCATAGGGTCTGCCCTTCTCGACGCGATCGCCCTCGGCCGTTTCGGCCTTGTTCTTGGCGGCCGCCGCCTTGGCCTCGGCGGCGTCGACCTCGCTTCTTTGCGCCTTCCAGTCGGCACCCTCCCTGACCTCGCCGTAGATGCGATCAACCAGCGCATCGATGTCATCGGCGGCTTCGGCCGCCCCGGCGGCGCTCCGGTCGCGCTGTTCTTCCGCTTCCGTGAGCGCCTTCTCGGCTTCGCGCACGCCGATCACCGCCGCGGAGAGCCTGCGATCGTGGCGCTCAAGCGCTTCAAGCGCGCGGCGTTCGGCAGCGTCGAGACGGCCAACCGTTTCGTTCGCCGCGAGATCCTCGAGCCGCAGGCGGGCCAGCGCCTTGAAGGCCTCGGCCTGTTCACGCCGCAGTCGGGTCGCTTCGTCGACCGCGCTCTGCAACATCGTCGTCAGCCGGTCTTCCTCCCGGCGGGCGTCGGAGATCGCGCGCTCGATGGAGCGCAGGGCATCACGGGCGGAGATCACCATTGCCTGATCCGCCCGTCCTCGACGTCCATCTCATAGGTCTCGGTGAGCGTGCCGCGGGATTTGACGCCGAGCGTATCGTCGTCAACGATTCCATCGGCGCGCTTGTCGCCGGCGACGGCGTCGTAGGTCGCCTTCGGCACACGCACTGCCCAGATATCCACGTCGGCGACGCTGCCGTCTTCCTCGCTGGTCACGGGCAGGGTCAGCACGCGGCCGTCGGGTGTCACCGCTTCGACGATGATGTAGTAGTTCCGTGCCGCCTGGTTGACATCCGGGATGCGAAACACGCCGGTCTGCTCGCCGGGCCGTGACACGATCCGCAGCCGGTACTCAAGCAGCAGATCGCCGCGGATGTCCTCTAGGGCGGTGATCGCGGTCTGCGCGGCATCGGCATCACTTCGTGCCAGGGCGGCTTCGCCGTCGCTGATCAATGCTTCGATCGCGGTGATCGCAGCGGGGTCGTCGGCAGCGTCGAGGGCTGCCTGTCCGGCGGCCGAGATGGCCGCGGGCAGGATCTCGGTCAGCTCGCGCTCGATGCGAGCCGTCTCCTGCGCGGCCATGGAGCTTTGCCATGACGACCAGACGAAGGCGCCGACAACCACCAAGGCGACAACGGCGAGACCGATCGCGACCTGCTGTCGCCAGACCCAGGTCAACGCCAGCGCGCGCTGCCACCCGCCGCCGCGACGCTCGTAGCGGAAGCGGCTGTAGCGCAGCGCCTCGATACCCTGATTGAGGACACGGTCGGTAACCTCGAGGCCCTGGCCCTCGTAAATCTCGCGTAGCCGTCTGCGCAGCTCGACGTCGCGCTCTTCCTGGCCGAGTTCCCGCTCAATCAGCGTATCCTGATGGCGAAGGGTGTCGACGACGTCCATCGCCAACATCAGGTCATCAAGTTTCGGGCTCTCGCCAGACGGCGCGCCCTTCGGCTCCTCCGCCATCAGCCGGGAAGCGCGGCACCTTCAGCGGCGAGGCGAGCGAACCGGCGTTTGCCGTCCTCAACCGCGTCGCGAATCTCGTCGGAGTTCTTTGTCGCCAAAGTGCGCATCTCCGCGACGATCTCGCCTGAACGCTCCTGGAAGTTCACCACCGAATCGACCAGCTTCTTCACGGCGTCGGCGCGGATCGTCGGGCCGTAACCAGCCTTCAGCGCCTCTTCCTGCACCTTGCCGCCGATCTCGGCCAAAACCTCCATCGACTTCGATACGCCCTCCTTCATCTCGTTGAGGGTCTCGGTCGCTTCGTGAAGACCGAACAGGCCGGTGAACGAGGCCTTGAGGGCGGTGAGGACCGATTCGTTGGTGGAGAAGAAGGAGACGGCCTGCTGGTAGACGCGCTCCTTTGCGCTGGTCGTCTGCATGAGGCGCGCGACGACAACCTCGGAGGTGTTGTAGCCAATCGTCAGATTGTCGGCGAGGTCCTTGACGATCTGGTAGCGGGCGTCTTCTTCCTGCATCGCGCGGAGCTTCTCGTCGCGCGCGAGTTCGAGGCGGGCGCGCTCGGCCGGGTCGTCGCCGGAATGGGCGGCGACCGCATCGGCGGCCTCCTGAAGCCTGGCCTTGGCCGTGTCCAGATGACCCTCGGCGACCTTCAGCAACTCAAGCGCACTGACTTCGCCCTGCTTGAGGGCGCCGCGGAAATCGCGATAGGCGGTCAGGATCGTATGCTCGCGCTCGATGTTCTCCTTGGTGTCGCGGGCGACCTCCAGATAGGTGTCGCGGATCTTGTCGAACCGGCCGGCAATGTCACCACGGGAGATTTTCATCCAGGCGTTGGTCGCGCGCTCGAAGATGTCGATCTTGCCGTCGTCCACCTGCTCGACCATCCGTTTTGCGTCGTCGCGGATGGAATCGAACGCCTTGGTGATCTCTTCGTAGCGCTGACCGACAGACATCCCGGATATCTGCTCGCGGACAACTTCGTTGAAAACGCTCATCTGGCTCAACGTGCGGCTGATGACCGCGATCTTGTCGGGAGCGAGGTCGGAGACCTTCTCCAGAAGGCCCACGATCGGCGCTTCAGATTCCGTCGATTCCGTGAGCAGCCCGATGTCGCGCAAGCGGTTCATCGCGCTGTCCAGATACTGAAGCGGTGTCTTGACTTCGGTGTCGCCCATGGTCCCGTTCCCCGTCTTGTTCGATCGGCCGTTCTGCCTCTTATGGGGTCTCGTCCCTGACGGTGCAAGCGTGCCGGCGTTGTTCAGGAACCGCGGCCGCGCCGGTCGCGCGGTAATGACGCCAGGCGACGTGCGTCGCCGCTCCAATGACGGGCCCGCCCCCGCTGAAGTGCGTACTCGGCGTTGGTCTCAGCGGCGCGGCGGGGATCGTTCGGTGGTTCGCGGGTAGCCGCGGCCGCCGCGACTTTGCGGCGAACGACGCGGCGCGCTTCGTCGCGGATCCGCGGCCGCGAGAATGCGGGTCTGGCACCGGGATTCTGGATCAGGTCGTTGAGGTCGGTCAGCGCCTCACGCACGGCCCGACGCTGATGGTTGCGGGTTCGATTTGTCACCGGGTCCACCTGACTGTCTTCAGTCGGGCTTTAACTAAAAATTTTGTCTAATGCAACTAAAAATTGTTGGAATATCGACCGTTAAATTGGTCGATAGAAGCCGATGACGATACCTGCGACGATGACCTCCGTGGCGTCATCATCAGGCGCCAGCTTAATGGGGTCGCGGTGGGTCGGGTCGTTGGATTCCGGCCACAACTCGATCAGCCCGTTCCGGGTCCGCACACGCTTCACCGTCCGCTCGGTCGTGCCGCCGCGACGGCGCTCGGCGACGACGATGTCGCCATCCCGCAGCGACATGGGTGATTGGGCGAAGTCGATGCAGATCACGTACTCACCGTCGGCCACGAGGCGATCCATCGAATTGCCCACGACGTGGTAAGCGATCTGCGGACGCGCAGAATATCGGGGATTCGGGGAGGCCGGTACGGGCGTCTCGTCCTCGATCTGGCGGTCGTCTTCCTGCCACAAGCCCGCGGCGACCAGGCCACGGACCGGCGCACGGGTGACACCTACAGCCGCGCCTTCGCTCGAATCGGCTTCGCCGATCAGCCAGGCGCCCGATACCTCAAGCGCCGATGCGAGCTGGTGGAGATATTTGCTCGATCGCTGATCGCTCGATTCGATAGCCTGGATGGACTGCTGCGGCACGCCGGCACGGCGCGCCAGCTCAGCTTGTCGCCAGCCCCGTCGCCTGCGCGCAGCGACAAGTCTCTCGCCGAAAATACCCATCACGCCACCACGATAGCCGTTTTAAAGTACCAAAACCAATGGTTGTCAAGAAAACAAAAATTTTGGTACGAGTGATTCACATCTTTAACGAGTGAAGTGCTCGTAAAGATTGCAATGAAGCGTCGGATGAGGACCCGGGCCGCGCAGATCGGCGGCGCGAGGTCGTGATTTGAAGGGACGATCATGGACCGCCAGTCGATCGAACAGCAAGTCGCGCCCGCCAGGAGCGGACGTCCGCACAAGCGCAGGCTCTCCAACGCCGAAAGGGAGCAACGACGCGTGCGTGCGCGCAAGGAGCGCGAAGCCGAGCGCCGTTCGCTGGCGGTTCTCCATGATCTACCGATGGAGCCGCGCATCGATCCGGCGACGCTGCGGGCGCGTCGCGCGGAAATGCCCGACGAGGATACGCGCGACCTGACGGCGCGTGTTTTCGGCGATCCCAATCCCGCCGACCAGCGTCGACGTGCGACCCGGTGACGGCCATGCGTCGCAGAGGCCGGCCGCGCAAGCCCGGTGGGCGGCATCCGAACGGCCAGCTCAAGCGCCGATCGGCCAAGGCGCAGCGCGACGACATCACGGCCGTTGCACGGCGGGCGCGCCAGAACGTGTTCGGCCTGTCCGCGGTGGATGCGGCTCGCGCCGAGGCCGGCGATATGCTGGGACGACTAGCGATCTCGGGGGAGATAACACCGAGGCAATTGGCGGCCGGTCGAGCCTACGAGCAGCTTCGTCGCGACCTCGACAGGGCCTTGCAGGCGCGGCACGTCCGTTCGAGCAGCGACTACAACCTCGGCGGCGGGTACCGCGCGCCCGACACCGACGAAACGGGTCACGCTGAATGGGTCGCACGCGTGAAGCGGCGCTATACGGTCGCCCGGTCAGCGCTGCTCATGTGCTCGGATCCGATGGCGGCTGCCGTCGTAGATGGTGTTGTCGTCGAGGGGAGGGAGATGTGGAACTTCGTCGGTACGCTGCGCATTGGCTTGAATGCGCTCGACCGTGTCATCTCGCCTAGATAAGTGGCGATCTTCAGCGGTGCGGGTGAAGGCACCCGTCGCTATTGTCGCGGGAGCCCTGCCTTGGCCAGCCCCTCGCGGATCAGCGCCGTATCCTCCTCCCGCTGGAAGTTGAGATTTCCGAGGTGGCGGTCGATCGTGTAGTCGGGATTGATGTCCTGCAGTTCCGACCAGATCCGCCGGGCCTCGTCGATTTCACCGAGGTGCCCGAGGGTCGCGGCCAGGAACGAGCGCGACAGGTCTGTCTGGGGAAATTGCAGGATGCGCTCGCGGAAGGTGGCCGCCGCCGTCTCGAAGTTGCCCAGTAAGAGGTGCGCGAGACCAAGGAAATGCAGGTACTGCTGCCCTGAACCGGGATCCAGTCTGATCGCTTTCTCGACGCTGGGGATGGCGTCCCTGGGGTTGCCCGACAGCATCATGAGCGCACCGCGGGAGTTGTGGGCGGGTGCGAAGTTGGGGTTGAGCTCCAGAGCGCGTTCGGTTTCCGCCCGCGCGGCTTCGGCGTCGCCGGAAAGGCCGAGTGTGACCGACCGGACGTAATGGCCGTACGGTTCGTCGGGCGCGAGTTCGACGGCGTGCGCGGCGCCGGCCCTTGCCTTCTCAAGCGAGCTGTCCGGATCGTCGCTCCATCGGTTGAGGTGATCGAATCCCAGCGCCATGGCGCGGGCCGCGTGGGCGTCGGCGTAGTCGGGATCGAGCTCGAGGGCGCGGTCCAGCAGACTTTGAACCTTCAGATAACCCTCGCGGGCAGCGACCGATGCGTGCAACAGTTCACGCGCGCGAAGATAGTTGTCGTGGGCTTCGGGGTTTGTGGTCGTGGTTGCGACCAGCCGCCCTTCTTCCTGCGGCGTGAGTGCGATCTTCAATGCCCCGACGATCTGTCGCGTGACCTCGTCCTGCACCTCGAAGATATCGGTCAGATCACGATCGTAGCGATCAGCCCACAGGTGACCGCCGTTCTGCGCCTCGATCAACTGCGCGGTGATGCGCACGCGATTGCCGGCGCGGCGGATGCTTCCCTCAAGGACGTTGCTGACGCCGAGCTCGCGCCCGACGGTGCGCAGATCGATGGATCGGCCCTTGTAGGCAAAGCTCGAATTGCGCGCGATCACCAACAAGCCGGCGATCTTGGACAGATCGGTGATGATGTCTTCGCTGATGCCGTCGGAAAAGTACTCCTGCTCGGGATCGCCCGACATGTTGTCGAAGGGCAGGACGGCGATCGACGCGGCGGTACCCACGTCGGCCTGTTCGGGAGCCGAGGTCGGTGCGGCCGCCGGCGGGGCGGCGGCGCCGTTGCCGTCGCCCGGGCTCCACTTCCAGATCCGGATCGGACGATCGATGTTCTTGACCTCGACCACGCCCGCGTCCTGAAGCGCGACATCGATACGGCCGCTGACGCTCTCGTTGACGATCGAGGACACACAGATGCCGCCGTGGGGCGCCAGGGGTTCCAGCCGTGCGGCGACGTTGACACCGTCGCCGTAGACATCGTCGCCATCAATGATCACGTCGCCCAGATTGACGCCGATGCGCAGAACGATTTTCGGCGCCCCGTTTTTGGGCTGTTCGGCAATGAGCTTCTGGATGTCCAACGCGCACTTGACGGCGTCGACGACGCTGGCGAACTCCACAAGCGTCCCGTCACCCATCAGCTTGAACGTGCGCCCGTTGTGGCGGGTGACCGCAGGTTCGAACACCTGCTCGCGATGGGCCTTGAGCGCAACCAGGGTACCGTGCTCGTCGGCGCTCATGAGTTTCGAATAGCCAACGACATCGGCGGCCAGAATCGCGGCAAGGCGTCGGTTGGTGGTCGGCTCGGACATGAACCGTACTTATTGGACTTTGCCGGTCGCCGCCAGTTCCGCCACTGAGGTCGGATGTTTTCCGTTGGGCACCACACAAAAAAGGCGCCCGGTTGCCCGGACGCCTTGGGGTTTGTCGGGGTGTTTCTGTTTCAGTTGAGCTTCTTCACGGCGACGGTGCCGAATGCGTTGTCAGCCATGGCGCGGGCCATCGATTCCTCATCGTGACCGATGTCGTAGCGGTCGAAACTGGCCGAATACATGCCGTCGCCGGCTTCGGAGAACTTGATGGTGGTGGTCAGGTAGTGATCGGGGACGACGGTCGGCGCGACCATCGCGAAGACGCGGATCTCGGGCGCATCGGTCGCGACCTCAAACGTCAGCGTCTTGCCCGGACCGAGAAGGACGCCGGGAGGGCCATCTTCGCCGTGGGCGACGGTCGCACCCTCGCCGATGCGGCCGGCGAGCATGGCGGGATCGCCAGTGAGCACCTGAACCTCGGCTTCCTTGGTGACGTAGCTGCCGTCAAAGATCTCCGAATCGTAGGCGGTGCTGGCGACCAGCACGGGCGCGATCAGTTCGCTGTCGCTCGTGTTGGTCACGGTGATTTCGTAGGTGTGCGACATGCCGGCGAACGCGGCGGTGGCTGCAAACGACATCAGCGCGGCGGCGCCGAGGCCTGTCAGTAGCGTCTTCATGGTTGCTTCCCTTCGTTGGGGGATTCAGCGAGAGGCCGTTTCCCATTGCGATGGGACAGAGGTAACGGGCCTGTGTTTGGACCCGATTGGCGAGCGGTTAGGCTTTGATTAGGTCGCGACACAGTGGCGTGAGAGGGCTGTTATTTGCCGTTCCGGCACGCCAGATGGGATACTGAACGTGATCATCACGAGCCGGACCGCCGCATGAGCCTTGTCGACGGAACATCACAGGAAGGGGCGCGTATCCTGATCGCCGAGGACGACGAGAACATCCGCAATCTCGTGTCGTCCTATCTGCGTGTATCGGGGTACCAGACCGAAACCGTTGCCGACGGGCCGGCGGCGCTCGCACGCGCGGGTGACGGTTTTGACCTTGTCGTGCTCGATCTGATGCTGCCGGGCACCAGCGGCCTCGAAGTGTGTCGCGAGATCCGCAAGACTCTGACGGTGCCGGTGCTGATGCTCACCGCACTAGGCGATGAGGACGACCGCGTCCGCGGCTTCGAATTCGGAGCCGACGACTACGTCGTCAAGCCGTTCAGCCCGCGCGAACTGGTGGCCCGTGTAAAAGCCATCCTCCGCCGCCACGGACGTGTCGAAGCGAACGAAACGCCGCGGATGGCGGTGGCGCACGACTATCCGATCCAGGTCGACTGGGAGGAGAAGAGCTGCGTCGTCGACGGACAGTCCGTGAGCCTCACACAGTCGGAGTTCATTATACTTGCGGCCCTGGTACGGCGACCGGGCGTCGTGTTCTCGCGGGATGAGCTGATCGACCTTCTCTATCCCGACGGCGGGACTGTGGTGCCGAAAGCGGTCGACGTTCACATGCACAACATCCGGGCCAAGCTGGGCGAGGAGCGGGCGAGCCTCATCCAGACCGTGCGCAGCTTCGGTTATCGCGCGGCGAAGCCGACATCCCCATGACGCAGTCAGAGTCCCGTCCCCGGCGCGCGCGCCCGTTTCCGCTGTTGCTCGTGCAGCTCGTGGTGGCGAACATCATCGTCGCCGGTGTCGTGGCGGTGGTGCTGTACTTCACCTTCGATGGCCTGACCGAAGCCTACTTCGACCGGCTGATGAAGGAGTTCAACATCAGCCCGACCAAGCTCAACACCATGTTCGTCGAGGACGTGGAGCGCAGCCTGTTCTGGGGCATCGGCGTCGCGCTGGTGGTCGGCGTGGCGTTGTCGCTGTTCCTCACCAACGCCGTGCTCCGCCCGCTCAACAAGATGGCCCGGGCGAGCGAAACGATTGCCGCCGGCGATCTTTCGGCACGGGCGCCTGAGATGAGCGGAGAGCTGGGTGCGCTCGCCCGGTCGTTCAACGCGATGGCGGACACGCTGGAGCTGGAGGAAACCCGGCGTCGACAGTTGCTGCGCGACATGAGCCACGAAATCCGGACGCCGCTGACCAACCTGAAGGGGTATCTTGAGGCGGTCGGCGACGGCGTCTTCGAGGCCGGGCCGGAGGTCTTTGCCGTGCTGACCGGCGAGGCCAACCGGCTGAATGCCCTGGTCGACGATCTCGCCACCCTCAACGCCGCAGAAGATGTCGGCGACCGGCTGGACCTTGCGCCGGTCGATCTTGAGGAGGCTGTCAGCCAGGCGATCGCCGTCCACGCGCCGGCTCTGCATGACAAAGGGCTCACTGTTGCGCTCCGCGAGGAGGGCGAGCGGCAATCGGTGCTTGCCGACCGCAAGCGGCTGGATCAGGTGTTGAACAATGCGCTCGGCAATCTGGTGCAATACGCCGATTGCGAAGGGGGCGTTGAAGCCAGCGTTACGCTCGACTATCGCCGCGGCGGCGCGGCCAGAATTGTGTTCGACAACCCGGCCAAGACGCTGCCGTCCGCCGACCTCGACCGCATCTTCGACCGGTTCTATCGCGCCGATCCGGCCCGCGCCGGTGATGGCAGGCTCAACGGGCACAACGCCGGGCTGGGGCTGGCGATCGTGAAACGGCTGGTGGAGGCCCATGGTGCGACAGTGCGTGCGGAGCAGGCGGCCGGACGATTCCGTCTCGTCATCGACTGGCCACTTGCTGCGTCCACACCAGCGTAGACGATCGTGTTACGGTCCGCGCCTGAACGCGCGCCGCTCTCAATCCCCGGAGGAACAACCATGACCAAGCCTGTCCTCTATGGCCGCGCCACGAGCGCAAATGTCCACAAGCCCATGTGGATCCTGCAGGAGCTGGACGTGGACAATGAGCGCATCGATGCCGGTGGTCCGTTCGGGGGGCTGGATACGCCCGCGTACGTTGCCATGAATCCGAACCAGCTCGTGCCGACGCTTGTCGATGGCGACCTGACGGTCTGGGAAAGCCACGCCATCATGCGCTACGTCGCGGCGCGCTACGGGCAGGGGCGCATGTGGTTCGACGATCCGGCCAAGCGCGCCATTGTCGATCAGTGGACGGACTGGGCGGGCTCGACGTTCCAACCGGCGTGGCTGGGCGTCTTCTGGAAAGCCTTTGTCGTCAAGCCCGAGTTCCGCGACATTGGCGCGATCACCGCGGGTATCGCGCAGACGGAACGGCTGTTCGGGATCATGAACCGGACGCTGGAGAAATCGCCGTGGCTCGCCGGCGAAACCTTCAGCTACGCCGACATTGCCTGCGGTGTCGCCATGTACCGCTGGACGACGATGGGGGTCGACCGCCAGATCCATGACGGGGTCGAGGCCTGGCACGAGCGGCTGAAGGCGCGCCCGGCGTTCAACGACGTGGTGTGCGTTCCCTATGCGATGATGGAAGCCACCAAAGAAGAATGACGGCGTAGCGTCATGCCTCCTCCGACCGGTCGGTCGCGGGTGGCGGGGTCCGCGACAGCGCGGCCAGCTCGGCGCGCAGCCCGTCGGTCATGTCGATATCGGCGGCGGCGAGCGAAGGCGCGAGCTGGTCGACGTTGCGGGCGCCGATGATCGGGCAGGTCACCGCCGGATGGGCGGCGACCCAGGCGACGGCGGTAGCGACCGGGTCAAGCCCGCGTTCACGGCAGACGGCCGTGTAGCTCCGGGCCACCTCGTGCATCCAGCGCTCGCCATAGCGGCGCGTGTACATGGGATTGGCGTTGAGGCGACTTTCCGAAGCTGTGCCGGTAGATGCGTACTTACCGGTCAGGAGCCCGCCACCGAGGGGACTGTAGGGCGTGACGGCCAGACCTTCCGCCAGCGCGAGCGGCAGGATCTCCGTTTCCGCCTGACGCTTCACGAGATTGTACATCGGCTGCAGTACGTCGAAGCGCGGCCAACCGCGGCGCTCGGACACGCACAGGCCTTTGGCGACCTGCCATGCGGCGTAGTTGCTGGCACCGAGATAGAGAACCTTTCCGTCGACGACCAGCTTCTCCAGCGCGTGCAAGGTCTCCTCGATCGGGACGGTCGCCTCCCATCTGTGCATGAAGAGCACGTCGAGGCGATCGGTCCCCAGCCGTCGCAGGCTCGCCTCGACCGCCGCGAGGATGTGGCGGCGGCTTGCACCACGGTCATTGATGTCTTCGCTCATGGGGCCGTGGCACTTGGAGGCGATGACCAGCCGGTCGCGCTCGTGGGCCATGAGCCGGCCGAGGATGCGCTCCGACTCGCCGTTGCTGTAGACGTCGGCGGTGTCGAAGTAGTTGATGCCGCGATCGCGACAGTCGGCATAAAGCCGCGCGGCTTCGCTCTCGTCGGCATCGCCGCCGAACGACATGGTGCCGAAGCACAGCTGCGAAACCCTCACGCCGGTGCGGCCGAGCAACCGATAATCCATTCCCGTCCCCTTGAAGCGATCACGACGCTTATCGGTTGAGGGCCGGCAGGGCAATCGGCGACAAGCGGGGGCGACCACGGTCGCCCGCCAACGCCTTTGTGGTTGACCCGGGCGGGCGGCGACGGCTACCAAAATCCACAATGAGATCGATGCGCCCCGCCCGACGACGGGGCGCATTTTTCGTTGGCGGGGGTCGGTGTGGGCAGCAACTCGGCCGCGCTGACCGAACGACAGCGCCGTTTTGTCGAAGAATATCTCGTCGATCTCAACGGCACGCAGGCCGCCATCCGCGCCGGCTACAGCAAGGCGTCGGCGGCCGATCTCGCCTATCAGACATTGCGCAAGCCGGCGGTTGCGGCGGCCATCGACCGGGCACTGGGGCGGGCCGTCAGCGTCAGCAGGTCACGGGTCGTCGAGGAACTGGCGGCGATCGCGTTTGCCGATGCCGGCGACTTCTTCACCTGGGGGCCGGACGGCGTCACGGTGCGCGATTCCCGCGACCTGCCGGCCGATCGCACGCGGGTGGTGGCCGAGATCTCCGAAAGCAGGACCGGCACCGGCGGAACGATCCGCCTCAAGCTCGCCGACAAGCTGGCGGCGCTGGAGAAGCTTGGCCGGGCGCTCGGCCTCTTTCGCGAGCGGCTGCCGGCCGCCGACGACCCTGACACCGAACGGGTGGCCGACACCCGCGAACTCGCCAAAGCGGTGATGGCGATCCTGAGCACCGCGCATACGGGCCGCGACACGGGTCCGGCCGACGATCAGAAGGGCATGAACGATGGTCGACACAGTGACGACGCAGACAATCTATGACGGACCGGGCGAGGTGGTGATGCGCTTCACCAACATCTCCGACGGGACGGGCGAGGCGGCGGTGACCAAGGTCGATGTCTCGGCGCTCAACGTGCCGAGCGACGAGGTGGTGATCAACCGCATCGCCTACGCTACCAACGGCATGGGGCTCGACATCCTGTGGGATGCGACCGCCGACACGCTGGCCTGGCACGTACCGCCCGACGTTGCCGGTACGATCGACTTCACCGATCGCGGCCGCCACAACGGGCTCATCAATCCGGGCGATGCCGGCGCAACGGGAGACCTCAACTTCTCCACCGTCGGCCATGCGGCCGGCGACCGCTACACGGTGACGCTCTATCTGCGCAAGAAGAGCACCTAGTCTAAGCGGCGCTGCAACCTTACTCCCGCCACAAACGGTGATAGGGTTGCACGCATGCAACCACTGCGTGCTTATCCTGTTCGTGCGTGGCGCCGGGTGGTCCACGCACTACGGCGCCACCCCTACCGTTGGAGTGCGTTGGTCGCGGTGATGCTGGCTGCCGTCGTTCTGTGGCCGCGCGACCCGGCGCCATCCTTCTTCACGGACGCGGAAATCGAACATCTGAACGCCGGCGGCGTGATCGCCTCCGAGCGCTTCGCCGCGTACGACCTCGTGTGTTTGTTCGGCGGCAACGCCTTCGGCTACGGCGACGACAACACCTGTCAAAAGAGCAATTGGCCGCGCCTGGGTGTCCAGAAGGATGGTGTTTGCGAAACCTACTCGCTACGCGGGCTGAAAAGCACGGTCCTGTGGGAGTACAACAACCGATGTCGTGATGTCGCGACCGGTTTTGTGTTGAGAGTTTGGGACGGTGCGACTTTCGATTTTGACGGACTATCCGATAGGTGAGGCCGGCTACCCAACCGGCCCCGGATGGCGGTAGATCAGGTCCTTCGGATCGCGGCGCGGGGCGTCGGGATCGGGCGAAGCGCCCAACCGTTCGGCAAGGCGGATTGAGCGCGCGTTGTCCGGGTGGATGTTGCTGACCAGGGTCTTGAACCCACGCACGCCGAGCGCCCAGTCGCGCAGCGCGGACGCGGCTTCGAACGCGTAGCCCTTGCCCTCGGAACCGGGGAAGACGAACCAGCCGAGTTCGCGTTCGGGAAAGAGCGGGCCGGCGTTGATGCCGATCTGACCGACGCATGCGCGGTCCGTTCGCGTGTCGACGCTGAGCGCGCCGTGGCCGAACAACGACCACAGCGCCGTGTCGTGGCAGAACATGCCCCAGTTGGCCTCCTCGTTGTGCGGGCCGCCCATGAAGACCGCACGATCGGACGCCATGAAGTCACGATAGGCGGGCCAATCGTCCATGGTCGGCGGCCGCAGGATCAGGCGCTCGGTTTCAAGCGTGGGGATCGAGGTCATGGCAAGCTCGCGGTGCGTGGCGTGACCCACCACTCATAGGGTCGTAGAGGGATCATGCAACCGACCGCCGCCGATCTTGCCGCCATCGAGCGGCTCGTTGCCGGTCTGCCGGACGGCAAGCGCGCCGAGCTGGCGCGCATCCCGGAGGTGGCGGCGGAACTCGCCAAGCCGTGGCGGCCGCTGCCCGGACCGCAGACCGCCGCCTATCTGAGCGACGCCGATCAACTGCTCTATGGCGGGCAGGCGGGCGGCGGCAAGTCGCACCTCCTGCTCGGCGTCGCCGCCAACGACCATCGCCGGTCGCTGATCCTGCGGCGGGAATCGGTGGAGCTCGACGGGCTGATCGACGACAGCCGGCAGTTCCTCAGCGAGGTCGGCACGTTCAACGGACAGAGCGCGGAATGGACCCTGCCCGGCGGGCGGTCGATCCGCTTCGGCGGCATGAAGGAGCCGCAGGACTGGCGCAAATATGCCGGGCGGGCGCGCGACCTGATCGCGCTCGACGAGGCGGGCGAGTTTCTGGAAGACCAGGTGGCGCCGCTGCTTGCCTGGCTGCGCAGCCCCGAGGGGCGCCGCTGCCGGCTGATCCTCGCCTCCAACCCGCCGCGAACCGCCGACGGCGCGTGGCTTGTGCGCTGGTTCGCGCCCTGGCTCGACGACATGTTTCCCGACCCGGCCGAGCCCGGCGAACTGCGCTGGTGCATCCATGTGGGCGAGGCGACCGAATGGGTCGACGGGCCGGATCCGGTCACCCGCGACCGCGAGACCTACACGCCGGTCTCGCGCACCTTCGTGCCGGCGAGCGTCGACGACAATCCCTATCTTGCCGAGACCGACTACAAGCGGCGGCTGGAAAACCTGCCCGGCGTGCTGCGCGAACAGCTTCTCAAGGGCAACTTCCTCGCCGGCCGCGAGGATCATGCGTGGCAAGTAGTCCCGACCGCGTGGGTGACAGCGGCGCAGGATCGCTGGCAGACCGACGGCGCCAAGGGGCTGCGTATGACCGCGCTCGGCGTCGATGTGGCGCAAGGGGGCGGCGACCGCACCGTGCTCGCCCCGCGCTACGGCGCGTGGTTTGCCGAGCCGGTGGAGCGGGCCGGCACCGACACGCCGGATGCGCCGAGCGTTGCCGGGCTGATCGCTACCTACCGCCGCGACGGCGCGGCGGTCGTGGTCGACGTCGGCGGCGGCTATGGCGGTGGCGTGGTGGCGTATCTGAAGGACAACGAGACCGCGGCGGCCGGCTTCAACGGCGCGGCGGCCTCCAACCGGCGTACGGCCGACGGCGAACTCGCCTTCGTCAACAGGCGCGCCGAAGCCTGGTGGCGGCTTCGCGAGGCGCTCGATCCGGGCCAGGAGGGCAGCTCGCCGGTGGCGCTGCCGCCGGACCGGGGCCTACGCGCCGACCTGACCGCACCGCGCTGGAAGTTGACGCCGCGCGGCATCCAGATCGAGGCCAAGGACGAGATCGTGAAACGGCTCGGGCGCTCGCCGGACAAAGGCGACGCGGTGGTGATGGCGTGGTCGGAAGGCCAGGCGCTGGCCGAGAAGAAGGCGCGCGGCGCGAGGGCGCGGCCGCGGGTGGTGGTCGGCTATCGCAGCGCCAAGCGGCGATAGGGCCGGGCCCGAGAGTTCCACAAACCGGTTGTAGGATTGAAATCTACAACCTATAGTCAGTCCAAGGTTGTAGCGTTTCGGGCGCGCCTTGGCCGACGAACAACGATGGAGATTGTGCCATGGCGTCATCCGAGGTGCTGACCAAGCTTGCGGCGCTGGGCTTCAGCGGCGACCAGGCGGTCGTCGACTTTCAGCGCGCCAGAGGCCTGTCGATGGACGGCATTGTCGGGCCGGTGACGCGCAGCGCGCTGAAGCGGGCCTATGCCGACCGCCACCGTCCCGCACCGCAACGGGAGAACCCGCTCCACGCCTGGCGCCGGTCCATCAACGCGCCGCTGAACGCGGCGTCGCGCAGCGACGTGCCGGGGCCTGGCCTTTCCAACACCAGCGCGAACCGGCTGCGCGACGTCAGCCCGGCGATTGCCGGCCCGCGCCTGGAAGGGGAACCGAGGCCGGACTTGCGGTCTCGCCGCGATCTGCTGACGACGGCGGCTCTGCGGCCGGAGTCGACAGTCGATCCACTTGATCGCCATCGTCCCCGGCGCATCAGCGCGGCCGGGACCATTGCCGGGTCGGCGGGCGCGCGCCGACCGATACGAATGGCGGCGGGCGGGGCCCGCGCCCGATACCGGGGGATGCCGGATCGCGAAGGATCAACGTTCTCGTTGGTGGGCGCGTCGGACGATGTGCTGTCCCGGCGGATTGCCCAAATCAACCAGGTCCAGCGGACGGATGGGGATCGCTATTGGCGCAGCAAGCGCATGCAGGACGAACTGCTTGCGCTGCTGGACGAGCAGGGGAAGCGATCGGACGCGAGCAGCCCGGCGTCGTCCGATGGCAATAGCGAATTGCCGAGCGGGGTGGTCGACGGCACGAGCGCGAGCACCGCTCGCACCCCGACCGTCGATGGCAGATCGGACCGCCCGGAGCCGGATGTCGACGCCGAAACTGGAAATGCCGATCAGATTGCGAAGGCGGCGGCAACAGACCCCCACCATGCCGCCGAACTCCTGGCGGCGATGCCGCGGGAGAAACAGGACGATGTCGTCCGCGAACTCGCCGGTCGCGACATCGAAGCTCTCCGACGACGCGCGGCGTTGGAGGGTGGTCGGAACGTACTTCTATCGAGTGTCGAGCAAGCGGTCGGTGTTGCACGCGAACTTGCGGAGATAGCGATTTCAGCCGTCCGGGGTCGCGACGAAGTTGAGATACGCGACGACGGTCACACCATTCGGCGCCATGTGCCGGCGGGCGAGGTCCGCAGAGAGATACTCAAGGCGGCCGCCGACGGGACCATCGCCACGGTTCTGGGTGTGCCCGAGATTCCCGGCGAGATCATCGAACGCCTGAAGGCGATCGAACTCCGCGAAGACTCAATGGCTCCGGCCATCAGGGCGGCATTGCGGGCGGGCCGAATCAGCCTCGATCTCGCGAAAACGATGCTGGTCCGCGTCAACGAAGACCGGGCGCAGGATCTCATCGTCCTCCTCGCGATAGCGCTCCCCCGAGGCATCCTCACGAAACTGTTTCGGCGGCGGGCGGCCGACCGTGATGGAGCTCGCACAAGTGAGGAAGGGTCAATCCCCGCCCGGCGCGACACCGCGGAGTTTAGGGTAGGGGATTTGAAGCGTAAGGACGTAACAGACTTGGAGACGTCTTTGAAAATGGATCTTCAGGCGTGGGACGAGCGGGCGGACGTGTTCCGGAGGAGCGGAAAGAAGGTGCCGAGCGTTGGTGGCCGCGCCGGCAGCAAGGCCCATATCAGGCGAACCTACGAGGTCCAGAAGTGGTTCCGTGATCAGTTCCCCAACGCGTTGCACGTGGCGGGCGGAACAAGGCAAGAAATTCGACTCAAACACGAAGGAGGACTTAGGTCACCCGACCTGGCGTTCATTGTCCAAGGAGAAGATGGCAAGAAGAAGCTGGTCATTCTGGAAATCACAAAGGCCAACAAACGCGTCAGTGAAGACGGAGACCGATTGCCGGTTGCGCGCGAACGGCACAAGATTAAGGACTATCAAAGCGCGGCCGATATCCTCATTAAGGAGTTCGACTTCGATGAGGTCGACTTGACATATGTTCAGTACAACTAGACCTGCCGGAACCCAACGCGCGTCACACACCCGTCATGTCCAATCACGCCTACCGCTTCTTTCTGTCGAGTGATGAAACCCGAGGGCTTCTATGCGAACTGAGAGACCGGTTCGAACTCGTCATCGGCGCTGATCGGTTCGCCTCGCCGTGGCACCCGGACATCCCGTTTCGCCTCATCGATCCGGCAACGGAGCTAGACCTGTATGACTTTACCTTCATCTATCTCATCCACGACGATGCGTACGATCCCGACAGCATGTCCGTTCACAAAGCTTGCAACATCTGTCTGCAGCTGTCGGCGTTCAAAGAGCGACCGGGCAACGCATATATCGGCCGGTTGACCGTCGACACCACCATCATGGAGTTGGGCAAAGAGACGATCGAAGTCCCGGAACGCAAGAGGCTGTTCGACCGGGTGCGGCGGTACCTGCGCAAGAAGGCCCATCACCCCATGTACTTCGTCGACCACGAGGAGAAGACCGTCCGGCTTTTTCCGGCCAAGGCCACGGACGACACCGTTCGTGTTGCGGAATCAGGGGGCGATATCGAGCCGAACGACAGCGGGACCATGTGGCTCGGATACCCGAAGCCCACGCCGCTGCTCCCCGACTGGTGGTCGGGCCCTCCACTCAAACTCAGGGGGTAGCCGCCGCGACCTCGATGGGGTCGCTCGGCTGTCAGGCTCAACGACGCGCCTTGGCCGACGAACAACGATGGAGATTGAGCCATGGCGTCGTCGGGGTTGCTGACGAAGCTTGCGGCTACTTGGTATCAAAGTGGGCGAGGTGGCTACATCGGCAATCTACAATGATCAGGGCGTACAGATCGGCGTGCGAAATGTACCACTGCCAGGCCACGCGCTTTATCCCGGATGGGTGGAACGCAGGATCGTGTCGAAGGATGGCCAGTACCACATCGTCACGACAGGTGGCGGCTCGGGTCGATGGGGTGGTGTCAATGTCGCTGTCGACGAATGGGTATGGGGTGACTTGGACGAACTTGTCGCCGAGAAGCTTCGCTCGGGAAAGCGTTGAAATATGATGACGATCCCGGAGTTGCTGGTCGTCGTCGGTGTGCTCGCCGTCAGCCTGACGCCGGTCCACGCCTACGTCGTGTTCATGCGGGTCATACGGCTCCGGTTCACGTCGTGGAAGTCGCTGGTGTTGTTTGTACCCGCTATCGCACTATCGACGACGGCGTTTCTTTTTCTGGTGTTGTCCGTCGTGCAGTGGCTTTAGGTCATCGTGTTCATTCTTGATTTGTATCTCGACGGACTGCGCTACGTCTCCAGGCTTCCAACGGAAGAATGGATTCTGGCGATCTTGACATGGGGGTTCTGGCTGTTGTTCAGCCTTATCCCGATTCTTCCTTACCTGTTGTTCATGATCGTGTTCCGGCGGCCGTTTCTCACGGCGAGTTCGCTGGTGTTTCTTTATCTTTCGGCCTCGGCATCAGCACTTTTCGGTCTTGTCTTGTTCCTCGCCCCGCTCGTGTAGTTCGGCCAACGTTTGCGCCGGCGTACGATTTTGTCGGCGAGGCGAGCTTAGTGGATGGTATGGAGCGCAGGCATATGCGCGACAGTGATCGATCGTCCAGGTCATGCGTTCGGGACGCGCCGCCAAGGAGCCACAAATGAAACGAGAAGGGCCGTGGGATTCTGCAAGCGCGGGTCGACGCACCGGCCTTTACGGGCCCTATAGGCCTTTGATCCTGGTGGTTCTGTTCTTTTCGCCGATCTTGGTTTTCTTACTGCTGGCGTTTGCTGTTGGGCGTAGCAGCGGCGACCGGTGTGCAGCCTTGGAGGAGATCGCGCGGGACGACGCCAAAGTTGCCTACATGCAGAATTGGGTTGAAACCAATCTCTCGGAGGAACGATTCTGGGGTTGGGTCGGAAAGAACAACGGCCTTTCCCGCGGGTATGCAAAACCCCATTATCTAGAAGCGGTCGGTCTTGATCTGGAGTTCATGGACATGCCGTCGTACGGTGCGGGCGTCGACCTCCATTACATCGATCTCGATGGTGGAAACGATCGCGACAACGTGGAAGCGGTCAGCTTTGAGTATGGTCGAAATGCCATCATCATCCTGACCGACCGGTACGATCCGCACACGTCGAGGGACTTCAGAATTGCCAGCCCCACGGCCAAACCGGTCGGCGACGGGGTCCTGGTCCGCTGTGGCTACCCGGGCCCCGACTAGGATCAAGGACTATCAAAGTGCGGCCGATATCGTCATTGAGGAGTTCGATGTCGATGAGGTCGAGTTGACGTTCGTTCAGTTTAACTAGATCTGCCGGAACCGAACGCGCGTCATACGCCAGTCATGTCATATCACGCCTACCGTTTCTTCCTATCGAGTGATGAGGCCCGTGGCCTTCTGCGCGAGCTGAGAGACCGGTTCGAACTCGTCATCGGCGCCGGTCGGTTCGCCTCGCCGTGGCACCCGGACATCCTGTTTTGCCTTATCGATCCGATGATGGAACCGGAGCAGGCCGTCGCCGAACGGTTAGCCCGACCCAGCGGCCATGATTGAGCAACTCGTCAACGCGACGCTGGATGCAATCGGCTTCTATCCGTCGATTTTCCTGATCGCGCTTGCGCCGGTGTATGGGTACTTGGCCCTGATGTACTGGAGATCCTGGACGTTCGTATCCCTGAAGTCTCTCGTCCTTTTCTTCCCCACGGTCTACTTCGCCACATTCGCGGTCATCTTCTACGTTCTCCAGTATGGAAGCTGCGCCTATCAAGAGTGCGATCCGATCGAGATTCCGGGGGCGGGCGCAAGCCCGGGCAACAACGCGCCCGGCGAGCTTCGACAACGGTTTTCGGACTGAGGGAGGGGGGCTTGGATTGGCTGTTACCGGCCTATTTCATGTGGGCGGCATCGCATTGGGCGAGCATCCTGGCCACGTTGTTAGTCGTCGGCTTCCTCCCGACGTATGTCTACGTGGCCTTCATGTACCGGACGGCACTCCCGTTTATCTCGGCATGGTCGTTGATCGCTTTCGTCGTTTCGACCGCCGCTTCGATGGCCGCGACGTTTGCGCTCCTCGGTCCCTTCTTGGTCATCCGCATGTGGGGCTGAATGGCAATGCTGCGCACGATGGCCGTGGCGACATCGCCGCGACGATGATGGCAACGGCCGGCAACAAGCCATCGGCTGCCTAGAAACGCAGCACCGGCCTGCCGACCCCACTGGAGCGACGGGCCGCCTGGCCTGACTGAAGACACACCGCTCTCCAGCCGAGCCCGCGCCACGTCGCGGGCTTCTTTCATCACACCACCAACACAGAAGGAGATCCTGCCCATGGCCGGACTGTTTGGCCGCGTCTCGACGCCGCCGCCCCCGAAACCCACCCGCCTGCCGGTCGACAACAACGCGGCGATGATCGCCGCGCGCAACCGCGCCCGCACGGCGCTGCGCCGGCGCACCGGCCGGCTGTCGACGGTGCTCACCGACGGCCTGCGCTCGCTGACCGGCTCGATCGGCAAGCTCGGCCGCTGACCCCTCCATCTGCAAACCAACCGAACGGACACCATCCCATGGACACCCGCGCCCGCGACCTCATCAAGATGGGCGACAGCCTGTTTGCGCAGCGTACCTCGCTGCTCACCCTGTGGCAGGAGATCGCCGAGAACTTCTATCCCGAACGCGCCGACTTCACGACACGACGCGGCCGGGGACAGGAGTTCGCGGCGCATCTGTTCTCCTCCTTCCCCGCCATCGCGCGGCGGGAACTCGGCAACCTGTTTGCGGCCATGCTGCGGCCGCGGGGCGCGCGCTGGTTTTCGCTGCACGTGCGCAACGAGGCGCTCGACCAGACCGACGCGGTCCGCCGCGCGCTGGAATACATGACCGACATCCAGCGCCGGGCGATGTACGACCCGGCCGCGCAGTTCACCCGCGCCACGCGGGAAGCCGACCACGATTTCGCAGCCTTCGGCCAGGCGGTGATCGAGGCCGACATCAACAGCGACGGGACGGCGCTGATCCACCGTTGCCACCACATCCGCGACTGCGCGTGGAGCGAGAACGCGGAAGGCGTGGTCGACGTGCTCCACCGCAACTGGTCGCCGACGGCGCGGCAGCTGATGGCGCTGTGGCCGGAGACGGCGAGCGAAGAGGTGAAGCGCGCCTTCCGTACCGATCCGGAAACGACCTTCGCGTGTCGGCGGATCGTTGTGCCGGCCCGCCTCTACGACGAAGGGCGGACGGACGGAGGACAGGCGCGCTTCCCCTTCGTGTCGCTCTACGTGGAGATGGCGAGCGAGACCGTGCTGGAGGAAGCCGGGCGCGCCTGGTTCGGCCACGTGGTGCCGCGCTGGCAGACGGTGAGCGACTCGCAGTATGCGCGCTCGCCGGCGACGGAACTGGTGCTGCCGGACGCGCGCACGCTGCAGGCGGTGGTGCGGACGCTGCGGGAAGCGGGCGAGAAGTTCGTCGATCCGCCCATGATCGCCGTGCAGGAGGCGCTGCGCTCCGACGTGGCGCTCTATGCCGGCGGGCTCACCTGGGCGGACGTGGAGTACGACGAGCGGCTGGGCGAAGTGTTGCGGCCGCTGACCCAGGATCGCGGCGGCATGCCGATCGGCTTCGAGATCGCCCAGGCACTGCAGAAGGACGTGCGCCACGGCTTCTTCCTCGACAAGATCCAGATGCCGGAGATCGACGCCGGCAAGATGACCGCGTTCGAGGTGCGCCGGCGGATCGAAGAACACATCCGCGCCGCCGCACCGCTGTTCGAGCCGATCGAGCAGGAATACAACGCGCCGCTGTGCATGCTCGACTTCGCGATCCTGCGCGCCCACGGGGCCTTCGGGCCGCCCGAGGCGATGCCGCCCGAACTGCTGGATGCGGAGGTGCACTTCACGTTCTCGTCACGCCTTGCCGACGCGGCCGACGAGGGCCAGGCGGCGATCTTCGCCGAGGGCCTGGCCGTGGTCGATCAGGCGGCCGCGCTCGATCCGGCGCAGAAGGCCAACGTCAACGTCACCGAAGCGGCGCGGGATTCGCTCCGGGCGCTCGGCTGGCCGGCGAAATGGCTGAACGACGAGCAGGCCGTTCGCGACAAACAGGAGGAGGGCGATCTTCGCGACGCGCTCGGCGCTATCGGCGAGTTCGGTCATCTTCTGGATGGGAAGGGCGATGCCGGTGAGGTGGAAACCGGCGAGACGGCGGATGAGCGTGAAGCTACAGATGGGCGGGGGCGCCATGAAGGACGGTGAACGAGCACTACAACTTGATGGGTCTTCGCCTCTCGTCTAAGTTGTGAACCCAAACTGGTGCAAGGAACGGCTGGTACCTACCCTATGACCGAACGCTGGAAGCTGATGGTTTTCATCGCCATGAACCTGGTGCTGCCGTACTCGGGTTCGTTTGCGGCGGGCAGGGTCAGGCTGGTCGCGATCCTCCCTATTCTGTTCGCATATCTCCTCGCCTTCCAGCGTTACGATGTGCTGTTCGACATCGTCTACGTTCGGCATCTCTGGTTCATGACTTCGGTGCTGTCCGCCGGGCTATTTCTCCATTCGGTCTGGTTGCTACTGGGTTCACAAGAGCACCGGTCGCGGTACTGGCCGATACTCGCCTTCGCTGCCGCAGCTGCCCTCGCCATCCTGTTCGAGGACGACGACTCTTACATGTTCCGCGTTGACGCGCCTGCGGCCGGACCGTTTCCGGAGGGTGCCGTCCTCGTCGCTCGCGAGCGCGACGTGGCGCCAGGCGATCTTGTTGCAGGCCGGGACGACAACGGTGTCGTGCGTTACGGCATCCATGGCGGTGCTTCAGCCGCAGCGCTGGCCGAATGCTCGACCAAGTACGACGGACCCTTGTCGGCCGCCCGGAAAGTGAATCAGGTGTTCTTGCGGGCGGGCTGGGTGGAACTGCCCAAATCCCCCGAAGAAGCCTGCGCGCGCCTCTGACGGCGCGTCGGCTTGCGACCGGTGCTCCATTCATGACCAAACGCTGGAAGCTGGTGGTTTTCGCCGCCATGAATGTGGTGCTGCCCTACGCGGGGTCCTTTGCGGCTGGCAGTCTCCCACTGGTCGCGATTCTCCCGATTCTGGTGGCGTACCTGCTCGGCTTCCAGCGTTACGACGTGCTGTTCGACATCGTCTACATTCGGCACCTCTGGACCATCTCAGTCGTGCTGTCCGTCGGTCTGATTCTCCATTCGATCTGGTTGTTGCGACAATCGCGGAGTCACCGGCGACGATACTGGCCGCCTCTGGTCTTTCTGGCGATCGCGATCGCCGGCATCTGGTTTGAGGATGATCGTTCCTACATGCTCCGCGTGACCACGCCGGCCCCAGAACCGTTTTCGACGGGCACAGTTGTCGTCGCGCGCCACGACGCGTACGCGGTCGGCGACCTCGTCATCGGCCAGGACTTCGAGGGAGCTTCGCATATCGGCGTGTATGCCGGCGCAGCCAGCGAAGATCCGGGGCTGCAAAAGACCGGCCCTTGCGCGGCCATCCACGACCTTGATCCCGGCGGGCCGACATGGCTCCAGGTTCCGGGGCCAACGGACGGGGAGGCCCGGCCGTTGATCGCTGTCCGGCGTGTTGAGGAGCTGTTCCTCGCGACGAAGTGGATCGAGCTACCGGTATCGCCCGAAGAAGCCTGCGCGCGCCCCTGACCGCATGTCGGGCGGCGCACTGAACTGAGCTGCCAGCAAAACAACAGGAGTACGAGCATGGACCGCGTCGACGACAAGTCGGGCGCGCGGCGCAGGCGTGCGACGCCGCGAAAGCCGTGGCATCCGCCGGGTTACGACGCCCGCGACGTGCGCGCCATCCAGGCGCTCGCCCGCGGCGAAGCCGGCCCCGACGACCAACGCCGCGCCCTCGACTGGATCGTCCACCGGGCGGCGCAGACCTACGACGAACCTTTCTACGCGGAGAACGCCCGCGTGACCGACTATGTGCTCGGCCGCCGCTCGGTGGGCCTGGCGCTGGTCAAACTGATCCGGCTGAAGCCGGCCTTGATGGATGCAACCCCAACACCACAGGACGACCCATGAGCACATCGACCATCGCCGCCGACGCGGCTTCCACGACCACGACCGAGCCGTCGACCGCCCTCGCGACCTCGCCCGAGCCGCCGGCGCCCGCGCCGGCCGCCGCCCCCTGGCCCGACGACTGGCGCGAACAGGTGACGGAGGGCGACGCACGTGCGCTGAAGACGGTGAACCGGTTCACGGATCCGGCCGCCTTGTGGAAAGCCTACCGGGAGCTGCGCGAGCGGTTCGACAGCGGACGGCTGGTGAAGCTGCCTGACGGATCGGCTTCGCCGGAAGACCGGGCCGAACTGAACCGGGCGATGGGCGTGCCGGACAAGCCGGAGGACTATTTCGACCTCATCGAACTGCCGGATGGCGACATCCTTGGCGAGGCGGACCGGCCGATCGCGGAGGACTTCGCCCGCGCCGTCCATGGCGCCGGCGCGACCCCGGAGGTCGTGAGCGCGGCGTTCGCCTGGTATCTCGACACCCAGGAGAAGCAGCAGGCGGCGCTCGACGAGACCGACGAGAAGGACCGCGTCGAGGGACAGGCCGCCATCCGCGCCGCCTGGGGAGCGCGCGAGCAGCGCATGATCGGGTCGCTCGCTTCCCTGTTCGCCGACGCGCCCGGAGGGGCGGACCCGGAGGGCGACGGTCTGTTCGCACGCCTGATGGGCGGACGTATGGGCGACGGGAAACTGATCGGCAACGATCCGCAGGTTCTCATCTTCCTTGCCGGGCTCGCCAATCGGCTCCACCCACGCGCCACGGTGACGGCGGGCACGGCGCAAGCCGGCGCCGACATCCTCTCGCGCATGAAGGAGATCGAGGCGATGATGCGCACGAACGATCCGGCTTACTGGAAGGACGACGCCGTGCAGCAGGAGTACCGCGAGCTGATCGAAGCGCGGGGCCGGGCGTCCTAGACTCGCGGCGGCCACAACTTGAAGTGGTTTCCGGTGCGGATTACGTCGAAACGGCGTGGGGTTGCGTTGCGTGGCGGCCAGCACCGCAGGCAGCGATAACCCGGCCGCGAGTCCTCAGCAGAAATTGAACTTCTCGACACCGGTATTGTTCGCCCAGTAGATCGCGTTGAAGAAGCCGATCCAGGCCAAGGTGGACAAGGCGGCCGACAGCCCGATGGTCCACTTGATGGAGCGGCACGCCTGCCGGCCGACCGGATCAAGGCCGCGGAGCGCGACGTTCAGAATATGAACGGCGAAGGGCAACAGGCCGAGCGCGGCGACAAATGGCAGGCCCAGATAAGTCAGATCCGCCAACTGGGACGTGAGGCCGCACCCGATGATACGGGGGAATTCGTAGACCACAATTACCCAATCGGGGGTGTGGGGAGGGACGAGAAGAAGAGACATCGCCGATTCATACAGCAGCGCGACGACGAGATTCACAGTGGTCGCCAGGGCCAGCATCGTGCCGAGATTGGCTACGCTCAGAAATGGTGGCGGTCTCACACTCAGAAAGCGTCGGTACCAGTTCCAAGGCAGATAGACTGCCAGAACCGCCAGCGGCAGCGACAGAAGGGCAACCCAGAGCGGCGGTTGTCCGTGAAGAAAAGTCGCAATGGCCAGCAGCGGATCCATCATCCACTCCCGTGAGTTCGACCGCCCGGTGGCACTGCACAAATCTAGGTTGTGGACCGCGCGACCGCAAGGCGGAGACCGTTTGAACGGCGGTAGCAGTCATTCAACGGACGCCAGTGCAAAGGCCACAACTTGAAGTGGCTGTCTGTGCAACCTACCTTTCGCGGCAGCTGCACGTCAGTTGCGGGCTGCGGCGACGGGAGGATGTCCGATGCGAATGCTTCGAGCCTGCTTAATCGCCGGGACGTTGGCGACGGCTGCCGGCGCGGCGTGGGCGCAGGAGCCCGATTGCGATGCGGTGGCCGACGAATTGCGCGAGGCGCTGGGCGCGATGGCCGTCGGATACCCGCGTAGGCCCGACGGTGGCTACGACACCGGCAACGTTGTCACCTTCATGGAGAGAGTTCTGCCGCGCAGCATCCCGGCTGAGTGCGTGGAGTCCGTGGGGACAAATCTGCAAGAAGAACCGCAAACCATAGTTCCACCAGAGGATTTTGGAGCCCTCATACGGAATGGGAGATTGATAATTTCCATTGAAGTTCGTGAATACTACAAAATACTTGGTTTCGAAACAAGCATGCAGAGCATGTATGTGCATTTTCACTTGGTTGTTGATTCTAACGGTCGACTTGGTGGTTTTCTAGTGCTGCCGAAATAACACTTTCAACGTCAAGCAAAAGCAAAAGGTGATACATGATGATTGAACGGATATACATATCACTTGATCCAGAGGGTCTTGAGAGCGACTTCATGCACCTTGCTCTCAATTATCTGGATCGCGAGGGAAATCATCATGTGATTGAGGCTTTCCCCCGAGACCGTCTCACGGGCTTCGATGTAGTTGCCGAGGCTTTCAAAGGCTGGCTTGTCGGCGATTACGTGAACTCCGACTCTCGTTTCGGCACTTTGGTCGCGGGTGAAAGACCCGGCGACCCAACGGACCGAGACCTCAGGAAAATCTTCATTACGCAGGCCGTTGATTTAAGCGACGAATGGCGCCTCGTTCGCGAGATGAGAGACATTGTGAACAAATATGGCTTCGAGTACCGCGCCGATGACCACAACAGCAACACCTTCGTCGCCGAGGCGTTGAGGCACGCGGGCCTTCGGCGGCCGCAGTTGGCGCGGAGCGAAGTTCCTGGCTATCACTCCCGTTTAAGCGACCCAATCGATGCGACCGGCGAGGGCATGTTCGATCCCAAGTTGCAGGGCCGACCGACAGCGTGGCGGGATCTGGTCCCACGGGAACGTTTGTTCGGTGTTGTCCCGCGGCCGGGGCGCGATCTGCCTTTCGACAATGGCGACCACGGTGTGCTCCCGTCACTGCAGGACACCTCGCGGTATCGGGGTTTCAACCGTCGCCAGATGAAACACCAACCGAGCCTGCTCTCACCGGATCCCTTCAATCCGGGCCTGACGGCGCCGACGCTCGGGCACGAACTTTTTTCGCCGACACGCCCACGCCAATCGTCGGAGGCCCGCCGCGCCGCCCTGACGCGACGGGAGCGGGAGATCACAAGGATGATGCGGGACGACCGGGAGAGGTATTTCCGCGACGAGGGCGTGCAGAAAGAGTTTCGCAGCATTCGCTCGCAACTCGAGCGGATGGACGCTGAGCAACCAAAAACGAAGCAGCGCAGGCAAATCGCGCAGCGCGCCCGAGTTCGATACTACGGCTAGCGGTGTGCGCTTGCCCTCTCGTCCGGTCGCGCTGGAAGGGGCAATCGGCCGCGATCCATCAACAGGTGCCGAACTTCTCGATACCGGTGTTGTTCGCCCAATAGATCGCGTTGAAGAAGCCGCTCCAAGCGGATGTGGAGATGATAGCCGACAGCCCGACAGCCAGTTTGATTGAGCGGCATGCTTGCCGACCGATCGGGTCCAGACCACGCAGCGCCACGTTGCCGATGTGCGCGACGAACGGCAGCAGGCCGAGCGACACAATCAGCGGCAGGCCCAGATAAGTCAGATGCGCCAGAGGCTCCGTCAGGCAGGTTCCAACGAAACCGGGGATTACGGCGAGAATCAACAACGACGAGATTGGGGCGTCCGGAAGGAAGGAAATGAGGTCCAAGGATGAAACATAAAGCAGCGTCAGAACGATATTGACCGCGGTTGCCAGGACCAGAATCGTCCCAACATTGGCGATGCTCAGAAATGGTGGGCGTCTCACTGTGAGAAAGCGCCGATACCAGGTCCACGGCAGATAGATAGCCACGACGGCGAGGGGCGGCGACAGGATCGCCAGCCAAACCGGCCATCGTCCGTGGAGGAATGTCGCAATCGCCAGCAATGGGTCCATTTCGTCCACTCCTGTGAGTTCGACCGCCCGGTGGCGTTGCACAAATCTAGGTTGTAGGCTTCGCCACCGCAAGACGGAGACCGGTTGAACGGCGGTAGCGGTGATTCGGCTGGCGTCCGTGCGCCGGTTGCAACTTGAAGTGGCTGTCCGTGCAACCTACCTTTCGCGGCAGCTGCACGTCAGTTGCGCCGCGGTCCTCGCGCCTTGGTTGGGGAGGATGTCCGATGCGGATGCTTCGAGCCTGCTTAATCGCCGGGACGTTGGCGACGGCCGCTGGCCCGACGCTTGCCGAGGAAGCCGATTGTGGAGCGGCCACCGATGAACTGCGAGTGGCGATCCTTGAAATCATGAACGCCTTTCCCGGCGGTTGGGGTGGCGTGAGCATGGACGATATCGAGGCGCATGCGCGGTCGGTCGTACCTGAGCACATTCCCCCAGCGTGTATCCCGGCCGCCGGGGGGCATCTGACTCTGGAAGCTAACCCGTCGCTTTCCAAGAAGATTGAATACGGAAAGAATCAACTGGTTTATTACTTTGTCATAGATGTTGAAGTTACATATAATCTATTTGGACTAAATACAGGAATTTATGCTCACAGGTATTTTGTCAGAATATACTATGATCATGATGGAAAAAGAGATCGTATTCGATCCAGTTCAAAATAAAGATAGAATTCATCCAGCTCAATTATGGGAGACAACAAGATAGAGAGCATCTTCGTGACTTACGACAATCGAGGTTTGCCCCCGGGGTACAAGCATATGGCGCTGCATTACATCGACCGCACGGGTGTTCATCGCGTCGTTGAGGCATTTCCCAGAAACAACAAGGACTGGATTGAGGCGCTTCTGATTGCCGGGGAGCAAGCGCCCACTTCCCGGCGGAATGACGATTCGAAATTCGGGGTTGTTAGCCCTGACGAACGACCAGGCGAGGAGCGTGATTATACGTTGCCGCGTGAGACGATCCACCGGGGACCCGATCTCAGCCGATACTGGCGAAACATCGTCGGGGTTGCCGACTGGGTCAGAAGCCACGGTTATGAGTATCGACTGCGCGACCAGAACAGCAACACGTTCGTTGCCGAGGCGCTTCGCTATTCGGGCCTTCCGACAAGGAAGAGAAATGAAGTGCCGCGCGTCAAAGCGATTGCTGACAATGGAGAGGAGCAGTTCCCCTTGGGGTTCGAGGACCAGTTCGGCGATCCGATCGACCCGACGGGCAAAGGACGATTCGACCCGCAACTGCGAAAAGGGTCTTTGCCGACTCAGGTAATACCCATGGTGCCGCCCGGGCTCGGCCCAGCTTTGGTGCCGCAGTACAAAGGAGGTCGCACGCGTAGCCCCCGGAAGTCAGGTCGCTCGCTGATTCACGATTTCATTGGGCCCGCAAGGGCGGATGCAATGCCGTCTGAAACCATCGAAGAAGCGAGGTTGTCCTCGGCGGGCCGGCAGGGCGGGTCGGCACTGCACCGGCGCGAGCGGGAGATCCTGGCGATGATGCGGGACGATCGGGAAAGCTACTTCCGTGACGAGGGCGTGCAGAAGGAATTCCGCAACATCCGTGCCCGTCTCGACCGGATGAACGCCCGTCGCCCGCGCAAGGCGCAGCCAACACGTGTGGCGGGCAGCGGGAACATCCGATTCTACGGCTAGCTCCGCGCCGGAACTTTGGCGCCCCAACCACAACTTGAAGTGGCTGCCTGTACAACCTACCTTTTCGCGGCAGTTGTACGTCGGTTGCGCGCTGTGGTGCGTGCGCTGCGGCAACGGGAGGATGTTCGATGCGGATGCTTCGAGCCTGTTTGATTGCCGGGACGTTGGTGATGACTGCCGGCGCGGCGTCGGCGCAGGAGTCCGACTGCGACGCGGTTGCGGATGAACTGCGTGAGGCTTTGGCCACCATCGTCAAAGACTATCCGCGCGCCCACCACGGTGGATATCACACGGACGAGGTCGCGGCGTATATGCAGACGGTCCTGCCGAGTAGTATTCCCGCAGCATGCGTCGAACCCGTGGGGATAAATCTGCGGGAGGAGCCGCAGTCGATTGTTCCGCCAGGGGATTTCTACGTGACAATAGCGAAAGATCGTCTAATCATCACGCTTGAGCATAGAGAATACTTGGAAATTTTTGGCGTCAAAACAGGAATAAGAGATCTGTATATGAGAATATATTTTATCATCGGCGAAGATGGTGTTCTCAGAAATTTTCTTGCGATATCGAAGTAGATGCCGTGGGCAACTTAATGAAGGAGGGTTTGTTCGATGATCGAAAGGATATACATTACCCTTGATCCGGAAGATCTTGAGAGCGATTTCATGCACCTTGCTCTCTATTACCGGGATCGCGAGGGAAACCATCACGTGATAGAGGCGTTTCCGAAGGACCGCCTCCGTGACTCCAAAATGGTTGCCGAGGTTTTGTCGGGGGTGTTGACCGGCGATCTCGCAAACGACGACTCGCGCTTCGGGACATTGGTTGCGTCCGAGAGATCAGGCGATGAACGGGATCGAGGCCTGCGGAGAATCTTCATCACACAGTCTGCCGATTTGAGCGATCGGTGGCGCCTCGTTCGCGAGATGATGGATCTTGTGAATAACCGCGGCTACGAGTACCGAGCCGATGACCACAACAGCAACACGTTCGTCGCCGAGGCGTTGCGGCACGCAGGCCTTCCGCGGCCGCAGTTGGCGCGGCGCGAAGTTCCTGGCTATCACTCCCGTTTGAGCGACCCTCTCGATCGGACCGGACGCGGTCTCTACGACCCGTGGCTGAAGCGGCTGCCGTCGAATCCGGTGCGCTCCCCGAGTGGCCGGGAGTACTTGCCGGGATTCCCGCTGACGCCGGTATTTCCCGCCCAGCCGCCCCGTGAGCGTCGCGCGCTGCGAGCGAGCCTGGTCAGACCTACTTTGGCAACGGAGCTCGCGGCGCGGCAAGCGCCAGTCGTCAGTTCGGCGTTGCGCTATCGTCGCGGCGAACCTGAGCGTTTGAAGGCTGATGGTGACAGCTTCTATCGGCGCGACGAAGGCGTTCAGACCGAGCGCCACCGGACGGTACCAGGATCGGGCATCGGACGGTCGGACCGCGCGGCGCTGGAGCGCCGCGAGCGGGAGATCCTGGCGATGATGCGGGACGATCGGGAAAGGTACTTCCGCGACGAGAGCGTGCAGAAGGAGTTTCGCAACATCCGCACGCAACTCGACCGCATGAACGCCCGTCGACCGCGCAAGGCGCAGCCAACGCGAGTGGCGAGCAGCGGGAACATTCGATTCTACGGCTAGCCTTCAGCCCATCCTCTTCCCCTACTAATTCCCCCGCCGGACAACCCGCGCTGAGCGCGGCCCTGGCGGCGGCTCACCACCAGCTTTCGGAACGCCCCTGCGGGACACCGCGCGGCGCCGGCTCTGCTCGTCTCCCCTGACGGGCGGGCCGGCCAACCCGCGCGGCACCTGCCGGCCAACCGCGACGATCGCTTCACTCAACCAGCCAGAAAGGACATGGCTATGGCAGAGACTGCGTATCAGACGCAGTACCGCCAGGAGTTCATCGCCGGCTTTGAGACCAAGCAGTCGCTTCTCAGAGCCAGCGTTGCGACCGAGGCGGTCATCCACGGGAATACGGCGACGTTCCTCGTCGCCGATTCCAACGGCGCGACGGCGGTGACGCGCGGCGTGAACGGGCTTATCCCCGCGCGCGCCGACAACCTCACCCAGGCGTCCGCCACCCTGCAGGAATGGCACGACAAGGTGCGCAAGACCGGCTTCAACATCTTCGCAAGCCAGGGCGACCAGCGCCGGATCATGCAGGAGACCACGATGGGCGTGATCAACCGCAAGGTTGACGCGGACGTCATCGCCCAGCTCGACACGGCCACCAACGACACCGGCACCGCCACCACGGCGAGCCTGGCGCTGGTGGCCAAGGCGCAGACGATCCTGGGCAACGCCGAGGTGCCGATCGAGGACGAGGAGAACATCTTCGGCCTCATCACCCCGGCGTTCCGGGCCTATCTGATGCAGACGACCGAGTTCGGCTCGGGCGACTACGTGGAGGTGAAGCCGTTCGCCGGACCGGCACGGCGCTACTTCCGCTGGATGGGCATCAACTGGATCGTCCACCCGAACCTGACCGGTGTCGGGACGAGCTCGGAGAAGTGCTACCTGTTCCACCGCGACTCGATCGGTCACGGGGTGAACAAGGACGGCATGTCGACCTCGGTCGGCTACGACGAGGAGGACGACTACTCCTTCTGTCGCTGCTCCGTCTACATGGGCTCCAAGCTCCTGCAGAACTCGGGCGTGGTGCAGATCCTGCACGACGGCTCGGCGTATGTGGCTTCGTAGGGGAGACTGACAGATGGCATATTCCAACACCGGTCTCAGGTGCCTGATCCCCGGCGTCGGCGGCGGCCCGGCGGTCTGGTACTACGCCTCGGCCGACGCCCACACGGCGGTGGACGCGGCGGGGTACTTCGCCGACGGTGCGACCTTCGGCCTGAAGGCCAACGACGTCATGATCGTGGTCGACACGGCGACACCGACCTGCACGGTGCACAACGTGGCCTCGGCCACCGGCATCAGCGCGGCGACGCTCGCCTAGCGTCTGCGGGACAACGACAAACGGGGCGGCGCGCTATCCCGGCGCGCCGCTTCGCGCCGGTCATCCGATCTGCGGTGGATTGCGCCATCCGCTTCAGTCGAATATGCCGAAGCCGCAGTCCGGGATCACTTCAATCTGTCCCACGCGCACGTCGTACTGAAGCGTGCATGTCGGTCCAGGCTCCTTCTCCTCGACGCAGAACAGGGCGCGATCGAGACTGGTGTGGGTCTCGTAGCCTGGTCGTGCGGGGCGTGACGTGCGGGCATCGCCTTGCTTCATGGCGTCGATGATGCGCTGAGCGCTTTCGCCAAGAATGGTGATGTTGACGTAGCAGGGCCCACCAGGCTCGCACGATTCCACCACATGCGTGCACCTGTCGTGCGTCACGGTCGCAATCACGTCGGCGTTCGCTGCTTCGACACCCAGAATCGTCGCCCCGATGCTGGCGATCACTGCGCCAGCCAAACGCCACCTTGATGCTCGCATTGTGATCGGCTCACCTACTCTGGTTCGCGCCATCCGCTTCAGTCGAATCGACCGGCTCCGCAATCCGGGTTCACTTCAATCTGACCAACGCGGACGTTGTACAGAAGGTTGCATGTCGGCCCGGGTTCCTTCTCCTCGACACAGAACAGGGCGCGGTCGAGACTCGTGTGGGTCTCGTACCCCGGTCGCGCGCGCGGGCGGGAGGTGCGGGCATCGTCTTGTTTCATGGCGTCGATGATGCGCTGAGCATCTTCGCCAAAGATGGTGATGTTGACGTAGCAGGGCCCACCAGGCTCACAGGACTCCACGACGCCCATACACTTGTCGTGCGTCACGCTCGCAATCACATCGCCCTTTGCAGCTTCGATAGCCGAAATCGTCGCCCCGATGCCGACGATCACCGCGCCAACCAACTTCAAACCCACTCTTCGCATCCAGCTCACCAACCAGAGGTTCAGACTATGACAACGCTCAGACTAACCGAACGCGACATCGACGTTGCCGCGCGCACCATCCTAGGCGAGGCCGTCGGCGAGGGGGAAGAGGGTATGCGCGCAGTTGCCCATGTCATCATGAACCGTGCCCTTGATTCTGACTTCCCTGACGCGCTGGCTGACGTATCCCAGGAGAGACTCCAGTTTTCGACGTGGAACGCTCTGCGCGGTCTACCTGGTGGCAATCGCATAGCGATGGATCGGCTGTTCACGCCGGAGCAATATCAGCTCGCGCGTGAGATCGTTGAGCGGGCGGCGGCACGGCTGGATGAAGATCCAACGGGCGGAGCCCTGTTCTTCCACGTACCGGCACACGGCGCCCAACGGCGCGCCGTCAGTTCACCAGTGAAATCGAGATTGGTAACCACACGTTTCTCCTGACTACACCACCCCTGCCGCGACTGCGGCCGCTGCTGCGGGCGCCGGAACCCTTCGAGGCGGAGCTGAGACACCCCGGGCCCGGCCGCGAGTTCCTTTCGCCGAAGCGGACCCCTGGCGCGCCACCGTTCGAACCCGCTGCCGCAGATGCACCACCGCCGCCCCTTCCTCGGTTGAGGCCACGGTTGCGGGCGCCGGAACCGTTCGAAGCGGACCTGAGGCCGCCTGTCCCCGGTCGTGAGTTCGTCACGCCGGAGCGCACGCGCGGCGCGCCGGACAGGCTGCGAGAGAGCCTCGAGCGCCAAGGGTCGCGTCCCCGCACACGCGGCGAGGCTGCGACCGACGTCGCCGTCCTCCGCCGCCGCAAGGGCGAGATCGAGCACATGATGGCCAACGAGGCCCGCAGCTACTGGCGGGACGAGGGGGTGCAGAAGGAATACCGGCGCCTGGTCACCGCTCTCGACGATCACGACAAACACCGTTCGCGCTCGCCGCGGCCGGGCCTGCGCTTTTTTGGTTGATCGGAAGCCGCGGCTACCGAAATATAGGCTGAGGCCGACGGCGCGTTCGTGAAGCGTCATTTGCCCGAACATCAACCCACCAGCACGCAAACCCGATCGTCACCGGCCGCGGCTCCGCGCCCGGTTGCCGGTCCGTGCGCGCCTGCCCGCGAGGTTGCCGATGGCCACCAAACTTGGACTGTACAACGCCGCGCTCACCGAGATCGGCGACCGGCAGCTTGCGTCGCTGGCCGAGAACCGCGAGCCGCGGCGGGTGCTGGACGCCGTCTACGACGACGTTGTCGACGACTGCCTGGAGGCGGGACAGTGGAACTTCGCGATCCGCACCGTGCGGCTCGACGCCGACCCGGACGTCACGCCCGGCTTCGGCTTCACCAAGGTGTTCGACAAGCCCGACGACTGGGTACGGACGGTCGGTCTTTCGACCGATCCGTATCTGTCCACGGCGCTGGCACGCTACGCCGACGAGGCCGGCATCTGGGCGGCCGACGAGGACCCCATCTACGTGCGCTACGTCTCCGACGATGCCGCCTGGGGCGGCGATCTCACGCGCTGGCCGCGGAGTTTCACACGCTTTGCCGAACTCTCGCTGGCGCTGCGGGTGGTCGAGCGCCTGACCCAGAACGCCTCCAAGTCCGAGGTGCTGGCGCGGGCGGTGCGGACCGCCAGGCGCAACGCGCTCAACAAGGACGCGATGAACGACGCCACCCCGCGACGGCCGCCGACCGGCGGCTGGGCGCGGGCGCGCGCCGGCTCGACGGCGCGGTGAACGATCATGCCCAAGCTCAATCCGGACATGATCGCGTTCAACCGCGGCATCATCTCGCCGCTGGCGCTGGCGCGGACCGACGTGGAACGCACGCGCCTGTCGGCGGAGACCATGACCAACTGGCTGCCGAAAACGCAAGGGGCGATGCGGCTCCGACCCGGTACGCACTATCTCGGTGCGTCGCACGATCATGAGAGCGCGGCGTGGCTGGAGTTCGTCGCGGCGACGGACCAGACCGCGCTGATCGAGGTCACCGACGGGCGGGTGCGCATCTGGATCGACGACGCGCTGCTCGCGCGCCCATCGGTCGCTACCAGCATCTCGAACGGTACGTTCGCGACCTCCACCGGCTGGACCGATGCGTCCGCCGATGGCGGGTCGCTGACCTTCGGCGGAACGGGGCTGGTGCTCAACGGCAACCAGATCGGCGGCCTGGCGCGATGCCGGGGCACGGTCTGGGTGGCTGGCGGCGATGCCGACACCGAGCACGGGCTGGCGATCCACGTAAGCCGCGGGCCGGTGACCCTCCGGTGCGGCACGTCCGCCGGCGCCGACGACTATGTGCGCGAAACGACGCTCAGAACCGGTCGCCACAGCCTGGCGTTCACGCCGACGGGCGACTTTCATCTGACGTTCCAGTCGGCCACCGAGGTGGATGCGATCGTCGCGTCGATCGCGGTGGAAAGCGCCGGCGTGGTTGCGTTGACGGCGCCGTGGGCGATGGCCGATCTCGACAACATTCGCTTCGACCAGTCGGCCGACGTCATGTTCGTGGCCGCGGCCGGCGTGAAGCAGCAGCGCATCGAGCGCCGCGGCACCGGGCGCTCCTGGTCGGTGGTCGACTACGACGCCGACAACGGGCCGTTCCTGCCGGCGCGGACCAGCGGCGCGCGCCTCAAGGTTGCCGCCACCCGCGGCGACACCACCATGACCAGCGATCTGGATTTCTTCACCTCGGCCCATGTCGGGGCGCTGATCCGCGGCTTCACCAACGGCCAGTCGGGCGTCTACACCATCGGCCGCGACGGCGCATGGTCCGAGGTGTGGCAGGTGACCGGCATCGGCTCCACCACCGAGCGGCGTTCCGTCGTGGTCACCACCGGCACGTGGTCGGGGAATCTGCGTGTGCAGCGGAGCTACACCGGGCCGGACACCGGCTTCCGGACGGTGGCGACGATCACCACCAACACGACGACCAATGTCGACGACGCCGACGACAATGTGAACGTCTGGTACCGGATCGGGTTTCCCGACGGCGACCACACCTCCGGCAACGTGACTGCGACCGTGACCTATGACGGCGACGGCAAGACGGGCGTCGCGAGGATCACGGCCTACACGTCTCCGACGTCGGTCGAGGTGGCTGTGCTGACGCCGTTCACGACGACCGATGCCATGGACGTCTGGCAGGAGGGCTGGTGGTCGAGTGCGCAAAGCTGGCCAAGCGCCGTCAACATCTACGAAGGGCGGCTGTGGTGGTTCGGCGGCACGCAGTTGTTCGCCTCGGTTTCCGACGACTATCACAACTACGACGATACGACGGAGGGGGATTCCGGACCGATCGTGCGTTCGATCGGACGCGGGCCGGTCGACCGGGTCTACTTCGCACTGCCGGTGCTGCGGCAGATCATCGGCACCGCCGGCAGCGAGATCGCGGTCCGCTCACCGTCCTTCGACGATCCGCTGACGCCGACCAACAACACGGCGAAGTCGGTCTCGACCCAGGGTGCGGCCAATGTCCGCGCGGTGACCGTCGACACGCGCGGCGTCTTCGTGCAGCGGTCGGGCCGGCGGTTGTTCCTGCTGACCCACGACTTCACCGCCGGCGACTACCAGAGCAAGGAACTGACCCTGCTCGCGCCCGACGTCCTCGAGCCCGGCGTCGTGTCGGTGGCGGTGCAGCGACAGCCGGACACGCGCGTCCACTGCGTGCTGGCCGACGGCCGCGTCGCCATCCTGACCTACGAAGCCGAGGAGGAGGTGCTGGCCTGGTCGACGTTCGAGACAAGCGGCACGGTTGAGAAAGCGGCCGTCTTGCCCGGCGCCGAAGAAGACGCCGTCTACTATCACGTCAAGCGAACGGTGAACGGCGCGACTGTTCGGTTCCTTGAGAGATGGGCCGCGGAGCGTGCGTGCCATTTCGCCACCGCGATCCATGACGGCGCGACGACGACGACGATCACCGGACTTCCTTTCGCCGACGACACGGTTGTTACCGTCCGCGACGCGGATGGTGACAAGATCGAGAACCTGGCCGTTGCCGACGGTGCGGTCACGCTATCGGCCGCGGCGAGCTATGTGGAACTGACGCCGGCGCTCGGCCGGCTGGCCGACGCCCATACCCTCTACTCGGGAGTCGCCACCTCGATCCTGACCGGTCTCAGCCACCTTGAAGGCGAGGTGGTGATCGTGTGGGCGGACGGGCGCGACTACAGCCCCGACGATGCCAATGGCGACCAGGCGACATTCACGGTTTCCTCCGGTCAGATCACCTTGCCCGACGCGGTCGAGACGGCGGTGATCGGCTTGCCCTATGACGGGCGGTTTCTCTCCACCAAGCTCGCCTACGCGTCGGCGGCGGGGACCGCTCTCAGTCAGCCGAAGCGGGTGGACCATGTGGGCTTCATCCTCGCGGACACGCACAACGACGGTCTCGCCTTCGGTCCGGACGAGGGCACGCTCGACCGCCTGCCGCGCGGGATCGTCTTCAAAGGGCGTGCGATGGAAGAAAGCGCCGACACTGTCGTCTTCGACCAGTTCGACCAGGCGTCGATGAGTTTTCCTGGCGTCTGGAATCCCGATGCGCGGCTGTTCCTGCGCGCGCGGGCGCCGCGACCGGTGACGGTCATGGCGGCCATTCCGTCGCTCAGGACGCAGGACAAGATCTGAGTGGAGGCGCCTCGTTTGCCGCCGATCGTCATACGACCGGCATCGCGCGAGGACCTTGCCGTCTTCTACGGCCCGCGAGCGCAGCATACACCGACATTGAACGCCTGGGTCGGCGAAGCCGGGGGACGCCTGGTCGGCTGCGGTGGCGTTGCCCGGATCAACGGCCGAAGGCTCGCCTTCTGCGATCTGACGCCGGCGGGTGAGCACTATCGTCTCGCCCTGGTGCGCGCGGCGCGGATGGTCCTGGCGCGCGAGGCCGAACGGGCCGGCGAAAGCGGGACGACGGTGTTCGCAATGGCTGACCCGGCGCGACCGACCGCTTCGCGGTTTCTTACCTGGCTCGGCTTCAAACCCGATCCGACCATGAAAGGACGTTTCAGATGGCAGGCATAGGCGGCGTCATGTCGGCGCTGGGCTCCTTCGTTTCGGCGGCGGGCACGCTGGCCGCGGGCCAGGCGCGTCAAAAGGCTGCACAATTCGAGGCAGCGCGTGACGAGGTCCGAGCCGGCGAGGCCAAGGCAATCGCTCAGCGCGACGCGGAGAAGCTGGCGCGAGAGCGTCGCCTCGCCCTGTCGCGCCTGCAGGCGATGCAGGCCGCGTCGGGATTTTCCGGCGGCGATCCCACCGCGCTCAGGCTTCGCGCCGCGGGCGACCGGGAAGGTCGCTACCGCGAGGGGCTGGCGCGCTATGGCGGCGACACCCGCGCCGCGGACCTTCGCAACTCGGCGGCCGCGTCGCGGATGAGCGGCGAGGCGGCCATGCAGGATGCGCGGTTCGGCGCCACCCGCTCCATCATCAGCGGTGTCTCCTCTCTTTTCCGCAGATACGGGTGATTGGCGATGGTGAGCGAGACCATGACCGTCGACGTCAAGGCGCTGGAGGAGGCACGGGCCGAGGTCGAAGCCTTGCGCCGCGAGCAGGGGGTGGCGCTGTTGGACGGGCGTGCTTTCGATCACGCGACTCTCGCAGCCGCCGAACAGAGGATCGCGGCCATCAAAGCCGCGCTTGCCGAGATTGCGCTGCGTGACGAACGGGACGCGGAAGCGAAACGCGCCCGCCGCCGACGTCGGGCGGCGCAACGACTTGTCGATCTGGAGGAGCGGCGCCTGACCGCCATCGGCGCCGCCGAGACGGGCCTTCGCGGCTTCGTACAGGGCGTCAACGACGCGTTGGAGACAAGTGCTGGCATGCGCGATGCGCTGGCGTCGATCGGGCAGCCGGTGCCGCTGCCGCTAGCGGAAAGTGCGCTGGCGGATCGGCTGGCCCAGCGGGCCGCCGCGGTGCTGGCCGGCATTGTCGGCCATCCCGCGCGGCTCTCGCGGCTGACCTGGGCGCCATCCTGGCGGTCCGGCGACGAAGACTGGGAACGGGCAGAGCGGGCCGAACTCGACGATGACCTCTCGGCCTTCAGACAACAGGGGAGCAAAGTGCGCGATGGCGACCGGTAATCCGAGAACAAAATCCAGGCGGCCGGCGAAGGTTGCCGACGCTCGCGACGCTGCCGATGAGGATGCCGACCGGGGGGCCGACCGCCGACTTCGGCGACCAAAGGCCGACCCGGCCAATGTCGTCCTGAACAGCGAGGGATTCGGCTGGCGGAGCTGGCTGGTTCGGCTGCCGAATGCGGCTGTGGCGGACGACCTCAAGGAGCCGTCGATCTGGTCGCTTGTGCAGAGGAGCGGCAAGGCGTTTCGACGGCACGATCACCTGTATGTGGTCGCCTACGATGAATCGTGGGCCGCCGAGGTGGTCGTCGCGGACGCATCGGCCGAAGCGGTCGACCTCACCGGACACCGGATCATGCAACTCGGTCGCCGAGTACGTCGGCTTCTTGACGATGGCGTGTACCGGGTGGCCTGGACGGGCAGCGGCTTTGTGGTCGAACGGTGCACGGACGGGGTGCGGATGACGAGTCCGGTGGCGAGCGAGGCGCTCGCGGAACGGGAGCTGGCGCGACTCTACCCAAGGGCCGGCTGATCTATGGTTCGGTGGTCCCTTCCGCGGCGCGGATGCGGATGTCGGCGGCGCGACCATCATACTCCGAAGCTCTCAGCGGCTGGCCGACAGCGCGATACGCCGCAGCCAGTCGATCGAGGATCACGGCGACGGTCTCGTTGCCGTCAGGATGGAGGGTCTCGGCCAGCATCAGGCCACGTTCCAGGTGTGGCAGGGCAAGTCTGATGCGACCGCGATCGAGAAAGTTCTCCGCGAGGCGGAGGACATTGCGATAGGCCGATTGTGCGCTTGCCGAATCTGCCGTCGCGGCAGCGATCGGTGTTTCGGACGTCAGGGCATGCAGGCGCTGCCAATGACTTGGCGGAACCGGTGGGCAGTCGTGAAATCCGGATCGCGGCGGCGAGCGAAGCTGGGGCGTCGTACCGGTGCCGGTCACGCTGAGGATCAGCGAGTTGCTCTTCGATCCGCGTGCACGCTCGAGGCCCGGCTGGAGATCGCGCACGGCGAACGTGCCATCGAGGCGGACCCAGCGCCGGATCAGTCGCCAGTCACCCAGCCGATCGAGGCGAAGACGATAAACGAAGCCGACGGCCGCAGGGCCGACGTCGGGCCGCAACCCCCACGGATTGGCGTTGTCCGGTTCGGTCCGCCGGAACTCGGCGCCGTAGGCGCGGAGGAGGGCGTGCATGGCCGCAATCCTCTGGTCGATCGAAGGGCGACCGGCAGCCAGAGCCTCGTACTGTCGGCTCATCAGGGATCCTCCCCGATCCACGCGCCGCGCGGCGACATGGGCGAGCCATGCACGGCGCTCGGCTTCAGTCAGGATCCGGGCTTCCTGCAGAAGCTCGAGATAGTCGGCGTTCGAGACAGTGCCGAACACGCAGTGATCCTGCCGCCACTGGGGGGTCAGGATCGGCGAGAACCAGACAGCTACAGCCGCCAACGCGAATGCAGCCAACCAGACAACAGGTCGACGCCAGGGCTTCGATCGGATCATCGAACCATAAATCTACACGCGCCGGAGCTCACAGGTCGACTTTCAGCGCGTCGAAAAGGAGCGGTCAACATGGCAACAACCCTGACGGACCGGGTCACAGCAGCGAGTCTGAGCACGTCTGTGCCAATTGCGGCCTACGGTTTCACCGGGCTGGGAGTTCTCGCCTCGGCCAACGAGGCGGAGCTGGCAAGTGCCGCGACCACCGATCTCCTGGGATCGGATGCGGTCTTCAACCGAATCACAGGCACAGCGACGATCTCGTCGTTCGGCTCGGCGCCCAATCGTTTCAAACTTGTCCGGTTCACTGGCGCCGCGACCCTGACCCACAACGCCGTATCGCTCATCCTGCCAGGCGCAGCGAACATCGTGGCGGTGGCCAACGACGCCGCGATCGTCATCTCCGACGACGTCGGTAACGCTCGCGTCGTCGCCTATCAAAGAGCCGGGGGAGAGGCGCTCAATGGCCTCGCGCGGTCGAGCTACGATCCCGCCGGTATCTCCGAGCAGCTTGTCGGCCTGACTGCGACCCAAGCTCTCTCCAACAAGACGCTGTCAAGCGCTGTCCTCGACGGCGGCGTCAGCGGGACCGCGGTGAAGGACGAGGACGACATGTCCTCCGACAGCGCCACGGCGCTGAGCACGCAACAGGCGATCAAGGCCTATGTCGATGCCCTGCTGACGACCGAAAATCAGGCTCTCACCGGCGGTGCGACGGTCACGTCGAAGAACCTCGGCACACAGTCGTCCGGAACGCTGACGCTCGACATGGGCGATAGGCCGCTGCAGCACGCCACCAACAACGGCGCTCACACGCTGGCGCCGGGCACCGTCAAAGGGTCGTGTCTCGTCGACATCGTCAACGGCGCTTCGGCCGGTGCGATCACGACGTCGGGGTGGACCAAGGTCGCCGGCGACAGCTTCGACACCACCAACGGCAACAAGTTCCGCTGCCACTGCTCGGTCGGCGAGCAGGGCTCCCTTCTCATTGTGCAGGCGATGCAGTGATGACCCAGGCCATTCTCATTCGCAAATCCGATCCCGCCGATCCGACGACCTGGTCACCGGTCGGGAATGTCCTCACCGACGGTGCGGGCTTGGTGCCGCATCCCGACCGCTCCGGCGGACGGCTGGTTTCGCCGGTGACGATCGGCTGGGAGGACGACGAGTTTCGCGTCGCTGCCTTCGTCGGCTTCGAGCCGCCGGCCGGCAAGGTCGAGGACGGGCCGCGGTTGAAGACCTACGACGACGCCAGCAACACGGTGATCGAGACCGCGCCGGTCGCGGATGCGCCGCCGCCGCCCCCGCGGCGACTTGCCAAACTCGCCATCATCGAGCGGCTGACCGAGGATCAGATCGCACGCGTCCTGGGCGCGATGACACTCAAACAGCAGGAACGCTGGCGTGCCGCACCGGACGTCCGTGCCGATCCACCCGACCCGGAGATGGTGGCGCTGCTGTCAGGCTCGCTCGGCTTGAGCGATACGCAGATCGCCGCGCTGTTGGCGCCGGAAGAACGAACATGACCCTCCTCACGCCGACGACCGGGTGGGCTGGCTCTTCCGGTGCAAAAAACCTCAAACAGATCATCGAAGGCGAGGGCGAGGAGTCAGGCCTTCTGGTCGTGCTCGACGCTGGCGACAGCTCGTCCTACTCCGGCTCGGGGCAGACGTGGTCCAATCTGGTCAGCGGTGCCGGCACGGATTTCTATCGAGGCGCGGATGGCAGCGCCGGCAGCGACGACCCGACGTTCAACGGTACGGCCGGCGGGCTCTCGGAAAGCGAATACTGGTCGTTTGACGGCGGCGATTTCTTCCAGGAAGTCACGTCAGCATGGGGCGACGACCCTTTCCACAAGGACAACGCGACGTTCACGCTGCTGGCGATCCACTGGCCGGTCTCGGGCTCTGGCCAAGGGCTTTTCGGCAACGGGTTCAATAGTGGCGCTAGTTTCTATCTGAGCATCGATGCGACCAAGGCGTATCTAACCGTTCGCCGTGCACCAAGCGCCAACGCGCTGGTCGCCGACTCTGGTTCGGCATCTCACACAACAAGCGCGATCAACTTCATGGGCATGTCGCTCGACGAGGCGGCCGGGTCAGGTGGTCTGCGCTGGCAAATAAACAACAGCACCGACAGCGACACTTCGACCTATACCAGCCCCACCGGTAGCAACGCCTCACATGCCTTCGCTATTGGGGCTATCGACCCGACTACGAATGCGTTGAGCAACGGGGCACGCGTCTACGCGGCCGCGATCTGGAACCGGGCTATCGGTGCGAGTGCGCTGTCGTCGCTCTACACCGCGTGCAAGACACGCTGGTCGTCGCTTCCGTGATCGCACCTATTTCTTTGCTACAGCGTAGAGCGAGATCGGGCGGTAAATCTCGTAGTCGATCGCCGGGTCGAAGTCGCGCAATTCTGCATGCCTGAATCCGCCGGCGCGAAGTGTGTTCGGCAGGTTCTCCTCGTCGAACATGTATTTGTGAGCCTCGCTCATATAGGCGGTGTAATTCAGAACGTCGATCTTAGAGCCCGTCGGCGTGAGGGCGGGCGCGTACATGTTCTCGGCCGGTTCCGCTTCGCGGCCCTCAACATAGGCGTCCACGTACAGGCGGGCATTGGGCACACAGACGAGTACCCGGCCGCCTGGCCTAAGGACGCGGTGGCATTCCCCGATCAGACGGAGCAGCCGCTGAAAGGGAATATGCTCGAACATGTGAGACGAGTAGATCGTCTCGACGGAATCCTCCGGGAGCGGAATTCCGCGCTTCAGGTCCCAGCGAATGTCCGGGTCGCCCGCCATGTCGACGGTGGTCCAACCATCGGTCCCGCGCTTGTCACCTGATCCCAGGTCAAGCCGTATCGACAGGTTGTTCGCTAGCCGCCTCCACTTCGGGGCCGAACGCAATTGGTTCACTTCGCGGCGAATGTAGTCAGTGATGACCGACATCGTTTGCCCGTGGCATTATCAATGCTCGTATAGAGAGCTTTTCTCATATATCACGCGCATTACGTGCACAACCACGAATGAACGATGTCGACCTCACCGGTCATTGGCACTAGCCGCTGGTGAAAAGTCAGAGATCGGCCGACGCGAAAGTCGTGCCGTAGGACCTGGAGTGAACCTTGTCAGCGTGCCCCGGCCGGCGTCCCAGCCGTTCGCCGACACGCAGATGGCGTCTCTTCGAGACGCTGTTCCTCCCCTGCACCTGGCCGCAGGCGGCCTCCGCCATATGCGCCGCATCAGCGCCTAAAGGCACGGTCTGTGCAATCCGAAGGACAGCGCTGCGGCCACCAGAAGCGGTGACAAGCTCGCTACAAGCCAGCCGACCTCGCCTCGTGCTCATTCGTATGTGGTCACGGCCGGCAGCGGATAGCGCTCCCCGCTCGATTGTCCACTCGCTGTCCGCGCCATGGTGCTGGTTGTCTCGGCTGCCAGCGGCGGCTCACGCTGACCACTCAGTGACCGGCTTGCAAGAGGCCAGGCGAGGTAACCGCGACCGGGAAACCGGAAACGCCTGAACGAACCACAGCCGAACGGAAATCAGAGACCATGAAGCACGTCTTCGACGGCGCGCTGCTGCTCGTGCTCGCGCATGAGGGCGGCTACGTGAACCACCGCGCCGATCCGGGCGGGCCGACCAATCTCGGCGTCACGCTCAGGACGGCGCGTCGCTACGGGATCGACATCGACGGCGACGGTGACACCGACGTCGTTGACGTGAAGAGGCTCACGCCGGACCACGCGGCGATCGTCTACCGCCGCGGCTACTGGGATGCGGTGCGCGGTGACGAACTGCCCGCCGGGGTCGACTACGCCGTGTTCGATCTCGCGGTGAACAGCGGACCGCACCGGGCCGCCGTCTTCCTCCAGAGAGCGCTTGGCGTCGTCGATGACGGAACCGTCGGTCCGGTGACGCTGGAGGCCGCCCATGCGGCCGATGCGGCGCGACTCGTCAACGATATCTGCGACGCCCGGCTGCGGTTTCTTCGTCGCTTGTCGACATGGCGGACGTTCGGAACGGGCTGGTCCCGCCGGGTGGAAGATGTGCGCCGCCAAGCGGTCCAGATGGCCAGGTCGACGGCCGATGGCCGGGCCGATGTTCCGGCCACGACCGGGCCGCGCGACCCGCCATTACCAAGGCGTTTCAGCTGGCGCCTCATCGCACTCGTCACGGCCGTCCTTCTGGGCGGCCTTTTCTTGTTGTTCGGGAGATACTTGCCATGAACCTCCTCACGTTTCTGTTTGGCCGTGTCGCGTCCAAGGCCGTTGCCGCCGGGATTGCCGGTGCCGTCAGCACGACCGCGGTGTCGGCGCTGGAGGCCTGCGACGCGGAAAATCTGGGCGCCAGTATTGGCGCTGCCGCCGGCGCCTTCGTAATTGGCCATCTGGTCACCTGGCTTGCGCCCAAGAACCGGGAGCACGCCTGATGTCCGACAATGCAAAACCCCCGGCGGATTCTGCGGCGCATGACCTTGTGCAACGGACTTTTCTTCATTTGGGCATCGACCCCGACGATCCGGCGTCGCTGGGCGAGTTGCGGCGGGACCTTGCCCACCTGCGGGTGTGGCGCGAAAGCACCGAAACGGTTCGAAAGGGCGGGTTGGTGGCCGCTGTGACGTTCGTGACCGCGGGATTGCTCGGGCTCATCTGGATCTCGGTCAGGGGCGGCTGATCGGTCCGCCGATGGGCCGACGGCAGGGTTGAACGAGGCGCCGTCTGCGACCAGATACGTCTGGCAATCGCGCACACGAGTACTTACTATCCGCGAAGACTTGAGTCGGACCGAGAGGTGCGGCCGAGCCCGTCCGCGGCGACGAGGAGTCTAGGATGCGAGATTTCCGTTCATTCCTGCGTGGCGTTCGCAGGGGAACGCCCTTGGCTGTTCTTGCCCTCGGATTCCTGTCGGCCACCGCGGCCAGCGCCGGTGGGCCCTTCAAGGGAATCAACGGAATCTGGGGCGGTAGCGGGACGGTGACTTATGCCAGCGGCGCCAGGGAGCGCCTGAGTTGCCGGGCGCAGTATTACCAGAACGACGACGATAATCTCCAGCAGGCGCTGCGTTGTGCCAGCGACAGTTACACATTTCAGATCAACGCCTACTTCGAAAACGTGGGCGGCGATCTTCACGGGCGCTGGGAAGAACTCGTCAACAACATCAGCGGCGCCGTGACGGGTACGGCGAAGGTTGGCCGGATCGACGGCGCGCTCGAAGGCCCGGGTTTTGTCGCCGATCTTCTGGTGACGACGAACGGCAACCGGCAGAGGGTCAAGATATCGACGCCGGATCAGGAGATCCGCGTCGTCGACATCACCGTTCGCAAGTCGTCCGTCGGAAACTGATTCCAGAGGATGCCGGGACCGTCGGACCGACGTAGCGGCGAGCGGTGCCGGGTCAGGGCCTAGCGATGGCCGATCAACCTCAGCTCAAAGACTCCCAACCGGCCGAGGACGGCAGCGATATCCAATCGACCGGGTTGGCGCTCGGCGTCGAGAAGATCGGGCTGATCTCCCTCTATCGACCGGTTCTCTCCGCCGTAATCGCGGTCGTCCTTGCCGGCCTGGCCGTCTACGGGGTCACGCTCCTGAAGGTGGACGACTCCCTCAGCCAGCTCTTCCGATCGGACACCGAGGAGTTCCGGCAATTCGAGGAGGTGACGGCCCGCTTCCCGTCGGCGGAGTTCGATGTCCTGGTGGTCGTCGAAGGCGACGTGCTGGAGCGAACCTCGCTCGAGGCACTTCGCAATCTTGCCACCGATCTTCAACTGGTCGAGGGGACCAGGGGGCTCATCTCGCTGTTTTCCGCGCGTCAGGCGCCCAAACCCGGCGGTATCCCGGAGCCGCTCTTTCCGTTCGATCTCCCCGAGGGTGCCGAATACGAAGCCCTTATCGAGCGGATCAAGTCCAACGAGATCATTGCCGGCAAGCTGTTGTCGGAGGACGGTTCGCTTGCGCTCATTGTGCTTTCCCTCGAGCCCGACATCGTGGTCGGGCGAGGCTTGAGCACGGTCATTGGCGAGATTCGCAGCTGGGTCGACGATGCTCTTGAAGGGACCTCGGTCAGCGGTCGCCTGTCGGGCGTGCCGGTCATGCAGCTCGAAATCCGCAACGCCGTCGAGCGCGACTGGCTGCTCTACAACTCGCTCGGATTCATCGCCGGCAGCCTGATCGCGATTCTCTTCTTCCGCCGGTTCTCGTTCATGCTGGTCGCGGCCGGACCGCCGCTGGTGGCCATTCTTTGGGCCCTGGGGTTCCTTGGCTGGCTCGACTTCCGCCTGAACATGTTCCTCAACGTCATGACGCCGCTGATCATGGTGATGGGGTTCTCGGATTCCATGCAGATGACCTTTGCGGCGCGTGACCGTCTGCTCGCCGGCGACAGCAAGCTGAGGGCATTTCGCTACGCGGTCATGGTGGTCGGGCCCGCCGTTGTGGTGACGGATCTGACCGCGGCGTTGTCCTTCGTCGCATTGATGTTCTCCGATTCGCACCTCATCCGCACCTTCGGGATTGCCGGCGCCATATCGGTTCTCATCGCTTTCGTCGCCGTTGTCACCCTCGTCCCGCTTTTCGGCATGCTGTTCGTGCGCAAGATTCCCGTTGCCACGAGCCAGGGCGCGCGCTCGGACGGTGGCGTCGATGCGCTGCGGCGGTTCTGCGGCTGGATCGCGGACCGCATGATCAGGCGGCCGCTGCTCTACAGCCTCATCAGTCTCGCGGTCGTCGCCAGCCTCACCTCGTTCTACGCGACACTGGAGCCGCACTATCGGCTCGCCGATCAGGTGCCGGACAAGGAACAGGCGGTGGCGGCGAGTTCGAGCATCGACGAGAAGCTCGCCGGAGCCAATCCGGTCGATGTGCTGGTCGAGCTGCCGCCGGACAAGACGATCTACGACACGGAAGCCCTCGACGTGATCGCCCGCGTGCACAGAATCGTCGAGACGCAGGATGGTCTCGCGAATGTCTGGTCGGTCGACACGCTTCGGACCTGGCTGGCTGAGAACGCCGGCATTACGGACGTCGAAACATTGCAGCAATATGTCGACATCCTTCCGCCGGCGCTGACCAATCGTTTCGTGGCCGACGAGCGTGATGCGATCGTCGTGTCCGGGCGCATCCCCGATGCCGACGCCAGCGTCCTCCTGCCGATCATGGAGGAGCTGGAGGGCAAGATTGCCGAAATCCGCACCGAGTATGAGGGCTACAACATCGCTGTGACCGGGCTGTCGGCGATCGCGGCCCGCAACAGCGCATCGATGATCCAGCAGCTGTCGAGCAGCCTGACCATCGAGATGGTCTTCGTTGCGGTCCTGCTGGGTATCGCCTTCCGTTCGCTGCTGGTGATGATCGTGGCGATCCTGCCTGGCCTGTTCCCCATCGTCATTTCCGGCGCGGTGTTGTGGTACTTCAACGAAGGCCTGCAGTTCGCCAGCATCGTCGCCCTTGTCGTCGCGTTCGGCCTTGGTCTGGACGCCACCATCCACTTCCTCAACCGGCTCCGGCTGGAGGACTCACCCGACGAGCACCCGGCCGTCGGCGTCAAGCGGGCCACGGTGCTGGTTGGTCCGGCGCTGATCCTGACATCGCTGGTGCTCGCCTGCGGCATGGCGGTGACCGTCTTCTCCGACCTGCCGTCGCTACGGTTGTTCGGGTGGCTGACGGCTTTCACGCTTGTTGCGGCGCTCGCCGGCGATCTGCTGATCCTGCCCGCGACCGTCGTGCTGATCCGCTCCATCGGCCGCCGGCTCATGGGCAAGCCGCTGCCGGCCTATGATCCCGAAAAGGCTGTGATCGACAACCGCTTGCCGGGCAGCGCCCCCGGCGAATAGGACGGCAACGCCGAGCCGGCCGCTAGTCCACCGCCGGGAAGACCAGGGCGTCGTCCGTGCGCAAGTGGAATCCGATCTGGTCGCCGACCGCCGCGTCCAGATGGACGGGCGCGCGCACCTGGAGTGGTGTCGTTAGCCCCGGGACCCAAAGGGTCACAATCTGCTCGTCGCGGATGAAGGCATGGGCGGTGATCGTGCCGCGAAGCGCGCTGTGCGTCTCGCCGTCTTCGATGTGAATGTCGTGCGGTCGCAGGCACACCACGAGCGAATCGCCCTCGGCAGCTCCCGGCGCGGGGAATCGACCGATCGGGGTGTCGACGACGCCGTCGGTGCAGGTTCCGGGGAGTTCGTTGAATTCGGAGAAGAACCGGGCGACCAAGAGCGACTTCGGATGCCGGTACAGCGATTCAGGTGCGCCGTCCTGGACGATACGGCCATCGGCGAGCAGCAGCACGCGATCCGTCATGCGGATGGCGTCGTCGGGTTCGTGGGTGACGATGATGACCGTCGTGCCGCTGTCCCGCAGAATGCGCGCCGTCTGGTCGCGGATGCGCGCGCGGTTCCTCCGATCGAGATTCGAGAACGGTTCGTCCATCAACAGGATGGCGGGTTCGGGCATAAGGGCGCGAACAAGGGCGATACGCTGCTGTTCGCCTCCCGACAGGGTGTGCGGGAACGCCCGTGCCCGGTTTGCGAGCCCGACGCGCTCCAGGGCTGCGAGTGCACTCGCGTCGCCGTTTTGCCGGTCGGGCTTGGCAAGGCCGAACTTAACGTTGTCCAGCACGGTGAGGTGAGGGAACAGGGCGTAGTCCTGAAAGACCATCCCGACGCCACGCCTCTCCGGTGGCGTGTTGCCATCGGGCCCGAACACTTCGCGTCCGGCAATGCGGACCGTACCGGCCTGGGGGCGTTCGAGCCCGGCGATGATACGCAGCAGTGTTGATTTGCCCGAACCGGAGTGCCCCACCAGGGCGACGATCTCGCCATGCTGAACAGACAACGTGACATTGTTGACGGCCGTTGACGTGCCATGGCTGCGCGACACGCCGTCCAAGACCAACGCGTCTTTCGGGTTGCCGGGCCTGGCGGCCCGACGCTGGTCCAGCGCGCTCGGAGCTCGATTTGGCGACGCCTCGTTCATCCTTCACTTCGCCTGTGCATGCAGTGTGGTCTCACACCGATGTCGCCCGCCGGTACGACGTCCGACGAGCGTGTCGGGTGGGCTCCCCGACGACGCGGTTGAGCCCGTTTCTCCGCTCAACGTCCACAGCCGCCGGTGGACACTCAGGGTCGATCCAAGACCCGGTCGGAGGAAATGAAGTCAAGCGAATTCAATGATTTTAGAAGCGATCTAAAGAGACTGTCCGACCGGCTTGGCGGGCCCGCGTCTTCAAATGGCGCCCGCACGTTCGGCTGCGTGCATGACCTCCCAGCCGCCCTCCCAGATCATGTTGAGTGCCACATAGGCGATCACCACGAGACCCACATAGGCGATCCAGTGGTGCCGGCCCAGAACACGTGCAATCCACGCGGCGGCCACGCCCATCAGAGCCACCGAGAGCGCCAACCCGATAATGAGGATGACCGGGTGTTCGCGCGCGGCTCCGGCCACGGCCAGGACATTGTCGAGCGACATCGACACGTCGGCGACGATGATCTGGAGCAGCGCGTTCCGGAAAGTCTTGGGCTTCCTGGGTGCTGTTTCGGCTTCGGAAATCTCGCCGTGCTTCCGCGCCTCGATGATTTCACGCCAGAGCCGCCAGGCCACCCACAGCAAAAGAATGCCGCCCGCCAGCGTGAGCCCAAGGATGGCGAGAAGCTGGACGGTGAAGATCGCGAACACGATCCGCAAGCCGGCCGCGGCGGCGATCCCGAAAAACACGGCTTTTCGCCGCTGTGCTTCCGGCAGGCCGGCGGCGGCCATGCCGACGACGATCGCGTTGTCGCCGGCAAGCACCAAGTCGATGGCAATGACTTGAAGCAGTGCGGCGAATTCATCGAACATCAAGGTTGGGCGGCGATCGGTGGAGGGACGCGGTTAGATACCGGACCGAACAGTCCTGGGGAAGGCCCTTGATGGCGAAAGCCGGTTTTCGTCAGGCCATCTGCGCCCTGCGGCCGCGTGGTGGCGCGAAACGCCGGCGGACTTCGGCGACCAGCGTGACGGCGAGGCCGCTCGCCAGCACCCACCACACCGGGCTGATCCGGAAACCGAACTGCAGGTTGGCGGCAAGAACACGCTGCCCGCCGACGCCGGTCATCAGTTCGTACCATACCGCTTCGACCAGCACGGTGCCGAGCGCCGCGGCGGCGGTGAGCGCGAGCAGGGGCACCAGACCGCGCTTGTGGCCGAAACGGGCCATGACCCGGTAGCCCATCAGCCAGAAGAAGAACCCCGACATGATGACCGGCTGTGAGACGTCGACCTTGGACTGCAGATAGAAGTGCAGGATTCCGAGGAACGTTGCGGGATAGATGAGCTGGTGGAGGCGGTTCCATCGCGGACCGCCGAGGCGCTTGATCATGGCGTCGGTTGAGGTCGCCCCAAGGGCCGACAGGGCCAGGATCGCGATGAAGCCGATCGCGAGATAGAAGCGGATCACGATCTCCTTGGCAACAAACACCAAGTCCCACTTCGAGTCGATCACGAACAGCAGCAGGTGCGCCAGGATGTAGGCGAGGGCCGCAACGCCGATCATCCGCCGGACGTGAATCAGCCTGGGCCATTCGAAGACAGTCCGCGCCGGCGTCACGGCGAGCGTGATGAGAAGCAGATAGATGGTCCAATCGCCCAGCCGGTGGATCGCTTCGGTGAACGGGCGCGGACCGAGGTCGATCGAGACGGCGCGATAGGCGAGCCAGAGTGCCGGCAGCGTCAGAAGGACCAGCGTCAGAGCCTTGAACGGCTCGAACTGACCCTTCCGGTCCAGCCAGGGCATTCTTGCAGTGATCGGTCGCGAAGCAGCCACACTCATTCTCCTGGCAGCGAATATCGACCCGTCAGCGGTGGCGGGCAATGGGCGAACGGAGCCAGGGTGCGTCACAATCACGTAACACGCGGTTGACACGGGTTAGTAACCGGTTAGTGGTGGCGCCGCTTCTGCCGTGAGACCAAGCCACGAGGCAGTGTCCGTGCGCCGTACCGGACCACGGCGGCGAAGCGTGTTCGGGGACTCCAGCGAGGATTTCAACAGTGACGGGCCTTGATCTGCGGCCGGCCGAATCATGCCGGTATGACATTGTTTCTCTTGGCGAGGTGATGCTGCGGCTCGATCCGGGCGAGGGGCGGATCCGCACCGCGCGGCACTTCCGTGCCTGGGAAGGCGGCGGCGAGTACAACGTCGCGCGCGGTCTGCGCCGGTGTTTCGGGCAACGCGCGGCTGTTGTCACGGCGCTGGCGCGCAACGAAATCGGGCTTCTGGTCGAGGACCTCATTCTTCAGGGCGGCGTGGATACGAGCTTCATCCGCTGGGCCGATTACGACGGCATCGGCCGCAACGTCCGCAACGGGCTGAATTTCACCGAACGGGGCTTCGGCGTACGAGGCGCGGTGGGATGCTCGGACCGCGGCAACACGGCGATTGCGCGGCTTGATGTCGGTGACGTCGACTGGGATCATCTGTTCGGCGAGCTCGGGGCTCGCTGGCTGCACACGGGCGGCATCTTCGCCGCCTTGTCGGAGAGCACCGGTCGGGTGGCCATCGAGGCGGCGAAAGCGGCGCGCAAACACGGCACGATCGTCTCCTACGACCTCAACTATCGCCCGTCGCTGTGGAAGGGTTTCGGGGGCATTGACAAGTGCCGCGAGATCAATCGCGAAATCGCACAGTATGTCGACGTGATGCTCGGCAATGAGGAGGACTTCACGGCTTGTCTGGGCTTCGAGGTCGAGGGCGTCGACGAAGGTCTGACCAGCCTCAAGGAAGAATCGTTCCACCGGATGATCGACAAGGCGGTTGCGGCCTATCCCAACTTCAAGGCCACGGCGACCACACTACGCGGCGTCAAGACGGCGACCGTGAACGACTGGAGTGCCGTTGCCTGGGCCGACGGTTCGTACTTCGCCTCGACCAAGCGCGAGAGCCTCGAAATCATGGACCGGGTCGGCGGCGGCGACAGCTTTGCCTCCGGCTTCATCTACGGTCTGATGGTTCTCGGCGATCCCGCAAAGGCGGTCGAGTATGGCGCTGCCCATGGCGCGCTTGCCATGACGACGCCGGGCGACACGACCATGGCCAGTCTGGCCGAGGTCGAGAAGCTGGTGGGCGGCGGCGGCGCACGCGTCGATCGCTGAGACACGACAATTGCGCCAACGGCAGACAGGAGCGACGAAGCCATGACCGAGATGCTGACAGGGCGGCCGATCATACCGGTCATCGAAATCGAGGACGCCGAGCAGGCGGTTCCGCTGGCCGAGTCGTTGATGGAAGGCGGGATCGACATCATCGAGATCACCTTCCGGACCGCGGCCGGCGCCGATGCGATCGAGCGGATCGCAAAGGCACATCCCGAGATGCGGGTCGGAGCGGGCACCGTGGTGACGCAGGAGCAGGCGCGCCGCGCGATCGAACTCGGCGTCACCTTCGCGGTGTCGCCGGGCTTCAGCTCAACCACCGTGGACTACTTCCGCAAGAATAACGTCGACATCCTGCCCGGCGTCCAGACGCCCACCGAGATTCAGGCGGCGCTGGAAGCCGGATGTACCGCTTTGAAGTTCTTCCCGGCCGGAGCGGCCGGCGGTGTCGGCATGTTGAAGGCCCTGTCCGGTCCCTACGCCAGTCTCGGTGTCACCTTCTGTCCGACCGGCGGCGTCAACCTCGACAACCTCGGTGACTATCTCGCATTGCCGACTGTCGAAGCTGTCGGCGGCTCCTGGATCGCCACGCGCAAGCAGATCGCGGCCGGCGATTGGTCGACCGTCACGGCCCAGGCACGCGATGCCCTGGCGCGAGCGCGCGAGTTCATCTGAGCCGGCGACTTCTGTGCCGAATCGGGACGATGGGGTTGGCAGGACCGTCAGGGATCGACCGGATCCGGCCTTCCGGGCGTTGATCGGGTGTGCCACGGGGTCGGCCCGGTTCGTGCTTGTCTGCTCACTGTCGCCATGATCTGGTAGGATTCCGTTCACTACGTGGAGCCGTCCTTGAACGACCGGACCGATAGCAGCCCGGACAATGTACGCTCGCTGAAGGGCGCGCTTCAGCGCGTGCGAACGGCCGAGACGGAACGCTCCGACGTCGTGGTGGAACTCCGGGACGCGGAGCGGGCGCGGCTCGAGATTCTTGCCGAGGAGCTGCGGGGCGTCTTCGACGAAGTGCCGGCGGACGACGAACAGTTCCTGTTCACCGTCGCGTCGGGACTCCCGCCCCGGCTGTGGATCGACATGACCGCGTTCGTGGTCATGGGCCGCGACCGGCGCACCTACCGCTTCCTCAAGGACACGCGGCTGGGCCGTACGATCCTGGTGGAGACGTCCGATCTCTCGGCGGTCGCCGACACGGTCACCAATTATGTGGCCGAGCGCATCATCGAGCGCGAGCGCGCGATCGAAGGCGACTGGCTGATCAAGCGACTCCTGAGTGACGAAGCGGAACGGCCGCGGAAGCCGTTGCTGCGCCGGGCGGGCGACAGCGAACAGAAAGCCGGTGACGAAACCTCGTCGGCGAGCCGCATGCCGTCGGCCGATCTCGGCTGGCTGGCCGCTGCCTTCTTTGCCGGGCTCCTCGCCGGTGTCCTCGCGCTGCTCGCAACGGCGTGGTTCGTGGTCGGCTCAGGCGGCTAACCTCACCCCTCCCAGATCCTCGATGCGGTCCGAACGCGCGTAGCCACGCGTGGTGATCTCGACCGCCCAACCCGATGCCTGCCGGTCGATCGTGATCAGGTTCCAGGAACCGCCGTCGCGGTCTTCGCGCGGCCGCGCGGCGGTTGCCGCGATACCGATCACCGGCACCTCACCCGCCGGGCCGGCGATGGTGGCGCGACGATTGCGATGGTTGTGACCGTGGAGGATCAGCTCGGCGCCCTCGGCCGCGATGATGCCGCGGAAGTTTTCCGCATCGGTCATCTGTTTGTGCCACGGGTTGGCGCCCGCGTCGGGCGGGTGGTGAATCAGGATAAGACGGAAGAGCCCGTCGGTGCCCGTCTGGCGAGGCAGGCCCGCCAGGGACGCGGCCTGATCCGCGCCCATCCGTCCCGTCGCCATCAATGGCGGGGACGGGACGGCGGTCGAGACACCAATCAGTCCCACCTCACCAAGACGCCTGACATAGGGGAAGGCGGCGTCGCCGCTTTCGGCGTCGCCACGCATGTAGGGCGCCCACTGGTGGCGGATGGCTGTATGCGCAGACGGCACGTAGGAGTCATGATTGCCCGGGACGACGGACACCGGCGCGATGGCGGCCAGTTCGTCGAGCCAGGCGCCCGCCCGCCGGATTTCCTCGTCGAGGCCGATATTGATGAGGTCTCCGGTGACGGCGATGTGATCCGGCCGCGCTGCCGCGAGATCGGCGAGGACGCCGTCGAGCACGTCGTCCGAGAATGCCCGGGCGCGGGCGCGGCGCCAGTTCAGCCGTCCGAGCCTCTGCTTCAGCCGTAGAGAGGCGCCGTCCGTTTCGGGCAATGGACCCAGGTGCGGGTCAGAGATATGCGCAAGCCGCAGCATGGCCCCGCATAGCGGTCACGCCTCGGCCCGTCAAAGGCGGCGCGGTCGCGTCGTCAGGCGGCTTCCAGGCTCCCGCGCCCATGGGGCGCATCGAGGTCGAGCGCGGGGCCCACCGGCACGATACCCTTCGGATTGATCGACAGGTGGCTGCGATAGTAGTGGCCCTTGATCGCGTCGAGGTCGACGGTCTCGCGGACACCCGGCCACTGATACAGCTCGCGAAGAAAGCCCGACAGGTTCGGATAGTCGGCGATCCGGCGGATGTTGCACTTGAAGTGCCCCACATAGACCGGATCGAACCTGAGCAGCGTGGTGAACAGGCGCCAGTCGGCCTCGGTGATCCGCGCGCCCGTCAGGAAGCGCCGCGACGCCAGCAGGTCGTCCAGGTCGTCCAGCGTCTCGAACAGCGCGGTCACGGCTTCCTCATAGGCGGCCTGCGTTCCAGCGAACCCGGCCTTGTACACGCCGTTGTTGACGGTGTGATAGATGCGCTTGTTGAGCGTATCGATCTCGTCGCGCAGCCCGGCGGGGTAGAGGTTCAGCGACGCGTCGCCGCCGAGCTCGTCGAACGCGCTGTTGAACATCCGGATGATTTCCGACGACTCGTTGGACACGATCGTTCCGGAGGCCTTGTCCCACAGGACCGGGACCGTGACGCGGCTCGTCGCCTGCGGGTCGGCCTTCACATAGATCTCCTGAAGACGCTCGACGCCGAACAGATGATCGGGCTGCTCAGCGGTAAACTTCCAGCCGTAGTCGTCCATCAGCGGATCGACCACCGAGACGCTGATCAGGTCCTGGAGCCCCTTCAAGCTGCGGACGATCAGCGTGCGGTGCGCCCAGGGACAGGCCATGGCGACGTAGAGGTGATAGCGGCCGGGTTCGGCCTTGAAGCCGCCCTTGCCGCTGGGCCCGGCACTGCCGTCCGGCGTCACCCAGTTGCGGAACACCGACTCCGCACGCTTGAACCGGCCGTCAGCCGCGTTCCACTGCTGTTCGGTCACCCAGGCGCCATCTACCAATCGACCCATCGCCCTGTCCTCATTCGCTTTCGACAATGGTCCCCATTTAGGTCGGCGGAGCGGTCAGACCACCCCGACCCTCTGGACCGGCCTGCCGCGGCGTGATAGCGACGGCGCGCACTGGACGGGACGAGCATGACTCCGCCACTTCAGCGACGACGATCGACGGACGCCTTCCGCGACGCCTGACGCGCTCCCACGAGCGCTGCGGTCGGCCGCGCGATCGCCTGTCTCCCGTCTTCAGTGGAACTGTCTCATGCACGACCAGCCGTATGTGCTCCGCCTGGAGCGGCCCGACGATGTCGGGACCATCAATGACCTTCACGCCACGCTGTTTGGCCCCGAACGTTTCAGGCGCGCCGCCTATGTGCTGCGCGAAGGGGTCGATCCGCTTCCCGACCTGTCCTTCGTGGCGGTCGGCCAGGACGAGACGGTCGCCGCGTCCGTCCGCATGACGCCGATCGTCATCGGCGAGTGCCCGGCGCTGATCCTCGGGCCGCTGGTGGTAACGCCGGCGTTCCGGGGGCGCGGGGCGGGCAGGGCGCTTGTCCGACTCGGTCTGGCCCATGCGTGGGCAGCCGGCCACGAGGCGGTCCTGCTGGTCGGCGATCTCCCCTACTACGCTCCCCTCGGCTTCGTCCATCTCGGGCGGGACGTGATTACGCTGCCGGCGCCGGTCGATCCCGACCGGGTGCTTGTCTGCGGGCTCAGGGAGCGTGCGCTCACCGGCTTGTGCGGGGAGGCACGCAACATCAACGCGCGTTCGTTCGGGTGAACACCCACGGCCGGCGTGCACGATGCCGACATCGGACATATATGCGGCGCGTGCAGTGAAGTGTGTTATGTAGCCGCACCGACGAAACAGCGCCGAAGAGGAGACACTTTTGGCAAAGGAAGAAATGCTCGAGTTCGAGGGCGTGGTGACAGAGGTCCTGCCCGACGGGAACTTCCGTGTGAAACTGGACAACGATCACGTCATCCTGGCCTACGCGGCCGGGCGCATGCGCAAACACCGCATCCGGACGCTGGCCGGTGACCGCGTCCGGGTCGAGATGACCCCTTATGATCTCGACAAGGGTCGCATCAATTTCCGGCACAAGACTGATGGGCCGGGCCCGATCGGATCGGGCCAGAGGCGCCCGAACTACCGGCGCCGCTGATCGGATCAGCGGCCTTCCCGAAGCCAGGTGATGAAGGGGAGGCCGATCAGCAGGATCAAACCGAGAAGACCGACAATCCCGGCCAGCGAACCGAATTCGCTCATGACCGGCGTTCGGCTGATGCCTTTGAGCAGGCTGGCCTCACTGACGCGTACGCCAATCCAATCCCGCCCGGATTCTACCGTCCCGCCGCGAAGCGGAACGATGCGGGGCAAGTCCAAAGCCCCCGGTTCGCCGAGCCGCGCGATGCGCCCGCCGGTTGCGGCGACCAGCGGCCGCAGGACGTCGGCGGTCGAGCGGACATCGCTGAACTCCCTCGGATTGGCCGGACCATTGTGGGCGAAAGCCCTGAAGTCGCCTTGGGTGATGCGATAGAGCCCGATCTCTGCGGCCGGCGCAGTCGCGCGCCATAATCCCGGCTCGACCTCGCCCGGCGTCAACGTCGAGCCCGATCCTGACGGCGACTCGATGGCGATGTCGCCGCTGCCGCTCTCCATCGACTGGCGCTCGACCACGAGATCGCTGCCAACAGTGCGCGCCCGCAGGACCTCCTCCTCCAGATCCGGCTCCTTCATCAGCCAGTGGGCGAGCCGCCGCAGCAGGTCGACGTGTGGCCCGCCGCCCTCGAAGCCGCGCGCCCACAGCCAGGTGTGGTCCGAGAGGAGGGTTGCGATGCGCCCATCGCCGCGGCGGTCGAGGACGAGCAGCGGCTGGTCGCGGAGACCGTTCATCAGCGTGTCACCCTCGGCGAGCCCCACTTCCACGAGGCGGAAGAACCGTCCCCAGGAGGGCGGCTCGGTGTCGGAGCCCGGCAGCGCACGGGTGACCGGGTGGCGGAGACCGGTCTCGGTCATCCTCGGCAGGTATGGTTCCTCGATGACTTCGCCGGTCGGTGCAACAGGCAGAACCGGCGCCAGCGGGGTGTGGAAGAGGCTGGAGAAGCCCGCGAAATCTGGACCGGCCGCGACGAGAAGCGCCCCGCCGCCGCGCACATATTCCGAGATGTTGTCGAAGTAGAGCAGCGGCAGCACGCCCCGGTGCTGGTAGCGATCGAAGATGATCAGGTCGAACTCGTCGATCTTCTCGGAAAAGAGCTCGCGGGTGGGGAAGGCGATGAGCGAGAGCTGGTTGATCGGCGTGCCGTCCTGCTTCGACGGTGGGCGCAGGATCGTGAAATGGACGAGATCGACCGCGGCGTCCGATTTGAGAAGATTGCGCCAGGTGCGTTCGCCGGCGTGGGGCTCGCCGGATACCAGCAGCACCCGCAGGTTCTCCCGCACGCCCTCGATCGGCACGACGGCGCGATTGTTGACGGTGGTGAGCTCGCCTTCGACGGCATCGGTGGCGATCTCGAAGATGTTCTGGCCGCCATGGTCGATCTCGACCTGCAATTCCGCCAGCTCGCCGGTCCTGACGACAGAGAAGGCGCGCGGTTCGCCGTCCAGCGAGATGGTGACATTGGCGTCGCCGGTGCCTTCGTCGATGACACGAAACCGGATGCTCTGGGTTTCGTTGACGATGCCGAAGCGCGGCGACGAGACGATCTCGATCCGCCGGTCGCGCTCCGCCTCCCGGCCCGTGATTAGGGCATGGACCGGCACGCCCTCCGGCAAGCCGGCACGATCGGTCGGTGCGTCGTGCACCTGACCGTCCGTCAGCATGACGATGGCGCCCAGCCTCTCCGGTGGCACATCGATCAGCGCCGCGTTGAGGGCCTCGAAGAGACGTGTGCCATCGGTACTGCCGCCGGCGCTGTCGACCTCGATGATCCTGAGATCGATGTCCTGGAACCCGGCGAAACGCTCCGCCAGGCCGTCCGCGGCCAGTGACGTTGCGACGTCGCGGCCGTCCAGTGTCTGGCTTGCGCTGCGGTCGACGACGAGCGCCGCGATCGTGGTGAGCGGTTCGCGATCCTCGTTGACCACGACAGGGTTGGCGAGAGCGGCGATCACGACGACGGCGGCCGCGGCGCGAAGCCATGCGGCCCGCGATCGCCTGATCAGCCCCGGGACGACGCTGGCGATGAGGATCAGTGCAAGGACCGCCAGCAGCAGCGGATCGATGAGCGGTTCGAGGGCCAGCGAAGTCGCCATGGCTATTGCCCCAGCCGCTCAAGCAACGCCGGCACATGAACCTGGTCGGCCTTGTAGTTGCCGGTGAGCGCGTACATCACGATGTTGATGCCGGCCCGAAGCGACATCTCGCGCTGGACACGGTCGGGCGGCACCATCGGAAATCGGAACGTCCCGTCGTCACCGATCGCCCACGCACCGGCGAGGTCGTTGGATGTGATGAGGATGGTCGAAACACCGTCGCCGGCGCGTGCCGGGCGGTCCACCTGCGCGGCGTTCTGAAGCGCTTCGACCCACAGGGGACCACCTGCATAACGGCCGGGAAAGTCGTTGAGCAGGTAGAAGGCCTTGGTCAGAACATGATCCGTCGGTACCGGCTCCAGCGGCGGGACATCGAGGGTCGCCAGCATGTCGCGGAGGCGTTCGGATGCCGGCGTCCCGCCCAACGATCCGATCGTTGTCGTGCGTTCGAGGCGGTCGCGAGTGTCGAAGAGCACCGAGCCGCCCTGCCGCATGAAGGCGCCGATCCGAGCCATGGTGGTGGCGGAAGGGAGATCGACGTCGGCGGACACGGGCCAGTAGAGCAGGGGGAAGAACGCCAGCTCGTCAGTGGCCGGATCGACGCCCATGGGCGCCCCCGGCTCCAGCGCCGTCCGTTCCGCGATCACGCGCGACAACCCGGTCAGCCCCGTCCGGCTGATGTCGTCGAGCTGATCGTCGCCCGTGAGGACGTAGGCGAGCCGGGTTTCGTTCGCCGCCTGGAGCATCAGCAGGTCGCGGGCTTCGTCGGCCGCGACCGGATGCGTGGCGCCGGCGAACACCACCACGGCGACCACAAGGCTCGCGACTCCCGCGCGCCTGCGGAGCGCCAGGCCGCCGTGCAGCCACAGCACCACCAGTGAGTCGACAGCGAACAGGATGAGCGCGGCTGCCAGGAGCCACGGCGCAAGCGGCACCGGGGATGTTGCCGGATAGGCATAAACCCTGCCGCTGAATGCCGCCGGATCGACGCGCTGTGGCGGCGCGTTGCCGGCCATCAGGTTGAGGGCGCGGAAGCCCTGCTCGTTGCCGTAGAGGCCGGGCGGATGATCGAGGCTGGCGGCGATCGACTCCAGCGCGCCCGCGAGCGGTCGGGCGGTCCCAAGCCGCCCGCCGAAGTCCCCGAAGCCGTCGAGCAGGCGATAGGGCGGCAACGCCTGGGCGCCTTCGCCGCGATCGAGATTCGACGACAGCGCAACGATCTTGCGCAGCATCTCCACGAAGACCCCCGACAGTGGCAGGCTCGACCAGCTCGTGTCGGCGGTCACGTGGAACAGGACCAGCAGGCCGCTTCCCAGGGGCGCCGCCGTGACCAGCGGCGTGCCGTCTTCCAGTGCCGCCCATGTGCGGCCTTCCAGTTCACCGTCGGGTTCGGCGAGAACCTGACGCGTGACCAGTACGTCGTCGGGCAGCGGCAGGCCGCTGAACGGCCCGTGATCGGCGAATCCGCTCAGCCGCTGCGGTGTCTGCCAGCTCAGGCTGCCGCCGAGGATGCGGTCGCCGTTGCGCAGTTGCACCGGCACCAGTCCGTCGGCGTCGGAGGCGAGCCGGGGCCCCGCGAAACGGACCAGCGTCCCGCCGGTCCGCACCCAGCTTGCCACGGTGGTTTCGACTTCGGTCGGCAGCCTGCCGACATCGGCCATGGCGATGATCGACACGCCGGCATCGATCAGCTCGGGAAGCGCGACGGCGGCGTTGGCGTCACGGGGCTCGAGAAGATCGGCGAAAGGCGAGGCAGCGCGGGAGATGTAGTAGAGCGGCGACAGCAGCGGCTGCGCACGCTCGGCGGACGCGCCGGTGATCAGGCCGACGCGGCGGCGTCGCCAGCGGTCGTCGAGGAGCTGCACGGCACCCGCGGTCGCCGAGCCGGCGATCTCCAGCCGCACGATTTCGTTGCGCAACTCCACCGGCAGGTCGACGATCGCGCTGCCGACGGTTTCGCCGGCGTTGAGCGAGAACGGCACGTCGCCGATCGCCCGGCCCTCGATGTCGACGGCTCTGACGAGGCTCGACGTCGCAGGGCCGTCGGGCGTTCGCAGCACCGGGACGATCAGGGCCTCGGCGGTGTTCTCCGGTGCCCCCAGGGTGACCGTCTCGCGCGCGCCGTCGACATAGACGATCACCTGACCTTCCACGACCTCATCGAGCGCGGCGGCGAAGGCCCCGGTGCCCGGTGCCGCGATCCCGGCCGACAGGATGACCGCGCCGCCGAACCGACCGACAAGGTCCTGGTCGCGCAGCCTTTCCGCAAGACGGCTGTAATCGGGCTGCCACGGTCGCGGCTCCAGGGCCGCGAGGCGCTCGCCGACGCCGGCCGCGTCGGTCGGTGCCAGTTCCTGCGACGTGCCGTCGGCAGCCGCGAGCAGTGCCAGCGGCCGGTCGGCATCGCGCGCGAGGCCGACAACGTTGCGGGCGGTCTCCAGCATGTTCTCCCAGTGATCACCGGCGGCCCAGCCGTTGTCGATGACGACGAGCAGTGGTCCCGTTCCCGGCGCTTCTTCGCTGGCTGGTCTCAGAACGGGCCCGGACAGGGCGAGGATCAGCAGGCCGGCGATCGTCAGCCTGAGGAGTGTCAGCCACCACGGGCTGTGGTCGGGCTGCTCCTCCTTGCGTGCCAGGCGAAGGAGCAGACGCGTGGGCGGAAACCGCTCCAGACGCGGACGTGGCGGCGTGAGCCGCAGGAAGTACCAGATGACCGGGAGCGCCGCGAGGGCGAACAGCATGCCGACATTGGCGAAGGCCAGGGGGATCATGCCGCCCGCCCCGCTGCACCCGGATCGGACGTGCGGCGATCGGCCAGGCGGCTATGCAGGCGCAGGAGCGGCTCGGTCGCCGGTCGATCGGTGTGGTGGGTGAAGAACGTCCATCCGAGACGCCGGCAGAATCCGTCGAGCCGGTCGCGCAGCGACGCCAGCTCGACCGCGTAGTCGGCACGGTAGGTTTCGGCGCGGGACACGACGTGTCGCGTGCCGGTTTCGGGATCGAGGAACTCGGTGCGCCCGCGGTAGGGAAAGACCTCCTCGGCCGGGTCGGTGACCTGTACGAGGTGGGCCTGCGCACCGGTCTTGGCCAGCGCCTCCAGGAACACCAGCGTTTCCTCGACCGGATCGAGAAAGTCGCCAAACAGCACGACATCGGAGTGGCGGCGAACGTCCAGCACCTCGGGCCGCGCGGGCGTGGCTGCGAGTTGCATGGCGATGCGCTCCGCGGCGTTGCGCTCAAGCACCGGACGCCCCGCGCCCAGGAGCCCGACGCGCTCGCCGGCGGCTGCGAGCATCTCGGCCAGCGCCAGCGTGAGCACGGTCGCGCGGTCGATCTTGTCGACGTCGGCGAGGTGCGAGCGGAAGGCCATGGACGGCGAGGCGTCGCGCCACAGCCAGACGGTGTGCACCGCCTCCCATTCCTTCTCCCGAATGTAGATGTGCTCGTCGCGGGCCGACCGTCGCCAATCGATGGCGCTCGCGGTGTCGCCGGCAAGAAACGGCCGGAACTGCCAGAAGGCTTCGCCGCGCCCGGCGGTCCTGCGGCCGTGCCACCCGGAGAGTACCGTGGCGGCCACCCGGTGTGCGTCGATCAGGAGATCGGGGAGGCTGCCTCCGACGGCCTTCGCTTCGGCGAGAGCGGCAGTGCGATCGGCCATCCCGTCAGCCGATATTGACCTTGAGTTCCGCGATCATGTCGCGCACCGAGACGCCCTCCGCGCGGGCGGCAAAGCTCATTGCCATGCGGTGCTGCAGCACCGGTTCGGCGAGTGCGTGGACGTCGTCCAGCGATGGTGCGTAGCGCCCGTCGATCAGGGCGCGCGCCCGGCACGCCAGCATCAGCGCCTGGCTTGCCCGGGGGCCCGGCCCCCACGAGATCAGCTCGCGCTTGCGTTCGTCGGCCTGCCCGTCGGGACGTGCGGAGCGCACCAGCGCAAGGATGCCGGCGACGACGGATTCGCCGACCGGAATGCGGCGCACCAGGCGCTGGATCTCCATCAGTTCCGGGACCGTCATGACGTCGTCGGCGGTGGCGCTTGTGGCACCCGTCGTCTCGAACAACATGCGGCGCTCGGCGTCGATGTCGGGGTAGTCCACGTCGATCTGGAGCAGGAAGCGATCGAGTTGCGCCTCGGGCAGGGGATACGTGCCTTCCTGCTCGAGGGGATTCTGCGTTGCCAGCACGTGGAACGGCGTCGGAAGGTCGTGGCGCACGCCGGCCACAGTGACGTGGTGCTCCTGCATGGCCTGCAGCAGGGCGGACTGGGTGCGCGGGCTCGCGCGGTTGATCTCGTCCGCCATCAGGAGTTGGGCGAACACCGGGCCCGGCACGAACCGAAACGCCCGCTGGCCGTCGGGCGACTGGTCCATCACCTCCGAGCCGATGATGTCGGACGGCATGAGGTCCGGCGTGAACTGGATGCGCGCTTCCGACATGCCGAGCACCGTGCCGAGGGTCTCGACGAGCTTGGTCTTGGCGAGGCCGGGAACGCCGATGAGGAGGCCGTGTCCGCCGGCAAGCAGGGTGATGAGAACCCGCTCCACCACCGATTCCTGACCGTAGATGACCGCGCCGATCGCTTCGCGGGCGGTCCTGATTCGCTCAACGGCCCGATCGGTCTCGGCGACAATGGCTTCGGAATCGGCCTCAGCCGGCGGGTGTGTGGTAGCGCTCATAGCGGTGATCTGTACCCGATTTCTTCGTTGGCAAGGGCTGCCGGATCAGAGTTTCATTGACGTTGCGGCGGTTCAAGGGGAGTTTCCGGGTTGACCTGCAACTGGTCGGCGCCAGTTCACGCGCGAACAACGGCGACAAGTTGTCCTTTGTGCCGCAATCACCACATTCTTGCGCAATGCCCCAGACATCCCGATCCCCAGCATCGCCTTCAGTTTCGCCCCCGGACGATGTGTTCGCGCGGTTCAGGGCTCGCTTGCGCGACGCCCCGGCGATCGATGACGAGGGGGCGGCCGGCGACCACCTGCTCAACCCGGCTTTCCGCGACGACGCCGGTGTTGCGCTTCGCGATGCGGCCGTGCTCGTGCCGATCATTGCCCACCCGGCACCGACGGTCCTCCTGACGCAGCGAACCGGGCATCTGCCGTCCCATGCCGGCCAGATCGCCTTTCCCGGCGGCAAGATCGATCGGGACGATTCCAGCCCGGCGGCGGCCGCTTTGCGCGAGACGGAAGAGGAGGTCGGATTGCGCCCGGCGCCCGAGGCGGTGATGGGCTACCTTGACACCTACTTGTCCCGCACCGGTTACCGGATCGTGCCGGTCGTGGCGCGGATCGAACCCGGGTTCAAGCTCAACCTCAATCGCGAAGAAGTGGACGATGCCTTTGAAGTACCACTTGATTTCCTGTTGGAGAAAGGCAACTTCCATCGCGGTACAAAGAGCTTTGGCAGCACCACCGCGCAGTTCTATGAAATACCCTTCGGACAGCGCTATATCTGGGGCGTGACCGCAGGAATCCTGAGAACACTTTTTGATCGGATGGTCGACTGATGGCGCGGATTTTCGCCTTCAACATCTTCCTTTTTCTTGTCCCGTTTATTGCTTACGCGGCGTATCTCCTGATCACGCGCGGCAGTTTTCGCAATATCGCCGAGTGGCAGATGCGGACGATCGCGTACCTGGCGCTTGGCGGCGCGGCGCTGATGGTCGCGTCGATCCTCTACTTCGGGCACATCGATCTCCAGGGTGCCGACCGCGTCTACGTTCCGGCCCGCTTCGAGGACGGCAAGATCGTTCCCGGCGAACTGGTGCCGAAGGAGCAGGCCGAAGCTCCATCGGAGTAGACCGGTGTCGGTAGCAGCGCCGCCGCGCCTCGGCGATCGCGACTGGTTCCGCGACGGACGTATCGGCCGAATCTTCGATCTTCTCTCCGGTGACGGCGGCGAGGCCCGTATCGTCGGCGGCGCGGTGCGGGACGCCCTTCTCGGTGTCCCGGTGAAAGAGGTCGATTTCGCGACCACCCTCCGGCCCGAGGTCGTGACGGCGCGCGCCGAGGCCGCCGGTCTCCGTGCGGTGCCGACCGGTTTCGAGCATGGCACGGTAACGCTGGTGGTCGAGGGGCGCCCCTTCGAGATCACGACGCTCCGCTCCGACGTCGAGACCGACGGTCGACATGCCGTCGTGGCGTTTGGCGACGACTGGCTGGAGGATGCGCGGCGGCGCGATTTCACACTGAACACGCTGATGGTGGATTCCGCTGGTGTTGTCCACGATCCTTTGGGTGGCTACGACGACCTCCGTGCCGGCCTTGTCCGTTTCGTGGGCGACCCGGACGCCCGGATTGCCGAAGACCGGCTGCGGATTCTGCGGCTTTTCCGATTCCAGGCCTGGTACGGACGCCGGCCACTGCCGGAGGGCCATCTCGAAGCCGTGGCGCGCGCCCGACGCGGCGTCACCGATCTCTCGGTCGAGAGGATCGGCAACGAAATGCGCCGGCTTGTGCTCGCCCCCGGGGCCGCGACGGCGCTCATTGACATGCAGGAGACCGGGGTCCTTCCGCTCGTCCTGGCAGGCGTCGGCTATCTCTCGGCATTTGGTCGGATGGTCGCCTTCGAACAGGCCGCCGATGAGCCGGCGACGCTTACGCGCCGCCTGGCGACGCTTACGCGCCGCCTGGCGGCGCTGTCGCAGCGCGTGTCCGAAGACGTCGATCGCGTCGGCGCGAGGTTGGCGCTCAGCAGGGCCGAGCAGCGCGCGTGCCTGGCGGCGGTTGAAGCCGCGTCCGATGTCCGGGACGTGTCATCCGCCGACAGCCTGCGGCGCCATCTCTTCGCCCATGGGCGCGAGGCCTTGCGCGACGGGTTGGCGCTGGCGGCGGCGTGGTCGGGCGGGCGGACGGATGTCCACCGGCGTTTGTTCGAGGCTGCCGAGCACGAGGCGGTACCGGTCTTTCCGCTGGCCGGTCGCGACGTGGTCGCCTGCGGCGTTCCGCCGGGCCCGACGGTCGGCGCGATGCTCGATGCGCTGCGGTCGTGGTGGATCGCGCGCGATTTCGAGCCCGACGAGGAGGCATTGCGCAGCCGGCTTCAGGAGCTGGCCGCCGGCGCGCAATAACGCTGGCGCTGGCCGCGGGGCGCCGACTCTGACAAGCTGACGCACACAATCACTTCGAGGGGAGGCGATCATGCGAGGGTTGTGGCGTGCCCTGGCGTTTCTGCTGGCCGGTGGCGTTCTCGGCACCGGTTTCGGCGTCGCTATCGGCTTCTTCGCCTATCCGTTCGTATTCCCGCCGCCGGAGGCGATGGAGGAGCTGACCGCCGCGGAAGCGGAAAGCCGGCTCGTGGCCACGGGCACGTTCATTCACGCCAATCCCAACGATCCCGTCCATCGCGGTGAGGGCGGAGTGAAGGTGTTCGAGCAGACGGTGTTTCTCGAGTCCGACTTCGAGGTTGGCCCCGGACCGGCATTCCGGGTGTATCTAGTGCCCAAGGAGATGATCCGCGCGTCGGCCGACGTGCGCGGGCTGATGTATGTGGACCTCGGCCCGCTGCGCGCCTTCAAGGGCAGCCAGCGCTACGAAATCCCTGACGGCGTGACGCTGGCCGATTTTCCCAGCGTGGTGATCTGGTGCGAGCGGTTCTCGGTGTTGATCTCGCCGGCGGACCTGGACTTCACCGGCTGATCACGGCCATTTCGCCATCGGCGGCATGGACGACAGGATCGACGCCACATTGCCGCCGGTGCGCAGTCCGAAGATGGTGCCGCGGTCGTAGAGCAGGTTGAACTCCACGTAGCGCCCCCGACGCACCAGCTGTTCCTCCCGCTGCTCCGACGTCCACGGCGTGGTGTAGTTGCGGCGCACGAGTTCCGGATACACATCCAGGAACGCCGTTCCGACTTCTCGGGTGAAGGCGAAATCGGCGTCCCAGTCGTCGGAGTTCAGCCAGTCGAAAAAAATCCCCCCGATGCCGCGCGGTTCGTCGCGATGCTTGAGATGGAAGTACTCGTCGCACCAGGTCTTGTAGCGATCGTAGTCGGCAACGGCGTGGGCCTCGCAGGCCGCGCGCATGGCCGCGTGGAAGGCGCGACTGTCGGCGTCGTCCTGATTGCGGCGGGCATCGAGAACCGGGGTCAGGTCGGCCCCGCCGCCGAACCAGCGTCGCGACGTGACCACCATGCGCGTGTTCATGTGGACGGCCGGGACGTTGGGATTCCACATATGCGCGATCAGCGAGACACCGCTGGCCCAGAACCGCGGGTCCTCGTCGGCCCCCGGGATCTCGCTGCGGAACTCGGGCGAGAACTCGCCATGCACCGTCGAGACGTGGACGCCGACCTTCTCGAAGACGCGACCGGTCATCATCGCCATGACGCCGCCACCGCCTTCGTGGCCCCGGTGATCGGTCCGTGTCCAGGGGGTGCGGACAAACCGCCCCGGCGCGCGGTCGGCGCCCTGGGCGTCGGCGGGCAGTTCGTCCTCGATCGTCTCGAACGCGGCGGTGATATGGTTGCGGATGTCCTCGAACCACGCCGAGGCGCGCGTCTTCTGGTCGTCGGTGGCGGTCATGGTGGTCCTTCCGTCGAAACCAAGCCGTTCAGGTCATCCCCTCCCGTCGTCCCGCGCGCGGTGCGGCATCTTGATGACGCGCCGCAGATGCGGGACCTCGCACCAAGGGGTAAGAGGCCCCGTGTCTGCACCGCACCGCTTCGCGCCGCGGCGCGCACGGGGCGACTATTGGTTTTGTCGGAACAACCTCTCCGACCCACGCCTAGCCCGCGTGGCCGGACCTGTCGATCCTTTCGTGCGGCTGCCGCGCCAAGGCGTTGCATCGACGCAACTGTGTGACGGAATTTCAACGGGTGGGTTCCCCCGCCACACGCCCAGCGTTAGTACAGCACCGGCCGTTCGATGATTCGCCAGCAGCGTTTCGTTGAACGCGACGGATTGAAACCTGATAGAGAAGGGAGCGATGCACATGAGCAATATCTCATTCCGCCAATCGGATCGGATTCGCCGCGCTCCCGTCGCCGGACGGTAGCTCACCGACATCCGGCCCCGCCGCTTCGACGCGGCGATACTTCAGACATCTGATTTCATGACGGCGGGTCCGCCCTTGGCGATCCGTCACCGTTAACGCCCCGCGAGGTTCCCGACGAGCCCTGCCGGGCAGAGGAGACCGCAACGTGTTTGCGCGATTCGAAAAACTTGTGGACGCATATCCGATGGAGGACGGCGGCACGCCGCCCAACCGGATGCTGCCCTTCGTTCTCCACTACACGCGGCCGATGCTGCCGTGGCTGGTCATCACCTCGGTGCTTGTGGCGCTGCTGTCGGCGATCGAGGTCGTCTTCTTCGGGATGATCGGCGGGCTGATCGACTGGCTCACCGCCGCCGATCCGGAGACGTTCCTTAGCGACAACGGTACTCTACTGGCGATCGGTGCGGTGGTACTCCTGATCGGCTACCCGGCGCTGGCCTTGTTGCACGGCCTGCTCCTGTTCCAGACGGTGTTTGGGAACTTCCCCATGCGCGTGCGCTGGCTGGCGCACCGTTATGTCCTCGGCCAGAGCCTGCACTTCTTCAACGATGAGTTCGCCGGACGGGTCTCGCAGAAGATCATGCAGACGTCGCTGGCGGTGCGCGAGGCGGTGCTGAAACTGCTCGACGTCGGCGTCTACGTGACGGTGTATTTCGTTGGTGCGCTGGCCATGGTCGTGACCCTCGACCTGCGGATCGCGATCCCGATGGTGCTGTGGTTTGCCGGCTACATCGTGATGCTCGCCTACTTCGTGCCCAGGCTGCAGCGGATCGCCGAGGAACAATCGGATGCCCGCGCGGAGATGACCGGGCGGGTGGTCGACTCCTACACCAACATCCAGACGATCAAGCTGTTCGCCCATTCGCGACGCGAGATCGGCTACGCGCGGGAGGCCATGGACGGTTTCATGGATACCGTCTACCGCCAGATGCGGCTGGTCACGCAGTTGATCTTCGCCCTGCAGGTGATCAACACGGCGCTTCTGGTCGGCGTGGCCGGCGTGGCCGTGCTCGCCTGGCAGCAGGGCGTCATCACCGTCGGCGCGATTGCCGTGTCGATCGGCCTGGTGTTGCGCATGCGAGCGATGTCACAGTGGATCATGTGGGAGGTCGCCGACCTGTTCGAGCAGATCGGCACGGTGCAGGATGGCGTGAAGACCATCGCCCAGCCGGTCGCGATCACCGATCGCGACGACGCGGGCGAACTGAACGTCGCCAGGGGCGCGATCAGGTTCGAGGACGCGACGTTCCACTACGGTCGCCAGACGAAGGTCATTCGCGGCTTCACGCTCGATATCGAGCCGGGCGAGAAGATCGGTCTGGTCGGCCGGTCCGGGGCGGGCAAGTCGACACTCGTGAACCTGCTCCTCAGGTTCTACGACCTCGAGGGTGGGCGAATTCTGATCGATGATCAGGATATCTCCGGCGTCACGCAGGAATCGCTGCGGCGACAGATCGGCATGGTCACGCAGGACACCTCGCTGCTGCACCGGTCGGTTCGCGACAATATCCAGTACGGCCAGCCGCTGGCGAGCGAACAGGCGGTGATTGCCGCCGCGCGCTCGGCCCATGCCGACGACTTCATCCCCGACCTTGCCGACGCCAAGGAGCGCACCGGCTTCGACGCCCATGTCGGCGAGCGCGGGGTGAAGCTCTCCGGCGGGCAGCGGCAGCGGATCGCGATCGCGCGGGTGTTCCTGAAGGATGCGCCGATCCTGGTGCTCGACGAAGCCACCAGCGCGCTGGATTCGGAGGTCGAGGCGAAGATCCAGGAATCCCTCTACCGGCTGATGGAGGGTAAGACGGTGATCGCCATCGCCCATCGCCTGTCCACCATCGCCGCGATGGATCGGCTGGTGGTGCTCGACAAGGGGCGAATCGTCGAGATGGGCACGCACGGCGAACTGCTCGAGCGGGGCGGTGTCTACGCCGCCCTGTGGAGCCGTCAGTCGGGCGGATTCCTCGATCCCGAGGCCGAGCACGAAAACGTGGCCTGACGAATCGGCGGAGCCCCCGCTGCCGGGGGCTCCGCCTGGGACCGCGACATTGTGCGCATCGCACCCTAGACACTGGACAATCGTGGAGGGCGGTGGCTAAACAGGCGGCATTCTGCGCAAGATTCTGGTTTGTTGCGCGGTGTCGTTACGATCTCGGTTCGTGCAGGAGTTCCCATCTTGGCAAACAGCGAAACGGCCGATCAGCCGGAACCGACCCGCAGGGATTTCCTCTACGTCGCGACCGGCGCGGTCGGCGCGGTCGGCGTGGCGGCCGCGGCCTGGCCCTTCATCGACCAGATGAACCCGGACGCCGCCGCCCTGGCGCTGGCCTCGATCGAGGTCGATATCGCCAGCGTCGAGCCGGGCATGTCGCTGACCGTGAAATGGCGCGGCAAGCCGGTCTTCATCCGCAACCGCACCGAAGACGAGATCGCCGCAGCCAACGAGGTCGCGCTCGACGAGCTGCCCGACCGGCTGGCCCGCAACGATAACGCTGCCGCCGGCGCGTCTGCCGAGGACGCCAACCGGGCCGCGCCGGGCCGCGAAAACTGGCTGGTGATGATCGGCGTGTGCACCCATCTCGGTTGCGTGCCGTTGGGCCAGAGTGGCGAGTTCGGCGGCTGGTTCTGCCCCTGCCACGGATCGTCCTACGACACCTCCGGCCGCATCCGCATCGGGCCCGCGCCCGAAAACCTGCGGGTGCCGCCGTTCGAGTTCATCTCAGACACCACGCTTCGGATCGGATAGCGAGCGATGTCGGCAGAATCGACTTATCAGCCCAAGAGCGGCTTCGGCAGGTGGATGGAAGCGCGCCTGCCTATCATGGGCCTGGTGCATGACTCCTTCGTCGTCTACCCGACGCCGCGCAACCTCAACTATCTGTGGGCCTTCGGGGCGATCCTGACCATGATGCTGGTCCTGCAGATCCTGACCGGGATCGTGCTGGCGATGCACTACATCCCGGACGCCGCGATGGCGTTCGCGTCGATCGAGCACATCATGCGCGACGTGAACTACGGCTGGCTGCTGCGCTACCTGCACGCCAACGGCGCATCGATGTTCTTCGTTGCCGTCTACATCCACATGGCCCGCAGCATGTACTACGGCTCGTACAAGGAGCCGCGCGAGGTCCTGTGGATCCTCGGCGTGATCATCTTCCTGCTGATGATCGCCACCGCCTTCATGGGCTACGTCCTGCCGTGGGGGCAGATGTCGTTCTGGGCGGCGACCGTCATCACCAACCTTTTCTCGGCCATCCCGCTGTTCGGCGAGGGCATCACCACTTGGCTCTGGGGCGGGTTCGCCGTCGATTCCCCGACGCTCAACCGCTTCTACTCGCTGCATTACCTCCTGCCGTTCATGATCGTCGGTGTGGTCGTGCTGCACGTCTGGGCACTGCACGTGGTCGGACAGAACAATCCGCTGGGCATCGAGGTTCGCTCCAAGCAGGACACCGTCCGGTTCACCCCCCACGCGACCGTCAAGGACGTATTCGCCTCGGTCGTGTTCCTCGTGGTGCTCGCCTGGCTGATGTTCTACCTGCCGAACTTCCTCGGCCACCCGGACAACTACATCCCGGCCAACTCGCTGCAGACGCCGGCGCACATCGTCCCCGAATGGTACTTCCTGCCCTTCTACGCCATTCTGCGGGCCATCCCCGACAAGCTGATGGGTGTGATCGCGCTGTTCGCGTCGATCGGTATCCTCGCCTTCCTGCCGTGGCTCGACACGTCGCGGGTGCGTTCGGCGCGGTTCCGGCCGCTCTACTTCTGGTTCTTCTGGATATTCATGATCGTCGTGGTGGGCCTCGGCTATCTGGGTGCGCAGACGCCGGAAGGCGGCTTCCTGCTCGCCGCGAGGCTGCTCACCGCCTACTACTTCGCGCACTTCCTCATCATTCTTCCGATCATCGGACTGATCGAGAGACCACGGCCTTTGCCATCGAGCATCGCGGAATCGGTGCTTGCGTCGTCCGGCGGCGAAGCCGGCGAAGCGGCTCCGGCCGAGTAAGAAGGGTGGTTCCGATGCATCGTCGACTTCGTCACGGTCTTTCTGCTGCGGTCCTTTCGGCCGCCGTGGTCTTCGGCGCGGGCGCCGCGGTCGCGGCCAGCTACCCTCTGGAGCGGACGGAGCTTCAACGCTGGTCCTTCTCGGGGTATTTCGGCCGCTTCGACCAGGCCCAGCTGCAGCGCGGCTTTCAGGTCTATCGCGAGGTCTGTGCCTCCTGCCACTCGCTCAACTTCATCGCCTTTCGCCATCTCGGCAACGAGGGCGGACCGCATTTCGGCGAGGAGGAGGTCAAGGCGCTGGCGGCCGAATACATCGTCACCGACGGGCCGGACGAGTTCGGCGACCTCTTCGAGCGTGACGGCAAGCCGTTTGATACGTTCCCGGCGCCGTTCCCCAACGATCAGGCCGCGGCTGCGGCCAATGGCGGGGCCGTGCCGCCCGACCTTTCGGTGATGGCCAAGGCGCGCGCCGCCCCCAGGCACATCGCCTGGATGCCCGTCGACATGCTGACCGCCTACCAGGAGGCCGGCGCGGACTATCTCTACGCTCTGCTCACCGGTTATGAGGACCCGCCTCCGGGGACCGAAGTCACCGACGGCACCTACTACAATCCGTATTTCCTGGCGGGCAAGGCGCTCGCCATGTCCGCTCCGTTGTCGGACGGCATTGTCACCTATGACGATGGGTCGCCCGAGACGGTGGACCAGTACGCCCGCGACGTTTCTGCGTTCCTGATGTGGACGGCGGAACCGCATCTGATGGAGCGCAAGCGGATCGGCTTCCAGGTCATCGTGTTTCTGGTGGTCTTCGCGGGATTGCTGTACTTGACCAAGAAGAAGGTCTGGGCCGACACCGCGCACTGAACGGCGTCGCCGGCCGGAGGGGCGCCGCATGGCCGGTTTGGTCGACATCAAGGAACTGATCCGCACGATTCCCGACTATCCGAAGGCGGGAATCCTGTTTCGCGACATCACCACCCTCATCGCCGATCCCACGGGCTTGCGTGCGACGGTCGACGCCCTGACCCTTCCCTACGTCTCGGCCCACATCGATCTCGTGGTGGGGATCGAGGCGCGGGGCTTCATCATCGGCGGGGCGGTCGCCTACGGCCTCGGCAAGGGATTCGTGCCGATCAGGAAGAAGGGCAAGCTGCCGGCGCGGACCATCGATCAGGCCTACGACCTCGAGTACGGCGTCGACACCATCGAGATGCACGCCGACGCCATCCGCGAGGGCGACCGCGTCCTGCTCGTCGACGATCTGATCGCAACCGGCGGCACGGCCACTGCCGCGACGGCCCTGATCCGACGCTCCGGCGGCCACCTGGTGTCAGCAGCCTTCGTGGTCGATCTTCCCGATTTCGGCGGCGCCGAGAAGCTGCGCGGGCTCGACGTCGACGTCCATACGCTTGTGGATTTCGAGGGTCACTGAGTGGCGGATCTCAGCCTCTATCACGGCTATCCCGGCGTCTCGTCCTGGTCGCTGCGCGCTTGGCTGGCGCTACGGAAGTCCGGTCTCGCCTTTGAACCGATCCTGATCGACTACCGCCGGCCGGAGGGCAAGGCGCGCCTGCGGTCGCTGTCGCCCAACGGCCTGGTTCCCTATCTCGTCCACGAGGTCAACGGCGCCGAGATCGGCGTCTGGGAGTCGCTCGCGGTGTGTGAGTACGTGGCCGAGCTTGCTCCCCAGGCGAATCTCTGGCCCGCCGACGGCGGCGCCCGAGCGCTGGCGCGGTCCGTCTCGGCGGAGATGCATGCCGGCTTCGTCCCGCTCCGCCGGGGGCTCGACATGGCGCTGCTGGAGCGCCGCACGGCGGAGCGAACGGCGGAGATCGACGCCGACATTGCGCGGATCGACGCGATCTGGACGCAGTGCCGGAACGAATACGGTGAGGCGCATGGTGGGCCTTGGCTGTTCGGACACTTCACCGTGGCCGACGCCATGTTCGCGCCGGTGGCGACCCGCCTCCGGACCTACGGGATCGAGGTCCGGCCGATCGCTTCGTCCTATCAGGCCGCGGTTCTGAGCGATCCGGACATGGTCGCCTGGGAGGACATGGCGCGGAAGCAACCGCCGCCACCGCGCGACTAGCAAAGTTCCTTTCCGGCCGTGGCCGATCAGGCTACGATGGCCGTCCCTTCGCAGATTCCTTCGCATGTTCTGGATCGATTTCGCCCGGCGCAACGCCAGGCCGCTGCTCTTCGGGGCCCTGCACGCGTTCTATTCGGCGCCGGGCCAAACCTACGTGATTGGCCTCTTCGTGGCTGCCATCGGGGCCTCCCTCGGGCTCAGCGCCACGGAGATCGGCGCACTGTATCTTGCCGCCACGCTGACCTCGGCGGCGACGCTGGTCCCGGTCGGCTACTGGATCGATCACGTTCGCCTCGTGCACTTCAGCGCGGCGGTCGTTGTCGGCCTGGCGCTCGCCTGCTTCGCGGCCGCACTGGCGAGCGGGCCGGTCTCGCTCTTCCTCGCCTTCTACCTCCTGCGGCTGACCGGGCAGGGGCTGATGATGCATGTGGAGGGCACGGCCACCGCCCGCACCTTCGACGCCGAGCGCGGGCGGGCGCTGGCCATCACCGCCCTCGGTATTCCGGTCTCGGAGGTGGTGTTCCCGCTCCTGGCGATCGCGGGCATCGACGCCTTCGGATGGCGCCCGACCTATGCGGCGATGGGCGTCGTGGCGCTGGTGGTGATCTTCCCGGTGACCCAGTGGCTGTTGCGCACGTTTCGGCGCGCACCCCCGGGGATGACGCGACCGGAAGGCGGCGGCCGGTCGCTTATGGCCGGGCTCCGCGAGATCGTCCGGTCGCGCGTCGTGCTGCTCCTGCTGCCCAGTCTCGTGGTCTTTCCCTTCCTTATGACCGCGGTGATGTTTCACATTCGGACCATCGCGGACGATCGCTTGTGGTCGACCGCGGGCCTTGCCGCCGCCTTCGGATCGATGGCCGCCGCGTCGGTCGTCGGCCTCGTGATCTCCGGGATCCTGGTCGATCGGTTCTCGGCACGCCGAATCTACGCCGTGGCCAACCTGCCGCTGGTTGTGGGGCTGGCGCTGATCGCAAGCACCACCGGGCCGTGGAGCGCGCCGCTCGCCTTCGCGGTCATCGGTTTTGGCGGCGGCCTTCTCCGCACCACGTTCAATGCCATCTGGCCGGAACTTTTCGGTGTCGAGTCCCTTGGCGCGATCCGCGCGGCGTTCACGACGCTGGTCGTTTTCGCGTCGGGCCTGTCGCCGCTCGTCTTCGGTGTGGCGCTCGATGGCGGTGTCTCGGTCTCGGCGCTCCTGTGGATGCTGATCGCCTACGGTCTGGCGGCGACCGTGCCGGCGATCCTCGCGGCGCGCATGGCGGTCAGACGTTGAACTTGATCAGCAGCACGTCGCCGTCGACGACGACATAGTCCTTGCCTTCGTCGCGCGCCTTGCCGGCATCGCGGGCCGCCTGTTCGCCGCCGAGGTGAACGAAGTCGTCATAGGCGATGGTCTGGGCGCGAATGAACCCGGTCTCGAAATCCGTGTGGATCGTGCCCGCGGCCTGTGGTGCGCGCGTCCCGGTCGGGACCGTCCAGGCGCGTGACTCCTTCGGTCCGGCGGTGAAGAAGGTGATCAGGCCGAGCAGGTCGTAGCCGGCGCGGATCAGACGGTCGAGGCCGGGCTCGGTCAGGCCGAGCGTGTCGAGATAGTCGCGCTGCTCGTCGCCCGGCAGTTGGGCGATCTGCGCCTCGATGTCGGCCGAGATGACCACGCAGCCGGCGTGCTCGCCCGCTGCCATCGCTTCCACCGCCTGCGACAGCGCGTTGCCGGCGGCGGCCGAGTCCTCGTCGACATTGGCGGCGTAGAGGACCGGCTTGGACGTCAGGAGATTGAGCGCGCCAAAGGCGGTCCGCCGGTCGTCGGGGATGTCGGCGAGGCGCGCCGGCTTGCCGTCCTCCAGCGCGGCGAGGGCGGCGTCCATCAGCGCCACCTCCTCGCGCGCCTCCTTGTCGCCGGTGGTGGCGCGCTTCCGCAACGGTACGATTCGACGCTCGAGGCTCGCGAGGTCGGCCAGCATCAGCTCCGTGTTGACCGTGCCGGCGTCGGCGATCGGGTCGATCCGCCCCTCGACGTGGGTGATATCACCCCCCTCGAAGCAGCGCACGACGTGAACGATGGCGTCGACCTCGCGGATGTTGGCGAGGAACTGATTGCCGAGGCCTTCGCCCTTGGAGGCGCCCCGGACAAGGCCGGCGATGTCGACGAAGCTGATCTTGGTCGGCACGATCTGCGCCGAGCCGGCAATAGCGCCGATCCGGTCGAGGCGGGGATCGGGCACGGCCACTTCGCCCGTATTGGGCTCGATGGTGCAGAACGGATAGTTGGCGGATTGCGCGCCGGCGGTGCGTGTGAGCGCGTTGAACAGGGTGGATTTGCCGACATTCGGCAATCCGACAATTCCACACTTGAAGCCCATGTCGTTCGGCTCTCTCGGTCTGGCAGTCGCGTCGGTCTAACGGCCGAGGAGCCGGCGCAGGCCACGCGCCAGCGGGCCTTTGTCTTCGCTGGTGCCAGCCGGCGCTTTGCCCGGAGGAGGCTTGGCCCCTTTGACGGGCTGGCCGGTGGTGGTCGCCTCATGGAGGCGGTTGGCGAAGGTCGAATCGGCGCCCGTCACCAGCAGCGGCATGTGTTCTGCGATCGCGTCGAGCAGGGGATCGATCCAGTCGCGATCCGCCTTGGCGAAGTCGTGCAGCACATAGTTGGGCACCGCCTCCCGCCGGCCGGGGTGGCCGACCCCGATCCTGAGGCGGCGATACGTGTCGCCCATCGCGGCGGTGATCGATTTCAGCCCGTTGTGTCCGGCCGCGCCGCCACCGGCCTTCATGCGCGTCTTGCCCGGGGGCAGGTCGACCTCGTCGTGGATGACGACCACATCCCCGGCCGGGATCTTGAAGAACCGGGCGGCGGCAGCGACCGCTTCACCGCTGTTGTTCATGAAGGTCTGCGGCTTCATCAGCAGGCATTTGGCGCCGTCGAACCGCCCTTCGGAAACCTCGCTGCGAAAGCGATGCCGCCACGGCGCGAAGCCGTGGCGGGCATGGATGGCATCGGCGGCCATGAAGCCGATGTTGTGCCGATTGCGGGCGTGTTGCGATCCGGGATTGCCGAGCCCGACCAGGAGCAGCATGGTGGTTTCCCCAGCGGATCGCTTGCCGGCGGGCTAGCTTTCGCTTGCCTCCGTCTCCTCCACCGCGGCTTCTTCGCCTTCCGGAGCCTCGCCCTCGAGCTCGCCTTCCTCCTCGGCGGCGGCCGCGGCTTCGGCGGCTGCGCGCAGCTCTTCCTTCACGCCCGCAGGTGCCGCGATGGTGGCCACGGTGAAGTCACGGTCGGTGATGGTCGGCGTCACGCCTTCAGGCAGCGAGACGGACGAGATGTGCAGCGCGTCGTTGATGTCGAGCCCGGTCACGTCGGCAACGATCTCCTCGGGGATCGCGTCCACGGGGGTCTCCAGCGACACACGGTGGCGCACGACGTTGAGCACGCCGCCGCGCTTGATGCCCGGCGAGAGCTCCTCGTTGATGAAGCGGACAGGAACCTCGATCGTCAGCGTCATCCCGCTTTCCACCCGCAGGAAGTCGACGTGGAGGATACGGTCGTTGACCGGGTGGCGCTGAACGTCGCGCGGCAGGGCCCGGATCTTCTCCTGACCGGTGTCGATGTTGGCGAGGCTCGTGTAGAAGCCGCCGGCATAGACGCGGCGCTCGATGTCGCGCGCCCCGATGGCGATCGAAACGGGGGGTTTCTTGCCGCCATAGATGACGGCCGGTACCAGATTCTCCCGACGTGTGGCGCGAGCGGCCCCCTTGCCCACCTTGTCGCGCACGGTCGCGGAGAGGTCGTAGACTTCGCCCATCGGGCAACCTCCTTGCGTGAGAAGACCCGCGAACGCGCGGGCCGGTCGCCGCGTTGCCTCCAGGGGTGTCGGCGCGGCAGGGGGTGTATAGGTGAGGTCGCGGGGACGCGCAAGGCGTCCGCGGCGCCGGCTCTCAGTCGAACAGGCTGGAGACGGATTTCTCCATCGCTGTGCGCGCAATCGCCTCGCCCATCAGCGCGGAGATGTCGCACACCCGGATGTTGGGTGCCGCCATGATCGGCTCCGTCGGCTCGATCGAGTTGGTGATGACCAGTTCCTCGATCCGCGACGAGGCGATCCGCGCCACGGCGCCGCCCGACAGAACACCGTGGGTGATGTAGGCAAGCACCGAGGCGGCCCCGCGCTCCATCAGCGTCTCGGCGGCGTTGCACAGCGTACCGCCGGAATCGACGATGTCGTCGAAGAGGATGCAGCGTCGCCCGCTGACATCGCCGATGACGTTCATCACCTCCGATTCACCGGGGCGTTCGCGACGCTTGTCGACGATGGCGAGTTGTGCGTCGAGCCGCTTGGCCAGTGCCCGGGCGCGCACCACACCCCCGACGTCGGGCGATACGACCATGACGTCGCGCGGGTCGCGGTGGGCGAGAATGTCGCGCGTCATGACCGGCACCGAGTAGAGGTTGTCCGTCGGGATATCGAAAAAACCCTGGATCTGGCCGGCGTGGAGGTCGAGCGTGAGCACGCGGTCGGCGCCTGCGTGGGTGATGATGTTGGAGACCAGCTTAGCGGAGATCGGCGTGCGCGAGCCGGACTTCCGGTCCTGCCGGGCGTAGCCGAAATAGGGGATGACGGCGGTGATCCTGCGCGCCGACGAGCGGCGCAGGGCATCCGTCATGATCAGAAGTTCCATCAGGTGGTCGTTGGCCGGGAAGCTGGTCGACTGGATCACGAAGACGTCCTCGCCACGGACGTTCTCCTTGATCTCGACGAAGATTTCCTGATCGGCGAACCGCCGGACCGAGCAGTCGGTGAGGTCGGTTTCAAGGTATGTGGCAATCCCCTCCGCCAAGGTGCGGTTGGAGTTGCCGGCAACGAGCTTCATGTCGGATTCAGCCCCGTTTCGTCCGCCGAAGGCGCCAGCGGACTCGATCCCCCAGGTGCCCGCGGCTTTTAGCAACCTCCGGGCGGCAAAGGCAAATTCCTTGTGCTCCGGCGATCAGGCGCGGACCCAGGTGGCCATCGCGTCCATGGTTTGGCGGGCCGCGGCGGCCATGGTCGCCTTGCTCACGCCGGCCCAGGGATCGGCGCCGCTGCCCCCGGTCACTTCCTGGCCCGTCAGGCGGTGGATGAAGACGCCATTCTGGTCGAAGATGTCCCAGACATAGACCATCAGCGCGCTGTGAGGATCGCCGACGGCGGAGATGTAGCCCTGGACGGTGTAGGTCACGGACGGATCGCCGACCGGCGCCACGTTGATCCGTCGGATCGCCGCTTCCCGCTCGAGGGAGTCCTCGAGCGCGAAGATCATCTCGGCGGGCGCGCCAGTGATCGGCCGAAAGGCGAAGACCGCGGCGTTGCCGCGCACCGGGGCAGTGCTCAGGTCCTTGAACTGCGAGACTTTGATGGTCGGGGGCCCGGCGCCGCCGAGGCGCGGGCGCTCGGTCGAGGCGCACCCGGCGACGACGATCGCGAGCAGGACCAGGGCGGCAATTCGGCTGGCAAGGGGCAAGCGCGCTTCCTTTCCTGCGAGCGGCGGTTCTAGCTGTAAACCAACGACGGTGACAACCCGGTCAGCCGTCTCCCTCGACAAGGGCGATCCCGGCGAGCATTCGCCCGTAATCGGCTTCGCCGCGGTGGGTCGCGCGGCGGTAGGAGTAGAAACTGTCGGCGTCGGCGTAGGTGCAGTGCGGCAGGCGCCCGACCTGTCCGACGCCGGCCGTCTCCAGCCGTGCGACAATGTAGCCCGGCAGATCGAAGCGGGCATGGCCCGGCCGGTCCGCGGGCACGAACCAGCGCGCGTCGTCGTTATCGAAGGCGGCGCGCATGTCCTCGCCGACCTCGTAATTGGCCTGGGAGATGGTCGGGCCGAGGACCGCTGTCATCGCCTGGCGATCGGCGCCGAGCCCTTCCATCGCCGCCACCGCCGCTTCCAGAACGCCGCCCCGCGCGCCGCGCCACCCGGCATGGGCGGCACCGATCACGCCGGCTCGCGGATCGCACAGGAGAACCGGTCCGCAATCCGCTGTCCCGACGGCCACGGCGATGCCCCGGCGCGTCGTGACGATTGCGTCCGCCTTGGGGCGTTCCCGCCAGGGCCAGGTGTCGTCGACGACGGCGACCTCGGCCCCGTGCACCTGATAGGGCGTGGCCAGCGCGTTCGCCTCACCGGTCAGGGCCGCGGCGACGCGGCGACGGTTTTCCGTGACCGAGCCCGCATCATCGTCCGAGCCGATCCCGCAATTGAGGCTCGCATAGACTCCGTCGGAGACGCCGCCGCGCCGGGTGAAGAAGCCGTGCCGGAGTCCGGGGATGGCCGTCAGGCCGGGGTCGGTGAGGGCCGTCAATGTCGGGTCGGCCGGTCTTTGTCGTGGCCCGGCGAAGGTTTCGCCTTGCGTTTACCGGATCGCTTGCGCTTCGCACCGGACTTGCGTGCGGCCTTGGTCGATTGTGGCGCGGGCTTGTCGGCGGTTTCGGTCTCGCCGGACGGTTCGGCCGTCCCGGTCGAGTCGCCCGTCTCGGTCGGTGGTGGCGGGTCGAAGACCGGCAGGCGAAGGCCACGTGCGCCGACGGCGAATGCCTTGAACAGCTCGCCCATCGCCTTCGGGTCGGCGAGACGCTTCATGGCGGTGGCGACCCGGTCGCGCGTGGCGGCATCCTTGCCGCGGCCCAGAACCTCGGCGCGCTCGACCAGACCGAGCCGCAGCAGGAACTCCCCCTGGGACATCAGCGGGCGTGGTTCGGCGCCGCCGTTGCGGGCGGCCCGGGTCAGGGCCGAGAAGTCGACATGGGCGGTCAGATCGGCTTCGCCGGGCGCGTCCAGCGGGTCCTGATAAGTGTGGTCGCGGACGGCCTGCAACGTGCTGCCGGTTCCCGGCTGCGCGGCGCCGTAGTCGATCGCAAGCAGCGCGCCGCCGTCCGCCACGAGACGCCCGGCAAGCCGCTCCATGACCGCGTTCCCCAGCGGCGAGGCTTCGACGATCGTTCCGTCCGGCAGGTCCGGGCCGCCGGGCTGGCGCTCCACCGGTGCCAGCCCGATCTTGAGCCGGCCCTCGTCATCGAGACCGATGACGCGTTCTGCCCAGGCGCCGTCGTGGCGCTGGAACTGCCGCACGGGCAGGGCGTCGAAGAACTCGTTGGCGACGATGATCGCCGGGGTGCGGCGGATGTCGTCGATCCGCTCATGCCACTGGAAGGCGAGGCCGGTGGGGGCGAGCGTCTGCTTCTGCACGTCGCGAAGACGCGGGCTCATCTCAACCAGATGGTAGCTCGCCGCGCGCAGGAAGTCGGGCTTCACCAGGGCGGTGCGGACCATGTCGGCCATGAGCGTGCCGCGGCCGGGGCCGAGCTCGACGAAGGCGAAGTCCGCGGGCTCGCCCATCAGCTCCCACGTTGCCACGGCCCACAAGCCGACCAGTTCCCCGAACATCTGGCTGACTTCGGGCGCGGTGACGAAGTCGCCGGCGGCGCCGAAGGCCTCGCGGCGCATGTAGTAGCCGTGGTCGGGATCGCCCAGGCACGCGCCCATGAAGGTGGCGACGCTGATCGGGCCGGAGGTCTCGATCTGCCGGACGAGCTTTTCGGCAAGCGGTGTCATGTGGATGGCAAGGTCCTGTCGGCGCGCCGCGACGACCACACCATGACGGCGAGCCCCGCGATGATCATGGGAACGGACAACACCATGCCCATTGTCAGGCCGCCGGCAAGATAGCCGATGTGGAAATCCGGCTCGCGGAAGAACTCGACAAGGATGCGGGCGGCGCCGTAGGCTGTCGCGAAGGCGCCGGCTACGAAGCCCGGCGTTTCCAGCTTGCCGGCGCGGTGGGTGAGCCAGCGCAGGAGCAGGAACAGTGCGACGCCTTCCAGCGCTGCTTCGTAGAGCTGGCTCGGATGGCGGGGCTCCGGCCCGCCGGCGGGAAACACGAACGCCCACGGTACGTCGGTGATCCGGCCGAACAGCTCGCCGTTGATGAAGTTCGCCATACGGCCGAGAAAAAGCCCGAAAGTGACGGACGGTGCGATCACGTCGATCAGCGACCAGACGGGAATCGCGCGGCTGTGGGCGAACCAGACCATGGCGGCGATCGTGCCCAGGAAGCCGCCGTGGAAGGACATCCCGCCCTGCCATATGGCGAAGATTTCTAGCGGGTGGTCGATGAAGCGCGGCAGGTCGTAGAAGAGGACGTAGCCCAGCCGGCCGCCGCCGATGATGCCGATCGTCGCCCAGACGACGAAGTCGTCGATGTCGGCGGGCGTCATCGGCGAGCCGCCGGGGCCCCAGATCCGCCGATCGGCGGCGAGCGTCCGTGCGTACCACCAGCCAAGCAGGATGCCGACGATGTAGGCCAGCGCGTACCAGCGGATGGCGAACGGACCGATCGCGATCAGCACCGGATCGATCTCGGGCAACGGCATGATGAACGTCCTGTCCTCGTGTGGGCTCACTTGCGCCCGGCCGCACCCGGCGGTCAAGTCGCAGGCGATCAAACTTCCGCGGGTGCTCGTGGCGGCGGTCGCCCTTGCGAGGGCTGTGGGCCATCCCCATAGTACCCTGCATGCGTGCGCGCAGCGGAGATACACCATGACCCAGACTTCCAACCGCCTGTTCGACGAAATGGCCCGGCTGATGGGCGATGCCGCGAACGTGGCGCAGGGCGTGAAACGCGAAGCCGAGACGGCGATGCGCACCCAGGTCGAACAGTTCGTGGCCGACATGGACCTGGTCAAGCGCGAGGAATTCGACGTCGTTCGCGACCTGGCGTCGAAGGCGCGGAGCGAAAACACGGCGCTCAAACGCCGCATCACCGAGCTGGAGAAGCAGGTCGCCGCCCTTGGCGGTGGCAAGACCGCTGCCGATGCGGGGTCGGCCAAGGCCAAGCCGAAGCGGGCGCCGCGCAAGCGTGCCGCCGCCTCGTCGGGTGACAGCAAGCCGGCGAAGTAGCCAACGTCGGCGCCACGCCCCGAACACATTTGTGAAAAATAGGTGACAGCCGCAATCTCTTGTGGCTCGTCAGGCGTGCCCGCCTATATACTGATTCTCAACAAGGATTCGCGGTTCATCGCCCGCTGATGGCGCCGATGCCTGACAACGGTTTTAGCAGTCGTAGCGTCGCTTTCGATCCCTCCAGCCACCGCGAGGTCCGCCATGACCTACATCGAACTTGAGCAGGAACGAGAGGCCCACCCGGTCGACGTTATCGAGAACATTGCCTCGCTGAACGACTGGGCCTTTGAACGTAGCGGTGAAGACGAGATCACGATCTCGATTGCCGGCGGCTGGTGCGACTACCACGTTTCGTTTTCCTGGATGGACGATCGCGAGGCTTTGCACGTCGCCTGCGCCTTCGACCTGAAGGTTCCCGAGTCGCGCAGGGTCGAAGTGATGCGCCTGATGTCGGCGGTCAACGAACAGATGTGGATCGGGCATTTCGACCTGTGGAGCAATGAGGGCGTCGTCATGTATCGGCAGGCGCTGCTCCTGTCGGGCGGGGCCGAGCCGACTTTCCAGCAGGCCGAGCGGTTGCTGCTTACGGCGGTCGAAGCCTGCGAGCGCTACTTTCAGGCTTTCCAGTTCGTCGTGTGGGCGGGCAAGTCGGCGCGCGAGGCGCTGGACACGGTCCTGTTCGAGACGGTCGGCGAGGCCTGAGCCGGGCCTCTTCCATGAACGGCGTCGACGATCTTGCGGCCGCGTTCAAGCCGGAACGACCGCTGGTGCTGGTCGGGGCCGGCAACATGGGTATGGCGCTGCTGCGCCGCTGGATCGATGTCGGCGTCCTGCCGTCGAGCCTTCGGGTCATCGATCCCGCCCCGCGCCCCGATCATCAGTCCGCCCTCGAAGCAGCCGGGCTCGCAACCGAGCCGCGCCTCGCGCCTGAGGTCGCGCCGCGCGTCATCGTCATCGGGGTCAAGCCGCAGATCGTGGGTGAGGTGCTGCCCGGCCTGAAGCCCTCGATACGTCAGGACACCCTGACGCTGTCGGTTGTTGCCGGCGCGACCATGGCGACGTTGCAGGCGGGTCTCGACCACGCAACCGTCGTGCGCTGCATCCCCAACACGCCCGCCCAGATCGGCCTCGGCGCGTCGGCCTGTGTGGCGACCGCCGGGACCGGCGAGGCCGACAGGCTGCTGGCGACCGGGTTGCTCGCCGCCGTCGGCGAAGTCGTGTGGGTCGACAACGAAGCATTGATCGATGTCGCGACCGCCGTTTCGGGCTCGGGGCCGGCCTACGTCTTTCTGCTTGCCGAGGCGCTTGCCGCCGCTGGTGTCGCCGAGGGCCTCGACCGGGACACGGCCGAACGTCTGGCGGCTGCCACGATCGAGGGCGCTGGCGCGCTTCTGACGCAGTCGGACGAAACCGCCGCCGTGCTGCGCGAACGGGTCACCTCGCCCAACGGCACCACGGCCGCGGCACTCGCCGTGCTGATGGCGGATAACGGTGTCCCGGATCTCGTGGCCAGGGCGGTGGCGGCGGCGACCCGGCGCTCGCGCGAACTGTCGTCTCCAACGCCGGAGGAGGGCGATCCGTCGTGAGCGAGGGCGCGGCGCGGATCACCTTCGACGACTTCCTGCGCGTGGATATTCGCGTCGGCACGATCGTCGAGGTCAGCCCGTTTCCGGAAGCGCGCAAGCCGGCCTATCGCATGCGCGTCAACTTCGGACCGGAGATCGGCGTTCGCACCTCGTCGGCGCAGGTGACCGACCTCTATACGATGGAGTCGCTGGTCGGCCGACAGGTTGCGGCGGTGGTCAACTTCCCGCCGCGGCAGATCGGGCCCGTCATGTCGGAGGTGCTCACGCTCGGCTTCCCCGACGAGGACGGGCAGGTGGTGCTGGTCGCGCCGGAACGCGCCGTGCCCAATGGTGCGCACCTGTTCTAGCGATCAGGTCGGGATCGTCACGACCGCGCGCAGGCCGCCCTCGGGGCTGTCCATCAGTTCGATGTCGCCGCCGTGGCTGCGAGCGATGTCGCGCGCGATCGGCAGGCCAAGACCGGTGCCGCTGTCCTCGATGTTGCGGGCATGGTCGAGCCGGTAGAACGGCTTGAAGACGGCGTCGCGTTCGTCGAAGGGAATGCCGGGACCATCATCGTCGACGACGATCTTGAGATAGCCGGCTGCGTTGGTGGCCGCGACTGTGACCGTTCCGGCGTAGCGCAGGCCGTTGCCCACGAGGTTGTCGAGAAGCCGGCGAAGCGCCTGTGGTCGCACCTTGACGACGGGATCGCCCGCATAGGTCGTCGTCAGGCGGTCGCCGGCGCTGGCGTCGTCGCAAACGCTCTGAAGCATGGCGGCGACATCGGTGGCCACCGTATCTTCGCCGGCATCGCCGCGGGCGAAATCCAGATAGACCTCCAACATCCGGTTCATATTGTCGACGTCGCGGACGAGTTCGCTGACGTCGGTGTCGTCTTCGATCAGCGCAAGTTGTAGGCGGAACCGCGTCAGCACGGTCCGCAGGTCGTGGCTCACGCCGGCCAGCATCGACGTGCGTTGATCGATCTGCCGTTCGACGCGCCGCCGCATCTTGTGGAATGCCACCGTCGCCTGGCGGACTTCGCGCGCGCCACGGACGGGGAAGTCGGGCACGGCCCGGCCCTTGCCGAAATTGTCGACGGCGGCGGCAAGCCTGAGGATCGGACGGATCTGGTTACGCAGGAAGACAATCGCAATGGCGAGCAGGACGATGCTCGTGGCCGCCATCCAGGAGACGAAGATCAGCGAGTTGGAAGCATAGGTCTGGCTGCGACGCGCGAAGACGCGCAGGATGTGCGTGTCGAGTTGGATGCGAATCTCGACAAGGCTCGACCGTCCTACCGTATCGATCCAGAACGGTCGTCCGATCTGGCGGCCGATTTCGCGGCTGATCAGGCGGTCGAGCGGGGAGAAGAAGGGTTTCGGTCCCGCCGCCGGCAATCCGTCGTCGGGCAGGAGCGCAATGTTGAGGCCAAGCTGATCGCGTGCGATGTCGGTGACGGTCTGGAAATCCGGATCCTGGGGATAGCGCTCGATGATATCGATGACTGCGGCAACGTCGGCGACCATCGCGCGCGACAACTGGGCGGTGACGGTTTGCCAGTGGCGCTCCATGAATACGAAACCGACCGCAGCCTGCAGCGCCACCACCGGCGCGATGATGATGATCAGCGACCGGGCGAACAGGCCGGCCGGCATCACCGTTTTCAGCGAGCGCGCGAGGAAGGAGGCGAACCGCCTCGGGGGGCTCCTGACCTGCTCACGCGGTTGTTCGACGGTTGCGACCAGGGCGGCCTCCGTTCAGCCGGCCACGGCGAGGCGGTAACCGACGCCGCGAACCGTCTGCAGGTAAAGAGGATTGGCGGGATCGGTTTCGATCTTGCGCCGAAGGCGGTTGATCTGCACGTCGACCGTGCGTTCGCCGGCCGGACCATTGACGGTCATCAGGGTGTCGCGCCGCACGGTGTCGCCGGGCGCGGCCGCGAAGATGGCCATGATCTGCTTCTCGCGGTCGGTGAGATGGATGACCTCGGCGCCGCGCCGGAGTTCCAGCCTCTCGCGGTTGAAGACGAACGGCCCGAAGGTGATCTGTTCGATCAGGGGCTGATCCGGCTGGACGGCCCGCTTCAGGATGCTGCCGATGCGCAGAAGCAGTTCGCGCGGATCGAACGGTTTGGCCAAGTAGTCGTCGGCGCCGGCTTCGAGACCGGCAATGCGGCTTTCAAGCTCGGACCTGGCCGTCAGCATCAGGATCGGCACCTCCAAGTCGTCGCGCAGCGCGGCAACCAGCGAGATTCCGTCCTCGCCGGGCATCATCACGTCGACGATGAGGAGATCGAAGGCGAGGCCGCCCAGGTGGCGTCGCGCCTCCTCTGCGTCGGCGGCGGCGGTGACCCGGTAGCCGTGGTCGCCGAGATAGCGCGTGAGGAGATCACGGATGCGGCGATCGTCGTCGACGACCAGGAGATGCGGTGCGCTGTCGTCGAGAGCCGGGTTCGTGTCCGCCTCGTCGCGTTCGCGAACAGGCGCGTTCATGGCCGTTCGGGCGGCGCGCCGACGAAGTCAACCACGCTGCTCCGCTCCGCTTCGTCGATCATGGCTTCGAGGAACTGCCTGGCTGTGCCGCGACGCGCCTCGGGAAGTGCCTCGATGGCGTGCTGCACCCGCTGCACCTGCGGCTCCAGCAGGCGGGCGGCCAGATCGCGGCCGGCCGCGGTCGCGAACAGGAGACGCTGTCGGCGGTCGCGCGGCCCGGGTCGCTGCTCGACGAATCCCTTGTCGATGAGCTGCTTCAGAACCCGACCGAGGCTCTGTTTGGTGATGCGCAGGATGCGGAGCAGCTTGGCGACGGGCATGCCGGGATGCCGATTCACGAAATGCAGAACACGGTGGTGGGCCCGTCCGAAACCGTAGGATTCGAGGATCGCGTCGGGGTCGGACGTGAAATCGCGATAGGCGAAGAAGAGCAGCTCGATCAGCACGATCTCGGCCGACCGGTCGAAGGACTCGATCTGCCGCCGCGGCTCGGCCTCGCCGTTGGCGCGAGATCCGTCGGGCGGAATTACGTCAGCCATGTTGACATATATTTCTTCGAACGTTAGCGTGCCTGCGATCGTCGCAAGGCTGTCATCAGCCTGTTGTTCGGATCGACGGCAGCATATCGGCGAACTAGACGCGACGCAAAAACAACGCCATGACGGCGCTTTGACGGCCGTTTCGTGCCGGCGGCATCAGGATTCAGGGAGGGCGCTATGGCAGCCCGTTCGTTCGATGATCGTGACGGTGTCATCTGGATGGATGGCGCGTTTGTGCCGTGGCCCAAGGCGACGCTCCACGTCCTCAGCCACGGTCTGCATTATGCGAGCGCGGTGTTTGAGGGGCAGCGCGCCTACGGTGGCCGCATCTTCAAGCTGCGCGAACACACCGAACGCCTGCACGAATCGGCGCGCCTTCTCGGTTTCGAGATTCCCTGGTCGATCGAGGTCATCGACGAGGCTTGCGAAGAACTCATGCGGCGCCAGGATCTGGTCGACGGTTATCTTCGTCCGATCGCCTGGCGCGGTTCCGAGATGATGGGTGTCTCGGCCCAGCGCAACACCATCCACTTGGCCATCGCCGCCTGGGAGTGGCCGTCCTACTTCGATCCGGAGCAACGGCTGAAGGGCATCCGGCTCGATCTGGCGCGCTTCCGTCGCCCGGATCCGGCGACCATCCCGGCCAAGGCGAAGGCGGCGGGCCTCTACATGATCTGCACGATCTCCAAGCATGAAGCCGAGGACAAGGGTTATCAGGACGCCCTGATGCTCGACTGGCGCGGACGGGTGGCCGAGGCGACCGGCGCCAACGTGTTCTATGTCCGCGACGGCGTCATCCACACCCCGGAGCCGGACTGCTTCCTCGACGGCATCACGCGGCGCACCGTTATCGATCTGGCGCGGGCGCGCGGCTACGAGCTCATCGAGCGCGCGATCATGCCGGAGGAGATGACCGACTTTTCGGAGTGCTTTCTCACCGGCACCGCCGCGGAGGTGACGCCGGTCTCGGAGATCGGACCGTATCGGTTCGAGGTCGGCGCGATCACCCGCGCGTTGATGGACGACTACGCCGCAGCGGTGCAGCCCGAGAGGGCGCCGGAACCGGCCTGACTGTTTCGCCGGCCCGATTGCTCAACTGATCGCTCCAACGAAACAGGCCGCCGGCGAAGCGGCGGCCTGTCCGTAGCTTGGTCGCTTGGCGATGGTCAGGTCGCCGGTTGAAGCTCCACGGCCTTGGGGCCCTTTCCGCGCTTGTCGGGCTCCGTCTCAAACGAAACCCGCATGCCGTCGGTCAGGGTGCCCATCCCCGACTGCTCGACGGCGGTGACATGTACGAACACATCGTTGCCGCCTTCGTCGGGGGTGATGAAACCATACCCCTTGGAGGCGTTGAAGAACTTCACGGTGCCGGTCTGGCGCATTGCATTACCTTCTATTGCGTTTCGGAAGCCGACGGGTGAGCGCCGGCCACACGGGCGTGACCAAGGATCCTGAGAGTCAAGACTGGTGATTCCGGGTTTCCTGCGCAAATCGGTCTGCTCGCGCGGACCGAACCTTCTCCGAAACACCTTCGACAGCGATTGCGCTGACCGCCGCTTATCCTCCGCGCGCTGAGGCTGTGCTCACAACCCGATCGCGGCAGTGTGGGCTACCGTGCCGACGATTGCAATGCCGCCCGCCCGTTTTAAAAGCGACAGCAATACTTACCGACCGTCATCGTGGTTCAGCAAAGTGGTGAACCAAATGGTCAAAACACTTGCCCGGTCGACAGCCGCCGCCAGCGGCGCATCCATGATTGACGGTAGCCAGCCGTTCCCGTCTTGACCATAATGGTCGCGAGCGGGGGCTCATGCATCGGCGCACACGTCGCCGGTGCCCGACCGGTTTTGCTGCGGTCCGGACGACCGCGTTCAAGCCCGCCGGTCACGACAAGGAGAATTCGCCGATGACATTACGCTCGCTTGTAATCGCGGCGGCGGCCTTCGGTGCGATGCTGGCGGCGCCCATCGCGGCCCAGGCCTATCCGGCGCAAACCACCGGTGATTTGAATGTACGCACGGGCCCCGGTGTGAGTTACCACCGCATCGGCGTCCTGCCGCGCGGCGCGGTCGTCGACGTCCGGTACTGTCGCGGTCGCTGGTGCACCATCTGGTACCACGGTCGTCAGGCGTGGGTGTCGGGTTCGTATCTGACCACGCCTTACGTGGTGGTGCCGCGCCATCGCTTCTATTACCGCGACCACTACCCGTACCGGCCGTACTACCTCCGGCCGCATCGGCGTCCGGGCGTATCGTTCTACTTCCGCTTCGGCGGCTAGGACGGCAGACGCAGGCCGACCATCGGGCGCTCCATCGCGGGCGCCCGATCCTATTTGAACAGGCCGGGCAGCTTCACCTTCGGCTTGGCCTTCGGTGTGACGATGGCCTTGAGCGTGTTGTCGATCACCGTGGCTGCGGCCTCGCCGGTCTTCTGCACCGTCTTGCCGGTCTCGACGCCGATCTCGACGATCGTCTCGCCGGCCGTGACGACGTAGCTGCCCACGACTTCGACGCTGCCCTGAAGCCCGTCCAGCAATTGCGACTGGTCGCTGAGGAAGGGGAAGGCGACGACGAACGGCACGTCGGCCAGGAACGTGCCGTCCCACGTATCGCGGATGACGATCAGGCCGTCGGCGAGATGCAGGAACTTGCCCGTAACGTCGTGGTCGCGGCAGTCACCGTCGATCGGACAGACAATGACCGCGCCATCGATCATCGCCAGCGCGACCTCGCCGTTCTCGTGCGCGTAGATGTCGAAGGCGGTCCCGCGCACGCCGATCGTCGCCGACGGCGTGGTGATTTCGTAGACGTCGCCGCTGCTCCTGCCGGTGAGGAAGCGCAGCGACCCACGCGCAAGATCGATCGCGACCTTGCTCGCCGAACCGCTGGGACTGTAGACGAACTCGTCGAGCGTCAGCGTCGATGACGGGCCGATCGCCAGTTTCGTCTCGTCGCGAAACTCGATCTGCGCGACGCCGGTCGCGTCCGTGGTCACGACCTGGTTCTGGAAGACGCGGTCTCCCTGTTTGATGATCGCAACATTGCCGTCGAGCGATGCTTCCACGTTGGTGGCGATCGCTGCGGCTTCGCCGATGTCCTCGGCCGCTATTGCCATGCCCGCCGTCATGAGAAGTGTCGTTGCGGCAACGAGCGTTGCTGCCGTGTTCGTCGCGGTTGGTTTCATCAGTCGCGTCTGTTTTGATCGAAGGAACAACGTCGACCTTTCACCATCATTGGAAGGAAGTCGAGTCGACGATCGTCCGACGGCGCCAAACACTCAATTATGCAATTAGCGCGTTATTAACTCGAATGCTGGCTTAAACTGTGCGCGGAACGCGATTCGCGTTTCATGATGCGAGAGGAGAACTCCATTGGCCAAGAGGACAACGCGCGCGAGCGCGAAGAAAGCGCCGGCGAGGAAGAAGGCGGCCAGAAAGTCGACTGCTAAGTCGGCCCGCAAGTCGACGGCGAAGAAAACTGCCCGCAAGACTGCGGCCAGGAAGACCGCGCGGAAGACCACCGCTCGGAAGAAGACCGCACGGAAGACCACCGCACGGAAGACCACCGCGCGGAAGACTGCGGCAAAGAAGACGACCCGGAAGACTGCAGCGAAGAAGACCGCTCGCAAGAAGACGGCTCGTCGGAAGACCGCGGCCAAGAAGACGACGCGGAAGACCACGGCCCGCAAGACCACCGCTCGCAAGAAGACTGCGCGCAAGACTGCGGCCAAGAGGGCTCCGGCCCGGAAGAAGGCGGCCAAGAAGACCGCCCGCAAGACGACTGCTCGTCGGAAGACCGCGCGCAGGTAACGCGCACCGACTTCGCCCCTTCCGCATCAATGCGTTTGGCGTTTGGTGCGGGGGGCGCGTCGCAGCAAGCTTCCCTGAACCGCCTACAGCATGCTCGGCACGTCGGCCGCGTAGGTCGGGAAGGCGTAGATCAGCGAACGGATGTCGTCGGACTTGAGATCGTGCTTGATGGCAAGCGCGAACAGATGGATCAGCTCGCCGGCGTTGTGCCCGACGATGTGGGCACCGAGAATCTGATCGGTCTGCTGGTCGACGACCACCTTCGAGAACGCGTGTCGTTCGGCGTTGGTCCGCGACGAAAACCATCCCGACAAATCGTTGTCGTGCACGCGAACGTCGCGGCCTGAAGCGCGCGCGTCGGCCTCCGTCATGCCGACCATGGCGAGCGGGGGCACGGTATAGAGCGCCGACGGGATCGCGGCGTAGTCGAATGTCTCCAGCTCGCCCGACGCGATCATGCGTCCGATCATGCGGCCCTCGTGGGTCGCGATCGGCGAAAGCTGGGCCTTGCCGGCCAGCGCATCGCCGCCGGCGAAGACAGCAGGATTCGAGGTGGAGCGGAAATGCTCGTCGACGACGATCCGCTGACCCTCGACCTCGATGTTGCCGGCGGCGAGATCCAGATGATCGACGTTCGGCACCCGCCCGGCGCCATTGACCACCCGGTCGGCTTCGACGGTCTTCTCCCGGCCGGCGACCTCGTAGGTGACGCGCAGGCGTTCGCCGGACCGCTCGACGGCGTTGACGTTGACCGCCGCGTGCATCTCGACGCCGATGTGTTCGCTCTGGCGGCAAACGGTGGCGACCGCTTCCTGATCGAAGCGTGACAGGAAACGCGGGGCCAGCTCGAGCACCGTGACATTCGTCCCGGCGCGGGCGTAGACGTGGCTGAATTCGAAGGCGACGACACCGCCACCGATGAAGACGACGTCGCGCGGCTGCTCGGTCTCGCTGAGGACGTCGTCGGACGTGATCAGCAGGTCGGCACCGGGTATGTCGAGATCGCGATGGCGTGAGCCGGTCGCGATGACGACGTGTTTGCCGCGCAGGATATCGTCGCCCACGGCGATCTCGTTGGGGCCGACAAAACGGCCGTCGCCGCGAAACAGCGTCACGTTGCGCTTGTCCATCAGGCTTTCGAACGCGCCGGGCAGCCCCGCTATCATCGCCTTCTCGCGCTCGATCAGCCCGGCCCAGTCGAGGGTCGGCTTGCCGACGTGGATCTTGTGGGTCGATGCCTGCTCGATATCGTGGAGGCTTTGCGCGGCGGCGACGAGAATCTTCTTCGGCGTACAGCCACGGTTGGAACAGGTGCCGCCCAGCGTCCACGGCTCGACCATCGCGATCGACATGCCCGCCTTGCTGGTGGCCACCGTCGCGCCCATGGCGGTGTTGCCGCCGCCGAGAATGACAACGTCGAAGTCGTGCGTAGCCATGTCCAGAGTATCCTTGTCACTTCAATTTGAATGCCACGAATGTAGCGACCGGGACGGCGGATTGAACGATCCGCCGGATGAAGGCCGCGTCACGTTTTGGCGACCGTGTCGTGTGCTGTCAGTTGCCCGCCGCGGCCTCTTTCGCTGCCGGCCGGCTTGACCCATATTCGCTGCATGCCGCCCAGAAAGACATCCGGATTCGCCGAGGCGCCGCAGAAACCGCTCAAGACCGCGCGGGGGACGTCGATGGGCGGCCGCGGCACGGCCAAGGAGCGGGCCGCAGCCGGCCTCAATCCTGTCCCCGGCGTTGACGTTTCGCTGGAGGATGTCGGTTCGCTGCCCGAACAGGGGGTGACCGCGACGGTGGAGGCGCTGAGTGCGCTGATCGAGCAGGGGCGGCCGGAGTTCCGCGACCACACCTGGGTGCCGCACCGGCCCGAGCGTCCGCAGAAATCGGAAGGCGGCGTCCCGTTCAAGCTGGTCACCGACCTTGAACCGCGGGGCGACCAGCCGCAAGCGATCGCCGAACTAGTCGCTGGCGTCGAGGATGTCGAGCGTGATCAGGTCCTGCTCGGCGTCACCGGCTCGGGCAAGACCTTCACCATGGCCAAGGTGATCGAGCAGACCCAGCGTCCGGCGCTGGTGCTCGCGCCCAACAAGACGCTCGCGGCCCAGCTCTACGGCGAGTTCAAGACGTTCTTTCCGGAGAACGCGGTCGAGTATTTCGTGTCCTACTACGACTACTACCAGCCGGAGGCCTACGTCCCGCGCACCGACACCTACATCGAGAAGGAATCGTCGATCAACGAACAGATCGACCGCATGCGCCACTCGGCAACGCGCGCGCTCTTGGAGCGCGACGACGTCCTGATCGTGGCGTCGGTGTCGTGCATCTACGGCATCGGCTCGGTCGAGACCTACACGGCGATGACCTTCGAGCTCACGGTGGGCGAGACCATCGACCAGCGTCAGTTGCTGGCCGACCTGGTGGCGCTGCAATACAAGCGCTCCGATGCCGATTTCCGTCGCGGCACGTTTCGGGTGCGCGGCGATTCGGTCGATCTGTTCCCGGCCCATCTGGAAGACCGTGCCTGGCGACTGTCGCTGTTCGGCGACGAAATCGAGTCCATCACCGAGTTCGATCCGTTGACCGGGCAGACGGCGGGACAGCTCAAAACCGTCAAGATCTACGCCAACTCGCACTACGTCACGCCGCGCCCGACGCTGGCCCAGGCGGTCAAGGGCATCAAGGTCGAGCTCAAGCTGCGCCTCGACGAGTTGACCCAGGCCGGGCGGCTTCTGGAAGCGCAGCGGCTTGAGCAGCGCTGCCGCTTCGATATCGAGATGATCGAAGCGACCGGCTCGTGCGCGGGCATCGAAAACTACTCACGTTACCTGACCGGGCGCCAGCCCGGCGAGCCGCCGCCGACCCTGTTCGAGTATCTGCCCGACAACGCGCTGGTCTTCGTCGACGAGTGCCACGTCACGGTACCCCAGCTTGGCGGCATGTATCGCGGCGACTTCCGGCGCAAGGCGACGCTGGCCGAGTTCGGATTCCGCCTGCCGTCGTGCATGGACAACCGGCCGCTACGGTTCGAGGAGTGGGACCTGATGCGGCCGCAGACCATGTACGTGTCGGCGACGCCCGGCGCGTGGGAGCTGGAGCAGACCAGCGGGGCGTTCGCCGAGCAGGTCATCCGGCCCACCGGCCTGGTCGATCCGCCGGTCGAAATCCGTCCCGCCGGCACGCAGGTCGACGATCTGATCGGCGAGGTGCGCGCGGTCGCCGACCGCGGTTACCGCGCGCTGGTGACGGTGCTCACCAAGCGCATGGCCGAAGACCTAACGGAGTACATGCACGAGCAGGGCATCAAGGTCCGTTACATGCACTCCGATGTCGACACGCTGGAGCGGATCGAGATCATCCGCGACCTGCGGCTCGGCGCCTTTGACGTTCTGGTAGGGATTAACCTCCTGCGTGAAGGGCTCGACATCCCCGAATGCGCGCTGGTCGCCATCCTCGACGCCGACAAGGAGGGCTTCCTGCGTTCCGAGACCTCGCTGGTCCAGACCATCGGCCGCGCCGCCCGCAACGTCGACGGCAAGGTCGTGCTCTATGCGGACACCGTCACCGGTTCCATGGAACGGGCAATGGCGGAAACCAACCGCCGGCGCGAGAAGCAGGTGGCGTACAACGACGCCAACGGCATCACCCCGGAAAGCGTGCGCAAGTCCATCGGTGACATCATGTCGTCGGTCTACGAGCGCGACCATGTGACGGTCCCGACGGGCTTCGCCGAGGAGGGCGCGCTGGTCGGCCACAACCTCAAAGCGACCCTCGAAGACCTGGAGAAGCGCATGCGCGATGCCGCGGCGGATCTCGAATTCGAGGAAGCGGCGCGCCTGCGCGATGAGATCAAGCGACTGGAGGAGCTGGATCTGGCGACGGCCGACGACCCGCTGGCCCGCGATCCGGCCGGCGGCGGCGACGGTTCACGCCGTCGGGTCAGCCGTCCGGCGAAGCCCGGGCTCGATCGCATGGGGCCGGGCACCGACACCGAAGTGCCCCTGCCGCACGGCGGCCGCCCGTCGCGCCGCCGCCGACGAGGCGGTTGACTATTGGTAACTAGCTCTCATCTACGCCGACTGAGTCCATCACGCCTTTTTTAACGAGAATCTTCTTGACATCTTCGTAACCGTACTTCTCGCTCAGTAATTTCAATTCTCCTTGATCTTCAAATTGATTCCACCAAGACTTCTTCCAATGTGAAAAATACTTCTCTAAATCTTCATACATGAGCACAGATCTAACAAATCCTATAGGTGTATCATAAGTAACAAACCTCTTGTAATTTTTGATAAAATCATCTGTAACAAGAATTTTCAGTTTTCCTATATTGTCAATTCCTAGCAATTTTAACTCTGCTATTACGGGATCAAGTTGCATTTCCACTGCATCAAACTCTATATCATTCTCCTTAGCAATTTCTTTAATGAACTGCGATATGGATATGTCATTGATGTCGGTAGCATTGAATTCAGATGGAGATGATTCTATAGAGTAGGAATACTCGTCTATCTCTCTAGCAATCTTATTGAATCCACTGTCGGCCAATTCTAACAAACCGGCATACAGATTCAATTCTCTTTGTAAGCGGGAAGGAAGCGTTCCCTTGAATTTGAAAGAACGATCGTGTGCTAGTTCCGCCCAAGCGTGCTGTAATACAGTTCTCAATTGTACCTCGAATTTGAGCCCTTCCAATTGAGAATATTCAGGTAATCGGGCTCTCTCACTTCCGAGATTACCGACATAATGTGTTGAACGGTATCCCACTCGATCGAGGCCGAGGACACTAGATCGATCCAGACTGTTTTCGTTGTCGATTTCAAAAAGTTCTTCAATCACCTTCTCAATTTCGGATACCTGATCCTCTAGAAAGGTGATTACTCGTATTCCACTAATATCTGTAATTTGTTCCTCTGGATTTTTGTATTTCTTCTTCTCGATTTTCTCCAATGCTGACTTGAGGCTCTTTGTGCGGCCGGTGACCGAAAGGTACTCGATGTTTCGAGCGTTCAGCATCCCTTCAATCAGTGCAACGACAGCCACGGTGAGCCGTGCATGCCGCGGAAGGCGCAGTCTGAGCCAATGTTCGTTTTCGAACGCAGTGCGGCTGTGCATGGGATCATGCATGCGATCGATGGTGACATTTAGCCTCTGGCATCTCAAGCTTGTCGAGAGTGATTGCCGGTTCACAACCGAGCCAACCGTTCAGGCGGAGCTTGGAATGCATCCTGGTGGCTATTTCCGTTCTCCAACGAGGGCGACAGCCGGAACGATTTCTGCCAGAGTGTTCAGGCGTTTGGGGGTTGGGGTGCTCACGCTCGCCTGGTTGGTTCTTTTCCTCGGTGGAGTCGCCGCGATTGTCGTCGTGGCGATCCTTGCGGGTCTGCTGCGCTTCATGTTCGGGCGCAGCACGCGTTTGCAGCGGCCGCGACCGCGCCGCCGCGGCGGGTTCCTGGCCGTGCTGGCGCGCATCTCCTTCGTCGTCGTTGCACTTGGCCTTCTGGTCGCGGGGCTGGTCGTTAGCCGGCTGCGGAACGGCGACTCCCTTGGGGGTTGCTCGATCACTGGCGCCTTTGTCGAGTGCACGGGATTCCCCGGCGCCGGGATAGCGGGCGTTTTTCTGTCGCTGCCGGCGCGCCTTGCCGATGGCACCAACGTGCTGTTGGCGATCGCGCGTGCGCCCGGCCGCTACCTCTCCGACGGTCTCGCGGGCTTGCCGGTACCGCCGGCGGACCTCGCCCTTGGTGCGGTCGGGCCGTTGCTGATACTTCTGGCATGGATCGGCTTTGCCGTCCTGCTAGCCGATCTTCGACGTCTGTGGCGGGCTGAGGCATGATCCGTATCGGTATCGGCGGCTGGAGCTACAAACCCTGGCGCGGCAGCTTCTATCCCGAGGGGCTGCGGCAGGCCGACGAACTCAATTACGCCGGCTCGAAGCTCACGGCGATCGAGATCAACGGCACGTTCTACCGAACCCAGTCGGCGGCCAGCTTCGCCAAATGGCGGGACGCGGTCCCCGACGATTTCCGCTTCACCGTCAAGGGCCACCGCGCGGTGGTGAACAAGAAGGTGCTCGCGGAAGCCGGGGAGGGGGTCGCATGGTTCTTCGGCTCCGGCGTCACCGAACTCGGCGACAAGCTCGGGCCGATCCTCTGGCAGTTCCCGCCTTACAAGAAGTGTGATCTCGAGGATTTCGACGCCTTCTTCGCCTTGCTGCCGGATGAGGCCAAGGGCGTGAAGCTGCGCCACGCGATCGAGGTCCGTTCGCGGAGCTTCCAGAACGCGGACTTTGTCGATCTGGCGCGCAAGCACAACGTTGCCCTCGTCTACGCCGATTCCGACAAGTATCCGGCGATCGCCGACATCACCTCCGACGTCGTCTACGCGCGCCTGCAGCGCACCGTCGAGGAGGAGGCCACCGGCTACGCGGCCGATGACCTCGACGCCTGGGCGCGTCGTGCGCGTGAATGGGAGGAGGGCGGCACGCCCGACGATCTTTCGACATTCGCCGGCCGGGCGGACAGCCAGCCGCGGGAGGTCTACGTCTTCATGATCGCCGGCGCCAAGGTGCGCGCGCCCCACGCCGCGATGGCGCTGATCGAACGCACCTCATAGCTGCCGGTCATCAACGTTGCGCCATGCGAAAGAGGCGCAACCGGGGGAGGCGCTTGTACTCGCGCCGGTCGAAGACCGCATTGCGTCGGTCGCACGCCAGCCGTTCCTTGCGTTGCAGGGCCCGGACATCGCGCTGAAGCGTGAAGCAGTTGCCGGCCGTCATGCGGCGCGCCTTGCTCACGAAGTTGCGGGCGCAGGACAGGTAGATCTGCCGGTGGGATTCCTCGTGGCGGCGGGCGAAGGCGACGAAGCTGCGCCACGCGCTGCGGGTCGAACGCGACATCTGCGGTTCGTGGCGTGACCTGGGCAGGGTCAGCACGAAGCTCACATGCAGATCGACCTTGGCGACGCGACAGGTTCCGCCGCGTTGGCGGGTTTTGAGGTCGAGCCGGTACGACGGGATGATGGACGCCAGCGCCGCGCCGCGATGGCCGCGAAGTGGAACACGCTTCATGTAGGCGACGAGGGCGCGGGCCGTCGTGCCGCTCACATAGTAGTCACGCTTGACCAGTGTCGAGCGCACGCCGGCGTCGGCAGTGGTGGCAAGGAGGCAGGCCACGACGATGACGGCGCCCAGTCCGGCCGGGCGCGCGTGTGCGGCGAAGGCGGCGAGCGAACCCATAGACGGACATCATGCGCGCATCCGGGCCCGAACAGAAGGCCGCGGCGCGCGTCAATCGCTATCACGGTTACCGATCGCGGCGGTCTTGACCAGCGCGGTCACCTCCCTGCCGACCTCGATATCGAGCGCGCGCGCCGCCTCCGCGGTGATCCGTGCGACCAGGGCGTCGCCGGCGCAGTCGAGGCGAACGTCCACGAACGGCGGTTGCGCTTCGTCGATGGCCGTGATGCGGGCGGCGAGTCGGTTGCGGATCGACAGGCCGTCGGTCTCGCCGACACCGATCGCCACATCGCGCGCGCGGATGCGAATGCGCACGGTGGCACCGACGGTGAGCGCGGGATCGTGGACGACCAGCGTGCCGGCTGGATGACCGAGATGGCACAGGCCTGACGCGTCGCGTTCGATCACCTTGGCTTCCAGTGTCGTGCCGGCGTCGAGTTGCGCGGTGAGGTGCAGGACGTCGGGATGGGCGAAGATGTCGTTGAGCGGACCGCTGGCGACCGATCGGCCGCCGTCGATCAGGACGACGTCGTCGGCCAGGCGCATGACCTCGTCGGCCGAATGGCTGACATGGACGATCGGGATGTTCAGACGGTCGCGGATCGTCTCGAGGTAGGGCAGGATTTCGTTGCGGCGAGCGACATCGACCGCTGCCAGCGGCTCGTCGAGCAGGAGCAGGCGCGGGCTGGCGAGCAGGGCGCGCGCAATCGCCACCCGCTGGGCTTCGCCGCCCGACAGGCCCGCCGTTCGACGCGGCGCCAGGTCGCGGATGCCGAGGAGATCGACCACCTCATCATAGTCGGCCCAACGGCGGCCGCGGGCCCGTCGCCGCCCGTAGATGAGGTTGCCGTGAACGGTGCGGTGCGGAAACAGCCGCGCCTCCTGGAACACGAAGCCGATGCGGCGGCGGTGGACGGGAACCGAGATCCGCGCGTCGCGGTCGAACAGGACCTCGCCGTCGATCGCAATCCGGCCGCGGTGCGGTCTGACCAGCCCGGCGATCGCTGACAGCGCCGTGGTCTTGCCCGCCCCCGAACGGCCGAAGAGCGAGGTGACGCGACCGGTACTTTCGAAACACGTCTCCAGGTCGAAGTCGCCGACCCGGACCGCGATATCGACGGAGAGGGTCATCGGCGCTCGCCCCTTCGGGCGCGTCGCGCGAGCGCCTCGGACAGGAGGAGCGCTGCGAACGCGATGATCACCGCCATGACGGTCAGGCGCAGTGCCGCCGGGTCGCCGCCGGGCACCTGCAGGTTTTCGTAGATCGCCGAGGGGATCGTCTGGGTGGCGCCGCGGATGTTGCCGACGAAGGTGATTGTCGCCCCGAACTCGCCGAGCGCGCGCGCGAACATCAGCACGGCACCGGCAATGATACCCGGCAGCATCAGGGGGAGCGTGATCGAGAAGAACACCGCCGGCGGCGACGCACCGAGCGTGCCGGCGGCCGATTCCAGCCGGCGGTCGATCCCCTCGCAGGACAGGCGGATGGCCCGCACCATCAGCGGGAGGCCCATGATGGCCGCGGCGACCACGGCGCCGGTCCAGTCGAACGCAAGCACCAGCCCGGTGGTGCGTTCGAGAAACGCGCCGAGCGGTCCGTTGCGGCCGAGGGCGAGCAGGAGCAGGTACCCAACCACCACCGGCGGCATGACCAGCGGCAGGTGAACCAGCCCGTCGAGGACGAGATGACCCGGGAAACGGGTGCGCGCCAGAATCACGGCGAGCACGAGCCCCACCGGCAGCGACAGGACCGTTGCCAGGCTGGCGACCCGCAGGCTGAGGATCACGGCGTCCCACTCCGCGGGCGTCAGGGCCGAGAAGATGTCAGCCATCCGGATCGATCACCATGAAACCGGCGTCGCGCAGGGTCGCCAGCGTGGCGGGTATGCCGAGATGATCGAGAAATCCGTCGGCGCAGGGCGATGCGCCCGCCACGATCGCGACCGGATAGCGGATGGGTGGGTGCAGGTGGCCGGGGATCGTCGCCAGGGTCCGCACGCGCGGCTCGGCCGCGGCGTCGGTGCCATAGACGATCGCCGCCGGAACCTCGCCGCGTGCGGCGAACGCCAGTGCGGTGCGGACGTTGTCGGATTCGACGATCGTGCCGGAGAGCTGTGGCCAAAGCCCGAGCGCCTCCAGCGCAGCGCGCGCGTAACGACCGGCCGGGACGCTACGCGTGTTGGCAAGGGCGAGCCGTCCGTCGCCGACGAGGTTCGGGAGGTCGCCCGGCGTGAACACGGCCGGGGCGCTCTCCTTCGGTGCTACGACCGCCAGGCTGTTGGTGAAGGCGTTGCGTCGCGTCTCCGCGCGGATCAGGCCCCCTTGCTCGAGGTGATCCATCCAGGCCTCGTCCGCGGTGATGACCACATCGGCCGGGGCGCCGCGTTCGATCTGGCGGGCGAGGATTTGCGAGCCGGCGAAGTTGACGCGGGGCGCGGTGCAGCCCGATGGACGAAAGGTCGCGATGATCGACGTCATGACGTCGGTCAGGCTTGCCGCGGCGAAGATCGTTAGGGATGCGTCCCTCGGCTCGGCGCCGGCAACCGGAACGCCGAACAACGACACACCGATCAGGACTCGCAGGAAACCGCGGGGAACTGCCGCCAGCATGCGCGCAACCTAGGCGGCCGGGGTGTCAAACGGAAGGGTCTTGGTGCCGCCGTCGCCGTCGCCGCTGCGCCGGCAAAACGGAAGTTCTTGACTCTTTGGACAAAAATAAAGTTGTATGACTCATTGATCCGCCGCCACTGGGTTTCGCGTTGGAAGCGGACTTTAGAACAATATTCTGTGGTTCGCGGGAGCGCGGGCGGACAAGCTCCTGATCCCCTTCGGGTTCCTCCCGAAGCACAATCGGACGGAAGATCCGAGACAGTTGCTGGAACTGAAAAGAGGCGTCCGCGGACGCCTCTTTTTTATGACTATGTGACGCGTCGGATAGGTGCTAGCCGCCGGTGAAGGGCGCGGGGCCGAGTATCTGGGCCGTGAATCCGTCGCCCTGGAGCGCGAATACGGCGACCATGACGGCAGCGTAGGCCACGATCCAGATGACATGACCGTTGGCGTCGCGTTGGCCGACGGACGGGCGGGGTGGGAGATGGGTCATGGCTTCAGGCCTCACGACGTTCGGAGCACGTCAATGTGGTCCCGAAAACCGACGGCAGTCGGTCGCCATTGGGGCGGTTTGTGAGAGTTATCGGGGCAAAAATGCGACGGTGCCGCTGCTTGCGTCATGGAGGCGCCCCGACTAGGTTCGCGCCGCCACGAACCCCGGGGGGCGGCGACAATGGGATTTTTTGCGGACTCACTTTCGCGGATCAAGCCGTCCGCAACCATTGCGGTTACCGACAAGGCGCGTGAGCTGCGTGCCGCCGGCCGCGACGTCATCGGGCTTGGTGCCGGTGAGCCGGACTTCGATACGCCCGACAACGTCAAGGCGGCGGCCATCGAGGCCATCCGCGCCGGCAAGACCAAGTACACCGCGGTCGACGGCATTCCGGAACTCAAGGCGGCGATTGTCGCCAAGTTCGAGCGCGAGAACGGCCTGTCCTACACGCCCCAGCAGGTCAGCGTCGGGACCGGCGGCAAGCAGGTGCTCTTCAACGCCCTGATGGCCACCCTCAATCCGGGGGACGAGGTCGTCATTCCCGCACCCTATTGGGTGAGCTATCCCGAGATCGTCGCCCTTGCGGGCGCGACGCCGGTGATCGTGACGACCACCGAGGATGACGGCTTCCGGATGAGCGCGGCCGCGCTCGAGGCCGCGATCACGCCGAAGACGAAATGGGTGATCCTCAACTCGCCGTCCAATCCGTCGGGGGCGGCCTACTCGGAAGAGGCCATCCGGGCGCTGACCGACGTTGTGCTGGCGCATCCGGACGTCTGGGTGCTCACCGACGATATGTACGAGCACCTCGTCTATGACGATTTCGTCTTCTGCACGCCGGCACAGGTGGAACCGCGTCTCATGGACAGGACGCTGACCCTGAACGGTGTGTCCAAGGCGTATGCGATGACCGGCTGGCGCATCGGCTTCGGTGCCGGGCCGGTCGACCTGATCCGCGCCATGGCCAAACTCCAGTCCCAGTCGACCACGAACCCGTCGTCGATCTCGCAATGGGCGGCCGTCGAGGCGTTGCAGGGGCCGCAGGACTTCATGGCTGCCAACCAGGAGGTCTTTCGGCAGCGCCGCGACCTCGTGGTGTCGATGTTGAACCAGGCCAACGGTATCGACTGCCGCATGCCGGAAGGGGCGTTCTATGCCTTTCCGTCGTGTCGCGGCGCGATCGGCCGCACGTCGGCCGGCGGACGATTGATCGACAACGACCAGGCCTTCGTCACGGCGCTGCTTGAGGAGGAGGGCGTAGCCGCGGTTCATGGTGCGGCCTTCGGCCTCGAACCGTTCTTCCGCGTCTCCTACGCCACCTCCGTCGAGGCGCTTGAGGAAGCCTGCACGCGGATTCAGCGGTTCTGCGGCGGCCTGAGCTAGCAGCGGATTCGCCCCTGCCGGCAAGTGACTGTAACAGCTGACGTTTTCCTCGCCGGTGCCGGCGGCATGACGATCCGTCGCCGCCCCGCGCCCTTGTCATGACTGGTATTCCCTGAGACGATCATGGCCCTCGTCCGATCGGGGCTTGATCGGGCGCGGGGTCGACGGCGTACATGAAGGGGAGGCGGTACCATGGACAATCAGAACGGCAGGGTGAGCGGGCCGCGTTGCGTGGCCCTTTTGGGGCCTTTCGCAAGCGGCAAGACAAGCGTTCTTGAGGGCATTCTGGCGCGCACCGGCGCAGTTTCGCGCCAGGGGACGGTGGCCGAGAAGAACACCGTCGGTGACGGTTCGCCGGAGGCGCGGGCGCATCAGATGTCGGTCGAGGTCAATGTCGCCGATGCCGACTTCATGGGCGACACGCTGACGTTCGTCGACTGTCCGGGTTCGGTCGAGTTTTCCTTCGAAGCCGAGGGCGTTCTGCCCGGCGTCGATTTCGCGGTCGTGGTGGCCGAGGCCGACGAGAAGAAGATTCCGGCGCTGCAGGTGATCCTGCGCAATCTCGAAGAGAAGGGTATCCCGCGGGCGCTGTTCCTCAACAAGGTTGACAAGGCCGAAGGCAGCGTGCGCCAGGCGCTCGAAGCCCTCCAGCGCGCCAGCAGCGTACCCCTGGTCCTGCGTCATATCCCGATCTGGGCCAACGGCGTCGTCGAGGGCTTCATCGATCTCGCGCTCGAGCGCGCCCATGTCTATCGCGAGCACGCGCCCAGCGAGGTGATCGACCTCTCCGACGACGACAAGGCGCGCGAGGCGGATGCACGCTTCAAGATGCTGGAGACGCTGGCCGACTATGACGATCAGCTCATGGAGGAGCTGCTTGAGGAGATCGAGCCGTCGCGCGAGCGGGTGTTCCAGGACCTGGTCCAGGAGACGCGGTCGGGGGCGATCTGCCCGGTCCTGATCGGGGCGGCGGAGCACGGCCACGGAATCGGGCGGCTCCTCAAGCTGATCCGCCACGAGGCGCCGGGCATCGAAACCACGCGCGAACGCTTGGGAATCGAAGCCGGCGACACGCCGGTCGTGCAGGTGATGAAGACCATGCACACCGCCCATGGCGGCAAGCTGTCGATCTGCCGCGTCCTGGCTGGTTCCGTCGACGACGGGACCGAGTTCGTCGGTCCGGAGGAGGCCGCCGGACGGGTGTCAGGCGTTTTCCGGATCACCGGGCAGCAGGCGGCGAAGCGCGATGCCGCAGCGGCCGGCGAGACGGTCGGTCTCGGCAAGCTCGAGGGTGCCGCCACGGGCGACACCCTCGGTGTCGGCGGCGCTGTCGATCAGCTGATCGAACTGACGCCGCCCGACCCGGTGATGGGCGCGGCCGTCTCGTCATCGGAGCGCAAGGACGAGGTGAAGCTGTCGTCGGCGCTCACCAAGGCGCGCGAGGAAGACCCGTCGCTGCGCATCATCCACAACCAGGACACCGGCCAGACGGTTCTGGAAGGTCAGGGGGAGATGCATCTGCGTGTCGCGCTCGAACGCCTGACTGGCAAGTACGGCATTGCCGTCAAGACCGAGGAGCCGACTATCCCCTACAAGGAGTCGATCCGCGGCTCGACCACCATCCGCGGCCGTCACAAGAAGCAGTCCGGCGGACACGGGCAGTTCGGCGACGTCGTTCTCGACATCAAGCCCCTGCCGCGTGGCACCGGTTTCCAGTTCGCCGATACCATCACCGGCGGCGTGGTGCCGAAGAACTACATTCCGTCGGTGGAGGGCGGCGTGACGGAGTATCTGGCCAAGGGACCGCTCGGTTTCCCGGTGGTCGACGTGTCGGTGACGCTCACGGACGGCTCCTACCACTCGGTCGATTCCTCCGACCAGGCGTTTCGGACCGCGGCCCAGATCGGCATGCGCGAGGGCATGCCGCAGTGCAAGCCGGTCCTGCTGGAGCCGGTGCTCAAGGTCGAACTCCACGTGCCGTCGGAGGCGACACCGCGGGTCAACGGCATCGTGTCCCAGCGCCGCGGCCAGATACTCGGGTTCGACGCCCGTGACGGCTGGAACGGCTGGGACACGGTCGAGGCGATGATCCCGCAGTCGGAGATCCGCGACCTGATCGTGGAGTTGCGGTCGGCGACGGCCGGCGTTGGGACCTTCAGCAGCAGCTTCGACCACCTCGCCGAACTGTCGGGCAAGCTGGCCGACCAGGTCGTCGAGCAGGCGGGACAGAAGGCGGCCTAACGCGACCCTAACCTTGGCCACGCCATCGTGAGTTGATCGGCCCGCGGCTTCGCCTAGTTTCTTCAAAGCGAAGCCGTGGGCACCAGCGGAGGTCGAGGCCATGCATGTCATTCGCAGAAAAGGTTGGGAAATACCTGAGCGGCTCGCCACGCCCGAGTCGGTCTATCTCAACCGCCGCCAGATCATGGCCTCCGGCGGGGCGGCGCTGGCCGGCGGGATCGCCGCCTCGGCGTTTCCGACCCTTGCCCGCGCCGAGACCGACCAGACCCTCGATCTCTACCCGGCGCCGCGCAACGACATGTACAAGGTCGAGCGCCCCATCACGCCCGAAGAGATCAACACGACCTACAACAACTTCTACGAATTCGGGACGAGCAAGAGCATCCACCGTGCCGCCGAGGCGCTGCAGACGCGCCCGTGGGAGGTCGCCTTCGACGGGATGGTCGAGAAGCCGTTCACCATCGGTATCGACGAACTCATCCGCAGCATGCCGCTGGAGGAGCGCATCTATCGCCACCGCTGCGTCGAGGCCTGGTCCATGACCGTGCCGTGGACCGGCTTCGCGATGTCCAAGCTGGTCGAGATGGCCAAGCCCCTCGGCTCGGCGAAGTACGTGCGCATGGAGACGTTCAACGATCCGAGCATGGCCAGCGGCCAGACCCAGTTCTGGTATCCGTGGCCGTATGTGGAAGGCCTGACGATGGCCGAGGCGACCAACGACCTGACCTTCATGGTGACCGGCGCCTACGGCAAGCCGGTGGCCAAGTCCATGGGCGCGCCGCTCAGGATCCACATCCCGTGGAAGTACGGCTTCAAGTCGGTCAAGTCGATCGTGCGGGTGTCGTTCGTCGAGGATCAGCCGGTGAACTTCTGGCAGGAGCTGGCCCCGAACGAGTACGGCTTCTGGGCCAACGTCAATCCCGATGTGCCGCATCCGCGCTGGAGCCAGGCGATGGAGCGCGACATCACCACCAACGAGCGCATCCCAACGCGCATCTACAACGGCTACGGCGAATATGTCGCCGGTCTCTACGCCGGGATGGAGAACGAGCCGCTCTTCATGTGAGGGCGGCCCTGGTGTGATCGCGGGTTCTCTTGAAGAAAGGCCGGGCCTCGATCAAAAGGCCCGGCTAGTCTTTGCCGCCCGGTCTGGAGGGGCGACATACACCTTCCAGAGGGAACGCTTGACGCCGCATGCGCTGGTCGGGAGGAACAACCGCGAATCACCGGCACCAACATGACGAGTCTATGAATCCGTGGAGGTCCGGGAAACCACCCGACTCGAATTGCCCGCAGCTGTGACATTCATGGCACAGTCGGTTGTAGACGCCGTTCAGTACGACCAGCGCTGCGCCTTGCTGAGCAGGAAGTCGCGAAAGACGTGAACCCGCGTGGAGTTCCGTAGTTCGGCCGGATACACGAAGTAGGTCGAGAAGGACGGCACCTCGGCTTCCGGCAGAATCCGCACCAGCTTGGAGTCCTTCTCCACCATGTAGTCGGGCAGGACCGCGATCCCGGTTCCGCGCTCGATGGCGCTCTTGACCGCGAACAGGTTGTTGATCCTCAGGACCGGTTCCCGTGGCTCGCGACCGTCCCGGCCGGCGATCTGGAGCCAGTTGACGTCACGAAGGTGGCTGGGCATGGGGGCGCCCGGCGTGACGATCCGGTGATCGTCGAGGTCCTGAAGGGTCTCCGGACGCCCGAATCTCCCGAGATACGATTCAGCGGCGTAGACGTGCATGTGCACGGTGAACAGACGCCGCTGGATCAGGTCCGACTGCGTCGGCTGGCGCAGGCGGATGGCGACATCGGCCTTGCGCATGGAAAGATCCAGTTCCTCGTCGTCGAGGATCACCTGGAGCTTGATGGTCGGATAGAGGTCGACGAACTCGTGAAGGCGCTGTGTCAGCCACGTTGAGCCGAGGCCGATCGTGGTGGTGAAGCGCAGGGGGCCCGACGGCGCCTCGGTCGAGGCGACGAGATGCGCCCTGGCGCCCTCGATCTTCTCCATCACATCGCTGCTGGTACGGTACAGCTCCTCGCCGGATTCGGTGAGGATGAGGCCGCGGGCATGGCGGTGAAACAGGGCCACACCGAGATCCTGCTCCAGCGCCCCGACCTGCCGGCTCACCGCGGACTGGCTGAGATCAAGGACCTCGCCGGCATGCGTGAACGAGCCGGCTTGCGCGGCGGCGTGAAATATCCGGAGCTTGTCCCAGTCCATCGCCCGTCGCGGACCGCACGGATCACTCCGCCGGTTCGAGTTCCTCGTTTCTTGGTGCCGTCGCAGGCGATTCCGATTCGGTGAGGAACCGCTGTGCCTCCAGTGCGGCCATGCAGCCCTGGCCGGCCGCCGTCACGGCCTGACGAAAGATGTCGTCGGTGACGTCGCCGGCGGCGAAGACACCCGGCACGTTGGTCGCGGTCGAATCGGGTGCGGTCCAGACGTAACCGTTCGGCTTCATCTTCAGCTGATCGCCGAGCAGGTCGGTCGACGGGGCATGGCCGATGGCGACGAAAACGCCGTCGAAATCGCGGTCGAATTGCTCATCGGTCTTGACGTTGCGCAACCGCAGTCCGGTGACGGCGGGCGGCATGGTCTCCTTGCCCAGCACCTCCTCGACGACGGTGTCCCAGAGGAAGTCGACCTTGTCGTTGTTGAACAGTCGCTGCTGGAGGATCTTCTCGGCGCGGAGTTCGTCGCGCCGGTGGATCAGGGTCACCTTCGACGCGAAGTTGGTCAGGTACTCGGCTTCCTCGACGGCGGTATTGCCGCCGCCGATGACCGCGACCGCGCGCTCCTTGTAGAAGAAGCCGTCGCAGGTGGCGCAGGCCGAGACCCCGAACCCCTTGAACTTCTGCTCGGACGGCAGTTCGAGCCATTTGGCCTCGGCGCCGGTGGCGAGGATCAGGGTGTCACAGGTATAGGTTTCGCCCGAATCGCCGTTGAGCTTGAAGGGCCGGGTGGACAGGTCGACGGACTCGATATGGTCGTTGACCAGGCGCGTGCCCACGTGTTCCGCCTGCGCCTTCATCTGTTCCATCAGCCACGGTCCCTGAACCGCCTCGGCGAAGCCGGGATAGTTCTCGACATCGGTGGTGATGGTCAACTGACCGCCTACGGTGACGCCGGCGATCAGAACCGGCTCCAGCATCGCCCGTGCCGCGTAGATCGCGGCCGTGTAGCCGGCCGGCCCTGAGCCGACGATGATGACCTTGGCGTGCATCGTTCTCGTCCTTTTCGCGGGCGTGCCGCGCGCCGGTACCATAGCAAATCGGGGCGCAGATTCGGCGCGGGATCGGAGACATCACAACATAATGTCGGTTGCGGGCGCGCCAAGCGCAATGGGCCCGCAACGGGCTTCAAACCTGCGCCATCGGATCGGCCCGGCAGTCGCGATCCCGTGAGCCGGGCCGGGCGCTATCTGAACTTCACGTCGAGGATTTCGTAGGCCCGGGCGCCGCCGGGGGTCGAGACCTCGACGGCATCGCCCTTGGCCTTGCCGATGAGGGCCCGCGCGATGGGTGAGGAGATCGAGATCTTGCCGTCCTTGACGTCGGATTCGGCGTCGCCGACGATCTGGTACTTCTTCTTCTCTTCCGTGTCCTCGTCGATGAGGGTCACGGTGGCGCCGAACTTCACCGTCTTGCCGGTCAGCTTCGATACGTCGATCACGTCGGCGCGGGACAGTTGATCCTCGAGTTCGAGAATGCGGGATTCGTTGAGGCCATGCGCTTCCTTGGCGGCATGGTACTCCGCGTTCTCGGACAGATCGCCATGGCCGCGCGCCTCGGCGATCAGCTCGATAATCCGCGGCCGCTCCTCGGTGGTGCGGCGCTTCAGCTCTGATTCCAGGGCGGCGTGTCCCGCCGCCGTCATCGGAATCTTTTCCATTCTGCTTCCCCACTCAACTCGCCCGAAGGCGAGCGACATTCAAACCATGACTCGAAATCGGCGGTTTTCGCCGCTTTCGAGTCAAATCGCGCCATCAAGCCGCTGACGAACGCCCCCCGGCGTCATCCGTCCGCGAAATAGGCCTGCAGCGGGCACACTTCAAGCGTCCCCGCGCGATGCGCCTCGATCCCCAGCGAAACCGCCACCGCGCCTGCGATGGTGGTGTAATAGGGCACCTTATGCAACAGCGCCGTTCGCCGTAATGAGCGGCTGTCGACGACGGCCGAGGCCCCTTCGGTCGTATTGAAGACGAGCTGGACATCGCCGTTCTTGATCGAGTCGACGATGTGCGGGTGGCCTTCAAGAACCTTGTTCACCCGTTCGGCCGCGATTCCCTCGCCCTCGAGGAAGCGCTGGGTCCCGCCGGTGGCGATCACGTCGAAGCCCTGGGCCGCCAGACGGCGCACCGGTTCCACGATCCGCTGCTTGTCGTCGTCGCGCACCGAGACGAAGACCGTGCCTGTGTCCGGGACAGCGTTGCCCGCGGCGATCTGGCTCTTGGCGAAGGCGATCGGATAGTCGCGGTCGAGGCCCATGGCCTCGCCGGTGGAGCGCATTTCGGGTCCGAGCAGGGTGTCGACGGCGGGAAAGCGCGCGAACGGAAAAACCGCTTCTTTGACAGCAACATGGTCGATGTGGTTCGCAACCAACTCGAATGTCGCTAGCGGTGTGCCGACCATGACCAGGGCACCGACCTTGGCGAAGGGCGTGCCCATGGTCTTGGCGACGAACGGCACGGTGCGCGAGGCGCGCGGATTGACCTCGAGCACGAAGATGTCCTCGCCCTTGATGGCGAACTGGACGTTCATCAGGCCGCGCACATCGAGCGCCAGGGCCATCGCCCGCGTCTGCTCGCGCAGTTCGTCGAGGATGTCGGGGCTGAGCGAATGGGGCGGCAGCGAGCAGGCCGAGTCGCCGGAATGGATGCCGGCCTCCTCGATGTGCTCCATGATGCCGCAGACGAACACGTCCTTGCCATCGGCTAGCGCGTCGACATCGACCTCGATGGCGTCGGAGAGATAGGAATCGAGCAGCACCGGCGAATCGCCCGAGACGACCACCGCCTCGCGCATGTAGCGCTCCAGGCCGGCCATGTCGTCAACGATCTCCATCGCGCGGCCGCCGAGCACGTAGGACGGGCGGATCACCAGCGGGAAGCCGATCTCCCCGGCGATCTGCCGTGCTTCGTCGGTGGAACGGGCGATGCCGTTGTTGGGCTGGCGCAGGTTCAGGCGCTGGATCAGTTGCTGGAACCGGTCGCGGTCCTCGGCAAGGTCGATGGCATCCGGCGAGGTGCCGAGGATCGGCACGTCGGCCGCCTGCAGAGCGTGGGCCAGCTTCAGGGGCGTTTGTCCGCCAAGCTGGACGATGACGCCGGCGAGCGTTCCCCTGGCCGCTTCGACCCGGACGATTTCCAGGACGTCCTCGGCCGTCAGCGGTTCGAAATACAGCCGGTCGGAGGTGTCGTAGTCGGTCGACACGGTCTCGGGATTGCAGTTGACCATGATCGACTCGTAGCCGGCGTCGCTCAGCGCGAAGCAGGCATGACAGCAACAATAGTCGAACTCGATGCCCTGGCCGATACGGTTGGGGCCGCCGCCGAGGATGATCACTTTACGGCCGTCGCCCGGCGCCGCCTCGCTGACGGCCTCGCCGGCAAAGGGCACGTCGTAGGAGGAGTAGAGATAGGCGGTCGGCGATGCGAACTCGGCGGCGCAGGTGTCGATGCGCTTGTAGACCGGATGCACGCCGAGATCGGCGCGGAGCGCCGCTACCTCGGTTTCGTCACCGCCGGCCAGCTCGGCGAGGCGCGCGTCGGAGAAGCCCATGGATTTGAGCCGCCGCAGCGGTTCCCCCGCGGTCGGCAGGCCGCGCTGGCGGACCTGCGCCTCCATCTCGACGATGTCGGCGAGCTGCCGCAGGAACCAGGGATCGATCCGGCAGGCGGCGTGCACGTCCTCGACGCTCGCGCCGAGCCGGAGCGCCTGCGCCGCGTACAGGATTCGGTTGGGCACGGGCTGGCCGAGGGCGGCGCGGATCGCATTCTTGTCGTCGCCCTGCCCAAGGCCGGGGATGTCGACCTCGTCGAGCCCAGTCAGGCCGGTCTCCAGACCGCGTAGCGCCTTCTGCAGGGATTCGGCAAACGTGCGGCCGATGGCCATGACCTCGCCAACGGACTTCATCGACGTGGTGAGCAGGGGCGCGGCGCCGGGGAACTTCTCGAACGCGAAGCGCGGAATCTTGGTGACCACGTAGTCGATCGTCGGCTCGAACGAGGCCGGTGTCGCGCCGCCGGTGATGTCGTTGTCGAGCTCGTCGAGGGTGTAGCCGACCGCAAGCCGCGCGGCGACCTTGGCGATCGGGAAGCCGGTGGCCTTGGAGGCCAGCGCAGACGACCGCGACACCCGCGGGTTCATCTCGATCACCACCAGACGGCCGTCATCGGGATTGACGGCGAACTGGACGTTAGACCCGCCCGTCTCGACGCCGATCTCGCGCAGGACCGCGATCGAGGCGTCCCGCATGATCTGGTATTCCTTGTCGGTGAGCGTCAGTGCCGGTGCGACTGTGATGGAATCGCCGGTGTGCACGCCCATCGGGTCGACGTTCTCGATCGAGCACACGATGATGCAGTTGTCGGCGCGGTCGCGCACGACCTCCATCTCGTACTCCTTCCAGCCGACCACCGATTCCTCGATCAGCACCTCGGTCGTCGGTGAGGCGTCGAGACCGCGTTCCACGATCTCCAGATACTCCTCGCGGTTCCAGGCGATGCCGCCGCCGGTGCCGCCGAGCGTGAACGATGGACGGATGATGGCCGGCAGGCCGATATCGTCGAGTGCGGTGAGGGCGTCGGCAATGGAATGGGCGAGCCGCGAGTGCGGCGTCTCGAGCCCGATCCGGTGCATGGCCTCGCGGAAGCGTTCGCGGTCCTCGGCCTTGTCGATGGCGTCGGCCCGGGCGCCGATCATCTCGACGCCGAATTCATCCAGAACGCCCATCTTGCGGAGCGAGAGGGCGCAGTTGAGCGCCGTCTGTCCGCCCATGGTCGGCAGCAGCGCGTCCGGACGCTCCTTCTCGATGATGCGGGCGACGATCTCCGGGGTGATCGGCTCGACATAGGTCGCGTCCGCCATCTCCGGATCGGTCATGATGGTGGCCGGATTGGAGTTGACGAGGATGACGCGATAACCCTCGGCTTTCAGGGCCTTGACCGCCTGGGTGCCGGAATAGTCGAACTCGCACGCCTGGCCGATGATGATCGGTCCGGCGCCGATGACGAGGATGGAGGACAGGTCGGTACGTTTGGGCATGGTTTCGAAGCCGGGCCGGTTCGCTGCGAAGGCCGGCGGTGGTCGTGGCGGGTGCCGAGCGCGCTTATAGGTGAATTCCCGAAGTGTGGGAAGTTGACCTCGCGCGTCGACGCCGGCCTCAGGCCGCGGCCGTGCGCGCCTCCATCAGATCGACGAAGCGCTGGAACAGGTAGCGGCTGTCGCGCGGGCCCGGTGAGGCTTCCGGATGGTACTGGACGGAGAAGACCGGCCGGTCCTTCAGCCGGATGCCGCAGTTGGAACCGTCGAACAGCGAAACGTGAGTCTCTTCAACGGTGTCAGGCAGGGACTTGGCGTCGAGCGCGAAGCCGTGATTCATCGACGTGATCTCGACCCTGCCGGTCGCCAGGTCCTTCACCGGATGATTGGCGCCGTGATGGCCCTGGTGCATCTTGGCCGTCGTGCCGCCCAGCGCAATGCCGAGCATCTGGTGGCCAAGGCAGATGCCGAACACTGGCAGACCTGCGTCGACCAGCTTGCTGATCACCGGAACGGCGTAGGCACCGGTGGCGGCCGGGTCGCCCGGGCCGTTGGACAGAAAGACACCGTCGGGCTTGCGTTCGAGAATCTCCTCGGCCGTCGCCGTCGCCGGGACCACCGTGATCTCGCAGCCGTGCTCGGCGAGCAGCCGCAGGATGTTGCGCTTGACCCCGTAGTCGATGGCCACCACCCGGAACCGCGCCTCCGTCTGCCGGCCGAAGCCCTCGCCCCACTGCCAGGTGGTCTCGTCCCAGGTGTAGCTCTGCAACGTGGTGACCTCGCGGGCGAGGTCGGCGCCGACCAGGCCGTGCCAGCCGGCCGCCTCGGCGACCAGCGGTGCGGTGACGATGTCGCTGCCGGGATCGTGGGCGATCACCGCGTTGGGCATGCCGTGCTCGCGGATGCGGACGGTGAGGGCGCGGGTGTCGACGCCGGCGATGCCGATGATCCCCCGGGCCTTGAGCCAGGCGTCGAGATGCCGCGCGGCGCGGTAGTTCGACGGTTCGGTGATGTCGGTCTTCAGCACGCAGCCGCGCACGCCCGAGACCGCCGCGAGGTTGACGGTTTCGAGGTCGTCGTCGTTGGTGCCGACATTGCCGATATGGGGAAAGGTGAAGGTGATGATCTGGCCGGCGTAGGACGGATCGGTGAGGATTTCCTGGTAGCCGCTCATGGCGGTGTTGAAGCAGACCTCGCCCACCGCCGTACCGGTGGCGCCGATGCCGGCGCCGTGAATCACCGTGCCGTCGGCGAGCGCCAGCACCGCCGTCGCGCGTTCCTCTGGCCACGGCGCCGTCTTGATTTTCGTTTCGGTTCGGACCATATACCGGCGCCCACGCGAGCCGCGGGCCGGCAGACCTGCCGCGGCGTTGAAGTGCGCGGAAACTAGGCCAGAGGTCGAGGCGCGTCAACTGTGGACGCGGTTGAAAAACTCAAATGAAACAATCACTTGAGGAGAGGTTCCGCCCTTTGCGTGACCGGGCCGGCTGCGCTATGGTGGCCCCGGTCGTCTGATGGAGAACGCGATGCGGGAGCAGATCGCCAGCGCCTTGGATGACGCTTGTCGCACCGGCGACAAGCGCCGGATTTCCACCCTTCGTCTCATCAAGGCGGCGATCAAGGATCGGGACGAGGCCGCCCGCCGCGAGGGCAAGGACCCGATCGACGACGACAGCATCGCCGGCGTTCTCATCAAGATGGTCAAGCAACGGCTGGAATCGGCTGCCGACTATGAAGAAGCCGGCCAGCTCGATCTGGCCGAGCAGGAGCGGCACGAGATCGTCATCATCGAATCCCTGTTGCCGGCGCAGTTCGACGAGGACCAGGTCCGCTCGCTCTGCGCCGAGACGATCGCCAGCACCGGCGCCGAAGGGCTGCGCGATGTCGGCAAGTGCATGCAGGCGCTGAAGGCCCGCTACAAGGGGCGGATGGATTTCGCCAAGGCCGGCGTGATGGTGCGCGGGATGCTCCGCTAGGGCCGCATTCGGCGCATCTGCCTGTGGATAGCGGGCACAAGTCCCGCTTGCGAACGCAAGACCAGCCAGGTTTGCGACGGTGATCGGGGCGGAGGCGAATCGCCGCGATGCGTTTCTCGGAATCCTTTCTTGACGACATACGGGCCCGGCTGCCGGCTTCTGAGGTGGTCGCGCGGCGCGTGAAGCTGAAGAAGCAGGGCCGTGAGTTCGCTGGCCTTTCGCCCTTCAACGCCGAGAAGACGCCGTCCTTCTTCGTCAACGACCAGAAGGGGCGGTGGTTCGATTTCTCCGCCGGCAAGAGCGGCGACATCTTCACCTTCCTGATGGAGATCGACGGGCTCGACTTTCCGGAAGCCGTCGAGCGTCTGGCCGGCGAGGCGGGCGTGCCCATGCCGGCGCGCGACGAGCAGGCCGAAGCCCGGGACCGGCAGCGCGCCAGCCTGCTGGAGGTCCTGGAGCACGCCACCGCCTATTTCGAAGCCTCGCTGCAGGCCGCGGTCGGCGCGGGCGCGCGGGGCTATCTCGCCGGCCGCGACATCGGGCCCGACCTCCAGACGCGGTTCCGCATCGGCTATGCGCCGGCCACCCGCAACGGTGTGAAACAGTATCTCGCCGATCGTGGTGTCGATCAGCAGCGCATGGTCGAGGCCGGCCTGCTGGTGACCGGCGACGACATCGCCGTCTCCTACGACCGCTTCCGCGACCGGGTGATGTTCCCGATCACCGATCTGCGCGGCCGGGTGGTCGGCTTCGGCGGGCGGGCCATGGCCGCCGACGTGCCGGCGAAGTACCTCAACTCGCCGGAGACGCCGCTGTTCCACAAGGGCGGGCTCCTGTTCAACGGGCAGGCGGCCCGCACCGCCGCCCATCATGCCGGCACGGTCGTGGTGGTGGAGGGCTATGCCGACGTGGTGCAGATGGTCGGGGCCGGGTTCGACCATACCGTTGCCCCGCTCGGCACGGCGGTCACCGAACGGCAGCTCGAGATCCTGTGGCGCATGGCCGACGAGCCGATCCTGTGCTTCGACGGCGATGCCGCCGGCCAGCGCGCCGCCTATCGCGTCGTCGACACCGCTCTGCCGATGCTCGCGCCAGGCAAGAGCGTCCGCTTCGCCACTTTGCCGGCCGGGGTCGATCCCGACGATCTCATCCGCCGCGACGGCCGGGCGGCGATGGAGGCGGTGCTCGATCAGGCGGCGCCGCTGATCGACGTCCTGTGGGCGCGGGAGACGGCGGGCGAGACCTTCGCCACGCCGGAGCGCCGGGCTGCGCTGGAACGCAAGCTCGCGGGGGCCGCCCGCGCCGTCGGCGACGAGTCGGTGCGGCGGCACTATGTCGAGGCGCTGCGGGATCGGATCGAGACCTATTTCGGCTACCGCCGCGAGGCGTCGGCCCCCCAGCGGCGCGGCGACGGTCCAGCAGGTCGTGGCCGTTGGCGAAGGCGCGACGAGCCGATGCGGCCCCACGAGGCGGGTGACATGCCGGTGTCGCAGGGCCTGAAGGCGACCAGCGTCGTGCGCGGCCGCGCCGCCTACACCCTGCGCGACGCGGTGCTGCTCGCCACCATGGTCAACCACCCGGCGCTGATCGCGCCCCATGTCGACGACTTCTGCGACATCGACTTCGCCCATGACGATCTCAACCGGCTGCGGGCGGCGCTGATGGAGCAGGTCGCGACCGATCCGGGGCTGGCGAGGGCCGACCTCCACGCCCGCCTCGAGGCGCGCGATTTCGCCGCGGTGCTCGCCACGCTGGAGGCGCAGATCAACCGGGCCGGTTTCTGGCCGGCGCTGGCCGACGCCGACGATGCCGACGCCGAGGCCGCCTGGGGGCAGGCGCTGGTCTTGCACCACAGGAACCGGACGTTAAATAGGGACTTGCGGGAAGCCGAGGCGGCGCTTGCGAAGGACCCGAGCGAACTGAACCTCGCGCGGCTGGTGGATATCCAGAACCAGCTGGCGAGCCAGAAGGGGACCGAAGCCCTGCTTGAGGGGTTCGGGGCCGGGTCCGGGCGATCGTCGCCGGCGTTCTGAAAAAATCGGAGATCGGATGTTGCCCGTTACGGTTAAGCGTGCCTTAACACGGTGCAGGCACCATCCCAGCGCTCAGCCGTCGGACCGTGGCGCGCGTCCCAGCGCCCGCGGAGGCGGCTGCTGCCATCTGACGGCAACATGCCCGGCGCGCGGCGCCCGGTTGGAGATGTGAATGGCGACGAAAGTCAAGGAACACGACGAGGCGCAGGACACCACGAGCGAGAGCCAGGACGGCCCGCTGCTCGACCTGTCGGACGCCGCCGTCAAGAAGATGATGAAGGCCGCCAAGAAGCGGGGCTTCGTCACCTATGAAGAGCTCAACAAGGTGCTGCCGTCGGAGGAGGTGACCTCGGAGCAGATCGAGGACATCTTGTCCTCGCTGTCGGAGATGGGGATCAACGTCATCGAGAACGAGGACGGCGAGGACAACGACGACAAGGCCGCGGCCAAGAACGGCGCGGCGAGCGGCGAGAGCGCCGAGCCTTCCCAGGCCGTCGCCGAGACCACCACCACCGCCGTCGCCAAGACCACCACCCGCGAGCCGACCGACCGCACCGACGATCCGGTGCGCATGTATCTGCGCGAGATGGGCTCGGTCGAGCTTCTCTCCCGCGAGGGCGAGATCGCCATCGCCAAGCGCATCGAGGCCGGCCGCGAGACCATGATCGCCGGCCTGTGCGAGAGCCCGCTGACCTTCCAGGCGATCATTATCTGGCGGGACGAGCTCGACGAGGGCAACATTCTCCTGCGCGACATCATCGACCTCGAAGCCACCTACGCCGGGCCCGACGCCAAGCAGGCGCCGAAGCCCGCCGAGGGTGAGGGCGGAGCCGCCAATGCCGCCAACGCCAATGGCAACGCCGCCACCGGCGAGACCCAGGCCGCGCCGCCGACCGCGCCGGGCGACGAGCTCGCCGGCGAGAAGACCGAAGGCGAGGGCGAGAACAAGCAGGACGACGATGACGACGACGACGAGTACGAGAACGCCCTGTCGCTCGCCGCGATGGAAGCGGAGCTGAAGCCGGCCGTCGTCGAGACCTTCAACACCATCGCCTCGGAGTACAAGAAGCTTCGCCGCCTGCAGGACCAGCACGTCGAACTGCGCATGAAGAACACGACGCTGTCGCCGTCGCAGGAGCGCCGCTACAAGAAGCTCCGCACCGACATCGTCGCCGCGGTGAAGTCGCTGGCGCTCAACCAGAACCGTATCGATGCCCTGGTCGAGCAGCTCTACGACATCAACAAGCGGCTGATCGGCGCCGAGGGCCGGCTGATGCGGCTCGCCGAGCGCCACAAGGTCAAGCGCGAGGATTTCCTCTCCGCGTATCAGGGCTCCGAGCTCGACCCGAACTGGATCCGCCGCATCTCCAACCTCTCGGCTAAGGGCTGGAAGGATTTCGTCGCCAAGGACAAGCCCCAGATCAAGGAGCTGCGCGGCTCGATCCAGGAGCTCGCCACCGAGACCGGGCTCGACATCGCCGAGTTCCGCCGCATCGTCCACATGGTGCAGAAGGGCGAGCGCGAGGCGCGCCAGGCCAAGAAGGAGATGGTCGAGGCCAACCTCCGCCTGGTGATCTCCATCGCCAAGAAATACACCAATCGCGGCCTGCAGTTCCTGGACCTGATCCAGGAGGGCAACATCGGCCTGATGAAGGCGGTGGACAAGTTCGAGTGGCGCCGGGGCTACAAGTTCTCGACCTACGCCACCTGGTGGATCCGCCAGGCCATCACCCGCGCGATCGCGGACCAGGCGCGCACGATTCGCATCCCGGTCCACATGATCGAGACGATCAACAAGCTGGTGCGCGCGCAGCGCTTCCTGGTGCAGATGCTCGGTCGCGAGCCCACGCCCGAGGAACTCTCCGAGAAGATGGAGCTGCCGGTCGAGAAGGTGCGCATGGTGCTCAAGATCGCGAAGGAGCCGATCAGCCTCGAGACGCCCGTGGGCGAGGAAGAGGACAGCCACCTCGGCGACTTCATCGAGGACAAGGCCGCCGTGTCGCCGCAGGAGGCGATCCTCAACAGCAACCTCGCCGAGAACACGCGCAAGGTGCTGTCGACCCTCTCCCCCCGCGAAGAGCAGGTGCTGAAGCTGCGCTTCGGGATCGGCGAGAAGGCGAACCACACCCTGGAAGAAGTCGGCCAGGACTTCGAGGTGACGCGCGAGCGGATCCGGCAGATCGAGGCGAAGGCGCTGCGCAAGCTGCGGCATCCGAGCCGCAGCCGTCTGCTCAAGAGCTTCACCGA